>NZ_CP019312.1:0-2400000 GCF_001969365.1 Tateyamaria omphalii | reverse complement strand
TCGATCTTGCCGTGCAGCCCGGCCATGACATGCGCCGCGGTCGTAGGGCTGATCCGCCCCGACGGGTTCGCCGATGGCGCCGCCACCGGCCCTCCGAACGCCCGCAGCACGTCTTGCGCGACCGGGTGTGATGGCACGCGGATGGCCAGTGTTTCAAGGCCCGCCGTCACCAGTGGCGACAGCCCGTGCCCGGTTTTCAATGGCGCCACCAGTGTCAGCGGGCCGGGCCAGAACCGCCGTGCGAGGGTCTTCAGCGCGCCGGATATGTCCGCGTAGCGCTCTGCCGTGTCGAGGTCCGGCACATGCACGATCAGCGGGTTGAAGCTGGGCCGCCCCTTTGCCTCGAAGATGCGCGCAACCGCAGTGCCGTTGCGGGCGTCGCCCCCAAGGCCATAGACCGTTTCCGTCGGGAAGGACACGAGGCCCCCCGCGCCCAAGAGCCGCGCCGCCTCGGCGATGCCGGTGGCGTCGGGCGCAAGACGGGCTGTTTCAATATTGGACATCGTTGCTGATCTACGGTCCCGTGACGCCGCGTTCGAGTTGCGATATGCCGCCCCGCGCCGCATCTATGATTTCAGACACGCCCGTTTAAGCGCCCTCGGGCCGCTTGCCAAGACATTGATATCCGGAGCTGACCCATGCCGTATCGCGCCCCCGTTGATGACTACACCTTTCTCTTTGACCATGTGGTGGGGCTGGACCAGGTCGTGGCGACCGAGCGGTTTGCCGACGCAACACCCGACGTGACGACGGCGATCCTGACGGAAGCGGGCAAGCTCTGCGAAGATGTGATTGCGCCGTTGCAGCGCGCCGGGGACTTGCACCCCGCGCATCTGGAGAATGGCGTCGTGCGCACGTCGCCCGGCTATGCCGAAGGCTACAAGGCCATTGCCGAAGGCGGTTGGGTCGGCATCGCTGCGGACCCCGAATATGGCGGCATGGGCCTGCCCATGACCGTCACGACGGCGGTGAACGAGATGATGTCGGCGGCCTGCCTGTCGCTGCAACTGGCGCCCCTGATGACCCAAGGGCAGATTGAGGCGCTGGAACACCACGCCAGCGACGCCATCAAGGACCTGTACCTGCCCAAGCTGATCTCGGGCGAGTGGACCGGCACCATGAACCTGACCGAGCCTCAAGCCGGATCGGACGTGGGGGCGCTGTCGTCCAAGGCCGAGGACAACGGTGACGGCACCTATGCAATCACAGGGCAGAAGATCTACATCTCGTGGGGCGACAACGACTTTACCGACAACGTGTGCCACCTGGTGCTGGCCCGCCTGCCGGGGGCGCCTGTGGGGACCAAGGGGATTTCGCTGTTTCTGGTGCCGCGCAACCTGCCGGACGACAACGGCAATGCGGGTGTTGCGAACACGCTGAAAGTGGTGAGCCTTGAACATAAGATGGGCCTGCACGGTTCGCCCACCTGCGTGATGCAATATGACGGTGCCAAGGGCTGGATGGTCGGCCCCGAAGGCGGCGGCATGGCGGCGATGTTCACCATGATGAACAACGCGCGCCTTGGCGTCGGCGGGCAGGGCGTAGGGGCCGCCGAAGGCGCCTACCAACATGCGCTCGGCTACGCGCTGGATCGTAAGCAGGGCAAGACCGAGGGCGACACCGGCACCATCATCGACCACGCCGATGTGCGCCGGATGCTGATGACCATGCGCGCCGAAACCTACGCGGCCCGCGGCATCGCGCTGATGTGTGCGGTCGCCATCGACATGACCACGGCCACGGACGACGCCACGTGGAAGTCCCGCGCGGCCCTGCTGACGCCCATCGCCAAGGCGTTCGGCACGGACATCGGCAATGAGGTCGCAGGCATGGGCATCCAGGTCCATGGCGGCATGGGCTTTGTCGAGGAAACGGGCGCGGCGCAGTACGCCCGCGATGTGCGGGTGACGACCATCTACGAAGGCACCAACGGCATTCAGGCGATGGACCTTGTCGCGCGCAAGATGATGGACGGGGGCGAGGCGGCCGCCCGCATCTTTGACGAGATCGAGGCGGCAGCCGAAGCGGCCCGCTCGACCTTCCCCAAGATGGCCGAAGCCGTCTGGCAGGCGAGCGAGACCCTGCGTGAGACGACCGAATGGATGATCGCGCAAAACCACCGCGTCCGCTTTGCCGGCGCCGTGCCCTACTTGCGGGCGTTCGCGCGCGTGCTGGGCGGGCATATCCACCTTGCCTCGGCCCTCAATGACCAGGGCGGGGCGCATGAAAAGGTGGCGCGCTTCTACATCCAGCGGCTCCTGCCCGAACATGACAGCCTGCTTGCGCAGGCGCATGCGGGCGACTACGACGTCTATGCACTGACACCGGAAGAGTTCGCCGCCTGATGAAAGACGACCCGCCCACCGGATTGCGATACCCATGGGCGGAGCCACCGGAGCACGGAACCGCAACGGAAGTGGCCCCCGGCATCCTGTGGATGCGGCTGCCGCTGCCGATGAAGCTGGACCATGTGAACGTCTATGCGCTGGACGATGGCGACGGCTGGACGGTGATCGACACGGGCTTTGCGTCGAAGAAGACGAAAGCCATCTGGCAATCGCTGATGGATGGCCCCTTGGGCGGCAAGCCCATCACCCGCGTCATCGTCACCCATCACCATCCCGATCACGTGGGCCTGGCCGGGTGGCTGCAATCCGACTTTGGCGCAGAACTGATCACCACGCGCACCGCGTGGCTCTTTGCCCGGATGCTGACGCTGGATGTGCAGGAAACCCCGACCGAGGAAACGCTCGCCTTCTACCGCAGCGCCGGGATGGACAAGGCCATATACGACCAGCGCGCGACCGAACGCCCCTTCAACTTTGGTGACATCGTGGCCCCCATGCCGCTGGGCTATACCCGGATCAAGCAGGGCGACACGATCACCATGGGCGGGCGCACATGGGACATCCACATCGGCAACGGTCATGCCCCCGAACACGCGACGTTCTGGAGCCGGAACGACAATATCGTCCTGTCGGGCGATCAGATCCTGCCGTCGATCAGCCCGAACGTTGGCGTCTATGCCACCGAACCCATGGCCGACCCCATCGGCGACTGGTTGGAGGCGTGCGAACGGCTGCGCCTGCTGGCGCAGGACGACCACCTTGTCCTTGGCGGGCACAAGCTGCCCTTCACCGGCCTGCCGACGCGGATGCGCCAGTTGATCGACAACCACCATGGCGCGCTCAAACGGCTGATGGAATACATCGACACGCCCAAGGCGGCCTCCGAATGCTTTGCCCCGCTTTTCAAACGGACCATTGGAGACGGGGAATATGGCCTCGCGCTGGTTGAAGCCGTGGCGCATCTGTCGCACCTTTACCAAGAGGGGCGGGCGACCCGTACCAAACGCGATGATGGCGCATGGATCTACCAGCGCGTCGAATAGGGCCCCGGATACAGAGGCAACGCCATGAACGACGACATCAAGACAGCAGCCGAAGCGGTCGAGGCCGACGCGCTGCCCCGCGCGCATGAGGTGCATTGCGAACCGGGCGTGCGCAACGCCGCGGATCAGCCCGTGCCCAAGGGTGTGTCCAAAACCCCGGCAGAACAGAAAAGCCCGGCGCAATGGGCCTATGAGCGGATCATTCTCTACCTCAAGAATTTCGAAGAAAGCCTTGATAACGAACACGAGGTGGCGTTGGGCTTTACCGGCGGCGACGCAGGCGTGTTGCGAATCGAGGGGATGGGATATTTTCCGCCCGACATCGTGACCTTCTATGGCTCGGATCCTGCCGGGGCCAAGACGCAGGCCATCCAGCATGTGAGCCAGTTGAACGTGATGCTGCGCGCGCTTCCCAAAGCGGTGGAACAGGCCGAACCGCGCCGCATCGGCTTTCGGCTTGCGCAGGATCTCGAAGACGAGTGAAACGCGCCGCAAAGACGCAGTGACAGCCCGCAAAAGATGCGGTATGGCGCGGGCAAGCGAATACGAAAGGGACGTGTTATGGCAGACCATAAAATCGGCGAAATGGATGTTGAAACGCAGGAAAAGACCTTTGACGGGTTCATGTCATGGGTCACGTGGTCTGTGGTTGTGATCCTTGTCCTGCTTGTCGGCATGGCGATCTTTATTTCTTAAGGCGCGCATTTTTCTAGGCGTTTGTGACTGGGGGAGTTCCGGGAATGCGGTTGTTTGCAGCCCTTGTGGCGTGCGGCGTGCTGATCGGGTGTGCGCAGCCGCCGGAAATCCCTTACGCCTCTGACGAGCGGGTCGCCTCGGTTGCCTATCGCGCACCGGGACCCGCGACCATCACCGTCATGACCATGGTCAGCAACCGCAGCGGATCGGGGGCGCATTCCGCGCTTTTGATCAACGGCAGCGAGCGGGTGATCTTTGACCCGGCAGGCTCTTTCGTGAACGACCGCGTGCCCGAACAGGCGGATGTGCTGTATGGCGTGACGCCCGCCGTGTTGCAGGGTTATCGCAGCGCGCATGCCCGCAGCACCTTTCACGTGGTCAGCCAGACAATGGAAGTGACGCCCGAACAGGCCGAGACCGCCTTGCGCCTGGCCAAACGCAACGGACCCGTCGCGCGCGCCTTTTGCACGAATGCGACGACGATGCTGCTGCAGCAGGTGCCGGGTTTCGAGGACACCAAGGTCACCTATTTCCCGACCAAGCTGATGGCGCAGATCGCCACGCGCCCCGGCGTGATCGAGGACAAATATTACGAAGATGACGAAGGCACCATTCTGGACGGTGTCGCGGGGATCGTCCTTTCCGACTGACGCACGCGGTCGCGGGACGTCATGGCGTCAGATCACATAGACCAGCACAACCAGTGTCGCGGCACCCGCGCCAATGGCCGCAAAGACGTTGCGCGTCCACATGCCCACGCCCAGTGTCGCCAGCGCCGCCACGACACGGCTGATGTCGGTGCTGCCATTCTCGCCCGAAAAGACGACCAGTGGCGCCACGAGCGCCGGCAGGATCGCCACGGCAGTATACCGCAGATGCCGCAGCAACCACGCGGGCAGGGGCCGGTCGCCCACAAAGCCCAGAAAGGTAAAGCGCAACAGAAAGCTGCCCACGCCCAGCCCAATGATCACCGTCCACAAGGTCGCGCTGTCACTCATGGTTCCCGTCCCTTGAGCATCAGTTCCGCCTGCGCCCCGGCCATCATCCCCGCAGCTCCAGCGATGATCAGGCCCAGTGAGTAGGGGACAGACACCGCCAGCAGCCCCACGACCACAGCGACAACAGCGGCAATCAGGTGCGGCAGCGTCCGCACCATCGGCGCCACCATCGACAGGAATGCGATGGGCAGCGCGAAATCCAGCGGCAGATCCTGCGGCAGCTGCGTGCCCACAGCCGCGCCCAGATAGCTCATCCAGAACCAGAAGATCAGGACCAGAATGCAGGTGCCGAAATAGTAGGCCATGCGCTGCGGCACGCCCAATTCCGGCTCCGCCTCGAACTTCGCATGGCTCAGGGCATAGCTCTGATCGACCAGCAAGTAGGCCGCAAACACCCGCTGCCACAGCGGCGCGCGGCCCAGGTACGGGGTCAGGGCCGCCGAATACATTGCCACCCGCAGATTCACCGCCAGCGCCGACAGGATCACCACCACCGTCGGTGCGTCATTTGCCATCACCTGCAACGCCGTAAACTGCGCCGCCCCCGCAATAACCACCAGCGAAAAGGTCATCACCTCAAACACGTTCAACCCCGCCTCGGTCGCGAGCACGCCAAAGAGCAGGGCAAACGGGCCAGCCACGAAGACAAACGGTGCGCCGTCGCGCACACCCGCCCAAAAAGCGGATTTGGTGGTGGTGATGGGCATGAGGGGGCCTTAATGTAGTCCGGCAAGATGTAGGCGCTGCCCGGGGAGGATGCAATTGGCACGTGACAGCGACACGACCGGATACCTGATCGCACCCGATCCCGCGGCGCCCCGCCTGACGCGGGCGGTGACCGGCCACGACCACACCGGGGCCGAGACAAAGATCAGCGTGGTCGAAGAACGGCCCCTCACCATCTACCTGAATTCACAGGAAATTGTGACGGCGATGACCATTGGTGACTACCCCGACTATCTGGCGCTCGGCTTCCTGCGCAACCAGCGGATGCTGACGGATGCGGATACGGTCACCCGCGTGGATTATGACGAAGAGCTTGAAACCGTCGTCGTCCGCACGGCCAATCCCACCAATCACGAAGACAAGCTGAAGAAAAAGACCCGAACCAGCGGCTGCGCCGTCGGCACGGTCTTCGGTGACATGATGGAGGGGCTGGAGGACGCGCAACTGCCCGCCGCAGAGGTCCGCACGTCATGGCTCTATGCCCTTTCGGCGGCCATCAACCGCACGCCGTCGCTCTACCTCGAAGCGGGGGCCATCCATGGCACGGTCCTATGCCACCAGACCCAACCGCTGGTCTATATGGAAGACGTGGGCCGCCACAACGCGGTCGACAAGGTCGCAGGCTGGATGCTGCAAAACGGATCCGATCCGGCAGACAAGATCCTTTACACCACCGGCCGCCTCACCTCCGAAATGGTGATCAAGACCGCTCTCATGGGCATCCCCGTCCTCGCCTCCCGCTCCGGCTTCACCGCTTGGGGCGTCGAAATCGCACGCGAGGTCGGTCTGACCTTGATCGGACGCATGCGCGGCCAACGCTTTGTCTGCCTCAGCGGAGAAGAACGGCTGATCCGCGACACCGACCCGGCCAGCATCACCGACGAGCCGCGCAAAAGCGGACGCAAGGGCGCCGCATGATCCCACCTCTGGGCGTGATCCTCGCGGGCGGGCAGGCCACGCGCATGGGCGGCGGCGACAAGGGGCTGCTGCGGGCGGGTGACACGCGGCTGATCGACCACGTGATCGACCGTCTCAGCCCCCAGGTGGCGGGCCTCGCGCTGAACGCCAACGGTGACCCGGACCGCTTTGCCGACCTCAACCTGCCCATCCTCCCCGACAGCATCGACGGCTTCGCAGGCCCCCTTGCAGGGGTCCTCGCGGGCCTCGACTGGGCCGCGACCCTGGGGGCCGACACCATCGTCACCGCCGCCGCCGACACGCCTTTTTTCCCCTGTGACCTCGTCCCACGCCTGCACCTCGCGACCGAAGGTATGGCGCACCCCCTGGCCCTCGCCGCCACGCCTGATCCCAAACGTGGACAGGCCCGACACCCGACCTTCGGCCTCTGGCCTGTGGCCCTGCGCGAGGACCTGCGCACGGCATTGCAAGACGGCCTGCGCAAGGTGGTCCTATGGACCGACACACATGATGGCCGCACAGCGCTCTTCCCGGATGAGGCCGCCTTTTTCAACGTGAACACGCCCGACGATTTGAAGCGGGCAGAGACTATGGCCAAGGACATACAATGAAGATCTACGGCGTCGTGGGCTGGAAAAACGCAGGCAAGACCGGCCTCATGGAACGGCTCGTGACCGAGATCACCGGGCGTGGCATCACCGTCTCGACCGTGAAACACGCCCATCACAGCTTTGACGTCGACCACCCGGGCAAGGACAGCCACCGCCACCGCGTCGCGGGTGCGTCCGAGGTGCTGCTGTCCTCCCGCAACCGGGTGGCACTGATGCAGGAATTACGCGACCAAGACGAACCCACCCTCGACCACCTCCTGACCCGGCTCAGCCCCGTCGATCTGGTGCTGGTCGAAGGGTACAAACGCGACGCACACCCCAAGGTCGAGGCGCACCGGTCCGAGACGGGCAACCCCCTGATCGCTCCCGAAGATCCCACGATCCGCGCCATCGCCAGCGACACCGCGCTGACCATGGACCGCCCGGTGTTCGACCTGAACGACACCAAATCCATCGCCGATTTCATCCTGTCAGAGGTGGGTCTTTGACGTCGTTCGACACCATCCTTGTCGCCGACTGGTCCGCAGGCAAACGCCGCCCCGCAAGGCCCAGCAAGGACGCTATCTGGTTGGGCATCGCACGCAGCGGGGTGGCCGACGCCCCGATCTACTGCCGGTCACGGCAAGAGGCCGAAGCGCAGATCACCCAGATCATCGAAGACGAAGTCGCAGCAGGCCGCCGGTTGCTGCTGACCTTCGACTTCCCATTCGGCTACCCGCGTGGCCTCGCCCGCCAGATCACGGGCAGCGACGATCCCTTCGCCCTCTGGGACTGGATCAGCGCACGCATCACCGACGCCCCGGACGGGTCCAACAACCGTTACGCGGTGGCCGAAGAGATGAACGACAAGTTCGACGGCCCTGGCCCGCTCTGGGGCAAACCCAACCAGACGGACTGGCCCGGTGTGCCCTACCGCAAAGCAGGGATCGTCTACGACACGGTGCCCGAACGCCGCGCCTGCGATCTCGCGGCCAAGGCCGCCTCCAGCTGTTTCCAACTTGCCTTTCCCCCCACCGTCGGCGGTCAAATCCTTATGGGCCTGCCCACGCTCAACCGCCTCCGTGCCCGCCCAAATGTGGCCGTCTGGCCGTTTGAAGACTGGACAGACGCGCCCGTGGTCCTGGCCGAAATCTGGCCCGGCCTCATCGAACCCGCCGTCAAAGCCGCACAAACCGATGCGATCCGCGACGCGGTCCAAGTCCGACTCCTTGCAACCGCCCTCTCGCGCTTGCCTGCTGCAACCTTGCTGGCGTGGATGACCGACCTTCCCGATGCCGCCCGCGAAGAGGCTTGGATTCTGGGTGCAGGTCACAATGCCACTCTCGTTTCATACGCGGAGGACACCGATGCCGCCGCTTAAGAACGACTGTTTCGCCCTGCCGCCCGGCGTGCACTGGACCCCGGTAGACGACGCTTTGGCCGACCTGCGCAGCCGCCTGTCCTGCGTGGTGGGCACCGAAACACTGCCCGTGGCAGGCGCGCTCGACCGCATCCTTGCCGCTGACATCACCGCCCCGCGTGCCCATCCCCCGCTGCCCAACACGGCCGTGGATGGTTACGGTTTCCTTAACGGACGCGGGGAAGGAGACCACCACATCCCGCTTGTCGCGCAACATATGCCCGCCGGAGCGACCCCCGACACAAGTGTCCCCGCGGGGACAGCCATCCGCATCCTGACCGGCGCCGCCTTACCACCGGGCGTCGACACCGTCATCCTGCAAGAGGATGTGGAGCTGCGCGACGGCGCCATCCACTTCAGCGGCCCGATCAAGCAAGGCGCCAACACCCGCAAGGCAGGCGAGGACGTGAACGTTGGCGATGTGATCGCGAAAGCGGGCCGCAAACTGACTGCCGCCGACCTCGCGCTGCTCTCCGCTGTGGGTGTGCAAAATGTCGAAACGCGCCGCCCCTTGCGGGTCGGGATCCTGTCCACGGGCGACGAGTTGGTGCAGCCCGGCGAGGATGCAGGGCCGGGCCAGATCTACGATTCGAACCGGCCGATGCTGCGCGGATTGATCACCCGTTTGGGGCACGTGCCCATCGACCTTGGACCCGTACCCGACGACCGCGACGCCTTGCGCGCGCGGTTGGATGAGGCGGCCACCAAAGCGGATGTGATATTCACCAGTGGCGGCGCATCGGCGGGGGATGCGGACCATGTCTCGGCCTTGTTGAACGAGGCGGGCGCCATGGCGCTCTGGCGCATCGCGATCAAGCCGGGACGGCCACTGGCGTTGGGGATATGGCAAGGCAAGCCGGTGTTCGGGCTGCCGGGCAACCCGGTGGCGGCGATGGTTTGTACGCTGGTCTTTGGCGCGCCTGCGCTGGCCACGCTCGCTGGGGCTGCGTGGGCGGAGCCGGAAGGTTTCATGGTCCCCGCGGCGTTTTCCAAGGCGAAGAAAGCCGGACGGCGCGAGTTCTTGCGGGCGCGGATCCGGGGTGGGCGGGTCGAGGTCTTTGCCTCCGAAGGGTCCGGGCGGATCAGTGGGCTCAGCTGGGCGGAGGGCCTGGTCGAGTTGCCGGACGAGGCGATGAGTGTCGCGCAGGGAGACATGGTGCGTTTCATTCCCTGGGGCGGTTTCGGCGCTTAATCGTGGCAATCGGCGCACAACCGCCTATGTGTCCACGACATGACCCAGGCGCCTGATCCAGAGTACATCATCGTCATCGGCGCATCGGCAGGGGGTCTGAAACCCATGTGCGAGGTACTGAGTGTCCTTCCACGCAATCTGAACGCCCCCGTTGTTGTCGCGATCCACGGCGGCCATCTCAGCCAATTGACCGAGGTTCTGACCCGCACAGCGTCGCTGCCGGTGCAGAAGGCGACGGACGGGCAGGCGCTGGAGCCGGGGGTGATCGCGGTCTGTCCCGGCGGGGAACACACGCGGATCGAGGGCCGCGTGCTCCGGTTGGGCCGCTTGCCTGATGCGGCGCGCTTCCAACCTTCGGTCGATCTGCTATTTCGCAGCGCGGCGGAGCATTACGGGACGGGGACGGTGGCGGTGGTGCTGTCGGGCAACCTGAATGACGGGACTGCAGGGGCCGAGGCCGTCCACCGCGCGGGCGGGGTGCTTCTGGTACAATTGCCGCGCGAGGCGGATTATCCGTCGATGCCTGCGAGCGTTGTGCTGCATGACCATCCTGACGCGATTTTGTTGGCCGAAGATATTGCCCAGCGTCTGTTCGACTCGGTCGGAGCGCGTGGACTGCTGCATGTGCCGCTTTGAGGCGCGGGCCTTTTGCGCCCCGGAGTTGTTTTGACAGGCATCCAGAATTCTTTGGAGAATGTCAAGAAAATCAAATAAAAACAATATCTTAAATCGGAATTGGGTCGAATGCCTGACACGTTGGTGATGGGCCGACGTCACGTCTGCTGGCGGCTGGGATTGTTTGAAAACTGAACCTGATTGGCGCGGGTGAGCCCCGTTTACACCGCAGATTTGACGTCTGTGGCGCCTTTCGGGCTGGAAACAACCCTAGTCGAAGGTACCGGCAACGCGTCCCAAGAGCATGAAGGCGCGAGCGGTGCGGGTATCGCTGAGCGCTGAGATTTCGGCATCTGTGGCCGTTTCTGTGAAGGCTGACACCGTTTGGTCGAAGCGGCGCAGGAAGTGGTGGGCGGCGTCGCGGAAGATCGGGTCCTGTTTCATCCGGCCCGCCGACAGAGCGAGCGAGGACCGGTCGCGGACACCGCCCAAGGCGGCGACGGCACGGCCCCGCGCGCCCTGGGCAAACTGGCGCCAGACCTCGGGCCGGGCGCGGTCGGGGCGCAGGTCGTCCATATAGATGCCGTCCTGGCTGAGCAGGGTCAGAATGTCCTGGGCCGCCTGCACCAGTTGCGCGGTCGTGCGATCCTTCATCGCCTTGCGCAGCGCGGCGAACCCTTCCTCATCTTCGGCGGTTTCGGGGAAGTTGAGGGCGCGGATGAAATCCTCGGCCGCGAGCGGCGGCGCGATGTCTTCGGCGCTGGTGCCGAGAGCGAGCGCGGGCTGGTCGCCCGTTGGTTCGGGCGCGGCCACTTGCTGCGGGGCGGGGGCCTGGTCGCGGCGGCTTTGGAAGGTGGCGAGCGCGCTTTCGGTCTTGCGCGTGGCGGCTGCAATCTCGTCCAGCTTACGGGCGACCGACGGCTCATCGGCCACGTTGCGGCCCTGGTTCTGGGCGATATAGGCCTGCCGGATCGCGTCAATGGCGGTCTGTAGCCGCTGGCTTTCCTCTCGCATCACCTTGCTGGAGCGGGCGGCGGTTGCCGCGACCCAGATCATCGCCACCGGCATGAAGATGGCGAGCATGGTGATCAGAAAGCGCAGGCCCTCGCCCGTGCCCGTCGGATCATCGCCCGCCAGCAGGAAATACGCTGCCGCCCCGACCAGCCAGATGGCGGTCAGGATCAGGGCTGCGATCTCGATCCCCGTGACACCTTCGGCGCTGGGTTTGTCGTAGATGCCCAGAGGGGTGGGGCGCGATTGTGGTTCGGGCTTCTCGGCCATGGCCTCAGCTATAGCTGATTTTCAGGACTTCATAGCCCTTTTCACCGCCGGGTGTCCGCACCTCGACGCTGTCGCCCTCTTCCTTGCCGATCAGCGCCCGCGCGATGGGCGATTTTATGTTCAAAAGGCCCTTTTCGATGTTGGCCTCGTATTCGCCGACGATCTGGTAGGTCTTTTCCTCGTCCGTGTCCTCGTCCACCAGCGTCACGGTGGCGCCGAACTTGATGGCGCCCGACAGCTTGGCCGGGTCGATCACCTCGGCCAGCGAAATGACGCCTTCAAGCTCCTTGATCCGCCCTTCGATGAAGGACTGCTTTTCCTTGGCCGAGTGGTATTCGGCGTTCTCGGACAGGTCGCCATGTTCGCGCGCCTCTGCAATCGCCTTGATGATGGCGGGGCGTTCCTCGGTCTTGAGGTGCTTGAGTTCCGTTTCCAGTGCGGTGGCACCGGCGCGGGTCATCGGGATCTTTTCCATCGGCGTCGTCCTAAGAACATGCGGCGGCCCGCGTTGGAGCCGCCGTTCATTGCGATGGGGATTAACTGACCCAATGAAGCGGGGGATTGCAAGGGGGTATGGGGGCCAGCCCCCGTCGCTGGCGCGACTCCCCCCGGCATATTTTTCGAACAATGAAGGGTTAGTCGTATTGCACCACTTCGAACTCGATATTGTCGGCGTCGTGGAAATAGAAGCGTCGGCCCGGTTCGTAGTCGTGGTGCTGGCCGACCCGGAAGCCGCGGGCGCGGGCCGCCGCCTCGATCCCTTCGAGGTCGTCAGTGACGATGGCGATGTGGTTCAGACCGCCGATGGTGGCGTAGGAGCTTTCATGGCCCTTTGTCGCCGCGTCCTGGGTGTAGAGCGCGAGATAGTGTTTGTCCGTTCCGACGTGGACGGTGCGCCCGACCTCCATCGCGTTGCCGGCCCACCGGATGTGCCAGCCAAAGAGGTCGCACATCCATGCGGCGGTTGTATCGGGATTCGAGACGGTGAGATTGGTGTGTTCGAGCATCGCGGGCATTGTCGGGTCCTTTCTTCATTTGACCTTTCCTTCGGTCGTCGGTGAGGGCATCCTGCGACCTCAAGTCAACTTGAGGTCAAGAGGTTTTTTCATGGCGCCGTCGGACGGGTTGAGCATTGGAGAGATTGCGGAGCGGACCGGTTTGGCGGTCTCGGCGATCCGGTATTACGAAGACGAGGGGCTGGTGGCCCCGTGGCGCAACGCGTCGGGGCGGCGGCGGTTTCAGCGGGCGGACATTCGGCGCCTGAGTTTCATCATGGTTGCCCAGCAGTTCGGGTTCACGCTGGCCCAGATCAAGGCCGAGCTGGATCTGTTGCCCCGCCACCGTGCCCCCAACAAGCGGGACTGGGCGCGCATCAGCACGGAGTTTCGGGACGGTCTGAACGCGCGTATCGCGCGGCTGGAGAAGCTGCGCGATACGCTGGATGGCTGTATCGGGTGTGGGTGTCTGAGTCTGGAGGCTTGCGCGCTGTATAATCCGCGCGATGCCGCAGCCGAGAAGGGGCAAGGGCCGCGATATCTGCTGGGCGATCGCCCGTCAGATGTCACGTCGTGACGTTATTTTGCGTAACGTGTCGTCGTTTCGTGAATTTTTGATAGATTTTTTCATGGGGACAGTTCACCACATTGCGAAAGCCCTATCTAAAGGGTAGCGACGATGAAATTTGCGCGTCACGCGCCGGGAGTAAGAGGGAGCCGCCGGATGGCCGAGATTGAACGCGAAGCGATGGAATATGACGTGGTGATCGTGGGGGCGGGCCCTGCCGGTCTGTCGGCTGCCATTCGCCTCAAGCAGTTGGATGCTGATCTGAATGTCGTGGTCCTTGAGAAGGGATCCGAGGTGGGGGCGCATATTCTTTCGGGCGCGGTGCTGGATCCGGTGGGGCTGGACACATTGATCCCGGATTGGAAAGAGAAGGGCGCGCCGCTGAACGTGCCCGTGAAGGACGACAACTTCTACATGCTGGGGGAGGCGGGGCAGGTTCGTATCCCCAACTTGCCCATGCCGCCGCTGATGAACAACCACGGCAATTACATCGTGTCCATGGGCAATGTGTGCCGCTGGATGGCCGAGCAGGCCGAGGAAATGGGTGTTGAAATCTTTCCCGGCATGGCCTGTTCCGAGTTGGTCTATGGTGACAATGGCGAAGTGAAGGGCGTTGTCGCTGGCGTCTTTGGTCTCGAAGAAGACGGCTCGATTGGCGAGAACACCGAGCCGGGCATGGAACTGCACGGCAAGTATGTCTTCTTGTCCGAAGGTGTGCGTGGGTCGCTGTCGAAAGAGGTCATCGCCAAGTATGACCTGTCAAAGGGCAAGGAGCCGCAGAAATACGGCCTGGGCATGAAAGAGATCTGGGAGATTGATCCCGAGAAGCACCGCGAGGGTTCGGTCACCCACACGATGGGCTGGCCGCTGGAATCCAATGCAGGGGGTGGGTCGTTCATCTATCACCTTGAGAACAATCAGGTTTACGTGGGTTTTGTGGTCCATTTGAACTACAAGAACCCGCATCTGTTCCCCTACATGGAGTTCCAGCGCTTCAAGCATCATCCGATGGTGGCGGACCTGCTGAAGGGCGGGAAGCGCGTGGCTTACGGTGCGCGCGCCATTTCCGAGGGGGGCTACCAGTCGATGCCGAAGATGGTGGCGCCCGGTGTGGCGCTGCTGGGGTGTTCGGTGGGCATGGTCAATGTGCCACGCATCAAGGGCAATCATAACGCGATGCTTTCAGGTATTCACGCAGCCGAAGCCGCGTTTGTCGCGATCAATGAGGGCCGCGCGGGTGACGAGCTGGACGGCTACGAAGCGCTGGTGCGCACCGGGCCCATCGGCAAGGACCTGAAGAAGGTGCGCAATGTAAAACCGATCTGGTCGAAATACGGGTTGACGGCAAGCCTCGTGCTGGGTGGTCTGGACATGTGGACCAACACGATGGGCTTTTCGCTGTTCGGTACCGTGGGACACGGCAAGAACGACGCTGATGCGACCGAAGAGGCATCAAAGCACAAGCCGATCGACTATCCCAAGCCTGATGGCACGCTGTCCTTTGACCGGCTGACCAACGTGTCCTTCAGCTTTACCAATCACGAGGAAAGCCAACCTGCGCATTTGAAGCTCATGGATGCCGCGATCCCGGTGGCGCAGAACCTGCCGAAATATGCGGGCCCGTCGGCGCGCTATTGCCCTGCGGGGGTCTATGAGTTTGTGGAGGAGGAGGGCAAGGACACGCGCTTTGTCATCAACTTCCAGAACTGCGTGCACTGCAAGACCTGTGACATCAAGGATCCGGCCCAGAACATCAACTGGACCACGCCGCAGGGCGGAGACGGGCCGAACTATCCGAACATGTGACGCGGCGCGATCTGCCAGATGACGAAGAAAACGCCGGGCCGCATAGCCCGGCCTTTTTTATGGCGTGCATTTGCTGACCATTTCGCGAGGTCGGATTGCACATATGCCCAGACGTGCTAGCCTTTAACGCAAACAGAGAAAAGGCAGTGCACCCCTTGATCAGATCGCTTTTGTCCAGTGTCGCCCTCGCCGCCGTCTTGGCGACCGCTCCGCATGTTGCGCCCGCCCAATCGGTGGCGGGGGCCTACCTCGCCGGGCGCCAGGCGGCGATCACGAGCGATTTTGAGGCGGCCGCACGCTACTACACCGCAGCCTTGGCGCGTGATCCCGGCAATGTCGAACTGATGGAAGATGCTGTCATTGCCCAAATGGCGATGGGCCGCATTGATCGAGCCCTGCCCATCGCACAACAGATCGAAGCGAGCGAGGCGCGCAGCCAGGCCGCGCACATGATCATCATCGCCGATATACTGGCGCAGGAGGATTACGAAGGCTACCTCGCACGCGACGTTGACACCCAGGGGATCGGCCCGCTGGTCGATGGCCTTTTGAACGCCTGGGCGCTGGTGGGTGCCGACCGCGTGGACGAGGCGATGGCTGGTTTTGACGCGGTGTCCGAGCAGCGCGGCGTGCGCGGATTTGCCATGTATCACAAGGCGATGGCGCTGGCGGGACTGGGCCGGTTCGAAGAAGCGAGCGAGATTTTTGAAAGCGAAGGGTCGGGCCCGCTGCAACAGACGCGTCGGGGGGCCATGGCGCGGGCCGAAGTTCTGTCGCAACTTGGCCGGAACGACGAGGCGGCGGCCTCGCTCGAGGCGGCGTTCGGCACGGTGACGGACCCGGAACTGGATGCGATGCACCTGGCGCTTGAGGCGGGGGAGACGCTGGCCTTTACCCATATCACGTCTGCCCGCGATGGGATGGCAGAGGTTTTCTATTCCCTTGCGGGGGCCTTGAGGCAGGATGCAGGGGCAGATTACACGCTGCTCTATGGTCGCCTTGCCCGTCATCTGCGCCCCGATCATGTGGATGCGCTGCTGCTGAATGCGGACCTGTTGGAAACGCTGGAACAATACGATCTGGCAAATGCCACCTACAAACAGGTGCCTGCAGATCATCCGGCCTTCCACGCCGCTGAATTGGGCCGGGCGGCGGCCCTGCGCGAATCCGGCAAGCCCGATGCGGCGATTGAGGTGCTGGAGCAGTTGGCCAAGCGCTTTGGCGATCTGCCCCTTGTCCATTCCACGCTGGGCGATGTGCTGCGCCAGCAGAGCCGGTTTGAGGAGGCGGTCGCCGCCTATGAGCGGGCGCTGGATCTGACGGATCCCGAGGCGCGGGGCGCTTGGTTCCTGCACTATGCCCGCGCGATTTCCTATGAACGGTTGAAGGAATGGCCGCAGGCCGAGGCGGATTTCCGTCGCGCGCTGGAACTGAACCCCGGTCAGCCGCAGGTGCTGAACTACCTTGGGTATTCGTTGGTCGAGAAGCAGATCAAGCTGGACGAGGCGCTGGCCATGATCGAGGAGGCCGTCGCGGCCAGCCCTGACAGCGGTTACATCGTCGACAGTCTGGGCTGGGTTCTTTACCGGCTCGGCCGCTACGAAGAAGCGGTGGAGCATATGGAGCGCGCAGTCGAGCTGATGCCCGTTGATCCGGTTGTCAATGATCATCTGGGCGATGTGTATTGGGCTGTGGGTCGCGAGCGTGAGGCACGGTTCCAGTGGATGCGCGCGCTGAGTTTTGTCGATCCTGCCGATACCGATGGAGAGGCGGACCCGGACCGGATGCGCCGCAAGTTGGAGGTCGGCCTGGATGCCGTGCTGGCCGAAGAAGGTGCGGATCCCCTGCGGGTGGCGAATGACGATTGAGGCCTTTGCGCCCGCCAAGATCAACCTGACCCTGCATGTAACCGGCCAGCGGAGTGATGGCTACCATCTGCTTGATTCGCTTGTGGTTTTTGCGGATGTTGGGGATCGGTTGCGGTTTGAACCCGCGCCGTCGATGGCGCTGGATGTATCAGGGCCATTTTCGGTTGGTGTGCCGACGGACCGGCGCAATCTGGTCTGGCGTGCGGCCGTGTTGGCGGGCGTGACCGGTCGCTTTCATTTGGAAAAGAATCTGCCGCACGGGGCGGGGATCGGTGGTGGGTCTTCGGACGCGGCTGCGGTGCTGCGCCTGTTGGGGGCGGAGGCGCATGCGCTGGCCCTTGGGGCGGATGTGCCGGTGTGTTTGTTGGATGTGCCGCAGCGGATGCGCGGGATCGGTGAGGATGTGAGGCCGTTGGGCGGTGTTCCGGGGCTGGATCTGGTGCTGGTCAATCCCGGTGTGCACGTGCCAACGCCGGAGGTGTTCAAGCGGTTGCGGCAGAAGGACAATCCGGCGATGGAGGGTCGGCTAGGCTGGCCGGATCGTGCGGCCTTTGTGGAATGGCTGCGCGGCCAGCGGAACGATTTGCAGGCGCCTGCCGCGTCCGGGAACCCGGCCATATCCGCGGCGCTGGCGTCACTGCATGGGGCCGAGATTGCACGCATGTCTGGGTCGGGTTCGACCTGTTTCGGGCTCTACGCTGATGCCAAGGCGGCGCGGACGGCGGCGGACAGCGTTGCGGCCAGGCAGCCGCGGTGGTGGGTGCGTGCCGTCAGGACGATTGGCGCCTAGTTGATCCTTTCGACCACGTAGTCCGCCAGATCGATCAGCATGTCGCGCAGATCGTGCCCCGGCAGGGTGCCGAGCGATGCTTTGGCCTTGTGCGCCCAAGCAATGGCGTCCTGTTTCGTGGCCTCAAGCGCGCCGTGTTTGTGTAGGAGCGACAGGGCGTGGTCGAGGTCGCCGTCCTCTTGCCTGCCCTTCTCGATGGTGCGCGACCAGAACGCACGCTCTTCGGCGCCCGCCTTGGCCACCGCCTTGATGACCGGCAGCGTCAGTTTGCGTTCGCGGAAATCGTCGCCCACATTCTTGCCCGTCGCCGCCGATTGCCCCTGATAGTCCAAGAGATCATCCACGATCTGGAAGGCGATGCCGAGCGCGTCGCCATAGTCGAAGAGCGCTTGGGTCGCCGCCGCGTCTTTGCCTGCGATCACCCCGCCCACTTCCATGGCGGCGGAGAACAGCGCCGCCGTCTTGCCGCGCACCACTTGCAGGTAGATGGCCTCGTCTGTGGCCAGGTCCTGGGCTGCTGTCATTTGCAGCACTTCACCTTCGGCGATGGTGGCGGCGGCGTCGGACAGGATGCGCAGGACGCTCATGTTGCCTGTTTCGGTCATCAGCTGAAAGGAGCGGGCGAAGAGGTAGTCGCCCACCAGCACCGAGGACTTGTTGTCCCAGAGCAGGTTCGCCGTGGGCCGTCCGCGCCGCTGGGCGCTTTCATCCACCACGTCGTCATGCAGCAGGGTCGCGGTGTGGATGAATTCGACCGTGGCGGCGAGGTGCACGTGATAGGGGCCATCGTAGCCGCAGAGCCGAGCGGAGGCGAGGGTCAGCATGGGCCGCAGCCGCTTGCCGCCGGCTTCGACCAGGTGGCGCGTCACCTCGGGAATGCGGGGTGCATGTTCGGAGGCCATACGGTCCCGAATAAGGGCATTCACCCCCTCCAGATCATCTGCCAGATCGGCCGCCAAACGATCATGCGGCTTTGCGATTGTGGACGCGTCCATCACTTTCCCCATTGCACCCCTCGACAGCTAGGCCGGTGTGCCCCTACATCCATGATATGAAGGAACTTTTGCGCACGACTGACCCGACGATCATCGCCTTTGCCTCGGCCCTTCTTGAGGGCGAGGATATAGACTGCTTTCAAATGGACGTAAATATGAGCATCCTTGAGGGTGGGATTGGCATTTTCCCCCGGCGCCTGATGGTGCGGACGGATGATTATGACGCGGCCCTGCGGGTGATGACGGACAATGACATCGACCTTGGACGCTGATCTGACGCATGACGCGTTTCTGGGCGGGCGGCTGCATCTGTGGCAGCCGCGTGCGGGGTATCGGGCTGGGGTGGACCCGGTGCTGCTGGCGGCCTCCGTGCCTGCGAAATCAGGACAGGCGGTGCTTGACCTGGGCTGTGGTGTGGGCACTGCGGCCTTGTGTTTGGGCGCCCGGGTACCGGGGCTTGCGCTGGTTGGGGTCGAGAGGCAGCGCGATTATGCCGCACTGGCCGCGCGCAATGGGCTGGAGACGTTTGCCGCTGATCTGACGGATTTGCCAGACGCGGTACGATACCGTTCGTTCGACCATGTGCTGGCCAATCCGCCCTTTTTCGACCGGGATTCCGGGCACGTGGCGGCGGATCAGGGGCGCGAGGCGGGCCGTGGGGCGGAAACGCCCATTGCCGCCTGGATCGACGCGGCGGCGCGGCGGTTGCGGCACAAGGGCTATCTGCACATGATCCACCGGGCCGAGCGCGTGCCAGACCTGCTGGCCGGGGCCCACGGCCGCCTTGGCAGCCCAGAGATCTGGCCGCTTTGTCCACGGGTCGGAAAACCGGCAGAGCTGGTGATTTTCCGGGCGCGCAAGGACGGGCGCGCAGATTTTAGGCTGCATTTTCCGATCATTTTACACGAAGGCGCCCGGCACGAGCGGGATGGCGAAAGCTATACGCCTGAAATCCAAGCGATTTTGCGCGCAGGGGCGGCTCTACACCTTTAACGGGAAGTTAACCGTTCCTACATTTAGCTTATCCACATGCTGCGCCTGCGGCGTGACTTGTACGCAAAGCTGTGCTTGGCTGTGGGGGCAACTTTATCAGCAAGGAGGACCCGTATGAGCGTGACCGCCCATCTCGAAGAGTTGAAAAAGAAGCATCAGAACCTGAGCGAACAGGTTGATATGGCCCAACGATCGCCAGGCATTGATCAGATGCAAGTGGCCACCATGAAGAAGCAGAAGCTGAAGCTGAAAGAAGAGATTACCCGACTTTCGAGTTGAGGGTCCCCTTCAGGCTGGCGCGGGCTGCCAGCAGTGCTCCGCCCGTGATCAGGAGCGCCGCAAGCGCCAATGACCACGTTGGTACAGCCACGCCAGCCACCACCAGGACCACCGTCGACAGAAGTGGCGCGGCATAGGACGCGGTGCCGAGCATCTGTATGTCGCCGCGCTTTACCCCGATGTCCCAGACGTAGAACGCAAGGCCAACGGGGCCAAGCCCCAGCAGGATCGCGCTGAGCCAGCCCAGCTGTCCTGCGGGCCAAACCGTATTTTCCAGCGTCAGGTGGAAGGGCACAGACAGCGCGGCGCTGGCGATGCAAAACACGGCGACGGATGCGGTGGGCACGGTGCCAAAGCGCCGCGACAGAACGGAATAGCTGGACCAGGTGAGCGCGCAGGCCATGGCCAAAAAGTAGCCGGGCAGGGCATTGGGATTGAACCCGGCGGACCCGCCCGTGATGATCAGCGCAGCCCCTGCAAATCCGATCAACGCGCCTATGATGTGGCCGGATCGCAGTGTTTCCCCCGGTAAGAGGCCGGAGAACAGCACGATCAGCAGTGGCCAGAGATAGGCGATCAAGCTCGCTTCGGCGGCGGGCGCGAGGCGCAGGGCCGAAAAATAGAGCGCGTGGTAGCCAAACAGGCCCAGCGTACCCATGACGTAGACATGGAGCGGGACAGCGCGCAGTTGGTCGAGCCCGCCACTATATGCGGTCCAGACCAACCCCAGCGTGCCGCCGATTGCAAAGCAGATGGCGTTCAGCAGAAATGGCGGCGTCGGCGCGGACCCCACGGTCAGCAGCGCCAGCACGCCCCATAGAAGCACGGCAACAAAGCCGATGAGCGTGGCGGTGCGGCGGGTCATCATGCGGCTTGAAAGTCCGAGGAAGGCTTGCGGATCATGCGGTTGGTGATGTGGCTGGTCTTGGCGATTTCGGTCAAGATCCAGTCGCGGAAGGCGGCGATTTGGGGGCGGTTTTCCGCCCCTTCGGAGCAGAGGAAACGGAAGCGGACCCCGGTGTCGAGCGCATATGGGAACGGCGCCACCAGCCGCCCGTCATCCAGGTCCTTGACCACGAATGCCCGGCGCCCGAGCACCACGCCAACACCGGCCAGCGCGGCATCGAGGGCGTGGTCCGCCTGGCTGAACCGGGGGCCCGCCTTTGGTTCGAAATCCATCCCCATCATGCGGAACCATGTGTCCCATTCGCTGGCGGGTTTGAGGAAAGAAATGCTGTCGTCAAAGATCAGCGTGGCGTCGCGCAGGCTTTCCGGCGTCGGGTATTTTGCGGCCATCTCGGGCGTCATAACGGGGCACACCCATTCCTGGGCAAGCGGCATGGAATAGACCCCGTCGTCCGTGCCGGGGCCGAAACGGATGGCGACATCGACCTCGTCGCGGCTGAGATCACATAGTTTGAGTGTCGCGGAAAAGCGCAGCTCGATCTCTGGATGGGCTTGCGCAAATTCGTAGAGGCGGGGCGCGAGCCACTTGGCGGTGAAGGCCGGACCCGCCGTAACCGTCAGTGTTTCATTGTTCAATGTGCGTTCGGCGGCGCGCCAGGCGGTGGCGAGGGTTTGGAACCCGTCGGCCATGCCGGGGGCCATGGCGCGGCCTGCTTCGGTCAGTTCCACCGCGCGGTTGAGGCGGCGGAACACTTGGGTGCCCAGATGTTCCTCGAGCGATTTGATCTGGAAACTGAGGGCAGCGGGCGTGACATTCAATTCCTCTGCCGCCTTGGCAAAGGACATGTGCCGTGCGGCGGCATCAAAGGCGCGCAGGGCGGTGAGAGGGGGCAGGCGGTCCGGCATCTTCGCTTAAATACAGCTTAAGTGAACCTATGGAAAGTCTCGTTTGTCGGCTGGCGGATAACGGCGCATATTCAGATCAATTCAGAAACACTGATCCAAAGGATACCGCCCATGTTCGAGACATCCGCACACCCCGCCATCCGCCAAGGTCTGGAACGCGCCCACGCAGAGCGCGGCGCCGCATTGGCGGGTGCCTGGACCTGGCTGTTCGGGAGCAAGACTTCCCGCTGATGGGCGCGCGCCATCTTACGGGATAAAGGAAGGGCCGGTGCAGCGACGCACCGGCCCTTTTTTGTCGAAAATGGCTGTGCACAACCTGTGCACCGAACGTGCACAGACCGTACACCGTTTTGTCACACGAAGAACTGCGCGCCGTTGGCCGAGATGGTCGAGCCGTTGATGAAGCCCGAATCGTCCGATGCCAGGAACACCACGCAGCGTGCGATTTCTTCCGGTTCGCCCAGACGGCCCGCAGGGATTTGTGCGATGATGCTTTCACGCACTTTTTCGGGCACGGCCATGACCATGTCCGTCCCGATATAGCCCGGGCAGATCGCGTTGGCGGTGATGCCAGCGCGCGCGCCTTCCTGCGCCAGCGATTTGACGATGCCCAGATCACCTGCCTTGGTCGCAGCATAGTTCACCTGCGCGAACTGGCCCTTTTGTCCGTTGATCGACGAGATCACGATGACGCGGCCGAACTTGCGCTCGCGCATGCCGGGCCAGAGCGGGTGGACGGTGTTGAACACGCCGGTGAGGTTCGTGTCGATGACCTGGTGCCATTGCTCAGGCGTCATCTTGTGGAAGGGCGCGTCGCGGGTGATGCCCGCGTTTGCGACGACCACGTCGATGGGGCCGAGATCGGATTCGACCTGTGCGAGGCCCGCTTTCGATTCGTCGTAATCGGCCACGTTCCACTTGTAGGTTTTGATGCCGGTTTCGTCCGTGAACTTCGCGGCGGCTTCGTCATTGCCCGCATATGTGGCGGCGACGGCATAGCCTGCGTCTTTCAGGGCTTTGGAAATGGCTTCGCCGATACCGCGGCTACCGCCGGTGACGAGGGCTACACGGGACATGGGGAGACTCCTTCTGGGGTGTGTTTCGCATTGTTTCGCTCAAATGCGGGTTGAGCGCAACATTATTACGCGCCTACTTTGGTGTTAGGTCAGGTCGTGTCGAAAAAGAATAGGCGGCGCGGGGATGCGCCGCCTTGATTTGCGTCAGCCGCAGCGGCGGATCAGTCGCGCTCGAGGCACATGGCGACACCCATGCCGCCACCGATGCAGAGCGTGGCGAGGCCCTTTTTCGCGTCGCGGCGCTTCATCTCGAACAGCAGGGTGTTGAGGATGCGGGCGCCCGAGGCGCCGATGGGGTGGCCGATTGCGATGGCGCCGCCGTTCACGTTCACGATCGCCGGGTCCCAACCCATGTCCTTGTTCACGGCGCAGGCTTGCGCGGCGAAGGCTTCGTTGGCTTCGACAAGGTCGAGGTCTTCGGGTTTCCACCCGGCTTTTTCCAGTGCCTTGCGGCTGGCATAGATCGGGCCCACGCCCATGATGGACGGGTCGAGGCCGACGGTGGCGTAGCTGGCGATGCGCGCCAGCGGTTCGATCCCGCGTTTTTCTGCGTTTTCGGCGCTCATCAGCAGGGCCGCGGCGGCGCCGTCGTTCAGGCCGGAGGCGTTGGCGGCGGTGACCGACCCGTCCTTGGTGAAGGCGGGGCGCAGCTTGGCCATCGCTTCCATTGTGGCGCCGTGGCGGATGTATTCATCGGCGTCGACGATGGTGTCGCCCTTGCGGCCCTTGACGGTGAAGGCGGTGATTTCGTCTGCGAACTTGCCGGCCTTTTGCGCGGCTTCGGCCTTGTTTTGCGATGCAACGGCAAATTCGTCCTGCGTGTCGCGGGTGATTTGCCACTGATCGGCAACATTCTCTGCCGTCTGGCCCATGTGGTAGCCGTTGAAGGCGTCCCACAGACCGTCGCGGATCATCGTGTCGATGTATTTCATGTCGCCCATCTTGTGACCGGCGCGCAGGGCGGCGGCGTGGGGCGAGAGGGTCATGTTTTCCTGGCCACCGGCGGCCACGATATCGGCGTCACCCAGCGCGATGTGCTGGGCACCCAGCGCCACGGCGCGCAGGCCGGAGCCGCAGACCTGGTTGATGGACCAGGCCGCGCTTTCCTTGGGGAGCCCGGCGTTGATATGCGCCTGGCGGGCCGGGTTCTGGCCCTGGGCGGCTGTCAGCACCTGGCCGAGGATGGTTTCAGAGACGTCGGATTTGTCGATCCCTGCGCGCTCCACCACCGCTTCGAGCACGGTTGCGCCAAGGTCATGGGCGGGGGTGTTGGCGAAAGAGCCACCAAAGCTGCCAACGGCAGTGCGGGCGGCTGAAGCGATGACGATGTTGGTCATGGGGGTCGGGTCCTCTGTCAGTTACCTTGAGGACCACTCCGAGACTTTGCACGTCCAAGGGCGCTTCACGCCGGTGCGGGCCTCAGAATGATCCCGCGTCGCGTGTGGACGTACCGGATTCGCCGCTGTGCGGCAACTGACGTTATGTCTCAGGCCTGTTGGCCTGCGCGTTTTGCTGCTGGCTGTTTGTCCATCAGCCAATTGGGCCGGACCTGTGGCGCCTGGAAATAGAAGCCCTGCAAACAGTCGGCCCCCAATTGCGTGAGCATTTCTACATCTTCGGCGCGTTCGACCCCTTCGGCGACGACGAGCATGTCGAAATGGTGCCCGATCTGGATAATCGCCGCGGTCAGTGCCTGCGTGTCCGGGTCGCCCGCGATCCCGTGGCAAAATTCCATGTCGATCTTGAGGACGTCAAAGAAGAAATCCTTGAAATACCGCAGTGCCGTGTATCCCGCACCAAAATCGTCGAGTGCAAAGCAGATGCCGCGGCTGCTGAGACGGTCCATGAAGTCAACGACCAGTTCCGGCTGGTCCATGGCCGACCCTTCGGTGATTTCGAGGATCAGGCGTTCACCGACGCTGGCATCCTTTTTCAGCCAGCGGTTCATCGTTTGCATCCAGCTTTGGTAGCCGATGGAGCGGGCGGACATATTGATGGACAGGCGGATATCGGGATGTTCGTGCAGTGTCCGCAGCCCCATGTTCAGGGCCACGACATCAATCTCGCGCCCCAATTCCGCACGTTCGACGACGGGCATGAAATCCTTGGCCGGGATGATGCGGCCCGTGTCGTCCATGACCCGAATGAGCCCCTCGTAAAATCCGACGCGGCGCTGGTCGTTTGCAATCACGACAGGCTGGAAGGCAAGGAGTGTCTGCTTATGCTTGACGGCCTGTTCGACCATGGACAGCGTGCTGCGGTCGCGGGCCGATACGGCGGCGTTCAATGGGTTTTCGGCACCCGCAGGTACGTTTTGGAACCGTTTATTCTTCATGGGCTGGCAGCGACCCTTGTGTTCGAAATCTATGGTCACCTTTGCGTTAAAGCCGTAAAAGCAGTCTTAATGTTTGCATTTTGTTCTAATTTTATCGGTTAACCAAGACGGGGGTGCGCATGGTGGAAAGGTGTGGATGGGAGGGGCAGGCCCCGGACTACGTCGCCTATCACGACACGGAATGGGGCGTGCCGGAATACGATCCGCGCGCGCTGTGGGAAAAGCTGATCCTTGACGGGTTTCAGGCAGGGCTGAGTTGGATCACGATCCTGCGGAAACGCGAGGCGTTCCGCGCGGCCTTTGCTGGTTTTGATCCGATCGTTGTGGCCACATGGGGCGAGGCGGACGTGCAGCGGTTGCTGGGTGATCCGGGCATCATCCGCCACCGGGGCAAGATCGAGGCGACGATCACCAATGCCCGCGCCTATCTTGAGGTTAACGCGGCGGTGGGGTTCGATAAATTTCTATGGAACTATGTGGACGGTCGCCCGCTTCAGACCAACTTTTCCAGCCGCGATCAGGTGCCGCCCAAGACGACGCTGAGCGAACAGGTGTCCAAGGACCTGCGTGCGAAGGGCTTCAAATTCGTGGGGCCGACGATTGTTTATGCGTTCATGGAAGCGTCTGGGCTGGTCAACGATCATATCACACCCTGTTTTCGCCATGCGGACTGCGCCGCGATGGGTCGTCGGACCGACAGTGCGCAGTAGTCGTTGACACTGCGGATTCGGCGCGTATAAGCGCGGCTTCATTGGTGTTGGTGGCCCGCGCGAGCGGATCCCTGTCGTCCCGGCCACATCCGGGAAGAGGACAACGCCCTTCCGCTGTCCACGACCCCAAAAGTGGCACGCATTTTTGGGACAAGTTGTGGAAGCACAATAAGAGAAGGAGATCAGCCGTGACAAAACGCACGTCTGCCAAGTACAAGATCGACCGCCGCATGGGCGAAAACATCTGGGGTCGCCCCAAATCCCCCGTCAACCGCCGCGAATACGGCCCCGGCCAGCACGGCCAGCGCCGCAAGGGCAAGCTGTCCGACTTCGGTATCCAGCTGCGCGCCAAGCAGAAGCTCAAGGGCTATTATGGCGACCTGACCGAAAAGCAGTTCCGCCGCATCTATGCCGAAGCGGAGCGGGTCAAGGGCGACACCGGTGAGAACCTGATCGGCCTGCTGGAGCGTCGTCTGGACGCAGTGGTCTACCGCGCGAAATTCGTGCCGACCGTCTTTGCCGCCCGTCAGTTCGTGAACCACGGCCATGTCCGCGTGAACGGTCGCAAGGTCAACATCCCTTCCTACCGCGTGAAGGAAGGTGACGTGATCGAGGTCCGTGACCGGTCCAAGCAACTGGCCGTGCTGCTGGAAGCAACCCAACTGCCCGAGCGTGACGTGCCCGACTATATCGACGCCGACCACTCGAAAATGACGGCCACCTTCACCCGCACCCCCACCCTGGGCGATGTGCCCTATCCGGTGATGATGGAACCGAACCTGGTCGTGGAATTCTACGCCAAGAACTAAGTTTGGTGGGCAGATGGCCCACCCTACATGTGTGGCCTGGGGGCTTCCGACCACACAGACGTTACGAGGGCCGCTCCGATCCGGGGCGGCCTTTTTCTATGCGTTTTCGATGGTGATCTCTTCGCCGCCCAGCGTGACACGAAACGCGAAGGCCGGCAGGGGCCATGTGACCTGTGACGCGGGGGTGTTGTCATCGCTCATTGTCCGGCTCCTGCTGCGGTGGCTTTGCGCGATGTTAGCAGGGTTTGGCGGAAACTTGTGATGTCATGTCGCGGGGCGATCTGCCGCCTGCGTTGCTAGGGTGACGTCGGACAGATATTGGAGGCCGACGATGTCCGCACCGCGTGTCACCGCCACCCGACTATCCCCCGACAGTGCCCTGCACGCGCAGATGCAACGCGGCGACTTTCTGGATTGCTATTCTGTTGCCAGCGACATGCCGCCGCGCGCCGCTGCCGAAATCATCACAGCCTTTCCCGGCTGGGCGCAACTGTTGGTCAAGCTGCGTGCGCTGATCACCGCGCCCTTTGGGCTGTCGCAGGACGGGCCGGAGGCCGATGACAAGCTGGGTCCGTTTCCTGTCGAACGCGAGACGGGCCAAGAGGTGATCGTTGGTTTCAACGACAAACACCTGGATTTCCGGGTGTCCGTCCGGTCCGAGGGCGGGACCGTGTCGCTGGCCACATGGGTGCATACGCACAACATAGGCGGCCGGATCTACCT
This sequence comes from Tateyamaria omphalii, assembly GCF_001969365.1. Taxonomy (NCBI): domain Bacteria; kingdom Pseudomonadati; phylum Pseudomonadota; class Alphaproteobacteria; order Rhodobacterales; family Roseobacteraceae; genus Tateyamaria; species Tateyamaria omphalii. The sequence continues at coordinate 2,372,414 of NZ_CP019312.1, read as the reverse complement.
CGCGACCATCATGCCGTTTCACATCCTGATCGCGCGCAACGCGTTGGCGCGCGTGGCCCGCGCGCCGCATCCCGTCTGATCAGAGAGCGGTCAGCGTCGTCTCGCCCCGCACGGGCGCCGCGGCCCGCAATTCATAGCCGCGCACCCGCGGCCTTGCGCGTGGGAACGGCGCCGGTGCCTGTGTGTCGGACAGGCTGGGGTGCAGGGCAACAAGCCGGGCGTGTGCCATCGGGTCAAGGCTTTGCCGTGCGACGGGGCCGGGATAGAAGGTCTCGGCCAGCATCCCGTTGGCCCAGATCAGCGCGTGTCCGTCGACCATGAGATGGAAGTATTCTATGGCCTTGCCCTCAAGCTCTTGCGTGATGGTATCGCCATCCACGCAATCACGGGCGGCGACCAGAACTTCGGGCATGTCGAACATGATCTGGAATGCCGGGTCGCGCCGCAGCAGGCAGTGGCGCGGGGACAGGCCCGTGGACGCATAGGGTTGGTCCTTGCCGAAGGTGTGCGGCGCCACCCAGACGGGCAGGTCATCACCTTGGGGAAACAGGATCATGCGCTGTGCGGCCCATGTGATCCGCTGCGCCCCTTCATCGAGCGTCAGGATGCGGTCGCCGACCGCCAAAGTCTCAACCGGGACGTCACCGGCGGGTGTGCGGATCAGGGTGCCGCGGGTAAAGCACACGATCTCGCCATAGGGTGTGCCGCCGCCGTCATTCTTGAACGAAATGTTGTATGTCGTGCCGGGCACCAGTGGCGCCGTTGATACCACGAGCGTCAGATCGCCCTGGTTTTCGCCCGGACCTGCCGCGACAAACAGCAGGTCGATGGGCGCGCCGCCGCCCACGGGCGTGGCCGTCAGGGTGAATTCCACCTCGAGCACCGCGCCTGCACCGATCTGGACCGCGTTGCCCGCCGCATCGGTCGTGTCGATGCCGTCGCGCAGGATCTGGTTCAGCGGCGTTCCGTTTGGATCGTCCTGAAAGCCGTCGTCGAATTCGTCATCATCATCCGTCACGTTGATGTCGATGGTCGTCGCCCCGTTCGCAAGCGTCGCCTGTGCATTACCTGGCAAGGAAAACGGTCCGTTCTGGCCCGGATTGAGCTGCCCGTTGTCATTCACAAAGCTGAAGTCCTGAAACAGGAATCCCGTGATGGATCCACCATTTGGCATCTGCGCCACTCCCAATGCGGACTGCGTTCTAAACGATGAGACTCAATACTACACGGTAGGCGAGAATTCACCTACGCCACCAACACGTCGCTGGGGAAACACTCTGTTTCCAGCTTGAAATGTCCACTACGCACGCAATGTGGCGGTTTTTTGCCTGCTTTAAGAGCAGTTCAAGGCGTGTGCCTTTCTGCCCGTCTGAGCGGTGGGCACCCGACTGGTATTTTGGGTGAACGATTCGTGCGGCATCCCTGGTGATTGGCGTCGCCAGCGGCCCTCTCTGCCCGCCTGCGCAGCCATTTGCCGCGACATAAAGATTTCATCCGACACCCCTGCAACCTGTGGTAGCCTTCCGCCCATTGATTGATGAAGATTGGAGACTGCCATGGGCGCCCGCGACATTTCCTTTGCGAGCTTTAACCTGTTGAACCTGCAAACCTCCGGCGATGCGATATATGGTGACACCGACGGCTGGGACCCGATCATCTACCAGCGCAAGGTGGATTTTACGGCCAGCGTGATGGGGCGGCTTGATGCCGACGTGGTGGGCCTGCAGGAGCTTTGGGCCGCGGACGCGCTGGATCAGGTGCTGGACGAGGCGGGCATGACGGAGGACTTCGACCCGCTGGTGCCGCCGGATCATGAGGGCGACAAGATCGTGTGCGCCGCTGCCGTGCGCAAGGGGATCCTGGTGGGTGAGCCGGAGTGGATCGTGGATTTTCCCGACGAATACGTTCTGAAAACCGGCGGGGACGACCCGCAACAGGACTATCTCGAGGTCAATCTGAGCACCTTTTCCCGGCCCGTCCTGCATTTCCAGGTGCAGCCCGATGACCGCACGCCGGTCATCCATGTCTTTGTCTGCCATTTCAAATCCCGCAGGCCAACGCAGATCTGGCGCGAGCGCAGCTGGTACGAGAAAGAGGTGCACGGCCCCCACGCCACGGCCCTTGGTTACGCCATATCCACGGTGCGCCGCACGGCGGAGGCGGCCGCGTTGCGCGTGATCATCACCAAGCTGGCCAAAAAGACGGACACCCCCGTCGTGGTCATCGGCGACATGAACGACGGCAAGGACAGCAACACGCTGAACATCCTGTCCGAACAGCCCACCTACCTGTCGCCCCTGTCCAAGGGCGGCGGGGACAACGCGCTGTACACGGCGCAGACGATGCAGGAGTATCGGTCGGTGCGCGATGTCTACTACACCCATGTCTACAAGGGGCAGCGCGAAAGCCTGGATCACATCCTGTTCAGCCAGGAATTCTATGACAACTCCAAGCGCCGCAAATGGGCCTTTGACGAGATGGTGGTGCAGAACGACCACCTGAACTTTGACGATCACAAGGAAAGCGGCACGAACGACCATGGTGTGATCCGGGTGGGGTTCAAGTGGAAGCCCGCGCCGGATGTAACAAGCTGAGGCACGCCAGGGGCTTGACCGCCACATGCAACGACCGGGCAGCGCCGACGTCGTGTCGCGGCGTGCGTGCCGGGTCGCGCGCTTTTGCCCCTAGCCTCTCCTGCGCTGCACCCCTAAAACCTCTCTAACCTACGGAGAGGACGAATGACGCGCATCACACCGCAACCGGGCATCATGGACATCGCGCTGTACCAGGGCGGGGCGTCGCATCTGGCCGGTGTTCGGGATGTGCTGAAACTGTCCTCGAACGAGAACCCGGCGGGCCCGCCGCCCGTTGCGGTCGAGGCGCTGACGCAAGCGGCGAGTGCCATGCACCTCTATCCCTCGACCGACCACGCGGCGCTGCGCACGGCCATTGCCGAGGTGTGGGACGTCGACGCCGATCGCGTGATCTGCGGTGTGGGCAGCGACGAGGTCCTGCAATTCGTCACTCAGGCCTTCTCCGGGCCGGGGGACGAGATCATTCACACCGCCCATGGCTTTTCCATGTACCCGATTCTGGCCAATATGGCGGGCGCCACGCCGGTCTGCGTGCCGGAACATGAGCGGGTCGTGGATGTGGATGCGATCCTGGGTGCGGTGACAGAACGCACCCGTATTGTGCTGCTGACGAACCCCGGCAACCCCACGGGCACACGGTTGCCCGATGCCGAGATTGTGCGGCTGGCCGACGAGCTGCCGGACCATGTGATCCTTGTCATCGACGGGGCCTATACCGAATATGCCGAAGGCTACGATGGCGGGCGCGCGCTGGCCGAAACGCGGCCCAACGTGTTGATGACGCGCACCTTTTCCAAGATCTATGGCTTGGGTGGTTTGCGCGTCGGCTGGGGCTATGGGCCCAAGGACATGATCGACGTGATGACGCGCATCCGCCAACCGTTCAACCTGTCCACCGTCGCGCTGGCCGCAGCCGAGGCGGCGGTGCGGGATGTGAAATGGGTGGAGGATTGCGTGGCTCTGAATGCCGATCAGCGGGCGCGACTGACCGGCGCCCTGCGTCAGTTGGGGCTGGCCTGTGACGACAGCGACACCAATTTTGTGCTGGCCCGCGCGGCCTCGGTCGCCGAGGCGGACGGGGCGGAGGCGGCCCTGAACGCGGACGGCATCCTTGTGCGCCGCGTCGGTGGCTACGGATTTCCCGAGGGCATCCGCATCACCGTGGGCAATGCCGAACAAACGGGGCGCGTGATTGCGGCGCTGACCGAATGGCGGAACGCATCGTGAGCGTGATCTATGACAAGATCGCCTTTATCGGGCTGGGCCTGATCGCGGGTTCCATGGCCTGGGCCACTCAGAGGGCGGGTGCAGCCACGATGATCAGCGGCTATGCGCGGTCCGAGGCGACGCGCGACACGACCCGGCGGCTGGGGTTTTGCGATGTGGTTGCCGACAGCGCTGTCGAAGCAGTCGCGGACGCGGACCTTGTTGTCCTGGCCGTGCCGATCGGCGCGATGGGCGGCGTCATGGCGGACATCGCGGGTGCGCTGAAGCCCGGGGCGACGGTGATTGACGTCGGGTCGGTCAAGCAGGCGGTGTTTGATGCTGTGCTGCCGCACATGCCAGACGGCGTGCATTTCGTCGGCACGCACCCGATGGCGGGGACGGAACACAGCGGGCCCGAGGCGGGCTTTGCCGAGCTGTATGACAACCGCTGGACGCTGATCGTGACGCCGGACGGCGCCGACGCGGATGCGGTTGACCGGGTCGAACGCTACTGGGCGGCGCTGGGCGCGATGACCGACCGGATGGAGGTGGCGCATCACGACCGTGTCTGCGCGGTGGTCAGCCACATTCCGCACCTCATCGCCTACACCATGGTGGGTGTGGCGGACGACCTGCGCCGGGTGACGGACAGCGAGGTCATCAAGTTCTCTGCCGCGGGGTTTCGCGACTTCACGCGGATCGCAGCGAGCGATCCCACCATGTGGCGCGACGTGTTCTTGACGAACAAGAGCGCGACGCTGGAGATCCTGGGCCGCTTCACCGAAGAGCTGTTCGCCCTGCAACGGGCGATCCGCACCGGCGACGGCGATCACCTGTTTGATTATTTCACCCGGACACGGGCCATCCGGCGGGGCATTATCGAGGCGGGACAAGACACCGATGCGCCCGACTTTGGCCGGGGCGCCACGCGATGAGGGCGCTGGCGCTGGCCCTGATGCTGGCGGCGGGCGTCGCGGCGGCGGCGCCAGAGACGTCGAAGCGCCCCGTGGCGCGCGCGGGGTCCGAGGCCCCCAGCGCAGAGGCTGCGGCCATTATCCCACCGGCGCCGAGCGCGATGTCCTTTGCAGCCGCGGTGCCCGAACAGGCCACGTCGCTGCGCCCGTTCCTGCGGCCCAAGGCCATCATCGAACGGGCGATGGCGCGCCGGGCCGAGCGTCGGCGCGGGCAGGTGTGCGGCGATCCGGACCTGCAGGGCGATGAGGTCGGGTTCGTTCCCGGTCGCATCAGCGGCTGCGGGATTGGGGAGGCGGTGCGGCTCCGCTCCGTGTCTGGCGTGACACTCAGCCAGTCGGCGCTGATGGACTGCACGACGGCCAAGGCATTGAAACAATGGACGGAAAGAGGGGCGAAACCAGCCTTGCGCGGGACGGGTGGTGGGCTTGTGGGCTTTCGCGTCGCCGCCCACTACGCCTGCCGCACACGCAACAATCAGCCGGGCGCGCGCATTTCCGAACACGGCAAGGGTCGTGCCATCGACATCTCGGGCTTTCAGTTGCAGGACGGGACCAGCCTGACGGTGCTGAACGACTGGAACTCACGCCACCGGCGGGCCTTGCGCCGGATGCACGAGGCGGCCTGCGGCCCGTTCGGCACCGTATTGGGCCCGAATTCGGACCGGTTCCACCGGGATCATTTTCACTTTGATACGGCGCGGCATCGCGGTGGTGCGTATTGCAGGTGAGTTTTGGACTGGGGCGCTGCCCCAGACCCCGCGGTTTACTTGGCAAAGTGAAGGAGATCAGCGCAGGATCAGACGCGGCGCGGGGGCCAACGGAATAAAGCCGAGGCGGATTGCCCCATCGCGCAACGTCAGCTCCACGTCCAGCGTGTCGTCATTGCCCGACGCGCCTGCGAGGGCTTGGAACACACCTTCGACCTGACCCCGTAGCTGCGCAGGTAGGGCGCCCACATTCTCTGCCAGATCCAGCATGGTGCGCCAGTTTTCGGCCTGGATGGCGACCGTGCCGGAAGGGTTGCCCTGCGCATCCACCGTCAGATCGGCGCTCAGGTTGAATTGCAGATCGCCCCAGATCGCTTCGGCCAGATGCAGGTCGATCACCCGTGGTTGAGGGCGGCGCTGGTCCAGAGCGCGCCGGTCCCACGCCGTGTCGAAGGTGATGTCGGCGCGCATTTGCAGGCTGTCAAAGGCGCCGGGGAACGTGTCGGGCAGGCGCAGGTTGCGCCGCGCCGCACTGCCGGGGGCAAAGGATTGAGCGGCGGCGGTCAGGGCATAGGTCGCGCCGTCAGTCTGGACCATGGTCAGGGTCAGATCGCCTGCTTGCGCGAGGATCCCTTGCGCATCCTCGACCTGCCACGGGCCGGATGTCCATCCCAGCGCCTCCAGCTCGAGCGCGGTGCCGGGGTGCAGGTTCAGCGCCATGACCCCGTCCGCCATGGTCAGCGTTGAGCGGCCAAAGGGCGAGGCGATGAGGATCGGGTCGTCGTCCAGCGTGACGGTCACATCGCCCGGCCAATACGCGGGTGCGGCGATGTCGAGCGTACCGGTCCGGATCGCCAGCCCGGCTTGGGGGTCGGCGAGGGCCACGTCCCGCAGGCCTGCGCGCAGGGTCAGGGGAAAGCCGCCGCCTGTGACCTCCTGCACTTCGGCCTGCCAGCCTTCGGCGGCGCGGGCGTCGAACCAGGCCGACACGCCACCGCGCAGGCCAGAGGATGCGGCCCACCACCAGCCGCACCAGACGAGCGCCACCAGTGCAACGATCCACATCAATCTGCGCATGTCTGCCCCTTTTCCTTGCCTGCGAAATCGGGTCTACCGCACGCGGTAGCATAAGGACCAGTGACAATGACCATGTGGGTGTTCGGCTATGGCAGCCTGCTTTGGAACCCCGGCTTTGACGTGGCCGAAAGCGTGCGCGGAACCTTGCCGGGCTGGGCGCGGTCGTTCTGTATGCGGTCCATCCACCACCGCGGGTCCGAGGCGGCGCCGGGCCTGGTGCTTGCCCTTGATGCTGCGGCGGATGCGGCCTGTGACGGCGTGGCCCTGCGTGTGGCGCCGGGGACGGAGGATGCGACGCTGGGCTATTTGCGCGAACGCGAGCTGATCTCATCCGCCTATCTGGAACGGATGTTGCAGGTGGCCCTGACCGACGGGCGACGGGTCACGGCGGTGACCTATGTGATCGACCCCGACCACGTGCAATATTGCGGTGGTCTGCCGCTAGAGGAACAGGCGCAGATTATCGCCCATGCCCATGGCGGGCGTGGACCCAACAGCGAATATCTTTACAACACTGCCCAACATCTGACCGAACTTGGCGTGGCGGATCCGGACCTTGATTGGTTGTCACGCCGCGTTGCAGCAATTCGAGCATAAATCCTTGGCGCTTTTGCACAAAAGCCGATAGGCTGCTGCGAAAGAAAACAAAAGCAGGGGTCAGGAGCCACCGCATGGCACGGACCACACCCGACGCGCAGCCGCACTTTTCTCAGCCCGTTCAACAGATTTTCGCCATGGTGTTTGTGCTGGGCCTGTCGCTCTTTGGGGCGGTCATCGCGCTGCCGCGCGTCTTGCCGGTGTTCCAGGCGAACCCGTATCTGAACGGGTTCATCGTCATGGTCTTTTTCATTGGCGTGATCGCGTGCTTCTGGCAGGTGTTCTCGCTGATCTCGTCTGTGCGCTGGATCGAGGAATTTGCCAGCGACCGGGCCGACGCGCAGACGAAAGCGCCGCAGCTTCTGGCCTCGCTCGCGTCGCTTTTGCGGTCGCGGGGCGCGCGGATGCAGCTTTCGGCGACCTCGACCCGGTCGATCCTTGATTCCGTTGCCACCCGGATCGACGAGGTGCGCGATATCACGCGCTACATCGTCAACATGCTGATTTTTCTGGGCCTTTTGGGTACGTTCTATGGCCTTGCCACAACGGTGCCTGCTGTCGTCGACACCATCCGCAGCCTGGCCCCGCAAGAGGGCGAAGGCGGGGTCGCGGTGTTCAACCGGCTGATGACGGGGCTTGAGGCGCAGTTGGGCGGCATGGGCGTTGCCTTTGCCTCGTCGCTGTTGGGGTTAGCGGGCTCGTTGATCGTGGGGCTGCTTGAGCTTTTCGCGGGCCGCGGTCAGAACCGGTTTTACCGCGAACTGGAAGAATGGCTGAGCTCGATCACCCGCGTGGGCCTGACCGATGGCGACGGCGGGCAGGATCAAAGCGCGATGGCCGGGCTGATCGACCATCTGGCCGAGCAGATGGAAAGCCTGCAAACCATGTTCACCCAGTCTGACATCAGCCGGTCGATGGTGGATGAAAGGCTGGGCAACCTGGCCGACGCGGTGGACCGGATGACCACGCGGCTTGAGGCGCAGGGGGGCGGCAACGACGCCCTGATGCGCGTGGCCGAGGGCCAGGAGCGGCTGATTGAAGTGATCGAACGGCAGGGCACGGGCGACGGGATCGACGCCGAAAGCCGGATGCGCTTGCGGTCGATTGATGTGCAGATGTTGCGCATCCTCGAAGAAATCAGCGCAGGCCGGCAGGAAAGCATGGCCGAGCTGCGCACCGACATCTCGGCGCTGGCCAAGGCGCTGAGCCAGCCGCGCGGACAAAACCGCAAGGCCGGGCAGGGCGGCGGCGGCCGCAACCGGCCCGATCAATCCGTGGGGGATGGCTGAACATGGCGCTTTCCCGTCGTACAGGGCAACGGTTCCAGGCCTCGATCTGGCCCGGCTTTGTCGATGCGATGACCGGCCTTTTGCTGGTGCTGATGTTTGTGCTGACGATCTTTATGATCGTGCAGTTTGTCCTGCGCGAGACGATCTCGGGGCAGGAAACCGAGCTGGACCAGCTTGCGGGCGAGGTGGCGGCACTGGCGCAGGCGTTGGGGCTTGAGGAACAGCGCGCCAATCAGCTGGACGCGCGCCTGTCTGCGCTGAACACAACGCTTGGGGACACACGGGCACAGGTTGATGCGCAAGCGGCGACCATCGCGGCGCTTACCGCGGAACGGGACGCACAGGCCACGGCACTGGCGCAGGCCGAAACGCGCATCACCAGCTTTGAGGCGCAAGTGGCCGCGTTGATCGCGGATCGGGATACGGCGCTTGACACCGTTGCGGGGCTTGAGGCGGAACAGACGCGGCTTTTGTCGGAACAAGAGGCGCTGAACCTGGCGCTTGCCGCCGCGCGGGACGAGGTCGATGCACAGGAAGAGGTCGCGCGCCTTGCCGCGGCCCGCACCGACGCGTTGCAGGCGCTGATCGCGGACCTGCGCAACCGCAACGCCGAAAGCGCCGACCAGACGGCGGCCCTGCAATCCGATTTGGACGCCGCCCGCGCGGCGTTGACGGAAGAAGAGGCTGCGCGCCTTGCCGAGGCGGCGGCAGCCGAAGCGCTGCGGGAACGGTTGGAGAATGCGGATGCCGAACTGACCGCGATGACCCTTGCCCTTGAGGCGCAGCGGCAGGAGGCCGAGGATACGCTTACGTTGCTAGCCGCCGCCCGTGCGGCGGAAGAGAACCTGACCGACCGGCTTGCCGTGGCGCTTCTTGCGGCGGAAGCCTCCAGCGGATCGGCAGAGGCCGCGCAAACCCGGATCGACACGCTTGAGACCGAGTTGGCGTCGGCACTGGCCGCAATCGAGGCCGCGAAATCGGAAAACTCCGCCCTGATGTCGGAGCGCGCCAGCTTGGAGGACCAATTGGCCACGGCGCTGCTGGATGCCGAAGGTGGGGCAGTTGCTGCTGCCGACTTGCAGGAACAACTGGCACGCGCCCTGTCGCAACTTGACGCGGCCACTGCCAATGCCGCGACGCTTGAGGCGCGGTTGAACGCGGCGGAACAGGCCATTGACGGGCGCACGACGACCGCGGCCAACCTGCAAACCGAACTGACAAAGGCGCAGGAAGAGATTGCGGCCGCGCAGTCCCGCGCGACCGCATTGGAAACCCAACTGGCCAATGCGCAGCAGGCCCGCGCCGCCAGCGCCGAAGAGCTGGCAACCCTGCAAGCGCGTATGACCGCGATTGAGGCACGGCTGGAAGCATCGAACCTTGATTTAACCGAAGTGCGGGATCGCCTTGCGGCTGCAGTCGCCGCGCGCACAGCGGCCGAGACCCAATTGTCGGCGCAGCAAACGGATCTAGCCGACTTGCGCACGCAGCTGGCCGCGGCGATTGCGGCACGCGACGCGGCGCAGGCCGATGCGCAGGCGGCTGGCAGCAACAATGCAGAGGTGCGCGATCAACTGGCCGCGGCGCTCGCTGCAAAACTGGCCGCAGAGACGGAATTGCAAAGCCTGGGAACCGACACGCAAGAGCTGCGCGCGGCCCTTGCCGCAGCGCTGGCGGAGAAGACCGATACCGAACAGGCGCTGGCCAATCAGACATCGGCAGCACAAGAGCGTTCCGCCCTGCTTGCCGCAGCCCGTGATGCGCTTAGCGCCGAAGAGGCGGCAACGCTGGAGGCGCAACGCCAGACCGAACTTCTGAACCAGCAGGTCGCCAGCCTGCGCACGCAACTCGGCCAATTGCAGGCGCTGCTTGATGATGCAGTGGCACGCGATGCCGCCAAGGAGGTGCAGCTGAGCACCCTGGGCCGTGACCTGAACACGGCGCTGGCGCGCGCCGCCCTTGAAGAGCGGCGCAGGCGCGAGTTGGAGGAAGAAGAGCGCAAGCGGCTTGAAGCGCAGGCGCAGGATCTGGAGCGCTACCGGTCGGAATTCTTCGGCCAGTTGCGCGACGTGCTGGGTGTGCAAGAGGGCGTGCGGATCGTGGGCGACCGCTTTGTCTTTTCCTCCGAAGTGTTGTTCCCCCCCGGGGGCGCTGACCTGTCTGCGGCTGGTCAGGGCGAGATCGCGAAGGTCGCGAACCTTTTGCGCGGGGTGGCCAACGACATTCCCGACGGCATCGACTGGGTGTTGCAGGTGGACGGCCACACCGACAATGTGCCGCTCTCGGGTCAGGGGGCGTTTGCCGACAACTGGGAGCTCAGCCAGGCCCGCGCGCTGTCCGTCGTGCGGTATATGGTGAACTTCCTTGGCCTGCCCCCGGAGCGGTTGTCGGCCAATGGCTTTGGGCAATACCAGCCGATTGCAGTTGGTGACACGCCACAGGCGCGCGCACAGAACCGTCGGATCGAGTTGAAATTCACCGAGAAATAGGGCGCAGGACACCTGCGCCTTACATAGGGTTCAGCGCACGATGGTGGTGCCTTGGACCCGGTCAATTTCGCGCCCATCACGCTGCAAAGTGACCGTGCCTGTATACTCTCCGGCCGGCCAGCTTGCGCTGGTCAGCTTCTTGCCAACGGCGCGAAAGAGCTGTGCCTGAGGGCGGTCGAGTTCCAAGGTCTCATCGATCAGTTCACCGTCCGGCCCGTCGATGCGCAGCCGCATCCGGTCCCCGGCCTGGCTTCCGAATGCGTAGCCAAAGACGACGAGGGCGGGCGCATCTGTCGGCATTTGTGGTGATGCGGCGGTGCCTGCCTTGATGTCGTCAAATTCGGGAACACGGTCGGTGAAGCCCACGCTGAGCACGCCGCCGGGGCGATAGGGGGGGCTGCGTCCCACAACGTGTCTGTGCTGGGCGCGCCGCACTCAATCTGCCCATCGGGATCGAACGGATCCACCACGGCGCCATCCTTGCGCAGTGTCATGTGCACGTGCGGAAACTGCGTGACCCCCGACAGTCCAACCTGCCCCAGCACCGTTCCGCCGTCCACACGGTCGCCCTCCTGAACAGTCAGGCTGCCGCGTTTGAGGTGGCAATATTGCGTGCTCCACCCGTTATCGTGGTTGAGCCGTACACCATTGCCGCAGTCACGCCCGTCGATGCGGTTCGCGTCCCCCGCACGGTAGACCCGATCCTCCATCCCGTCGCGCGTCCCCGCAACTGTGCCGGGTGCCGCGGCGATCACGTTTACCCCACTCTGCATTTGCCGCAGCGAAATGAGTGCAAAATCCGTGCCCTGATGTGTGTCGTAACTGAGGGTCGAGCAGCCGAAATCCATCGCCGCGCGCGATGGATCGTGGTCCACATATTGCTGGATAAAACAGTCGCGTCCAAGATCGCAGTCGATGGGCAATCCCAACGAAATATCCCTCGCCGCGACAGGCACGGCGAGGGACAAAATCAAAGCGGCAAGGGCTGCCGCGCGCATCAATCCGCCGTCAGAAGCGGTGGCTTGTCGCCGGAAATGCGCGGGTTGTCAGGGCCGGACAGTTTCAGGTCCAGTTCGCCATTCTTGACACCCACGCGGACAACGCCGCCCTTCATCAGCTTGCCAAAGAGCAACTCTTCGGCCAGTGGCTTCTTGATATGCTCCTGGATCACGCGGCCCAGGGGGCGCGCGCCCATCTTGTCGTCATAGCCCTTGTCGGCCAGCCATTCGGCGGCAGGCTTGGTCAACTCGATGGTCACGTTGCGGTCCATCAGCTGCGCTTCGAGTTGCAGCACGAACTTCTCGACCACGGACAGGATGACATCCTTGCCCAGCGGCGCAAAGCTGATCACCGCGTCCAGACGGTTGCGGAACTCGGGCGTGAAGGTCCGCTCGATGGCGGCTGTATCCTCGCCCTCGCGCCGGTCGCGGCCAAAGCCAACGGCGGCTTTCGCCATGTCCGAAGCCCCGGCATTCGACGTCATGATCAGGATCACGTTGCGGAAATCCACGGTGCGCCCGTTGTGGTCCGTCAATTGGCCGTTATCCATGACCTGCAGCAGGATGTTGTAGACATCCGGGTGCGCCTTTTCGATCTCATCGAGCAGCAGCACGCAATGTGGATGCTGGTCGACGCCATCGGTCAGCAGACCACCCTGGTCAAAGCCGACATAGCCCGGAGGGGCACCGATCAGGCGCGATACAGCGTGCTTTTCCATGTATTCCGACATGTCGAAGCGCAGCATTTCCACACCCAAAGTATCGGCGAGTTGCTTGGCCACCTCGGTCTTGCCCACGCCCGTTGGCCCGGCGAACAGATAGTTGCCGATGGGCTTTTCTGGCTCCCGCAGACCGGCGCGCGCCAGCTTGATGGCCGAGGCGAGCGCCTCGATCGCCGGGTCCTGCCCGAACACCACGCGCTTGAGCGACACTTCGAGATCCTTGAGGGTCTCGGCATCGTCCTTGGACACGTTTTTCGGAGGAATGCGGGCAATCTTCGCCACGACATTCTCGATCTCCTTGGTGCCGATGGTCTTGCGGCGCTTGGCGGCGGCGACAAGGTGCTGGGCCGCACCTGCTTCGTCGATCACGTCGATAGCCGAATCTGGCAGCTTGCGGTCGTTGATGTAGCGGCTCGCGAGCTCAACCGAGGTCTTGATCGCGTCAGAAGTGTATTTGACGCCGTGGTGATCCTCGAAATAGGGCTTGAGGCCCTTGAGGATTTTCGTTGCGTCTTCCACCGACGGCTCGTTCACGTCGATCTTCTGGAACCGGCGGCTCAGCGCGCGGTCCTTTTCGAAGTGCTGGCGAAATTCCTTGTAGGTGGTGGATCCCATGGTCCGCAGCTTGCCGCCCTGCAACGCGGGCTTCAGCAAGTTGGACGCGTCCATCGCCCCGCCCGACGTGGCGCCCGCACCGATCACGGTGTGGATCTCGTCAATGAACAGGACGGCATCTTTGTGCTCTTCCAACTCGGTCACGACGGCTTTCAGCCGCTCTTCGAAATCACCGCGGTAGCGGGTCCCGGCCAGAAGCGCGCCCATGTCGAGCGAGTAGATGGTCGTGCCGGACAGCACCTCGGGCGTCTCACCGGCGACGATCTTGCGGGCCAAGCCTTCGGCAATCGCCGTCTTGCCCACGCCCGGGTCACCCACCAGCAGCGGGTTGTTCTTGCGGCGGCGGCACAGCACCTGAATGCAGCGCTCCACCTCATCCGAGCGGCCAATGAGCGGGTCGATATCGCCCTCACGCGATTTTTCGTTCAGGTCCACGCAGTACTTGGCCAGTGCGCTTTCCTTCTTCTCGCCCTCGGTCACGCCCTGCGGCTCTTCCTCGGCCTCAGGCGCTCCGGATACGGGGCGCGCCTCGCCAAAGGCCGGGTCCTTTGCCACACCATGAGCAATGAAGTTCACGGCATCGTACCGCGTCATGTCCTGCTCCTGCAGGAAGTAGGCCGCGTTCGATTCGCGTTCAGCAAAGATGGCCACCAGCACATTGGCGCCGGTCACTTCTGTGCGGCCGGAAGATTGGACATGGATCGCCGCGCGCTGGATCACGCGCTGGAATGCAGCCGTCGGGACAGCTTCGGATCCATCAATGTCTGTGACGAGGTTCGACAGATCGTCGTCCACGAACTCCTCAAGCGTGCCGCGCAGCTCGTCAATGTCGACCGAACAGGCCTGCATCACGCGGCGGGCGTCGGGTTCGTCAATCAGGGACAGCAGCAGATGCTCGAGCGTTGCAAATTCGTGCCGGCGTTCGTTGGCCAGCGCGAGCGCCTGATGAATGGCTTTTTCCAGTGTCGTCGAGAATGAAGGCACGGCTCGTGCTCCTTTCGATCGGGGTCGGTTGGGGCGCCAAGGAATGTCGAGGCCCCAGACCAACCATGGCCTCATGTATTTAAGTTTGGTTGAAGATCGCGCGGCTTCAAGGCTTTTTTCTACCTTGGGCCTCACAATATGCGTGAGAAGCGTTACGATGGTGTCACATTGGGCGTGTGGGTGGACCTGCGCGTCTCAGAAGTTGTCCTTCCGAGTGCGGATTTCCGTGAACACGTCGGTGGCGTTGGCACCTTCCATGCCCAGATGGGCCTGAATGGCGGGGTCGTTGGCGCGCAGAAAGGGGTTTGTGGCCAGTTCTTCGGACAGAAGGGATGGCACGGTCGGAGTGCCCGATGCGCGTTTTTCAGCCACCCCGCGAATACGGGATATAAGGTCGGGGTTTTCGGGATCAATACTCAGGGCAAATTTCCCGTTGGCGGCGGTATATTCGTGGCCTGAGTAGACAGCCGTGTCGCCGGGCAGGCCTGCCAGTTTCTGCAGGCTTTCATGCATCTGCGGCTTGGTACCTTCGAAAACCCGCCCGCACCCGAGGGCCATCAGGCTGTCGGCAGTGAAGACGGCCCGCGCGCCGGGAAAGTAAAATGCGATATGCCCGACGGTGTGGCCCGACACGTCGATGACAGTGCCGGTTTCGGACCCGATGGTCACGCTGTCCCCTTCAGACGCTTGCACATCAAGCGCGGGCAGGCGGTGTGCATCGGCGGCGGCGCCAACGACCCGGGCAGGGTGGGCGGCCATGATCTCGGGCAACCCGTCCACGTGGTCGTAGTGATGATGCGTCAGCAGCACATCGCTCAGCCGCCAGCCTGTGGCGTCCAGTGCCGCCAGGATCGGCGCGGCCTCCGGGGCGTCTACCAGCGCCGTGGCCCCGGTGTCCGGATCATGGGCCAGAAACGCGTAGTTGTCGCTCAGGCAAGGAATGGTACGGATGTCGAGGGGCATGGCAATTCGGCTCGTTGTGCTTACTGTTAAATCCAAGGTGGTCCCAAAGGGCCGGATGAACAAGAGACGATCATGCATCTTGACGTGCAGGACCTGCGCAACTTCTATTATCGCAATGCGCTTGGACGGGCGGCGCAGGCGTCGCTGCGGCGCAGGCTGGTGGAAATCTGGCCTGAAGCGCAGGGCCAGACCGTCGCCGGCTTCGGCTTTGCCGCGCCGCTTTTGCGGCCCTACCTGAAAGACGCGCGGCGGGTGATCGCGCTGATGCCCGGCCCGCAAGGGGTGATGCCTTGGCCTGCAGACATGCAGAATGTCTCGGTCCTGACCGAAGAAACCCTGTGGCCGCTGGAAACGGGGCATGTGGACAAGTTGGTCATGCTGCACGGGCTCGAAACATCCGAGCGAGCCTATGACCTTTTGGAAGAGGCGTGGCGCGTGCTTGGTCCGGGGGGCAAGGCGCTTTTCATCGTGCCGAACCGCGCCGGGCTCTGGAGCCGTCGCGACCGCACACCATTCGGCTACGGACGGCCCTATTCCGCCAGCCAGCTGGAGACACAGCTGCGCAAGCACCAGTTCCTGCCGGAACGGCATGTGGGCGCGCTGTACCAATTCCCATCGGGCAAGCGGGTGTGGATGAAATCCGCCGCCATGTTCGAAAAGGTCGGGCGGCTCATGCCGGGTATGGTGGCGGGCGGCGCCTTTATGGTCGAGGCATCGAAACTGGTCTACCCGCCAAAGGGCAAGGTGGCGCGATCCAAGGCCAAGCGGCAAAAAGTGCCGCAAGGTGTGACTGCACCTGTGGCGGGCAGGGTGGTCTAGGCGATGATGACGATCTCATCCTCGGTGATGGCAGGCGTTCCATCCAAACGGATCACGGCAGTACCCGGTGTCTGACCCGGCGAGGCGCTGAACGTCACCCGCACATCTGTGAAGCTGCCGTCCGAGGCCGCGATGATTTCGATGTCGTCCACGCGGTTGTCCGACTGGAACGTGCCGATTTGCAAGACGTCCTCTGCCGGATTGAAATCCGTGATGTTGAGGTAAACGTCGTCCGCTTCGCCATCCCGCGCACCGCGCACCGCGCACCAATGCACTGACCGTGTCTGCGCCTTCGCCTCCCGTCACGGTAGCTGTTGGCTCGTCATGGAAATTCCACACGTTGAACAGGTCGTCCCCCGACCCGCCAAGCCCGGTGGCGCCGTCCGAGATCTGCAACGTGTCGTCGCCTGCGTCGCCATTGCCCAAACCGCCCGTGCCGACCGACACAAAGTCGTTGCCGTCGCCGCCAGAGGCTTGCGAGCCAACGCCGCCGATGGTCAGGCTGTCGTCGCCTGCTTGGCCCAACAGGACTGCGACGCCATCGCCCTGGGCCGAGAGCCGGTCATCGCCATCGCCGCCGCGCGCTTCACCGCCAACAAGGTTCACCTCGTCATCGCCATCGCCCGCATCCACAATGGCATTTGAAGTGCGCACGACATCATCGCCGTCCCCGGCATTGATTGTGCTGGTCGGTTCTGTGCCGTCGATGCGAGAGAACCCCCCGTTGCGCTCGGCAAAAACCCCTTCGATTGTGTCGTCGCCCGCGCCGCCGTCGAGCGTCGTGTTGGCAAAATCGGTTATCAGAATATCGTCACCGGCGGCGCCCGCGAGGCGAAGCCCAGGGGCACCCGCGGTCAGCCAGTCTGCCCCCGCCGTGCCGGTCGTGCTTTCGGTCACGACCTGCTCGGGTATGCCATTGCGTGTGACGATGTAGTCTTCGTTCAGAAAGGTGATCAACTCGTCGCCGTCGGTCGTGGCCTCGAGATAGTGCACGGCGACCAGCGCATTCGAGGAAATTGCGGGCAGTACGTCGCGCATCGTGCCGGGATCAGGAAGCGGAAAGCCGTCTGCTGGCAGTGTCAGGGGCACGGTGCCCAACAGTTCCAGCCCAAGCTCTGCCTCGAAGTCTTCCAATTCGTAGGCAAACGGGTTGCCCTCGAACGTCTGTTGGCCTGGAATATTGCCGCTCTCTTCAAAGTCGCCGTCACTCAGATCGGTGCCCTCGGGCACAAGGTAGAAGCGCGCCTCGTAGGTTTGGTAGAAGTTGTCGGGATCGTCCTCGCTGTCGACATAGATGATGGATGCAATCGTACCGGTTTCGTCGTCGCCAACGTCTATGCGCACGCCGGTCTCGTCCGCTTCGAACGTGGCGCCAGTGTCTGCCGGTTGCGGATCGACGGGGGTGTCCTCGATCTCCTGTGGCGTTTCGCCCTCGCTGTCGTCACCGTCTTGCGCGACGCCCAGAAACAGCGCACCGCCCAGCAGCGCCAGCAAGGTCAAAGCACCCATGATCACGTCCCCCAGTTTTGTGCGCAGCGTGTCGGCGACACGAAACAGAGTCAACTGGAGGGGCCGATCGCGATGCGCTTTGTAAACAATGCCTCAAGGCGCCGAGGATTGCCGAACAGGTGCGAACGATGCGTTTTTCAGCTAGGGTGGTCTGGCTGCGCACAGGAATCGCACCCAAACGCGCACGTTTTGTGACGGAATTCTTACAATTCCTGCGAGCCAATAGGTCGCAGTTTGGTTAACCCTATGAAAAGGTTGAAGAAGCGCCGAAGCGCCTGTTCACGAACATATGTTGCGGGGTGGCAAACCCTCTGCTACATCCCCCCTGATTTTCACGCCTTGGCCAAAATCAGGGCGGTCCAACACCCCGGGCCACGCATCCGTGTGCAACCGCCCGGGCCAAGACATCGAAAGGGTGGACGTGTCCGAACCAGCTTCGATCTCCACAGGCATCGCAGCACGCTATGCCACAGCTGTCTTTGAGCTTGCCAAAGAAGGCAACGCCGTCAAAAACCTCGAAGGCGACATTGAAACCCTGACAGCCGCGATGGCCGAAAGCGGTGACTTCAATGCCCTGATCCACTCACCCGTCTACAGCCGGGACGAGCAGGCCGCCGCCATCACCGCGATTTCGAAAAAGGCCGGGCTGACCGACCTGATGGGCAACACGCTTGCGCTCATGGCCGAAAAGCGGCGTCTGTTCGTGCTGCCGCAACTGGTGCAGGCCCTGCGCGACGTGATCGCCGAAGACAAGGGCGAACTGACTGCCGACGTGACCAGCGCCAAGGCACTGACCAAGGCGCAAAGCGACAAACTTGCCAAGACGCTCAAGGCCCGCATGGGCAAGGACGTCACCATCAATGCCTCCGTCGATGAAAGCCTCATCGGCGGTTTGATCGTTAAAGTGGGCTCGAAGATGATCGACACGTCGATCCGCTCCAAGCTCGCTTCCCTCCAGAATGCAATGAAAGAGGTCGGATAAATGGGTATCCAAGCAGCAGAGATTTCTGCGATCCTGAAAGACCAGATCAAGAACTTTGGTCAGGAAGCAGAAGTGGCCGAAGTGGGCCGCGTTTTGTCGGTAGGGGACGGGATTGCCCGCGTCTACGGCCTCGACAATGTGCAAGCCGGTGAGATGGTTGAATTCCCCGGCGGCATTCAGGGCATGGCCCTGAACCTGGAAAACGACAACGTGGGCGTCGTGATCTTCGGCTCCGACCGCGACATTAAAGAAGGCGACACCGTCAAGCGCACCAACTCCATCGTGGACGTGCCCGCCGGTGACGAACTCTTGGGCCGCGTTGTGGACGGTCTGGGCAACCCGCTGGACGGCAAGGGCCCGATCAACGCCTCCGAGCGTCGCGTGGCAGACGTGAAGGCGCCGGGCATCATCCCCCGCAAATCGGTGCACGAGCCGATGGCGACCGGCCTGAAGGCCGTGGACGCGATGATCCCGATTGGCCGTGGCCAGCGTGAGCTGATCATCGGCGACCGTCAGACCGGCAAAACCGCCGTGGCGCTTGACGCGATCCTGAACCAGAAATCCTACAACGACGCCGCAGGTGATGATGAGAGCAAAAAGCTCTATTGCATCTACGTGGCCGTCGGCCAGAAGCGTTCGACCGTGGCGCAGCTGGTGAAAAAGCTCGAAGAGAGCGGCGCCATCGACTACTCGATCGTCGTCGCCGCGACCGCGTCGGACCCGGCGCCGATGCAGTTCCTGGCCCCCTACGCCGCGACCGCCATGGCCGAGTTCTTCCGCGACAATGGCCGTCACGCGCTGATCATTTATGATGACCTGTCCAAGCAGGCCGTGTCCTACCGCCAGATGTCCCTGCTGCTGCGCCGCCCGCCGGGCCGCGAAGCTTATCCTGGCGACGTTTTCTACCTTCACTCGCGCCTGCTGGAGCGGTCGGCCAAGCTGAACGAAGACAACGGTGCCGGTTCGCTGACGGCCCTGCCGATCATCGAAACCCAAGGCGGCGACGTGTCGGCCTTTATCCCGACCAACGTGATCTCGATCACCGACGGCCAGATCTTCCTTGAAACCGAACTGTTCTACCAAGGCATCCGCCCCGCCGTGAACACAGGTCTGTCGGTGTCCCGCGTGGGCTCTTCGGCTCAAACCGACGCGATGTCTTCGGTTGCCGGTCCGGTGAAACTGTCGTTGGCCCAGTACCGCGAAATGGCGGCCTTCGCCCAGTTCGGCTCTGACCTCGATGCCGCCACACAGCAGCTTCTGAACCGCGGCGCGCGCCTGACCGAGTTGATGAAGCAGCCGCAATACGCCCCGTTGACCAACGCGGAAATCGTCTGCGTGATCTTCGCGGGCACCAACGGCTACCTCGACAACATCGACGTGGCCCAAGTTGGTAAGTTCGAAAGCGGGCTGCTGTCCTTCCTGCGGTCGCAGAAAGCCGACTTCCTGAAGTGGATCGCCGACGAAGATCCCAAGTTCAAGGGCGGCGAAAACGTCGACAAGATGAAGGCGGTCCTCGACGAGTTCGCTTCGACCTTCGCATAAGGAGATCGGGCAATGCCAAATCTCAAGGACCTGAAAAACAGGATCGAAAGCGTGAAATCCACGCGGAAGATCACCAAGGCCATGCAGATGGTGGCCGCCGCGAAATTGCGGCGGGCACAGGAAGCGGCCGAAATGTCGCGCCCCTACGCCGAACGGTTCACCGCCGTGATGGCGGGGCTCGCGTCGGCGGCGGCTGGCTCTGACAGCGCGCCCAAGCTCTTGTCAGGCACAGGGTCGGATCAGACCCACCTCCTGGTGGTGATGACGGCAGAACGTGGCCTCTGCGGTGGCTTCAACACCAACATCGCCAAGCTGGCCAAGGCCAAGGCGGCGGAACTGATCGCGGCTGGCAAGACGGTCAAGATCCTGACCGTCGGCAAGAAGGGCCGCGACCAGATGAAACGTGACTTTGAGGCCCACTTCGTCGGTCACGTGGACATGACCGAGGTCAAGCGGATGTCCTACGCAGATGCGCAGGGCGTGGCCAAGGATGTGTTGGGCCGTTTCGATGCGGGCGAGTTCGACGTGGCGACGATCTTCTTCTCAAAGTTCCAAAACGTCGTGACGCAGATCCCGACCGCGCAACAGATCATTCCCTTCGCGATCCCCGAGGATTACGAAGGGTCCGACACGCTATATGATTATGAGCCGGACGAAGAGGCGATCCTCGCCGACCTTCTGCCGCGCGGCGTGGCGACGGCGATCTTTTCCGGCCTGCTGGAAAACGGCGCGTCCGAACAGGGTGCCCGGATGAGCGCGATGGACAACGCCACCCGCAACGCCGGGGACATGATCGACCAGCTGACCATCCAGTTCAACCGCTCGCGCCAGGCCGTGATCACCAATGAGCTGATTGAAATCATTTCCGGCGCGGAAGCGCTGTAAGACATCCGGAGACGAAAAATGGCAAACGCTAAAGGCAAAATCACACAAGTCATCGGGGCCGTCTGCGACGTGCAGTTCGATGACCACCTGCCGGAGATTCTGAACGCTCTGGAAACCGACAACAACGGCAACAAGCTGATCCTCGAAGTCGCGCAGCACCTTGGTGAAAACACCGTGCGCTGCATCGCGATGGACAGCTCCGAAGGGCTCGTGCGCGGTCAGGAAGTCACTGACACCGACGGCCCGATCATGGTCCCGGTGGGCCCCAAGACACTGGGTCGTATCCTGAACGTCGTGGGCGAGCCCGTTGACGAAGGTGGCCCCGTGGACGCCGAGGAACGTCGCCCCATTCACGCCGACGCCCCGCTTTTTGCGGAACAGTCCACTGAATCCGAAATCCTCGTGACCGGGATCAAGGTGGTTGACCTGCTCGCACCCTACTCCAAAGGCGGCAAGATCGGCCTCTTCGGCGGTGCGGGCGTGGGCAAGACCGTTCTGATCATGGAACTGATCAACAACATCGCCAAAGTGCACTCGGGCTACTCTGTGTTCGCCGGTGTGGGTGAGCGGACCCGTGAGGGCAACGACCTGTATCACGAGATGATCGAATCCAACGTGATCAAGCCGGACAACCTCGAAGAAAGCCAAGTTGCGCTGGTCTATGGCCAGATGAACGAACCTCCCGGTGCGCGTGCCCGTGTGGCCCTGACCGGTCTGACGCTTGCGGAACAGTTCCGTGATGCGTCGGGTACCGACGTTCTGTTCTTCGTCGACAATATCTTCCGCTTCACCCAAGCGGGCTCTGAGGTTTCGGCTCTGCTCGGCCGTATTCCTTCGGCGGTGGGCTACCAGCCGACGCTGGCCACCGACATGGGTGCGATGCAGGAACGGATCACCTCGACCAAGTCGGGTTCGATCACCTCTATCCAGGCCGTCTACGTGCCTGCGGACGACCTCACCGACCCCGCGCCTGCAACCACCTTTGCGCACTTGGACGCGACAACCGTTCTGTCCCGTGCGATCTCGGAACTCGGCATCTACCCCGCCGTGGACCCGCTCGACAGTTCCTCGCGCCTGATGGACCCGCAGATCGTGGGGGAAGAGCACTACCAGGTGGCATCCGACGTGCAGCAGATCCTGCAACGCTACAAGTCGCTCCAGGACATCATCGCCATCCTTGGGATGGACGAACTGTCGGAAGAGGACAAGCTGACCGTGGCGCGTGCCCGGAAAATCCAGCGCTTCCTGTCGCAACCCTTCGACGTGGCCAAGGTCTTCACCGGCTCCGACGGTGTGCAGGTCCCGCTGGAGGACACGATTGCTTCGTTCAAGGCGGTTGTGGCCGGCGAATACGACCACCTGCCCGAAGGCGCCTTCTACATGGTTGGCGGCATCGACGAGGTGAAAGCAAAAGCCGAGAAGATGGCCGCGGACGCAGCCTAAGACGTGTGGTGGGCAGATTGCCCACCCTACGACAACGCCCAGAGGTAGGGTGGGCAATCTGCCCACCACCCGAATAGGAGGCAAAGATGCAATTTGATTTGGTATCGCCCGAACGCAGTCTTGCGTCCATCGACGCCACCGCTGTGCAGATCCCCGGTGCCGATGGCGACATGACCGTGATGGCCGACCACGCCCCGACGATCACGACCCTGCGCCCGGGTGTGCTGAAGGTCGAAGCGGGCAATGAGACACATGAATACGTCGTGACCGGCGGCTTTGCCGAGATCGGTGCAGCAGGCGTGTCGGTGCTTGCCGAACAGGCGGTGGTCAAGGGCGACATGACCCAGGACCAGATGGACGCCATGTTCGACGAAGCGCAAGAGGTCTATGCCCGCGCCAAGGACAACTTCCAGAACGAACCGGGCCCTGTGGACGACGCGGCCAAGTTGCTCGCCGACATGGTCGCCGTCGGGGGTCAGATCGGGCTCAGCACCAAACAGCCCAGCCTCTGACCCTGCGACACCGAATGGAAAAAGGCCCCGCATCTCGCGGGGCCTTTTCACTTTGTTAGCCTTAAAATACGATGCCTAGGTGTTACAACTCTGTGACATTCAAAAGAACGACCCGATGAAACGACTGCGCAACCACCTGATAGGGATCGACCAAGGCGATACGGTCCTGTTTTCCGACTTCGAAGATGGGGGCGACATGTGGACCGGTCGCGGCCAACGCGAGCGGCGGCGCCGCGTCGCCTTTGCCGAACCTTTCCGGGCGGAGCCGTCTGTTCACGTGTCGATCTCCATGTGGGACGTGGATACGAACATGCCGCTGCGGGCTGACATCAAGGCCGAAACGATCACACTCGATGGGTTCGATCTGGTCTTTCGCACCTGGGGGGACACCCGCGTCGCCCGAATTCGCGTCGCTTGGATGGCCATTGGCGAACTGCGGCAAAGTGACGATTGGGATCTCTACTAATCGCTTTCAATTTGCCTAAATTCTGCCGCTTTCATGGATGACACAGGTCGGGTTCCTTACGCGATTCAGAGCCTGCCCCATGATGACGACCCCATTGATACTCGGCACTTACAAAGATGACCTGCTGCGCGGCAGCCCGGCGTCCGAAATCCTGCACGGTAAGTCAGGGGAGGACACGCTGATTGGTGTTGACGGGCTGGATTCGCTCTTTGGCGGTCATGGCGACGATCTGTTGCGAGGCGGCGCGGGCAATGACTTCCTGATGGCGGACACCGGCGACGATACGCTGCGCGGAGACGAGGGCGATGACATGCTGTTCGCAGGCCACGGGGACGATACGGCCTATGGCGACGATGGCAACGACACGATTGACGGCGGTTTTGGCTCGGATCTCGCCTTTGGCGGCAATGGCAGCGACCTGATCCTGGGCGCGATGGGTAAGGACACGCTCTTTGGTGGTCAGGGCGACGATGTGCTGAACGGCGGCAGCGGCCAGGACGAGCTGTCCGGCGGCGCAGGTGCGGACCGGCTTGAAGGAGAGGCCGGGCGCGACCACCTGAGCGGCGGCAGCGGGAATGACAGCCTGTTGGGCGGGTCGGGGCGCGACACGCTCGACGGTGGCAGCGGCGATGACATGCTGCATGGCGGTTCGGGCCGGGATGTTCTGAACGGTGGTAACGGACGGGACGACATCCGCGGTGGATCCGGTCGCGACACGCTGGACGGTGGCAGCGGCGACGACGCGCTGCGCGGCGGCTCCAGCCGCGACGAGCTGATTGGCGGTAGTGGCCAGGACACCCTGTGGGGTGACACCGGGCGCGACACGCTCGACGGCGGGGCAGGGGCCGACGTACTCTATGGTGGGTCAGATCGTGATGTGCTGCACGGCGGCGGCGGCAACGACAGCCTGTACGGTGGCAACGCGGATGACACCCTGACCGGTGACGGCGGGCAAGACGTGCTGAACGGCAGCAACGGCGATGACAAGCTCTACGGCGGCAGCGGCAACGACAGCCTTTATGGCGGCACCGGGGACGACAGTTTGAACGGGGGAAGCGGACGCGATTCGCTGGCTGGCAGCACCGGCGACGACCGCTTGTATGGCGGCTCGGGCCGCGACACACTTTCCGGCGGCAAGGGCGACGATACACTGAATGGCGACGCCCACCGTGATCTGCTGCTCGGCGGGACCGGCCACGACGATCTGCTTGGCCGGGCGGGCAATGACACCCTCGTGGGCGGTTCGGGCAATGACACGCTCGAAGGCGGGGAAGGCCGTGACCTGCTCAATGGCGGTTCCGGCGCGGATGTGTTTGTCTTTGGTCCGGGATCCGGGCGTGACGTGATCGAATGGTTCGACACCCAGGCCGATGAAATCGACTTGTCCGCCTATGGCTTCAACGATGTGACGGACCTGACCCTGCGTGACACGGCCTCCGGCCTCGTGATTGACATGGGCGCAGACGAAATCCTGCTGAGCGGACGCACTCTGGCCCAGTTCGACCCCGACGCATTTCTGTTCTAACGCAGCACGCTGGCCAGAAAGCGGCGGGTTCGTTCCAGCTGTGGCGCCTCAAACATGGCGTCTGGCACGCCCTCTTCGGCCACCACGCCCTGATCCATGAACACCACCCTGTCCGCCACCTCGCGGGCAAAGGCCATCTCGTGGGTGGCCAGCACCATCGTCATCCCGTCGTCACGCAACTTGCGCAATACGTCCAGCACCTCCCCCACCAATTCCGGGTCGAGGGCCGAGGTGATCTCGTCCAGCAGCATCGTCTGGGGACGCATGGCCAGCGCCCGGATCACAGCGACCCGCTGCTGCTGACCGCCTGACAGCTGATCGGGATACTTGCGCATATGATCCGCCAGACCGAAGCGCGCAAACAGCGCCTCGATCCGGTCCCGCGCGTCCTCCCCCAGCACACGACGGGGGGCGAGGGCCACGTTGTCATAGGCGGTCATGTGGGGAAACAGATTGAAGCTCTGGAATACAATCCCAATGCGCTGGCGTATGGGCGCCAGATTAAATCCCGGCTCCGCAATGTCCACGCCATCCAGCAAAACCTCGCCATCATCGACCGGCTCCAACCCGTTCATGCAGCGCAACAGCGTCGACTTGCCGGACCCCGACGCCCCGATGAGGCACACCATTTCGCCCGGCGCGATGTCCATGTCGATGCCACGCAGCACTTGCACCTCGCCAAAACTCTTCGTCACGCCGCGCAGAGACAGCCTAGGATCGGGCATCGCGGTCCCTGTTCAGCAGGTAATCGGCGTAGCGGGTGGCGGGCACGGTGACGCATAGGAAGATCACGGCGGCGGCGACATAGGGCGTGAAGTTTGCCAGCAGAGATTTGAAGATACCGGCCTGCCGCAAGATCTCGACCGGGCCGATGAAGGACAGCAGCGCAACGTCTTTTTGCAGCGCCACCAGCATGTTCATGTTGGCGGGCACCACGCGGCGGATGGCCTGGGGCAGAATGATATAGCGCATCGTGTCCCGCTCGCTCAGGCCCAGACAGATGGCAGCGTTGCGCTGGCTGGCATGGATGCTCTCGATCCCCGACCGCAGCACCTCGGCCACATAGGCCGAATAGGTCAGGACCAGCGCGACCGTGCCCCAGATATAGGGCGAGTTCCAGGGACGCGGCAGGCCCAGCCCGGGAATGCCGAAGCCGACAAGGTACACCAGCAACACGACTGGAATGCCGCGAAAGAGGTCGACATAGACGGCCCCGAAGATGCGCAGGGGAAACAGGGCGGGGTTGGAGTTGCCACGGGCCAGCGCGATGGCAAGACCGAGGGCAAAGATCATCGGCACCGACCACGCGAAAATGGCCACATCCAGCATGAAGGCGCGCAACAGGTCGGGAAAGACGCGCACGAACACCTCGCCGTTGAAGAACGACGCGCGCACCGCCTCCCACCCCGGCGCGAGCGGGACCAGCAATATGACAAGGGCCAGCACGATCACTGTGCTGACCCCGGCAATCATGTTGGCCCGACGTCTCTGCCGGGCCTCGTAAACGGCGCGTCGTGTCACTGGATCAGCGGAACCCCGGTTGCTTCCTGCAGCCACTGCGCCTCGATCTCCGCCAGCTTGCCGCTCTCGGTCAGCGCCGCCAGCGCGTCATCGACACAGGGTTTCAATTCGGACCCCTCGGGCATCAACGCGCCAAACTGGTCCGGGTTCTCTGCTGCCGATGGATCGAACTGGCCCAGCACGACACCGTTCTCCATCAGCACGGCCGCTGTGAAGAGGGCGGTGGGCAGGTCGAACAGGGCCGCATCAATCTGTCCGGCCGTCATGGCCGCAGTGACGTTTGCGT
Organism: Tateyamaria omphalii; assembly: GCF_001969365.1. Lineage (NCBI taxonomy): Bacteria > Pseudomonadati > Pseudomonadota > Alphaproteobacteria > Rhodobacterales > Roseobacteraceae > Tateyamaria > Tateyamaria omphalii. Next base: position 2,345,712 of record NZ_CP019312.1, on the reverse strand, counting down.
TGTCGTCATACACCAGTGGCGACTGGTCCGGCGCGATCTGCTCCATCACAACAGGCAGCGCCGTGGTCGAGGCAACAACACCCCATTTCAGACCCTTCAGGCTTTCCAGCGTCGGCGTGGCGCCCCCCTCAACCACAGCCGTCGTGGTCATCACAGCCTGCGGCGCGGTGTAGTAGGGGGCCGAGAAATCCACGACCTTGTCGCGCTCCTCCGTGATCGAATATTGCTGCATGTTCAGATCGAAATTCTTGGCACCGGGTTGGATCGCCTCGTCAAACGAGGTGCGCACCCAGGTCACCTGATCGGCGGCAAACCCCATCTCTTCGGCCAGGGCAAAGGCGACGGCGGCCTCAAACCCCTCTCCCGCCTCGGGCGCGTCGTTCAGAACCCAAGGGTAATAGGCCGGGTTGCCGGTGGCGATGGTCAGCGTGCCTTCGGTCAATGTCTTGCCCGCCGCACAATGGCCCGCGGCAAAGGCGCCGGTGGCCAGAACGGACAGCACGGCGGCGGTGAAAACGGTCTTCATCAGAACTCTCCCCATTGATTTGGCGCAATCTTCGGCCATGGGGGCAGGGCTGTCCAGAGCGTTGCAGCACCGCACGAGCATCCACTTGCAACGACGCCACCACATTGGGCAGACCCACGCGCCTAGCGCCGGGCCAGTCGTGCGGCGGGCATCTGGCCCGAGATTTCCAGGATCAGTTTGCGCCGAATGGCATCCGCCAGATCCTGTTCATTCGCGGCTTCAACGACAAAGGCGCCGACACCGCCGATGATCCGCTCGGCATAGATCTCGGCGAGGTTCGGATAGCGGGCAGGCGTGTCACAAAAGCGGCACAGGATCGGCAGGGCGTTGATGGTGATGCCAGCGGCAACAATGTCTCTGCGGGCGTCCTCGATGGCAGGGCCGGAGAAATTGCTGGGGCTGTCGCCTGAAAAGTCGATGACCTTTCGAAACCCCTCGTGATCATTGGTCTCGATCAATCGCTTGGCATCTAGAAGCGCGCCGCCAATCGCGTTGCGGCCATAGGCCTGGCGCAGCTGGCCGGTCAGGGCGGCGGCAAACGCCGCAGCAGCCTCTGGCCCGTCCACACGCGCCCAATCGACAACGACGGCCGTGTTCGCGGCCCACTCCACATAAGTAACGGCGATGGCGCCATATGCCCCGCCCGCAATAACGTCCAGCACACGGGGGTCGGTCAGCGCATCCGCATAGCCCTGGCGCTGAAAGTCGATCTCGTTGTCGGTGATCGACCCCGACGCGTCTGCCAGCAAGACCAGTTCCAGGTCCACATCTTCCGCCAGCGCAGGGGCGGCGAGCAACGTCAGAAGCAGGGCAAACAAGCGCATGCCCAAAGCGTAACGCGATTCGGTGCCGCAGCGTTACTCCGCCGCGTACATCCCGTCATAAATCGGGCTCAGCGTCTCGGCCTCAAACAGCGACGACACCGACGTGCCGTGCCAGATGTTCAGGATCGCCTGGGCAAAGACCGGCGCGGTCGGCACGATGCGGATGTTGTCGGCGGCCTTTACCGCGTCTGTGGGCTGAATGCTGTCGGTGATCACCAGCGACTTCATCACCGACTTCGTTACACGCTCGACCGCAGGGCCGGATAGCACACCGTGCGTGATGTAGGAATGCACCTCCTTGGCCCCGTTCTCCATCAATACCTCGGCGGCTTTGCACAGCGTTCCGGCGGTGTCGCAAATGTCGTCCACGATGACACAGGTCTTGTCGGTCACATCGCCGATAACGGTCATCTCGGCCACCACGCCCGCCTTCTCGCGGCGCTTGTCGACGATGGACAGGGGTGCATCAATCCGCTTGGCAAGATCCCGCGCGCGGGCCACCCCGCCCACGTCGGGCGACACGATCATCAGATCATCCAGGTGCCCGGCAAACTGCGTCTTGAGGTCCAGCGCAAACACGGGCGAAGCATACAGGTTGTCCACGGGAATATCAAAAAAGCCTTGGATCTGGGCGGCATGGAGGTCCATGGTCAGCACCCGCTCGATGCCCGCGCCGACCAGCATGTTGGCGACCAGCTTGGACGTGATGGGCGTGCGCGCCTTCGATCGACGATCCTGCCGCGCATAGCCGAAATACGGGATCACGGCAGTGATGCGGGCGGCACTCGACCGGCGCAGCGCATCGCACATGATCAACAATTCCATCAGGTTATCGTTGGCCGGGTTCGATGTCGGCTGGATGATGAACATATCCTCGCCGCGCACATTCTCGAACACTTCGACAAAGATTTCGCCGTCGTTGAACCGCTCCACGCGGGCATCGACCAGCCCCACGTTGACGCCGCGATGCAGCGACATGCGCCGCGCTATGGCATTCGCCAATGGCAGATTGGCATTGCCCGAGATCAACTTGGGCTCTTGGATGGTTGGCATGATGTATCCCCGCGCAGCACGAGTGTGACAGATTCGTGATGTTGACTCCGCTTAACACGGGCGTACCGTCCCGCGAAACAGCGGACGCAACGACCGAGGACGAAAATGCCCCACATCGACTATTATTTCGCAACGCTCTCGCCCTATACCTACCTGGCCGGGAAAAGGTTCGAGGCGTTGGCAGGCACCCACGGGGCCACGATCACCTACAAACCGCTGGACGTGATCGCGCTCTTTGGGCGGACGGGGGGTACACCGCCCAAGGACCGGCACATCAACCGCATCGAGTATCGCGCGCAGGAGCTTGTGCGGCAGGCCAAAAAGCACGATCTGCCCTTCAACCTCAAACCCGCGCATTGGCCCACCAACGCCGCACCCTCCTCCTACGCTATCATCGCGGCACAGAATGCGGGCGGCGGTGACCTCGGCACGCTGGTGCACGCCCTGCTCCGCGCGGTCTGGGCCGAAGACAAGGACATCGCGCAGGACGAGGTAATCAAATCCTGCTTGTCCGAGGCCGGGTTCGACTCGTCGCTTGCGGACAGCGGCCTTTTGTCCGGCGCCGAAACCTATGCCGCCAACCTAGAGGAAGCAGTGGACAAGGGCGTCTTCGGCGCCCCCTTCTACATCGTCGACGGCGACCAGCGGTTTTGGGGCCAGGACAAGCTTGACGATCTCGACCTGCACCTCTCCGGCAAACTGTGATCCCCCACATCCACAACCGGACCTTCGGGTCCGGTTCCCGGCCTGCGCTCGCCATCCATTGCTCGCTCGGTCACGCGGGGGCGTGGCGCGGGCTCGCGGACGCGTTGGGCGATCAGATAACTCTGCACGCCTATGACCTGCCCAATCACGGCAAATCCGGGGACTGGGACGGGCAGGGGATCATGCACGACACCGCCACCGCCATGGCGCTTGCGGTCATGGACGACATCGACACGGACCCGATCGACATCATCGGCCACAGCTTCGGGGCCACCGTTGCGCTGCGGCTCGCCATCGAACACCCCGCGCGCGTGCGCAGCGTCGCGATGTTCGAACCGGTCTATTTCGCGCCCCTGATGGCCGACGATCCAACCTTCGGCCCCCGGTACAAACACGACACAGCTGATTTCGATGCCGCGATGGACGCGGGCGACCACACGGCTGCCGCGCGCGCCTTCAACGGAACATGGGGCGACGGCCCGGCCTGGGACGACATCCCCCCACAAACCCGGACCTACATGGCGGACCGGATCATGTTCGTCCGCCACTCCGGGTCCTTTCTGATCGAGGACAGCGCGGGCCTGCTGACGCCGGGGCTGTTCGACCGCGCGGCGATGCCCGCTCTACTGATGGCAGGTGCGCTTTCGCAATGGGCTCTGCCGGTGAACGACGCCATCGCCCGGCGGCTTCCAAACGTCGCGCAGACCACGCTGGACGGCGTCGGCCATATGGGTCCGATCACCCATCCTGGCGCTGTCGCACACGCGTGGTCAAAGCTGTTGAACCTGGCCTAAAGGGCGCGGCACATGGCCCCGACTTGACCGTGTTTTTTGTTTATCAACGGGTTGAGTGAAATTCGCAGTTTCGGTGCAAAACACCGCGCTCCTGCCGCCCAAATCCCCGGTAAAAAACCGCACAATGGTCAGGTCGGCTCATCAATGATGTGGTCTTCCCAATCATCATCCGCAACATCAAACTCGCTCACCGTCCGCCCCCGCATCGACACGCCCGCCGCATGCACGGTGTCGGCCGTGCCCGAGATCAGCGGGTGCCAATCAAACAGGGGTTTTCTTTCATAAACGAGGCGATAGGCGCAGGTTTCCGGGATCCAGTACAGGTGTTCCGCGATGTTAGACGGTTTCAAAACGATGCAATCCGGCACAAATTGATGGCGGATATCATATTGCCCGCACCGGCACGTTTCATCATCCAAAAGCCTGCACGCCACCCGCGTCAGCGCCACCTCGCCAGACTCGTCATCTTCCAGCTTGTTCAAACAGCATTTTCCACACCCGTCACACAGCGCTTCCCACTCCTTTCGGGTGAGTTTCGAGATGGTTTTTTTCTCCCAAAAACGGGGGGTGAGCCCGCTGCGGTCAATCGGATCACTCATAGCGCGGCCAGGATGTCACGGGCCTGCGCACTGTCCCGATCCATCTGCGCAATCAGAGCCTCAAGACTGTCAAACGTTTCCTCGCCCCGCAGATGCGCCACCAGCGCAACCGACACCGGCGCGCCGTATAAATCACCTGAAAAATCAAAGACATAGGTCTCAAGGTTCGGCGTGTTCACCCCAAACATCGGGCGCACGCCCATAGATGCCACGCCATGATACGCCCCGGTGTGCGGTCCCTCCAACACATTGAAAAGCACGGCGTAAACCCCAAAAGCAGGGGGATGCAGCCCGTCAATCGACATGTTTGCGGTGGGGTACCCAAGGGTGCGCCCCCGCTGCTCACCCCCGATCACCGGACCCTCTATCCTGTGCCAGTGCCCCAGCATCTCGGCCGCATCTTGTGGCCGCCCATCGCTCAGTGCCTGCCGAATGGCCGTTGAGGACACTGTGTTTTCCCCATGCGCCAGAAGCGGCGCAATGGTCACGCCAAACCCCATCTCTTGCCCATAGCGCACCATGTCCTGCGCCGTTCCCGCGCGCTTTTTGCCGAAGCAGAAATCGGCCCCCACAACCACATGGCTCAACCCCAACCCGTCGCAGATCACATCCCGCGCAAATTCGTCGGGGCTCAGGCTCGCCAGTCCGGAATGAAATGGCAATTCAAAGAGATAGCGGATCCCCATCTTCTCCAGTCGGCTCGCCCGCGCGGCCTGGCTCATCAGTCGAAAGGGCGGTGCGTCGGGGGCAAAATACTCACGCGGATGCGGCTCGAATGTCAGCACGCCAACGGGTGCAACCGGCGCCGCCGACCCCGCCAGCTCGATCACTGACCGATGCCCCACATGCACGCCATCGAAATTGCCAATCGCCACGGTCGCCCCGCGATCCGCCACATCAACGAACTGATAATCCCGGATAATTTTCATGTCCCCTGCCTAGCCAAGCGGCCAAACAAGGGCAAGCACGCGTTTCTTCTTACCAAAAATACCAAGGGGTGAGGCCGCAGGCCGAGGGGCAGCGCCACTCAAACCTCATTAAAAAACAGTTCTTTAGTCGAATTTCCGCGATGGCGCCAACACGGTGGCCTCGCCCACCAGGACCTTCTTGCCATCGACCGCACAATGACAGTCCAGCCGCACGCGGCGCTTGGAAAAATCAATGTCGATCACCTTCACCTCGGCATAGACCATGTCGCCCGGGCGCACGGGCGCAAGAAATTTAAGCGATTGCCCCATATAGACCGTCCCGTGCCCCGGAAGCTGTTCGCCAATCACGGCAGAGATCAGGCCGGCGGTCAGCATCCCATGGGCGATGCGCCCCTGAAAGATCGTGTCCTGAGCGTAGTCGTCGTCCAAGTGCACCGGGTTCCGGTCGGTGGAGATCTGGGCGAACATCTCGATGTCCTCGTCCGTCACCACTTTGCGCAGGTGACGGGACATGCCCATTTCGATGTCTTCGATGCAGATCGTGCCGCGTGGCAGGTTGTCCAACATGGATCAGCTCCGGTAACTATATGACCGCTTGCCCGGCCCCTGCGCAATGTAATTACTTTGCGCGCGCAGAAAAGCAAGACAAAAGTAGGTCAGCGAAGATGTCCTATGGCGAAAGTTGGCGCAGATTTTTCTGTTTTCAGATAATCACTTAGCGCATCCGCATCGGGCTGGTGCGACGTTTTTGTTTCCGCCGCTGCCAACCCGCCGGAAATGAACAGAGAATCAATGTCCTCCCCCATCGCCCCGGCGATGTCAGTCAGCACCCCATCCCCGATGGCCAGAATGCCACTGTCCGGCACGTCCACGCCCAGCTCAGCCAACCGCCGCCGTGCCAGATCGTAGATCGGCGGATGCGGCTTGCCGAAATACAGGCTCTCGCCGCCCATTTCGGTATAGAGTTTCGCCAACGCTCCCGCACACCACTCGCGCACGTCACCCCGGTCCACGACGATGTCGGGGTTTGCACAAAGCAGCTTCAGCCCCAATTGCTTGGCCATCAAAAATTCGGGCCGCATCACGTCCGGGTCGGCCATCGGATCGCGCGGACCGGTGCAGACGATCCCTTCGGCGTCTTTAAGATCCACCATGTCGATCTGTACCGGGTCCTTGATCACGCCGATGGGTTGAAAGAATTTCTCCTCCCCCGGTTGCCCGATGAAATAGACCTTGTTGCCGACCACACCGCGAAACATGGCCGCACGGGCGCTGTCGCCGGACGTGGCGATCGTGTCCCACGCATCATCCGGCACACCGAAATGCACCAGCTGTTTCTGCACGCCCGCACGCGGACGGGGCGAGTTGGTGACCAGCACCACCTTACCGCCCTTGACGCGATACTCTTGCAGGGCCGCGACCGCCTCTGGCAGCGCCTTGACCCCGTTGTGCACGCACCCCCAAAGGTCCACGAACAGCGCGTCGTAACGGTCAGAAATCTCGGATAGGGAAGTGATGATCTGGGCCATGGTGCCTCCGGCGAAGTTCAGTCAACCGGCATGTGCCACAGCCATCGCAGGGGCGAAAGGGCTAGTCGGCGCGACGATCCGGGTCGTTCAGCGGATGGTCCCGCGTCCAGTCATATAGACCCCTATCGCGTTCTTTCACCGCCTGTTTCCAGCCCACGGTTTCAGAGCGCGCCTTGAAGTTCAAACCCTCCGGCGAATGGCGCGTGATGCCGTCGAACACGGTTGCCAGGCGCTGGGTCTGGGTGATCGTCGCTTCAAGCGTCTGATTGATGACCATCTTGTTCATCGCAAGCTGGTTGATCGGCACGGACGCCATGCGGGCAGCCAGCGCGTTGACCTCTGCGTCCAGTTCATCAGCAGGTACGGCTTTCAGCACCAGCCCCATCTCAGCGGCCTCGGTTCCACTGATCTTGTCGCCTGTCAGCAGCATCCGCTTGGCGCGTTCCGGCCCCAGCCGGTAGACCCACATCGCCGTCGTTGGACACCCCCACACGCGGGCAGGCATGTAGCCGATCTGGGCGGTGTCCTCCATCACCACCATGTCGCAACACAGGGCGATGTCAGACCCGCCAGCCACAGCGAACCCATGCACTTTTGCGATCACCGGCTTCATAGCGCGGAACAGCGACATGAAGCATTGGGTGTTGGCCCACATGAACTGATAGTCCTGCATAGGGTCCCAAGGCATGTCTTGCGTGATCTTGTTCTCGGGGTCCTGGGCGTAATGCGCGAGATCGTAGCCTGCGCAAAAGGCTTTTCCTGCGCCCGACAGGACCATCACATGCACGTCGCGGTCCGTATCGAACGCCTCCACCGCCGCCTGCAATTCGCGGGGCAGATCGTCGTCGATGGCATTCATCACCTCTGGACGGTTCAGGATGATGCGACCGATCCGGCCATCTTTCTCTGTCTTGATGGTGCGCATGATGTCCTCCCTTTGACGGGAGGCTTGCACAAAAAGGTAAGGCGGGCCAGTTGCCCGCCTTCGCATCTTAAATCGTAAGGCGGAGGTGCCCTCCGCCCGGCGCGCTCAGACTTTGAGGTTCGGAATGATCTGTTTCTTGCGGCTCATGACGCCGGGCAAAACGACGGTGTCGCCGGACACGGTGGCGTCAAAGCTTTTCTCTGCCACGCCCTTAACGCGGTCATTTGGGATCAGCATCGTGGCTTCCTCGTTCAGGATATCGACGACAAAGAGCAGAACCTCGTCCGCGCCATCCTCTTTCGCGACATCGACCATGGACGACATCAGGCTGTCTTTGCGGTCCAGCACCAGCTTGGGCGCTGTGGTTTCCAGCACGGAGACCCGGAATTGTGTCCCGTCGACCGCGTATTCCTTGCTGTCCATGCGCAAAAGTTCGGCGTCAGAAAACGCCGACACGTCCGACTTCGCCTCGAACATCTCGGATGCATAGGCCGACATGTCCACGCCCAGGTCCTTGGACAGGTCCCAGGCAATCGCCTTGTCTTCCTGCGTTGTGGTGGGCGAGCGGAATTCCAGCGTGTCGGACAGGATGCAGGACAGCATCGCGCCTTTGACGCCCGTGGGCATCTGCGCCATGTCCTTGCCGATCATTTTCCACATGATCGTGGCGGTGCACGCGACAGGCTCGATGCGGATGTCGATGGGCCCCTTGGTTTCCAGCCCGCCGACCAGCTTGTGGTGGTCGATTATGGCAGTAATGTCAGCATCGTTGATCGCGTCGGGCAACTCGGCCGGGTTGTTGGTATCCACGATGACCACGGGCTGGTCTGCGTCCACGCCGTCGATGATGCGCGGCTTGGGCAGGTCCCACTTGTTAAGAACAAAGGCCGCTTCGGTGTTGGGTTCGCCCAGCAGCACGGGCTCTGCCTCGACCCCTTTGATCTCGTTCAGATACCAGGCCCAGATGATGGGCGATCCGGTGGAATCGGTGTCGGGGGATTTATGGCCAAAAACAAGCGTGCTCATCAGAATGCGTCCTTCGGGGGAGGGGGGATATTTCGGCGCCCTTATAGCAACCTTTCCCATGGTGTCACGGGGGGCGGGTCAGTGTGCAATTGTCGCGCCCGTCTTTCCGGCGTGTGTTTAAGTAAAAGGGTATAGGAGTGCTGCGAAAACGAACCAAGCGGCCGCATAGAAGAACCTTTGCGCACCCGCGGGCGCTAGGGCTTGCCAAAGGGCGCGTGCGCGGGTTTCCTCGCACACGCCAACCCGGAACCCGAAACGTGACGACCCGCGAAACCGACCTTTACCCACCTATCAAGTCCTTTCTCGAAGGGCAGGGATATGTCGTGAAATCAGAGGTCGGCGCGGCCGATGTTGTCGCCGTCCGTGGCGGTGAGGCGCCGGTGATCGTGGAGCTGAAACTCGGCTTCTCGCTGGCACTTGTGCATCAATGCGTGGCGCGCCTGTCGGTCAGCGACGATGTCTACATGGCCGTCGAACGCGGCAAGGGGAAGCGGTTTCTCAAGGCGATCAAGGACATGACGCGCCTGTGTCGGCGTCTCGGGCTTGGGCTGATGACGGTGCGGCTGTCGGATGGGCTGGTGCAGGTGCATTGCGACCCGGGACCGTACGCGCCGCGCAAGAACGCCAAACGGCAGGGGCGGTTGTTGAAAGAGTTCGCGTCCCGGCAGGGCGACCCAAACGATGGCGGCCAGACCCGCGTCGGACTGATCACGGCGTACCGCCAGGACGCGCTGAAACTGGCGATGTTCCTTTACGAAGTGGGGGCGAGCAAGGGCGCCGATGTGGCCCGGGAAACGGGGGTCACGCGCGCCACCCAGATGATGCGCGATGATCACTATGGCTGGTTCGAAAAGGTCGAAACAGGCGTTTATGGCCTGACGCCCAAGGGGGCGGACGCCGTGGCGCAGTCTGGTCAGGTCCTGGGCGCGTAGCGTGTTTTGACGCAAAACACCCCGCACACGTGACTGGAAACTGCGTCAGTTCCGAGCGCTTTAGAACGGCTGCCGTTGCAATGTGAACCCGCGTGTCTCCAACTGCTTCAGCACCCCTGTCTCGCCCCCCAGATGTGCCGCACCCACGGCGATGACGATGCTCCGCTCGTCGCGCGCATCAATCCGGTCCATCCACAGCAGGTTTCGCCGGTCCAGAAGTGTGCCCATCATTTCGTCAAACAAGGCTTCGAATTCTGCGGGCGGAAAATCGATCTGATCGCGGGTGAACACGCGGGAAAAGGCCAGCAGCGCGCCATGCTGCTCCTCAAAATAGGCCGCAATGGTCGTGGCGGTGGCGTCATCGACCGTGCCTTCCATCTGTGCGGCAAGCGGTAGGAACCGTACCTGTTCGTCGACCGGGTCGGCGGCCAGCAGATCAATCATCTCGCGATGGGTTTCCAGCGCCATGATCGGCACATCTGCCTGGCGGGCCTTTGCCATGATCATCTTGTCCAGTCCCACCCTGCCAGCGTGCAAATCGGCCATGGCACAGGGCGCGATGGAAAGCGTCATGGACAGGAACCACGGCTGGTACTTGGCCGCCATGAACGGCGGCACGCCCCGCTTTTGCGCAGCTTCGGCCAGCACGGCCCATATTTTGGGCGACACGCGGTCGATCAGGCTGGGTCCGTCGGTGATAAAGGCGATGGTCGGATCGGTCGAGACAGCGTTGAGCAGCGCGGCTTCTTCTTCGGCTGTGATTTCAACCAGCAAAAGGTCGGTGGACGCCAGCGTCGGGGCCAGTCGATCCACGATGTCATTCATGCGCGGATCATGCAGGTGCATCGTACCGATCACGGTAATGGTCTGGTCCCCGCGGGTTGCGCGCCAGTGGTTGCCTTCGGGAAAGGGCAGGGCGGCGGTGCGCTCGGCAATCTCTGCGCGTGCCTCGGTGCTCAGCTGCGGGCGCAGATCGGCTCCGGAACAGGCGGCATGCAGCGCCACAGGCGCCATCATCGCCATGGCGCAAAGCGCGTATTTGAATAGGGTCCGCATCGCATCCTCACCGCTTGTCTTGGGCAGGCTAGGCAATGATGCACCGGGTTCCAAGTCAACCTTGGGCGGACATTGCAAAATTTACAGGACCGCGTGGTTGACTCACTCGGGGCGCTTGCTTACCTACGCCACGTTATCACTCGCATGTGATGAGTGCTAACGGCCTCGGATACGGGGTCCAAGGGAGAAAACTTTGAGCCTCAAGGAGCTGCAAAGATGGCATTGAAACCGCTTCATGACCGCGTGCTGGTACGCCGCACAGAAAGCGAAGAGAAAACCGCTGGCGGGCTGATCATTCCCGATAGCGCCAAGGAAAAGCCAAGCGAAGGCGAGATTGTCTCCGCAGGCCCCGGCGCCCGGAAAGACAGCGGCGAGCTGATCGAAATGGCTGTGAAAGGCGGCGACAAGGTGCTGTTTGGCAAATGGTCCGGCACCGAGGTCACCATCGACGGCGAAGAGCTGCTGATGATGAAAGAAAGCGACATCATGGGGATCATCGAGTAAGCGACCCCGCTTCTCTGACCTCTGAACGGAACTCTCACAGGAGAATTGAATATGGCTAAGGACGTCAAATTCGACACAGATGCCCGCGGGCGCATGCTGAAAGGCGTGAACATTCTGGCTGACGCCGTCAAAGTGACACTGGGCCCCAAAGGCCGCAACGTGGTGCTGGACAAATCCTTTGGCGCACCGCGCATCACCAAGGACGGTGTGTCGGTTGCCAAGGAAATCGAACTGGAAGACAAGTTCGAAAACATGGGCGCGCAAATGGTCAAAGAAGTGGCCCAGCGTACCAACGACGAAGCGGGTGACGGCACAACGACCGCAACCGTACTGGCCCAGGCCATCGTCAAGGAAGGCATGAAATCGGTTGCCGCCGGCATGAACCCGATGGACCTCAAGCGCGGCATCGACATGGCGACAGCCAAAGTCGTTGAAGCCATCAAATCCGCCTCGCGCGAAGTGAACGACAGCGCCGAAGTGGCACAGGTCGGCACCATCTCCGCCAACGGCGAAGCCGAGATCGGCCAGCAGATCGCAGACGCGATGCAGAAGGTCGGCAACGAAGGTGTCATCACCGTCGAGGAAAACAAGGGTCTGGAAACAGAAACCGACGTCGTCGAAGGTATGCAATTCGACCGCGGCTACCTGTCGCCGTACTTCGTGACCAATGCGGACAAGATGACCGCCGAGCTTGAAGACTGCATGATCCTCCTGCACGAGAAGAAACTGTCGTCGCTGCAGCCGATGGTTCCGCTGCTCGAGTCGGTGATCCAGTCGCAGAAACCGCTGCTGATCATCGCGGAAGACGTCGAAGGCGAAGCGCTGGCAACTTTGGTTGTGAACAAACTGCGCGGCGGCCTGAAGATCGCAGCCGTCAAAGCGCCCGGCTTCGGCGACCGCCGCAAGGCCATGTTGCAGGACATCGCGATCCTGACCGGTGGCCAGGTGATCTCCGAAGATCTGGGCATGAAGCTCGAGAACGTGACCATGGACATGCTGGGCACTGCCAAGCGTCTTCAGATCACCAAAGACGAGACCACTGTCATCGACGGCAATGGCGAGAAAGCCGAGATCGAGGCACGCGTTGCCCAGATCCGCGGCCAGATCGAAGAAACCACGTCCGACTACGACCGTGAGAAGCTGCAAGAGCGCGTTGCCAAACTGGCAGGCGGTGTTGCCGTGATCCGCGTCGGCGGCATGACCGAAGTGGAAGTGAAAGAGCGTAAGGACCGCGTCGATGACGCCCTGAACGCAACCCGCGCTGCTGTGCAGGAAGGTGTTGTCGTCGGTGGTGGTGTTGCTCTGGTCCAGGCGGCCAAGTCGCTCGACGGCCTGACCGGTGAAAACAACGACCAGAACGTCGGCATCTCGATCGTGCGCAAGGCGATTGAATCGCCGCTGCGCCAGATCGCCGAAAACGCCGGTGTCGATGGTGCCGTGGTTGCTGGCAAGATCCGCGAAAGCGATGACCTGTCCTTTGGCTTCAACGCCCAGACCGAAGAATATGGCGATATGTTCGCTTTCGGTGTGATCGACCCTGCCAAAGTGGTCCGCACGGCTCTGCAAGACGCAGCCTCGGTCGCGTCGCTGCTGATCACGACCGAAGCCATGGTGGCCGACAAGCCCGCCAAAGAAGGCGCGGGCGGTGCACCCGGCGGCATGCCCGACATGGGCGGCATGGGCGGCATGATGTAAGCGGCTTGGGTCGGCGTCTCACCGACCTGATCAAGACAACGAAGGGTCGCCCATGGGGCGGCCCTTTTTCGTTTCACGGGATGTCAGGACAGTGTTTTTTCCCGTTAAGGTCGAGCAAAAATCCGCCAATGAAAAATCGACCCCTTCGACATCGCTTGACTTGGCCGTGATCGCCGCCGTACCAAGCGCATAGCGATGCCAACAAACAAGGAGGGCGACCATGATTATCGATATGCGCACCTTCTTGCAGGGCACTCACCTACGAGTACCATCCTGACCAACTAGGGCCGGTTGCCCCTTTTTCGTCACTCGCTGCGTCCAACATCAGGACACTCCACTTCATTTACATCCGAGGCACGGGCTTGCCCCGTGGTCATTTCATGTCTCTGTTGTCCTCCAATGGCGCCATTGCGCGCGTTCTGTCCTTCGCCATACGCCTCTGGGCCCGCCGTCCCGGCCTTGTTGCCGCCATCCTGTCGCTCGTGCTGATCTCTACGGCGGCGGACGTCACGATCCCCGTGATCACGGGACGCCTTGTCGCGGCCGTGTCCGAAGGCGCATCGCCATGGCTGTCCTTTGCCACTCTGCTCGGCCTCGGCGTCGTCTCGATCGGGGGCAAGATCCTGAGCTACTTCGCAATCATCGCTCTGACCGTGCCAACCATGCGCACGGCGGAACAAGAGGCGTTTGCACGCGTGCAACGCTTGCCCGCAGACTGGCACGCCAATGCGTTCGCCGGTTCAACGGTGCGGCAGATCACGCGCGGCGCCTGGGCGCTTGACGACATGGCCGACGTGCTGCTGTTGGCACTTTTGCCGTCTGCGCTCGTGCTGTTGGGCACCATTGGCACGCTTGCCTCCTTCCGCTGGGACATTGGTCTGATTGCAGCCGCCGGGGCGCTGCTGTTCCTTGGCCTGTCATTGACGCTGACCCTGACTTGGGTGGCACCCGCGGCGCGGCTGTCGAACGCACAGGACAGCCGTGTGTCGGGCGCGCTCGCCGACGCCATCACCTCGAACCCCGTCGTGCGGGCGCACGCTGGCGAAGCGCGCGAGGACTCGCGGCTGGGCCGGGTCCTGTCGAAATGGGCGCACCGCACGCGGCGCACCTGGCGGCGCGGCACGTGGTCCGGTCTGGTGCAGGACAGCTCCCTCTGGATGCTGCGGGGGGCCGTGTTGGGCGGCGCGCTTCTGGCCTTCGTGCAGGGGGCGGCGGGCGCGGGTGAGATCGCCTTCGTCGTGTCGGCCCTGGGCATGATGGACGGCTATCTGCGCCAGATGGGCAACCATGTCCGCATGTTGCAAAAGTCGATCAACGACGCCGAAGAGCTGGTGGAGCTGATGGCTACAAAGCCGGAACAGGAGGTCGTGCATCAACCGGCAAAAGCGTTGCCTGCGCGCGCGGCTGGGCTCGCCTTTGACAACGTCACTTACGGCTACGCAGGCGCTGCCACGCCGCTCTTCGTCGACCTGAACCTCTCGATCCCCGCGGGGCAAAAGGTGGGTCTCGTGGGTCGGTCTGGCTCGGGCAAGACGACGTTTGTCAAGCTGATCCAGCGGATCCATGAGGTGACGGAGGGTGCCATCATGCTGGGCGGTGTGGACATTGCCCAGGTCCCGCTTCACGCACTGCGCCGCCATATCGCATTGGTGCCGCAAGAGCCGGTGCTGTTTCACCGCTCGCTTGCGGAAAACATCGCCTATGCGCGGCCGGGTGCGACCCCGTCCGAAGTGCGCGAAGCGGCAGAACGGGCCGGGGCCGCAAGCTTTATCCAGAAGCTGCCCAAGGGCTACGGCACGGCGGTGGGCGAGCGCGGCGTGAAACTCTCGGGAGGCGAGCGCCAGCGCGTCGCCATCGCGCGGGCCTTTCTGTCTGACGCCCCGGTGCTGGTGATGGACGAGGCGACCTCGTCACTCGATTCCGAGGCTGAGGCGCGCGTGGCCGAAGCCGCCGAACGGCTGATGGAGGGGCGCACGACGCTCGTCATTGCCCACCGGCTGGCCACCGTCGAACGGATGGACCGGATCCTGGTCTTCGATCAGGGCCGCATCGTCGAGGATGGGACGCCCGCCGAGCTTATGGCGCGCAAAGACGGCCTTTACCGCGCCTTGCGGGCCCGTCAGACGCTGGCGGCTTGATGGCAAGAAAAGGGGCGCGCCGGGACATCTTCCGGCGCGCCCCAGTTCCTTTCAGACGGGCATCCTCGCATGACCTACCGCGCAGAAAACCTTTCCCGCATGTCCAAACAGCTCCTTGATAGGTCTGAGACAGCGCGGCCTTTCGGCCAACATTCCCCGTACGTCTTGCCACCGCCCCACCCGTGCGCCACGCTCCAACCATGCAGCGCGTGATGATCATCGGACAGCCCGGATCGGGCAAGTCGACCCTTGCCGGGCAGTTGGGTGACAAGACGTTCCTGCACGTCATTCATATTGACCTCATCCACTGGACATCCGGCTGGGTCGAGCGTGCGGCGCAAGAGAAATCGGCAATGACCCTCGACGTGATTGCCAAGCCCACATGGATTTTCGAAGGCGGACACAGCAGGACATGGCCTCAACGGCTCGACCGTGCCGATACGTTGATCTGGCTCGACCTGCCCCTTGGCCTGCGGTTGCGCCGTGTTCTTTGGCGGACGATCAAACATTATGGGCGGTCGCGACCTGACCTGCCCGAAGGCTGCCCCGAACAGTTCAGCGCCGAATTCCTATCCTATATCTGGCGCACACGGCACACGAGCCGGGCCAACATGCGCGCGCTTTATGACGGCGCGCCCGCGGACAAGACCAAGTACCATCTGACCTCGCCCGCCGCCGTCCGTCGTTTCCTTGATGGTCTGTCGGACGCGGTTGCGATCGGTAATCTGGGCATTCCGCACCGCTAGGGTCTAAAGATCAGCGGCGTGCAGGATGCGGAAGTATCCGGGCAGAATGTCCGCAAATCGGCGCGTGCCTTCGGCGGTCAGGCATAATTGCTTTTGACGCCGGTCCGCCGGTTGCTTCGCCGCAGGTGCGATCAGCCCCTTGTCGATCAGGCTGGCCAGCACCTTGCTCAGCACCGGTTTTGATACATCGAGCCGCGTCGCGATCTCGACGGCCGACAGGCTGGTCCGCTCCGGTTCCCGCATGATCATCATCAGGGCCAGGAACTGTGTCTGCGACAGACCGTGCCCCCGCAGATAAGCCTCCCCATCGCGCATGAGCACGCTTGCGGCCCGCAGCCGCGTCAGCACGGAAAGCACGCGTGGCGGTGACACTTCGGGCACATTTGCCGTGACACCCTCGATCATCTCCGCGCTCGGGAGGTCCTTTAGGAAAAACATCAGCCTTCGCGGCGCATCCGGACGATCTGCACCGGTTCGGTCAGCCAGGTTTCGTAGGCGGCAAAAACCTCACGAATATAGTCCTGTGCATAATGCGTCTCGAGCGCGGCGTCATCCTGCCAGGTCTCCACCAGATACAGCGCATCATCTGCACCCGCATCGACGTTCAACTCAAACCGGCGGCACCCCGGCTCGGCCCGCGTTGCATCAAGGACGCTATGGATGGCCGCCAGTGCGTCGGCGCGGTGTTCTGGTTTGGGGCGAATGGTGGCGAAAATACTCAGTTCGGACATGGTATCCTCCATATGGTTATCATGCTAACTATATTGATTGCAGCGCACGACCTCAACCCCACTTGGCCCTGCGTCGGGGTCGGGGTAAGGGACGCGTATGCGCCTGATCCTTCTGACCTGCCTCACCATGATCGCTTTTGCGGCCAACTCCGTGCTGAACCGTATGGCGGTGGATGGCGGCGGGATCGACCCGTCGAGCTTTGCGATGATCCGGGTGCTGGCTGGCGCCGTGGCGCTCTGCATGATCCTGACGGTGCGCGGCGGCGGGTTGCCGCTTCTGCACCGCGACCGGATGGTTGGGGCGTTCAGCCTCGCCGCCTACATGATCGGGTTCTCGCTGGCCTATGTCACGCTCGACGCAGGGCTTGGTGCGTTGATCCTCTTCGGCACCGTTCAGGTCACCATGTTCGGCTGGTCCGCCCTGCGCGGAGGCCACCCAACGACACGGCAACTGATGGGGGCCAGCATGGCCTTTGGCGGTCTGCTGATCGCTCTCTGGCCCGACGACACCGCGGGCGGAGACATCACGGGTGCGGCGCTCATGGTCGTCGCCGGGCTCGGTTGGGCCGCCTACACGCTGGTGGGCAAACGGGCCACCGACCCGCTGGCGGCCACAGCGGCCAACTTCGTCTGGACGCTACCAATCCTGGCTGTCCTGCTCTTTGGCACCGGCCTCCAAGCCGCGCCGTCGGGCATTGCTCTCGCCATCCTATCGGGCGCCGTCACTTCCGGCCTCGGCTACGCGCTCTGGTACAGCATCCTGCCGCAGCTGGCGGCTCAAACAGCAGCAGTCCTGCAGCTCAGCGTGCCCATCATCGCCATCGCCGGTGGCGCGCTCCTGCTGGGCGAGGCGCTGTCGCTCAGCCTCGCACTGGCAGCCGCCCTCGTCATCGGGGGCATCGCCGTGGCCGTCACCGCATCAACGGCTCAAGCGGGTCATAACTGACACCACCCGCACCAAAGGCCACGGCCCCCAGACTGTCGGGCTTGTGCGGGACGCGCGCCAACTCCTCCGCGGTCAGCCACCGGCGTTCAGTCACTACGGCCTCAGCGTCATGCCACACCTCAGGGCGCAGAGTGCCCGGCACGATCACGCAGCGAAAGAACACCTCGACCTGGTGAAACTGGCTGGGCGCGTCATGGTACTCGTTGACCAGACAGGGCGGTCCCACTTCGATGGTCAGTCCGGTCTCCTCATGCACCTCACGGGCCAGGTTGGCAGGCAGGCTGCTGCCCACCTCGACCCCGCCGCCGGGCGCACACATCAAGTCGCTCTTGGCCGTGTGCCAGGCGTTGACCATCAACAGGCGCCCGTCCTCGACGATGACAGCCCGGACAGCAATGCGGGGGGATTTCGGGCGCATGATCACACCTTTGAGTGAAAGACGACGCGTCACCATTCCATAGCGGCGCACGGAAAGCTATCTCAAGAGGCATGAGATGGATTGTCACCCTCATCCTCGCCCTTGTGGCCAGCACGGCACGCGCAGACTGCGTGGTACTGCTGCACGGCCTTGCCCGGACCGAGGCATCGCTTTTGGTGCTGGAACAAGCGCTGCTGTCGGACGGCTACCGCGTGGTGAGACCCGGCTACCCCTCGACCACCGAAACGGTGGAAACACTCGCGCTCGACGTCATGCCGCGTGCGATGGAAACCTGTGGCGAGGACACCGTCCATTTCGTCACACACTCCATGGGCGGCATCCTCGTGCGCTACTGGTTCGCAAACACGGCCGTGCCGAACAATCTGGGCCGCACGGTCATGCTGGCCCCGCCCAATCGCGGCAGCGAGGTGGTGGATGAACTGGGCGACCTCGAAGCGTTCGGCTGGTTCAACGGCCCCGCCGGGCGCCAGTTGGGCACGGGTCCGGCCAGCCTGCCGCGCAACCTTCCGGCGGTGACCTATCCGGTGGGGATCATTGCCGGTGAACAGTCGCTCAACCCCTACTTCTCGTCGCTCCTGCCGGGACGGGACGATGGCAAGGTGTCGGTCGTCGCAACCCCCGTTGCGGGGATGACCGACCACCTCGTGTTGCCCGTCACGCACACCTTCATGATGAACAATCCCAACGTGATTGCACAGGTCCTGACCTTTCTGGAAAACGGAGCCTTCGACCGGGACCTGCGCTGGGTCGATGCGGTGCTTGAACAACTGGGCTGTCCCGAAGGCGACTGCCTGACGGGAAACGACAATGATCGAAATTGACCTGATCGGGGCCGAGGTTCTGCTGCCCTCCGGCCCCAAGGTGGCGACCCTGTCCATGGCCCAAGGGCAGATCACAGACGCCCCCGTCGGGCGCGCTGTCGATCTGGCTGGCTACCGCATCCTGCCCGGTATCATCGACGTGCATGGTGACGGGTTCGAACGGCACATGGCCCCGCGCCGGGGCGCCATGAAACAGATGAACGAAGGGATCGCCGCAGCCGAGGCCGAGATCGCTGCCAACGGCATCACCACCGCCGTCCTCGCCCAGTTCGTCAGTTGGGAGGGCGGCCTGCGCGGGCTCGATTTTGCCGATCAGGTGTTCACCGCGATAGCCGCCACGCGGGGCGACGTGGTGACCGACCTGCGCCCGCAACTGCGGTTCGAAACCCATATGCTGGACCTCTATGACGACTTGCCCGGGCGCATTGCCGACTGGCAGGTCGAATACGTCGTGTTCAACGACCACCTGCCACATGACCGACTGGCGCAGGGGCGCAAACCGCCGCGCCTGACGGGGCAGGCGCTCAAGGCCCGGCGAAACCCGGATGTGCATTTCCAGATGCTGCTCGACATGCACGCGCGGGGCGGCCAGGTGCCTGCTGCCCTCGACGCGCTCTGCAACACGCTTAAGGGGCAGGGTGTGCAGCTGGGCAGCCATGATGACCACACGACCGGGCAGCGCGCGACATGGCATGCCCGCGGCGCGCATGTGGCCGAATTTCCTGAAACGCTTGAGGCGGCGGAAGCGGCCAAGACCACAGGCGACCTTGTGGTGTTGGGCTCTCCGAACGTGGTCCGGGGCGGGTCGCACAAGGGCAATGCGTCCGCCCTGGACCTGATCGCCATGGGGCTCTGCGATGCGATCGCGTCCGACTACCACTACCCGTCGCCGCGCCGCGCCGCGCTGATGCTGGCAAAAAGCGGGCTGATGGGGATCGAGGGGGCGTGGGCGCTGGTGTCATCCGGGCCAGCCGCCGTGCTGGGGCTGACAGACCGGGGCACACTCGAACCGGGCAAACGCGCCGACCTCGTGATCCTGGATGACCGCGACCGCGTGGCAGCCACCATCTCGGGTGGGCGGGTCAGTTACATGGCAGGTGACGTCGCACAGCGGTTCCTGGCCGCAGCCTAACCGGCGATGCGGTTCACATGGCCCATTTTGCGACCGGCCCGCGCTTCGGCCTTCCCGTAAAGGTGCAGGGCGGTCGCCGGGTCCTTCGCCAGCTCCGGCACCCGGTCCATGTCATCGCCGATCAGGTTCTCCATCACCACATCCGCATGACGCTTGCCATCGCCCAGCGGCCAGCCAGCAATGGCGCGGATATGCTGCTCGAACTGGTCCACGACACAGCCGTTCTGCGTCCAGTGGCCGGAATTGTGCACGCGCGGCGCGATCTCGTTCACGATCAGGCCCTGCGGTGTGACAAACAGTTCCACACCCAGAACGCCGACATATTCCAGCGCATTCAGAATATTGGCAGCCAGCAGAACGGCATCCGTCCGTTGGCTTGCGCTCAGCCGGGCAGGGACAGTGGTTGTGTGCAGGATACCGTCCTTGTGCACGTTCTCGCCCGGATCGAAACAGGCCACGGCGCCATCCAGTCCCCGGGCCGCGATGACAGACACCTCGTGGCTGAAGTCCACAAACCCTTCCAGGATCGCAGGCGCGCCCTGCATTTCGGCCAGCGCAGCTTCGGCCCCCGTGGGGTCCATGATCCGGGCCTGCCCTTTGCCGTCATAACCAAAGCGCCGCGTCTTCAGGATCGCAGGCGCACCGATCTGGGGCAGTGCCGTGGCCAGCGCCGCCATATCCGGCACATCGGCAAAGGCGGCCGTTTTCAGGCCCAGCCCTTGCAGAAATTCCTTCTCCACCAGTCGGTCCTGGCTCACCCGCAGCGCCTCGCGCCCCGGCCGGATCGGCGCGTGGTCTTCCAGCGCATCCAGCGTCAGGGTCGGGATGTTCTCGAACTCGTAGGTGACAACGTCCACGGTCGTCGCAAAGGCAAAAAGCGCATCGCTGTCCTCGTAAGGTGCCGTCGTTACCAGATGCGCAACATCGCCCGCAGGCGGCAATTCCGATGGATCATAGATATGCGTGCGAAAGCCCAAACGGCTCGCAGCCACCGACAGCATCCGGCCCAGCTGACCACCGCCCAGAATACCAATCGTCGCGCCCGGCGCCAGCGGCTCAGTCATCGCTTGGCACCTCGGGGATCGACGCCGACAGGGCGTCTCGCCACGCCTCAAGCCGTTCAGCCAGGGCCGCATCCGACACCGCCAGAATACCCGCCGCCATCAGCCCTGCATTCGCAGCCCCAGCGGCCCCAATCGCCATCGTTGCAACCGGAAACCCGCGCGGCATTTGCAGGATGGAATACAGGCTGTCGACCCCGCTCAGCGCCTTGGTCTGCACCGGCACACCGATCACCGGCACCCGCGTCTTCGACGCCATCATGCCCGGCAAATGCGCCGCGCCTCCGGCGCCTGCAATAATCACCTTCAAACCCCGATCCACAGCCGTCTTGCCATAATCCCACAAACGATCCGGCGTGCGATGGGCCGACACGATCCGCGTCTCATAGGGCACCTCCAGCGCATCCAGCATCTCAGCAGCCTCGCGCATCGTGGGCCAGTCGGACTGGCTGCCCATGATAATGCCAACGGGGGCAGGGGGTTGGGTCATGTCGTGCGGCCCTCAAGGTCAGAAAGCGCGCACTATAGCCAGATCACACAGCGGGGCAATGGGCGGCACGCGCGTTTCATTTGACACCATGCTGCGCTGCGGCGAAGCTGGCCGCATTGAGCACAGGAGATTTGACCATGATGACCCCCTTCGACGTCTGGGCGCCCATGTTCCGCGCGCCCTTTTCCGGTGACGTGACCCAGGAAATCGTCCCGCGCATCCTGTCGCCCGACATCGCCGGCGCGCCTGAGATCGAGGCCAAGATCCACACAGATGTGGCCAGCTACGGCACCCAACTGGGCAAGATACTTGAGGCGCTGCAAACCCTGGCCAAGGCCACCAAAACCGACCTGCCCGAGATCGACAAGCTGGTCGCAGACATCGAAGAGGTCAAGGACCAGAGCAAGGACACCCTGCGCGCAGATGCCGAACGGGCCCTCGCGCGACTCAGATCGGTGGACGAAGACGGCTGGCGCGCACTGACCCGCGCCGAGTGATCAGGCGATGATATCGGGGGTCAGGCGGTCTTCGATAATCGCGATCTTGTCCTTCAGCATCAGCTTCTTCTTCTTCAGCCGCCGAATGGTCAGCTGGTCGCCAGTGGCCTTCTCCTGCAGGGCCAGGATCGCCTCATCGAGATCCCGATGCTCACGCCGGAACACTTCCAGTTCAACGCGCAGCACGTCATCCGTCTTCATCGAGATGTCCGAAGGTGCATTCATGGCGCGATTCCAAGCAATTGCAGAGCCTTTAATATAATCGCAACCCTCCGATACGCCTAGACCTTGTTCCGATTAAGGTTTCTGCCCATATTTGGTACATCCGCTGCCGCATCAGGGGCGGGTACTGACTGTCGCTTGACCAAAAGGACGTGTCGCATGACGAAAATGACCCTTGCCTCATACCCCCATATGCTGGGGTTCGAGCAACTGGAACGGCTGCTGGAACGCACGGCCAAAAGCGCCGAAGGCTATCCGCCGTTCAATATCGAGCAGACCTCGGACCATTCCTACCGGATCACTCTGGCCGTGGCCGGGTTCGCCGAAGAAAACCTGTCGATCACAGTGGAAGACCGCCAACTGGTCATCCGTGGCCGCCAGGGCGAAGACACGCATGAACGCGTGTTCCTGCACCGCGGCATCGCCGCCCGGCAATTTCAACGGAGCTTTGTGCTTGCTGACGGAGTTGAGGTCGGAGAGGCGGTGATGGAAAACGGTCTCCTGCATGTCGATCTGACACAGGCCAAGCCCGAAACCATCGTCCAGACGATCAACATCCGGAAAGGATAAGTCATGAACACACCCTATGATTTGAACGCCGATGTGGGCCGGATGGTCTATGTCAAAGCCATCGACGTCGAGGCGTTGCCGCAAGAGGTGCAGGAGCAGGCCGAGGGGTTGGATCAGCTCTTTGCCGTCCACGACGCCGAAGGGCAGCAATTGGCACTGGTGGCCGACCGCAAACTGGCCTTTGCGTTGGCCCGGCAACACGACTACGCGCCCCAGCCGCTGCACTGATCTGAACGGGCTGCTGCGCTCGCCGCGGCGGCATGTTCTAAGAAGGCACAGGCGGGCCAAACCCGTCTGGCCTCAGATCAAAAGAACGATCACGCCACCCAACAAAGCACATACAGCGACAGCCGCAACCAGCGCGGCCAGCCCATCGCGCGCGATCAACGCAAGCGCGACCATCAAAACCACTGACAGCAATGCAGGCCACCATCACCAGCAGGTAGAGCGGGCCCAGCTGGGTGCCGATCCGACACCTCACCCAAGGCGATGGAGCCCGCCCCATCCGCCTTGCGGTTCATGCGTATCGTGGCACGGGCCAGCGTCCGGCTGCGGTAGCGGCGCGGCTTGCGGGCCGGGCCGTCTGTGAATGGCGTCACTCGTAGCCACGCTCGATTGTGACGACAGTGCCATCCTCCAATACGATCTCGCGGGCATAAAGCTCATTGCGGATCAGGTTGCCGTCCATGAAGCCGGACACCTGAATCGACTGGCCCAGTTCCAATTGCAGCGGCTGCGGACCCAAATAGACGCGGATCGACCCGGTCTCGTCACGCAGGCGAATCTCGTCCTCATCATGGAACCGCTCGACCGTACCGGCCACGGTCACGGGTTGGTTGCGCCGGACGTCCTCAATCGCCGTTACTTCTGCAAAAGCTGGGGCTGTGAATATCAGAAAGACAAGTGACGGGATCGCGATACGCATCTGACAAGGCTCCATTTTTTGGTTAGGGTGTGGTGCCCATAATATGGGGATGACAGGCCGCCGTTCAAAGCAGATGGGCCCGTTTTCGCCGCGACAAGCCGGTGGTCAACGGACGGTCATTTGCGCCGTGCGCACCCATCCAATCGCAAGGCATATGCGGCACAACAACCATCACCTTGACGTCGCGCGCCAACACTGTGTTGTTCCGTGTGGCGCGTCAGCGCGGATTTTCGGAAAAGGAATACATGATGCGCTACGATGTGGACTGGGTCGATGCCTTCACCGACCATGCCTTTGGCGGCAACGGTTGCGCGGTCGTGCACCAGGGCGCCGCACTGGACGATGACACCTGCATGGCCTTCGTCCGCGAGACATCCCTGGTCGAATGCACCTTCACCGGCCCGTCTGACGTGGCCGACATCCGCGTCCGGTACTTTCTGGCAAGCCGAGAGATTCCCTTTGCCGGTCACCCGACCGTCGCGACCGTCGCCGCACTCCGGCATCGCGGCCTGATCGGCGACGGACCTTTCACCCTTGAAACCGGCGCGGGCATTGTGCCCGTCGAGGTGACGGGCACATCTGTTCGCATGACGCAAATCGCCCCAACCTTTGGCGCGCGGCCCGATCTTGCATTGGTCGCCGCGGTCGGTGGCCTCTCTGCCGATGACATCATTCACCCGCCGCGCGTCACCTCAACGGGCTTGCCCTTCACCATCACGGTGCTCAAGGACCGCGCCACGCTGGGACGCGTCCGCTTCGACATGGATGCCTTCGGCCCTTACCTCGACGCGCTCGGCATACACGGCACGGATGTGATGGAGCCGTTTTGGTGCTGTCTTGAGGGCGCGACAGCGGCTGGCGACACCTTTACCCGCCTGCTCATGGCCCCGCCCAGCCCGGCAGAGGATCCGTTCACGGGATCGGCCACTGGCGCCATGGCCGCCTATCTCTGGTCCGAGGGATTGATCGACAGCGCGGTCTTCATGGCCGAGCAAGGCCACGGAATGGGCCGCCCGGGACAGGCGCAGGTCGAGGTGCTGGGACCGCGCAACGCGATCACCGGCGTCGCGGTCGAGGGGCAGGCCCATGTCCTGATGAGCGGCACATTGCACCTGTAAAAAAGGCGCGTTTCGATGCGCCGCCCGCCATCGCGGTGCAGTGTGCCGCGCGCATGGTTAATATTCGGCAACCGCAACGCGCGCTGCTCAAGTGCTTCATTTCCTTGACGGATCACAAAGTGATGACGGTCTTCTGAACCCACCGAACACGTTGTCCCCGCGGGGACAAATCCAAAAAGGCGCACCAAAAGGTGCGCCTTATGATTGTTTCAGGGTTGTCAGACGCGCTTACTGCGCGGCGATCAGTCCCATGCTTTCCAGCTTCAGCAGAACCTGGTGGGCGCAGTTGTCCACATCCACATTCTCGGTCTCGACGCTCAGCTCGGGGCTTTCGGGCACATCATAGGGATCGGAGATGCCGGTGAACTCCTTGATTTTCCCTTCGCGCGCCAGCTTGTAGAGGCCTTTGCGGTCGCGGCGTTCGCATTCCTCAATGCTCGTGGCGACGTGCACTTCGACAAAGGCGCCGAATGCTTCGATGTCCTCACGCACGGCCCGGCGGGTCGTCGCATAGGGCGCAATGGGCGCGCAGATCGCGATGCCGCCGTTCTTGGTGATCTCCGACGCGACATAGCCGATGCGGCGGATGTTCAGGTCGCGGTGCTCTTTGGAAAAGCCCAGTTCCGACGACAGGTTCTTCCGCACGATGTCCCCATCGAGCAGCGTCACGGGACGGCCACCCATCTCCATCAGTTTGACCATCAACGCGTTGGCAATGGTGGACTTGCCCGACCCGGAAAAACCGGTGAAGAACACGGTGAACCCTTGCTGCGAGCGTGGCGGCTTGGTGCGGCGCAGTTCGGTCACGACCTCAGGGAACGAGAACCACTCGGGGATCTCAAGACCTTCGGCCAGACGGCGGCGCAACTCGGTGCCCGAGATGTTGAGGATCGTGACGTTGTCCTTGTCCTCGATCTCGTCCGCGGGCTCGTATTGGGCGCGCTCCTGCACATAGACCATGTGCTTAAAGTCCACCATTTCGATGCCCATTTCTTCCTGATGCTCGCGGAACAAGTCCTGCGCATCATAGGGGCCATAGAAATCTTCACCGGCAGAGTTCTTGCCGGGGCCTGCGTGGTCGCGGCCGACGATGAAGTGCGTACAGCCGTGGTTCTTGCGGATCAGGCCATGCCAGACCGCCTCGCGCGGGCCGGCCATACGCATCGCCAGGTTCAGCAGCGACATCGAGGTGGTGGCCTGCGGGTATTTGTCCAAGACCGCCTCGTAGCAGCGCACGCGGGTGAAGTGATCGACGTCGCCCGGCTTCGTCAATCCAACAACGGGGTGGATCAGCAGGTTGGCCTGCGCTTCACGCGCGGCGCGGAAGGTCAGTTCCTGGTGCGCACGGTGCAGCGGGTTGCGGGTCTGGAAGGCCACGACCTTGCGCCAGCCCATCTTGCGAAAGTAGGCGCGCAGCTCGTTCGGCGTGTCACGACGGGCGCGGAAATCGTAGTGGACGGGCTGCTGGATGCCGGTCACGGGGCCACCCAGATAGATGTCGCCTGCGGTGTTGTGCAGGTAATTCACAGCCGGATGCGCGCTGTCGTCGGCGCCAAAGACCATCTTGGCTTCATGCGCCTTGTTCGGCGTGTAGCGGTCGGTGACGGTCATCGTGGCGAGGATCACGCCTTCCTGATCGCGCAGGGCGATGTCCTGGCCGATTTCGAGCGTGTCCGCAAATTTCTCGTTCACATCCAACGTGATAGGCATCGGCCACAGCGCGCCGTCAGCTGTGCGCATCGTGTCCACGACGCTGGTGTAGTCAGCTTCCGACAGGAACCCTTTGAGCGGGTTGAAGCCGCCATTCATCAACAGCTCAAGGTCGCAGATCTGGCGCGGGGTCAGATCCCAGCTGACCAGTTCGGCCGCTTCCATCTTCAGCTTCTGAGCGCTGTCATAGGAGACGTAAAGCTCGGGGATCGGAGCGAGATTGTTTTCCATCAATTTGGTCCTGTGTTTCAGGGGGTTTAACCCGGACGTGGTGCCGGTCAATTCGGCAAAAAGGGCATCATATTCCGCGAATTTACGGGCGAGGAACTGATCGGTGAGCCGGTTCTTTTCTCCGGCCCCCCGTGCCGTGAGCGCATAGGAAAAGCGTTGCCGCTTGTCCGGCCCGTCCATGTCCTGGACACGGACGAACCCCGCAGCCGTCGCCTGGCGCAGCAGCGCGTTCAGACGGCCCAGCGACACGCCAATGCCCTGCGCCATGGCACGTTGGGACGCGCCTTGCGCCTCGTCGAGCTGGCGGAGAAGGCGGAAGAGCTGGTCTTCGGCTTCGGGGTTGGGTTTGGGTGCGGCGGACATGTTTGCAGTCTTGCATGGGACTCACGTTGCGTTCACGTATGAACATATGTCACTGAAAGTGTGTTCATGAAAGAACAAACTTTGTCGCAGGGCCGATTTCCGCGCATGGGGCAAACGCGCCACGTCTGGGATCAGGCCGGGGCAGGGACCTCCGCAGCGGTCGATGTCGCGCTTGTCAAGCGCGACAGATCCGTGAGGGGCAGGGCCGCAAGCGGCGCTTCGCGTCCGCGCAGGGACAGTGACACCAGTGCCGCGTCGGACACGGCGATGCCCGCGGCGCGCAGCGTATCGACCGAGATCAACGCCTGCGCGCCCCGCGCCTTCGTCTCGCTTTCCAATCGGGACGCGATGTTCACGGTGTCGCCGATCAGAGTGCGCGGCGCCTGGCCCGCCGCGCCAATCTCGCCCAGAACAACATTGCCCAGATGCACGCCGATGCCGATGGCGACCGGCGCGCTGCCTTCGGCGGCAAGCCGGGCGTTGAAGGAAGCCAGCGCGGAACCGATCCCTTCGACCGCTTGCAGCGCGGCGCGGGCCGAGGTTTTTGCTGTCGCGGTCTCGAAAACCGCCATCAGCCCGTCGCCCATATACTTGTCGACCGTGCCCCCGGCGGCGTTGATCGGCGGCACGATCTCGTCAAAGAAGCGGTTGAGCAGGTGGACCACGTCATAGGGCAACTGCCCGTCTGTGCGGGCCGTAAAGCCGCGCATATCCAGAAACAGCACGGCCAATTGCGCCTCTTTCCCCTGGCTGGCATGGGCGCGGCTGCGTTTGCCGTCGCGGTCAAAGACACGGAACACGCGCACGCTGGTCCTTGGCCGGACCTGACAGGCGAGGCGGGCATTGGGCGGGGCACCCACGGCGGCGAGGCTGCGGGCTTCGGCGTCGGACGGGGGCGGTAAATCCTCAAGACCCTCTTCGATGATTACCCGGCAGGTGGTGCAGCGCCCCCGACCGCCGCAGAGGGCGGTGTGGGGTATCCCGCTGCTTTGCGACGTTTCCAAGATCGTCTGACCGCGCGGCGCGCGCACGCTGGGGCCATCGACATAGTGGATGCGGATGGGCCGCGCGATGGCCGCGATGATACGGCGCACGAGAAACGCGGCGACCGCTGCGCTCAGGACCGCCCAGACTGCCACGGTCGCATTGTCCGACGCAGCGGCAAGCTGCGCGAACCCTGCGGCATCCGGCCAGTTCCAGGCGGCGTGGGCCACGGCCTCACCCCGCGGATTGGACAAAAGCCCGTCGATGGCGCGGGCAAAGGTCACGAACCCCAAAAGCGCAAGCACCGGCAGGACCACGGCCACGCCGATCAGCCACGGCACAGCGCGCTGCCACCAGTCGGTCAGGCGCAACCACATATGCAGCCCGATGCAACCATGGACCCACGCGATGATTAGAAGTGCCGCCTGCCCCCAGCCGTCGCCCGTGCCCCAGATCAGCCGGGTTACATAGCCGAACATCGTGTTCACGCCCAACATCTCGTGCGCGCCGCGGATATAGATCAGGTGGTCGATCAGCAGGATCGGGATGGCGAGGCCCAAAAGCACCTGCACCCATTGCGCAAGCGGCATACGGAAGGTGCGCGCCACCACGACCTTGCCCAGTGACAGGATGACATGGGCGGCCATCGCGGCCCCGATGATCGCCGTGCCCACGTCTGACCGGATCACCCAGAGCCGGGCGTCCTGCACAGCGTCATAGGCTGCGGGCGAGATCAGGACCGCCGCGAGGTTCAGGATGTGCAGCGCGAGGTAGATCATAAGGATCACGCCGCTGGCGATCCTGATCCGCGTTGCCCAACTGCCGCGCCAGATTGCGTGCGCCATGTCCGTTCTGTGCCCCTGTTGTTCCGCGCAGGGTGGCGGGCTGTGCGCATCCGGTCAAGCGGGGGAGGGGGGGCAGCCCCCGTCGCTGGCGCGACTCCCCCGTGGTATTTTTGGTCAGAAGAAGATGTCGGGTTATTCCGCCACTGCACCGTAGCCAAGCGGTTCGGTGACGTCCTTGCCTGTGTCGAGCTCGTTTTCGGCGAGGAACCGTTCGGCCTCAAGCGCTGCCTGACACCCCATGCCCGCCGATGTGATCGCCTGGCGATATTGGTAGTCGGTGATGTCACCGGCTGCAAAAACGCCCGGAATGGACGTTTCGGTGCTGTCGGGTTTGGTCACGACATAGCCGCCCATATGGGTTTCGAGCGTGTCCTTGACCAATTCGTTGGCAGGCGCGTGGCCGATGGCGACGAACACGCCCTTGGCCGGGATGTCAGTGATTTCGCCCGTTTTGACGTGCTTGACCTTGACCCCTTCAACGCCAAGAGGGGCGTCGGTGCCATAGACTTCTTCAAGCTGGTGGAACCAGAGCGTTTCGATCTTGGGGTTCTTGAACAGCCGGTCCTGCAGGATCTTTTCCGCGCGCAACTCGTCCCGGCGGTGGATCAGTGTCACCTTGGAGGCGAAGTTGGTCAGAAACAGTGCTTCCTCCACTGCCGTGTTGCCGCCGCCGATCACCACGATCTCCTGCCCGCGATAGAAGAAGCCGTCGCAGGTGGCGCAGGCAGAGACGCCGAAACCCTTGAATTTCTCTTCGGACGCCATGCCGAGCCATTTGGCGCGGGCGCCGGTGGCGAGGATGACGGCGTCGGCCACGTATTCAGTGCCGCTGTCGGATTGGGCGACGAAGGGGCGTTTCGACCAATCGACGGACGTGATAATGTCGCCAATGATCTCGGTGCCCATCGCCTTGGCGTGTTCCTGCATCCGGATCATCAGGTCGGGGCCCTGAACCTCGGTATCGCCGGGCCAGTTTTCAACCTCGGTCGTGGTGGTCAGCTGGCCGCCGGGTTCGATCCCCTGCACAAGGACCGGGTTCAGCATCGCGCGGCTGGCATAGACGCCTGCCGTGTAGCCGGCAGGACCGGAGCCGATGATCAGAACTTTGGTGCGCTTCGTCTCAGCCATTTTCGACCCCCGTCTGGTGTATGAAAGCCCAACCGATATAGACGGGAGCGCGGTCGGTTTGAAGCGGTGATTTGGGCAGCCGGGTTGCAGCGTGTGCATGGGTATGATTTCAGAAAGTTGCGCGCTTGTGAAACTTTATTGCGCACTGTGGCGAGGCTGCTATAACAACTGCAAAATCAGGGGGCACAGATGGCAAGCACGCGACTAGATCCGATTGATCGGAAGATTCTGGCAGAACTCCAGTCAGACGGGCGCATGACCAATGTGGAGTTGGCCAAGCGTGTCGGCATCTCTGCCCCGCCGTGCCTGCGCCGTGTGCGGACGCTGGAGGAAAGCGGGTACATCCGCGGCTATCACGCCGACGTTGACAGCCACGAGTTAGGGTTTGAGGTGCAGGTGTTCGCCAACGTGGGCCTTGCCAGCCAGGCAGAAGCGGACCTGAGCGCGTTCGAGGACAAGTGCCGGGCCTGGCCGCTGGTGCGCGAGTGCCACATGTTGAATGGCGAGGTGGACTTCATTCTCAAATGTGTGGCGCCCGACCTGTCGAGCTTTCAGAGCTTTTTGACTGGCGAATTGCTGACAACGCCCAATGTCGCGTCGGTCAAGACATCGCTGGTGATCCGACAGGCCAAGGATGCCCCCGGCGTGCCGTTCGATGTGTTGGAAGAGCGGCTGGCCAAGTCGGCCTAGGCGACTGTGTCCGGCTCGGGTGCGCGGGGATGCGCGAGCGGGCCGAAATCCGTGACATGCGCGATGTGAGGGAACATTGACAGGAACAGGTCGCGCTGTGCGTGGGTCACTTGACGAATAGCATGCAGGCCCGGGTGGAAGGTCTCGGCCTCGATCCCGCCGACGTCTACAGCGGCATGTCGGCTTAGGCAGATGTGGAACAGACGGATGGGGGTCGGCGGCACCACCTCGATCACATTCACGCCGTCCACAAATTCTGACGCAGCGGTCAGAACGGGCGCACCCGCCGTTGCACCGTGCAGACGCGGTGGCGTTTGCAAAAGCCGCGCGCCGGGGCCGACGGTGATAAACGATTCGGGCCGGTTCAGGCCGAAGCTGTCGGCCATCACGCGGATCAGGGGCATCCGACGGCCCGCATCCGACGGGACGAAATTGGACGATCCGATCCACATGACCTGCGCAGGCGCACCGGCGGATGTATTCAGCCAGTCGCCGGGCTGCAGGTCCTCGACCGCGATACCATTTTCAGGGCCCGACAATACAACGCCGCGGGCAAATGCGGAAAAGGCCCCCTCGAACAGGGGCAGGGCCGGGGCCTTGAATGTCGCGATGCTGCGCGTGCCATCGGCGCGCAGGGCAGCAACTTCATATGTGCGGAGAGCAGGTGTATTTGGCCGGGCCATTGGTGTCGATAGTTGGTCGTAGGGCGCGCGCGGCACGCGCAATGCGGCGTGGGACGTCATGAATGTAACCTCGTCATACTGGTCACATCTGCATCGGCCCCCACCGACGAAGACAGACGGAACATGTCCATGTGTCAAGTTAATGGACAATAATTCCCAAAATTACCGCAAATTGTCAAAGTATCGAGGACATAAACCACAAATGGCGCACCAATGGTGCGCCGCAGGCCCTATTGTTCAAAAACATACGGGCCAGTTTGCCATATTTCGATTCGGCCTAGGCGCTCTTGCGTGTCTCCGCAGCTGCAGTGCGGCGCGTAATCATGAGGGCGCGGCGCGTACCACGTGCCCAGGGCATCTGCGGCACATCCTTTTGCGCGGCATCAGTCACGGATTTGATAAAGCGTGCATGTGTCATGGTCTGTCCTGTGCTCAACGAAGTGGGTCTGATGACCCGTTAAGACGCAGAATGCTGAATCTTTCGGGCAGGTTTTGGACCGTAGCAAAGAATTTTCGACAAAATGTATGATCCTTCAGAAGAGAATGTGGCGCAGGCAACAGCCCTTGTTTCCAAGGCTCACCACGCACCATCCAATGTCCAACCAGAAACAATGGGGCCAAGCGAGGGCACGTGACGCCCCAATTGCGCCTGAATCAAAGAACGATGGCCGACATCAGTCGTCCGTAATCGGGGTCTTTGTGATGCACGGACCGGCGATAGGAATAGAACCGGTCAGGATCAAAATAGGTGCAATGCCGCGTCCACTCGGCAGAGGCGATGCCAGCCGTGCGCAGCCGCATCAGCCCATAGCCCGGAAGATCAAAATGCATGCGGTCCCCATCGCCCCCCGCGAAAAAGCGGGTGTTCTCGGGGTCCTCGTCCAGAAAGATCTCGAAAAACTCCGGTCCGACCTCATAGGCGCGTTGGCTGATCGTCGGGCCGATCACGGCGTGAATGCGCGCGCGCTCGGCACCAAGGCCGATCATCGCATCGACCGTGGCCTCCAGAACACCGGCCTGCGCGCCTTTCCAACCGGCATGGGCGGCGCCGATGACACCCGCCTCTGCATCGGCAAACAGCACCGGCTGGCAATCGGCGGTCAGGATGGACAGGGCGACACCCGGTGTCGCGGTGGCCATGCCATCGGCCTTGGGCTTTGGATCCGGCGGTGATGTCACGGTGACGGCCTCGCCCGAATGCACCTGATGCACGCCGGCAAGCATGTCGGCCTGCACGCCCATGGCATCGGCGGCACGGGCGCGGTTGATGGCCACAATCTCGGTCTGGTCCGTGCTGCCTGTGCCGCAGTTGAGCCCGGCAAAAATGCCTGACGATGCGCCCCCCTTGCGGGTGAAAAAACCGTGCCGGATCGGGGCAAGGCTGTCGGCGGTCAGGATTTCCAGTGTCATCTTTCCAGTCCGGGCGGTGGGGCGGCATGGTCGGGGAAAAGCCCCAGCACTTTGAACAGGTTTCCCATTTCCTCGGGGTGCGTCAACCGCCGATGTGCTGCGATGTGGGCCTGCAATGCGGCACCGTCCAGTTTCGTGGCAAGCGCTTGGGCGCGCGCGGTGATCCCCAGCCGTTCCAGAAAGACGCCCTGCGGCGTGACCCGGCTGTGGGCCGCGGGCGCGGCGGCTGTGCACAGTGCTTCGAAATCCACATGCGTCGTCAGGTCGGCCTGCCCCGGATCGGCCAGCGGATCGACTGGCGCGTGGTTCTGCAGCGCCTGCAGCGTGTCGCCCAGCGATCGCCAATCGCCATAGTCGATGATCAGCGCGGCCCCGCCATGGGTCTGGATCCGTGCCGCGATGGCTGCAACCACCGGGGCGGCGGTAGCGCAATGCTCGACCACCTGCCCGTCCTCGGTATCGTCCAGCCGGTGATCCAGCAGCGCCTGCGGCGCGCTGGGCGACAGGCCGAAGGACAGCGCGCCATCCTGCACCCCGACGCTGCGTTCGCGCCAGACGGTGCCATCGCGCTGGAACTGCCGGACGGGCAGAGCGTCAAAGAACTCGTTTGCCACCAGCCAAAGCGGGGCTTCGGGCAAGGCGTCGGCACCGTCGACGTAAGTGATGTCATAGGCGTGCAAGGTTTTGCGCTGTGCGTCCCGCAAGGTCGCAGAGGCTTCGACAAGTGTGATCCGGGCGGCGGCATGAAATCCGGGCACGCGCGCGGTCGCGCGCAGGATGTCGGCCATCAGCGTGCCGCGCCCCGGTCCCAGCTCTGCCAGCGTAAACGGGGCAGGCGCGCCCTGATCCAGCCAGCTTTGCGCCAGCGACAGCCCCACCAGTTCACCGAACATCTGGCTGACCTCGGGCGCGGTGGTGAAATCTCCGCCCGCACCAAGCGGGTCGCGGGTGATGTAATATCCGTAGCTGGGGTGCAGCAGCGCAAGGCCCATGAAATCGGCGACAGTGATAGGGCCCTGCGACGTGATCCGGGCGATCAGGTGGTCGCGCAGGCTCATGCCGCGACGGTGACGTGTCGGCGCGCACGGGATATGAGCCATAGGCCCAACAGAAGCATCGGCAATGACAAAAGCTGCCCCATGGTCAGCCCGTAGCCCCCGATATGCCAGGCCAACCCCAGCGGATTGCCGTCCGAGATGAACTGCGCATCGGGTTGCCGCACGAACTCGACCGCAAACCGGCTGGCGCCGTAGCCAAACAGGAACACGCCTGTCAGGAAACCGGGCCGCTTGAACCCGTCACGCCGCCAGGCCAGCCACAGCAGCACAACCAGCAGCACGAACCCTTCCAGAAACGCCTCGTATAACTGCGAGGGGTGGCGCGCGCAGGCGCCCACGACCTGCGGACAGAACTGTGCCGCCTGTCCAGGAAAGACGACGCCCCACGGCGCCTCTGTCGGGCGCCCCCACAGCTCCGCATTGATGAAATTGGCGATCCGGCCCAGCAGCAGGCCCGGCGGCACACCCAGGGCGACGGCGTCTGCGGTGCTGAGCAAGGGCAGCTTGTGGCGGCGGCTGTAAAGCCAGAAGGCCAGGATCACGCCCAGCATCCCGCCGTGAAACGACATCCCCCCCTCCCAGATCGCGATGATCGACAGCGGATTATCCAGATAGGCGCCCGGCTGGTAGAACAGCACATAGCCGATCCGCCCGCCCAGCAGGACGCCCAGAATGATCCAGGTCAGCATATCCTCGGTCTGGCCGGGGGTCATGGGCGGTGTCTTGGCGGGCCAGAGCCGCGGCGCCTTCAGCGCCATGACGACCATGCGCCATCCGATGACGATGCCCACGATATAGGCCAGCGCATACCAGCGTAGCGCCAGTTCGAAGCCGAACACGGTGATCGAAAAGATCTCGGGCGAGATGTCGGGAAAGGGAAGGGCGCCTGTCATCTGCGTCTGAATGCCTCTGCTTCGGGGGCAGGTCAACCTTGCCCCGCTTCTGTTTGGTGCCCATATAGAGGTCAGCTTTGAAAGGATCACGACATCATGCAAGCACGCGGCAAGATTTTTGACGACATCTCGCAATTGATGACCAACGCAATGGGCGTGGCCCAGGGCGCGCGGGACGAGGCCGAGACGGCGATGAAATCCATGATGGACCGCTGGCTGGCGGACCGCGATTTCGTCACGCGCGAAGAGTTCGACGCGGTGCGCGCCATGGCCCAAAAGGCCCGCGAAGAGAACGAAGCGCTCAAGGCACGGATCGAGGCGCTTGAGGGGAAGTAGGCGGCATCGCGCTGCAAAGTGACGACAGCCCGGCTCGCGCCGGGCTTTTTTTGTTTGCGGACGATACCCGCTCAAACGGTCAGTCAAACGGTCAGTCGGACATCGCCAGCCCGCAGGCCGGTTTGGCGATGATTGCCATTGGAGCGCCATTGGTCCGAGCGACACTGGCGACGCGCGTTCGGCTTGAGTCCGGACGGGGCGATAAACGGCAGCTTGGAGCCCAGAATATCGGATGCTGCGCGTCGTGCACATGTCTGCTGTTGAGCATTGGACGGAACAATGTTCACTATGCTCTGAACTTGGCTGTCAGATTTAAGCACGAATACATGCAATGGATACTTCAGGATTTTGAAGACACTCGGAAAATGGCCGATGCACTTGATCGGCTGGAAATCCCGTACACGTGGCACAAAGTCGTTCCATTCATTGGAGAACTGACGCCACCTCCGTCTATCAACGATCCGAACGCTGTAGTCATGTTCGGCTCATACACCCTATGGCGATACGCAAAGGCTAACGACCTTAAGCCTGGCGTCTTCAAGATCAGGCCGTTTGTCCATGAAAAACCGTGGCACCCGTTTCTTCTCAATGGCGCGGACGCTCTTTTCTTAACGCTGCGAGATGTTCCGGAACAACTTCCTGATGACGGCAAGAGCTGGTTCTTACGCCCGGTAGAAGACAGCAAAGAAGAGCCGGGGCAGGTGAAAACTACAGGTGAAATCATTGGCTTGGCTAATAGAGTGCTCGCTCTGGAAGAGCACGAGATACCTAACGGATCACTTCGCCACGATACAGAATTGATGTTCACTAAGCCCGTTCGCATTTTCAAAGAATGGCGACTGTGGGCTGTCAGAGATGAGATCGTTACTTTTTCACTCTACAAGGAGGGGTCACGTGTCGTGTATCGACATGAGATTGATGAGGATGCCTTAATATTTGCTAAGGAACTCGTGGCGGCAAACCCGGACTATGCTCCCGCTTACGTTATCGACATTTGTCGCACAGACGGGGGGCTTAAGATGCTCGAAACGAATTGCATCAATGCTGCTGGTTTCTATGCGGCCGACCTGTTGAAACTGGTGTCGTCAATCGACGAATTTTCGGATGGCCGCGCCAAAAGCTGACATCCGTGCGAGCGCAGCGAACGACAGCTTCGTCCCGCAGAGCCGACCTTCAGCCGCTCCAAGACAAGCCCGTGGGCTGGTGTCGGGCCGTGCATTCGGCCTCACCTTATGGCAGCCAGACACATCCCACAGAACTTCGGCTCGGCATAGTAACCGAAACACCAGCCCGCCGGTCCGGTCAGTGATCTGAATAAACGTCGGCGTCGTCCCGGATTGCTGACCCCCTGCAACTAGGCGCGACGCAGCCTCTTCCCCCTCACACCCACCGCCCCCATTTTGCGCCTCCCGCACACTTCTCCCCAACTTATTGGGGTTATCCCCAAATAAAGGGTTGCCAGACGCATCCCCCACCGTCACCATATCTGGTAGAGGCACGGGGGATCGCCCCGGTTTCTAGAGCAGGCACCTAGCGCTTGGGGCGCTGCCAGCCCCCCGCGCTACCAGCGAGTAAGAGGTGGCACCATGGCACTTTCCGAGCAGTTCCTGGAAGAAGAGATTCATCCTATCGACATCGTCGAGCATCTGGCCGAGCACCACGAATGGGATTTTGACCGCATCGCCGACGACCAGATCGCGATGGCCGTCGAAGGGCAATGGCGTACCTATTCCATAACGCTGGCCTGGTCCGGCTATGACGAAACGCTGCGCATGGTCTGCACCTTCGAGATGGAGCCGCCGGAGGAAAAACTCGGTGGTCTCTACGAATTGCTGAACCACGTGAACGATCAATGCTGGGCAGGCGCATTCACCTATTGGGCTGAACAAAAGCTGATGGTCTATCGCTACGGCCTTGTGCTGTCGGGCGGCCAGATGGCCAGCGCCGAACAGATCGACACGATGATCGGCGCCGCCGTGATGAGTGCGGAACGCTACTATCCCGCGCTGCAGCTTCTGGTCTGGGGCGACCGTACCCCCAAGGACGCGATGCAGGTCGCTATTGCGGAGGCCTATGGCCGCGCCTAACCTGCGCCCCTGATAACACGGGGGATTTCCATGAAAGACAGTCGGATTGCAGCCCGGGGCCTTGTGCTTCTGGGCTGCGGCAAGATGGGCTCGGCGATGCTCGCCGGTTGGCTCGACCGCGGGCTGCCCGCCGCTTCGGTCTGGGTGCAGGATCCGGCGCCGTCGCTTTGGGTGCATGGGTCCGGGGTTCATGTGAACGCTGATTTGCCATCCGATCCCGCCGTCATCCTCATCGCCGTCAAACCGCAGATGATGGGCGATGCGTTGCCCGCCATCGCGGCCTTTGGCGGC
Organism: Tateyamaria omphalii; assembly: GCF_001969365.1. Lineage (NCBI taxonomy): Bacteria > Pseudomonadati > Pseudomonadota > Alphaproteobacteria > Rhodobacterales > Roseobacteraceae > Tateyamaria > Tateyamaria omphalii. The sequence goes on along the minus strand of NZ_CP019312.1, from coordinate 2,308,070 downwards.
GGTGACACGGTCTTTGTCTCCGTGGCCGCCGGAACGCCTTTGTCGGCCTTCGAAGACGCGTTCGGCCCCGCGTCCCCCATCGTCCGCGCGATGCCCAATACCCCCGCAGCCGTGGGCCGTGGCATCACCGCCATCTGCGCCAACGCGGCGGGTCAGGGGGCCTTGGACGAGGCCGAGATGTTGCTCTCTGCCGTGGGCGACGTGGTCCGGCTCGAGGGTGAACACCAGATGGATGCCGTCACCGGCGTCAGCGGCTCGGGCCCGGCCTATGTCTTTCACCTGATCGAGACTTTGGCCGCAGGCGGTGTCGCGCAGGGCCTGCCCGAAGACCTCGCCATGCAGCTGGCCAAGGCGACGGTCGCAGGGGCCGGACATCTCGCCATGGAGGCCGAGGAAGACCCCGCACAGTTGCGCGTCAACGTAACCAGTCCAAACGGGACAACGCAGGCCGCACTCGAAGTTTTGATGGACGAGAAATCAGGCTTTCCCAATCTATTACCGCGCGCGGTAAAAGCGGCATCTGAACGGTCGAAGGAACTAGCAGATGGCTGAGATTTCCTTTGATGATTTCCTGAAGGTCGACATCCGCGTCGGCCGCGTGATCCGCGCCGAACCCTTCCCCGAAGCGCGCAAACCCGCGATCAAGATGTGGGTCGATTTCGGCGACGAGATCGGCGAACGCAAGACCTCTGCACAGGTCACGGTGCACTACGATCCAGAGGCGTTGCTGGGCCGCCAGGTCATGGCGGTCGTAAACTTCCCACCCCGCCAGATCGGCAAGTTCATGTCCGAGGTTCTGGTGTTGGGGTTCCCGGATGAAAACGGTGACATCGTGCTGGCGACACCCGACAAGGACGTGCCGGTCGGCGGGCGGATGCACTGATGAAGCTTTGGATCACAAGACCGCTGCCGGACACGGTGATCGAAGCCGCGCGCGCGGTGTGTGACATCGAGGTGCGGCAGGAAACACTGCCGTTGAGCGGTGATGAATTGCGCCGGGCGCTGACGGAGTTTGATGTGGTTTTGCCCACCTTGGGTGATGCGTTTTCTGCAGATGTTTTTCGCGATGTTCCGCACTCGCGCTGCAAATTACTTGCGAACTTCGGCGTCGGTTACAATCACATCGACGTGGCCGCGGCACAGGCCTGCGGGGTCGCTGTCAGCAACACGCCGGGGGCGGTCACCGAGGCCACCGCGGACATCGGAATGATGCTGATCCTGATGTCTGCGCGGCGCGCGGCGGAAGGTGAGAGGATGGTGAGGGCAGGCGCGTGGCCAGGCTGGCATCCGACGCAGATGCTAGGGCTGCATGTGACCGGCAAGCGGGTTGGTATTGCGGGGATGGGGCGAATTGGGCAGGCTATCGCGCGGCGCTGTCACTTTGGGTTTGGGATGGATGTCGCCTATGTCAGCCGATCCGAAAAGGTATTGAATTTTCCGGCTCGGCGGATGCCGACATTGAAGGAACTTGCAGCGTCTGTGGATGTTCTGGTCGTGGCTGTCCCCGGGGGGACAGAGACGCGGCATTTGATTGATGCTGAGGTTTTGGCGGCGATGCAGAGCCACGCGCATCTGGTCAACATCGCGCGGGGGGATGTGGTGGATGAGGTGGCTTTGATCGCGGCGCTGGAGGCCCGGCGTATTGGTGGGGCGGGGCTGGATGTTTATGAAAACGAGCCAGTTGTGCCAGAGGCTTTGAGGGCCTTGGACAACGTGACCTTGCTGCCGCATCTGGGCACGGCTGCGCTGGAGGTGCGGGAGGCGATGGGGATGATGGCGGTGGAGAATGTGGCGGCGTTTTTGCAGGGAAATCCTTTGCCGAACGCGGTTTGAGGGTGATTTGTCCCCGCGGGGACAAGCTGTTCGTGTGCTTTGCCGAATATTAACTTAAATCGATTCCGGTTTTGGGATCAGGGGCTTCGCGAGCGCGCGGTGCGTTTGCCGGATTTTAACCACGCGAAACGCATGCTGCATCCCGGCACCGGCTGGTTCGCAGCTTTAGCAGAATTGGGCGCGGCAGATATCTCTGCCGCGCCTCTTTTTTCAGGTCAGGCTGTGCCGCAGACGGGGCAGCCGGGACAGGATCAGAAGATCGAGCGCCAGCACGGTCAGAAGGGCCAGACCGGCCATGGGGAAGGCCATGCAGACGGCCAAACCGACAAGCACCGCACCCTGCCAGAGCGGCAATTCGCGGGGCATGGGCGGGGCGGCGAGGCGCCGGGCCTTGGCCGGCCGCCGTTTCCACCACAGCACCACGGAACTGAAGCAGAAGAACAGCACGGACAGGCACACGAGCGTGTTGGCCAGAACGCTCCAGAACCCCAGCGTGCCCATATGCAGGGCGATGCCCACGGCCATGGCCTTGCCCGCCAGCGAGTAATCTTCGTACCGGATATCGGCGAGGATCTTGCCGGTGAACTGGTCCACGTGGACGGTGCGGTCGGTGGTGGGTGCCGTGCTGTCGTTGCTCATGGAATCGCGGCTGAGCGTCCAGACACCGGTGTCGCCGCTGGGCAGGTTCAGCTGATATCGGGCGTCGAAGCCAATCGTGCGGGCCAGGGCATCCACGCTGTCGACGGTGATGGGGCCGGTTATGCCGGTGATCCCCTCGGCACTGCCGGAGGCGGGCATAGGCGTCTGTTCGAGGGCCCAGGGCACCTCGCGCCGGTCGTGGTTCATGCTGGCGTGGGTGTCGTCGGAGAGGGGCACGTTGTCCCATTTTTCGGCCGGGAACTGGCTCCAGGCCTGGACGATCTTGCCGCCCCAGATCCCGGCCCATGCGAGGCCAGAGATCAGGAAGAGCACGAGGAAAACCGACATCCAGATGCCCACCACCCCGTGCAGGGATTTCCACAGGTTTCGCCCTGCGCCGAAGCTGGGCACAAGCGCCCGGCGCCAGCCGGTGCCACGCGGCCACCACATGTAAAGCCCGGTGGCCACAAGCATCAGCGTCAGTGACGCGGCGGTTTCCAGAATGCGGTCGCCGGTCACGCCGAGCATGAGGCTGCCGTGGATGTTGTCAAAAAAGTCGTACCAGCCGCTGCGGCGGGGGAAGGTTTCGATCACCTGCGCGGTGTAGGGATCGACGGCGACCATGGTCGCATCGCCATTCGCATCCACGCGGAAAAGCGCGGCCAGGGCCTCGCCCCGGGGGGCAACGTATTGCTTGAGCGTGCCGCCCGGTACTGCGGCCACAGCAGCCGCGGCCTGATCCGAGACGGTCTGTACCGTCGGTTGGGGGATCACGGTCGTGCGTTCGCCGTCGCGCCCGTCGATCCAGGCGATCCACAGCATCATCATGCCGGAGAAGGCGAGGATGGTGAGGAAGGGCAGGACGAACAGCCCGGTGTAGAAGTGCCAGCGCCAGGCGGCGAAATAGATCTTGTTTGCGCTGCCGTTGGGCTGCGCTTGCGTGTCGGTCATGGTCATTGAAGGGCTCCAAGCCTGAGGGTCCGCAGCCGGTCGGCCACGGGGATAGAAGGTTTAACGGTTTCTGGAGGGTCAGGCGTGGGGTGGCGCGCGCACGAGCCGCGCGGCGTCCAGCCCGCGGCGTTCGATCAGTCGTTTGGCAACGAAGCTGAAGGCAAAGACCTTGGCCAGTGTTACCGGCCTGTCGGCGCAATGGATGCGGGTCCATGCGGCGCTGTCGCTGATGCGGCAGGCTTCGCAGTTTTGGACAGGGGCCTGGCCGTCGCTGCCCGGCAGGCCGCAGAGATCGGCCAGCGATCCGCCCGCCGCGACATAGGCGGCCAGTTCCGGCGACGGGCTTGGTTGCGTGTTTTGGTGCGCGAACCCGATGGTCGCCAATGCGATCATCACGGCGCAGATCAGGCCGATTTTACAAAACTGGAGGGCGCGCATCACCATACACTTGGGCCTAGCAAGTTTTGCGGCATCGCAACAGCGGAGGATTGCCGCACATGAGCGTCCGTCAGAACAGGTGCTGTTCCTTGGCCAGGATCGCGGCCTGGGTCCGGTTGGACACGTTCAGCTTGGCCAACAGGTTTTTGACATGGAGTTTGACCGTGACCTCCTGCACGCCGAGATTGCGGGCGATGTCCTTGTTCGACAGCCCAATGCACAGCTGTTCGAGGGTCTGCATCTCGCGCTCTGTCAGGTCGGCGAAGTTGGCGGACGGTGCGGCCGCCTGTTCTGGTTCGGCAAAATCGACCGGGAAGTAGCGTTCGCCGGCCAGCACGAAGTTGATCGCGTTGACCATGGATTTCGCGGCAAGTCGTTTCGGGATGAACCCGTCGGCGCCCATGGACATCGCGGTTTGTGCCACGTCCTTGTTCGCGACGCCCGACATCAGCACGACCTTGATGGCGGGGTGGCTCTTGCGGGCGCGTTCCAGCCCTTCGAGCCCGTTCATGCCAGGCATGTTGTAATCGAGGATCAGCAGATCGACCGCATTGATCCCTTTCATGCTGCCCAGGGCGGCGTCGAAATTCGACGCGGTCATCACCGTGAACCCATCGACCGTTTCGAGATACGCGGCAATCGTATCCCGAACGAGGTCGTGGTCATCGGCGATCAGAATGCACGGCATTGCGGGTCCTTTGGCCATGTGCGTGTGCGGTCAGCGAAACGCGCCAGATGTGTGGCGCACCTATCCTTTTGTATAGGTGGCTATTCCAATGCCCTCAAACAATTCCCGACGTAAAGGTTACGTCATTTTTTAGGACGAAAGAGGATTGACCATGGCACGGATCCACCACTCACGGACGCTGGCCGGACTGTTCTGTTTTTTCCTGGCCTGGGCGCTTCCCGCCATGGCGCAGGAGGCGCTCAGGCTGCACGTGACTGATGGTAACGGGGATACCGTCACGCTGGACTATGACCAGCTGGACGCGTTGCCACAGTCCGAGTTCACGACCAGCACGATCTGGACCGATGGGACGGTTCAGTTTTCGGGCGTGCCGTTGAAGGCGTTGCTTGATGCGGTGGAGGTCGAGGGGGCTGTGGTCGAGATGATCGCGTTGAACGATTATCTGGTGACCTTGCCCTATGATGAACTCGAAGAGGACGTGCCCCTTGTCGCGACCCGCATGAACGGGGAATACATGTCGGTGCGCGACAAGGGGCCGTTCTGGGTGGTCTATCCCTATGACCGGCACTGGCGCTACCGGACCGAGACGACATACGCGCAGAGCATATGGCAGTTGACCCGTTTGAACGTAGTGGATTGAATTGGCATCGTGCCTCGTGTGACCTGACGGGGGAGGGCGCACATGACGCATGGACTGAACCGCTACCGCGTTGCAATTGCTGCGGGCTTTGGCTTGCTGTTGCTGCTGTTGGCCGTTATGGTCGCGAACCTGGCCGCCCAGATGCGGAGCCTGTCGCTGGCGGCGGGCGACAACACGCAGTGGAGCATTGCACAGCTCGACACCGAGTTTGCCAATCTCAACGCCGTCCTGACCGAGCAATTGGCCGAGGGCACGTTGACCCGCGACGAGGTGCGCTTGCGCATTGATATTGCGCTGAGCCGCGTGGACATCATCAATTCGGGCCGCGCCGCCGAGATTTTTGGCGACAACACAGCGGCTGCCCGGCAGATCGCGCCCATCAATGCCTTTGCCGAACAGACGATTGCCCTGCTGGATGCACCTGGCGGTCTGAGCGAGGACGATTTGCGGCGCATCCGGGCGATGCTGCGTGACGTGCGGCAGGACGTGCGTGGCATCGCGGTGTTGGGCGTTCGCCTGGGCGCCGAGCAGTCGGAGGCGCGGCGCGCGGGCTTTGCGCGGCAGCTTTTGTGGACCGCCGGTGTGGCCATCGCGCTCTTGTTCCTGATGGGCATCTTGCTCCAGCTGCTGATCCAGTTGCTGGACCGCGCGGCACAGCGGGACCGGGAGCTGTTGACCTCGTCGCGCAAGCTGGCCTCGACCGTGGCGGCGTCGCTGGATGCGATTGTCACCGCCGACAGCGAGGGGCGCATCATCGGGTTCAACAGTGCCGCGGAGAATGTGTTTGGCTGGCGGCGGGGCGAGATCATTGGCCAGAAGATGGACGATACAATCATTCCGCACCGGATGCGCGAGGCGCATCGTGACGGGATGGACCGCTATCTGAAGACGGGCGAACCGCATGTCGTTGATTCGGGACGGTTCGAGCTGGCGGCCCTGCGCAAGAGCGGTGAGGAATTTCCGGTCGAGCTGAACATCACCACGACGGAGGTCGAGGGGCAGAAAAGCTTTATCGCCTATGTCCGCGACATCAGCGAGCGCAAGATTGACGAGCAGAAGCTGATCGACGCGCGTGACCGGGCACAGACCATGGACAAGGCCAAGACCCGCTTTCTGACCATCATGAGCCATGAGATCCGCACACCGCTGAACGGCATTCTGGGCGTGCTGGACCTGCTGAAAACAACGTCGCTGACCGCCCAGCAGGAGCGCTATGCAAAGATCGCCACCGCTTCCAGCGAGATCCTGCTGGAATACGTGAACGAGGCGCTGGATATCACGCGCATCGAGGGCGGCGCGCTGCAATTCTCGCCCCAGGATTTCGACCTGCCCACCCTGATGAGCAGCCTTGTCGACGTGCTGGAGCCGCTGGCACGTGAAAAGCAGCTGTCGCTGTCGCTGCATGTGGCCGACGGGATGCGCATGCGTTTTCACGGGGATAACAACCGCATCCGGCAAATCCTGACCAACCTAATCGGCAACGCAATAAAGTTCACGGACCGGGGCGAGATCAAAGTGTCCGTCAACGGTATCCACGGGCCCGACACCACGTCTGTTCGCTTTGCGGTGTGCGACACGGGCGCCGGCATTGCGCCGGATGATCAGGAACACGTGTTCGAGGATTTTGTGTCGCTGGCCGAAGGTGCGGGCCGTCAACGCCGCGGTGACGGGCTGGGCCTGTCCATTGCGCGCCGCATCGCGCGGGAAATGGGCGGCGATATCACGCTGGAAAGCGAAACCGGCGTCGGGTCAACCTTTACGCTCATTCTGCCCCTGCACCGTTGTGACGTCCAAACCGTCGAACCTGTGCCGGTGCCTGGTGAAAGGGTGCGGGTCAAGCGCGGATGTTCAGTCCTTGTGGCCGAGGACAACGACATCAACCGCAGGGTTCTGCGCGATATGCTTGAGGGGATGGGGCACCGGGTGGCGGAGGCGGTGAATGGTGCGGATTGCCTTGAAAAAGCAGAGCATGCGCGGTTCGACCTGATCTTTATGGATATCAGCATGCCTGTGATGGACGGTATTGAGGCCACGCGGAAATTGCGTGCAGGCGACGGCCCCAATGCCCAGACCGAGATCGTGGGCCTGACCGCGCATGGTGTCGAGGAGTACCGCGCGCCTGCCAAACAGGCGGGCATGGATCGGTTCCACACCAAACCCATCCGTCTGGATGCGCTGCATATCCTGTTTGCCGATCTGACCGAGGTGACATCAAGCGCACCGGACGACGTGCATGACGATGATGTGCTGGGCGAATTGATCGCCGTTCTTGGCGCCGGGAAGGTGCGGGATACCGGCGAAGCCTTTTTCACCGAATTGAACGCCTTCGCGGAAAGTGCGCGTCATGTTCGGGACGGGGCCGACATGACCGAATTGGCCGGGGCGGCGCACAAGCTGACCGGGGCCGCCGCGCTTCTGGGTCTGACCCGGCTGGAGACGGTGCTGGCCACCTGCGAGGATCACGCCCGCGCCTGTGATGCCGCTGGTCATGCAAAGCAGTTGGTCGCGCTGACCGACCTGGCGGACGCGGCGCAGGCCCGTTTTGTTAAACGTCTTGAGCAGGCGGTGGCCGCAGAAGCGACGGACTGACAGGCGGGTCCGTCAGGGACAAGCACGCCATACCGTGAGAGTCTGTCGGGTCCGGTACAGCGTGCATAAGCTAGCGTACCACGAACACCGATTGCGTTGCATGACGCGCAACGCGCGCAGCGTTGGGGCCGATCAGGTAATCCTTCAGTTCTGGCCGGTGCGCGCCGACGATGATGGCGTCGATGTCGAGTGTCCGGGACGTGCGGATGATCTGGTCGTAGACCGTGCCTTCGGCCACATGGACATGATGGCTTACATCGTCCGGCACGTTGGCCTTGGCCCAGCGTTCCAGTTCGGACTTGGCCGCCGCCAGCGCGTTTTTCATGCTGTCGGCGGCCATGGAGGCCCCCACGATTGCCATGCCGGTGTCGGGCACGACGTTCAGCAGGTGCAGCGTGGCCCCTTCGGCGCGGGCCATGGAAAAGGCGGCTTCGGCGCTGCGGGCGGCGCCCTCGGGCGCGTTGACGTCGACGGCAAGGAGAAGCGTTTTGAACATGGCTGTGCTTTCTTAAAACGCAGGTTGGGTGGCGCGGCGGCGCTGGATCAGGACCAGCCCCCCCAGCAGCAGCAGGGCGGGGATGAAAAACAGCTCCTTGGGCATCCGGTCGTTTTCGATCTGCACTTGGGTGATCTGGACCGGAGTATCGCCGTAGAAATCGTATTCGTTCCCGAGGCTTTCGAAGAACGGTGTGCCTGGGAAGGGTTCGTCCATCGCAATCACGTCGCCATCGGGCAAGATGGTCAGGCCCTGGGCATCAAGTGCCGCTTCGGCATCGCCGTTGATGGCAGGCAGGGTAATGGTCGTGGGTCTGAGCCTGCCGGTGTCGAAATCCGGTCCTTCGACCACCACGCGCAGTTCCCTGTCTGTCTCGGCACGCGCCATCAGTTCGAGTGCTGCGGGGCCCGAGGCGGATTGGTATTTCTCGCTGACCTGATCCAGCAGGTAGTCCGGTCGGAACAACATGAAGGCGATGACCAGGAGCGCCACCGTTTCCCAGGTTTTGCTTTTGGCGATGAAGTAGCCCTGCGTTGCTGCCGCAAAGAGCAGCATGGCGATGAGCGAGATGAAGAAGACGAGGATCGCCTTGGCAAAGCCCACGTCGATCAGCAAGAGGTCCGTGTTGAAGATGAAGAGGAACGGCAAGAGGGCCGTGCGGATGTCGTAGGCAAAGCCTTGCACCCCGGTCTTGATCGGGTCGCCGCGAGAGATGGCGGCGGCTGCGTATGCGGCAAGGCCCACGGGCGGTGTGTCATCCGCAAGGATGCCGAAATAGAACACAAAGAGGTGCACGGCGATCAGCGGGAAGATGTAGCCCGCGGATGCCCCGACCGTCAGGATCACCGGCGCCATGAGCGACGAGACCACGATGTAGTTGGCTGTCGTGGGCAGGCCCATGCCGAGGATCAGCGACATGACCGCAACGAGGATCAGGAGGATCCAGATGTTGCCGCCTGCGATCACCTCGACCACCTGGCCGATCACCTGGTGTGCGCCTGTGAGGCTGATCGTGCCAACGATCACGCCCGCAGCGCCCGTGGCGACGCCGATGCCGATCATGTTGCGCGCACCAAGGATCAACCCCTGGACAAAGTCGTGCCAGCCCGCGGTGGTGGCAGAGGCGAAGGCTTCGCCCCGGAACATCGCCTTGAGCGGGCGGTGGGTGAGCGCCACGATGATCATGAAGATGGTCGCCCAGAAGGCCGAGAGCGACGGCGACAGCCGGTCAAGGCTGTCCGTGCGCACCATGAGGTTCCAGACGAGGATGAAGATCGGCAGCGCGAAATAGGCCCCGCCCAGCAGGGTGGGCGTGAGCCTGGGTGCTTCGAGCGGGCCGTCGGGGTCGTCCATCGCCACATCCGGATAGCGCGAGGCGTAGTAGACGAGCACAAGGTAGAGGAGCGCCACGATGACGATGGCGCCGTAGACGCTTTCGGCCATGAAGTTGTCCATCACGCTGCGCAGGCCGATCATGATGAAGGTGCAGGCACCCAGGAAGATGAAGCCTGACAGGAAGAGGATGAGAATCAGCACCGGGCCGATGTGACGCCCTGCCTTGGTCAGCCCCTGCATCTGCATTTTCAGCGCTTCGAGGTGCACGATGTAGAGCAGTGCGATGTAGCTGATCACCGCAGGCAGGAAGGCGTGTTTGACCACGTCGATATAGGGGATGTTGACGTATTCGACCATGAGGAAGGCGGCGGCGCCCATGACCGGCGGGGTGAGCTGGCCGTTGGTGGAGGAGGCGACCTCGACCGCGCCCGCCTTTTCTGCTGGGAAGCCGATGCGCTTCATCAGGGGGATGGTGAAGGTGCCGGTGGTGACGGTGTTCGAGATGGAGGAGCCGGAGATCATGCCGGTGAGCATGGAGGACAGGACCGACGCCTTGGCCGGGCCGCCGCGCAGGGCGCCCAGAAGGGCGATGGCGACCTTTATGAACCAGCTGCCACCGCCTGCGCGGTCGAGGAGCGCGCCGAAGAGGACGAAGAGGAAGATCATGGAAGTGGAGACGCCCAAGGCCACACCGAAGACGCCCTCGGTCTGCATCCAGTAGTGGCCGAGCGCTTTGGACAGGGATGCGCCGCCGTAGTTTGTGATCTCGCGCGCCCATTCGGAGTATCCGCCGAAGAAGGCGAAGGCGACGAAGGCCGACGCGATGATGACCAGCGGCAGGCCGAGCGAGCGGTAGACGGCGATCAACAACACGACCATGCCGATGGAGGACATGGTGATGTCGGATGCGCTCCAGAGCCCCGGACGGTCGGCGATCTGGAAACGAAAGACGACGAGGTAGAGGCAGGAGCCGACGCCCAGCAGGATCAGCACCCAGTCATAGAGCGGGATGCGGTCGCGGGGGGAGGATTTGAACAGCGGAAAGGCGAGGGTCGCCAGCATGATGGCAAAGGCCAGGTGCACGAAACGGGCCTGTGCGACGATATTGGCGAAGATGCCCATGCCCGTGGCCTGCGCCACGATGCCCGGCACCTTGGAGGCGATATAGAGCTGGAACAGGGACCACGCGATGCACGTACCGATGATCAGTTTGGCCTGCCACGCGGCAGAGGGGTTGCGGGCACCGGTGTCGGCCTCGGCGACGAGGTCGTCGGCGGATTGCGTCACTGTGTTCTGATCGGTCATGGATGGTCCCCCGGTGCAGGCACTATGCGGGCGTTATGCGCCCGTCTGCTGTCTGTCGTCATGAAATGGGAAGACGCCCGAAGCGATTGTTCCGGGCGTCTCAGGGCGCTGGCTTATTCCATCAGGCCCAGTTCTTTGTAGGCTCTTTCCGCACCGGGGTGCAGCGGCGCCGACAGGCCGTCCTGGACCATTTCAGCCGGATCAAGGTTGGCAAAGGCAGGGTGCAGGCCCTTGAAGTCGTCGATGTTCTCCATCACCGCCTTGGCCACGACATACACCGTCTCTTCAGGCACGCTGGCCGAGGTGACGAAGGTGGCACCGACGCCGAAGGTCGTCGTGTCGCCATCTGTGCCCGCATACATGCCGCCCGGAATGGTCGCCACGCGGTAGAACGGGTTGTCAGCGACCAGCTGGTCGATGGGATCGCCGGTCACGGACACAAGCCGCGCGTCGCAGGTTGTCGTCGCTTCCTTGATCGCCGCAGCCGGGTGACCAATGGTGTAGATCATCGCGTCGATATTGCCGTCACACAGCTGCTTGGCCATCTCCGAGCCCTTGTATTCAGTCGCCAGAGCAAGGTCGCTCATGCCGATGCCGAAGGCGTCCATGACCACTTCCATCGTGGCACGCTGGCCGGAGCCGGGGTTGCCCACGTTTACACGCTTGCCTGCCAGGTCCTCGAAACCTTCGATGCCGCTGTCACCGCGCACGATCAGGGTGAAGGGTTCGGGGTGGACCGACATCACGGCGCGGATGTCGGGGAAGGCCGCGTCGCCTTCGAACTTCGATGTGCCGTTGAACGCGTGGTACTGCCAGTCGGACTGGGCAACGCCGAACTCGAGCTCGCCGCCCTTGATCGTATTGATGTTGTAGACCGACCCACCGGTCGATTCCACGGCGCACCGGATGCCGTGTTCTTTGCGGTTCTTGTTGACCAGACGGCAGATCGCGCCGCCCGTCGGGTAGTAGACGCCGGTCACGCCGCCGGTGCCGATCGAGATAAACTCCTGCGCAGTGGCGATGGGTGCTGTCATCAGCGCCCCGGCCACCACGGCGGCCCCCAGTTTCAGTTTTGCAAACATATCAAATGTCTCCCTTATGTTTGGCCGGGTTGCACGCACGCGCGCGCGCAACCCGACTGATACATCTACCCTGCGGAAAGAAGCCGTAAGGTCAACCTTTGCGATAATCGGCTCGCCGATTGGGACGGGGGCTGGAATGGGCGTAAAGCAAGATAAAACAATGTCTTAGCGTTCGATACGCAGGCGGACCCGATGAATGCGTGCCTGTATTGGGCTTTTCAGACAGCCCGTTTGGGGACATGCTGTGCGCATAGATTGGGCGCGGTCCGTACGGTGCACTGTCCACACGGGCGGGCGCCATGCGGGCGGCAGATTCGGAGCCTTGGATATGAGCCACGTTTTTCCCCGACACTCCAAGGCGCCGCCGCCCATGGTGTCGCGCGGGGACGGCGCGTATCTGTTTGATGCGGCTGGCGCATCCTACCTCAATTGCGGGGACGCGGCGGTGTCGTGCCTGGGCCATGGGGACGCGCATGTGACCGCCGCGATCAAGGCGCAGTTGGATCGGGTGGCCTTTGCCCATACAGGATATTTCACGTCTGCCCCGGCAGAGGCGTTGGCGGACAGGTTAGTGGCCGCTGCGCCCGAGGGGTTGGACCGCGTGTACTTCGTATCCGGCGGTTCGGAGGCGGTGGAGGCTGCGCTGAAGCTGGCCCGCCAGTATTCCATCGAGGTCGGGCAGCCCGAGCGGTCGCATGTGATCGCCCGACGGCAAAGCTATCACGGCAACACGCTGGGGGCGTTGGCCACCGGCGGGAATGCCGCACGGCGCGCGCCCTTTGATCCGCTGCTGATGAAGGTCAGCCATGTGTCGCCCTGCTATGCCTATCGCGGGCAGGCAGAGGGCGAGACAGAGGCGCAGTATGTGGACCGGCTGATCGCCGAACTGGAGGCGGAGATCGAGGCGCAGGGCCCCGAAACGGTCATGGCCTTTGTTGCGGAACCTGTGGTCGGTGCGACCCTTGGCGCTGTTCCGGCGGTCGGAAAGTATTTTGCGCGCGTGCGGGCGCTGTGTGATCAATACGGTATCCTGCTGATCTTTGACGAAGTGATGTGCGGTATGGGGCGGACGGGCACGCTGTTTGCATCAGAGCAACACGGCGTGTCGCCTGATATCTGCGCCATCGCCAAGGGGCTCGGGGCCGGGTATCAGCCGGTGGGCGCGATGCTGTGCAGCGCGCGGATTCACGACACCATCCGCGACGGGTCGGGCTTTTTCCAGCATGGGCACACCTATCTGGGCCATCCGGTGGCCTGTGCCGCGGCGCTGGCCGTGGTTGAGCGGTTGCTGGATGACGATGTGCTGGGGCGGGTGACGCCGCTGGGCGACGCGCTGCATGACGCTTTGACCGAACGGTTTGGGCAGCACCCACATGTGGGGGATATCCGCGGCGTGGGGCTGTTTCGTGCCATCGAACTGGTGCAGGACAGAGAGACCAAGGCGCCGTTTGATCCGTCGGACAAGGTGCACGCGCGGCTGAAGGCGGCGGCGTTTGCGCAGGGTTTGATCTGTTACCCGATGGGCGGCAGCATGGACGGGACGCGTGGCGATCACGTGCTGCTGGCGCCCCCCTTCATTCTGGACGACAGCGACGTGGGGCTGCTGGTGGACCGGTTGGATGCGGCGGTGCGCGCAGTGCTGCCCTAAAGGTCGCCCACGGCGGCCCGCCAATGCTGGCGGCAGAGCGAGACATAGGTTTCGTTGCCCCCGATTTGTACCTGCGCGCCGTCGGTTATGACGTTGCCGTGCGCATCCTGCCGGATCACCATGGTCGCCTTGCGCCCGCAATGGCAGATGGTGCGCACTTCGCGCATCTCGTCCGCGAGCGCGAGCAGGGCGGCTGAGCCTGGAAACAGTTTGCCCCGGAAATCGACCCGCAGGCCGTAGGACATGACCGGCACGTGCAGGTCATCCACGACGCGGGCGAGTTGCCAGACCTGATCTTCGGTGAGAAATTGCGCCTCGTCCACGAAGACGCAGACAATCGGGCCTGCGCCCTGCCGCGTCGTCACTTTGGCGAAAAGGTCCTCTTGCGTGGTGAAGGTGTCGGCCTCTGCGCCGATGCCGATGCGCGAGGCGATGCGCCCCTGGCCCGCCCGGTCGTCAAAGGATGCGGTCAGCAGGTACGGTTCCATGCCGCGTTCGCGGTAGTTGTGCGCGGCTTGCAAAAGCACGGTCGATTTGCCGGCGTTCATGGTGGAGTAGTGAAAGTAGAGCTTGGCCATGGCGCGTGATTAGAACGCGTTGGAACATGGGGCAAGAGGGCACGCCGGGTGGGTGCGAGGGGGCGCGCGCATGGTCTTGTCGCCAGCGTCGCGTGTCCCCCTCTGCACCGCTTTCGGCACCTGGTGAACGAAGGGCAGGCGATGGACACACAGGGGTGTCCGTTTCTGGGGATGGTGCCTGCCCCGATACTCAAAACCTCCGACGGATCCGCCGCCCCTGCTGCCGGTCACCCGGCCTGTCGCCCCCATGGGACAGAGGATGCAGCGGACCCCACCCGGACCCGGGCTTGGGGACCCGGGCACTTGTTACGTCCCGAAAACCGTAGGGACGCTTTTAAAAATGACATTTGCGGGCTAGGGGATTAATGGGAAAAGATCGGCCTGTTTCCCCGCACTTAGGGGACATTGTGCCGCAAGACGTTGGGGATGGGTGCATGAGCGTTGGCAGTTACCTGAAGAAACACACCGAGGCGTTGGTCAAGGATGTGGGCATTGAACCGGCCTGCGCGCTGACCGGCAAATCCAAGGCGACCCTCGGGCGCTACTATTCCGACAATCCTGAACATGCCGACCGCTTCATGCCCGTCGATGCCGTGATCGCGCTGGAAGAGGCGGCAAGCTACCCGCATGTCACTGGTGCGCTGGCCGAATTGCAGGGCATTAGCCTGAGCCATGATGACCGCCGCCCGAACACGGAGCGGTCGGGGGGCGTCAATTCGGATGTGATCGCCCTGAGCCAGCGCTTTGCGATGCTGATGACCGAGTATCAGCAATCTATCGAGGACGGCGTGATCACGGTGAACGAGGCGAAACGCCTCTTGAAGGAAACGACGCTTCTGCAGCAGGTTCTGATCGACATGAAACTGCATCTGGAGGACGAAAGTGGCTGAGGATCTGCCGGCTCTTGTCATCGAAGCGCTGCCGCACATTGATGTGGACGCGCTGAAAGCGCCGGACGATCCCGGCCATCCGCCGCGCATCTTGCTGCTGTATGGCTCGCTCCGCGAGGCCAGCTACTCGCGCCGCGCCGCCGAAGAAAGCGCGCGCATCCTGCGCCATCTGGGCTGCGAGACGCGGATGTTTGATCCGTCGGGCTTGCCCCTTGTGGACGATGCGGATCCCGATCATCCCAAAGTGGTCGAGCTGCGCGAACTGGCCACCTGGTCCGAGGGCATGGTCTGGTCCAGCCCCGAACGCCACGGTGCCATGACCGGCCTGATGAAGACACAGATCGACTGGCTGCCGCTGTCCCTGACAGGCGGCATTCGCCCCACGCAGGGCAAGACGCTTGCGGTCATGCAGGTGTCGGGCGGATCGCAAAGTTTCAATGCTGTCAACCAGATGCGCATCCTGGGCCGCTGGATGCGCATGGTCACCATCCCGAACCAGTCCAGCATCGCCAAGGCGTGGCTGGAGTTTCAGGACGGGCGACTGCCCGAAGGCCCGTTCTACCGTCGTGTCGTGGACGTGATGGAAGAGCTGGTGAAGTTCACGTGGATGGTGCGCGGGCGCAAGGACTACCTGGTTGACCGCTATTCAGAACGTGTGGAAAGCGTGGATGAGGTGCACAAGCGGGTGTCGCTGAAGAAGGTCTAGGCGCAGACCCCGTCCCCGGGATCTGCGGTGTTCTGTAGCCTCTTACCAATAGGCCGGATCGCTCAGTGCCGGGACGCATCGGGATGGTCCGACAAGCGGATCAAGCGGGGCGTCCGTCAGGGACTGGCCCAACCATCCGTGCGGATATGACAGCGGCACGGGCGCCGCCGCCGTGTCTTCGGTGATCTGACGGAACCCGACCTTGCCGTAGTAGTTTGGATCGCCGTAGGTCAGGACCACGTCAACATGTGCGGCCCGCAGCACATCCAGGCCGTGGCGCAACAGCGTTTGGCCAATGCCCTTGCCCTGATGATCTGGTGCGACGGCAACAGGAGACAGGATAAACACGGTGCGGTCATCGTGGGCATAGGTCATGCGGGTGAAGATGATGGACCCGATCAGCGCCGCATCACCCCACGCGCAGACGACCTGCTTGTCGCTGTTGTCCAACGTGGCGTACATGTCCGACACCAGCTTGCCGATCAACGCCCCCTCCGCCGCGCCCTCGGACGCGGCGAAGGTTTCTGAAAACAGCGCGATGATTTTGGCGCTCTGGCCAGAGGGGTTTGTTGTGAATTCCATAATTCTATCCTTTCTATATCGCGCTTCATCGCTGGTTCAATTGCGCGCGCACAGCCTTGATGCCTGCGTGCGACGCCCGGTAGGGGCGCCCGTTCACCGATCGGATGAAGCGCCGTTTCTTGAGGCGCAGAAAGACGGCCATCGTGCAGTCGATCAGGACGTGGCCATTGCGGGTGTAACAGGTGATATCACGTATCTTGCCGTTCTCGCCGCGGTCGTAGTGGATGGCTCCACCCAGGGCGAGTTCGTGCAAAACACGCTGTTCGTGTTTCGAGATATTCAACGGAGTGCCTTGATGTCTTGAGAACAACAAAAAGGGATCACTCAGCCGTCGCGTGAGTGATCCTGTTGTGACATGTTCCCGCGGCTTTGATGCCGGGAACGGGCTTATGCCCGGGGCTCTCGCATAAAATCTCCGTTGCAGCAGGCAAGTGCCATGTGCTGACCGTCACATATGCCGCAGGTCAGCGGCAGGCAAGTGGCGTGCGGGCGGACGCGGCTAGCTGTGGCGTTCGACCAACACCGAGCCCACGGAATAGCCTGCCCCGAAGGAACAGATGATCCCCTTGTCCCCGTCGCCCAGATCGTTGGAATACTTCGAAAAGGCGATGATCGACCCGGCAGACGAGGTGTTGGCATAGTCCTGTAGAATATTGGGCTGTTCGCCCGGTTCTGGCGTGCGGCCCAGCACCTTTTTCCCGATAAAGTCGTTCATGGTCTTGTTGGCCTGGTGCAGCCAGAGGCGCTTCAGGTCCGTCGCCTCGACCCCTTCGTCGCCCATGTGATCGGCGATATGCTTGCTGACCATGGGCAGCACTTCCTTGAACACCTTGCGGCCGTTCTGCATGAACTGCATATCGCGCCTGTCGGCCAGCCCGTCGGGCCGGGACCGGCGCAGATAGCCGTTGTTGTTGCGGATGTTGTTGGAAAAGGCGGTGCCGCAGCGGGTCGACTTGATTTCGAAATACGCGCCCTTGGCGTCCTCGGCGCGTTCGATCAGGGTGGCCGTCGCTACGTCGCCAAAGATAAAGTGGCAGTCCCGGTCGCGCCATTCGAGGTGGGCGGAGCAGATTTCCGGGTTAACCACGAGGGCCGAGCGGATCGAGCCCGAGCGGACCATGTCCGCCGCCGCCTGGATGCCGAACGTGGCGGACGAGCAGGCGACGTTCATGTCAAAGGCGAAGCCTTCGATGCCCAAGAGTTCCTGAATTTCGATGGCCACGGCAGGGTAGGCGCGTTCGAGGTTCGAGGCCGCGCAGATCACCGCGTCGACATCCGCTGCCGTCTTGCCCGCTTGGGCCAGCGCCTTGTTCGCGGCCTCCAAAGCCATTTCTGCCATGATCGAGGGCTCATCATCGCTGCGTTGCCGCAGCAGCGGGTGCATTATCGTGGGGTCGAGGATGCCGGACTTGTCCATGACAAAGCGGCTCTCGATGCCGGAGGCTTTGACGATGAAGTCTTCTGACGAATGCTCCTTGGCTTCAACCTCGCCCGCTGCAATCGCGTCGGCATGTTCGGCATTGTAGAGGTCGGCATAGGCGTTGAACGCCTCGACCAGTTCGGCGTTGGAAATGGATTGGTCCGGCGTAAACACGCCCGTGCCGGTGATCGCTGGAGTGAAGGCCAAGGCGCGCCCCTTTCAGGCTTGTCGATGTTTGCGCGAACCTACAGGGCGCGCGCACGGGTTCGCAAGAGGGTGCGCCGTCGCGGAACTGTCATTGTTTCAAGCCTGTAACAGCCCTGCAAATGTCGAAATTTCATGGGCATTTGCTGCATTGCTTGCCAATCCCGGCGCGGGGGTGCTTTGGTGCGCGCACAGACAGGGAGAGCGGCGTTGAAACTTGGTTGTATCGGGGATGATTTCACCGGGTCGAGTGACCTGGCCAACACGCTCGCCAAGGAAGGGATGCGGGTGACGCAGTACACCGGCGTGCCTGTGGCCGATGCGGATCCGTCGGTGCAGGCAGGTGTGGTCGCGCTCAAGTCCCGGTCGATTGATCCGGGTGCGGCCGTGGCGAAGTCGCTGGAGGCTTTGGAGTGGCTCAAGGCGCAGGGATGTACGCAGTTCTTTTTCAAGTATTGCTCGACCTTCGATTCGACGCCGCGAGGCAATATCGGCCCTGTGGCGGATGCGCTGGCCGAGGCGCTGGATGCCTATCAGGTGATCGTCTGCCCGGCGTTTCCCGGCACGGGGCGGTCGGTTTATCAAGGCCATTTGTTCGTAAACGATGTGCTGCTCAGCGAAAGCGGGATGCAGAACCATCCACTTACTCCGATGACGGACCCCGACCTGCGCCGCTGGCTGGCCTTGCAGTCAAAGCATGACGTGGGCCATGTTGATGCCGCATCGGTATTTGCCGGGGCCGACGCGCTCCGCGCTGCGTTGCAGGCCGAACACGCGGCAGGCAAGCGCCACATCGTCGTCGATGCGATCCGGGATGCGGATTTGCGGGCCATCGGCGCGGCGGCTGCGGAGTTGCCATTGATCACCGGCGGATCGGGTGCCGCACTTGGCCTGCCAGCGAATTTCGGCTGCGCGCCGGGCGGCGTGCCATGGACAGGGCAGGCTGGTCGCGCCGTGGCGCTGTCGGGCTCGTGCTCCATCGCGACGCGGGCGCAGGTGGCGTGTCATGCGGCGCGCCATCCGGCGCGGGAGGTTGTCGCAGAGGACGTGATCGAAGGGCGTTTGACCGCTTCGGACGCTGCGGCCTGGGCCCTGTCGCAGGATGATGGTGTGCCGCTGCTCTATTCCTCGGCTGACCCGGATGTGGTCCGGGAGGCGCAGGACCGGTTCGGGCGCGAAGCGTCGGCATCGGCACTTGAGGATTTCTTTGCCGCCGTGGCCCGCACCGTCCGTGATGGCGGGGCGACGCGGATCATAACGGCGGGCGGCGAAACATCTGGTGCCGTGGTTGAGGGTTTGAGCCTTGATACGCTCGACATCGGGCCAGAGATCGACCCCGGCGTGCCGGCCCTGCGCGCCGGTCCCGATCTGGTGGTGGCGCTGAAATCGGGGAATTTCGGGGCCGAGGATTTCTTTGAAAAAGCGGACAGGGTGCTGACGGGATGAGTGCGGAAAGCGCGCTGCGCGAACAGATCTGCCTACTGGCCAAGTCGCTCTTTGATCGGGGGCTGACGCATGGGTCAACCGGCAACATCTCTGCCCGGACCGACGATGGGGGGCTGCTCGTCTCGCCCACGGGCACCAGTTTCGGGCGGCTGGATCCGGGGCGGCTGAGCCGGTTTGATCCGCAAGGCGTGCATGTGGCGGGTGACGCACCGACCAAGGAAATGCCCCTGCACACGGCCTTCTACGACACCCGCGGTACGGCGGGTGCCGTGGTACATCTGCATTCCTGCCATTCCGTGGCGCTGTCGATGTTGCCCGACGCGGATGCCGACAACTTCCTGCCGCCGCTCACCCCTTACGGGATCATGAAGCTGGGCAAGGTCAAGCTGTTGCCCTTCTTCCTGCCCGGCGATCACGCGATGGGCGAGGCGGTCCGAGGGCTGGCAGGCAAACGATCTGCGGTGATGCTGGCGAACCACGGGCCAGTGGTTGCGGGCAAGGATGTGGAGGCAGCGTGCAACGCGATCGAAGAATTGGAGGACACCGCGCGCCTTGCTCTGATGACCCGCGGAATGGGCGCGCAAGGACTGACCGACGCGCAGGTGAAGGCGGTGGTGACAAAATTCGATATCGCCTGGGACGACTGACCGGCGATCTGGCAACCGGCGCGCAGTTTGCCAGCATGCCTCCGGTGCATATTTTTGGAACAATGAAGGCGAAGAACACGTACTCATTTCATTGTTCTTCAAATATGCACTACGCCACTGACCAAGTGCGTTCAGGTGCGGATCGTGTTTCCGTCTGCATCAAAGAAGTGGGTGCGCGCCGCATCAAAACTCAGGCCAACGGCGTCGCCAACCTTAACGCCTGCATCCCCTGAAATTCGCACGTTGATCTGACCTGCCGCGCCACAATCCAGCAGCACAAATGTGTCGGCCCCCAGATATTCGGCAACATCAACGGTCCCGTCGCACTGACCCGTGCCTGCCGCGCCAACGGTGATGTGCTCGGGCCGGATGCCCATCTGCACGGCCTGCCCGCTCAGCGTGTATGCGCCGCCGCGTCCGCCGGGGACGGTGTAGGTGCCGTTTGATGTGGCACAGGCAAACACATTCATCTTCGGGCTGCCGATAAACTGCGCCACGAACACGTTGCCCGGGTGGTTGTACAACTCACGGGGCGTGCCGACCTGAATGATCCGGCCCGCATCCAGCACCACGATCCGGTCGGCCAGCGTCATTGCTTCGACCTGATCATGGGTGACATAGATCATGGTGGCCGAAAGTGCCTGGTGCAGCTTGGAAATCTCATACCGCATCTCGACCCGCAGGGCGGCATCAAGGTTAGACAGCGGCTCGTCAAACAGGAACGCGGTGGGGTCGCGCACGATGGACCGACCAATGGCCACGCGCTGGCGCTGACCGCCCGACAGGTCCTTGGGCCGTCGGTCCAGATACTGATCCAGCTTGAGCGTCGCTGCGGCGGCGTCCACCTTTTCCGTGATCTCTGCCTTGGGCGCGCCCGCCGTCTTCAGCGAAAACCCCATGTTGTCGCGCACGGACATGTGCGGGTAAAGCGCGTAGGACTGGAACACCATCGACAGCCCGCGCTTGCTGGGCGGTTGGTCGGTCACGTCCGTGCCGTCGATGTCCAGCGATCCGCGGCTGATGTCCTCAAGCCCGCCGATCATGCGCAGCAAGGTGGACTTGCCACAGCCCGACGGGCCCACAAACACGATGAACTCGCCATCATGAATCGCCAGGTCCACGCCCTTGATGACCTGTACCTCACCATACCATTTCTCAACGGCATTCAGTGTAATCGCACCCATGCCTCAGGCTCCTTGCGTATTGGGAGACGCCCAGGCCAGCCACACCGCAGCCGTCCAGGTAAAGGTCCCGCCCCCCGCCGGGGACCCGTCTCGGGGGTCGAAATATTCGGCAAACCCGTGCGTGGCGATCAGGTCCGCCGTGCTGCGCTTCAGCGCGTCGCCCTGCGGCAACCCCATTTCTGTCAGACCCATCCCGATCATCATGTTCATCATGCCCCAGACCGGCCCGCGCCAATACCGCTTGCCGTCAAATCGGGCGTCATCCGGGCTGAGCGACGGCACGCCAAACTTCGTGAGCGCCAACACCTCTGCCAGACGGGTGCGCATGTCGGGCGCATCAAGCCCTGCGTACCAACACAGGAATGATGCGTTCGAGATTGAGACCGACCAACTGCCCCCCACCACATCCCGGCTGTCGTAGCACCCAAGCTGGGTGTTCCACAGCGTTTGCGCGCCAGCCTCTAGCTCCGTCGCCCAGTTCTCCAGATCGCCCACGTCTTTGCTCAGCATCTGCCCGAGTGCGATCAGGTCGCGGGTGGCGCGCAGCAGGATGAATGTCATCGTCGGATCGGCCACGCGGAACGGGGTGTCCTGCAGCATCGCCGCCTCGTCCCAGCCGAGCCTTGCACCGCGTTGCACCAGCCAGATGTAACGGTCGTAGTCGTATTTCGTGGGCCGCATGGAACTGTCCACATGGCTGGTATCGCGCCGGGTGTAGTCGCCGACACCGTCCGGCGTGATTGCCGCCATGGCCGCATCCCAGTCCGGTGCATTGTCACGGCCCGCCTCCCAGGGGTGGGTGACGCAGACCGCCCCTTGGTCCAGCCGCCAGTCCATGAACCAACGGTGCCAGGCGACCATCCTGGGGTAGAGCGCGGCCATGCGCGCGCGCCCAGCCTCTGGGTCCTTGTCCAGCACCATCCGCGCCATGGTCGCGGCCACGGGCGGCTGGCTGATGCCCGAGGAGGGGATCGGCCCGGTGCCCTGCCAGACATCATGGTTCGGGAAATACCCGTCATCAGGCACATGGAACAGGATATGCGGCACCATCCCGTTGTTCCATTGGCCCGAAAACAGCGTCTCGATCTCGGCCCAGGCGCGGTCGATGTCGAAGGCGGCAAATCCGACGGCGGCAAAGGCGCTGTCCCAGTTCCACTGGTAGGGGTACAGGCCGGACGTCGGGATCGTGTACCCGCCCCGATCATTGCGTTTCAGGATCGCGCGCGCCTGTTCATCGCGCATGTCCGTGGATGTCATGTCTCGCATCATCCCTTTACCGACCCGGCGGTCAGCCCTTTCGTCATGAACCGTTCCAGCCCAAGAAACAGGGCCATGATCGGAATGGTTGCGATCACGGCACCGGCCATCAGGTGCTGGCGTGGAATTTCAGAGGAGTTCAGCATCGCAACCCCGCGCGTCAGCGTGAATTTTGACGGATCGTCCAGCAGCATGAAGGCCAGCAGGAACTCGTTCCAGGCGATCATGAAGACATAGAGCGACACCGACACCATCGCGGGCAGGGACAGGGGCAGGGTGATCTTCCAGATCACCTGCAAGCGGGAAAGCCCGTCCATGAGGCCCGCCTCCTCGACCTCGCCCGGCAGGCCGCGGAAGTAGCCCTGCAACATGTAAAGCGCGACGGGAATGGTGGTGACCGGGTAGATCATCAAGAGCCCCGGAATGGTGTTGCGCAGGCCCGTCATCGAGAACACGATGTAGATGGGCAAGGCCAGCACGATCATCGGCACCATGTAGATCAGCAGGATGGAGCGTGAAAACGCCGCTCGCCCCTGGAAGCGCAGCCGCGCCACGGCATAGGCGCCGGGGACAGAAAACAGCAGCGTGATCAGCACCGTCAGGACGGAAACGTAGAAGCTGGTCCACAGGTAGCTGCCGAAATTGAACTGTCCGAACAACTCGGAATAGCTGCGGAACAGATCCCACCCGCGGCTCAGCTCGATGGAAAAATCCAGCGGATTGCGCAAGAGCGCCTGTTGCGACTTCAGGCTGGTCATCACCATCACGTAGAAGGGGATCAGCACGACAGCGGTGAAGACGATGTAGCCAAATCCGGTCAGGAACCGGATCACGGCATCCTCGAACGCATGGCGGCTCAGCGCGCCGGGATGCGCCTCGACCAGCATGACATTCAGGGGCCAGATGAAAAACACGCCAAACGCGACAACCGCCATAAGCTGCCAATGGATCGGTACGGCCTCGCCAAATAGGATCGGCGACAGTGGTGTGAACATCAGCACAACGCACAGCAGAACAAACCCACCCATCACCATACGCGCATTGCGCAGATAGATCAGGGCAAGACCGCCAGCGACCCCAAGCACCAAACACCCCAAACTGCCTGGTCGAAACCCAAGGCCGGACGCAAAGGACAGGGTGACGGATACGGTGATAGCCATGACAAAAGCCCAAAACAGACCGATCACTGCTCCGGTCACACCACCTTGACGCAGGATCCTCATACCGATGCTCCTTCAGTTCGCCAGATAAACCGCGGGGTGAGGCCGCAGGCCGAGGGGCAGCGCCCCTCGACTCCGCCCGCCGCAGGCGCAACGCAAACTTGTTTTGCGGCACCGAACCTCACAGCCCTTCCTCCTGGCTGATGTATTTGAAGAAGAAAAAGCTGAACACGAGCAGCGTGGCAAAGATCACGACGGCTACGGCCGCGCCCGCCCCGATGTTCGAGATGGCGAATGCCTGCTCGTACACGTTCACCGTCAGCGTCCGCGTGCCGGCATTGCCGCCCGTCAGCAGGAAGATGTCGTCGAACTTGTTGAACGTCCAGATAAAGCGCAACAGGAACAGGACCGACAGGATGCCCAGCAGCATCGGCAGCGATAGGTACCAGAACTTCTGGAAAGGCGACGCGCCGTCCATGTCGGCGGCCTCGTACATATCCGTGTCGATGGACTGCATCCGCGCCAGAATGAACAGGAAGGACAGCGGGAAATAGCGCCAGATCTCGAAGACCGTGACCATGATCAGGGCGAGGGGGCGCTGTCCGAAGAAATTGATCGGACTTTCGACCACACCCATCTGGATCAAAAGCGCGTTCAAGGACCCCGAAAACGGATCCAGCAACGTCACCCAGGTAAAGGCCACTGCGATGATGGGCGACACGTAAGGAAACAAATACAGCCCCCGCAGCACGCCCTTGCCACGGAACGACTTGTTCAGCAGCATGGCCGCAAAAAGGCCGACAACCAGAGCGCCAATGGTGCCAAAGACGGTGTAGAAGGTGGTGGCCCACAGCACGGACCAGAACTCGTCCCCGTCGAAAATGCGAGCAAAGTTGTCCAGCGTGAATTCTGTATTGGTCAGTATGTTGTCGCCGGTGCCATAGCCAGTTGGCTCTGTCCCCTCGACCATCTCCTCCAGCGCATCGGGGTCACCGACCAGTGTGACGGGAATGCGAATGCGTTCGTTGAACCCGCCCTCCACATCACCGAAGTCACAACGCAGCGCGCTTCCATCCACAGAACAGGGCTCGGGCAAAACACCCAACGTCACGCCGTCATGCAGCGTATCGGTGAACCCCAGCCCGACGATCTCCTTCTGCTGGGACGAATTGCGGACCCGGTACTCGATGACCATCTCGCCCGACCGCTCGCGCAGGCTCTCGCGGATCACAGGCGCCACGGGGCGCAGGTCGGCCAGGCCCACGGGCTTGAAGCTGATCCAGAAGATTGCCAGCAGCGGCAGGATGATCACCAGGCTCACGATTGTGATCGTGGGCAGCAGCAGCGACCAGGCCAGCCGCGCCTCGCGGCGCTCAAGCGCGCCGCGGGTGGTCGGTGGGGTAGGGACCGTCATGGCATGTCTCGAAATTGCGGGAGAAGAGAGAGGGCGGGCGCAGCCGCCCCCTCGATGGCCGCGCGGGTCTTAGTTGATCGCCGACAATTCGCTGTTCATCGCAGCAACAGCACCCGCAGCATCCACCTCACCGTCGATGTACTGGCGCACGATGCGGTTGATCGCCTGGCTGTTGATCATCTTCGACGCCAGCGCGAGCTGCCCCTCGGCCACACCCCAACGCTGCGCGACCTTCAAACCACCGACGATCTCGTCCAGCATATCGGCCGCGTACAGATCCTTCATCGGTGCCTTGCGGTCCACACCCACCGGGATCTCCGACCACGCTGCTGAAAACTTGCCGGGCTCATCCGCTGTACCGGTGCGGACCGGGAACTTGCCCTCGGCGGCAATGGACAGCGTCTGCATGTAGCCGTCATTCATCGAAAATTCGACAAAGGCCTGCGCCACCTCGGTGTCCGCATCCGACGTGATCCCGAAATAGCGCACATCGCCCCAGGCCGCCCCATCCGGGTTCGATGGACCGGCAAAGTTGGTCACGATGCCCGTCTTTGCGGCCAATTCCTTGGTGGTTGGATCGTCGTTGATCGTGGGCGCGGCGCTGTCGCGCAGTCCTGCCAACTCGTCCAGAATGAAGGGCGACCAGATGATCATGGCCGCATCGCCTGCAAAGTAAATCTCGCGCGATTGCTTCCAGTAAAGCTCACCCGGGGGCGAGGCTTCGGCGATCGCCTTGTAGAAATCCAGCACTTCGGTCGTGGCCGCCACATCCAGTTCCTGGAATCCGCCGTCGCCCACGGGGCTCACGCCATTGGCCAGGAACACATGCTCCAGCACCTGTGACATGAAATTTTCGTCCACCTTGGTGGCGGCGACAAATCCGTACATCTCCGGCGGGTTGTGCAGGGCCTCCAGCGCGGCCTCAACATTCGCGAATGTGTTGGGCGGCTCCAGCCCCTTCTCTTCGAACAGATCAGCCCGATAGACGACCATCTGCGTCCAGCCGTCCACCGGCACGGATGCGATGTCGCCATCATAGTCCGCCATCGCCAAAGGTCCGGCGGCAAAGGTGTCACGACCCAGGGCATCAACCACCTCTGTCGCGGCTTCGGTGTCGAGGATCCCCGCCTCCGCCCATGGCAGAGCATACTGAAGCGAATGGTAGATCACGTCGGGCAGGTCACCGGCCGCAAAGGCGGCTGTGGTGCGCGTGCCCAGATCCGTCTCGGACACGGGGATCACTTCGACCGCGTTGCCCGTGGCCTTCTCGAATTGTGCGGCCATCTCCTGCTGCTTGGCAAGGCGTTCGGGCTGCTCTTCGGTCGTCCAGAAGCGGATGTCATCCGCCATCGCGGCACTTGCGCCCAGCACCAGGGCCATCGCCGTGCCGGTCATCAGACCTTTGGTTGCATACATGTGGTGTCCTCCCATGAAACGTCTTTTGATCCGGTCGCCTGCGCAGCAATCCGAACGGAACCTGCCATAAATGGTCGCAGATTAGTGCAACGATGCAACAAAAAATTTCGCTGCGCTGCTTTCAACAAAAACCTTGAAAAATCATATTTTTGCCGCGCTGCAGAAATAGTGGGTGGTCTAAAATTGCAACGATGCAACCTGATTCGTGGTTGATTGAGCGCGCCGGTGCTGCTCAGATATTTTGACAACTCCACCTTTCCAGCACACAGGCAGGCCATGGCCGACCCGACCCGCAAACCACCGACGCTCAAGACAATTGCCGAGATCACGGGGCTCAGCCTGTCTACCGTGTCGCTGTCCCTACGCGACGGGTCGCGCCTGAAGAAGGAAACGCGGGACAAGATCGCGCGTGCCGCGGCAGAGGTCGGCTATGTGCCCAATCGCGCCGGCGTACGTCTGCGCACGGGGCAGACCAACGTACTGACGCTTGTCCTGTCGCCTGCCAAGAACACCATCGACTACACCCGCCAGATGATCGAAGGGATCGGCGCGCATCTGTCGGGCACCAAGTACCACCTGAATGTCATCCCCGATCTACAAGGGGCCACGCCAGAGGAGTCGGTGCGCTACGTTCTGCAAAACCGCACATCGGACGGGATCATCCTGACCCACACCAGCGCCCGCGACCCTAGGGTGCAAATGCTGATCGACGCCGACTTTCCCTTTGTCTCCCATGGGCGGACAGAGTTTTATGCTGCCCATGCCTTCCATGATTTCCATGCCGAACGCTATGTGGAGATGGCGGTCGAGCGGCTGATCGACCGGGGCCGTACGCGGCTGGTGCTGGTGGCCGAGGATGACGCGACCACCAACTTTACCAAGATCACGGGGGGCTTTCATCGCGCCCTTGCGCAACGCGGCATGACGGGCGAGGTGGCGACAGAAACCGGCATCTTGATTTCAACCGACACGGCCCGCGCCTTTGGTCAGACGCTGGCGCAGCGCGGCGACCCGTTCGATGCGATCATCAGCAACAACGAATTGGCAACGCTGGCCCTGATGGGCGGCATGGCGGACAAAGGGCAGGTCTTGGGCCGCGACTACGACCTGATCTGCCGGCAGACGACGGACATCTTGCCAACGCTTTATCCGCAGATCGACACCGTGGCCGAGGATCTGGTGGCGACGGGCAGAGAACTGGCCCGCCTTCTCATTGACCGCGTCTCGGGCGTGCCAGCGGACGAGTTGCAAACCCTGCATGAGCCCGAACCGCTCTGGCGCAGCGGTTAAGCCGCGCCGAGTATCAGGTCCGACGCCTTTTCGCCAATCATGATGGCGGGCGCATTGGTGTTGCCGCTCACGATCTCCGGCATGATCGAACAATCGGCCACGCGCAGGCCGGTGATGCCGTGCACCCGCAATTGTTCGTCCACCACCGCGCCCTTGTCGGATCCCATTTTGCAGGTGCCCGTCGGGTGGTAGATCGACGCCGTATTGTTTCTCGCCCAGTCCAGCGTCGCGTCGTAATCGTCCATGGGCAGATCCGCATGGGGCCGGTACTCTTCCGAGATTTTCGAGGTCAGCGGCGCATGCCGCGCGATCCGGCGGGCGATATTCACCCCTTCGACGACCGTGCGGCAGTCGGTTTCGGTGCTCAGGTAGTTCGGAATGATCTTTGGGTAAGTCTTTCCGTCCTTGCTGACGAGGCGGATCTCCCCCTTTGATTCGGGGCGCAGCTGGCAAACAGACATGGTGAAGGCCGAAAATGGGTCAGCACCCTTGCCGGGATTTTCTGCCGAAAGGGGCTGGACATGGAACTGGATGTCCGGCGTTTCCAGGTCGTCGCGGGTCTTCATGAACCCGGTGGCAAGGCTCGCCGCCATGGTCATCGGACCGGCCCGGAACATCAGGTATTTGAGGCCAATCTTGGCCTGACCAAACAGGCTCGACACCTCGTCATTCAGGGTGGGTTCGTTGCACTTGTAAACCAGCCGCGCCTGCAGGTGATCCTGCAGGTTCTTGCCCACGCCGGGCAGGTCGGCGACCACGTCGATCCCGTGCTCGTGCAGCTGCGCCGCCTCTCCGATCCCCGACAGCATCAGCAGCTGCGGCGAATTAATGGAACCGCCCGACAGGATTACCTCCTTGCGGGCTTTCACGACCTGCCAATTGCCGCCCCGGTCGCGATAGGACACGCCGGTCACACGGGTGCCATCCAGCTCGATCCTCTCGACCTGGGCGTGGGTTACGATATCCAGATTGTCGCGATTGCGGGCCGGGTTCAGGAAGGCGACAGCAGACGAACAGCGCCGCCCGTTGCGGGCAGTTAATTGAAAGAAACCAACACCTTCCTGATCCGCGCCGTTGTAATCGGGGTTGAACTTATAGCCTGCTGCCTGTGCCGCTGCGACCCACGCATCGGTGATGGGACGCTGGATGCGCATGTTGGACACCGACAGGTTGCCCTGGTCCCCGTGATACGGATCGGCGCCGCGCTCGTTCCGCTCGGACCGCTTGAACAGGGGCAGCACATCATCCCACGCCCAGCCGCGATTGCCCATCTGCGCCCAGCGGTCATAATCCTGCGGCTGGCCCCGGACATAAAGCAACCCGTTCAGCGACGACGACCCGCCCAGCACCTTGCCGCGCGGCCACTCGATGGACCGCCCGTTCAATCCCGGATCAGGCTCGGTCTTGTAGCACCAATCGACATTCGGATTGTGGATCGTCTT
The DNA here is from genome assembly GCF_001969365.1 of Tateyamaria omphalii. Taxonomy (NCBI): domain Bacteria; kingdom Pseudomonadati; phylum Pseudomonadota; class Alphaproteobacteria; order Rhodobacterales; family Roseobacteraceae; genus Tateyamaria; species Tateyamaria omphalii. The sequence goes on along the minus strand of NZ_CP019312.1, from coordinate 2,278,790 downwards.
GAAGTAACCGACCGGGATATGGATCCACGGATTCCAGTCGCGCCCGCCCGCCTCGAGCAGCACAACCTTGTTCTTCGGGTCCGCGCTCAGACGATTTGCGATCACGCAGCCAGCGCTTCCAGCACCCACGATGACATAATCGGCTTCCAAAACGACCCCTCCCGAACTTAAAGTCAAAAAAAGACTAGGCAGATTGTCGAAGCTGCGCTAGCCTTTTCTGAGATAAAACGTCTCAATAATGCGTATCAGGGAGGATTGCATGAAACTTGAGAAAAACCTCGCGGGCATTTCGCGCCGCGATCTATTCCGTGTGGCTGGTCGGTATGGCCTTAGCTCGACGCTGCTTGCAGCGGGTAGCTTTGGTGGTGCGATGAGCCTTGCCAACTTGGCGGCAGCCGCGGAATCATCCTACGAGAAGCGGTTCGCGAAAGAGCCGAAGCACGTGCTGAAATTCGGCGCTGCCGGCTTCAACCAGCAGAACCTGCTGATCGAGCGCGCAGGCTGCCTCGAGTTCGCCCGCGACCTCGAAGAACGGACAGACGGCGAAATCCGCATCGAATTCATTGGCAACAACCAGATCTGTGGTCAGCTGTCCTGCGTTGAAAAGGCGCAACAGGGCATCGTCGATATCTACGCCGCCTCGACCCAGAACTCCGCCGGTGGCGCGCCCTATCTGAACGTGCTGGACTACGCCTACATGTTCCGCAGCCGGGCCGACCAATATTACTTCATGTACAGCCCCGACAGCCAGCGCATCCTGCGCGACCCGTTCGAAAAGCGCCACGGGTTGAAGTTCCTTTTCACCCACGCCGAACTGCGCGGCATCCAGTTGGGTCTGTCGTGGGAAGACAAGCCCACGGTCACATCCATCGACCAGCTTGCAGGCACCAAGAACCGCGTGACCGGCACACAGCTGGGCCGCATCGCGATGAACGCCCTGAACCTGAACCCCGTTCCGGTCGCTTGGGAAGAAACGCTTGATGGTCTCAAGCAGGGCCTGATCGACGGCGCCGAAACATGGGCCTCGGCCGTGGCCTACGCCAACATGTCGCCCGTGGTCAGCCAATGTGTGGACCTCAAGTTCTTCTGCGGGACAGAACACACGGCGATGAACGCACAAAGCTTCGACAATCTGGGCGGCGAACTGCAAGACGCCGTGATGGAATCGTCCTACCTGACACAGGTCCACGTGCAGGCCGCGAACGAGGCGGCACTGGTCAACACGGTCGGCTTCAGCCACCCGCACCAGGGCCCCGACACCATCTTTGCCCAGAACAACGTGCGCGTCGCGGCCCTGTCCGACGCCGAGTTGAAAAAGGCTGAAGAGATGTGCTCGCCCGAATTCCAGCCGCAACTGTGGGAGCAGTGGCGCGAGCGGATCAACGGTTGGGCAGGTGGCATCGACACCTACCAGGACATCTATGACGGCGTGCGCCAGAACCCGCACACCCTGGCCGAAAACGTCGAACCCCGCCGCTGGTGGCGCGGCTGATCCGGAAACGGATTTCTCGCAAAATCAATCGCTTGGGCGCATGCCGCCCAAGCATCAATCCATGCCGGATTACTCTGGCGTGGATTTCCGTGTCCTGACACGACAAGATGTCGGAACGGTTTTGATCGGCACGAGGGAGGTGCATCATGGAGTTGATCGCGGGCATGGGAGAGATCATCTCCGCCCTAATGACAGGCGACTCGTTCGAATTGCAAACCGCCCTGCGCGGCAATGCCGGAATGTGGCCGCTGGGCTTTATCGTGACATTGGTGGGCGGCGTGTTGGTGACATTGCTCTACCGCGCAGTGCCCGTCATCGAACGCAATCTGGAACCTGCCGTGATGGTCGTGGCCTACCTCGCCATCGGCTACATCATCTTCGCCGGTGTCATCCAGCGCTTCTACCTCAGCGGCCAGCCTGCCTGGTCGACGACATTGCCGCCTTTCCTGTTCCTGATCATGACCTGGGTCGGCTGCAGCTATAACGTCAAGCTGCGCACGCACCTCGCCTTTGCCGAGTTCCGCCGCGGATCACCGCGCGCCGTCCAGTTCGGACTTCTGATCCTCGACGCGGTCCTGTGGTTCTGCTTTGCCTGGATCGTGGTGGTCACAACATCGCAGGAAACTGTCCGCGCCGCGGCCAACTTCGCCATCATGCTTGGCACCGACAACGTCATGCAGTGGTGGTTCCTGGGCACGGTGCCCATCGCCTTTATCCTGCTCACTGCGCGCGTCTTCGAAAACCTCGTCGCCGACATCAACAAGTACCGCAACGGCAATGAGATGATCGAAGCCGCCGTGATCGGAGGTGACGTATGAGCGATCCAACCCTCATCACGCTGATTTCCATCGGCGTCACGCTGTTCTTCATGATGGGCGTGCCGGTGTTCCTCGTCATCGCCTACTGGGTGATCGGCATGTCCTACGTGCTGGACCTGCAACTTCTGAACATGGGCGCGGCCCTGCAGGACGTGTTCACCGACGGCTTTGCGCTTCTGGCCATGCCGCTCTTTATCCTGACGGGGGACTTGATCAACCGCTCGGGCATCGCGCGGCGGCTGTCTGACTTTGCCTATGCCTGCCTGGGCTGGATCCGTGGCGGCCTGGCCATGGCCAGCTTGGGTGCCTGCGGCCTTTTCGCCGCCATCTCGGGCTCCAACTCGGCCACCACAGCGACCATCGGGTCGATGCTGCACCCCGAAATGGTCAAGGGCGGTTATGACGAACGCTTCTCGGCGGCCACGGCGGCTGCGGGTGGTACGGTCGGGATCATCATCCCGCCGTCGATCATCTTCATCGTCTACGGCTTCCTGATGAACCTGCCGATCTCCGAGCTGTTTGTGGCGGGTATCATTCCCGGCGCGCTGATGGTTCTGGGCATGATGCTGGCCTGTTTCATCATCTGCTGGCGCAACGGCTGGGGCTATCTGATTGCCCTGTCCCCGCTGCGGGTGTTCAAAACCGGTCTTGGCGCGTGGCTTGGCTTCTTTGCCATCGGTCTGGTGCTTTGGGGCATTTACACGGGCAAGTTCTCACCCACAGAAGCGGCGGGTGTGACAGTGGGCTTCGGCATCATTGCGGGCCTTGGCAGCTGGGTGATTTCGAAAACGCTTAGGATGGACCAGAACAAGGATTGGTCGGAAAAATCGACCATCTCCATGTTGGTGGTCGAAGGGTTCACAATTCCGCAGATCCCCGGCATCGTCATGCGCTCGGCTCAGATCACAGGCATTCTTGCCCCGCTCATCGCCATCTCGGTGGTGATGCAGCAGATCCTGTCCCTCTTGGGCGCGCAAGAGGTGATCGGCAACTTCGTGACGTCGATGGGCGGGTTCTACCCGATCCTGTTCACCGCCATGGCCATCGTGTTCATCTTCGGCATGGTGCTGGAATCGCTGCCCGTGACGATCATCCTCGCCCCGATCCTGGCGCCCATCGCGGCCAATATCGGTGTCGATCCGGTCCATTTCGCCGTGATCTTCCTCGTCGGGGCGTCCATCGGCTTCATCACGCCGCCTTATGGCCTCAACCTCTACGTTGCGTCAGGCGTGACAGGCGTTCCCTACTTCAAGCTGTTGCGCTATACGGTCCCTTATCTGTTTGCCCTGATTTCAGTGTGGATCCTGGTGTCGCTGGTCCCCGACCTCGCCCTGATCCTGCTGCCGGAAAGATAAGCCATAAGACCGATGCCTGACGATCACCGCTCCCGCAAGGACACCCAAATCCCCACCAATCTGCGCCTGCTGATGGTGATGGAAGAGGTTGCCAAGCGTGGGGTGGCCGTCAAGCCGACAGACCTGATCGACGCATTGGGTCTGCCGAAACCAACCGTGCACCGGCTGTTGCAAACGGCCGAGGCCGAAGGCTTCCTGCAACGCGACCTCGACGGTCGCAGCTACGGCCCCGGGCCCCGCTTGCGGGCCCTGGCCATCAGCACCGTGTCGTCGGAACACCTGCGCACCGCGCGCCTCACCATCCTGCGCAGCGTGGCCGAAGAAGTGGGCGAGACCTGCAACCTGGCGACGGCAGATCGCGAGGGGATGACCTATCTTGACCGCGTCGAAACCCAGTGGCCGCTTCGCATCCAACTGCCCATCGGCAGCCAGGTGCCGTTCCACTGCACCGCCTCGGGCAAGATGTACCTGTCGACCCTGCGCCCCCACATCCTGCGCACGGTCCTGACCGCCCGCCCGCTTGAGGCCTATACCGAAGGCACACTGACGGATCTCGACCGCATCAAGGCCGAGTTGGAAACCACCCGCCTGCGCGGCTATTCCACGGATAACGAGGAATTCATGCCGGGCATGGCCGCCGTCGCGGTGCCCATCTGGGACGGGCAGGGCAAGCTGCTGGCCACCCTCTCTGCCCACGCCCCCATCCAGCGCCGCAGCCTCGTGGACCTGATCGACTTCCTTCCGGCCCTCCGCCGCGGGTCCGAAGAGCTGACGAAGCTCCATACCTCGTAGGGTACGAGCCCCCTAAAGCCCGTGAAACTGGTGCTTCTCCAACAGCGCCACCAACATATCCCGCGCCGCCTGCCGGTGCGCGTGGTGTGTGTCATGCGCCGTCTGCGCATCCCCCCGCGCGATGGCCTGATACACCACCCGGTGATCTTCATTCGACTGCTTTGGCTTTGGGCGCATAAACAGCGTCGTCGCCCGCGCCCGGCGCACCTGATCGCGCATCACGGACACCACCATGCTCAACCGCGCATTGCGCCCCAGCCGCACCAACTCGCGGTGAAACCGATCGTCCGCCTCCGCCCACGCGCGCAGATCATCCCGTGCAAGTGCCCCATCCATATCCCGAATGGCCGTCGCCAGATTGGCCAGATCCGCCTTGGAATACTGCGCCTCCGCCGCGCGCGCGGCCGCCAGGCTCTCCAACTCCGTCAGGATGTCATAAATCTCCGCCATATCCGCCGCCGACACCGGTGTTATGCGAATGCCCCGCCGCGGGCGCATCTCGACCAGCCCCTGCGCCTGCAACATCAACGCCGCCTCGCGCACCGGCGTGCGGGACATGCCCAGCTTTTCGGCCAACTCCGTCTCCAAATGATCGGACCCGGGCGGCAACTCCCCGGCAAAGATCATCTGGCGCAGCGCCGACACCGCCCGTTCCACATTGCTCATGGCCCCCATCACGCCCCCTCCAGCACGATCTTGCGCCCGTCCTGAGCCGAGGCATAGATCGCATCCTTCACCGCAATGACCCGCAAGTAATCGCGCGCCGCGTTCTCCAGCGCCGTGCCATCGACCATGGCGCGGATGACATGGGTTTGCAGCGCATGCACGCAGTCCCCGCCAAACCCGTCCCACGTGTCCGGCCCCAGCACAGTCTCAAGCGCATCAGACCCAAACCCCCGCCGTGTCACCGACCCATCGCCGTGCAACGCAAGAATACCGCGAGTCCCCTCGATCAACGCCTCACCCATCGTCCGGCGCAGATTGTCCGCCACATGATCCAGATGCCTGTTCCCGTCAAACAGCGCTCGCACCGGCCCGTGGTCAAAGATCACATGCCCCGCATCCTCACCCGCAATCGCCGGATTGATGCGGCGCAGATCGGCATAGACGGCGGACGCCGGGCCAAACAAATATGCAAATGTATCCACCCAATGCACCGCCGTCTCATGCACCAGAAACCGGGGCATCGCCTGAAAATACGGCTGGCGGTCCAAGTAAGCCTCCGGCCCCTGACCATCCCCGGGGCGCAACCGAAAGGTCGCGTTCAACACATCGCCAATCGCCCCGGCCGCCAACTGCGCCTTGATCGCACGATACCACGGCTGAAACCGAAAATTCTCATGCACAACCAACTGCGCATGGGCGGCCTTCGCCTCCGCGACAATCCCGCGCGCCTCCTCCAGGTCCATGCAAAACGGCTTCTGACAGATGATCCACTTCACCCCTGCCGTCAGCGCCGCCCGGATGGTGGCCGCATGGGCGGGCGGAGGCAGGATGATGTCCAGCAGATCCGGCGCAGCTTCGGTCAGCATCGTGCCCAGATCATCAAAGGCGGGCGCGCCCGTGGCCTGCGCCTTGGCAATATCCAGATCACAGGCCCCGACGACCTCAACGCCGTCCATCCGCGCCCAACTGCCATAGTGAAACTGGCTGAAATACCCCGCCCCGACGCAGGCGACCCGTATCATGCCAGCGCCCCCTGAATGGCCGCTACGACCTGTGCGGTATCCGCCGTCCCACCCAGATCGCGGGTCAGCACACGACCCTCGGACACCACCGCATCCACCGCATCGCGCAGCCGCTTTGCATCTGCGGCCATGGCTTGCACATCATGCCGCCCCGCCAACCATTCCAGCATCATCGCACCCGACAGGATCATCGCCATGGGGTTCGCCACCCCTTGGCCTGCAATGTCCGGAGCCGACCCGTGACATGGCTGAAACACGGCATGGTCCGTGCCAATGTCAGCCGAAGGCGCCAAACCAAGCCCCCCCATCAAACCAGCCCCCAGATCGGACAAGATGTCGCCAAACATGTTCTCGGTCACCATGACGTCGAACGACCAGGGTCGCTCCACCATCCACAGCGCCGTCGCGTCGACATAGGCATGATCGGCCTCGATCTCCGGGTGCTTCGCGGCTTCCGCATCAAACATCTCGCGGAAGAACGCAAAGGCGCGGAACACATTGGCCTTGTCCACGCATGTCACCTTGCCCGACCCCTGACCGGACGCCTTTCGGGCGTGGGCCATGTCAAAGGCAAAGCGAAACAGCGGCTCCGAAATCTCGCGCGTGATGCGCAGCGTCTCGCGCGCCTCATCCGCTTCAACCTCACCGCAGCCTTGGGTGTAAAACAGCCCCTCCGTGCTCTCCCGGATCAGCACGAAATCCACCGGCTTGTCGGTGGCTAAGGGTGTCGGCTGTCCGGGCCGGATCGTCACCGGGCGCACCCCCGCAAACAGGGTCAGCGCCTTGCGCAGCTCGATCTGCGGCGCAATCTCGGTCCCATCCTCATAGCGAATACTCGGCAATCCCATAGCTGACAGCAGGATCGCATCCGCCGCCCGCGCCCCGTCCATTGACGCAGCAGGCAGGCTCTCACCGGTCTTTGCATAATGCGCAGCCCCCGCAGGCAGGTGAGTCCACCCCAAGTCATACCCAGACCCCGCCGCCATCCGCGCCAACAACTCCACAGTCGGTGCCATGATCTCCGGCCCGATCCCATCCCCTTCGAAAACAGCGATATCAAAGATCTTGGTCATGGCACGGGTCCCTTTCGGCATAGGCTGGTGAAAAGCGACTCGCTTCTCGTATGCACTTGTGTATACATTAACGCATGACTTATCAAATACTCTTCCGCATCCGCTGCGAAGGATCAGAACAAGGACCACCCCATGCCCTACGCCGTCACCGTGATCTTCGACCTTAAACCGGGCACGCAGGACGCGTTCATGCCGCTGATCCTCAACAACGCCCGCTGTTCAGTGCGCGATGAACCCGGCTGCCAGCAATTCGATGTCTGCACTGATCCCGCGCAGCCCGACACCGTGTTCCTTTACGAACTCTACGATGACCTCGCCGCGTTCGAGGCGCACCAACAGATGCCCCACTACCTCGAAACAGGCCCCAAGATCGGCCATATGATCGCAAACAAGACCCTGAAAACATTCGAAAAGGTCGAAAGATGACCTACGAGGTCTATGCCATCAAATACGCCGAACAGACGGCGCGCGTGCGTGGCGACAACTACATGTTCGACGACAATCACGACGCACCCGATCCCATCGACTTCTACATGTGGCTGATCCGGGGCGAGGGCCGCGTGATCCTCGTGGACACCGGCTTTGACGCCGCCGAAGGGCAGGCGCGGGGGCGGCCCATTCGCCTCGATCCAGGCGAGGCACTGAAGCCGTTTGGCCTGCAACCCGAGGACGTGACCGAGATCATCGTCACCCACCTGCACTTCGACCACGCGGGCGGTCTGCATCTCTTTCCCAACGCACAACTGCATCTGCAAACGGCCGAGATGGCCTATGCCACCGGCCCCTGCATGTGCCACGACGCGCTGCGCTTTCCCTTTACTGTGGGCCACGTGGTCGAGGCGGTGCAGCGGCTCTACTCCGGCAAGATCACCTTTCATGACGGCGACAGCGAGATTGCCGACGGCATCACTGTCCACCGCATCGGCGGGCATACAAAGGGAATGCAGGCCGTACGCATCCGTACGCAAGCCGGATGGCTCGTTCTCGCCTCCGATGCCGCGCATTTCTATGGCAATTTTCTACACGGCGTCCCATTTCCCATCGTGGTGGACATGCAGGACATGCTCGACGGCTTCGCCACCATTCAGGCGCTCGCCAGCGCGCCGAAACTGGTGGTGCCCGGGCATGATCCGCTGGTGCGTGCGCATTTCCCCGCGGGGACGGCCGAGCATGTCACGCGGCTGGACGTGGGGCCATTGACCGACCCAACGCTGTAACAAAACCGCTCGGAAAACGGGCGAAACCGCGCGAATTGCGCGGCGGAACGGCGCGCTGTCTCACGTGATCGAGAGAAGTGCGTCGCAAAGTTGTTGCGCGTCTTTGGCATCCCTACCTCTGGGCCACACGAGGTTCCACATGAAAGGGAGCGTCAAGATGTCAGCCACCAATGGCCGGGCCAAACGTCACGAAAAGTCCATCAACCTCGCCCTGCAGGGCGGTGGATCGCACGGGGCGTTCACCTGGGGCGTCCTCGACCGCATGTTCGAGGAGGACCGGCTGTGGATCGAAGCGATCAGCGGCACCTCTGCCGGCGCCATGAACGCCGTGGTCGCGACCCAAGGTATGTACGATGCAGGCGCCGCAGGCGCGCGGCAGGCGCTTGAGGATTTCTGGCGCGCCGTCAGCGTGGCGGGGCAGGGCAGCCCAATCAAACGCACTCCGCTTGACATGATGCTGGGGTCCTGGTCGCTTGATGCCTCGCCCGGCTATGTGATGATGGACATGATGAGCCGGATGGCGTCGCCCTATGATCTGAACCCGCTTGGCCTGAACCCGCTGCGGGACGTGGTCGAGGAATTCATTGATTTCGACAAAGTCGCCAAATGCGATGACATGGGCCTCTATATCTCGGCCACGAATGTCGAGACGGGGCGCGCGCGGGTCTTTCACAGGAACGAGGTGACGCTTGATGTGGTGATGGCCTCGGCCTGCCTGCCTAATATGTTCAAGGCCGTCGAGATCGACGGGGTGCCCTATTGGGATGGCGGATATATGGGCAATCCCGTGCTCTTTCCCTTTATCGACCACTCGCCGTCCTCGGACATCGTGATCGTGCAGATCAACCCGCTCAAACGTCCCGGCACGCCGCGCCGCGCGCGGGACATCCAGAACCGCGTGAACGAGATCACGTTCAACGCATCGCTTCTGCGGGACCTGCGGACCATCGACCTGATCCATCGGTTGATCGACGAGGGGGCGCTGTCGGACCAGGAATACCGCGTGATGAACATGCACATGATCGACGGCTGCGACGACATGCTGGCGCTGGATGCGTCATCCAAGCTGAACTCGGAATGGGCGTTTCTGATCCATTTACGCGATCTGGGGCGAGACTATGCGGATCGCTGGTTGGGCGCCAATTTTGACAAGATCGAGGTCGAGAGCACGCTGGATCTGCGCGACCTGTTTGATGATTTTGGCGCGCCGCACGGGGCCAATGTGGTTGAGTTGAAATCGCGGCGCGGGTGATCTGTCCCCGCGGGGACAAACAGGTGAAATCGCTCGGCTTCAATGGGTTAGAGGTCGCGTTAACCGGTTTTCAACCATGGTGGCACGCGAGGCGCGCTGCCCGATATGAGCCATTGGAGGGCCGGGTCATGGCCGTGACCGCGCAGATGACGGGGCTGGCGCCCGAGCTGGCCGAAAAGGCGCCCGAGGACCGGCGCATGGTGATCCGCAGGTCCACCATGATTGCGCTGATTGCATTTCTGACGCTGATTGATCTTTTTGGCGCGCAGGCGCTGCTGCCCACACTGGTGGAGACCTATGGCGTGTCGCCTGCTGCGATGGGATTTGCGGTCAATGCCTCGACCATCGGGATGGCGGTGGCCTCGCTGGTGGTGGCGGTTTTTGCGCGCCGGATTGACCGCAAGCGGGGCATCTGGGTCTGTCTGGCGCTGTTGAGCATTCCTACTGTGCTGTTGGCATCGACCGATGATCTGACCACCTTTACGCTGCTGCGCGTCGTACAGGGCGTGTTCATGTCCGCCGCATTCACCCTGACGCTGACCTATCTGAGCGAGGAGTGTTCGCTGACGGCAGTGGGTGGTGCGATGGCGGCCTATATCACCGGGAATGTGGCGTCGAACCTGTTCGGGCGGCTTTTGGCGTCCGAGATTGCAGGGACTGTTGGGTTGGCCGAGAGCTTTTACGGGTTTGCGGTGCTGAACCTGACCGGGGCGGTGGTCGCCTATTTCTACATTGGCGCGCGCGACACGCGGGGGGTGGTGGAGACTGCGCAGACATCCGTGATCGACGCGTGGATGGGGCATTTGCGCAATGCGCGACTGGTGGCGATGGTCGGGATCGGGTTTGTCCTGCTGTTCGTGTTCGTGGCCACCTTCACCTATGCCAATTTCGTGCTGGCGCAGGCGCCGTTTGATCTGCCGCAGGCGATGATCGGGGTGGTCTATTTCGTCTTTGCCCCTGCCATTCTGACGACCCCTTTGGCCGCCGCGTCCGTGGCGCGACACGGGGCGCGCACCAGTTTTCATGTCGCGATGGCTGTGTCCGTGCTGGGGCTGCTGTTGTTGTTGGTGCCTGTGCTGGCCGTGTTTCTGGCCGGGCTGGCGCTGGTGGGGGCGGGGTTGTTCTTTGCCCAGTCTGTGGCCACCAGCTATGTGGGTCGCACGGCGCGCAGTGATCCGGCGGCGGCCAATGGCCTGTATCTGGCGAGCTACTATCTGGGCGGCATTGCCGGTGCGTTTGTGATCGGGCAGGTGTTCGTGGCGCAGGGCTGGGCTGTGTCCGTAGTCGTGCTGGTGGTGTTGACCGGTTTGGCCTGGGCGTTGTCGCTGAAGATGGAGCGGTGACGCAAATGAGCGCTGGCGCGCACGCGATTCATTTTTGCTGACGAGGGGGCTGTCTGCCCCCTCGAGCTCCCCCGACCGTATTTGTCAAAGAGAAGAAGCAGTCAGGCGTTTTCGAGCCCTTCGGTTGAAAGCCCTTCGAGTTTGGGCATGAGGTTGAGGAGCTCTTTGGTATAGTCGGCTTTGGGGGCTGCGAAGAGCTGTTCGGTGTCAGCCACCTCGACCATCTGGCCCTGGCGCATGACGCCGACGCGGTCGCACATTTGCCGGACGACGGGCAGGTCGTGGCTAATGAACAGCATGGTGAGGCCGAGATGCTCCTGCAGGTCCTTGAGGATGTTCAGCACCTGCGCCTGGATGGAGACGTCGAGGGCGGAGGTGGGTTCATCGCAGATAAGGAAGCGCGGTTGCGTAGCGAGCGCACGGGCGATGGAGATGCGTTGACGCTGGCCGCCCGAGAATTCGTGCGGGTATTTGCGGCCTGCCTCGGACCCGAGGCCCACGCGGTCCAGCAATTCGTCGACGCGGGTCTGGACGGCGCTGCCTGTCAGGAGTTTGTGGTGCAGGACGGGTTCGGCCACGATGGCGTCCACGCGCATGCGGGGGTTGAGGGATGAAAACGGGTCCTGGAAGATCATCTGGATCTGGCGGCGGTAGGCATCGCGTTCCGCGCGTGAGGCGAGTTGCGTGATGTCGGTGTCGTCGAAATAGATGTGCCCGCCATCGGTGTCGTAGAGCGTGGCGATCATGCGGGCGACGGTGGATTTGCCTGATCCGCTCTCGCCCACGAGGCCGAACACCTCGCCCTCGCGGATATCGAAGCTGACCTTGTCCACGGCGGTGAACATCTTGCGCCAGGCGGGGATGATGGAGCCGCGTTGGGTGAATTCCTTGGTGATGCCGTCCACCTGCACCAGCGTGCCCGTCTTGGATTTGGGGGGCGTCGGCCAGTTGCGCGCGAGGTCTTCGATGGCAAACCGTGTGTCGCGCCCACCATAGGAGAGCTGCGGGAAGCGGTGGACCTTGAGCGTGGCGCGGGGGACGGCGGCGATGAGCGATTTGGTGTAGGTGTGTTCGGGGGCGCCCATGACTTGGGCTGTGGTGCCCGTTTCAACAACGGCGCCCTGGTACATGACGGTCACCCGGTCCGTGGTGTCGGCGATCACGCCCATGTCGTGGGTGATGAGGATCACGCCCACTTGCCGTTCTCGGGCCAGTTCCTTGATCAGGTCGAGGATTTGCGCCTGGATCGAGACGTCGAGTGCCGTGGTGGGTTCGTCCGCGATGATGACATCGGGTTCGGAACACAGCGCAAGGGCGATCACCACGCGTTGCCGCATGCCGCCGGAGAACTGGTGGGGGTATTGTTTGACGCGTTCGGCGGGGTCGGGGATGCCGACGCGGTCGAGCAGATCGACGGCGCGTGCTTTGGCGGCTTTGTCGCCGAGCTTGAGGTGCGCCTCGATGGTTTCGACCAGTTGATCCTCGACCGTGAGGAGTGGGTTGAGGGAGGTGAGCGGGTCCTGGAAGATCATCGAGATCTTGGCGCCCCGCAGCGCGCGCATGGCTGAGGCGTCGCGGCCGGAGATGGTGTCCCCCCGGAAGCTGACGGTGCCGTCGGCGATGTGGCCAGGCGGGTCGATGAGGCCCATGACGGCAGCGCCTATGGTGGATTTCCCGGCACCGGATTCGCCCACGAGGCCGTGGATTTCACCGGGGGCCACTGTGAGGTCGGCGCCGTTGACGGCGACGAACGTGCCCTTGCGCGTGGGGTAGTGGACCGAGAGGTCGGAGATGTCGAGGAGGGAGGTGGTCATGGGTGCCTGCTCTCTGTCCCGGCAATTGCACAGGAATTGGGCGTGATTTTGCGCACGCAGCATTTTTGCTGCGCTGCGGCATGAATTGTGTTGGTGGGTCGCTTGGGGCGCGGCATGGTGGAGCCATAGTACGACAGGGAGGGCAACCGCGCAGCGCGAGGAGAACGCCCATGTGCATGACGACTGCGAGCCTGGCCGCCTTTCTGAATATTCTGGGGATGGCGCTGGTCAGTGGCGATGCCCAGACGATTACCGTTCATGCCACGGATGGCGATGTGCATTGGCATTACGTGGTCAACGAGTGGTGCACAGGCGCGCCGCATGAAACGCCCGCGTCCTTCCTTGCGCAGATTGATCCCCAATACGGCCCCGAGACGGGCCGCTAAGACAGGAGTATTTGAGATGTGTTTGACAGCCCAGTCGTTCGGCTTGCTTTTGAGCCTTGTGTCGATGAACAACCTGACCGTGGAAGACGGGCGTGTGGTGGTGCATTTGCCCGATGGCGACGTGCATTGGTTGGCGGTGGGGGCCGAGTGGTGCACGGGGGCGGGGGAGTATGCCTTTAGCGACATAACAGTTGTGCCGCAGCAAATATCGTAAGTCGCCGAGCGCTCGGATGTGTTGACGAGGGAGGTTATCGCAATTCCTCCGTTGCTGCTTGTGCCGAACACTGAGCAAACTCAACGGCTTCTTCGTATTTTGCCGCCGCTTCATTTGCGAAGGCCAAATACTCATCGACGTAGGCGTTCAGTTCGGCCAAATGCCGATCAACATCGCTTAGATAGCTGTCGATTTCCCAGTCATTGCAAGTATGTGTCCCAGAGTACCTGTACCCGGACAAACAGTAAGGCGCTGATGGTTTGCTGACGAAGTAAAAGTCTGGAGGCGATTCATGCATTTTTGGTTCGAAGCAAAAAGCCTGCACCTTCGTTACGCCTGCGGCAGCGATAAGGAATGGGACTAAAGATTTCATCACCGCAACCTCGGGTTCAACGCGTCCCGCAGCCAGTCGCCCAGCAGGTTGACGCTCAGTGCCAGCGCCAGGAGCGTGCAGGCGGGGAAGAAGAGGATCCACCATTCGCCGGAGAAGAGGAAGCCCTGGCCGATGCGGATGAGCGTGCCGAGGGACGGTTGCGTGGGCGGGGCGCCGACGCCTAGGAAGCTGAGCGTGGCTTCGGCGATGATGGCGAGTGCGAGCGAGATTGTGGCGATCACTAGGACGGGCGAGAGGACATTGGGCAGGATGTGTTGCACCATGATCGCGGGCCCCGAGCGCCCGATCAGGCGGGCGGCCTGGACGTATTCCTTGTTCTTTTCCACCAGCGTGGCACCGCGGACGACGCGGGCGAATTGGACCCAGTCGGATAGGCCGATGGCGATGATCAGGACCCAGATCGCCATCTGGTCGCGGTACTCGATGGGGGTGACGCCTTTGGCGATGCCGAAGATCAGCATGGCGACGAGGATGCTGGGAAACGTCAGCTGCACGTCAGCGATGCGCATGATGATGGTCTCGGTCCAGCCACCGACATAGCCTGCGAGCAGTCCCAGTGTGATGCCCAGCACCATGGCAAAGAGCACGGCGGCGACGCCGACAAAGAGCGAGATGCGCATGCCGTAGAGGATGGTCGAGAAGACATCGCGCCCCTGGTCATCGGTGCCCAGCCAGAAGCTGTCGCCGGTGAAGGCGTTGGGCGTCATGGGGCGGGAAAAGCCGTTCATCAGGTTGAGAGAGGCCGGGTCGAACGGGTTGAAGGGGGCGATGAGCGGAGCAAAGATTGCGCTGAGGACCAGCAGGAGCGCCACGGCAAAGCTGACGATGGCCACGGGTGAGCGTTTGAACTGGTAGTAGAAGTCGCTGTCGGCCCAGCGTTGCAGGCGGGTGGGGGCCTTGGCGGGTGTCTGGGTTTGGGCTGTGTCGGTCATCTTAGTGTCCTCCGGCCCGGTCGACGCGCAGGCGCGGGTCGATGGCGAAATAAAGCAGGTCCACAATCAGGTTGATTCCCACGAACATGACCGAGATCAGCATCAGGTAGGCGGCCATGACCGGGATATCGACAAACTGGATGGCGTTGATGAACAGAAGGCCGACGCCCGGCCATTGGAACACCGTTTCGGTGATGATGGCGAAGGCGATGATGCTGCCCAGTTGCAGGCCGGTGACCGTGATCACCGGGACCAGCGTGTTTTTGAGCGCGTGGCGGAAATTGATGGCGCGTTCCTTGAGGCCGCGGGCGCGGGCAAAGCGGATGTAGTCTTGGCGCAGGACTTCCAGCATCTCGGACCGTACCAGCCGCATGATCAGTGTCATCTGGTAGAGGCCGAGGGTGATTGCGGGCAGGATCAGCGCCTGTAACCCGCTTGCGGTCAGGAACCCGGTGGTCCAGTTGCCTATCCTCACGGTCTCGCCCCTGCCGAAACTTGGCAGCCAGCCCAGTTCGACCGAGAACAGGTAGATGAGCAGGATGCCGATCAGGAAGGTGGGCAGGGAGACCCCGATGAGCGAGGCGGACATGATCACGTTGGCCCAGAGCCCGTTTCGTCGGATGGCGGTGAAGACGCCCAGAGCGATGCCAAGAGAGATGGCGAGGACCCCCGAGACCGCTGCCAGTTCCAGCGTGGCAGGTGCGCGTTCCAGCAGAATGTCGGAGACGGGGCGGCCCTGGCGGTAGCTGACGCCGAAATTGCCCTGCACGGCACCTTCGAGAAACCGGTAGTACTGCACGACGAATGGCTGATCGAGGCCAAGCTGCGCGCGCAGCCGTTCGACGTCTTCGATGGTCCGTTCCTGCCCCAGCATGTTGTCGATGGGATCACCGACAAAGCGGAACATGGAGAAGGCGACGAGGCCCACGACCAGAAGGACGAGGAAGGATTGGAGGACGCGCTGGAGGATGAAGGAGAGCAAGTGAATCCGGCTTTCTGTTTGTTGGCCACGCCCCGTTTGGTGCGGGACGCGGCGAGTCTGGTGCCTTAGTTAACCGTGACCCAGCGCAGGATAAAGAAGTTATCGGGCCGTTGAGTCAGGTCGATATTGGCCTTGGCGCCCCAGACCAGCGGTTGGACATACATGGGGACGTAAGCCACTTCGTCCTGAAGGATGCCGGTGACTTCGTCCAGCATGGCCTGACGCTTGGTGTCGTCGATTTCCGACTGGATCATGGGCAGGAGTTCATCCACCCGCGCGTTCGAGAAGCCGCCGAAGTTCCATGAGCCGAGTTTCTTTTCCTCGTTCGGGGTGGCGGCGAGGAAGCGAATGGGGTGCTCGGCGTCGAAGGTGCCGGGCGACCAGCCCAGCAGGTACATGTCGTAATTGTCGGCACGCAGTTCGGGCCAATAGTTCTGCACCGGCATCGCGTCCAGCACGGCGGTGATGCCGACCTGCGCCAACATGCCGGTGATGGCCTGGCAGACGGCCTCGTCGTTCAGGTAGCGGTCATTGGGGCATTTGAGGCCGAAGGAAAAGCCGTTTTCATAGCCTGCCTCGGCCAGCAGCGCGTTGGCCTGATCCGGGTCGTATGCGGGCCGGTCGGCGAGGGAGGCGGAGAAGCCGCGCATGGCGGGGCTGACCAGCTGGCTGGCGGGTTCCGCGTTGCCGCGCATGATCGTTTGCAGGATGGCGGGCACGTTGATGGCGTGGGCCACGGCCTGCCGGACCCTTGGGTCCGCGAACGGGTTGGCGTCGGTTGTTTCGGCGGAGTACTTCAGCGCGTCGGCCTTGTGCGGGAAGCCGAGCATGATGACCCGCGCCTCGATCCCCTGAATCACTTGCACATTGCCTGCCGCGGCAAGGCGCTGGGCGTCCTGGATTGGGACGGGGTTGATCATGTCCACGTCGCCGGACAGCAGCGCCGCCACCGCGGTGGCCGGGTTCTGGATGGGGGTCAGTTCGGCGCGGGTGATGTTGTGTTCCGCCGTGTCCCACCAGTCGGTGTTGGGTTCCAGCACGGTGCGCAGGCCGGGTTCGCGGGCTGTGACCTTGAACGCGCCCGTGCCGTTCGTGTTCAGCGTGGCGTAGTTGCCGCTTTCCTTGTCGGGCAGGGTGGTGTTGTTGGTTTCGGCCCAGCCGCTGTCCATCATCATCCAGTTGGCGATGCTGTCGGGAAAGATCGGGTTGGGGGCGGTGGTCATGATGTCGACGGTGTAGTCATCGACCTTGATGACGTCCGAGACGGGCGCGAACCAGCTGCGCGTATCGGACGCTTCGTCGCTGGCGCGCTGGTAGGAGAAGATCACGTCGTCTGCGTTGAAGTCGGCCCCATCGTGGAAGGTGACATCCTGGCGCAGCGTGAACCGCCAGCCTTCACCCGCGCCGATGGGTTCCCATGCGGTCGCGAGGGCCGGTTCGATACTCATGTCCTTGCCGCGGCGGACGAGCCCCTCGTAGACGTTATTCAGAAAGCCCAGGACGGCGGCCGAGTTCACCGCGTGCGGGTCCATGGTCTGCGGGTCCGTGGTTTCGGCCCAATTGAAGTCTTCGGCAATGGCTGGGGTGGCGAGCAGGGTGCTGGCCATAAGAAGAGCGCGGATCATGTCGGCGTTCCTTGCTGTTATGTCGAATGAACGGATGAAACAGGAAATGCCCCGGCGCGCAAACGGGGAAAGGGGGCCGCGCGTGGCGGCCCCCGATCACAATCAGTTGACGGTGAAGTATTTAACCTTGGGCTGGTCTTCGGGATCAACCTCGATCCCCATGCCGTCGGCCATGCCCCAGTTCAGCACTTGGTGGTGGATGGGGATGTAGAGCGCCTCGTCCTGCACGACGCGCCAGATGTCGGCGATGTCGGCGTTGCGCGCTTCGAGATCGGTGTTGGAGGCCAGCGATTTGATCTTGGCGTCCAGATCGTCGTTGTCAAAGCCGGTGCCGTTCCACGTGCCGATGTCGCTTTCGCGTCCGTGGACGAGGAAGTTGAAGACGTACTCGGAATCGTAGGTCGGCACGCCCCAGCCCAGCATGTAGAAATCGGTCTGCCCGTCGGTGATCAGCGGGAAGTGCTGCGCCTTGGGCTTGGCGTCGAGGTTCACGGTGATGCCGATCTGGCCCAGCATCCCCACGGCGGCCTGGCAGATCGCTTCATCGTTGATGTAGCGGTCGTTCGGGCAGTCGAGGCGGATGGAGAAGCCATCTTCGTACCCTGCTTCCGCCAGCAGTGCCTTGGCCGCGTCCATATCGGTGGAGGATTCGGCGTCCATCTCAGCCGTCCAGCCGTTGACGAAGGGCGGCGCGATCATGCCTGCGGGTTCGGATTGGCCACGCATCACGACCTGTTTGATGGCGTCGCGGTTGATGGCCTTGGACATCGCCTGGCGCACGCGCACGTCGGCCAGCGGGTTGGCGCCGTCGACGTTGTCGGCTTCGATGTCATCGGCGCCCTGGTTCATGCCGAAGAAGATGACGCGGTTCTGAGGCGCTTGCTTGACGGTCAGGCCATCGGCGCCATCAACGCGCTGGAGGTCCTGCACCGGCATGTCCTGGAGGAAGTTCACCTCACCTGACAGAAGCGCTGCGACGCGGGTCGCGGCGTTCTGGATCGGGGTGTAGACAATCTCGGTCACTTCGAGCGGGAACTGGTCGATGCCCCAGTAGCTTTCGTTCTTGGTCATCACCGTTTTGACGTCGGGCTCACGGCTTTGCAGAACGTACGGCCCCGTACCGTTGGCGTTGGTGGTGGCGTATGTGATTTCGCCGCCCTCAAAATCCTGCACGTTGACGGTGTTGTTCGCCTCGGTCCAGTCCTTGTCCATGATGAACAGGTTGGTGAGGTTCGAGGGCAGGATCGGGTTCGGGCCGTCGGTGACCATTTCGATGGTCATGTCGTCCACGGCGCGGACCTCGGTGATCGAACCGATCAGTTCCTTCATGTCTGAATTGGGCTGCTTGGCGCGTTCAAAGCTGAACACCACGTCCTCGGCGGTGAAGGCAGCACCATCGTGGAAGGTGACGCCCTCGCGCAGTTTGAAGACCCAGACATTGGGATCGTCGGTCTTGGGCGCCCATTCGGTGGCCAATGCGGGTTCAAACGCGCCGGTGACGTCGCGGATGATCAGCGGTTCGTACATCTGGTGCCGAATCGTGTGCGAGGGCCCTTCGTTCTGGGAATGCGGATCAAGGGTCAGCGCGTCGCCCGCGCGGGCCCATTTCAGCGTTTCCGCGCTTACCAGTGCTGTCGAGGACAGTAAGAGGGTGGCGGACAGGAATGATGTGAGTTTCATGGAAATCTCCCCGTGTTTGTTTTCTAGTCCTGAGTGTTGGGCACTCGGGCAGAATTGGCAAGCAGGTAGGGGAGGGGACGGCCCTGCCGCAGCGGAACCGTCCGATTTTTTGTGCGGTGCCTACTCTGCTGCCTGGCTGAACGGCGGGTGCAGGACAAAGGGAGTGTCTTTGTCGTTGGCGTCCTGCTCCTTGATCCGGGGTGCCCCGCGTACGCGGTGGATCAGTGCGAACATGGGTGGCGTGAAGTAGAAGCTGACGACAGTGGACAAGAGTACGCCACCTGCGACTGACATCGCGAAGGGGGGCCAGAACCCGCCACCGGCGAGGATGAGTGGGAGGAAGCCGCCAAAGGTCGTGATCGTGGTCGAGACGATGTGGCGGCTAGAGCCCATGACCACATCGACCATCGCGTTTTTGTCGCCGCTGGCGGCCAGATCATCCTCTTGCAGGCCGGTCAGGATGATGATGGCCGCGTTGATCGACACGCCGATGGAGCCGATGACCCCGATGATGGCGTTGATCCCGAACGGGTATTGGAAGATGGCGAGCGCCAGCAGGCTGAGACCGGCAGACAGCCCCGAGACGAAAAGCACCACCGCCGTCAGCCGAAAGCTGTTGAAGGTGAGTGCAATGGCGGCAATGGACAGCGTGACGATCAGGCCGAGTGAAGCGAGCAGGTCGCTGAGCGTATCGGCCCGCGCGTCGCTGTCACCGCCGAGTTCGAGCCGCATGTTCGCGGGAACAGCGAAACCGTTTGCGTCGAGGGCGGCCTGGACATCGACCAGCGCTTCTTCGGGCAGGACGTCGCGCAGAATGAAGGCTTGGACCGTGTTCACCCGTTCGCCGTTGCGGCGGGTGATGCTGCTGGCGGCCGGTTCAAGGTCAATGGTCGAGACGGCCGACAGGGGCAGGGCGGGCCAGCGTCCTTCGGCCGAAAGCCGGGCCGCGTCAGGCCGCAGGATGGGCAGGTCGCGGATGGCTTGCATCGACCCGCGCGTCGCATCACCAAGGCGTACACGAATGGGCAGTTCCTCATCCCCTTCGACCATGGAACCGCCGGTGACGCCTTCGAGCCCGGCCTGCAATTGGCCCGCAATCTGGCCGAGGTCGAGGCCGAGGAGTTGCGCCTGCGCTTCGTTTACCGTCACAACCGCCTTGGGGGCGCCGCCGCCAATGGTGCCACGGGTGACGAGCACGCTGTCCACGCCTGACATGATGCGCCGCACTTCATCCCCGGTGTTGCGCAGGTCGGCGAGGTCGGTGCCGACCAGACGGATTTCGACCGGCGCGTTGACGGGTGGACCCTGGACCAGACCGCGGACGAGGATCGTCGCCTCAGGCGCGGTCAGCGACAGGGTCGCCTGGAGGTCGCGCAGGACGTCTTCGGTCGCTTCCGGCGACTGCGTTGTCAGCAGGGCCTGCGCGTGACCGGGGGCGTTTTCGCGGGCGCCGACGATGTTGTAGTAGAAGGCAGGGGCGGAGCGGCCCACCACCCACATCACCTGTTCGATCCGGTCATCCGCGATCAGCCGGTCGTTAAGGCGGGCCACAACGTCTTGTGTGTCGGCAATCCCAGCGCCGGGGGCGAGGTCCACCTCGATATAGAACTGGTCGCGGTCCACGCCGGGGAAGAATTGTGCCGTGAGTGTTGGCATGGACAGGAAACCGGTGATGGGCAGGACCAGCGCGAGCGCGATGGAGCGGATCGGGTTGTTGACGGACCAGCGCAGCGAGGCGGCGAAGGCGCGGCCCAAGGCGCCGCCCTTGATCCCGCCGCGGGTGCCGTTTGCAGGCAGCAGATGTCCGGCGATGGCAGGCGTCAGGGTGATCGCCACCACGAATGACCAGCCCAACATGATCACGACTGCTATGGCGATGGAGCCGACAAAGTCACCGGCGGGACCGGGCAGCAGGATCAGCGGCGTGAACGACAGCGCCGTTGTGATGGTTGAGGCCAGCAGCGGGGCAAAGAGCCGTTTGACCGACTGGCCCGCCGCCTTGATCCGGCTCATGCCTTTTTCAAGACGTTGTCCGACCTCGTCCGTCATGACGATGCCCGCATCGACCAGTAGGCCAAGGGCCACGATCAGGCCCGTCACGCTCATCTGGTGGATGGCGAGGCCGATGAAGTTCATGGTGAACAGCGTAGCGAGTGTGACCACCGGCAGGATCAGCGCCACGATCATGGCGGACCGCAGGCCAAGGGTGAGCAGGAGGACGCCGACCACCAGACCGACGCCGATGGCCATATTCAGACCGACCTCTTGCAAGCGCTGGGCGGTGTAGCCGGATTGGTCGAAGGTCAGGTCGAGCGAGACGCCGACGGGGATGGTCGCTTGGTAGTCGTCGATTTCCGCGCGTACGAAACCGGCCCATTTGTCCACTTGCAGGCCGCTTTCCAGCTTGGCGCCCAGCAGCACGGCGGGCTTGCCGTTGTAGATCGCGAGTTCCGTTTCGGGCAGGCGCGGGCCGCGGGTGATGTCGGCCACCTGGCTCAGGTACGTGACGGCGCCCGTGTCCGAACGGCGCACGACGATCTCGCCCAGCCGGTCGAGCGCCCGCACCTCGCCCGCGACGGAAATCAGCAGGTCCGACCCCGCCGGGCGCACCCGTCCGGCGGGGCCTTTTGCATCGGCCTGGGCAATGGCTTGGGAGATGTCGCTTGCTGTCAGGCCGAGGGCGGCGGTGGCCACGGGGTCGAGCGTGACCAGCACCTCATCCTCGGGCGCGCCGAACAACTCGACAAGTTCGGTGCCTGGGATGTTGCGCAGGTCCTGGGCCAGGTCGCGCGCGTAGCGGCCCAGGATCGTTGTGGGAACGCCGGGGTCGGCGGAGAGGGCCGCGATGGCGGCAAAGGCGCTGCCGCCTTCGGTGTCGAACTCGGGCTCTTGCGCGTCGGCCGGCAGGGTGGGGGACAGCTCGGCCAGGTCGTCGCGGATTTCGGCCCACACCTCTTCAATGCGGGTGTCGGGGACGGTGACGCCCAATTCGACCGAGACGATGGAGATGCCGGTGGACGACGTGCTTTGGATCACGTCGACTTCGGAGACTTCGCGCAGGATGTCTTCGATCGGTTGGGTGACGAGCGCCTCGACCCGCGCCGGGTCTGCGCCGGGCACGACGGTCGTGACTGTGCCGAACAGGTTGGTGATTGTGGGGTCTTCCTGCCGTCCAATGGCAAGCAGCGACGACAGCCCCGCCGCGATGATGACCAGCAGGGCGAGGGCCACGATGCGGGGCTGGCGGAAGGTGAGGGTTTCCATCACTCCGCTCCGGTCACGAGGACCCGGTCGCCGGGGACAAGGCGGTGGGTGCCGTCAGGCACGATCATCGCGTCGCCTTGCAGGGTGCCACGGACAAAGGCCGTGTCGCCCTCGACCTGCAGCACCTCGACGGCGGCGGCCTGGGCGGTGAAAAGCGCGCCGTCCTCGGGTGTCAGCACCATCACGGTCCAGAGCCCGCGCACCCCGTTCCGGAGGGCGCGCAGGGGCACGGCGTATCCGGTTTGATCCAGCTGCCCTTGCAGCGTCAGAGTGCCGGAGGAGAGGTAGACGGGGTCGCGCGTGTCCACTTCGAACAACGCGGTGCGGGTGCGGGTCTGGGCGTCGAGGTCGGCGCGGAAGCCGACGAAGCGGGCGTCGTAATGGATGCCGTCCAATGTGATTGTGGCGGTTTTCTCGCGCACGGTTGCCGCCAGCTTCGGGTCGATGCCGACGCGGAAGAGGGGTGCGGTGTCTTCGCGGATGTCGAGCACGGGTGCGCCCACGGACAGGATCGCGCCGGGGTCCACGTGCCGCGCGCCGACGACGCCGTCGAAGGGCGCCAGCAGTTCAGTCTGGCTGAGTTGCACTTCGACCTGCGTTATGGCGGCGTCCACCTCGGCCATCTGGGCCTGCAAGGCAGCAAGGTTCAGCGCGGTGTTGTCCACGGCCTGGTCCGAGGCGAAACCGCGGTTGCGCAGTTCTTTCTGCCGGTCGGTGGTGCGGCGCGACAGTTCGGCCTGCGCCTCAAGCGCGTCGCGTGATGCCACCAGCCGCGCCCGCTCGGCCATCAGGATGCGGGTGTCGAGTTGGGCGAGGACTTGCCCCGCCTCGACGCGGTCGCCTTCGTCCACGGTCAGGACGTTGAGGCGACCGCTCTGCTCGAACCCCAGCGAAACGCTCTGCGCGGCCTCGACCTGTCCGTGGAACGCGCGCGTGACTGTCATGGCGTCTGTCGGGCTCACGCGCATCGCGGCCACGGTTGTGATGGGGGCCGGTGGCGGGGCGTCGACAGCGGCGGCGCGCGTGGCCAAGGTGGCGCTGCCGATCCAGACGGCACCGGCAGCGATGGCGATGACCGATGCCGTAGCGGTGAGGGTTGCAACTCTGCGCAAGGCACGCTTCCAAAGGGGCGGCTTTGATATATCCTTGGCGCGGTCGTTTGGCATGGTAACGCTCCTTGACAGGAAGTAAGGGGTGCTTACTTATGTGATGAGACATATGTAATAGCCACTTACTTTGGCAAGGCAATGAGGCAAAAAAAGTTGGAGCAGGCATCGGAAAACGCCCCCCGAACCCAGTATCACCACGGTGATCTGCGCGCGCATCTTGTTGAAACCGTGCGCATTTTGGTCGAGGAGAAAGGCGCCGATGGGTTTTCGATTTCCGAGGCCGCGCGCCGCGCTGGCGTCAGCTCTGCCGCCCCATACAAGCATTTCGGAGATCGGGCCGAGATCGTGCGCGAGGTCGCGATGGCGGGAATCGGTCGTATGCGTGACCAGATGGATGACGCGGCCAAGGATGCATCCGGCGATCCGCTTGCGCCCATCACCGCGCTTGGTCTGTGCTATGTCGATTTCGCACGGACCGAACCGGGCGTGTTTCGGCTGATGTTCGGCTTGACCAAGACCCATAGCGATGATGCCGAGTTGCAGGCCCAAGGCGAGGCCTGTTTCGATATCGTCAAACGCGAGGTTGCTCAGATCATGCCGGACGGGACGCCGCTGGCGGAGATCGACCGGCGCAGCCTGATGCTGCATATGTTCGTACACGGCCATGCGTTTCTGGAAATTGACGGCAAGCATGATGTGGACCTGACCGCAGAGCAGGAGACCATGCTGATGGCCGACATCGCGCGCCGGGTCTTGCGCGACTAGCGGAACAGCCGGGCGAAAAGCGGCGCGCCCAGGATCACTACGAAAATCCGCAACACATGGTGTGCGATGACAAAGGCGACGTCTGCGCCGACAATCAGCGCCAGCACGGTCAGTTCGGCCTGCCCGCCGGGGGCAAAGGCCAAAAGCGCCTCCATCCCCGGGGCAAGACCGGCGGTATAGACACCTTCGACAAAGATGACCGTCAGGATGATCAGGATGACGCAAAACCCAAGCCCGGCGGCAAGGTCGCGCCGGATCTCGGCCATGGTGATGCCGGTGTATTTCACGCCGACCGTCATGCCGATAAAGAACTGCGCGGCCCAGATGGCTTCGGCCGGGGGGCGGTGCTGCAACAGTCCGGCCAGTGCAAGCGCCGCCGCAACGATCAATGGCCCGAGGATCGAGGCGCCGAACATGCCGATGGCCTTGGCTCCTCGCCATCCGACCAGCGCCGCCAGCACCATCAGTGCAAGCTGGTCAATCCCCAGCGAGACGGCCGGCGCACCCGGCGGGTTGCTCAGGTCGGCGTCCCAGACGCTCTGAAGGATGAAGGGCAGGGCGACCACGATCACCATGACCCGCGTTGCGTGGATCAGGGACAGGCTGCGCGGGTTGCCCCCGGCCTCTTCGCCAAAAACCAGCATGTCCTGCAGCCCGCCCGGCATCGCGCTGTAATAACTGGTGGCGAAGTCGAAGCCCCACAACCTGCGGAAATAGGGCACGCCAATGAGGCCGATGACAATGGTCATGATCGGTATGAGCATGAGCGTGGGCCACATGCCCAGCATGGAGGCGAGCAGGACGGGGGTGAACGTCGCCCCGACGGCGACGCCAAGCACCGTGCGCATGCTTTCGTTGATCAACCGGATGCTCTTCATCCGCACGCCCAGCAGCGCGCTGAGCAGGCAGGCAAAGATGGGGCCCAGAAGCCAGGGCAATGGCAGGCCTGTTAGGCGAAACAGTGCGACACCGGTTCCGGCAATCGCGAAGGTCACGGCAATGCGGATCACCGCGCCAGCGCGCGCAGTCTGTAGCGCAGCGAGGTTTGAAGATGCGCCTCTGCCGCTTCTCCGGCGGCTGTGGCGTCGCCCGCGGCGATGGCGGTGAGAATGTCGTCATGCTGGGCTGTGACCACCTTGATCCGCTCTTGGTCGGCGAGTGTGGTCGGCCCCATCAACATCAGCGCGTTGTTCAGCGCGCGGGCGGCGTCCAGCAGAAAGCGGTTGCGTGTGGCGAGGTAGATGCCGCGGTGAAAGTCCTGGTTCAGCGCCGCCGCTTCGGACGGTGCGCTGCTGGCAATTGCGGCATTGAGGTCGCGCAGGGCGTCCACCTCGGCGTCAGCGGCGTGTTTGGCCGCCATCTCGGCAGCGGTCCGTTCCAGCACGATCCGCATTTCGTACAGCTCGACCAGTTCGGCGTGGCTGAGCTGGCGGATGACGGCGCCCAGTCGGGGCCGGTGTTCGACGATGCCGTCCGCTTCGAGCCGCCGGAGTGCCTCGCGCACGGGGGTGCGGGACAGGTTCAGGCGGTCCGCCACATCCGTTTCGCGCAGCCGGTCGCCCGGGGCGAATTCGCCAGCGCGGATGGCCTGCAGAAGCTGGGCATAGGCGGCTTCACCTTGCGACATGTCTCGGTCCGTCATACTGGGCCTTTCGGTTGTATCCCAGTGGATACAACATCGAGCGCAATATGAACAGCCCGTCCTAGTAGTCGCGTTCGATGAAGATGCCGATGCCGGTGTTGCCATCGCCGCTGACCGAGCCGCGCGCCGTGATGTTCGGTGTCAGGTCGATGTTCAGTGACACTTCCGGCCCGTCGGCACCGCCCACCGTGACGTCGGTATAGACGTTTTCGGACAGGTAGCGCCCGGCGCGTACGGCGGTGTTGCCGTCCTCATCCGAGGCCACATCGAGGTCGTCGAGCCCGAAAGAGCCGCGCAGTTGCGACACGATCCCTTCGCCGCCCGCACCGGCAAGGCTCGCGACGGCGCTGGCCAGTTGCAGCGCCTGAAAGGCCGACAGCTGGCTGATGTCGCGGCCAAAGATGATCTGGGCCAGCACCTGGTCCTCGGGCGCTTCGGGCGTCGCTTCGAACCGGACATCGGGGTCGTCGGCGGGGCCGTCCACGATGATGCGGGCGGTGCCGGTCGAGGTGTCGGTTTCCACGACGAACAGCAGGATCGGTTCGAACCGGCCCTGCAGCGTGACGCGCCCCTCATCCAGAATGAAGCGTTGTGCGAGGATGCTGAGCCGCCCACGGATCAGGTCAAATTGCCCGGTCGAGATGATGTCGGCGGTGGTGCCGGACAGGCGCAGCTGGCCCCCAGCTCTGCGTCGAGGCCCCGGCCCCGGATGAAGATGCGGTTGGGGGCGTTGATCGTCAGGTCGAGGGGGTAGGCGGCGCCAGTGCCGCCACCTCTGCTGTCGTCCTGAACCAGCCCGGCGCGCGCGCGGGTGCGCATGACGGGGCGGGTGGCGCCGATATGGGTGATGTCCGGAATGGCCCCAAAGCTGGCGATACCGCTCGATGGCACCTGCACATTCGTTTCATCCAGGTTCAGTTCGCCGGAAATGGCGGCGCCACCGGTCAGTGGGCCGCTCAGGTTGATCTGGCCATCAACGGTTGTGGAATAGAGCGTCGGGTCCCGAAGCACGACCGAGTTCAGCGCAACGGCCAATTGTGCCGGGTAGCTGCCGTTGAGCGTAATGGGGCCGGAGACGCTGATCGCCCCGCCTTCGGCAATGGAGGCATTGAGGTCGAGTGCCGCTTGGCCGCCCGACAGACGCACTGCGCCGGAGAGGTCCGAGATGGACACGGGCAGGTTTGGCGTGGCAGCCCGCGCGCCTTGGGTCGTGATCTGGCCCGAGACCGAGCTGAGCGCGGGTGGTCCGTTGACGGCCAGATCGAACTGTGCGGCGCCGATGATCGTGCGCGGGGCGATGAACGGGTTGATCAGGCCCAGTTGCAATTGCCCTTGGGTGTTCAGGTCCAGCGTGCCATCAGGTTGGACCCGCCCGGCCGCGGTTGCTGTCGTGCCCGACGGTCCGGCAATCTGCGCGTCGATGTCGTACGCGTCGCCGACCTGTTGCAAGCTTCCGTCCACCGACGCGCCGCCATTCAGACCAGGCACCAGTGGCGCCACGTTGGGCAGGCTGAGCGCGTAGCGCGCCGCGGCGACGCCGTCGGTCAGCGATGCCGACACGCGGCCCGTGCTGCTGTAGGGGCCGGCCACATCCGTGACCACGTCCCAGCCGCTTGGC
Source organism: Tateyamaria omphalii (assembly GCF_001969365.1). Lineage (NCBI taxonomy): Bacteria > Pseudomonadati > Pseudomonadota > Alphaproteobacteria > Rhodobacterales > Roseobacteraceae > Tateyamaria > Tateyamaria omphalii. The sequence continues at coordinate 2,251,335 of NZ_CP019312.1, read as the reverse complement.
GTCTGCGTCAACGTGCCGTCGACGTTCAGCGGCCCGCTTATGCCCGGCGCAAGGGCCGCAACGTTGGGGACCGTCAGATCGAAATCGGTGACAAGCGCCCCTTCGAACGTTCCCGACAGGGTGCCGGTGCTGTCGTAAGGGCCGCTCAGTGCCGTATCGAACGCCCACCCATTCGTCGTTTGACGCAAATCGCCGTTCAGCGCGGCACCACCGGGCACACTCGGGGCAAAGGCCGACAGGGTCGGTGCGGACACGTCATAGCGCGCCGAAAGCCGGGTGCCGTCGAAGAGGCCTGTAACGGCGGCTTGCGCGTCCGCCGGGCCGTTGATGTCCGTCTCAAACTGCCACGCGCCGTCCCTTTGTGCAGCCGTGGCGTTCAGGCGCACCGGTTCGGTGATTTGTGGCACGAGGCGCTCAAGGTCGGCGACCACGGCCTCGAGCGAGATGTCTGTCTGATCACCGGAGATGCGCGCGGTGCCGGTTGCCGAGGTCTCGAGCGGTCCGGTCAGTCCGCCGGAGATGTCCCAGATTTCACCGGATTGTGTGGCCGTGCCGTCGACGGTGATCGGCCCCTCGACTGCATCGGTGACGAGGCCCACATCCGATAGCGACGCGTTGAATTGGGCGACGGACGCGCCGGTTTGCAGATCGGCGGATGCTGTCAGGTCGAGTGCTGCGTTCTGAAGCGTCAGTCGGTCGAGGAACGTACCGGTTGTATCGCGCCGCGCCGCCAGCACCAGATCAGTCTGCCCAGCGAGCAGCGTATCGGCTTGCGCAATGCCAAGCCCCAGGTCACGCGTTTGCCCGTTCACTTCCACATCGAAAAAGCCCCCGAGGGCCGCCGTGCCGGAGGCGGACAGGTCGCCCGCGCCGGACAAATCGAGGCCCACCAGCTCTGCAAAAGCGGACAGATCCTGCGCTGCGAGGTTCGTATCGAATGCCGTTTCGAACCCTTCGTCAAAGCCGTCTACCTCGACCGTGCCGCCAAGTGTCCAGGCAGCACCCGTCAGGGCGAGGTCGCTCAGTTGCAGCGGCGCCTCATCCGCGTAGGCGATGTTGAGCCCGCCGCGCACCTCTTGGCCCACCGCGCGGGCGAGGCCGGGGTCCGACAGGTCAATCCCGGTCGCCGCCAGATCCAGCCGTCCGTTCAGCGCGCCAATGGCGCCCACCGCACCGCTGAGCGTGCCGTCAAAAGTAAGTGTGACATCGTTCACCGCGTTGCCGCCCTGATCCAGCCCCGCGGCGGTGATGCGCGCCTGCAGGTCGTCGCCTTGCCCGGTGTCAAACGCGATGTCGAGCACGGCCTCGGCCACGCGCGCGCCATCCGCGCCGGGGATCGCGACGGGAGTGCCGTCGGGATCGCGCAAGGTCCCTTCGATATCCAGCAGCGTTGGCCAGCCATCGCTGTTCAGCCGCGCCTCACCCGCAAGCTGGAGGGACCGCGCATCAAGTGCAAAGGTGTCGAGCGCAAGTGCGCCGTCCGCATCGGTGCTGCCCCGTGCCTCAAGGCCCACATCCGTGCCGAAGAAATCCCGGTATTCCGGCAGGACAAGCGCCGATATGTCGCCGTCCAGAGCGGCGTCGAACGCCATCGGCCCGCCTGCTTCGCTTTGCAGGGCCAGCGTGCCAGCCAATCGTGGCGCATCGTCGGTGCGCAGATCAAGGGTTGCATTGAAGTCGCTGAGCGCGCCAGATCCCTCCACCGCCAAATCGACGCTGGGACGGTCAGGCAGGTTCAAGAGACCGGAGATCAACCCGTCCGCCGCCTCGCTCAGACCGAGGTCGAGAGTCAGGTCGCGGGTGTCGTTGGCATAGGCCGCAGAGACATCAAAGCTGGCCCGTGGTCCGTCCGTGCGTGTGGCGTTGATCGTGGCATTGCCCGCGCCATCGGCCAGTTCCGCAGCGCCCGACACCGATAGTACCGCAGCCTCGCCCAGCACGGGCGCGCCCAAAGACACTGCACCCAGATCAAGCTGTGCGATACGAATAGCTGCGGGCAGGTCGGGCAGGGCGAAGGGTGTCGCCTCTGGCGTTGGCAGATCATCGGCTTGGGGCACCGGCAGGCGGGGTAAGTCGATGCGGGCGGCGCGCAGCTCCTGAATGTCGATCGTGGCGCGGAAGAGGGCAGAGCGGTTCCACTGCATCGCCACGTCTTCGAGCGTCAGCCAGATGCCTTCGCTGTCGGCGATGGTGATGCGTTGGATCGTGGCGCGGCTGCTGAGCGCTCCGGCAAAGCCGTCGATGCGCACGGTGCGTCCCTCGCCGCCCAGGCTGTTTTCCAGGAGGCCGACGAGAAACCCGCGATCCTCATCGTCTTGTGCGAGCGCGGCAAGGGGCCAGAGCAACATCAGGGCTATGCAGACGATCCGGCGCATCAGAATGCCTGCCCGATGCCGATGTAAATTTCGACCCCTGAATTGTCGCCGGGGCCGGAACCGGGCAGGGCGACGTCAAAGCGGATGGGGCCGATACCGGTGTCATAGCGCACACCGGCGCCGAAGCCCGTGTGCCACTCGCCTTCGCCGTCAAAGAAGCTTTCGGATCCGATATAGCCCGCGTCGTAGAAGCCCACGACCGAGAACCGGTCGCCGGTCTTGACCCGCATCTCGCCCGACAGCCCGACGAAAGAGCGCCCACCAATGGTCACGCCGGGGCTGAGTTCGACGCCCAGCGATTGGTAGTCCTGCCCGCGCACGGTGCCGCTGCCGCCGGAGAAGAAGAGGAAGTCGGCCGGCGCCTCTTCGATGGATGGGCCCGCGACCGATCCAAACAAACCGCGGGCCGCCAGCACGACGCGCTCGCCCAGCTTGCGGTAGGTGCGCAGGTCAAGGGTGGTCACGATCCCGTCGCTGGTGCCGTCGATGTTGATGAAGGGGCGCAGCGAGGCCTCTGCATAGTAGCCCGAGGTCGCGTTAAGCTCGTTGTCGCGGCGGTCGAACTTGGCGCTGAAGGGGAATGTCAGGATTGTGTAGTCCCGTTCGCCCAGATCATCGCGCGTCTCGGCCCGTTGCAGGCCGATGCCATAGCTATATTCGCGGTCCTCGCTCGCGAAATAGACGGTGCTGAATTCCAGCCGCGCGGTGCGGGAAAACAGGTTCGGATCGTCGCGCTGCTCGATCTCGGCCAGCAGGACAGCCTCAAGATCGGTGCGCCATGTGGCTGGACGGGACAATTGTGCGCCCAAGCGAAAATCCACGCCTTCGGTGTCACCACCGACGCCCGAGATTTCGCCGTCGATCTGCAGGCGTTCTGCGCCGCCAAAGATGTTGCGGTGCAGCCAGAGCGCGCTGACGCTGAGGCCGTCGGTGGTGCCGTATTCCGCGCCGAAGCTGTAGCGGCGGGGCAATTGGTCGGTGATCTGTGCGGTCACGTCCAGCGTGCCGTCCGGGTTCGGCGTCTCGGCTTCGGTCAGGCTAGCGCTGGCAAAGGTGCCTGTGCGGCGGAACCGTTTTTCGACCAGATCCAGCGTATCGGGGTCAAAGACCTCTCCGCTGGGCCAGCCTGCAATCTCGCGCAGGCGCTTTTCGCGGACGTTGCTCTTTCCCTCGATGTTCAGGCGGCCAAGGCGCAACCGCGGGCCCGGATTCAGCCTGATGTCGGCGTTCAACTGGCCTGCGGGGTGGTTTGCGATGATTTGCTGGCCCGATACTGCGGCCTTGGCATGACCCTGTTGGCGCCATCCTTCTATGCCCGCTTCGGTGGCGGTGCGCAGGGCGCTCACATTGGCGGTTTCGCCCGGCGCGACCTGGAAGACCGGCTCGGTGCCCGTTGCAATGGGGCTGACCGTGACGGTGCCGAAGGTAAAGACCTTGCCCGGATCGACGGTCACGACAACGGTGTTGACCGCGCGCGGTGCTGCAACAGGTGACAGGCTGGCCGCCTCGCGCCCATCGACGGTGATCGAGATGGTGGGACCGAAATAGCCCTTGTCATAAAGCAGTCCGATCAGGCGTGCGTAGTCCGCTTGCGCGGCGCTGATCACGTCGATGGCACGGGGGGCCGTCTCTTCGTCTTGCAGGCTGGCAGTCAGGGAGGCCGCGCGCACTTCATCCGCCAAGTCACCAGGGGCGCGAACGTCGACAGTGAGAGCCAAAAGGGCCCCGGGTGCGCCACAGGTGGCGCTGATCACTGCCAATACCTGGCAGACAGTCCGATACATCGCAGCACTCCACCGCGCGCAGCGCGCGGGTCTTGGTTATCACGTCAATGCCAAACTTGTGCGCAAGGTTCCAGCGCAGATGAGTGCATGGGCGGGATCGTGATCAGGTTGTCACGTAGCCCGCCACCACTTGCAGCAACCTGAACGCGGTCGCGGCGTCGTTTTCGACCACGGCCATGAACTCTTCCTCACCGATGCGCAGGCAGGTCAGATCTCCCTTGGCACGCATGTCGAGCGCGCGCGGTTCGCTGCGGATCAGCCCCAATTCGCCCACCAGTGCGCCGGGGCCGACGGTTGCGATCAGCGTGTCCTCTGCTCCGTCCTGCGGCAGCAGCAGGTCCGCCTCGCCCTCGGTCACCATATAGGCGCCGTCGGTCGGGTCATCGTTCTTGTGAAAGACGTATTCGCCCGGTTGCGCGCTGTACCACCGCGCGCCGAAGGCCAGCAGGCGCAATTGCCGCCGCTTGAGCCCGGCAAACATCGGCGCTTGCCGCAGTGCCTCGACCTTGCGCGCCAGATCGGCGCTGGCATCGCTGCCGATATCCGCCCGTTCGCCCTCGGCCCCCTGGAGGCGGCCTTGCACCACCTCGAGATGGGTGTCGAAGGCCTGCTCGTCCTCGAAGGACGTGCCAAGGAAGACAAGCGTGGCCTCGGGCAGAAGTTCGCGCAGTTTTTCAATCAGGGCCGTGCGGATGTCTTCGCCATAGCTCGCCATCGGTTCATCAAGGATCAGGATGTCGGGGCGTTTGATTGTTGCACGACTGATCGAGAGCGGTTCGGCGAAGAGAGCGGGCAGATTGGCCCCACCCAGCGCGATGGGCACGTCAAAGACAAGCTCCAGGACCAGATGGTTCACGCCCGCCTCGGTCAACACATCCACGACGATGCCGCGCAGATCGTCCGCGCGCGCGCCCGCGCTGTCCGCGACCTTGCCGAACAGTGCGTTTTCCAGGACGGACAGGCCATGCACATGCTTGCCCGCCTCGATTGGGACAAAGATATCTTCCATCTGCTCGCGCAGCCGCTCCCCGTGTTCCATCCGCATATCCAGCACGCGCTGGCGCACTTCTTCGGGGAAGGCGGCAGCGACCTGTTCCGCGGTGACGTTGGTGGGGATGCTCAAGAGCAGCGCCAGTTCCTTGTCGGTGATCTCCGATCCGGGCGGCTTGCGCTCCACCAGGTCCAGGGCGGCGTTGTAGATTTCCGCCTCAAGACCGACGCGGCGAAAGAGCGGATGATCGGTGCCGTTCGGGCCAAAGGTCTGGCGGAGCATTTCCAGGATGTTGCGCGACAGCACTTCGAGGTTCGAGGCCAGCGACAAGTCGTGCAGCAAGCGGAGGAAGTCGAGCTTTGCCTCGATCACGTCGGGTGTGATGGTCGTTTTTCGCGTGGCATACAGCAGGTTTTCCGCAATCGGGAGCGCCGGGTTGTAGCGGTCCGGATCAAAGCTGTGGACGTATCGATCAAGTCCTGCCTTGGCGACGGCGGCCGCAACCTTGGGACGCAATTCAACAAGGGTGCTGGCGAGTTTCGCGTTCCTCTCGGCGTCAAAGGTTTGGTCCATGGTGCGTCGTGTCAGCGCGTCGCCGCAGCCGCTGCCTTCGATCAGCGCGTACCACCAGGCTCGCAACGCGTCCTTGTCGGGCACGCCCGCGATGCCGGGATCGAGCCATTTGGCCTCCAGCATGTCGGCACTGTTGCCTGCGCGCAGAGCTTCGCGGCTGAAAGCACTTTCTTCAGCCGGTTCGGTCGGGGCGAGCCGCATGGGCATCATCACGTTTTGCCCATAGGTCCCCTGAAACATGATTGGGCGCGACGTGGCGTGGCCAATCCGCTTGGCAATCACGGTCTGATGCAGGCTGCGGATGTCGTGACCGGCCAGGGTCACGGATCCACTTGTCGGCAGGGTCTCGCGCGTCAGCACCTCCGCCAGGGCGCGCCGGTCTTCGTCGTTGGGTGCGGTGATCCCGATGCTTGTCCCCGCGGGGACAGTCAGCGAGATGTCCTCGAGCACGGCATTGCCATCGCCGTCGCGCACGGTGACCTGATCCAGCACGATGTCGCCGGTCAGGCGCGGCGTTTCAGGGGCTGGGCCATAGAACAAGTTATCGTCGATCATGCCTGCGGGTGCAAAGCGTTCGGTGATCGTCTCCCACCGCAGGGACATGTCGGCGACCTGGTTGTAATAGGCCAGCAGCTCTTTCCACGGGCTCGACAGGTCTTTGTACGCGGCAAGTGCGGCAACCAGCGCGCCGATGGTCACGTCGCCCTGGATCACCAGATAGCCACCGATGGAGAAGAAGAAGAACGGCGTCAATTGCGTGATGAAGTTGTTGAGAAACTTCATAAAGAACTTTTTCTGGTAGATTTCGAAGCGGATCGCAAAGAGCGCGCCGAGCCGGTTGCCGATCATCGCCATCCGGTAACGCCAGCCGCCGTTGACGCGCAGCGTACCTGCCCCGGCGGCCCCTTCGCCGATCTCGGCTGCAAGCGCGCGGACCTCGATCACCCGGCTTTTGTTCAGCAGGTTGATCTGGCGTTGCAGCTTGGGGATCAGCCAGGCCTGCAGTGGGATCAGAGCGATTGCCGCCAGTCCAAATGCGACCGACTGGAAAAAGAGAAAGCCGAGTATGGTCAGCATCTGCCCGGCCTGCAGCACCGGTTGGGCGATGGCATCGCCCATCAGCCCGCCCATCGGTTCGCTTTCGGCGGTGACCATGCTGACCAATTCGCCCTGGCTGGTGCGCTCGAAATAGGGCTGCGGGAAACGCAGGATGCGCGCGATCAGGGTGTAGCGAAAGCGGCGCAGCAGCCGTTCGGCCAGCACCCCCTTCATCGTGTTGATGCGCATTTTCAGCAGGCCATGGCACAGCACGGCCAGGAGGAACCCGCCACACAAGATCATCAGATAGGTGATCTGATCGAAATCGAACCCGTAGGCCGAAACTGTAGGCGAGCCCGAACCGATGGCATCGTTGATGATCCGCTTGGGCAGTTCGAGCGTCAGGTAGAGCAGCGGGAACAGCGTCAACGTGACCGCGAGCAGGATCAGTTGGTCGCGCTTTGAATAGATCCAGATAAATCGAAAGAGGGAGCGTTCTATGGTGCCGGTCCACGTACTGAAAAGGGCAGGCAAAACGCCCTGCGTTAGCCTATCAACGGGCTGCGCTGGAAATCAATGGCCTGTCATCTTGGCGGACTGGACGATTGCGGCATGGCCCGGCCCGCCCTAGGGTAAGGGTGGAAGGAATGCGAGAGGTACAAGTTGACCGATCCCGTCACATTTGCCCTGGTCCTGTTGTTTTTGCTGCAGGTCAAGCATCTGTTCGCCGACTTCTATCTGCAAACGCCACGGATGCTGGCGAACCGGGGGGTGTATATGCACGTCGGTCGGTTGCAGCATGCGGGTCTTCATGGTGTTGGTTCGCTGGTTGCGATGGTGTTGGTTGGCGTACCGGTCTGGCTGGCGCTCGTGGTCGCCATCGCGGAGTGGATCGCGCATTTCCACATCGACTGGGGCAAGGGATGGTGGTCCGAACATACGGGCCATGACCCAAGCCAGGGCGGGTTCTGGCGCGCCTTTGGGCTGGATCAGGCGGTGCACCAGTGGACGTACCTGATCATGGTCTGGGCCGTCTTGCCTTAGCGGTCATTCGGCGGCGGCACGCAGCTTGATCGCTGCGAATGTCGGGACGGGGTCGGCATAGCCCTTGAGCGGGATCGCCTGCCGCGTTTCGAACCGGACGTTGTCCAGCCCTTTGCTCGCCTCGTGCATGGCGCTGTCAAGCAGCACCTGACCCGGCTCGGCCTTGTTGCACAGCCGTGCGGCCACGTTCACCGCAGGTCCAAGTGCTGTGTAATCCATCCGGTCCTTGGCGCCCATGGCACCCATCACCACTTCACCCGGGGCTACCCCGATCCCCACGTGTAAGTCGTATTCCTGGAAATTTCGTGAGCAGCCCCTGCATCGCCGCGATCACTTCGACCGCACAACCGACGGCGCGCCGCTCCATCGCGTCGCCTTCGAACATCGCCACCAGTGCGTCGCCGATGAACTTGTCGACGTCGCCATGATGGGCGTTGACGATCGCGGTCTGCACCTCGAATATTCGTTCAGCGCTTCGATCACGACCTCTGGCGCGACGCGCTTTGAAAAGGCGGTGTAGCCGCGGATGTCGGTGAAGATCACCGAAACGCGCTTGCGTTCCCCACCGCGAGACACGCCCGCGTCCGCATTCTGAATGGCAGACACCGTGCCTTGGCGGACAAATTTCATCAGCTGCAGACGCTCGCCCAGTTCCGAGATCATTGTGTTCACGCGGCGAGACAGCTGCCCGATCTCGTCATGGCTGTTCACGTCATCGACGCGGGCGGCAAAGTCTCCGGCCCCCATGCGTTCCACGGTCTCGCCAATCGCAAGGATGGGCCGTGCCAGACGGCGGGCAAAGATCAGCGCGCCGATGCTGGCCAGCGCAAAGCCCAGTGCCCCGGTGATCAGGACCTGACGTGTGATCGCATTCGCGACGGCATAGGCGCTGTCCTCGGTCAGTTCGGTCACGACCGCCCACTAAAACCAGTCGGGAAAGGGATAGACCCCAAGCGCAGCCGTTCCATCCGGGCGCGTGTCGCTTTGCAGCGCATTGGCGCGCGCGCCTGCCACCATCAGGGGCAAGGCCGATTGCACGATGTAGCGCCCTGACATGTTGGTTTGCTCGTCGACAAGGACGGTGCGGCCCGCTTGGTCGATCACCGTGATCTCACCGCGCTGGGCAAAGGGGTGTTGGTCCACCAGTTGGGCCAGGCCCGACAATTCGATCCGCGCGGCCAATGTCACCTGCCGCCCTGCGATAGGTGTGTTCAGGGGCAGCGCCAAGGTTGCCAGCCAGTCCCTCGTCTCTGGCATCTGCGAGATGAGGGGGCGACCATATTGCCCCGTTTCTTCGATGTTCTTGATCAGCTCAGATGGCACGGTGAGGGCCTGCACTGGATCGACGCCGAGGGCTTCGAGCTTTTGTGAAAACGCCTGATCCGTCGCCATGATGGGCAGGTTTGATCCGGCCACGGACGGTTGCAATGACATGACACCCGGCAATTCCTGCAAGCCGAGGGTCAGAAGCGACACCTTTTGCGGCACGTCCAGTTCCGGGCTGTCGATCCCGTTGCGGATGACCATGAGCGGTGACAGCCACCGCCCTTGGTAGGTGGTGTCGAACTGGGTCTGAAGCTGGGCCGCGACCGTTGTCAGATCCTCATTTGCCGCTGATTTCAACTCGTCCCGTGTCAGCTGTGTGAGGTTCTGGCCCACGATGGCCAGGGGCGCCACGGCCAGCAGCGTGGCGATCAAGAAAAACTTGAGACGCAGGGGAAACCACATGGTCGTTAAAGTACCTCATTCACTGGTGTCTGGATGCGCCACAGTTCGGTGTCTCACTCGCCGCGCGGAGTTGCGATCACTATGGCCGTGTCGGATGTGATGCCGCTGGGCAAGCCTGTGCTATCGCGGGCCGTGAACGTCACCGTGTAGGCGCCGGGCGCCGCATAGGCGTGGCGCAAGATAGCGCCTGTCGCCGTTGTCCCGTCGCCAAAGTCCCAGTCTACCGTCACGCTGTGACCATCCGCATCAGACGCTCCCGAGGCATCAATGACCAGGACGTCATGGGCCGCGCCGACGGGCGTCGTCCTGTTAGGTCCGGCGTCGATCTGGGGTGCGGTGTTGACCAGAACGGTCAGGTTGTCCTGTCCCGTGTCGCAGGCTGCACCGCTGTCATCGCGCACTGTCAGTTTCACCGCGACAGGGCCGCTTTGGTCAAACCGGCGCGTCACATGAACGTCTGCGAGGGTGATGCAGTCACCGAAGCTCCACCTGTAGTCTGTCAGCACGCCGTCGATGTCGCCAGACTGGGCCGCGCTGAAGGACACGGTATCGCCGGGGTTCACGACCTGATCCGGACCCGCAACGGCCCTTGGCGCGGCGTTCACGCGGACATAGACCTCTTCCCGCCAGCTGCTGTTGAGCAAACCGCGCCCATCATCCAGGGCAACGGATACCGGAGAGAGGCCCGGCTTGGCAAAGCCATGGGTCGTGCGCGCGCCCTCTGCCGTTGTGCCGTCCCCGAAGGTCCATGACACGGATGTCCCGCGCGCTGCGTTGACGCTCCAGTCCTGCGCGACGGCGGGGCACATTTGACCTGCAACGGCCAGCCCAACTGTGGGTGGTGGATTGACCGTAACACGCGTCGTTGCAGTTACATCCGAGTTACCGACGGCGGCATCATCCGTCACGGTGAGGCGCACGGTGTAATCGCCCGGCGCTGTAAACACATGCGCGGCAACGACGCCCATGGCGGTCGTGCCGTCCCCGAAATCCCATGCAAATTGCGTCAGCGCGCCATCACTGTCGGTTGAGGCCGCGGCGTCAAACACAATAGCCTGTCCTGCTGCAACCATATCGGGCGCCTTGATCACCGCGCGTGCGGCGGCATTCACGCTGATCTGTCGCCGTGTTTCCAGCTGTTTCAGGCCGGATTCGGCTCCGGTCAGGGCTGTGCGCAACGTCACCCTATAGCCGCCCGGCTCCGCGAAGACGTGGCTCACCTTTGCCCCCGACGCGACCGTTCCATCGGAAAAAGGTTCATGTGTGGTCTGTCACCTGGGCGCTGTCCAAGCCCTGTACCTCGGCCGCACATGCTGCGGGCAAACCCGCTGCCGCCCGGTCTTGCGCCGCAATGGTTTGTGATGGGGCTGGCAGGACCGTGAAATGTGCCGTGTCTGTATCAAGAGGGGAGCGATTGCCGATCGCTTCCCCCTGTATGGTGAGCGTGACCGTGTATGTGCCCGGTGTTTCGAACCGGTACTCGGGGCGCGCGCCGCTCGCCGTCCCACCGTCCCCCATTATCCTGCTGAAGGCATTGACCGCGCCGTCGCGGTCGGTGGAGCGTGAGCCGTCGAACCGAATTGATTGGTTGGCATAAACGGTCAGATCGTCGCCCGCGTGTGCAATCGGCCCTTTGCGCACCAGGACCGCCACGCGGTCCATGTCACGGCCCCACTCCGTGTCCTTGCCATTGCGTATGCGGAGTGTGACCGCAGAGGCCCCCGGCGTTTCGTAAATCTTGCTCGGATTGACCAGATCCGATGTCGTTCCGTCGCCAAAGTCCCATTGGTAAAGCAGCAGCCCCCCGTCGGGGTCGATACTGTCGCAGGCATCGAACAGGATGGACTTGCCCGAGCATACGGCGCGGTTGCCACCGGCCTCTGCCACTGGGCGCGCATTGACAACGACCGTGGTCGCGTGGATGGCGGTGGCGTTGGACATTCCCAAACCATCGTCAATCTGTAGGGTCACCGGAAACGTGTCGGACCGGGGATAGACATGCGTGATCTGTTGGCCGGTGCGCGGCGGTGAGCCGTCGCCGAAATCCCACGTGTAGATCAGCGCGTCGCCATCTGCACCCGCGGATCCGGAGCCGTCAAAGGCGACTTGCAGAGCATCCGTTTCAATGTCCGGCCGTGCATCGGCCACGGGTGCGGCGTTGACCCGCACCGTGATCCTGTCGGACACCGTTGAGTTTGCGACGCCTGCGCTGTCCGTCACCACCAGCTGCGCGGTCCAAGTGCCGGGTGTGGCATAGCTGCGTTCGACTTGGGCCAGTTCCTGGTCCGCAAACCCGTCGTCGAAGGTCCACTGATACTGCACAATCTGTCCGTCGGGATCAAAGCTGGCGCTGGCGTCCAGGATTACCGGATCACCTGGTGCAACCAGCCTGTCCGCGCCCGCCTGCGCCACGGGCGCGTCGTTCACGGTGACAAACACCTCGTCATTGTCCGCTGCGGCGCCGCCTGAAAAATTGTCCTCGACTCGCAGGCCGATCCGGTAGGTTCCCGGGGCGTCGATCTGGTGGTCGACACGTTCCTGCGTGGCGGTGGTGCCGTCCGGCAGCCGCCAAACGTAACTTGCAATCGCACCGTCCGGATCGACCGAGGCGTGGGCGCTCAGAACAAAATCCTCGTCCGGGGCGACGACGAGGGCCGGGCCCGCGTCGGCGATTGGCGCTGCGTTCACAGTGACGCGCATCGTGTCGCGGTGGGTGTTGAGCGGCGCGCCACTGTCGTCGCGCACCACGAGCGCCACCTCGTATACACCGGGCCGGGCATAGGCGTGGGTGGGGCGCGGTCCTGTCGCTGTCGCGCCATCGCCGAACTCCCACGCATAGCCGGATATCTCGGCGTCCGTTCGGCTCCTCGGGTCGTCAAGACCAGCCCCTCATTCTGCCCGATCTCGATCATTTGGTCCCGGTTCGACACCGTCAGGCCGGGCGCATCGTAGTTCAGGAAGCGCGCACCTGTTTGACCGGCATTTGCAGTTCCATCCCCGGCACCACGACCGCCGGAGAGGAAATGGCATTAAACTCGAGGATATAGGGCCAAAGATCGGGATCATTCAGATGTTCGCCGACAATGCCCCGCAGCGTATCACTCGCCGTGAACACAATGGTTTCCAGCGGTGCATCCAGATCAGAACGGCTTTGCGCAGAGGCAAACGTGGCGATGACCGCCAGACACGTACCGAAATTCAGGCGCATCAGCGCCGAACAAGAAATTCCAAAGACACCCAAAACACATCCCCCAGGTTGGGTGACATCAACAATTCCTTCGCGAATGGTCCGGATGTCTCGACAGGTTGACGTTGAGGCAAGACATATTTTCTACCGAAGGTAGATGGTGTGACGGTCACGCCAAAGACACCCCAACGCGCCGCTCGTGTTTGGCCCGGAAAGACAAGTGTTGTGCTTCTGGATCCTGATGCTTCGAATAGGCGCGGCCCGGTCGGTCAGATCGCCGGAGGTCACGGCTGACACATCCGCCAATGTATGGTCCTGCAGAACGCCGCAAAGCGACCGCAAAGAGGCGGTGGCCGGTGTCGCCGGGGCGCACGCACGTTTCACCTCACCGCCCGCCGTTTCATTCTCTGCATTGACAGATCATGCGTCCACTGGCTCACATGATGAAAATACTCAGTGAGAGGACGAACCATGATGAAGACCCGCGCCGCCGTTGCTGTCGAAGCCGGCAAACCGCTTGAGATCATGGAGGTCAATCTGGACGGCCCGCGCAAGGGCGAGGTGCTGGTCGAGATCAAGGCGACCGGCCTGTGCCATACCGACGAATTCACGCGGTCCGGTGCAGACCCGGAAGGGATATTCCCTGCAATCCTCGGCCACGAAGGCGCAGGCGTGGTGATCGAGGTGGGCGAGGGGGTGACGACGCTTGAAGTGGGCGATCACGTCATCCCGCTCTACACGCCGGAATGCCGCGAATGCGAATACTGTCTGAACCCGAAAACCAACCTTTGCCAAAAGGTCCGCGCGACCCAGGGGCAGGGTCTCTTGCCTGACGGGTCCACCCGGTTCTCCATGCTCGATGGCACACCGATCCATCACTACATGGGCTGCTCGACCTTCGCCAATCACACCGTCGTCCCCGAGATTGCACTGGCGAAGGTCCGCAAGGACGCCCCCTTCGACAAGGTCTGTTACATTGGCTGCGGTGTGACCACCGGCATAGGCGCCGTCATCAACACCGCCAAGGTCGAGATCGGCAGCACGGCCGTTGTCTTCGGTCTCGGCGGCATCGGCCTTAACGTGATCCAGGGCCTCCGTCTTGCGGGCGCAGACCAAATCGTCGGCGTCGATTTGAACGACAGTAAGGTCGAGATGGCCACGCATTTTGGCATGACCCACTTCGTGAACCCCTCAAAGGTCGATGGCGATATGGTCGCCCATCTGGTCGAGCTCACGGGCGGTGGCGCCGACTATACCTTCGATGCCACCGGCAACGTGGACGTCATGCGGACCGCCCTCGAATGCGCGCACAAGGGATGGGGCGAGTCGATCATCATCGGCGTGGCCCCCGCGGGCGCGGAAATTTCGACACGCCCCTTTCAACTGGTCACGGGCCGCGTGTGGCGCGGCACAGCCTTTGGTGGCGCAAAAGGGCGCACCGATGTCCCGAAAATCGTGGACTGGTACATGGACGGCAAGATCGAGATCGACCCGATGATCACCCACAAGCTGACATTGGACGAAATCAACCACGGTTTTGATCTGATGCACGAAGGCAAGTCGATCCGGGCCGTGGTCGAATTCTGAAAACCGTAGCGTTCTGAACAAAGAAACGCCGCGTACCTGTCGGGTGCGCGGCGTTTTTCTTGATGTCTTTTCGCGATTCAGCGCGTCACGGATGCCCGCGCCATACGTTCAGCGATCCCGTCCGCCGACAGCGACGATTTCGGGCCGCCTTCCAAGCGGCGCTTTTCCGTCACACGCGCGCTGATATAGCCGAATGCGACGACAAAGCCCAAAGTCCCAAACGTCAGAATTCCGAGGCCAATACCCATGGTCTTTCCTTCCTTTGTGTTTGTGATCAGATAAAAGGGATACGGGCTTCCCGTCGAATGGATCAGATTTTTTCAAATTTTTTGCTGCAACTTCAATGGCATACAATGGTATGCCAGTATTATCTGATCAGGTAGATGACCAAGCCCCAGAAGAGGCACATGCCCACGAGACCGAATTGCGCGGCACCGATGCTGAGCAAAAACAACGCGATAAGGGTGCCAAACACGATCCCCCGCTGGCGTCCGGGCGGCTCTCTTTCAATCCACGCAACCACGTCGTCGGTCGCCCGCCCGCGCCACAGGCTTGCGATCAATGCCGCCGCCACATCCCGGCAGCGGATCCACATCTGGGACAAGAAAGTCTCCATGCTGCCAATATACCCATGCCGACACGCGGGCTCAACGCAAGTGACGTCGCGATCTGCGACCCCGTTGGCGTGATCTGCAGGTTTCCGGGAAGGCGCAGGTCGCCTAGTCTACGTCCAAACCGACCTTGTTTAGGAGCGCGCGATGAAACTCACGGTCAACGGGACAGAGCATGAGGTGGATTTCGAAGATGACATGCCCCTGCTTTGGGTCCTGCGGGATGAGCTGAATATCAAAGGCGTCAAATACGGCTGCGGGGTCGCGCAATGCGGTGCATGCACCGTGCATATTGACGGCGAAGCGGTGCGGTCCTGCCAAACCGCAGCCGCAGATGTCTGGGGCGCGGTGACAACGATCGAAGGGCTGGGCACACCTGATGCGATGCACGCTGTTCAGGCGGCTTGGGTCGATCATCAGGTTGCCCAATGCGGCTACTGTCAGTCCGGACAGATGATGCAGGCCGCCGCCCTTCTTGCGGCAAACCCCGCCCCAACGGACGCCGATATCGACGACGCGATGAACGGCAATCTGTGCCGGTGCGGGACATATCCGCGGATCCGTGCCGCGGTCAAAACTGCCGCCACCAAACTGCAGGAGGTGTAGAGATGAGCCGCATCGGAAAAATCGCCCGCCGATCCTTCCTTGTCGGATCCGCCGCTATCGCTGGCGGCGTGGCTTTTGGCTACTATGCCTACAAGCGCCCCGTTTCGAACCCGCTGCTCGCTGATCTGGCGGACGGTGAGGCCGCGCTGACGCCTTACGTGAAAATTGACGCGACCGGCATCACCCTGATCACCCCGCGCGCCGACAGCGGGCAGGGGGCCTATCATGTGCAGGCTGCCCTGATCGCTGAAGAGTTGGATGTCGAGTTGGACCAGATCCGTGTCGATCCCGGTATGCCCGATCCGGCCTATTACAACACCGCCCTCAGCGCCGAGGCGGCCCCGTTCCGATCCACCGATGACGGGCCTGTCGCCGACACCACGCGCGGTATCATGGACGCGATGATGAAGTTTATGGGCCTCCAGATCACCGGTGGGTCCACCACAGTGCCCGACAGCTTCGAAAAGCTACGCCTGGCCGGAGCCGTTGCGCGCGAAACGCTCAAGGCCGCGGCGGCCCAACAGACCGGCGCCAATGTCGCCGATCTGAGAACCGAAAATGGGGCCGTGATCCTGTCGGGCGGCGGCCAGTTGTCCTATGTCGAGCTTGCGGACACCGCGGCAGCGCTCGATCCGGTGAACGATGTCACCCTACGCGATCCTTCCACCTGGCGACTTGTCGGCAAAGAGATGGAGCGCATTGATATTATCGCCAAATCCACGGGCACGCAGCGCTATGGGATTGATCTCGAGATGAAGGACATGGTCCACGCCTCTGTCCGCACCAGCCCGCGCCGGGGCGCGATGAACAGCTTTGACGCCACCGCCGCCCGCGACATGCGCGGGGTCCTCGACGTGGTCGAGATATCCGACGGTGTGGCCGTGATCGCCGACAACACCTGGCGCGCCATCCGGGCCGTGAACGCCGTCGCCATCGACTGGGCACCCGCATCCTACCCCGCAGAACAGGCGGAGCACTGGCACGCACTGTCCGACAGTTTCAACGCGGATCAGCAGGACAGCCGCTTTCGCGACGACGGCAATGTCGATGCCGCGCTTGAAGGGGCCGAGGTGATCGAGGCCGAATACCGCGCGCCCTACCTCGCCCACGCGCCGCTCGAACCGATTTCGGCGGTGGTAAAAGTAACCGACGACCGTGCGGACGTCTGGACCGGCACGCAAATCCCGCGTTTTGTGCAGAACAACGTGGCCAATCTGACTGGCCTCGATGCCGATCAGGTTTTTGTCCATGTGCAGGTGATGGGCGGCAGCTTTGGTCACAGGCTCGAGGACCGGGTCGTGCGTGAAGCGACCGAGATCGCGACGCAGATCAAGGGCACTCCGGTCAAGCTGACCTACAGCCGGGAAGAGGACACGCTTCAAAACGACACCCGACAGATCGCCATGGCGCGCGGGCGCGGGGTGGTCAAGGATGGCAAGGTTCACGCCTACGACCTCGGCATCGCCATGCCCTCCGTCATCGCCAGCCAGATGGGGCGGCAGGGCCTGCCTACACCGGGCCCTGACCTTCAGATCGTCGCTGGTGCATGGGAACAGCCCCTGGAGATCCCGAACTACCGGGTCACGGGCTACCGCGCGCCCGAACTGGCACCCATCTCAAGCTGGCGGGCAGTCGGGGCGTCGACCAACGGGTTCTTCCACGACGTGTTCCTGGATGAGCTGATCCTTGCCGCGGGCGCCGATCCCATGGAAGAAAGGCTGCGCCTGTGCTGGCACGACCCCTCGCGCAAGACGCTGGAAGCGGTGGCCGAGATGTCGGGTTGGGGCAACGACATTGCCCCGAACAAGGGGCGCGGCGTCGCCTTCTGCATGTCGTTTGGCGTGCCAACAGCAGAGGTGGTCGAAGTCACCAACCTGGATGGCGCCATCAAGATCGACAGGGTGTGGGTCGCTGCCGAAGTGGGACGCGTCATCGACCCTATCAATTTCGAAAACATGGTGCAGGGCGGCATCAACTGGGCACTGGGCCACGCGATGAATTCGGAAATCACCATCTCCGACGGGATGGCAGAGCAGCGGAACTACTACGACTTCGAAGGGATGCGGATGGCCCAGGCCCCCGAGATCTTTGTCCAAGGTCTGGAAAACGGAGATACGGTGCGCGGCATGGGCGAGCCGATGGTGCCGCCCGCTGCCGCCGCCCTGTCCAACGCGATCTTTGCCGCGACAGGTCAACGGGTGCGGGACATGCCCATGGTCAAGCACATCGACTTCGTCTAAGCGCAGCGGAAATCCGTAAGGCGGAGGTGTCCTCCGCCCTACAAGCTCACGCGGTTGTCAGGCCCAGCCCTGACAGAGCGCGGATATGGCCGATGACATCGTCAACGCCTTTGCCGTGACGCAGAGCCGCGAACACAAACGGCCGCTGACCGCGCATCCGCTTGGCATCCCGTTCCATCACCTCAAGAGACGCGCCCACATGGGGGGCCAGGTCGATCTTGTTGATGATCAGCAGGTCGGATTTGGTGATCGCAGGGCCACCCTTGCGGGGTATCTCCTCGCCCGCCGCCGTGTCGATGACATAAAGGGTGATGTCCGCCAATTCCGGAGAAAACGTAGCCGACAGGTTGTCGCCGCCGCTTTCGATCAGGATCGCCTCGACTTCGGGATGTCGCTCTCGCATTTCGGCCACGGCGGCCAGGTTGATCGACGCATCCTCGCGGATGGCCGTGTGCGGGCACCCACCCGTTTCGACCCCTATGATCCGATCCTGCGGCAGGATTTGACGGCGCATCAGCTCCTCCGCATCTTCCTGGGTGTAGATGTCGTTGGTGATCACCCCGATCGAATGCTGTTCCTTCAGCGCAGCGGCCAGGGCGGCGGTGAGCGTCGTCTTGCCCGCACCCACGGGGCCACCGATGCCGATGCGAAGCGGTCCATTAAGCTGTGTCATGTGCGAAAGATCCTCGGTTGCAGGGTTTCATGGCGCATGGCTGCAATATCAGCAGCAAAGCTGGTGGATGAAAGGGCCGCGAGCGGCGTTTTCTGCGCGTCCCGTGCGGTCCGCGCTATGACAGGGGACAGGGCGGCCAAAACGGTCTGCGCATCCGTCTGGCCAAGGGGCATTGCGCGCTGCGCCACCGAAACCAGGTTCGACCCGAAGGCATGCAGGTAAAGCGGCAGGGTCTGATCCAGCGGGATGCCCACAGCGCGCGCTGCCGATCCAACCCCAACAGGATAGGTCAGGCCGCTGATCTCGATCTCCCAGACAGCACGGGCCGTGTCGCAAAACGCACGGCCTTGCAGGTCCGTTTCCTTCAACCGCTCCGCTCCGGCGGCAAAAGCGCGCGCCGTTGCATCGACATAGGTCGGGTCATCCACAGCGTAGGCCGCCGCAAGCAGCACGGCATCCGCGCGCCCGGACCCAAGTTCCAATACGTCGCCCAGCCAGGTGCGCAGCGTGTCCGCATCCGTGACGGAGCCGTCCGCAATCACCTGTTCCAGCCCGTGGGAATAAGCAAAGGCCCCGACGGGAAAGGCGGGCGACAGCCACTGCATCAGGGTCAGCGCATGGCTCATGTGTGGCTGTGCGAATGGTCGTGGCCATGGGTTCGCCCATGCCCATATGCGCCGCCCTCGGGCGTAAACGGCTCGACAACCTCGCGCGTCGTGGCGCCGATCTTGGCCAGCATATCGGCCATCACGTGGTCCCGCTGAATCAGCAGGCGCGTGTCTTCGATCTGGCACGGGGTGTGGCGGTTGCCGATATGCCAAGCGATGCGGTGCAGGCTCTGGCCAGTGACTTCCAAGAGCTGCTCCGGCGCCGCGTCAATCCTGATCTCGGCCTTGTCAGTGGTGATCAAGGCGCCACCATGATCCAGCGATGTAGTTTGTGGAAGGTCGACCAGCAGTTGCGCGCCAGAGGCGAGGGTCAGAACCTTGCGCCGCAAAAAGCGGTCTTCGTAAGTGAGCGACACGTGGTCGCTCACCTGACCATGGGTGTGATCGTGGTAGTGCTGCGCGGTCAGCATGGGGATACCCCCAAGCTTACGACCAATCCCCGTTGATCATGATCTGCCGCGCGGCTTCGCGCCGCTTCAGCCCGCGCGCCCTGAGTTCGGCATCGCTGAGGGCATATACGGCTTGCGTTTGCACCAGCGCGCCGTGGGGCAGGCTGATGCTGGACAGGAAAGCGGCGATCCGCTGCATAAGGGTCATGGGACACCTGTTTTGTTACTCTTGCGTCGACATATGCCCCCAATCTCGGTTTCGACAGGGTGTCAGGCGCATGTCGGCTGACCACTCGGTGCATAGCTGGCGTTAAATCTCCATTCAGCATTGTTGGTGATGATCGGAAGCATGTCCTACCATCCGCCCATTGTCGAAAGCCTGGCCGAAGAATTGGTCGCAATTCGCGCAAAGCAGGCTGACATGAAACGGCGCGAGGCGGAGCTGAGTGATGCGCTCCTCTCACTGGTCGATCAGCGAGACAAGACAGTCCAAATTCCGACTGCCACTGCCATTGTTCGAATTGAACAGAAGGTAACAACGCGTTTCGATGCGAAACGCTTGCCAAAGCACATTTGTGACGATCTGAGGTACCGGACAAAGTCGGAAACAACCTATGTCCGCGTCCTTTCCCCAGCACCGCGAGCCAGCGTTCGCCGAAGTGCTGACATCGCCGAAGCAGACGATGCCGATTTGATAGAACGCTTCTGAGTAACGGCAAACTGGTCAAAACAGAAAATACCGCTGCGCCATGGGCAGCACCTCGGCAGGCTGGCACGTCAGCAATTCCCCGTCCGCCCGCACTTCGTAGGTTTCGGGATGCACCTCAACCTCCGGGGTCGCATTGTTCAGCTTCAGGTCCTTCTTCCCGATGTTTCGCGTGTTCTCAACCGCCACCGTGTCCTTGGCCAGCCCAAGCGACGCGCCAATCCCCTCGGCCTGCGCGGCCGTCGACACAAACGTCACAGCAGACCGCTCGACGGACCGACCATACGCCCCGAACATAGGCCGGGTGTAGACCGGCTGCGGCGTCGGGATCGACGCGTTGGGATCCCCCATCTGGGCGCAGGCGATCGTCCCGCCCAGCAGCACCATCTCGGGCTTCACTCCGAAAAACGCGGTGTTCCACAGGCACAGATCGGCCCGCTTGCCGACCTCGATGCTGCCGATTTCGTGGCTGATCCCGTGCGCAATCGCTGGGTTGATCGTGTATTTCGCGATATAGCGGCGCACGCGCATATTGTCGTTGTCGCCGGTTTCTTCGGGCAGCGGCCCACGCTGTTTCTTCATCTTGTCCGCCGTCTGCCAGGTGCGGATCAACACCTCGCCCACACGCCCCATCGCCTGACTGTCCGACGCGATGATCGAAAACGCGCCCATGTCGTGCAGGATGTCCTCGGCCGCGATGGTCTCACGCCGGATACGGCTTTCGGCAAAGGCGACGTCTTCGGGGATCGACTTGTCCAGATGGTGGCAGACCATGAGCATGTCCAGATGCTCTTCCAGCGTGTTCACGGTGAAGGGCCGCGTGGGGTTGGTGGAAGAGGGGAGCACATGCTCCTCCCCGCAGATCTTGATAATGTCCGGCGCGTGCCCGCCGCCCGCACCCTCAGTGTGAAAGGCGTGGATCGTGCGGCCCTTCATGGCGGCCACGGTGTTCTCCACGAATCCGCTCTCGTTCAGCGTATCCGTGTGGATCATCACCTGCACGTCCATGTCATCGGCCACAGACAAGCAGCAGTCGATGGCGCCCGGCGTCGTCCCCCAATCCTCGTGCAGCTTCATCGCACACGCGCCCGCCTTCACCTGCTCTTCCAGCGCCGCCGGCAGCGACGCATTCCCCTTGCCCGCAAAGGCCAGGTTCATGGGAAACGCATCCGCCGCCTGCAACATCCGCCCCAGATGCCACGGCCCCGGTGTCACGGTTGTGGCCAAGGTCCCGTGCGCAGGCCCCGTGCCACCGCCCAGCATCGTCGTCAGGCCGGAGTGCAACGCATCCTCGATCTGCTGCGGACAGATGAAGTGGATGTGGCTGTCAAAGCCCCCTGCGGTCAGGATCTTACCCTCACCAGCAATGGCTTCGGTCCCCGGCCCGATGATGATGTTCACGCCGGGTTGCGTGTCCGGATTGCCCGCCTTGCCAACGGCGGCGATGCGCCCGTCCTTCAGGCCCACATCGGCCTTGTAAATGCCCGTCCAGTCCACGATCAGCGCGTTGGTGATGACCGTGTCGACGGCGCCGTCGGCGCGGGTGACCTGAGACTGCCCCATCCCGTCGCGGATGACCTTGCCGCCGCCGAACTTGACCTCTTCACCATAAAGCATGGCGTTGTCGCCACTGCCCCCGGTCGCGGCCTGGCCCGCCCCCTCGGCGGTCAGGTCCCGCTCAACCTCGATAAACAATTCGGTGTCGGCCAGACGCACCTTGTCGCCCACAGTGGGGCCGAACATGGCAGCATAGTCGCGGCGGGAGATGGATGTGGGCATGTCAGCCTCTCACTTCAGTAAACAGTTTCAAATACGAGGCGCGGCACCTCAAATCCTGGGTCTCTTGCGCTTCGCTGACGGCCAAGCAGCTCAAACCTCAAAAACCTCATCCACCGGCACCTGCATCGCCGTCACCAACCCATTGGTCTGCATGGCCATCCCAATCACACTTAGCAACTCGCCGTATTGCGCCTGCGTCATCCCTTTGGCCCGCGCCGCCGCCGTGTGCGAATGAATGCAATACTCACACCCATTCGCCACAGACACCGCGACGTAGAGCATCTCCTTGACCAACGGGTCGAGCGCCCCCGGTCCCATCACATCTTTCAACCGTCCCCAGGTTGCGGCCAGCAGGGCTGGATCATGGGCCAGCGCCCGCCAGAAGTTGTTGACGTAGTCCGTCCCGCGCACAGCACGAATATCGTCAAAGACGGCCAGCACCTCGGCGCTGGCCTCCTCGTCGGATATGAGGGGGAGGGTCGCCATCAGACCATCGCGAAAATGCGCGCGGGACCGCCCGTGCCGCCGGGGTGGTTTGGTGCGCCGACAACCAGCGTCGCGCCGGCCGCGGGCACGTTCTCAAGTCCGGCCAGGTTCTCAATTCCGTAACGCCCCGCAGGCAGCCAGGCATAGTGCGTGGCAAAATCGGGCGACGGCCCATGATCCAGCGACAGGGTGTCGACGGCCATGGCGACGGCTGTTGTCTCTTCCAACAGCATCTGGGTGGCCTCGACATGAAATCCCGGAAAGTGCTTCACATCCGCATCATCGTTGCCCACATAAGCCGCCGCATCGCCGGATTTCGCGGCCCAGCCGGAATGCATGGCGATGCACGCCTTGTCCGGAATGTCGCCATTGGCGGCGATCCACGCCTTCAGGTCATCCGGGGTCACCTGTGCATCGGCATCCTCTGCCGCCCGCGCCGCGATATCCACGACGCATAGCGGGATGACCAGATCGCTCACCGGGATCTCGTCCACCGATGCGCCATCGGCTGAAAAGTGCAGCGGCGCGTCGATATGCGTGGCGGTGTGCTCGTTGATGGTCAGGTTCATCAGGTTGAACCCATGTTCGGCAAAGTTGAACGCCTGCTCCATCGAAATGCCCGGCACACCGAAGAAGGTCGGAAAGTCCGGGCTCAGTTTGTGGCTCATGTCCACGACACCACCATGGCCTGCCGCCATCGCCGCAGGCGCCGCCGACATCCCGATGGTTGCCGCCGCACCGACGGCAGCACTGACCTTGAACAGATCGCGCCGCGACAGCATCCGATCCTTCACCGCGTTCATCACACAAACATCACACATGGGTCTCTCCTCCCGTTGGGGTTGCCCTGCTCAAAGGTCGCCCATCACCTGCTGATTGAAACCATACACCCTTCGCGCGCCCCCGATGGGGATCAATTGCACATCGCGGGCCTGGCCCGGCTCGAACCGCACGGCGGTGCCCGCAGCGATGTCCAGACGCATGCCGCGCGCGGCCACTCGGTCGAATTCCAGCGCTGCGTTCGCCTCGCCAAAATGATAATGACTGCCGACCTGCACGGGTCGGTCGCCGGTATTGGCCACGTGCAGCGTGATGGCTTGCGCGCCGGTGTTCAACTGAATATCTCCCTCTGCCGGGATCACCTCGCCTGGGATCATCGCGCCGCGCTCCTCTTCTTCATTGTTCCAAAAATATGCATGTCTCACCGGATCGGATTGTGGACCGTCACCAGTTTGGTGCCGTCGGGAAAGGTCGCCTCGACCTGCACGTCATGGATCATCTCGGGCACCCCTTCCATGCACTGATCGCGGGTGATGACCTGCGCACCAGCCTCCATCATGTCGGCCACGCTGCGCCCGTCGCGCGCACCCTCGACCACGGCGTCGGTGATCAGCGCAATGGCCTCGGGATGGTTCAGCTTGACGCCGCGCGCCAGCCGTTTGCGCGCCACTTCGGCGGCCATGGCGACCAGCAGCTTGTCCTTTTCGCGGGGGGTGAGTTGCATGGGGTTACAGTCTCCAGCAGATGGGCAAATGACCACCGGTCAGGTGGTCAAGAATGGGCAACAGCGTCTTGCGCAGATGATAGCCCGACGGGGCCACGGTGCGCATGACGAGGGTGTCATGGGTCAGCAGGCTCGCGCCACCTGTCTCGGGCAAGAGGTCGCGGACCGGGCCAAGATGCGCCTCGGCATCCGGCGCCACATAGGTCAGGCTGACCATGGAGGTCGCTCCGCGCCCAATGGCCACCCGCGCCATGTCTGCAGTCATGTCCCCGGACAGGGACCAGGCATCGAGGACCAGCGGCACCCCGTTCCGCGTGATTTCGATCCGGTCCGAAAACTGACCCCGCACGGCATCCTCGCCCATGGCGATCCGGCCCAGGCACATGGGCTCAACGATTAGCGCGCGCGCTGTGGGGGCCAGATCACAGGACAAACGCCGCGTCATCGCGCAGCCGTCAAAGATCAACGTTTCCTGCGGCAGCCACCACAGCGTTGCACCGTCCTGAACAGTAAGGCGGGTCTCGACCCGCCCAACTTCGCCCGGCTGCGCGCGATAGGCCCGTTCGCAGGCTTGCGTGGTCACAGTCAGATGCGTGCCAGCGCCTGCGGTGGCGGCGTAGTCGAACCTGTCACCACCCGTGACACCGCCGGATGTGTTCAGCAGGACCGCCGTCATGCCGCGCGCCGCACGCGGAAACACGGCCTTGGCCGCACCCTGCTGGTACAGCCCGTCGATGACGGTGCGCCCTTGAACCGGCTTGGTCGACAGCCGCACAGAACCAATCGCGCGCGGTTGCGCGGCAGTCGCAGCAGTGAGGGGCAGGTGGGCAGTCATTCAGTTTCGCGGCAGCTCAAGTCGCCTGATATGACCATTCCTGAACGCATTCGGCTAGTCCCACGGCCAAATGCCTGAAAATCAGCCGAAAAAGCGCCTATTTTTCGGGCAGTCTGCGCAGCAGGTAGGTGTCCATGATCCAGCCATGGGCGGCGCGCGCCTCGGCCCGGCGGGCAATGATCCGGTCGGACACATCCGCCAGTCGACCGTGGTCGAGGATTTGCTCTGCCATGCCCAGATACGCCCCCCACCAGATGTCGAACTGCGCGCCGTCCAGGTCCTGAAACGCGCATGTGCCATCCAGCATCACGACCAGGGTCTCGCATTCTGAGGGCCAGCCCTGATCCCGCAAACGCCGCCCGGTCGAGATAGTGACAGGCGCGTTCAACGTATTGAGCGGTATCGCATGGGCCGCGGTCAGCGCCTGAACAGAGGTGATCCCGGCCACGACACGGATGTCGGGCTTCGGGTGCAGCCGGGCGGCAATGCGCAAGGTGCTGTCATAAAGCGATGGATCGCCCCATACCAGCAGCGCGACCTTTCGGGCTTCGGGGTGCTGCGCCATGGTGTCGGTCCAGATGCGTGCGATCTCATCATGCCAGGCATCGACCCGGGCGATGTAGGGTAAGCTCTCGTCGCGCACCGGCATGTCGAACAGGGCAACGGTGGCGTCATTGCGCACATCCGCGATGATCTGCGTCCGCAGATCAGCGAGATTGGTCTTGCCGTCGCCCTTGTGCGGCACAAGGAACAGGTCGGCCTCCGCCATGACGCGGCGCGCCTCTCCGGTCAGATGATCCGGGTTGCCCGTGCCAATGCCGATCAGAAAAAGCTGTTTCATGCTGCGCGAAAGGGCCGCACAGTGGCGGCCCTTTCCCTCAATCGAATCAACATCTTATGCCACGTTATGCAGGCGGTGGGCAAAGACGCCGGACCGCGTCCAGCCGCGCAAACCCTTGGCAGCGGCAAGGACGGCCAGATCGGCAATGGGCTCCAGCAGGATCACCAGCAGATACGCGGCCCCGAAGGTCAGCACAGCCTGCATGTTCTCGGCCCCGACACCCTGACCATAGATCGCCCAGAATGCGACCCAGGCCACCACGCCGCCCTGATAGATGGCCGACATCTTCAACACCTGCGTATAGCCAAGGTCCACATAGGCCGTCGCGTCCGGCACAATGCGCCGCGCGAGCGCATGAACGGCAAAAAGCGGAAACAGCAAGGTCGTCACGTTGACAAAATACATCGGCAGATCGGACGGGGCAAAGAACGTGCCCTGAAGCAGCAAGCCCGCCGCAAGCCCGATCGCCGCCGCAGCGGGACCCAAAAGCAGAAACAACGTCGTGCCCAGAATGAAGTGCACCTCGGAGATGCCCACGGCGAAATGCGGCATCACCTCAAAGAACACGAACGTGCCCACCGCGGCCATCACGCTGCGCAGGGCCAGCGACGCCATGTCGTGCCGCTTCAGATCGTCCGCCGCCAATTTCAATGTATAGCCTGCGCCAGCCGCGGCAGTGCCATAGGCCAGTGCCATTTTCGCGCCGTCCACGACGCCCGGTTCGATATGCATGTCTGTTTCTCCTCGCCACCACCCCGGTGACACAGTGGCCGGTGCCCCGGCGGATTGCGTTGCACGATGGCAGGTCTCCTGACTGCCGGGTCGCTGCGGCGCCAGACCTTCCCAGCGCATCTTGCGCCAGTGGTGTCTGCCGGCACCGCTCGCCGGTCACAGTTGCGGGGGCAGTCCGGGACTTTCACCCGGTTCCCTTTTCAGACCTCTTTCGGGGCCACCATCGTGCGAACATGTTTACAGCCTTTGGGGGTGCTCACAAGTCCGGATACGGCAAGTGAAGGCGCAAGAAAGACCCGACCCGTACGCTTTGGCCCATGTCGGATTTTGCATATTTGAAGAACAATGAAGGGACACGCAGTCTGTGATCTTCATTGTTCCCAAAATATGCAGATCACCCCTCTGCCAGCGCCCCGTAAAGAATAAGGGCAGGTGCATCGCTGACCGCGCGGCGCAGCCGGTCGGCCAGCGTCTGTACGGTCATGCGGTGCAGGGCCTGCGCATCGGTCGACACGCCTTCGGCCAGCAATGCCGGTGTATTGGCAGGCAATCCGCCGTCAATCAGCATCGCCGCCAGCGCGGGAAAGGTCCGCTGTCCCATGAAAACGACCGTTGTGGCCTGCGGATCAGCCAACGCTGCCATGTTAAGATCCTCTGGCAGCGCACCACGCACGTCATGTCCGGTGATGAACTGCACGCGCCGCGCCGTGAGGCGCCGGGTCAGCGGAATGCCCGCCGCCGCCGCGGCCGCACAGGCCGAGGGCACGCCGGGTATGATCTCGTATGCAATGCCCGCCGCCTTTAGCGCATCGGTCTCTTCCTCAAGCCGGCCAAAGGTTCCGCCATCACCTGATTTCAGGCGAACAACACGTTGATTTTCCTGCGCATACTCCACCAACAACTGGCTCACATGGTGCTGCTTGGGCGACGGCCGCCCGGCCCGCTTGCCCACACCCACCAGATCGGCTCCGCTGCGCGCATGGGCGAGGATCGGCCCCGCACTCAGATCATCAAACAGCACCGCATCGGCGCGCTTCAACCGGTCCACGGCCTTCAGCGTCAGCAATTCTGGATCGCCGGGACCGGAGCCAACGAAGCTGACAAACCCGGTCATCCCGCCTCTCCGGCGATCAGGTGAAAGAAGGTGCCGGTCACATGGCCCTTGCGCGACCCGGTCTCTGGCACCGGGTTGCCGTCTGCATCGGCCACCTGTGCCAGCGGCGCATCGGGTTCATCCAGAATGGTGGTGTAATGAAACTCGTGCCCCCGCAGCGCGGCCCCGGCCGCAAAGCCGGGCATCGGCGCATCCAGCACGGCCCGGCGATAGCCCAGATGGAACTTCCGCTTTTCAAAGCTGGTTTCCAGCCCAAACAGCCCCGTCATCTCGTGCCGCGTGCCATCCTTGTCCGTCAATCCGGCGCCCAGCACCATGTAGCCACCGCATTCGCCATGCACGGGCTTGGTCGCGGCATGGGCGCGCAAGCCCGCCTTGAAGGTCGACGCCGCCGCCAACGTGCCACCATGCAATTCGGGGTATCCACCGGGCAACCAGACGAGATCGGCATCCTTGGTCGGGGCCTCATCCGCCAGCGGCGAGAAGGGCGCGATTTCAGCACCGGCCGCGCGCCAACCCTCCAGAAGATGCGGATAGGTAAACGAAAACGCCGCATCCCGCGCCAGCGCGATCTTCTGTGCGGGCGGTTGCGGCAACGGAAATGCCTCGATCGCAGACCCCACCTGCGCCGCCGCCCGGATCGCGTCCAGATCGACATTCTCACGCATAAAGTCTGCATAACCCGCAATCGCGGCTTCAAGATCGGGATGCTCCACCGCTTGGATCAGCCCCAGATGCCGCTCCGGCAGCTTAAGGTCCCCCCGCCGCGGCAGGCTGCCCAGCACTTTGACGCCCGCGCGATCCATGCCCAGCCGGGTCAGCCGGTCATGCCGGGGGCTCGCCACCCGGTTCAGGATCACGCCCGCAAAGGGAAGATCGGGATTATAGCTCTTGAACCCCAGCGCCGTCGCCGCCGCCGATTGCGCCTGTCCGCCCACGTCAATGACCAGCACAACGGGCCAGCCCATGGTCAGCGCCGTCTCGGCGCTCGATCCAAAGCCGGATTGCCCACGCGTCGCGACCCCGTCGAAAAGGCCCATGGACCCTTCGGCCACGCAGATATCCGCGCCAGCCATCTGTGCCGAAACGCCTCCCAGCAACCGCGTATCCATCGCCCACGTGTCGAGGTTGAAGGACGCGCGCCCAGCTGCGGCAAGGTGAAAGGCCGGGTCGATATAGTCTGGCCCCGACTTGTAGGGCTGTACCACCAGCCCGTCGTCCCGCAGCGCGCGAAGCAGCCCCAGCATCACGGTTGTTTTGCCTGTTCCTGATGCAGGGGCTGAGATCATAAGACCCTTAATCATCGCCGTGGCTCCAGCTTGCCCAGGGGCTATCCGCACTTTGCGGGCGGTAGCGCCGGTCGTAATCCGTTGAATAGAGGCAACTTTCATCGAAACTATCTGCCCCGATGGCGCGCCCCACAAGGATCAGCGCGGTGCGGCTGATGCCGTCGTGCATGGCCTGCTTGAGCGTGGACAGCGTCGCATGGATGATCTGCTCATCCGGCCAGCTTGCACGGTACACCACGGCGACCGGGCAATCTGCTCCATATGCAGGCGTCAAGTCGGTGATCACCTGATCCAGGTTTCCGATGCTCAGGTGTATCGCAAGCGTCGCGCCCGTGGCGGCAAAGTTGGTCAACGTTTCTCCGTCCGGCATTGACGTCGCGCGGCCGGGCGTCCGTGTCAGAACCACCGATTGCGCGACGCCGGGCAGGGTCAGCTCCGCGCCCAAGGCGGCCGCAGCGGCGGAAAAGGACGGCACGCCCGGCGTCACCGTGAACGGGATGCCCGCCGCCTTGATCCGCCGCAACTGCTCACCCATGGCGGACCATACGGATACGTCTCCTGAGTGCAGCCGCGCGATGTCGTGACCGTCGGCATGGGCCGCGTGGATCTCGGCCATGATCTGGTCAAGGTCCATGGACGCCGTGTTGACGATCTTCGCGCCTTCGGGACAGTGGCCAAGGATCGCCTCCGGCACAAGCGACCCTGCATACAGGCAAACTGGGCAGGACGCGATCAGGTCACGTCCCCGCAGGGTCAGAAGGTCTGGCGCACCGGGCCCGGCGCCAATGAAGTGAACGGTCATGTGTCTGGTCCTTGGGCTATGGCGCAGGTGGCCATGCGGTCATGTGATACTTGGCGGGATACGATCAGTTTCGCGCCCGGTCGGGCAGCCGCCAGTGCTGCTGCTTCCGCCACCGATCCCGTGTGGCGCGCCTCGCGGCTGTGTCGGGATTGGGTCTCGGTGCACGCTTCTGCCAATGGGCCGGGCTGCACTGCCATGATGCCAAGCCCGCGCGCGGATGCAAAGTCCAGCATCGCCGGGTGCGCGACCTTGTCGTGTGGCGTTGCGATATGGTCGAGCGGTCCGTCATAGCCCGTCGCCCGCAACGCCTCAGTCAGGCTTTGCGCCGTAGCGCGCGACGTGAAGCCAAAGCCCGCCACAATCATCGCGCCACGCTCCATTGCACAACCGGGTAAGACGCGGACCAGCCCCGTTTTGAACCCAACGGAACCGTATGCCCGAGTGCAATCCGCAGCAACTCACCCCCATGGGTTGCTTGCGCGTCGGCCAAGAGCGCTTCACCTTCCAGTGTGACAGCATTGACGACAAGCCTGGTGTTTCGCGCCAGCGCTGCCTCTAGCACGACATCCGAAAGCCCGCCCCCGATGAAAATGGCATCCGGTGCGTTCAACCCCTCCAACGCGTCCGGTGCCGCGCCCTCGATCACCGTCAGGCGATACTCCACGCCAAGGCTGGTCGCGTTTTGTCGGATCCGGTCTGCTCGATCGCTGCGCGGCTCAATGGTCGTGGCCATGGTCGAAGTATGGCTGAGCAGCCACTCAAGCGCGATAGAGCCCGAGCCGCCACCGATGTCCCACAGATGTTCGCCCGGTTTCGGCGCGAGGGTCGACAGGGTGATCGCGCGCACGGGGCGCTTGGTGATCTGACCGTCATTTTGGAATGCGTCGTCTGCCTGCCCTGTGGCCGCGGTGAGGGCCGCGCCATCGCCCGCAACGTCAATCGCTACACAGACCGGGTGGTTGAACTGGCCCTCGACCGCATCGGCGCGGCACGTCGTAAGGCGGTCCCGTGGCCCGCCAAGATGCTCCATGACGTGCAGAGTGCTGGCGCCGAACGCCTGGTCCGCGAGGTAGGTTGCGAGGTCCTTCACGGCCGCCCCGTCGCGCAGTGTCACGATCAGTTTTGACTTTTTAGCGACGTGCCTGCGAAGCCGGGTAAAAGGGGCGGCGTGCAGGCCCAGGCACGTGGTCGTTTCCAGCGGCCAACCCAGCCGGGCTGCTGCAAGGGAGAAGCATGAGATACCGGGTAGCGCGGTCCATTCGGACGGGCCGAAGCTGCGGGCGATGACGGAGCCTGCGCCGAACCAGAAGGGATCGCCGGAGGCGAGCACCACGACCTTTTGTCCCCGCAGGGACGCCAGGATCGCGATGCCGTCGGCGAAGGGAATTGGCCAGGGGATGAGATCTGTCCCCGCGGGGACACTTGTGGTTAATTCTGCGTTAACCACGAGATCTAGGTGCCGCTGGGGCGCCATGATGACGTGGGCTGCGGTGAGGGCGGCTTGACTTGCCGCCCCAAGGCCTGCAACTCCGTCTTCTCCGATGCCTATGATTGTCAGCCAGGGGTCAGACATGCGCGCCAACCTTTTGATCCTTGCAGGAACGACCGAGGCCACGGCTTTTGCCAATGCCGCCGCAGACGCGAACCTCACGGGTACGGTCAGCTTTGCGGGGCGTGTCGAGCGACCAACGCGGCAGCCCTTGCCGCAGCGGATCGGAGGATTTGGCGGGATCGAAGGGCTTTCCGAATACCTCAAGGCCGAGCAGATCAGCCATGTGATTGACGCGACCCATCCCTTTGCCGCGCAGATGAGCCGGAATGCGGTTGCGGCCTGCGCGCAAGCCGAGGTGCCGCTGATTGCTTTGACCCGTGCGCCCTGGACCGCGCAAAGCGGAGACAACTGGACCCACGTGCCAGACATTGCGGGCGCAGTGGCGGCGCTCGATCAGCGGGCCAGCCGTGTGATGCTGGCCGTGGGACGCATGCATCTGGCCGAGTTTGCGCCAAATCCGCAGCATTTTTACCTGCTCCGGCTTGTTGATCCGCCCAAGGACCCGCCGCCGTTCCCCGACCACAATGTGTTGGTGTCGCGCGGGCCGTTCACCGAAGGTGATGACCGCGCGCTGATGCAAGAGCATGGGATCAAGCTGGTCGTGTCGAAGAACGCTGGCGGGACCGGGGCCTATGCCAAGATCGCGGCGGCGCGTGCCTTGGGCCTGCCTGTCATTATGATCGACCGACCCACACTGCCGGAGCGGCGGGAGGCGCATAGCGTGGCGCAGGTGTTCGACTGGCTGCGTCATTCGGGCGTCGATCTCGGGGTGTAGACGATCGGCGCGCCGTCCCGTGTGATGATCCGTGTGCGGGAAGAGCCGACGATGACCATGGTGCGCATGTCGGCCATGTCCGGTGTTGCGTCGGGCAAGGGGACGATGCGGATTTGCTCGTCTGGCCGGGTTACGTTGCGGGCAAAGATGACCGGGCGCGTGTCGTTGCAGGCGTGCTTGAGCACGTCGAGCGTGCGTACGAAGCCCTCGGGCCGGGATTTGCTGCGTGGGTTGTAGAAGGCCATGGCGAAGTCGGCTTCGGCGGCGAGGCGCAGGCGCTTTTCGATGAGGCGCCACGGTTTGAGGTTGTCACTGAGGTTGATGGCGCAGAAGTCATGGCCCAGCGGCGCGCCACAGCGGGCTGAGGCGGCAAGCATGGCGGTGATGCCGGGCAGGACGGAGATGTCGAGACTGCGCCAGTGGGCGGGGCCCGCTTCGACGGCCTCAAAGACCGCAGCGGCCATGGCGAAGACGCCGGGATCGCCGGAGGAGACGACGACGACCTTTCGTCCTTCCGAGGCCATTTCCAAGGCGTGCTGAGAGCGGTCAATCTCGACCCGGTTGTCGCTGGCGTGCAGGGTCAGGCCGGGGCGGTTCGCGATGCGTTTGACATACGGTATGTAGCCCACGATGTCGGTGGCCTGGGTCAGTACATCCGAGACTTCGGGCGTGATCAGGGCGTCGTCGCCGGGGCCGAGGCCTGCGATGCGCACCCAGCCCGTCATGGGCGACGGCCCTGCCCATGGACCACGATGATCGAGAAATAGGGGGTTACCTTGCCCTCGGCCTCGCACAGCTTTTGCACGTTCTGGTTTGGCATGGCAGCGTATTCGATCAGGTAGGCGTCTTCGAACTTGCCTGCGCGTTTCAATGCGCTGCGTACCTTGTCGATGTTGCGCCCGATCTTCATCACCACCAGCGCGTCGGCCTGGCCCATTCGGTGCACAAGCGTGTCCTCGTCCAGCGTGCCCATGAGGATCGTCAGGATGTCGTCGCCCCATGTGATCGGTGCGCCCGTGGCCGTCCATGCGCCGGACATGCCGGTGATGGCGGGAACAACTTCGACAGGTACGTGTGGTTCGAGCCTTGTGTAGAGGTGCATGAACGAACCGTAGAAGAACGGATCGCCTTCGCACAGGACCACCACGTCTTCGCCCCCTTCGGCAAGTCTGCGCAGGTGAGCTGTGCAGTCGGTGTAAAAGGCCGACATGATTTGGTTGTAGCGCGGGTCGGTCAGGGGGATTTCCGTCGTGACCGGGTACTCCATGGGGAATTCGATGGCTGTGTCGGCCAGCATGCCGTTGACGATGCGCCGTGCCTGGCCGGGGCGGCCTGCCTTGCGGAAAAAGGCGACGTGTTTGGCGTTCCGCACCAGCCGGTCGGCGCGGACGCTGAGCAGGTCTTGCGCGCCGGGGCCGAGGCCGACGCCGTGGATGGTGCCCGTCGTCTGCGCCATTACTCTTTGCGGCTCGCGATGGCGTTGACTGCGGCGACGGTGATGGCGCTGCCGCCGAGCCGCCCCTGGACGATGCAGCAGGGGACGGGTTGGTCGGCCCAGAGCGCGTCCTTGGATTCGACAGCACCCACGAAGCCCACGGGGCAGCCGATGATGGCGGCGGGGCGCGGGCAGTCGGGGTCTTCGAGCATGTTCAGCAGGTGGAAGAGCGCTGTCGGGGCGTTGCCGATGGCGACGACGGCGCCTTGCAGATGGGGGCGCCAGAGTTCGAGGGCGGCAGCGGAGCGGGTGTTTTGCATGTCCGCTGCCAGTTCGCGGACGCCGTCGTTGTGAAGCGTGCAGATGACATCGTTGTTTGCGGGCAGGCGGGGGCGTGTGATCCCCTCGCTGACCATGCGCGCATCGCAGAGGATGGGGGCGCCTGCTTCGAGGGCTGCTCGGGCGGCTTGGACAAAGCCCGGCGAGAAGAGGCAGTTTTGTTCGAGGCCCACGAGACCGGCCGCGTGGATCATGCGGACGGCGACCTGTTCTTCGTCCGGGGCGAACTGGTCGAGGTCAGCTTCGGCACGGATGGTCGCGAAGCTTTGCAGGTAGATGGCTGCGCCGTCGGTTTCGTATTCGTAGGGCATTTTAGCTCGCTGGCGTCAGGAGGTCTTGGGCCGTGAGGCCGCGCTGGCGGGGGGCATCCCATGGATGGCCGTTTTCCACAAGGTCGAACGTGCCGTTGTTGCCCACGAGCGTGGTGGTCGCGCGGCGCGGGTGCGCGCAACCTTTTGCACAGCCCGAGATGTGGAGGCCGGGTTTGGCCAGTTGTCGGGCGAGGCTGCGGGTGTCGACCGTGGCGGAAGCGCAGGCGGGGGCGCCGGGACAGGCGTGGGTGTGCAGGAGCGGGTCGTTTGCGTCGGTGATGAAGCCATGGGGCGCGTGGGCTTTTGCGTTTTCGAGTGTGAAGAGACGCCAGGGGGTGACGCGGAGGGCCATGGCTTGGCTGTCTTGGATGAGGGCGGCGAGGTCAGAGGCGTCAATGCTGCCGAAGGGCGCGCCGTAGGTGTGGTTGCCGGGTTGGAGGCGTGGTGCGGCGGGGGCCGGGCCAGTGGTTTGCCATACGGCTGGCAGGGCGGTGGTTTTGAGGTGTTTGGCCATGCGACCGGCGGCTGCGCCGTTTGTGCCGAGGAACCAGTTGGCGAGGTCGATCAGCGCCGCTGCGGCTGTGTGTTCGGTGACGGGCTGGCCGTGTTCGGCGCCGTCGGCGCGCAGGATGATGCCGTCCGGGCTGCGTTCGAAGCGGAAATCGGCGGAGGTGTCCGACAGGAGCGGTGCGGGCCCGGTGTCGATGGCGATACCCATCTTGGCCGGGAGCGTGGGCATGTCCGGCAGGGCGCTGATGATCTTGGCGTGCAGGCGCATGGTGAGGTCGCCGTCCTGCCATTTGGGCGTGGTGACGATATTTCGCTTGGCCTCTGCCTCGGGTGTGGCGTCGAGCAGGTCGAGGTCTTGGAGCGCTTGGAGGAGGCTGTCGTATTGGTTCCCGTTGATGCCACGCATTTGCAGGTTGGCGCGGCTGGTGAGGTCGATGATGCCGTTGCCGTGCGTTTGGCTGAGGGCGCAGAGGCCAAGGGTTTGAACTTGGGTCAGGCGGGCCAGACGCGGGCGTATGCGCACGATCAGGCCGTCGCCGGACATCATGGGGCGCCAGGCGCCGGGGCACCAGCCTTTGATACTCATTGTGCGGCCTCAAGGCTGGCGCGGATCGAGTTGCGGCGGGTGTGCCAGAGGCCCGCGGCGTCAAGGGCGGCGAACTGGTCCTGCATGGCTTGGTACGCGCCGGGGTTGGCGTCTTGGAGGAAGGCGGCAACCTCGGGGTCGCCGAGGGTGGCGTCATGGTAGGCGTCAAAGAGGTGGGGGCCGACGACGCCCGCGAGATGTGCGAAGGCGGCCATGTGGTCAAGGGTGGCGGCGATTTCCGCCCCGCCGCGGAAGCCGTGGCGCATCATGCCACGCAGCCACCGGACCTGCGTGGCGCGGGCCTGGACGACGCGGGCGATTTCCTCGGGCAGGGTGCGGGCGCGGGGTCGGTCGGGGTTTGTGCTGTCGAGGTGGTAGAGGGACGCCTTGCCCCCGGTCACGGCTTGTGCGGCGGCGAAACCTGCTTCATGGGCGGCGTAGTCGGAGGCCAGAAGCACGTCGGTTTCGGGCAGATCTTGCAGGTGGACGAAGCTGTCGGCGGCGGCGACGCGGGCGCGGATGCCCGCCTCATCCTTGACCGTCTTCGTGCCGTCGAGCGCGTAGGCGCTGGCGGCGAGCCAGGCTTGCCCTGCGGCGGTGCGCGCTTCGTCGGTGAAGGTTTCGATGTCTGCACCCATGCCAAGGCCGAAGCTGCCGGGGGCGGGGCCGTAGACGCGGGAGGCGGGCGTCTGGCCTGCGTAGGGGTTCCAGTCTGGTGCTTCGTCGCGCGCGGCCAGCGCGCGGACGGCTTGGCCGAAGAGGGCGGAGAGCGTCGGGAACACGTCGCGGAACAGCCCAGAGACACGCAAGGTGACGTCGATACGCGGGCGGTCAAGGTCTGTGATGGGCAGCACTTCGATGCCGGAGACGCGTTCGGAGCCTTTGTCCCAGACCGGTTTGACGCCGAGCAGGTGTAGTCCCATGGCGAACTCTTCACCCGCCGTGCGCATGGTGGCGGAGCCCCAGAGGTCCACGATCAGGCCACGGGGCCAGTCGCCTTCTTCCTGGAGGTGGCGGCGCACGAGTTCCTCGGCCAGTTTTACACCCTGGGCATAGGCCGCGCGGGTTGGGACTGAGCGCGGATCGGTGGTGTAGAGGTTGCGGCCCGTGGGCAGCACGTCGCGGCGCCCGCGATGGGGTGAGCCAGAGGGGCCGCCCGCGATACGCTTGCCGTTCAGGGCGTCGATCAGAGCGGTGCGTTCCGTGTCTGCGTCTTGCCCCCAGATGTGCAAGCCATCGCCGAACTGGCTTTCCTTGATGTCGCAAACAAAGCGGTCGATGCGGGTGATGGCTTCGGCACTGCATGTCGCGCGGTCGAGGCCGAGGTCGTTCTCGACTCCAATTGCCTGGGCTTCTTCGCGGATGTCATCCTGCAAACGGTCGCGGCGCTTGGGGTCGAGACCGTCGGCGTTGGAGAACTCGTCGAGAAGGGTTTCGAGCCGGACGAAACGGTCGGGCGTGGCGCTGTCCTTCATCGGGGGTGGCAGGTGGCCAAGGGTGACGGCGCCGATGCGGCGCTTGGCTTGGGCGGCCTCGCCGGGGTCGTTGACGATGAAGGGGTAGATGACGGGCAGGGTGCCGGTCAGGGCTTCGGGCCAGCACGTATGAGACAGTGCGACGGATTTGCCGGGCAGCCATTCGAGCGTGCCGTGCGCGCCGATGTGGACCAGCGCCTGTGTCTGGCTTTGAAGCCAGAGGTAGAAGGCAACATAAGCGTGGCGCGGGGTGCGGGCGAGGTCGTGGTAGTCGTCGTCGCGTTGCTGCGGGTTTCCGCGTTCGGGTTGCAGGGCGATGAGGATGTTGCCGCGACGTTTGGCTTTGAAGTGGAAGTGGCCCTCGTCGGTATCCTGTTCGGGGGTGCCCCATGCGGCTGTGATGTCGTCTTTTAGAGATCGCGGCAAACGTGCGAGAGCGGCTTTGTAGTCCGCGAGCGGCCAGCTGATGGTTTCGGTTTCGAGCGCGCGAGCAATCGGAGCAGCTTCGGTTGTATGACCTGCGCCTTTCAGGTCGGACAGGATCGCCTCGGCTGAGGCGAGCGCGTCGAGACCGACGGCATGCGCCATGTTCCAGTCCTTGCCCGGATAGGTGCTGAGGATCAGGGCGAGGGCGCGGTCGGGCGGGGGGGTGGCAGCAAGGTCAGTCCAGGCTTTGACCCGGTCGGCCACGGCGTCGATCCGCTGAGTGTCGGCCTTGTGCGCGTATCTTGCGAATTGCAGGGCGTCGTCGCGCGGCTGCGGTTCCTTGAAGGACGCGACGCCTGCGAACAGGCGTCCGTCCACCTCCGGTAGGACCACGTGCATAGCGAGGTCGGTGGGGGAGAGGCCGCGTTCGGCTTCCGCCCATGCCTCGCGGGTGGAGGTGGCCAGCGCGATCTGGAAGACGGGGACGTTGCCGGCGTCAAGCGGAGAGGTTCCGTTCGCGCCGATGCCGGAGAAGGCGGTGGCGTTGACGATAGCCGCAGGTTTCAGATGCGCGATTTGGCGGGCCATCCATGCGGCAGGTTCGGGGGCCTTGAGCGACGGGGCGAAAAGGCCGAGGACGCGAAAGCCGCGTGCGCGCAGGGCGTCGAATGTGGCTTCTATGGGCGAGAGGTCGGCAGCAGCGAGATAGGCGCGGTAGAATGTGACAAGGATGAGGGGTTTGTCATCTGCGGTGACGATCAGCGGGCAGGCAACGCCGTCTTCGGGCGTCCATGCGCCGACGGATGGCAGGGATTTGGCACCCTTGACCGGCCCGGCGTAGAGGCCGGAGGCGAGTGCCATTTGGGCCAGAGCGGCTTGTGCCGCAACTGCACCGCCGGTGTCGCAAAGATGGGCGAGGCGGCGGAGCGTGGAGACCGGCAGGGTCGAGATGGCATCGAGCCTTGGGTCAGCGCGGCCATCGGCAGGCAGGACGGCGAGCGCGATGCCCTTTTGCTGACAGAGTGTTTCGACTTGTTGCAGCCCATACGCCCAGTAGGGGACGCCGCCGATGAGGCGGATCAGGATGCCTTTGGCCCCTTCCAGCGTCTGTTCGATGTAGGTGTCGACAGAGAGCGGATGCTTGAGGCCGACGAGGTTTGCCAGCCGCACGGTCGGCAGCTTGCCGTCCGCCCGGTGATACGCCGCAGCAAAAGCCCCGAGGTCGCTGTCGGAGAAGGACAGCACCACCAGATCCGCGGGCGTCTGCCCCAGATCGGTGGGTGTCTCGGTCTCTTCGAGCCCGTGGCTTTCGCGGAAGACGACGTGCATCGGGGGCGGTTCCTATTCGGCGGCTGCCGGAACATCGGTCAATGCCGACCGGATCGCTGCCGCGTTCACGTCGTCATGTTCGGCAATCACGACCAAACGGCCCTGCCGCGGCTCGTTCGGGCCCCACGGGCGGTCGAACTGGTGGCGGACGCGGGCACCCACGGCTTGTACCAGCAGGCGCATGGGTTTGCCGGTGACGGCGGCGTAGCCTTTGACGCGCAGGATGTTCTGGCTCTTTGCCATGGCTTCGATCCGGGCGACGAGGTCGGTGGGATCGTCCACTTCGGGGATGTCGATGATGACGCTCTCGAAATCGTCATGTTCGTGGTCGTCATGGCCGTCGTGGTGGCTAGGGCGTGCGTCCATGTCGTCTTCGGCGGCGGCCTCAAGCCCGAGGATCACGCGGGGGTCCACGGCGCCTTCGGCCACTTCGACGATCGGAAGGGGGCGGGGGGCCTCGGCTGCGATGATCTCTTTGGCCCTGGCGATGCCGTCGGGCCCGGCGAGGTCGGGTTTGGTCAGCAGGATGATGTCGGCGCAGCTGATCTGATCTTCGAACACTTCGGAAAGCGGCGTTTCGTGATCAAGGCTGTCATCGGCTTCGCGCTGCGCGTCTACGGCGGCGACGTCAGGGGCGAACCGGCCTGCGGCCACAGCCTCGGCATCCGCCAGCGCGATCACGCCGTCCACGGTGATGCGGCTGCGGATATCGGGCCAGTCGAAGGCCTTGAGAAGCGGTTTGGGCAGGGCGAGGCCCGAGGTTTCGATCAGGATATGCTCGGGTTGCGGGTCGAGGGCCATGAGCGCCTCGATTGTCGGGATGAAGTCGTCGGCCACGGTGCAGCAGATGCAGCCGTTGGCCAGTTCCATGATATTTTCGGCAGGACAATCGGGGATGGCGCAGCTTTTGAGGATGTCGCCATCGACACCCACGTCGCCAAATTCATTGACCACGACAGCAAGGCGCTTGCCCTGCGGGTTCTGCATCAGGTGACGCACAAGGGTGGTTTTGCCCGAGCCGAGAAAGCCGGTGATGACGGTGACGGGGACTTTGTTGAGGTTGGCCATATCAGAACTCCTGCGGGGGGATGCGGGCGATGCAGTTTTTACGGAAATGTTCGGGGCGTTCGCGCCAGGGGACGATACCGTCGGCAGTTGCAGCGTATTTGGAGATGCCGTCGACAACCATGTCGGCGTCGCGGTCCTCCATCAGGTTACCGTAGACATAGGTCCAGCGCTGCGCGCCGCCGCGGACGGCGACGGAGCAGCCGGATGAGCAGTTGGAGAGGCATTCGACGGCCTTGAGCGTCACGCCCTCGGACATGGTGCGGTTTGCGAGTTCTGCATGCAGCGCTTCGCCGGGGCGTGTGCCGCCTTCGGGCACGTCCAGCTCGCGGCGGCATTTCACGCAGACCAAGAGTTCCACGGGGGGCAGATCGGCCATGTGTGTTCCCTATCGGGGGACGGCATGGCAGATGGCGGGCGGCGACTGGCCGTGGCGTCCCGACACCCGGCACACCCCGTCCGGTTTCGTCTTCCTCTGGCTGGCAGGTCTCCCGGCTTGCGGATCTTGAGGCATCCATCGGGGGCCTCTGCGGTTGCCCTGCCTTCCCGGCCTTTGGCCAGTGGCGTGGAGCACCCTTTCCGGTCACGGTCGCGGGGGCGGCTGCGTTTGGACCTTGCGGCCCGCGGCATTCCCTTTTCACCCGAAGCAAACCTCGGGCACCAACATCACCGTAGTGCGACCGACCGCCAGCGGAGTCAAGCGCCAACGACGCTGGCACTGCCGGCAAATCCATGGCACCACATGGCTCAGTCGCAAGGAGGACGCCATGGACGACATCACCGAACGCCACAACGCCAAGATGAAAAAGATCAAGGCCGCCCGCGACAAGATGATGGAGACCAAGACCGAAGAAAAAGGTCTGATCATCGTCCATACGGGACCGGGCAAGGGCAAATCCTCGTCCGGGTTCGGGATGATCATGCGCTGCATCGCACATGGGATGCCTTGCGCCGTGGTGCAGTTCATCAAGGGAAATTGGGATACGGGCGAAAAGACGTTCCTGCGCGACCGCTTTGCGGAGAAATGCCAGTTTTTCGTTTCTGGTGAAGGGTTTACATGGGAAACCCAGGATCGCGAACGCGACGTGGCCGCGGCCGAGAACGGCTGGCGCATCGCCAGGGAGCAGATATTGGACCCGGGGATCCAATTTGTTCTGCTGGATGAAATCAACATCGCATTGCGCTATGATTATCTCGATATTGACGAGGTCGTCGATTTCCTGATGAAGCAGAAACCTCCGATGACGCATGTTGTGCTGACGGGCCGCAACGCCAAGCCCGAATTGATCGAGGCCGCGGACCTGGTCACCGAGATGACGCTGGTGAAACACCCGTTCAAGGATCTGGGCGTCAAGGCACAGAAGGGTGTCGAGTTCTGAGCCGGGCGCACGACACGTGCGCCTTACGAGGGGAGCGCCATGATCGTCGGCCACGCACCTGCAGGCTACCTGCTGGCCTGTGCCACTGATCGCAGCTTTTTTCGCGATCCCGTGATGTTCTGGGCCATCATCATCGGTGCGATTGCGCCCGATCTGGATACGGTCTGGTTGCTGTTTGTCGATGGCGGCGCGGTGCGTCATGACAGCTATCTCACGCATGACCCGACCCTGTGGGCGGTGATGCTGTTTTTCGGGGTTGTTTTGACGTCCCGCGTTCTCATTGGCGTCGGCTTGGGCGCGCTTTTGCACATGGTTCTGGATACCATTACCGGCGACATATCATGGGGCTGGGGTACGTTTTCCTTTTCCGGACCATTGGTTGTCCTGCTTGGCGCAGAAGACGATTGGTTCGTGTCAACCGTGCTTCACTGGACGATCTTTATCGAGCTTGCGCTATGGTCGGTTGCCGGGGTTGTCTTTGTCGCGCGGCGCGAGCTGGAACCACCGGAATGACGGCGCTGATGATCCAGGGCACCGGGTCCAACGTGGGCAAGTCGATGCTGGTCGCGGGCCTCTGCCGGGCGGCGGTCATACGAGGGCTGTCCGTGGCCCCCTTCAAGCCGCAAAACATGTCGAACAATGCCGCCGTCACCGTGGATGGGGGCGAGATTGGACGGGCGCAGGCACTGCAGGCGATGGCGAGCGGACTGGAGCCGCATACCGACATGAACCCGGTCTTGCTGAAGCCGGAAACCGATGTGGGCAGTCAGGTGGTCGTGCAAGGCAAGCGCCTGACGACGGTCAAGGCGCGTGAGTATTCCGCTTTGAAACCGTCCCTGATGGCCCCGGTGCTGGACAGCTTCAACCGGTTGCAGGCGCGCCATGACCTGGTGCTGGTCGAAGGGGCGGGCAGCCCGGCCGAGGTGAATTTACGCCCCGGCGACATTGCCAATATGGGATTTGCCAGAGCGGCGGACTGCCCTGTCGTGTTGGCGGGCGACATCGACCGGGGCGGGGTGATCGCGCAGATCGTGGGCACGCAGGCGGTCATTGATCCCAACGACGCCGACGTGATCCGTGGCTTTCTGATCAATCGTTTCCGGGGTGATCCCAGCCTCTTTGATGACGGTTATGCGTTGATCGAACAGCACACTGGCTGGCGCGGATTTGGCGTGGTGCCGTGGTTCGGCGATGCCTGGAAATTACCGGCAGAAGATGCCCTGGACATCGCGACGCCCGTCCGCGCGGGCGGGCTGCATATCGTCTGCCTGAAGCTGTCGCGCATCGCCAATTTCGATGATCTGGACCCGCTGGCGCAGGAACCGGGCGTGCGCCTGACGATGCTGCACGCGGGCCAACCGCTGCCCGCTGACACGGACGTGGTGATCATCCCCGGCAGCAAGTCCACCCGCGGCGATCTGCAATTCATCAAGGATCAGGGCTGGGACGAGGATGTGCGCGCGCATGTGCGGCGCGGCGGTCATGTGCTGGGCATCTGCGGCGGCTTTCAGATGCTGGGCCGCGTGGTGGATGACCCGGACGGGATTGAGGGGCCCGCGGGCCACACGCCGGGCATTGGCCTTTTGGATGTGGACACGGTGATGTCGGATGACAAACGTCTGACCACCGTCGACGCGGTGCATGTGCCCAGCGGTCAGGGCTTTCAGGGGTACGAGATCCATATCGGGCGCAGCGACGGCCCCGACCGGGCCCGACCCTTCGCGCAGGTGGCCGGAGAGGACGAGGGGGCGATCAGCGCAGATGGCCGAGTGGCGGGCAGCTACCTGCACGGCATGTTCCGCGATGACGGGTTCCGGCGCGCGTGGCTTGGCGGGTTTGGTATCAGCGGCGGCACTGCGTCCTACTCCGACACGGTCGCAACAACGCTGGACGCGCTGGCCGATCACCTTGAGGCGCATCTGGATATCGACGCGCTTTTGGCTTGCGCGCGCTAGGGCTGCCGATCACAGTTCAACCATGCCGCATATCATTCTCGATTACTCCGCCAGTCTCGACGAGGCGCTCGACATGCATAGCCTGCGCGTGACGCTCAAGGATGCCGCAGCGGCCACGGGTGTCGTTCCACCCGCGGGCATCCGGGTGCGCGCGCACGCCACGCAGCACAGCGTGATTGCAGACGGCGATCCCCGCCGCGCTGACATCGGCATCACGATCCGCCTGGCGGCCGGCCGCACCGATGCGCAACAGACCAAGGCAACGGACGCTGTCTTTGACGCGGCCAGGGTATTCACCGCCAGCCATATGGCCCAATACCCCTTCATGCTGTCGCTGGAGCTGCGCGAGATCGACCCGCACCACAG
The DNA here is from genome assembly GCF_001969365.1 of Tateyamaria omphalii. Classification (NCBI taxonomy): domain Bacteria; kingdom Pseudomonadati; phylum Pseudomonadota; class Alphaproteobacteria; order Rhodobacterales; family Roseobacteraceae; genus Tateyamaria; species Tateyamaria omphalii. The sequence continues at coordinate 2,208,250 of NZ_CP019312.1, read as the reverse complement.
CCGCAAGATCGGTTGGATCAGGGACCACCTGCCGCCCGACATGCACTGATACCTTCTTCTGGCTTAAAATACTTCGGGGGTTTGGGGGCAGAGCCCCCATTCAATCATGTCGTCGCGGCACGCGTCCGCCGGATCAGTCGAATTTGAATTCGGGCAGTTGATCAAAGGCGACCTTCAGCGCCTCGCCCCAGCCGTTCGATACCATCTGGAAATACGGATCGTCCGCCTCGATCCGCTCTTCGTGCGTGATGGCAAGGCTGTCGCCGGTATAGGTCACGTAGTCCAGCGGCAAACCAACGGACAGGTTCGACTTGATGGTCGAATCAAAACTCACCATCAGCAGCTTCACCGCATCCTCGAACCGCATCGCGGGATCATGGGCGCGCACGATGATGGGCTTGCCGTATTTCGCCTCGCCAATCTGAAAGAACGGCGTGTCGTCGGACGCTTCGATGAAGTTGCCTTCCGGATAGACCAGAAAAAGGCGTGGCTCTGACCCCTTGATCTGACCGCCGATAATCATCGTGGCGCCAAAGGCGCCGTCCGCCTCCATGCCAGTTGTCGCGTTGGCGCCGATCACCTCCTTCAGGGTACGGCCGACCTCGCGGGCCACCTGAAACATCGACGGGGCCTCCAAGATCGAGGGCTTGCGCTCTTCCGGGGCCTTTGAACGTTCGTCGAGCAGGGAGATCACGGACTGTGTCGTCGCGAGGTTTCCGGCGGTCATGATCACAATGACCCGCTCGCCCGGCACGGCCCATGTGTGCATCTTTTTGACGGTGGATATATTGTCGACACCTGCATTGGTACGCGTGTCGGACATGAAGATCAGCCCGGTGTCCAACCGCATCCCTACGCAATATGTCATATCTTGTGTGTTCCCACCCGACTCGCGCCAAATCTGCGCTATTGCTGCTGAACCTTCAAGCTCACAGACATATCTTCCGCTGCGTTACCATAGCGTAAACCCGAGATCGGGGCTGCATCGCGGTAGTCGAGGCCGGTGGCGACGCGGACATAGCGGGCGTCGGGTGAAATCCCATTCGAGATATCGAACCCAACCCAGCCCAGATTGTCGATATGCGCCTCGGCCCAGGCATGGCTTGCATCCTGGTCCACCCGGTCGTTCATCATCAGATAGCCGGACACATAGCGGGCCGGAAAACCCAAGGCGCGCGCCGCGGTGACAAAGATATGGGCGTGATCCTGGCATACGCCATGCCCGGCCTCCATCACGTCTTCGGCGCTCAGGTCGGACGCCGCTTGATCGGTGGAATAGGGCACGGCCTCCAGCACAAGGGATGACAGGGCGTGCAACCGGTCAACCGCCGCACCCTCCCGCGGGGCTGCGTCGATCAGTGTACGAACGCGCGCACCAACCTTGGTCAGCGACGTGCTGCGCCGGAACAGCCAAAGGGGCACATACCCCCCTGCGGACCGACGATGCCGGACTTGTCCTCGACATCGACAGTGCCGGAACAGGTGATCTCAATCTCGGACTGGCCGGGGGTAAAACTGAGCAGATCCACGGAATTTGCGTGCTCATCCTCGAACGACACTTCGACCTTGCCACCGGTCACGTCGATCTGCCAGTCCTCGACCACCTGACCCGGACGGGACTTGGGGCGCAGGCGGATCTGCTGCAAGCCATAAGGCACAGGGGCATCGTAGGTGTAATGGGTCTTGTGATTGATTTTGAGGCGCATGGGTTTATTCGCTGAACCGATAGTCTATTTCGATCTGACGGCCCAGCGTCGCACTGTCGCGCAGGAAGTCGGTGATGAACTCGTGTAGTCCGTAGTCGAATATGGCGTTCATGTCATGCGATCGGAATTTTGAGCACAGGGCATCTGCCAGGGACTGACAGGTGTGGCGCGTCCCATATTCCTTTTCGAGGTAGCCCAGGTTGTCGCCAATCTTGCCATAACAAAAGGCCAGACTACGGGGCAGGCGGCCATCCAGGATCAGGAAACGCGCAATCGTGCGGGGATCCACGTCGCCGTCATGCAGGGTCTGGTACGCCCGCGTGGTCGATGTCGCGCGCAGGATCGTGTCCCACTGGACATTGTCGGACGGACTGCCGACCAGCCGGACGGACGGCAACAGGATGTAATATTTCTGGTCGATGATCCGCGCCGTGTTGTCGGCCCGTTCATAGAAGGTGCCGATGCGCGCGAAATTATAGATGTGGTTGCGCACCATGGTCCCGTGCAGCGCCCCGCGCACGAATGCACTGCGCTGCCGGATCACCTGCAGGACGCGCGGCAGGTCACGGTCTTGGATAGGTTTGGCCAGCAGTCGTTTCAGCACCATGTAGCATTCGTTCACGGCCTCCCACACCTCGCGGGTGAGCGCAGTGCGCACCACGCGTGCGTTGACGCGGGCCGCTTCGATCCCGGCCATGACAGAGCCCGGATTGTTGGGATCGCGCAGCAGAAAGTCGATGACCTTGGGACCTTCGGGCGCGCCATGTGCGGCCGCGTAGGCGGCGCTCAGGCCGGTTGAGGACAGGATCGAGGTCCATTCACTTTCCGCCGCACTCGACCGTGTCAGCGAAATGCGCAGGCCCGCGTCAATCATGCGCGCCGTGTTTTCGGCCCGTTCGAGATAGCGAAACATCCAGAAGAGCCCGCCCGCGGTCTTGCCCAGCATTGCGCTACTCCTCCAGCACCCAGGTGTCTTTGGTCCCGCCGCCTTGGGACGAGTTCACCACAAGCGACCCTTCGGTCAGGGCCACGCGGGTCAGCCCGCCCGGCGTGATGTCGATCCGGTCTGGCGAGACAAGGACGAAGGGCCGCAAATCCACGTGCCGCGGGGCGAGCCCCGCGTCGGTGAGGATCGGCACGGTGGACAGCGCCAGCGTGGGCTGGGCGATGTAATTGCCGGGCGCCGCTTCCAGCTTGGCGCGGAACTTTTCGATCTCTTTCTTCGACGCTGCCGGGCCCACGAGCATCCCGTATCCGCCCGAGCCGTGCACCTCCTTGACTACCAGATCGGCCAGGTTGTCGAGCACGTATTTCAGCGCCTCGGGTTCCGAACACCGATGCGTCGGCACGTTTTTGAGGATTGCCTTTTCGCCGGTGTAGAACTCCACGATGTCCGGCATGTAGCTGTAGATCGCCTTGTCATCCGCGATGCCGGTGCCCGGCGCATTGGCGATGGTGATCCCGCCCGCGCGGTAGACATCCATGATCCCCGGCACGCCCAGCACAGAATCCGGGTTGAAGTTCATCGGGTCGAGATATTCGTCGTCCACCCGGCGGTAGAGCACGTCAATGGGCTTGTACCCCCGCGTCGTGCGCATGGCCACGCGCCCGTCCACCACGCGCAGGTCATGCCCCTCGACCAGTTCTGCGTTCATCTGGTCGGCGAGAAAGGCGTGTTCGTAATAGGCGGAGTTGTGGATGCCGGGCGTCAGGACGGCGATCGTGGGGCGCCCGCTGCACGCGTTCGGGGCGCAGGCGGCCAGCGATTTGCGCAAAGAGCGCGGGTATTGGCTGACGGACTGCACCTTGATCTTGCTGAAAAGCTCCGGGAACATATGCAGCATGGTTTCGCGGTTTTCGAGCATATAGCTCACGCCCGACGGGGTCCGCGCGTTGTCTTCCAGCACAAAGAACTCGTCGTCACCGGTGCGCACCAGGTCGGTGCCCACGATATGGGTATAGATGTCGCCCGGAGGCGAAACACCAATCATTTCCGGCAGAAAGGCATCGTTGCGGGCGATCATCTCGGCGGGCAGGCGGCCCGCGCGCACGATCTCCTGCCGGTGGTAGATGTCGTGCAGGAACGCGTTGAGCGCCCGCACGCGCTGCTCGATCCCCTTGGCGACCTTGGCCCATTCGCGCGCCGCGATAATGCGCGGGACCAGGTCAAACGGGATCAACCGTTCGGTGGCGTCCGGGTCGCCATAGACGTTGAAGGTCACGCCAATGAGTCGGAACAGCGCTTCGGCCTCTTCCGACTTGGCCAACAACCGGGCGGTATCTTCGTGATTGAACCAGTTGCAGTATTCGGCATAGGGGGCACGTGCATCGGTGCCATGGCCGAACATCTCATCGAAGTAGCTGGGTGTGTTAACCATTTGTCCCAGCGTGCATATTCTGTTCCGTATCGCAACAGCGCTGTTTCAAACCGTTTGAAAAACGCGCGGTGTCCGAGGGTTAGGTAGCTTCAAAACCGTTTCATCTGCTCAATCTGCCAGCAGATGGCGCTGCTTTGTGTCCGCGTCTTGCCATTCAGGCGTATAGGGCGCGCGGTAGATGTCGGTTTTTTCCGTATTTTGAAAGAGAAGAAGATGGGACATGCGCCCTTTTGTCAGAGGGCGCGCATTAAGGTTAACTGCCGTTAAGGTTAAGGCGACTTGGAAAAGCCTGGCGCAGTAACCGCCCATTAACCCTGCGCGCGCTTTACACCCCGTGCGGTACAGGCTGCCGAGCCGATGACCGCAAGAGGAGAAGCCTCGCCATCCCGCCTGCGTTCCGCCTTGCGGTAGGGCCGGATGGCGCGGTGGACCTGTTCTTCTTCTTTTTCAAAATACGGAAAAGCCCGACCTCGCATCATGTGGGGCGTTCGTGACTGGACGCGGCGGGCGCTTTGCTGGACGCTGCGCACATCACGATACGTCACAGGAAACCGCAATGCCCGCCCCCTGCATCATCTGCGTCGCCATCACCGGCTCGGTCCCTCAGAAATCCGACAACCCCGCAGTGCCCATCACCGTGGCGGAGCAGATCGAAAGCACCCATGCCGCCTTTGAGGCGGGCGCCAGCATCTGCCATGCCCATGTGCGCAACGATGACGGGTCACCTACGTCGGACCCGGACAGGTTCGCGCTTCTTAAGGAAGGCGTCGAAAGGCATTGCTCCGGCATGATCATACAGCTGTCCACCGGTGGCCGTTCGGGCGCGGGTAAGGCGCGCGGCGGCATGCTGCCCTTGCGCCCCGACATGGCATCGCTGTCAGTGGGGTCGAACAATTTCCCGACGCGGGTGTACGAGAACCCGCCCGACCTCGTGGACTGGCTCGCGGCCAAGATGATAACCCATGATGTGAAGCCCGAGATCGAGGCGTTTGACCTCAGCCACATCTTCAAGGCGGCTCAGATGCACGGCAAGGGCCAGATCAAGGACACGCCCTATGTCCAGTTCGTGATGGGGGTGAAAAACGCGATGCCGGTCGACCGGCGCGCCTTTGAGTTCTATGTCGAAACCGTGGGTCGTCTCTTTCCCGGTGCGCCCTGGTGCGCGGCTGGCATCGGGGCCAACCAGATCGTCCTGAACGAGTGGGCGGTGGCCGCAGGGGGCCATGCACGCACGGGGCTTGAGGACAACGTGCGCCTGGACAAAAACACGCTAGCGCCCTCCAACGCGGCGCTGGTCGCGCGGTTGGTCGACATCTGCGCCGAACACGACCGTCCGGCGGCAACCCCGGCGCAGGCCCGCGCCATCCTGGGCCTGCGCGCCAGCTGACAAAGTGCCCTAGCGTCACACAGGCCATCCGGTGGACACGGCCCGGTTGATCCGCCACCCTGCGGATCAGCAGGAGGAGATCGCCCATGGACATGTCATTCACGCTTCGACCCGAGAACCGGGACCTTCTGGACAGGGTGGCCACCATGATCCGGGACGAGATCATGCCGCTCGAAGACGAATACGCCGCCGAAGTCGCCAAGGGGGATCGCTGGCAATACACCGAGCGGCAGACAGAAATCCTCGAAGGGCTCAAGGCCAAGGCCAAGACCGCGGGTCTGTGGAACTTCTGGCTGACCGACAGCGACAAGGGGTTTGGCCTGTCCACCGTCGAATACGCCCATTTCGCCGAAGAGATGGGCAAGACGCCGCTGGGCGCCGAGGTCTTCAACTGCTCCGCCCCCGACACCGGCAATATGGAGGTGTTCGAGCGTTACGGCACCGAGCAGATGAAATCGGACTGGCTCGCGCATTTGCTCGAGGGGAAAATCCGCTCTGCCTATTTGATGACGGAACCCGATGTCGCCTCGTCCGACGCCACCAACATCTCGATGTCCTGCTTGCGCGACGGCGATCACTACGTCCTGAACGGGGAAAAATACTGGGCCAGCGGCGCAGGCGATCCGCGTTGCAGGGTCTATATCGTCATGGTCAAGACAGGCGGCGACGACCTGCCCAAGCACAAGCGCCAGTCGATGATCGTTGTGCCCGCGGGAACGGAGGGGATCGAGGTCCTGCGCCCCATGCTGGTTTACGGACACGACGACGCACCGCACGGCCACATGCACATCCGCTTTACGGACGTCCGCGTGCCCGCCGAAAACATCCTGCTGGGCGAGGGGCGCGGGTTCGAGATTGCCCAGGGCCGTCTTGGGCCCGGCCGCATCCATCACTGCATGCGCGCCATCGGTCAGGCCGAAGCGGCCCTTGCGTTGATGTGCAAACGCTCGCTGTCGAAGGAGGCGTTCGGCAAGCCGCTGGCCCAGCTTGGCGCCAACTATGACATCATCGCAGAATGCCGGATGGAGATCGAGATGGCGCGGCTTCTGTGCCTCAAGGCCGCCTGGATGATGGACCAGGGCGATGCGCGCGCCGCCGCGCCCTGGATCAGCCAGATCAAGGTCGTTGCACCGCGTGTCTCGCTCAAGGTGATCGACGAGGCGGTGCAGATGCACGGCGGGCAGGGGATCAGTCAGGATACGCCGCTCGCCATTGCCTGGACGCACCAGCGGACATTGCGTTTGGCCGACGGTCCCGACGCTGTGCACCGCCGGCAGGTCGCGCGGGCCGAGTTGAAGAAATACACCCAGCAAAAGATGTAGGGCCAAAGACCGGCTCAGTTTCCAGCATAAAGCTGTTGCATCGCGCAGCTGGAAAACGTGTCGTTTTCCAGCTGTTTTCCGGGTCGGAAAACACTTGCGCCGTGCCGTCCAAGCGCCGAAGGTTCTTGGCATGAAGGACCACGCGCCCTCTCTTGTGCCGCTGCGCCCGCCGGAAACGGTGCTGCGCCTGTCGCGCATGGGGCAAATGATGCCGACGCGGCTGTCCTTCCTGCGCGTTCTTCTCCGCCGTCTCTGCGCCGAACGGGCCACCATCACGCGCCGCGCATGGGAGATGTCCGGCGAAGGCCACGGGCGCGCGGTCTATTCCATCGCGCTCGGCGGCCATACCTACTCACTCGTGGCGATTTCCAACGATTTGCCCGCCGATCAACGCAGCGACCGCGTGATCGCGACCGCATGGGACGCGGCCTTTGTCCTTTTTGACGGTGTGCCGGGGCCGCAGGACATTGACCGGATTGCGGCGCAGGCCCCGAAACAGGAGGGCGGTCGCTTTGGCCCGCGCGATCTGGTCCTCAGCCGCGCCAACAAGTCCGTCCGCATGTGGGAGGCGACGGTGGCCGCCTTGCGCGCCGGTCGCCAGCCCGACCCGGACATGATCCGCGACATCGGCTATCTGATGCGCACCACAGCCGTTTACGGCAACGGCAAGTTCGGCATTGCCGACAGACATCTGATTGCGGATCGGCCCGGCCTTGATGGCCCCTTTGCCGCCGAGATGCTGACCGTCTACCTGATCCGCCATTTCACGCTCGACCTTGTCCAGCACGTGGGCGGTGCGCCACTTGATCCGAACCTCGCCCGGCATCTGGGCATCGGCAATGCCACGGGCCTTGGCATGGCGCCGTTTCTGGTCAACCACCCTGTCTTGCTGCACAACTGGATGCAGGCGCGCGAAACGGCGCTTGCGCGTGTAATCGGGCGCGAGACGCTGACAGATACGCACGCGGCGCGCTTGCGCGACCTGGCGCACCGCGCCCGCGCGCACCTTGCCGACTGGCATGTTCCGGCAGAAGATCACGACGCGATCCTGCGCCAGCTTGAAGTGGACTGGGACGCCTTCCTGCCGAATTTCGACGCACCGGTGTCCTTCGCGGCTCTGTGGACGGCAGGGCAATCCCAGTCCGTAAGCCTGCAAGAGCTGCTGGCCGCCCTGCTGATCGAGGCATGCCCCGATGATGTCGACGATCTGACCGCTGACATGGGCGATCCCCACGGTCCGCTTGTGCCGCCCTTTGCCGACACCCATGCGATAACATCCGCAATCGCGCGCGATTGGGCCTGGGCCCTCAACTGCGACTACAGCGCGTCCGACCAGTGCCGCCGGTTCTGGTATGTCAGCGCCGCCAAGCTCGAACCGCGCCTGGGCGACCGCTTTGCCGAGCCGGGGGCCGAGTTGGAAACCCCGCTCGACATCGCGCGGCGTGTGGCGCGACTGCACGCCGACCTTCCGGCTCAGGCGATCCCGGTGTCCGCCTTCACCGCACAACACCCCGAACACGCCCACGCCATCGCCCGCGTGGCCCTGCTGGCGCGCTACCCATACGCGGAAATTCGCGACAATCTCATTGCTGCGACCTGTCGCCCCATTGATATGTTGCGATGCAAGCTCAGCTTCTTTGGTGCGACGACGTTTGATCCCAAGTCTGACCTGTGGACCCGCATCACGCTGGCCCAGGGCGCGCCCTTGGGTGACGAACTGCGTCCCGAGATAGATGATTGGTGGCTTCCGGTGATGGAGCGATGAGCATGTCATGGACCGAAGTACAGAACCTGGGCGTCAAAGCGGCCAGCGGGGCCGGGGTGCCGCCCGCACAGGCCCTTGCGTTTGGATCAATGCTGGCGCGCCACGTGGCCGATGATGGCCCGCAGGGCGCCGTGACGGCTGCGCTGTCCGAACCGGATCGGATCGTGGGGCTCGCGCACAAGGTCGAAACGATTGTCGAGGCGGCCTCGGTCTCCTCCAAACCCGTCCTCGCCAAGGAAGAGGATGCAGGCACCCGCGCCATGCTGGTCAGCTGGATCGCCGGACTGCCCTGCAAATCCGAACTTGAGGTCGCCGGGGCCAAGCTGCGCATCAACCTGTCCCTGACAGAACCCAGCACGCGTGGACGGCCCGAGCGGCTGCATCTGGAGCCGTCGCTGGCCGCCCTGATGACCGAACTGGCCGCCAAGACCTATGTCCCCGACAGCGCGGCATCGCGCTCAGGTGGCGCGGGTGCCGGGCTGATGGAACTCGACTGACGCCACAAACGGATCGGCGGGATACCCGACGCCCGCTAGGTACAGACCGTCCGGCGGGCACACGGGGCCACAGGCCGCACGGTCACAGGCCACAAGCGCTGCCTTCACATCTTCCGGCGCCCACGCCCCAGCCCCCACACGCTCCAGCGTGCCCACGAAACTGCGCACCTGGTTGTGCAGGAACGACCGCGCCCGCACGTCGAACTGCACCTCGGGCCCATGCGGACTGTCCACGCGCGTCACATCGAGCCGGTCCAACGTCTTGACCGGGCTGTCGGCCTGACAGATCGAGGATCGGAAGGTGGTAAAGTCATGCCGCCCGACCAGATGATCGGCACCGGCCTGCATCGCTTCCACATCCAGCGCGGCATTCACACGCCACACGAGGCCCTTGAGATGCGTGACAGGCGCGCGGCGCATCAGGATGCGAAACAGATAGCGCCGCTCGCGGGCGGAAAACCTTGCGTGCCAATCGCCCGCCACCTGCGCGCAGGCCACAATCGCCACCGGATCCGGTTTCAGATGATGGTTCAACGCCTCCGACAGCCGAAAGGGATCCCAGTCCTTCTCCATGTCGCAATGGGCCACCTGCGCCAGCCCATGAACACCCGCATCGGTGCGCCCCGCAGCGGCAATGGTGTGGTCGCGCGGCTCCAGCTTGGCCAGGGCGTGTTCAATCGCACCCTGCACCGAAGGCTGGTCCGCCTGCCGCTGCCATCCGGCAAAGGGGCCACCATGGTATTCAACTCGCAGGGCATATCGGGGCATGGCGACCCACCTAGCTTCAAAACCGGCCCATCGCAACGGCGCGGCTCAAATTGAGCTTCGCCCAATTCGCAAGCAAAACGCCACCCCACGGCCTTTCCGGGGCGCTTGCTCATTCTCTGGTTCAAAAAATCCCCGCCGGAGGCTCCCGCACTCTGGGCAGGCACAACATCCAAACTGGCACGCCGCACCGCAACACCTTACATGGTGCTCAAAGATCAAAGGGGTGCTACGTGGTTTTGACGACAATTGCCGATGGGGTGCTGGATGTGGCCCAGGGCATTTACGACACCGGCGCGGACCTCTTTGGGGATACGACCATCCGTCTGGGGGTCACGGGGCTCGCGCGGTCGGGCAAGACGGTGTTCATCACCTCACTGGTGGCCAACCTGCTGGATCAGGGACGCATGCCGCACCTCCTCGCGGCAAGCGAGGGGCGCATCGCTGCGGCCTACCTGCAACCGCAACCGGACGACACGGTGCCCCGGTTCGATTACGAGGCGCATATGGGCGCACTCACCGGCCAGCCCCCGCATTGGCCCGACAGCACGCGCGCCGTCAGCGAGTTGCGCGTGTCGCTCAAGGTCAAGCCGAACGGGCTGCTGGCCGGGTTGCAGGGGCCGCGCACCGTGCATCTCGACATCATCGACTACCCCGGCGAATGGCTTCTGGACTTGGGCCTGCTGGATCAAGGCTATGACGACTGGTCGGCCACGACCCTGTCCCGCCTCGAAAACCGCGACAGCGCGGAGACCTTCCGCGATGCCCTGGCCGCCATCGACGGGGCCGAAAAACTGGATGAGCCGAAGGCGAAGACACTGGCCGCCGCCTTCACAGACTACCTGCACGCCGCCCGCGCCGCGGGCTATTCCGACTGCACGCCCGGTCGCTTTCTGCTGCCCGGCGATCTCGCAGGCTCGCCCGTGCTGACCTTCGCACCCCTGCCGCCCGGCGACGCCCCCCGCCGCTCGCTCCGGCGCGAGATGGCGCGCCGCTACGAGGCCTACAAGGCGCAGGTCGTCCGCCCCTTCTTTCGCGATCACTTCGCCCGCATCGACCGGCAGGTCGTGCTGGTGGACGCGCTGGGCGCCATCCACAACGGCCCCGCTGCGGTCGAGGACATGCGCACCGCCATGTCCGAGATCCTGTCGGCCTTCCGCCCCGGTCGCAACGCGTTCCTCAGCCAGATCTTTCGTGGCAAGCGCGTGGAGCGGATCCTCTTTGCCGCGACCAAGGCGGATCACGTCCACCACGCCCAGCACGCCCGCCTGACCGCCATCATGGAGGCGCTCACGCGCGAGGCCCGCGACCGGGCACGCTTTGCCGGGGCCAACACGCAGGCGCTGGCCATCGCCGCCCTGCGCGCCACGACCGAGGAAACCATGCAGCATGACGGCGCACCGCTCGACGTGGTGCGCGGCACGCTGCTCGATACGGGCAAGCAGGCGGCGTTCTACCCCGGCGCGCTGCCAGAGGATCCGTCCCACATCCTGTCGCCCGCCGCAAACGGGGCGCAAGACTGGCTGAACGGCGACTACGAGGTCATGCGCTTTGCCCCCGCCGCACTCAGCCTGCGCCCCGGCGACGGCCCGCCCCATATTCGCCTCGACCGGGCGGCTCAGTTCCTGTTCGGGGACAAGCTGTGACGCATCTGCGCCCCGCCCAACCCACCGATGCCGGCGCCGTGGGCGCGATCCTGTCGGGCTTCATCGACGGCACGCCGTGGATGCCGCGCATCCACACACGGGCCGAGGATCTGTCCTTTGCCGGGCACATGATCGAACAGGGCTGGGTCACGGTGGCCGAGCAGAGCGGCGCGGTGCGGGCCTTTTCAGCGCGCAACGGCACGGATGTCCACGCGCTCTATGTCTCGGACGCAGCACAGGGGCAGGGGATCGGCGCCGCGCTGCTCTCGCACATGCAAGCCGCAACCGACCATCTCACGCTCTGGACCTTTCAGGCCAACACCGGCGCGCAGCGCTTCTATCTGCGCCACGGCTTTGCGGAGGCCGAACGTACCGACGGCAGCCGCAACGATGAAGGGCTGCCCGACATCCGCTACGACTGGCACAAGGAAACCGCATGATGGCCAAAGGCCCCGTTCTGATCGAGATCGAGGATGAACCGGCACCTCAAGTGGCCGAGGCACCGCCCGTGCCCGACATCGGACCGGCCGCCGCGCCACGCGGCGACGCGATGCAGATGGCCGCCCGTGTCGCGACCGCAAAACCATCACGGCTCGGGCGGCTCTTCTGGGGGCTCGCGGGCGCGCTTCTGACCGCCGTGCTCAGTGCGGCCGCGTGGAATTTCGTGACCGCCTGGATCGACCGCGCGCCGCTTCTGGGCTGGGCGTTCACGGGCCTACTTGCGGCATTCGTGCTGACGCTTCTGGTCATTGCGCTGCGCGAGCTTGCGGCCCTGCGGCGGCTGACCCGGCTCGACGGGCTGCGCCACGCGGCTGCACAGGCGCTGGAACAGAACGATCTGGCCGCTGCCCGCACGGTGACAGACCGTCTCGACGCGCTCTACCGCGCGCGGCCTGAAACCGAATGGGGCCGGGCCCGCCTGTCGGAATTGCGCGGCGATCAGATGGACGCCGCGGGCCTTCTGGCGCTGGCCGAGGACACGCTCATCGCCCCGCTGGATCAGGCCGCCGAACGCGAGGTCGAGGCCGCGGCTCGCCAGGTCGCCACAGTCACCGCACTCGTGCCGCTGGCGCTCGCCGACGTGGCGGCGGCGCTCACGGCCAATCTGCGCATGATCCGCCGCATCGCCGAGGTGTACGGTGGGCGCGGGGGACTTCTGGGCAGTTGGCGGCTGACCCGCGCGGTGATGGCGCATCTCGTGGCCACTGGCGCCGTGGCCGTGGGCGACGACATGCTCGAACCCGTGCTCGGCGGCTCCATCCTGGGCAAGCTCTCGCGCCGCTTCGGCGAGGGGCTGGTCAACGGCGCGCTTACCGCCCGCGTGGGTGTCGCCGCCATGGAAGTCTGCCGCCCGCTGGCCTTTCAGGCGGGCCACCGCCCCAAAGCCCGGCGCCTGGTGAAACAGGCGCTTGGCGGCCTATTTCAGACACAACGCAGCACCAACGGACAGGAGTGAGCCATGGAAACCTTTGCCCCCGACCTGACAACGATGGTGCGCACCCCGCTCACCGACGAACATGTCGCCGCAATGCGCCGTGTGGGCACGCTCGTCGACGTCAAGGCGGGTGAATACTTTCAGCGCCCGGGCGAGCGCACCGATACGTTCCACTACCTCTTGTCCGGAGAGACGGAAGCGGTGAATTCACAGACCGGCCGGCGCTATGGCAATGCCACGCTCGGGCCGGGACAGTTCTTCGGCGAACTGGCCTTTCTGAACGGCGGTCGCGCCTTCATGGGCGCGCGCGCCGTGCAGGACACACAATTGCTGTGTGTCACGCGCGAGGACATGCTCAAGCTGATGGCCGACATGCCCGATATGTCCGACATCATCATCACCGTGTTCGCTGCGCGCCGCCGCCGTATGCTCGATCTGTCCGAAGGCGGGCTGACCCTGATCGGGGGCGAGGTCGACCGCGACGTCCGCCGCATCGCCAGCTTCGCCTCGCGCAACCGCATCCCCTTTGTCGAGGTCGAGATCGACAGCGCCGAGGGCAATGATCTGGCCAGCCAGTGCAGCATCAACCGCGCCCACCCCGCAGTGGTCTTTGCCAAGCACCAGGTGATCGACCCGCCCACGCCGCGCGGCGTGGCGCAGACGCTGGGCCTCGATATGGCGCTGCGCAAGGAGGACGTCTATGACGTGGCGATCGTCGGCGGCGGTCCCGCAGGCGTCGCTGCAGGGGTGTATGCCGGGGCCGAAGGGCTCTGCGCCGTTGTGCTCGAAGACCTTGCCATCGGCGGGCAGGCAGGCACGTCGTCGCGGATCGAGAATTACATGGGCTTTCCCACCGGCATCTCTGGCGGTGACCTCGTGGGCCGGGGCGAGGTGCAGGCGATGAAATTCGGCACCCGCTTTGCCGTACCGGTCCGGGCCACCGAGCTCATGCAATGCGAAAAGCACCTGTTCCATATCAAGCTCGACAATGACGACTGGGTGTCGGCCAAGGCGCTGATCGTGGCCACCGGCGTGCAATACCGCCGCCTGCCGCTCGACCGCCTGGAAGAGCTGGAGGGCAGCGGCGTCTACTACGCGGCGACGGATGTCGAGGCGCGCTATTGCAAGGACACGGAAGTGGCCGTGATCGGCGGCGGCAACTCGGCGGGGCAGGCGGCCATGTTCCTCGCGCGCTCGGCACGGCATGTGCACGTGCTCGTGCGCGGCGAAAGCCTTGCGTCGTCCATGTCCGACTACCTGCTGCAACGGCTGCAAAGCCACCCCAGGATCACCATCCACATCTGCACCGAGGTCAAGGAACTGCACGGCGACGACCGGCTCGACGCCATAACCGTCCGCGACCGGCGCGGCGGGCAGGATTGGACGCTGAACACCAAGGCGCTGTTCGTCATGGTGGGGGCCGCGCCCAACACCAAATGGCTGTCGGACCTGGTCGAGCTCGATGACAAGGGGTACGTCAAAACCGGCCCGGACGTGGGCGCCCTCAGCGGCTACGAAACCTCGCGCCCCGGCATATTTGCCGTGGGTGACGTGCGCGCTGGATCGGTCAAGCGGGTGGCAAGTGCCGTGGGCGAAGGGTCGGTGGTGATGTCGGCGGTCTGGGCGCACATCGCGGACCGGTGATGGCGCTTGCGCATGGGCACTGAACTGCCGCCTTCAAAGGTCTGGAAAACCATGCTTTTTTCAGGCGCGCTGGTGATCTAGTCTCGCGACCACCGGTGTGGGAGGGCGCAGATGGAAGGATTGCTGATGCTGGCGGGGCTTGTGGTCCTCGCCATCCCGATCGCGGTGATTTACCTGCTGGTCGCCGTTTCGGGTCTGCGCACGCGCATTGCCGGGCTTGAACAGCGACTGGCGGAAGCGCAGACAGCAGTGCCCGCCGCCGCCCCTGAAACAGGTGAGGCGGCAAAAGACGACACCCCGGATACCCCATGGGAACGGGGCAAGGCAGCCCAAAGCCCACCGCTCCCCCCGCTTGCCGAAACCGCAGCCGCGCGCGTCGTCGCGCAGCGCAAGGCAGGCGCGGACGCGGTGGACACAGGCGCCGCAGCGTCACCGCCACCCCCGCCGCCCTCTGACCCACCAGAGCCAACGCCGCTCATGCGGTTTGGCGCATGGCTGGTCGCCAATTGGTTCTACGCCGTCTCGGCCGTGTCGCTGGCGCTCGCGGGGCTGTTTCTGGTGCAATACGGCATCGAAAACGACCTCTTTCCGCCCACGGCCCGGGTGCTGGCCGCGCTGGGCTTCGGCGGTGCGTTGATCGTCGGGGGCGAGGTGATCCGGCGCCGCTACGGCGACGGTGTGGACACGGCCACCGCCTATATCCCGTCGGTCTTTTCCGGTGCCGGGCTGGTGTCACTCTTTGGCGGCGTCGCGGCAGCACGCTTGCTCTACGACCTGATCGGGGTTGAGGTCGCCTTTGCCGGGATGGCCGCCGTGGGGCTGCTTGGCGTCGGGCTCGGCTGGCTCTACGGGCCACTTCTGGCCGCCGTGGGCGTCATCGGCGCCTTCGCCGCGCCGCTTCTGGTGGGCAGCACGGTGCCGGCCACGTCCTGGCTGTTTGTCTATTTCGGTGTGGTCGCCGCAGTGGGCCTTGGCATCGACACGATCCGGCGCTGGGCCTGGGTGTCGGTGCTAAGTGTTGCGCTGGGCCTGATCATGGGCTGGCTGACCGTTCTGGGCGGAGATCTCGACCTGGTGCTGGGCTTTCAGGCGTATGTGATGGTGCTGGCAGTCCTGTCCATCCTGATCCCGGCCCGGTCCTTCCGGCCCGATCACGCTGGCGTTCTGGTGCACGCCTTCCTGCGCGCGCCCAAGGGTGACAGGCCCGCCTTTCCCACATGGCTGGCCCTTGGCACGGTGGCCGCGGCCTCAGCCTCGGTCGTCTGGAGTGCCGCTGCGGGCGCCGAACCCTTCTGGATGGCCCTCGTCAGCCTCGTGATCCTGTCGATGGCGCTGATCTACTGGTCAGTGTCTGGCCCTGCTTTGCAGGACTTCGCGCTCCTGCCCGTCGTTGCTGCACTCGCCGTCGTCGCACGCGAAGGGCTCGACATGGGGCCGGTCATCTCGGCCTTTGCCGACGCTTACGCCGTCACGCCCGAAGCGGATTATCCGATGGCCGTCAGCGTGCTTTGGGGCGTGGGCCTGCTTCTGAGCGGTGCCATGGCCCTGCGCGCGCTGCGACCGGGCGAGGGGCTGATCTGGGGGCTTGCGGCGGCGCTGACAGCGCCCGTGATGGCGATCACGCTCGAAGTGACGTGGCAACCGGCCCTGACCATTGGCGCCTATCCATGGGCTTTGCATGCCATCGCGCTGGCGGCCGTGATGGTGGGTCTTGCCTTACGCTTTGCGCGGGCGGACGCGCCCGAGCGGGTGCGCGCGTCCCTATTTGTACTGTCGGGGCTGGCGTCGATCAGTTTTGCGCTGGTGCTGATCCTGTCGCTTGCGGCGCTGACGGTCGCGCTGGCAGTGACGGTTCTGGTCGCGGCCTGGCTCGACCGTCAGTTCAAGCTGCCGCTCATGCAGGTGTTCATCGCCGTGGGCGTCGCGGCGGTCGGCGCGCGGCTGGTTGGCGATCCCGGCCTTGGCTGGGCGCTTGATGCCCCGCTGTGGGAGATGTTGCTCGCCTATGCCGGGTCGCTTGCCGCCTTCGTGGCATCACTGGTCCTCTTGCGCGGGTTGCAGCGCATCACCGCGCGGATCATGCTGGACACCGCCGCCTGGTCCACGGCCGGGATGACCATATCACTCTTGCTGATCCGTTTTCTCGACGACCTCCTGCCGGGCAGCAACACCGACACACACTGGGCCATGGGCCTTTTCGCCGTGATATGGCTGGGCCTGATGCTGGTGCAGCTTTTGCGGATCGAGGGTCTGGGCGGCCTGTTTGTCTGGGTGCGCGGCCTCCTCGCTGCGCTTTTCGGCCTGATCGGATTTGGCGCGCTCGCCCTCGGCCTGACCCTGCTCTCGCCGCTGCTGGCAGGTTGGGGCGACGACGTGGCCGGCCCGCCCGTGCTGAACACGCTGATCCCGGCCTATCTGCTGCCCGCGCTGCTGCTTGGCCTTGCGGCCTGGCGCGTGCGGCAGCCCACATTGCGGTGGGGCTTTGGCGGCATGGCGGTCGCGCTGCTGGTCTACTGGGCCTTCGCCACCATCCGGCATGTCTGGCAGGGCCCGGCCTCAATGGAACTGAGCAACGGCTTTCTTCAGCCCGAGCTTTACAGCTACACCGTGGCGATCCTGCTGACAGGCGCGGTCCTGTTCTACCAGTCACTCGCGCGGAACGCGTCAGGCCTGCGCCGGGCGGGGCTGGCCGTGATCGGCTTGGCCGTGGCCAAGGTGTTCCTGATCGACATCTCGGGCCTCGACGGGTTGGTGCGGGTGCTGTCGCTGGTGGTGCTGGGCCTCTCGCTGGCCGGGCTTGCGTGGCTCAACCGTTGGGCCCAGATGCGGCATCAACCAAATTGAGCGCGCAAGCGCGCACGACATTTTGTGTGTTGCGAGGCTCTGCCTCGCGCTCCGGGATTTTTTGAACCAGAGAAGGGGGACTTGTGAGCGTCCCGCCCTCTGCCTATAAGGCGCGCATGATGTGTGTGACCATCATTCGGCGAATTATATCCCCGGCGCTCTGATTGACCTTCGAGCTGCCGGGCCAAGGGTGCTTGAGCCATCGCACCGAACCGCTATACCCCATCTGACCGAATTTTCGAGGACTCGAGCCCATGTGCGCCGACACGCCTGACTACAAAGACACCCTGAATCTGCCCAAGACCGACTTTCCCATGCGCGCGGGCCTGCCCAAGCGCGAACCCGGATGGCTGGAACGGTGGGCGCGGATCGGGGTCTATGAGCGGTTGCGAGAGAAAGAGGGCAGGGAAGCGTTTACCCTCCACGACGGCCCGCCCTACGCCAACGGCCACCTGCATATCGGCCACGCGCTGAACAAGACGATCAAGGACATGATCGTGCGCAGCCACCAGATGATGGGCCGCGACGCGCGTTACATCCCCGGTTGGGACTGCCACGGCCTGCCCATCGAATGGAAGATCGAGGAACAGTACCGCAAGAAGGGCCGCGACAAGGACCAGGTGCCCATCAACGAGTTCCGGGCCGAATGCCGCGATTTTGCCGCCGGTTGGGTCGATATCCAGCGCGAGGAATTCAAGCGGCTGGGCATCACCGGGAACTGGGACGAACCCTACCTGACCATGGATTTCCATGCGGAACGGGTCATTGCCGAAGAGTTCATGAAGTTCCTGATGAACGGCACGCTGTATCAGGGGTCCAAGCCCGTGATGTGGTCGCCGGTGGAACAGACCGCGCTGGCCGAGGCGGAGGTCGAGTACCACGACAAGGACAGCTTCACCATCTGGGTGAAGTTCCGCGTGGCCGAGTACCAGGCCCCCGACCTGGCCCTTGCGGGCGAAGAAATGGGCGGCGAAGAAGCCACAGCCATCTTTGAAGCCGGGCAAAAGGCCGCGACCGATTTCGAAGGGGCCTATGTGGTGATCTGGACCACGACCCCCTGGACCATGCCGTCGAACAAGGCCGTCGTGTTTGGTCCGGATATTTCCTACGGTTTGTATGAAGTCACCGGGCGGCCCGAGGAGTGTTGGGCGCGTATCGGCGAGCGCTATATTCTGGCCGACAATCTGGCAGCAGATGTGCTCGGCCGTGCGCGGCTGGACGAGACCATGTACCGCCGCCTGCGCGACGTCACGCCTGCGCAGCTGTCGGCCATGACGCTGACCCACCCGCTCAACGGGGCCGAAGGCGGCGAAGGCGCTTGGGACGACATCCGCGACTTCCGCGCCGCCGACTTTGTCACCGATACCGAAGGCACCGGCTTCGTGCACTGCGCCCCGTCCCACGGGATGGAGGAATATGAGCTGTATCGCGAGCTTGGTATGCTGGAACAGGTCATCACCTACAATGTGAACCCCGATGGGCGGTTCCGCGATGATCTGCCATTCTTTGGCGGCAAGGCGATCCTGAAACCCAACGGGAAGGAGGGCAACGCCAACACCGCTGTCATCGACAAGCTGGCCGAGGTGGGTGGGCTCTTGGCCCGCGGCAAGATCAAGCACAGCTACCCGCACTCCTGGCGGTCGAAGGCGCCGGTGATCTACCGCAACACGCCGCAGTGGTTTGCGGCCATCGACAAACCAGTCGGCGACGGGCAGGACACGCACGGCACCACGATCCGGCAGCGCGCGCTGACCGAGATCGACAATGTCAACTGGACCCCCCGCTCGGGCCGCAACCGCCTGCATTCCATGATGGAATCGCGCCCCGACTGGGTGCTGTCGCGCCAGCGCGCCTGGGGCGTGCCACTGACCTGCTTCACCAAGAAGGGCGCACTGCCCATGGATGACGACTTCCTGCTGCGCAACCCGCAGGTCAACCGGCGCATCACGTCGGCATTCGAGGCCGAAGGGGCGGACGCCTGGTACGACGAAGACGCCAAGCAGCGCTTCCTCGAAGGGGTCGTGAACCCCGATGACTACGAGCAGGTGATGGACATCCTCGACGTGTGGTTTGACAGCGGCTCCACCCATGCCTTCGTGCTGCGTGATCGCGCGGACGGGACAGAGGATGGCGTGGCCGATGTCTATATGGAGGGCACCGACCAGCACCGCGGCTGGTTCCACTCGTCGCTGCTGCAATCGGTGGGCACCACGGGGCGCGCGCCCTACCGCAACGTGGTGACGCACGGGATGACGCTCGATGAAAAGGGCCTCAAGATGTCCAAATCCATCGGGAACACGATCGTGCCCGATGAGGTGGTCAGGCAATATGGCGCCGATATCCTGCGGCTTTGGGTGGCCCAGACGGACTATACCGCCGACCAGCGCATCGGGCCCGAGATCCTGAAGGGCGTCGCCGACAGCTACCGCCGCCTGCGCAACACGATGCGGTTCATGCTCGGCTCGCTGTCGGACTTCACCGAAGCGGACCGGACCGATCCGGCGGATATGCCCGAACTGGAACGCTGGGTGCTGCACCGGCTCTCTGAATTGGATGAGACGGTGCGCGCGGGCTATGCGGCCTTCGACTTCCAGCGCGTGTTCTCGTCCGTGTTCACCTTTGCCACCGTGGACCTGTCGGCCTTCTATTTCGACATCCGCAAGGATGCGCTTTATTGCGATGGGGACACTCTGGAACGGCGCGCGGCCCGCACGGTGCTGGACCTGCTGTATCACCGGTTGACCACATGGCTGGCCCCGATCCTTGTCTTCACGATGGAGGAGGTCTGGCTGGAACGGAACCCGGGCGATGATAGCTCGGTCCACCTGACGGACATCCCCGAGACACCCGGCGACTGGCGGGACGAGGCGCTGGCCGCGAAATGGGCGGGCATCCGCAGCGCCCGGCGCGCAGTGACGGCGGCGCTGGAAATCCAGCGCACGGACAAGGTGATCGGCGCCTCCCTCGAAGCGGCCCCCGTGGTGCATGTCGAGGACGCGGATTTGGCCGCAACGCTGCAAGCGCTGCCTTTCGCCGATATCTGCATCACCTCGCAGATCAGCGTGACCACCGACCCGGCCCCGGCCGAGGCGTTCCGCCTGCCCGAAGTGCCCGGTATCGGCGTGGTGTTCGAAAAGGCGGACGGTGCCAAATGCGCCCGCTGCTGGAAGGTGCTGCCGGATGTGGGCCTGCACGCCCATCCGGGCGTCTGTGGGCGCTGCAACACGGCACTGGGCTAGGCGGAGGACACCTCCGCCTTACGATTGGCGCATATGGCTGATGATGCACGGATACGCGCAGCCATCCTTGAGGCTGTACACGCGCGCGGGGCGGGCAAGACCATTTGCCCGTCCGAGGTGGCCCGCGCGCTGGCTGACGACTGGCGCCCCTTGATGGGCGAGGTGCGCCGTGTGGCCGAGTGTCTGGCGGCTGAAGGCGCCCTTGTGGTCATGCAGAAGGGGCGGGTGGTCGATGTGGCGCAGGCAAGGGGGCCTGTTCGTCTGGGTGTGCCTCGTGCGACGGACCGGCCATGAGGGGGCCAGCCCCCTCGCGCTGCCGCGCTCACCCCCGAAGTATTTTCAGCCAGAAGAAGGGGTGTGTGCGGTGCCGAGTGGGCAACGTGGGATTGGCTGTGAGCCACCGTGCGTTGTGTTAACCTTGCCCTGACCGCCCGTTGGCGGTGCACGCGGGGTGTACGGATGCTGCACGCGCGGTGACACCCTTTTTTGGGCGTCAATCTTTATGAAAACAAGGTGGATCGGGGGGTGCGACTCACCGGATCGACGTCAACTGGCACCGGGTCAGTAAAAGCTCTGCGGGTCGATATCGACAGCCAGGCGCAGATCGCCCTTGAGCCGGACCTGACTCACCCACTGCGCAATCGCGCCTTGCAGCGCGACCCCCTTGCCCGCCTTGACCAACAGCCGCACGCGGTGGCGTCCGCGGACACGGGCGATGGGGGCGGGCGCAGGGCCGAAGACCTGCGCGCCGACCCGCAGCAGGGGGCCGGTATTGCGCGCCAATGCGTTCGCGATATCAAAGACTTGCGCCACATCCGGTCCGCTCAGGATGATGCCGGCCATGCGCCCGTAAGGTGGCACGCCCGCCGCCTCGCGCTGCGCCGCCTCCGCCCGCCAGAACCCTTCCTCGTCGCCTGCCAGAATGGCGCGAATGACCGGGTGCTCGGGCTGGTAGGTCTGCAGCATCGCCGTCCCCGGCTTCTCCGCCCGCCCGGCGCGGCCCGCCACCTGGCGCATCAACTGAAACGTTCGCTCTGCCGCCCGCAGGTCAGAGCCTTGCAAGCCCAGGTCGGCATCAATCACACCGACCAGCGTAAGTGACGGAAAGTTATGGCCTTTTGCCACCAGCTGGGTCCCGATGATGACGTCAGCGCCACCTTCCGCGATGGTCTCGATCTCGGCCTTCAGCGCGCGGGCCGAGCCATACATGTCCGAGCTCAGCACCGCCACGCGGGCGTCGGGAAACAGCGCCACCGCCTCTTCGCCCAGCCGCTCAACACCAGGGCCTACGGGTGCCATCCGGTCCTCCGCCCCGCAGGATGGACAGACGGTGGGCAAGGGCTTCGTCTCACCGCACTGGTGGCACATCAGCCGCTTCAAAAATCGGTGTTCGACCATGCGCGCATCGCACTGGTCACACCCCACCTGATGCCCGCAGGCCCGGCACAGGGTGATGGGGGCATAGCCGCGACGGTTGAGGAACAGCATCGCCTGCTCCCCCCGCTCAAGCCGTTGATCTACCGCCCTTTTCAGTTCTTCCGATACCCACCGATTGCTGGGCAGTTTTTCCCCGCGCATGTCGATGGTACGCATCGTGGGCATGACGGCAGGCCCAAACCGCGCCTCCAGATCCAGGCGCGTGTACTTGCCGCTTTCGGCATTGGCCCACGACTCCAGCGACGGTGTGGCAGACGCCAACACCACCTGCGCCCCCAGCAGTGACGCCCGCAACACCGCCATGTCGCGGGCATTGTACAGCACACCATCCTCCTGCTTGTAGGAGGTGTCATGCTCCTCATCGACCACGATCAGACCGAGGTTTTGAAAGGGCAAAAAAAGCGCCGACCGCGCCCCGATCACCAGTTGCGCATTGCCCTGACCGACCATGCGCCAGATGCGCCGCCGTTCCGTCATGGTGGCGCCCGAATGCCATTCCGCGGGCCGCGCGCCAAACCGCTCCTCCACCCGTTTCAGAAACTCCGCCGTGAGCGCGATTTCAGGAAGCAGAACAAGGGCTTGCCGCCCGGCTGTCAGGCACGCAGCGACCGCTTCCAGATAGACCTCCGTCTTGCCCGATCCGGTCACACCGCGCAGCAGGGTTGTGCCGTAAGCACCTGATTGCACAGCCTTCGCGATATGTGCCGCGGCGCGCGCCTGATCCTCGGTCAGCTCTTTGCTGGGCCGTGACGGATCCATCGGTGGAAAGGGCAGGTCGCGGGGGCTGTCCTCTTCGGCCACGGCGCCCTGTTTGACCAGCCCCTTGATGACCGATGAGGTCACGCCCGACAGTTCAGCCAACTCCTTAAGGGTGAAGGCCAAGTCACCATATTCATTCATAAACTCCAGAACACGCCGCCGCGCATCCGTCATCCTGTCCGGCTCCTCCGGTCCACGCCGGTACACCTTGCGCATGGATGGCGGATCACCCAATCCGGGCGCGCGCGTCGCCAGGCGCAGCATCGCGGGCATGGGCGTCAGCGTATAGGCCGCGGCCTTTTCCAGAAAGGCGCGCATCTCGTCCCGCATCGCGGCTGCATCCAGCACCCGCAGCACCGACCGCACCTTGGCATAATCATAATCACCCTTGCCCGGTCCCCAGACCACGCCCAACACCTTGCGCGGTCCCAGCGGCACCTCGACAAAGGCGCCCAGATGGCATCCCCCCTCGGGTGCCTTGTAGTCCAGCGCGCGGTCCAGCGGCTGCGTGGTCAGCACCGCGACAAGCGCCCCTTCGTCATAGAAGGACGGCACCATGTTAGCGCCAACTTATGAGGGGTTTCCGCGTCACTCGCCATGAGGTAAACGCTGGCCAAGCAAACGCCAAGCCATCAAGAGAGGCCGCACATGAAATTCTTTGTAGACTCCGCCGAGATTGACGCCATCGCCGAACTCAACGATCTGGGAATGGTTGACGGCGTCACAACCAACCCGTCGCTGATCCTGAAATCCGGTCGCGACATCCTCGAAGTGACCAAGGAAATCTGCGATCTGGTCGAGGGTCCGGTCAGCGCCGAGGTGGTCGCGTTGGAAAGCGACGCCATGATCGCCGAAGGCCGCAAGCTGGCCGAGATCGCCGACAACATCACCGTCAAGCTGCCGCTCACCTGGGACGGGCTCAAGGCCTGCAAGGTGCTGTCGGGCGAGGGCAAGATGGTCAACGTCACGCTCTGCTTCTCCGCCAACCAGGCCCTGCTGGCGGCCAAGGCCGGGGCATCCTTTATCTCGCCCTTCATCGGACGGCTCGATGATATGCATATCGACGGCCTGGACCTGATCGAAGACATCCGCACCATCTACGACAATTACGAGTTTGAAACGGAAATCCTCGCCGCGTCCATCCGGTCGGTGAACCACATCCAGGACTGCGCCAAGATCGGCGCCGATGTCATCACCTCGCCCCCGGATGTGATCAAGAAGCTGGCCAGCCACCCGCTGACGGACAAGGGCCTTGATGCCTTTATGAAGGACTGGGCCAAGACGGGTCAGAAAATCCTGTAACTCAGGGCTTTCCGGCCCGTCTCAGCAACACACGAAGCGCATCCGGCCCCAGCGGAAAAACGCGGGGTCCGGGTCCGTGAGCGGTGGCTTCGGGTGCGGTGTTCATGGGCTGGATATGTCAGGGTGGAAGCGTCCGTTCACGGGGAAGTTGCGTGCCCGCTTCCCCGGTCGTGGCGTCACTTGAGGGCACCCTGGCAACAACACGCTGCCATCCGGAAAATTATTCGAACTTCGGTGCAGATTTCGCGAATCGGCTGTGGTATGACACCGCCCAAGATCAAAAACAGGTACGGTATGAGCAGCCAGCCCAAGATTGACGACGCCCTGCGTGAGGCGATCATTTCACGACCCGATGTCATTCTGGACGACAAGGATCTGATGCACGCCCTGATCGCGGCCAATGAACGCGCGATGGGGGGCAATATCGTCGATCTGCGCGGGCTTGCGATGGAACGGCTCGAGGCACGGCTTGACCGGCTGGAAGACACGCACCGTTCGGTGATTGCCGCCGCCTATGAAAACCTCGCCGGCACCAACCAGATCCACCGCGCCATCCTGCGGATGCTCGACCCCACCGAGTTCGAGGCGTTCCTCAAGGATCTGGGCGGCGAGGTCGCGGATATCCTGCGCGTGGACGCGGTCAAGCTGGTTCTGGAGTCTACGCAGAACGACAAGGATCCCGCAGTGCAGCGTCTGGGCGATGTGCTGAACGTGGCCGAGCCCGGTTTCATCGACGACTACCTGACCGATGGGCGCGGCGGCAACGTCCGGCAAGTGACCTTGCGCCAGGTGCAAGATGCCGACCCCGAGATTTACGGCACAGACGCCACCTGGATCCGGTCCGAGGCGTGCCTGAAGCTCGACTTCGGCGATGGGCGTCTGCCGGGCCTTTTGGTCATGGGCGCCGAAGACCCGCACATGTTCGGCCCGCAACAAGGCACCGACCTTTTGGCCTTTTTCACCGGCGTGTTCGAACGGGCCATGCGGCGCTGGCTGGGATGAGCCCGTTGCACTTCTGGAAAAGAATGGATCGAAAATACCCTGCCACGCCTTCGGCGCGCTCGGGCCGTTTTCGATATGTTTGATGACTGAGGTTTCCAGAAGTGCTTTGATCTCGCCCGCCGCCCGCGACGCGCTGGAACAGTTCCTGGCGCATGAGCGCGCAATCAAGGGCGCGGCACAGAACACCGTGACCGCCTATGGTGGCGACATCACCGAATTCCTGGCCTTCATGACCGAGCACTCGGGCCAGACGCAGGGCCTTGGTGCGCTGTCACGCATCGACACGCGCGACATGCGGTCGTGGATGGCGCGCACTCGGTCCGGGGGCGTGGGCGCCCGGTCGCTCGCCCGCAAGCTGTCGGCGGTCAAGGCGTTCTACAAATGGCTCGCCAACCGCGAGGGGTTCGAACCCACCGCTGTGCTCAGCACGCGGTCACCGAAATTCACCAAGAAACTGCCGCGCCCGCTTGACGAAAGCGCGGCCCGCGACCTGCTCGACATCGCCCCGCTGCAATCCGACAAGCCTTGGGTGGGCTTGCGCGACACGGCGGTGCTCACTCTGCTCTGGGGCTGCGGGCTGCGCATCTCCGAGGCGCTGTCGCTCAGCGCCGGACAAGCGCCGCTGCCGCAAGTGCTGCGGATCACCGGCAAGGGCGGCAAGGAACGGATCGTGCCGGTGATTGACGCCGCGCGCGACGCGGTCGACGCCTACGTGACTGCCTGCCCCTACGACCTGCCTGCCGACGGCCCCCTGTTCCGCGCCATCCGCGGCGGCCCCCTCGCGCCGCGGGCGATCCAAAAGGTCATGGCCAATGCCCGTATGCAGCTTGGCCTGCCCGCAAGCGCCACGCCGCACGCCATGCGCCACAGCTTTGCCACGCATCTCTTGAACGCAGGCGGCGACCTGCGCGCGATCCAGGAACTTCTGGGCCACGCCTCGCTGTCGACCACCCAAGCCTACACCGCCGTCGACACCGTCCGGCTGATGGAAGTCTACGCCAAAGCCCACCCCAAGGCCTGACACGTCGCGTCCGTCTTGAAACATCCTCCGCAATCGACCATGACGCTACGATGACACTCCAAAAGCGCGCGCTCAGCGTTCACCTTCTCACTGCCACCGGTGCGGTCTTTGCCATGCTGGCCATGCTGGCCGCGGTCGAGGCCAAATGGGACCTGATGTTCCTCTGGCTCGTCGTGGCCTTCTTTGTCGACGGCATCGACGGGCCGCTGGCGCGCAAATACGACGTCAAAACAAACGCCCCCGAATTCGATGGCGTCCTCCTGGACCTGATCATCGACTATCTCACATATGTCTTCATACCGGCCTTCGCGCTCTTTGCCTCTGGCCTGATGGCAGGCTTAACGGGCTGGGTGGCGATCATCCTGATTACCTTTGCCTCCGCCATGTATTTCGCCGACACACGGATGAAGACCAAGGACAACTCCTTTTCCGGCTTTCCGGGATGCTGGAACATGGTGGTGCTGGTGATCTTCGCGCTCGAGCCGAACTTCTGGGTCTCGCTGGCGCTGGTGACGGTGCTGGCTGTGGGGATGTTTCTGCCGCTGAAATTCATCCATCCCGTGCGCACGGAACGCTGGCGGTGGCTAAGCCTGCCGATGGCCCTGGCCTGGACATTCTTTGCAGGCTGGGCGGCCTGGGTCGATTTCCACCCGGAAAGCTGGGCGCATTGGGGGCTGGTGATCACATCGCTTTACCTGGTCTTCGCCGGTCTTGCGCAACAGCTTTTCCCACCGCGCTGACCGTTTTCTAAATCTTTCAGATCAGAAATCCGCCCTCGTGCCGCAACAGGGCAACCTTGGTCTCGACCCCACCTGCACCCGAAAACCCGGTCAGCCCCTTGGCGCCCATGACCCGGTGGCAGGGAATGAGGATGGGTATGGGATTGCCACCACAGGCCTGACCCACCGCCTGTGCAGGCGCGTCCAGACGCTTGGCGATGTCGCCATAGGTTATGGTTTCACCAAACGGAATCTCCGACATCGCGGCACAAACATCGCGCTGAAATTGCGATCCGCGCACCTCCAGCGGCAGATCAAACTGCTCCAGCTGCCCCGCATCATAGGCGCGCAGCTGATCAGCGGCGGCATCCAGCACACCGGACCGACCGGCACAGCCCGACACCCCCCAACTCAGGCGCACGACGGCACCAGCGTCTTCGGTGATCGTCAGGGGGCCAAACTGTGTCTGAACGTCCGCTTGCAACATGGCTTAGAATGTCATCACTGTATCGTCCCAGCGCAACCCGAAACCTGTGCTTTCGCGTCCACCCCGCACATGCTCGCGCTGCGGTACGGGGCTCCGCTCATCCCGATGTCAAATGGCGTCCATTGCCCATTAGGTGCCTGTGGGGACGCTCCGAACCCTGCAACACACGCAACGCCAGCAACACACCTCCCAATCGTAAGGCGCAGGTGCCATGCGCCCAAGCGCACATCAATCCCCCTCGCCAACCAAATAAAAAAGGCGTAACCCCACATAATGGCCCGAACCATAACCCTCGATAACGCGCGCACCTTGCCGCGCTGGCAACGCCCCACGGCGCTTCTGTTCCTGATGGCTTTTGCCATGCCCATCGGGTTTTCGGTGTGGCTGGCGCTTCTGAACAATTTCGTGGTCGAGGCAGCCAAATTCGATGGGGCAGATATCGGCCTTCTGCATGCGATCCGCGAAATCCCCGGCTTCCTCGCCGTTGGCGTGATCCTGGTGATCATGGTGATGCGCGAACAGGTGCTGGGGCTCGTCTCGCTGGTGATGCTGGGGGTGGCCACCGCTCTGACGGCGCAATTCCCGCAGATGGGCGGCATCCTCGCACTGACCTTCATCAGCTCCATCGGTTTTCACTATTACGAGACGGTCAACCAGTCGCTGCAACTGCAATGGCTGCCCAAGGATCGTGCCCCGCAAATGCTGGGCTGGCTGCTGGCCGCAGGGTCCACCGCCACTTTCCTCGTCTATTTCGTGATCATGGTCC
The DNA here is from genome assembly GCF_001969365.1 of Tateyamaria omphalii. NCBI lineage: Bacteria > Pseudomonadati > Pseudomonadota > Alphaproteobacteria > Rhodobacterales > Roseobacteraceae > Tateyamaria > Tateyamaria omphalii. The sequence continues at coordinate 2,180,129 of NZ_CP019312.1, read as the reverse complement.
TGTGGGAACCGCTGGGCCTGACCTACAACACCGTCTACATGGTGGGCGGCGGTATCACGGCGGCCATCGCCATGTTCGCCATGTTCGCCTATCCCCAGTTCGAGGCGCCGACACCGCAACTCAAGACCTTCATCCTGCGCAAACGCTACTGGCTCTATTACGCGCTGCAATTCATGTCAGGCGCGCGGCGACAGATCTTCATGGTGTTCGCGGGCTTTATGATGGTCGAAAAGTTCGGGTTTCAGGTGCATGAGTTGACCGCGCTCTACCTCATCAACCTGATGGTCAACATCCTCGTGGCGCCGCTGCTGGGCCGCATCGTTGCACATTTCGGGGAACAAAAGGCGCTGGTCTTTGAATATGCGGGCCTCGTCTGCGTCTTCCTCGCCTATGGCGGCGTCTATTTCATGGGCTGGGGGCTGATGATCGCCGCCGCTCTCTATGTCCTCGACCACATCTTTTTCGGCCTCGCCCTCGCGCTCAAAACCTACTTCCAGAAAATCGCGGACCCGGCGGACATCGCGCCCACCGCCGCCGTCGCCTTCACGATCAATCACATCGCTGCGGTGGGTCTGCCGGTGCCCCTGGGCCTCCTCTGGCTCTTCTCCCCGGGCGCGGTGTTCCTGCTGGCGGCGGGCATGGCCGCCACATCGCTCTGCCTCGCGCTCCTGATCCCGCGCCACCCGGTGCCTGGCCATGAAACCCGGCTCACCGGCGCGCTGCCCGCCCCCGCGGGATAGAGCGCTTGCCGGACCACATCGGCCCCGCTAAGGCTCCGTCCAATCGGAACGGAGACGATCATGCCCACATGGACCGCCCTCACCACGCTCAACGGCAAGGCGCAGGCCGATGCGCTCGGCGCTGCCCTCGAAAACCTTGATCCCGAACCCACCGGCATCGGTGTGTTCGAGGTTGAGGACGGGTCGGGCCTTTGGGAAGTCGGCGCCTACTTCACCGACCAACCGGACGACACCGCACTTCTCTTGCTGACGACCGCGATGGGCGCCAAACCCTTCTCTGTCTCCGAACTTCCTGAAACCGACTGGGTCGCCCATGTCAAACGCGAACTGGCCCCGGTCGAGGCCGGGCGTTTTTTCGTCTACGGCTCCCATGACGCCGACAAGGTGCCCGCAGACAAGCACCCCCTCTTGATCGAGGCAGCAATGGCCTTCGGCACCGGCCACCACGGCACGACGCTGGGCTGCCTCAAGGCGCTCGACCGGCTGGCAGATGCAGGCGTGACGGCGAACAAGGTGGCCGACATCGGCTGCGGCACGGCAGTGCTGGCCATGGGCGCGGCGGCAATCTGGGACACGGACATCATCGCCAGCGACATCGACGCGCAGGCGGTCGATGTGGCACGCGCGAACCTCGTGGCCAACAACATGCAGGACAAGGTCAAACTGGCCGAGGCGGCGGGCTTCGACCACCCCGACCTCGCAGGACCCTTTGACCTGATCTTTGCCAACATCCTAAAAGGGCCCTTGATCGCGCTCGCGCCCGACCTGACGAACAGGCTGGCTCCGGGCGGGCATGCGATTCTGTCGGGCATCCTCAACGAACAGGCGGACGAGGTCGCGGGCCACTATACCCAACTGGGAAACAGTATGATCCACCGCGAAGAGATTGGTGAATGGACCACCCTGACCCTGTGCAAAAAGCCATAATTCATCAGAGTTTTTAACGGCTTTTGACGCATTTGCCCAGATTTCGCCACATTTCACCGGCAGTTTGACATCCGAAACCGGTGGGGGCTGGTTCGGAGTTCACGAGGCTGCCTATGGTCGAGACTCAGCAACATTTTCGCAAGCGCCTGTTTGGCCTTGGCCGCAAGCATGCGGCGATGGCCAACGGGTACACCACCAGGATGCGCGGCGATGGCCTGATCGTCGTCAAACCGCGCCGCCGCGCCCGCCGGGGCTTCCCGCTCAGGGGGCTGCTCGCCCTGAGCGCAGGGTTCTTCGTGTTCAAGGCGCTCATGTTCGCCTCTCTGGGCGACATCACCTACAACGAACGCGTCGCGAAGCTGCAGCAAGGCGCTCAGCTGGAACAGCTTGGGTCAAAGCTGATGCAGGCCGATCCGGCGACGCAATTCATCGCAGGGTTCATCGACCCCTTCGTCGAGTAATTCAAACGACCCTCCAAAGAAAAGCCGCGGCACCTGATCTCAGGTCCGCGGCTTTCGCTGTGTGCACAGCGCGTCCAGTCTTGGGAGAGGAGGGACGTCTTAGTGGCGGTTTGCCACCTCATCGATGTCGCCACGGACCAAACCGATGTCTTCAAGCTCACGGTCAGTCAGGGCGTTCAGGGCGTTGCGGGTCAGTCGGGCGTCGTTCCAGGCAGCCACTTGGGCGATCAGGTTAGAAACAAAGCCTTTGAATTGGCCTGCAACGGGGGCAGCGCCATATGCGGGGCGGGTGGTGTCGAAAGCAGCCATTGCAGCAGTCCTTTTTTCGATTTGTTGTGCCGAAGTCTTCGGCGTTGTGCTGTGCATTTAGGCGCGATGAAAACGCGCAACAACCTGTCAATTCTCATACGTGATATGCGTTTTGTGCATGACGACCAAGGTCGTTAACACGCCGAAAAAACGAGGAAAATTCAGGCAAACGCCGGTATTTCAACCGTTTGCTCACGCCGGTTCACCCTCCGCGGACATATCACATGTCGAAAACAGAACAGCGCCATGTCGCAAACGGAACTCTGCCTTACCCCTTGGCGGATGTTCGCCTTTCGTGCTACGCCATCACAAAAGCAAAAAACAACGGGCGAGGGCGGCACAGCATGCGAATTTTGGGGATCGACCCGGGGCTCCGCCACATGGGCTGGGGCATCATCGACGCAGATGGCCCGCGCCTGCGGCATGTGGCCAACGGCATCTGCAACTCATCGGGCGATGATCTGTCCCTGCGCCTGCTCAGCCTGTTTGACCAGATCACCACCATCATCGCCACCCATGCACCCGAAGCCGCCGCCGTCGAACAGACCTTCGTGAACAAGGACGGCGCAGGCACCCTCAAACTCGGACAGGCGCGCGGCATCGCCATGCTGGCGCCGGCACGGGCCGGGCTCAGCGTCGGTGAATACGCGCCCAACGCGGTCAAGAAAACCGTGGTCGGCGTGGGCCATGCCGACAAAAGGCAGGTGGCCCATATGGTGCGCGTGCAACTGCCCGGTGTGGACATCTCCGGACCGGATGCCGCCGACGCGCTCGCCATCGCCATCTGTCACGCCCATCACGGCGCGGGGCAGGGGCTCGCTGCCGCAGTCGCAAGGGCACGCGCATGATCGGAAAACTCTCCGGCCGCATCGACTACAAGGCCACGGATCACGTCCTGATCGACGTGCGCGGCGTGGGCTATATTGTCTATTGCTCCGACCGCACGCTCGCGTCACTGCCGCCCGTGGGTCAGGCCTGCGCGCTCTTCACCGACCTCGTGGTGCGCGAAGACCTCATGCAACTCTTCGGCTTCCAGACGCTGGTGGAAAAGGAATGGCACCGTCTCCTGATGTCCGTTCAGGGCGTGGGGGCCAAGGCGGCGCTTGCAATACAGGGCACGCTGGGTGCCGACGGCGTCAGCCGCGCCATCGCTCTGGGCGACTGGAACGCGGTCAAGGCCGCCAAGGGCATCGGCCCCAAGATCGCACAACGCGTGGTGCTGGATCTGAAGGACAAGGCGCCCTCGGTCATGGCCATGGGCGGCACCGTGGCCGAAGCCACCGGCGACGCGATGGCCGAAGCGGATGTGATCGAACCCATATCCATGGCCGCCCCACCGTCCTCGGCCCAGGCCGACGCGCTCTCGGCCCTTGGCAATCTTGGTTACGGCCCGTCGGACGCCGCCGCCGCCGTGGCCCAGGCCGCAGGCGAAGACCCGCAGGCGGAAACGCCTGCGCTGATCCGCGCCGCGTTGAAACTTCTGGCTCCGAAAGGGTAGATGGTGGGCGGAGGACACCTCCGCCTTACGATTAGGACACCATGACAGACGCCTCCGACCCAACCCTGCGCGGCGCGCCCCTGCCTGACGACGATGCGGGCGGCTTCGACCGTGCGCTGCGCCCTCAGCTTCTGAGCGACTTCGTGGGCCAGGCCGAGGCGCGCGCCAACCTGCGCGTCTTCATCCAGTCCGCCAAGCAGCGGGGCGAGGCGATGGACCACACCCTGTTTCACGGCCCCCCCGGTCTGGGCAAGACGACGCTGGCGCAGATCATGGCCCGCGAACTGGGCGTGAACTTCCGCATGACCTCCGGCCCGGTGCTGGCCAAGGCCGGGGATCTGGCCGCGATCCTCACCAATCTGGAAGCGCGCGATGTTCTGTTCATCGACGAAATCCACCGCCTCAACCCGGCGGTCGAGGAAGTGCTCTATCCCGCGCTCGAAGATTTCGAGCTTGACCTCGTCATCGGCGAAGGCCCCGCCGCGCGCACCGTTCGCATTGAATTGCAGCCCTTCACCCTGGTGGGGGCCACCACCCGTATGGGCCTGCTGACGACGCCCCTGCGTGACCGCTTCGGCATCCCCACGCGGCTGCAATTCTACACCGAAGACGAGCTGTTCACGATTGTGGACCGCAACGCCCGCACCCTCGGCGCCCCCGCGGACGAGGGCGGCGCCCGCGAGATCGCGCGCCGCGCCCGCGGCACACCGCGCATCGCCGGGCGCCTCCTGCGCCGGGTCGTGGACTTCGCCGTGGTCGATGGCGATGGCCGCGTCACGAAGGAACTGGCGGATGCGGCCCTGACCCGTTTGGGCGTCGATCACCTCGGCCTCGATGGTGCGGATCGCCGTTACCTGAAGCTCATGGCCGACCATTACGGCGGCGGCCCGGTGGGTGTCGAAACGCTCAGCGCCGCCCTCAGCGAAAGCCGCGATGCTCTGGAAGAGGTGATCGAGCCCTACCTGCTGCAACAGGGCCTGATCCAACGCACCCCACGGGGCCGTATGTTGGCACAACGCGCGTGGCGGGATCTGGGGCTCGAGGCGCCGAAGTCGTCAGGCGATTTGTTTGATTAAGGCTTAACGATGCGGCCGGACGAGATCGAAGCGCTCTTCACCCGCGACAGTGGTGACTACGTCTTTGCCCGCTGGGGCCGTCCTCTCGCGCCCGTGGTCTTTGGCGTCAAAGACGAAACGCTTGGCACGATCAAAGGCGCGGTCGAGGCCGTGTGCCAATTGGCTGGCCATGAGATGGCCGAGACGGACCCGGAATTGGGCTCGAACTTTATGTGGTTCTTCTTCTCCGATTGGGCGGAGTTGCCGGAGGTCCCCGGCCTTGATCGCCTGGTGCCGGATCTGGGTCCGCTGGTAAAACGGTTGCAGGACGCGGACGCCAACCAATACCGCATCTTCCGCTTCGACGCGGCCGGCGCAATCAAGGCGTGTTTCGTGTTCCTTCGGATGGACAAGCATCTCAGCACGGTCCCCGCGGAGACACTGGCGCTCAGCCAGGTGGTGCAGTCGATGCTGCTCTGGTCCGACCTCGCGTTCCGCGACCGCTCACCGCTGGCCGTCGCGGGCGAGACAACAGTATTGCGCCCTGACATCGCAGCCTTGATCCGCGCGGCCTATGATCCGGTCATGCCAGCGGCGGCAGATGATCCGTCACATGCGCTGCGTCTGAGTGCACGGGCCGTCGCAGCGAGTTGATTTCTCCGCAAAGGGCTGACGGTCTGAACAATCCGTCCGTTCGGACCAGTCACAGCAGCCTTCGGTTTCATCAGGGCTCAAGGGCCGTCTCGCTGCGCTGGTCAAATTCAGTTTCTCTCCAACATCGTTGCGGCTGGATTTCTGCCGCTGCTTATCCCGCCCTAGTTGAATCTCCTTAGTTTCTGACTAGTTCACAGACGTGGCGAATGAGCGGTGGAGTGAGGTCTATGTTGGACGGGTCAAGACTTTACACGTTTGGCGAAGAGGGTGGAGTTCGCAGGTTCCCGGTTCTCTTGCATATCGTTTTGTCGGGCGCGCTGGGCGCGCTTTTCCTATTAATCAGTCCTACTGTCGCGCCTGTGGTTCGCGCGTTTGATAACGGGTCCTTGAGTGCAGCAGAAACCATCGTTGCACTTGTCGTGGGGATTCCTCTTTACTTGCCGTTTTTCGTTTACCTCGCGAGCACAAAAGCAGTGCTGGATTGGGTTCTGGACGCCAAGTAGCGGTGCATTGTGTTTGCGCTTGCGGAGGGTCCATAACTGACTGAGTGAACAAGGCCTTTCGCCGGGCAAGTCCCGCGAGCGCTGCAAATAGTTGCCTTTGGACAGCGGTCGTGACCGGGCCGTTACGTCGTCTGTGCGGTCATTGCGGAAAGTCAGGCCAAGGACGGGCGGTGCTGATCAGCCGCCCAGGCGACGCAGCAACTCAAGCGAAGGATCACCTGTCGGAGACAGGCCTTGGTTGGCCTGATAGGCCGAGATCGCAGCGCGGGTGTTGTTGCCGATCACGCCGTCGGCGCCGCCTGTGTCGAAGCCGCGCGCTGTGAGGCGCTGTTGGAGCGTGATGCGGTCGTCTTTGGTCAGGCCGAACTGGTCTGGCGGGAAACTGCCGCGCAGCGGGCCGCCGCCTGCGATGCGGTCGGCGAGATGGCCGACGCCAATCGCGTAGCTGTCGGAGTTGTTGTAGGTTTTGATCACGCGGAAGTTTCGTGTCACGGCGAAGCGGGGGCCGCCGGGTTGGGGCTGGATGACGCTGCCCGAGGCGTCACCCGTCACTTCGCGACCCCAGCTTTGTCCCGCGCGCCAGCCGTTGCGCGAGAGATACGCCGCGGTGGAGGCGAGGCTGTCGGAGGGATCGTCGGACCAGATGTCGCGCCGCCCGTCGCCGGTGAAATCCACGGCGAACGCCTGGTAGGATGTCGGGATGAACTGGGTGTGTCCCATTGCGCCCGCCCAGGAGCCGGTCATGTTGGCGGGCGTCACGTCGCCCGATTGCAGGATGCGCAGCGCCTCGATCAACTGCTTTTCAAAGAACGCGCCGCGGCGTCCGTCGAAGGCGAGCGTGGAGGTGGCCGAGATCACCGGCACGTCGCCGCGCCGTTCGCCGTAGAAGCTTTCCAGGCCCCAGATCGCGGTCACGATGTTGGCGGGCACGCCGTAGCGCGCTTCGACCGCGCTCAGAGTGTCCCGGTGGCGAGCGAAGGCCGCGCGCCCTTTGGACACGCGTTCGTCCGAGGCGGCGATGGACAGGTAGTCTTCGAGCGTGCGGGTGAACTCGGTCTGGTTGCGGTCGCGGCGCACGACGCCCGGCAGGTAGCCGGTGCCTCGGAATCCGGCGCTGAGCGTGGAGGACGAGATGCCCTGGGACGTGGCGCGGGTGCGGAAGCTGGCGACCCATGCGTCGTAGGCGGCGTTCGGCGTCGGGCGCAAGTCCGGGGGCAGGCCGGTTGGCGCACTGCTGCTGCGGGGGACAGTGTCCGCGCAGGCGGAGAGGGCTGCGGCACCGAAGCCGAGCAGGAGGGTTCTGCGGGTGATGGACATTTTGGTGCCTGTACCTTGTGACTGCTGGACAGGAACTTAGGCAAGGCGGGGCCGTCTGCAAAGGCTTGGCGTGCGCGCGGGACGGCGCCTAATCGCCGGTGTCCCCGCGGGGACAAGGGGTGCGCTGTGGTTATCCTATCTTTACCACTTCGTCATTTGACAGCCACTTCAACGTCTTGGGCGAGCGTACGCCGCGTTGCGCCGAAATTAACCATTTCTGCATAGACTGACGCACGATCCGGTGCGGTCGCTGGATCTGCGCCTTTTTGCGGAGCGGCGCCCACGGTCCAGAGCAAGGTCGCGCGGCGAAAAGGAACGGTTCCACCCCATCTCTTTTGGAACAGTCACGGAACACAGCGTGCCCTGGCGCGTCGCTCTTTTGGCTGTCCTTTCGTGCGTCGGTGCTTAGACTGGCCTCTGACTTGCATCCTTCTTGTGCGAGAACGGGAGCGACGTCGGACATGTTGAGCATCGTGGTTCCGCTACAGTTCGGACCGCGTTTCTGGAGAATTGGCCATGGGGCGCAGCGAACCGTCGTTCACACTGGGCATCGAGGAAGAATACCTTGTCGTGGATGCCACGACCCTTGACCTGGTGGCTGCACCCGAAGAGCTGATGCGGGACTGCGCCGACCGCTTGGGCGACAAGGTCAGCCCCGAATTCCTGCAATGCCAGATCGAGGTCGGCACGGGCGTATGCAAGACCATTGCCGAGGCGCGCGCGGACCTGGCGCATCTGCGGCGCACGGTGAAAGAGCTGTGCAACGCCTACGGTCTTGAGCCGGTGGCGGCGTCAACGCATCCGTTTGCCGAATGGCAGGAGCAGACGTTTACCGACAAGGAACGTTACCGCGCGTTGGAAAAGGATCTGGCCGGGGTGGCTCGCCGGATGCTCATTTGCGGTATGCACGTGCATGTGGGTATCGAGGATGCAGATCTGCGGATCGACCTGCTGAACCAGTTTTCGTATTTCCTGCCGCACTTACTGGCCCTTTCGACGTCATCGCCCTTTTGGGAAGGGGTGGAGATGGGCCTCCATTCTTACCGCCTGGGTGTTTTCGACAACCTGCCGCGCACGGGTCTTCCGCCGCTCTTGTCGAGCTATGCCGAATATCAGCGATCCGTAGGGACCATCATCGACACCGGCATTATCGAGGATGCCAGCAAGATCTGGTGGGACCTGCGCCCTTCGAGGCAGTTCCCGACGCTGGAATCACGCATTTGCGATGTCGTGCCCCTGTTGGACGACGCGCTTGCGATTGCGGCGCTGACGCAAAGCCTGATGCGGATGCTGTATACGCTGGGCCGGGACAACAAGCGGTGGCGGCAGTATGACCGGTTTCTGATCGAGGAGAACCGGTGGCGGGCGCAACGCTATGGGCTGACCAAGGGGCTGATTGATTTCGGCGCGGGCGAGATCGTGCCCTTTGCTGATATTCTTGAAGATCTGATCACGCTGTTGGAACCCCATGCCGAGCATCTGGGATGCTTGGACGAGATGCAGCATGTGCGTGGGATATTGGACCATGGCACCAGTTCTCAGCGCCAGGTGGCGGTGTACGGGGATGCGATCGAGGCCGGGGCGGGGGAGGCCGAGGCGTTGAAAGAGGTCGTGCGATCCTTGGTGTCCGAGTTCAGTGTGGGGATTTGACGGGCGCGGCAGCGCGCCCGTTGGCCGTTGCGCCTGTCATTTGGAACAGCGGGCGCGGGCCTTGCGCCTGTTGCGATCCTCGTGATCTATGGCCCTGCATCGCAGATTGAGGCGCCCATGACCCCGCATCGCTTTCCGCTGACCGTTTACTATGAAGACACCGATATGGCCGGTGTCGTCTATTATGCGAACTACCTCCGCTATATCGAACGTGCGCGGTCCGAAATTGTCGAGCAGTGCGGGCTGGATCAGGTCGCTATGCGGTCAGAGGGGCTGGTGTTCGTCGTTACGCGGGTGGAGGCCGATTACATCTCGCCCGCGCGGATGGCCGATAGGTTGGAGGTTGTCACGACCCACAGGGCCGCGAGCCCGGTGCGCTGGACCTTTGATCAGGAAGTGCAGCGGGGCGGGCAGGTGTTGTTCCGCGCCCATGTCGTTGCCGTAACCATGACAACGGCCGGAAAACCGGTGCGTTTGCCCGCGGAAATCCGCGCAATGAACACATAATACCGGCGTTCTGACGTCGAAGTGATAGCTTTCCCCTGTCCTTTGCCTTAGTGTTTGCGCCAGACAAGAGCCGAACAAGCGGCCAAACAAATGAGCAGGCAGTATGGAAGCAGAAACGCTCGCCCTGGCGCACGAGGTTGATTTCTCGATGTGGGGGCTTTTCTTGCGCGCGACTTTTACGGTGAAGTTGGTGATGATCATACTGATCGTCGCATCGTTCTGGGCGTGGGCCATTATCATTCAGAAATTGTTGGTGTACCGGCGCGCCCGTGCGGAAGCCGACCGATTTGATCGGGCGTTCTGGTCGGGCGAGCCTTTGGATGGGCTTTTTGATCAGATCGGGCCGGACCCCGGAGGCGCATCGGAGAAGGTGTTTGCCGCAGGCATGATCGAGTGGCAGCGGTCGCACCGCGAAGACGGTGGGTTGATCGCGGGCGCCACCAGCCGGATTGATCGCAGCATGGACGTGGCCATCACCAAGGAGGCCGAGCGCTTGCAGGGTGGCTTGACCGTGTTGGCCACTGTCGGATCCTCCGCCCCTTTTATCGGGCTTTTCGGCACCGTCATCGGCATCATGAACGCCTTTATCGAGATTGCAGAGCAGCAGAACACCAACTTGGCCGTCGTCGCGCCCGGCATTGCCGAAGCGTTGTTGGCCACGGGTCTGGGCCTGCTTGCGGCCATTCCGGCGGTCATTTTCTACAACAAGCTGAGTGCGGACAGTGACCGCATCGTGGCCGGGTACGAGGCGTTCTCGGACGAGTTTGCCACGATCCTGAGCCGCCAGTTGGACGGCTGAGCCATGGGCGCGGGTGTCATTCAAAAAGACGGGGGCGGGTCGCGGCGGCGCAAGCGTAGCCGGGCGCGCCCGATGTCCGAGATCAACGTCACGCCCTTTGTGGACGTGATGTTGGTGCTGCTTATTATCTTCATGGTGGCGGCGCCGCTCTTGACCGTGGGGGTGCCTGTGAACCTGCCCGAGACGGCGGCCAATGCCTTGCCCACGGATCAGGAGGAGCCGTTGACCATCACAGTGACGGCGACCGGAGAGATCCAGATCCAGACCACCGCTGTCGCGCGGGACGAGTTGATCGGTCGCTTGCGCGCCATTGCGACCGAGCGGGACAGTGATCAGGTGTTTTTGCGCGCCGATGGTGCCGTGCCTTATGAGCAGGTCATGCAGGTGATGGGCGCGCTGAATGCGGGTGGGTTTTCCAACATTGGCCTTGTGACAGATATTGGCGGGCCGACCTTGGACGGCGAGGAGGGGTAACCTCTTGAACACCGGTCAGGTCATATCGGGCATCGGGCATGCGGGCCTGATCGGCTGGATGCTGTTTGGTGGGTCGTTCCAGTCCGAACCCTTGCCGTTCGAGGTGACGGAAGTGTCTGTGATTTCGTCCGATGCGTTCGAGGCGCTTTTGCCAAGTGGGCCTGCGCCGGACACGGCCACCGATGTGGCCTTGCCCGTGCAGCCAGATGTGGCGCCGGACCCGGTTGAAACCCCTGTGCCTGATGAGGCTGTCGAGGCGGAGCCACCCGAGCCGAGCCCGGCGCCCGAGCCGGATGTGGTGCCCGAGCCGCCCGCGCCCGAGCCGGAGCCGGAGGTTGCCGACGACGCGCCGGTGCAGCCCGCGCCGCAGGATCAGGCGGTTGTCGTGCCCGAGGTGGCGCCGCGTCCTGTTCCGCGTCAGGCAGAGCGGGTGGCGCCCGATCCGGTTGCCCCGCCGGAACCAGAGGCGGCGCCGGATGATGTGCAGCAGGATGCCGTCACCGAAAGCGAAACGGGCGAGACGCAGGCCGAAGAGCAGGAGGCGACCGCACCCGAAGAAGCCACGACCGAGATTGTGACCGAAGCCGAGGAGCCGACCGGTGCGCCGACCGCATCGTTGCGCCCGCCCGCGCGGCGGCCCAGCCCGCCGGTGCAGACGGCGGAACCGGCGCCGGCGCCGGAAACCCCCAGCACGCCCGCAGCGGAGCCTGCGGATACAAGTGATGACGTGAATGACGCCTTGCGCGAAGCACTCGGCGGCGCCGAAGTTAACGTGCCGCAGGGCCCGCCCCTGTCGGCGGGTGAAAAGGATGCGCTGCGCGTTGCGGTGTCGAATTGCTGGAATGTCGGGTCGCTGTCGTCCGAAGCGTTGCAGACCACCGTCGTCGTCACCGTGGACATGAGCCAGGATGGTACGCCCGTGATCCCGTCAATTCGGCTGGCCTCAAGCTCGGGCGGATCACAAGCGGCGGCCCAGCAAGCCTTTGAAGCGGCGCGGCGCGCCATTATTCGCTGCACGCGCGATGGATATGACCTGCCTGCCGAGAAATACGGGCAGTGGAAAGAAATTGAGATGACGTTCAATCCCGAAAGGATGCGTATCAAATGATGGTTCGAGTGCTTTGTCTGATCCTGATGTGTCTGGCGCCTGCATGGGCTGCGGCACAGAGCGGACCCCTGCGGATCGAGATTACGGAAGGGGTGATTGAACCCTTGCCCGTGGCCATTCCCGACCTTGTGCCAGAGGGCGGGGAGGCAGGCGATTGGGGCCAACGCATCGCCCGTGTTGTGGCCGAGGATTTGGCGGGCACGGGTCTGTTTCGAGAGATCCCGTCCTCAGCCTTTATCAGCCAGATCAGCGATTTTGCAGCACCCGTCCAATATGCAGACTGGAAGGCGATCAATGCCCAGGCGCTTGTGGCGGGTGCCGTGAGTGTGAACGGCAACCAGATCAATGTGAAATTCCGGCTTTATGACGTGTTTTCAGGCGCAGAGCTGGGCGACGGTCTGCAGCTGGCGGGCACCACGGACGCATGGCGCCGCATCGCGCACAAGATGGCCGATGTCGTCTATTCCCGTATCACGGGCGAGACCGGGTATTTCGACAGCCGCGTTGTCTTTGTCAGCGAAACCGGACCCAAGGCCGAGCGCCGCAAGCGGCTGGCGATCATGGATTACGATGGGGCCAACGTGCAGTATCTGACTGGCTCGGAATCCATCGTGCTGGCGCCGCGGTTTTCGTCCACGGGTGACCGGGTGTTGTACACCAGCTACGAGACGGGCTTTCCGCGCATCTACGTTCTGGATGTGGGCAGCGTGCAGCGCCGTGTGCTGGAAAGCCAGCAGGGCACGATGAGCTTTGCCCCGCGCTTTGCCCCCAATGGGCAGACGGTTGTCTATTCCCTGACGCAGGGCGCAAACACTGACATCTGGGCGATGGATGTGGCGTCGGGTAAGTCGCAGCGGTTGACCTCGACCCCCGCCATTGAGACGGCGCCCAGCTTTAGCCCCAACGGAGACCAGATCGTGTTCGAAAGTGACCGGTCGGGCACGCAGCAACTCTATGTCATGCCTGCGGGCGGGGGCGAGGCGCGGCGCATTTCCTTTGGCGAGGGGCGGTATGGCACGCCCGTGTGGTCGCCGCGCGGGGACCTGATCGCCTTTACGAAACAGTCCAAGGGCCGGTTTCACATTGGCGTGATGCGCACCGACGGATCGGAAGAGCGTTTGCTGACCGCGTCGTTCCTGGATGAAGGGCCCACATGGGCGCCCAATGGCCGCGTCATCATGTTCTCGCGCGAAACCCAAGGCGCGGCGGGCCGTTCGACGCTCTATTCGGTGGACATCACGGGCCGGAACCTGCGACCGGTGCGGACGCCCGACGGCGGGTCGGACCCGTCCTGGGGCCCATTGCAGAATTGAACGGTTGCGTTTTCCTCTGGTCGAGGAACGTGGTAGTCTGAACATAAGATGCCGTCAGAGCGGCGCGACAACCAAAGAGGCAGAGGCCATGAAACTGAGAACGTCAATGTTGATGCTGTGTGCGGCGCTGGGTGTCGCCGCCTGTACCGATCCGGCCCGCCTGGGCGGTGCCGGTGCAGGGAATGACCCGTTTGCAAATGGGGCCGCTGGCGGCGTGGTGCCGGGCAGCGCATCCGATCCCGCTTCGCCTGCGTATTTCCAGCAGGCTGTGGGTGACAGGGTGCTGTTTGCCGTTGACCAGTCCACGCTGACGCCCGAGGGCCGCGCAACGCTGGACGGGCAGGCCGTGTGGCTGTTGCAGAACGCCGATTTCACCGCAGTGATCGAAGGCCACGCGGATGAACAGGGCACGCGGGAATACAACCTCGCCCTTGGTGCGCGCCGCGCTGATGCCGCCCGTGCCTATTTGGTGAGCCAAGGTGTGCAGCCGGGCCGCTTGCAGGTCGTCAGCTACGGCAAGGAGCGCCCGATTGAGGTGTGCAGCGAAGAAGCCTGCTATGCCAAGAACCGCAGGGCTGTTACGGTGCTGGCCGGTGGGTTGACCAGCTAGGGTAACGGTAAGGGGCATGTCTGTGGGAAAACGGTTTATTGTGGGGTTTGCGCTGGCGCTGGCCGTAGCCGCACCTGCGCTGGCGCAAGATCAGACGTTGGCCGATATCCGGCAGGAGCTGATCGTGCTGAACACCGAGGTGCAGCGCCTGAAGCGCGAGTTGTCGACGACCGGTGGCGTGTCGGGCGGTGTCACCGGTGCGGGCACCGTGCTGGACCGCGTTAACGTGATTGAGCGCGAGTTGCGCCGCCTGACCGACAAGACCGAACAGCTGGAGTTCCGGATCAATTCCGTCGTGACCGATGGGACGAACCGCGTTGGCGATCTGCAGTTTCGTCTGTGCGAGTTGGAACCTGGCTGCGACATCGCCGCCCTTGGCGATACGCCTGTTCTGGGCGGGGGTGAGGCGCCAGCGACCACACCCGCTGCGCCGCAAGCGCCCGCGCCGAATGTTCCGCAACTGGCCACGCAGGAGGCTGCGGATTTTGAGCGGGCGCAGGAGGCGCTCGCATCCGGTGACTTTCGCGCCGCCGCAGACCAGTTTGCGACCTTTAATGAGACCTACCCGGGCGGGCCGCTCGCCGTAGAGGCCGAGGTACGGCGCGGCGATGCGCTGGAGGGTCTGGGCGATGTGCGTGAGGGCGCGCGCGCCTATCTGTCCGCCTTTACCCTATCGCCTGAGGGACCGCTCGCCGCCGAGGCGCTTTATAAGCTGGGGGCAGCGTTGGGCCGGTTGGGCCAGACGCAGGAAGCCTGCGTGACCCTGGCTGAGGTTGGCGTGCGCTTTCCCGGCGCGCCGGTGATTTCTGATGCGCAAGGTGCGATGCAGAACATCGGCTGTTCCTGAGCGATGCTGGCCCCGCTGATCGCCGCAATCGAGGCGCAGATGGGTGCTGCGCCGCCTGCTAAAATGGGTGTCGCGGTGTCGGGCGGCGGGGATTCGGTCGCCCTGATGGTGGCCCTTGCGCATTATTGCAGCGACAATGGCGTCGAGCTGCATGTCATCACGGTCGATCATGGTTTGCGGGACGGTGCGAAGGAAGAGATCGCCCTTGTCACGGATTTATGCTCGCGCTGGAACCTGGCGCATCACGTGGAATATTGGACCGGCTGGGACGGGGAGGGCAACATGCAGGCCTCGGCCCGCGATGCCCGATACGAGCTGATCGCCGACTGGGCCTATGCCCACCGGATCGGGATCGTGGCGTTGGGGCATACGGCAGATGACCAGGCCGAGACCTTTTTGATGCGCCTGGCGCGCGGTGCGGGTGTCGATGGGTTGAGCGCGATGGCCGCCCGGCGGATCCGTCATGGCATTACGTGGGTGCGCCCGTTTCTGGCGATCGAACGGTCGGCGCTGCGCAACTATTTGCGGGCCGCACAGATCGCGTGGTGCGAGGACCCCAGCAACCAGTCGCGCCAGTTTGAACGGGTGCGCGTGCGCGATGCGCTGACAATCCTGGGCACGCTGGGCATCACGGCCGAAACGCTGGTCGAGGTGGCCGACCACATGGCGCGCAGCCGCGAAGCCCTTGATTGGCAAACCTTTCTGGCGGCGCAGGACATGGCGCAGGTGGTGCATGGCGTCATCGCGATTGATCTGGCCAAGTTCCGGTTGTTGCCGCAGGAGATCGCGCGGCGTCTGATGGTGCACACGCTGACTTGGACATCTCAGCACATTTACCCCCCGCGCAGGGATCCTGTCGCACGCGCCATCGCCGCCGTGCGCACGGGTCAGACTGCGACGCTGAATGGCTGTCAGGTCAGCGTCGAAAACGGCATGATCTGGGTGTTTCGCGAGTTGAACGCGGTCAAGGACATGGTGTGCGAAGTGGGCGACATGTGGGACGACCGCTGGCTGATCACGGGCCCCGAAGACGACCCCGACCTTGAGGTGCGCCCGCTGGGATATGAGGCGCTTGCCGACATCGACGGCTGGCGCGAGATCGGCCTGCCGCGCGCAGCCCTCGCCGCGTCCCCAGCCGTCTGGTACAATGACGTATTGGTCGCCGCCCCCTTTGTCGGGTTCGATGACGAATGGAGCGCAGAGCTTGATGGCGGGAAGGATGCCTTTTTCGCCGCACTTTTATCTCATTGAACATGTGCGCCGCATGGCTATCTTAGATGAAACGGTGCGCGCAGAGGTCGTGCGCCGGTATAATCAGGAGATTTTCCTTGGGAAACGCACGTAATATCGCCTTTTGGGTTGTACTGTTTCTGCTGATCCTCGCGCTGTTCAACCTGTTTGGCGGGTCGGGCAACACGCTGCAAAGCCGCGAGATCACTTATTCCGAGTTCGTGAGCGCGGTCGAGGACGGCACTGTGACGTCAGCCACGTTGGATGGCGAGCAGGTGCGCTTTCGCCGCGGGTCCGAAGAGTTTGTGACGATCAAGCCCGAAGACGCGGCCGTGACCGATCTGTTGATCGCAAACGAAGTGCCCGTGCAGGTCGAGCCGCAACAGCAGTCCGGCTTCCAGACATTCATCATCTCGCTTCTGCCCTTCCTGCTGCTGATCGGCGTCTGGGTCTATTTCATGAACCGGATGCAGGGCGGCGGCAAAGGCGGTGCGATGGGCTTTGGCAAGTCCAAGGCCAAGATGCTGACCGAAAAGCATGGGCGCGTGACCTTTGACGACGTGGCGGGCATTGACGAGGCCAAGGACGAGTTGGACGAGATCGTCGAGTTCCTGCGCAATCCGCAGAAATTTTCGCGCCTGGGCGGTAAGATCCCCAAGGGTGCGCTGCTGGTGGGCCCTCCGGGCACCGGTAAGACGCTTCTGGCCCGTGCTGTGGCGGGTGAGGCTGGCGTGCCGTTCTTCACCATCTCCGGCTCTGACTTTGTCGAGATGTTCGTGGGTGTAGGTGCGTCCCGTGTCCGTGACATGTTTGAGCAGGCCAAAAAGAACGCGCCCTGTATCGTGTTTATCGACGAGATTGACGCCGTGGGTCGCCATCGTGGCGCCGGTTATGGCGGCGGAAATGACGAGCGCGAACAGACCCTCAACCAGCTGCTGGTCGAGATGGACGGTTTCGAAGCCAATGAAGGTGTGATCATCATTGCGGCCACCAACCGTAAGGACGTGCTGGACCCTGCGCTGCTGCGTCCAGGCCGGTTTGACCGTCAGGTCACGGTGGGCAATCCCGACATCAAGGGCCGCGAGAAGATCCTGGGCGTGCACGCCCGCAAGACCCCTCTGGGCCCTGACGTTGATCTTCGCATCATTGCGCGCGGGACGCCCGGTTTCTCGGGTGCTGATCTGGCTAACCTTGTGAACGAGGCGGCGCTGATGGCCGCCCGTGTGGGCCGCCGTTTCGTCACAATGGTCGATTTCGAGAGCGCCAAGGACAAGGTCATGATGGGCCCCGAACGTCGCAGCATGGTCATGACACCCGAACAGAAGGAAATGACTGCCTATCACGAGGCCGGGCACGCGCTGGTCGGGCACCTGCTGCCCAAATGCGATCCTGTCTACAAGGCGACAATCATTCCGCGCGGCGGCGCCTTGGGCATGGTGATGAGCCTGCCTGAAATGGACCGTCTGAACATGTTCAAGGACGAATGCCACCAGCGTCTGGCCATGACCATGGCGGGCAAGGCGGCCGAGATCCTGAAATACGGTGAGGATCAGGTGTCAAACGGGCCTGCGGGCGATATCCAGCAAGCATCGGCCTTGGCCCGTGCAATGGTCCTGCAATGGGGCATGTCGGACAAGGTCGGGAACATCGACTATTCCGAAGCCGCTCAAGGCTACCAGGGCAACACGGCGGGCTTCTCTGTCTCGGCCAACACCAAGGAGTTGGTGGAGCAGGAAGTGCAGCGCTTTATCCAGGATGGCTACGAGCTGGCGCGCAAGATCATCGAGGAAAACCAGGAAGAGTTCGAGCGTCTGGCGCAAGGCCTTCTGGAATACGAGACCCTGACCGGCGAAGAGATCGAGCGCGTGATGCGCGGCGATCCCCCAAGCGCGCCGGATGATGACGAGGGTGGGTCCAAGGTCGAGGACAAGAAGCCCAGCCTGACCGCAATCCCCAAGGCCAAGAAAAAGTCTGGTCCGACAGGCGATGGCGGGATGGAGCCGGAACCGACCTGACATTCCATCTGCTGAAATCAGCGTCACAAAAAGTCATTGGCCCCGCCGCGTGCGGGGCCTTTTAGTGCGCGGTGCAAGAATTTGAAAAGGTCACGATCATGCCCGCGCTGAAACCCACATCTTTTGCTGCGACCATCACATGGTTGGGCTTTGTCGCCAGTCGTGCGGTCAGCCTGCGCGCTGAACCGGTCGAGGCGGTTGAGGTAACTTTGGATGGGTTTCCGGGCGAAGATCACGGTGGAGCGACGCGCCCGTCCTGTAGCCGAGTGCGGAGCCAGTACACGCCGGGCACCGAGATCCGGAACACGCGGCAACTGTCGATTGTGAGCGCCGAGGAATTGGCCGCGACGGCGGCGGCCATGGGGTTGGAGCGGATTGAACCGGCGTGGGTCGGCGCGTCGCTGGTGATTGAGGGCATTCCCGATTTCACCCATGTGCCGCCCGCCTCGCGCCTGATGTCGGCAAGCGGTGTGGGCATCGCGATTGATATCGAAAACCGTCCCTGCATCTATCCCGGCAAGGAGATCGAGGCAGAGGCGGAAGGGTTCGGCAAGCGGTACAAACCGGCGGCAAAGGGACGGCGCGGCGTGACGGCATGGGTCGAGCATGGAGGACGGTTGGCCGTGGGCGATGTGCTGACATTGCACGTGCCGGACCAGCCCGTCTGGCCCCATCTGGAGGCGGCGCGGGCAGGTTGACCGGGCAGGTCGCAGGTTTCGCACCTGTCCCTGCCGTTTCCGAAATGAAACCCTCGGTCCCAATTGGGCCGCTCGCATCGTCCAAAATGTCGGAATCGCGCGCATGGACCCTAGGCATGCGCCTGTATGCAGGCCACGACAGACGTGCCCAATCCAGGACTGCGGGGAGCTACCATGGCCTATAAATCCGACATCGAAATCGCGCGCGAGGCGAACAAGAAGCCGATCCAGGAGATCGGGGCCAAGCTGGGCATCGACAGTGGTGACCTGCTGCCCTACGGCCATGACAAGGCGAAGGTGTCGCAATCCTTTATCAACTCGGTGCAGGACCGCGACAACGGCAAGCTGATCCTTGTGACGGCCATCAACCCGACCCCTGCGGGTGAGGGCAAGACGACGACCACCGTGGGTCTGGGCGACGGTCTGAACCACATCGGCAAGAATGCCTGCGTCTGTATCCGCGAGGCGTCGCTGGGCCCGAATTTTGGCATGAAGGGTGGGGCCGCGGGTGGCGGCTATGCCCAGGTCGTGCCGATGGAAGAGATGAACCTGCACTTCACGGGTGACTTTCATGCCATCACCTCTGCCCACTCGCTGCTGTCGGCGATGATCGACAACCATATCTACTGGGGCAACAGCCTCGAGATCGACACCCGCCGCGTCGTGTGGCGCCGCGTTGTCGACATGAACGACCGGGCGCTGCGCCAGATCACGGCGTCGCTTGGCGGTGTCGCCAACGGTTTCCCGCGTGAGGCGGGCTTTGACATCACCGTCGCGTCCGAGGTTATGGCGATCCTGTGTCTCGCCAAGGACCTTCAGGATCTGCAGAAACGGCTGGGTGATATGATCGTGGCCTACCGCCGGGATCGCAGCCCCGTCTTTGCGCGCGATATCAAGGCTGATGGGGCCATGACCGTTCTGTTGAAGGACGCGATGCAGCCGAACCTGGTGCAGACGCTGGAAAACAACCCGGCCTTTGTGCATGGCGGCCCATTCGCGAACATCGCGCATGGCTGTAACTCTGTCATCGCGACCACTACGGCCCTGAAACTGGCGGACTACGTGGTGACCGAAGCGGGCTTTGGCGCCGATCTGGGCGCCGAGAAGTTCATGAACATCAAGTGCCGCAAGGCGGGTCTCGCCCCGTCGGTTGTGGTCTGTGTGGCCACCGTGCGTGCGATGAAGATGAACGGTGGCGTGGCCAAGGCCGATCTGGGCGCCGAGAATGTGGAGGCTGTGAAAGCCGGGTGCCCGAACCTGGGCCGTCACATCGAGAACCTGAAATCCTTTGGCGTGCCGGTGGTCGTGGCCATCAACCACTTCGTTACTGACACGGACGCCGAAGTACAGGCGATCAAGGAGTATGTGGCGGAGCACGGGGCCGAGGCCATCCTGTCGCGGCACTGGGAACTGGGCTCCGAAGGGTCGGCTGATCTGGCGGCGAAGGTGGCGGAACTGGCGGATGCCGACACCGCCAACTTCTCGCCCATCTATCCGGATGAGATGCCGCTGGCCGAGAAGATCCAGACCATCGCCAAGCGCATCTACCGCGCGGACGAGGCGCTGATGGACAAGAAAATCCGCGACCAGTTGAAGCTGTGGGAAGAGCAGGGCTATGGCCATCTGCCGGTTTGCATGGCCAAGACGCAGTATTCATTCTCGACCGATCCGAACCTGCGCGGTGCGCCCACGGGCCATTCGGTGCCGGTGCGTGAGGTCCGTCTGAGCGCGGGTGCCGGGTTCGTCGTGGCCGTCTGCGGTGAGATCATGACCATGCCGGGCCTGCCGCGCGTGCCGTCCGCCGAAAACATCATGCTGAATGATGAGGGCCAGATCGAAGGGCTGTTCTGAGCCAAAATCACCTCTCGGCCCTGTCACATTGCGATGACGGGGCCGAAACCCGATTGACCCGGTGCCGCCTGCGCGGTCAGCGTATCTCCATCACTTGGAGGATGACCCATGACCAGATTGCTTGCCTTGATTGCCGCCCTTGTTTTCGTCACGACAGCCGCCCATGCCCAGGAACGGTACGAGGGGTATTACTACCCCAATGTGACCTCGACCGAGGAGTTCACGCGCGTGATCCGGGAGGCGCCGCAATCGAGCAAGGGGGTGCGGGTAGAATTCGTGACGAACCTGACCGTCGCCCAATTGGCCGCCCCCGAAAGCCCGCGTTTCGTGTTCTTTGCGAAGGGCGAGGATGCCAAGCATCTGAATGTCATCGCATTGGATGACGAGGTGTTTTCGACCCTGTTTCGCGCCCGCGCCGTGCTGGCGCAGATGACATCCAACATGCGCAACAACGATTTCTTTCGCGCGCAAGAGCTGCAATTCGTAGCGACCTTTTTCGATCTGCTGCAACTGATGGAATTCGACACGCTGGTGGTCAGCGATGGCGAGACCTGGGCGCATCAGGTGAACTTCGTCCGATAATCAAGGAGACTGGACCCGCATGACCGCGACTGTAATTGATGGAAAGGCCTTTGCGGCCAAGGTGCGCGGCCAGGTGGCCGATCATGTGGCGCGTCTGAAAGAGGACCATGGCATTACCCCCGGTTTGGCCGTTGTGCTGGTTGGCGAGGATCCGGCGAGCCAGGTTTATGTCCGGTCCAAGGGTAAGATGACCGTTGAGGTCGGTATGAAGAGTGTCGAACATCGGCTTGATGCGGAGACATCCGAGGAAGACCTGCTGGCGGTTGTCAAATCGCTGAACGCCGATCCCGAGATCCACGGCATCTTGGTGCAGTTGCCGCTGCCGGGGCACCTGAACGAAGATCTGGTCATCAATTCGATTGATCCCGCCAAGGATGTGGACGGGTTTCATATCTCGAACGTGGGTCTGTTGGGCACGGGGCAGAAGTCGATGGTGCCGTGTACGCCGCTGGGCTGTTTGATGATGCTGCGGGATCATCACGAGTCTTTGTCCGGGCTGAATGCCGTGGTGATTGGTCGATCGAACATCGTGGGCAAGCCCATGGCGCAGTTGCTGCTGGGTGACAGTTGCACCGTGACGATTGCCCATTCGCGGACGAAGGACATTCAGGACGTGGTGCGCGGGGCGGATGTGGTTGTGGCCGCTGTGGGTCGGCCCGAGATGGTGACGGGCGATTGGATCAAGCCGGGTGCCACCGTGATCGACGTGGGCATCAACCGGATCAACGCGCCTGAAAAGGGTGAGGGCAAGACGCGGCTTGTGGGCGATTGCGACTATGAAAGCTGCGCCGAGGTTGCCGGGGCCATCACGCCCGTGCCGGGCGGTGTGGGGCCGATGACGATTGCGTGTTTGCTGGCCAACACCGTGACGGCGTGCTGCCGGGCCAATGGTCTGGCCGAGCCGGAAGGGTTGACGGCTTGAGCCGGGGCGGAGGACGCCTCCGCCTTACAGATTTACGGGGACCATGGTGCCCTGAAGGATGGCAACGAGGGTGTCGCTGCCGTCCTGCAGAGCGAACACCTCTGACGTGACCACGATAAGGCGGCGGCCGGGCTTGATGACCCGGCCCTTTGCTATCAGCCGCTCGCCCGTGGCGGGGGCGATCAGGTTGATCTTGATCTCTGCCGTGACGACCTCCTGATCCTCGGGGATCGTGGTGAGGGCCGCGTAGCCTGCGGCGCTGTCGCCGATGCCGAAGGTGAGGGCGGCGTGGGCAAAGCCCTGTTGCTGGCGGCTGCCGGGCAGGATGGGGGCGGAGATTGTCACGTGACCTTTGCTGACGTCGTCGAGCATCGCGCCGAAGGTCTGCATCATGCTTTGCCGGGCAAAGCTGGAGGCGATCCGGGTCTTCATGCGGCCCCTCGGGGCATGGGCACCTGCACGGGGCGAGGGCCTGTCAGGATGGCGGAGGCGTCCGGGCGCATCAGGTTTGTCAGGACGTGGTCGTGGCTGCGCAAGCCGCCGGTATAGGTGCCGTAGGCGGGCAGGATCAGCTTGTCACTGTCGATCAGGAAGGCGGGGCGCGAGATGGCGCGGGCGCGCGTCTGCAGCGTCGCCTTTGGGTGGTAGTGGCCCGAGATTTCGCCTGTTGCGCCCGGTTCGGCGATGTGCCGGAACGTGAGCGGGCCGAGGGTCAGTTCAGCCAGATGTGTGCCGCCGAATTCGATGGGGCCGGGGTCGTGGTTGCCCTCGATCCAGATCCAGCGTCGGCCCGCCTGCAGGCGCGCGATCCAGAGCCGTTCGTCTTCGGGCAGGCTGCGGGCGGCGGTGAGGTCGTCGAAGCTGTCGCCGAGGCAGATGACGGTGCGGGCGTTCGTCGTGTCGAGGTCGGCCGCGAGGCGTGTGAGCGTGTCGCGCGTCTCGTAAGGGGGAAGCTGGGTTCCGGAGCGGCGGGCGATGCGTTCGGCCTTGCCCAGATGCAGGTCGGAGACGCAGAGGAGGGCCTGGTCGGGCCAGTAGAGGGCGCCGGAGCCGAACGCCTTGAGCGCAGCGCTGGCGAGGGAGAGATCGCAGGTGTTCATATTTTGTTCATAGCTGTGCGCGCGTGGCGCATCAAGATGCGCCTTACGATTTCGGGGGCGCTGCCCCCAATCGCCTGACGGCGATCCCCCCGCCGTATTTTTCAAGAGAAGAAGGGGTTAGAAGGGGACGCGCCATTCTTTCTTCTTGGGTTCCGGCGGGAGGCCTGCGGTCGTCATGAGGCGTTCGGCTTCTTCGGCGAGGAGTTTTTCTTCGGCGAGGCCCTTGATGGGGACGCGGCCCACTTCGAGCATCAGCGGGGCGGCGAGGGGGGTGACGCGGCTGTGTTCGATGAGGTCAATGCGGGTGCCGATGCGGGCGCACATCTCTTCGATCCGGCCGAAATCGACGAGGCCGCGCATCGCCTCTTGCCGTGTGATTTGCAGCATGAGGTGGTCGGGGTCGTATTTGGCGAGCGTGTCGTAGAGGATGTCGGAGCTGAAGGTGGCTTGGCGTCCGGTCTTGCGGTTCGAAGGCAGGTTGCGTTCGATGAGGCCCGCGATGGTGGCCGAGGCGCGGAAGGTGCGTTTCATCACGGCGTTGCCGGCAAGCCAGGTGTCGAGGCCGTTGCGGAGCGCGTCGATGTCGAAAAGGGGGGCCGGGTCGGTGATCTTGTCGAGGCCCCAGATCAGGGTGGCGTAGTCTGTTGCCAGGAAGCCCAGGGGGTTGAGGCCCGTCTCTTCCATCCGTTTCGTCAGGAGAAGTCCCAGTGTTTGCATAGCGTTACGGCCCGCAAAGCCGTAGACGGCAGTGTGGATGCGGTTGTCGTGCGGGAAGCTTTCGATGAGCAGGCGGCCCGGTTCGGGCAGGCGGCTGACCTCGCGTTGGAGGGTCAGCCAGTCTGAGGTGTGCGGGGGCAGGGCGGGCCAGCTATCCTGTTGAAACATCTCGATAATGCGGTGGGAAAGCTGGGTGGAGGTGGCGAATTTGGTGCCGAGGAAGGTGGCGATCTTGGGCTTCTTCGCCGCGTCGCGGGTCACCTGAACGGTCATTTCGCGCAAGGAGTCGTAGCGGACGATCTGGCCGCCGATAAGGAACGTGTCGCCTTGGGTCAGTGTTGCGGCGAAGCCTTCCTCGATCTCGCCCAGGGGTTTGCCGCCGCGGCCTTTCCAGCGCACCTTGACCGTGTCGGTGTCCTGGATGGTGCCGATGTTCATGCGGATGCGCAACGCGCTGCGCGGGTCGCGCAACTGCCATTGCCCGTCGGGGCGCTGTTGCAGCCGTTTCCACTGGTCGTAGGCGCGCAATGCGTAGCCGCCGGTGGCGCAGAAATCGAGGCACGCGTCAAATTCGGCGCGTGACAGTGACGTATAAGCGCCTGTGGTTGATATTTCGTTAAAGAGGGCGCCCGCATCGAACGGACCTGCGCAGGCGCGGATCAGGATGTGTTGGCAGAGCACGTCGCGGGGGCCGGGGCCGCGCGGATCGCCGTCAAGCGCCCCTGCGTGCACGGCATCGAGGGCGGCAACGCATTCGACCACTTCGAAGCGGTTGGCGGGGACCAGCAGCGCCTTTGACGGGGCGTTGTAGCGGTGGTTGGCGCGCCCGATGCGCTGGACGAGCCGTTTGACGTTCTTGGGGGCGCCGACCTGGATGATCAGGTCCACGTCGCCCCAATCGATGCCCAGATCCAGCGTGCCGGTGCAGACGATGGCCTTGAGATGGCCGTCGACCATGGCCTGTTCGACCTTTTCGCGCTGCTGGCGGTCGAGGGAACCGTGGTGGATGCCGATGGGCAGCTGGTCTTCGTTGGCGAGCCAGATGTTGTGGAAGTAAAGCTCGGCCTGGGCGCGGGTGTTGTGGAAGATGAGGGTGGTCTTGTGTTTCTTGACCTCTTCCAGAACCGCCGGGATGGCGTATTTACCGCCTGAGCCGGACCAAGGGGGTGGCTCGTCCGTCACCAACATCTTGATGTCGGGGGGTGGGCCGGGGTCAGCATGGAGTATGTCGCAGGGGTCGGGATGCTTGGCGAGAAGGTGGGCAATGGCGGCGGGGTCCTCGACCGTGGCCGAGAGGCCCACGCGTTTGAGGTCGGGACGGAGGGCCTGGAGGCGCGACAGGGCGAGGAACATCTGGTCGCCGCGTTTCGATTCTGCCAGCGCGTGGATTTCGTCGACGATCACCCGCTTGAGGCCTGCGAACATACGCGGCGCGTCTTCGTAGCTGGTGAGCAGCGCGAGGCTTTCGGGTGTTGTCAGCAGGATGTGCGGCGGGTCGGCGCGTTGGCGTTTCTTTTGCGTTTGGGAGGTGTCGCCGGTGCGGTCCTCGATCCGGATATCGATGCCCATTTCTTCGACGGGTGTTCGAAGGTTTCGTTTGATATCAGCGGCTAACGCCTTGAGCGGGGAGATGTACAGGGTGTGCATTCCCGCGTGGTCGTTCTGGGTCAGATCGGCGAGGGTGGGCAGGAAGCCGGCGAGGGTCTTGCCGCCCCCCGTGGGCGCGATGAGCAGGAGGGCCGGGTCGTCGGCGCGGTCCAGCATGTCTTGCTGGTGGGGGTGGATGGACCAGCCCTTGGAGGCGAACCAGTCGGTGAAGATGTGGGGGAGGATGGCCATGGCGCGCAATGTAGCGGGTGCTGCGCCGGTGGGAAGTGCGGGATGGGGGCCAGCGCCCATACACTCAGGAGTCTTTGGAACCAGAGAAGGACGGACGTCCCGAAAACGGGGTCTGGTCGGAGGAGGGGGTGACGTGCGATTCGAGGGGGGATTTACGAGATATTCAAAGAGGTTAAGGGCTAAAACCACGATGCACAGACTGTGCACAACCTGTGCACCGCGCGTGCACCGTTTGGCACACGCGCGACGGGGGTTAACGCAGCGTGCGTTGCGCAGGGGCCGGGACATCGGGCTGACGCCCGGCCTTTGGGTTTACGATGTCCGGGGCTTGAGGGCGCGGATGGTGGCCTGCACCTGTTTGGGCAGCGATGTATCGGCGCCGTCGGGGGCGGCGTCGAGGGCGGCGGAGACGTCTTTGACCAGGATGCCGATGGAATTGTCGGGCGCGTAACCGTGTTTGGCGAACTCGATTGTCTCGAACCCGGAGGCGAGCCAGTTCTGGCCCGATGACGTTTCGATCAGGTTCAGGAGGTGGTTGGTGTCGAGCCCGGCCTCATCCGCCCAGTCGAGGACCAGGCGCGTCATGGCGGTATGCGAGGCGGCAAGGAGGTTGTTCAGCACCTTGGCCTGCATGCCTGCGCCGAAGCCGCCCATATGATGGAAGTTGGTTCCCATCAGGGCGAGCATCGGGGTGGCGTCGGCGATGTCCTGATCGTTACCGCCCAGCATGAAGCTGAGCGTGCGGTTTTCGGCGGCGATCACGGCGCCGGACATGGGCGCGTCGATCAGGGTGATGTGGTCGGGGATGCGGTCGCGCAGGCCACGCACATAGCGCGGCGACAGGGTCGAACAGATGAAGATGCGGTTCAGGTTGGGCGCCGTGCCCATGAGGTTCTGGCTGTCGAAGAGGAGCGCGTTTGTCTGAGCCTCGTCCCGCACGACCGAAAACAGGGTTTCGAGCCGTGGCGCAAATCCCATGATGTTGGTGGTGACATGGGGCAGGCCGGGGTCCACCAGATCGAAACCCATGGCGTCCACGCCGCCATCATGCAGGGCGGCCAGCATCGGCAGCCCCATGCGCCCACAGCCCGCGAGCCCGATCATTTGACGATCTGCTCGTCCTTGACGAACATGTTGGCCCAGGCCCGGTCGATCAGGTCGGGGCGCATTTGCAGGGGGATGCCTTCGAAATTGCAGATGGCGACCATCTGGTCGACCAGGAAGTTCGGTTGGTAGTTGGCATAGACGTTGTCGATGGTCGGGTATTTGACCTTGAGCAGGTGAACGAGCGCGTCCTCGTTCAGGGCCATCCCCTTTTTCTTGGCCACCATGGCGAAGATTTTGAGGAAGTTTGCCTGGTTCGGGCCGTCGATCTTGATCTTGAAGAAGATCCGGCGCAGGGCGGCCTGGTCAAAGATTTCGTTGGGGTGGAAGTTGGTCGAGAAGACGACGAGCGTGTCGAAAGGCACCTCGAACTTTTCGCCGGATTGCAGGGCAAGGATGTCCTTGGCTTCTTCGAGCGGGACGATCCAGCGGTTCACGAGTGCCTGCGGCGGTTCGGCCTGACGGCCAAGGTCGTCCACGATGAAGATGCCGCCGGTGGATTTGAGTTGCAGTGGGGCCTGGTAGGTCCGTGCCGTGGGGTTGTAGACTAGGTCGAGCATGTCGAGGCTGAGTTCACCCCCCGTAATCACCGTGGGCCGTTCGCATTTGACATAGCGTTTGTCATAGGGCGTGACGCGGCGGAGCGCGGTGGGGTCCTGGGCGTCCTCGGGGGCGAGGATGTGCACGATGGGGTCATAAACGGTGATCACCTGGCCCGCGTATTCGATGGCGCGGGGCACATAGACATTGTCGCCGAGCGCGTCGCGGATGCCGTTGGAGATGGAGGATTTACCGTTGCCGGGGGGGCCGTACATCAGGATCGAACGGCCTGCGGAGACGGCGGGGCCAAGCTGGTCCAGGAGGTCATCGGGCAGGACGAGGTGGCCCATGGCGCCCACCAGTTGCTGGCGTGTGACCAGAATGTTGCGGATGGATTGCCGTTTGACCTGTTCGCGGTAGACGTCGAGCGGGACGGGCATGGCGCCGAAATATTCGGACTGGGCCAGCGCGTCGAGCGCGCGCGCCTTGCCGCCGTCGGTAAGCTGGTAGCCCATTTCATTGCCGTTGTTGGCGTTGAGCGTGCCCGTCGCCTCCATCAGCCGCTGGTCACGGCACATGTCGATCAGTTCCTGCACGACGGGGATGGGCAGGCACATCGCCTCGCTGAGGTCCGAGACCATGTCGAGATTCTTGCGGAACATGGTTTTCAGCAGGATGTCCCGCATCATGACGACGGGCAGTTTCATGTCCTGCAACCGTTTGGGCGCCGGAGGCGCGATCACGTCCGAGACTTGAATGTTCATGGGGTGGCCTGTGTTCTGCTGCGTTTCGTTTTGTCTGACGTAACGCAGCAGTTCGGCCAAATTATGACCTCAAAGGGTCAAGACCCGTACAAGGCGGCAAGGCACAGGTAGATCGCGAGTGTGGGGCCCAAGGCGAATCCCATGGGGAATTTGCGGCCTTCCTGGCTCCAGCTGGCCCAGTTGGGGGCGAAGTTGCGCAGGGGTGTCCGCTTGGCGATGGTGTGCGCGGCATAGGCCGCCAGCAGGACGGCGGCAAAGAGCGCCATGAGCGTTCGGATGTCGCCCAGGGCGACGTAGGGGGCGGCGGCGGCGAGGAATTTGGCGTCACCGGCCCCCATCGCGCCTGCGGCATTCAGGATGATGCCCGCCACCAGCACGATGCCCAGATATGCGAGTTGCCACAGATATGCGTCGAACGGGTAGAGGAACGGGCCCATCACGGCGAAGACCGCGGCCATTGTCAGGACCGTGGGATTGGTGATCCGCATCTCTGCCAGGTCCGTGTAGGCCACATAGAAGCAAAGCGGGACAAGCAATGGCAGAAACCACAGCGCGACCGAGGCCGAGAGTGCCATGTCAGATTACCCGTTCGAGACGTTGTTTTCGAGCGCGCGGAGCGAGCGCACGGCGGCCTCGAAATGCTGGGGGTGCGTTTCGATGGCGTCGCGCAAGAGCCCCTTGCCGGTTTGCAGATCGCCCTGTTTCACGGCGGCGAGGCCCAGCGTGTGCAGAAGCTGCGCGCGTTCGGTCTGGTCCATGGGGATCACGGGCAGGGCGTAGTTCCCTTGGGCGCCGCGGGCGAGGATCAGGTTGTTCTTGGCCGTGAAAAGGCTGGGGTCCTGCCGGATCGCGTCGGTGAAGAGCCGTTCGGACTCCTTGAAATCGCCGCGTGTCAGCTTGGAATAGCCCCAGTTGTTCAGCACGCCGGAGGGCCGTGTCGTCAGGCCCACGGCGGTTTCGTAGAAGCTGTCCGCTTTCTTCCATTCCTGGTTGCTGTCGGCAATGAGCGCCTCGAGCCTGTAGCGTTTGAAGGTCTCGACCGTGGGCGGGACCTTGTCCAGTTCCTCCTCGGCGCGGGCCCAGTCGCCTGCGCGCAGGAGGGCGTCGGCATAATCGACGCGGTCATCATTGGTGACGCCGTTCATCTCGACCAGCTTGGCATAGGCCGAGGTCGCTTCGGTATAGCGTTTGGCGCGGACGAGGCTGGTGGCAAGGCCGCGATGCGCGTCGATGCGGTCGGGGTTTTCCTTGACCGTGCGATTGAAGTAGGCGACCGCCTCGTTCGGGTCGGCCACGGTCAGCATCACGTCGCTGAGGTTGCTTTCGTCCACGACGTTCACGTCCTGGAACGCGCGTTCGACGGTTTCGTCGGCGTTTTTCTCACCGCACGCAGCAAGGGCCGTCATGCCTGCGAGTGAGACGGCCAAAATCACGGAGTGGCGCATGTTTGCGTCCTTTTTCCTGCTCGTTCGCGCCGTGCTTGTGCTGCCCGGTCGCATCCCTTTTCAACACGCCAAACAGCGCAGCCTCGGGCCCACCCCAGAGTGGGCAAATCAAGATGCAGTGCGGATCAGAAAGTCACTGCTGCCTCGACGGACCAGTTTATACTGGCTCTCATTGACGGGCACGGTATCAGAATTTTCGGATTTTGCGAGTGCTAAGCGTAAATTATCCCGAATAAGTGTGCTTTCTCCGTCATCGAGGGCGAAGGCGCGGCGGAAGATCTGGATTGCTTCGAACGTCTCGCCCCGTTCCATCAGCACGACGCCGAGGTTGTTGAGGTCCTCGGGGTAAGGGTCGTATTCTGTCGTGGCACGGCGCAGGAGCTTTTCGGCCTGGTTGAGACGGCCGAGACCCAGGTTGGCTGTCCCGAGCCCTGACAGGATTTCGGCATCAAAGCCGCCCCGGTCCAGTGCTGCGCGGTTGAACGAGCGGATGGCCAGTTCAAACTCGCCCGCGGCGATCAGGCGGTGGCCCACCTCGACCCCGTCGACGCCCTGTGCGCGCCGGTCGATGCCCGGTGCGAAGGGGCCGGTCTGGGAGGCGTCGATGCGCGGCTCACCACAGGCGGACACTGCGAATGCGAGGATCAGGGCCAGAGCGACCCGCATGCCTGTGATCATGGTGGGCGTTGCCACGTTGCTTGAATTGACTGCACCGCGCGGACCGTACGGTCGCGTGGTGCAGCACCTGTAGCACGGGTTGGGGCGCGGGCCTAGTTGCCAAGCGTGTTCAGGTTGCCCAATTGCGTGATACCGTGTGCGGAAGGACCCACAAGGATCAGCAGAAGGGGCGGTACCGTCAGCATCATGGTGGCCAGCGTCATCTTTGTGGGCAGCTTGTTGGCTGCTTCTTCGGCGCGCATGACGCGTTTGTCGCGCATTTCGCCCGCATAAACTCGGAGCGCTTCGGCGATGGACGTACCAAAACTGGACGACTGGATCAGCACGGTCACGAAACTGGACACGTCCTGGACGCCGCAGCGTTCGCCCATGTCGTTCAGAACGTTGACCTTGTCCTTGCCCGCTTTCATCTCGTAGCTGACGACCGAAAACTCGTGCGCCAGCGCGGGGTAGGAGGCTTGCAGTTCGAGCGCGACGCGGTTGATTGCCTGATCCAGCGATTGGCCCGCTTCCACACAGACCAGCAGCATATCGAGCGAGTCCGGGAATCCTTGGGTGATCTCCTCTTGCCGTTTGCCGACACGCTTGTTCACCCAGTATTGCGGCATGTAATAGCCGATGCCGCCGGGGCCGAGCGTGAACATGATGATCTTCTGGGTGCTCATGTTGTCCGTGCCAACGACGAAGTTGGTGTAGACGATGCCGAGGAGCAGACCGGCAACGCCAAGGATGAATTGAGCGGCGTGGAACATGCGCACCGCGTCGCGCGACTGGTAGCCCGCCTGGCGCAGCAGAAGCTGGCGCTTGGACATCTCTTCGACATCCTCGGGTTCGAGGAATTTCGAGAACCGTTCAAGCTGTTCGTTGCGCGCGCCCTGGCGCAGCCGCTCTTTCTGCGGGCCGGTGGTGACCACGCCCTTTTCCGCCTTTTTCAGCTTGGTCAGGGGGTCTTCGGGCTGTTTGAGCATCATGATCACGACGATCACGATCATCATCAGGCCAAGCACACCGGCAATCACGATTGGCCCGAGCGGGCCAAGGATGTCTGTCATCGGTTGCAGCAGGGCGTCCATCGTTCGGTTCCTTACACTTTGATGTTGGTCAGGATGCGCATCACGATCAGGTTGGCACCCAGAAACAGGCCCACCGCGATACAGGCGGGGATGAAGTAGGCGTGGTCGCGCACGTCGTCATAGTAGTTCGGGTCGGTCACGTTGATCACGATCAGCGCCACGATGGGGAAGGCCGACAGGAACTTGCCTGACCACTTCGCCTCGGCCGTGATCGCCTTGACCCGGCGGAAGAGACGGAACCGCGCCCGGATCACCTTGGCCAGACCGGCCAGGATTTCAGCGAGGTTACCGCCCGATTGCTGCTGGATCGTCACGGCGACGGACAGGAAGCGCAGATCCTGCATGTCGAGCCGTTCGGCCATGTCCTTGAGGCTTTCGCCCACGTCGCGGCCAAAGGCGGCTTCGTCCGAGATCAGTCCGAATTCCGAGGCCAGCGGATCCTTGACCTCTTTGGACACGATCTGGATGGCCGAGCTGAAGGGGTGGCCCACGCGGAGTGAGCGCACCATGAGCTCAACGGCATCCGGCAACTGCTCTTCGAGCATGCTGAGGCGTTTGTTCGCCTTTGACGAGACCCAGAAATACACCGCGCCGATGCCGATGCCGACCGAGAGCAGGATGCGCACCGGTGTTTCGGTGTCTGTTCCGACGCTGAGCCCGATGAAGGCCACGACCGAGAGACCGGCCATGATCAGGATGAGTTGTTGCGGGGTGAAGGCGATGGCCGCCTTTTGCGCCTTTTCCGCGAGCAGCGAGTAAAGCGGGATGGACCGCGCGCCCATGTGCTGCTGCATCTCCTTGCGGAGCTGTTCCAGCACCTCCTCGCGTCGGCCGCCGGCCTTGTTCAGCATTTCGAGCCTGCGGTTCACGCGGCTGTTGAGGCTGATGGATTTGCCGAAGGCCACGAGGTACAGCCCCTCGACAAGGACGAGGACGCCGATGAAGATCAGGCCGTAGATGATTGGTTCTGCGCTCATATCTTCGGTTCCTTATTGTGCCGCGACGGGTTCGTAGATCGACGCGGGCAGGTCGTAGCCCCAGAGGCGGAAGCGTTCGGAATAGTGCGAGCGCACGCCGGTGGCGGTGAAATGGCCGATGATCTTGTTGTCGGGCGTCAGGCCCACGCGCTGGAAGCGGAACACTTCCTGCATGGAGATGACGTCGCCCTCCATCCCGGTGATTTCGGTGATGGAAGTCATGCGGCGGGACCCGTCTTGCAGGCGCGAGGCTTGCACGATCAGGTTCACGGCCGACGAGATCTGGGACCGGACCGCCTTGATCGGCATTTCGATGCCCGCCATGGCGATCATGTTTTCAAGCCGCGAGACGCCGTCGCGGGCGGAGTTGGCGTGGATTGTGGTCATCGACCCGTCGTGGCCGGTGTTCATGGCCTGGAGCATGTCGATCACTTCCTCGCCCCGTGTCTCACCCACGATGATGCGGTCGGGACGCATCCGCAGGGCGTTTTTCAGACAGTCGCGGGGCGAGACCTCGCCCTTGCCCTCGACATTGGGCGGGCGGCTTTCCATGCGGCCCACATGGGTCTGTTGCAGCTGGAGTTCCGCGGTGTCCTCGATTGTCAGGATGCGTTCGGCGTTGTCGATGAAGGATGACAGCGCGTTGAGCGTGGTCGTTTTACCCGAACCGGTACCGCCAGACACGATCACGTTGAGGCGTGTGGCGACCGCGGCTTGCAAATATGCAGCCATTTCTTCGGTAAACGCGCCGAAATTGACCAGATCATCGATGCCAAGCTTGTCTTTTTTGAACTTCCGGATGGAAACGAGGCTGCCGTCGACCGCGACGGGCGGCACCATGGCGTTGAAGCGGGATCCGTCCTGCAAACGGGCGTCGACATAGGGGTTCGATTCGTCCACACGACGACCGACGGCGCTCACGATCTTGTCGATGATGCGCAAAAGGTGGCGTTCGTCCTTGAACGTGATGTCGGTGAGTTCCAGCTTGCCGGACCGTTCTACAAAGATCTGTTGCGGGCCGTTGACAAGAATATCGTTGACGCTTTCGTCTTTCAGCAGCGTTTCGAGCGGGCCGAGGCCCGTGACTTCGTCAAAAAGTTCCTGGTTGAGGGTCTGGCGATCCTCGCGGTTGAGGATGATGTTCTTTTCCGTCAGCACCTCGGTCGAGATGGCGCTGATTTCCTGGCGCAGATCCTGTTCGCTGGCGTGTTCGAGGGCCGCGAGGTTCAGGTTGTCCAGAAGCGCGCGGTGCAGTTCGAGCTTGATCTCGCCCATCCGCTCCTTGCGCTTGCGTTCCTTGTCCATGGGGGTGACGGTTGCGGGCTTGGCCGACGGATTGGCCTTGCGCGCGATTTTATTCGGTGCGTCGGCCTTTGGCAGTTCCGCGACCTTTTCTTCGGGTGCGGGCGCGGCCGGTTTTGGCGCGGCTTTTTTGTATTTGGAAAACATCGAGAGACCCCCGGATTGTCGGATCACGCCGCTTTGGCGTGGTCCTCGCTGAGTTCGTGAATGGAGGCTGCGAGCTTCGCGATTTCGCGGCGCAGCGGGTTCTTGGTGGCCGAACTGGCCAGCGGCACGCCGTGGTCGGCGCCCTGGCTGATCGGCTTGCCGCCGTCGGGCAATTGCACCTCGACCGAGATGTCGAGGCTTTCCGACAGGCGCTTGACCCGCGCCTTGCCGCCCAGATCGGTGAATTTCGGCGCGCGGTTCAACACATAGCGCAGCTTTTCGATGGGCAGTTCCTCGGATTGCAGGGCGCGTTTGAAGCGCAGCGCGTTCTGCGCCGAGCGCATGTCCATTTCGAGCGTGGTGAAGTAGAGATGTGCGGCCGTCAGGACCGTTTCTGTCCACTGCACGAGGGTTGAGGGCATGTCGATCACCACATAGTCGAAATGCGCACGGGCCATTTCAACGATGCGGCTGATGTCTTCGGCTGTGACCAGGTCCAGCGGGATCATGTCCGACGGGGCGGTCAGCACCTGGAGCTTTTCCTCGAATGTGAGGAGGGACTGGCCAAAGATCTCTTCATCCATGCTTTCGGTGTCCGACAGCATTTCGAACACGGCCTCGCGGCGGGGCAGGTCGAGATAGGTGGAGGCGGTGCCGAACTGCATGTCGAAGTCGAGAAGGCAGACCGACGGGGTTTCGCCCTCGCACAGGAGTGCCAGTTCCCAGGCGAGGTTGACGGCCAGCGTGGTGGCACCGGTGCCACCCGCGACGCCGTGGCAGACGAACACCGCGCCCTGCTTGTCTACACCGGACTTGAGGTTTGCGGTCCGGTCCGTGTCTGCGGGCTGCGGATGTGCTGCAGCTTGCAGCCGGTCGATGGCCTGCTGCAATTCACCTTCGGGCAGAGGGTAGGGGACAAATTCGTCCGCACCCTGACGCAACAACTGATGCAGGGCGGCGGGCGTCACATCCTCGGCAATCAGAATGACCTTGATGCCGCGCGACTTTGCTTGCGTGATGATCTCCCCCAACAGGACAAGGTTTTCCTCATCCTCTTCGTCCAGGGCAAGGGCCACGAATTCCATCGCTTCGGCTTCGGGTTGGTTGAAGAAGGCCAACGCCTCCGCAAAGCCGAGATCGCCCCATGATTCCCCAAGTGCGTGTTCCATATCCTCGATCAACAGGTCGAAATTCTGCACATCGCGGCTGATGGTGCAGGCCGTGATCGGGGCCGTTTCCGGTTGTGGCATTACGCTGCTCATTGCCCACTTTCCCTTTGTTCAAAGAGCGTGCCCCCCTGGAATGCTGTTTCAGCAGGTGGGGCGGGCGCTCTCGCCCGGTTGTTTTCACCGAGCATAGGTGTCCTCGGGGGAGTTGTCGCAGCGAATTCAGGCGAGATTTGGGCCAAAAAACTCCAATTGTTTGGTATCTCAAAACGATAAAGGGTCCGCGGACATGATTGTCTGCGGACCCTTCACATAATTTTTGCGGGTTTATTCGCCGGTTTGGAACTCGCTGCCGCTATTGCCGGTCAGCCCTGTGCGGGCGACGCCGGACTCGACATAGTCGCGGTAGATGATCTGCGCGTACTTGCCATCCAGCACGGTGGGATGCGATTTCACGAAGCCGCTGACCTCGGTCACGGTGCGGCGGTTGCGGCGTTCGCGGCCCTGCGTGACGATCAGCGGTTGGGTTTCGCCAAAGGACGCCACCGCTTCGAGCCGGGACCGGCTGATGCCTTGGGTCGTCAGGTAGTGTACGACCGCGTTCGCGCGGGCAAGGCCAAGCCGTTTGTTGTAGGCGGCAGAGCCGACCGCGTCGGTGTGTCCGTAGACGCGGAAGCGGATTTCGGGGAACTGCCGGATCCAGAGCGCCTGTTCGCGCAGCGCATCGCGTGCGCCTGCATCCAGTTGTGATGAGTTGAAGGCGAAGTTGACTGTCGTGCCAACCTCGGACGCGAAACGTTGGGCCAAATCAAAGGTGTATTGGCGTTCGCCCGTCAATAGCAGGGTGTTGTTGGCCGTCGCGTTGCCGAATTGGCCGGTGTCCACCAAAGAGCCCGCTTCGCGGTAGAACTGTGTGTAGACCGGGTCGTTGGACGGGCCACAGGCGCCAAGGGCGAGGGTGCCTGCCACTGCAACGGTGAAAATCGGTTTCATGACCCTGTCCTTAGTCCAACACGTAGCCATATGAGCCGGAGAAGTCCTGTTTGGCAACCTCGCCCGCAGCACCCTGTTTCGGGGCGCGCGTGCCGGCGGCAGTGCGGCCATAAAGGAACAGATCCCGTTCGCTTGGCGGTTTGATCCGGTCGGTGGGCAGCGCCAGGGCGTCGCCGCGAACGGGGGAAACAAGGTGCGCGGTGATGATGATCACCAGCTCCGACTGGTCCCGCTGATACGAGGCCGAGCGGAAGAGCGCGCCCAGTACCGGCACATCGCCCAGCCAGGGCAGCTGGTTGTTGTTGTCGATGAAGTTGTCTTCCAACAGGCCCGCGATGGCAAAGCTTTCACCGTCGCGCAGTTCCACCGTGGTCGCCGTTTCGCGGACGCTGAAGGCGTCAACCGTAAAGCCGTCAACCGTGATGCCGTTTGTCGGGTCGATGTCGGAC
Source organism: Tateyamaria omphalii (assembly GCF_001969365.1). Taxonomy (NCBI): domain Bacteria; kingdom Pseudomonadati; phylum Pseudomonadota; class Alphaproteobacteria; order Rhodobacterales; family Roseobacteraceae; genus Tateyamaria; species Tateyamaria omphalii. The sequence continues at coordinate 2,143,765 of NZ_CP019312.1, read as the reverse complement.
ACCGTCGCCTCAAGTTCCAGGTTGATCAGGTCCTTGTCGACGACGCGCGGGATAAAGTTGAGCTGGATGCCGAATGGCTTGAACTCAATCGTGATCACGCCGTCTTCCTGGGCGACGGGGACGGGGTATTCGCCGCCTGCCAGGAAGCGCGCCTCTTGCCCTGAGAGGGCCACGAGGTTCGGTTCCGCCAGTGTGCGCACAACGCCTTTGGTTTCAAGGGCTTCCAGCAACAGGCCCACCTGGGTGTTGCCCGCGTTGAAGCCGAACAGGATCGCGCCCGCATTGGCGTTCGAGGCTGGCACGTTGCCCGCAAGAGTATTGGTGATCGCGGCCTGGCCGACCGTTGTGCCGTTACCACCGCTCAGGCCCACGTCACCCGACAGGATCGTGCCGCCAAGCGACAGCGACGAGCTGAGCGATTTCGACACAGAGCGGTTCATTTCCGCAAAACGCACCTTGAGCATCACCTGCTGGATGCCGCCGACGCTCATCAGGTTGCTGACGCGCCCTTCGGCGTAGCGTTCAGCAAGGTCGAGCGCGCGTTGCAGGCGCGACGCGGAAGATACGATGCCCGACAGCACGATACCGTCATTGGCGGTTCGCACTTCGATCTTTTCGCCGGGCAGGATCTGGCGCAGCCGTTCCTTGAATTCCGAGATATCCGCCGACACCCGCACGTTCACATTGGTGATCAGGCGCCCGTTGCCATCCAGCAGCGTCAGGGTTGTCAGGCCGGGGGCCTTGCCCAGCACATAGATCGTGCGGTCACTTAAGGACGAGATATCCGCAATCGCGGGGTTCGCGATGCTCAGTTCGGCGAATGCCGTGTCACTTTCCACAACGACCGCGCGATTCATCGGCACGTTCAGCGTGGCTTCGGTCGATTTGCGCACCACCCGCAGGTTTTCCGCCTGGGCGGTTTCCGCGATGGGACCTGCAGCAAAACACAGCCCCAGCAGGGCCGCTTTGAAAATTCCGTCAATGTTCATGTGACCTGCCTTTTTGATCACGCCTCTGTGCCGGGTCTTGGTGCCCGCGGTTTTAAGCACCATGCGGCAGTTTGGATTTTTTTGCAAGAATCAACGACTTCAGGTGATTCTTTTATGTGGATAACAAGCAACAGGGGGACATATGGAACCGGCGCCACCAAAGGTGACGCCGGGCATAAGTGCTTGAAAACGAGGGATCAGTTTGTGCAGGGGATCGGGATCTGCACGACCTCGGCCCCGCGACGGGTCCGTATTGAACAGGTCTTTTCCTCTTCAATCTCGACCTTGACCTCTTTGGTTTCGATGCCGAGCAGGGCGCGTTGGTCCACTTCGATGGCGCCTGCGACCGTGTCATCTTCGGCCCCGACAAGGGACAGGGAGAGGCGACCTGTCGATTGCGCCTGGGCCAGCTTGGCAACCTGGGCCGGGGCAACGGCGACGGTTACTGTTTGCGCGATTGTTGCGCCGTCCAGATCGCCAGCTGCATTCTGGTCGATTGCGATCAGCTTGATTGCGGGTTGGATCAGCTTGGTCACTTCGCCCCGTGCGCCGCCAAGGTCCTTGCCCACGCGGCCTGTCCAGTAGACATCGACCCGGTCACCGGGACGCAGGAAGCCGGACACGCCCGAAGCCACGTCCACACGGATGGCAAATGCCCGCATACCCCGTTCAAGACGTGAGGTCAGCCCCGCCTCTTCGCCGGGCTTGGTCACTTTGACAGCAAGGATCGCTTCGTTCTTTTCCATTGTGCGCAGCACGACGCGCTGTGCGGTCACGCCCTCGGGAAAGAGGGGGTTTTCGGTTGTGAATGCGCCTTCGGGCAGAGCAGTTTCGGGCCAATCGACCTTGCGCACGTCCTCTTGGGTCAGCGCCTCGCCGTATTTCAATTGACGCTCGGCCACGTAGATCGGGACGGTTGGCACGATCTTGTCACGTTGGGCCCGTTCGGCAGCCAACGCCGTCTGATATTGCCCGATGTAATTCTTGGCCATGTACACGGCGCCACCTGCCAGGGCGATCCCAGCCAGCAAAACCAATCCAAATACCATTCGCATTTCAGCACCTCATTGATAGGATTCCTGTCCGGATCGGACGGAACCTCTTGCGACCTGCCTGACAGCAGATTGTGGCGATTTGTGGGAAGAGGTGAGGAAGGTCAGGGGCAACCGGTGTGACCTGTCGCCAGACGCAGAAGGCCCACCACGATCTGCGGCAGGCTATTGTGTGTTTCGCTGTATCTGGAACCCGGGATTTATTCGGTGAAGAACTGGCTTTCGAGATAGGTGTCCACGTTGCCCGCTATCGCCAGCGTGCCGGAATTCATGCCGTAAATGACCGCGATGGCGAGACCGACAACGGCGGCACACAACACAACCCAATCTACAGTGACCGCACCGCGTTCGCTGGTTTTGAAAGTGGTCAGGAAACGGTTCATGGCGGACCTCTTTAACGACACTGTAATGTCTTTGGGTGCAAAAAGGGGCCGTGTCCGGATATGGTCACGGCCCCTGTCATCAGACGGTTACGCCTGAATATTATTCGGCAGCAGGGATACCGATGGAGCCAACAGTCTGGCCGTCCAGGAATGTTTCGGTGGCTGCGGTCAGGTCGGATGCACCGGAGTAGATCGAGCCGTAAGCAGCAATTGCCAGGCCAACCACGGCTGCGGTCAGAACAACCCAGTCAACCGTCACGGCACCGTTTTCGTCTTTGCGGAAGTTTTTGATGAACTTGATCATGATTTTGTCCCTCCAAAGGATCAGTAGATTTGCGTTTCAACCTTGCCAGCCTTGGTGGGCCACTCTCTCTCTGGCCCGTGTCCGACTTGGTATGCCGCTATATAGTCGGGGGATTGGGGCACGAATTTGGCGGGTTATTGGGGATTTCGCGTCGCCCTCGAATTTTTTTGCGGAAAATTAGTAACATGCTGAAAAATATAAAAAAAATTTGAAGCGTGGTATGTAATTCGTGTAATTTTCGTTAATCCGGACTGCAAATGTGGCAGCTTTGCCATTTTCTAAACCCTCGGACTGGCCTGAAACGCCGATTTCTGCAATATTTGCTGCGATGTCCGCCAAAAGAGCGGGCGCAGATCGAGAGCAGTCCTATGGTTCGTTTGTCCGTTGTCGCCCTGACGGCGTTGGCGTTGTCCTTTGGGAGCGCCGCCGCGCAAGACCCGCCGCCGTTCAAGGACTTTTCGGCCAAACGGGTCAAGCCGCCGAAGCCGGGTTCAAAACGCTTTATCACCGTGCAGATCGAACCGGAGGCCCCGGAAGCCGAACCGGCGGCTGTCCCGCCCGGCAGTCCAGCGGTCGCGCCAAGCGCGCCCTCAACGCGCTTTGACTGGTTCTGGAATGACGTCTCTCCGGCGCTGGATCAGGCCGGGCCGGGGCGCCTGGACCAGGCGCTGCGTGCGCTTGCCCGGGCCAAACAGCCGGTGCCGGTGCCGCGGTTGCAACAGATGCAAACGCTCGCCCAGGCCCAGGGGGTCGAGATCCTCAAGGCGACGATCGGCACGGATGTGTCGCCTGCGCTGGTCCTTGCCGTGATGATGGTCGAGTCCGCGGGGCGTGTCGACGCCACGAGCAGCGCGGGTGCGCAAGGGCTGATGCAGCTGATGCCTGCGACCGCCGATCGCTTCGGGGTCAAGGACAGCTTTCTGCCCGAGCAGAACATCACTGGCGGGGTCAAGTATCTCGACTGGTTGATGGACAGGTTCGACCGTGATCCGGTGCTGGTCCTTGCGGGTTACAATGCGGGCGAGGGAGCCGTGAAAAGCCACGCTGGCGTGCCTCCGTATTCCGAAACACGGGATTATGTGCCGAAGGTGCTGGCGACGTTTCAGGTGGCCAAGGGGTTGTGTATTACGCCGCCGGAACTTGTGACCGATGGCTGCGTGTTCGCCGCCATGAATTGACGTGCCCGGAATTTAACAAAAATGCCGGTCCGTTTTCTGTGTCAGAAGACGGCGCGGTGTCACACGTTGAATGCGTCGGCCCAGTCGGGGTGCATTGCGCGTTGCGCATTGACGAAGGGGCAGAGCGGCACGATCTTCCATCCTTCGGCACGTGCGTCTTCGACCAGGCGTTTCACGAGCGCCTGGCCCGCGCCCGTGCCCCGCATCGCATCCGGCACGCCTGTGTGATCTGCGATGCGCGTCTGCGGCGACAGGATCGAATAGGTCAGTTCTGCCTCTGCCCCATCACGCGTCAGGACATAGCGACCCTTTGAACCGCTTTCTTCGCGACGGATGTCGACCTTAGACAAGTGTGGCTTGCGTAGCGCCGCGCAGCTCGTCCTCGGTCACGCCATCGGCCACCTCGACGATCTTGAGACCGCCATCGACTACGTCAAGCACGCCAAGGTTCGTGATGATGCGGTCTACGACGCCCTTGCCCGTCAGGGGCAGGGTGCATTCCTTGAGCACCTTGCTGTCGCCGTGCTTGTTGGTGTGGTCCATGACCACCACGACGCGGCCGACACCCGCGACGAGGTCCATGGCACCGCCCATCCCCTTGACCAGCTTGCCCGGGATCATCCAGTTGGCCAGATCACCGTTTTCAGCGACTTCCATCGCCCCCAGGATCGCCATGGCGATCTTGCCGCCACGGATCATGCCGAAGCTCTGCGCGCTGTCGAAATACGCGGTTTGGGGCAGTTCGGTGATGGTCTGCTTGCCCGCGTTGATCAGGTCGGCGTCTTCTTCGCCCTCAATCGGGAAAGGGCCCATGCCCAGCATGCCGTTTTCGGATTGCAGGGTCACCTCGATCCCGTCGGGGATGTAGTTGGACACCAGCGTCGGAATCCCGATCCCGAGGTTCACATACCAGCCGTCTTCCAATTCCTGCGCGGCACGCGCCGCCATTTGGTTGCGATCCCAGGGCATCAGTCGTCCTTATTCGTCGGTGAGTGCCGCGCCTGCTGGCACGTCGATGGTGATAAAACTTCCCGCGGCACCGCGGCCGAGATGCAGTGTGCCTTCCAGCCCTTCGATCAGGCCGGACACGATGCGACCGCCCACGGTCTTGCTGTCGGGCCATTCCATGTCGGCGGGAATGCCCACGCCGTCATCGGCCACGATCAGGCGCAGGCCGCCCGCGCTCAGCCGGCTCATTCGCACTTCGACCAGGCCCATGTCGATCCGGTCAAAGGCGTGCTGGAAGGCGTTGGTGAGCAATTCGGACAGGACAAGGCCGACCCGGGTTGCCGTCTCGATCGGCACTTCGAGGGATTCGATCTGCAAGGTCACGCGGATGCCCGAGCGTCCTTCGATATGTGCAATGGCGGCGGCCAAGCGGGACAGGTAGCTGCCCATCTGAATGCTGTCGCGGTTGGATTGCTGATCGCTCAGCTTCATCTCTTCGTAGAGAAGTTGCAGTGTTTCGATCCGGCGCGAGAGGGCGGCAAAGTCCTCTGGGACCGACGTGCTGCCGGATTGCTGACGGATCATACCGATGATCATCGACAGGTCGGAGGCGACCCGGTTCTGGATCTCGATCAGCTGGGCGTTGATCTCTTCGGCGCTGGTCGACATTTCGTTGCCGCGCAGTTCCTTCTGGATTCCGATGAAAAACTGCGTCTTGCCCCGGTTGTCCTGGACGGGCGCCACGATCAGGCGGTTCATGAACGGCTCGCCGTTGGCGCGGTAGTTCAGGATGTCGACCGTTACGCTTTCTTCGGCTTCGATGCCTGCGCGCAGCTTGTCCACGTCCGCCTTGCGCGTGTCGTCGCCCTGCAGGAACCGGCAATTCCGCCCGATCGAGGCGGATCGCGCATAGCCGGTGGACCGTGTAAACGCCTGATTGACGTACACGATCGGATTGTCCTCGAGATGAGGATTGGTCACCACCATGGACACCTGTGCCCGGGTGAACCCCTCAAAGGATTTGTCGTCTTCCAGCAGTTCTTCGATGGTGTCAGGCATGGCCTGGCTCCTTACGCGGCGCGCGTTGTCCGTTGTTCGATGCGCTTTTCGTGTTCGCCCTGGATCAGGCGGTGGACGTAGATGCCCGGCAGGTGGATGTGGTCGGGGTCCAGGCTGCCTGTCGGGACGATTTCCTCGACCTCGGCGATACAGACCTTGCCGCACATCGCAGCGGGCGGGTTGAAGTTGCGGGCGGTCTTGCGGAAGACGAGGTTGCCCGTTGCATCCGCTTTCCACGCCTTGACGATGGACAGATCGGCAAAGATGCCCTCTTCCATGATGTAGGTTTCGCCGTTGAAATCCTTGTGTTCCTTGCCCTCGGCAATCACCGTGCCGACGCCGGTCTTGGTATAGAAGCCGGGGATGCCGCAGCCACCCGCGCGCATCCGTTCAGCCAAGGTGCCTTGGGGATTAAACTCAAGTTCCAGTTCGCCCGACAGGTACTGGCGCATGAATTCGGCATTCTCGCCCACATAGGACGAGATCATTTTCCTGACCTGGCGGGTCTGCAGCAGGATGCCGATCCCGAAATCATCGACGCCTGCGTTGTTCGAGGCAAAGGTCAGATCCTTTGTCCCGGCATCCTTGATCGCGTCGAGCAGAAGTTCGGGAATACCGCACAGACCGAACCCGCCCGCTGCGATGAACATGCCGTCAAACAAGAGCCCATCCAGCGCTTCGGTGGCAGAGCCGTATATCTTCTTCATCTATTTCCCCAACAGGCCCGGTGGCAGAGCATTCACTGTATGCGTTAGTATGTGAATGTATGCACGTTCAAAGTCAACTTGGTCAGCGATGGCAGCGGTATACTACGCCTCATCTGCGTGCGTGACCCTTGGGGTGTGAGATATTTCATAAAAAGGGCATTCCACGCCAAGGAAATGCCCCGAAGGTTTGGGCCTCTTAGCGTTCTGCGTAGGCGTTCGCCGTGCCATTCAATCCTGCACGCATGAAAGGGCCGAAATCGTCGCGCAGATACCGGTTGATGGCCGGACGGGCGACAAAAATATTCGGCTTGATGTTGTAATCCCACGTTACGTGAACCGTGTCGCCCCGCTGCTCAAAGGTGAACTCGCCCTTGATGTGGTCCACCACCCTGCCCGCAGGCGCGGTTATGTCCCAAATCTGATAGGTGAAAGCGGTCGGAGTGTTGGTCAGAACCCGTTCGTGCACACTGTGACCGCCCGCCAGATCGACGCGGCGGACGGCGCCCGGTTCCGGCCAGGTGCCGGACAGCACCTGAATGCCTTCAATGGCCGGGATGGCTTCGGTTGGGGTGACGAAGTCGGTGATCGGGTTTTGATCCATGAAGGCGCGCACCTGACCCACCGTCCCTGTGAAGGTCGCTGTTTCGGTATTGGTCAGGTACTTGGTGTCGCGCGCCAATCCGGGGGGCGGCGGGACGTCCGCGATGTCTTCTGCAAAGGTAAGGTTGGGCATGTTCAAGGGCGCGATACTGCCCGCGACGGAACCCGTGGCGAACGGCAGGGTGATCAGGGCAAGGGCAAAGGCGTGACGTGAGGACATGACAGATCTCCATTATACGATTCTCGCAGTAAAAGATGCGAATATCGTACTAAATGGATTGTGCCCTTGTGGATTCAAGTGGTTTTGGAGACAAAACCGACATGGCCAAAGACTCCGAACTGTTGGAACACGTGCGGACGCTGATGCGTGTCATGCTTGTCAGCGAACGCACGCAGCCCCAGCATCAACACGTCATTCGCTTCAATGCGTTGGATTTTCATACACTCGGCATGCTGCGCCAAGGGGCGCCGGTGCGCGCCACGGCCATCGCGGATGCCTTGGGCATTGCTCCCACGACCATAAGCAGCGTCGTGTCCCGCCTGATCAAACGCGGTTTGATCATCCGCGCCCAAAGCGCAGACGACCGTCGGGCCTTTGATCTGAGCCTGACCGACGAAGGTCGCGAAATCGCCGAAGCGATACACCGCCAGGACCTGCGCAACATGAATTTGTTTCTGTCTGCCCTGGACGATGAAGACCAGAATCGTCTGCTCGATATCCTGGGGCAGGTCGTCCGGCGGGTCGCCGAGCTTGAACAGAAGTCAGGCTGACTTTTTCTTGGCTGCCGTTTTTTTCGGGGCGGCGGTCTTGCGCGCCGTTTTCTTTTTCGGCGCCTTTTCGGCAATCAACTGTACAGCCATCTCCATGGAGACATCCTGAGGTTCCGTCCCCTTTGGAATGGTCGCATTCACCTTACCCCACTTTACATAGGGGCCGTACTTGCCCTTCATGACATTGACGGGGCCGCCTTCGTCCGGGTGTTCGCCGAGTTCGTGCAGCGGTTTGGCCGCAGCACCGCGCCCACCCCGACTGGCGACCTTTTCGGCCAGCAATTGCACGGCGCGGTTCATCCCGACGGTCCACACCTCGTCGATGCCCTCGAGGTTGGCATTGGTGCCTCCGCGATCCGAGGTGCTTTCGGCGTGTTTCAGATAGGGGCCGTAGCGCCCGATATTCGCCCAGACCATCACGCCATCTTCGGGATGTGGCCCGATTTCGCGGGGCAGGGACAACAGCATGACGGCGCGGTCAAGTTCCAGGTCTTCGGGCACCCAATCCTTGGGGATCGACTGGCGGGGCGGCTTCTTGTTTTCTTCGGTCACTTCCCCGCGCTGGACGTAGGGGCCAAAGCGACCCTTGAACACCCGGATCTCGTCGCCCTGATCCTCGCCCAGCAGCTTGCCTTCGGGCGGAATGGCACTGGCCTCCGCCTCTGGATCCGGCGGACCGAAGGGGCGGGTGTAGCGGCATTCGGGGTAGTTCGAGCAGCCAATGAACGCGCCACCGGACCGGGCCGTGCGCATGGACAGGCGGCCGACCCCGCAATTTGGACACAGGCGCGGATCGCCCCCGTCTTCAAGCGGCGGGAACAGGTGCGGCTCCAGCACCTCGTTGATCTTTTCCAGCACCTCGGTGATGCGCAATTCGGAGGTTTCTGCAATCGCAGCGCTGAAATCCTGCCAGAAGCGGCCGAGCACGTCCTTGTAATTGCGGTCGCCCGCGCTGACGTCGTCCAGCTCTTCCTCAAGGCCCGCAGTGAAGTTGTAGCCCACATATTTACGGAAATAATTCTCGAGGAATGCAATGACGAGCCGCCCCTTGTCCTCGGGGATCAGACGGTTGCGGTCCTTGCGCACGTATTCGCGGTCCTGGATCGTCGTGACGATACTGGCATAGGTCGAGGGGCGGCCGATGCCCAACTCTTCCATGCGCTTGACCAGTGTCGCCTCCGTATAGCGGGGCGGGGGCTGGGTGAAATGCTGTTCTGGCGTGACCGACCGCTTGTCCGCAGGCTCGCCCTCGCTCAGTTGCGGCAGGCGCTTGTCGTCGTCATCGACCACATCGTCGTCGCGCCCTTCCTCATAGACGCGCAGGAACCCGTCAAACAGCACCACCTGGCCGGTCGCACGCAGGCCGACCTGTCCGTCATCGCTGCCAATCTCGACCGTGGTGCGTTCGAGCCGCGCGCCTTCCATCTGGCAGGCAAGGGTCCGCTTCCAGATCAGGTCATAAAGCTTGCGCTGGTCATCATCCGAGATCTTGAGGCTCGCGGCATCCTTGGCCATGTCCGTGGGGCGGATGCACTCGTGTGCCTCTTGCGCGTTCTTGGCCTTGTTTTTGTACATGCGCGGGCTCGACGGCACATAGTCGGCGCCATAGCGATCTTTGATCGCGTCGCGGGCGTTTTGAACCGCCTCCGGCGCCATGTCGATGCCGTCGGTCCGCATATAAGTGATGTGGCCCGCCTCATAGAGCCGCTGGGCCGACGACATGCACTGACGGGCACCCATCCCGAACTTGCGGCTGGCCTCCTGTTGCAGGGTCGAAGTCATGAACGGGGCAGAGGGGTTGCGGGAGGCGGGTTTCGCCTCGACCGACTGGATCTTCAGATCGCGGCTGGTGATGGCCTGCTGGGCCATTTCGGCGGCGGTCTGGTTTTCCAGGTCGTATTTCTCGAGCTTCTTGCCCGCGAGACTGACGAGCCGCGCCTCGTATTCCTGTCCCCGCGGGGACGCGAGCACGGCCTTGACGGACCAGTATTCGCGGGCGCGGAAGGCCTCGATCTCCATCTCGCGTTCAGTGATCAGGCGCAGGCACACGGATTGGACCCGGCCTGCCGATTTTGCACCGGGCAATTTACGCCACAGAACGGGCGACAGGTTGAAACCCACCAGGTAGTCGAGCGCACGGCGCGCCAGATACGCCTCGACCAGAGGCATGTCGACCTGGCGCGCGTTCTTCATCGCCTCGGTTACAGCCGCCTTGGTGATGGCATTGAAGGTGACGCGCTTGACGTCCGTGTCCTTCTTGATCGACTTTCGCTTGGTCAACGCCTCTTGCAGGTGCCAACTGATGGCTTCGCCCTCGCGATCGGGGTCAGTGGCGAGGATCAGCGCATTGTCGTCTTTCAGTGCGTCGGCGATGGCCTTGACGTGTTTCTTGCTGTCAGAGGCGACCTCCCACAGCATATCAAATTCGTTATCCGGATCGACGGATCCGTCCTTGGGCGGCAGGTCGCGCACGTGGCCGTAGCTGGCCAGAACGGTGTAGTCGCTGCCGAGATATTTATTGATCGTCTTGGCTTTGGCTGGGGATTCGACAACGACGACGGGCATTAACGGAGTGACCTCGGACCTGAAAATTTGCTGCTCTATGGCGGCGCAACATGTGGGGTGCAAGGGCGGAATGTCAACAAGCGCACTCTGAGTGCGATCAACTGGCGCGGGTCAGAAGGCCGCCGGGCGCGCGGTCAATGCTGCCGTCGAGTTCCAGTTCGACAAGGGCAGGAGCGACAGTCGCCGTAGGCGCGCCAATATCCCGGATCAACTGATCCTCCGCGACCGGAGACGGGCCGAGACGGGACAGGATTTGTTGGTGCAGCGCTGCGGTTTCCTGGAGGCTCCTGCGGTCTTTGGGCAGCTGTTCCGGCACATCGAGTGGCAATTCGGGCGCTGGCCTTGGCACGATCGGCGTCAGCGCTTCGATCACGTCGGCTGCGTCGCGGATCAGTGTCGCGCCGTCCCGGATCAGCATGTTGCACCCCGATGCCCGCGCGTCCATCGGGTGGCCAGGGACCGCCAGCACGTCGCGGCCCAGATCAAGGGCGTCCCGTGCGGTGATCAGGCTGCCCGATTTTGCAGCAGCCTCGACCACGATGGTGGCGCCGGAGAGACCCGAGATGATGCGGTTGCGTGCCGGAAAGTGTCGCGCCATCGGCTGCAGGCCCAACGGCTGCTCACTGATCCGCGCGCCGCGCGCCGCGATGTCCTCGGCCAGCTTGGCGTTTTCTGCCGGGTAGATGGTGTCGACGCCGCCCGCCTGCACTGCGACCGTGCCACTATCGAGTGACGCAAGATGCGCGGCGGCGTCCACGCCGCGCGCCAGTCCGGAGACAACGACATATCCTTCGGCGCCAAGGTCTCGGGCCAGCGCACGGGCCATGCGCGTCCCGAGGGATGAGGCATTGCGCGCGCCGACCAGCGCGATCATGGGGCGTTGAAGCAAATCAGTGTTGCCGAGCACCCATAGAAATGGCGGCGCATCGGACATCTCGTTCAGCGGCGCAGGATACAGATTATCGCCCTGCGCAATCAGGCGAGCGCCGAGTGCGCGACCGGCGGCCAGCTCGGCATGAATGACGCCCTCGGGACATGGTTTGTAATTCTCAACGCCGGCGGCGCGCGCTACCTGAGGCAGCGCGGCCAGCGCATTTTGCGCGGTGCCGTGTTCAATCAGCAGTCGTTTATACGTTGCAATGCCGACCCGGCGTGAGCGCAACAGACGGAGACGCGTGAACTGGTCGTCTTCCGAGGTGGGTGGGAGTGGGGGGTGAGTGGAAGAAGGATGGGTATCCTTTTCAGTCATCCGTGGCTCCGTCCGTTGCTGGTATTGTTGTAGATTCGACAAGGTTAACAACGCATGAACAGGCGGGCCCGGATTGCAGCTTGCTCGCCTAGGGGTTGATTTGACTTGGAAAAATTTTCCAGAAAACCTTTGATTGGAACAGATGTGGAACAATATGGTCGCCTCGCCCTCCCCGAAAATGGCGAGGGGGCGGCCAAATCACTGTGTTATTTGACATATCTGAATTCGGAAACGACTCAGGCCGCAGACCCTCCAACCGTCAGCCCACCGATCATCAGCGTCGGCTGACCGACGCCAACCGGCACCCACTGACCGGCCTTGCCGCAATTTCCCATGCCCGGATCCAGGGCCATGTCGTTGCCGATGGCGCGGATCTGCTTGAGCGCGGTGGCGCCGTCGCCGATCAGGGTCGCACCCTTCACCGGCGCGCCCACCTTGCCGTTTTCGACGCGGTAGGCCTCGGTACAGGAAAAGACGAACTTGCCGTTGGTGATGTCAACCTGACCGCCGCCGAATCCCACCGCATAGATCCCGTCCTTCAGATCGGCCACGATGTCATCTGGCGCAGTATCACCGCCCAGCATGTAGGTGTTCGTCATCCGCGGCATCGGGGCATGGGCATAGCTTTGGCGTCGCCCGTTGCCCGTCGCCTTGACACCCATGAGGCGCGCGTTCTGCCGGTCCTGCATGTAGCCGACAAGAATGCCGTCTTCGATCAGGGTGTTTTTGGCCGATGGCGTGCCTTCGTCATCCACCGTGATGGATCCGCGCCGATCCGGGATCGTGCCGTCGTCCAGCACGGTCACGCCCGGGGCCGCGATCCGCTCGCCCATCAGCCCGGCAAAGGCGGAGCTGCCCTTGCGGTTGAAATCGCCCTCGAGCCCGTGGCCGATGGCCTCGTGCAGCAGGATACCGGGCCAACCGGGGCCAAGCACCACGTCCATCACGCCAGCTGGGGCAGGGACGGCATCGAGGTTCACCACGGCCACGCGCAGCGCTTCGCGTGCCTTGGCCTGCCAGTCATCACGGTCAATCAAACCATCAAGGCCGACGCGCCCGCCGCCCCCGGCGCTGCCACTTTCGCGCCGCCCGTTCTGTTCCACGATGACAGAGATGTTCAGGCGCGTCATGGGGCGCACATCCCGCACCGAATGGCCCTCGGGGCGCAGGATCTCGACCTCCTGAATGGAGGCGGCAAGGGAGGCGGACACCTGCACCACCCGCGAATCAAGGTCGCGCAGATATGCGTCGATCTCTTTCAGTGTTTCGAGTTTGACCGGGAAGCTCGCCCCGGCAATGGGATCGTCAGAGGTGTAAAGCTGCGTGTTCGTCGGTTGGGGCGCGTCAGCGAGCGTACCTCCACCCGCACCCACGGCCAGACGTGCGGTCTCCGATGCGCGGCGCAGTGCCTGTTCTGAAATTTCGGTGGAATGCGCATATCCCGCGACTTCGCCCCGCACTGCGCGCAGGCCGAAGCCCTGTGCGGCATCATAGCTTGCGGTTTTCAGGCGCCCGTCATCATAGACCAGCGCTTCGGACCTGCGGCGTTCCAGAAACAACTCGCCATCGTCCGCCCCCGCTGTCGCATCGCGCAAAATTTGCAGGGCCACGCTGCGATCAATGTCGTGATCCAGCGGGGCGAAAGGGGCGTCGTTCATCTGGTATACTCCGGTATGCAGTGGGGCGTTTCGCCACGGCAAGCGTCCGTTTGACGCGCCCCTTACGTCTTTATCTTGCAGTCAGAATATGATTGTAACTGGCAACAATACAACGGGAGGCGGAAGCAGTGCGCATTGCGGCCTTTCTTCCCACTCATGATGATCACGCAAGATCAGGACGACCAGATGAAAAAGCTTTTCTCGATTTCGGGTGTGCTGAGCGCCCTTGCCGCCGCCCCGGCCTGGGCCCAGGACGGGCTTGAGGTGATTGGCCGCCCCGTCGACGGGGGTATGGGCTTCCAACCGGCTGCGACGGAAATCGCCCGCCGCCTGCAATGGCTGGATGGCATGATCCTGGTGATCATCACCCTGATCACGTTGTTCGTGACGGGCCTGCTGGCCTGGGTCATCGTGCGCTACAATCGCAAGCGCAACCCAGAGCCTGCCAGCTTTACCCACAACACCCCGGTTGAAATTGCATGGACCGTTGTTCCGATTGTGATCCTGGTCTTTATCGGTGCGTTCTCGCTTCCGACGCTGTTTCACCAGCAAGAGATCCCCGAAGGTGACGTGACGATCAAGGTCACCGGCTACCAGTGGTTCTGGGGCTATGAATATGTGGATGAGGACATCTCGTTCGACAGTTACATGATTGGCGCGCCGGCGACCGAGCCGCTTGATTCCGAGATGCCCTACAATTACGCGATCAACGACGAGGTGCGCGCGCATCTTCAAGAGGCTGGCTATTCCGAACAGGATTTCCTGCTGGCGACCGACACAGCGGTTGTTGTGCCCGTTGGCAAGACCATCGTGATGCAAGTGACGGGCGCAGATGTGATCCACTCGTGGACGATCCCGGCCTTTGGCGTGAAGCAAGACGCCGTGCCAGGCCGTCTGGCCGAACTGTGGTTCCAGCCTGAAAAGGAAGGCATCTACTTTGGCCAGTGTTCGGAACTGTGTGGTATCGCGCACGCCTACATGCCGATTGCGGTCAAGGTGGTGAGCGAAGACGCCTACGAGGCGTGGCTCGACGCCAACCGCGAGGGCGGTGACTACGTCGATGTGCGGCAAGTTCTGACCAACTGATAATGCGCTTGCGCGGCGGGGCTATCCCGCCGCCCTTGTCTTAGGATCAACGGGAACGTGATGACCGACATCAGCTACCAGACGCAAAGCTACGAGGACGAAGCGTCCCTGGGCGATTATTTCGCGCTGCTGAAACCGCGTGTTATGTCGCTTGTGGTCTTCACGGCGCTTGTCGGTTTGCTGGCGGCGCCCGTTTCTGTGCATCCGGTCATAGCATTTGCGTCCATCCTGTTCGTCGCAATTGGGGCCGGGGCATCCGGTGCGCTGAACATGTGGTGGGATGCTGACATCGACGCCGTGATGAAGCGGACGTCGAAACGGCCCATCCCCGCAGGCAAGGTTACACCGGACGAAGCCAAGGTGCTTGGCGTCGCCTTGTCAGGCATGTCCGTGATGATGCTGGCGCTCAGCGCCAACCTGTTGGCGGCTGGTCTGCTGGCATTCACCATCTTCTTCTACGCGGTTGTTTATTCGATGTGGCTCAAACGCTCGACGCCGCAGAACATCGTGATCGGCGGCGCTGCCGGTGCGTTCCCGCCGGTGATCGGCTGGGTGATCGCAACCGGGTCCATGTCGGTTGAGGCATGGTTGATGTTCGCCCTGATCTTTATGTGGACGCCGCCGCATTTCTGGGCGCTGGCCCTGTTTATGAAGTCGGATTACGATGACGCGGGCGTCCCCATGCTGACAGTGACGCACGGGCGCAAAGCAACGCGTTTGCACATTCTGGTCTACACCGTCCTGCTCGTCGGTCTGGCCGTTGGCACGGCGTTCACGGCGATTGGCGGGCCCGTCTATCTTACGACCGCAATCATCCTGAACGCACTTTTCCTTAAAGGTGCGTTCGACATCTGGCGCCGGGATGAAGCTGTGGCTGAGGCTGACAGCTACCGCGTCGAAAAGGCGTTCTTTAAGCTGTCGCTTCTATACCTTTTCCTGCACTTCGGCGCGATCCTGGTTGAGGCGATGTTGCCCGCATCCTGGGGGATCTGGGCATGAGCATTCGCGCCGAACATGAAATCCACCAGCGCCGCAAAGGGCGCAATGTGGGCGTGGGGCTGATGCTGGCAGGGTTTGTCATCCTCATCCTTGCGCTCACGTTTGTGAAAATCACGGGCGGAGACTTCGAGCTGCCCCGGATCGAGGAGCAACAATGATGCGTCTGGAAGGTCCAACGAAAACAGTGGCACAAACCGTCGGTCTGGTTCTCGTCATGGGCGGGCTCGCCTGGGCGTCGGTCCCTTTCTACGACTGGTTCTGCCGCGTCACCGGCTTTGGCGGCACGCCGGGCGTGTCCGAAGTGGCGAACGAAGACATCCTGGATCAGACGATCAAGGTCCGCTTTGATGCCTCGCTCGAGCGGCACATGCCGTGGCAGTTCACGCCGGAAGTGCGCGAGATGGAATTGCGCATCGGTGAGACCGGCCTCGCGTTCTACGAAGCCTACAACCCCACGGACAAGCCTGTGGCCGGATCAGCCAGCTACAACGTAGCCCCTTACGAGGCAGGCGGCTTTTTTTCGAAGATCGACTGCTTCTGCTTTGAAGAACAGGTGCTGCAGCCGGGCGAGCGGGTGATGATGCCCGTCACCTTCTATGTCGATCCCGAGATCGTCACGGACCGCGATGCGAAATACGTGCACACGATCACGCTGAGCTACACCTTTTACCAAATCGACCTGCCCGACGGCTATGCCGCGCTGGAGCAGGCGGAAGACACAAACCTGAACTAAGGGACGGACAATGGCCCACGCAAAAAATCACGACTACCACATTCTTGCGCCATCAACCTGGCCCTTGTTGTCGGCGCTGGCCGCATTCACCATGCTGTTCGGTGCTGTTGCCTGGATGTCGGGCGGCATGACAATCTTCTTCAAAGCCATCGAATTGAGCGGGCCCTGGCTGTTCCTGATCGGCTTTGTTGCGGTCCTTTACACCATGTTTGGCTGGTGGGCCGATGTGGTTGCCGAAAGCCGCATTGGCGATCACACGCCCGTTGTGCGGATCGGTCTGCGCTATGGCTTCATCCTGTTCATCATGTCCGAAGTGATGTTCTTTGCCGCGTGGTTCTGGTCGTTCTTCAAGCACGCCATGTACCCGATGAGCGAGTATGTCGGGTCAGAGTACCTGCAGCCGGAAATATACCACGTCGATGCGTTCCACCTGCCGCTGATCAACACGCTGATCCTGCTGTTGTCGGGCTGTGCAGTCACCTGGGCGCACCACGCGCTGGTGCATGGCGGCGCGCGCAAGGACGTGGTGAACGGTCTGGCCATCGCAGTGGTTTTGGGGCTCTTGTTCACCTTCTTCCAGGCGTATGAATATTCCTATCTGCTGTACCAGGGCTGGGAATTCGGCGGTGACAAGTTCTTCTCGAACTTCTTTATGGCAACAGGCTTTCACGGCGTTCACGTGATCATCGGCACCATCTTCCTTTTTGTGTGCCTGCTGCGGGCGATGAAAGGACACTTCACCGCCGAAAAGCACATTGGGTTTGAGGCCGCCGCATGGTACTGGCACTTCGTCGATGTGGTGTGGCTGTTCCTGTTCTTCGCCGTGTACATTTGGGGCGTCGGCACGATGCCGGGCCTCGACCACTAAACCGCGTCACACGCAACAAGATCAAAGCGCGCGGTTTCCGCGCGCTTTTCACATGTTCAGAGGGCACTCGCGCGCATGCGTCGCTTACTCTTTCTGCTGACCTTCGGCCTCATGGGAGCCGGTATCCTGATCGGCCTCGGCGTCTGGCAGGTGCAAAGGCTTTCCTGGAAGCAGGACCTCTTGGCCCGCATTGACGCGCAAATCGACGCTGCTCCGACGTCGCTCTCTGCTGCTGTGGATCCACAGTTCCAACGCTATGCACCGGTTGAAGTGACGGGTACGTTCGGCCCGGATCACATCCGCATGTTGGCATCGCGCAAGACGACAGGGGCCGTCCACCGCATCATCCGACCCTTCGACGTGGATGGTTTCGGACCCGTCCTGATCGACACCGGCTGGCTGCCGGACGAGTTGGCGGTGCCAAGCTTACCCGACACGCCACTGACAATTGTAGGCAACCTCGACGCCCCGAACGAAGCTGACAGTTTCACGCCGGCCCCCGATCTCGACAAGAATCTCTGGTTTGCCCGCGACGTGCCTGCCATGGCCGATGTGCTCGATACCCAGCCGGTCCTGATCGTTCTGCGCGAGACGCCGGAAATTGACCTTGGCGTGACGCCCTGGCCTGTAGACACCGCTGGCATTCCGAACGATCACCTGCAATACGCAATCACCTGGTTTTCGCTGGCGGCGATCTGGGTATTGATGACTGCCTATTTCGTGCTGCGCACCAACCGCAGCCCGCGCTGAGAAAGACGACACGATGCGCTACATCTCGACCCGTGGCCAAGCCCCCGCGCTGACCTTCGAAGACACGATGCTGACGGGACTGGCCCGGGATGGCGGCCTCTATGTCCCCGAAACGATCCCAACACTGGATGAGGCGACCATCGCCGAGATGGAGGGACATCCCTACGAAGAGATCGCCTATACCGTCATGCGCCCCTTTGTGGGCGACACATTTACGGATGATGAATTCCGCGCCTGCATCGACCGCGCCTATGCGGGTTTTGGCCATGCCGCCCGCGCACCGCTTGTACAACTGGACCAGGGGCATTTTTTGCTTGAGCTGTTTCATGGGCCCACGCTGGCGTTCAAGGACTTCGCCATGCAGCTGATCGGGCAGCTGTTCCAGACCGCGCTTCGCCGCCGCAATCAGCGGGTGACCATCGTCGGGGCAACGAGCGGCGATACCGGGTCTGCCGCGATTGAGGCGTTTCGCGGCCTCGACAATGTGGATGTGTTCATCCTCTACCCCCATGGTCGCGTCAGCGAAGTGCAGCGCCGCCAGATGACCACGCCGACAGAAAGCAACGTGCATGCGCTGGCCGTCGAGGGCGACTTCGACGACTGCCAGGCCCGGCTCAAGGACATGTTCAACGATTTCGAGTTCCGTGACGGTGTGGCCCTTGCCGGCGTGAACTCGATCAACTGGGCGCGTGTGCTGGCGCAGGTCGTTTACTACTTTTCAGCTGCCGTGGCGGTGGGTGCACCACAGCGCAAGGTCAGCTTCACCGTGCCCACCGGCAATTTCGGCGACATCTTTGCGGGCTACATCGCCAAGCGGATGGGCCTGCAAATCGACAAGCTGGTCGTGGCCACCAACCAGAACGACATCCTGCACCGCTGCCTGAGCGGGCAAGGCTATCACAAGGGCGAAACAATCCCGTCGATCAGCCCGTCCATGGACATTCAGGTGAGTTCCAATTTCGAGCGTGCCCTTTTCGACGCCTATGACCGCGATGGCATGGCGGTGGCGCAGCTGATGGAAGAGTTGAAACATGGCGGTTTCGAGGTCAGCCAGGGCGCTATGCAGGTTCTGCAGGACCATTACGCTTCGGGCCGGGTATCCGAAGACGAGACAAGTGCGCAGATCACCACCTCGCTGAAGGCAAGCGGCGAGCTTCTTTGCCCGCACTCCGCCGTTGGCGTTCACGTCGCAGACATCGAACGCGCGGCAGGCATCCCCATGATCACGCTGGCCACAGCCCACCCCGCCAAGTTCCCGGCCGCGGTCGAGGCGGCAACAGGCATCACGCCCCCCCTTCCACCCAGGATGGCAGACCTGTATGAACGCGCGGAACGGCTGACGCGGGTGCCGAACGATCTTGAGGCGCTCAAGGCGCATATCCAGACGCACCGCGCGCAGTGACCAACGGCAGTGAGACTGAATTGACCACGCAAACGCATCGCCTGAAAAACGGCTTTCGCATCGTCACGGAACACATGCCGGGGCTGGCTTCGGCCTCGGTCGGCATCTGGGTCGGGGCAGGGGCGCGACACGAAGCGCCCGAACAGAACGGGATCGCGCATTTCCTTGAACACATGGCGTTCAAGGGGACAGAGCGGCGCAACGCTTTGCAGATCGCCGAAGCGATCGAGGATGTGGGTGGATACATCAACGCCTACACGAGCCGTGAGGTCACCGCCTTTTATGCGCGCGTGCTGGAAAATGACGTGCCGCTGGCGATGGATGTGCTGTCCGATATCCTGCTCAACCCGATCTTTGATCAGAACGAGATCGAGGTGGAGCGGGGCGTGATCCTGCAGGAAATTGGTCAGGCGCTGGATACGCCCGACGATGTGATCTTTGACTGGTTGCAGGAGCAGGCCTATCCCGAGCAACCACTTGGTCGCACGATCCTTGGCCCAACAGAACGCGTATCATCCTTTGGCCAGCCGGACCTGAAGCGCTTCGTCGATCAGAACTATGGCCCGGAACAGATGATCCTGTCCGCGGCGGGCGCGGTTGACCACGATGCCATTGTACGACTGGCCGAGACACTCTTCGGTCATTTGACCCCGCGTCCAACCGGGATCGCGGATTTAGCAACGTTTTCCGGCGGTGAGGACCGGCGCAGCAAGGCGTTGGAACAGGCCCATTTCGCCATGGCCTTTGAATCGCCGGGCTACCGCGACGATGCGATCTATACCGCACAGATCTATGCCAGTGCCCTTGGCGGCGGCATGTCGAGCCGCCTGTTCCAGGAGGTGCGCGAAAACCGCGGCCTGTGCTATACGATCTTTGCCCAGGCCGGGGCCTATGCTGACACCGGCATGACCACAGTCTACGCCGGAACCTCTGCCGATCAGGTTGCCGATTTGGCGGCCATCACCGTGGATGAGATGAAGCGCGCTGCCGACGACATGACAGTGGCCGAAGTGGACCGTGCGCGTGCCCAGATGAAGGCCGGTTTGCTGATGGGGCTCGAAAGCCCGTCGAACCGTGCGGAACGCCTGGCCCGGTTGGTGCAGATCTGGGATCGGGTGCCAGCGCTCACCGAAACGGTCGCATTGATCGACGGCGTCACCGTTGATGACGTGCGCGCCTTTGCGGCACATATGGCGACGCAAGCGCCCATGGCCCTGGCGCTTTATGGTCCGATTGATGCGGCGCCGACACGCAACGCCTTGCAGGAGCGGCGCGCCGCCTAATGCTTCTGAACAAGCGGAAATTGCGGATCGAAACGGAGCGTATGACGCTGCGCCCGCCAACCCATTCCGACTTTCGGAATTGGGCCGCACTTCGCGCCGCCAGCATCGACCACCTCACACCTTGGGAGCCAAGCTGGGCGGGTGATCACCTGACGCGCAAGGCCTTTACCAACCGCGTGTACTGGGCGCAGCGGTCCGTTGCCAGCGGCACCGCGATGCCCCTGTTCCTGTTTCGGCGCGGCGATGAGACACTCCTTGGTGCGATCACCCTCGACAACATTCGCCGCGGCCCGTCGCAGGCCGGGACGCTGGGCTACTGGACAGGTGCGGCGCACGCGCGGCAAGGCTATATGCGCGAGGCTATCCTTGCGGTTGTTCACCACGCCTTCACACGGCTTGATCTGAGCAGGATCGAAGCCGCCTGCCTGCCGGAAAACATGGCCTCGCGTGGTCTGCTTGAAACGTGTGGCTTCAAATACGAAGGCGTGGCGCAAAGCTATCTGCAGATCGACGGGCGCTGGCGCACCCACGTCCTTTATGCTGCCCTTCGCATGGACCGGCGCGGACGGACGGACGCAGGCTAGAAATCTCACGCAGATTTTTGCCAAGATTTTTTGTAAAAATCATGCGCGGCGCTATCCTACGCCTATGCGCCAACTGCTTGTTGCCCTCGCCCTTGTTGCACTGCCGCTCTCTGCCTTTGCGCAAGACACCCGCACACCCAGCCATTGCATCGCTCTGGCGGATCAGATCGACGGGGCACAGTTCGTGCACCGCGCCAGCTACGATGTGGAGGTGGCGCCGGAGACCGTGCGCATCCACTATATCGCCCATGCCTCTTTTCTGATCCGCACCGCGGGCGGCTTGAACATGGTGACCGACTTTACCGGCTTCACCGGTTCGGCGCCGATGATCCCCGACGTGGTGACGATGAACCACGCGCACGAAACCCACTGGACGGCCTTTCCCGATCCCGCCATCCCCCATGTCCTGCGCGGCTGGGGCGAAGAGCATGGCGCAGGCATCAACCACCGCCTTGATCTGGGCGAAGTGCTGGTACGCAACGTCTCGACCGACATCCGCTCGCAGTGGTCGGGTGTCGAGGCAAACGGCAACTCCATTTTCGTGTTCGAGGTCGCCGGCCTATGCATTGGGCACCTGGGCCACCTGCATCACGAACCCAACGCCGAACAATACGCGGCCATCGGGCGGCTCGATGTGGTGATGGCCGCCGTCGATGGCGGTATGACGGTCGATCTGCCGACAATGATGCGGATCGTGTCACGTCTGCGATCCTCCATCGTGATCCCGATGCACTGGTTTGGCGATTTCACCCTCGACGCATTCCTCACCGGCATGGCCGAAGAGTTTCAGGTGGTCGAAACCGGCGGCCCCTCGCTCGATGTCTCGCTCGATCGCCTGCCAAGCCGCCCCACCATCATGGTGCTGCGCCCCGAATGGCTGCGCGAGGCATCGGAATAACCGCGTTGTCGGTGCCGGCACTATCTGGCACGAACCGGGGCAGGGCGCACAAGGGGTCACCATGCTGAATTCACTGACAAGCGACAGGGCCGCAGCGTTGCGAT
This sequence comes from Tateyamaria omphalii, assembly GCF_001969365.1. Lineage (NCBI taxonomy): Bacteria > Pseudomonadati > Pseudomonadota > Alphaproteobacteria > Rhodobacterales > Roseobacteraceae > Tateyamaria > Tateyamaria omphalii. The sequence goes on along the minus strand of NZ_CP019312.1, from coordinate 2,121,595 downwards.
CCGGTTTGCCGGACGACCGCTTTGCCGCGGCGGACGCCGCACATTTGCAGGAACCGCGTGGACGATATGCAGGGCAGGCGGGCCTTCTGGCCCTGCCGCGCAGCACGGATGAGGTGGCGACGCTGATCCGGCTGGCATCTCAGATGCGCGTGCCGGTCATCCCCTATGGCGGTGGCACGGGCCTCGTTGGCGGCCAGGTGGCGGAGGCTGGACCGGTCCCGCTGATCCTGTCGCTGGAGAAGATGAGGACCGTCCGCGCCGTGTACCCCGAAGAGAACGTGCTGATCGCCGATGCGGGCGTCATCCTCGCCGATGTGCAGGCCGCCGCCGAACAGGCGGGTCGTCTGTTTCCGCTGTCGCTGGCCGCCGAAGGATCGGCACGGATCGGTGGGAACCTCAGCACGAACGCAGGCGGCACCGGCGTCTTGCGCTATGGCAATGCCCGCGATCTGTGCCTTGGGATTGAGGCCGTCCTGCCCAGTGGCGAGGTCTTTCACGGCCTCAGCCGCTTGCGCAAGGACAACACAGGCTACGACCTGCGTCATCTGCTCATCGGGGCGGAGGGGACGCTGGGCATTATCACCGCCGCCGCGCTGAAGCTTTTTCCGCGCCCGTCGGCCTCCGGCACGGCGTTGATGCAGGTGACATCGCCTGCCGCCGCCCTGTCGCTGCTGGCCCTTGCACGGGATCACGTCGGGGACGGTATCTCCGCCTTCGAACTGATCGGGGCGCAGGGGTTCGCCTTTCTGGCAGAAACCATGCCGCAAATCCGCAATCCATGGGCGGCGACACCCGACTGGTGCGTGCTGATCGAACTCGGTTTGACCGGGCCACAGAACCCCGCCAGCGCGCTCGAAGGGCTTTTCGCCGCCGCAAGGGAAGCAGGGCTGGTGCAGGACGGCATGATCGCGCAAAACGCCCAGCAATCGGCGGACTTTTGGTCCATCCGTGAAAACATCCCCGAAGCCAACCGCCGCATCGGGTCCGTCAGCTCGCATGACATCTCGGTGCCCTTGGGCGCGCTTGCCGATTTCATTGCCGAGGGAGGCGTGCGTATCGCGCGCCTCGGGAAGTTTCGGATCAATTGCTTCGGTCATGTGGGTGACGGCAACCTGCACTACAACGTCTTTCCCGCGCCCGGTAAATCCCGCGCGGATCACGAGGTGGAGCGCCCGCAAATCAAGCGCCTCGTGCACGATCTGGTGCACGAGATGGGCGGCTCTGTCAGCGCCGAACATGGCGTGGGCCGGTTGAAGGTCGCGGACATGGAGCGCTACGCCGATCCGACCAAGCTGGATGCGATGCGCGCGATCAAGGCAGCGCTCGACCCGCATGGCATCATGAACCCCGGCGCGGTCTTGCGCGCGGCAGACACCTGAGGCAGGCCGGGCCATGCTGTCCACCCTGCGCACCATGGCGCTGCTGCCGGTCCTTGTGCCACAGGCCCTTTGGGTGGCATGGCGCGCCGTGCGCCTGACCGAAGCGGCAGGCCCGCGCACCGGTTTGGCGGGGCAGGGGGATGCAGTACGGGTCCTGATTGTGGGCGATTCGTCCGCGGCGGGTGTCGGCGTTGCCAAACAGGACGCAGCGCTGGCCGGCCGACTGGCGCACCATCTGGCTCCGACCGCATCGGTTTCCTGGGCGCTGGTCGCGAAATCCGGTTGGACCACGCGCCAGGTCTTGCAAGCACTTGAACTTCTGCCACCAGCCCGCGCGGACATCGCCGTGGTTGCGGTCGGTGTCAATGACGTCAAGAACGGGGTTCACATCTCGAACTGGCGCAAGAATTATGCCGCGATCCTACAGGTACTTGCGTCTCGGCACGGCGCAGGCATCATCGTCGCGTCGGGCGTCCCACCTCTGGGCCTGTTTCCCTTGCTGCCCAAACCGTTGCGCGGTGTTCTTGGCGCGCGTGCAGCCCGGTTTGACGCGCGCCTGGCCGCACTCTGCGCTGAACGTGAGGGCGCGGTGCACCTGCCGTTTGACCAACCGCTCACGCCATCGGACATGGCACGGGACGGCTTTCACCCGGGCGCGCCGATCTACGACGCTTGGGCCGCACAGGTCGTGGATGTGGTGCAGCCGTACCTGCCAGCCATTACCCGGCGTAGCGCAACCAGATAGAGCGTCGAACGAGCGCCAGTATACTCTGTTGCGAACCCGCCGACGCAGCAGCACCGGGCAATTGTTCAATTTGTAATGCGCCATTCGTGTGCGATGTGCCGTTCAGGACGCCATGAACCCACCATCGACGCACAGCACATGCCCAACTACATAGGCCGCCGCGTCCGAGGTCAGCCAGTGCACCGCTTCTGCCACCTCCTCTGGCGTGCCCATGCGCCGCAGCGGCAATGTCGCGGCCACAGCGTCCAGATCAATGCCCGGCTCCATAATCATATCCGTGACGACGCGACCGGGCGCCACAACATTGATCCGCACGCCGTGCTGCGCCTCTTCCATGGCGGCACTCCTTGCCATCGAAATCACGGCTGCCTTCGACGCCGAGTACAGCGCGAAGCCAGGGTTCGGATTGCGCATGCCGCTGACAGATGCGTTGACTACGATAGCGCCTGCGCCTTGTGCCCGCATGGCCGCGATCTGATGATGCAGGCACGCGAGTATGCCACGCACATTCGTGTCGAACACGCGCGCGTAGGTGTCAAAGGTCTGGTCACACAGATCCGCGCGCGTCTCCCTGTAGCCGGCATTGTTGAAGGCGATATCAAGCCGACCATGCTCCGCCAGGATGCGGCCGTGCAGGTCAGCCACGGCATCCAGATCGGTGACATCGTTCACGATGGCCTGCGCACTAAGCCCGTTCGCCTCGATCTCGGCCACTGCGGTGTCCAGCGCAGCAGCACGCCGCCCTGTTATGATGACATGCGCACCTGTGGCGGCCAAACGCAGGGCCGTGGCCTTGCCGATGCCGGTCCCGCCGCCTGTGACGAGTGCGATTTTGCGAGGTGTGTCAACGTCGGGCATGGTCGGGGTCCAGCGTAAGGGGTCAGCTTAGCCCACCCCGAAGCAGGAAGTAGCGTGGGCAGGACTAAGCGTATCAACCTTAATGCCGCTATGCCTCTTAAGACAGCCTAGTCCCCGTCAAACGCGCACAGCGCGTGCACATCCATCCCCATCGCCTCGAGCCGCGCGCGACCGCCCAGATCCGGCAGGTCGATGACAAAGGCGCAGGACACGATCTCTCCGCCTAGCCGCTCGACCAGCTTGATCCCGGCCTCTGCCGTGCCGCCGGTGGCGAGCAGATCATCGACCAGCAGGATCTTCTCGCCCGCCTTGATCGCGTCGTCATGCACTTCGACAATTGCCTCACCATATTCGAGGGTATAGGCCTCGCTGATCGTGGCACCGGGCAGCTTGCCCTTCTTGCGGATCGGCACGAAGCCAACGCTCAGCTGGTGCGCAATGGCCCCGCCCAGGATGAAGCCGCGCGCCTCGAGCCCCACGACCTTGTCGATCTCAAGCCCGGCATAGGGGTGCAGCATCTGATCGACGGCAATGCGGAACCCGCGCGGGTCCGCAAACAGGGTCGTCACATCGCGGAACATGATCCCCTCATGGGGGAAATCGACGATGGTGCGGATGTAATCGGATACGGTCTTCATGTGGCTCTCCGAAGTGTGGCTGTGAGAACGCCCATGCCGACCAGCGTGGCCCCGCCCGCGCGGGTCAGCCACATCTGGACGGCGGGGCGCGTGATGCGGCTGCGCATGGCGTTGGCGGCGAGGGCAAAGATCAGGGCGTTGACGCCTGCGATGCCCACGAACGTGGCGATCAGGATCGCGGCCTGTGGGGCGAAATTTGCTTGTGCGTCAATGAATTGCGGGACAAACGCGATGAAAAAAGTGTTGGATTTGGGGTTCAGTGCAGTGACAGTCGCAAGGTCGCGAAACACCTTGCCCGGCTTTTCGCCCTGGGGCCGGTCCATCAGACTGGTTTGTGACGGTGTCCGGGCGCTCAGGATCATGCGGATGCCCAGATAAACAAGGTACACGGCCCCCACCCATTTGAGGATTGTGAAGGCCAGCGCCGAGGCCAGAAACAGCGCGCCCAGCCCGATCACGGACAGGGTCATCGCGATCAGATCGCCGGTTGCCACCCCAAGGGCAGAGGCCACGGCGACGCGGCGGCCCTGGGTCATGGCATAGCTCAGCACCATCATCAGGGTGGGGCCGGGGATGACCAGCAGGGCGGTCGATGCGATGACGAAGGTCAGCCAGAGGTCGAGGGACATGCGGGGCTCCGATCAGGGGATTACAGGACGCGACCGGCCACGGAGTCGAGCTTTGCAACGACGTCTGGATCGCGGGCGTCGGGCGCGGTCAGAATGGCATATTCCAGCGCGCGGTCGCAGCCATGCTGGCAGGGCGCGCGGTCGGCGCCCAGCAGGGCGGGCAGCCGTTTCACAAGCGCGCGGCCCTTTTCAGCATTGCCCATAAGTGTCTGAATGATTTGCGTTACATCCACTTCGCCATGGTCGGGGTGCCAGCTGTCATAATCGGTGATCATGGCGACGGAGGCATAGCACAGCTCGGCCTCGCGGGCGAGTTTGGCTTCGGGCATGTTGGTCATGCCGATCACGTCCGCGCCCCAGCTTTCGCGGTACATCTGCGACTCAGCGAGGGTGGAGAATTGCGGGCCCTCCATGGCCAGATAGGTGCCGCCGCGATGCACGCTGATCCCGGCATCCCTGGCGGCGGTTTCGCACGCGTCGCTGAGGCGCGGGCAGGTGGGATGCGCGACCGATACATGGGCCACACACCCTGTGCCAAAGAACGACTTCTCGCGCGCGAACGTCCGGTCAATGAACTGATCTACAACGACAAAATCGCCCGGCGCCATCTCTTCGCGGAAACTGCCGCAGGCCGAGACGGAGATCACGTCGGTCACCCCAAGCCGCTTCAACGCGTCGATATTCGCGCGGTAGGGAACAGTCGTTGGCGAATGCACATGGCCGCGCCCATGACGGGGCAGAAAGGCCATGTCGACACCGTCGAGGCTGCCGGTCAGGATCTGATCCGACGGTGCGCCCCAGGGGGTGTCGACCTGCACCCACTCAGCCCCCTCCAACCCGTCGATGTCGTAGATGCCGGAGCCGCCGATCACGGCGATTTTGGTACGGGTCATGGGGGTCTCTCTTGCCGGTACAGAAGAAATTTTGTCAGCCAAAACAGGCCAGCACCACCCGTACACCAGCCGTGCACCATGCGTACACCCCTTGTGCACCGCCACCGCGCGCAGAGGTGGGGGAACGCGCAACGTATGCCAGTTTGCGCATCAAACGGATGGGATGGATTCGCGGTGCGAATGTTGCCATCGGCACGATGCACAGTAGAAGGAGGTGGCGCATCAGATCGGATTGGGGTCTGCGCAAATGCGCAAAGCCTGACACCACTTAAACGGAGGGAGAGATGCGAGACCCGGATGAAAACGGATGGCAGTCCTCCGCACCGGCATGGATCGACCGGATGGCGGAGCGGGGGGATTTCTCGCGCGCGCATGTTCTCGACGCGCCTATGCTGGCGCGGGTTCGCGCGATAAGCCCTCGAAAGGCGCTTGATGTCGGCTGTGGCGAGGGACGGTTTTGCCGCATGCTGGCTGACATGGGCGTGGCTGCCGTCGGCGTCGATCCGGTTGCGAGGATGATCGAGGCCGCGTGCGCATGGCATCCCGAGGGCGAATTTCACGCCGGGTTTGCAGAGGCGCTGCCATTTGCGGACAATGCCTTTGACCTCGTCGTGTCTTATCTGAGCCTCATCGACATTGACGGTCTAAGCGACGCGGTGGCCGAGATGGCGCGCGTGACCTCTCCGGGCGGTCGCATACTTGTTGCAAATCTGACCTCGTTCTCGACATCAAGCGCAGTAATAGGGCCGCGCTACTGTCGCGACACGGGCGAAAAACTGAAACCGTTGGGACGGTATCTGTCGGAAGAAAAGATGTGGTTTGCATGGGATGGCCTGCGTATTCAGAACTGGCACAGACCGCTGTCGACTTACATGCAGGCTTTCTTGTCTCAGGGACTGCTCCTGCGCCACTTCGATGAGCCGGAGCCCACCGGTGGCCCCCCGGAAAAGGTCAGCTCATACGCGCGTATGCCTTATCTGATGATGATGGAGTGGGAAAAACCGCCCGTTTGATGGGCATCTTCCATACGGGCCAGGCACATGCACGTGACGTCCTGTGCGTCTTGGACCGCATATTGTCTGATGCATCTCAAGGCTGCCATGGGCGACGAGGCATACAGCGCCTTGCGAAAGCCCCTCGATTTCAAACGGTTCCGAGGCATCCTTTCGGCATACCCAGAAATACCGTGCCATTGCCCGTAAACCTGCTATGTGCAGCGCACATAACAGCCCGGCGCTTGTTGCAATGGTTTTTGACCACTCCATGGTTTAGATGCCACCGATCGCGTCCTCACGAGCAGACGGAATCCGCATGGCCTTTCTCGACAACCTCAACACCAAGACCCGCTTTGGCGACTTTTCCATCGCACCCGGCGACACCAAGCTGACACCGGGGCAGATCAAGACGGACCTGTTGTCGGGCCTGACGGTCGCCCTTGCGCTGGTGCCCGAGGCGGTGGCCTTTGCCTTCGTCGCGGGGGTGCATCCGCTGGTCGGGCTTTATGCGGCGTTCATGGTGGGCCTGATCACGGCCGTCTTTGGCGGACGGCCGGGCATGATTTCGGGTGCGACCGGGGCGCTGGCCGTGGTGATGGTGGCGCTGGTGGCGCAGCACGGGGTGGAATACCTCTTTGCGACTGTCGTCCTGATGGGCCTCTTGCAGATCTTTGCGGGTGTCATGCAGTGGGGCAAGTTCATCCGCCTTGTGCCGCACCCGGTGATGCTGGGCTTTGTCAACGGCCTCGCCATCGTGATTTTCCTCGCGCAGCTGACGCAGTTCAAGGTGCCCGGCTCGGCCGAGGCGTCGGGCCATGGCATGGCGGGGGGCGAATGGCTTTCGGGCATGCCGCTTTACCTGATGCTGGGCCTTGTGGGGGTGACGATGCTGATCATCTGGCTGGCACCGCGTGTGACGCGCGCCATCCCCGCGCCGCTCGCAGGTATCGGGATCGTGGCCGCCATCGTCATCTTCTTTGGGCTGGACGTGCCGCGCGTGGGCGATCTGGCCAGCATCGAGGGCGGGCTGCCGCCCTTCCACATTCCGGCCGTTCCGCTGACATGGGAAACGCTGCAGATCATCCTGCCCTATGCCGTCATCCTCGCGGCCATTGGCCTGATCGAAAGCCTGCTGACGCTGAACCTTGTCGGTGATCTGACGAACCAGCGGGGCGGGGCGAGCCAGGAGTGTATCGCCCAAGGCGTCGCCAATACGGCCACCGGCTTTTTCGGCGGCATGGGCGGCTGTGCGATGATCGGTCAGTCGATGATCAACGTAAAATCGGGCGGGCGCACGCGCATCGCGGGCGTGGCGGCGGCGCTGTTCCTTCTGGCCTTTATCCTCGTGGGGTCGTCCATCATCGAGTTGATCCCGCTGGCCGCTCTGGTCGGTGTGATGTTCATGGTGGTGATCGGGACGTTCGCGTGGAACAGCCTGAAAATTCTGCGCAAGGTGCCGCTGACGGATGCTTTTGTCATCGTGTTGGTGACGGTCGTGACGGTGATGGAAGACCTCGCCGTTGCAGTCGTGGTCGGCGTGATCGTGTCGGCGCTGGCCTATGCCTGGAACAACGCGCGCCGCATCCATGCCAAGACCTATGAAACGCCCGAGGGCGCGCGCGTCTACCAGGTGCAGGGGCCGCTGTTCTTTGGCTCGGCCACCGGGTTCATCGAGATGTTCAAGGTCGACACCGACCCGCGCGAGGTCATCATCGACTTTGCCGACAGCCGGGTTGTGGACCAATCGGCCCTGCAAGCGATCGAGGCCGTGGCGGGCAAGTATCAAGAGGCGGGCAAGCGGGTTCAACTGCGCCACCTGACCCATGATTGCCACAAGCTTTTGACCAAGGCGGGGCACCTGATCGTGGACAGCGATGATGACCCCGATTACGAGATCGCCACGGATTACGGTGTGCGCACGGGCATCCTCGGCGGGCACTGACGGCCCCCGGTTCCATCAATAAAAAGGCCGGGCGCGGGGCCCGGCCTTTTGCGTTGTGGTTGAAGCACTTCTCAGAGAAACAGGAAGTTGCTGCTGGTCAAATCGACTTCATCAGTATTCTCGATCAGGATGCTGTTGGTGCCAAATGTGACCAGCAGGTCATCGCCCAGATCCTGGAATGTGGCACTGCCGGGATTGTTTTCGCCGTAGATGCGAATGCGGTCCTGGCTGGCCTCAAAGTCAGTGATCACATCATCCTGCGCAGCAGCGGTTTTGACAAAGACAAACCGATCCGCAGAGCTGCCGCCGGTCATCGTGTCGTCGCCGGCACCCCCGATCAGCACGTCCTTGGCGCTGCCGCCGTTCAGGCTGTCATCACCCTTGCTGCCGCGCAATTCGTCGCGCTGGTTGCCCCCGAACAGGGTATCGTTGCCATTGCCGCCGATCAGGGTGTCCTGCTGATTGCCGCCGTTCAGGCTGTCGCTGCCGCTGCCGCCGTTCAGCAGGTCATTGTCGGCACCGCCCAGCAAGGTGTCGTTGCCTGCGTCCCCGTTCAACACGTCGTCACCCGCGCGGCCCCAGATCAGGTCGCCCTTCAGTCCGCCGCTGACCGTGTCATTGCCCGCGCCCGCATCAAAGATGTCAAAGCCGCCGTCGAGTTCAACATAGTTGTCGCCGCTGAACGTGAGCGGCACGCCGTCCGACGACACGGCGGTATTGCGGAATTCAGTGACGGCATCATTGCCCAGAATGGTCCAGTCCATTGGCATCAGGAAGTTTTCCAGCGCCGCAGGATCGGCACCGGAGGCGTCCTGTTGATAGAGCGCCGCAAAGCTGGCGACGTCAAAGGCGATGCCTGTCATTTCAACCGTCACACCGGGGGAGACTTCGAAAATGAGCGCGTTCAGCGTGCCACCGACCAACTGCCGCTCTTCAGTGGACCCGACATACGCAAAGCCGGACCCTTGCAGCGTGATGCTGGCACCGCTGCCGGTTTCAAAAACGGCTTCGGTCGCGCTTTCGCTTGTCAGCGTGACGTCGTTGAACAGCGCGTCAAAGATCGTATCGAAAATCAAGATGTTCGGTGAAACACCGTTCGAGAAACGAATTGTCGGGCCTGGCATTGGTTAAACTCCCCTGTCTTTACTGGCGGGAGTATTCGAGACAGCCACAAAAAAAATCAAGCACCAAGGAGCAGTTCGTACAATTCGGTTACGAATTGCACGTCATGCGCGTGCGTAAATGGTCTTGGGTCAAAGGGCGCGTATGTTGCGCGCCCTTTTTTGGTCAAAGCGGCGCGCGGCCGCCTGCATCATTCGGTGATCACGCCAACGCCAGCGCCCACAACGGCACCTTCGACGCAGCGGCCATTGGCCAGCACTTCGCCCGCGGCGCAGCCGATTGCGCCCCCGATCACGGCGCGCTGGGCGGTGCTGTCGCCACATGCCGAGAGGCCCAGAAATGCCGCGACTGCGGTCAGTGCAAATACTTTGTTCATGGCCAATCTCCTGCGCCGTTTGTGTGGCAGAAGACTAGCATGTGGCGTTCGTCGGCTTGAATGGCCCGTCTTTTCGACGCGCAGATTGCGCGCCTATTCGCCGACGGTTGCGGATTGCCGCGACATTGATGCGTGTACGGAGCCGATCTGGCGAAAACCGTTCCATGTTTCACTTGCGTGTGGGGACATGAACGGGCCTTGCACCCAAGCACGTGGGTGCGTCAGCACTGTTTCAATGCGGTAACATCACCCGCCAGCAGCGCAGGCACAGCCGCCGCCACCCGGTCAGCGGGCCAGTCCCACCAGGCCAGCGCGTTCAGCGTATGGATCTCGGCCTCCGAAAACCGCATACGCACCACGTCGCCTGGGTTGCCCGCAACCATGGCATAGTCCGGCACGTGGCCCCGCACGACCGCCCCGGCCCCTACGATCACGCCGTTGCCGATGCGTGCGCCCGGGCAGACAATCGCCCCGTAGCCCAGCCACACGTCATGCCCGATCACCGTGTCGCGGCTGTCGGGTTGATAGCTGGTCATCTGCGCCGGATCGAAGATGGGAAAGGGAAACGTGCTCAGCCCGTCCATGGCGTGGTTGGCACCGGAGGTAATGAACCGGACCCCATGCGCGATCTGGCAATAGCGCCCGATCCGCAGCTTTTCGGGCCCGTAGCCGAAGAGATACGGTGCCAGATGCGCCGCCCAATCCGCCACCGGAGAGAAGTCGGAGGCGTAGGTGTAGTCCCCCACCTCCCATCCCGGATTGTCGATCACCTGGTTCAGAAAGACCGTGCCCTGATGGTCGGACCCGTCGGGCAGGGTCACGGGATAGGCGCGGCGCGGGTCTGGAAAGGTCATTCGCCCGGGCGCTTGAGGCTGAATTTCTCGCGGATGACCGAATAGTCGCGATAGCCCATGCGCGTCAGCGGGTTGAAGGCCAGCACGTCAAAGATGCCGTCGACCACGCAATCGTCGCGCAGGTGGATGCCCACGACCTCCCCGAACACAACGTAGTTGGTGTCGCCCTCGATCTTGTGGATCTGGGTCATGCGGCATTCCAGCGACGCGGGCGCTGCGGCCACCCGTGGGCAGTTGATCTCGGAACACTCGGCCTTGTCCACCGATGCGAGCGAAAACTCGTCCGTATCCGCGCTCCAATCGCCCGAGGTCTGGTTCATTACGTCCTTCATCGCGTGTTCCACGATGTTGATGCAAAAGACGCCCGTGTCGCGGATGTTGGCGACCGTGTCCTTGGTCCCGTCGCGGTCGGGCTTGGCGCTGGTGGACGCGAACATGACCTGCGGCGGGACATATGCCGTCGCGTTGAAGAAGGAATAGGGCGCCAGGTTGTCCGATCCGTCGCTGCCGCGTGTGGCGACCCAGGCGATGGGGCGGGGGGTCACGATGGCGTTGAACGGGTTGTGCGGCAGGCCGTGGCCGTCGGCGGGGCGGTAGAACATTGCGGCTCCGAATGGTCGTGCGTTTGCGCAAGGGATAGCCCCATGCTAGGGCGGGGGCCAGCCCTCACGAACGTAACACCTCGCCCCACCCATGTACCATCTGCGCACAGAGACGCCCGAGGATCGGTGGGAGGTCGAGGCCCTTTATGACCTGTGCTTTGCACCAGGGCGCGAGGCACTGTCTTCGTATCGTTTGCGCGATGATGTGCCGCCGGTTGCTGGCCTCAGCCATGTGGCACGCGACCCGGACGGCATTCTGGCGGGCGCGATCCGCTATTGGCCGGTGCGCGTGGGCGCGCAATCGGCGTTGTTGCTGGGCCCTGTGGCCGTGCACCCGACCCGGCAGGGCGAGGGGCTGGGCGGTGAATTGATCGGGACATCGCTGGCCCAGGCGCAGACATCCGGCTGGGACCGCGTCATGCTGGTGGGCGATGCGCCCTATTACAGCCGCTTCGGGTTCGAGAAGCTGACCGGCGTCGTCATGCCGCCCCCCACAAATCCCGACCGCGTGCTTGGCCGCGCCCTTGCGCCCGGCGCGTGGACAGGCGTCGCGGGTGATGTCACGCGTTTCAGTTGATATGCGCGCGCGTCTTGCCCATCTTGGGGGCATGAACCAGATCATCGTCGTTCCCGACCCGCTGAACCCCGAGGATGAACTCGAACGGCTCGCGCGCCGCTACAAGGCCGCGGGCGGCATGGGCATCCAGGTGCTCAACACGCTGGGCACGCAGGCCGACGGGCTGCTGAACCGCTTGCCCGTCGCGGTGCAGGACCAGTTGACCGAAGCCACGCGCGCCGCCCTGACCCAGGCGCTGGGTGCGGCCAGCCGCTCGCGCGGCGTGGTGCCGGATCAGGCCGAGTGGCTGAATGCGACCGTCAGTGCGGCCATGGGGGCTGCGGGCGGTTTTGGCGGTCTGCCCACGGCGCTGGCCGAGCTGCCGGTGACCACGACGCTCCTTCTGCGCGTGATCGAAGGGGTGGCCGAGGAATATGGCTTTGATGCGAGCACCGCATCGGTCCGTTTCGACTGTATCCAGGTCTTCGCCGCTGCCGGTCCGCTGGAACATGATGACGGGTCCGACATCGCCTTCCTGTCCGCCCGCATGGCGCTGAGCGGGGCGGCGATGCAGGCCATGATCACCCGCATCGCGCCGCGTCTGGCCGTGGTGCTGGGCCAGAAGCTGGCGGCCCAGACGGTGCCGGTGCTGGGGGCCGCCGCCGGGGCCGCCATCAACTTCAGCTACACCAAGTACTACACCGACATGGCGCATGTGCATTTCGGCCTGCGCCGCCTGTCGGTCGAGGCGGACCAGCCGCACGAGGCGATGGTCGAACGGCTGCGCACCCAGGTGCTGGCGCTCAAGGCGCAGCAGAAATAGCCGATTGCGCCACCGACGTGGCCTTGATCACGGCAAAGAGAGACTGACCCTCGACCAGCCCCATCCGCTGGACCGCACGGCCCGTCACCCGCGCCAGCAACGCATCGCCCCCCGCATCCAGCGCAATGGCCGCCCCCGGCCCGTCGCCCGCGCGAATGGCGCGGATCGTGACGGGCAGGATGTTCTGCGCGCTCAGGCCCTGCGGTTCGGTCAGGGACAAGAGCACATCCTGCGCCAGCACGCGCAACCGCACCTCGGCCCCCACCGGGGCCTGCACACCCAACAGCTGCACGGGCCCGGCGGCCAATTGCAATGTACTCAACCCGTCCTCACCGTGGTCCACGACCCGCGCGCGCAACACCGCGCCCGCCTCGCGCACGCCCAGCAGAGGCACGGCGGCAGGGTCGGCCATCACGTCAAAAAGCGGCCCGGCGCGCGCCACCCGGCCCCCGGACAGCAGCACCATGTGATCGGCCAGGCGCGCAACCTCGTCCACCGCATGGCTCACATACAGGATCGGCACGCCCGTCTCGGCCTTCAGCCGGTCGAGATAGGGCAGGATCTCGGCCTTGCGCGGACCATCAAGGGCGGCCAAAGGTTCGTCCATCAGCAGCAGGCGCGGGTTCGATAGCAGCGCCCGCCCCAGCGCCACGCGCTGCTTCTCTCCGCCCGACAACGTCGCCGGGCGGCGGTCGAGCAACGCGCCAATCCCCAACATCTCGATGATCCGGGGGCGGTCGCGCGCGCGCGCGCCATAGCGGCTGGCATAATCCAGATTGTCGGCGACGGTCATATGCGGAAACAGCCGCGCGTCCTGAAACACATAGCCGACGCGGCGGCGGTGGACGGGCAGGGTATCGAAACGATCCCCATCCAAGGTGATCTGCGCATGATCGGGCCGCAACAACCCCGCCACCGCATTCACGATGGTGGTCTTGCCTGCCCCCGACCGACCGAACAGGGCGGTCACACCGGGCCCGGCCTCAAACGCGACATCCAGGTCGAAACCACCGAACCGGTGGCGCAGGGCAACAGACAGTGTCATGCGCCCGCGATCCTTGCGGCAACCCGGCGGGCCAACCATTCCGACAGGGCAACGGCCCCCAGCGCGATGATGCACGCCCAGATGACCAGGCGAATGGCGGCGTCCTCGCCTCCCGGCACCTGCAACAGCGCATAGATGGCCGAGGGCAGGGTTTGCGTCTCACCGGGGATGTTGGCGACAAATGTGATGGTCGCGCCGAACTCTCCGATGGCCTTGGCAAAGCCCATGACGGCGCCTGCCAGCACACCGGGCAGGATGAGGGGCAGGGTGATCGAGCCGAAGACGGCCCAGCCGGGCGCGCCGAGGGTGCGGGCGGCGTCCTCGATCCTGGGGTCCACAGCCTCGATGGCCAGACGAATGGCGCGGACCATCAGGGGAAAGCCCATGACGCCCGCCGCCAGCGCCGCACCGGTCCAGCGAAAGGCGAGGACAAGGCCGAACGTTTCCTCCAGAAAGCGACCGGCGGGGCCGTTGCGGCCAAAGGACAACAGCAACAGATAGCCGGTGACGACGGGCGGCAACACAAGGGGCAGGTGGACGAGCGCGTTCAGCACACCCTTGCCCCAGAAGTCGCGGCGCGCCAGCAGCCAGGCGATCCAGATCGCCAGCGGCAGGGCCAGCAGGGTCGCCGTCACGCCCACCAGCAGCGACAGGCGCAGGGCGGTCCATCCGGCAGCGTCCAGCATCATGGCGCGCGGAACCCCGCGGCGACAAAGCGGTCGATCTGTGCAGCGACATGGTCGAGAAAGGCGGCCCCCTCGGGTGTCAAAGCCAAGCCGGGATACAGGATGGCGGGATGCGCATCCGTCGGCACATCAAACAGGACGGTCACCTCAGAACTCGCGACGGCGTCAGAGGCATAGACGATGCCCAGCGGCACCTCGCCCCGCGCCACGAGGGCGAGGGCCGCGCGCACGTTCTCGGTCTCGGCCAGATGGGGTTGCAGCGTGTCCCACGCGCCGATCTCACCCAGCCATGCGCGGGCGTATATGCCCGCGGGCACCGACATATGCTGGCCCATGGCCAGGCGCCCGCCGTCCAGTCGCGCCAGCAATGCGTCGGCGCTGACATCGGGCAAGGGCAGCGCGCCTGCGGGGCCAACAACGACCAATCCATTCGACAACAGGGGCCGCGGGGGTGCCGTCCCAATGCCGCGATCCAACAGCCAATCAGACCAGTCTGCATTGGCCAGAATCACCGCGTCAGCGGGTGCGCCCTGGCTGATCTGGCGCGCCATTGCGCCGCTGCCGCCATAGCTGATCACGACCGGGCCGTCCCAAGTTGCTGCCACGGCGTCCAGCGGCCCTTGCAAAGACGCGGCGGCAAAGACGCGCAAAGGCTCCGCCTGCGCGCCGGGCGCGGCCATCGCTGCGGCGCAGGCCAGCACCAAGCCCTTGATCCAGTTCGGGGTTTTCATCGCCCCGAACTATTGGGCAAGCCGCCGGTTGCCTCAAGGCCAAAACGCCGTTGGGGGATGAACGTCTCGGGCGGCGCGCTGTAAATAGAATGCCCATGGGCGCCGCAGAAACTGGTGTTTTGCGGCAAAGACAGCTATAGTGGAGCTAATTACGGAGGGCAGGGCAGTGACGGCCCCGATGATCAAACAACTCCCGCTTTCATTCGGGCGGGCGAAGAAGGCGGACGTGCGCACCCAGTTCGCGGCGCTGTGTTACCGCGTCAAGAACAGCAAGGTTCAGATCCTTCTGGTCACCTCGCGCGGAACGCGGCGGTGGATCATCCCCAAGGGCTGGCCCATGGACGGCCTGACGCCCGGCGACAGCGCAGCGCAGGAAGCCTGGGAAGAGGCGGGCGTGATGGGCCGCGCCGATCAGCGCCCCTTGGGCATGTTTTCTTACAACAAGGACATGGGCGCGGATGCCGGTCTGCCCGTTGTGGCGATGGTCTATGCGCTCAAGGTGAAGTCGCTCGCGGCTGAGTTTCCCGAGGCTGCCGAGCGCACGCGCAAATGGGTGAGCCGCAAAAAGGCGTCTCAAATGGTCGATTCCCCGGAACTGGCCCGTATCCTGCGCGATTTTGACCCACGGTTTCTTGCGTGATCCAAAGGCTTTAGGGCTTTGACGTGGGCGTCGTGGCGTCTATGTTCGCGCGACAATGATCAAGTATGCACTCAAATGTGCCGATGGGCACGGGTTCGAAAGCTGGTTCGCCAGCGCCGATGCCTTTGACAGCCTGACGGCTGCGGGCCATGTGTCTTGTGCCATTTGTGGGAACGCCGACGTCTCCAAGGCCATCATGGCGCCGCGCGTCAGCAGTGCCAAGGACGCAGTGGCGTCCGAACAACCCTTGTCCAAACCAGCCTCCGATGTCGAGGCCGCGATGGCGAAGATGCGCGAGACGGTCGAAAAGAACGCCACCTATGTGGGCGGCAACTTCGCCTCCGAAGCGCTGGCGCAGCATCTGGGCGAACAGCCCGATCGTCCGATCTGGGGCGAGGCGAACCGCGAAGAGGCCAAGCGCCTGATCGACGACGGCGTGCCCGTGGCCCCGCTGCCCTTTGTTCCAACACGCAAGGCGAACTGACCGACATGCATATTCTGATCACGGGTGCCACACGCGGCATCGGCGCAGGGCTGGCCGCAGCCTACCGCGACATGGGCCACGACGTGACCGGCACGGGCCGGTCATCGGGCGCCGAAGTGACGCTGGACGTCACCCAGCCGCAGGACCACCGCGCCATGGCCGCACAACTGGCGGGCCGCACCATCGACTTGCTGGTCTGCAACGCGGGCGTCTATCTGGACAAGGGCAGCGATCTGGAGACCGGCTACGCCGCCGATCTCTGGGCGCAAAGCTTTGCCGCCAACGTCATTGGCGTGTTCCTGACCATACAGACGCTTTTGCCCAACCTGCGCGCCGCGCCTGCGCCGCGCATCGCCATCATCTCGTCCCAGATGGCGTCGCATACCCGCGCGCCGGGCGGCAGCTATATCTACCGCGCGTCCAAGGCTGCGGCGCTGAACCTGGGCCGGAACCTGGCCGCCGATCTGGCCGGTGAGGTGGCGGTGGGCATCTATCACCCCGGCTGGGTGCAAACCGATATGGGCGGTGGGTCGGCCGACATCACGGTGGATGAGGCCGTGGCCGGGCTGGTCGACCGCTTTGCGGCGCTGAGCCACGAGACGACGGGCTGTTTCGAGACCTGGGACGGGCGTGCGCACGCCTACTAGACAGCGTGCGATCCAAAGGACGCGCTGACGCGCGGCGCGATTTGTTTTTGTGAATGGGGGCGCTGCCCCCAAACCCCCGAAGTATTTTCAGCCAGAAGAAGATGGGGGTCGGGGTGTCCTTGCAAGTCGGTGATTGCAGGGATAAAGCCGGGCGGACGAAAAATTGGGGCCCGTCATGCCTGTTCTCGTGATGAAATTCGGCGGCACATCTGTCGCCACGCTGGACCGCATCCGCCGCGCCGCCAAGCGCGTCGGCGTTGAAGTGGCCAAGGGCTATGACGTCATCGTTATCGTATCCGCCATGTCGGGCAAGACCAACGAATTGGTGGGCTGGGTGAACGAGACATCGCCGCTGTTCGATGCGCGCGAATATGATGCGGTCGTGTCATCGGGGGAGAATGTGACCGCCGGGCTCATGGCCCTCACCCTGCAGGAAATGGACGTGCCCGCGCGGTCCTGGCAGGGTTGGCAGGTGCCGCTCAAGACCTCCTCCGTCCATTCCAGCGCCCGGATCGAAGAGATCCCCACCGACAACATCAACGCCAAGTTCGGCGAAGGCATGCGCGTGGCCGTGGTCGCAGGTTTCCAGGGGATCAGCCCCGAGGGGCGGATCACCACGCTGGGCCGGGGCGGGTCCGACACCACCGCCGTCGCCTTTGCCGCCGCGTTTCAAGCGGAACGCTGCGACATCTATACGGACGTGGACGGCGTCTATACCACCGACCCGCGGGTCAGCTCCAAGGCGCGCAAGCTCGACAAGATCGCGTTCGAGGAGATGCTGGAACTCGCCTCTCTCGGCGCCAAGGTGCTGCAGACCCGCTCGGTCGAGCTGGCGATGCGCTACAAGGTGCGCTTGCGGGTGCTGTCGAGTTTCGAGGAACAATCCGACGAGGCCGGGACACTGGTCTGCGATGAGGAGGATATCATGGAAAGCAATGTCGTGGCCGGTGTGGCCTTTTCCCGCGATGAGGCAAAGATGACGCTGGTGTCGGTCGCGGACCGCCCCGGCATCGCCGCCACCATCTTCACCGCACTCTCCGAGGCGGGCGTGAACGTGGACATGATCGTGCAAAACATTTCCGAGGAAGGGCGCACGGACATGACGTTCTCCTGCCCCACCGACCAGGTGGCGCGCGCGGAAAAGGCGATGGATGCGGCCAAGGGCGAGGGGATCATAAACTTCCACGAACTCATCGCCGACACGGACGTGGCCAAGATCAGCGTCGTCGGCATCGGCATGCGCAGCCACACCGGTGTGGCGGCCAAGATGTTCCAGTGCCTCAGCGCCGAAGGGATCAACATCAAGGTCATCACCACATCCGAGATCAAAATCTCGGTCCTGATCGACCGGAAATACATGGAATTGGCGGTTCAGGCGCTGCACGACGCGTTCGAGTTGGACAAAGCCGCCTAAGCCCCCATGTAGGGCGCAATGCTGACGTCAACGGACGATCAAATGGTGCGCGCGCTCTACGCCTTTTGCCTCGTGATCTTTGCCGCTCCGGCCACGGCCAATGAGGTGCCGGAGCGGGTCGGCAACGCCCTCCTGCACGTGATCGCACACGAGATCGGGCACGCCGTCCTGCGCGAGTTTGACCTGCCCATCCTCGGGCCCGAAGAGGACATCGCCGAGGATTTCGCGACCACATTCGTCTACCTGACACTGCCCGACCGGGCCGAGGCGATCGTTGAAGCGCGCGCGGCCCAGCACCGGGCGGATGGTGCCACGCCGGGGCCGTTTTCGGAATACCGGCCCGACACGCAACTGGCCGGGCGGATGATCTGCCTGCTCTACGGGTTCGATCCTGATCGCTATGCGGATCTGGCCGACCGCAATGACATGGACGCGGACGCGCGGGACACCTGCGCCGATATGGCGCCGGAACTTCTGCGCAGTTGGCGGCGCACGCTTGAACCGCTCTGGATCGACCCGGATGCGCGCGTGACCGAGGTGGGGCTGCGCGCGGACCCGGATCTTGAGGCGGTCGCGGTGGCCAACCATGCCCTGGTCGAGACCGCCTTGAACATGCTGGCCCGTATCGACTGGCATTCCCGTGTCACCCTGCACCTCGAGCAATGTGACGGAACCGCAGGCTGGCAGCGCAACGGGCGCACCATTTTCCTGTGCAGCGCCTATGTCGACAGGATGATTGCACAATTGGCGGACTGATCCGCAGGATGCTGCGGAATACAGCGCATATGCTACTTTTGCGGGAATATTGGCGGCAGGCAGGTCGCTTTGTCGTTTCGCTTTGCGCGTCCCTGTGATCTAAGCTGATGTCGCAGGATCGACGGGGGACAGCGCGGCCATGGCCGAACGCTTTGAAACGGAAAGCCGCAAGCTCTTGGGACGCTTGCGCGACGCCATGGCGGGGGATGACCCGGGCCAGGCGCGGCTGGACAAGATCACCCATCTGATCGCCACCAGCATCGGGTGCGAGGTCTGTTCGATCTATCTGTTCCGGGACGAGGACACGCTGGAACTGTGCGCGACCGAAGGGTTGAACGCGGACGCCGTGCACCAGACCCGGATGCGGCTGGGCGAGGGGCTCGTGGGCCGCGTCGCACAACGCCGCCAGGTCATCAACACCGCCGATGCCCCGAATGCGCGCGGCTTCCGCTTTATGCCGGAAACGGGGGAAGAGGTGTTTTCCAGCTTTCTCGGCGTGCCGGTCCAGCGGCTGGGCGAGGCGCTGGGCGTGCTGGTCGTGCAATCGAAAGAGGCGCGCGAGTTTTCCGCGGACGAGGTCTATGCCCTCGAAGTGGTTGCCATGGTGCTGGCCGAGATGGCCGAGCTTGGCGCCTTTGTGGGTGAGGGTGCCGCCATGGGTGCGCGCCACTCGCAGCCCGTCATGCTGCGCGGCACCGTGGCGCAGGAAGGCGTGGCCGAGGGCCATATCTGGCTGCACGAACCGCGCGTCGTGGTCACAAACCCCATCGCCGATGATCCGACCCGTGAAGTGGAGCGTCTGACCGAAGCGGTCGAGGAGTTGCGCGTGGGCGTCGACAAGATGCTGGCGCTCGCCTCAGCCGACAAGGAACAGGCGCAAGTCCTTGAAGCCTATCGCATGTTTGCCAATTCCAAAGGCTGGATGCGGCGGATGGAGGAAGACATCGCGAACGGTCTCAGCGCCGAAGCGGCGGTGGAGAAAGAGCAATCGCTCGCCCGTGCGCGCATGGGGCAGGCGACGGACAATTACCTGCGCGAACGGCTGTCCGACCTTGATGACCTGTCGAACCGCCTGCTGCGCATCCTGACGGGGCAGGGCGCGGATACGGGCGCAGAAATGCCCGCCGATCCGATCCTCGTGGCGCGCAATATCGGCCCGGCGGAATTGCTGGATTACGGTCGGTCGTTGAAGGGCATCATCCTTGAAGCGGGCTCCGTCGGCAGTCACGCTGCCATCGTCGCCCGCGCGCTGGCCATCCCGCTGATCGTCCACGCCGAGCGGGCCACGCTTGAGGCGCTGAACGGCGACCATGTCATGGTCGATGGCGAACAGGGCATCGTGCACCTGCGCCCCGACGACACGGTCGTGACCGCCTTCCGCGACAAGATGGCGATGCAGGCGGCCGCCGTGGAGCGCTATGCCTCCATCCGTGACAAACCGGCGGAAACGGTTTGCGGGTCGGTCGTGGGGCTGCACATGAACGCCGGTCTGATGGCCGATCTGCCGTCACTTCAAGGATCGGGGGCCGAGGGCGTGGGCCTCTTCCGCACCGAATTGCAGTTCCTCGTGCGCAATCAGATGCCGCGCCGGTCCGAGTTGTCCGCGCTCTATGCCCGCGTGCTGGATGCGGCAGGCGGCAAGCCGGTGATCTTCCGCACCCTCGACATAGGGTCGGACAAGGTGCTGCCCTACATGAAACCCAATGACGAGCCGAACCCCGCGCTCGGCTGGCGCGCGATCCGCGTGGGGCTCGACAAGCCGGGCGTCATGCGGATGCAATTGCAGGCGCTGATCCGGGCGGCGGACGGGCGCCCCCTTACGGTCATGTTCCCCTTCGTCGCACAATACGAGGAATACACGCTGGCCCGGGCCGAGGTCGACAAGGCGCTCGAACGCGAGGCGCGGCTGGGCCACGTGCTGCCCCAAAAGGTCGAAGTGGGCGCCATGCTGGAAACGCCCAGCCTCGCCTTCGCCCCCACCAAGTTCTTCGAAGAGGTGGGGTTCCTGTCCATCGGCGGCAACGACCTCAAGCAGTTCTTCTTTGCAGCAGACCGCGAGAATGAGCGGGTGCGGCGGCGCTACGACACGCTTAACGTCTCGTTCCTGTCGTTCATCGAACGCATCGTGGAACGCTGCGCCCAGACCGACACGCCGCTGTCCTTCTGTGGCGAGGATGCGGGCCGCCCGGTCGAGGCGCTGTGCTTCGCCGCCATCGGCCTGCGCCGCCTGTCCATGCGGCCAGCATCAATCGGGCCGGTCAAGTCACTGTTAAGACGGTCAAATCTGGACGAGGTCCGCAAGGTGATCGCGGACGCGCGGCACAGGGGCGACATGAACGTCCGGCCCGCGATTATGGACTATCTGCGCGATCAGAAGCAGGCCTGAGAACTTACATTAAAATTCAATGTATTGGCGGGTGATCCGAATGTTTCGGCTCAGCCAGCCTCCGGTCTGTCCATACCCTGATTTGAGGCGTTGACGAGTAGGATTCAAGATGGGCCAGCATTAATAGCTATCAAAAATACGATACTTTTCGGTTAATAATCAAAATGAAAACTCATAAATTATCCAAAAACATACATTTGAACAAAATACCCCCAAACCAGCCACACTACATAGAAAAGCCGTCACCTGACACCCAGATGACGGCCTTTTTCGCCAAAAACCGCGCTTAACGCAGCCGCTGCTCCGTCTTTGCGTCAAAGAACATCACGCGATCATCGTCAAAGCTGACCGTGACCTGCGTGCCTTCCTCCATCGCCATGTCGCCGCGGGACTCGACAATCAGCCGCTCACCCGTCGGCGTGGTCAGATAGTCATAGGCGACACCGCCCAATCGTTCGCGGATGTCCAGGCTGATGGGCGACGCACCCTCGGCCAGCGCCATGTCCTGCGGGCGGACGCCGACAATCACCTCGGTCCCCGCCGCAGGCAAACCAACAGAAGTGGGCACAACCCGGTCCGCCAGCCCCGGCACGCGCACCCCGCCGCCCTCGACCACACCGTTCACAAAGTTCATCGCAGGCGACCCGATAAACCCAGCCACGAACTTGTTGTCCGGATCCTGATAGAGATGCATGGGGCTGCCCACCTGCTCAATATACCCCGCACGCAGCACAACGATCTTGTCGGCCAGCGTCATGGCTTCGACCTGATCGTGGGTCACGTAAATCATCGTGGTGCCCAGTTCCTTGTGCAGGCGGGCAATCTCGACCCGCATGTCCACACGCAATTCGGCATCCAGGTTGGACAGGGGCTCATCAAACAGGAACACCTCGGGCCCGCGGACGATGGACCGGCCAATCGCCACACGCTGGCGCTGGCCGCCTGACAGGGCGGCAGGCTTACGCTTCAGATAATCGTCCAGTTTCAGGATCTTGGACGCACCATCGACCTTGCGCTTGATCTCGGCCTTGTCGACGCCGTTCATCTTCAGGCCAAAGCCCATATTCTCCTCGACCGTCATGTGGGGGTAGAGGGCATAGGTCTGGAACACCATCGCCACCCCACGCTCGGCGGGGTCCATATGGGTCACGTCGCGGGCGCCGATGTTGATCTGGCCGTCGCTCGTTTCCTCCAGACCGGCGATCATGCGCAACAGCGTGGACTTGCCGCAGCCCGACGGGCCGACAAAGACGCAGAACTCGCCGTCGTCAATGGTCAGGTCCACACCATGGATGACCTGAGTGGCGCCGTAGCGCTTGATGGCTTTCTGCAATGTCACACCGGTCATGGTGTCCTCCCTTGGTGGCCTTATTGAATTGGAAACTGCCAGTTGGCAGCCGCACCGGCGATATCGCGCGCGGTGGATTGAAGATGGGGCGCCAGCTGGCCCAGATCGGCCAGCGATTTGCGCGCGGTGGATGTGGTGACACTCAGCGCGCCGATGGACCGGCCCGCATCGGACAGGATGGGCGCGGCGACACAGATGATGCCGGGTTCGTGCTCTTCGCGGTCATAGGCGACGCCGTCGCTGCGAATCATGTCCAGTTCCGAACACAGCGATTCGCGGCTGGTGTGGGTATGGGCGGTGTGGGCAAACCACGCCTGCTGCGACAGGGCCGTGTTCAACGCATCCTCGGGCAGAAAGGCCAGCATCGCCTTGCCCACACCGGTGCAGTATCCGGGGCCGACCTTGCCCGCCTGCGAAAACATCTCGATCGGTTCGGCGGCGTTGCGCTTGTCCACATACAGGACCTGCCCGCCATCCATCTGCGCCAAATGCACCGTCTCGCCCACTTGCGCGCTCAGCGCATCGACAAAGGGGCGCGCGATGGGGGCCAACGAGCTTTGGCGCCACGCCGCATGGGCCAGGCGGACAAGGCGCAAACCGGGGGAATAGGTCTGCCGCTCGACATCATAGCGCAACATGCCAAGCGACGTCAGCGTCTGCACCAGACGGTACAGTGTGGCCTTGGGGTGGGGGGACAGCGACAGCAGTTCGGAAAACCGCACAGGGCGTTCCAGCTGGGCCACAAGGTCCAGCACTTCCAACGCCTTGGCAATGGTTCCTTCCCCCGACCGGGGGGCTGCGCTATTCATGTGTCTCCTCCCAAAGACGTCGGGCATGAAATCTGTTGACCTCTCGCCCAAGTGCCCCGTAGTGTTCCAATAGTTGGAAACCGGTTCCACTATTTGGAACTTCCACAAAGCAAGGGCCGGTGTCAAAGAAAATCTGAATTTCGTCGCCGACAGGAAGATGTACGCTCGGCGGCGAAGCCCAATGGAACCAACGGGAGGAGAACCAATGTTCCTTAATCTGAAAACCGCAGTTGCGGCCATTGCCCTGTCGGCTGTTGCCGGCACCGCATTTGCCCGCGACCTGGTCATCAACTTCGATGACCTGAACCCCGGCCCCAAAAAGGGCTTCGAAGATGCCGTGGCAAAGTTCCAGGAGGAAAACCCCGACATCAACGTGATCGTCAACATCAACGACCGCGAAGCGCACAAGACGGCGATCCGCAACTTCCTGACTGCCGATGCGCCCGACGTGACCAGCTGGTATCCCGGCAACCGCATGGCGCCCTTCGTCGATGCGGGCCTGTTCCAGCCCGTCGATGACGTATGGGAAGAAAACGGCTTTAACGAAGACCTGTCCGCGATCAAGGCCACGATGAGCCGTGATGGCAAGATCTGGGGCGTGCCCTATTCCTACTACCAGTGGGGCATCTATTACCGCAAAGACATCTTTGACCTGCTGGAGCTGGAAGAACCCCAGACCTGGGACGAGCTGATGTCGGCCTGCGCCAAGATGAAAGAGAACGGCGTGACGCCCTTCACCATCGGCACCAAGTTCCTTTGGACCGCCGCCGGTGTGTTCGACTACATCAACCTGCGCACCAACGGCTATGACGTTCACAACGCCCTGACCGCCGGAGAGATCAAATATACCGATCCCCGCATCGTCGCGACCTTCGACAACTGGGAACAGCTGATCGACGAATGCGGCTTTGTCGCCAACCACGCCTCCATGTCCTGGCAGGACGCCATCGCGCCCTTCGCCAACGGGGACGCGGCCATGTACGTGATGGGCAACTTCTCGGTCGATGGCTACAAGAACGCCGGTCTGACCGAAGAGCAGATCGACTTCATGCCGTTCCCGACCATCGACGCGGCGATCCCACCGGCCGAAGAAGCGCCTGCTGACGCCTTCTTTATCCCGACCAACGCCAAGAATGTCGAAGACGCCAAGAAGTGGCTCGCCTTCGTCGCGCGCCCCGATGTGCAGACCGAGTGGAACAAGACCATCGGCCAGCTGCCCATCAACTCCAAGGCCGATATTTCCGATGACAAGTTCATCCAGGAAGGGTTCGCCCTGCTGAACGCGGCCACGGGTCTGGCGCAGTTCTACGATCGTGATGCGCCTGCGGCGATGGCCAAGGCGGGCATGGAAGGCTTCCAGGAGTTCATGCTTGACCCGTCCAAAAAGGACGCGATCCTGCAGCGCCTGGATGAGGTCCAAGCCGAGGTCTACTAAGGCCCGGATCCGGGATGCGCGACACCCCGCGCATCCCACACCATCCGTGGGGTGCGCGTGTGTCGCGCGCCTCGCCCCAAACACGCTGATTTGCCCCGATTAACCTTCTGTAAAGACACATTAACCCTGTTTTTTCATAAGGTTAGATCATGTCCCAGCATGGGACACATGCCCTCAGACCAGGAGGATGCCCATGGCAGATGCCGTCGTCACCGACACCCGAACCCCGACCGAGCCGGGGTGGTTCAGGCGCAACAAGCTGGCCATCGCCCCGTGGATTTTCCTGATCCCGGCCCTGATTTTCTTTGCCATCTACGTGGTCATCCCGATCTTCGAATCCCTCTGGCTCAGCCTCTACGAATGGAACGGCCTCTATGATGCCGAGGGCAATTCCACCGCCACTTGGGTGGGTTTCCAAAATTACGTGAAGCTCTGGGATGATCCCAATTTCTGGACCTCCCTGCGCAACAACATCGCCTGGCTGGTCCTCTACATGCTCGCCGTCCCTCTGGGCCTGTTCATCGCCCTTTTCCTGAACCAGACGGTGACGGGAATGCGGTTCTACAAGTCGATGTTCTTCTTTCCCTTCGTGATCTCCCAGGTGGTCGTGGGCCTGATCTTTGGCTGGTTCTACAACCCCGATTTCGGCGTGGTGGGCACCGTGTGGAAGGCGATCTTCTGCGAGGAAACCACCAATATCCTCGGCAACGTCACCTTCAACTGCTCCCGCCCGGCGCCCGATATCCTGTCGAGCCCGGAATGGGCCACCTACGGCATCATCGCCGCGGGCCTCTGGCCCCAGATCGCCTACTGCATGATCCTCTACCTCACCGGCCTCAACAACGTCGCCGCCGACCAGATCGAAGCCGCGCGGCTGGATGGTGCGAAGGGGTGGAAAATGCTGTGGTACGTGGTCGTCCCCCAGCTCAAGCCCGCCACATTCATTGCCGTCGTGGTGACCGTGATCGGCGCCCTGCGCAGCTTCGACATGATCGCCATCATGACCCAGGGCGGGCCGTTCGGATCCACCAACGTGCTGTCGCATTACATGTACGAGGTCGCAATCTCGGAATACGGCGAGCGCTATGGCTATGGGTCGTCCGTGGCGACGGTGCTGTTCGGCATCATGCTATTCTTCATCAGCTACTTCCTGTGGCGCATGTACCAAGACGAGAAGGGGGGCCGCTAAGATGTTTCCGCGTCCAATCGAAAAGTCGGGCCCGGCGGCCAAGGCGGCGTACCAGGCGTTCCTGCCCTTCGCGTTGATCCTGTGGCTGCTGCCCCTGCTTGCCATCTTCCTCACGTCGATCCGGTCGGCGGCGGACATCAACTCGGGCAACGTCTTTGGCTGGCCCAGCGAGTTTGCCATCATCGAGAATTACACCGCCGTCTTCACCCAATCGGCGGCGGCGCAGTACATGTGGAACTCGGTCCTGATCACCGTGCCCACGGTGATGATCTCGGTCGCGCTGGCGTGCCTCGCAGGGTATGCGCTGGCGATCTACAAATTCCGGGTGGCGCTGCCGCTGTTCTTCCTGTTCGTGGCGGGCAACTTCATTCCGTTCCAGATCCTGATGGTGCCGGTGCGGGACATGTCGGTGCAGACCGGCCTGTATGACACGATCGCGGGTCAATTCCTGTTCCACGCAGCGTTCCAGACGGGTTTTTGCACCCTGTTCATGCGCAATTTTATCAAGGCGTTGCCCTTTGATCTGATCGAAAGCGCGCGGATCGAGGGTGTCGCGGAGTGGAAGATTTTCTGGTTCGTCGTCCTGCCCCTTGTCCGGCCCGCGATTGCGGCGCTGGCGGTGCTGATCTTTACCTTTGTCTGGAACGATTTCTTTTGGGCCAACGTCCTGACCCAGGGCGAAAGCGCCAAACCGATCACGGCGGGGGTGCGTGCGCTAAACGGGCAGTTCGTGAACAATTGGCATCTGGTGTCGGCGGCGTCCTTGCTGGCGGCGATCCCACCCGTTGTCTGCTTCTTTCTCATGCAGCGGCACTTCATTGCCGGTCTGACGCTGGGGGCTGTTAAGTGATAAGATGTTGGCGCCTCGATGATGGGCGTCAGACTTTGGTCCTCGGCTCCGACAGGGGCCGATTGGCGGAGGTTGTCTATTGGGGACCGAGCCTGCCGGACGAAGAAGATCTGACGACGCTCTACGAGGCTTACACCCTTGATGTGACGGGCGGGATGCTGGATGCAAACCCCGAACTCAGCATCTGTCCGGAGGCCACGCGGTCCTTTCCCGGACAGCCCGGCCTGATCATCCGGCACGGGGACGGCACGCCGTTCCTGCCCAAGTTCTGTCTGGAGCAGGCGGATCTGGGCGATGATGTGCTTGTACTGACCTACATGGACGGTGACCGTGTGCTGACCTACCGCGCGCGCTTTGCCATTGATCCAGATACCCACATCATCGAGGCGAGCGCCGAATTGGAGGCGCTGGAGCCGATGCACCTGCACTGGCTTGCGGCGCCCGTGTTTCCGGCACCGCAACTTGCCGATGACATGATCGACTTTGCGGGCCGCTGGTGTGGCGAGTTTCAGATGAACCGCACGCCCTGGTCGCCTGGCATCCGCTACCGCGAGAACCGGACGGGACGGACAGGGCATGAGCATTTTCCGGGCCTGATCGTGCCGGTGCGCGGGGCGTCGAACGCCTCTGGTCACGCTTATGCGTTTCATTATGGATGGTCTGGCGGGCATCGGATGGTCGCCGAGGAGTTGCCGGATGGGCGGCGGCAGATACAGTTCGGGCATGCGGCCCGGGTTGAAGGGTCGGCGCAAAAGAAGTTTGCGACCGGCAAGCTTTATGCCGTGTTCTCGGATGATGGTTTGAACGGCTGTGCTGTGGCGTTTCAGCGCCATTTGCGGGATCGGATCGTGACATTCCCGCGTCCCGAGGCACCGCGCCCGGTGCATTACAATTGCTGGGAAGCTGTCTATTTCGACCATAATCTGGATGAATTGAAGGAGATTGCGGACCGCGCGGCCAAGCTGGGGGCGGAGCGGTTTGTGCTGGATGATGGCTGGTTCGGCAATCGCGATGACGACACGCAGGCGCTGAGCGATTGGGAGGTGGACCCGCGCAAGTATCCGGATGGCCTGACGCCGCTGATTGACCATGTGAAATCACGAGGCATGACCTTTGGCCTTTGGTTCGAACCGGAGATGATCAACCAGAACTCGGACATCTTCCGTGCCCACCCTGATTGGGCGCTGGGGGGCGAGGATCAGATCATGGGGCGTCAGCAGATGGCGCTGAACATGGCGCTGCCTGCCGTGCAGTCATTCCTGTTTGCACGGATGAGCGACATTCTGAGCCGCCATGACATCGAGTATGTGAAGTGGGATCACAACCGGGTGTTGCCCATGCCCGATGCGGCGCAGACGCGGGGGTCCTATACGCTGCTGGATCGGTTGCGCCGTGAGTTTCCGCATGTGGAGATTGAAAGCTGTGCGTCCGGCGGGGGCCGCATCGACTTTGGCATTATGGAACGCACGCAGCGTGTGTGGCTGAGTGACAGCAACGACGCGGTCGAGCGGCTGCGCATTCAGCACAATGCGTCGATCTTTTTGCCGATGGCGGTGACCGGGTCCCATGTGGGGCCACGGACGTGCCACACGTCGGGCCGGACGCTTGATATCCGGTTTCGTGCGTGGGTTGCCGCCCAGCGCCATATGGGGTTCGAGATGGACCCGCGCGAGTTGACCGAAGAAGAAGCGCAGGTTCTGACTGACGTCACAGGCTGGTGGA
This sequence comes from Tateyamaria omphalii, assembly GCF_001969365.1. Taxonomy (NCBI): domain Bacteria; kingdom Pseudomonadati; phylum Pseudomonadota; class Alphaproteobacteria; order Rhodobacterales; family Roseobacteraceae; genus Tateyamaria; species Tateyamaria omphalii. The sequence goes on along the minus strand of NZ_CP019312.1, from coordinate 2,093,041 downwards.
AGCACAACCGCGACTGGATGTATGGGGCGGATATTCTGCGCCTCGACAGTGCGGACCCGGCCGTGTTTGCCGAGCAGCATCTGGAAGAGGGCGGTGGCCAGTTCGTGGTCTTTGCCGGCAAGGCCGCGACCAGCGATCAGATCGCGCCGCGCCCCCTGTGCCTGACCCGACTGAGCCCTGATGCCAAGTACCGGGTCGAGCTGATCAATCGAGAGGATGCGGGTGAGTTGTCACGCGGTCAGATCGCGCTGAAGGGGGGCCCGATCGTGGTGAGCGGTGCCTATTTGATGTACCATGGCCTGACGCTGCCATGGAGTTTTCCGGAACGGATGTGGGTGATCAAGGGCGACCTTGCCTGAGCCTGCGCAGAAAGAGTGATGCCATGAAAGAGACAGCCACATTTCACGATCTGAAGGGCGCGTCGGTGTTCATAACCGGAGGGGGGTCTGGCATTGGTGCGTCGCTGACCGACGGATTCATGGATCAGGGCGCCAAGGTTGCCTTTGTCGGGCGGTCCGATGCGACCGAGTTTGCCGACGAGATGGAGGCCAAGCATGGCGTCCGCCCGTTGTTCCTGCAGTGCGATATCACGGATATTGAGCGCCTGAAGGCCTGCGTGGCGCAGGCGGCGGAGGCCCACGGCCCGGTGACGACACTGGTCAACAACGCCGCCAACGACAAGCGTCACAGCACCATGGAGGTCGACAGCGACTTTTGGGATTGGATGATTGCCGTGAACTTCAAGGCGTATTTCTTCGCCTGTCAGGCGGTCATTCCGGGCATGCAGGCGGCCGGTGGCGGGTCGATCATAAACTTTTCGTCCATCAGCTACATGATGGGGAATGCGGGCTATCCGATCTATACGGGCTCGAATTCTGGCATCAACGGGATGACGCGGTCGCTGGCGCGCGAGTTCGGGCCGGACAGGATCCGGGTGAATGCGCTGGCCCCTGGCTGGGTGCTGACGCAGAAGCAGTTGGACCAATGGGCGACGCCCGAGGGGTTGGCGGCGCATATGGAGCGGCAGTGTCTGAAGGACCATCTGGAGCCCGACGATATTGTCGGTGCGACTCTGTTCCTGGCGTCGGGCACGTCACGTATGATGACCGGGCAATCGCTGGTCATTGATGGCGGCGTGGTGGTGACGGGCTGATGACGGATGTTGCGTGGATCGCTGTCGATTGGGGGACGTCGCATGTGCGCGCGTGGTTGATGCGCGCCGATGGGACGGTTCTGGATCGGCGGTCGTCGGCGCAGGGGATGGGGTCGCTTGACCGCGCGGGGTTCGAGCCTGCGTTGCGTGCGCTGGTGGGCGATGCGCTGCCCGCGCCCGTGTTGGCCTGCGGCATGGTCGGGTCGCGCCAGGGCTGGGCAGAAGCACCCTATGCCGCCGTGCCCTGTGCGCCACCGTCTGCAGCAGAGGCGGTTCGGGTCACGGGAACCGATCTGGACGTGCGTATCCTGCCCGGCGTGAAGCAGGTGAAACCGGCGGATGTGATGCGGGGGGAAGAGACTCAGATTGCTGGTTTTCTGGCTATGTCGCCAGGATTTGATGGTGTTATCTGCCTGCCCGGCACGCACACGAAGTGGGCGCATGTGAGCGCGGGCGAGATCGTGAGTTTCCGCACCGCCATGACGGGCGAGATGTTTGCGCTGCTATCGGAGCAGTCGGTGCTGCGCCATTCGGTGGGCGACGGCTGGGATGCCGACAGCTTTGCGGCGGGTGTTGATCAGTCCCTGTCGCGGCCCGAGGGTTTGGCGGCGGCGCTGTTTTCGTTGCGGGCCGAGGGGTTGTTGGACGGGCTGCCAGGGGATGCGGCGCGGGCGCGGCTGTCCGGCCTGCTTGTCGGTGCCGAGCTGGCGGCGATGCGGCCTTATTGGCTGGGCCAGCAGGTCGCCTTGATCGGGGCCGAAGCACTTTCCAGCGCCTATGCCGAGGCCTTGAAGACCCAAGGCGTGCCCAGCCAAATGGCGGACGCGGAAGAGATGACATTGGCGGGTCTGACGGCCGCCTACACCCAGATTTACGGAGAGGCCGCATGAGCCGAGAGATCATTGCCATTCTGCGCGGTATCACGCCGGACGAGGCTGTGCCGATTGCCGACGCGCTGGTTGATGCTGGTATCACCCGGATCGAGGTGCCGCTGAACTCGCCCGATGCGTTCAACAGCATCGGGCAGATGCTGGAGGCGCATGGGCAAAATGCGATGATAGGCGCGGGCACCGTGCTGGATGTGCGCGACGTTGAGCGGCTGCACGAGATGGGCGCGCATATGGTCGTGTCGCCGGATGCCAATGCGAGCGTCATTGTGGCGACGAAACAGGCGGACATGCTGTCCTTTCCCGGTGTGATGACGCCGACCGAGTGCTTTGCTGCGCTGCAGGCCGGGGCCGATGGGCTGAAGCTGTTTCCGGCATCGCTGTTGGGCGTGGACGGGCTGAAAGCCATTGGTGCGGTGCTGCCCAAGGGCACCAAGACCTATGCCGTGGGCGGCGTGGGTCCTGCGAATTTTGCGGAGTGGTTTGCCGCCGGGATCACCGGGTTCGGCATTGGGTCGGCCCTGTTCAAGCCGGGCATGTCGGTGGCCGACGTGGCGAGCCGCGCGGCGGATATGGTGGCTGCTTACGACGCGGGCGCGTAGTGCAAGTCTTTGACGATACGCCGTGCCGTCTGGGCGAGGGGCCGATGTGGCACCCGGAACGTGGCGAATTGTTTTGGTTCGACATTCTGGGCAAACGTATGTTCTCGCGCGGTGCGCAGCGGCGGGAATGGGCGTTTGACGAACACGTGTCGGCTTGCGGCTGGGTGGATCGGGACACGCTGTTGATGGCGTCTGCCTCGGGCCTTTGGCGGTTTGATATCCCGACCGGCGACCGGGACCTGATTGTGGCGCTTGAGGCGGACAATCCGGTCACGCGGTCCAATGACGGGCGGGCCGATCCGCAGGGCGGGTTCTGGATCGGGACAATGGGTCTGAATGCTGAACCCTACGCCGGGGCGATTTATCGGTTCTACAAGGGCGAGCTGCGACAGCTCTTTGACCGCATCACCATCTCGAACGCGATCTGTTTTGCGCCGGATGGCACACGGGCTTATTTTGCCGATACGTTTTCGCAGCAGATTCAGAGCGTTGAGTTGGATGTTGAGGGGTGGCCCAAAGGCCCATCTGAGGTCTTTGTCGATCTTAGTCAGGAGGGGTTGAACCCCGACGGCGCGGTTGTCGATGCCGATGGCAATCTTTGGAACGCGCAATGGGGCGCGGGCCGTGTTGCTTGCTACGGGCCCGATGGGACGTTCAAACGGGCTGTTGAGGTTCCCGCGGCCCAATCAAGCTGCCCGGCGTTTGGCGGGCCGGATGCAACGACACTTTTTGTGACAACCGCAGCCGTTGGCGTGAATGAGGACGAGGGCGGAAAGACCTTTTACGGACCCGCCGGCGTGACGGGCCAACGTGAACATCGGGTGATCCTATGAATCGAACGCTTGGGGTCTGCTATTACCCTGAACATTGGCCCGAGGCGCAGTGGGCCGAAGATGCGCAGCGCATGGCTGATCTGGGGCTGACCTGGGTGCGGATTGGTGAGTTTGCCTGGAAGCGGATGGAGCCGCGAGAGGGGGAATACGACTGGGGCTGGCTGGACCGCGCGATTGATGTGCTTGGCGCGGCGGGCCTGAAGGTCGTGCTGGGCACGCCGACGGCGACGCCGCCGAAATGGGTGTGCAAGAAGCATCCGGACATGTTTGCGGTGGATGAGAACGGCCATGTGCGGGGCTATGGCTCGCGTCGGCACTATTGCTTTTCCCATCAGGGATTTCTGGAAGAGAGCTGCAAGATCGTGCGCGCAATGGCGGAGCGCTATGGACGCGATCCTCATGTGGCCGCGTGGCAGACCGACAATGAATACGGGTGCCATGACACCGTCCTCAGCTATTCGGATGCCGCCCGCGACGGGTTTCGCGACTGGTTGCGCGCACAATTCCCAGGGGAAGGGAATGACGGCGATATCGACGCGCTGAACGCCGCTTGGGGCAATGTGTTCTGGTCGATGGACTACGATGATTTTGACGAGATTGGCCTGCCCAATCTGACGGTGACCGAAGCCAATCCGGCGCATGTGCATGCGTTTCGGCGGTTTTCATCTGAACAGGTTGTCCTTTTCAACCGGGTGCAGGCTGAGATTATCCGACAGTTTTCCGACGCGCCCATTGCGCATAACTACATGGGCCGCGTGACCGAGTTTGATCATTTCAAGGTCGGCGATGATCTGGATATTGCGTCGTGGGACAGTTATCCGCTGGGCTTTCTCGAGGACCGTGTCGGGGCTGATGCGGCGCACCAGCGCGCCTATGCCCGGCAGGGTGATCCGGATTTTCAGGCGTTTCACCATGATCTGTACCGTGCCGTTGGCAAGGGCCGGTGGTGGATCATGGAGCAGCAGCCGGGCCCGGTGAATTGGGCGCCCTACAACCCGTCGCCGTTGCCCGGCATGGTGCGCCTATGGTCGTGGGAAGCCTTTGCGCATGGGGCCGAGGCCGTGTGCTATTTCCGCTGGCGGCAGGCACCCTTTGCCCAAGAGCAGATGCATGCAGGGCTATTGCGCCCGGATTCGGTCGAGGCGGAAGCCTTTGGCGAGGCGGCTGAGGTGATGGCGGAATTGGCCGAAGCACCGGAGGTGTCGCCGGTGCAGGCGCCTGTGGCCATTGTCTTCGATTACGATGCGGATTGGGCCTGGTCGGTGCAGCCGCATGGGGCGGGCCTGAGCTATTTCGGGTTGGTTTTTGACTGGTATCGGGCCTGTCGCAAACTGGGGTTGTCCGTTGATATTCTGCCGCCTGACGCGCGCGACTTTGCGGGCTATGCGCTGGTGTTGGCGCCCGGCATGATGCACATGCCGGACGAGTTGAAGAGTGCCCTTCAAAACGCTGACGCAGAAGTGATTTTCGGACCGCGCGCAGCGGCGCGGGATGTCGATTTCAACATTCCGACGCCTCTGCCCCCGGCCTGGCCAGGCAGCGATCTGACGGTCGCGCGGGTGCAGTCCATGCGCCCTGACCTGCCCGTACCGGTCCAAGGTGGCGGGGCGGTGTCCCGATACCTCGAGCAGTTGGAAGGTGGCGGCGATGTGGTGATGACAACCGATGACGGTGCGCCCATCGCCGTGCGCTGCGCACCGCACGTTACTTATGTCGGTGGCTGGGGTGACGACGCCGTTCATATGCGGTTGATCGAGACCCTCGTACCGGCCCTCGAGGTTGATCGGATGCCCGAAGGCGTCCGCCGCCGCGACACAGCGACCGAGCGGTTCTGGTTCAACTATTCGGACCGGCCCATGCAGGTGGGAGGACGGGACATGCCCCCCGCAGGTGTTTCGCGGCAGACGCTTTAGACGTATTGCCTCCGGTCAAACGCCTTGTCATATATATTTCATGGAATCGTGAAATAGGCATGTGCCATGCTGCTCGACCAACTCTCGACCCTGAGCCATCCGGAGCGGATGCGCGTGTTTCGCCTGCTGATGCGGCGCTGTCCGGATGCTGTTCCGGCCGGTGAGGTGGCGCAGGTGCTGGGGTTCAAGCCCTCGACCACATCCGTTTATCTATCCGCGCTGCACAAGGTCGGTTTGATCGGCCAGACCCGCGACGGGACATCGTTGCGCTATGCGGTTGATCTGGGTGGCGCCCGCGAGATGGTGGCGCAGCTGTTTCTGGACTGTTGCAATGGGCGGCCCGATCTGTGCCCGCTTGCAATGGTCGATCCCAGCACGAGGATTGCGCCCATGTCTGACCAAAAGCACACCGTCCTTTTCATCTGTACGGGCAACTCCGCCCGCTCCATCTTTGCCGAGGCAATCATGCGGAACGAGGCGGGGGACCGTTTCAATGTACACTCGGCGGGCACGAAGCCGACGTCGGAACTGAACCCGTTTGCAGTCGAGATGCTGCAGCAGAAGGGTATAGATCCGGGCGACCTGCGTGCTAAGAATGTTTCGGAGTTTCAAGGCCCGGATGCGCCGCATCTGGATTTCGTGTTCACGGTTTGCGATCTGGCCGCGAACGAGGAATGCGCGCCCTGGGAAGGGCAGCCCATCAGCGCTCATTGGGGGCTGCCCGATCCTGTGAAGGCCGAGGGGACGGACGCGGAAAAAAGGCTGGCATTCCAACAGACCTTTGGCGCGATGCGTAACCGTATCCTGGCCTTTGCCGCGCTGCCGCTCGGCACGCTCAGCCGGACATCATTGCAACACGAGGTCGATCAGATCGGCCGCACCAAGGAAGACTAGATGACGACATATGCCCTGAACGGCTTGGGCCGCATTGGAAAACTGGCCTTGAAGCCGCTGCTGGATCGGGGGTGCGAGATCGCCTTTGTCAACGATGCGGTGGGCGATCCCGCGATGCATGCGCATCTGTTGGAGTTTGACACGGTCCACGGGCGCTGGGATGCGAAGTTTGCTGCGGATGACAGCAGCATCACTATCGACGGCACGCGCATTCCCGCGCTGTCGGTGTCGCAGATTGAGACGCTACCGCTAAACGGGGTCGATGTGGTCATTGACTGCACGGGTGTGTTCAAGACTGAGGGGAAGCTGGCCCCGTATTTTGCAGCTGGTGTAAAGAAGGTGGTCGTGTCGGCGCCCGTCAAAGATGGGGACGCCGCGAACATCGTCTTTGGGGTCAATGATGACGCCTATACCGGGCAGTCCATCGTGACGGCGGCATCCTGCACAACCAATTGCCTGGCCCCTGTCGTGAAGGTGATACACGAGGGCTTGGGGATCAAGCACGGGTCCATAACGACCATTCATGATGTCACCAACACGCAGACCATTGTGGACCGTCCAGCCAAAGATTGGCGGCGTGCGCGGTCGGCCTTGAACTCACTGATTCCGACGACCACCGGCTCAGCCACGGCGATCACGCTGATTTACCCGGAACTGACGGGCAAGTTGAACGGGCACGCTGTGCGGGTGCCTTTGCTGAATGCGTCGCTCACCGATTGCGTCTTCGAGGTTGAGCGGGAAACCACCGTTGAAGAGGTGAATGGCATGTTCGAGGCGGCGGCGAACGGGCCGTTGAAGGGTATTTTGGGCTATGAAACCCGTCCGCTCGTATCCACGGACTACACCAATGACCCCCGGTCGAGCATTGTGGATGCGCCCTCGACCATGGTGGTGAACGGGACGCAGGTGAAGGTCTATGCCTGGTACGACAACGAGTGGGGCTATGCTCACCGCCTTGTCGATGTGGCGCAGATGGTGGGCGCCAGCCTGTGAGCCGACCAGAGGGGTTCGCGGCTTACGTCGCTGTGACGGCGGCCTATTGGGCGTTCATGCTGACGGATGGTGCCCTGCGCATGTTGGTGCTGTTGCACTTCAACACGCTGGGCTTTTCACCGGTGCAGTTGGCGTATCTCTTTGTTTTATATGAGATCGCGGGCGTCGTCACGAACCTGAGCGCGGGATGGATCGCGGCGCGGTTCGGTCTGACCTCGACCTTGTATGTCGGCCTTGGCTTGCAGGTGGTCGCCCTGCTGGCGCTCGCGCAGCTTGATCCTGCGTGGTCTGTGGCGGCGTCGGTTGTGTTTGTGATGGCGGTGCAAGGGCTGTCAGGTGTGGCCAAGGATCTGGCCAAGATGTCGTCAAAGTCTGCCGTTAAACTGCTCGCCCCGACCGAGGGCGACGGGCTGTTTCGCTGGGTCGCGCTGCTGACGGGATCGAAAAACGCCGTGAAGGGTTTTGGCTTTTTGCTGGGGGCCGCGGCGCTGGCGCTGTTTGGATTTGTGCCGTCCGTGCTGGGCATGGCCGCGATCCTGGCGCTGATCCTGCTGGTTGTCCTGCTGCGGATGCCTGCGGGTCTGCCTGGCGGGCGCAAGGATGCGAAGTTCAAAGAGGTGTTTTCGAAGAACCCGCGCGTGAATTGGCTGAGTGCGGCGCGTGTGTTCCTGTTCGGCGCGCGGGACGTGTGGTTCGTCGTGGGCATCCCGATCTATTTCTATTCCGTGCTGAGCGACGGCACGCCCGATGGGCAGCGCGCGGCGTTCTTCATGATCGGCATCTTCATGGCGGTTTGGGTGATCCTGTACGGCGCCGTGCAGGCGAAGGCGCCGACCCTGTTGCGCAGCGCGCAGCGGTCCGAGGCAGATCTGTCAGGGGCGGCGCGGTTCTGGGTTGGTACGCTGTTTTTTGTGCCTGCCGTTTTAGCTTTTGCCGTCTGGGCCGTGGGCACACCGACCTTGTGGTTGACCGGGTTTGTCGTAGTGGGTCTGTTGGCGTTTGGCGTGCTCTTTGCCGTGAACTCATCGCTGCATTCCTACCTGATCCTGGCCTTTACGGATGCCAAGCGGGTCACGATGGATGTAGGATTTTACTACATGGCCAACGCCGCTGGGCGCTTGATTGGCACGGTGCTGTCAGGCCTCACCTATCAGTTGGGCGGCGTTCCTTTGTGTCTGGCAACCGCGGCGGTGATGATCCTGCTGAGCTGGCTGTCAATCGGGCGCATCAACCAAAGCGTTGCATCCAACCCAGCGTAGCATCGGTGTCGCTGCCTGGTTTGTATTCCGCTCCGAGCGGGCTTGGCCAGTCGGTGAGTGCGCCTAAGATCGTGGCGTAGTCAAGTTCTCCGTGATCCGGGGCGCCGCGATCGGGGACGGACGCAAACTGGATGTGGCCGATGATGTCGTTCAGATCCTTCAGGCGGGTCAGGATGTCCCCTTCGGTTCGGCCCACGTGGTAGCAGTCGAACATGAGTTTGATGTTGGGCCCGCCGACGTCCGCGATGATCGCGCGGGCTTGATCGGTGGTTTGCAGGAAGTAACCGGGCGCGTCGTGGCGATTGAGCGGCTCAATCAGGATCGTGCGCTGGGTTGCGGCGCAGGCATGGCGAAGGTTGTCGATAAACGTCGTATGCGCGTCGGAACCGCTGGCGAAGCCGCACATGACGTGGATGGCGCCTGCATCGACGATGGCGGCATAGGCTATGGCTTGGTCGATCGCGGCGCGGGCGTCGCGGGTGCGGTTGGGCAGTGCAGCGAGGCCGTTTTCTCCGGCGCTGACATCGCCGCGCGAGGTGTTGAGACCGAGCATCGGCAGGCCTGTCGCATCGAGCGCTGCGCGCACGTCTTCGGCAGGTGTGTCGTAGGGCCAGTGGCATTCGACGGCATCGAAGCCTGCTGCTTTTGCGGCGTGGATTGCGTCAGGCAGCGGCCGGTCAGCCCAGAGAAATCCGAGATTGGCGGAGAATTTCATGTGTCTTCTCCGGGCAGCGTGAGGCCTGCGTTTCGAGCGTATACCTTGGCCACCGCGGCATCATCCTCGGCCCCGAGCCCCATGCCGGCAGCGGCGATGAATTGCTGCAGAGCAGTTGCCGTAATGGGGGCGGAGAAGCTGGCGGATTTGGCGATGTCGAGGACGATACCAAGATCCTTGGGCCAGATATTGACGGATGAATGGGGTGTATAATCGCCCTGCACGATGTGCGGCGCGCGATTCTCGAGCATCCAAGACGAGCCGGCGCATTTCGAGATCACGTCGAGGAATTGGTCGGGCGTGACGCCTTGGGTCATGCCGAAAGTCAGCGCCTCGGCCATGGTGGCGATGTGAACGCCTGCGAGCAGTTGGTTGACGGCTTTCATGGCGGAGCCGGGGCCAGCTTTGTCGCCGAGTTCGAAGACGGTTTCGGCCATCGCGTCGAGGGCGGGGCGTGCAGCGCTGAACGCGTCGGGCGTGCCTGCGGCCATGATGGACAGCGCGCCTTGAGCCGCTTTGATGGATCCACCGGAGATTGGGGCGTCGAGGTAGTGGACGCCGTGGGTGGCGCAGCGGGCTTCCATGTCGCGGGCGAAGTCCGGAGGAACGGTGGCGCAGGCCATGACAACCGCGCCGGGCTTGAGGTGCGGGACGATGCCTGCGTCACCAAAGAGCACGCTTTCGGTTTGCGCGGCGTTCAGCACGACGACCACGACCGTGTCCACGGTGCCAGCAATATCGGCCAAGTCTCCGGGCGCGCCGCCTTCCGCACGGAAGCGTTCGGTTTGTGCAGGGTTAAGGTCGAAGCCGTGGGTGATGTGCCCGGCGGCAAGGCAGGATTGCGCCATGCCGTAGCCCATTGAGCCAAGGCCGATGACGGCGGTTGTGTGGGGCATTTGGCTCTCCTGTCCTTGGTGTTGGCGCCATCATGAGCATCGCGCGCAGAAGGGCAAGGGAGCGGTCCCCGGCGCAGACGCCGGGGACGTTGGGTCAGACGAAGGACACGCCGTTGTCGTCCATGGGCAGCGTTGCCACATGCATGTCGCTTGCCGCAGCGATGGCGTTGGCAAGGGCAGGGGCCGCAGGCGGTGTGCCGGGTTCGCCCACGCCTGTAGGCGCTTCGGCAGAGGGCAGGATATGCACTTCGATTGCGCCGATATCGCTGATGCGCAGTGGTTCGTAGTCAGGAAAGTTGTACTGGTCCACGACGCCGCCCGTCAGTGTGATCTGGTCGCGCATGTTGTGGCCGATGCCATAGCCAATGCCGCCCTCCATCTGCGCCTTGATGATGTCGGGGTTCACGGCGATCCCGCAATCGACGGCACAGGTGACCTTTTCGATCTTTATGCCGTCCTCTGCCGTGCCGGAGATTTCCACGACCTCGGCCACGTAGGAGCCGAAGGATTTGTGCACCGCGATACCCTGGCTGCGTCCGGCAGGCGGGTTGCCCCAATTCGCCTTTTCGGCGGCCAGCTTCAGGACCCCGGCTTTGCGCGTCTGATCCGCGCCATTGCCGGTGAGGTAGGCGAGACGGAAGTCGACCGGGTCGATGCCTGCAGCCTTGGCGGTCATGTCCATCATCACCTCCATCACATACGCCGTGTGGGTGTGACCCACGGCCCGCCACCATAGCGTGCTTGTCGCTTTTTCAGTATCCGTGAGGCCGAAGGCGGCGGTCGGGATCTGATAGGGGCTGTCGGCGGTGCCCTCGACCGAGGAGTGATCGACGCCGTCCTGGATGGTGAAGGCTTCGAAGGGCGTGCCCTTCATGATGGATTGACCAGCGATCCGGTGTTCCCACCCGACGATGCCGCCGTTGGCATCCAGTCCAACGCGGACCTTGTGGCCGAAGGCAGGGCGATAATAGCCCGAGCGCAGGTCATCTTCGCGCGACCAGACAAGGTGTACAGGGCGCGACCGATCAGTGAGCGAGAAGGCCAGCGCCGCCTCGACTTGGTAGTCAGCTTGCGGCGTGGCGCGGCGACCGAAGGAGCCACCAGCGAGGACTGTTTTAATCTGCACCTTTTCGAACGGAATGCCGAAGATTTCAGCGATGGCGCCGTGCGGGATCGTCGGGAATTGGCAACCATCGTGCAGCAGAATGCCGCCGTCTTCGGTTTGCTCTATGGTGCAGTTCAGCGGCTCCATGGGGGCGTGGGCGAGGAGGGGGAAATAGAATGTCTCCTCGACAATCGTTTCCGCGCCATCGACCGCGGCCCGCACCGCGCCCAAATCCGCACCGTTCACGTTGTAGGTCGGTTCGGCCTCAAGCGCGGCCCGAATTTCCGCCTCGATCTCGTCGGAGCTGCGGGTTTCCGCAGCGCTTGTGTCCCATTCCACCGAAATGGCATCGCGTGCCTGCATTGCGCCCCATGTCGTTTCGGCAAAGACGGCGACACCCGCCGCATTGGGCAGGATTTGCGCGTCGATGAACCCCTTGATCCCTTCGGCCCCGCTCACATCGACGCTGACGGCGGTGGCGCGTTGCTGTTCAGGACGGGCGATCATGGCGATCATCTGGTTGGGGCGTTGGATGTCCATGGCGAACATGGCGGTGCCATCGCCCTTGGCCGCACTGTCGAGGCGCCGGACATCCGGGTTGCCGATCAGTCGGAATTCGGATGGATCCTTGAGCGGTGGGTCCGCCGGGGCGTCGAGCGTGGCAGCCGCTTCGACGAAGTCTCCCAGCGGGGCAGAGTTGCCTGCACCCGAGATGACGCCGTCTTGCAAGGTCAACGCAGAGGCATCTGCACCCCAGGCTTGGGCTGCAGCTTGCAGTAGCATCTCGCGGGCGGCCGCACCTGCCTGCCGGTACTGCATGAACGAATTGGCCATGGCGGTCGAGCCGCCCGTGCCCTGCATCGGGCCGAAGAGCGTGTTGTTGTAGACTTGCGGGTTCGAGGGCGCGAAGTCATAGCCGATCTGGTCCATCGTCAGGCCCATCTCTTCGGCAATGAGGGTGGTCAGGCCGGTCGAGGGGCCTTGGCCCATCTCGAAATGCTTGACGATGGCGGTGACGGAGCCGTCGCTGCCGATCTGCACGAAGGGCGTCAGCATGGAGGGCGTGCCGGACGCGGCCAGAGCACCATTGGGGCGGATGCCCACGACGAGAACCGCACCGACAGCGGCGGCGGATTTCAGAAACCCGCGGCGGGATGTATCAATGGTCATGATTACGCCTCCAGAATCTCGGACGCGCGCTGGATGCCCGCCCGAATGCGTTGGTAGGTGGCGCAGCGGCAGGCGTTGCCCCACATGTAGTCATCAATCTCTTGCGCTGATGGCGTAGGGTTCTCTGACAACAGGCCCACGGCGGACATAATTTGCCCGGACTGGCAGTAGCCACATTGGACCACGTCCAGTTCGATCCAGGCCTGCTGCACGGCAGCGCCGATGTCGTTTTCGCTCATCGCCTCGATCGTGGTGATGTCCGCGCCTTCGACGTCTTCGATATAGGTTTGGCAAGACCGAACCGGTTCGCCGTTCAAATGCACAGTGCACGCGCCGCAGGATGCGACACCGCAGCCAAACTTTGTGCCGGTCATCTTCAATTCGTCACGGATGACCCACAGCAGCGGTGTGCCGGGCTCCGCCTCGACCGTTTGGTCCTTGCCGTTCAGTTTCAGTGAAATCGCCATGCCTACTCTCCCAGATGGACGTCGGTACCCGAAAGATAGGGCCGCAGTCGCCTGGCGTCACACGGAAAAATAGAATTTCCCTGAGCGGCAAGGTGTTGCCACTGGCCCAAAGCGAGCAGGCTGGGCAGTTGGCAGACGGATTTTAGGCCACATCAATGACCTTGTGTTTGCCCAGTGCAGAGCCAAAGTCATTCAAACGGTCATTCATATTTGCTGTGTTTTCGATCTCGTTGGGAATGCTGACTCGTGCTGCCAGGGATCGGCCCAGAACAGTTTCGCATGTCGTGAAACAATTGGTTTGCTCTTTCGAGCGACCACAGCTGAGAAGGACACCTACGGGAACCTCCAGCTTGGCGAGTGCGACCAGAACACTGCGCAGGGGCGCCGCAGGTTCATCGGCCCACACGGGCCCAGCCGCAACAATCCATGGTCTTTGCGCAGGGACGATGTTTCCCGTGAGCAGTGGCGGCGCTGTCTTGCGCCGGACATCCCAGATTGCGCGCGCAATCCATAGAAAAGGAACCCGGTATCGGTCCACCTCGACGGAAATGATATCGGCGCCGGTATGGTGCGCCAGCGCCCCTGCAACCCGTCGGCTGTGGCCAGACTTTGAAAAACAGTAGATGGCGGGTTGGTGTTTTACTGGCATCGGTCTGGATCCTTCCGGATCAATTCTATGGCGCCCTGTCGCCGCGCTACTTGACCAAAATCAAAATCGGGCGGTGCGGCCCATGGCACTCAACGTGAAGACCCAATGCGCAAGGAACCTGCATATGCTCGACACATTGCCAAAGACGATGAAAGCTGCCGTCGTGACGAAGCTTGGCCAGCCGCTCGATATTCGCGACGTGCCGGTGCCCGAGATCGGCCCGCGCGATGTGCTGGTGCGTGTGAGGGCGTCGGGCGTCTGTCATACCGATCTGCACGCAGCAATGGGCGACTGGCCCGTCAAACCCACGGCTCCGTTCATTCCGGGCCATGAAGGCGTGGGGGAGGTGGCTGCGCTGGGTCGCGATGTTTCGCATCTGAAAGAGGGCGACCGCGTCGGCGTGCCGTGGTTGCACACCGCCTGTGGCCGGTGCGAACACTGTTCCGGCGGGTGGGAGACACTTTGTGAGAGCCAGCAGAACACAGGGTACTCCGTCGATGGAGGCTATGCCGAGTTTGTCCGCGCGGACGCTGATTATGTCGGGCACTTGCCGGGGGCGATGGAGTACGGTCCGGCCTCGCCCGTGCTCTGTGCGGGTGTGACCGTCTACAAGGGCCTGAAAGAGACAGAGGTGCGCCCCGGTCAATGGGTGGCCATCAGTGGCATCGGGGGCCTGGGCCATATGGCTGTCCAATATGCCAAGGCCATGGGCATGCACGTGGTGGCCGTCGATGTGGCCGACGACAAGCTGAGCCTTGCCAAGACGCTCGGGGCGGATGTCGTGGTGAATGCCAGCAAGGTTGATCCGGTCAAGGAGGTGAATGGGCACATTGGCGGCGTTCACGGTGCGCTTGTGACCGCCGTAAGTACCGAAGCCTTTGCCCAAGCCACGGGCATGCTGCGTCGTCATGGCACCATGAGCCTCGTCGGCCTTCCACCGGGAACCTTCCCGTTGCCGATCTTTGACGTCGTTCTCAAACGCTTGACCATCCGCGGGTCCATCGTGGGCACGCGCCTTGATCTGACGGAGGCGCTGAGTCTGGCCGCCGAAAGCCGCGTGACCACCCATTTTGAATGGGACAAGTTGGAGAATATCAACGCTATTTTCGACCGGATGAAAGAGGGACAGATTACGGGGCGGATTGTTCTGGAGATCTGAGGCGGGCTTTTGACGCCACTCTGACCGCAAAGACCAGTGGATTGAGGTATGTCAAAGGGCATCGCGCGATGCGTCGTTAGGTTTGCCGACAACAAAAGAGGCGAGCAAGAAATGATACCCAAAGACGGATTGATCCCGGCGCTTTTGGCTGTGTGCCTTGCAGCTGGGTGTGCCCCGGATCTGCGTGAACCCGATGTGAGTGCGGCGCATGGCGAGCGTTTGTATCTGCAGAAATGCGCGGTGTGCCATGGCAATGATGGGACGGGCGCAGGTGTTGCATCGTTGGGCTTGGGCGGTCCACCGCCTGACCTGACGAGGCTGGCGGCCCGGAATGACGGGGTGTTCCCGGAGACCTTTGTGATGAGCGTCATTGACGGTTTCAACCGCCGTGACCATCCATCCTCCGCCATGCCCGAATTCGGGAACGAAGATCTGGGCCCCATGGTGCAAGTGGAGGAAGACGGCCTGTCGACACCCATCCCATCTGACCTGATTGCACTGTCCGCCTTCCTGGAAAGCATCCAGCAGTAGCACCGCGCCACCGTCAGCATCACACTCTATCGCTTGATACTCCAAGCAGCCAGTAGATTGGGCAGAAGCGGACCAGGGACGTTGCGATCAGGAAACCGCCTACCACCAGAACCAGCGGCGCAAGCGGCATGTCAGGCCATATGGCGGGTATGAGTTCAGTTGCCGACAGCAACAGCAGCACGCCCACGGTGGATCTAAGCAACTGATCCAGATGTCCGAGGTTTGGTTTCATTCGCGTCCTTTTGTGCGGCTAATGCAACACCACCGGATATGCGGGGATCAACGGCGACTGGTGCGTGTGAAACAGTCGGATGCGACCGGTCATGGCGGCAAAAAACAGGTCACGGCAGGCCTTGTGTCGAGCAACGAGGGCCGCGCATGTCTCGTAGCTGAGGGGCAGCACATATAGGTCGTCTTCTGCCGTCGCGCGCGCAGAATCCGTCTCGGATCGAAGAAGAACGGATGGTGCGGCGAGCGTGATTGACGGACCGTGCGCCCGTTCCATGCGCGCCTGGCCCGCCGCGATCAACCCGAGGTCGGCGCGGGACGCAAATTCGATCACCTCGCCCGCGACATATGAGGTCAGTGCGGCATGGCGGGACAGCGTCTGCAGTTCGTCCGGTACGCGCGAGGTCGCGAGGATATCCATTGACCACTCCAAGACTGTGTCAGCCTCAGCTTAGGTCGTGCGCGCCAAGTTATGTTGAGAATTGTCAACCTTTGCACATTGACCCTTGGCCCGTGTCTTTCCACTGTCAGGTGCCTCGGGTTGAGCCATATCAACAAATTCCTCTCCAAAGCGATTAGTCTCAGCCGCGAAAGGACCGTCGCTATGTTTGCCAATGCCCGCACCATCGTGACCCTGTTCGGCTTCAATATTCGGATTGATCCAAGCTGGATATTGATTGCGGGTTTGATCACGTGGAGCTTGGCCACATACAGCTTCCCCGCAGTGCTGCCCGGACGGTCGCAATGGACCTATGCGGGCTTGGCGGTCTTTGGCGCGGCCCTGTTCTTTGTGTCGCTCTTGGCGCATGAGTTGGCCCATGCGCTTGCCGCACGGCGGTTCGGCATCCGCACGCGGAGCATCACGCTTTTTTTGTTCGGTGGCGTTGCCGAACTGGCGCGTGAGCCATCGAAGGCCGTGCATGAATTCTGGATTGCTTTGGCTGGACCCGCGATGAGCTTGGTTCTTGCCGTGGTTTTCGCTCTGCTAGCTGACATGGTGATTACGGCGGTGGGTCAGGTGCCCACCACCGCTTTGTTGCACTATCTGGCGCTTGTGAACGCGGTTCTCGCTGTGTTCAATCTGTTGCCGGCCTTTCCCCTGGACGGCGGCCGCATCTTGCGCGCGTGGTTGTGGTGGCGTCGTGACGACTTGCTGTCGGCAACCGAAACAGCCGCCAACACCGGTCGAATACTGGCTTACGCGTTGATGGCGCTGGGACTTTTGGGCCTGTTCCAAGGCATGATTGTCGCGGGTTTCTGGCAGATTTTGATTGGACTGTTCATTTTGGGTGCCGCGAACACGGCGCTTGAAAACCAGAGGATCAGGGCATTGATGGGCCATCGTCCGGTGCACTCCGTTATGTCCGCGCCGCCGGTGATCACCGCATCGGAGGTGACCCTCGCTGCGCTGGTGAACCAGGTGATGCTTGCGCACCGTGTGAGCTTTGTCCCGGTTGTCGAGGGCGGGCGGGTATTAGGGCATATCGATGCGGACGTTCTGCAAGGCATTGATCGGGAGAATTGGGCCAACACGACGGTCGGCGATGTCTTTGTGGAAGTGGGTGAAACCGTCTGCGTTGCACCCGACATGCCGGTGCTTGAGCTGTTGGAGAGGATCGCAGATACCGGACAGCGGAAGTTTATGGTTTTGGACGAAGGGCATCTCGTCGGCGTGGTCAGCCTGTCTGACCTGACCCGTCAGCTTGGATTGCTGACCCGCATCGGCAAAAACAGGCCAAACACGGCCGAAGTGTACCCGTGAACGTGTCCGCGCTTGACCCGTGCGCGGCCGCTTGGGTCAAAGCGTGCTTACACGTCATTTGAACAAGGTCTTTACCACGTGACGCCTGCCAGTGACCCCGCACTTCTGACCGCCCTGATGGAAGCGGCTGCCGACGCGGTTATAGTTGCGGATCGCAATGGCTGTATTCTGCGCGCGAACCCGGCCACGGCCCGGCTTTTCGGGTATTCCGAGGGAGAACTTGCTGGGCAAAGGATAAACATTCTTATGCCAATGGCCTTGGCCGATTTGCATGACGGGTTCATGGCGCATCACCTTGCTACAGGCGAGCAGCGGATCATCGGGAAAGGACGAAATGTCGAGGGCATGCGCCAAGATGGCACAGTCTTTCCGCTGCACCTGTCCGTCGGTCGGGCCGACATCGACGGTGAGCCCGTGTTCATTGCAATCCTGCACGACCTGACCGAGCGCCACATTGCGGAAGAAGTCCTCGCCCGATCACAGCGTTTGGATGCGGTCGGTCAAATGACCGGTGGTATTGCGCATGATTTCAACAACTTGCTGACGGTCATCATTGGCAATCTCGAACTCCTGCAAATGCGCGGCGCGGACGAACGGCAACGCGGATTGATCGAAGATGCGTTGGCCTCTGCGGAATTGGGGGCTGATTTGACGTCCCGCCTGCTTGTGTTTGCTCGCAAGGGCAACCTGAAGCCCGTTCAGGTGGATTTGCGTGAGCAGTGCCAGGATGCGCTGGCCCTGCTGAGCCGCACGATTGGCGCGCGTTACACGATACGGACGGACTTCGCCACGCGCGTCAGCAAGGTGATGATTGATCCGGTGCAGTTGCAATCGGCGCTGATCAATCTGGCGTTGAACGCGCGCGATGCGATGCCGGACGGGGGCGAGTTCCTGATCTCGGTGGCGGATGTGATCATTGACGATGACTACATGGCGCAGGAAACCGATATCGTTCCGGGTGAGTATGTGCGACTGTTTATCAGCGACGACGGTGCAGGTATGACACTCGAAGCGCAGCGTCGTGCCTTTGAACCCTTTTTTACGACCAAGGCAAATCGGGGAGGCACCGGCCTGGGGCTTGCCATGGTGTACGGCTTTGTGCGGCAATCGGGGGCCACATCACGCTGTACAGCGAGCTGGGCCACGGGACGAGCTTTGGTCTTTACTTCCCGGCCGTCCGAGACGCCAAAGCTGTCAGTGACGGGATCACGGTCGCGACATCAGCCGCCATACCGCGTGGCAGCGCCGAGGTCGTTCTGGTGGTGGAAGACAATCCCCGTGTGCGCAAGCTGTCCATCGAACGCATCCGCGA
This sequence comes from Tateyamaria omphalii, assembly GCF_001969365.1. Lineage (NCBI taxonomy): Bacteria > Pseudomonadati > Pseudomonadota > Alphaproteobacteria > Rhodobacterales > Roseobacteraceae > Tateyamaria > Tateyamaria omphalii. The sequence continues at coordinate 2,074,513 of NZ_CP019312.1, read as the reverse complement.
TCTGGGGTACCGGACGCTTGAGGCGGCCAGTGGTGATGACGCGTACGTGCTGTTGCAGTCCGGTGTCGACGTCGACATCGTGTTTTCCGACCTGGTGATGCCCGGAACACTGAACGGGTATGATCTGGCCGCGAAGATACGTGCCGAGTTTCCCACGGTCCGTGTCTTGCTGACCTCCGGTTACGCGAGCGACGTGGTCACAAGCAAGCTAGGGGGGACGTCGGATTACGAAGTATTGCACAAACCCTACAGGCAGTCGGATCTCGCAGAACGTCTTCAGGCGCTTCTGTAATGTGCGTCTTCCAACGGCTTGCGTTCGACCGAGCAGGCAAAAGTGTAGCCGACGCCGCGCACCGTCTTGATCAATCGCGGTTCTGATGGGTTGCGCTCGATCTTCTTGCGCAGGCGGGCCACCTGGTTGTCAACCGTCCGGTCCAGGGGTGACCATGTGGCACCCTGTGTCAGATCCATCAGCTGGTCGCGCGACAAGACCCGCATGGGCCGTTCCAAAAACACCTTGAGCAAATTGAAATCGCCGCTCGTCAGGGCGCAGTCAGCGCCGCAGCGGTCAATGACCTGCATCCGGTCTGGAACGGCAATGACACCGTCGAAATGGAAGGCCGCGGTGTCGGCGTTTGCGTCTGGTGCCAGTTTTGTACGGTGCGCGTCTTCTGCGGCAAACTGGTGGCGTCGCAAGACCGCGCGAATGCGTGCAATGACCTCGCGCACATGAAACGGTTTGGTAATGTAGTCATCCGCCCCGACTTCCAGACCGACGACCCGGTCGATCAGGTCATCCTTGCCCGTGACCATCACCATCGGGACAGTGGACAGCTTGCGGATTTGCCGGGCGAGGTCCAGGCCACTTTCGGCGCCCAGATGGATATCTAAGGTGACAAGGCTCAAGTCCTGCGCCGCGATACACTCCAGCGTTTCTGCGGCAGACGTCGCTTCAATGACGTTGAATCCATCATCCTCAAGCAGGTTGCGCAGCACTGCGCGCACCTTTGGATCGTCTTCAACAATGAGTGTGGACGGTCTTTGGTCCAACTTGCGCTCCAGCATATTGGTGCAGATGCACGAAAGTCCCGCAGACCCGAAGTCCGCTTGGCGAAATTACAAATTGATACAAACCGCACAGGTACAACCATATGTAGGAATACACATGTCGTTCACCAAGACCCTGTGCGCAATCAGGGGGCCAAAGATGTACGTCACGCTGTCTGCGGAAAACCGTCCGGTCCACGGCCCGCTTTCCGCGCGAGGGACCACTTCTGCCGGTTTGCCCACATTGGTCAAGGCTGGCCAGCATCTTTACCGTGAAGGCGACGAGGTTGAACGGTTGTACCAGGTCTCGAACGGTGTCGTCAGACTGACCCGGATGTTGGAGGACGGGCGCCGCCAGGTGATCTCCTTCGGGTATCCTGGCGACATCATTGGTTTCCCAGCGGACGGGCGCCACCACACCGACTGTGACGCCTTGGTAGATACGACTCTTTTCGCTTACAGGCGCACGGCGCTCGACACCGGGGACGGGGACCCGGACCTGCACCTTGCCCTGCTTGAAGCGGCCTTGCGCGAGATCAGCGCGATGCAGGATCACGTTATGATGCTTGGCCGTAAGTCGGCGCTGGAGCGGGTAGCGTCCTTTCTGAACGTGCTGACCATCAGCTACGGAGAGGATATTGACACGCATCGGCGGATTGACCTGCCGATGTCCCGCAGCGATATCGCCGATTTTCTGGGCCTGACGACCGAAACAGTCAGCCGTGCCTTCACCACGTTGCGGAAGGCTGGCGTGATGTCGCTGGACGGGGCGCAAACCATTGTTGTGCGCGATCCTTGCTTGCTTGCTGAGATGGCGGCCGGAGAGGACTAAAGCGCCGTGCGCTTGATTGCCAAAGAGGGTCGGCAAGCCAGTTCGAACGTACTGACGCATGCCACTGTGTTGCGTTCAGCGCACGACAAACGGGTTCGCCACTGATCCGTCAGAGGTGTTGATCCATACGGTCTTTGTGCGCGAGCAGTCATTGATCGCCTCAGTCCCTGCTTCGCATCCATAACCGGACTGATTGTACCCGCCGAATGGGGCGATGGGCGATACGGCGCGGTAGGTGTTGACCCAGCATATGCCTGCCCTGAGACATGCGGATGCGCGATGTTTTCAGTTAAGATACCCGATCCCTGACCAAACGGTGCCGAGTTGGCAAAGGCGATGGCATCGTCTTTGGCATCGAACCGCAGCAGGGACACGACCGGGCCGAACATCTCCGCCTTCAGGGTTTCGGCCTTTCGCTGACAGATGACGGGCGCAGGCTTTTGTGGCAAGTTGACGCTGCACTCGAAACACTTGCGGCTGCTGCCGGGACATTTCAAACTGGGCCCATCTGCCAATCCTTAGACCGTGACGACATCAACCGGCGTCGCGCAATGGCTGATCACGCTCCATCTGCCGTCTTTTGCAGCGCGCTACCCGGAAACCCGAATGCGGCTGTTGAGTGCCGTCTGGCCTGACGCCCTTCACATCTTGCGCGGCGATGTGAAAATCCGCTTTGGATATCAAAGCAGGTGGGCGAGGGGGCGCAGGCGCTTATGCCGAACAGGCTTGTGCCGCAAAAACGCGCCCAATGAAGGGTGGTAAGCATTTGGTTGCAAGCCTGAAGCGGTCCTTGAGGTTGTCAAAACCGTCTGGTGCTTTCGACCGCGCCCGGAGGCTGCTCCCGTTGCGCCAGACACCTCAAAGGAAATCATCGCGCCGCGGGGTAAAGCAATCAATCAAGGTGCCCGGTTCCAAGCACACGCATCCATGCGTCATGCCTGTCGGAACGACAAAGCTGTCGCCCGGACCGACCTCACGTTTTTCATCACCTAGGGTGAACCGAAACCGCCCCTGCTCAACATATGTCGATTGAACATGAGGGTGATCATGGAGCGCGCCAACAGCCCCTTTGTGCTGAAAACGAAAGGCGACGACCATCAGGTCGGGGTGATCCGCGAGAACCTGTCGTGTGACGCCGTCTCCTGTGACGACGATGGGAAATTTGCTCATCCTAACCTGGCCGTTAACGCGTCACGAAAACAGCATGCCGCCGTTGATGTCGATATTGGCACCAGTGATGAATGCCGAGTCGTCACAGGCGAGGAACAGGATCAGATTGGCAGTATCCTCTACGGTCCCCTGCCGTTTGACGGGAACGGCGGCTTCGTACCCGCGGCGTGCTGCATCCGCTGTGTGAACGTTGTGAAAATCGGTGTCGATCATGCCGGGACACACGGCATTCACACGGATGTCCGGGCCAAGCTCCTTGGCTAGGCCGCGGGTCATCGTTGTGAGCGCACCTTTGGACGTGGCATAAGCCACGGCGCCAGCCCCCCCACCATCACGCGCCGCCTGACTTGCCAGGTTCACGATTGCGCCCGTTTTCATGTGCGCAAGGCACGCCTTAGTGATCATGAATACGCTCGTGAGATTCAGATCCATCACGGCATTCCAATGGTCCAATTCCATCTCTGCGATCGTTTTCCGGGCGATCAAGCCGCCCGCGTTGTTCACAAGAATGTTGATGTCACCGAAGGCTTCGACCGTTTTGGCCACGAGGGCCTCGACGTCCTCTTGCCGGGTCAAGTCACCCTGCAAAGCAAAAGCGTCGCCGCCCTGTTCCTTGATCCGGGCAACGGCGGCGTCGGCACCTGTACCGCTTGAGTAGTAGTTGATTGCGACCTTCGCGCCTTCGGATGCAAGTTTGAGCGCTGCGGCAAGGCCGATATCGCGACCGCCCCCCGTCACGATAGCTGTCTGTCCCGCGAGTTTCATGGTCAGTGTCCTTGGTCCGTTCTGTCCGCTGAAGCAGCCGTGACGCGTTGGTGCCAGCGGTTTGCATCCAGATTCGCGTTCACTTTTGGCTGAAACTGGTATACTAGTCAATCAGTGCTGCGGTCACGGCCCTTTGAGTGACCTGAGCAACTGGCTTACAAACTGAGTGTTCGTCATGCAGCAAACGCAGTAGACCGAGCCAAAGACGAAAATGACGGAGGCCGCCACATGGCTCAGGCAACTCAAATAGGTGCGCGGCGCACCAGCGTTGATGATATCTATGCCTATCTTTACGAAGAGATTGCTGCACTGCGCCTGCGTCCCGGCGACAAGATTTCCGAGGCGGACATCGCCACAAAGTTTGGAGTGTCCCGCCAACCTGTGCGGGACGCATTCAACCGGTTGGCGACGCTGGATCTGTTGCTGATCCGCCCGCAACGCGCCACCGAAGTGAAACGCTTTTCCATGCGCGAGATTGTCAAATCGCGGTTTGTTCGGCTGTCGGTTGAGAAAGAGGTTCTGCAGCGGGCTGCCGCGCAGTGTGACGCAGATGATGCCGCACAGCTCGATGCCGCGCTGGAAGAGCAGGAGCGGTCCGTTCGGGATCGCGACGTCGACCGTTTCAATGCGCTGGACTATGAGTTTCACAAACTGATCTGCCAGATTGCGCGGTCCGAATTCGCCTTTGACGTCATCCTGTCGGAAAAATCGAAAGTGGACCGTCTATGCACGCTCAGCCTGTCCAAAGGGGATCGCATGCCTGAACTGGTCGAAGATCATCGCGCCATCGCAACAGCGATCCGAACTCACGACGCGGCCTGCGCGATGAAGGCCGGTGTCCACCACCTGTCGCGGCTGGACGAGACCATCGACCAGATTTGGGAAACGAACGCGGATTATTTTACGCCCGAAGATACCTGATGCCAAAGGATGCAAGATGACCGCTAAGCCACGTGTCGGGGAACCCGTCGCGCCCATGGATTTTCTGACCGTGAATTCCGGTAAGATTTCCATTGGCCAAGCCAAGGACCGCTGGACCATGCTGTTTGTCTATCGCGGTCGGCATTGCCCACGGTGCAAGAGGTTCCTGAACAAGCTCGATAAAATGCTCAGCGACTGGACCGCAATCATGGATGTCGTTGTCGTGTCTGCTGACACAGCGGAAAAGGCGCAGCAGGACAAGGATGAGTTCGGATGGACGTTCGACCTGGCCTACGGTCTGACCGAGGCGCAGATGCGGTCACTTGGGCTCTACGTGTCGGACCCCCTGTCCGAGGCGGAGACATCGGACCGTTTTGCAGAACCGGGTGCCTTCGGCATTCGGCCAGATGGTACGCTGATGCTGGTCGATATCTCCAACGGCCCTGCTGCCCGTCCCGATCTTGCTGAGCTGTTGGACGGGATGGCGTTCAATATCGAAAATGATCGCCCCGTGCGGGGCATAGCGTAACGCTATCCGCAAACGACGCGAAGATGGCTTGCGATTGCTGCAAAACATTTCAGTTGACAAAACTGGTATACTAGTAATCCTTTGAGCCATCAAACGCCAAGCTGTCGTTTCGCGCTTCGGTGATCAGGAGACCCCTGCACCCAAAGCAAGACACGGCAAGACAAGAATTTGGCTCTGGTCACTAGGGAGGACACCATGTTCCAGAATATCACGAAATCATTGGTCGGCGCGGCAGCAGTCGCAGTTATGGCCGTCACCGCAAATGCAGCGGATTGGCGCGGATGGAATATCCATACAGACGGGTATCCAAACACGATTGCGATGGACAAGTTCGCCGAACTTCTAGCGGAAAAAACCGGCGGCGAGGTTACGCTGCAAATGTTCCACGGCGGAACCTTGGGCAGCCAGCCCGACGCCGTTGAGCAGGTGCGCGCCGGTGCGCTTGAGGTGGGCAATTTCAACCTTGGTCCCATCGGCCCGATCGTCGCGGAAGCCAACGTTGTCTCGTTGCCCTTCATTTTCAAGGACGTACCCCACATGTTCCGGGTGCTTGAAAGCGAGGGCGGTGCGGCCATTGCCGAAGGCATGGCTGCCAAGGGGCTAAAGCCGCTGGCCTGGTATGACGCGGGCGCACGGTCATTCTACAACGGTGAAAAGCCGATCAACACACCTGCCGATGTCGAAGGCATGAAGGTCCGGGTCATGAACAACGACCTGTTCACCGGGATGATCGCGGAACTGGGAGGCAATCCGTCACCGATGGCCTTTGCCGAAGTGTATCAAGCGCTGAAAACCGGCGTTGTGGATGGCGCCGAAAACAACTGGCCGTCTTACGAATCCACCGGCCATTTCGAGGTTGCCGGTTACTACTCGCTGTCTCAGCACCTGATCATTCCCGAGTGCATCTGCGTCAACACAGCTGCATTCGACGCTCTGTCTGCTGACATGCAAGCCGCCGTTACCGAGGCCGCACAGGAGTCGGCGATCCTGCAGCGGGAGTTGTGGGCCGCGCGTGAGGCGGCAAGCCGCGAAGCCGTCGAAGCCGGTGGCGTGGTCGTGAACGAAGTCGCGGACAAGGGGCCGTTCCAGGACGCGATGGCACCCGTTTACGAGGCTTACTTCGAGACCAATCCGAGCCTGCGCTCTTTGGTCGAGTTGATCCAGGCAACTGAATAGCCGGTTGCCCAACCACGCTCTGAGAGCCCGGTTCCGCATCGTCGGAGCCGGGTGTCTTTATCTGAGGGGCTTTTGATGAGCGACGTATTGCACAAATCGACACGTTTGCGGCGTATGTCCACGGCGCTCGATGCGATTGCGCTAATATGCAAGATCGTGACAGGCATCGCGCTGGTGGTGCTGACCGTCATTTTCGGGTGGCTTGTGTTCGGCCGTTACGTGCTGAACGCGACACCGACCTGGGTGGAACAGGTGGCGCTTTTGCTGGTCATGCTGATCGCGTTTCTTGGTGCCGCGGTTGGCGTGCACGAGCACACGCATTTGTCGGTGTCCATCCTGCGCAGTTCGGTCCCACGCCGCGTGCGGTCCGTCCTGGTTGTGATGTCGGACATTGCGATGGCGGGATTTGGTGGGCTGATGCTCTGGTATGGGTGGCAGCTGACACTCTTCAAATGGGGATCGCTGATTCCACTCATCCAAGTGCCCGAGGGGTTGCGCTCGTTGCCATTGACGGTCGGGGGCGCCTTGATCCTGCTTTTTTCACTTGGCCATCTCATCCGCCTGTTTCTGGGTGCGGACGAACGCAGCGACAGCATCGAATAGGATCTGATCATGGGAATTGCCGTCCTTCTGGGGGCCTTTGCCTTCTGCGTTGTGATTGGAACGCCTGTTGCCTTCGCGCTTGGCATCTCGGCCATCGTGGCCTTCTGGTTCGAAGGACTGCCGTTGATGATCGGTTTCCAGCGGATCATCAGCGGTATCAACGTGTTCGCGCTCATGGCGATCCCGTTCTTTATCTTTGCGGGAGAGTTGATGTTCCATGGCGGGATCGCCATGCGCCTTGTTCGATTCGCTCAAGCAGCGGTTGGGGCCGTACGGGGCGGTCTGGGCATCGTGAACGTGTTTTCCTCCATGCTGTTTGGCGGCATCTCCGGCTCTGCCATCGCAGACATCTCGGCCCTCGGTTCCATCCTCGTCCCGGTGATGAAGGAAAAGGGGTATGATGCGGACTACGCAGTCAACGTCACTGTGACGTCTTCGATCGCGGGCATCATCATTCCGCCCAGCCACAACATGATCATCTTTGCGATTGCTGCGGGCGGTGGGATTTCAATCTCCAAGCTGTTTCTGGCCGGCGTCGTGCCCGGCATTCTGATGTGCGCGTGCCTTGCAGCGGCGGCTTACGTTGTTGCTGTAAAGCGCGGCTACAGCGCCGAGAAGTTTCCGGGTTGGACGGCCCTTTTCATCGCCTTTCTTGGTGCGATACCGGGGCTTCTGACGGCGGTAATTATTGTTGGTGGGGTCCTGTCGGGCGTGTTCACAGTGACGGAGTCCGGTGCCTTCGGCGCAATCTATGCCTTTGTGGTGACCTTGCTGGTCTACCGGTCCATCACCCTTGACAAGTTCAAGACGGCGGTCGTGCAATCGGTCCGTACGACAGCGATGGTCATGATCCTGATCGCCTGCGCGGGCGCCTTTGCGTATATGCTGACTTTCTACAGCGTTCCCGCCAAGACGGTGGACCTGCTGACGGGGCTGACGGAAAACCCCATTCTCATCCTGTTGATGATCAATCTGGTCCTGCTGATCCTTGGCATGATCATGGACATGGCGGCCCTCATCCTGATCTGTACGCCTATCTTTCTGCCCGTGGCCAACAGCCTTGGCATCGACCCATTGCAATTCGGTATGATCCTACTAGTCAACCTGGGCCTTGGACTGTGCACTCCGCCTGTGGGATCATGTCTGTTCGTTGGATGTGCGGTTGGGAAACTGCCGATGGAGACGGCGGTCAGGACAATCTGGCCGTTCTACATCGCGATCCTTGTTGCTTTGATGCTGATCACATTCGTTCCAGCGATCTCACTGACGTTGCCGTCGCTTATCGGTGGGTAGCTGTCCAAGGCGCTCAGTAGTGGGATGCGGTGCGCCATACCATCGGCTACGCCGGCCTCTGTCTCTCATCGTCGCGTTTGGTGAAGAACCTGATCAAGATTTTCGGGGTCATCCTCGACCGTAAACGGAGCGCATAGGAGTATAATGACGATGGCGGCGCGCAGGTTCGAGATGGGCGCGCCGCTTGTAACCAGCAAACGCCCCGGTGCGTCCGCATGAACCGCCACTGCCATGGCCGGGGCCGCTGTACTGATGCCCCTGAACTGCAGAGCAGGGTGATCCGGCTCGCCGAACACGGCCAGGCGCTCACCCATGCGCACACGCACATAGGAGAGTTCCGCAGCACGGTAGCGTGAATTGTTCCAGTCCGTCAGCCACCGGGTTATCGATTGGCAGTCTTCGGGCAAGGCGGACCAACATGCACTGATCCGGGCACCATAGGCGCTGTCGCCTAAGTCAGCTTCACCGATCTCGTCGTGCTGCACGGCAGTGCCTACGTCCGGGGACATGTGTCAGGGCCCGGACCACGCAGTAGCGCCACCCCCGTGCCGGGGATAGCACCCCAAGGGTTTGCGTTGCTAAAGACGGCCCCGTTGGTGTGATCCATTGGGGCCATGAGTTGGTCGTGGCAGGCAAACGTACCGACTGAAAGGCACAGGCGAAGCACTCTTTCGGGCGCCTTGCCGTACTCGGTCATGGCGCTCTCTAGTTTTGTTGACCCGTGCGGCGTCCATGTCGGTCAACTCTTCGCCGTTTATCTTGACGTGCACGCCGGTCAGGCTGATCACGCAGTCTTCCGTCGTTGTGAGCTTGGACTTCCCGACACGCAACTCATAGATCTTGCCGACGACAATGGATTTGTTGTGGCCCACTTCTTTCAAGGCACAGATGCCGATGGACCGGTTGTGCACGCCGCTCACTATCCCTTGATATCCGCCGCCGACGGTGACCGCCTTATCAGCGCCCACGACTTGGTTTGAACTGACTATCACGGTCTCAGCCGTGTTGTTGCTAGCACCAATAATCAGGTTGCCGCCGATGATACGGCCAGTCGTTTCCTTGAACTGTATCAAGTCGCGATGCGCGGGCGCCGGGTCTGTCAGCCAGCCGCCGCCTGTGCCGGAAGTTTGTTGACGAGCGGGGAAGCGTCGTTCAGCGCGCGCAGCGCTTTTGCGCTGTTGCGCATCGCTGTGGCGTCGACATCTGAACCAAACGGACCCGTCTCGAAGAATGAACGGTCGCGGATCAATTCTCTTGGTAAGTCCTTCAGCTTTACAAGCGTGTCGCTTGCGTCCAGTTCCTTGCCCATAAGTTCGTTGATCCGATCCTCGACCTTGTTGCCGGGATCGCGGTAGACGACGCGTTGGCCTTCTTGAGAGTGTTGCTTGGATGTGTTGCGCGGATAGCTCGGCGATCCAGGAAGGTCCGGGATCCCTGACGACGTCGTCGTGTAGACCGCAATCGCATCCTTCCGCGTGTGGTGGCTGAATTTTGTAACCTCCAGCCGGTCAAATTGCATCAGATAGTCCAGGAACAGAGCGAGTTCAAAGCGCCGACGCATGGTGGCCAGCGTTCCTTCGTCAATTGTTGGCGGCCGTTTCAAGAACGGATGCTTGTCCAGATCATCGGCAAACGCTTTGAGGATGTCTTCGGGGCCGTCACCGGCAATGGCGGCTTCAATTTGCGCTTCCAGATAGGCGTAGGTGTTCTTCACATACGCCGTCATCGCGAGGAGCAGGGAACTCGGGTTCCCGGTTTGAATCTCAAGCCCGGGCACCTCCGTCGTTACTTTTGTTGCCTGCTTTGCCGTCTGTTTGCGCACGTAGCTTGCGACCTCTGAGCGGACGGGGGCCCAGATGGCCTTTACCACGGTTCGATTGGACAATTGGTTGGTCGCGGAATGCAAAGCCCCGCCTTGTGAGACGGCCCATCTTGCCATCTTCGACGTGGCAAGGCCCGATGACGCAACGCGTGCCGAATAGGTCGCCATTGTTTTGCCCACCGCAGTCCCAGCAAGGATCGTCACGGCGCTGCCAGCCGCAATCGGTGCTGCGGCAACAGCGGCGACGATCAGGACCGTCATCGCCAGTTCCATCTTCAGGTCATCGGCGGCCTTCTGTTCGTCCAGTTTCTTGTTGAACGCATCAAACGCATCCGAGTATGCCCCGGCGACCGCCTGAAAGACATGCCCATAATAGTCGGACTTGATCGAACCGAGGCGCCGCGCATGCGCTTCAAGCCTCGTTTTTGCATCGGTGGCCATGATGTGGCGTCCCTCTTTTCGCTGACAACAGGAGTTCGGACGGAAAAGTGAGGCCGATCCCCGAAAACATGGGAATCGGCCAGAGGCGCCTTAAGCAGCCTTGGTCGTGGTCAGATCATAAGATGCGATCATCGGCGACTGCGGGCTGTGGTTCTCGTCGTGTGGGATGTACTTCACTTCCATCTTGGTGAAGTTCAGACGAATGGTTTCGACCGGACGGTCACCCGACGTGTCGACCGAATAGTTTGAGACCAGCGTGTTCGTCAGTTTGTACTCCACATAGGTGTCGCCGGGGTTGCCGGTGGTCACCAGGTGGATCGTGCACAGCTTGCCTGTCCGACCGGTGCAGGCCTCGGCGAACAGTTTGGTTGAGGAGCTGTCCGTGACTTTTGTCAGGACCACTTCACTGACCGTCGGCTCGGACGCTTCGCGGTTCGCGGTGGAACCGGCCTGCGTGTTCATGTTGCGCGCGACGTTCCAGTGCAGTGTTTCGATGTCCATCCACTCTCGATGAGTCTCATGGGTCGCATCACCAGGCACACCGTCGAGTTGCATGTAGATTGGCATTTTGTATTGCTCCTTGGGTCAATTGGTTTCAGTCGTTCGTCGTTCCGATTTCGGCAAGCAGAGCGGCGGCTAGCCTGCCAGACGTCTCCTTTTTCCGAGCGCGGCGACCGTAATTTCGCCACTCTCATCGACGCCCATTTCGACCGCCCGCGGCACAAGTCCGCGCGTGACCGAATCCAAGAAAAGGTCTGCCAGTTGTGGAAGAGCCTTCTGTGAAATCATCGCCTCGATGGCGCGCGCCCCCGTTTCGCTTGACTTTGCGCGGGCGCCGAGTGTGTCGCGGGCGGCATCGGTGATTTTGAGCTGTGCATCGTAGTTCGCGGCCAACCGGTCCGCGATGCGGGTGATCTGCAAATCGACGATGCCCTTCAACGTTTCGGTGTCGAGCGGTTGGTATGGCACGACCGTCAACCGCCCCAGAAAGGCGGGTTTGAACTGCGTCAGAAGCTCCGGTCGGATCAGATCGGGCAGTGAGTCCGGCGAAGGCATCGCATCGGGATCTTCTGCCAGCGTCGCAAGTGTTTCCGTGCCGGAGTTGGCGGTCATCAGGATCGTTGTGTTTCGGAAGTCTACGTCACGGCCTTCGCCGTCCCGCAGCACGCCCTTGTCGAAAACCTGATAAAAAATGTCCTGCACCGCTGGGTGCGCCTTGTCGATCTCATCAAGCAACAGCACGCCGTAGGGTCTGCGCCGCACCGCTTCTGTCAGCACGCCACCCTCGCCATAGCCGACATAGCCCGGCGGTGATCCCATGAGCAGCGAAACCTTATGCTCTTCCTTGAATTCCGACATGTTGATGACGCTCAGCGCTTGCTGGCCGCCGTAAAGCTCATCGGCGAGCGCCAGGGCAGTCTCGGTCTTGCCGACCCCGGACATGCCAGCCAGCAGAAATACGCCTTGCGGCCTGCGCGCGTCACCCAGCTGCGCACGGGCCACACGCATCGCTCTGCAAAGCGCGTCAATCGCGGCATCCTGGCCCAGCACGCGTGCCTTCAGGCGTTGATCAAGCGTGCCGACTGCGTCGATCTGGCTGCGCATCAGGCGACCGGTCGGGACACCTGTCCAACGGCCAATCACTTGTGCGACGGCCTCGGCATCGACGACGCGGTGCACAAGGGGGTCTTCTCCCGCCGCCTTGGCGAGCGCCTTTTCCGCTTCGGCCAGTCTGGGCAGGTCTGCATGTCCTGCGGCGGCGACCGCGTCTGCTTTAGCCGCCAGCGCTCGTTGTCTTTCAAGTTGCACGGCGACGGCTCTTGCGGCGCTTTCCTCCACCGCATGTGCCGTGCGGAGTGACTTTAGGCTGGTGTCTTTCGCGCCTGAGACGGATGGCTCGCCTTCCAGCCGGTCTATCTCGACTGACAAATGCTCCGCTTCGATTCTGTGCCGCTCCAGTGCTTCCGGGGCGACGTCACGGGACAGGCGTACCGCCGCTGCGGCGGTGTCGATAACGCTGACCGCTTTGTCGGGCAATTGGCGTTCCGGCAGATAGCGCGCGGACAACTCGACCGCGGCGCGCAGCGCGCTTTCGCGGATCGAAACGCCGTGGTGCGCCTCGAACTTGCCCGCAACTGCGCGCATCATCCGCACCGCCGTTTCGATGTCCGGCTCGTCAACCTTGATCGGTTGGAACCGACGCGTCAGGGCCGCATCCTTTTCAAAATATTTTTTGTATTCGCCCCAGGTCGTCGCTGCGATGGTGCGCAATTCTCCGCGCGCAAGGGCTGGCTTCAGGATGTTGGCCGCGTCACCCTGACCGGCCTGCCCACCAGCGCCGATCAAACCGTGCGCTTCATCGATGAACAGGATCACCGGGCTGGTGGTTGCCTTGACTTGGTCAAGAATACCTGTGAGCCGCCGCTCAAATTCGCCTTTTACACCGGCACCTGCCTGAAGCAGGTTCAGGTCGAGCATATAAAGCGTCACGTCTTTCAGCGGTCCCGGTGCCAGTCCTTCGGCGATCATCATGGCAAAGGCTTCGACGACTGCTGTTTTGCCCACGCCAGCCTCTCCCAGAAGGATCGGATTGTTCTGTCGCCGCCGCAGCAGGATATCGACCATCTGACGCAGCTCGGAATTGCGCCCGACGATCCGGTCCATCTTTCCCTCGCGGGCCTGTGCCGTCAGATCCTGGGTGTAAAGTGCGATGAAGTCTTCCCCGCGAACGGTTGGCTGGGGGTCGCTTTGCACCGGGGTGTCTGCCGCTGCCGCGATCCGATCTTCAAGAACGGATTTGTTCAATGTCAGTAGGGTCGGTGCAGTGCGCCGCAGGTTTGCACGCAGGGCGGTGTCGTTGGTCAGCACGTGCAACAAGATTTCTGCCGACACTAACCGCTGGGCAAATCGTAGGCTGGCGGCGGTCCAGCTTTCTCGTGCGAGGTCAACGACGGAGCATGCCATCGTCGGCGTTGCTGCAGCTCCGCGGGTCAATGCATCGACTGCGCCCTGCGCCTCGGCTCGGACTTCCGCAGGATTAGCACCAGCAGCTTCGATCGCAGCCGCCGCCATGTTCGAGTTACACAATGCCACGATCCAATGTTCCGGCTCGATGGTTCCGTGACCGTTGCGAACCGCGATTCCCGCTGCGGCTTCCAGCGTTGCGGCGACGTCCGGCGCCAGTCGTGAAATCAGAATGTGCAGATCAATTTCGGGCATCAGTACACATCAATCAAATCAAATCGCTCACTGTTACAGCGCAAGAAATTGCGCATTAAAGCACATCTTTAGGTTGCAAGAAATGACCCCGGAAACAGGCTGATCTGCTCCGCGAAAGTCCGACGCTTTGACGTCGCTCACAACCATAAAGGTTTCAGCCGATCAGTCATTCTTCAAGCATATTATCCATTCGGAATTCCCGAATTGCTCAGGTACGGTTTTATACGAATCGAGAAACGAAATCTATTAACTCTTGGTTTTTATTGAAGAAACGAGATTGGCGGCAGGAGAGAAATACAGTGCCTGATGACAGTAGGCTTCCTCCAATCACCCTCCCGGTTGGCGAGAACCCGCGGGAATCCAGTTCAGCGCTAGCGGATTACCGCCGCCTTCGAGACGCAAGGTCAGCTGCGCGAGCGGAAGAACGCCGACAGGAGGGGGCGGAACCCGCAATACGTGTACTCAAGATCGCTCCCGAGTGGCTGGAAGTTACCGATACGGCAGCGCATTTGCTTGACCACGTTGGGCTGGATATAGAGGTCGCAGTCTGGCTGATCGAGGCGCGCACGCGGCTTGAGGGGTTTGCCGGATTGGCCGAATCGCTTCGGCGGCTCGCGGACATGGTTGAGTCCCACGGAACCGATCTCCATCCACAACCCGAAGACGCACTCGATCGCCCGTTCGACATAATAGGCGCGCTGAACGGGGTGGGCCGGGAAGGCACGCTGATCGCTCCGCTGCGCCTCGTGCCGCTGCCCGCGGACGGGAATTATGGTGAGCATGGAGTGTGGAATGTGACGGATGGCGGGGCAGGCCCTGCTGTTGCAACTGCTCTGGCCCAGGCTGGGCCAGCGGCGATTAGCGCGCAACTCCGCGCAATAGAAACGGCCGGCGCTCAACTTGAGCGATGTGATGGCCTTCTGAGTGATCTGCTCGGCCCAGAGGCCCCGCCATTTAACAAGATCGAAGACGCGTTGGACGAAGCGGCCCGGACCATTCGCAGTCTGGCGGCCGATAGTCTCGTGCAGGATGCGGGCAGTGATGCTTTGCCGGGTGACGGTACTGCTTTGTCAGCGCGCGGATCGCCTGCGGATATGCCCGCCTTAGCAAAAATCACGTCGCGCGAAGACGCTTTTGACCAGATGTTGCGTATCGCGGCGTACTTTCGTCGCGCCGAACCGCATTCACCCATTGCAGATGCCCTCGACACGCTCGTGCGCCGCGGGCGCATGGATTTCGCAACGCTGCTGGCTGAATTGATCCCGGACGATCATGCACGCCGTGCCGTGATGACAACAGCGGGTATCGGTCGGCGACCCGACAACAACCAGAACGGAGAATGACCTGACGCAACTGGCGGCAGCCATGCCGCACGATCACGACCAAATCCGCGAAACGCATTTCAATTGCAGGTGAAAATTCACCTCACGCCAACGCCAGAATTTAAGGAGGCCACACATGGCAAGTATTCACGACAAGCTCGACAAGGTGCGTAAACCGCGCGTCCACATCAAGTACGAGATCGAAACCGAAGGCACGATGGTCGAAAAGGAACTGCCCTTTGTCGTCGGTGTTCTGGGCGATTTTTCGGGTGATCCTACTGAAAAGCTCAAACCGTTTGGCGAGCGCAAGTTCGTTCAGATCGACAAGGACAACTTTGACGATGTGATGGCCAAGATGACACCGGGTCTGAATTTCCGGGTCGAAAACACGCTGAGTGATGCGGATGAGGATATGAAGGTGCAACTGTCCTTTTCCCGTCTCGAAGACTTTGAGCCAGCTCAGGTCGTGAGCCAGGTGCCCGCTCTGAACAGTCTTCTCGAAAGCCGCAATCAGTTGCGCGACCTGTTGTCCAAGGCTGACCGTTCAGAAGAGCTCGAGACGTTGCTTGAGAAGCTGCTGCAAGACGATGCGGCGATCAAGGACGTAGTGGATCAACTCCAAGCGCAAACCGCTGACCAGGGAGACAAGTAATGGGTACTGAATTTCAAGCCGAACCGGGTGCAGCCCAAGCCGTCAAAGACCAGTCGCTGCTCGACAGCGTTATTGGCGCGACGCGGCAGACCGAACCAGACCGCACCAAGGAACTGCTCAAGACACTGACCGATGCTGCACTTGACGGCACCGTCAGCTACAATCGAAACCTGACGATCACGCTGACCAAGGCGATTGAGGCGCTGGACGAGAAGATCTCGGTTCAATTGGCGGCGATCATGCAAAGCCCGGAGTTTTCCAAGCTGGAGGGATCGTGGCGCGGTCTGTGGCACCTTGTGCAGAACTCGAACACCTCTGCCAATTTGAAGATCCGGGTGCTGAATGCGTCCAAGACCGAAATTGGGCGGGATCTGGCCAAGGCGGTGGAATTCGACCAGTCGCGTCTGTTCAAGTCGATCTACGAAGACGAGTTCGGCACGCCTGGCGGTGAACCGCTGGGTGCGATGATTGGTGACTTCGAGTTCGACAACAGCTTTGAAGACCTCGAGTGCCTGCAGGGCATCAGCCAGGTTTCGGCCGCCGCCTTCGCTCCGTTCATTTCGGCGGCCGCGCCGCAGCTGTTTGGCTTCGACGACTATACGGAACTGGCTAAGCCGCGAGATTTGTCAAAGATCTTCGACGCGTCCGAGTATTCAAAATGGCGCAACTTCCGCGCATCGGAAGAAAGCCGTTTCGCAACGTTGACCATGCCACGGGTGCTTGCACGTATGCCCTATGGCCCAGACACACGCACGATTGACGAATTCAGCTATGACGAGGCTGCGTCGTTCGAAGGCGACCGCATCCCGCACAACAATTACTGCTGGATGAACGCGGCTTATGCCATGGCGGCCAGTCTGACCGAAGCGTTTAACCAAACCGGTTGGTGCACAGCGATCCGCGGGGCCGAAAACGGCGGCAAGGTCGAGGGACTGCCCATGCATCTGTTTTCGACCGATGGGGGGGATACCGACATCAAGTGTCCCACTGAAATCGCCATCACGGATCGGCGCGATTCAGAACTTGGGGCAATGGGTTTCCTGCCGCTCTGTTACTATAAGAACCACGACTACGCTGTCTTCTTTGGTGCGCAGACAACACACAAACCAGCCAAATACGATCGGCCCGAAGCCACGGCGAATGCAGCGATTTCGGCCCGTCTGCCCTACATGATGGCGACGTCGCGGTTCGCGCATTACCTGAAGGTGATCGGGCGCGACAAAATCGGGTCCTTCATGGAGCCGGAGGATTGCGAAGCCTGGCTGAACCGTTGGATCAACAACTACGTGAACGCCAATGACGACGCGGGCCCTGAGATGCGGGCGGCTTATCCGCTTCGCGATGCACGCGTTTCGGTCGAGGAGATCCCAGGCAAACCGGGCAGCTACAACGCCGTCGCCTGGCTGCGGCCCTGGCTTCAGATGGAAGAGCTGACAACGTCATTGCGGATGGTCGCGCGGATCCCGGAGAAGCAGTGACATGAACACCGTTACCGTCATCGCCCCGCCAAGCGCGGGCGGTGCTGGGGCGGCGTTGTTCGATGAACCGGACCAGGCCGCAGCGCATATTGCCGCTCGGGTTGACAGGCTCATTTCCGCAATCGACGCCGCCCTGACCCGTCAAGTCAACGCGATCCTCGGGGCACCGCAGGTCCGTGCACTGGAAGCGCGCTGGCGCGCTCTTGCACGGCTGGTTGAACAAGCGGGGTCTGACGGGCAAGTCGTCGTGCGTGTGCTCGACGTCGCTTGGCCAGATCTGGTGCGCGATCTGGATCGCGCGGTGGAGTTTGACCAATCCCATCTGCACCGCGTCGTGCATGACAACGAGTTCGGGATGCCCGGTGGGGTGCCCTTTGGTCTGATTGTCGGGGACTATGCTGTGTCTTCGGCCACGGATCGCGCGCGCGGTGATCAGGTCGAAACGCTGGCGCGACTGGCTGCGGTTGGTGCGGCCGCGTTCTGCCCCATTGTGCTGGGTGCTGCGGCGGATCTCTTGGGGGTTGAGTCGCTTGACCGGATCGCCCCGCACACCGATCTGTCTGAGCGTCGGCCAGGGCGGGGAGAGGAAGCGCATGCCATGCGGTGGGCCGCGCTTCGTAGGCGGGAGGATACCCGGTTTTTGGGTCTTGTGGCACCCGACCTTGTTATCCGCGCGCCGCGTGCGCGGCTGGCGCCTGACCGCGCAGACGGGTTCACTTTTGACGAGGAGATGCGTGCCCCGCTGACGGTGATCGGCGCCTTTGGCTTTGCGTCCACTGTGATGGCGGCCTACCTCCGATCCGGCTGGTTTGCCGCAATACGTGGTGCCGACGATGACGGGCAGGGTGGTGGCACGGTTCCGAACTGGCCCGGGCATGATTTGGGTGTGGACCGTCATGGATTGTCGTGTCAGCCGCCCGCGACGTTGCGACTGACCGCCACGCAGGAGGACGCCCTGATCGCACGCGGTGTCATACCGCTCAGCACGCTGCCACTGAGTGGAACGGCCGTCTTCAACGCCAATCCATCGCTGCATCTGCCAACCCATTTCGACAGCGGGGCCGTAACTGAAAACGCGCGCATTTCCGCCATGTTGCAATATGTGCTCTGCACTTCGCGCTTTGCCCATTATCTCAAGGTTTTGATGCGTGACGAGATCGGCTCGATTGCCCCACGAGAAGCGATTGAAAAGGGCCTGAGCGATTGGTTGCGGGCCTATTGTCTTGGCAATGAAGATGCCGATGCGGCGCTTAAGGCAGAGTATCCGCTGCGCGATGCGTCTGTCACGGTCGCGCCCTTGCCGGGCCGCCCCGGCGCGTATGCCGCCACGATCCGGCTGCAACCGCATTTTCAACTCGACGACATCTCGACCAGCTTTCACCTCGTCTCCGAGGCGCCGGCTGGCGTGGAAAGGAACATCGCGTGAGTATTTCAGTTCGTGAACTGTTGCTGCAGGACGCCGTTTCAGAGGCGGTGGATGTCGCCGTTTCAGGTGTTAAATCGACGCCGCAGGATGTTGATTTGCGTATAACGCTGGCGCAACTATTGGCGCTGTCGGGAGACTTGGAACGGGCAGAAACCCATGCCAAGATGGCGCAGCTGCAGGATGTCCAGCGTGCCACGGCATTGTCGGAATTCCGACAATACCTGCGTGCATTGCACGCCCGTGACGCGTGGTGGTCGCATGGGGCCGCTCCAGATTTTCCAGGCGAACCGACGTCCGCTGATGCGATCGCCATGGCGCTGCATGTTGCGCTGCGCGCTGATAACTTGGCCGAAGTGTCCGCATTGGCTGATAGACTAGAAGACGTCCGTACATCCCGTCCGGCCATTTGGGATGACCTTGAGGTCGAAGACCTGCGCGACGTCGATGATCGCCTGCCGCACGCGTTGGAGGCCCTGACATCGGGTGGCTACTACCTTTGGATTGACCTTGCGCGTGTCGCTCTGATTGATCTTAGCCGCATCGCGGCCCCTTTCGATGTGCTGGCACG
Organism: Tateyamaria omphalii; assembly: GCF_001969365.1. Taxonomy (NCBI): domain Bacteria; kingdom Pseudomonadati; phylum Pseudomonadota; class Alphaproteobacteria; order Rhodobacterales; family Roseobacteraceae; genus Tateyamaria; species Tateyamaria omphalii. The sequence goes on along the minus strand of NZ_CP019312.1, from coordinate 2,055,249 downwards.
ACCCGCACGCCTTGGTTTGCGCGATGGGTCGACAGCTGATCTGCGATTGGTCGCTATCTATGACGCACCGCGCACAGGGGCGGAGAGGCTTGGTCGGGTCACCGAGTTTTCGCAGTTGGCCCCCGGCGTGACACGCGCCCATGGGCAGCGATCTTATCTGTTGAATGACACACTCGGCGGTCTGCTGGATGCATCGCAGGTGGTGCTCAATGGTTAATCAGATACGACACACAAAGGCGCATAGGGACCGCGCTGCGCCAGCTTTACTTGACCGGTTAATCGACCTTGATCCCGATCTGTCGGAAGACGCCGCAATGACCGAAGCGGACACGATTGCCGGTTTGCGTGCCGCGCTGCGCCGAGATCTGGAAATGCTTTTGAACACCCGCTCCGCCCCGGGCCATCGTCCAAAGCATCTGGCTGAGCTTGGTGACAGCGTGTTGAGTTACGGCACGGGCGATTTTTTTTCCGCGGAACTGGTGACCCAAGCGCAGCGCACGGCATTTTCCGAAGAGATCCGCAAACGGATCGAGACGTTTGAACCGCGGTTGATCAATCTGACCGTGGACCTCGTGTCCGACCCCGTACCGTCTCGTCGTCATCTGCGATTGCGGATCAAGGCGCGCCATGTGGCGCGTCCGGGTCTGCCGCCGGTTGTGTTTGAGACGTCAATGGATCCGATTGCCGGGCGTTTCAGTGTCAGCGATGCCGCAACGGGCGGCGGAGCGGGAAGGGGAGAGCGCCGTGACTGACCGTTTCCTCGATTTCTACAATTCCGAGCTTGATGCACTGCGACGACGTGCGGCGCGATTTGCGGCAGCGCACCCCAAGATTGCCGCCCGGCTGCGCCTGTCCGACGATGCCGCAGATGATCCAAACATCGAGCGGCTTATCCAGTCGTTTTCCTACACCGCTGCGCGTGTCCGCCAGAAACTCGAGGATGGGTTGCCTGAGCTGACAGACGGCTTGCTGGAAACTCTTTACCCGCACTATCTGGCGCCACAGCCCGCATTCACAATCCTGTCCTTGTCCCCAGACCCGGCGCTGGACGGCGCGTTGTCGGTGAAACGGGGGACTGAAGTGGTTTCAGAGCCCATTGATGGCGACCGCGTTCGATTTGCGACGACGCAGAACGTGAATCTGGCGCCCATTCGGCTCACCGACACACGCCTGCGCCCGCGCCCGTTCGAAGCTCCACCTGCACCGGCTGGTGCGGCTGCGTGCTTGCGGCTTACCATTGAAACGACGGGCTCAGTCCCGCTCCGCGATATGGGGCTGGACAGACTTCGGCTGTTCCTTTCGGGACCAACAGCGCAGGCACAGGGGCTGGCGCGTCTGATGCTGCAATCGATTCTGGGGGTGACGCTCGCGGCCCATACGTCAGACCCGTATGCGCGCCGCATGCCCGCCACGTCCGTCAGGCCGGTGGGCTTTGACGCTGAAACGGCTTTGACACCGTGGCCCGAGGGCAGTTTTGCTGGCTATCGCACCCTGGCCGAGTTTGCAGCGCTGCCTGAGAAGTTCCTGTTCTTTGACATCGACCTTGGCCCGCTGCGGGAAACCAACAGGTTGGATGTCTACGTGTTTTTCGATCGCCCGCCGGACGATACCCTGACGCGGGTCGGGGCGGGGTCGATCACATTGCATGCCACGCCTGCCGTAAACCTGTTCCCAGCGCGCGCAGAACCCATCGCGTTGGATGGCAGCCGCACGGCATATCCCCTGGCCGCCGACGCACGCCGCCCCCGGACGCGCACGGTTCATTCCGTAAGACGTGTCACCATCGCCGGGGCGGACGGCAAAACGCAGACTGCCCCGCCTCTGTTTCACCGACTGACGGACCGCAGGGCGGGCGAGGTCTATTGGCACTTGCGTCGCCATGCATCCGAAGATGAAAAGCACCTCGGAAGCACCACACTAGCCTTTGTGGACCGGCGCGGCATCGACGCAACGTCGGAGCCGGGTACAGCTGGTGTCGATATTCTTGCGACAAATGGAATGCTCTCGCGAAAGCTGCCTTTTGGAGGTGGTCAACCCGCGCTTGGCCTGTCGTCGCCGATCGACCACGTCACCGCAGTTACGTGTTTGCGCGCGCCTACCAAACCGCGACCGCCTGCATCAGATGATGACCGCGCCTGGCAGTTGATGTCGCATCTGTCGCTGAACCATCTGTCGCTGCAATCGGGCGGTGCCGCGACGCTGCGCGATATTCTGCGGCTCTACGATCCCGGTGACGGGCCCGACATCACCCAGATGATTGATGCCATCGACAGCGTTGACACCGCCACGGGTCTTGCACGCATCGACGGTGTAAATGTCACCGGGACGGACATCACCCTGACGCTGGATGACAATTGCATCGCGGCTGGGCAAGCGGTTGTCTTTGCTTCTGTTCTGGACCGATTTTTCGGGTGTTACACGACACTGAACACCTTCACCAGATTGCGTGTTCGCCTCAAGAACCGGCTCGATACACTTGCGCATTTCCCGGCGCGTGCTGGCGAGGGAGCATTGATTTGATATGACCGAACCGCGCGCCCTCTTTGATAGCCTGTGTCAGTCCCCCCATGCGTTTGAGCCATTGACGGCGCTCAGACTGGCGCAGATGGAAGCGAAGCAGCGTGGCATTCCGATCCAGATCACTGCCCCCCCAACGGGCACACTGGCGCCGACGGCGATTGCGCGCGTATCCGCAGATGCGACAGCGGTTCGGGTGGAAGCGAATTTTGCCGGACTGGTTGGCCCACTGTCTCCGCTTCCACCCGCATGGACTGAACTCGCGGCTGCGGACCGTCGGCGCCGCGCGGGCGGTTTGAGCGCTTTTCTCGATCTGTTCTCGGCTCGGCTGGCAATACTGTTCGCCCGAGCGGCGGCAAAATATGATCTGCCCGTGCTTTTGCAATGGGCGCCGCGTCGGGCCAACCGTGTGCTGACGGCACTGCACGCTCTGATCGGGCTTGCGACTCCTGGACTTGAGACACGTGCCCCCCTGCGGCAGGACGCGATACTTTTGCATTCAGGTCTGCTTGCAGGGCGCACTCGGTCGTCTGTAGCCGTTGCTGCCATCGCCCGCAGACACCTTGGCTTGCCTGTTCAAATCAAACAATTCCAGCAGAGATGGCGGGAGGTGCCACAAGCAGAGCAAACCCGACTGAATGGCAGCAGAAGTCTGGGATCTGACGCAAGCACAGGATCATGGATACGTGACCGTACGGGGCAGGTCCGGGTGATCATTGGGCCAGTGCGCTACTCGGATTTCCTTTCACTGGAGCCCGGCCAGCCGCGCTTGCGCGACTTTGCGCAGCTTGTCCGGTTTGCGATTGGTCCTGTTTTGGATTTTGACATTCAGGTTGTCCTGGACCGACGCGATATTCCGGAAACCCAGCTGGGCGGTGATGGTCCGCAGCCACGGCTGGGTTGGAACAGCTGGGCGCGCGATGCGGAGGCGGCCGACGACAGTTTCGAAGCGATCATCGACGGCAAAAAGGCGATGTGTGCATGACGCTGGTTCTCGAACATCTTGAAGCGGGCGACAGGCGGATCGTGCAAGCCGGGCAGCCCTTTACGCTTGGCACCTTCCCTGACGCGACTTGGTCGCTGGCGCATAGCGGAAAGGATGGTGGAGGAGAGCTGCGCGTGACGGCAGATGGTGGTGGCGCAAGCGTTGTGCTGGTGCGTGGCACGGCCCATCTGGACCAACGGGCACTGCCAGCAGGAGAGGCGCGCGCGGTTTCGGATGGCGCGGTGATCGGTCTTGGCGCGCATCGCATCGCTGCGCGCTTTCGCACTGACTTGACCGACGCCCGCGCGACAACCGCACCAACGATCAGCGCGATCCTTGCTGATGTCGCGCCGGGCGGCATCACGGCGGAAAGCCCGGTCCCTGCGCGGTCTGACGACGACTGGATTGCCAGATTGACCGGCGAAAGAAAAACCAAGCGCCCTGACTGGGACCGACTGGGCAGTTTTGAACACCGTTCTGAAGTGACTGCGGAGAAAGGCGAACGCGACGTGTCGCTTGACACCTTGCGCTCCGGCGGGGCGTTCCTACCGGACGATTGGGATATGGAAGCATCCGAAGGCGCGGTATCGGACGCGGATGCGCGCGCCAGCCAGTCGCGCGCGACCGGTCATGTGGTCCCGGCCAAAGCGCTGAGCCAAAAGAACGTGCAGGTGGACCGCCGCGTAGGACCCGACGGATTGGCCTTTCTGCGTGGTGCCGGGCTGTCAATCAACGAACTCGACGATCTTACGCAGGATGCGATGTATGCGCTCGGTGCGATGTTGCGGACTGCGCTCGACGGAGTTGTCGACATGGAACGCGCCGCCTTGAGCCGTGCCGCGGATCATGGCGATGAGGCGGCGAACTTAGTGCCTGGCGACTCGATCCGAATGATTTTGGGCGCGGTGCAAGCTGGCGGCGAAGCGTCGGCGGATTTGGATGCGCGGTTGGATGCCCTGGCGCGCACCCACGCAGCCACCCATAGTGGTGCATATGCCTTTGCCGCAGCGGCACGCGTGTTGCTTGATCCCGACAGCCTGCGCGCGAATGCCACCAATGCGCTTCGGGTAGGCACAGCCACGCGCGCATGGGCGCTTTATGAACAGCGCTTTGCCGGGGGCGGTGACGTCCCGCCGCTTTCGGACCGTGCCCTCAACGCCGCAATCCGCGCGAGCTATCTTGAAACGGAAGAGAACGGGACGGCCGACGAAGTCGCTTCCCCGCTGCCGACACCCGGTGGCCTACCGCGCAAATGACAGGAGAAGACGTTTCGTGAAGACTGACAACCGTGTCGCCTGGACTGAGGGTATGTTCCTCAAAGTACAGCATTTTCAGCAGGCTGACCGATGGACCGAACGGATGCTGCGCGACCGCACTGCGGCGATGCGTCCCTACTCGTGGGGCTTTACCCGTTTGGAGATCGACCGCTCGGCTCTGGGCGTCGGACGCGTGGCCTTGTCGGCGCTCTCATGCGTGTTGCCGGATGGCACGCCTGTTTCCGCCCCGGACATGGCCGACTTGCCCGCGCCAGTTCAGTTCGCGGAAGGATCAGGATCGACAACCGTCTATCTGGCGGTACGGATGGCAAGAGGCGGACAGGATGAGTACGGCCCGGTCGGTGATGGCACGGCGAGGCACAAGCGTGTTGAATACGAAGCCGAGGACTCGAATGCTGACACGTCGTTCACCGCGGCGATTGAAGTTGGCCGGTTCGAACTGTCCCTTAAAACCGACAGGGACGAACGCGAGGGCTTTGAGTGCCTACCGGTTGCGCGCGTGATCGAAACGGGTGCTGACCTCTCCGTCATTCTGGATGAGACCATGATTCCGCCAACAATGCTTGTTGGTGCAACGCCACGTCTGAAGGGGTATCTGACGGAACTTGTGGGCCTTCTTCAGCATCGGTCGGCTGCGATTGCACGTCGGATTGGTGATCCTTCGATCCGTGGCGCTGCCGAAATCGGTGACTACATGATGCTTCAAACCCTGAACCGGGCCACGCCGCATATGGCCCATCTGGACGCGCAGGCCGGTCAGATTCACCCGGAACGGATGTTTGCCACGCTTGTTGGTCTCGCCGGGGAACTGGCGACGTTCACGGCGGCAGACAGCCTCGCGCCCGATTTTCCGCCCTATGGTCACATGGAACCCGAAGCGACATTTGCGCCGGTGATGGATGAGCTGCGGCGGGCTCTCTCGGCCGTCTTGGACCAATCGGCGACGCCCATCCCGCTTGAGACGCGCCGCCACGGCGTGCGGGTCGGTATGCTGGCAGATGCGGGGCTGAAATCCGACGCGGCCATGGTGCTCGCTGCGCGGTCGGAACTGCCGGTGGAGCAGCTGCGGCGCACGCTGCCGAACCAGATTAAGATTGGCCCGGTGGAGCGTATCAGCGAGTTGGTGAACGTGGCCCTTCCGGGCATCCCGATCCGTCCCTCTCCGGTGGCGCCGCGGCAGCTGCCGTTCCGCGCCGGGTCCGTCTATTTCGAACTTGAAACGTCTGATGATCTTTGGGCGGCCGCGACGGAAGGGGGCGCGCTTGCAATCCACTTGGCGGCAGACATTCCGGGCATTGACCTTGAGTTGTGGGGGATCAGAGGGTGACCAACGAAGCCCGAAAAAACAAGGATCAGGCGGCGCGTCGTCTGCCGGAGCAGGATGATGAAGCGCCACGTATCATCCTGCCCACGCCGGGAGGCACACGCCCTTCGGAGGAACCGGCGACGCAAGTTGTGGAGGTCGACCCGCCTGCGCCCGCCGCAGAACTTTCTGTCGGAGACATCCTGAATGGCTTTCGGTTCACGGGTGGCGATTTACCGGAAATGGTCGCAAGGGCGGCACCGCTCTTGAACCTGGCTCATGCGCTTCGGGCGGGGCAGAACCCACCATCTGTCGCCGAGTTGCGGCGAGAACTGACCGGAGCCGCGCGCCGGTATGAGGCTGCGCTCGCAGCGGCAGGCACGCTTCCGGATCAGGCACGTGCGGCGCATTACGTTGTGTGTGCGACCCTCGATGACGTGATCCGAAACACCGATTGGGGCAGCGAATGGGCCGTCGAGGGGTTGGTATCGACCTTTCACCATGACGTTCTGGGGGGGGACAAGGTCTTCGCGTTGCTTGACCACTTTCAACAGACCCCGCGCAACAACCGCGATCTGCTGCTCCTGATATACCTGTGCTTGTCGCTCGGCTTCGAAGGCCGCGCGCGCGTGTCCTCGCGGGGACTGGCCGAGCTGGCTCTGGTCCGTGAAAACCTGTTCCGCACCCTGCGCACGCAGTTCGACATCGTCGAGCGTGATCTGTCACCGCAATGGCGGGGTGAGGATGCGGCGCATAGCCCAATTCGCGCGGGCCTCCTTTTTTGGCTCGTGTCCGGGACAGGGGTGCTGGTGCTGCTCACTGTGTTTATCGTTTACACATCCCTCCTCAACCACGCTGCAGACGCGACACTGGCGCGGCTATCGGTGCTGCCGCCTGACGGTCCGCCATCATTGTTCCTGCCGGAGCCTCCAGCGCCGGAACCCGAACCGGAGCAGGTCATTGTGCCAGCGCCAGCGCCGGAAAGCCCGCCACCTACACCGCCCATCGACGAATTTGTCGCATTTCTGCAGCCGGAGGTGGATGAGGGGCTCGTGCGCCTCCTGCGCGCCGAGGATGCCGTTCTTGTCCGCATCGCAAACAACGGGGCATTCGGATCTGGCAGCGCAACCATCGAAGACGCGTTTCTTGATGTGTTCGACCGGATCGGTCAGGCGCTCGCGGCCGAGACATTCGATGTGACCGTGCTTGGCCACACCGACAATGTCGGCATCAGGGCGGCTCCGTTCCCGAACAACTACTTCCTCAGTCAGGCGCGCGCCAGCGCCGTACGCGACCTGCTGCTGCCTTATGTTGAGGAACAGCGGATCAGCATTGATGGCATCGGGCCTGACCGCCCCATTGCCACCAACGACACCGAAGCCGGACGAGAGGCGAACCGGCGCACCGAAATCCTTGTGATTGAGCCTGGGGCGCGCGTGCCGGACAGCCTACTGACCGAAGGACTCCCGAATCCTGACGGACTGCCCGCACCAGTGGAGGCATTACAATGAACCCGCTTGGCATGTGGACCTCGCTCCGGTCCAACATCTCGTCTTATGTCTCCGTTCTTGGGCCGCGTTTCGTGTCACTGGTCTGGGTTGGTGCAATCTGCGTCATCATCTGGATGTTCGGGCCGCGGCTTCCATACGGGGGTGGATATCCACTTGCGCCGGTCCGCACGCGTTTGATCGCAATTGCTGTCGTTGTTGGTATCTGGCTGATCTATGCTGCTGTGATGTGGTTGCGTCAGCGCCGCCGGGCGCGGGCCGAGGATGATGCGATCTCGGAAAGTCCGGAGGCGATTGAAGCGGGCGAAACCCGCGAAGAAATCGCGGCCCTGCGCGACCGCTTGCGCACAGCGCTCAAAACAATGCGCAGGCTGGCCAAACGGCGGTTCGGCGCAGCTTACGAATATCCGTGGTACCTGATGATGGGCGCGCCCGGTGCGGGCAAGACGACGCTCCTCACACGCTCCGGTCTGAAATTCCCATTGGGGGATGCAGAAGGCGCCGATCCGGTCAAAGGGGTCGGCGGAACCCGCAATTGCAACTGGTGGTTCACCGACCGCGCCGTTCTGATCGACACGGCGGGGCGGTACACCACTCAAGAAACGGGCCGCGCGCGTGATCGCGAAGGTTTCCTTGGCTTTCTGGCGATGCTGCGCAAGACCCGCCGCCGCCAGCCGATCAACGGCGCCATTCTGACGCTGTCGCTGACGGATCTTCTGGCGCAGGACCCGGAGGAGCGCCTGCGTGACATCCGTGCAATTCGTCAGCGCCTGACCGAGATGGAAGAGGCACTGGGCGCGCGTGTACCCGTCTACGTTGTGCTGACCAAGGCGGACCGCCTGACGGGCTTTGGCCGTTTCTTTGACGCGCTTGGGCAGGAAGGGCGGCGACAGGTCTGGGGCATCACATTCCCATATGGCGAGGCGGAGGAAACGCGCGGACCCACTGCCAGCGGAAACCTTGCTGACGTCTTTTCGCGCGAATTCCACATCTTGCTTGCCCGTTTAAACACAATGCTGATCGAGCGGCTGCAGCAAGAGACCGACATCTCTGAACGCGGGCGTATCTTTCGCTTTCCGGCGCAAGTGGCCGCCCTGCACGACGCCTTGCGTGAAATCATCGAAGAGCTGTCCTCGGGCACCGGTTCTGTATCCGAACCCCTCTTGCGGGGTATTTATTTTGGCTCGGCCACGCAAGAACGAGCCATGCAGCCCGCATCTGTCCCTGGCGTTCCGCGCACCGCGTCATCAATGAACCGTACCTACTTTGTCGAACGGCTGTTTCGCGACGTGATCCTTGGTGAGGCCGCTCTGGTTGCCCGGGATGAGCGTGTGGGACGGCGCCAACGGATTGCGACGACCGTCGGCACGGCCATTGCCGCCCTGATTGGCGCATTCTTCCTTGCCAGCTGGACCTTCGGCTACATGGCCAACCGACAGGCATTGGCCGCCATCGACACGCGCCTTGCAGAATACGAGACCCTGACCAATACGGTCCCGGTGCGCGATGTCGAGGACCAGGATTTTCTGCGCATTCTACCGGCGCTTGAACGCCTTGCGAGTAGCCCGGATGCCTTTGACACAGTCGAGGTCGGTCCAGTTCCGTTGCAGCGCGCCGGGCTTGGGATGGACCGCCGCCCGCGCATTGAAGGAGGGCATGCCACTGCCTATTCCCGCGCGCTGGGTGCGTATCTTCTGCCGCGCTACATGGTTGCCCTGCAAAACGTCCTGAAGGATCCGGAAACATCCGAGGCGCGCGCCTTTGAGACGTTGAAACACTATTTGTCACTCGCGGGCCTTGGCCCGATCGACCGTGACGGTTTGTTGGCGCAATCCGAGCGCATCTTTGCAGAGCTTTATTCCGGGGCTGGCCGTGAAGCGACGCGCGTGGCTCTTCAGGACCACGTCACCGCAATGCTTGATAAAGGTACGCTGCCCGTTCTCGAGATTGACGATCACCTTGTCGCGGACGTGCGTGAAACCGTGGAAGAGCGCAGTCCGGCGCGTCGGGTGATTGACCTTCTCTCAGTGCGCGAAGCAACACGTAGTCTGAGCGATTGGCGTGCAGCAAGTGTTGCCGGGCCGCAATCTGGCGACGTGTTCGCCAGTGCCATTGCGGGGGTGCGCGTTGACGGCCTCTACACCCAAACGGGATACCGCGAGGTCGTCATTCCGCAGCTTGGTTTTCTTGCCGAAGTCGCTGCGAGCGAAGATTGGGTGCGCGGGCCGGGTGCTGCCACGCGCGCCGACCCTACGGAAATCGCGATGGAAGCGATAGCACTCTACTATAGCGAATTTGAACGCCGCTGGCGCGACGCAATCGCGAATACAACAGTAGCCGAGACCGACAGCTTGGGGGATGCCGCGGACATGATGTCTGCGCTCGCATCCACGTCTGATCCTTTGGGGCGTCTGGTGCGTGACATCGTTGCACAAACGGACCTGACCGGTGTCGCGGATGGCGAAGAACTAAGTCTTGCCGAATTGCCCATTGATCCCACTGCGGCACCTGATCCGTTTGGGCCGCTGCGTCGGTCACTTGAGAGCAAAAACGGTGAAGCAGGCAATGACGTCGACGCGCTTTCGGCTTTGACGCCGCTGTATGACGAAGTATTTCAGCAACTCAATCGACTGGACATGCCTGATCCGGCTGCAGCCCAGGCACTTGCATCCGAAAACGGGCTGCGTGATGCTGCGCAATCGCTCATGGCCGCAGGTCGGCAATTGGATACGCCCGCCGACACTTGGGTTGTCACGATCGCCGCGCGGGTCGCCGAAGCCTCTGTCGGACAGGCGCGTGCCGCAGCCGACCGCCACTGGCGGGCGCGGGGCGCTGCGGCATGCACCCGCGCCGTCAGCGACCGCTATCCATTCAGTGCGGCCGCATCCGCGGAAGTCACCCGTAGTGATTTCATCGCCATGTTTGGACCTACAGGGCTGTTTCAGACTTTTTTCGACGAACATCTTGCGCAGATCGTGGACACAACAACCGATCCGTGGACTTTCAGCGGTGGTCTTTCCGGGCCGACCGCAGATGTCACTGCATTGCAGCAATTCCAGCGCGCGGCCGCAATTCGGACTGCGTTTTTCCCCAACGGAATTGCCGAACCTCGGATCGAACTTTCGGTTGACCTGATTGACATCGCGCAAGACGCCAACGTGGCCCTTTTCTTCGTGGGCAGCGCGCGCGCCGCGTTTCGCCAAAACCTGTCAGACGGAACGCGACTGGTTTGGCCGCCGGATAAGGGGGGCGATATCGCAAGTGTGATGCTGCTGCCGGGTGACAGGGCCACCGCACCGACCGCGACCGGCGCCTGGGCCCCTTTCCGTTTGTTGGACAAGGCGAAAACGACGCCTGGTAACGACAACAGGTTTAACGCGACATTTACCGTTGATGGGAGATCCGTGACCTTCCGCATCACGTCTGGCAGCGTGAACAATCCGTTCATGTTGCCTGCGCTGTCCACCTTTCGATGCCCGGAGGGGTTTTAGATCATGTCCATTGCCCCGGATCCCGTCCGTACAGGTTGGCGCGGGTTTTTTGGCAAGATACCGCAAGCGGGCGACTTCGTGAGTGCTGGCCTGCCGCGTGATGTTGAGACTACCTTTGACAACTGGCTCCGGGCGGCCATGCGAGAAAGCCAGATGAGGCTTGGCCGGGGGTGGCTGGACGCGTTTCTTGTCACTCCGGTCTGGCGTTTCGTGCTGGAAGCGGGTTCGCGCGGCGCCGACCCGGTATCGGGTGTGATGATGCCGTCGGTTGACCGTGTCGGCCGGTATTTTCCGCTCGTTGTGGCCGCTGCCCGGCCTGATCTGGGGCGGCGTGATCCGCTGGCGCTGACGGAGGATCCGCTGTTCTTTGATGCGGCGGAGGCCTTGGTGATGTCTTGCTTGCGGGCGTCCGATATTCCGGGCGATCTCGCTCACGAAGTTGACGCGCTGCCCTTCGGCTCATTGCCCAATCTTGCCGCACCGGATGCAGCCGATACCGATGCGCCTGCGGCCTATTGGTGGACCGGCACGGATGGCGCGCGTGCACATCTGACGCGCGCGCTGCCCGCGCCAGCGGACTTCGCCGAAATGTTTATGGGGCCGCCAGAAGCGAACGAGGATGCGTCCGATCACCAAGCGCAGTTGAAACTGACAGAGGCCAATGTCGACACCCGAGCGCGTGCGCCTGGTGCGGCGCCTATCCAATTGCTTAGGGCAGAGCATGCGAGCGCGTGCCTGCGCGGCACGCGTAGCGCGACATTGACTGAGGTTGCTGCCGTAAACAAGGACGGACAGGCATTTTCGGTGCTGAGCGGCATCGGTTCGGCGCCATCTTTGGCGTCACAAATCAAGGGTTTGGCGCCGGTCTTTGAGGACATTGCAAACCCGTATTCGATGAGCGACCTGATCGCCGCAGCCAAGGGAAAATTCGGTTCTGCCAACACGCGCCTGGCCGCGCGCGCCGGTATGCGAACAGCCGCCGAAGACCCGGTTGCCGCTGCGGCCGTTGTTCTGCTTGTGCAAGCGCGCCGATATGCGGTGCTTTGGGTTGGTCATTGCAGTGCTTTTCTTTTTCGAGACGGGACCCTTTTTTCGCTAAACCGTCCGCACGTGGATACTCGGTTGCGAGGTGTTGTCACACAAGCGCTTGGCGTTGGCCAAACAATTACACCTTCGATAGGGATCGGACAGGTCGAGCCTGCGGATTGTTTCTTGCTGGCGTCCCCGGGTGTGACCACTGCACTGAGCCACGAAGACATCGCCGAAGCGCTTGGCCATGCGCAGACGCCACAAGCGGCGGTGGCGGAGCTTACGCAAGATGCACTGATTGCAGGCGCGTCTTTGGACGCGAGCGCTTTGTGTGTTTCGCTGCTGCCACGCGATGACGACCTCTGATGTCATCTCGATTGTACAAGCGCCGTTTGTCCTGGACGCAAGATGCGTGGGATGCCCATACTGAAATCGGTCTGTAGTCAACACTGTACGCACTTCGAAGTCCAAAGCCCCTGGTTCTTCCGCCGCCTCTAGGCTGCCGAACAGCCTGCTGCGCCTAACAGTGCCAGATGCGGGGCCGGAACAGATCCTCGGCTCCGATCTATACGATGGGCACAGATTGCGCCGTGGCGGGCGGGTGGGACCGGTTGCCCCGGCACTGATGTGCTGAAGGGAGTGCTTCAAGTCCGGCGGCGGGATCATACAACCGAAACACTCCCGGCTGAGGTGGTTTTGGCGCGGGCCCGCGGGCGATGGCATACTTTACTGCTCCTCATGTGTGGCTTGAAGCACGTTGATCTCTGGCAGATGGAAAAGGAATTGCGTTCGCATTTTATTGAGCGGTTTCGAATGCAGCAGCACAATCAATGCATCAGGCTGCCGGTCTGGTACGCCGTGTAGCGCGACTGGGAGAGGTTGCGCCCAAGCTACGCACTAGGGCGTCAGGGGATGCGTTGAACCTGTTCCTCGCTCGCGATGGTGGCGCTCCCTGCGCTTGGCTCGAAAGGAGCGGCGTGGCGGTTTTTTGCGTCCAAAAAGTGGCAAATCCAACCCCGACCGACATTGAAACCATCCGAACCAATACACGCGGCCACATGCATCACCAACAAACACGCTCTACAGGTAAGATCACACTCATAAGACTGTCGTTCGAAACAGCGGCATGAATGAATGTGTCAACTGACTTTGGCTACGCCCAAAACGCGCCCAGGTAGCGGACCTCACAGAACGGTACCTATGAGTGCGGCAGCATTCCGGGTAAGAGTGCCGAGGGGGATGGTTGCTGTCTGATGTGCTGGGCCACCGCGCTGCGCCTTGAGATATTGAGCTTTGACAGGATGCTGTGCATGTGGTTTTTGATCGTCCCCTCGCTGCAATTCAGTTCCCTCGCGATTTCCTTGTTGGTCAGTCCCTCGCAAACGAGAGAACAGACTTCACCCTCTCGCCGGGTCAGACATCTAGGCATCTGCGTTGCATTCTGAGAGGTGCTGTCACACAGTGCCCGCGCCAGTTCCGCCGCAGCGGAGGGGGAACAACTCAACTCGCCGCGTAGAGCCCGACGCACGAAGGTCACGGTACGCTCTACACTGCTGTCGTAAGGAATGACGCCGAGGCATCCGACCTTCGCGCAGCGCACGATGTCTTGTGGACTGTCACTCACCGACAGACCCAAAAGGACGATGTCGTGGTAAAGTGCCTTGGCGGCGCGTGCGTCATCCCAGGCCTCAGCATTGGACAGGTCGAGGATCGCTGCACAAGGTCTATCCTGCGCCAGTTTCGTTTGAAAGCTGACCGCATCAGTTGCGCTGAGCGCTTGATCAACCGCTACATGCCTGGCCAGACCAGCGGCAAGGCATTCGGCAAAAAGCCGTGTCTTTGAATAGATCAGGATTCGCATACCAACCCTGCGCAATAAATTGAGTCTATCTAATCAGCTTATCACAAGTCGGCGGATTAACGTTGAGGAGTGGCGAAAATCCACCAGTTCAGCACGTTTGGGCCCGTCGCGATCCAAACGGTCTATATCCTTCGGCGGAGATTTGTGGCCGCTGCGACAGAATTGCGCCGGTCACACTGTGCCCTTTGGCAGGACTTTGCCGGTCGCGCCGGCTGGCGACGCAATGTGGCCCTGATATCCCTAGCCCCTTTGGCACAGACCGGTTTTGCCCCGTCCGGCACATAGGCTAAGCGCGCGCCCTTCGACCAAGCTCACGTTACCTGAGGAGGTGCGACATTGCGCGACGTGACCGTGATTATTGGAGATTTTCGGCGCCGTGCCTTTGCTGAAGGGCTTGTGGCCCGTCTCTCTGAACAAAAAGGGTTCGCGGTGCGTGCCGTCGACTCGGACAAGGTTGCACAGACTTTGGCAGAGGTGAGCGGCCCCAAGGTTGTGATCGTCGATGCGGCGGACAACCGTGTGTATTTTGACCAATGCACTGACAAAGATGCGCTGGCTACGATTCGAATTGTCGATGAAGGTGCCCGCGCTGATGTTCAACTCCTCCATTTGGAAACCGCACAGATTATCCGGATCGCAGAGATTGCTTTCGGAACAGAAAGCCGCGTTGCCCCGATAGTGTTGGGGGAGGCGGTAAGCCGGTGGCTTGAGGTTTGGGGAGCACTGCCGGGGCAGTCTCGAGCTTTGACCATGGCAGGCGTGGGGGTCCCATGACTTTTCGTGCGATAAACTCTGTCACCCGTAGCGTCCGCCAGATCCTACAAACACATTTGGCCGAAGACCCCTCTCTCCGCCTGTTTTTTGACAGCGGTGCAGGTGGCAATATGGTGGTGAGTTCTCGCACACCAGAAGAGATGGCGAGTGGAGATCAAAGCGGTCTGTCAGTCTGGCTTTACCGCATCACCCGCGATCCCGACCTCTTGAACCGCCCACCAACGCGCAACGCCTTGGACAGGCTGGAGCCAGAGCCGCTGCCGCTGCGCCTTCACTATCTTATGACGCCGGTTGTCAATGATGATGATGATCAAGGCAATGATCCGGGACTGGAACAGTTCATCATTGGAAAGGTTCTGCAAACCTTCCACGATCATCCCCGCTTGAGCGGCCCCGATCTCGTTGGCGATCTGGAGGGCAGCAATCAGACAGTCAGCCTGCGGTTGGAACCCTTCGGGCTGGAAGAGATCACGCGTGTGTGGGATGCCCTCGGCGCGACGTTCCAGCTTTGTATCTCTTATGAGGTGAGCGTTGTTCTGATCGACTCAGACAAGGTTCCCGCGGCGATCACCCCCGTTGATCAGGTCGCCGTCGATACCGCCCTTGTGACGGAGGTGAGTGGCTGATGACGACACTTACCGTCACCTCCGGTCAGCAGACCTACACGATCGCCCCGATCCCGGCTGGTCCGGTCGCCCATCGCGCCCGCGCTGTGTTGCGGGCGCGCTTGGTGGATGAACTGACGGGGCTAGGCGTGCGTGGCGGGGTCTCTATTGATACTGCGCTGACAGGGCTCAGCGCACGGATGGCGGGGGATGGCATCGTCGGTTTTGTTGCAAATCCCGCGCGACGCTTTACCGATCTGGTCGCCAATGCGGCGACCATTGATTTTGACGTGAGCGCCCGGCGTTTCCTGCCTCGCGCCTTATCGGTCAACTTGGGTCCGTTCAACATAGGGCTCGGTGATCCGGTGGACTTTCCGGATCATTTCGAACCGCTCGATCTGGGTGACATTCCATTGCACCGGAGCCCTGTGCGCATCGCCGGTCATGTAATGAGCGAGGTAGGCGAGACCCGGACACCATTGGTCGGCGTTGATGTTCAGGTCACCGGTATATGGAGCACCGAGCCCGGTCCCGATGTGGAGGCCGAAACGGTTGTGGAAACGCCTGAAATCCTCTCGCTATCCCCGGTCTGTATCGAGACCGGCCGCTTGCGACGACAACAGTACGCGCGCAGGGGATCACGTTGGTTGGGGCGCCCAAGCGGCTGCTGGCCCCTGTGGCGCCGGGTGCAACTGAATTGCGGCTTAGTGATCAGGTCGGGTTGGCTGTTGGCGATTTGCTTAGCCTTGCCGATGCGGATGTGAACGCCGCAGAAGTGATCCAGATCACTGCCATCGATGGGGGCCTCGCGCCGACTGAGGCGGCGATGGTCGCCCTCGCGTATCCGCTGAAGCGTGGTCGCCGGGCAGGAGATGCGGCGCGGGCTGCCAACCTGTCCCCCGGACCCGGACCGCAGGTTGGCCTGTCGCGCAGCGGTTTGATCGGTGATGAAACCTTGCCGCTTGCAGCCTTTCCCGCTGGCCTTCCCGCGGAGGCAATAGTCGAAGTCGCGGGCGATGGGGTGCCCGAATACCATGTGGCGCGCCGCTTTGACACTCAGACCGATGCCAGCGGCGCTTATCGCTTGCCGCCGTTGTCTCGAGTTGCCCGCCTGACAATTACGGCAAATCGCGCCGATTTTTCTGACCCGCTCAACGAAACCATCGCCCCGGCTTACGATCTGGGGGGGCAACAGGTCGATTTTCTGCTGCGCCCATGATCTGGCGCCGCGTCCCTCACCCCGGTGCAACAGACACCGGCCCGATCTCGCGGCGACAGACCCCGTCGCCTTTCAGCAAGGAGTTATCCCATGCCTGAGTATCTGTCCCCCGCTGTTTATGTCGAAGAGGTCAGCGGCGGTGTGCGGCCCATCGAGGGCGTCAGTACCAGCACCGGCGGCATGGTCGGCGTGACCGAGCGCGGCCCTGAAAATGTGCCGGTTCTTTGCACTTCGATCGGCGATTACCGCCGGATCTTTGGTGACCGTTTGAACCTGCGGGACTTCGTTGATCCGACCGGTGTCGCCCATGGCCATACCTTTGATGCGGTCAAGGCCTTCTTTGAGAACCGCGGACGGCGCAACTTTGTCGTGCGTGTCGCCTCGCCAGCGGCGACACGGGCCGAGCGGGGGTTGTTTGACCGTGGTGGTCCCGCCCCGGCCGAGACGTTCTTGCTGCGCGCAGCACCGCAAGACAGCGGCACAGCTATCAACACTCCTTTGGTCTACGGCCTACAATCTGCCCCGGCCTTGGCAGTGAACGACATCATCCGCGTCGGCAATGGCAGCCGATCTGAATACCGCGAGATCACGGCTTTGGGAGCTGAAATCCACGTCGCGCTCAACGCGCCGCTGTCCCGGGCCCATGCGGCTGGGATGGCCGTGGACGAGGTGGACTATACCGTGGATACCAACGCCTATGTCGCCGGGACCTTTGCGCTGGATCAGGCGGTAAATGCCGGCGCGCTGACGGTGGATGTCACCGCGCCGGGTGCCTTGGCCGATGCAGGCACCTTGTTGAGCCTGCCCGGCGATGCCCTGATCGAGATCGGCAATCCGCTGCGCAGCGAGTTCCGCTTTGCCACTGCCGCCGAGGATCTGGGCAGCGGTGTTGTCCGCCTGACCCTCGCTGATGCTTTGGCGATGGACCATGACGCAGGCGTTGATGCGAACGCAATTGAACTGATTGCCCCGAACCTGAGCCAAGTGCTTGGCACCGCCGCGGGCGCGGGCGAGAGCTTGATCTATCTCGACACACTCGCAGGGGGCTTCCCCACTGCAGGGGGCGAAAAGTTGGTTGTACTGGAGCCCGGTACCCCCAATGTCGAGGTGCGCCGGATTGGCGCCCTGGGTGAGATGACCTTCAATCTGCCCGCATATGCCGATTACGGCGCAGGCACGCGTTTTGATCTTGTGACGCTGAATGATGATCGCGATGTCGTGGGCGGCGCCCAGCGTGTGTTTACCGCGACGACGGTCGCCGGGCTGGCCGTGGGTATGGAGATCAGTGTGGATGGCAATCCGGCAGTCGTGATCGACGCGATTGATCCCGACATCAACCAGATCACGACACGCACAGATGCTCTGCCTGCGAACCCCGTCGGGGGAGAACCGATTGTGGCCGCACCCAAAACCCTGACCGCCGATGTCGACGCAGGTACCGTCGTCTTGCCGCTCGACAATCGTCTGGGTCTCGCGCCTGATGATGTGATCCGTATTGGCACGGGCGCGACCACGGAGTTTGCCACGATCGCCGCTGTAATGGGCAACCGGGGCGTTGCCCCAGATGCGGGGAGCGTCATTCTGTCGGCGCCCTTGGCGCGCGATCACGCCGCCGGCACACAAGTTTCTTGGCAGAGCCCGCCGGTCATCGACCCCACCCGTCAGCCCGCTTTTGTCCTGGCCGATGCAGAGGTTGGGGCCAGGGTTGCCTATGCGTCTGATGCCCGCACTTACACCGCGCCTGAGATCGTGATGGTCAACGGTCCGGGCGGTGCGACGTATTTCCATAGCCTTAGCAATGTTGACGTCACCTTGACCGGGATCGAGCTGACGCTTGATGCGGCTCTGGAGCTGAGCCACGACTTGGGTGCTGATCTGGCCCGGAGAGAAGAGATGATCCGCGTTGTCGCGCTGGATCGGGGCGCCTGGGGCAACCGCTTGCGTGTTGCGGTGCGCGATGCGGAAACGCCGCTTGTGCAGGCAAACCTGACCTCGTCTTCTGCGCTGAACCCACTGATTGAGCTCAGCAATTACACCGGCGTCGAACCCGGCACGGTGCTGGAATACTTTGACCCGGCCACCGGGGCAATGGTCGGCGACCTGAGCAAGGTGGTCCGCGTGGACCGCGCCGCAGGCGAGGTAGAACTTGCCGCAGTCCCGGACCCTGCGGTCACCGGTGCGGCGACCCCGCTCTCGGTGCGCTCGCGCGAGTTTGAGATCATCGTCAACCTTCTGCAAGAACCCGACCCGGCCGTGCCCAGCCGCAATAATCGGGTGCAGGATAGTGAGACTTTTCTTGTTTCGATGGATCCGCGTCACAGCATGTATATCCATACAGTGATCGGCACCACTTGGGTGCCTGGTGCGGCAGATGACGACGACGGTAATCCGCTGCGGCCCTGGGACCTGCGATCCGAAGGCGGGTCGGACTACATCCGTGTACGCGATGTTGGGGCGGGCAATATTGCCGTCACCCACACCACCCGCCTGGGGCCAGAACCTTTGCAAGACGTGCTGGTCAATGGGCTGACCCAAGAGGCGATGCTTGCGCTCGCCACCGGAACGGACGCCACCGGGGTGATGAGCCCGGCCATGTATCAAGGCATCGACAGCAACGAACCGCGCGTGCGCACCGGCATTCACGCCCTGCAGAACGAACAGACAATCTCGATTGTCGCGGTCCCGGGGCAGACCAGCTTCGCGGTGCAGCAGGCGCTCATCAACCATTGTGAGCGGGACCGCTACCGCTTTGCCATTCTGGACGGTCCTCCGCCGCCCAATGACACATTGGTCGATGTGCAACTGCTGCGTCAGCAGTTCGATACCAACTATGCGGCGATGTATCATTCGTGGGTGACGATCCCGGACCCACTGCCTGGCAATCTGGCCGCCATTCAGCAGATCGCGCTGCCGCCCTCTGGCCATGTCATGGGGGTCTATGCCCGCACCGACAATGACCGGGGCGTGCACAAGGCTCCGGCCAATGAGCCGGTGAACGGCATCACGGGCCTGTCGCGCACACTCAACCAGCGAGAGCACGACATCCTCAACCCCTTCCCGATCAATATCAACGTGATCCGGGATTTTCGCCGCACCAATCGCGGCATACGGGTCTGGGGTGCGCGCTGCATAACCTCGGACAGTCAGTTCAAATATGTGAACGTGCGGCGCCTGTTTATCTTTGTCTCCGAGTCCATTGAACGCGGTCTGCAATATGCCGTGTTTGAACCGAATGCAGAGCCCCTTTGGGCACAGGTCACCCGTTCTGTCCGCAGCTTTCTGACGGTGGTCTGGCGCAATGGCGCGCTCGAGGGAACGTCGGCCGAGCAGGCGTTCTTCGTGCGCTGTGACCGAACGACGATGACCCAGACCGACATTGATGAGGGGCGCCTGATCATGCTGGTCGGTATCGCACCCGTCAAACCGGCAGAGTTCGTGATCGTCCGTATCAGCCAGAAAACCGCGACGGCGCCGCAATAAGCCTGTCCTTGGATAAGAAAGGAGCGACCACATGACCACTGACAAGCGCATAGATCCGCTTCGCGCGTTCAATTTCCTTGTCGCCGTTGACAGCACGCCTGCTGCTGGCTTCAGCGAGGTGTCAGGCCTCGGTGTAAAGCGCGAGATGGTGGCCTATCGCAACGGCAATGATGTCGAAAACCACGACCGCAAGCTGACCGGTCGCGACAGCTATGACAACATCACGCTGAAGCGAGGCTATACCACCGACGACCTCATGTGGCGCTGGTTTGCCTCGCTTTCTGCGGGCAATGATGACCGGCGCAACGTCACGATCACCCTGCTGGATGAGGCGCGCAGCCCGGTCATGTCCTGGCTGGCGGAGGGTGCCTGGATCCTGAACCTGATGGGCCCAAGCTTCAATGCCACCGGCAACGACGTTGCGATCGAAAGCATCGAACTGGTGATCGAGAAGCTCACCGTTGAGGTGGAGGCCGCTGGCGCATGACCGTCCACCGCCGACCCGGCGCCTATTTCGAGCGCACAGACAGGGCGGCTGCGCAGGGGGTCACCCTGCGCAGCGATGTCGCCTGTTTTGTCGGGATCACTCGGCAAGGGCCGCTTGATACGCCGGTTGCGGTGGAATCCTTTCGCCAATTTCAGTCTCAGTTCGGTGGCTTCACCGGCGCGGGCTATCTGGCCTACAGCGTCAAAGCCTTCTTTGAGAATGGCGGCGAACGTTGTTGGATCGTGCGGGTGGCCTCGAAACGCACGGATCGCGGCGCCTTGCCCGCTGGCCTCGATATTGGGCCGCCAGGGGCGGGCTGGAACCTTGTGGCGTCAAGCGCAGGCGTTTGGGGTGATGAGCTGGCTGTGCGTCTGCGCCGGGAGCGCCGCGTGGAAACCGCGCTGGATGTAGCGGCCTCTGGCAATGGAGTGCTGGTGCCCGAAAGCGTGGCTGGATTGGACCGCTATGCCCATCTAGAGATCACGCAGCCCGGCCAGTCCGCGCAGTACATGGTCGCGGCTGTGGTGGATCCGGTACGGCGCCGCGTCAGTCTGCTCGATGAGGCGCGCCGCTTTGCCTACCCATTCCAGCGCGTTATCCTGGATCCTGCATCGCCTGCGATCCTCACCAGAGTCAGCTACGCTTTGGACATCTATCGCCAGGGGCGCCTGATCGCGCATGTTCCAGGGCTGAGCCAGGTGCCTGAAAACCCGGACTTTGGGCCCGTCGTGTTGCGCCAGCCCAACTACATGGCTGCGATCCGCGAAGGACAACCGGCGGAGGTCGCACCCCCCGTTATCATCACGGATCAACGCGGCCCGGACGGGCGGGCGCCAGAGCCGTTGACCACGGGGGCAGAGACGCGCCAGGCTTTGACCGGGGGCCGCGATGGTTTGGCGGTGCTGACCCCGGATGATTTCACGGGCGCCGGGTTTTCCAGCCGCGATGATGATGCGGCGGCCGTGTCCAAGCTGCGCGGGGTGCGGACGCTGGAGCTTGTGGACGAGATCTCCATTGTTGCCGTGCCCGATATTGTCATCCAGCCTGATCCGGACCCGGTCTATGAGCCGGAACCTACACCGCCCGGCAACCCGTGTCTGACCTGCCCGCCCCCGGCCGAGCCCCGGCGCCCGATCAACAGCGGGGCCGCGGTCAGTGAATTACCCCCGGTCTTTACCGATGATCAGGTGTTTCAGGTGCAATCCCGCCTGATCAGCCATTGCGAGGCAAAGGGCGACCGTTTTGCCGTGCTCGACCCGCCATTTGGGGCCAGTCAGGATGACGCTGCGGGGATCAGTGCAATCATGGCCTGGCGGTCCCGTTTTGAAAGCGCTTACGCTGCCCTCTATTACCCTTGGGTGCGCACGTTTGAGCCTCGTGGCACCGATGTAATGCGCAATGTCCCACCCAGTGGCCATGTGGTGGGCAAGTATGCTTTCCATGATCGGCGCACCGGGGTGCACCGCGCGCCTGCGAATACACGATTGCGATGGATCCAGGACCTGCTTGTCCCCACCAGTTTCGGTGAGCAAGAGATCCTGAATGATATGTCGGTCAATGTCCTGCGTTCAGAAGCCGCGCGGGGCCTGAGGATCATGGGCGCGCGCACCTTGTCCTCGGACCGTGCGGCGCGGTTTGTGAACATTCGCCGCTTGATCCTCTTGATGAAACGGGCCGTCGATCTGCTGTCACAGTGGGTGGTCTTTGAACCCAACAACGACGCCACCCGCACCCGTTACACCTCAGTTTTGCAGAACTTTCTGGAAGCACTTTGGGCCAGGGGCGCCTTTGCCGGGGCGACGGTGGAAGAGTCCTTTTTCGTCAAATGCGACGCCGATAACAACACGCAGGCGGACCGCGACAATGGTCGATTGATCGCCGAGATCGGGATCGCCCCGTCCTATCCGCTGGAATTCATCGTCATGCGCGTGGGTCGACAGGGCAATGAACTCTCCGTCGCCGAAACCCGCCTTGTAACAGGAGCGATGTGATGGCGATCGGCGACAGAGACGACCCTGTGAATGGCTTCAACTTTGCCATCAGCTTAATGGAGTCATCCTCCCCCGCCGCTGGGGTCACGACGCTCGTTCTCAATACTCTGACCGACAATATCGAGGGCGGCTTCAACGAATGCAGCGGGCTCGACGTGATGCTGGAGGTGGAAGAGTTCAAGCCGGGCGGCGTCAACGACCGGGTTCTGAAATTCCCGACGCGGGTGTCCTACGGCAAACTGGTCTTGAAGAAAGGGTTGGTCAAAGACCAGGCGCTGATGAAGTGGATCGCCGGATTTGCCGAGGGTAAGGTCAAACGCCGCGATGGCCTGATCACTCTACTGGATGCCAAGCGCGAGACGCACACAGTCTGGAAATTCAAACGCGGACTGCCTGTCAAATACACCGGGCCCCGTCTGAACGCGACAGACAACTCCGTCGCCTTTGAAAGCATCGAAATTGAACATGAGGGGCTTGAGCTGATGAGCGGCGCAAGCGGGTTGACCCGCGCCATTCGCAGCGCTGCCGATGGCATCGCCAGTCTCTTTTGACGTCCAACGAAAAGGAACCGCCCATGCAGGTCATCATCGAAGAAGTGGTCAGCCGCATCAAGGCAACCAACAGCGAGGCCGCCCTGTCGCCGCAGGCCCTGAACACCGTTGTGACAGCCGTGATGGAGGCCATCGCGGCCCAGGACCAGCGCGGCGCCGACCAGGAAGAAGAACGATCCTTGCAAAACTATCAGGAGCGTGTGCGCCCGGGCCGCTAGGCCGCCGGGGTCGCGAAGCAGATCATGCAAAACGTCACCCAAGCCACCATATTCGCCGACTGGGGCAATGGCCGCACCGAACCCTATCCGGTGCAGTATAACCCGGCGGAGCTGACCTTTGAAAAGTCGGCCCAATATGGCGCGGTCAACCTGCCTGGTCTTGATGCCCCCTTGCAGCAGTTCGTGCGCAACGAGGCGGAACAGCTGAGCTTTGATCTGTTCTTTGACACCACCGACAAGGGGATGGGCCCCGGGGCAAATTCTGTCACCAGCGAAACGGACAAGATCTTTCGCCTGATCAGGGTCGATGGCACGAGCCACGCGCCCGCAGTCGTCACCTTTTGCTGGAACGACAAATTTCCCGGCAGTGACCTTTCCGCCCCTCAGACCCGGGGCGGCAATGGCGGAAACCTGAACCGCAACAGCTTTCGCGGGGTAATCAAGAATATACGCCAGCGATTTACCTTGTTCAGCAGCGAAGGCATCCCGCTGCGCGCGACGCTTTCGGTCACGATGCTGGAGTTCCGGCCGCTGGAAACGCAGTTGCGTGAATTGGGCCTCAGCTCGCCAGACCGGACCCATGGTCATGTCCTGGAGACGGGCGACACCCTGTCGAGCGTTGCCAACGACTACTACGGCCAGCCCCGCGACTGGCGCGAAGTTGCGTTGGACAACGGTATCGAAGATCCGCGCCGCGTGCCTGTTGGACGCACCATCTCAGTTCCAGCGATCACATGATGGGGGGTGACAGCACATGACCGGCACGCAGACGCCAGAACTGACGCGGGTCGCCGACGTATCAGCCGCGCGCCGGTCGTTCTATGTCCCGGCCTTTGAGCTGAAGATCGCCAATGCCGGTCTGCCCCAGAACGTCCTGAGGGATGTGCAAGAGGTGACCTATACCGACGACGTCGATCAGCTCGACACCTTTTCTATAGTGGTCAGCAATGTCGATGACATCCATCACGCCCTGCCGGTCAGCGAACGCGCCGACCATCAGCAGCGGCGATTCAAGTACATTGGTTCTGAGACCACCCAGGACTTGGAAGGAAGTGAGGCGGTCACCCGCTATAAACTGTTTGAGCCATGTGCCCGCGATGTGCAGCTGTCGATGGGCTATGTCGGCAATCTGGAACTGATGATGACCGGCAATTTTACGACGATGGCGCCGCGCTTTCCGGCCAGCGGAGCATCGACACTGGAGGTGCGCGGCATCAACGCCCTGCACCAGTTGCGCCGCAAGAAATACAGTGACCACTGGCGCGGCAAGAAGCGCAGCGAGGTCGCCGAACTGGTGGGTGAACGCCGACGCCGGGGTAATGACAATACGCGGTTCGAGATCGAGATTTGCCTCAACAACCGTGCGAAGTCGCAGGAAGAGGCGATCCCGCTGATCACCCAGAAGAACGAGTTCGATGTGGATTTCCTTTGGAAGCTCGCGCGTGAGGAAGGCTATGTCGTCGCGATCCGAGAGGCGGTGGGTGACCAGCCTCGGCACCTATATTTCGGCCCCTCCGGTGGTGTCGCCAATTGTGGTGGCGCACAAAGCAACGAGGAACGTCAGGACCCGCTTGTCTATGAGCTCGAATGGGGCAAGTCACTGATCGACTTTACCCCGCGCATCACCTCCGCCAATCAGTTTCGCTCGGTCACCGTTAAGGGTTGGAACCGGCGGCGTCAGCGTGAGATCAGCGAGACCATTGATTTCAGCGACCGGACCCTGCGACGGTTGAACCCCGACCTGCATGACATGATCAGAAATTGTGACCCGCGTGAGGAGTTGGTCGTCGAACGCCCTGTCTTTACTGCGCGAGAGGCCAAGAACATGGCCCGTTCGATCCTGCTGGATCAGCACAAGCAGATGGTCAAGGCACAGGGCACTACCATCGGTCTTCCTCGGCTGCGCGCCGGGCTGTCGATCCAGATCGCGGGCGTCGGAAGTCGTCTGTCGGGCCGCTACTTCGTCACCAAGACGACCCACACCATCAACGACAATGGCTACATCACCAAGTTCGAGGCCCGTCGTGAGAACATCGAGGGGGCCGTCTGATGCGCGAAGCAACCCAAGGCGTTGTGATCGGGCGCGTGACCGATAACCAGGACCCAAACCAAGAGGGCCGGATTCAGGTGGTGTTTCCCTGGCTAGGGGATGACACGCCCCGTTGGTTGCATGTGAGTTCGCCCATGGCGGGGGCAGGGCGGGGCCTGTTCATGATGCCCGAGGTCGATGACGAAGCTTTGGTCGCCTTTCAGCATGGCGATTTCAGCCACGGCTTTATCGTCGGCTTTTTGTGGAATCCCCAGCACGCGCCCCCCACGACGAGCCCGGATGTGCGCGGCCTTTTTTCGCGCGAGGGACACGCGCTGCAACTGATCGATTCCGAAAGCAATGCGGGCAACAAGGGCGCCGTGATCCTGTCTGACGCCCATGGCAATGCGATCACAATGACCAATGGCGTAATGAGTATCGTCAGCCGCGGGCACCTGAACATCAACGCCGCCTCGATCACGATCGGCGGCCGGGTCGTCAATCCGATGGGGCGCGTGATCTGATGGTGGATGCAAGTTTCTCGGAAGACAGCGGCTTTAACGTCCCCATCGAACTGCCGGACGAGATTGCAGCCCTTTTGGCGCAGCCGATTTGCGCGGATATCTCGCTGCCCAAGCCCGCGACAGGCTCGATCACCTTGCCTTTGGGTGGCAGCCTTTCGGCTGTGACCGATGTGACCAAGCAGATCCCCGACAATTGCGCGGTCAACTTCTCGCTCTTGTTGCAGTTGGGGCCGCTGGTCGGTCAGTTGAAATGTATCTTCGCCGTGCTGGGGCTGATTGGTCCGCTGATTGACGTGATCAAGGGTCTTCCGTTTCCGCCGGCCAAGGCCATTGCCGATTTCGTCAAAGCGACCGAACCGGTCCTTGAATGCGTCGCCGCGATTGGCGGGCTTGGACCGCCCTTGTTCATCAAGGATGTGATCTGCCTCGTGATCAGTCTTCTGAATTGCATGATCGACCAGCTGCGCCGCATCTTTGAACTGATGAACGGCCTGTCGATCCAGCTGGAAAGGGCTGACGGCAACGCGCAGCTGACAGCCGCGCTCGAATGCGCCCAGGAAAACGCGCAATGCGCCGCGGAATCCGCAATGACCGCCTTTGAACCCATTGTGGTCATTCTGGAATTGTTGGCTCCGCTGATCGAGCAGTTCGGCGATGGCGCCAGCATCGAAATTCCCAGTATCGGGCCACCCGAAAGTCTGGAGGCGATGGAAAGCACCATCGCGTCGCTGGAAGAGTTTTCCGCCGCCCTGAACCTGATCGCCGACGCATTGGGGGGCTGCGACTGATGCCTGAACCACGTGGATATCTGGGCACGGGATGGAAGTTTCCGCTGCAAGTCACGCCCTCGGGCGCCATTGCGACTGCACGTCATGAGCAGCGGATTGAAGAGTCCATCTATCTGATCCTGTCGACTGCAAGGGGTGAGCGGGTCATGCTGCCTGACTTTGGCTGTGGCATACATGATCGGGTGTTTGAGCCGGCCAATCCCGCGACAATCACCATCATTATCGACAGCATCCGTCAGGCGCTTGTCACCTATGAACCGCGCATTGATGTGTTGAATGTCTCTGCCGAACCCTCTGGCGAGACGCCGAACCTGCTGCTGATCCGTGTGGATTACCGGATCATCAACAACAACGTCTTCGGCAACCTCGTCTACCCGTATTTCATCGAGGAAGGAGGCTGACGCGATGCCCTTGAGTGACAACCTTCCGGTCATCGATGATCGCACCTATGCCGACATCGTAGAAGAAGTCCGCGCCCGTGTGCCGCGCTACACCGATGAGTGGACCGATCTCAACGAAAGTGATCCTGGCATGGCCATGGTGGAACTGTTCGCCTGGCTGTCTGAGATGCAAATCTTTCGCATGGGGCAGGTGCCACTGCTTAACTACCTGAAGTTTTTAGAGCTTGTGGGGATAGAGCTGGATCCGGCCCGCCCGTCCACGTCGCTGGTGACATTTCCAGTCGATCCCGGCTTTGGCCAACCGACCACCATCGTCCCGGCATTGACTCAACTTGCGACAGAGGAACCCGACGCCGACGGCCCGATCCTGTTTGAATTGGACCGCGCCCTTGTCGTCATTCGGGCGCAGCTTGAGGCCGTGCAAAGCTTTGATGGCTTCGTCTTTCGTGATCTGAGCGAAGCGAACGCCGCTGATGGCACTACTGGTTTTTCCCCTTTCGGCACCGCCTTTGGCCCTGACACTGCGTTCTATATTGGCTTTTCCGAACAGCTTCCCGATCAAAGTTTTGATCTGACGGTGTGGGCTGATAACGCCGAAAGCGGTGTGCCCGTCCTACGCTGTGGCGGCTCCGGCGCGTTTGAGCGCAGCCGCCTGAACTGGGAAATCTGGGATGGCCGCGAGTGGCGTGCGGTAACGCTGTTGAAAGACGACACTCAGGCGCTGACCCGCACCGGCCAGGTCTCGCTGAAGGGGCCGGCACAAGGACTGTCGCAGCCGCAGGCCCTTGGCCGGGTCGCGACGCCAATGCACTGGCTGCGCGCCAAGGTCGTTCGCAACGATTATCAAAAGACCCCGCATCTGCGCGCCATCCGCACCAATACGGGCCGCGTCACGCAAGCTGAAACGCTGGAGTTTGAAAGCCTTGGCGGGAGCAATGGTGAAACCAACCAGGTCTTTTCCCTCGCTGATGCGCCGGTTCTGCCGAATTCGCAAGTCATCCAGGTAAATGAGGGGCGCGAGTATGTAGACTGGCAAGAGGTCCCCGATTTCGCAGGTTCTGGCCCGAATGACCCGCATTATGTGCTGAACCGCGCAACTGGCGAAGTCCGCTTTGGCAATGGTCGGAGCGGCCGCATACCGGTCGGAAACCCCCGCACGCCCCGCAACATTCGCGCGCTCAGCTATCAGGTGGGCGGCGGTGCGCGCGGCAATGTGGCGCCCGGCCAGATCAATGCGCTTCAAAGCGCGATTGAGGGGCTGGACGAGGATGGGATTGGCAATCTTTTCGCGGCGGCCGGCGGCACGGACGAAGAAACCTTGCAAGCAGCGATGGAGCGTGCGCCCTCCACGCTCAAAAGCCGCGAACGCGCGGTGGCGGCGGATGACTTTGAGCAGCTCTCCCTACGTGCGGCGAATGTGATCCGGGCGCGCGCCTTGCCGCTTTTTCACCCGGACTATCCCGGCATTGACGTACCTGGCGTCGTGACAATCGTGATCGTTCCCGATGTGGATGAGCCCGCTCCGATGCCAACCGAGGGCACCTTGAACGCCGTATGCGCGATCCTGAACGAACGGCGCCTGCTGACGACGGAGCTTTACGTTACCGGTCCGGTTTACCAAGAGGTGACCGTCACTGCGGAGATTATCGTCGAAGACAATGCTGATCTCGCCGAGGTCAAGGAACAAGCTCTCGACAGCCTCGCCCTGTATTTTGATGCGCGCAAGGGCGGGGAAGGCAGCGATCCCACCTTGCCCGAAGACGACCCGGCGCAGAGTGGCGGTGGCTGGCCCTTTGGCGGCGACATCTACTATTCGCTGCTCTATCGCCGTTTGCTCACTGTCGGGGTTAAGCGCATCCACAGTCTGGAACTGCGTCTGGACAAGGATGATTTTGGCGCCTGTCAAGACGTGCCTGTGCCCCCCGGGGTCTTGCTGGTCAGCGGCGCGCACCAGATTGATGTGCGCTATGACGATGACGCGGCGGAGGCAGGGCGATGATGGCCAGCCACGCAAAGTTCTTACCCGCGGTCCCCGCACCGCCCCATGATCCGCGGCGGTTGCGGCTGGACCACCGAGCCGGGTGGCGAGTGCAAAGCCTCGTTCACGCGCTCATCGGCGTTCCGCGTAACGATGAGCGCGCCGATGGCGCGGTCTTGCGTCTGGCCTTGCACCCCGACGCCGCGCCCGGCTTTGACGCGAGCGACGGCAGTTTCGGCGGTCTGGTCTTGCCTCGAAATGTCGCGCGGGCTGCGGATGGTGGGTTGTTGCTGCTCGATGTTGCATCTGGCGTGATCAAACGCTTTGACGGTTGCACCTGCCGGTTCAACACCATCCCGCATACCGGCGGTTTGGGCGAGGGTGCACGCCAGTTTTCGGCGCCAGACGCAATGGCCACTTGCGGGGAAATGCTGCTGGTGGCGGATGCCGGGCATCGCCGCGTCTCGGTCTTCAGTCAGTTCGGTTATGCCCTGCGCGCCCATTGGACCCCACCGGTAGAGATCGCTTCGAACCCTTGGCAGCCGGTGGACATCGCCGCCATGAAGGGGCGGATCGCCGTCGCTGATCCGGCCAATGGGGCTGTGCATTTCATTAGCCCGCAAGGGCAATGGGTCGGCGTGAAGGAGGGGCTTGGTGCCGTGCGCGGCGTTACCTTTGACCGGCGCGGCGCGCTTTATGTCACAACCGATGGCGTGGACGGGGTCAGGGTCATTGAATGGGGTACTGGGACACTTACAACCACAGTTGCGCGTCCGGATCTGGTTCGGGATGCATTTGCCGCGCGGGCCGCGGGTCCCGCACCTATTGGTGTTCTGAACCTCACCGGTTGGTGTCACGGGGCCGAAGGGCTGTTTGATTTGACCGGAGCGAAGTTGTCTGCAAGCGCGGGTAACTTCGGGGCCGTCTTTGAAAGAACCGGACAATATCTGTCGGACCCATTGGACAGCCGGCTTTACCGTTGCCATTGGGACCGCGTGCTTTTGACGCTCGTCACGCCACCGGGCACATCGGTGCGGGTTTTGACATATACCGCCGAGGTGGCGAAATCTCAGGCGGACATTGCTGCGCTTCCGCCCGACGCGTGGGCCGCCACGCCACCTGCCATGGCGGGATCCGTTGCAAAAGGGGAGTGGGACGCGCTGATCCGGTCCGAGCCGGGGCGCTTTCTTTGGCTGCGTCTCGATCTCTCCGGCGATGGAGAGGTCACGCCCGAAGTGCGGGCGGTCGAGATTGATTTCCCGCGCATTTCACTGCGCCGCTATCTGCCCGCGGTATTTGGGGAAGAACCGCTTGCCGCAGATTTCACTGACAGGTTCCTGGCCAATTTCGACCGGGGGCTGCGCAGCATTGAAAAAAACATAGACGGTGGTGCGGATTTTTACGACCCGCTTTCAGCGCCCGCCGAACCGGGCCGGCGCGACTTTCTGTCATGGCTGGCCGGTTGGGTCGGTGTGACGCTGGACCGGCAACTGCCACTTGCAAGGCGACGCCATATCCTGAAGTCGATCGGCAAGTTGTTCCCGCTACGCGGCACGAAGAGGGGGTTGCGCGAGACACTTTACCTCTACCTCGGGCTCGATCAGCAAGGGTGCCCTACGCACGTGCCCCGCTGCGGGCCTTGCACCACCAAAATGCCGCATCCTTGGGCGCCACCGGAACTGATCCTGGAACACTTTTCGTTGCGCCGCTGGTTGTTCGTCGGAATCGGGCGGCTGGGCAATGATGCCAAGCTTTGGGGAGAGCGGATCGTGAATCGCAGCCGCCTGTCGGGCAATGTCTCCGGGCTGGAAAACGGGGCGCAACTGGGAGTGACCCAGTTGAATACGGTGCCCGATCCTAACAGGGACCCGTTTCATGTCTATGCGCATCGCTTCTCGGTGTTTCTGCCCGCTTGGATTGGGCGGCTGCCGGGCCAGCGGCGGATGATTGAACGGCTGGTGCGGGCGGAAAGTCCGGCACACAGCCTGCCACAGATTGAATGGGTCGCGCCGCGCTTTCGCATCGGCGTGCAGGCAATGATCGGCTTTGACGCCGTAATCGGCTGCTACCCGCAACAGATTGAACTTGGAAAGGACCGGCTTGGCCGGGCCACCGTGCTGCCATCCGCGGACGGACGGTCCACACCGCCACGCGTTGGCAAACGCGGGCGGATCGGATCGGGCGTGCTGTAGCGATGCGCAACCGAAGAAAGGAGCTCTATGATGGGCGTTCATGATCGGGACTGTACCTGTGTCGCTTGCGAGGCAGAGGCGTATACACGGAACAACTATTTCACCGGTAAGCTCATGGTGGAGCGTGATTTCACCGATGAGCAGACATATTTCCGGGAAAAATTGCGTATTCATCACCAGCGCCTGCACGGCACCGGTATCGTCTGCGGCTTAAACATCCGCGCCCACGAACCACCTTGCGAGGATCGCTATGTGATCCTGGAGCCGGGCAGCGCCGTAGATTGCTGTGGCCAGGATATTCTAGTTGTCACCGAAGAGGTGATCGACCTGCAAGCCTTCCCGGCCATGCAGGAACTCCTACAGGAGTTTGAGGATCCAGATACCCCGGCTGATCGCACCTGGGATTTGCAGCTGTGCATCAGCTACACCGAATGCCCGACCGAAGAAGTGCCTGTTATATATGATGAATGTGGTTGTGACGACAGCCGTTGCGCCCCAAACCGCATTCTGGAAAGCTACTGTATTGACCTCACGGTAAACCCGGAGATCGTCGACACGCCGCTTATGTCACCGGGCCTCGACTGGGTGGCGACCGTGGGCATCGACGCCCCGCGCGCCATCGCCCTGCATGATGCCTCTGGTCGTCTGTTCGCGATGACCGAGGGTCCCACCAGTGCGATCTATCAGGTCGACACTGCGACCCTTTCCATCGAAGCGGTCTTCTCACTGGGGCGCGAAGGCTTGGCGTTGTTGCCAAGTGCTTCTGGCGACGCGCTATATGTCGTCGCTGCCAATGCAGGCGGTGTGGCTGCGGGGGATGCCACGCTTTTGGTCTTCGACTTGGCGGGTGCCGGCCTGGGCGCCGGTCCGGATCGCAGCGAGCCTGTCGCAGGAAGCCAGGGCGCAGGTGTCTACCTGACGGATCTACCGGATGGCCGTTTGCTGGCCTTGCTTGAAAGCGGGGGCGGAATGCGCTTGTGGGACGCCACGGTTACCGGCGCACCTGATGATTTGGGCGACCTGGCTGCAGGGCAGGACTTTGCCCAACCTTTGATCCTTGGTGATGGTCACACGCTCGTCACGGCCGAGGTGGGTACGCCCAGATTGCACATGGTTGATCTGAACTCTGCCGGGCCGACCGTGGATACGATTACCATGGCCAACGGGGCCGCCGATGCGCTTGCGCTGGTGACAAGCACGGGTCCCGACCTTTTGGCGATTGCGGACCGCGCCGCGGGTGAGATGCACCTTCTTGATCCAGCCGCGGGTGGCGTGATAGCGGCAACCGTCGCGCTGGACCACGCCCCGGCAGATATCGTCGTCACCGGCGGCGGTCTTTGGGCCTATGTCCTGGTGCGCGACGGCGATGACAGCTTTGTGCAGAGCGTCAACATCAACCGGATGCGACAGGGCGATGCTGTTACACCCGGCCTGCCTGTGCCTGTGGGGGACCGAGCCACTGCGCTTGCCCTGTCCGAGACGGGCACCCGGCTGTGGGTCAGCTATCGTGGCCCGGATGATGACGCGGGTGTCGGCGGAATTGCCGTGCTTGAGATCACGGAGACCGATTGCGCCGGATTACTGGATGCCGACAGTTGCCCCGATTGCGAAGGGAGCGATTGCCTGGTCTTGGCGACGATCCGCGGCTACCGGCCCGGGGATCGCATCCTGGATATGCCTGACCCTGTTACGGATCCTGCCGACGGTACGGTTCAAATCGACAATAGACTTGGGCGCCTGCGTCTGCCGTCGACACAGGCGATTGCCGAGGCTTTGCGTTGCGTGCTGGAAAACTGTTGCCATGGCGGCGGGGCAGGGGGCGAGGGAGAGCAAGGGCCACCTGGACCCACTGGCCCAGCCGGACCCGCCGGGGAACAGGGCGAGCAGGGCGAGCCGGGAGAGCCTGGCGCGCAAGGCCTTCAGGGAGAGGTCGGGCCACCAGGGCCGCAAGGCATTCAAGGGCCTGCTGGCCCCCAAGGCCCTGCAGGGCCGCCAGGTGAAATGCAAGAGGTTACGCGCATCTGCGGTATCAGTTGGGATCATCTCGGCCTTTACGATGTGGAAAGCTTTCCACGCATCGCCATCGATTTTAACGGCAACAATGAACCCGTGCAGGTGCCCGGCTTTGCCATCGCCTTTACCCGGCAAAGCCACTATTTCGCATCAATACCCCGAGCGATCCGAGAGTCTGGACAGTCAGAGCAGATCCTGCGTTACGCGCTGCGGCTGGTTCAGGTACGTGTCCGGCTTTTGGCGGATTCACTGTCACCCGTGGACGCGCCGGACTATGGGCTGGTCGCGGACGTGCCCGCCATCGCCATGCCGGCAGAGCTTAGGCTGTCGCCCGATAATTCAGAGGCAGGTACCTGCCTCATCGAACGGGTGGATCGGCTGATCCCCATGGACGAGGATTCAGTTGCCAGCGGTGCCTTGGAAAACGGGCTCGTGATCCTGCCCACGGTCAACATCACCACTCCCGGGCTACAGGCGCTGTTCTATCGGCAGTGGCTGAACGGCGGTTCTGTGCCCGTACCTAATGCAGGCGTGCCCGCTTATCAGTTCGAAATCCGCTTTGACGGGAACGCCTTGATTGATGTGGAGCGGCTGCCCATCGACGCC
Source organism: Tateyamaria omphalii (assembly GCF_001969365.1). Classification (NCBI taxonomy): domain Bacteria; kingdom Pseudomonadati; phylum Pseudomonadota; class Alphaproteobacteria; order Rhodobacterales; family Roseobacteraceae; genus Tateyamaria; species Tateyamaria omphalii. The sequence goes on along the minus strand of NZ_CP019312.1, from coordinate 2,021,422 downwards.
GAACACGTAGCGCCCTTTCTGCCAGATCGCCTAAGCGGGAATGGCCGGGCGGGCAGCGTCTTTGAAAGCGCGTTTTACTTCAATCAGCCACCCAGGGCCGAACCTTTGGCGCTTCAGGACAATAGCAACCTGCCCGTCAACGTGAACACCGCGTCCGTTGATGAACTGACCAACCTGCCGGGGGTCGGACCAAGCACCGCCAACCGCATCATCGAGGCGCGCCCGTTTGATGGCTTGGCCGAACTCGCCGCGGTCCCCGGGGTAAGCGCTGCGCTCATCAACCAGCTTTCGCCCCTTATCACGTTCCGCCAAGGAGGCACGTCATGACCGTTGTTTCTCGCACCATATCGGCCTGCGGGTCCGGCACATCCGATTGCCGCTGCCCGACCTGCGGCGGGTTGGAATGCCTTTGCCGCCCGCGTTTTTTCGCCGGACAGCTTTTGACCGAGGAGGACCTAAACCGCCTCGACCACTACATTCGGGCGCGCTTTCGTACCCATAACCTATCGGTGCACGGTACCGGAGTAGTTGGCGGGCTCAAGGTGTTATGCGATCCCTGCGGGGCGGTGAAAGTCACGGTGGGGCATGCGATCAGCCCGTGCGGTGACGAAATCATCGTCTGCGACGATACCAGCGTGCCGATTTGTGATCTGATCCGAAAATGCAAGATGGCAGAGCGTAGGTCGCATGACTGTGACCCGCCCCGCCGGATGCCCGGATCCACTTGCGAGGATCTTGAAGAAGAATGGGTTCTCGCGATCAAGTATGACGAAAAGCCGACGCGCGGGGTGCTGCCTCTGCGGAGCGGCACCTGTTCGTCCTGTGGCGCGGGCGGATCGACCTGCGTTTGTGGCGGAAGCTGCGAATGCGAGGCCTGCTGCGAGACGCCGCTGCACACACCGACGCCCAAGCCACGTACCGCGCCCGACACGTGCGAACCCACAGTGATTTGCGAGGGATTTCGGTTCTGCGTTTACCGCAAGCCGGAGGAGGAACCTGACAGCCCCAATGATGACCGCCGGGTGGGGTTGTTTGATGATGATTCCGACCTGATGAAGCAGCTGGAATGCTGCTTTGACCTGCTGTTGGACGCCGTGCCGACCATGGTGGATCTGGGCCAAACCACGCAACTGACCTTTGCACAGCGCCAGCAGTTGACCGCTTTTTGCTGCCGGTTGCAGAAGAACCTGACCAACTATTTTATGCGCTATCCACACACGTCTTGCGAGGTGCTGGATATTCTTGCGCAACTGCGTTGTCCCGATGCAGCGAATGCCGATGGCTACGCCAATGCCTGGATCCAGTCGTTCCTGACCCTGCTTGCAATCTGGCTTGATGCGATCAGGCAGTGCTTCTGCCTCGCCCTTTTGCCGCCAGCCCCGGCACCAGCCTGTGAAGATCGCATTCCCCTTGCCACTGTGCGAGTGACGGCTCAAGACTGCCGGATCTTGTCCGTCTGCAACTGGACCACGGAACGTAAGATACTCGTGAGCTGGACCGCGGTCACCTATTGGCTCGGCAGCTTGTCGATTTGGGGCCTGCTGCGCGAGGCTTTGGACACTGTCTGCTGTGGCAGCTTCATCGGCATATTCGATGACGCCTTTGACGACACCGTCGGGCGTACAACTTCCAACAACACCGCCACGGAGGAAGAAATCGATCTGGTCGAACAGCCAAACGTCCCGGATGTTTCATTCCAACGCCTGTCTACGGGGCTGAATGAGGGGTTCGCCAACATCGCACCGGCCATGGGCCTTGTCTCCAATGGGCAGAACCTGTCTGGCTTCGCCCGCGAGATTGCGTTGAACTTCAACGAACCAGCCGGGCTTAGCCGTATTCTGAACAAGGCCAGCCCTCGCTTCCGTTTTCCCGATGCGGGACGGCCCCTGGGCAAATTGGAGCAGGCGAACCTGCCCGAGTTGATCACTATGGAACTGGTCGGCAAACCGGTCATCGCCAGCTTCTTTGGGATTGCCGATCAGGTTGCCGCACCCGACGGATCCGACACGTTTGAGCAGCGCTATCAGACCAAGCAGAAGGGGGAAGACGTCGCAGCGCTGGCCGCCGAGGTCGAGCGGCAAAAGATCGACATCGCTCTGCTCAAGCAGGCCATCGCCGAGAGGGGGGACTAAGCCATGGTCTCTGTTTCATCTGTGCAACCGAGCTTTTTTGAGGGACAATACCTTGGGGCTGCTGACCTTGGCGCCATCGTTGACTACTTCCGTACGGCAGAGGCGCGTCATGCGCTGAGTTCCCATTCCTGGGGCGTCGCGGCGGGCCTGCAACTGGTGGCCAGTGAGATTGGGCCGGGCGAGTTTCAGGTCTCGGTCACACCGGGTGTCGCCATTGACGGATATGGTCGCCTCATCGTGGTGACGACGCCAACCGAAGTGCCAACTGACAAGCTGCAAGGGATCAACACCGGTCCGGTGCAGGTCTGGATCCGATATGACCAGACCCCAATTCGGGGTGCCCGGCCGGGCTTTAACACCTGTGACGCCGAAGATGCTTTTGAGCGGATCGAAGAAAGCTTTGCCATCGAGGTTGGTCAGCGCCCCAATGTTGTTGATCGGCAAAGCGGTGTCTCGATCGCCGGGGCCATCGTCGGCGATGCCCGCGAGGCAGCCAATGCGACCGACCCTGATGCCCCGCTGCACTGCGACGGCAGCGTGCCGTTTCAAGAATTTCCGATTGATGACGAAGACAGCATCTGGCTGGTGCCGCTCGGCATGGTGTCCTGGGACGCGGTCACCAATAGTTTTCGCCAGCCTGCGGATGATCTCCTGGTGGCTGGCCGCATCTTTCGCCGTCAATTCGGGACGATCGCCCAAGATATTTTTGCGGCCAATGGGCTGATCCGGTTGCGGGATCGGGCGACACCTTTCGATGCGAACATCAGCGAAGCCTGCACGGCCCGCACCGAAGTACCCAGCGACTATACGATCTGTGACGATGTACTTTCCGCGCGGGAGTTGATCTGGCTTGAGGGCGACACCCGCCTCACTGGCGACCTGCGCGTCTTTGGCAAGCAGGTCGAGTTTCGCGACGAACGCGGGCGCGACTACGTCTCCAATCTCGCCGGGGGCGTCGCCATTGAACCGATTGACCCGCTGTTGCTGGAACGGGCCGCCAACCCCAAGAACGGGGATGATCTGCGCGTCCTTCTCGGGCCAGCAACCGATGGGCACAACCGCTTTACCATTGGGCCCGCGTCCGTGTCGGGAACTACCATCTGCGATCAGACGGTGACGGGGCAGGCGCATTTTGTCGTTCAGGATGACGGCAAGGTTGGTGTAGGTACGGCACAGGTGCCCGACAGCGACCTGGTCGCGCCTTTTACCGTGCGTGGGCTCGAAGGCACCACACCTGTCTTTGATCCGGAAACGGACAGCACCACTGATGAACCGATCTGGCATGTGTTCCGGATCGAAGACGTTGGCGGTGCCGGGCAGTGGGAGATGGCGCTGTGGCTGGATGGCGAGAGCCTTAGTTTCAACAAGCTGGGGGAGGAGCCTGGCGCCCTTTACCTTGACGCGTCAGGCCGCGTGGGTATTGCCAATACTGCCCCTCGGGCCAAGCTGGAGGTGTCGGATGTGCCGGTTGGAGCCAGTTCTGGCCTCGGTGACCGCATGTGGATGCGGGTTGGCGATGGTGGGGATGAGGGCGACGCGGGCCGGTTCTGGATCGAATACGGTGAACAGAGCGCGCCCTTGGTCGTGATCTCGGACCAGAATGATCCACCTCGGATGCAATTTCAGCAAACCGGCAATGGCGGGGATGAGTTTAACCCCAATCACACGACCTGGATCGGTCATCTGACCGGGGGCGACAACAACTTTGGCATCATCGGAGACGGCCAAATAGGGTTGCGAACAGAGGACCCCTATACCGATGTTACCATCGACGGGACCATCGGGTTCAAACCCGGTTCTGACCCCCTGGTCTTTATGTTCGAGGCCAATATTAACAATGTAGATCGCATGGTGCTGGCCCACAGCCCGGCGTCGCCTGAGTGGGGACTTCAATACAGGGACGTGGGCGACCGTTTCGTTTTCCAGACCGGAGCTGGCACGCCAGCCCTGTCCATCGACGTTAATGGACGAGAAGTGGGAATTGGGACTGATGCCCCGACAGAGGCGCTGGATGTGCGTGGCAACGTCAAGCTGGGCGATACGGGTGAGTTCTTTGCCGTTGGCACGACGCCTAACATGCGCATGCTGGGGGGAGAGATCAGCCCCGGTGGCACCGTGGCGCGCGGGCAGGGGTTTTCCGCAGTGCAGGTGGAAACCGGGGTGTATCGGATCACCTTCAACCCAGCGTTTGCTGCCGCGCCTTTCGTCACTGCAACCACAATTAGCGACATAGACAATCTGATTTCGGTGCAAAATGTCAGTGCCACGCAAGTCACCTTGCGTTGCTATGACACGGTCGATGAGAACGGGGCGCCCCTTGGGGAAACTGACACGCGGTTCATGTTCATCGCGCTGGGCGAAAGGTAGGTCAGCGTGGCAGAGGACCTGCTGACCATTCAGCGGCTGCGGCTCGATTGCAGCACCAGCGCCCAAGCCCAGCCGGACCAGGTCCGGGGCAGTCTGGAGCGGACTGCGAAGACCGCGCTGAGCGCAGCAACGCAGCAAGCTCTGGATCAGGCCATGCCGGGAGACTGGCGCGGGTCGGAAAGCATCATCCATCTTCAAAGGCTGGAGGTCACTCTGGAGATCGACACAAGCATAAATCGGGATACCATCGCACGGGTTTGGGGGCAGCGTCTTGCGGTGGAAGTGCTGCGTGCCATCGCCCGCCCGGATGTCTTGCGTTTTGACGATGAACCAACCCGGCTCGCCGCCTTTCTCGCGGATCTGGTGCAGGGGCGCGCCTGGCACTCCGGCCTTTGGTTCGACTTTGACGGGTTGAAACCGCTTGATCATTCGGTGGCAATCCGCACGGCTTTGCTGCGGGACATCCCGCAGGGGCTGGCGGCCTGCAATGCTTTACGACCCTCCGACCTGAACCGCTGCCTAGAGGCATTGCGCAGCCAGGATGCGCAATGCGTGCTGGACGCCTTTCTTGCACCCCCCCCAACGCATCCGGTTCCCCGTGCTTTGCACAGCTTGGCGCGGGCCGCCGTCTCGCAGGTGCAATACCTGCCATTCTCTGCGCGGCAAAGCCACGATCATTTCGTGCTGGCCCTGCTGGCCACAAGACCAGATGCGGTTGCACCGATGCTGACCCTTGGCCCAATGCGGGTCCGTGCGCTGGCCGCCTTGGTCCTGGATCACGTCGCCAAGGGCGCAAGTCAAGCGAAGTCGCAGTCTTTCACAGAGATCTTGCCGGACACTGGTTGGGCAAGCGCTGACCGGTCCCGAACGCTAGACCCGACAGAGACGCGTGCCATCTCGGCTGCTGTGGCGAAGGCAGCAGGCATGGCGGAGGCAGAAGTCAAAGACACCTCTTTGCAGGAGCGGGCAACCCCGTTTGGCGGCGCATTCCTGCTGTGGCCGCAGATCCGTGCGCTGCCTTGGAACCGTTTGTTTCCCGATACGGATCTACGCGTGATCTGTGCCGCGCAAGAGGCCGTCCTCGCCCGCATATTGGGGGCCGAACTGTCACACTTGCACCATGACCCCACGCTTGCGGTTCTGTTCGAGGCGGATCCAGCCGCGCAGGACACGGTGCCCGAGATCAGCGCGGACCGATTGGCGCAAATCTTGCACCCCTGGTTCCTTGCCGAAGGCGCTAAAAAAGTGCGTTGGAGAAAAGCCGCCCCCCTTTGGTACCTGACCTGTGGCAACCACGGTTATTGGATGGAGGTAACGGATCACCCACCTGAAACCTCTGCCAACCAAAATGACGCAGAGAGTGCAACCACCGCAGCCGACGCAGAAACACTCGCGCTCACCATCGATACTCCGCAGATCCCCTGGCTCGCCCAGATCGTATGCAAGCGGCTCGCATACCGCTTGCCCGGCTTCGCGGATGCAACCGTCGGCTTTCTACGACAGAACATTCTGCCCATGGGGGCCAGCGTGCTTGTGGACGGGGAAAGCGCGGTGAATGTCACCCTCGATCATGCGCCCCTCGGTATCATGCTCAACCTCACCGGTCTGGCGCGGCAGCGCTACGAAGTGGTGCCGGGCAAATTTGTGCAACTGGCGCAAGGGGAGTGAGGATGACCGACGAGGGCCCCTTTGTCTACGCGCTAAAGTGCCTCGATCTGATGGTGCACCGGGCAGCCTTGCGCCTGCGGGCGCGATTTGAGCTTTCGGCAGACGAGTTTCGCGGACTTTACATATCCGATGCACAGGTTGATGCGCTGCTGAAGGCAAGGCAGGAGACCGCTGCTGCAAGCCCTTTATGCGCACAACTCGCCACGCAATGGCCTGTTGCGATGGCAACGCTGGCCCGTCAAGACCGCTGGAAAGGTCTAGTGCGGCGGCTCGGACTGACAGTGGGCGAGGAGCAGGTGTTGCTCATCGCGCTCGCCCCGCATCTCGACGCGAAGTACGCACCACTTTTTGCGTATCTCAATGACAATATCGGACGGCCCTATCTGACGGTGGATCTCATTATGCGCCTGTTGGATTGGGGCGCGACAAACCCGGCGCGCTGGATGCTCGGGGCCAAGGGCAAGCTGCGTAGGTTCGGTCTGCTGGGGCACGTACCCGATAGCGCGCCTGAGGGGTTTGCGCTGGAGGACGGGCTGGCAGCATATCTCATGGGGGCGCCGCTGAGCTATGCGGTTGCTGTGGAGGGTGTTCAAGTGCATGAGGCTCCCGCATGCAGAATGCCGAGCCTGCCGCCCCGCGCAGGCTTCACCGACCAGTTGGCAACGGCCTCCGCCCATCTGGGCAAGCAAGTGATCGGGCTGATCGGAGAGGCGGGATCTGGACGCGCCACTTATGCCCGCGACCTACTGAGCCAGCATGTGGCGGCGGTGTTCACTGTCGATGCCCGGCCATTGGCGCGTGGGGAGCGACCGGCTGCGGCGTTGCGTCAGGCAGTAGTTCTGGCCGCCATCTCGGACAGCGCGCTGCTGGTGCAATCCGCTGCAGAGCTGAGCGCAGACTTCTTGCTGCGCGACGCGCTGCAACTTGCGACAGATTTGAACGTACCAACCCTTTTATTGACGGACCAAACCGCCAGCTTGAAACGGCTTTGCCCGACGGCGAGGCCGGTGCCTGTCTCGGCGCTGAGCGTTACAGAGCGTAAAGCCACCTGGGAATTCCACCTGCAAGGCCACGGGCTACACGCAGAGGCCCAAGCGATCTGGAGCACTGCCGACCTTTTCGCCCTGCGCTTTGGCGCAATCGCGGCAGCGGTTGAGGCGCTTTGCCCGCAGGCTGGATCAGACCGCAGATTGACAGCCGATCAATTGAACGCAGCAGCGCGCGATCAATCTAGCGCCGCCTTCAGCGCGGGCGCCGCCCAGGTCGCAGACCGTTACGACTTTGATGATCTCGTGTTGGCCCCGGCGGTGCGGGACCGGATCAACGACTTTATCACTGCAACGCGGCATAGGCGCACGGTCTACGAAACCTGGAACATGCAGCGGCGGCTCGGGCCCGCCCGGGGTCTGGTTGCGATGTTTACCGGTGCCTCTGGCACCGGGAAAAGCATGGCGGCAAGTGTGATTGCCAAAGCACTTGGGCTTGATCTTTACCGCATCGAACTCTCTGCCATTGTCTCAAAGTACATCGGCGAAACGGAAAAAAACCTTGATGCGATCTTCAACGCTGCCCGCGAGGCCAATGCGATCCTTTTCTTTGACGAGGCCGATGCGCTTTTTGGCAAACGCTCCGAGGTCAAAGAGGCGCACGATCGCTATGCCAATATCGAATGTGCCTATCTCCTGCAAAAGATGGAACGACACGACGGGATCGTCATCCTAACGACCAACATGCCCCGTGGGCTGGACGCCGCCTTTTCCCGGCGCATCCAATTCGTGATTGATTTTCCAAGGCCGGACGCGGCTCTGCGCGAAACATTGTGGGCGGGGATGTTCCCGCCTGAGGTGCCGCTCGCCGGGGATGTCGATTTTGCTTTTCTTGCGCGCAATTTCGAAAATACCGGGGGCGAGATCCGGAATATCGCGCTGGACGCCGCCCTTCGAACCGCCGGGCAACCTGGTGCCAAGATTACCATGCAGGCGCTTTTGAAGGCGGTCGAAAGGCAATTGGTCAAGCAAGGCCGCGCCCCGACCGCTGCTGCCTTCAAGCAGCACTTCAAGCTGGTGCAGCAGGCGACAGGGTAGGGGGCGAGCGATGAAAAAGCTTTCCGGCAGATCACCCGACCGGGCGGCCCGCACTATGGGCGGCGCCTTGCGGACCCGGGGCGCAGGGGCACGCAATCAAAGTGCGGGTGGGTCAAGCAATCAAATGCTGCAGGCCGCGCGCCGCGGGGCGGGTTTGACACCGGTCAGCCAAGGCACAGCCAAGGCGAAGGGCGCGATGACGAGCCCGCCCTCGGAACGCAGAGCGCTGACGCCGGGTGGTCCGCGCATTGACGTCTATGACACCCCGGCGTCCCATGCGGCCGCCCGCGACATGGGGATGCTCGGCTTTTCCTATGCCGGACGGGTCTTCTTGGGGGAAGGTCATAAATTGCCCGGCGCGCCCTCCCGGCAAGAGGTTCTGCGCCACGAACTGATCCACGCCGCCCAGTCGGCAATTCCAGGCACGCCGCAATCCCGGGGCGCGCTGGAACGCCAGGCGCACGACTGGGACGGACGCTCAGCGCTTTTGTCCGCGGATCCGGGCGCAGTCTATGGCTGGTTCTGGATCCCGATGGTGATTGCCGGGGGTTACATCCTGCTCAAACCCAACGTGGCCAATGCCCCTGCACCAGGCGACCCTACGGTGGCCAGCATGGACGTGGCCGACTACGGTAAGATGATCGCAGAAGCCGTCGTGCTCGCCTCGGGTGGGATGATTTACAACGGGGTGCGCGCTGCGGGGTTCAGTGTCATGGCGTCATGGGGGGCGACCGGGGCGGCCGGGTCAATGTCATTCCGGGGGATTTCGGATGTGCATGGCGGCGAGTTTTCGGGCGTCGACACATACGTCGTGGACGGGTTCACCGGCGCAACAATCGGGGTCGTCACCGGCGGCACCTTCCGCCTGATTGGCCGTATTCCGGGACCGACGCGGGCACTGTCAAACTGGTTCCGGCAGGGTGCCCAGAACGACGCTGCCTACGGTCAATTACCGATGCGCGAGCGGCTTCTGTACGAGATTGGGCAAAAGACCCTCCCGCAAGGACAGTTTGGCCCCCTTCAGGGGATGACCCCGGTAGAGCGCGGCGCGCATCTGGTCCAACAAAATGGCTGGCTCCGTGCTCTCTTTCCCAGTTCGACGGGCTTTGCCCGGCCCAGCGGCACGCTGCTGACAGGTCCGACGCCGGGCGGACGGGCCGCCATCCGCGGGTTGTTCGGATTCTCGAGCGGGTTTGTCGGCAACGCGGCTTTCGGCGACAGCATCCACGATGCCTACGGTCTGAACGACGGGATGACCCCTGTGCCGGATCAGGACGGTCAAGCGCAAATGGGCGGGGCCGCCAACACGATCATTGTCGTGCCTCAGGGTCGCGAGTTCGAATGGCTGCTGCAGAACAACCAGGTGGGAGATTTCCCCGTGCCGCGCGACGCGCCTGGTATCCAGACCACACCGCCGCCCATTGCCCCGGGCGCTGATGTCGAACCGGTGCGCGGCTCGGGCATCACTCCTGACATCCCGCAACCTGGTGGCGAAACCGCGATGGGCTAGCCCGCGACCTGTGAAAGGATCACCCATGCCGATCAACCCCGACCAAGCCCATGAGGCCGCCACAGAGGCGGTGCTGAATGCCTTGCTTCACGTCTACGACAATGTCGCAGCCGACGATGTGCGGCCCTTCGCCGAAGCCATTGCCGAAGCGACCCGCATCGCCGTCATGCACGTGGCTGCCAATGCCGTTACCGAGATTGGGGGCGAGGGGATCGCATAAGGAGGTTTGTGATGTCTGCGACACCTGCGTCTTCGACAAAGATGGCCGCCAAAGACAGCGGGGCCAAAACCGGCCGCGGCGGGCAGGCGGCCCACGGTACACCCAAGGGCAGACCAGCACGCCTGGCAAACCAGACTGCGCAACGGCTTGGGCTGCCTAGGGCCGCTGGGGCGCCAGTCGGGCGCCATGATGCCCCCGAGGAACGGCGGGCAGAAGTCGTCGCGCAGCATACGAGGAACTGTGCTTGCGGCGGGACTTGCCCGGCTTGCGCTGCGGCGGCGGCTGCAACGGGTGGGCAAAGGCTGGCGCGCGGGGATCAACAGCGTTTTGAAAACCGCTATGGCAGCAATCTTGACAACATCCGCCTTCACACCGGCCCCGCCGCCGCGGCGGCCACAAGAGAGGTCGGGGCCAGCGCCTTTGCCTTTGATAGCTCGATCGTGCTTGGCCCGTCGGTCCGACCTGGGACCCAAAGGGGTGATCGCGTTCTCGCACATGAACTGGCCCATATCGCGCTCGGTGACAGCCATGGTGCCATTCGCCGCGCCCCGCCCGAAAACGAAAGCGAACAGGCGCGCGCGCTGCGCACTGATGCACAGGCCGAAAAGCGGGACCCGGCGGCAGGGGCCACCACCGCAGACCTGCTGGACGAAAACCGGATCTCCATCGCAACGCTGTCCGACAGTGCAGATCATACACGGCGGGTTCTTGCCAGGGTGATCGGGCGGCGCGGTCTGGACGAAACGGGCGTGCTGGTCGGACGCATGGAAGGCGAGGCTGCATCGGATCTGGGCACAGCGGACACACGCACTGTTTCCGGGATCGCGCGGGCGCAATATGACCTTTTGAAAGAAGACTGGGACCGCTTCTCTCTTATGGTGCGCACGCTTGCGGCGATGCGTCTGGAACATAACATCCAGTCGCTGGAACAATGGGCGGGCTACGTGCGCGGAATGCCCGACACACGGGTCAGGGCGGACATGGTTGCCTCCGACCACCTCAACTTTCTCGATCGTGCGATGGAGCGGCCCTATGTCGGCCCGATCAACATGCTCGAACAGGCAGAGGTTTGGGCGACCACGGCGTCGCCTGGCGAGAGAGAGTTTGCAGCGGCGGTGAACAGGGGTGAGGTGCATGGTGGCTGCCAGCACTGTCATTCGGTCAAGGCGATCCCGGATTATGACCGCAGCTTTTCTCCCTTCGCGGAAGAGCGCGTCCCTCTGCACCTCCGCGCCCGTCAGATTGCAGTCGAGGATGTCATGAATGGCGGCTGGGTTCCGCCGGAGATCATGGGCCAGACCCTGACGGGCGAGACGGCGACAGGCCAGATGCGGGACACATTCCAAGGGCCGGGTGTGACTTCCATTATGGATTCCATCGACATGACGCGGCCGCAATTCCGCGCCCTTCAGCAACAGGTCACCGGGCGCGAGGCCCATGAACGCCCTGTGGCAAATGATATGGGCGATCTCATTCGGCAGCTCATGATCGCAAATGTGATCGTTGAGGACACAATCGGCAGCGGCGCGGATGGGGAGCAGATCAGGGGGCGTATCTTGGGCGCAATCAGCTCTCGGCAAGAGCAGATGCGCGACCTCAAGGCCGACGTGAACGAAAGCGACTATGACTTCTTCCTGCTGCAAGAAATGGTGCAGGCGCTGATCGGCGGTGTGGATGCGGATGTCAGGATCATGATGCGCACCAGCCAGGCGACCAAGGCCCAGGAAAAGCAGGACCGGGCCATCCTCGAAGCCATCCTTGGGATTGGGGCCTTGCTGCTGTTGGTTACGCCGCTTGCCCCGCTGGGGGTCGGGATCGGGGTCGGGCTGGCCGTCTCGCAACTGGAACAGGGGATCACCGGGCTGATGGAGGGCACCGACATCATGCGCGGGACCGGCGCTGGTGTGTTCAGCGAAGCGCAGGAACAGGCGGCGGGCAGTATGATTGCAGGCGGGCTCGCCAACATTGCGATGAGCGTGGTGGATCTGGGTTTGACCGGTGTTGGCGCGGTGCATTCCATCCGGGCCGCAGGTGCGGCGCGGGCTGCCGATGCGCCTACAACATCACTTGCGCCAAGGGGTGCGGGCGGGTCATCCGAGGCGCTGCGACCCGACATGATTTGGTCCCGACCACAGGTGGATGACGCGACCGGTACTATGAGGTTTACCGCGCAAAGACTGACAGCAGATGGTGCGGGAGAAAGCATCGAAGTCATGGTTGATATGCAAAACCGGGTCGCGACGGCCCGGGTGCAGACACCGCAAGGGCCTGTCACCGTGCGCTTTGGCCGGAATGGCTCGGTGATCGTCGACCCGCCGGCCGGTGCGGCCGCCAGTACGCCAAACACGACCGGTTCTTATCCGATATTGACAGCAGGCAGCGGCAGTCCCGACCTGCCCGGCCCCCTGCGATTGCCACCGGGCGATCCGCCCCGGCTGGCACTGCCGCCGGGGGAGACGTCTGCACCGGCCTTGCCCCGATCGGAATTTGATTTTTCGGATGTCAGCGGATTCGGAGAGGGGGCAACAGGCCGACAATTCGTCGTGTCGCCCGAAGGTGTTGCGACCCCGGAATTCGCCGGACCACGATGGCTGGTAACCCCGGAAGGCGTCGTTGTTCCGGACTTGCCGCCAGTGCGTTCGGACATTCCGATCTATATGGGCGATCTTGCCCCCGGCCAGGTGCCGCGGATTGATCTTGGCCAGCGGCAGATCGCTGTCGGACCGCTGCCCGAAGGGATGCCAAGCTGGCATGAGGTATTCCTCAATCCCCGACCGGGGGTGACAACTCAGACCGTCAACCAGATGCGTCGTGCGCCCAGCGGAGCCGCCCGACCTGGGCAGGTCCGAGGGGCCCAACTGGAGGACTTTGTGACCGAGGCCGCTGGGCCGCTCGCGCAGCGAGGTGGCAGCGGATTGCGGACGCCCGTTACCGGCCAAATGCGCTTTCCCGATGTGCGACAGCCAATGTTCGGCAATACCTTGTCCTACGAGGCAAAGAACTATTTGCGCTGGATATCTCCGACCGGGGGCGGGACGGCGGCATTGCGTGAGGTACCGTTGTCATCCAGCTTGAGCCAACAGGTCACCAACGACGCGTTCCTGATGAACTTTGGGACAACAAACTACCGGCCGGTCTGGGTCTTCGGCAATGCGCCGCCCTCGGCTGAGTTGGCGAATGCCCTGCGGCAGGCCGGGATTCCCTACATGATGTTCGGCGACCGACTGGTGCCTTGAGGTGCTGGTTTCTCACCCTCGTGATCTTGATCGAAGCGACCGGCTTCAAGTCGTCAATGGGATCACCCAGAACACGGGGAGAAATGAACAGAAATGGGGCTGCTGCATCAGACCAGTATTTTAGCCATCTCTCAGGTGTCTAAAGTCAGCACCAACGGGACGGTTTCGGCTCGTTTCCTAGGGTCAGGACCCGTTGATTTTCACTTAGCGGCGTGGTTCACGGTTCGAAAATCGAGCGGTGAAAATGTCTGATCTTTTTCGGTCGAGCGACGCGCAGATGGCGCGTCTTGGGCCTTTCTTTGCCAAGTCCCACGGCAAGCCGCGCGTTGATGATAGGCGCGTGTTGAGTGGGATGATCTTCTTCAATCGCACTGGCTTAGGGTGGCGCGATACCCCTTCTGCCCGTGGACCGCACAAAACGCTTTGCAACCGTTGGAAACGGTGGAGCGACAAGGGCATCTTCGCACGGATGATGGCCGGTCTGGCCGCCGAGCACGGCGAACAGCAGACAGTCATGATCGACGCGACCTATTTCAAGGCCCACCGAACAGCGACCAGCATGGGGGTCAAAAGGGGATGCGGGCGCCTGATCGGGCGCACAAAAGGTGGGATGAACACCAAGCTGCATGCCATCTGCGACAGCCAAGGACGCCCGCGCAACCTGTTTGTCATCGCCGGTCAGGTCAGCGACGACATCGGCGCGCGGGCGCTTCTGAACAGCGTGCCAAGTGTCTATTGGCGCCTCGGGGATTGAGGTTATGCCGCCGACTGGTTTCGATAAGCTTTGAAAGGCGAGGGGATACGCGCCTGTATCCCGGGCCGAAAGCAGCGCAATGCAACCGTCAGATATGACAAGCGCCGGTACCGGCGGCGCAACCGGATCGGAAGCACGTTCGGCAGGTTGAAGGACTGGCGGCGTGTGGCAACCCGCTACGACCGCTGTCCAAAGGTGTTCTTGTCGGCCATCGCGCTGGCGGCACTCGTCATCTACTGGCTGTGAAACTCAATGAGCCCAGGCGCTAACGCGGGAACTCGACACATCTCTCACCCTCGTTCAGGACGCCGAATGGGATTCCAACGACATCGAGACGTCTAAGGGCACGCCGTCCGCACGCTTTTGATGCGCCACGCCAGCGATGCAGGTCGCTTCTCTACCATCGCTGAGGCTCTCGCTTTGCATGATCCCAGGTTCGCCTGGCTTAGGGCGCGCGGCTACGCACACGTTTTTCATGAAGTTGAGCAGCTTGTCGTCGCCCGAGTTCCGTCACTGGATACGAACCAGTAGACAAAGATGACATGGGTTCTGGTCGCGCTGATCAACCGGGCCGCACTGCAAGTACAGTTTGGTCAAGTCGGCGCACCGACCAATGTTGTCGAGGCACTGGCGGAAGATTTTGGTTCTGCGATTGTTCATCTGACCGGGACGTGGTGGCAGTGATGGACTGGACCCATCTTGGCTTCGCGATTGTGGCCAAAATTGTTGGCCGCACTGCACTGAAAGCCTCTGACGGGTCTTCAAAACTGGGCTCATCGCTTGTGGCTGTAGTCGGATTTATCGTTGCGCTGTACTTTCTCGAAGTGACCCTTCGGACCCTTCAATTGGCTGTCGCCTATGCGATCTGCGCCAGCGCAGGCACCGCTTTGTTGACCATTGTCGGTGTCGTGATCTTTCGTCAATCGCTCGACTTTGCCGGTTGGGTAGGCGTCTTGCAGATCGTCGCCGGAGTTGTTGTGATCAAAACGCTATCAAAGACGGAAATTCACTGAAAAAAAAATACTACCAAGATGTTGACATGTTCATTTTGCGACAAATCCGCTGATCAAACTAGTGCTCTCCTGACCGCGTCGGGGGTGAATGTGTACGATACCTGTATCGCAGTTGGCGTGAGAACGATCGAAACACGGGACGCACTGGAAGAGGCACGGGTGACACTTGAGGAACTCGTGGCAGAAAACCACAAAATCCTGCTGAGCCAAGGGCGGCAACCTCCGAAGTGATCGACAGGCAATCGGCAAGACTGCAAGCACAAGTCGAAGAGATGCGGCGCCGCGGCATCGGCTGGCATGCGTTTGTTACATCAATGGTGTGACAGGGCATATTGCAGAGGCGAGGTTTGGATCATGACAGTTGGTCTCTCCGTGGTCTGCGCTTACGAGACGGTGCAAACCAGGCAGCGTTCGACCATGAAACAGAAAGACCGGCGCTATCTCATGTCCAACATTACGCGCGGCAGTGTCGGCTCAAACAACAATCAAATCGCGACAGACTACCTGCGCAAACTCTGATGGGATCTTGGTCGGACTGTCGGTTCCATGAGTTTGACGCTCTGAATTTGCAAGACCGCGCTACAAGCGTCACCGGGAAAGCCCAGAAGAGTTTGGGTAATGTGACAAATCATGAACGTTGGCACGGATCTGAATCTTTCCACCCGCAGATGGTGCAAGTGTTGGTATCCTTACAATTTACACAGGGTTCGCATTCCCGATACCCGTTCGTCATAATCGCCGTGTATCTCGCCTAAGTTAAATCAATCGGGGACGACCATGATCAAATCTCTTTTTCTCGCCAGCGCAGCGGTTCTTTTCGGCACGGTTGCCCTCGCGGCTGACGTGTCCGGCAAACTGGTTCTGTATACCTCTCAACCGAACGCCGACGCGCAGCAGACAGTCGATGCATTTACGGCCAAATACCCCGAGGTCGAAATCGAGTGGATCCGCGATGGCACAACCAAGGTTATGGCCAAGTTGCGTGCGGAGTTTGAAGCAGGAGCACCGCAACCGGACGTCCTTCTGATCGCGGATATGGTCACCATGGAAGGGTTGGAGGCAGAGGGCCGTCTGATGCCGCATACAGAGGCAGACGTCTCGGCCTATGATCCGTCGCTGATGGATCCCGAGCGGCATTATTTCTCGACCAAACTGATCACCACGGGCATTGTTTACAACACCAATGCGCCCATGGTGCCGACGTCCTACAAGGATCTGCTCAGGCCCGAGGCCAAGGATATGTTGGCGATGCCGTCGCCGCTGACCTCGGGTGCGGCCACGATCCACATGGCTGCGATTACAGGCAACCCTGACCTTGGCTGGGACCTTTATGAAGGGCTTGCCGAGCAGGGGGCGAACCCCCAGGGCGGCAACGGTGGTACGTATCGGGCTATCGCGGGCGGCGAAAAGCTCTATGGGTTTGTCGTCGACTTCCTTCCGATCCGGAACAAGCTCGAAGGCGCGCCTGTTGAGTTTGTGTTTCCAGAGGAAGGCGTCAGCGCCGTGACAGAACCGGTTGCGATTCTGTCGACGGCCCAAAATCCGACTGCCGCCAAGGCGTTCGTCGATTTCCTGATCTCGCCCGAAGGCCAGCAGCTTGCGGCCGACATGGGATATCTGCCCGCGCACCCTGCAATCACACCGCCGGAGGGTTTCCCGGCTCTGTCCGATATCAAACTTCTCGACTTTGACCCGGCCCGCGCATTGGCGGAAGACGCGGCAAACAAAGCGAAGTTTGTTGACATCTTCGGCGGCTGATGCCCCAACATCTTGAACGCGGCGAGGGGGCCACCCTCGCCGTTGTCGTTTGCATTGTTCTGATCCTGTTCGTATTCCCACTGGGGCTTTTGGGGCAGGTCGCCTTTCGCGATGGCGTCGCGCCGATCCTTGCAGCACTGGACACCCGCGCGGTTCCCCGCGCGCTATGGAATTCGCTGGAAAGCTCAGGCTTGTCGGCGCTTTTGGCACTGGTGGCGGGTACGGGCGTGGCGCTCATACTTGGGCTCACCGACGTGCGCGGGAAGGGTACATTTGCCTTTCTGTTCCTGATCCCCATGATGGTTCCGCCCCATGTGACAGCGATTGCCTGGATACAGGCGCTTGGGCCATCCTCTCCATTGCTTCAAACGCTTGGCCTTGCGCCGCCTTTGGGCACGACCCACCCGCTATATTCACGCGAAGGGGTGATCCTGCTTCTTGGGATCCAACATGCTCCGCTCGTCTTTCTTGTCGTTCTTGCCGCCTTGCGGAGCCTGCCGCGGGAGATGTCGGATGCGGCCCGTGTGTCGGGGGCACGGGCGGGCCAGATGCTGCGTCGCATCGTGGTGCCACTTCTGGCGCCGACACTTATTGCGGGCTACGCGCTGGCCTTTGTCTCGGCCCTTGGCAATTTTGGCATTCCGGCACTTTTGGGTATTCCGGCGAGGTACACGACTTTGCCGGTGCTGATATGGCAGCGGCTTGCCAGCTTTGGCCCATCGGTCCTGACGGATATGGCCGTGATCGCCGCTCTTGTTGCTGTCATCGCCGTGGCGGCCGTGGTGTTTCAGCTCTGGCTTTCGTCCCGTCGCCGCAACGCGCTGATTGGCCCGCCACAGCCGTCCCTGGATATTCGACTTGGCCGCGCGAGACCTATTGTTGAGGGTATATTGGCGGCAACCGTTTTAGCGACACTGGTCCTGCCCATCACGGCACTGTTCACGACGGCACTCGTGCCAACCTACGGCGTGCGGCTCAATGCCGAGACGGCGACATTGTCCAACTTTGCTGAAATCCTGTTCCGCCAGTCCGTCACGGCTCGTGCCTTTTTGAATTCAACCTTCATTGCGGCCTGCACCGCTGTCCTGCTGGCAGGTTTTGCGATGCTCGTCGCCCGCTACGCCGCCGCGCGGACGCGGGCCACGCGACGGTTTGGAACTGGCCTGAGTGCTGTTGCTGAAATGACCTATGCCATTCCGGGGCTCGTGATCTCGGTGGCGTTCATTCTGGCGTTTATTAAGCCGCTGCCGCTGATCGGTGTGTCGATCTACAACACGTTGTGGATCATCCTGCTCGCTTATCTCTGCGCTTTCTTCGCCATTGCGCTCAAACCGGTCACCGCGGCCACTCTGCAGCTCGACCCGGCACTTGACGAGGCGGCACGCACTGCGGGTGCCGGTTACATCCGCCGCCTGGTGCGGATTACGTTCCCGCTGGTGTTGCCTGCTGCTGTCTCGGGTGCGATCCTCGTGTTTCTCACCGCCTATAACGAAGTCACCGTCTCAGCCCTCCTGTGGTCCAGCGGGACCGAGACGATTGGGACAACAATCTTCAACTATGAAGACGGCGGCTATACGACGTTGGCGTCAGCGATGTCCGCGGTCACTGTGGTTGCCACAGTGTTCCTGATGGGCGCGCTCGATTGGCTGGGCCGCCATGCGCCGCCGGGCGTGGTGCCGTGGCGGCTCTAGGCCGGCAGCACCCAACCGCCGGTAAAACGCAGGCCGATCTCGTCGCCCACATGGGCCGAGTAAGGGAGGTCGAGCATCACCTCGATCTGCGCTTCGGTGTCGAAGGCGACTGCCTCCCAGTGCCCACCGCGATAGGAAATGGTTCGGATCGTCATCCTCGCGCCGTCTGGATCGGGCGTCACGTTGCGCGGACGTACAAAGACCATGTGCCCGCCCGCCCCCTCAACAGGCACGGTCTGGCCCAAAATTCGCGCTTCGCGACCCGAGACATCCGCCCCGACAATTGCCCCGCGACCAATAAACCGCGCCACGCGCGCGTTCGCTGGACGATCATAGATGTCCTGAGGCGTACCCAGTTGAAGAAACCGGCCGTTCTCCATGACAGCCATAATGTCGGCGAGCGCCATGGCCTCGCGCTGGTCATGCGTGATGAACAGCGTTGTCACGCCAGACCGGTCGTGGAATGCGCGCAACTCTCCCTCCATCGTGTGGCGCAGATGCGGATCGAGATTTGCCAACGGCTCATCCATCAGGATTGTGCGCGTATCGCCTGCGAGACACCGCGCCAACGCCACCCGTTGGCGTTGGCCACCTGACAGGGCGTCGGGCCGGCGATCAGCATAGTCGCTCAAGGCAACCGTCTCCAGATGCTCCGAAGCCAGGCGCAGCGCCTTAGCCCGACCCGTCCCTTTGGCCTCATAGGGAAACGACACGTTGCGAGCCACACTCAGATGCGGCCAGAGGGCGTAGGATTGAAAGACGACGCCCACCTGCCGCTCTTCGGATGGAATGTCAGTGTGTCCGTCGCATACGGTCCTTCCGTCCAGCGCGATGCGCCCCTCATCCGGACTTTCTAACCCGGCAATGGCCCGCAAAAGGGTGCTTTTTCCGCAGCCTGACGGCCCCACGACGCAGAAAAAAGCGTTCTTTGGGACTTCGAACGAGATCCCATCCAACGCCGAGTGCGCTCCAAAGGATTTGCGCAGCGATTCGACCGTTATGCTCATGACTGTCAGGTATCATCTTTAACGAAAGAGTGGCAGAGCGTTGCTCCTCAGATCATAGCATACTGGGGTAAAGAGGGATCAGTCTGCGACCAAGCCTGTGTCGCTGGCCGATGTCCACTCTTGCAAATGCGAAACGGCAGCGGAGTTCACTATTTTTGAAGCCCGTGAGGTGCTTTCAAAAACTCTGCATCCTGAGCCAGATCCGATACGGAAACACTTCTGAGTTCTTGTTCGAATACACTCCTTGCGGTGCTGAGCGCAGTTTGTGTGGCCTTGCTTGCCGCATGCTCAAGAAGACAGGGAGAGGACGGCTCGGGCACCCCGATGGCAAACACGTTCGGCGATCCAAGTGCCGTGTAAACGTCCATCAGGCTGATCTCAGTTGTGGGCCGCTGCAGATGCCAGCCGCCGCCGTGCCCTTTGATAGATGCCACCAATCCATGTTTGCGCAGCCCGCCCATGGTGCGCCGAACCAAAGAGGGATCCATGCCGAACATCTCGCCCATACGGTCAGATGTGACGGGCGCGTCGATCTCATCGAGATGAAGCAATATGTGCAGCACCCTCGGGAGCCGGTTGTCGGTTCTCATACCACATGCTTAGCTGAAACGGTCTCTCGTGACAATTGCAGGCACGAAAGGTTGACAAGCGTTCTCTCGTGACATTTAAGCTCACGAGAAACGCATAGCCCGGAGCTTAGTGATGTCAGTCCTGTCTGCTGAACCAATTTCCGCAAAACGACCGCAATGGGCGGTCGTCTGGGCGCTTCTGCTCGCAGCGTTCGTTTCACTCTTGGATGTCACAGTGGTCAATCTCGCGGTCCCGAGCATCGCAAAGGATCTTGAAGCGACCGGATCCCAATCGCAATGGATCTTGCTGGCCTATCTGGTTCCTCTCGCGGCGTTGCTTCTTCCCCTTGGGCGCTTTGGGGATGTGCTTGGCCGTCGACGTTTGTTCCTGTTTGGCGTGTCCGCCTTTGCAGCAGGCGGGCTGGTGGCTGGAACAGCCGACGGTATCCGCATTCTGATCGTGGCACGGACCCTCCAGGGGATCGGGGCGGCGACGATGATGCCGCAAGTTCTGGCCCTCACACAAGTGATCTTGCCCCCCGAAGAAAGACGGCGCGCCGTTGGCTATTTTGCGATGATCAGCGCATTGGGGGCCGTCGCCGGTCCGATCATCGGCGGAGCTGTCCTGTCGCTAGATCCCTTTGGTCTGGGATGGCGCATTGCGTTCCTGCTGGCGATACCACCTTGTTTGGCGTCGGTGGTGATCGTTGCGCTGTTTCTCCCACGCGACAATCAGAGATCATCGAAATCACTCGATGTGCGGCACGCGATATTGGTCGCATTGGCCGTCACGGGCTTGGTCTTTGGGGTGGCGCAGGGGCGGACACTCGGGTGGCCACTCTGGATCAATGTTCTGATCCCAGCCAGTGTTCTGCTGCTTGCTTACGTCGCTCATGCCCAGTTGCACAAGGTGTCTGATCGGGTCGAGCCGCTGTTGCCGCGCGCCTTGCTGCAGTCCATCCCATTTCTGACGGGGGCCGCGATGATCCTATTGATATTTTGCGGTATCGCCGGTGTTCCTTTTACATTGGCCGTCGCGCTGCAAGCCGGACCGAAGCTCTCGCCCGGCGCAGTAGCAGTTGCTCTTGCCGCGCATCCCGTTTTGGCCGTGGCGGGGGCATCTATTGCGGGACGGGTTACACCATCAAACCCGTGGACCCTTCCAGTCCTCGGATCGCTGCTGGTCTGCGGCGGTATTGTTCTGATCATCCTGGCATTTTGGACCGTTGGAAATGACATCAGCGCCCGCATTCTTGTCCCGCCCTTGTCGCTGATCGGATTGGGTATGGGCTTAGGCAACGTGGCTCTTGTGTCCAATACGTTGGCGCTCGCGCCGAACGATAGCGCAGGCGCAGCGTCGGGCCTTATCCAAACCGGGCAACAGATCGGCATTGCGCTGAGTATCGCCATCGTCGGCAGTCTGTATTTCGGGAGCAGCGTGCAGGAAACAACAGGGCAGGCCGCGGCAACAGCATTGATTTTTCCCGCCATTGTCTTTGCTCTGGCCAGTCTGCTTTGCGTGCTTGGCGCAGTTTTGCACGCACGAAGGGCGACATGATGAAACCAACCCCCGAACCATCCCCGCTGGCGTTTTAGGATGCCAGATATTGCGATGCCAGTTACGGAACGAGTGGTGTGCCATCTGTCATCCTCAAACGCTTTGCGTATGGGCGTTTGCCGGACCTCGCGCTGGACTTGGAATGCGCCAAAGGAGACGATGCAGTCTGGTTAGCACGACAGGGCTAGGATGCCTGCGCAATCGACATTGCGCAGCCTGCCTCGGATACTGGAGGCGTAAACGCCGCGCGGCGCTAAGTCAGAGACAGCATCTCACTTGCGCGTCGCGACCTGACTGCGTCGTTTCCCGCCGGAGCATTTGACCTCATCCAGGCGACGTTTCTGCAAACCCGATTTGATATCCCACAGGCAGAGGTTTTTGCGTGCGTGTTTGATGATCTCAAGCCAGGCGGATTGTTACTTTGTGTCAGTCCTGGCAGCCGGTGTATGCGAAGTATGCGCGGAGCATTCTACGCCAGCTCATTCTAGAGCTGTTCAGATTTCTCAACACGGGCCTTTGCTTTTGCTGCGATCTCTCGCTGCTTGTCTAAAGGGGGGACTGGTACCTCAAGTGTGCGAAGGAAATACGCATCAACACGTTGGTGGCCAGACGAGCCAGTGAAGAGCCTGACCGCGACTTTTCTGACGCGTTTCATTCGCAAGAGGGCACGAAGAAATCCGAGACGCTTCCAAGAGCTTGTCCGCCAGATCACGAAAGGGTACGTTCGCAGTTGCCGCGCACTTGCCAGCCTTAATGGCTTCAGAAAGCTCATCATGAAAGCCTCTGCTTGGTAACGCCGCGGAAATTGCTTGTCCCTTACGTTGCAGTCCCCATCTTTGAATCTGACGATGTACTAGGTAGACCTTTGTCCCTGATGCTGTTTTTGGCGCTTGTTGAGCTTGGCCATAGCTAATCCTCCCACCGAATTGGACTTAGGTGCTTTTTAACAAAGAGACGTCTCTTTGCGTTTATTATCAAAGGCTTAAGCGGGATTCGAAGTAAGAGTTTCTGGCATTTCTTGGCGGGTTTCTATCAGTGAAGATAGAGTGTCACCTAGTCTTACACTGTCCAAAGCACTGTCATCTTGACAGCAGCCGCAAAAGCTGTGGGATCGAAATATCCACCCTACTCAAATCCCAAAATCAGGATGTGATTTTTTTAGAATGTAGCTTGAAGCCAATCAGGATCGACGCATCCGAAGGAAACTTGCAATTCTGCAATTTCCTAAACCACTGGTTTCTTTGAATTTGTTGGAGGCGAGTACCGGAATCGAACCGGTGTACACGGATTTGCAATCCGCTGCGTCACCACTCCGCCAACTCGCCATCCGTGGTGTGATCGGGGCGATAGCTCATTCGAATGGTGCGTGCAAGGCTGTTAAATTCGGACCTACCGGGAATATTGCCGCAAGGCATACCTGCCGCGTTGCCCAAGCGCGCGGACTGTGGCACACCTGTGGAGAAGAATCTGAACCAAAGAGTTTAGCTGTAATGCCCGACTTCTCGACCCGGCGCACAATGATGGTGGACACGCAGGTCCGGCCATCTGACGTCACCAAGTTTCCAATTATTGATGCTATGCTATCCGTAAAGCGCGAAGACTTTGTTCCTGCCGCCTTGCGAGAGACGGCCTATCTGGGTGAGAACCTAGATCTTGATGACGGGCGCGTCATCCTTGAACCTCGGACGTTGGCGAAAATGCTGGATGCTCTGGACATTTCCCCGGATGAGCTGGTGCTCGATGTCGGCGCGGCCCTGGGCTATTCGGCTGCTGTCATCGCGCACATGGCCCAGGCGGTCGTCGCTCTCGAAGACAACGAAACGATGTCGTCCGAGGCGCAAGACGCGCTGATGTCCGCCAGCATCGACAATGTTATCACCCATGTCGAACCCCTCAAGGATGGCGCGGCAGAGCATGGTCCCTACGACGTAATTGTGATTGAGGGTGGCGTGGCTCACGTGCCGGATGCACTCCTTGCGCAACTCAAGGACGGTGGCCGGATTGCGTGCCTCTTCATGGACGGGGCGCTTGGTGAGGTGCGTGTTGGCTACAAAACGGATGGAGCTGTGTCGTGGCGACGCGCCTTCAATGCGGGCGCACCAGTCTTGCCGGGATTTGAGAAACATAACGCATTCACACTTTGACCAAAAAAGGCTTCGGTCGGGCGGATCAACAAGGGGCAGGTGGCAATGAAGACGAATACAGGACGCGGATTTCTGAAAACGACTGCCTGGGCATTGGGACTCGCAACAGCTGTCAGTTTCAGCTTCGGTGGCACACGGGCGACAGCAGATACTCTGGCGGATGCTTTGATCGGGGCATACACGCACAGCGGACTGTTGCAACAGAACCGCGCGCTTCTGCGCGCCGCCGATGAGGATGTTCCGATTGCGCTGGCCGCCCTGCGTCCGATCATCAACTGGTCCAGCGACCTGTCTCAGGTTTTTGGGGACACGACGTCCTCGTCGACCGGCGGATTGACGCGTTCGATCGACACGACGACGATCTCATTGGATTTGACGGCCTCTTGGCAGCTTTACGATTTCGGAGCGGACGCGGCACGGGTCGAAGCGCTTAAGGAGACTGTGCTTGCGACCCGCGCGTCTCTGCTGAACGTCGAGCAGGCGCTATTGCTGCGCGCGGCATCCGCATTTTTCAACGTGGGCCGACAGGAAAACTTTGTCGCGCTCAGCCAAAACAACTTGCGTCTGTTGCAACAGGAATTGCGCGCCGCCAATGACCGCTTCGAGGTGGGGGAAGTGACGCGCACCGACGTGTCGCTTGCAGAAGCCGCTGTTGCCCAGGCCCGCAGCAATCTCGCGGATGCGGAACGAAATCTGATCCAGGCGCAAGCCGAGTATGCGAACGTGGTTGGTCGGCAGCCTGGCCGTCTCGCGGGTTTGCCTGCGCTTCCGCGGACCGAAACCCGGATCGAAGCCGCTCAGGCCGTGGCTGTGCGCAGTCATCCGGAAATGGAAACAGCACGGCGTCAGGTGTCGGTAAACGAGTTGTTGGTCAATGCCGCCTCCAAAGATATGTTGCCGGTCGTTTCGCTGAGCGGAAGCTTGAGTATCGAAGAAGAGATCGGCGGCGAAGACAGCACCGAACAGGGTGTGATTGGCCTCAATGTGACGGGGCCCATCTACCAGGGTGGCCGATTGACGGCCCTCGAACGGCAGGCCATCGCCAACAGGGATGCGGCCCGTGGAAATCTGCACAACGTGCGGCACGACGTGCAACAGGATGTTGTGGACGCAATTTCAGACTACAACGCCGCGCGCGCCAGCCTTGCTGCATCCGAAAGGCAGATCCGCGCAGCACGCGTCGCCTTTCAGGGCGTTCGCGAAGAGGCGACGTTGGGTGCACGCACCACGCTTGATGTACTGGACGCAGAACAGGACCTGCTGGATGCGGAATCGAACCGCATCTCGGCGCAGGCGGACCAGTATATCGCCGCCTATGCCGTGCTCGAAGCCATGGGGTTGTTGACGGCGCAACGCCTGAAGCTGCCTGTGCAGCTGTACGATCCCGCCGCCTACTACAATCTGGTCAAGGACGGACCGGTCAAACGGTCCAGACAAGGCCAGCAATTAGACCGCGTGCTGCGTGCCCTGCAAGTAGACGATTAGACTTTTCAGCACAGTATTGTGCGACTCTCACCCGCGCGGTACAGTTGGCGCGAGGCTAAGAGTGGTACATGAAACATGTCTGATCCAATGACCAACACCGAGGTGGAGGACGTTTTGGCGTCCATTCGCCGTTTGGTGTCTGACGACAACCGTCCGGAACCGGAGAATGAAGCGCCGACGCGCACAGACCGTCTGGTGTTGACGCCCGCGTTGCGTGTCATGGAAGAGGTCGCAGATGAGCAGGCCGAGCCTGACGCAGAACTGCAGCCCGATTTGGACGATGATGATGTGTTTCAAACGGAATATGATGCGTCCGATGCGCCCCCTGAGGCAGAAGTCTTGCAAGCGCCGTGGGAGGATCATCCCGCAGAGGATGCGCAAGACGATGCAGATGATGTGACGCCAACACAGCCTGAGGGCGGTGAAACGTCCATTACGTTGGACACCGTTGACCTTGAGCAGGATACGTTGATGTCCATTCAGGATGCATTCGCTGATGTCGGTGTAGAGGAAGATGAAGTATCAGAACCGGCCAAGATCAGCGCAGGCACTGCTCCGACACCGCTAAGCGATAAGATCGCCGCCCTGGAAACGCTCATTGCTGGGCAGACCGAAGAATTTGAACCGGACATGGCTGGTGATGGCGAGAATGCAGGTACTGAACCGCCAACACTTGAATGGGAAGATGCGGGCGACGTCGCCGAAGCAGCGGAAACACATGAAGCCGATGCAGAACCAGTCGGCAACCATATCGACGAAACCCAGATATTTTCGACGGATGAAGATGTTCTGGATGAAGACGCGCTGCGCGATTTGGTCAGCGACATCGTGCGCGAGGAGCTGCAAGGCGCGCTTGGCGAACGCATCACGCGCAACGTGCGCAAGCTGGTCCGGCGCGAAATTCACCGGGCGCTTGCGGCGCAAGATCTCGAATAGGGCGGGGCGGCATGTGTCGCCTGTCTGAACTTTCGTGAACACACCCGCACATTTGCTGATTGGTGCCGCTGCCTTCGGGAAGAGTGCGGATCAACGCATTCTGGTGGCTGCCTTCGCCGGTGGCCTTATGCCTGATCTGTCACTGTATCTGATGGCCGGCGTATCGCTCTACATCCTTGGGATTCCGCCAAGTGTCGTTTTCAACGACCTCTATTTCTCAGGCGCTTGGCAAACCGTTTTTGCCATCGACAACTCATTTTTCGTTTGGGGTGTGCTGTGCGCCATTGCTGTCTGGCGCAAGTCTGGCTGGGCGATTGCACTGACAGGCGCGGCCCTTGTGCATCTAGCATTGGATTTTCCGCTGCACCACGATGATGGGAGACCGCACTTCTGGCCGTTCAGTTACTGGGTGTTTGAAAGCCCGGTCAGCTACTGGGACAGGAGCCATGGTGCCGCTTTGGTGGCCCCGATCGAGGCGTCCATTGCGACCGTGGCGGCAGTGGTCCTGTGGCGTAGGGCGTTGCCAGTCTGGGGGAGCGGGCTTGTTGTACTTCTGCTGCTCGCCGAGTTCTGGGTTGTCCGGCAATGGCTGTTCTTCTTTGTCGACAGCCCGGGGTAAAAGAAAACGCGCCCCGGAGGGCGCGCTTTCCTTAAGGCAGCAATTGTTTGATCAGGCAGCCTCGGCCTGTTGAGCGGCATTGCGGCGCTCGGACTCTTCGCGGCTCAGCGCGACCGACGTGCGGACACCCTTACCGACAAATTCCATAAGCCCTTCGACCACACGTTCGTTCGGGTCGATACCTGCACAGCTCAGCACTTCACGCCCATCGCGCGACCGTGCCCAGCGGGCAATCTGCTCAGGCCCGTTGCCATATTTCTTGTCATCGGCGATGGCATCGTCGAGTGCAGCCAACACAACGGCTGCGAAAAGTTTGCGTGCACGATTGCCTTGTTCATTGTTAAAGGCCGTGCCGTCAACGAAATCTTTCATTCGTCGTCCTTCCTTTATTCTTGCTCTTGTCTTTTTCGGCGTGGCGCTCGTTATGGACGAACACAGCCGATTCGGATACCCCGTTTCTGCATGGCACCCTTGCAATCAGCGCATAGCCTGCTGCGTATGCAGCACTGCATTTCGTTGTCTTGCCGGGGCATCCCACGCGAGATATAGGGAGCATCAACTTTTCATCAACCTTTCGCCATGGTTTTGCCACATGCCTAAAATTAACGGAAACGAGATCCGCCCCGGAAACGTGCTTGAGCACAATGACGGCCTTTGGGCCGCCGTGAAGGTAGATCATGTCAAACCCGGCAAAGGCGGCGCCTTTGCACAGGTGGAACTGCGCAACCTGCGCAATGGTTCCAAATTGAATGAACGCTTTCGCAGCGCCGACAAGGTCGAGCGCGTGCGTTTGGAGCAGAAAGACCAGCAATTCCTCTATGAAAATGACGGCATGCTGGTGTTTATGGACGCAGACACCTACGAGCAGATCGAACTGCCCGCAGAGCTGCTGGGTGACCGCCGCCCGTTCCTACAGGACGGCATGACCATCGTGGTGGAGTTCTACGACGAAGAGGCGCTGAACGCGACCGTCCCGCAAAAGGTCACCTGCAAGATCGTGGAGACGGAACCGGTGGTCAAAGGACAAACGGCGGCCAATTCGTTTAAGCCTGCGATCCTGGACAACGGGGTCAAGGTCATGGTGCCGCCCTTTGTGGGCCAGGATGAGGATATCGTGGTCAACACCGAGACCATGGAATACGCCGAACGCGCCTGATCAAGCACGCCGCTGTTACGGTCACATCTGAATGACCTCGCTTTGCGTCCTGCGCATGGCGGGGTGTTGCACAGGGACAAGATCAAGGGCGCACGCCGCATCAACCCGGCCAAATGATCCCGCAGACGGGTGCTCAAGACGTCGAACCCCCCCCAAAAAACTGCACATTTGCCCGGGTTAAAACCCTCTCAAATCCCGCTTATTTCTGGAACCTGCACTATCTGGCGACGAAACTGCGCATTTTAGCCCGCAAGGCGCGACCCAACCGGCAAATGCGGTTAATTCGAGAGACATAACATTGCGTCAGTACCCGCGCATCGGTGGTTTTTTGGTCGGGCGCTGTGAATGTCATCGGGCGTGGTGACTGCTACGACAACCGTACAGGATGTGGCTGAGGAGGCTGGTCAATTTGTCCCAAACCGTCCAAGCCTTGCTGGACGCCAGCCCTATCGGTATTGCTGTCATACGCGCGGGATTCAGATCAGGCGGCGGAGATTTTATGTTTACACATGCAGGAAGCCACGAGGCCCGGAACGACTGGGCAACCAAGCCAGAGGGCGCCTGCGCACGTGATGTCAGGCGCGCCGGCAGGCTCGGTTCGCAGACGTTCACGACATCATGGCAATTATGACAATGGTCCGGGCGCAGCCGCCTGACACATCAAGCGGTTTCGCGCGTGGGATGACATGAAAAATGATCAAAGACCCATGAAAATAAGGGCGACGCAGCACTCCGATATCGCCCCCTTGCAGGTGGTTTTGAACGACACCGGGCTTTTCCCGAGTGAGATGCTGCCGGATATGGTGCAAGGGTTCCTGTCACATGACGAGAGCGTTGATATCTGGCTGACATGCGAAGCAGCGGGCAGGCCGGTCGGCTTCTGCTATGCGGTGCCGGAGCCGCTTGCGGATGGGACATGGAACATGCTTGCGATTGCGGTTCTGCCAACAGAGCAGGGGGGCGGTTGTGGCGCGGCGATCACAAAGCGTCTTGAGGCGACGCTCAGGGAGCGGGGGCAGCGTATCCTGATCGCTGACACGTCAGGAACGGATGCGTTTGCGCAGACACGCGCGTTTCATTGCAATAACGGCTATACCGAGGCGGCCCGCATCCGGGATTTCTGGGCGGCGGGAGATGACAAAATCGTCTTCTGGAAGTCGCTTGTATAGACCAACCTCGGTCATGTTGACCTGTCTTCGGACAGGCCAGCTTTGGCACTTTTCCCAGGCCGTGTTGGTCGCGTGTCGCAAGGTGCCATCCTCACAACTCGAGTGCGTTTGCAGTGCCGCAATGGACCCGGGGCGCGGGATGCACTAACCATCACCTGTGACTGCGCCTCCGGGGTGCCAGCCAACAGGATAGCAATATGACCTTGAACAAGACGCTCGTTTTTCCTGCGGGCATGCCGCACTCGCTGGCCTATGCGAAGCAAGCGGAACGAGATGGCCGTGCCGTTGTGGGGGCGTCGTCCCTGAACCACGATCCGGCCAAGCCGCAGTACGGTGCCTGGGCCTTCCTTCCTTACGTGACGGACCCGGACTTTCTGACGTCGCTGCAGGGCGTGGTGGAGGCGCATTCGGTCAGTTCAATCTACACGCCGAACGCGGTTGTCTGGGAAATGCTTGAGGCGGCGCTGCCGCGCGTGCTGCCGGATGTGAGCCTGGTCAACTCTCATCCGATGCGCGAGTTGGAGGACACGTACAAAGCCTCTAATACGTTTGCGCAAAGCCTGTCAGATGTCGACGCCCCTTTGTTTGTTCCGCACGCCCGCGACCTGCCGCCGGTGTTCAAGCTGGCCGCCGTTTATCACCATTTGGAAGCCATTCCGGGCATGTGCGACCACGACAAGACGCGTGCGCTGTTTTCCATTTTTCAGTCCGCCCCGCGCGGTGACGTAGTCGAGATTGGCAGCTGGTGGGGGAAATCCGCATTCCTGCTGGCGCAGCTTGCGCAATTGAATGCCGTTGGCCCGGTTCTGTGTGTCGATCCGTGGGACATGGAAAACATCGTTCAGAACGATGCGGAGGGTCTGGTGGATGCGGTCGATGTTGATCCAGCGAGTGCCTTCGAGATTTTCCTGGTCAACCTGCTGCCCTACGCGCAGGGCCGGTTGAACTATCTCCGCCACGCGTCGGTTGATGCGGCACCGGTCTATGCGGCGTCGCGGCAGATCGAGAGCCCGGAGTTTGGCGCCGTGGACTATTCCGGCGAGATTTCGGTGCTTCATATCGACGGCAATCATAGCGAGGCGGCCGTCAGGGCCGATGTCGATGCCTGGTGTTCCATGGTCAAGCCCGGCGGATGGATTGTGCTGGATGATTATGTCTGGCCCTATGGGGATGGGCCGAAGGTCGTGGGCGACGCGTATTTGAATGCGCGGCAGGACCAGATTGCCACGTCTTTTGTCATGGGGTCGGCGTTGTTTATCAAGCTGGTGGGTTAACGCGGCAGGTTCGCTTCAGTCCGTGCGGGTGACGGTGGCCGCGCCTGCCTGCAAATCGCCCTGTGCCCGGTCGAACCGCAGATAGGCGATGGCCCGGTCGCCGGAGCGTGACAGGAGCGTTCCTGCGGGTTTGTCCCCGGCCTTGAGTTCCGTTCCCGGATTCGCGTCGCCCTCGACCCGTACGGGTGCGAGCCCTTTGCGCAGCGTCGTCTTGTGCTTCATCCGTGCGGTGACTTCCTGGCCCACATAGCAACCCTTGCGGAAATCGACGCCGTTCAACCCTTCGAAATGCGCTTCGAGGATGAAGGTGTCGGGTGTGAGCTCGATCCCGGTTTCGGGGATCATGTGCGTGACGCGCAGCGCGGTCCAGTCGGTGGTATCATCCGTCTGGGGGTGGTCGCGGTAGGCCCGCCAGCCCATCGCGCTGTGCCGTGGGTCGGCGAACCCGTCGGTTGGTGCATCGCCCAGCCCGCGGTGCAGGTGCAGCTGCGTGTCCTCCAGCGTGACTTTGGCGCGCAGTTTGTACATGCTGAGCCGCTGCCGCAGCATGTCGGCCTGATCCCCATGCGCGTCGAGCAGCACCGCGTCCCCGTCCGGCACCAGGAAGAAGTCGGCCATGTATTTGCCCTGCGGTGTCAGGAGTGCGGCATAGACCAGCCCGTCTTTCAGCCCGTCCACATCGTTGGTCACGAGCCCTTGCAGGAAGTCGTGCGTGTCGGGGCCGGAGAGGCGGAAGATATGACGGTGGGTCATGGGAGTTCCTTTCGCGGGCATCCCTTGTCATATAGCAGCCCGAGGACCAACCGAAAGGGGCCTGACGTGCCTGCACCCATCTCTGTCATTGTGCCGACCCTGAATGCCGAAAAGGCGCTTGGCGCGTGTCTTGAGGCGTTGATGGAGGGGGTCGATGCGGGGTTGATCGCGGAGCTGATCGTGAGTGATGGCGGATCGGAGGACGGGACTGTAGCCTTGGCCGATGCGTGGGGGGCGCAGATCGTGACAGGTGCTGCGTCGCGCGGCGGGCAGTTGCGCCGCGGGGCGGCGGCGGCGCGGGCAGAGTGGTTTCTGGTGCTTCACGCCGACACGTGTCTGGCCCACGGCTGGACAGCGGCTGTGGGTGTGCATCTGGGCCGTGGGCAGGCTGCGTATTTCAGGCTGGGCTTTGATCGTGGGGGCAAGTTCGTTGCCGGGTGGGCCAACCTGCGAGCGCGGCTGTTCGGCTTGCCGTATGGCGATCAGGGGCTTTTAATCCGGCGTGATCACTACGCCCGCGTCGGGGGCTATCCGGACATTCCGTTGATGGAGGATGTGGCGATGGCGCGTGCGCTGCGTGGGGACCTTGTGCCCTTGGATGCGGCGGCGGTGACCAGCGCAGAGAAGTACCGCCGGCAGGGCTGGCTGCGCCGCGGGGCGCGCAATTTGTGGACGCTCATGCGCTATTTTGTGGGCGTCAGTCCCGAGAGGCTGGCCGAGAGCTATCGCCGGTAGCCATGTGCCCGTGCCGCGATTGACGCCGCTTCGGGCGGCGCTAGTGTGCGCGGTATTGAACACGGCGGAGAGCATTCCATGACATCATCTGGCAAACAAGTCGGCGGGCGTGAATACTTGGCCATTCCGGGCCCGTCTGTCATGCCGGATGCTGTCTTGCAGGCCATGCACCGGGCCGCGCCCAACATCTATGCGGGCGAGATTGTCGACATTGCCGCCAGCCTTGTGCCGGACCTGCGCCGGGTGGCCCGGACGGAGGGCCATGTGGCCATGTATATCGGCAACGGGCATGCGGCGTGGGAGGCGGCCCTTGCCAATACGGTGGCGGAGGGCGACACTGTTCTGGTGCCTGCCACGGGCCGTTTTGCCCACGGCTGGGCCGAGATGGCCCAGGGGCTGGGTGCGACCCCGCAGATCATGGATCATGGCAAGCGTGAGCCCTGGGACCTCGAGCAGATCGCAGATGCCCTGCGCGCTGATTCCGCGCACCGGATCAAGGCGGTGCTGGCGGTGCATGTGGACACCTCGACCTCTGTCCGCAATGACGTGGCGGCCCTGCGCGCTGTGCTGGACGACGTGGGCCATCCGGCGCTTTTGATGGCGGATTGCATCGCCTCGCTGGGCTGTGACCGCTTCGAGATGGACGGCTGGGGCGTCGATGTGATGGTGGCAGGGTGCCAGAAGGGGCTAATGGTGCCGCCCGGCATGTGTTTCGTGTTTTTCAACGACAAGGCCGATGCGGTACGCCGTGCCATGCCGCGTGTCAGTCGTTATTGGGACTGGGCGCCGCGCGCCAACCCGGACGAGTTTTTCATGTACTGGAACGGGACCGCGCCGACGCACCACCTGTACGGCCTGCGCACGGCGCTCGACATGATCCATGCCGAGGGGATGGAGACGATCTGGACCCGCCACGAGAGGCTGGCGCGCGCCATCTGGGTCGCCTGCCATGCCTGGGGGGCCGAGGGGCCGCTGGAGTTGAACGTGGCGGAGCCTGCGCATCGCAGCTGCGCCGTCACGGCGCTGCGGCTTGAGGCGCCGCAGGCCACCGCGCTGCGTGATTGGACGGAGGCGCGCCTGGGCCTGACCCTGGGCATCGGCCTGGGCATGGCGCCGCCCGGCGATCCGGCCTGGCACGGGTTTTTCCGGCTGGGCCATATGGGTCATGTGAACGGGCAAATGATCATGGGGCTGCTGGGCGGGATCGAGGCCGGTCTGACGGCGCTGGGCGTGCCCCACGGGCGCGATGCGCTTGGAGCCGCTGCAGCGGAGATTGCCAAGGTCTAGGCTCTGCGGCCGATCGGACATCGCATTTGGCCTGATCTCTGCTTCACGCTTCCGACATGGAGGTTTGAAGGCACGAGCTGCGGTTTGTGGTGTCGGACCGTCCGTGGCGGCAGCGTGAGGCACATCTTCCGGGTAAGGTCAGCGAGACGGGGGCCACGACAAGGGGCAATCGTCTGTTGCTGCCCGCCGTGTTCTGGCGCGTGTGTACAGGCGCAGCCGGGCGCGACATGCCGCGCGCCCCCGGGAACGGAACACTCAGGTCCGACGCGTCCGCCGTAGCGCCGAGGCGGGTGTATTCGAGAGCCTTTTCAACGCCATGAGCGATGATCCCGACCTTGAACATGCCTTGATTGATGGCACCGTCATGTCGGTTGACCAGACGGCATCGGGTGCAAAGGGACGGCCTCGGCGTCAGGCCATCGGGCGCGTGGCTGGCGACCGGACAGGCGCATGACACAAAGGGGTGGCGCCCCTGATGAAGGGCGTTTCAATTGACGCGCTGCTCGCGGATACGCCGTTCGGTGCAACTTGGCGGCTTGACGATCCGGACGACTGCGGAGCCGCCGCTGTGATGCCTGCTCACGCCAGGTCCAAAATCCGGCGGGCCGACGACCGGGAGGTCTGCACGTGGCGGTATCTGGTCGAGAACGACCTGACAAAGATCAAAGAGATAGCCACAGGATACAACAAAGCAGATTGCGGTTATGCAAGGTGTTGGAACTTGGTCGCAGAACCCATTGCCTCATGCTGCGTGCCCACAGACCCTCGGTCAGGGCGGTTGCGGCGCCGGGACGTAGCGGCGCAACAGCCGCTCGAGCGTGCCGTCCGCGCGCATCGCGTCGATCGCGGTCAGATAGGCGCGGCGCGTGTCATCGGGCAATGTGGGGCTGGCGACTATGAACACGGGGATGTCTCGGATCGTGTCGCCGATGGACAGCGGCGTTTCCATGTCGAGCATGCCCCAAGTCATGCGCATCATGTCGTCGGTCAAGAGCCACGCATCGGCGCGACCGGTGGCGAGCATGTTGGCGCTGGCCTCGGGCGAGCGGGTGCTGTGGACATTCCCAAATCCAAGCTGAGCCAGAATGTTTTCGGATGTCGTGCCGCGTTCCACGACGATGGAGGGCAGAGCACGCGCGTCGTCCAGCGTGTCGATGCGGCCCGAGATGCTGGCAAAGTTTAGGCTGGTGCGGTGAAACTCGGTCACCCAGAGGATTTGGTCGTCATGCGTCTTGCCCTTGAAGAGCGCGGGCATCAGCGTTGCCTTGCCCGTTAGCACCTCGTGCACGGCGCGCTGGAAGGGCAGGAATTGCAGGTCGATCTGCCGACCGGCGCGACGTGCCGCTTCGCGCAGCACATCCACCGAGTAGCCGGGGCGCGCTTCGTCCCCTTCTATCATAAGCGGGGGATAGTGCGAGGCGACGACCTGGTCGACCGTGGGTTGCTGGGCCAGCAGCTGCGCGGGGGCAAGGACCAAAGCTGTCAGAAGGGCAATCTGAGTAAGCGTTTTCAACCTGTCACCACTGTCATACTTGTAAAGGACGCGGGCCGGAGAGGGATCCGACCTGTTGCAAGACGATCTGAACGCTTTGTTTCGGCAACATTCGAGAATCGTAGAGGGTTCCGGTTTAAGAAGCACTAAGGAACGGGGATTGAGCCCGGCTTTGCGGTCAGAACGGTTTGCCGCGCCGGATCGAAGCCTCTTGTCTCTGGGCGGCCCAGATCCTGCCCCGTTCGATCAGGTGATTGACGCCAAGCCCCAGTAGCATGGCGGCGATCAGCCCCCAGATCGCCCAGATGGCCACAAGGATCCACGTGATGTTGACGCCGAACATCACGATGCAGGCCTTGGTATAATTGGGTGCGGTTCCGGTTGTGTGGTCGTCCATGGCGTACCCTGACAGCGGTGGCTGTTGGCAGATTATAGTCCACCTGTTCGGCCTGTCAGCCCCCGTTTGCGTCTGCCAGCGCATGGGGCAGGGCGGCGGCGAAGGCGTCGAGGTCGTTTTGCGTGCCGCAGCTGATCCGGATGCAGCGGTTTTGCGGGGCGGCAAAGGGCATGCGGGCAAAGATGCCGCGCGCGATCAGGCCGTCGAGCACCGCCTTGGCGAACGCGCCGTCGCGCCCGCAGTCGATGGCGACGAAATTTGTGGCCGAGGGCAGTGTGGTCAGCCCGTTGTCGCGGGCGATCCGGTCGATCCGGGTGCGGGCTGTTGCGATTTGCTCGAGGACGCTTGCGAGGTGCGCCTGATCTTGCAGCGCTGCCAGCGCACCGGCCTGCGCCGCCCGGTTCATGCCGAAATGGTTGCGCACCTTGTTGAATGCGTCGATCAGCGGGGCCGCCCCAATGGCGTAACCGACCCGCGCGCCCGCCATGCCGTAGGCTTTGGAGAAGGTGCGCATCCGGATCACCCGCGGGTCGTCCGGACCGATGTCAGGTGCGGTGCCGGTGGGCGCGGAGTCGATGTAAGCCTCGTCCAGCACGAGGAGGGTGCCCTGGGGCAGATCATCCAGCGCCTTCTTAAGTGTTTCACCGTCGTGCCAGGTGCCCATCGGGTTGTCGGGGTTGGCGAGGTAGACGAGTTTTGCTTGTGTTTCCTTGGCCTTGGCAAACAAGGCAGCGGGGTCTTCGTGGTCGACCGTGTAGGGGACCGTCTCCAGCGTGCCGCCGTAGCCTGCGACGTGGTAGTTGAAGGTCGGGTAGGCGCCCAGCGACGTGACCACGTGGTCGCCCGGTGCCACGAACAGGCGGGCGATGTAGCCCAGCAGGCCGTCGATCCCTTCGCCCACCATGATGTTGGCAGACTTGATTTGGTGATGGGCTGCAAGTGCTTGGCGCAGCTCGTGATTTTCCGGGTCGCCGTATTTCCAGATGTCGGTCTGGACCATCGCCTCGGCCACGCGGGGGGATGGGCCGAAGACGCTTTCATTGGCGCCGAGCCGCGCGTCGAAGGCGCTGTTGCGGGCGCGTTCCTGGGCTTCGGGGCCGACGAAGGGCACGCTGGAGGGCAGGCTGGCGGCAATCGGGGTCAGGCGGGGATCTGTCATGGCGCGAGGGGTAGCGCGGGTCGCGGTGCGGGGCAATGCCCTTACGTTTTGCTGGCCCTTGCCGGTGTGATGCGCTTGGGTGGGGGCATAGAGGAGAGCCCCCATGTCCGACCGCGTGACCATCACCTATGAGAACCAGATCGCCCATGTGCGCCTGACCCGTGCGGACAAGATGAATGCGGTCGATCAGGCGATGATCGACGCCATCATTGTCGCGGGGCAGGAGGTGGCGGACAGCGCGGCGCGGGTCTGCGTGATCTCGGGCGAGGGCAAAGGGTTTTGCGCGGGCATTGATGTGGGCGGTTTGGGGGCGATGATTGGCAAGGATTCCAATGAGTTGCTGATGCCGCGCACCCATGGGGAGGGCACCACGAACCAGTGGCAGGAGGTGGCCATGGTGTGGACCCGCTGCCCCGTGCCGGTGATTGCGGCGGTGCATGGCGTGTGCTTTGGCGCGGGGATGCAGTTGGCGCTGGGTGCCGACATTCGGATTGCCGCGCCGGATGCGCGGTTTGCGGTGATGGAGATGAAGTGGGGGATCGTGCCGGATATGGGCGGCATGGTGCTGTTACCCCGGCTGGTCCGCTCGGATGTTCTGCGCAGGCTGACCTACACGGCCGAGCCGATTTCTGCTGACAAAGCAGAGGCTTGGGGGCTGGTGACAGAGCTGGCCGATGATCCGTTGGCCGCTGCCATGGAACTGGCTCAGGCGCTGACGTTAAAGTCGCCAGGCGCGCTTAGGGCTGCCAAGGCGCTCATCGGATATGCGGAGACTCACGCCCCGGAGGCCGTGCTGCTCGAGGAGAGCCGGGTGCAGGCCGGGTTGATGGGCACGCCGGAACAGATGGAGGTCGTCGCAGCGCAGATCCAGAGGCGGGCACCGGTGTTTGAGGGGTGAGTCGCGGCCCCTGATTAACCTTGTTTTTATGAAGATTGACGGGCTGTGGCGGGGTGTCACCGTGCGTGCAGCACCCGTACACACCCTGTGCACCCCCTGTGCACCCCCAACGTGCGGTGCAGCGATGGTTAATGCAACGTGCGGTGACCTAGAATGACGCCTGACGGCGGCGCGGTTCATTTTTGCTGATGAGGGGCATCGCCATTGTCTCTCGGACCAATGTCGATCTCCTCAAACGCCCCGCCGTATTTTTTAAAGAGAAGAAGGCAGGAGAAAGCCCCTTGTCTTCTTCTCTTTCCAAATACGGACTGTTGACCGGTCAGAGTTCCTTGAGCCGGGTGAGTGCGTCGTTGAGTTTGCCTTCTTCCTCTTCACGCAGAGCGAGGTTGGCTTTGGTTTCCTCGACCACTTCGGCCGGGGCGCTTTCGGCGAATTTGGGGTTTTTCAGCCGTCCGCGCAGCCCGCCCAGTTCCTTGGCCAGTTTGCCCAGGGTTTTTTCGAGCCGTGCGATTTCTGCGCCCACGTCGATGACATCTGCGAGCGGCAGGCCGAAACTGCCGCCGGAGATGGCGAGAGCGACGGTGCCTTTAGGGAAGTCGTCGGCTTCGGTGAGGCTTTCGAGGCGGGCGAAGCGGTGGATGAGGGCCTTGTTCCGGTCATAGGCGGCTTTGGCGTCGGGCTCAAACCCTTTGACCACGCAGGGGACATAGGCGCCCGCGGGGACGTGCATCTGTGCGCGGGCGGAGCGGATGGCTTCGATCAGCTTGATCACCCAGTTGAGCTCGGCGTCGGCCTCTGCGTCCACCAGATCGGTGGTGTAGGTTGGCCAGTCGGCGTGGATGAGCCGTTTGGGGCGCGGTTTCTGCCCCCACAGCTCTTCGGTGATGAAGGGCATGATCGGGTGCAGCAGGATCAGGCATTGATCGAGCGCCCAGGCATAGGTTGCCTTGGTTTCCGCGATTTCTTCGGGCGTGCCTTCGTCGAAGATGGGTTTGGTGAATTCGAGATACCAGTCGCAGAAGGTGTTCCAGGTGAAGGCGTAGAGTGCGCTGGCCGCGTCGTTGAAGCGGTAGTCGGTCAGAGCCTGGTCGACGGTTTCGCGGGCTTTGGCGATCTCGCCTTTGATCCAGCGATTGAGGGGGTGCTTGGTTTCGGGGACCTCGGCGCTGTAGGGCAGGTCGAGTGTGCCCCGCATCTCGCCGTAGCTGGCGGCGTTCCAGAGCTTGGTGCCGAAGTTGCGGTAGCCTGCGATGCGCTGGGTGTCGAGTTTGAGCGTACCGCCAAGCGAGGCCATCGCGGCGGAGGAGAAGCGCAGGGCGTCGGCCCCGTATTCCTCGATCAGGTCGAGCGGGTCCATGACATTGCCGGTGGATTTCGACATCTTCTTGCCCTTGGCGTCGCGGACGAGGCCGTGGAGGTAGACGGTGTCGAAGGGGATTTTGTCCGTCACCGCCAGTTGCATCATCATCATGCGGGCGACCCAGAAGAACAGGATGTCCTGGCCGGTGATGAGGTCGGAGGTGGGGAAGTATTTGGCGAGTTCGGGTGTGTCCTCCGGCCAGCCGAGGGTGCCGATGGGCCAGAGGCCGGAGGAGAACCAGGTGTCGAGGACGTCGGGGTCGCGGTAGAGACAGGCTGAGCGGGCGATGCTGCCCGCCGCTGCGTCTTCCCGCGAAGCAACTTCGCTGATCATTTCCGGTTCGGGCGTTTCTGAAGAGCGGTAGTACTCACGAGCGCTTGCCGCGGCTTCCTCGAAAGTTGCCCCACAGAATGCGACAGGCTTTTCGAAATCGTGGATCAGAAGTCTGGATCCGTTTTCGTCTTCGAAACGTCGGTTTGGCCCATACCAAACCGGAATCTGGTGTCCCCACCACAGCTGGCGTGAAATGCACCAGGGCTCGATATTTTCGAGCCAGTGGAAATAGACCTTTTCGCCGCTCTCGGGCAGGATTTTGACG
Organism: Tateyamaria omphalii; assembly: GCF_001969365.1. Lineage (NCBI taxonomy): Bacteria > Pseudomonadati > Pseudomonadota > Alphaproteobacteria > Rhodobacterales > Roseobacteraceae > Tateyamaria > Tateyamaria omphalii. The sequence goes on along the minus strand of NZ_CP019312.1, from coordinate 1,982,393 downwards.
TCGCCATTCTTCACCGCATCCAGCGCGGGACCGACGATCTTGGCGGTGTCCACGAACCATTGGTCCGTGAGCAGGGGTTCGATGACCACTTTGGAGCGGTCGCCGAAGGGCTGCATGATGGGTTTGTTTTCGACCATGGGGATGGTGGGCAGATTGCCCACCCTACGGTCGGGGTCCGCCTCGGCCTCTGCATCGTAGTCCGGGTTGGGGATCATCACCGCGTTGCCCTCGGCGGTGATGTCTTCGACCACTCGTTTGCGCGCCTCGAACCGGTCGAGGCCGCGATATTCATCAGGGACGAGGTTCATGGCGGCGATCATGGCCTCGTCAAAGTCTTGGTCGCCGTTGGCGATGGCTTGGGCAACGGCGGCCTCTTCGGCGTAGGGTTTGCCGTCGGCGCGCATGTTCGCCTTCGTGTCCATCAGGTTGTACATCGGGATGCCGCCGCGTTTGGCGACCTGATAGTCGTTGAAGTCGTGGGCGCCCGTGATCTTGACCGCGCCCGAGCCGAAGGTGGGGTCGGGGTATTCGTCCGTGATGATCGGGATCAGGCGGCGGTGTTCCTTTGGCCCAACCGGGATTTCGCAGAGTTTTCCAACGATTGGCGCGTAGCGTTCATCTGATGGATGAACGGCGACGGCGCCGTCGCCCAGCATGGTTTCAGGGCGCGTGGTGGCGATGGAGATGTAGTCGCGTTCTTCTGTCAGGCTGACGTTGCCGTCCGCGTCCTTTTCGACATAGGTGTAGGTCTCGCCGCCTGCGAGCGGATATTTGAAGTGCCACATGTGGCCGGCGACTTCGTTGTTTTCGACCTCGACATCGGAAATGGCCGTCTCGAAATGCGGGTCCCAGTTGACCAGCCGCTTGCCGCGGTAGATCAGGCCCTTGTTGTACATCTCGACAAAGACCTTGATGACGGCGTCGTGGAAATTGCCGTCTTCACCCGCAGGCGCACCCGGCGCGCCGGACATGGTGAAGGCTTCGCGCGACCAGTCGCAGGACGCGCCGAGGCGCTTAAGCTGGTCCCGGATGGTGCCGCCGGATTGCGCTTTCCATTCCCAGATTTTCCGGGTGAACGCCTCGCGCCCCAGAGCGGTGCGAGAGGGTTGCTGGGTTTCCATGAGCTGTCGTTCGACGACCATTTGCGTGGCGATGCCCGCGTGGTCGGTGCCGGGCTGCCAGAGCGTGTCGAAGCCGCGCATCCGGTGCCAGCGCACCATGATGTCCTGCAGCGTGTTGTTGAAGGCGTGGCCCATGTGCAGCACGCCGGTGACGTTGGGGGGCGGGATCATCACGCAATAGGTGGCCGCATCCGTGCGCGCGTTGGCGCCGGCCGCAAAACAGCCCGCGGCTTCCCAATCTGCGTAGATGCGGGCTTCGGCCTCGGATGCGTTGAATTTGCCCAGTGCCATGGTGCTGGCCCCCTTGTTGTCATTGCCGCGTGAGATAGCGGGGCGGATGTATGAAGGGAAGGGGGGTTTTGGGTGATCGGCTGGGCCTCCAGTGTTGGACCATGAGGGATTATACACATGGGCCCGCGCCGGGGTTCTTTCGGTTGTGGTGGGGGAACAACGCGCTTTTTCCGATCCTGCTTGCGGTGTCTTTCGGTCTCTTGATGGTGTTTGAGTACCAGGAGGCGGCGTTCGCAGCGGACCTGGACGTGCAGGGTGTTGTCGTTGAAGCGACTGCCGTGGATCGGCGCGAGATATCCGTGCGCCGCTATGGGCAGACGGAGAGAGATTACTACGTGACCTTTCAATACGTGGCGGGTGGCGAGACGCAGATCGTCGAACGCAAGGTCCCGCGCCATGTGTATCGCGCCATGACCCTGGGTGCGGTGCGCGACATCCGCTATGTGCGCGCCAGTCCGCGGCAGATGGAATACACGGTTGGGGGCACGCGGGACACCGGTCAACGGGTGCGGTGGCTTGCGCTGGCGCTTGGGCTGGCGACGTTGGGCGTGTTCTGGTGGACCGCCCGGCCTGCGGTCGAGGCGCTGCGCGCGCGCAGGTTTGGCGCGGCGGAGTGGGCCAGGGTGGTGCGCATCGACGAACGCGTCACGCGCACGAAGAACGGCACCACCAAGCGATATGTTCTGGCGTGGCAGGATCACCGCGGAGAGCGGGGCGAAAGCTTGCCTTCGCTGTCATCGGATCGGTATCTGCGCTACCCATCGGGGTCGGAGATCGAAGTTTATCGCGACAGCCGTGGCAAGACCTGGTGGGTCGGCGATGTCGGACCCAGGGCCGCTGCGCCCCCTGTGCCGGATGTGAGCAAGCCGACGTCGTAACTGGTGCTGGACATGGGCCGCGCACGCGATACGTTCGCGCATGACGAGGCCCCCTTGGCACACAGGAGTTCCCCATGGAAAAGTTTGGCAAGTCTCAACCCGTGAAACGCCGTGAGGACGTGCGGTTTCTGACCGGCGAGGGGCGGTATGTGGATGACATTGCGCCTGCAAATGCGCTCCAGTCCTTTGTGTTCCGGTCGCCTGTGGCCCATGCGGTGATCACGGATCTGGATGTGAGTGATGCGCGGGACGCCGAGGGCGTGCATGCCGTCTATGTCCTCGCCGACCTGGAGGGTGCCGGTCTGAATGTCGCCATGCAGGGTGTGACGGTCAAGAACCGCGATGGATCGGAGGGCGCGGCGCCCGAGCGTCCCATATTGGCGCGGGATCGGTTGCGCTTTGTTGGCGAGCCTGTGGCCGTGATCGTGGCCGAGACGCTGGCGCAGGCGCGGGATGCGGCCGAGATGATCATGCTGGATTATGACGATCTGCCAGCCAAGATGGACATGGCGGCGGGTGGAGAGGCCGTGCATGCCGAGGCGCCCGACAATGTCGCCTACGACTGGCATATGGGGGACGAGGCGGCGACGCAGGTGGCGTTCGACAAGGCGGCCCGTATCGTGTCGCTGGATGTGGGGGACAACCGTATCATCGTCAATTCCATGGAGCCGCGCGGGTGCTATGCAGAGCCCGAGGGTGACCGGGTCCATGTGGCCATCAACGGGCAAGGCGTTTGGGGGCCGAAGGACCAGTTGGCAAAGGCCCTGAACATCCCCGCCGACGATATTCGCGTGACGAACCCCGATACGGGTGGCGGGTTTGGCATGAAGGGGATGATGTACCCCGAGTATTTCGTTGTCGCACATGCGGCGCGTGCATTGGGCCGTCCGGTGCGCTGGATGTCGGAACGGACCGAGGCGATGCTGTCGGACAATGCGGGGCGCGATCTGACCTCGCTGACCGAGCTGGCCTTTGATGCGGATCATCGCATCATCGGCTACCGCGTGTTTACCGAGGCCAATATGGGGGCCTACAACTCGCAATATGCGCAGGCCATTCAGACGCAGCTGTTTTCCCGTGTATTGACCGGCGTTTACGATATGCCCGCCGCCTATCTGCGGTCGGTGGGGTATTTCACCAACACCACGCAGGTGGATGCCTATCGCGGGGCGGGGCGGCCCGAGGCGATCTATATCCTTGAACGTGCCATGGACCGGGCGGCGCGCGAGCTGGGTGTAGACCCGCTGGAGCTGCGCCGCATCAACTTTATCAAGCCGGATCAGTTTCCCTACACGACGCTGGTGGACGAGACCTATGATGTGGGGGATTTTGACAAGGTGCTGACCCGTGCCGAGGCAGAGGCGGATATCCCCGGCTTTGCTGCGCGCAAGGCCGCCGATGCGGCAGAGGGGCGTCTGCGGGGCCTGGGCTTGTGTTACTATATCGAAAGCATTCTGGGCGATCCTGCCGAAAGCGCGAAGGTTGAGTTTACGGAAGAGGGCCGTGTGAACATTTATGTCGGCACCCAATCGAACGGACAGGGGCACGAGACCGTCTATGCCCAGTTCCTGGCCGATCAGTCGGGGATTCCCGTGGACATGATCGACGTCGTGCAGGGCGACAGTGACCGTATCAAGCAGGGCGGCGGGACCGGAGGGTCGCGGTCTGTGACCGTGCAGAACACGGCGACGCTGGCCACGGTGGGCGCGATGACGGAGGCGTTTACCGCTTTCCTGAGTGACGAGACGGGTGTGCCTGCGGCCGATATTTCCTTTGATGACGAGCGGTTCCGGCTGGAGGGATCAAACCTGACCCCTACCATGCTGGAGGTTGCCGACATGGCGCGCGAAAAGGGGCGTGAGGACCTGCTGGTCCATGAACAGCGCACCAAGTTGGAGGCGCGCAGCTTTCCCAATGGCTGTCATGTTACAGAGGTTGTGGTCGATCCCGACACCGGTGTCGTGACCGTGGACCGTTACGCGGTCGTTGATGATTTTGGTAATCTTATCAACCCGATGCTGGCCGAAGGTCAGGTGCATGGCGGTGTTGTGCAGGGCATTGGTCAGGCGCTGACCGAGCATGTTCAATTCGATGAGGACGGCCAACTGCTCACGGCAACGTTCATGGATTATGCCTTGCCCCGCGCGGACGACGTTCCCTACATCGGGTTCACGTCTGAACCGGTGCCGTCCACCGCCAATGTCATGGGCATGAAAGGGTGTGGCGAGGCTGGGACGGTCGGGGCGTTGGCGGCGGTGTCCAACGCGGTGCAGGATGCGCTGTGGGAACATGGTGTGCGGCAGGCGGATATGCCATTCACACCGATGAAGGTTTGGGACTTGATGAAGGATGCTCGGATCGCGGCTGAATAATACCATTGCCCACTGGCTGAAACGTCGGTTCGGGGCAGGGCTGCCGCAGGTCGATCCGCCTGTGCGCGGGCAGACCATTAATGTCATCATCATCGACGGGACCATGTCCACGCTGGAGCCCGGCGACGAGACCAATGCAGGGCTGACCGCGAAGCTGCTGGGCGAGATGGGCACGTCGGTGTCGCTCTATTATGAGCCGGGGCTGCAGTGGTCGCATTGGCGCAAGGCGGGCGATGTCGTCTTTGGCCGTGGCATCAACCGGCAGATCCGGCGGGCCTATGGCTATCTTGCTTCGCGCTACCGGCCCGGGGACAAGGTTTTTTTGCTGGGCTATTCGCGCGGTGCCTATGCGGTGCGGTCGCTGGCGGGGATCATTGACCGGGTGGGGTTGTTGACGCCGGAGGCCGCGACCGAGCGCAACATTCGCGATGTGTACCGCCATTATGAATGCACCCCGGACGGCGATGCGGCCCGTGTGTTTGCACGCAACAATTGCCACGCGTCGGTGGAGATCGAGATGATCGGGGTCTGGGATACGGTGAAATCCCTTGGCCTGAACATGCCGTTTCTGTGGCGCCTGAGCGCGCCGCGCCATGCGTTTCACAACCATCACCTTGGCAAATCGGTGAAGCATGGATTTCACGCCGTGGCCCGGAACGAGACCCGCGTCGCCTATGCCCCGGTGATGTGGGACACGACCGAGGGGTGGGATGGGCATCTGGTGCAGATGTGGTTTCGCGGTGTGCATGGCGATGTGGGCGGGCACCTGTCGGGGCGGCGCGCGTCGCGCCCCCTGGCCAATATCCCGCTGGTGTGGATGCTGGAGCAGGCCGAGCGTTGCGGGCTGCCTTTGCCCGACGGGTGGGCGGCTCGGTTTCCGCAGGATGCGTCTGCCCCGTCAATGGGCACGTTTGTGGGGTTGGGCAAGTGGTTCGTCACCCGCAAGCCGCGCCGCGTCGGTGTGGATCCGTCGGAGCGGGTGCATCCATCGGTGGCGCAGGCCCCGCCGCCGCGGTCCTGGTCGGATTGGGTGGCCGATATGCGGGGGACGGGCGCGGACGCTCTTTAGCCTGCGGCCAAAGTCGCCCCGCCCTCCGTCCCTTAGACCTAAAGTCTGTTAGCGGATTTTCATGATGATGCAGGTGGTGGAACCCGTGGCGTAGAGCTTGCCATCGTCGACGCCGCGAATGTCGCCCGTGGCCACGCCCGTGCTGCGCCCGGCGTGGTCGATGCGGCCGGTGCAGGCGATCTCCATGCCCAGCGGGATGCCCCGGGTGATGTTGATTTTGTATTCAAGCGTTGTGTAGACCGATCCGGCGGGCACCTTTGTCATCACCGCGCAGGCCATGGCGCTGTCGAGAAGCGTGCCGTACCAGCCGCCATGCACCGTGCCCATCGGGTTGGTCACGTCGAATTCGGGCGTGCCGCGAAAGGTCACCGTGCCGTCCTGCACATCGTGGAGCGAGTAGCCCATGGTGTGCGCGATGGGCGGTCCGGGCAGGGTTCCGTTCAGCATGCCGGTCATGAAGTCGAGGCCGGACATGGACAGGAGCTCGTCCTGGCTGATCAGGTCGGCGGGGCTTGTGGCGAGGCGCGGCATCTGGTGTCTCCGACGGTTGTGCCGGGACGGTAATGCGATCAGACCGATTGGTCTAGTGGCAAGTGGGGGAGGGGGCCAGCCCCCGCGGCTGTGCCGCTCCCCCGGGGTCTATCTGGCAGGATGAAGGACCTTAGGCGACGTTGCGCATCTGTGTGGGGCGGACAAGGCCCAGGGCGCGGCAGACTTTCAGGGTCAGGTCGGGGCGGTTGAGCGTGTAGAAGTGCAGCTTGTCCACGCCTTCGCTGATCAGCGTGTCGCAGAGGTCCGCGCAATGGGTGAGGGCGAAGAGATGCGCGCGGTCTTCGCGCTCGGCCCGGTCGAAGGCCGTGGCGGTTGCGACGGGGATGGGCGTGCCGCAGCTTTCGGCGAACTTTTTGGCGCGGGACCAGTTGGCGACGGGGAAGATACCGGGCGTGATGGGGGCGATGATCCCTGCGGCAGCGCAGGCGTCGCGGAAGCGCAGGAAGCTGTCCGGTTCAAAGAAGAATTGCGTGATCGCCTCGGACGCGCCTGCGTCAAGCTTGGCCTTGAGCCAGTCGATGTTTTGTTGCGGCGAGGTCGCGTCCGGGTGGCTGTCGGGGTAGGCGCCGACGCGGATGGTGAACTGGCCCATGTCTGCGAGCGCGCGGATCAGGTCGATGCTGTTGGCAAAGCCGTCGGGATGGGGCGCGAAGCTGCCGCCGCCGGGGGCGTCGCCGCGCAGGGCCACGATGTCCTTGACCCCGCTTTTGGCGTAGCGCTGGGCGGTCGCGAGCACGTCATCGCGGCTTTGGCCCGTGCATGTGAGGTGAGCGGCCACGGGCAGGCCCGAGGTCTTGCGCAGCGTTTGTGCGGCCTCCTGCGTCAGCGATTGCGTGGTGCCGCCTGCGCCATAGGTGACCGAGACAAAGCGCGGGTTCAGTGGGGTCAGCGCCTGCACCGTGTCCCAGAGGTGGAACGACGCGTCGAGGGACTTTGGGGGGAACGTCTCGAACGAGAGGGCAACATCGGGCGTGGGCATGGGGGGCTCCTTTGGGCTTGTTGCAGGATGCCCTGCTGCGTATCTTGAGGCAAATTCATAACTCTCATTATCAACATGAGTTCCGTATGCATATTGAGTTCCGCCACCTGCGCACGATCAAGGCCATTCACGACGCGGGCGGGCTGGCGCGCGCCGCCGATCAGCTGCACATCACGCAATCCGCGCTGAGCCATCAGATCAAGGGGCTGGAGGATCAGGCGGGCGTGGAGCTGTTTGTCCGCCGATCGAAGCCCTTAAAGCTGTCCGCTGCCGGATTGCGGCTGTTGCGACTGGCCGAACAGGTGTTGCCGCAGGTGGAAGCGGCGGTTGCGGAGTTTACCGGCCTGCGTGACGGGTCGTCGGGCCGCTTGCACATTGCCATCGAGTGCCACGCCTGTTTCGAGTGGCTGTTTCCCGTGCTGGAGATGTTTCGCAAATCGTGGCCGGATGTGGATGTGGACATTCGCCCCGGCCTTGCCTTTGACGCGCTGCCTGCGCTGATGAAGGAGGAAGTGGATCTGGTGGTGTCGTCGGATCCGGAGGATCTGGCCGGGGTGACATTCGTGGAACTCTTTGATTACGCGCCGGTTTTCGTGGCGTCCTCGACCCATCCGCTGGCGCAGAAGCCTTATGTCGAGGCGGCGGATTTTCGGGATCAGACGTTGATCACCTACCCGGTGGAGCGGACGCGGCTGGATGTGTTCAGCCAGTTGCTGATCCCGGCGAAGGTGGAGCCCGCTGCCGTGCGGCAGGCGGAGTTGACGGCGGTGATCTTGTTGCTCGTGGCGTCCAATCGCGGGGTGTCCGTGCTGCCCGATTGGGTCGTGCGAGAGGTGAAGTATTCGAGTGATTACGTGACCCGGCCCCTAACCGCGCGGGGGCTGACCCGGCGGCTCTATGCGGCGGTGCGGGATGATGATCTGGGCAAGCCGTATATGGACAAGTTGCTGGATCTGGCGCGGGTTGAGGCGCGGAAATTGCAGGCGGCTTAAGCGCCGGGGGCGGCTCTGTTTGCCTTTGGCAAAGGCGCCCACCCGCCGACCCCATTGCCGCGTTAGATCAGCTTTACGAGCTGTTTGCCGACGTTTTTTCCGTCGAGCAGGCCGATGAATGCGCCGGGCGCGTTTTCCAGACCTTCGGCGATGTCTTCGACGACTTTGATATCGCCGTTTAGAACCTTGGGCGCGACTTCGGCCAGGAAGGCGGGCAACCGGTCCCAGTGGTTCGAGATGATGAAGCCGTTGACCGACAGGAAGTTGACGAGGATGGGCCGCCAGAGGGCCGGGGCGGAGAGGGTCGTGTCGGCGCCCGCGCCGAGGCCCCCGGCATTGTACCACGAGATCATGCCGCAGACCGGAATGCGCCCGTGGGGGTTCATCAGCGGCATGACCGCTTCCAGCACTTTGCCGCCCACGTTTTCGAAATAGATGTCGATGCCGTCTGGGGCCGCGTGCTTAAGTGCGGTGCGGAGCGATTTGGCGTCTGCATGCGCGCGGTGGTCTATGCAGGCGTCGAACCCAAACCTGTCAGTAGCCAGCGTGCACTTGTCGGGGCCGCCCGCAATGCCGACGGTGCGCAGGCCCAGTGACTTCGCCAGTTGGCCGACCATGGAGCCGACGGGGCCGGTGGCTGCGGCGACCACAAGCGTTTCGCCAGCCTTCGGCCGTCCGTATTCCATCAGGCCGTGCCAGCCGGTGAAGCCGGGCATGCCGAGGACGCCGAGCGCGGCGGTGATGGGGCCGAGGTCGGGGTTGAGTTTGCGCAGGGTTTTTGCATCGGCCACGGCGTGGGTGGTCCAGCCGAACATGCCGAGGACCATGTCGCCCGGCGAAAAGCCATCCGCGTTGGAGGTCAGCACCTCGCCCACGCCGCCGCCTTCCATTGTGCCGCCGATGGGCACGGGGGCGGCGTAGGATTTCGCGTCGTCCATGCGCCCGCGCATATAGGGATCAAGCGACATGTAGTGGACGCGCACCAGCACCTCGCCCGCGCCGGGCTCTGGGACCGGGGCCGTTTCCATTGCGAAATTGTCTTGGGTCGGCGCGCCCTTGGGGCGGCTGGCGAGGGTGATGTGCTGCATCTGGTCGGGCATGGGGTTCCTTTCGCGTTTGGCGGGAACTGAACAGGTCCGTCCCCCCTTGGCAACCGTGTAGCACGCCGCTATAGCGCGCCCTTGACCTTTCCTATCCCCCGGAGTCATTGGCATGCAAGGCAGCGCAAATCTCAACATCATGATGAAGGCCGCGCGCAAGGCGGGCCGGTCGCTGGTCAAGGATTTCCGCGAGGTGGAGAACCTGCAGGTGTCCATGAAGGGCGCGGGTGATTTCGTATCCAAGGCCGATCTGGCCGCCGAGGAGATCCTGAAGGAAGAGCTGCGCACGGCCCGTCCGAACTATGGCTGGCTGGCCGAGGAGGGCGGCGAGGAGGATGGCGAGGACCCGACCCGCCGCTGGATCGTGGACCCGCTGGATGGCACCACCAATTTCCTGCACGGACTGCCGCATTGGGCCGTGTCCATCGCGCTGGAACACAAGGGTCAGGTTGTGGCCGGTGTCGTCTATGATGCGGCCAAGGACGAGATGTTCTTTGCCGAGAAGGGTGGCGGTGCGTTCATGAACGACAGCAGGTTGCGCGTTTCTGGTCGGCGACAGTTGATCGAGTGTGTGTTTGCCACGGGCCTGCCCTTTGGCGGGCGGTCGGACCTGCCGGAGACGCTGAAGGAGTTGGCGCGGTTGATGCCCACCTGTGCGGGTGTGCGTCGGTTCGGGTCGGCAGCGCTGGATTTGGCCTATGTCGCTGCCGGTCGCTACGATGGGTATTGGGAACGGCGCCTGAATGCATGGGACATTGCCGCGGGGTTGTTGATCGTGCGCGAAGCAGGCGGGCTGGTCGAGCCGTTGACCGAGGGTGGCAACATTCTGGAGGATGGCGAGATCATCTGTGCCAACGAGAACATGTTCTCGTCTCTGGCCAAGATCATTCGGACCTAGGCTTTTGCATCTGAGGGGTGGTTGACCCCGTCATGCCAGAGGATCGGCTCGTGTTCGGCAGGGTTGACCCCGTCGAGCGTGCCCATGTTCACCCCGATTTCGTTCGGATCGGATCGGCGGTTGTGGAACATGTAGATGCCGCAGATGCTGCAGAAGTGGTGTTTTGCCGTGTTTGTGCCCCATTGGTAGCGCGTGAGCTTGTCCGCGCCTTGCAGGATTTTCACACCGTCCTTGGGTGCTGTGACTGCGGGGGCGGCGCGGCGGCGGCAGAACGAGCAGTCGCAGCGTGCGGCAGTGCCCAGCCCGTTGGTCAGCGTCACCTCGAGCACGACGGCGCCGCAATGGCAGGTGGCTTTCATCGTCTGACCTTTGGAATGCGTGAGGTGGCGTATCGCGCTTCGGGGTGGGGCGGGTGCCCATCGGTGCGCCGCCAGAAGGCGGGGCCGCCGAGCCGGAGCCAAAGCGGGATTGTCAGCAAGACGCCAGCGACGAACCCGCCTGCATGGGCCCAATAGGCCACGCCGCCGCCGTTCGGGTCGCTGCCCACCCCACCGATGAACTGCATCCCGAACCAGACGGCCAGCATGATCCACGCCGGGATCGGGAAGACGCGGAAGATGATGATCAGGATCAGCAGGATGTCGATCCGCGCCTTGGGGAAAAGCAGCAGGTATGCCCCCATGACGCCGGCAATGGCGCCTGATGCGCCGACGACCGGCACCATCGAGGTCGGGGCCGAAAGGATGTGGATGCTGCTGGCGGCGATGCCGCTGGCGAGGTAGAGCGCGAGGAAGCGGGCATGCCCCATCTCGTCTTCGACATTGTCGCCGAAAATGTAGAGGAACAGCATGTTGCCCGCCAGGTGCAGCCAGCCGCCGTGCAGGAACATCGATGTCAGCAGCGTGGAGAGGCTGTCACCCGAGAGGATGCGCGCGGGGATGGCCGCGTAGTCGAAGAAGAAGCGACCAAGCGCGCGCTCGTCTGCGAAAAGGCTGACATAGCTGAGAAAAATCAACACATTGAGCGCCATAAGCCCGTAAGTGACATAGGGCGTGCGGCCGGATGGGTTGTGGTCACGGATTGGAAACATGTCCCGACACTTGTTTGGTCGGGCCTCCGGGTCAAGGGGGGTGCCGGAAACCGATGCGGTTTCCGGTCCGTTTTCCGTGCCGGAAAACAGCGCTGTGGTCAGCTGGCGGCCCCCAACAGCGCCGCGTTGCCGCCCGAAGCCGTGGTGTCCACGCAGATATGCCGCTCGATCAGCGCATGCGCGCGGTCAGGCTGGCCGGTGATCAGCGGTATGATCGGGCCGCTGCGATCGCTGAGTGCCCGTTCCATGGCGCGCGCCGTATCCGTGTCCCCCACCACAGGACACCGCCATAGGCCGGGCCGTCGGCCAGCGCCTGTGGGTCGACCGCGCCCACGGCTTCGACCGCGATGCCGCCATGCGCGCGAACGGCTTTTGCCTGTGCGGCTGCTGCGTCTGCCCCCGGCCCGGTGCAAAGAAGGGCGGGACGCGGGTGGCGGCTGTGCATGTTGGATTCGCCGGTTGGGCCGGGCAAGGCAGTGCTGGTGTGGTCGGTGGCTTCGGCCACCGGACGCGGCGGCAACGGAGCCGGAGCGTTCCATCTGCCTGGCGCTTGCGCCGGTGTCGGAGCCCGGAACCGCAGCAGGTAGTCCGGCCCGCCCGCCTTGGGCCCGGTCCCCGACAGCCCGTGCCCGCCGAACGGCTGGCTGCCGACGATGGCGCCGATCTGGTTGCGGTTGACGTAGAGATTGCCCGCCGTGATCCGGTCCGTCACGTGCTGCACCCGGTCGTCGATCCGTGTGTGCAGGCCGAAGGTCAGCCCGTAGCCCGTGCCGTTGATCGCCTCGATCACGTCGTCCAGCGCCTGCGCCTTGAACGTCGCGATGTGCAGGACGGGGCCGAAGATTTCGCGGTCCATGTCCGTGATCCCGTTCACGCGGATCAGGGTGGGGGCGATGAAGTGGCCCTCGGCCGGGGGTGTCAGTTGGTGCAGGACGCGGCCCTCGGCCCGTGCGTTGGCGATGTAGTCTGCGATGCTGTCTTGCGCCTCTTGGTCGATCACGGGGCCAATGTCGGTGGACAGGTGCCAGGGCAGGCCGATCTGCAGCGCGTCCATGGCGCCCATCAGCATCTCGGTCAGGTGCGGCGCGATATCTTCCTGCACGTAGAGGCAGCGTAGGGCGGAGCAGCGCTGCCCAGCGGATTGAAATGCGCTTTCCACGATGCTGCGCACGGCCTGTTCGGGCAGGGCGGTGCTGTCGACGATCATGGCGTTGAGCCCTCCGGTTTCTGCGATCAGTGGAGTGCCGGGGGCGGCATGGTCGGCGAGACTGGCGCGGATGCGCAGGGCTGTGTCTGTGGAGCCTGTGAACGCGACGCCGGACACGCGGCTGTCGCGTGTGAGGGCGGCGCCGATATCGCCCGCGCCAAGCAAGAGTTGCAAGGTGTCGGTCGGCACACCCGCTTCGTACATAAGCGAGACCGCGCGGTGGGCGATCAGCGGTGTTTGCTCGGCCGGTTTGGCCAGCACCGCGTTTCCGGCGGCGAGGGCGGCAGCGATCTGGCCGGTGAAGATGGCGAGCGGGAAGTTCCAGGGAGAGATGCAGGCGAAGGTGCCTGCGGGGGCGCTGTCGCCTGCCTGGGTGGCGTAGTAGCGCAGGAAGTCCACCGCCTCGCGCAGTTCGGCGACGGCGTCGGGCAGCGTTTTTCCGGCCTCGCGCGAGAGGAGGGCGAAAAGCGCGCCAAAGTGCTGTTCGTAGAGGTCGGCGGCCACGTTGAGCACTTTGGCGCGTTCCATCGCCGGGGCCGTCCACGATGATGCGTCGGCATAGGCTTGGCCAACCATGTCGGGCGTCGCCCAGTGCACGGTGCCGACGGTGTCCGTGGTGTCAGCGGGGTTGAGAACGGGTGCGGTGGTGCATTGGCCCGCCGTGACGGTCAGTGATTTTGCGGTCCACCGGTGTCGGGCGAAGGGCGCGCGGGCGATCTCTATCCTCTCCAATGTGGGCAGGTGCGTCAGGTCAAAGCCCTGCGAGTTGCGCCGCGCGGGCGCAAAGAGTGCTGGCCCGTCCGGGATCGTGACCGCGCCGTCTTCGAGCGCGTCGAAGGGATCGGCGGCCACGACCTCGGGCGGCACGTCCTCGTCCACGACCTGGTTGACGAAGCTGGAATTGGCCCCGTTTTCCAGCAATCGCCGCACGAGATAGGCCAAGAGGTCACGATGTGCGCCCACAGGGGCGTAGATGCGGCAGCGGGTGCCATGATCGCGCAGGACCATGCTGTGCAAGGCTTCTCCCATCCCGTGGAGGCGTTGGAATTCAAAGGGTTGGCCATCGGCCATGTGCAGGATGGCGGCGACCGTATGTGCGTTGTGGGTGGCGAATTGCGGATAGATACGGTCCGTCAGCCCCAGCAGCTTGCGCGCATTGGCGATGTAAGAGACATCCGTGGCCGCCTTGCGTGTGAAGACGGGAAAACCCTGGACCCCTTCGACCTGGGCGCGCTTTATCTCGGTGTCCCAATAGGCGCCCTTGACCAGCCGCACCATCACCTTGCGGTCGTGCCGCGTGGCCATGTCGTGGATCGCGTCGATGGCGGCAGCCGCGCGGGGGCCGTAGGCTTGCACGACGACGCCAAACCCGTCCCAGCCCGACAAGGCGGCGTCGCCCATCACCGCGTCGATGGCCTGCAGGGACAGCGACAGCCGGTCCGCCTCTTCCGCGTCGATGTTCAGGCCCATGCCAGCCGAGGCGGCAAGCAGCGCGAGGGAGCGCAGGCGCGGCACCAGATCGCGCATCACGGCGGCCTCTTGCGCGCGTTCGTAGCGGGGGTGCAGGGCCGACAGCTTGACCGAGATGCCGGGGCTTTCGCGGATGTCCGCACTGGTGCAGGCCCGCGCGATGGCCGAGATGGCCCGCGAATAGCTGAGGTGGTAGCGGCGTGCGTCGGCGTCGGTCAATGCGGCCTCGCCCAGCATGTCGTAGGAATAGGTGAAGCCCTTGGCCTCCATCCCTGCGGCGCGGTCCATGGCGCTGTCGATGTCCTCGCCCAGCACGAATTGCCGTCCCATTTCCTTCATCGCGCGCGACACGGCAGTGCGGATCACCGGCTCGCCCAAGCGTTTGATGGCGCCGCGCAAATGCCCGATGGGTCCGGGCTGATCGTCGTCCAGGACGCGGCCTGTCAGCATGAGGGCCCAGGTGGACGCGTTGACGAGGGTCGAGGTCGATTGGCCCAGATGCTTGCCCCAGTTGGAGGGCGCGATCTTGTCCTCGATCAGCGCGTCGATGGTGTCCGCGTCGGGCACGCGCAAGAGCGCCTCGGCCAGGCACATCAGCGCGACGCCTTCATCGGTGGAAAGGCCGTATTCGGCCAAGAACGTCTCCATCAGCCCCGGTGCGGTGTGCGTGCGAATGGCCGTCACGAGCTGTGCTGCAGTGGCGCAAATGGCCGCGCGGTCCTCAGGCGTCAGGTCGGCCTCGGCGACAAGGCGGCGGAGCGCGGTGTCGGTGCAAGCGTACATGTCTGCATCCAGCCGGGTGGCGATATTCAGGTCGATGTCGCGTGGCATTGCCGTTTCCCTTTTCGTTTCGCGCAGTATATCATCACAACAGAAGCCAATTTTACTGAATATGATCCGAGTTGCGATATAAATGGTAATTCACCCCGCAGATGCACCGCAAAAACAGCCCGTCACCCTGGATCGACTGGACCAGCTGATTCTCACTGCGTTGGCCGAAGATGGGCGGATCAGCATCACTGACCTCGCCGCCCGCATCGGACTGTCCAAGTCGCCCACGCAGGCGCGGCTTCGGCGTCTCGAAAAGTCTGGTATCATCATGGGCTACCGCGCGCTGCTGGACCCGATTTCGCTGGGGCTTGATCATGTCGCCTTTGTCGAGGTGCGGTTGAGCGATACGCGCGAGGCGGCCTTGCGGGCCTTTAACACCGCAGTGCAACAGGTGCCCGAGATCGAACAGGCGCATATGATCGCGAGCCACTTCGACTATCTGCTCAAGGTCCGCACCCGCAACATGGCGCATTACCGTCAGTTTCTGGGCGATGTGATTTCCGGCCTGCCGCATGTGGCATCGACTTCGACTTATGTGGCGATGGAAGCGGTCAAAGAGGTGATGCTGCCCGGTCTGGACTGAGCCGGGCCTTGACCAGTGCGGAGGCAGCATCACTTTTGTTCGGATGAAGCGATATATGCCAGCCATTACGTTTGCGTGCGTACCCGTATGGGCGATCGCGTGCCCCGCACCGCCCGACATCGCCGCAGAACTTGGCGCGTTGATTGAAGAGGCGAATGCCGCCCCGGATGAACGCGCGGGCCGGGCGGCCTCGGACAAGATGTGGCAGGTCTGGCTGCGGGCACCCGATGCCTCGGCGCAGGAGGTTCTGGATCGCGGCATGCGCCAGCGCGGCAATTTTGATTTTGTCGGTGCGTATGACAGCTTTGACGCCTTGGTTGCGTATTGTCCGGACTATGCCGAAGGGTACAACCAGCGCGCTTTCATCAGCTTTTTGCGAGAGGATTTCGCGGCGGCGCTGATGGATCTGGATCGGGCGTTGGCCCTGTCGCCGGACCATGTTGGTGCGCAATCGGGGCGTGCGCTGACCTTGATGAACCTGGGCCGCCGCGATGAGGCGCGGGCGCAGCTTGAGGCTGCGCTGGTGAACAATCCATGGCTGTCGGAGCGTCACTTGCTGGCCGACGGTGCGCCCTTGGGACCTGTCGGCGAGGAGCTGTAATCGCGGCCTTGAGGTCACGCGCCCGATTGCATATCACACAAGGTGTCGCGGACGTGGTGGAATCGGTAGACACAAGAGACTTAAGCCATGTTTTGAGTGCCCTGGTGGAAACGCTGGGAGTAGAACTGCTCAAAGTCGGGGAAAGCTAATGGCCATCAATATGGCTTATGCCAATCCCGAGCCAAGCCGGTCGAGTGTCACGCTCGGACGGAAGGTGTAGAGACTAGACGGGCAGCACCTAAGGCTGGGAAACCAGTGATGGTGAAGGGATAGTCCAGACCACAAACGGCGCAAGTGCGTCGGCGACGAAAGTCGTAGCGGGTAAGAAAATCTCTCGATCGTATGATCGTGCGGGTTCAAGTCCCGCCGTCCGCACCAATTCTGTTTTCCCGGTCAAGGAGACGCGCTGCGGTTTCAGACGGCGCATGTCACGCCTTGCACTGTTTGAGGGTGCTGGGAGCAGAAACCTGAAACACACCCGTTTGGGCAGATATTCGGATCGCCTTTCAAATCGGCCTGACGTGTGCGTATGCAGCGGCATCAGTCATGGCGTTGTTGGCGGGCGCGGGGTTTCTGACCATTGTTCAGCGCCTGCCGCCGACACAATCGCTGCCGATCCCGCGGGTGGGGCTGGTCTATGGTGGCGTGTTGGGGGCGGCACTGGGATGTGCTGGCTTTGGGACATGATGCAGCCACCAATCCGGGTTTGCGGGTCCGGCGCGAGATGGTGTTTGCGCTGCTCTTGGTCGCGGTTCTGGTTTCGGTGTCCACGGCGCTTGTTGGAGCCGTTGCATTTCTTGGTCTTTTGGTTGTTAGTCTTGCGCGGCTGGTGGATGCGTCCGAGACCCACCCGCGGCTTTTGCCCATAGCGCCGCTGATCTCGGCCATTGCGCTTGTCGGCGGGCAATTGGTGCCGGAGCGGGCCACACCGCTGTCGGTGGTCGTCGATCTGCTGGGTGGATTGCTGTTTTTCGTACTCTTGCTCAAAGGTTGGTCCCGATGATTTCGATCCGGAATGTGGTCCATGACATCGCGGGCAGACCTATCCTGTGTGACGTGTCACTTGATCTGCCGAAACACGGTATAAGCACGCTGATCCAACCGAATGGCGCCGGCACGTCGCCCCTGTTGTCCCTGGTCGCCCGGCTGTTGCCGTTGCAGCAGGGCCGCATAACGGTCGATGCGCATGACCTTACGACCTGCGATACCGCCGTGCTGGCCCGTATCCTGGCGATCTGCCGCAGATCAGGATACAGCGCCCCGGCTAAGCGTGGCGGACCTTGTTGCCTTTGGGCGGTATCCGCATTGTGGTGAAACACCTTGCTGTTCTGCCGCGCCCCGTCGATCGAGATGGCAAGGTTGTTTTCCTCGATCCCGTTCACATACACCTTCTGCGAGATTGGGATGGAGCCGCCAACCGGGATGCTTGGTTCTGCCATGAACACTTCTGACAAGTCCACCGGATTGCTCGGCACCAAGCTCTCGCGTGTCACCGAAATCCCGTCCTCGGCAATCGGGTTGTCCGGTGCGGACAACACAATGGTGCCAGGGAACGCGTCATCGCCTGTTTCGGGCGGCGCGTCCGGCGTGGTTTGATCCTGTGCGATTGCTCTAGTTGGTATCAACGCAACGGCGGCGCACACCTTTATAAAGGTGGATGACATATCTGTTCCCTCGTCTGGCTTGGTAGGTGGCGAGACGGATCACGGAGCTGCCTTGTATTGGCTTCCGCCTTGAACGACTGCGCAACACAATGCATCGGTGTCCGCGTGATGCTGTCTGTGTGCTTCGCGCCGAGCCGTCAAGGCGTCGCACCGGCGGCATGCCACCACTCAACCGCGATGTGTTTGATCGTCGTCAGGATGTGTTTAACGACCAGCGTGTCGATGCGTTTGACCGGTGGCAAATGGGTCAGGACCTGAAGGAAACGACCAAGGCGCTGCTTGAGAGTGAGCAACTGTTCGCTGGTGCCGTGAGCCAAAGAGGGGGCTCTCACGTCTCCACCCTCGTCGCGCATAGGGCGACACGTGGTCGGCTGAAATTTTGGAAAACGTATATTTTATAGCTGCTTATATGGAAGAGACAGGTGGGCGGATATGGACGGATTGGACCATGTCGGCGAGCTTGAAGTCCCAAGGGCGAACGTTCGCGTGCGTTCCAACCCCTCCGTCTGTACCAATTTTCGGAAAATTTACGGCAGTCTGGCCAACACGTGGGTTGGCGAAATTAAGGTGCCGGTAATGGCGCTGACGTAAATGAACAGGCAATTCAGCTTGGGACCGCCGTTCTGGTCCTCCGCAATGCCAAGGATCACGTCATGCCAGAAACTGGTTACAGCCGGTTGTTTTTGTCCCGTTTGAACACCCTGATGGTCAAGGCGCTTGCAACGACAGCATTTCTGACAATATCCGTCCTGGCCGCGATGGTGACGTTCGACTACACGGCGCAGCGCAATCTGTTGCACAACGAGATGACATCGCGCGCCGAAAATGTGACCGAACTTTTGGCTATGCAGCTGGGCGGATCCATCAAGTTCGCCAACGAAATCGCCATCCGGGACATCGCCACCAGTGTCTTGTCCGCGGCCGAACCGGAGGCGCGCAGCGTGTTCGTCACGGGCCCTGAAGGCGACTCCATGTACGCAACTTCGGTCGGTGTGGATGCGACCCTAGACCCGCGCATCTATGCGCGACAGGCGATCGAAACCGCGGGAGCGG
This sequence comes from Tateyamaria omphalii, assembly GCF_001969365.1. Lineage (NCBI taxonomy): Bacteria > Pseudomonadati > Pseudomonadota > Alphaproteobacteria > Rhodobacterales > Roseobacteraceae > Tateyamaria > Tateyamaria omphalii. The sequence goes on along the minus strand of NZ_CP019312.1, from coordinate 1,963,642 downwards.
TCAGGTCGGATGATGGGATGGTTGTTGCCTATCCGGTCTTCTTCGGGTCCGAGCAGTTGATTGCCGGTGCCGTGGTCACAACATGGGATGACGCTCGGATCATTTCGCTTTTGAGCCGCAACCAGATGATTGCCATGGCGGTCGCGATCAGCGTTTTCGTTGTGACGATGGCCTTTTTGATCTTGTACGCTTGGTATGACGTGTCGCGACCGCTGAACCGCATTGCGTCCGTCATGAAGGCGATGGCGCGCGAGAAATACGACATAGACGTGCCCGGCACGCAGCGCGGCGACGAGATCGGCAACATCGCCCGCCGACTTCACGGGTTCAGGAATGCCTTGTCCAATGCGCAGAAAGGTCAACGCGAAAGTGCGTTCAAAAGCGCAGCTTTCGAAGGATCTACGGCGCCAATGATGATTGTGGACGAGCGTGGGCGCATCAATTTTACCAATCCTGCATGCGCGGTGTTGTTGGATGATTTGTTGCCGGGACTTGCAGATCTATGGCCCGACGCGACAGGAGAGAACTGGATCGGCGCGGACTTGAGCAATCTGGAGGGGTTTGCCGAACTTGCCGCACTGGATAGGCCCACAGGTGTGCGCGACGCTGGAACCACCGTCTTGCGTGTTGGGGACCGGCACGTTCGCGTGACTATAAGCCCTGCATGCGACGACGCGGATCAGCCCATTGGCGCGGTTGTCGAATGGTCCGAGCAGACTGTGGCCCACCGAAACGCTGCATTGCTGGGTGGAATTGATAGCACCCAGATGCGTATTGAGTTTGATGCACAGGGGCAATGCTCTGACATCAACGACGTTGCAGCCTCGCGTCTGAAACTGGATCCAGGCGATCTGTCGCACTTATCCTTGCAGTCGATTTTGGCGCCCGTACAATCCACTGCCGATATTCCCGAGGATGTGCTTGGCAATCTGGCGGAGGGGGACGGCATCCACGGCAAGATCGACCTCATTCGCAGCGATGGCAAGCGGGTCGTCGTTGACGGCAGTTTTATCAACGTGTCGACTGCGGATGGCATCATGGAACGGTGCATTCTGATTGGAACGGATGTGACCGTGGCCGAAGCGGAAGTCCGCGATGCACGCGACCGACAAGCCCGTCTGGCAGAAGAGCAGGCCAAGGTTGTTGCCGCATTGGGTCACAGTCTTCAATGCCTCTCCGAGGGAGATCTCACTTTGGAACTGACCGCGCCGTTCCCGCCCGAGTATGAAAAGCTGAGGCGGGACTTCAACAATGCGCTGGTCGGGTTGCGTAGTGCCATGACCAGCGTAACGCACAACGTTGAATCGATCCGCAATGAAACAACGGAGATCACCAGCGCCGCGGACGATCTTTCCCGTCGGACGGAACGGCAAGCCGCCACGTTAGAGGAAACAGCCGCCGCGCTAGACGAATTGACGTCGTCGGTCCGATCCGCGGCCGAGGGTGCCGATGCAGCCAGCAAAATGTCCGAAGACGCGCAGCAAAACGCGGAACATGGAGGAGAGATTGCACGCCAGGCCGTGGTCGCGATGGATGGGATCAAGGCATCGTCGCAGGAGATTTCAAAGATTACGTCGGTCATTGACGATATCGCCTTCCAAACCAACCTGTTGGCTCTGAATGCGGGTGTCGAGGCCGCCCGCGCAGGTGAGGCGGGGCGCGGATTTGCGGTTGTCGCCACCGAGGTCCGCGCGCTGGCGCAACGATCTTCTGAAGCTGCGCGCGAGATCAACACCCTTATTTCGACCAGCGGCGAACAGGTGCAGCAGGGCGTCCACTTGGTCGACAGCACCGGCACGGCCCTGGCTGCAATTGTGTCATCGGTGGATGACATTTCAAACCGGGTGGCTGAAATTGCCAGTTCGGCGCGACAACAATCCGCCGGTCTGAATGAGATCAACGCGGCGGTGAACGAATTGGATCACGTCACGCAGCAAAACGCCGCCATGTTCGAGGAAACGACGGCCGCCAGCCATGCGCTTACTGGTGAGGCGGATGCGCTTGCGGAAGCCGTTGCGAAATTCAACATCGGAACAAGCCGGCTTGCGGTACGGGCCGGTGAGCAAAGCGCATCAGCACAAGTCGACATATCAAAGTCGCTCGCGACAGACGGCGCGCTGGCATTGCAGCCCGAACGCGAAGAAGAACCCATAGCCACCGGATGGGAAGAGTTCTGAGCCGACCCCGGCGTATGCCTGTTGAGCATTGTGCTGTCGCCTTTTTGAGACATTGACATTGGCCGCACACCCATATGGTTTCGAGCGGGTGGCGTTGTGCGCGTATTAGGAATTGACCGGATATCAACGGTTAAAGCGGTGCTCTGGCACGTGCCATCAACACGGGCCCGAGTTGGATGCGAGCGCGTATTCCATCATTCGCGAATGCCTGAGAACCGCTCTTGCCAGGCGCTACGATCATCATCGCTGATCTTTGCAAAAAGATTTTCCGGCACGGTGAATGCCTGTCCGGCCTGCAACCGGGTCAGCGCGTCTTCTGCGGTGTCCGGCCAGTTCAAGTCTTGGAGCCCCAACGCAGTCGCCATCAGCGCAGACGTGTCCGGAATGAAGGGCGACGACAGTGCGGCGTAGAGCGCAATAAGGTTCAGACCCAGCCGGATCTGCATGGCCGCACGCGCCTCGTCCTCCTTGATCGTTGCCCAGGGGGCAGCTGTTTGCAGGTACTCGTTCCCGGACACCCAGATGGCACGCAGTTCCTGCGCGGCCTTGCGCACCTCCATGGCGTCCATCAACGCGGCATAGCGCGCGATCCGGGTATCGAGGTCGGCGATAAGGGCCTGTTCTGCGTTTCCGTATGCGCCACCTTCCGGCACTGTCTCGCCAAACTTGGACCGGCAGAACTTGGTCACGCGGCTGACAAAGTTGCCCAGCACGTCGGCCAGATCCTTGTTCACGCCCTGCTGGAACAGCTCCCACGTGAATTCGGAATCGGATGTTTCGGGGCAGTTCGACAGCAGCCACCAGCGCCAATAGTCGGCGGGCAGGATCTCGAGCGCCTGGTCCATGAAGACGCCGCGGCCCTGGCTGGTCGAGAATTGACCGCCGTCATAGTTCAGGTAGTTGAACGACTTGAGGTGATCGACCATCTTCCACGGCTCGCCCGAGCCAAGGATGGTGGCCGGAAAGCTGAGTGTGTGGAAGGGCACGTTGTCCTTGCCCATGAACTGGGTGTAGCGCACGTCATCCGCGCCCTTGTCCGTCCGCCACCAGCGTTCCCAGTCGGCGCCGCCCTGCGCATCGGCCCATTCGCGAGCGCAGGCGATGTATTCGATGGGCGCGTCGAACCAGACGTAAAACACCTTGCCTTCCATGCCGGGCCAGTCTTTGTCGCCCCGGCGCACGGGAATGCCCCAATCGAGGTCCCGCGTGATGCCGCGATCCTGCAGGCCGTCGCCGTCATGCAGCCACTTCTTGGCGATGGAGGTGGTCAGGACAGGCCAGTCCGTCTTGCTGTCGATCCATGCGTCGAGATCGTCCTTGAGCGCGGATTGGCGCAGGAAAAGGTGCGTTGTCTCGCGCACCTCAAGGTCGGTCGAGCCGGAGATGGCGCTGCGCGGGTCGATCAGGTCGGTTGGATCCAACTGCTTGGTGCAGTTCTCGCACTGGTCGCCGCGTGCTTTGTCATAGCCGCAATTGGGGCAGGTCCCTTCGATATAGCGGTCGGGCAGAAACCGCCCGTCGGCGTTGGAATAGACCTGTTTTTCGGTCACTTCACGGATCAAACCTGCATCTGCCAGCCGCCCTGCAAAGTGCTGCGTCAACGCGTGGTTCTGCGGTGACGAGGAGCGCCCGAAATGGTCGAAGGACAGGCGGAAACCCTTGGCGATCTCTGCCTGGATCGCGTGCATCTCTGCGCAGTATTCGGCGACCGGCTTGCCTGCTTTGGCCGCGGCCAGTTCCGCTGGCGTGCCGTGCTCGTCCGTGGCGCAGAGAAACAGCACCTCGTTTCCGCGCGCGCGCTGGTAGCGGGCGTAAAGGTCGGCGGGCAACTGGCTGCCCACCAGGTTCCCGAGGTGCTTGATGCCGTTGATATACGGGATGGCGGAGGTGATCAGGTGACGCTGCATGATGGGCCTTTGACTGGTTGCGGCCCGTGTAGCAGCGGGATGTCGGCTGGAAAAGGCCCCTTACTTGCCGTCACGGCTTCGGCCCAGCAAACGCCCGATCTGGAACGAGGTGCGCGGGGCATAGACATAGCGCGTGCGCTCGGCGGGTGTGGCCCGCGCGCGCATTCGGGCGAGGCCGAAGACAATCAGGGCGACATGCCCCACCGCGATCATGGCAAACAGCGCAGGCGGGCCGAAGGTGTCGATCAGGGCCGAAGCGGTGAACGGTGCCGCAATGGCCCCAAGCGCGAAGTAGAACATGAGCGCGGCCGACAGCTCCACCCGTTCTGATGCGTCAGCGAAGTCGTGCGCGTGGGCGGCTGCCACAGAGTAGATCGGGAAGGTCGTCAGACCGAAGACGCCTGCGGTGATCATGATGCCTGTGGGGCTGAGGCCTGTTGCGAATGCGGTGATGCCGCAACTGGCAACGGCGGCGCCAGACAGCCAGATCAGCACCCAGCGCCGGTCGTATTTGTCCGCAAGCCAGCCAACGGGGTATTGCGCGAGCGCGCCACCGAGGACAAAGGCGGCCATGAACCATGCGATTTGCTGCGTGGTCAGCCCAACCTCTTGCCCGTAGATCGGGCCGACCATGCGGAAGGATGCGCTGGACAGGGCGGCGACAACCACACCTGCGGCCGCGAGGGGTGAGCGTTGTGCAGCGAGGCGCGGGCGCAGGCGGGGGGCAGAGGGGGTTTCGGGCTGTTTGACCCGGGTCAGTGTCAGGGGCAGGAGTGCCGCGCAGCAGACGATGGCAAGGATGTTATAGCTGACATAGCTTGCCGGTTCGAGCACCCCGATGACCAGCTGGGCCGCAAGCGACGCGCCCATGTCCATCAGTCGGTAGACGGCCATGGTGCGTCCGCGGGTTTCGTTCGTGACCTTGGATTGCAACCAAGCCTCGATCACCGTGTAGCAGCCCGCCACGCACATGCCGGAGGCGACCCGCATGACGGCCCAGGCCATGGGGTCCACAATCAGCATATGCGCGATCAGGCCGATGGCGCCCGCTGCCGTGAACGCGGCAAAGGCGCGGCTGTGCCCGACGCTGCCCATGAGCCGGGGCGCCCACCAGCAACCGACGAAGAAGCCGAGGAAGTGGGCAGAGCCCAGAAGGCCGATCTCTTGCCGTGTGAAGTCCAGGACCAGCCCCGACAGTGCGTCGAGCGGGCCAAGCGCGCCCGAGCTGAGTTGCAGCAGAATGACCGACAGAAACAGGGCCGCGAAGGAAATGAGCATACGCATGGCACCGCTCTTGTCGCTCAAGTGTGGTGCCGTTCCTAGCGGGTATTCGACGGCATGGCGTCGTTTTTAGCCTGCTGCGCTGATTTCCGCGGTGATGTCGATACCGACGTTGTTGTCCACAAGGTCCGGGTATCCCGAGGCGCCAAAGTCGCGCCGGTCCACGCGGCCCTTGAGCATGACGGTGAGCCGGGAGAAATCCTCCGCCGCGCTGCCACGCGCGCGGAAGAGGCCCGCATCGAAGCGGACGTTGCGGGTGACCCCGCGCAGGGTCAGATCCCCGTCGAGCGTGGCACCGTCCGAGATACGCCCGCCGGGGCCGAGCCGCACGCGGGTTGATCGGAACTGTGCAGTGGGGTGGGTGGCCGCATCGAGGACGGAGGCGGATTTCAGCGCCTCGGTCGCAAAGATAAGCCCGGTGCGGGCGCGGCGCACGTCTGCGCGCACGACAGCGGTCGAGGCGGCAAGGTTGTCAGGGTCCACCTGCAGATCGGCCTGGCTGATCGGCACCGTCCCTTTGACCGGGGCGCCGTTCAACATGAACGTATAGGTGATCGTGGCACCCCCGCCGCCCAGCCGATAAGGCCTGGGACCGGCGAGTGTGGTGCGCGGGGCAAGCGTTGCGAGGGCGCAAAGCAGAAGGTGACGGCGGTGCATGGCGATGTCCTGTGCGGGTGGGTTGTGCAAGGGTAACACGCCCGGCCCGCGATTATTCGGTCGCTCACGCGGCGTTGATCGATCCGGACACGCGCGGCAGGGGCTGGCCCGGCTGGCGCGTGACATTCCACGCCCGTTCGGGAGCGGTGCGCGCCCGCAGGCGGGTGAGTGTCCAACGCCCCGGGGCGCCCTTGTGATCGGTCGCCAGATGCCAGCGGCTTTCCACCCCTTGCGCGCCACCCATGCCGGGGGTCAGCAGCAGGCCCAGCGGCGCGTCCCCCTTGCCCGCAGCGCCATTTTCGGCGGCCAGGTGCATTCGCCGCACCGGCGTCAGCCCCGGCAGGCCGGGCAGATCGGCGATGGCCAGGGGCACGGTGCCGGACCGCAGCACTTCCTCCATGCTCCACAGCACGTCTTCGGGCCGTCTGGCATGGACCAGAAGCAGCCGGGCCGGATCGACGATGGGCGCGAAGCCGCAGGGGTTCAGGCTTTCGGTGTTCCAGTCCGTGGTGATCCAGATCACCGGGCCTGTCGTCTGGGCCGCGAGCCACAGGGCAAAGCGGTGGCGGGCGGGGCCGCATGCCTCATGCACGCGGCCAAGCGCCAGCCCATCGCCCAGCCCGTGCTGCGCGCCCTCGGGCAAGAGGGGCAGGCACGGGGCGGTACGGGTGTGTGTGCGGTGGGTAAGTGCGGTGGGCAGCGGCATACTGATGAGTATAGATGTTCTATTTTTGTTCTCAAATGAATTTTGCATGTTCTGCGCCAGGAATTTTGGCTTGTCCCTCATGCCCGCGCCGTTAGGGTCAGCCCGATGACCAAAGGAGCAAGGCGCATGGAACGACGTAAGCTGGGCCGCACGGGGATCGAGGTGTCGGCGCTTTGCCTGGGCTCGATGACCTGGGGCACACAGAACACCGAGGCAGAAGGGCACGCGCAGATCGATCGGGCGCTTGATGCGGGAATCGACTTTGTCGACACGGCAGAGATGTACCCGGTGAACCCCATCGCCAAGGACACCATCGGCCGGACCGAAGAGATCATCGGCACCTGGTTTGAGCGCGGCGGTGCGCGGGACCGGATGATCCTGGCCTCCAAGCACTCAGGGGCCGGGATGCGCCATGTGCGCGACGGGGCTGATATCTCCGGTGCGACAATCCCTGGCGCGGTCGAGGGATCGCTCAAGCGGCTGCAGACCGACTACATCGACCTTTATCAATTTCACTGGCCCAATCGCGGCAGCTACATGTTTCGCCAGAACTGGGCCTATGACCCGTCGGGCCATGACACGGCCGCCGTGCGCCAGAATATGGAGGACTGTCTGGGCGCGCTGCAACGCGAGGTGGAGCGCGGCACGATCCGCGCCTTTGGCCTGTCCAACGAAAGCGCGTGGGGCACCGCGCAATGGCTTGCGGCCTCCGACCGGACAGGCGGGCCGCGCGTGGCGTCTGTCCAGAACGAGTATTCGTTGATGTGCCGGTTCTATGATACGGACATGTCCGAGTTGAGCCTGAACGAAGATGTCGGGCTTTTGTCGTTTTCACCTTTGGCCGTCGGGCTTTTGACCGGGAAATATCAGGGCGGTGCGGTGCCTGATGGATCACGGCTGACGCTGAACTCTGATCTGGGCGGGCGCAAGACCGCGCGGGCCTTTGAAGCTGTGGATGCCTATCTGGCCGTGGCGCGCAAGCATGGGTTGGACCCGAGCCAGATGGCGCTGGCGTGGTGTGTGACGCGGCCCTTCATGTGTTCGGCGATCTTCGGCGCGACGACCATGGCGCAGTTGGAGGTCGCAATTGGGGCCGCTGATGTGCAGTTGAGCGACGAGGTGATGGCCGATCTGGACGCGGCGCACCGAGCCCATCCGATGCCGTACTGATCCAGATGCGCTGACGCATGTGATTTTCGGTGACCCCCATCCTGTCCTTCCCCTCGGGGGAAGGGAGCGGGGTGGTAGGCCGACCCATTTGGATGTGGCGTACGGCCCTTGGCATAGCGGCCCTCCTGGGGAGTTTATCTGGCAAGATGAAGGGCTTGGGCGCGGGCGGCGCGCGGGCTTTGGCCGTATTGGGCCATATGCGCGCGCGACAGGCCGGACTGGCTGGAGAAGCCTGTGGTGAGCGCGATGTCGTGCAGGTTCTGCGTGGTGGTGGTGATCAGCCGATGCGCCTCTGAGAGGCGCAGAGCGGCGTAATGTGCCTTTGGGCTGTGGCCGAACTGGGTCTGAAAGTGCTGTTGCAGGCGCCTTGGGCTGAGGGCCAGGCGTGCGGCGATGTCGGGGATCCGCAGCGGGGTGTCCAGGTGCGCTTCCATCACTTCGTGAGCGCGGGCGGTGATCCGGTTGTGGCCCGTTGAAGGCAGGTGTCGGATTTGCGGGTCTGACGGCGCGGGGTGTGCGGTGTGGATGAAACCGGCGGCCACCTTGGCGGCCAGTTGCGGGCCTTGCTGTTGCGCGATCAGATGCAGCATCATGTCAAGCGCCGGGGCTGCGCCACCGCTGGTCCATCGGGCTCCGGATACCACGTAGCGCGCGTTTTTGACAGTCACGGCGGGGAAGGTTTCGGCAAAGATCTCCAAATCTTCCCAATGGGTTGTGGCGTTGTGCCCGTCAAGCAGCCCGGCCTTGGCCGCCAGCCACGCGCCGCCGTCGATGGCGAGCAGCGTGACAGTTTTGGTTGTCAGGCGCCGGATGCTGGCCAGGAGGTTTGGACTGGCCTGATGGGCGGGGTCGAAGCCTGCCACGAGGATCAGCGCGTCACAGGCCGCGCGCCGGTGAATGGGATTGGCGGGGATGATCAGGCCGGAGGTGAGACGCACGGGGCTGTCGGTCGGAGTGAGAAATTCCCACCCGTAGAGGTCTTGTGCCGCTTGCCTGTTGGCGGCGCGCAATGGGTCCACGGCGGCGGCGAGGGACAACATGTTGGTGTTTTGCAGCACGAGGATTGCGATTTTAGTCATGTTGCTTCGCTTTTTGACAAGTCTCTTGGCCGTTGGATGCCAATGTGGGAGCGGATGCAAGGAGGATTGTCATGCCGCTGTCCATGAACCGTGAGGTTTTTATCACCTGTGCTGTGACGGGGTCGGGGGGCACGCAGGATCGCAGCCCGCATGTGCCGCGTTCGCCGGCGCAGATTGCCGACAGCGCCATCGCCGCGGCGAAGGCCGGGGCGGCGGTGGTGCATTGCCATGTGCGGGATCCGGAGACTGGGGTGCCGAGCCGGAAAATTGAATATTATCGGGAGGTTACCGATCGTATTCGCGAGGCTGACGTGGACGTTGTGCTGAACCTGACGGCGGGCATGGGCGGGGACATGGTGTTTGGTGATACCGAGGCCCCTTTGCCCCTGAAAGACGAAGGGACGGACATGATCGGGGCCTCGGCGCGGGTGGCGCATGTGGCCGAATGCCTGCCGGAAATCTGCACGCTCGATTGCGGCACGATGAACTTTGCCGAGGCTGATTACGTGATGACCAACACGCCCGGAATGCTGACCGCGATGGGGCGCATGATGACCGAGCTGGGGGTGAAGCCCGAGATCGAAGCCTTTGATACAGGGCATTTATGGTATGCAAACAATTGGTTAAGGAGGGTGTGCTGGACGCGCCCGCACTGGTCCAGCTGTGCATGGGCGTGCCGTGGGGGGCGCCGGATGACCTGAATACGTTCATGGCAATGGTGAACAATGTGCCCGAGGATTGGACCTTTTCCGCCTTTGCGCTGGGGCGCAATCAGATGGCCTATGTCGCTGCTGCGGTGCTGGCGGGGGGCCATGTGCGCGTGGGGTTGGAGGACAATCTTTGGCTGGGCAAGGGCGCGTTGGCGCAGAACTGGCAGCTGGTCGAGAGGGCCGCGACGATCATCGAAAACATGGGCGCGCGGGTCATTGGACCGGAGGAGGTGCGGGCGAAACTGGGCCTCGTGAAACGGGCGCCCAAGGCCGTATGACAGGGTGTCACACCCCGTGCACCGGGCGTGCACACCCTGTGCACCGCCACCGGGCGCTGTGGTGCACTTTGGTTAACCTCTGCGCAATAGGTTGGCTGGCTGCCTGCGCGCCTGCGCCATCCGGCGAGACACAGATGCTGCGCAATCCGACAGTGCCCATCGGTGCGATCACGCGCTTTGACGCGACCCTGTTCGAGGGGCGGTGGCAGACCGTGCGCAGTGGGGGCGGCGACTGGGCACTGGCCGGGTTCGACGTGGTGGGTGGGATGTGGCGCGAGCGGGATGGCGCGGGCGATGGGCGCGCCGGGACGGTGGAGCCGATTGGCACCGGCATTCTGCGCATCGCCTATGACGACGGCGGCACGCGGGACCTGTGGGTTCTGTGGATTGACCCCGATCACAACACCGCGGCGCTGGGCGATCCCGAGGGGCGCTTTGGGTTCGTGGCGACCCGCGCGGGCACGAGGCGCGGTGATCAGGTGCGCGCCGCCGAGCAGGTTTTGGATTTCAACGGATATCGGACAGAGACATGGGCGACGTTGCAGTAAGGACCGCGGCCATTATCGGCGGCGGCGTGATCGGCGGTGGCTGGGCCGCGCGGTTCCTTTTGAATGGGTGGGATGTGCGGGTCTTTGACCCTGATCCGGAGGCGGAGGCCAAGCTGGCGCCGGTGTTGGCGCAGGCGCGGCGGGCCTTGCCGAGCCTGACGGATGTGGCTTTGCCGGATGAGGGGGCTTTGAGCTTTCATTCTGATTTGGCTGAGGCCGTGGCGGACGCGGGCTGGATACAGGAGAGCGTGCCCGAGCGGTTGGACATCAAGCATCGCACATTGGCTGCGGTGCAGGCGGCTTGCCCGAAGGATGCGATCATCGGGTCCTCGACCAGCGGGTTCAAACCGAGTGAATTGCAGGAGGGCGCGGCGCGGCCCGGTCAGATCATGGTGTTCCACCCGTTCAACCCGGTTTATCTGATGCCGTTGGTCGAAGTGGTGCCGTCGCCCGCCACCGATCCCGCGATCATCGCGCGGGCCAAGGCCACGCTGTCGGCGCTGGGGATGTTTCCGCTGCATGTGCGCAAGGAGATCGACGCGCATATTGCCGACCGGTTCCTTGAGGCTGTGTGGCGCGAGGCGCTGTGGCTGGTAAAGGACGGTGTCGCCACCACGGAAGAGATCGACGAGGCCATTCGCATGGGCTTTGGCATCCGCTGGGCGCAGATGGGGCTGTTTGACACCTATCGCACCGCCGGGGGTGAGGCGGGGATGCGCCATTTCATGGCGCAGTTTGGCCCGGCCTTGCAGTGGCCCTGGACCAAGCTGATGGACGTGCCCGCGTTCACCGATGAGCTGGTGGAGTTGATTGCCGGGCAGTCGGATGCGCAGTCGGGGCATATGAGCATTGCCCAGATGTTGACCGCACGGGATGACAATCTGGTGGGCATGATGCGCAGCCTGAAGGCCAATGATTGGGGGGCTGGGGCCGTTCTGAACACGCATGAGGCGGGCTTGCGTGCGGGCACGGTTTTGGGCGCGCGGGCGGAGGACCTGGAGGATGTGTCGGCGCCCATTTTGACGGTGCGCCGGGCCGTGCCCCTGGATTGGACCGACTATAACGGTCACATGAACGAGGCGCGGTATTTGCAGGCCTTTGGCGATGCGACGGATCGGTTCATGGCGCTGATTGGCTGTGACGCGGGCTATATCGCGACCGGCGGCAGTTATTTCACGGCAGAGACGCATATTCGCCATTTGGATGAGGTGCATGCGGGCACCGTGATCGAGGTGCGCACGCAGGTGCTGGCCGGGGCGGGCAAGAAGCTGCATCTGTTTCACGAGATGCGCGATGGTGCGCGGGTGCTGGCCACCGGCGAGCATTTTCTGCTGCATGTGAGCCTTGAGACGCGGCGGCCGTCGGAGCCCGCGCCGGAGATATTGGCCGCGCTGGAACGGATTGCGGCGGCGCATGCGGGACTGCCCGTGCCAGAGGGTGCGGGGCGGGCCGTGGGGCAGCGCCCCTAGATCTTTCGGCGCGCGGCTCTGTTTGCTTGCAGCAAAGGCGCCCGCCCGCCGACCCCGGGGGTCAGACGATGAGCGTGCGCAGCCCTTGCAGGTGGCCCGGCAGGTCGCGTGCGGTGTAGGAGGCCTGCCGCACCAGCGTGTCGAAATGCAGCGACAGCGTTTCGATCCGCTCGCGGTCGCGGAACGCCATGTAGTGGCCGCCGGTGTAGATCACGGCCAGCAGGGGCCCGAAGATGGTGACGGGCGCCGAGTACACCTGCCGTTGGTCAAAGAGGTAGATGCGCAGGCGCGGGTAAAGCTGCGTGCCGAGGTCGAGCAGCTGGTCCAGCTGGCTGTGCCGCATGTCTGCGGGCAGGTCGGCGTAGTAGCCGGTGCCGCTGGCAAAGCTGTGCAATTCGTAGATCGGCAGGGCGATTTCGTAATCCGATTGTGCCGCCCGCATCCAGTCCAGCCGGTCGCGGGAGGCGTTGATGGCCTGCGTCGTGGTCTTGCCCAGATGGGGGCCGTATTCCCAGGCGAGCATCTCTTCGGTCTTGAGCATATCGGGCAGGCCGGCGGGCACGTGCCGGATCTTGTAGCCTGCCGCCTCCTGGTGCCAGGCGAAGATGCGTTCGTCGATCAGGGCGCGCGGCGCTTCGGTCAGGGTGAGCGCCGCCGCGGTGAGTGCCGCGGCGCTTTCGGGCCGGTCGGACAGCCCCAAGAGCCAGTCAGCCGAGACGCCGAGCGCCTGGGCGCAGGCGCCGACGATCTGTGCGCCCGGCAGCCGTGCGCCGTCATCGTTGAGCGCCTGGTTTATGGTCGACCGGTCGGTGCCGATGGCGCGGGCCAGCGCGCTTTGCGACATGTTCTGGTCCTGCATGGCCCGGGTGAGGCGGGTGCGGAACTGTGTGGCGCGCAGGCGTTTGTCGAGAATATCCAGCATGTCGTGATTTTTATCACCAATGCGCGCAATTGTTAACTCAATTCGGAATACGCTGCAGTGCGGCGCTGGCCTAGTATCGCTCTGTCCCCTCAGGAGAGATTTGCCCATGCCCGCACGCCGGTCGTCGCGTCGTTTGCCCTTTGATCGTCCTTCGCAGGTCGAGTGGGTTACGCTTGGATTGTGGGCCGCGTGTATGGGGCTGTGGGCCGGGGCGCTGGTCTGGGGCACCGGGCCGGTGGCGTGGGCGGTGCTGGTCTTTGCCCTGGTCCTGCATGCGTCGCTGAGCCACGAGGTGCTGCATGGGCATCCCTTTCCATCGCGCGCGGCGAGCGAGGCGCTGGTGGTGGTCAATCCGGGGCTGTTCATTCCGTATTTGCGCTTTCGCGACACGCATCTGGCGCATCATCAGGACGCGAACCTAACCGATCCCTATGACGATCCAGAGACGAACTATATAGATCCGGCCGTGTGGCGGCGGATGCCTTGGGTCATGCGTGCGGTGCTGCGGGTGAACAACACGCTGGCCGGGCGGATGCTGGTGGGGCCGCTTGTGGCGCAGGTCGGGTTCATGGCGGCCGACTGGCGCGCGATCCGGGCGGGCGACGGGCAGGTGCTGCGCGGGTGGGTGCTGCATGTGCCTGGCGTGGTTGCGGTGTTGGGGGTGGTGAGCTTGAGCGCGATGCCGCTTTGGGCCTATCTGACGGCCTGCTATGCGGCGCTGTCGGTGCTGAAGATCCGTACCTTTCTGGAGCATCAGGCGCATGAGCGGGCACGCGGGCGGACGGTCATCATCGAGGACCGGGGGCTGCTGGCGTTTCTGTTTCTGAACAACAATTTTCACGTGGTGCATCACATGCATCCGCGGGTGCCGTGGTACCGGTTGCCTGCGCTTTACCGGGCGCATCGGGACCGTTACCTGAAGTCCAACGAGGGCTATCGCTATGGGTCCTATGCAGAGGTGTTTGCGCGCCACTTTCTGAGGGCCAAGGATCCGGTGCCGCATCCGCTCTGGTCCTCTGATCGGTAAGCCGCCATAGAGGGCCATGACCCTCTGGATACCCATCACCGTTGCGGCGGCGCTGTTTCAGACGCTGCGGTTCATGTTGCAGCGACAGCTGGCGCTGGGCACGCTGAGTGCGGCGGGGGCGACGCTGGCGCGGTTTCTTTATTCTTCGCCCCTCGTGGCGGTGCTGATCGTGATCTACATGGGGGCGACGGCGCAGGCCTGGCCGGAGTTTGGTCCGCGCTTTTGGCTGTTCGGGGCGTTGGGCGGCGTGGCGCAGATCCTGGCCACCGTGGCGACCGTGCGTCTGTTTCAGGCGCGCAACTTCGCGGTCGGGATCACCTTCAAGAAGACCGAAGTGATGCAGGCAGTGCTGGTGGGCTGGGTCCTGCTGGGTGATGCGGTCAGTTGGGCCGGGTTCGCGGCCATCGGTCTGGGGCTGGTGGGCGTGCTGCTCTTGTCCGCGCCGCCCGGGATGGTGCGCTGGGGGTGGCGCGAGTTGGCGAACCGGTCCACGGGGCTTGGGCTGACGGCGGGGCTCTTCTTTGCCGTGTCGGGCGTGTGCTATCGGGGCGCTTCGCTGAGCCTGGATCTGGCCGATCCGTTTGCACGGGCCGGGCTGACGCTGGCCGCCGTCACGGCGATGCAGACGGTCGCGATGATGGCGTGGCTGCGCTGGCGCGAGCCGGGGCAGGTGGCCGCCGTCTGGTCCGCACGCCGGGTGGCGGTCTGGGTCGGGCTGATGTCGATGGCCGGGTCGTTCTGCTGGTTCACGGCGTTCACCTTGCAAAACGCGGCCTATGTCAACGCGGTCGGGCAGGTGGAACTGGTGATGAGTGCGCTGGCGAGCGTGCTGATCTTTCGCGAGGCGATCAGTGCGCGCGAGTGGATGGGGATGGCCGTGCTTTTGGCGTCGATCCTGTTGCTGGTTGCGGTGATCTAGTCCTGCAGAGGGTGACCGCGCAGGCGCAGGAACAGGCTTTCCTCATCATTGTTCTTGAAATACGGCACGCTGTCTGGCGGGGTGCGGTCCGTCACGCGGGCTGCAATCTCTGCCAGCACCACCTCGGTGATGAAGGGCATGTCGATGCCGCGCACGTCTTCGAGCGAGACCCATTGCAGATGCGACAGCTCGTCCGAGGCGCGGCTGAAATCATCCGGCTCTGAGGCCAGATCATCGGCGTCGATCAGGAAAAAGCGCGCGTCGAAGCGCCGGGGGCGGCCCGGCGGCGTGAGGGCGCGGAACACGAATTGCAGGGGCGCCGCGTGCGGGCGGTGGCCGGTCGCGGCGAAGTGCGACCAGTCGGGCGGAGCGTCGTGCCATGTGCTGGATTGGCCGAGGATCTGGCCGGTTTCCTCGAACAATTCGCGAATGGCGGCGGCGGCGAGGGCCGGAACCAGCTGCGCGCCGCCATCTTCGGCCAGGCGCACATCGTTCGGGGATGTCAGCGGTGACGCGAGGGGCACCGTGTGGTCGCCCGCATCAACCGCGCCACCGGGAAACACGAACTTGTTGGGCATGAACGCGGCCTTGGCCCCGCGCTGGCCCATCAGGATGCGCGGGGATGTGAACCGGTCCCGCAGCACGATCACGGTGGCCGCGTTTCTGACTTGTGTCTTGTCGATGTCCGTCATGTTACCCCTTGTGGCCGCTTGCCGTCCGGGGCGTCGGGTTTATCCGCCGCTGCCGAAGCCGCCCATGCCGCGCGCCCACTGAAAACCGACAATGGCCCCCTTGAACCGGGGCAAAAGGTAAAGCGACAGGCCGACGCAGCCAACCGCAAAAATGGTGAACAGCACAAGCGGTTCGGGACGCCAGGTCACGAACACGAAGTGCAGGAGCGGCGCCATCAGGTGGCCCACGATCAGGATCGTCAGATAGGCAGGGCCGTCATCGGCGCGCGCGTGGGTGTAGTCCAGTTTGCAGACCGGGCAGGTGTCGGCAAGCTTCAGATACCCTTTGAGCAGGTGGCCGTTGCCGCAGCGCGGGCACTTGCGGCGCCACCCGCGCAGCAAGGCAGGACGCATGGAGCGGTCTGGCGTGTCGGTAAGACGTGTCTGCTCGGATTGCATAGGGAGGAACCTTTCTGAGGCGTGGGTGCAACATGGCCTGCGTGCGCACAAAGCGGAATGCCGCAATCTGTCCTTGCGTCCCGATGTCGCGTTCCGTCCGGCGCGGTGCAGGCCGGCGGATATTTTTTGCGACGGAAACCATCAGCCCCCCCGTTTGAAAAGGCACAGAGCGGCGGAACACCCCGACCGCTCAGAGGCAAAAAAACGGAGAAACACCTATGAAACGCAGCACATTTATTGCCGCCATCGCCGCCGCAGCCATTGGCGTCACCACGCTTTCGGCCATGGCCCGTGATCGTGGTCCCGATTTTTCCACGCTTGATGCGGATGGAAACGGAGAGGTGACCCTGCAGGAGATGCAGGCCGCCGGGCAGGCCCGCTTTACCGATGCCGATACCGACGGGGACGGGTTCCTGTCGCTTGCCGAATTGCAGGCGCGGGTCGAAGCGCGCGCGCAGGACCGTTCGGAGCGCTTGATGGAGCGGATGGATGCCGACGAGGACGGCAGGCTGTCGATGGCAGAGATGCAGAGCCCGCGCCGCAATCCTGCACGGATGTTCGACCGGCTTGATGCCGACAACAGTGGTGGGATTTCGGCCGAAGAGTTCGAGCAGGCCCGCGCCGAAGGCCGCAATCGCGGTTCAAAGCAGCGCGATAACTAGGGCCAAAGGGTTCCGCCCCTTGTTTGCGGGGGCGGGACCATGCAGGTTGCCGAGACGATGACCATGCCGCTTGATGCCCGCGCAGATGTGGATGACGCAGCATTGCTTGCCCGTTATGCGCATGGTGATGCGGCGGCGGCGCGGGCGTTGACGCTGCGCCTTGTGCCGCGGGTCCAAGCGCAGGCGTTCCGCATGTTGGGCGACGCGGCAGAGGCGGAGGACGTGGTGCAGGAGGCGATGTTGCGCCTGTGGCGCATTGCGCCGGAGTGGCGAGAGGGGGAAGCGCTTGTGTCGACATGGCTTTACCGCGTGGTGTCCAATCTGTGCACCGACCGCTTGCGCAAGCGCCCGCGTGCGGGTGTCCCCCTTGAGGATGTGGCCGAGCCGCAGGATCCGAGGCCCGGGGCCGAAGCGCAGCTGCAGGAGGCGGCGCGCCATGCCGCTCTGCGCGGTGCCATCGCCGATTTGCCCGAGCGCCAGCGTATCGCCCTGACCCTGCGCCATTTTGAGGGCGCGTCGAACCCGGAGATTGCTGCCGCGCTGGACGTGAGTGTCGAGGCGGTGGAAAGCCTGACGGCGCGCGCCAAGCGTGCCTTGGCGCAGGCGTTGAAAGGGCGGGTCGCCGCCCTTGGATATGAAGGATGAAGGACATGACCCAGCGATCCCAAGAGCCCGATCCGGACAAGATCGTCGCGCGGATGCTTGATGATCTGGCCGCAGCGCCGGTGCCCGATCCGTCGGGTGATCTGATGGCGCGGGTCATGGCGGATGCGCAGGCCCATTTGCCTGCACCGGGCGGCGTGCGCGCAGCGTCCCCCTGGTGGCGACAGGTGGTGCAGGGCATCGGCGGCTGGGGCGCTGTTGGCGGGCTTGTGGCCGCAACGGTGACCGGATTTGTCATCGGTTTTGGCGCTCTGGAGTCCACGGGCGTCGATGCGGTCTGGACATTGGGATATGGCGAATATTACGACGCGGAGCTTGGCATTGATGCCTTTGGCTGGGCGCTGGAGGAGGGCTGAGCATGGCTGACACAGAGATCGCGCGGCGCGTGCCCGTGTGGGTGAAGATCCTGCTTGGGGCGTCGCTGGCGTTCAACCTTGCGGTGGTCGGGCTGGTTGGTGGTCTGGTCACACGCGGCGGCCCGCTGGGCGGCAAGGGGCCGGGCATGGGCTATGCGACGCCCTATGTCATCGCGTTGCCGTCCGAGCAGCGGCGCGTCGTCTTTGGCACCGTGCGCAATGATCCGGACCTGCCTGGGCGCGGCGCGCGGCGCGCGGCCTATCGTGACATGGTTGCGGTGCTGGAGGCCGATCCGTTTGACCGCGCCGCCGTCGAGGCGATCCTGCAGCGCCAGTCGCGCGGTGTTGCCGATGTTCAGGCTGTGGCCCAGGGCGCATGGCTGGACATCGTGGCCGAGATGCCGGTCGAAGAGCGCCGCGCCTATGCGCAGCGCGTGTCGGACGTGGCCGCCCGCGGGGGGCGGGGCAAGCCGGACAGAAAAGACTGAGCCGGGTTCAGGCGGCGGACCGGTCCAGCGTCACCCGGTTGCGCCCCTCGGCCTTGGCCCCGTAAAGCGCCTTGTCCGCGCGATCCAGCAGCGCTTCGGGCGTGTGGTGCACTGCCGTCTTGGTGCCGCGGGTCGGATCGACAACCGTCATCCCGATGGACATCGTCGCCTTCACCTGCGTGACCTGATCCGGCACGTCAAACGGCGTGGCTTCGATCATGGCGCACAGACGCTTTGCCGCCTTGCGCGCATTCGAAAGGCCCGCGCCGGGCAGGACAATCAGGAACTCTTCGCCCCCGATCCGGGCAATCAGGTCGACCGCCCGCAGGTTTTCCCGCAGCCGCCGCGCCGTTTCGACGAGCACCGCGTCGCCCGCGGCGTGGCCCAGCGTATCGTTGATCCGTTTGAAGTGGTCCATATCGGCCACCATGACCGCATAGGGCTTGCCCGTGCGCGCCGCCCGGTCGGCAATGCGGGCAAGGTGCGGCATGGCATAGCGGCGGTTGTGCAGTCCGGTCAGCGGGTCGATCACCGCCGCCTCGATCCCGGATCTGACAGTGTCGCGCAGCGCGTCCGTCACCCGCTTGCGGTTCAACAGCGCCTCGAGCCGCAACGCCATTTCATCTGCGGTGCGCGTGTTGCGCATGAGGTCATTGGCCCCCATGTCCAGCATCTGGGCGCCAAGCGCCATGTGTTCGGATCCCAGGACAGCGAGGATTGCGCAATGCCGCGTGCTGGCCTGGCTGCGCACGGTGGCCAGCAGTTGCAGCATCTGCGGTTCCTCATTCGGTCCGACCACCAGGAGCATCGCATCCGGCGCTTGGCCGGGTTCCAGGTCGGCGACGGCGGTGGCGGGGCGGGCAAAGGTGATCCTCGCGCTCATCCGGGTGCGCAGCGCCTCGGCCCAGGGCTCGGCCTGTTCCATGTCGCGCGCGATGATGCGCACGGACTGTTCGGGCGCAAAGGCCGTTGCCGCCTCGGCAAAGCCCAAGGCCCGCGATGTCCCTTCGCGCAATGTCCATTCACTTGCGGTGGCATAGGCCCGGATGATCGAGCGTGTGCGCGCCAGCAACAGCGCATCGTTGATTGGTTTTTGCATGACGTCGTCGACACCGCCCGCCAGAAGGCGCAACCGCTCTGAATCGTCGTCCGATCCGCTGAGCGCGATGACCGGCACCTTGTTGGAAAACCCGGCCTTGCGCATCCGCCGCAAGAGCCGCAGCGGGTCGCCATCTGGCAGGTCTGTCGCGCACAGGATCAGGTCCGGCGTCTCAAGCCCCATCACCTGCATTGCCTCGGCCACCGATGCGGCCTGGGCCATGTTGTAGTGGCAGGCGGCGAGTTTGACACGCAGCACGATGCGGTTCGTCGCAATCGGGTCGATAAGAAGGACCTTGCCGTGCATGATGCGTTTCCAATTCATTACAAAAGCCGTAGGTTAGGTTGTTGATTGATTAAGTTAACAAAGCGTTTCCATCAGATTGCAAAGGCGCAAACGTGATGTCCCATTCGCAAGAATCCGCCGAAGTCGTGGGTTTGCAGGCCATCGCCTGGATGGCGGGCAACCAGGAGTTGTTGCCGGTCTTTCTGGGTGCGACCGGTGCCAGCGAGGCTGATATGCGCGCCGGTGTGAGCGATTCCGGCTTTCTGGGTGCGCTTTTGGACTTCATCATGATGGATGATGCCTGGGTGACTGCATTCTGTGATGCGCACAGTCTGCCCTATGACGCACCGATGCGCGCGCGCATGGCCCTGCCGGGCGGAGGGGACGTGCATTGGACGTGACTGCGCCACCCGCGCCGGTGCGCGGCGTGATCTTTGACAAGGACGGCACGCTGTTTGACTTTTCCACCACGTGGGAGGCGTGGGCCGCCGCCTTTCTGCGCCGCGCGGCCCAAGGCGATGAGGCGCGTGCCGAACGTGCGGGTGCTGCCATTGGTTTCGACCTGTTGCGCGCCCGTTTTGCGCGCGATTCTGTCGTGATCGCCGGTACCCCGTCCGAGATTGCGACGGACCTTGCGCCCCATTTCCCGGACCTGTCGCGGGACGCGCTGGTGACGCTATTGAATCAGGAGGCCGCGCGCGCCCCGCAGGCCGAGGCCGTGCCGCTTGCCCCGTTGCTGACGGGGTTGCGGGCGCGTGGCCTGGCCCTGGGTGTTGCGACCAACGATGCGGAGGCGCCCGCGCGGGCGCATCTGGAAGAGGCGCAGGTCGAGCGGTATTTTGATTTCATCGCCGGAAGCGACAGTGGCTATGGCGGCAAACCGAGGCCCGGCCAGCTTGTCGCGTTTTGCGAACAGACCGGGCTGGGCCCCGACGCGGTCGTGATGGTCGGTGACAGTACCCACGACCTGCTGGCGGGCCGCGCCGCCGGGATGCGCAGCATTGCCGTTTTGACCGGCCTTGCCCCGCGCGAGGTTTTGGCCCCGTTGGCGGATGCTGTCCTGCCCGACATCGGCGGGTTGCCCGGCTGGCTGGATGGCATCGCCGCCCTCTGACCGGTCACAATCGCCCGTCCTCTCGGAAAAAACGACACGGATCGTCGCAAATGGGACGGTGCGGGGGCGGCACCTGCGGTGTCTTGGGGTCGCACAGAGACCGGGGGACAGCACCATGGCAGAGATCGCGACACGGCGCAAAGCACGCGGCGGCGGACGGGCAGGGGCCGCGGCCCGGCGGGGTGCGGCCGTCATCGAGCAGATGCCGTGGAACCCGCCCGTCATCACCGATGCCCCGATCGAGCCGTTGTCACCCGAAGGTGTCGCGGCGATCCATGACGGTGCGATGCGCATCCTCGAAGAGATCGGTGTCCAGTTCCTTAACGAAGAGGCCCTCGAGATCCTGCGCGAGGCCGGGTGCCAGATCGACGGTGACATCGTCCGCATGGGACGCGATTTTGTCATGGAGATGGTGGGCAAGGCCCCTTCGCAGTTCACGCTGACCCCGCGCAACCCCAACCGCGCCCTGACCGTGGGCGGCGGGCATATTCTGTTCGGCAACGTGTCTTCGCCCCCGAATTACTGGGATATGGAGATCGGGACCAAGGTGCCCGGCACGCGTGAGAAATGCGCGAACCTGTTGAAGCTGACCCAGTATTTCAACTGCATCCACTTTGCGGGCGGGTATCCTGTCGAACCGGTCGATCTTCACGCCAGTGTCCGCCATCTGGACGTGCTGTTCGACAAGCTGACGCTGACCGACAAGGTCATGCACGCCTATTCGCTGGGCAAGGAGCGTGTCGAGGACGTGATGGAGATGGTCCGCATCGCCAGTGGTCTGACCCATGAGGAATTCGAAGCAACGCCGCGGATGTACACCAACATCAACTCCACCTCGCCGCTGAAGCACGATCAGCCGATGATCGACGGCTGCCTGCGTCTGGTCCGGCGCGGGCAGGCTGTGGTGGTCACGCCCTTTACCCTTGCGGGCGCGATGGCGCCGGTGACGATGGCTGGCGCTGTCGCCCAATCCATTGCCGAGGCGCTCTGCGCCATTGCCCTGTTCCAATACGTGGCCCCCGGTGCGCCCTGTGCCATCGGCACGTTTACCTCGAACGTCGACATGAAGTCGGGCGCACCCGCCTTTGGCACGCCGGAATACATGCGCGCCACGCAGATGACGGGCCAGCTGGCGCGGTTCTATGGCTTGCCGATGCGGTCCTCTGGTGTGTGCGCCGCCAACGTGCCGGATGGCCAGGCGATGTGGGAGACGTCGAACAGCCTGTGGGCGGCGGTGCAATCGGGCAGCAACATGGTCTATCACGCCGCCGGCTGGCTTGAGGGCGGGCTGATCGCCAGCCCCGAAAAATTCGTGATGGATTGCGAGATATTGCAGCAAATTCAGCGGTATATGGATCCGTCGCTGACGGCGACCAGTGGCGAGGATATTGCCCTCGACGCGATCAAGTCGGTGGGCAATGACGGCCATTTCTTTGGCATTCAGCACACGCAGGACCGCTATTCGACGGCCTTTTACCAGCCCTTCCTGAGCGACTGGAAAAACTACGAAGGGTGGGAGGCCGCGGGCGCCATCTGGACCCCGGAACGAGCGCACAGGATGTTCAAGGACATCATCAACAGCTTCGAGGCGCCGCCGATGGACGTCGCCATCCGCGAGGAGCTGGCGGACTTCGTGGCGCGGCGAAAATCCGAGGGCGGCGCGCCGACCGATTTCTGAGCCGCACGGGTCCAATAATAGGTCAAATTGCAACTGTTATTGGATTATTCAGAGATGTGCGGGCAGGATGCATTCCGAGGAAACGGGAATGTCGCGCCATGCATGGGCTGATCAATCGGGCAATTCAGTGTTTCGTGACGGACAGTTACGGGGCCGACAAATGGGTCGAAGCGACCCGCTTTGCGGATATGGACTTTGTCGAGTTCGAAGCGATGTTGATCTATGACGATGACATCACACCGAAACTGCTGGACGCGATCAGCAACATCTTGAACCGTCCGCGTAGTGACGTGATGGAGGACATGGGGACATATCTGGTTTCCCACCCGAATGTCGAAGCGCTGCGGCGCCTGTTGCGTTTTGGCGGTGTGACATTTGTTGAATTCCTGCACTCGCTCGATGATCTGCCGGACCGCGCGCGGCTCGCCGTGTCCGATTTGAACCTTCCGCGGATCGAGTTGAGGGATCACTCGCCGACGCATTTCAGCCTGATCTGTGAAAGCCCGATAGATGGATACGGGCATGTGATGATGGGCATTCTGCGCACGATGGCGGATGACTATGGCGCGCTCGCCTTGCTTGAGCACACGGGCAGTGGAAACGGGATCGAGACGATTTCGGTGACGCTCGTTGAAACCGAGTTTGCCGCCGGCCGCGCCTTTGACCTGGGGGCGCGGGCGTCATGAAGCAACAGGATGCACTCATGCAGGCATTGGATGTTCTGTGTCCGATGCACGTGATCCTCGGGCCCACCGGACATGTCGTGCATGTGGGAGCCACGCTGCAAAAACTGCGGCCGGACGCGAAAATGGTGGGCCGCCGCTTTCTTGAGATTTTCGACCTCAAGCGCCCGCGCGCGATCACCACGATGGACGCGCTGCGGGCCGCCGCGGGCACCAAGTTGCACCTGCAATTGCGCGACGCCCCCAAGACCGAGGTCAAGGGGTTGCTGGTGCCCGGCCTGAGCGAGGGGCAAAGCATCGTGAACCTGTCATTTGGCATTTCGGTGGTGGATGCGGTGTCGGACTATGCGCTGACCAGTGCCGATTTCGCCGCGACGGACCTGACCATCGAGATGCTCTATCTGGTGGAGGCGAAATCGGCTGCGATGGAAGCCTCGCGCAAGCTGAACCTGCGCCTGCAAGGGGCGATGATTGCAGCCGAAGAACAGGCGTTCACCGACACGTTGACGGGGCTCAAAAACCGGCGGGCCATGGATCATGTTGTGGCGCGCCATGTGGATTGGGGCACGCGGTTTGGCCTGATGCAGATTGACCTTGATTGGTTCAAGGCAGTGAATGACACGCTGGGTCATGCCGCCGGTGATCACGTGTTGCAGACGGTGGCCCGCGTGATGGTCGAAGAAACCCGCGACAGCGATACGGTTGCGCGTGTGGGGGGAGACGAGTTCGTGATCATCCTGCCGCATGCCAAGAGCGGCGAAGCGATGGAGGGGATTGGCCGCAGGATCATCGAGAGGCTGTCACGGCCCATTCCGTTTCAGGGCGAGGTGTGCAAAATCTCGGCCAGCATTGGATCGGCCATTTATGATCCCGTGTCCGAGCAGACTGTGGCTGAGGTCATGGATGACGCCGACGTGGCGCTTTATGCCTCGAAAAACGGTGGGCGTGGTCAACAGACCAGTTACACGCCCGCTCTGCGCGGCAGAACCCAAAACCTCGTGCCGCCGATGGGACGCGATGTGGAGCGTGAGGCCTGATGGGGGATCGCCCTGACGTGTGAAAGCAGGCAGAGAAGCCGTCTGCTTCGCGTCGCCCACGACAACGGCCTGCGCGCGCGCTGCGATCCCACCGGACCTTCAAAGTAGGGATTGGCCGAAGCTCGTACGCCGACGCAAAGACTGTTTTGACAGACATAATGCGGCCCAAACGCAGTTGGGGCAAATTGGCGCTATTGGGGATGGATGGCAGCCCGTAGGGGAATCGAACCCCTCTTTCCAGGTTGAAAACCTGGCGTCCTAACCGATAGACGAACGGGCCATCGCTGGTGTGAGCGCTCAGATAGGCAATTCGGCGGAAGGGCGCAAGCGGAAAAAAGGCTGAAGCCGGGATAAATCTGCGGAAAACCGACATGGCGCGAAGGTCAGGCGCGCGCTGCATCTTCAAGCCGAAGCTGGACCGACTGGCGCCCGCGGAAGGTGTTGATTTCGACGCGCCCTGCCAGGTGAAAAGACGCGCCGCCGTGATCCATCAATTCCGGGCCAAGCGCCGTGTCGAATGCGCCAAATGCGATGGCGTCCAGCCTTGCTCCACCCGCCTCACCAAAGGTCACCTTGAGGTGTGTTTCACCGACACGCCGTGCGTTCAATATCCGCATGGCTGGAAAGGCGTAACGCGGTGCCGGGGCGCCAGAGCCAAAGGGGCCTGCGGCTTCAATCTGGTCCAGCAACTCAACCGTTGCCGCGCCGGGCATCAATGCACCGTCCAGCCTCAAATCGGCGGGGCCAAGTGCGTCTGCCCCCTGTTTTGCAAGCAGTTCCGACAGGCGGGACATGGCGGTGTTGATCTTGCCCTCCTCCACGGTCAGGCCCGCGGCCATCTTGTGTCCGCCGCCCTTGATCAGTAGCCCCTCGGCGGCCAGCCTCTGGATGGGTGCGCCCAAGTCGATGCCAGAGACGGATCTGCCCGATCCCTTGCCGATCCCGTCCTCGACACCGATGACGATGGCCGGTCTGTTGGTCGCCTCCTTCACGCGTGCGGCGACGATGCCCACGACGCCGGGGTGCCAGCCGGGTCCTGCTGCCCAAGCCAAGGCGCCATCTGTACCGCGCGCCTCGCATTGCGCAAGGGCTTCTGCGCGGACCTTGGCCTCGATATCGCGCCGTTCGGCGTTCAATGTGTTCAGCCGTTCGGCCAATGCTGCGGCCTCGTGCGGGTCGGTCGTGCCCAGAAGCCGCGCGCCCAGGTCGGCCTGGCCGATCCGACCGCCTGCGTTGATCCGTGGCCCCAACAGGTAGCCCAGGTGGTAAGGCGTGGGCGCCGTGTCGAGCCCGGCAATATCCGCGAGCGCAACCAGCCCGGTCCGGTCCCTCCGCGCCATGACCTTGAGCCCTTGCCGGACAAAGGCGCGGTTCACGCCGACCAGCGGTGCGACATCAGCCACGGTGGCAAGGCCGACCAGGTCGAGCATCGCCATCAGGTCCGGTCCGTTTTGCCCCGCTGCGCGCAGCTGGCGGCCCGCCTCGACCAGGGCCAGAAACACGACCGCTGCGGCGCACAGGTGCGCGAGCGCGCCGTCTTCGTCCTGTCGGTTGGGGTTCACGATGGCAAAGGCGTCTGGCAGCGTCTCGCCGCCCAGGTGGTGGTCCAGCACGATCACGTCTGCGCCCTGTGCTGCCGCGATCGGGCCATGGGACAGGGTCCCGCAATCGACGCAGACGATCAGGTCGTGTGCGGCGGCCAGGTGCGCCATGGCGGCATCATTGGGCCCATACCCCTCATCGATGCGGTCTGGCACGTAGAGCGTGGGCGCCGCGGCGCCCAGTTCCCGAAACCAGGTCATGAGCAGGGCTGCCGAACTGCCCCCGTCCACGTCGTAATCGGCAAAGACAGCCACGCGCTGCCGATGGCGGACGGCGGTCAGGATGCGCTCGGCTGCGCGTTCCATATCGCGCATGGACCGCGGGTCCGGCATGAGGTCGCGCAAGGTCGGCGTCAGATAGGCATCGGCGCCCTCCGGCGGCACGCCCATCCGGGCCAGGATCTGGCAGATCGGGCGAGGCAGTTGGGTGTGCTGTGCAAGGGTCTCCGCTGCCCGTTCCACGGGCAGGTCGGGGCCGATCCAGGCGCGACCGGTCAAGGACTGTTCGACCCCCAGGAATGCCATTGCGCCACTCTCTCCCCCCTTGCGCCGCGCCGGTATGGTGCAGGCCTGTCCCCGGCACGCGCAAGGGCAATCGTAAGGCGGGCGTGTCGCCCGCCCCGCGCTCAGACCGTGTGGGTCGGCGTGCGGTAGTTGATGCGGCGGACCGAGCCGGTCTTGGACCGCATGAGCAGTGTTTCGCAGGTCAGCCAGCCGGGCTCGCGTTGCACGGCGTGCAGAAGCGAGCCGCTGGTCACGCCGGTGGCGGCAAAGATCACGTCCTGCGTCACCATTTCGTCGCGTGTATAGATGCGGTCAAGGTCAGTGATCCCGGCCTTGGCCGCGCGGCTCTTTTCGTCGTCATTGCGGAACAGCAGTCGGCCATAGATCTGACCACCCATGCATTTGAGTGCCGCAGCCGCCAGCACGCCCTCGGGTGCGCCGCCTTCGCCCATGTACATGTCGATGCCGGTGGTCGGGTCGGCGCAGTGCATCACGCCCGCCACGTCACCATCGGTGATCAGGCGGATGGAGGCGCCGGTGTCGCGCACGGCCTTGATCACCGCCTCGTGCCGGGGCCGTTCCAGGATGCAGACGGTGATGTCAGCGGCGTCGCAGCCCTTGGCCTTGGCCAGTGCCTCGACCCGTTCGGCGGGCGACATGTCCAGCGTGACGGTGTCGGGCGCATAGCCCGGGCCGATGGCCAGCTTGTCCATGTAGACGTCGGGCGCGTGCAGCATGCTGCCGCGCGGGCCCATGGCGATCACGGTCAGGGCGTTGGGCATGTCCTTGGCTGTGAGCGTGGTCCCTTCGAGCGGGTCCAGCGCGATGTCCACGCCGGGGCCCGATCCGGTCCCGACCTCTTCGCCGATATAGAGCATGGGCGCCTCGTCCCGCTCGCCCTCACCGATCACGACGACGCCAGCGATGTCCAGCATGTTCAGCTGTTGGCGCATGGCGTTCACGGCGGCTTGGTCCGCCGCCTTCTCATCGCCGTGCCCCACAAGGCGGGCAGAGGCGAGGGCCGCCGCTTCGGAGACGCGGGCGAGGCCCAGCGACAGCATGCGGTCCTGGAATTGTGCGGTATCGGTCATGATGAAAAGTCCTTTGGCGAAGTATGAAAATCAGACGGCTTCGATCCGAAGCACGACAGGATCGGAGGCAAGCACGCCGGTGTCTTGCATGGCCTCCAGCGCTTCGTTCACGGCAGATCGTGTGCAGGTGTGGGTGACAATCAGAACGGGCGCAGTGGTGTCGCTGTGCCCGTATTGGCGCATCCGGTCGATGCTGACGCCCGCATCGCCCAGCACGGTCGCGATCTTGGCCAGCGCGCCGGGTTTGTCGACCAGCGCCATGCGCAGGTAGTACGGTGCCGGCAGGATGGATGCGGCGCGCGGCGCGTCTGTCAGTGTGTCGGCAGGTTGGCCAAAGACCGGCAGACGCAGGCCACGGGCGATGTCGCACACGTCGCCCATCACGGCAGAGGCGGTGGGCCCTTCGCCCGCGCCGGGGCCGCGCAGCACCACCTGTTCCACCGCGTGCCCTTCGACGGCCACCATATTGGTGCCGCCCTGAAGCTGGCCGAAGGGCGAGGTGTCTGGCACAAGGCAGGGCATCATGCGCTGTTCCAGCCCGCGCCCGGTCTTCTGGGCGACGCCCAGCAGCTTGATCTTGTAGCCCATGTCGGCCGCGTGGTGGATGTCGTCGATGCTGACCCGCTCGATGCCCTCAAGCTCGATCCCGTCAAAGTCGACGCGCGTTCCGAACGCGATGGAGGACAGGATCGCCAGCTTGTGGGCTGCGTCGATGCCGCCCACATCGAGTTGCGGGTCGGCCTCCAGATAGCCCAGCCCGTCGGCTTCGGCAAAGACCTCTGCGTAGCTCAGCCCGGCGCTTTCCATCCGTGTCAGGATGTAGTTGCAGGACCCGTTCATGACGCCGACGATGCGCGTGATCTCGTTCCCGGCGAGGCCTTCGGTCAGGGATTTGATGACGGGGATGCCCCCGGCCACCGCCGCCTCGTAGCGCAGGCTGACGCCCTTGGCTTCGGCGGCTTCGGCCAGCGCCTGGCCGTGGATGGCCAGCATCGCCTTGTTGGCGGTGACCACGTCCTTGCCCGCTGCTATCGCCGCCTCGACCGAGGCTTTGGCCGGGCCATCGGTGCCGCCGATCAGCTCGACATAGATGTCCACGTCGTCGCGGGTGGCGACGGCCACGGGGTCGTCTTCCCATACGTAGCCATTCAGGGGCACGCCGCGGTCCTTGTCGCGAGACCGCGCGCTGACGGCGCTGATCTCGATCTTGCGGCCGGTGCGCGCCTCCAGCAGGGCGGCGTGCTGGCGCACGATCTTGACCACGCCGATCCCCACGGTGCCCAACCCTGCGATGCCAAGCCGAAGCGGTGCGTTCATGTCGGGATCCTTTGAGCGATGGGGCGTCGCGGGCGATGTAGCGGGTTCAGGGGCAGGGTGCAATTGCCGTTAGCCGAGGCGGTCCTGCATCCGGGCACGGGTGGCCGGATCGACGACAGGCCGCCGCTGCAACGCGCTTGCGCGCGCCCTGAGGGCGGCGATGCGTGCTTCGAGGTCTTCGGTGGTTGCAACCGGGTCGCCGACAATCGGCTGCGCGCCCGCAAGCAGCGGCTCGAGCGGGACGAGGGCGGGGAAGTCGGAGGCGGCGACATCAGGCGACACCGCGTCGTCCAGGTCCGGGAACTGAGTGCAGGCCGCAAGCGTCAGGCAGAAAAAAGCGGCATGTGCGCGCATTGTCGAAGCGTTCCGTCAATCATGTGTTGCCCTTGTGATGCACCATGGCCCCGAATGGCGCAAGCATCGCTTGGGTTTGAACGGCCGTTCAGTTAAATCCTGCCCATGGCGCGCACAACTGGTTCGCATTCCGACATCACTGGCCCGCGTATCCGCGACGCGGCGCTGCGGCTGTTTGCGCGGCAGGGGTACGCCGCGGTGTCGATGCGCCAGATCGCGGGTGAGGTCGGCGTGCAGGCTGGGGCGCTGTATAACTACATTCCGGACAAGCAGAGCCTGCTGGTCGAGTTGATGCGCGACCACATGGTTGAGTTGCTGGCGGCAGTGCCGGTGGATCCCTCTGACGCACCGCTGGTGCAGCTTGAAGCCTTTGTCCGCTTTCACATCGGCTTTCACCATGCGCGGCCTGACGCAGTGTTCATTGCCTATATGGAATTGCGTAATCTGGACCCCGCTAATTTTGCCGAGATCGAGGACCTGCGCGGCCGTTATGAGGCTGTTTTGGAACGTATTTTGCGCGATGGCGCAGAGGTGGGCGCGTTCGATGTGCCTGATCCGAAGATCGCGACGCTGGCGGTCATTGCGATGCTGACCGGGGTGACCACCTGGTTCCGGGCCGGTGGCCGTTTGAGCCTGGGGGACGTACAGGATCAATATTGGGATATGGTGCGGAAATCCGTGCTGGCGTGACGGCGGGCCGGACGCTGTTTGGCTGTGCCAAATGCGCCCCGCCCGCCGTCCCGTTCAGTGTGCGGGCTGGATGAAGGTGCCGTTGCGCAGATCGCGCATGGCCTGCATCAGCTCTTCTTGCGTGTTCATCACGATGGGTCCGTGCCAGGCGACCGGTTCGTTGATGGGCGCGCCCGAGATCAGCAAGAAGCGGATGCCGTCGGGACCGGCCTGGACTGTCACTTCATCCCCGGTGCCAAAGCGGATCAGGGTGCGGTCGCCTGACAGGTCGCGGATGTTCAGTTCCTGTCCCGCGACCTCTTTTTCCAGCAGCACGCCCGAGGGGTTGGATGCGTCCGCAAAAGCGCCCGCGCCTTGGAACACATACGCGAAGGCACGACGATAAGTGTCAATTTTGAAGGTCTTTTTCATTCCCGACGGCACCGAGATGTCGAGGTATTGCGGATCGGCGGCGATGCCGTCAACCGGCCCTGTCTGCCCCCAGAATTCGCCTGTGATCACGCGCACGCGCGTCCCGTCATCGTCGGTGACTTCGGGAATGTCCGCGCCCGTGATGTCCTGATACCGCGGTGTCGTCATCTTCTGGTCGGAGGGCAGGTTGCCCCACAGCTGAAAGCCGTGCATCTGGCCCTTCGCGTTGCCGTGCGGCATTTCCTGATGGAGGATGCCGGAGCCTGCGGTCATCCACTGGACGGAGCCCGCGCCCAGCGTGCCGGAATTGCCCAAGCTGTCGCTGTGCTCGACCGTGCCTTCAAGCACGTAAGTGATTGTTTCTATTCCCCTATGTGGGTGCCAGGGGAAGCCTTTTTCGAAATGTTCCGGCACGTCATTGCGGAAGTCGTCAAAGAGAAGGAACGGGTCAAGTTCGGAGGGGTCCTGAAAGCCGAAAGCGCGGTGCAGGTGGACGCCTGCGCCTTCCATGGTGGGTTGCGCCCTGCGCGTCTCGATGGTGGGTCTGAGGGACATCGGTGTCTCCTTTCATCCTTGCGTTGGCACTCAGATAGGCGCGGCAGATGCACGCACAATTGGCATCCGCGAACCGGACCTGTGCGCAATTGCAAACGCAAGATGTTGGGTGAAAGTGACGGGACCACCACAACCGTTTGGTTCTCTCATTCCCGAGGACCTGTATATACAGGTGGGCGTCAGGTAACCGGACCAGGGCCCGGACAGAGCCAACTCCCTCGGAATTGCTTAAGGCCACCGGAATGCAACCTATCACGAGAAGGGCAGAACCCGTCGTAGCGGTACATAGGGGTGCGGGGGTGGCGCGGCAAGGTTGATCGTGCGGCGCTTGTGGTGCCTTGGCCATTTCCTCCCAGCGGCGAAGCCGTCCTGCGGGCAGTGGGGTAGGATTTCTTGAGCCAGAAACTTCTGAGGGTTCTTGGGAAAAATCCTGGCAGAATGTGTGTGCGAGCAGGCGCTGTCCCAGACTGTAACACCTTGCGGTCCGACGTCTGTGGCTTGGAAATATGTCACGCTGTTTTCAAATCTACTGGCTGGTTTGCCGGAACTTTAATTGTCTGGCGCTGTAAATCTGTAGCGCTCCAACTCTTCTGGCAGCAGGACATAGATCTGGTCTGGCGGGGTGCTGAGGGCGTGCTGCATCACCAGCGGGTCGATGCCCATCTCGTTCAGATAGGTCATCACCTCGGCCTGGCCGCGCTGGATGTCTTCGACCGCGAAGGCGGCGGGCAGGAATGTGTTTTCGCCGAAATAGTGCTGGTGCACGCCGACGGAGGCATCCGCGTCGATGTCGCGGGTTGTGCCTGCGGCCAGCAGGTAGGGGCAGGCGGAGTAGCAGAACTCGCCGCGCAGCATTTGGGTGGCGATCCCTTCGGACCGGATGGTGCGACCCAGGGCCAGCGCATCGGCGACCGAGCCGCCGGGGCTTTGCAGGATGAGCGTTTCGGGCCGGGGATCGGCCTGGGTGATCATGTCCGTGATCCGGTCGGCGTCGCCTGCGCTGATCCCCCCTTCGAGCCGGTAGGTGGTGCCGTCGGTTTGCGTCAGCACCAGCCGGTTCGGCAGTTCGCCGGGATTGCGGGCGGGTTGCGTGACGGGGCGGTCGCGGTCGGGGCGGAAGGTGCGCCGCTGGTCGCCGGGGCGCACGGGTTCCGTGAGGCGTGGGGCGTCCGGACCGAAGCTGGGCAGCCGCAGCCCCTGCATGTCGCCAAGCACCAGGAGCGCGCCGATGCCCAGCTGGAAGACCAGGACGCCCATGAGCACGCGGGCGATGGGGTTGCGGTGTTTTGCGGTCGTTTCCGTCATTCGGCGACGCGCTTGGGGGTTTGCGGAGGGTCCACCTGATCGGCGGGCGCTGTCATGGTGGTTTCGACGTCGCGCAGGGCGGCCATGGCGGCGCGGAGTTCAGCGAGCGTCAGCGTGTCCTCGACCGCCGCGCCCTCGCGCCCGCCGCGGATGGCGTTTTGGGTAATGGCGAGGATGAAGACGAGCACGGCAGGCAAAAGGTCGATGGCAATGGCGCCCGCCCAGGAGGGGACGAAGTTCCGGGCGTAGAGGATCACCGCATCCGCCGATGAGATGGGGGTGTAGGTCACGTCCGTGGCCTGGCCCTGTGCCTGCACGTTTTGCGCGGCCCGTTCGAGGGTGGCGGCACGCTGGGCCAGCACTTCGAGCACGGAGGTGATGGTGGCGGCCTGGTCGGTGCGCCCCTGTTCGGTGCTGCTGTCGAGTTCTGGCAACACGACGGAGGCGGCCAGATCTTGGGCCGCGCGTTCAACGAGGGGGGCGACGGAGAGCTGGCGCAATTGGGTGATGAGGCCCGCGAGGCGGACGGCCTGTTCGGAAAACTCGACGCTGCGCGCCTCAACCGGGCCGGGCTCAACCGTGAGGGCGCGCATGCGCGACAGGATCGCGTTGCCTTCGGCAAAGGCGCTTTCGACCAGAGGGGTTTGGGCGCTGATTTGCGCTTCCAGCCCCGACAGTTCGGCGGCTTTCTGGCGCAAGACCCGGAAGACGGCGCCGCGACCGGCGAGGCCCGACAGCGCGCCTGCGGCTTCCTGTTCCGACAGATCCTCGAACGACTGGCGCACGCGGGCGACGTCGCGTTCGAGGGATTGGCCGTTGAGGGCGACCTCGTGTGCGCGTTCCAAGCTGGTCTGGTAGTCCTGCACCGTTTTTGCGAGGTGCTGTTCGACGGCCGCCGAGCCTGCAAGGGCGGCGGCGTTGAGCCAGGAGGACATCGCCACGATGGCGAGCGAGCCCGCGCCCATCGCCACGATCAGCCCGATGCGCGCCTGCGCCGACCGGACGGCAGGAAAGAGCCGCATCATGTAGGACCAGAAGACGAAGATGCCGACGGAGACCGCGACCGAATAGGCGATGGCGGCAAAGACTGACATGGCGCCGTTTTCATCCAGCAGGGAGGAGACGCCGAGATAGGTGTAGATGCCCGAGGCCGTGGCCAGCACGCCGAGGGCTGTGCCGGAGAAGGTTTCGAGCCAATTGAGGTGCCCCTCAAGCTCGCGCGCGTAGCGGACGCCGCGGGCCTGTGATTGGCTTAGCCTTGTGTCATCGGTCATTGTGTCGGCTCCTCACCGCTGTCGGCCAAAGGTAGGGGCAGAGCGCGCCAAGGCCAAGGGGCGCAGGCGTGGCTTGCCTTTGTTCAGGGTTTGTTCGTATGTTCGGAAACATGGAGAGTGCACCCGATATGACGGCGCTGATGCCCGGCCAGTTGCTGGCGCGGGGCGTGTCGCGCCATCTCGCCTCGCTCGGCTGGGCCACGGTCGAGGAGTTGGTGCCTGCGCGCGGTTTGCGCGTGGATGTGATGGCGCTGGGGCCGAAAGGTGAGGTCTGGGTGATCGAGTGCAAGTCGAGCCGTGCCGATTTCATGTCGGATCACAAGTGGGACGGCTATCTGGAGTGGTGCGACCGGTTTTTCTGGGCCGTGGACGGGGAATTTCCCGTTGATCTGTTGCCGGAGGGCACGGGGCTGATCATTGCCGATGCCTATGATGCCGAGATCATCCGCATGGCGCCCGAGGACAAGCTGGCGCCTGCGCGGCGCAAGGTGATGGTGCAGAAATTTGCCACCCATGCGGCGCGGCGCTTGCAGGCGCTGCGCGATCCCGGCGCGGGGTTGGGATGGTGACGCCGGGTGGCGTTGCGCGTCTTGGGCGCGTGCTGTGCGCTGTTGTCAGCGCAGGTTTCGCGCGGCGTCAGCGTTTCATCGCGCCTGCGGCTTTGGCGGCGGCCTTGATCTCATCCGCTATTTCGTTGGCTTCTTCAGGGTCGAAATCCATCGGGATTTCAATGCCTTTCGCCTCGATATAGATGCGCACCATACCCGCGTCGGTCGGGCCGATCTGCAGGTTGGCTTCGATATCGCTTTCTTTGTTGATCCCCATGGTCATCTCCGGCGGATATGGAGGCTGCGTGCTAGACTGATCGCGATTGAAAGGCAAGCGAGCAAAGGGGATAGTGGGGCCATGACGGATGTGCATTTGCGCCCCTTTGTGGCTGCCGACACCGATTGGCTGGTGACGCAGCATGGCGATCTATACGCCCGCGAAGCCGGGTTTGATGACAGTTTCGGCCCGCTGGTGCGGTCCATCCTCGAGGCGTTCAATGCGGATCATGATCCGGTATGTGAGCGTGGGTGGATCGCAGAGGCGGGTGGCACACGCCTGGGGTCCATCTTTTGTGTGCGCGAGGACGCGGTCACGGCCAAGCTGCGCCTGTTCCTGCTGGTGCCGGAGGCGCGGGGCCGGGGCGCGGGCCAGATGTTGCTGGGGCAGTGCATGTCGTTTGCGCGTGAGGTGGGCTATGATGGCATGTCCTTGTGGACGCATGAAAGCCACGCGGCTGCCTGTGCCCTTTATGCCCGCAACGGCTGGGATTTGGTGGCGTCGAAACCGGTGCGCTCCTTCGGGCAGGATTTGGTGGAACAGAGGTGGGTTTATCGCTTCTGACGGTCTTGCATTCGGTTTGCAGCATCGGTATTTGACCCCCAGTGCCGCCGTAGCTCAGTTGGTTAGAGCGCCTGATTGTGGATCAGGAGGTCCCCCGTTCGAGCCGGGGCGGTGGTACCACCCCCTTCAAAGCGCGTGATTGAGGCTTGGCAATTTGAGCTGCGCGTCCTAGCCTGCGCACAGGTTCACGATCCACAAAGGGAGGGCACACGCTGAGCATGCGCATCATCCGCCGACTTCAGCATGGTCCCCGTTACGCCCTGTAAATCCGTTTGCAGGGCTGGCCACAGGTAACTTTGATCCACGGTCTGCCCCAAGCCGCGTTGCGGCACGTCTTTTGATCCGAGATCCCTATGGCTATCCTGAACATCAACGCATTGGCGGTGACGCTGAGTGAACCGCTTTTTTCCAACCTTGATCTGACCATCTCCAAAGGCAACCGCATCGGCCTTGTCGCCCAGAATGGCGGTGGCAAGTCGACCCTGCTGGCCTGCATTGCGGGTCAACATGATCCAACCGGCGGAGAGATCACCCGCGCGCGCGGCCTGCGCATCGGCTACGTGAAGCAGAACCTGCCGCCCGATGCGCTGGCGTGCACCATGTATGAGTGGGTTCTGGCCGCCTTGCCGCCCGAACAGGCAGATTATGAAAACTGGCGGGTGGATGTCGTTTTGAACGATCTGTCAGTGCCGTATGAGTTTCAGCACAGGCTGTTGTCCAAGCTGAGTGGCGGGTGGCAGCGTATGGCGATGCTGGCGGCGGCATGGGTGGTGGAACCGGGGCTGTTGCTGCTTGATGAGCCGACCAACCACCTGGACCTGCACCGGATTGCCCTGGTGCAGGGGTGGATGGCGGCGCTGCCCGGTGATCTGCCGGTGCTGGTGATTTCCCATGACCGGGCGTTTCTGGATGCGGTGACCAATGCGACACTGTTTCTGCGCGCCGAGCAGTCACGCTATTTCGCACTGCCGTTTTCGGCGGCCCGCGCCGCGTTGGAGCAGGCGGATGCCGCTGATGCCCGGCGCTTTGCCAATGACGTGAACAAGGCGCGGCAATTGCGCAGGCAGGCGGCGAAGCTGAAGAATGTCGGCGTCAATTCGGGCTCTGATCTGCTGTTGACCAAGACCAGGCAGTTGACGGAACGGGCCGAGAAGATGGAGGCGGCGGCGAAGCCTGCGCATGTGTCGCGCCATGCCGGGGACATCCGGCTGTCCAACAGTGGCACCCATGCCAAGGCGTTGATCGCTCTGGAGGATGTTGAGGTTACCACCCCGGATGGGCGGTTGTTGTACCGGACCGGCCGGAAGTGGATTGCGCCCGGCGATCGCGTGGTGCTGCTTGGGTCGAATGGGACGGGCAAGACGCGGCTGGTCGGGATGATCGCCCGCGTGTTGGAGGCGGATGTGCCGGGGATCAGGTGTGCGGCCTCTGTCATTCCGGCCTATTCCGATCAGCATCTCGGCCAGCTTGCTGACAGCGACACGCCGATGCAGGCGGTGACCCGTGCGTTTGACATCGGGGACCAGCGCGCGCGGGCGGTGCTGGCGGGGGCGGGCGTGAATTACCGGATGCAGGACACGGCGATTGCAGCGCTGTCCGGCGGGCAGAAGGCGCGGTTGGCGATGTTGGTGCTGCGGTTGAAGCAACCGAACTTCTATCTGCTGGATGAACCGACGAACCATCTGGATATCGACGGGCAGGAGGCGTTGGAGGCGGAGTTGGTTGGCCACGAGACCTCGTGCCTGCTGGTCAGCCACGACCGGTCGTTCCTGCGCCATGTGGGCAACCGGTTCTGGTGTGTGCAAGGACAGACGCTAGAGGAAGTGGAGAGCCCGGAGGTGTTCCTGGCCGCTGAAATGGCCGGTTAGTCCGCGGCCATCTGCACGTCGATGGTTTGCCGCAGGGTGCCGGTGACCTGGTCGAAGATCAGGATCTCGTCACCCGCGGTGACCACCGCATACCAGTCTGATCCCACGGTGAAGGCCGTCGCTGTGGTGCCATCGGGCAGGGTGACCTGATCGGGCAGGTGCAGCGGGGCCGGGTCTGCGTTCAGCCGGATGACAAGCAGGCCAACCACCGTTACAACGCCTCCGATCATGATGATCGTCAACACCGTCACCAACCGCCTGAGAAAGGCCAGGTTGGCCGGAAGCTCTGGGGTATCCATGTCGTCCACGCGCCTGTCCTTTGTCATTGCGGCCGATCCGCCTGCGCGTCTTGATAAGGCCATCGCCCGCGACGTGCCAGAGGGCGCGGCCCTGTCCCGCACGCGGCTGGCGCGGCTGATGGCCGACGGGGCCGTGGTCGTGGATGGTGCCGTGGCCTCCGATCCCAAGGCCAGGGTGGCCGAGGGCGCGGTGATCGAGGTCACGGTCGAGGCGCCGGAGGAGAGCCATATCGGAGCGGAGGATATTCCGCTGAACGTGGTCTTCGAGGATGCCGAGTTGATCGTGGTGAACAAGCCTGCGGGCATGGTCGTGCATCCCGCACCCGGCTCGCCCTCGGGGACGCTCGTGAACGCGCTGATGCATCATTGTGGTGACGATTTGTCGGGTGTGGGCGGCATGAGACGGCCCGGCATCGTGCACCGGATCGACAAGGACACCAGTGGTCTACTGGTCGTCGCCAAGTCCGACGCGGCTCATCACGGGCTGGCCGCGCAGTTCGCCAAACATACGGTTGAACGCTATTACCGCGCGCTGGTGTACGGCGTGCCCGATGGCAATGATCCGCGTCTGCGCGGGGTGAAGGGTGCCTCGTTCGAGCCGGGCAATGTGTTGAAGCTGACCACGCAACTGGCGCGCCACAGGACCGATCGGCAGCGGCAGGCGGTTCTGTTTCAGGGCGGGCGCCATGCGGTGACGCGCGCACGGCTGGTGGCGCGCTACGGCGCGCCGCCGGTTCTGGCCCAGATCGAATGCTGGCTGGAGACGGGGCGCACCCACCAGATCCGGGTCCATATGGCCCATGCAGGTCACGGGCTGGTGGGCGATCCGACCTATGGGGGCAAGCGCAAGCTGCCGCGCGGTGCATTGAACGAGGCGGCGGCAGAGGCGGTTTCGGGCTTTGGCCGGCAGGCTCTGCACGCCGCTGTGCTGGGATTTGAGCACCCGGTTTCTAGTGAGATGTTACGGTTTGAGGCCCCTCTACCGGGGGATTTCGCCGATTTGCTGGCTGTTCTGGCCGCGTGAGCCGGAACGGATCGCACACGTAACGCATTCTTTACACATCGCTGTAACGAACAGCACATGCGCGTGAAAGCACGGGCCTGCCCCTGCCGGGCATCCGCTTCGCGTGCCATATTGAAGCTGCGACAACGCCCGCCTCTTGTATGCGGGGGTATGCCGTCCCATATGAGATGTTAAGCCCGTAAACATGACTGGGCACAGGAGGGACATTATGGCCAATTATGCAAATCTTCCCGCACCGACACCTGAGGGCGGACTGAACCGCTACATGCAGGAAATCCGCAAGTTCCCGCTGCTCGAGCCGGAAGAGGAGTACATGCTCGCCAAGGCCTGGGTCGAAAAAGAGGACACGGGGGCCGCGCACAAGATGGTGACGAGCCACCTGCGCCTCGCGGCCAAGATCGCCATGGGCTATCGCGGCTATGGTCTGCCGCAGGCCGAAGTCATTTCCGAGGCCAATGTGGGCCTGATGCAGGCCGTCAAACGCTTTGATCCGGAAAAGGGCTTTCGTCTGGCCACCTATGCGATGTGGTGGATCCGCGCGTCGATCCAGGAATACATTCTGCGGTCGTGGAGCCTGGTGAAGCTGGGCACGACATCCGCCCAGAAGAAACTGTTTTTCAACCTGCGCAAGGCCAAGGCCAAGATCGGCGCGCTGGAAGAAGGCGATTTGCGCCCCGAAAACGTCAAGCAGATTGCAACCGATCTGGGCGTGACCGAGGCCGAGGTGATCAGCATGAACCGCCGTCTGTCGGGGGGGATGCGTCGCTGAATGCGACGGTCGGCTCCGAAGGCGAGGGGGCGATGCAGTGGCAGGACTGGCTGGAGGACGAGAGCGCCGACCAGGCGGGCGATTACGAGGCTCGCGACGAGCTGGAAGTGCGCCGCGAGATGCTGGCCGAGGCGCTGGATGTGCTGAACGACCGGGAAAAGGACATCCTGACCCAGCGCCGTCTGGCCGATGCGCCCGTTACGCTAGAGGATCTGTCGACCGAATACGGTGTGAGCCGTGAGCGCATCCGCCAGATCGAGGTCCGCGCGTTCGAGAAGTTGCAAAAGAAGATGCGCGAGATCGCCAAGGCCAAAGGGTTGATGACCCCGGCCTAAGCCACCTGAACAGACCAGCGATCACGCCCCGCCGTCCTCGGTGGGGCGTTTGTTGTTTCGCCTGTCCGTTTACCGCGCTTTGCGAATGGTGCAACTTACGGTAAGCTGCCGTTATTGTTTGAAATCGTTGATCTAAGGGCGGGATGCCATGATTTTGAAGCGATGGAGTGTGATTGCCGTGCTTGGCATCATCGGGCTGGCGTTATTGGTCTACGTGCTGGGTTCTGATACCGGAGAGGTGCTGCGCACCGGGGCGGCCGATCCGGGCGTCGTGCCGCAGGGGCCGGACGACAGCAGTGACCTCGTGGCTGCCATCACCGCTGTGGCGGGGGCCGTGACCACCCTTGGGGCTGCCGTCTTTGGGTTGTTGGGCAAGTGGACGGACTACCGCAAGGCGCAGCTTGAGGTCGCAGCCAAAGAGCTGGAGCTGGAGCAGAAGCGCCGGGCGGCCGAGACGGAGTGATGTGGCGGCTGGCCCTTGGTGTGCTGGTACTGGCCGCGCCGCTTTGGGCGGACACAGTTTGGGCGGACACAGGCGGCGGGCTTGACGAAGCATACATCCGGCCCGACGACCGCACCGTGACCGAGCGCCTTTTGACGCGCGCGGGGTTTCGCGATCTGCAAAAAAGCTATGCGCTGATCGTCGGCATCAGTGACTTTGACGACTTCAACGATCTGCCCACCGCGCAGGACCCGCTGCGCATGCGGGACTATCTGGTGGACGAGGCGGGCTTTGACCATGTCCATATCCTGACCGGCGACAAGGTGACCAAGGACCGGCTGGAAGAGCTGATGCTGGATGATTTTCGCCAGCTGGTCGGCCCCGATGACCGGTTCCTGTTCTACTGGTCGGGCCATGGCGAGACGCTGGGCCAGGATGCGGGCGCGCGCGGCTTCCTGCCCGTGAAATCCAGCCGCAAGGGCCGGTTTTCGACCATGGTGTCGATGGACGACATTGCCGATTGGGACAGCTATATCCCGGCCCGCCAGGTGCTGTATCTGATGGACAGCTGTTTTTCCGGGCTGGTGGGATCGGCGCCGCAATCGGATCTGGCCGACATCACCCGCGCCCAGCTGGGCGGCCCGGCCCGCCATGTGATCACGGCGGGGCGCGCGGACGAACAGACCATTGCGGTCGACCAGCTGGGCGGTTCGGTCTTTACCCACGCGCTGCTGGCTGGGCTGCGCGGGGCCGCCGACGCCGCGAACGCGCTGGGCAAGGACAACCTTGTGTCCGTGGGCGAGTTGAAATCATATCTGGGTCAGGAGGTGACCCGCCTGCGTCTCCGCTTTGGCTGGCAGCGTTCGATCACGCCGCAGATCCGCGACCTGACCGGGTCGGATGGGGCGTTCTTTTTTCCCATCCCGGCAGCGTTCGCGCCCACCGATGACGAGACGCCGGTCCCTCCCACGTCGGATCGGGTGGGCGAGGTGCAGCAGGCGCTGATCGACCTGGGCTACGACCCTGGCGACGTGACCGGCGTGCTGAACCTGCGCACGCAGGTGGCGTTGACCCTGTTCCAGCGGGATCAGGGATTGGAAGAGACGGGACAGGACGATGACCTCACCTGGCGCGCGATCATCAGCGCGCTGGCCTCGCTGGTTCAGCCGCAGGGCGACGGGGATGCGCCGGAAGAGGACAGCCTGCCCGAAACCACTGTGGTGCTTGAGCATCGTGATCAGGCTGGACCGCAGCCCGCGATCCCGGCGCTGCCACCGCCGCTGGCACCCCGCATCCGGGCCTGCGACAGCTGCCCCGAACTGATCCGTGTCCCTGGCGGCACGATGGCCTATGGTCCGCGCCCCGTGGACGATCCGATCCCTTCGATCACGGCAAAGGTCGCGCCGTTCTTTATTGCGGAGACGGAGGCGACCATAGGTCAGTTCAGGGCCTACGCGGAGGATACCGGGATCGCCTTCGTCGATGGTAAAACCTCGGACGGGGCCAGCTGCTTTGCCTGGCAGGCGGGCGACAAACTGCGCAAGACCGCGCAGGCCTTCAATCAGGGAAGCGATTTGAGCGACGACCACCCTGTGTCCTGTGTCAGTCGCACCGATGTGATGGGCTATATCGACTGGCTGAACGAGCAAACGGATGGGCCGGACTATCGCCTGCCCACCGAAGCCGAGTTCGAACTGCTGCTGGAGCGGCAAGTGCGCCTGTTGAATGGGCAAGACAACGATGGGCCGTCCTTCGATATATCCCCACAGTTTGTCTGCGCGCTGGGGAACTTCGGCGACGCAACATCGCAGTTCAGCTGGCGTAACACGTCCTGCGCAGACGACCATCCGGGCGTCGCCGTTGTCGGGTCCTACCGGCCGGACGCCAACGGTGTGCATGATCTGGCCGGCAACCTCTGGGAATGGGTGGCCGATTGCTGGCGGGGCAACCTATCGCTGCCGCGTCAATTGCAGGGCTGCGAAAGCGGTACGCTCAAGGGCGGGTCGTTCGACGATCCGGTAAAGAATACATCGCCGCACACCCGTCAATCCGTGCCCGCCAATCGCCGTCAGACCAATATCGGTTTCCGCGTTGCGCGCGATGTCGAGTGATCAGTTCAGACGCGCCCGCAGCACCCGCACCATGTTGCCGCCCATGACCTTGGCAATCGTCGGCTCATCCAGGCCCGCCGCCAGCAGCGCGTGGGTCAGGGCCGACAGCTTGGACGTGTCAAATGCCGTCGTCACCGAACCATCGAAGTCCGACCCGAGTGACACGTGATCCGCGCCGACGGTGTCAATGGCCTGCACGATCATGGCAGCGATCGCCTCGGGCGTGGCGTCGCGGCAGAGCACGCTGCCCCAGTAGCCCATCCCGATCACGCCGCCCGTCGCGGCAACCGCCTGCA
Source organism: Tateyamaria omphalii (assembly GCF_001969365.1). Taxonomy (NCBI): domain Bacteria; kingdom Pseudomonadati; phylum Pseudomonadota; class Alphaproteobacteria; order Rhodobacterales; family Roseobacteraceae; genus Tateyamaria; species Tateyamaria omphalii. The sequence continues at coordinate 1,921,962 of NZ_CP019312.1, read as the reverse complement.
TCAGGTCGTCTTCGAAATTGCGGATCACCGGACAGAAGCCGTGCAGCCCGGTATGGCTGACGATCAGCGGCATGTCCGTCATCGCGATCACGTCGCGCGCCACCGCCGGGCTGGAATGCGCAAGGTCCAGCACCATGCCGCGGGCCGCGATCTGGGCCACGACGGCGCGCCCGAAGTCGGTCAGGCCCATATCGCGGGTGCCGTGCAGCGACCCGCCCAGTTCATTGTCGAAAAAGTGGTGCAGGCCGATGATGCGGTGACCCGCCTCTTCGAGCCGGTCGAGATTGGCCATATCCCCTTCGAGAGCGTGCGCGCCTTCGATGCCAAGGATACCGCCGACCACCTTGGTGCCCTTTGCACGGGCGGCCAGATGCGCGTCAAGCTCCGCCCGCGAGGTGATCACGGTCAGCCGGTCCGGGACACGGGCCGCGACCCGGTGCAGGCGCTCGGCCTGGTAGATCGCGCGTTCGGCCAGCGACCCCCACGTGCGGGGCGGCCACATCTGGCCGATGGCCAGCGGTGTGATGTTGTCGAATGTGTCGGGCGCGTTGGCTTCGTAGTTCTGCCCCGCAGGCGACTTGGTGACGGCGGAAAAGACCTGTAGCGCGACGCCCCCTTCGATCAGGCGCGGCACGTCCACATGGCCGCGGTCGGCGCGGTGTTCGATGCTGCGTTTCCACAAGAGGCTGTCGGCGTGCCAATCCCCCACGACCAGCGTGTCATGCAGCGATTGCGCAGCATCCGAGACCGGGTAGGGGGCGTGCTCCACCACGGCGTTGCGTTCGCGTTCCACATAGCCGGGCGCAAAGGTCAGGAAGGCCGCGATGGCGGCCGCCAGCACGATGGACAGTCCGATAAGGCCGCGTTTGATCCAGCGCATGATGTTCTCCTGCCTGTTTCGGTCAGCATAGGCTGGGCAATGTTCCGGGGGCCAGCGTGACGATACGGCAAGAGCCGCCTTGTGCCAGGTGCGGCAGCCGGTAAAGTTGCAGTTCACGTCAGGAGGGTGGTCATGGTGGAACCGATCAGGTGGGGCATTCTGGGCGCGAGCGCCTTTGCCCGCAAGGACATGGCGCCTGCCATTCATGCGGCCCGCGGGGCGGAGTTCGTGGCGCTGGCGACGTCATCGCCGGATAAGGCAGAAGGCTTTCGGGCGTTTTGCCCGTCGCTGCGGCTGCATGACGGTTATGACGCGCTGCTGGCGGATCCGGCGATCGACGCGGTCTACATCCCGCTGCCCAATCACTTGCATGTGGAATGGTCGCTGAAAGCACTTGAGGCGGGCAAGCATGTGCTGTGCGAAAAGCCCATGGCGATGGCGGCGGGAGAATACGACGCGCTCATTGCGGCGCGCGATGCGTCGGGACGTTTTGCCACCGAAGCCTATATGATCGTGCACCATCCGCAGTGGCAGCGGGCACGCGCGCTCTATGAGGACGGCGCCATCGGTCGGCTGATCCATGTCGAGGGGCTGTTCGGCTATGACAACGCGGACGCGCCCGGCAACGTGCGCAACCGGCCCGAGACGGGCGGCGGCGGCATTCCCGACATCGGGGTCTATACCTATGGCTGCACCCGCTGGCTGACCGGCGAGGAGCCGGTGGAGATCACCCATGCGGACGTCGATTTCGAGAATGGGGTTGATGTGCTGGCCCGCGTGTCGGCGCGCTTTCCCTCCTTTTCTGCCCATTGGGTGAATTCGATGCGGATGCATCCGTGTCAGGAAATGACATTCGTCGGCTCCGAAGGGATCATCAAGTTGACCGCGCCCTTCAACCCGGCGCGCTTTGCCACCGCGCGTCTGGAAGTGCAGCGCAATGCGCACGGGCGGGCCGGTGCTGCGGCAGTGACGGAGGAACGGTTTCCCGGTGTCGATCATTATATACTGCAGGTCGAGGCCTTTGGTGACCACGTGCGCAATGGCGCGCCCTATCCCTGGCATCTGGAGGATGCGCGGGGGACGCAGGCGGTGATTGACGCGGTCTTTGCCAAGGCTCGGGGTGCGGGTGGCTGACCGGCCCTTCGGGGAGGATTTTTTGAACCAGAGAAGGGACGCATGATGGCAGGTGGATGGGCCAAGGACGGCGCGGTGTCGGAACAGATCGAGGCGTCGATTTCTGATGAGTTGGCGCGGATGAAGGCGCGCCGCGCGCCCGTGGGCGAGAGCCTGACCCATTGCGCGGAATGCGAGGAGCCGATCCCCGAGGCGCGGCGCAAGGCGCTGCCGGGGGTGAAGCTGTGCATCGACTGCGTGGCCGAGCGCGATGCGGCTTTCAAGGCACGCGGCGGGATCAACCGGCGCGGGTCGAAGGACAGTCAGTTGAAGTGAGGGCGTTCCGATGTTTATGGATTTGAAGACGGCGCGCATATTCTTTGACGTCGTTGGACCGGGGTTGGAGCCGCGAGGCGCGGAAATGGTGGCGCGGCCCACGCTGCTGGTGCTGCACGGCGGCCCCGGCTTTGACCATTCGACGCTGCGCCCCTATTTCGACCGGTTTTCGGATGCCTATCAGGTGATCTATCTGGATCACCGGGGCTGCGGCCGGTCGAGCGGCGCGCAAGAGACATGGAGCCTGGACCAATGGGCCGACGACATTGCTGCGTTTTGCAAGGCGCTTGGGATCGAGGCGCCGCTGGTCTTTGGCCAGTCCTTTGGCGGGATGGTGGCGATGCACTATGCCGCGCGCCATCCGGAGGGGCCGGCGAAGGTCATCCTGTCCTCGACCGCGGCGCGGTTCCGGCTGGATGCCACCATGGACATGATGCGACATCTGGGCGGGGACGCGGCAGCGGCGCTGGCGGAACAGTTTTTTACGACCCCGTCAGAGGAGATCTATGCCGCCTATGGCGAGACGTGCCTCCCGCTTTACACGCAGTCGGTGGATCCGAATGCCGGGGCGTTCCGCGCCCGTGCCATCGAGCGGCCCGAGGTGGCTGTGCATTTCTTTGAACACGAGATGAAGGATATGGATCTGCGCGCCGGTTTGTCGGCCATCACATGCCCTGTGCTGGTCCTGGGCGGCGCGGTGGATCCGGTCACGCCGCCGATCTGCGCGCGCGAGATGGCCGAGGCTGTCGGCGCCAACGCGACGTTGCAGATGTTTGAGGGCTGTGGCCACGGGGTGCACCGTGACGATCCAGAGGGGGCAGAGCGCGTGATGCGCGCGTTTTTGGCCGGGGCCTGACGCCGCTCAGGGTGCCCCGTCGCGCGCTGGCCGCGCCCGGGTCGGTGAACCGTTGCCGCACGCCGGGCACCATCGCCTTGCGTGTGCCTAATCCTCCATCGCTTCCAGTTCGTCGATGAAGCCCGAGATCATGCTCAGCCCCTTGTCCCAGAATTTCGGGTCGGAGGCGTCGAGGCCGAAGGGGGCCAGCAATTCCTTGTGGTGTTTGGAACCGCCCGCCTTGAGCATGTCGAAATACTTGTCTTCGAACCCCTCTGCGCCCTCTTCGTAGACCGAGTAGAGCGCGTTCACGAGCCCGTCGCCGAAGGCGTAGGCGTAGACGTAGAAAGGCGAGTGGACGAAGTGCGGGATATAGGCCCAGAAGGTTTCGTACCCGTCCATGAACTCGAAGGCAGGGCCAAGGCTTTCGCCCTGCACGCTCATCCAGATGGCGTTGATGTCTTCGGGCGTCAGCTCGCCCCCGCGCCGCGCCTCGTGCAGCTTGCATTCAAAGTCGTAAAAGGCGATCTGGCGCACGACGGTGTTGATCATGTCCTCGACCTTGCCCGCCAGCATGACCTTGCGCTGGGCGTCGTCCTTGGCGCCATCGAGCATTTTGCGGAAGGTGAGCATTTCGCCGAAGACCGAGGCGGTTTCGGCCAGCGTGAGCGGGGTGGAGGACAGCATCTCGCCCTGGCCTGCGGCCAACACCTGGTGGACGCCGTGGCCAAGCTCATGGGCTAGCGTCATCACGTCACGCGGTTTGCCTAGGTAGTTCAGCATGACGTAGGGGTGCACATCCGTCACCGTGGGGTGGGCGAAGGCGCCCGGCGCCTTGCCCGGTTTCACGCCCGCGTCGATCCAGCCTTTGTTAAAGAACGGTTGGGCCAGATCGCCCATGCGCGGGTCAAAGGCGTTGTAGGCGTCCATGACCGTCTGTTCGGCCTCGTCCCAGTTCACGACGCGGGGGTCTTCCATCGGCAGGGGCGCGTTGCGGTCCCAGACCTGCATTTTTTCCAGCCCCAGCCATTTGCGTTTCAACTCGTAATAGCGGTGGCTGAGTTTGGGGTAGGCGGCCACGACGGCGTTGCGCAGGGCCTCGACCACTTCGGGTTCGACCTGGTTCGACAGATGGCGTCCGGTCTGCGCGGTGGGCATGCCGCGCCAGCGGTCCAGAATTTCCTTTTCCTTGGCTTGCGTGTTGTGGACGCGGGCGAAGGTCTTGATATTGCCGGAGAACACTTCGGCCAGTTCGCGGGCGGCTGTTTCGCGTTTCTTGCGGTCGGGGTCGGTGAGGAAGTTGAGCGTGCCCTCGATGTTCAGCGCCTCGCCGTCGATGTCGAAGGTGAGGCCCGCAATGGTTTCATCGAACAGACGCTCCCACGCGTCGCCGACGACGCCAAGGTCGTGCAGGAATTTCTCCATCTCGTCAGAGAGTTGATAGGGCTTCATCGCCCGGATCTTGTCAAAGACGGTCGTGTAGCGGGCAAGGTCGGCGTTCTGGTCGAGAAGACCGTTCAGGTGACCGTCGTCGAGGCGGTTCAGTTCGAGGGTGAAGAACACCAGCGGCGTGGTGAAGTTGGTGATCTTCTCCTGCATGTCGGACATGAATTTGGCCCGGCCCGCATCGGTGGTCAGCTGGTAATAGCGCAGGCCCGCATAGGACATCACGCGCCCCGCCACCTGGTTGATCCGTTCCTGGCGCTGGATGCAGTCGAGCAGGCCCTTGGCGTCGAGATCGGCCAGCTTGTTTTCATAGTCGGCGGCGAAGCTTTTGCAGGCGTCTTCGAGCCAGTCGAGGTCGCGTTTCAGCTCGGGCGCATCTTCGCCCGTGTAAAGGTCATCGAGGTTCCATTCGGGCAGGTTGCCCAAGGGTTGATCCCCGGTGCTGGCGTTGGCGTCGCGGACGGGGAAAGGGAGTTGGAACATGTGTGAGCACCTTTGATGACGTGTTGCGCCCATAGGTATGGGGGGCGGGCCTTGGGGGCAAGGGTTTCGCCGCAGCGCGCTGCGGCGACCGGCTGGGGCTCTGCCCCAGACCCCGCGGTTTATCTGGCGAAATGAAGATGGATCAGGGCATGAAGAGGCGGTTCGGTGTGTCGACGAAGATCTTTTGCCGTTCTTCTTCGGTGGTGATGTGGCTCAGGCTGTCGGCGAGCGTGGCGGCCTGTGGCATCTGCGCGCCGTTCAGCATGATGTGGGGCCAGTCCGAGCCCCAGAGGCAGGCGTCGGGGTTGGCGTCGATGAGGCGGCGCATCACGGGGTGAGTTTCGGTGATGTCGTCCGTGAGCCGGTAGGGGGCGGAGAGTTTGATATAGGCGTGCCCCTCGGCCACGAGAGCGCAGAGTGTGTCGATGGCTTGGGTATTGGCGGCAAGCGTCGTGGGCCAGCCGCAATGGTCGACGACAAGCGGGACGGGCAAGGCGCGGATGTCATCCGCCAGTTCTTCGATGTGTTTGTCGGCGTGCAGAAGCATCTGGATGTGCATGCCGTGATCGGCCAGCGCGGGTGCCATCGCCTTGGCCCCGTCCCAGGTGAGCACGCCGCCGTGGACGTAGTTGAGCCGGACCGCGACGATGTTGTTGTCCGCGAAATGTTTGATGTCTTGGGCTGCTGCCCCGTCGGGCAGGAGGCCCACGCCCTTGAACCCCTCGCCCATGGCGCGGACGGCGTCGCGCGTGACGGTGTTGTCGGCGCCATAGAGGATGGAGTGAACGATCAAGCTGTGCGTGCATCCCAGCGCGTCCAGATGGGCGCGGTAGCGGTCAAGCCAACCGTCGAAGTCGATCCCATCGGGCGGGTTTTGCGCGCGGGTGGGCGAGAGGGGATGTTTGGGGCCGCCCAACAGGTGCACATGGGCGTCCCATGCGCCTGCGGGCAGTTCTGTTTTCGGTTGGGTCGGCGCGGGGGGCGGCGGGGCGCTATCCATAAATGCTCAGCATCTCGTTCAGGTCGTCGAGGCTGTTGGCCTCGGACACGGGTTTGTCGTGGCGCCACCGTGACATGCGCGGAAAGCGCAGCGCCACCCCCGATTTGTGGCGGGTCGAGGCCTGGATCCCCTCGAATGCGATCTCGAACACGTGGTGCGGCGTGACCTGCCGCACGGGGCCGAACCGTTGCTGCGTGTTCTTCTTGACCCAGGTGGTGATCTTGCGAAACTCATCGTCCGTCAGGCCGGAATACGCCTTGGTAAACGGCACCAACTCGTTGCCCTTCCAGACGGCAAAGGTGAAGTCGGTGAACAGGTTCGCGCGCCGTCCGTGACCCGATTGGGCGTAGATCATCACCGCATCAATGGTCAGCGGGTCAAGCTTCCATTTCCACCAGTCACCTTTCTTGCGACCGGTCAGGTAGGGGCTGTCCTTGCGTTTCAGCATCAGCCCTTCGGCCTGTGCATCGCGTGCGGTGATGCGGATGTCTGCCAGCGCGTCCCACGTGTCGAAGGGCACTGTGGGCGAGAGTTTCACTGGCGCGTCGTCCGGCAAGGTTTTACAAAGAATTTCCAGGGTTGCGCGACGGTCTTGCAGCGGCTTTTGCCGCATATCCGCGCCCTCCCATTCGAGCAAGTCATAGGCATAAAGGATCACGGGCGCCTCGGTCAGCAGCTTTTTCGGCACCGTCTTGCGCCCAATCCGCTTTTGAAGCGCGTTGAAGTTCTGGGGCGCATCATCGCCCCAGGCCAGCAGCTCGCCATCGAGCACGGTGCCCTGCGGGATGAAGTCGCGCGCGCGGGCCAGTTCGGGGAAGCGGTCGGTCATCAACTCCTCGCCCCGGGACCAGACGAAATGCGCGCTGCCGCGCAGGATCAGCTGGCCGCGGATGCCGTCCCATTTCCAGTCCGCCTGCCACTCTGCCGGATCGCCCAGATCCTCTGGCGCGCCTTCCAGCGCGTAGGCCAGGTAGAACGGATAGGGGCGCGAGGCGTTGGCGGCGGGGTCGTCCTGTTCCACCAACTGCGCCCATGTGGTCGTGGCCGGGTCCCAGTCGCCCATCAGGCGGTGCGCCATCTCGGCCTCGTCCTTGCCGGTGGCGCGGGCCAGGGCGCGGGTCATCAGTTTCTGGCTTACCCCGATGCGGAAGCCGCCCGTCAGCAGCTTGTTGAACAGGAAACGCTGCGTGGGGTCGAGCGACGCCCAAGCATCGAGGACAAAGGCCTTGCGGTCGTCGTGTTGCCCATTGGCAATGCCCTGCAACGCCTTGATCCAAAACGACAAACCGTGATCGGTTTCGGTCTGCGGCGGGGGCAGGACCAGCGCGATGGTTTCGGCCAGATCGCCGACGATCGGGTAGGCTTCCTCGAACAGCCACAGCGGGATGCCCGCCACCTCGGCCCCCCATTCGCGCAAATGCGTCGTGGTCACCGCGCGTTTGGGGCGGCGGCCGGAAAAGATGGCGATGGTCCAGATGCGGTCGTCTTCCGGGGCCTCCTGGAAATAGGATGTGAGAGCCGCGACCTTGACGGTTGTCTTGGTGGACTGGTCGATGGCGTTGAAGAGGGCCGCAAAGCGTTTCATGCCGCTTCATCCTCGGCATCTTCGCCGCCGAACTCGGTTTGCAGGACCTGGGCGTTCCAGCCCTGGTCGTTCAGATATCGCGTGAAGATGTCCGTGTAACCGTGGGTAACGTATATGTTTTCGGCCTCGGTCGCTGTGATCGCGGACAGCAGTCCCGACCAATCCGCATGGTCCGAGATGACAAAGCCGCGATCCCCGGCCCGCCGCCGCCGAATGCCGCGCAAGGCCATCCAGCCAGAGGCAAAGGCGTTTTCCTGCGCCCCGAACTTCCGTGCCCAGGCAGACCCCAAGGCCGAGGGGGGCGCCAGCACCAGGCCACCGGTATGGGCCTTGTGATCGAAGTCCGCCCCTGCCTGCACCGTATCGGGCAGCGCGATGCCTTGCGCGCGCATCACCGCATTGGTGTTCTCAATGGCCGTATGGGTCAGGATCGGCCCGATCTCGGGGTTCAGCATCGACATGAGCCGCTGCGCCTTACCCAGCGCGTAGCAGCCCAGAAAGGCCGTCTTGCCCGCCGCCTTGCACCCTGCCCACCAGTCATTGATCTGGGCGGCGATCACGTCCTGCGCCTGCCAGCGAAACACGGGCAGGCCAAAGGTGCTTTCTGTGATGAAGTGATGGCATTTGACCGGCTCAAAGGGGGTGGACAGCCCGTCATCGACAACCTTGTAGTCGCCCGAGGCGACCCAGACCTCGCCCGCGACCTCGACCCGGATCTGGGCAGAGCCGGGCACGTGGCCCGCGGGGTGGAACGACACGGTGGCGCCGCCGATGCTCAACGCCTCGCCATAGCGCACCGTGTCAATGGACACATCGCCCAGCCGGTGGCGCATCACCGGGGCGGCCACGTCGGTCGCCAGATACGACCCCATCCCCCAGCGCGCGTGATCAGCGTGGCCATGGGTGATCAGCGCCCTGTCCACGGGCTTCCACGGGTCGATGTAGAAATCGCCAGCCTCGCAGTAGATGCCAGCAGGGGTGAAGGTCAGCGCGCTCATGAGCGCGAACCTAGCATGTCGCCGCAGTCAGACCAGTCTTCACGCGGCGTCGGCGAACCGGTGGGCCAGCGTGTCAAAGATGCCGGCGCGCGTGCGGGCATCTTCCATCAGCACCTCGTGTTCGCCGTTCTGGATCAGGTGCAGGTTGCCGTCGTCCCAGCTGTCCATGCGCTGGTGGATGCGGCCCACATGGACGATGCGCTCGTTCGTGCCCACGAACGTGTCGCAGGGCAGGTTCGGCGCAGGCATGCGTGACAGCGCCAGCGTTTCCTGCAACGCCTCGCGCAGCCAGACAAAGCTGGGACCGCCCAGGGCCAGGTCGGGATGTGCGGTCAGCTGGTCACGCATCATGTCGAACATCTCGACATCCGTGGTCAGCAGGTTGTCGTCGAAATCGGCGGTCAGGATATAGCTGTCGATGATCGTGCCGGGGGGCAGGCGGTGGCCTTGGCCGATCACGGGCATCATGTGCCCCAGCGCCCAAGCGACCGGGCGCAGATGGGGTGAGATCCGTATGCCCCACATCGGGCCGGTGAACCCGGCGGCATTGACAGGCAACCCGTCGTACAGCGCGCGCAGCCCGATGCAGCCACCCATGGAGTGGCCGAGCATAAAGTAGGGTTCGGGCATCCCGAGCGTGCGCGCCGCGTCAAGCACCGCGGCCACATCCTGCTGGTAATCCAGAAACTGGTTCACATGCCCAAGGCGGCGGTCTTCGTGCAGCCGGTCGGCCAGGCCCTGTCCGCGCCAGTCCACCGCGAGGGTGGCAAACCCGCGCGCGGCAAGTGCGGCGGCAGACGGGGCGTATTTCTCGACATATTCGGTGCGCCCCGGAAACAGCAGCACCGTTCCCTTGGCCGGATCGGGCTGCCAGCAGCCCACCCGAATGCGCACCCCGTCCGCCGCCGTCGTCCAATAGGCGGCGCCGGTCAGCGGGGCGGGGTGCACATCGATGAAAAGGGGGGCAGCGTCCAGCGTCATCAGGCCAGGACAGAGGCCAGTTTCATCGCCATGCCCATGTCGCCATCGACCTTCAGCTTGCCGGTCATGAATGCGGCGGTGGGGTTGGTGTCCCCTTCGAGGATCGAACGGAACGTGTCGGCATCTGCGGACAGGGTCACATCGGCGGCCTCGTCTCCGGCGCGCGCACCACTGGCGTCCATCATGATCGCGCCTTCGCCCTCGATGTCGAATTTCGCGGTGCCGTCGAAATCGGCGCCCGCCAGCTTTTCGTTCAGCACGACGACGGCTTCGGTCACTGTGTCACTCATCTTTGATGCCCTTTTCGGTCTGCGGCCGGGTGTGGTCTCTGGATTTCGCGGACCGGCCTGTTACATTCCCTGTTATGGGCACACGCACACGCAAACTCTACCCTGTCGTCACGGCACTTTTACTGACAGTAGGGAATTCCTTACCCGCCATCGCGCAATCATCCGTTGACGAGATGCTGGAGGCGCTGCAAAGCGCCGAACCGGCAGAGGCGACACGCCTGACGCGAGAGATTGAGCGGGAGTGGTCGCAATCGGGCTCAACCGCGCTCGACATGCTCTTGCGCCGGGGCCGTGCCGCGCTTGAGGAAGACCAGCCCGACGTCGCGATCGAGCATCTGACCGCCCTGATCGACCACGCGCCGGACTTTGCCGAAGGCTGGCACGTCCGCGCGACGGCGTTTTACATGAAGGATCTTTACGGTCCTGCCATCAGCGATCTGGAAAAGGCGCTGACCCTGAACCCCGAAAATTACAACGCCATGTTCGGCCTTGGCGTCATGTTCCAGGAGTTCGGCGACAATGTCCGGGCCGAGCAGGCGTTCACCCGCGTTCTCGACTTGCATCCGCACCACGAAAACGCCACCAAGGCGCTTGAGCGGCTCAAGGCCGAAGGCATCGGCCGGACACTGTAAACACGCTCTGTAGTCACCGGGGGACAGCCCATGTCGGGCGACGCGCGGGTGGTGGCCGTTCTCGGCCCCACCAACACAGGCAAAACCACCTATGCCATCGAACGGATGCTGGGCCATCGCACGGGCGTGATGGGCCTGCCCCTGCGCCTGCTCGCGCGCGAGGTCTATGACCGCATCGTCGCGCTGCGCGGCCCGTCTGTGGTGGCGCTTGTGACGGGCGAGGAACGGATCGTTCCGCCCCGCACGCAATACTGGGTCTGCACGGTGGAGGCGATGCCCGAAGGCATGGGCTGCGACTTTCTTGCGGTGGACGAGATACAGCTCTGCGCCGATCCCGAGCGCGGCCACGTCTTCACCGACCGGCTCTTGCGCGCGCGCGGCCTGCACGAAACGCTGTTTCTGGGCTCCGACACGATGCGTGGCCCCATCTCCGCGCTTGTGCCGGGCTGCCAGTTCATGCGCCGCGAGCGGATGAGCCAACTGGTCTACTCCGGCCAGAAGAAAATCAGCCGTATGCGCCCGCGCTCGGCCATCGTCGGCTTCTCGGTGGATAACGTCTATGCCATCGCCGAGCTGATCCGCCGCCAAAAGGGCGGGGCCGCGGTGGTCATGGGCGCTTTGTCCCCGCGCACGCGCAATGCGCAGGTGGACATGTACCAGAACGGCGAGGTCGACTTCCTCGTCGCGACCGACGCCATCGGCATGGGGCTGAACCTCGACATCGACCACGTGGCCTTCTCCTCGCTCACCAAGTTCGACGGGCGCCGGATGCGGCACCTTGCCCCCAACGAACTGGCCCAGATCGCGGGCCGTGCAGGGCGTGGGCAAAAGGACGGCACCTTTGGCGTCACGGGCGACGCGCCCCCGCTCGACGACGGGGTGGCGCAGGCCATCATGGACCACCGCTTTACCCCCATCCAGAAACTGCAATGGCGCAACCACGCCCTGCAATTCGGCACAATCGACGCGCTGATCCGCAGCCTCGAAGCCCCCTCAAACCACGAGGTGCTGGTCAAGGCGCGCGAGGCCGACGACCTGCAGGCGCTCAAATCCCTTGCTCAAAGCGCCGAAGTGACTGCCCGCTGCACCGATGCGCCGTCGGTTCGACTGCTCTGGGACGTCTGCCGCGTGCCCGATTTCCGCGGCATCTCCCATCAGGAACATTCCTCCCTCCTCGACGTTATCTTCCGCTACCTGCACGAGCGCGGCACCATTCCAAACGACTGGATGGCCCGCCAGATCAAGCGTATCGACCGCGCGGATGGCGACATAGACGCCATTTCCAAGCGATTGGCGTTTATCCGCACATGGACCTATGTCGCACAGCGCAAAGGGTGGGTAGACGATGAAACCCATTGGCGGGACGAGACCCGCCATGTAGAAGACCGCTTGTCAGACGCGCTTCACGCGAAGCTGACGCAAAGATTTGTAGACCGGCGCACGAGCGTGCTCTTGCGCCGGCTAGGCCAGAAGGAGGCCATGGTGGCCGAAGTAAACGAGCTAGGTGAAGTGACTGTCGAGGGCGAGTTCGTCGGCAAGTTGGACGGGTTCCGGTTTTCCCAGGACAAGGGGGCGGGCGCGGCCGAGGCCAAGACGATCAAGACTGCCGCCCTTCAGGCGCTCGCACCGCATTTCCACCTGCGGGCCGACCGGTTCTACAACGCGCCGGACACCGAACTGGACTTCACCGAACAGGGCGGGCTCATGTGGGGCAGCTCGGCGGTGGGCAAACTGGTCGCCGGACAGGACGCGCTGAAACCGCAAGTCGAAGTTTTCGTTGATGACGTCGCGGGGGCGGACGTCGCCCAAAAGGTCCAACGCCGCCTGCAACACTTCATCGACCGCAAGGTCGCCGCACTCTTCGAGCCGCTGATCGCCATGCAAAAGGACGAAGCGCTGACCGGTCTGGCCAAGGGCTTCGCCTTCCAGATGATCGAGGGCATGGGCGTGCTGCCGCGCGCCACGGTTGCCGATGACGTCAAGGCGCTTGATCAGGATGCGCGCGGGGTGCTGCGCAAACACGGCATCCGCTTTGGTCAATTCACCATCTTCATGCCGCTCCTGCTGAAACCGGCACCCACACGGCTGCGTCTGGTGTTGTGGTCGCTGGCGCAAAACCTTTCGGAATTTCCCGAATCCCCGCCGCCCGGTCTGGTCACCGTCCCGGCCATGACAGACGGTCCGCAGGGCACCGACACCATGTCGGGTTACCGCAACGCAGGCGATCGCGCGATCCGCATCGACATGCTGGAACGGTTGGCCGACATGCTCCGCTCCGAGGATTCGCGCGGCGGGTTCGAGGCCAAGGCCGACATGCTCTCGATCACCGGCATGACGCTGGAACAATTCGCGGGCCTGATGGAAGGGTTGGGCTACAAGGCAGAGAAAGGCGAGCGGGAAAAGGTCAAGGCCGTTGACGCAGTTGTCACGACCGACGCGACCCCGGATGCCACAGATCAGCCCGTCATGGACGCAGCCCAGGCAGAAACGACAGCAGCCGCGACCGAAACGACGACACCGGCGGACACGCCAAACCCGGCAGATGTGCCCGAGGGCACCGAAGATATCGCAGATTCCGGTCAAGCTCCCGTGATCGCAGAGCCTGCCGAAACGCCAGAGGTCCAAGCCGAAATCCCAACCAATTCCGAGACGGAAATCGACCCCGGCACCGCGCCCGACGAAGCCGCCGCAGGCCCGGAGATCGAGGTGTTCTACACCTTCACCTGGGGCCGTCAGCCGGGCGGCAACCGCCGTCCACAACAGGGCGGCAAACCCCGTGGCAAGGGCGCACCCAAAGGCAAGCCAAAGGGCAAGGGACCGCGCCGCGATGGGGGCAGCAAGCCGCAGAATTTCCAGGCCCGTCCGCCGAAAAAGGAAAAGGCGATCGACCCCGACAATCCCTTTGCTGCGGCCCTGATGGGGTTGAAGGACGACAAATAAGTGTCTGACGACGCGGGCAAACTGCGGCTCGATAAATGGCTGTGGTTTGCGCGCTTTTTCAAGACACGCTCGCTCGCTGCGACCCGCGTGGCCGCAGGTGACGTGCGGGTAAATGGCGCGCGTGTCACCAAGCGGTCGACCACGATCAGCCCCGGCGACGTGCTGACCTTTTCACAAGGTCGCGTGGTCCGGATCATCGAGGTCAAAGCCATCGGCACCCGCCGTGGGCCGGCGCCGGAAGCGCAGGCGCTTTACACCGATATGTCTCCTCCGCCCCCACCCAAGGAAACGCCCGTTTCGGAAAACCCCCGGTTCGAGGGAAAAGGGCGTCCAACCAAGAAAGACAGACGGCAAGCTGATCTTTCCCGGTCGCGCCATCTTGAATGATGGCCCACAGTCCTTTAGCTAAACAATGCCCGCTGAGATGAGACACCTCTTATGACCTATATCGTCAACGACTCCTGCATCGCCTGCAAATACACCGACTGCGTCGAGGTATGTCCGGTCGATTGCTTTTATGAAGGCGAGAACATGTTGGTGATCCATCCCGACGAATGCATCGACTGCGGCGTGTGCGAACCCGAATGCCCCGCCGACGCCATCCGCCCCGATACGGAGCCGGATATGGAAAAATGGGTCGAGTTCAACCGCAAGTATTCCGAGATGTGGCCGGTCATCATCACCAAGAAAGACCCGCTGCCCACCGCCGAAGAGATGGACGGCAAGGAGGGCAAGATGGAGCTGTTTTCGGAGAACCCGGGCGAGGGCGGCTGAGCCTTCGAATCGGTCTGAACCTCTGTGCTCCCGCGGAAATCGAGACGATTTGACTTGGAAAATCAGAGGTTTCCCAAAGTTTCCTTTGGGTAAACTTTCGAATCCCCGTTTTTTATGCTATGCTTTTGTAACAACAGACAGATGGATGCTGCCTGGACCTGTCACACGTTTGACCGGTCTGCTTGAAAACTTGACCCGAACCGCACCAAGACGTGGCAGCACTTGCCCCGCCTGATGCGGTTTTGACTGTCAAAAGGCCCGCATCCTGCGTCGCATGAGGATCAGGAATGACAAAATCTAAGAAACTCGACTTCCGCCCCAACGAATACGTGGTCTATCCCGCACATGGCGTGGGCCAGATCACGTCCGTGGAAAAGCAGGAAGTGGCCGGCATCGAGCTGGAATTGTTCGTCATCACCTTCGAAAAGGACAAGATGACCCTGCGCGTGCCCACGAACAAGGCGACCGAGATTGGCATGCGTGCGCTCTCCAGCCCCGACGTGATCGCCCATGCCATGAAAACCCTCAAGGGCAAGGCCAAGGTGAAAAAGGCGATGTGGTCCCGCCGGGCGCAGGAATACGAGCAAAAGATCAACTCGGGCGATCTGATCGCCATTGCCGAGGTGGTCCGCGACCTGCACCGCACCGACGACCAGCGCGAGCAGAGCTATTCCGAGCGTCAGCTCTATGAGGCCGCGCTTGAGCGTCTGACCCGCGAAGTGGCCGCCGTCTCGGGTGGCGACGAAATCGCCGCCGCCAAAGAGGTGGACGACGTGCTCAGCAGCCGGATTGCTGCTTAAAATTCGGTTAACGAAAATCGCAAGTCGTTGAAAACAAACGTGTCCCCGCGGGGACACGTTGTCGTTTCAGGCCATGGCAACCAGCGCCAGCAGCACCGCCACCTCGCTCAGCGCGCAGGTGGCGCCCAGAACATCCCCTGTCTGCCCCGCGATCTTCGCTTTCGCAATCAACCCGACACTCACCGCCACTGCCCCTGCGATCAGCGCCGCGAAGAGCCCCGCAATGCCAAGCAGCACACCGGCTCCGACAACTGCGATCAGAACAGCCCCCAAAACAGCGCCCGTCTCTGGCGCGCCCACGCTGTGCGACAAACCCGTGCTGCGCGCATGGGGCAGCGCCAGCATCAACGGGGTCATCGCCGCGCGGCTCAGCATCAGTGCAGCAATGATCCCGGTCCAATCGACCTCCGCCAGCCCCAACCAGCGCAGGCCCATCACCACGATCAGCGCAAGCACGCCGTAGGCACCGATGCGGCTGTCCTTCATGATCTCGAGCCGCCGGTCGCGGGTCTGCCCGCCCCAGAGCCCGTCGGCGGTATCGGCCAACCCGTCCTCGTGCATGGCCCCCGTCAGCATCAGGAGCGCGCCCAGCAAAACACCCGCGACCATCATCTGCGGCAGTCCAAGCCACGTGAGCGCAAGGCTCATCGCCGACAAGATCAGCCCCAGCACCAATCCCACGAGCGGATAGGCCCAGACCGCCCGCGCGCCATGGGCAAAGGCGTGATCCGGCAGCGTCGGCAGAGGCAGGCGGGTCAGCAACACAAGTGCTGCAGGCACATCCCAAAGCCGCGCGAGCGGTCCCGTGTCGGTTTCATTCTGCGCCATGTCCGGTCCTGACTTGCGAGTGCGTCCGGTTTGGGTAAAGAGCGTTGCACCAACAGGCAAGGACCAGATCCGATGAGCTTCGACAGTTTGGATGCGCTGCGCGCGCTTTTGGCCGACATGCCCGGTCCCGACGGGGACGCAATGGCTGGCGCGGCAGACCGCAACGGGCAGCTGACCAAACCGCCAGGTGCGTTGGGGCGGCTTGAGGATCTGGCGCAGTGGTATGCGGGGTGGCGTGGCAATCCGCGCCCGTCCATTGACGCGCCGCAAGTCATTGTCTTTGCAGGTAATCATGGGGTTGCGGCGCGCGGCGTGTCGGCCTTTCCGCCCGAGGTGACCGTGCAGATGGTCGCCAATTTCGAACAGGGGGGTGCCGCCATCAACCAGTTGGCCAGGACCTTTGGCGCGCGGATGGATGTGGTGCCGCTGGATCTGGACACACCCACAGCCGACTTCACCGAAGGCCCCGCCATGACCGAGGCCGGGGTGGTCGCGGCCCTGCGCGCAGGCTGGGATGCGGTGGCGGAGGAGGCCGACGTGTTGGTGGTGGGCGAGATGGGGATCGGCAACACGACCTCTGCCGCGGCGATCGCGACGCGGCTGTTTGGCGGCGATGCGGGCGACTGGACGGGCCGCGGCACGGGGGTTGAGGGCGATGCGCTGGCGCTGAAGACGCAGGTCGTTGCGGATGGGTTGGCCGCGCATGGGTCTGCAACCGATGGGCTGGACATCCTGATGCGTATGGGCGGGCGTGAGTTGGCGGGGATGGCGGGGGCCATCGCGCGGGCGCGGTCCTTGTGCATTCCGGTGGTTATGGACGGGTTCATCTGCACGGCCGCCGCCGCCTGCCTGGAGAAAACGCAGGAGGGTGCCCTGGATCACGTTGTGGCCGGGCACCAGAGCGCCGAGGCGGCGCATGGTCATATGCTTGAAGCCTTGGGCAAAGAGCCGCTTTTGTCACTTGGGTTGCGTTTGGGGGAGGGAACCGGTGCGGCGCTTGCGATTGGGGTTTTGAAAGGCGCGATTGCGTGTCATTCGGGCATGGCGACCTTTGCGGAGGCTGGCGTGGCTGACGGTTAGGGTCTGTCGGGTGCTCTCTTTGCTGACGCAAATTCGCCCACCCGCCGACCCCGGTTGTGTTTCAGCTTCGGGCTCACCAAGACAGATCACGACTGCGTATGCCAGCCACCCCGTGGAGGAACTGGGTGCCAAGCTCCGGTGCGATCAGCCAAACCGCACAAGGGCCCTCCCGACCCTACCGCTTTATGCGCGCTTCGGTTCATCCTGCCGTTCCGACAGCGCGGCTTCCAATGACTTCTCAAGCGTCTTGGCCCGCTCCACATAGGCGTCGTTCTTGGACGCGGGCACGTTTGGATCCCAGACCTCGGCCAGTTGCCGCACGGCGTCGCGGTCGTGGGCGTAAAAGACCCGTTCGGCCTCTGCCGCTTCGTAATCCGTGAGCCCCAGTTTTTCGAGCGCGTAGCGCCCGGCGCGCAAGGAACTGTCGAACATCTCGCGCACGATGTCGTCGGCGCCCGCCTGATAGAGCCGGTACACATGCACCCGGTCATAGGCGCGGGCGATGATGTGGATGTCGGGCCGCGTCTTGCGGGCATAGGCGACCAGCCGGGTTGCCGCGTCCTTGTCATCGAGCGCCACGACCAGGATACGCGCGGTGTGCAGGCCCGCCGCATGCAGGATGTCGGGGCGGCTGGGATCGCCCAGAAACCCCTTGAACCCGAAGCGGCGCATGAGCGCAATGGTTTCCATGTCGTGGTCCAGAACCACGGTGTTGAAGCCCGACCCTTGTAGCAGCCGGTTCACGATCTGGCCGAAGCGCCCGATGCCCGCGATGATCACGGGGCCGTCCTCGTCGATGTCGTCCGCCTCGATCTCTGCTCCGGCCTCGCCCATGCGGCGCGATTGCAACTCGTAGAGGATAAAGAGCAGGGGCGTGATCAGCATGGTCAGCGCGATCACGAGAAGCAGGGTTTCGGCCACGCCTGTGGGGATCACGCCCTGGCCCACGGAAAAGGCCACCAGGACAAAGCCGAACTCGCCCGCCTGTGCGAGCCCGAGGGTAAAGAGCCAGCGGTCGCGGCCGCGGATCTTGAACGCGACGGCGAGACAGTAAAGCAGCGCGCCCTTGATCGCGATCACCAGGATCGCCATCGACAGGATGGCCGCCCAGGATTCGAAGAGCAGCGTGAAGTTGATGCCGGCACCCACGGTGATGAAGAAGAGGCCCAGAAGCAGCCCCTTGAACGGTTCGAGGTCGGATTCCAGCTCGTGCCGGAACTCGGAACTGGCCAGAACCACACCGGCGAGGAATGCGCCGAGCGCGGGCGAGAGGCCCACAAGCATCATGAGGAAGCTGATCGACACCACGATCAGGAGGGCGAGCGCGGTATACATCTCGCGCAGGTGGGCGGCGTGGATGAAGCGGAAGACCGGGCGCGTGAGGAATACGCCCGCCAGGATCACGGCGACCACGGCCGCGATGGTGACGAGGGTGACGCCCCAGGCGGGCAGCCCTTCGACCAGGCTCATCGTGGCGCCGTGGCCGTGATCACCGGCATGCCCGTCGCCATTGGCCCGGGTGATCGAGCCATCGGAATTCATGTGCAGCGGCAGGGTGACGACCAACAGCGGCAAGAAGGCGAGGATGGGTATGACCGCGATATCCTGCGTCAGCAGGACCGAGAAGACCGACCGTCCGCCGCTGGTCTGCATCAGCCCCTTTTCCGAAAGCGTCTGAAGCACGATGGCCGTTGACGACAGCGCCAGCGTCAGCCCGATGGCAAGAGCGACGCCCCAGGGCTGGTTGTAGGCCAATGCCACGCCCATCAGCGCGAGCGCCGACAGCACGATCTGCAGCCCGCCCAAGCCCAGCAGCTTGTGCCGCATGTCCCAGAGTGCGCGGGGTTCAAGTTCGAGGCCGATGAGGAACAGCATCATCACCACGCCAAATTCGGCAAAGTGCTGCAGGTCTTCCGTCTCGGCCCCGACGAGGCCCAGGACGGGGCCGATGGCGATGCCCGCGGCGAGGTAGCCCAGGACCGAACCCAGCCCGAGCCGTGCGGCGATGGGCACTGCGATCACCGCTGCCGCAAGGTAGATTGATGCCTGATAGAGAAAGCTTTCCATGGTGGACCCTGTCCGTGACAGTCGTGCCCCCACCATGCCTTGATGCCTTGGAAATACAACCCGACCGCATGGTATGGCGCCGATTTTGATGGTGCGGCGCGCATGGCGCGTGATGCGTTGGCAGATTTACGTGGGCAGGGGGCCGTCGCGTTTCAGCTGGTCCATCACGATCTGGCTTTGCACGCGCGCAACGGCCGGGTGGGGCAACAACACCTCATGGATCAGGGTGTTGAGGGCGGCGAGGTCCGCGCAATAGACCCGCAAGAGGTAGTCGGCGTCGCCCGTCATGGTCCACGCGCTGGTCACTTCGCGGCGGGTGTCGATCAGCCGTGCAAAGCTGTTGGCGTGTTCGGGGCCATGCACGGCGAGGTGGACCTGCACGAAGCCCTGCACGCTGAGCCCCAGCCGCTTGGCGTCGAGCCGGGCGACGTAACCTTCGATGTATCCGTCCGCCTCGAGCCGTTGGCGCCGCCGCCCGACCTGGCTGGCCGACAGGTGCAGCATGTCGCTAAGCTCTTGCGCTGTGAGGTGCGCGTTCTTTTGCAGGGCGGCGAGGAGGCGGGTGTCGATGGAATCAAGCATGTGCGGGGCTTTCGCGGAAATATTGGCTATGATGCGGGTTATGCGCGTGATTTGGAAGGCGTGCATATGAAAACGCGCGGATGCCGCGCGGTTTGACCTCCATATTGAGGTTAGCTCAGGTTTGGAGGTGTCCCATGGGTCCGTTCCCGCATTCTGCCCCGAAATCCGTCATCAGCGCCGACAATCCGGCAGGGACGGACGGGTTTGAGTTTGTCGAATTTGCGCATCCCGAACCGGGCGAACTGCGCACGCTCTTTGCCCGGATGGGATATGCGAAGGTGGCACGCCACAAGGTCAAGGACATCGAACTGTGGCAGCAGGGCGATATCACCTACGTGCTGAACGCCGAGCCGGACAGCTTTGGCGCGCGCTTTGTTGACGAGCACGGGCCCTGCGCGCCGTCCATGGGGTGGCGCGTGGTGGATGCGCAGCATGCGTTCGACCGGGCGGTCCAGCTGGGAGCCAAGCCCTATGAGGGCGGTGGCAAGGTGCTGGATGTGCCCGCGATCTACGGGATCGGGGGCAGCCTGATCTACTTTGTCGATCAGTACTATGACACGTCGCCCTACAATGACGAGTACCAGTGGCTGGGCCAGTCCAAGCCGCGTGGGGTTGGGTTCTTCTATCTCGATCACCTGACGCACAATGTGCACAAGGGGAATATGGACACGTGGTTCCGGTTTTACGGCGATCTGTTCAACTTCAAGGAAATCCGGTTCTTTGACATCGAGGGCAAGTTTACCGGCCTGTTCAGCCGGGCGCTGACCTCGCCCTGCGGGCGCATCCGCATTCCGATCAACGAGGATCGGGGGGAGACGGGGCAGATCGTGGCGTACCTCAAGAAGTACAACGGCGAGGGCATCCAGCACATCGCGGTGGGGTCGGATGACATCTATGACAGCACCGATGCGATTGCCGCGAATGGGCTGAAATTCATGCCGGGGCCGCCGGACACGTATTATGACCTGTCCAAGCAGCGGGTCGCGGGCCATGACGAGCCCATCGACCGGATGAAGCGGCACGGCATTCTGATCGACGGTGAGGGGGTCGTGGACGGGGGCGAGACCAAGATCCTGCTCCAGATCTTTTCCAAGACGGTCATCGGGCCGATTTTCTTTGAGTTCATCCAGCGCAAGGGCGACGACGGCTTTGGCGAGGGGAATTTCAAGGCGCTTTTCGAGAGCATCGAACAGGAGCAGATCGACACCGGGGAACTGGCCGCCGACTGATCGGTGGTTTGGTGCGAAAACCGGTTGCGCCTGGATTCACAGTGCAGGACGGCGCGGTTTTCCGTATGGGTGTCCGGTCAGTTCGGCATCTTCAGGATGACGTTGCGATTGCCCTTCTGATACCGAAGCTCGCTGTCCCCGATGGCCGAGACGCGACCGCCATCAAAGCGGTCCCCGACAGCCACTTTCTGATAGCGTCCATTTCTCAACCGCACCAATGCGCGCCGGTTCGACGGCGTGCCGTAAACCCCGATCAGGTTCACGCGGCTGAGATTGATGGCGTTGCGCACCGTCGCCTCGCGCGCGACGGACGCGGTTGTGGGAATAGAGGGCGTGACCGTACGCGGAGCAACGGCGGCGACCCGTTGTGGTGCGGCGGGTGCTGCGCTGGCGGCGCGGGCGACGGTCCGTTCAAAATTGCGGGGCCGCGTTTGCGGGCGGTAGGATTGCGCGGCGGCCAGCGGGCTGATGGGCTCATCCGCCGCCTCGTTTGCCTCTGCAATCGCTTCGGCCACTGCCGCCGCGTCCGTCGCGGGCGGGGCCGCCGCCGCGACCTCTTGCGGGGCTGCCGGGCGCAGGCGGGGGCGCAGCTCGGCCAGTTCGGACCGTGACAGGCCGCCCAGTGTGGCGCGTTCGTTCTGTTCCACCAGATCATTGGGACGCGCGCGGGGCCGTTGGCCTGCCAGTTGCCGTGTGTCCGGGGCGGTGGTCTCGGGCGCGGGCGCCTCTGCGGTGCCGCGCGGATCGGCTGGCGGCACGAGCGGCGGGCGTCCAAGGAAGACGGTAAAGCCATCGGGTGTCAGCGCACCCTCGACCGTGGGGATCACGCGACCATCGGTGTCAAAGGCAAAGCGGGTGCCCGCGGCAGGGGGCGAGGCGACATCGGGCAAGGCCACGTCGGTCACAAAGGAGCCCGCGTCCGGCAGCGCGATGGCATCCAGCGCCGGGCTGACCGGGTCAATGCCCGTGACATAGAGGTCTTCGAGCTGGATCAGACCTGTGGGTTCGGGCGGGATCTGCGGTGCCTTGGGCCAGATCCCGGTCACGGCATAGCGGGCCTCGAGCGCGGCCTGATCCAGTTCCGGCTGCTCCGTTGGATCGGGTTGGGGGTTGCGCAACGCGTCGAGGACGGCGGCGTCCTCGGGTGTCAGCCCGTCGCTCAACCCCTCGTTCAGCGAGGCGACGATCAGCCCGTCATCGCCCTGGCCCGTCGGCTCAAGGTCCACTGTGGCGCCGACATCCTCGGCCAGCGACTGTTCGGCATCGGCGGGCAGGGTCGAAGCGAGCGTACGCTCGCGTTTGGGGAAGAACTTGGCCAGTCCGTCATCGAGAAAGACAGAAGCCCAAGCGGCCACACCGGCCAGGAACACCAGCAGGATGGCGGTCAGGATCAGGCCGAGAAACCGGGGCTTGCCGCCGACCTGAACGTCGCTGCGGGCGCCAAAGACGGTCATGCGTTGGGCTTCGGCATCCGTGGCAACCGCTGCCGTGGGGGCCGCGCTGCCGGGGGACGCGGATGGCGGGGCCGGGGGGACCTGCCGTGGTTTGCGCCGCGACAGGAAACCTGTCTTGCGGGCGGGCGGCTCTTGGGTGTCGGTGTCGGGGCGTCGCGCCGCCAGGTCCACGATCGGGGGGGCGGCTCGCAGGCTTTGCGCTGCCGCCTGTTGCGGGCTGAGGGCGGGTGGCGGTGGGAGGGCCGCGTCCTTGGGGCTGTCCGAAACGGTCAGTCGGCGCGCCGGGCGGGTGTCCGGCGGGTCGCGGGTTACGCCACCGAGCGCCGAGGGTGGCGGCGCGTCCGCCCCGTTTGCGCGCCTGCGGGTCGCAAAGCCCATCAGCGGCGAGGTCGTGTCCGTGTCGTTGTCGGGATCTGTATCGTCGTCCGCGCTGCCTGCGTCCGCTGTTTCTGCTTCGGCGGGTGCGGGCGTATTGGCATCTTCTGTTTCGGGTGCATCCGATGCGTCAGAGTCGTCCGCTTCTGCCTTGCTTTCGGACTTGGGCGCCGTGTCTTCGCCGTGCGATGCGAGCGTGTCCGCATCGTTTTGAGGCGCGGGATCAGCGGATGGGCTTTCTGTTGAAGCGGCTGCGCTGCCCTCGTCCAGTGCCAATGTAGCATCGTCCGCGTCGCGTGCGGCGTCGGGTTGGGTGGGCGCGTTGTCCGGTGTTGGTGCAGGTTCTTCTGCCGTGTCTGCCGCGGCTTTTTCGGGAGTGTCAGGCTCTGCCGATTGATCGGGATGCGACACCACCACCACGCGGATACCGTCTGGTGCGACGGTTGCGCCGTCCTTCAGGATCTTTTCGGCGTGCGCGGTCTGACCGAAGAACGGCTCGCCCAGAAATCCGGCGTCTTCGGGGGCGGCGACGAAACTGACGGGGTTGAACTTGTGTTCGACGGCAAAGGCTTCGGCCTCGGCCAGTGTTTCGCGGGCCACGGCGGCGATGTGGGTCCTGGGCCCTTCGGCAGAGATGTCATAGGCCAGTGCCTCGACGGCATAGGGTGTGGCCCCTTTCAGCGCCAGCCGCGCGGCGGCCCGCCGTGCATCATCATCTACGTCGCCGGTGTCGATGGTCAGGTATTTGATCTGCCCATCGGGGATGATCAGTTTCGAGCGGACACGCTTGACCTTGACCTTGGCCGCTTGCTTGCGCAGCTCATGCAGGTCGTCGCCCAGTGTGGGGCTGCTGATATCCACGGCGCCCACTTCCCGCCAGCCCCCCGCCGCGCGGTGCAGCAGGCGGATCCCGTCAAAGGACAAGGATAGCGCAAATTCAGGCTTCATATCTGGCCCATATCAACTGGTCGCGCTGAATGAAACTCTTCGCGCGGATGTGTCAAAGATAAAGCAGGTCTTTGCGCATGCAAAGAAAAAGCCGTGTGATCGGGTTGTTCACGGGGTGGTGAATGTCCAGTTTCAACCAGAACGAATGATGGGAGGACGTTATGAAACTTTCAATTGCAACCGCAGTGCTTTGCATGCTGCTGGCGCCGCTGGCGATGGCCCAGCAGACCGACGCACCGGTCCTGTCGGTGACGGGTGAGGGGCAGGTCGCGGTGGCCCCGGACATGGCCGTCATCTCGCTGGGTGTGGTGCATGTGGACGAGACCGCGGGTGCGGCCATGGCGCAGGTGAGTTCGGATGCCACCGCGCTGATCAACGCGCTGTCCGAGCGCGGGGTTGCGGTGCGCGACGTGCAGACGTCCCAGCTGAGCGTGGGGCCGGTCTGGAGCGCGTACGACTCCAACGAGCGCAGGATCACCGGGTTCGAGGCGCGCAATACCGTGCGGGTCCGTGTGCGCGATCTGGCGGCATTGGGCGGCATTCTGGACGAGGTGCTGGCCTTGGGGGCCAACACGTTCAACGGGTTGAGTTTCGAATTGCAGGATCCCAGCGCGGCAGAGGCAGAGGCCCGCGCCGCCGCTGTGGGCGAAGCGATGCAGAAGGCGGATGAATTGAGCGGTGCGGCCGGTTTGACCCTCGGTGCGGTGCTGAGCCTGAGCGAGGGTGTCGAGGGGCCGCGGCCCGAGATGTTTGCCGCCGCTGCCCGGTCTGCGGACGTGCCCATTGCGGCGGGCGAATTGCTGGTCACGGCGCGGGTGTCGATGCGCTTTGCGTTGGAGCCTTGATCCGGTGGCCGCGCTGACGCGCGACGACATGTTTCAGGGGGCCAGCCCCCGTCGCTGACGCGACTCCCCCGGGATTTTTTGAACCAGAGAAGATCGGGCGCAGGTGGGTGGACCTGCGCCCCTGCTCTTCAGCTGACCGCTTTGTTCAGCGCCTGGTCCAGATCGGCGATCAGGTCGTCTGCATCCTCGATCCCGATGGAGACGCGCACCACTTCCGGTGCGGCCCCTGCGGCGCGTTGCTGTTCTGCTGTCAGCTGCCGGTGCGTGGTCGAGGCCGAGTGGATGATGAGCGAGCGCGCATCGCCCAGGTTCGCCACGTGGCTGAAGATTTCCAGTGCATTGACCAGCTTGACGCAGGCGTCATAGCCGCCCTTGACCGCGAAGGTGAAGAGGCCACCGGCGCCGCGCGGGCAGATCTTGGCCACCCGGTCGTAGTAGGGAGAGGATTTGAGGCCCGCATAGGTGACGTAGTCGACGCGGTCGTCCTTCTCCAGCCATTCGGCGATCTTGATCGCGTTTTCCACATGCCGGTCCATGCGCAGCGAAAGGGTTTCGGTGCCCATCAGCGTGTAATGCGCCGCTTGCGGGTTCATCGTCATGCCCAGGTCGCGCAGGCCGATGGCGATGCCGTGGAAGGTGAAGGCCAGCGGGCCGAAGGTCTCGTGGAACTTGAGCCCGTGATAGGCGGGTTCAGGCGCGCTGAGCGAGGGGAACTTGTCATTGGCGGACCAGTCGAAGGTGCCCGAGTCCACAACCACGCCGCCCGTGACCGTGCCATTGCCGGTGAGGTACTTGGTGGTGGAGTGCACCACCAGCGTGGCGCCATGTTCGATGGGGCGGCACAGGTAGGGTGTGGCCGACGTGTTGTCCACGATCAGCGGGATTTCGGCGGCATCCGCGATGGCCGAGATCGCGTCGAGGTCGGTGATATAGCCACCGGGGTTGGCAATCGCCTCGCAGAAGATGGCGCGGGTGTTGTCGTCGATGGCGGCCTTGACCGCATCCAGATCATCGAAGTCGACAAAGGTCGCCTCCCACCCGAACCGTTTGATGGTCTGGCTGAACTGCGTGACCGTGCCGCCGTAGAGGCGGGTGGACACCACGACATTCAGGCCCGGCGCCATCAAGGGGAACAGCGCCATGATCTGTGCGGCGTGACCCGACGAGCAGCAGACGGCGCCCACGCCGCCCTCGAGCGTGGCGACACGTTCCTGCAGCACCGCCACGGTCGGGTTGGTCAGGCGCGAGTAGATATAGCCGACCTCTTGCAGGTTGAAGAGGGCGGCGGCGTGTTCGGCATCGCGGAACACGAACGCGGTCGATTGGTAGATCGGTGTCTGCCGCGCGCCGGTGGCCGGGTCGGGCCGGGCGCCTGCGTGAATTTGAAGGGTGTCAAAGCCGTATTTGGGGCCGTCGGTCATATCTGTCTCCCACTTCCTGCGCGCGGCGCGAGGTCACTGTCATTGCCTGCATGAGTAGGCAATGCCACCGGAGGGAGCAAGGGCGCGCGTATGGGCGTGCCTCAGGCCGATTTCATGAGCGGCAAGGCTTCGCACACTTCGGGCAGGCCGAGGCAGGTATAGTCGATCATTTCAATCTTCGGGTGCAGCGCCATGGCGTCCTTGAAAATCGCATAGCGCACCTGGCTGGTGCAGATCAGGGCATCCGCGCTGTCATAGTGGTCCCATTCAACCCAGAGGCTGGAATATCCCTTTTGCGGCAGACCCGCGGCGATGACCCGCGGTGTCATCCGCACGATGCCTGCTCTTCGCGCGGCGTCGCGGTACATGGTCAGCGCTTCGCTCAGCGCGGTGGGCGCACCGAACACCAACAACTCACCTTTGGTGTAAAGCGGCACGGGATAGGTGAAATTCTGCGCCACTGCGTCGAGTTGATCGGAGCAAAACGCCCGCGCAAGCATGGTCAAGAAACGTTCCGTGGACTGGGACATCTCGATCTTCCGTCTATGAGGTTGCGGTTTTTTATTGATTGGTCAAATAATAACCCGCCTTCCGCTTGGTAAGGCAAAAACCGACCCCCGATGTCTCAAAATGGTCATGTCAGGCGCATTACGCTGCGTCACAGCATTAGCGCATCCAGAAGCCGTTGGACTTGATGCGGTTGCGGATCGCCTGTTCGCGCCGTGGCATGTCGTTCTGGTCAAAGAGCGCACGCACCTTGGCGCCGCGGCCCTGGAACACCATCCGCTTGATCGGCTCATGGCCCTTGAGCACTTTCTTGATCTTGTTGGGGGCCGTGACCTCTTCGAGCGTGTCGATCACAGTCTCGCTTTCGCGGGCATAAAGTAGGGGGAACAGGCGGTAGTGGCAGGTCACATCGCCGTCGAGATGGTCGTGCACCGCACTGTCGCGTCCGCCGCCGAAGCTGTGGATGACCAGCGGCAACGCGACCTGGTCCAGCCACGGGTCCAGCGATTGGCAGACAAGCGGGCGGGGCGGATCATCGCGGATCGACAGGGCGTAATCGAGGAACCGCGCGCCAAACACATGCGGGCAGGCGCCAAAGAAGAAGCCCGCGTTGAAATAGAGGTAGCGTTTCCAGTATTCGTCCGGTTCGGAGAGATCGAGGCTGGTCTCGAAGTCCAGATCGAAGCGGTCATAGAGCGATTTCCAGATCTCGGTATAGCCCGGCCCGTAAAGCTCGATCGCGGGCCACGTCCCCTCGCGCCGGAGCGAGGCAGAGGGGTAGTCGAAATCGAACGGCACAGCAGACAGATCGCCCATGACCAGCGTGTCACTGTCAAAAAAGACAAACGGCTCGCCTTCGGGCAGCGCCGTCAGCATCTCGATCTTGTTGCCATAGGGGTAGGTTTCGCCGAAATGCTGGCTGGTGAAGGGCACGACCTCCGCCCCCATGGCATCAAGGGCCGCGCGCACGTCCCCTGACATGCGCGGGTCACGGGACCAGAGCGCACCGGGTTGCGGTTCGGCAACCAGCACGCGGCCTGCAAAATCGGGGCTTTTGGCGCGGAGCGAGGCGACAAACAGAACCGCCTCGTACCCCAGCCGCCCGGCTTGCCCCACAAGGGCGACATTGAACGGGGGCGGAGCGTGGGTCTGTGTGCGTGTCATGTGCCTGCCGGGTCTGCGCTTGCGCGGTTTTGGGAATTGTATACGCGGCACGCGGGACGGGAAAAGCCCCGGATGCTGTCATTCGGGGGGCGGGTTCAGCAGATCGTAGAGCTTTTGCAACAGGGTCAGGATCAGGAAAGCGCCGATGGCCCAGATCAGCAATTCGAACGGGGCCAGATCCGTGCCCCGCAACCATTGCGCCACGAGGCCCCCTTGGGGGCGCAGCGCCTCGATCCCGAAGAGCCCGTCGCGCGGCCACAGGCGAAAGTCCCAGAAGCGCGAGACGTAGAACAGGATCGCAGCGGTTAGCGTGGCGATGGCGAGCCAGAGGGCGCGTTTCATGGCGTGACCTCGATCGTGTCCACGTCGATCTCCCACACCAACAGGTCGCCACGTTTGGTGATCTCGCCCTCGGCGGTGATGAATTGGGCCACGTAATCATAGGCCGCGCGGGGCAGGCGGGTGCCGCCAGGTCCCGTGACCAGCAGGAACTCTTCGCCCAGCACCGGCTGGGTCGAGACAAAGATGGGGGGCACATCGCCCAGCAGGCACAGGTTGGCACAGGCCTTGTGGGCAAGCCCGCGGCCGGGGCGCATGGCGCCAGCGAGGCACTTGCCGTCACAAATCTCGCCCGCCAGCTTCCAGCGGCCTTGTGGCTCGGCCGTGATCTCGGGCACTTCGCCTTCGGCGGCTTGCAGACCGTTGCGTCCGCCGCGCAGTTGCAGCATGTAAAGATCCCCGCGTTCCAGCACGACGCCGGACACCTGCGCGAGCTGTCCCGCCAGCGGTTCGGCCCGGCTGTCGACGCCCGACTTGCCGCCCGCCGTCATCAGAAAGCTGTCGCCGGGCTGGATGCGGTCATTGCCTTCGGTCACGTGAAGGATCGGGTAGGGCGTCAATTCGACCACGCCGGTGACGGTCTGGCGGCCATAGTCGAAGCGGAAGGCACCGGGGCCGGGGTCGTCCTGGGCCGCACCCATCAGGAAGCCTGCGCTGCCAAGGCCCGCGATCAGGAGGACACAGGCGGTCAAGAGGAACGTCCGCAAGGGGCCGGGGGCGGGCAGGTAGCCGACGAAAAACGGTTTTTCACTCATGCGGTCGCTCCGTCCTCGGGCACGTCCGGCTCCGGTTCGGGCGGCGGTTCGGGCAGGGGCACCGGCTCGACATAGGTGCCGGGCGGGTTGGCGTCCGGATGCACCTCGACCATGTCGCCCATGATGCGGAGGCGGTAGGTGGGCACCTTTTCGGTGAAGGGCGCGGGCGAGCGGCCATTGCGCACATCGTATTGGAAGCCGTGCCAGGGGCAGGTGACCAGACAGTCGATGATCTTGCCTTCACCCAGTGGCCCGTTCTGGTGGGCGCAGGCGTTGGAAATGGCGCTCAGCTGGCCCTCCATCAGGTAGACGGCGACGCGGTCGCCGTTCGCCAGCTTTGCAATCTTGGCATAGCCGTCGCGGAAATCGCCCACACGCGCCACTTCGGCCCAGGCGCCGTCCTTGGCCGCCGCCTCAGACCGCTCGCGCAGCCACGCGGCGAGGTGCAGGACGATCACGGCCCCCGCGCCAAGCATGAACAAGACCGTAAAAACGTGGTTCTTCTGGTCCTGCAGGATGCCCAGCGACACATGCGCCGCGACCGCGAAATAGGCGGCATAGATCAGGTAATGCAGTCGCTTCCAGACGGGGGGCGTGAGGAACTTCAGCCAGAAATCATGGGACGTGGCCGCCAGGATCAGCAGGCAGATCAGGGCGAATATGCCAAACAGCTCAAAGGGAAAGCCCGCGATCTGACCCAGGCTCGCATTGGCGTAAAGCAACCCCACGAGCTTGTCCGAGCTGGAAAAGGCAAAGTACCAGTTCAGGATGTACCCCGCATGGGTCAGCGCGACAAAGGCGGTCATCACCCCGAAATGGCGGCGGTTGTAAAGGAGCGGCAGAAAGCGGCGGTCAAGTCGCGCGGCGGGGCCGATGCACAGGATCACGGTCAGCATCACGAACGCACAGGCCCCAAAGGCGCGGGCGTTGCGGATCTGCGCGGTGACGGGCTGGTCATGGCTCAACACCTCTGGCGTGAGATACAGAAACACCCACAGAAACAGCGCCACACCGGCCAGCATGACCGCGTCATAGATCCACTTGTTGGGGTTCCACTGAACGGGGATGTACTTGACGCTCATTGCCTTGCCCCTTCGCTCAGTTGCACGGGGGCGATGTCGGCGGGCCAGGTCTGGCGCACGCTCAGGCCTGCGATCACGATGGCGATGATCCCGATGCTCATCAGCACGACGGCCACACCATAGGAGGCGCGGACAGGTCGGTAGCGGTCGGCCCAGGCGGCCCGCTCGGTCTCGACCTGCCACCAGCGCCAGAGGACAATCGGCCAGATCAAAAGCACGCCGGGGATCAGCAGCGGGCGGAACACATAGGCGCCGCGCGCATCCGCGTCGATCCGGTCTATCCCGATGGTCAGAAACACCGCCGCCACAAGCGCACCGATGATCCCCCATGTTTGCATCGCCATCACCAGGGCTTCGGCCACGTTCATGGGGTGTCGTCCTTGCTAAAAGTCATTCGTTCCGCGGCAATCCTAGCAACAGCATGCGCCGCGTCCCAAGCCCAAACTGTCAGTATGGCGTGACAGGCTGAAATTGTGATCGACGTGGCGCAGTGAGAGGCGCGTGACGCCGGGCTTGCGTTGCCGTGTTGGCATACACGTTCATCGCGGCCGTCGATTGCGGGGGGTGCGGTAGGTGGCAAAAAGTATGAAATGGTGGGCGACCCTGGAATCGAACCAGGCGTGCGTCTCCGCGAGGGAACCGCAGGTGGCCCCTGCCACAGGAACGGCGCGCAGGATCGATCCGGGGGATCGATCGGCTGCAATCAGCGCAGGTGGCGTGTCGTGGCTGTCAGATTGTTCCGTAGAAAGATGGTGGGCGACCCTGGAATCGAACCAGGCGTGCGTCTCCGCGAGGGAGTTACAGTCCCCTGCCACACCTTGCGGCCTGTCGCCCACTGCGCCATTAGAGCCCGAAGGCCCGGTTGGCGTGAGCGCGTGATTACCGGGACGCATATCGGGGGTCAAGGCAGAAAATCCCCGGCAATGGCCAAAGGTGAAAAGATGAAAAAACCCAAATGGGTGGTCGAAAAAGAGCAGGCGAAAAAGGCTGACGCCGCAGCCACCGTGTGGCTTTTTGGTCTACATGCAGTGCGCGACGCGCTCTTGAACCCGCGCCGCGAAAAACTGCGGCTGATGGTGACGCTCAACGCCCGGAACAAGCTGGCGGACGCGATCCAGACGTCAGGGATCCCCGCCGATGTCATCGACCCGCGCAAGTTCAAGCCACCGATTGATCCGGGCTCGGTCCATCAGGGGGCAGCGCTTGAGGTCAAGCCGCTCGACTGGGGCAGCCTTGCGGACGTGGCCATCGGGGCCAAAGCGCCGCGGCTGATCCTTTTGGACCGCGTGACGGACCCGCACAACGTGGGCGCCATCCTGCGCTCGGCCGAGGTGCTGGGCGCCTCTGCCGTCATCGGCACGCGCCACCATGCGGCCCCCGAAACCGGCGCCTTGGCAAAGACGGCGTCCGGCGCGCTGGAACGCCAACCGTATGTGCGGGTGCGTAACCTTTCGGATGCCATCGTTGAGCTGCAGGGCATGGGATACACCGTTTTGGGTCTCGATGGGGAAGCATCGCAAACCATCGAGGCGGTGTTGCAGGGACAAAAAGACCGCCCCGTCGCCCTTGTCCTGGGTGCCGAAGGGCCGGGCCTGCGCCAGAAAACGCGCGAGACCTGCGACGCGCTGGTCAAAATCGACGCGGGCCGCGGGTTTGGGTCGCTCAACGTCTCAAATGCCGCCGCAATTGCCTTATATGCCTCCAAGGACCACGCATAGGAGGCGACCATCGCCCACCCGACGAAAATCGCCACCTGCTGCTATTGCGGCACCCGCGCCGCCCTTGTGCTGACTGGGCGCAACCGGCACGAGCTGGCCTGCTCAAACTGCGGCGCGCCGCTGCACGACCTGAAAATGCTGCCCAAGAAGAAGTCGGGCGACCGCGAACTGGTCCGTCCGTCGGCGGTCCGGCAGCCCCCGCGGCCGAAGCCCACCAAGAAAAAATACAAGAAGCGCAAATCGCGCTGGACGGACATGTTCGAAGACGCCTTTGATATCATTGAAGATATCTTTGACTGACTGGCACGCGCGCGGAACCTTGCGCAAACCGGGTTTAAGGTTTCGTTCACAGATTTGAGAGAGGGTCTTTCACATCCTTCAGAAGAACTTATCTGAAGTTGTGAACAGCAGGTTTGGAACTCCTGCTGGTTAATCACTGTCCCTCGTTCCGCACCTTCGCGCCCCTTTCGCTTTGCGATCGGGGCGTTTTTTTGGGAACGTGCCCGCGTGGGGGGACACAGATGACCGAAACCTATACCGATGCACATCTGCGCGACGTGCTGCAAAAGACCAAGGTGGTGGCGGTCGTGGGTGTCTCGACCAACCCGGTGCGGCCCAGCTATTACGTGGCGCGCTACCTGTCGCTCAAGGGGTACACGGTGGTGCCGGTGAACCCGGTCTATGCAGGGCAGACGCTGTTTGGGCAAACGGTGGTTGCGGACTTTGCCGATATCGACGCGCCGGTGGACATGGTCGACATCTTCCGCCGCTCCGATGCGGTGCCGCCCATCGTGGACGCGGCGATGGCCCAATTGCCCCACCTCAAAACCATCTGGATGCAGATCGGGGTGGCCCACGCCGAGGCCGCCGCCAAGGCCCGCGCCGCCGGGCTGACCGTGATCCAAAACCGCTGCCCCAAGATCGAATACCAGCGCCTCTTCGGCGAACTGCGCATGGGCGGCTTCAACACCGGCATCATCTCGTCCAAGCTATGACCGCAAACGCCCCGCGCCGGTCGGGCACGGGGCACGCGATGGGGTCCGCCCCTTGATCAGTTCACGCGCGTCCAGGTCTGTTTTTTGCAGAACGGACCAACGCAGCCCGAGACATTCAGCACGTTGCCGTTCAAAGACATCTTGGACTTGAACACCTTGCCGGTGGACGGTTGCCAGATCTTGCCGGACCCGTAGCTGCCGTCGCCTGCTGGCTCCATGTCCCAGACAAGCTGCTTGCCGACATTCTCGGATGCGATCGGGCCATTGGCGTCGAATGCCTTTGCGATCTTCCCGCAAATCTTCGCGCCGCACTTGCTCATCGCGACGTGGGCATAGGCGCCATCATCGACTTCGGTTTTCCAGGTGCCGACCACTGGTTCGGCCAGCGCCATCCCTGCGCCCGCGACAGCCACGCATGCGGCTGCAATCAGATATTTCATTGAGTGTCTCCTCCGTAGTGCGCCGGACTGTGATCCATCCGCCCGCGCTCTGGCAAGAATGACCTTGGGTCGCGTTGCAAATCCGGGCAGGAGGTGCGAGGACGCGGCCAAACGCAAGAAAGGCCTGAAACCCATGATCCTCTACCCCGCCATCGACCTCAAAGACGGGAATGCCGTGCGGCTGGTGCACGGGGACATGGACCGGGCCACGGTCTTCAACGACGACCCCGCCGCACAGGCGCGCAGCTTTGTCGAAGCGGGATGCGAATGGCTGCACCTCGTCGACCTCAACGGCGCCTTCGCCGGCGCGCCGGTCAACGCCGCCCCGGTCGAGGCGATCCTGCGCGACTGCGACGTGCCCGCCCAGCTGGGCGGTGGCATCCGCGACATGGCCACGATCGAGATGTGGCTGTCCAAAGGGCTCGCGCGCGTCATCCTCGGCACGGTGGCCGTCGAAAACCCGGACCTCGTGCGTGAAGCGGCCAAGGCCTTTCCCGGCCACGTCGCCGTCGGCATCGACGCACGCGGCGGCAAGGTCGCGACCATGGGCTGGGCCACGGAAACAGACGTGGACGCCACAGACCTCGCCAAGAGCTTCGAGGACGCGGGCGTCGCCGCCATCATCTACACCGACATCAACCGCGACGGCGCCATGGGCGGGCCGAACATCCCGGCCACCCAAGCACTGGCGGAAGCGGTGGACATCCCGGTGATCGCATCCGGCGGAGTGTCATCACTCCACGACCTGACGGCGCTCAAGGCCACGGGCGTGATCTCGGGTGCCATTTCTGGCCGCGCGCTCTATGACGGGGCCATCGACCTCAAAGCGGCACTTGACGCACTGGGATGAGACGCCGGGCGCCATACCCCGTCCTTATCCTCCTGCTGGTGATCTGCGCCCTGCCGATCCTCAGTGTGGCCGCGTCGAGCGGGCTGGCCAACGCATACGGATGCACGCTGCACGAAGGGTTTTCGAATCCATGCGTGATCTGGGGCAAGGACCGGGGCGGCACACTCTCGGGCATGTTCGTGATGGGCTGGTTCATGTTGATCACGGTCCCCGCAGGGGCCGCGATCCTCCTGGTGCTGGTGATCCAGATCACTGTCGATCTCTGGACCCGTGTCCGGCGCCGCTAGCGCTTACTGCGCAGCCCCGTCGGTGAATGTGCCAAGCGCACCAGTCATGGTCTGGATATACGCCGCATCCTCGGCCACACCGCCCAATTGGCCCAGCATGGCGGCAGGGTCTTCATATGCAATCATGGTCTTGCCGGTCTCATCCTCGAACACGGCGACCTTCATGGGCAGGAAAAGCCCCGCGCTGCGGTCATCCAGCATGGCCTGCGTGCCCAGCTTCGGATTGCCAAAGATCAACAGCTGCGAGGCACCAATATCCTCGCCCACGCCCTCTGCACCCGCACCGTGATCTACACGGGCAAAGATGGTCAGCCCGGCCCCTTCAAGGGCGCTCTGCAACGCATCCATCGTCTCATCGACCCCTTGCGCCGATTCCTTCCGAATGATCCCATTGTCGCCTGCCATCGCAGTCCCCGCCAAAAACACACCCGTCACCAGGGCCATTAAAATCCGCATGTCGCGTCTCCTTCGTTTCAATGGGGCATACGTGACAAGAGCCAGCACCATACGCCACGCACCTTTCCGTGAGAGCGGCGTGATGCGCGGGCGTCCGCTGCTTCTCTGTTTCAAAAAATCCCTGGGTGAGGCGCGCAGCGCCGAGGGGCAGAGCCCCTTTCCTCCGCCCACAATCCAAGCTACGAGACGGCCATGTTGAAGACCCGCATCATCCCCTGCCTTGATGTCGCCGATGGCCGCGTCGTCAAGGGCGTGAATTTCGTCGACCTGATCGACGCAGGCGACCCGGTCGCCGCCGCCCGTGCCTATGACGCCGCAGGCGCGGACGAGCTGTGCTTTCTCGACATCCACGCCACCCATGAAAACCGGGGCACGATGTTCGACCTGGTGCAACGCACGGCGGAACAGTGCTTTATCCCGCTCACCGTAGGTGGCGGCGTGCGAACGGTGGCGGATGTGCGCGCGCTCCTGCTCGCGGGCGCTGACAAGGTGTCGTTCAACTCCGCCGCGGTGGCCGACCCGGATGTCCTCGCGCGCGCCGCCGACCAGTTCGGCAGTCAATGCATCGTCTGCGCCATCGACGCCAAAACGGTCGAACCGGGCCGCTGGGAGATCTTCACCCACGGGGGGCGCAA
The DNA here is from genome assembly GCF_001969365.1 of Tateyamaria omphalii. Taxonomy (NCBI): domain Bacteria; kingdom Pseudomonadati; phylum Pseudomonadota; class Alphaproteobacteria; order Rhodobacterales; family Roseobacteraceae; genus Tateyamaria; species Tateyamaria omphalii. Next base: position 1,886,812 of record NZ_CP019312.1, on the reverse strand, counting down.
ACCCACAGGCATCGACGCGGTGGAATTTGCGCGCACCGCAGCCAAAAAAGGGGCAGGGGAGATATTGCTCACCTCCATGGACCGCGATGGCACGCGCGCAGGGTTCAACCTGCCGCTCACCCGCGCGATCTCGGATGCGGTGGCCATCCCCGTCATTGCATCGGGCGGCGTCGGCACGCTCGATCACCTGGTCGATGGCGTGACCGAAGGTGGCGCATCGGCGGTGCTTGCCGCCTCGATCTTCCATTTCGGCGACTTCACAATCGCACAGGCCAAGGCCCACATGGCCGCCGCCGGCATCCCCATGAGGCTGACATGACCCTGGACGACCTTTTCGCCACCATCGAGGCGCGCAAGGGCGCGGACCCGGACAGCTCGTGGACCGCAAAACTGCTCGCCAACGGCCCGGAAAAATGCGCCGAAAAATTCGGCGAAGAAGCGGTTGAAGCCATCATCGAAGCGGTCAGGGACGACAAGCCCGCACTCACGTCCGAGGCCGCCGACGTCCTCTACCACCTCCTGGTGATGCTGGCCGCTCGCGATGTGGCGCTCTCGGATGTCATGGCAGAACTCACCCGCCGTCAAGGCACTTCCGGCCTCACCGAAAAAGCCGCCCGCACACGATAGGGCGCAATGCGCAGCACCCGTCTTCTTCTCTTTGAAAATACGGCGGGGAGTTTGAGGGGTGGAACCCCTCATCAGCAAAAATGAATCGCGTCGCGCAGCGTCCTTAGGATCACCGCACGTTGCGTTAACCACCACGACACCGCCGGATGGCGGTGCACAGGTGGTGTACGGATGGTGCACAGGTGGTGCACGCTCTCTAAGGCCATCAATCTCCATGAAGACAAGGTAAACGCGGGCGCCGACTCACCCCGTCTTGGGTCAACCGCTGTCAGGGCGCCCAGGTCAGAAAGTTCCGGATCAGGCGCAGCCCGACATCCTGGCTTTTCTCTGGATGGAACTGCATCCCCAGCATCGTGTCACGGCCCACCACCGCGGTCACATCGCCTCCATAGGTCACATGCGCCAGCCGCATTGCCGGATCCGCGACCTCGAAGTGATAGGAATGCACGAAATATGTGTGATCACCCGTCGAAACACCTTTGAAAACAGGGTGTTCCGCATCCAGAACCAGATCGTTCCACCCCATATGCGGCACCTTGAGGGCCGCGTCATCGGGGGCGATATGCACCACCTCGCCATTGATCCAGCCCAGACCGGCGGTGTCGGAATACTCCCGCCCCCAGGAGGCCATCAGCTGCATGCCCACGCAGATACCAAGAAAGGGTTTCCCTTTCTTTTCAACCGCTTCCACAAGCGCCTCATACACACCCGACCCGCGCAGCGCGCCGGCACAGGCGGGAAAGGCCCCGTCCCCCGGCAGCACGATCCGGTCCGCCTTGGCCACGACATCCGCATCGGACGTGACCACGACAGTGCCCGCATCCGCCTCGCGCGCCATGCGCTCAAACGCCTTTTCCGCCGAGTGCAGATTGCCGCTTTCGTAGTCGATCAGAACCGTCAGGCTCATAGGGATCCCTTGGTCGACGGGATCGCATCGGCCACCCGTGGGTCCACCTCCAGCGCCACGCGCAGCGCGCGGGCCACGGCCTTGAACGCCGCCTCGGCGATATGGTGACTGTTGATCCCGTGCAGCATATCCACATGCAGCGTGATGCCGCCATGGGTGGACAAAGCCTGGAAAAACTCGCGCACCAACTCGGTGTCAAACGTCCCGATCTTGGGCGTGGGCAGGTCCACGTTCCACACCAGAAAGGGCCGCCCCGACAGATCGAGTGCGGCACGCACCAGCGCGTCGTCCATGGGCAGAAGGCAGGACCCGTAACGCTGAATTCCCATTTTGTTTCCAACGGCTTGGCTCAGGGCCTGGCCAATGGCGATTCCCACATCCTCGACCGTGTGATGGTCGTCAATGTGCAGGTCCCCCGTGCACCGCACCGTCATGTCGATCAGCGCGTGGCGTGCCAATTGGTCGAGCATATGATCGAAGAACCCGACGCCCGTCTCGTTGTCATAGGTGCCGGTCCCGTCAAGGTCCAGCGAGACCGAGATGTCCGTTTCCGCTGTGGTGCGTGTGAGGGTGCTCTTGCGCATCGCGCGCCTCCTGCCAAAATCTGTATGCGCCTCTATAGGCGCGCCAGCCTGCGCCGCCAAGGGCCGGGCGGCGATGCTTGCAGGGACCTGTGCAGACGTGCCACTACGGTCCCACGCCCACCTGATCAAAGGCCACGCCCATGACCACCTGCGTCTTCATCCAGATCCGATGCCGCCCGGGTTCGACCTATAAGGTCGCCGAAGAGATCGCCCTGCGCGAAATCCACTCCGAGCTGTATTCCACATCCGGCGATTACGATCTGCTGATGAAGGTCTACATCCCCGAGGGCCAGGACGTGGGCAAATACATCAATGACCAGCTTCTGGACATCGACGGGATCGAAAGATCACTGACCACCATGACGTTCAAGGTGTTCTAGGCGACGTCGGCTCGCGACGCGTCAAACACCCCGTAAGTCGCTTCAATCATTGCCCATTCCCAACGAAAAAGGCCGCCCAAAGGCGACCTGTTCTTCACTCCCGGCAGGGAGGATGTTGGAGCGGGCGAGGCGATTCGAACGCCCGACCCTAACCTTGGCAAGGTTATGCTCTACCCCTGAGCTACGCCCGCTTCCTTGGGTGAGGCGTGAGATACTTATAGCACGCCGCGCCTGCAAGGGGAAAATGTGCCGACCTGGCAAAAAAGTTCGCCCACCGCGACGGAATGCCCAGCCGGTGCCGTTGAACTGCCATGACCCACCACTCACGGCGCATCCTTGCGGTCCAGATCCTGACATGGGCCTGCGTTTCGACCCTCCCAGTTGCAGCGCACAACGGATCGCATGGCCCCAGCATGATGGCCCGTGTCGAGCGGGCGACCGTGCTGGGGCACCAGGTCAACCTCAGGCTGATGCTGACGGGGCTGGGTCCGCCGCTGGTGCTCGAAGGGATGGCGGTGCCGGACGCGATGGTTCGTTTCCAGGGTCCGCTCACCTTCAGTTTTGCGCAGGACGTCGGTTTGATTGCCGCCGTCACCTTTGACGAAACTCCGCCGCGCATCTTCACGCTGATGCTGGATTTCGGCGCCGCCGGAGCCGGGGGCGTGACCGTCATTCCAGAGCGGGTCGGGCAATGAAAACAACACACTACAGGAAGGACCAGATTATGCCCCTCACCCTTTCCGCCGCCAAATCCATGATCCTCGCCCTGGCCATCGCCCTCGGCTGCGTCGCGTCGGGCGCTGCGCAGCCGCTATTGCGCATTCATACGCCGACGGAGGCCGAACAGGCGGGCGCGGGTGCCCTACGAACCATTCCGCCTGCCACAGAGGGTCGGATGTAGATCATAGGCGACACCCTGTTGGTCACACCGAACGGGATGCCCCGCCATTGCGTCGGTGCGTTCCCCAATGCGGGCAATCGGAAAAGCATCTCCGGTCAATCCGCGTGCCGGCCAGACGAAGACTCTGCCGTGTCGAGATTCCTTTGGCGTCGCCACAAGTGGCCCGCCGTTTGATCCAACCGGGGCTGAGGTTTGGCAGGGTAATCCGCGCCCCTGATCGGTTTCGCAAGGGCTTCGCCGAGGGGGTCTAGGTCTTCTGGATCAGATCCCAGCGGTTGCCAAAGAGGTCGCGGAATACGGCCACGGTGCCATAGGGTTCGACGCGTGGTTCCTCTTCGAATGTGACGCCCTCTGCTGCACTGAGCCGCGCATGGTCCTGGGCGAAGTCATCGGTGTGCAGGAACAGCCACACACGGCCCGCACCCTGTTGGCCAATGGCCTCTGCCTGGGTGGCATTGTCCGCCCGTGCCAGCACAAGGGTCGGTCCACCAGCAGGCGGGCGCACCTCGACCCACCGCTTGCGGCCCTGATCAATATCAGCGACCAGTTCGAACCCCATCTGGCCGCAATAAAACGCGATGGCGCTGTCATACTCCGGCACGATCAGCGACAGGGAGCCGAGCCGCGTGGTCACTTTGACCCGGTCTTGGTCGATAGGAAATATGTGAGTGCTGCAATGACCAGCGCACAGGCGACACCATAGCCCAACAGGTCCGTCTCGCCATTCCAGCCGACAACTTGGCCCAGAAACAGCACGCCCAGAACCACGATGACCACCGCGATCAGTTTGTTCTTGAGGTCGTCCAGTGTCTTGATCGTTAGCCATCCGGGCACATTGATGTCGGAGCTGATGAACAGCTCATAAAGCCCCAGCGCAATGATGTAGAAGACGGTGCCCAGCAGGAACAGGTCGATGATCTCGATGAATTCGAGCGCCAGCGCCTTGGCCCCTTTGCGCGACACCTCGCCGGTCTCGATGGTGACCCAAACGAGCTGTGCGCTTTCAAGCAGGCCGTAGACCAGCAGCGTGGTTGCGGCGAGAAGAGAGCCGAGGACGGCAAGGACGATGAGGAATCGGCTGGCACCAAGGGTTTTGCTAAGCATGGCGCGTTTCTTGCGCGGAACCGTGCTGTTCAACAAGAGGGGTGCGCGCGTTTTTTTGGCGCGCATGTGTTTTGCAAGAAACGGTTTGACGAAGGAGCGGACATGATCGGGTTCGATCTGCCACGAGCAGGCGATTTCCCAGGCTGCTGCGGCGTGGTGTTCGGCTGGTGTCTCGAGGTCGAGTGCCACGCGGTCGTCGCCTCGGACCGGCGTATGGTCTTGAGGACGTGATCGGTCACGCGCAGGACCGTGTTGCGGTGCCCGCCGTGCAGGGGGACGGGCGTGCCCGTCGGCCCCCATGCGCCATGCGGCGGGGTCACTCCAATTCGACCAGCAGGTCCTTGGCGTCGATCTGGCCGCCTGCGGCCACGTGCACCGCCTTGACCACCGCGTCGCGTTCGGCGTGGATGCCCGTCTCCATCTTCATTGCTTCGATCGTCAGGAGCAGGTCGCCTTCGCACACCTCTTGGCCCGCCGTCACGCCGACGCTGGCGACGACGCCCGGCATGGGCGCCCCCACGTGGCCTGCATTGCCGTCTTCGGCCTTGGGGCGGGACACGGTCTGCGATTTGACCAGACGGTTGGGCACGCGGATGGTGCGCGGTTGGCCGTTCAACTCGAAGAACACGCGCACTTCGCCGTCCTCATTGGTCTCGCCCACCGCTTGCAGGCGAATTTCCAGTGTCTTACCCGGGTCGATTTCGGCGGTGATCTCTTCGCCCGGTTTCATGCCGTAGAAGAACGTCTGTGTCGGCAACGCCCGGACGGGTCCATAGGTGCGGTGACGGCCCATGTAATCGAGGAAGACCTTGGGATACATCAGGTAGCCCGACAGGTCCTCATCATCGACGGATTTGCCTTCGAGCTGCTTGATCAGGTCTGCTCGGGTCTCTTCCAGGTCCACGGGCGGGACATCGGCGCCGGGACGGGCGGTGTTGGGCGCTTCGCCCTTCAGGATCTTGGCCTGGATCGCGTGCGGGAAACCGCCGGGGGGCTGGCCGAGATTGCCGCGCATCATGTCCACGACGCTGTCGGGAAAGGCGACCTCTTTGTCAGGGTCTTCGACCTCTGCCCGGCTCAGGTTCTGGCTGACCATCATCAGGGCCATGTCGCCGACAACCTTGGACGACGGCGTTACCTTCACAATGTCGCCGAACATCTGGTTCACGTCGGCGTAGGTGCGGGCGACCTCGGGCCAGCGTTCTTCCAGCCCCATGGATCGCGCTTGTGCCTTGAGGTTGGTGAACTGGCCGCCGGGCATTTCGTGCAGGTAGACTTCGGAGCTTGGCGCCTGCATGCCCGACTCAAAGGCCGCATAGTGGGAGCGCACGGCGTCCCAGTAGTCAGAGATGTCGCGCACGGCGTCGATGTCGAGTCCGGTGTCGCGGTCGGTATGTTGCAAAGCCTGAACGACGGTGCCGAGCGTGGCTTGCGACGTGTTGCCGGAAAGCGCGTCCATTGCGCAATCGACGGCATCCACGCCCGCCTCGGACGCGGCGAGGATGGTGGCGACGGCAGAGCCGGCCGTATCGTGGGTGTGGAAGTGGATGGGCAGGCCCACCTCTTGCTTGAGTGCGCGGATCAGTTGCGTGGCCGCGGCCGGTTTCAACAGGCCCGCCATGTCCTTCAGCCCCAGCACATGGGCGCCCGCATCTTTCAGCTGGTTGCCCATGTCCACGTAGTATTTCAGGTCGTATTTGGCCCGGTCCGGGTCCATGATGTCGCCGGTGTAGCAGACCGTGCCTTCGCAGATCTTGTTCTGCTCTTGCACGGCATCCATGGCGACGCGCATGTTTTCGACCCAGTTGAGGCTGTCGAAGACGCGGAAGACGTCGACACCGCTGGTTGCTGCGACGCGAACAAATTCCTGCACCACGTTGTCGGGGTAGTTGGTGTAGCCCACGCCATTGGCGCCGCGCAGCAGCATCTGGGTCATCAAGTTCGGCATCCGCTCGCGCAGGTCGCGCAGGCGCTGCCACGGGCATTCCTGCAAGAAGCGGTAGGCGACGTCGAACGTGGCACCGCCCCAGCATTCCATCGAGAAAAGCTGCGGCAGGTTGGCGGCATAGGCGGGCGCCACCTTGATCATGTCGTAGCTGCGCATGCGGGTGGCGAGCAGGGATTGGTGCCCGTCGCGCATGGTGGTGTCGGTGATCAGAAGCTGTTGCTGCTGCTTCATCCAATCGGCGACGGCCTGCGGGCCCTTTTGCTCCAGCAGGTTGCGGGTGCCCATCTGGTGCGAGGGGTCGGCGTGCAACTCTGGCGGCTTGGGGTCCTTGATGTCGGCGCGGGGGCGGGGGCGGTCCTTGACCTCCGGGTGCCCGTTCACGGTGATGTCGGCGATATAGGTCAGCACCTTGGTGCCGCGGTCGCGCCGCTTGGGGAACTGGAACAGTTCCGGCGTCTCGTCGATGAACTTGGTGGTGTATTCATTCGACAGGAAGGTCGGGTGCTTCAGCAGGTTTTCGACGAAGGCGATGTTGGTGGACACGCCGCGAATACGGAATTCGCGCAGGGCGCGGTCCATGCGGGCGATGGCAATCTCGGGCGTCGGACCCTTGGACGTCACCTTGGTCAGCAGGCTGTCATAGTAGCGGGTGATGACGCCGCCCGCATAGGCCGTGCCGCCGTCCAGACGGATGCCCATGCCCGTGGCCGAGCGATAGGCGGTGATGCGGCCATAGTCGGGGATGAAGTTGTTTTGCGGGTCTTCGGTGGTGACGCGGGTTTGGAGGGCGTGGCCGGTCAGGACGATGTCCTTTTGGCTTGGCTTGCCTGTGGCTTCGTCAATGGTCTTGCCCTCAGCGATCAGGATCTGGGCGCGGACGATGTCGATGCCGGTGACCTCTTCGGTGACGGTGTGTTCGACCTGCACCCGGGGGTTTACTTCGATGAAGTAGAATTTGCCGGTTTCCATATCCATCAGGAACTCGACCGTGCCCGCACATTCGTAGTTCACGTGCTTGCAGATCTTGTAGCCCAACTGGCAAATCTCGTCGCGTTGCTCCTCGCTGAGATACGGCGCAGGGGCCCGTTCAACGACCTTTTGGTTGCGGCGCTGGACCGAGCAGTCACGCTCGAACAAGTGATACATGCCGCCATGCTTGTCGCCGAGGATCTGCACCTCGACATGGCGCGCGCGGGTGATCATCTTTTCGAGATACCCTTCGCCGTTGCCAAAGGCGGCTTCGGCCTCGCGCCGCCCTTCGAGGACCTTCTCCTCGACTTCATCCTCGGCCAAGATCGGGCGCATGCCTCGGCCACCGCCGCCCCAGGACGCCTTGAGCATCAGGGGATAGCCGACCTCTTTGGCCTCTTTACGGATCGCGTCCATGTCGTCGCCAAGTACTTCGGTGGCGGGGATCACGGGCACGCCTGCCTCAACGGCGACGCGGCGGGCAGATGCCTTGTCGCCCAGGGCGCGCATGGTTTCGGATCTGGGGCCGATGAATGTGATGCCGTTCTTTTCGCAGGCATCCACGAAATCGGGGTTTTCCGACAGCAGGCCATAGCCGGGGTGGATGGCGTCCGCACCGCTTTCGCGGGCGACGCGGATCATTTCGTCGATGCTCAGATAGGCGGCGACAGGTCCAAGCCCTTCGCCGATACGATAGGCTTCATCCGCCTTGAAACGGTGCAGGCCCAGCTTGTCTTCCTCTGCAAAGACGGCGACCGTCTTTTTGCCCATTTCGTTGGCCGCGCGCATGATGCGGATGGCGATCTCACCCCGGTTTGCGATGAGAATCTTCTTGAAATCGGGCATGGTGTTCCCCCCGGGGCCGTATTTTGCAGTCGCGGCATTCTCTATGACGTTTACGTGACGCAAACAATACGTGGTTGTGGGTACGGCGGAACCGCGCGGCCTGGGCTGCATACGGTTCTGTTGTGCGCAAGCTAGGGGTGTTTGAACGGTTTGGGCAGGTCCTGCAAAGTGCGGGTGCCCAGCTGTCCCATATTGGCCTTGAGGTCTTCGGACAGGATGTGCGCCAGATGGTCGATGCCGTCCGGGCCGAGCGCGGCCAACGCATAGTGCCACGCCCGGCCCAGCATCACGAAATCCGCGCCCGAGGCCATGGCCCGCAGGATATCGAGGCCGCCCTCGACCCCACTGTCAAAAATAATCGGCAGCGTGGTGGCGCGGCGGATGGCAGGAAGCACTTCAATCGTGCCAGGGGCCGCATCAAACTGGCGACCCGCGTGGTTCGATACCCAGATGGCGTCGACCCCCAACTCTTCGAGCCGCCCGGCATCCGTGCCCCGCATCACGCCCTTGACCACAAACGGGCCGTCCCACGCATTGCGCAGCCACGAGACATAGTCCCAGTCGGGCGAGGTGCGCAGCAGATAGCCCACATGGGCCGTAACCGGCAGGTTTTCCGTCGCTGTGGTGGTGTAGGCGTCCAGCATCCGCATATGCGGCATGCCCTTGCGCGCCATGGCCACCGCCCAGGCCGGGCGCATGGCGACCTGCGCCAGCAGGCGCGGGGTCAGCCGGGGCGGGTTCGTCAGGCCGGACCGTGTTTGCCGCTCGCGCCGCGACGCGACCGGCACATCAACCGTCAGCACAAGCGTCTTGAACCCAGACTGACGTGCCCGGTGCAGCATGTCGCGGCGGATACCTTCGTCACGGGGCGGGTACATCTGAAACCACGCATCGTCACCCAGCACGGGCGCCACATCTTCGGGCGAGGCCGCGGCGACGGTTGACAGCGTGTAGGGCATACCCAGTCGTGCGGCGCCGCGGGCGAGGTGCCGTTCGGCATCGGGCCACATCAGACCCGACATGCCGACCGGCGCGATACCAAAGGGAAGGGGGCGGTCACGACCCAATAGCGTCGTGGACAGGTCGGGATCGAACTCGCCATGCAGGATCGAGGGCATCAGCCCCACCTTATCGAGCGCGGACCGGTTGCGGCGGCGGGTGGCCTCATCGCCTGTGCCGCTGTCCAGATACTCCCAGACAAATTTCGGGATGCGGGTTTGCGCACGGGCGCGCAAATCGCTGAGGGCAGGATAGCGGCTATTGAGGTCCATGCGCGCGTTTATGACGAGCGGCATGCGGAAATGTCCAGAGAACCGCAGAAATGAGGCCCTGAGTTAAATCATTTTTTAAGGACAATTTCGCAAAAGTGGATTCGTCGCTCATTACACACCCCTCGGAAGGAATTTGACCATGCAAGCACTGATCATCGACCGGCAAGCGGATCGCCTCGACCAAAGCCAGATCGCCCTCATGAACGCAGGCGTGCAGGTCACTGGCACCGGCAGCCTGCTTGTGGCCGAGACATGCATTCAGCGCCTTTGTGTGGACCTTCTGGTGATTGAGAAGTCGACCATCGCTGACGCACTGGGCGACACGCTGGGCATGGCGGAGGATCGCAACAGCCATCTTGTGTCAATCCTGCGCACGCCTGATGTGGGTGAGGATCACGATGCGTTGTCGCCGCATTTCCCGTCCCTGCACTGCATCGTCGGGCAGGACGTTTCGAATGAGGTGGCGATCAAACTGGGCCTCGCGTCGCTGCGCGCAAAGGCGACAGGTTCGGTGATGCCCGCACGGGCGCTGCGAATGAAGAAACCCAACCTCGAGGCGGCGCGCGCGGCCTATGCGGCACGCACGCAGAAACCCGAAAACATCTTTGCCGAGGCGGTCTGACCACGCCGCAGTCTCGGCCGGGGAACAGATCAAGAACAGCTTTCGCTTTGCCATGGGTCGCGCTATGCTTGGTTCATGAGCAGTTATGATGAATTCGACGCGTTCGAGGGGGCTTCGCTGTCGGCCCGTGCCATGCAGGCGCGGCCACAGCCCTATCTTGATGGCTTGAACCCCGCGCAGCGCGAAGCGGTTGAGAAGCTGGATGGCCCGGTGCTGATGCTGGCGGGGGCGGGTACGGGCAAGACGCGTGCTTTGACTGCGCGCATCGTGCATTTGCTGAACACCGGTCGCGCCCGGCCCAATGAGATCCTTGCCGTGACCTTTACCAACAAGGCCGCGCGCGAGATGAAGAACCGCGTGGGCCATATGCTGGGCCAGCAGATCGAAGGGATGCCCTGGCTGGGCACGTTTCACGCGATCTGCGTCAAGCTGTTGCGCCGTCATGCGGAACTCGCGGGGTTGAAGAGCAACTTTACCATCCTGGACACGGATGATCAGATCCGGTTGCTCAAGCAGTTGATTTCGGCCGCCAATATCGACGACAAGCGCTGGCCTGCGCGGCAGTTGGCGAGCATCATTGACGGATGGAAGAACCGGGCGCTGACGCCGGACAAGGTGCCGGCCGCGGATGCGGGGGCTTACAACCACAAGGGTGTGGATTTCTATGCCCAGTATCAGGCGCGCTTGCAGGAATTGAACGCTTGCGATTTCGGTGACCTGCTCTTGCATATGGTTACGATCTTTCAGTCTCATCCAGATGTGTTGGCGCAGTATCAGCGTTGGTTCGCCTTTATCCTCGTGGACGAATATCAGGACACGAATGTCGCGCAATATCTGTGGCTTAGGCTGCTGGCGCAGGGGCACAAGAACATCTGCTGCGTGGGCGATGACGACCAGTCGATCTATGGCTGGCGCGGGGCGGAAGTGGGCAACATCCTGCGGTTCGAAAAGGATTTTCCGGGCGCGCATGTGGTGCGGCTGGAGCAGAATTACCGTTCAACCCCGCATATTCTGGCCGCAGCATCCGGCGTGATCGACGGGAATGAAAACCGGCTGGGCAAGACGCTTTGGACAGACAAAAACGACGGCGAGAAGGTGCGCCTGATCGGCCATTGGGATGGTGAGGAAGAGGCGCGCTGGATCGGTGAAGAGATTGAGGCGGCGCAGAAAGGCACACGAGGTGTGCGGGCTATGTCCTTGGAGGATATGGCTATTTTGGTTCGTGCGTCGCATCAGATGCGAGCGTTTGAGGACCGGTTTCTGACCATCGGCTTGCCGTACCGGGTCATTGGAGGGCCCCGCTTTTACGAGCGGATGGAGATCCGGGATGCGATGGCGTATTTCCGCGTGGTCGTGTCGCCCGATGATGATCTTGCGTTCGAGCGGATCGTGAACACGCCCAAGCGGGGGCTCGGCGATAAGGCGCAGCAGACCATTCAAATCACGGCGCGTGCCAATGGCTTGCCGCTTGTGGAAGGGGCGCGGCTGGCCGTTGAGCAAGGGCTGATAAAAGGAAAGGGTGGCAATGAGTTACGCGCCCTTGTCGATGGTATTGCGCGGTGGAATTCCAAGCTGCGCGGGCCGCGGATCGAGGTGGCGCAGGACGACAGCGTGCTGGATGATGGCGACGGGCCGCTGCGGGTTGAGTATGGGCCGCCACCCGTGAGCCATATCGAGTTGGCTGAGATCGTTCTGGACGAGTCGGGCTATACCGCGCACTGGCAAAACGACAAGACGCCGGAGGCGCCCGGGCGGCTGGAAAACTTGAAGGAGCTTGTGAAAGCCCTTGAATCCTTTGAGAATTTGCAAGGTTTCCTTGAGCATGTTTCGCTGGTCATGGACAACGCGAGCGAGGATGATGAGGCGAAGGTTTCGATCATGACGCTGCACGCGGCTAAGGGGTTGGAGTTTCCGCAGGTCTTTCTGCCCGGATGGGAAGATGGGCTGTTTCCGTCGCAGCGGTCGATGGACGAGAGCGGGGTCAAGGGGCTCGAAGAGGAGCGGCGGCTGGCCTATGTGGGCATCACGCGGGCAGAGGAGGTGTGTACGATCTCCTTTGCCTCGAACCGGCGTGTGTTCGGGCAATGGCAATCGTCGATGCCGTCGCGCTTTGTCGATGAGCTGCCCGAGGATCATGTGGATGTGCTGACGCCGCCGGGCTTGTATGGCGGTGGATTTGGGGCTGCCGCACCGTCGATGGGCGCCGAATCGCGGCTGCATCAGGCGGCGGCGGAGGCGAATGTGTACAACTCGCCGGGCTGGAAACGGCTGCAGGCGCGGGCCGGAGAACGGCCCCTGAGCCAGCCGCAGGAGAGCCGGAATACAGTGATCGACCTTAACGCGGTTTCGGCCTTTACCGTCGGCGACCGGGTGTTTCATCAGAAGTTCGGCTATGGCGCGATCGTGGGGATCGAGGGCGACAAGCTGGAGGTCGACTTTGAAAAAGCGGGGCTGAAAAAGGTCGTGTCGCGCTTTGTTTCGGGAACGGATGACATTCCGTTCTAGGTCCGCTGCGCGCTGCTTGTGCTGCGCATATGGCCGCCCCCACTGTCCCGCAGCGGCATCTTGTCGGGGTTGCGCATCGTGTACATCCAACAGATTTTTCCCGTCGCATCGAGGGCTGCGGTAAAGAGCGTGTGGGCGCGGCCGTCTTCCATCATGAGAAGGGCCGGGTGCCTGTTGGCCGTAACCGGGACGGGTGCGAGACCTGCGGCATGTTTCAGGGTGACGGCGTGGGACACAAGCACGATGTCCTCGGGGCCGATCAGGGGGCGGCGTGCGGCGCGGGCCTTGGCCCCGCCGTCGGAGATCGAGATCGCGTCGGTTGCCAGATACGCCTTGGCCGTGTCCAGATCATTGCTGGCGATGGCCGCGAGAAAGCCGCTGATCTGGGCGGCGCGTTTGCCGGGCGGCTGGGTAAGGTCCGGTGCGGACTGGGCGATCCGGCGGTGGGCGCGGCTGACGAGTTGGCGACAGGCGGCTTCGGATTTGCCGAGTGTGTCGGCGATGTCGGCATAGGAGGCATCGAACGCTTCGCGCAGGACAAAGGCGGCGCGTTCGCTGGCGGGTAGCGTGTCCATGATCCAAAGGAGGGCGAGTTCACAGTCCTGCGCCAGCGCAAAGCTGTCTTCGGCCGTTGTCTCGTCCACGATCAGGGGTTCGGGCAACCACGGACCCACATAGGTTTCGCGCCGCGCCTTGGCCCGCCGCAAGCTGTCGATGGCCACGCGGGTGGCAGCGGTACGCAACCAGGCGGCAGGGGTGCGGATGGTGCTGTGATCTGCAGTCGACCATTTGAGCCATGTGTCCTGCACGGCGTCTTCGGCCAGGGCCCGTTCTCCCAGCATGCGGTAGCACAGGGCCGTGAGCATCGGTCGCTGTGCTTCGAATTGCTCGGTCCGGGTCATGTCGGGGCAGGGTCCGCGAGTGTGACCGAGGTGCCGCCCACGTCGAGTCGCTGGCAGAGCTTGCCGTGGCCCATGCCGCGTTTCAGCACCGGATAGGCGCGGGTGAAGGCCGCGGCGAAGGAGGCGGCGATCACGGCGCGGGGGCCGTGCGCGTCCTCGATCCGGGCGCGCAGTGCGTCGAGCGCGTCGTCGCCCCGGATGGCGGCCCACGCGAACTGGTAGCCGAGGCCGAAATCGCCTGCTGCGTCTGCTGCACCGTTCAGGCACGCCTGAATATCTGGGCCCCGTGCGCCGAAGGCGAGGGCCATGTCGACGGTAAGTTGGGCGCAGGGGCCGCAATCGCCCTCGACCGCGGAACCGACCATGGCGCCCATGCGGATATGGTGCGCGCTGGCGGGCCCTGCGTAATTGCTGACCATCTGGAAGAGCGCGAGGCGCATTCCGGCCCGCGCGTCGGTGTCGATCATGTCGTGCTGGTACTGGGCGTTATAGTTGAACTGCCTCGCAAAACGGCGGGTGCTGGCGTGCAGAAGGGCGCGGATCATCGGGTTGCCTCCTTGATCGGCATTGAGAGTGTGCGGGTGCGGTTTGTCCAGAGCAGGCGCCGTGTGCCTGTTGGGTCGTTGGGGAGGGGCTGCATCGTCTTCCTTCATGTTCCTGGTGCTTTCGGAACATGTGACGCGGGCGCGGGCCGGGATGTGACATCGGCGGCGCGGTTTTTTCAGGGACTGACGGGGGGGCTGAAAAAGAAAAAGCGGCGATCCCAGGGAGGAGGAGGGGATCGCCGCCGTCTTGATGCCCGCCGGTCAGGGAGGAGGAGGACCGGTTCGGACATATCTGATGCACCGGTTGGTTGGTGCGGTATTCGTGCGGCGACATTCGGGAGGAGGTGAATGCCGCCGCTCTTGCAACATCGCGTCGGTCAGGGAGGAGGAGGACCGGGGCGCGATGTATCGCTGTGTTCAAAGTGCGGCGGCGCCAGGGAGGAGGTCGGCGCCGCCGCCAATTTCAGATGCCCCAGGGAGGAGGAGAGGAACATCTGATCTCGTGTATTCGTCTTCAGGCTGCCACGTCTTGCGCGGACTCCCAAGCCACCCGCTTGAGTTCCGACCGATGCAGGCCAAGATCAGCCAGTTCACGGTTGGACAGCGCGTTCAGCTCGGTCAAAGTCGTGCGGTAGATGCGCTGCTGTGCGCGGCGCTCTGCGGCGGCTTCGAATAGGCGGGCAGCGGTGCCGAGGATACGTTCCACCAGATCGCTGCGTTGTGCTACGTCGTTGTAATAGGCCATGTTTTTTGCCTCATGCTCATTTCGTTGATGGTTATATAGGCTCATGCTGCAGCTGCACAATACACAGCAATTCAATGCTGCCATGCAGCAATTGCATAGACCTGAAGTTGAATTGAGCGGCAGGGCGCACACCAATGCGGCGTTTGCGCGGGAATGGTCGGCGGGCCCTTGCCACTGGTGAAATAACTGCCATCTCTTGCATCACAAAGCGGAGAGATTGAGCATGTCGGTATCCAAGGATCACGTGATGGAAACGCTGGCCCGGATCGGCATGCCCGATGGCGGAGACCTCGTGAGCCACGATTTGATTCGTGCGGTGCAAATTCAGGGCGATGCCGTGCAATTCGTGATCGAGGCGCCGACGCCTGAGATTGCTGCCAAGATGGAGCCGGTGCGTGCGGCCGCCGAAGAGGCGGTGCGGGGCCTGGCTGGTGTAGGTGACGTGCGTGTTGCTTTGACCGCCCACGGTCCGGCCAAGAAGCAGCCCGCCCCCAGTCTTAAGATCGGCGGCCATCCCAAGCCGCAGGAGGGACCGACCAAGCCTGTTGGCGTAAAGCGCATTCTGGCCATTGGCTCCGGCAAGGGCGGAGTTGGCAAGTCGACCGTGTCTTCTAATTTGGCCGTGGCTTTGGCCAAGCAAGGGCGGAAGGTCGGTTTGTTGGATGCAGATATATATGGTCCGTCTCAGCCCCGCATGATGGGGGTGAACAAGCGCCCCGCGTCCCCCGATGGCAAGACGATCATTCCATTGCACGCCCATGGTGTGACGCTCATGTCCATTGGTTTCATGCTGGAGGAGGGCAAGGCCGTGGTGTGGCGCGGCCCGATGCTGATGGGCGCGCTGCAGCAGATGCTGGGGCAGGTGGAGTGGGGCGAGCTGGATGTGCTGCTCGTCGATCTGCCGCCCGGAACGGGGGATGTGCAGTTGACCCTCTGCACCAAGTCGGAACTGTCGGGCGCCATTGTGGTGTCGACCCCGCAGGATGTTGCCCTGATTGATGCGCGCAAGGCGTTGGACATGTTTGCGACGCTGAAGACACCCGTGCTGGGTCTGATCGAGAATATGTCGCTGTTTGTGTGCCCCGATTGCGGGGCGGAGCATCAGATCTTTGGCCAGGGCGGTGTGGCGGCAGAGGCGGAGAAGATGGGCGTGCCGCTGCTTGGGGCGCTGCCCATTGATCTGGAGACGCGCCTGGCAGGCGACGGCGGCACGCCGGTTGCCGTGGGCGATGGGCCGATGGCGCAGGCATATGCGCGCATCGCCACCGGGTTGATCAAGGGCGGGATGGCCTGATCAGACGTCGCGCCCTTCGACCGCGATGCCGTAGAGTGTGGTCAGAATGCTGGCGCTGACGAGGGCGTAGAGCAGCGACACGATGACAGAGATGATGCCGCTGATGACACTGTCGGTGATGATAGCGCCGAGGACGAGGTTCAGCACAAAGTCGATCAGTACAAAGATGATCAGGACCCCAAGGATGGTGCCCGCGAGCGGTTTGGTTGCGCGCCAGCTGTCGCCAAAGCTCATCTTGCGCTCGATGGTGCAGGCCGGGAGGATCAGGCTCCACCGCAAGAGCAGCCAGCCGAGCAGGGCAACCATGGGGATCAACGCGATTTCAGCCACCCTGTCGCCCATGCTTGCCGCGATCAGGCCGACCGGGATGAAGATCGGGATGGCCAGGACGCCGACGGCGAGGCCCAAGAGGAGGCTGCGGCCGAAATAGCCCAGCACGATGCCTGCACTTGGCGTGAACCCTTCGTCGCGGCGCTCCGGCGGCAGCAGGACGTAGCGGTGCCAGGCGGCGATCATCATCATGTAGCCGATGGCCATGAGCAGGAATGCGGGCAGGACGAACTCTATATTCGGGATGCTGTTGAACGCCTCGGGCGAATTGAATGTCGTGACACCGCTCGCAAGCCCCGGGGCCATCACAACCAACAGGCCGGCGCCGAGTGCGATCAGCAGGATGCCCGCCGATGTGGCCCGGACCGTTGCAGAGAGATCGCGGAACACCATGGAGATGGCATGTGTGAAGATGCGAATGGCGTAGGACATGTGAGCTCCTGTCTGGATTTGCGTTTCTGTTGCCGCGTTGGCGTGGTCTGCGCAAGGGCTTTCATGGGACGGCTGGCACGGTGATGGGTGTGACATGGGAATTCATGGGCGCATCTGGCGAAAGCGGGCGTGATTCGAATCAATTCACTTGAATTTTGCGCCTCACATGTGGAACAAGTATAGAACATTCATTTTAATGCCTAAAGGATCGCATATTTTTCGGGATTTGGTGGGAAAAGATGTGCTGACCTATGTCGCACTACATATTGTGGGTTGGCGCGAGTGATCAACACCATGATCTACTCAGCAGGAAAAAATAGCCACAATATGTTGTTTTTGAGGGTGCGCGAAAACAAGCTGTCGTGGGTTATGCCCTCAAAAAACCATTGCGTCCCATATATTCCCACGTCATACCTTGTGGCATCAGATGAGAACGAGCACGGGGCACCAAACGACCCCAGGCACATAAAAACTCTAGCAGGTTTCATACAGGCACCTCGCTTTCATCAGACCAGAGATCCGGCGCGCGAGCGAGCAGACATCCCCCCAGGTGGCGCGCGCAGCTGGACATCCCGCAAGGCGGGACGAGGGCGGCGGGTTGATCAGTGGCAGCAGATCAACCCGCCGTTTCCATTTTCGGGGGAACGAAACGACCGCGGGGGCGGAAAAGAAGTAGGGACGGGCCAACACAGTGGCACGCAGGTTCAGAGGCGAAAGCGACCACAAGGTGGACGCAAAGGGGCGGGTGTCTATCCCGGCCTCGTTTCGTCGTGTAATCGAGGCCTGCGATCCCGACTGGACCGAGGGCTTGCCGCCCCGCATTATCATCGTCTATGGCGGTGCCACGCGCGACTACCTTGAGGGCTTCACCATCGAGGCCATGGACGAGGTAGACGATAAGATTGCGAAATTCCCGCGCGGTTCAGCCAAGCGGAAGGCGATGGAGCGGCTGTACAGCGCTCAATCCATCGAGACCGTCGTGGATGACACGGGCCGCATCGTCTTGCCCGCCAAGCTGCGCGAGAAGATCGGCCTTGATGGCATGGCGCGCTTTGTCTCCTCCGGCGACACGTTCGAGATCTGGCAGCCCGATGCCTATGACGAGAGTATCGCGGCGCTGGATGACGAGGGGTTCGATCCTGATCTTGACCCGTCCGCCTATCTGGACGGGGACTTGGGCTAAGAATGGCTGGGGGGCCACATATTCCGGTTCTGATCGACGCAATCCTGCGCGAATGCGCACCTGTTCATGGCACATGGCTGGATGGCACCTTTGGCGCGGGCGGGTATACGCGGGCGCTGTTGGGCGCTGGTGCAGAGACCGTGATTGCGGTGGACCGCGATCCGCTGGCCTTTGAATTGGCGGGCGACTGGGCCGGTGCCTATGGCGACCGGATCGTGATGCAGCCGGGCGTGTTTTCGAAGCTGGATGAATATGGGCAGGGCCTGGACGGCGTGGTGCTGGATCTGGGTGTGTCGTCGATGCAGTTGGACCGCGCCGAGCGCGGCTTTTCCTTCATGCAGGACGGTCCGCTGGACATGCGGATGTCGCAGGACGGACCTTCTGCCGCCGACATCGTGAACGAGGCGGACGAGAGCGTGCTGGCCAATATCTTGTTTCAGTATGGTGAGGAGCGTGCGTCGCGCCGCATTGCCCGGGCGATCATCACGGCGCGGCCGATCACGACCACTTTGGAATTGGTGGGGGTGATTGAGAAGTGTTTGCCCCGCCCGAAGCCCGGTCAGTCGCACCCAGCGACCCGCAGCTTTCAGGCGCTGCGCATTGCCGTGAACAACGAATATGATGAGCTCTATCAGGGCCTCATGGCCGCAGAGCGCGCATTGAAGCCTGGCGGGCAATTGGCCGTCGTGACCTTTCATTCGGTCGAGGACCGGATGGTGAAGCGCTTTATGACGGCCCGTGGTGGTCGGCAGGCCAATGCCAACCGCTATGCGCCCGAGGTTGAGGCGGCGCCCGCCCCGTTCGAGTTGCGCAGCCGGAAGGCCATCGGGCCCGATAAGCAAGAGTTGGAGATGAACCCGCGCAGCCGGTCGGCCAAGCTGCGGGTGGCGGTGCGCACGGATGCGCCTGCCGGAGAGATTGACGCCAAGAGTATCGGTATGCCGCAGGTCAGAGGGGCCATTTGATGCGCACTGTTTTGTATATTTTGACCACTTTGGCCGTGATCGGCCTGGCGTTCTGGGCCTATCGCGAGAATTACGCGACGCAGGATGCACTGGCCAAGACCGACCGGCTGCACCGCGACATTCGTGAGGCGCATGCGCGGCTGGCGGTGTTGAAGGCCGAGTGGGCCTATTTGAACCGCCCGGATCGGTTGCGCGATCTGGCGGATATCAACTTTGACCGGCTGGGTCTGCTTCCGTTCCGGCCCGACCAGTTCGGGCATGTGGATGAGGTGGCCTATCCTGCGCCGAAGCCGTTGATCATCGACAATGCCGTCGACGTGTCCGGCGAATTGGAGCAGCAACCATGACCCGCACCCCCCTGCGCCCGCTGGCCCGTATCCTGCCCGCCCGTGCCGCTGGAGAAAGCACCGAGGCGATTGAGCGCGAGAACCTGCGCACCCGGCATGAAGAGATGCGCGACCGGTCGCGTCAGCGCGCCGAGGGGCGTTTGTTTGTGCTTGGCCTGTTTTTCTTTTGCGCCTTTGCTACCGTGGGCGTGCGCATGGGCATGCTGGCCACGTCCGAGCCGGTGGAGCCGCGCGCGAGCGCGCAGGGGGCGGTGATCTCGGCCGCGCGCGCGGACATTGTGGACCGTCACGGGCGCCTGTTGGCCACGAATTTCGAGACGCACGCCTTGTATGCCCAGCCGCCACAGATGGTGGACCCGGTGGCGTCGGCCAAGGGGCTGGCGGCGATTTTCCCGGATCTGGATGAAAAGAAGCTGCTGGAGGACTTTACCGGCAAGCGCAAGTTCCTGTGGATCCGGCGCAAGATTAGCCCCGAGCAGATGCAGGCCGTGCACGAGATCGGTGATCCTGGCCTGTTGTTCGGTCCGCGCGACATGCGGCTTTATCCCAACGGCTCCCTCGCGGCCCATGTGCTCGGTGGTGCATCTTTCGGCAAGGAGGGTGTGAGTGCTGCCGAGGTGATTGGCGTTGCGGGTGTCGAGAAGCAGTTCGATGATTATCTGCGCGATCCTGCCAACGGGCAGAAGCCGCTGGAACTGTCGCTCGACCTGACCGTGCAGGCTGCTGCGGAGCGCGTGCTGCATGGTGGCATGAGGCTGATGAACGCCAAGGGTGCGACGAGCGTTTTGATGGATGTGCAGACGGGCGAGGTGATCTCTGTCGTGTCCTTGCCGCATTTTGATCCGAACAACCGCCCGCAGCCTGCCACGACCGGCGATCAGAGCGACAGCCCGCTTTTCAACCGGTCGGTGCAAGGGGTGTACGAGCTGGGCTCGGCCTTCAAGATCTTTACGGCTGCACAGGCGGTGGATCTGGGGATCGTGTCGCCCTCGACCATCATCAACACGGCGGGTCCGATGAAGGTGGGCGGTTTCCGCATCGGCGAGTTCCGCAACAAGAATTACGGCAAGCTGAGTGTCACCGACATCATTGTGCAGTCCTCCAACCGGGGGACGGGGCGGTTGGTGCTGCAGATCGGCAAGGAGCGGCAGCAGGAGTTTCTGAAATCGCTCGGCTTTTTTGAGCCGACTGATTTCGAGATTGTGGAGGCGCGCACGGGCAAGCCGCTGCTGCCGCGGCGCTGGACGGATCTGAGCGCTGTGACGGTCAGCTATGGCCACGGGCTATCGTCGTCGCCCATGCACCTCGCCGCCGGTTATGCGGCGATTGCCAATGGCGGGCGCATTGTGAAGCCGACGATCCTCAAGCAGGACGGCCCGCGTCTGGGCGACCGGGTGATGAGCGAGGGGGCTGCGCGCGCGGCGCGCAAGATGCTGCGCAAGGTGGTCACCGATGGCACGGCAAGCATGGCCGAGGTGCCGGGCTATGCCGTGGGTGGAAAGACGGGCACGGCTGACAAGCCCAAGCCGCGGGGCGGGTATTATGACGACAAAGTCATCGCAACTTTTGCCACGATGTTTCCGGCGCATGATCCGAAATACGTGCTGGTGGTGACGCTGGACGAGCCGGTCGAGACATCCGGGGATAAGCCGCGCCGGACGGCTGGGTGGACTGCTGTGCCTGTGGCAGCCGAGATGATTGGCCGGGTGGCGCCGCTCTTGGGTCTGCGGCCAAGCGTTGAACCTGCCACGCTCGCTGATATAACGCTGACCAGCAGCAACTGAGGTGCGATCCGCACCCGAACGATAGGGCCGACGAGATGGGCGCGCAGGCACGATCACTTTCATCGCTGGGCCTGACCGCCCGGGGTGGGGCCAATCCCGAGATCATCGGCATTGCCGTGGACAGCCGCGAGGTGAAGGATGGCTTTCTGTTCGCCGCCATGCCCGGCAGCCGCGTGCATGGGGCCGAGTTCATTCAATATGCGGTGCGCATGGGGGCCTCGGCCATCCTGACGGATGTTCTCGGGGTTGAGATTGCGGCGGAGTGGCTGAGCGATGTGGCGGTTGTTGTCACGGATGCGCCACGCGAGGCGTTGAGCCGTTCGGCGGCGCTGTGGTTTGGTGCGCAGCCAGAGGTGATGGTTGCCGTCACCGGGACCAATGGGAAGACCTCTGTCAGCACCTTTGTGCGCCAGATTTGGATCGAGCTGGACCTGCCCGCCGTTAATCTGGGCACCACGGGGGTCGAGGGCGCGTGGACCGCGCCGCTGGCCCATACCACACCAGAGCCCATCACCCTGCACCGCACGCTGGCGGACGCCAAGGCCAATGGCATCACCCATGCGGCGATGGAGGCCTCGTCACACGGGCTCGACCAGCGCCGATTGGACGGGGTCACTCTGAAAGCGGCTGGTTTCACCAATTTCAGCCAGGATCATCTGGACTATCACAAGACATTCGAAGCCTATTTCGACGCAAAGGCGGCCCTGTTTGCCCGCGTGCTGCCCGAGGACGGCATCGCGGTCATCAACTTGGATGATGCGCGCGGCGTGGACATGGCGGCCATCGCACGGGCGCGGGGGCAGACCGTGCTGGCCGTGGGTCGGGATGGGGGAGATCTGCGCCTGACCGCGCAGCGCTTTGATGCGACCGGACAGGATGTGCGGTTCGAATATGACGGCAAAGCCTATACTGCACGCCTGCCCCTGATTGGCGGGTTTCAGGCCGACAACGTGATGCTGGCCTGCGGTCTGGTCATCGCCTGCGGGGCCGAGCCAGCGCGTGTTTTCGAGACCTTGCCGCATCTGGGTACTGTGCGGGGGCGTATGCAGCTGGCTGCAACGCGGAAGAGCGGGGCGGCGGTGTTTGTCGACTATTCGCATACCCCCGACGCGGTGGCGACGGCGCTGAAGGCCATGCGCCCGCATGTGATGGGCCGTCTGGTCGTCGTCGTAGGCGCAGGTGGCGACCGGGATATGGGCAAGCGGCCCCTCATGGGTCAGGCTGCGGCGGAGAATGCTGATATCGTGTTCATCACCGATGACAATCCGCGCAGTGAAGATCCGGCACTGATCCGCGCGGCAGTGATGGAAGGTGCGCTTGGCGTTGGCGGCACCGCAAGCGTCACCGAGGTCGGCGACCGGGCCGAGGCGATCCTGCGCGGTGTCGATGCCCTTGGACCCGGCGATGCGTTGCTGATTGCGGGCAAGGGCCATGAGGCGGGGCAGATCGTGGGCGATGATGTGCTGCCCTTTGATGATGTGGAGCAGGCCAGCGTGGCCGTGGCCGCATTGGAAGGACGGTTGACATGACGCTTTGGAGCGCCCCCGAGGCTGCGGCTGCAACCGGTGGTGCGGCAACGGTTGACTGGTCGGCGACGGGTGTTTCCATCGACACGCGCACGCTGCGCCCCGGTGATCTGTTCGTGGCCTTGAAGGCCGCGCGCGATGGGCACGAGTTTGTCGCACAGGCGCTGGAGAAGGGGGCGGCTGCGGCACTCGTCAGTCGTGTCCCTGAGGGTGTCGCCGAGGATGCGCCGCTGTTGATTGTCGATGATGTGCTGGGCGGGCTTGAGGCGCTTGGCAGTGCAGCCCGCGCCCGCACGCGAGCCCGGGTTGTCGCCATCACCGGGTCGGTCGGCAAAACCTCAACCAAGGAGATGCTGCGCGCGGTGCTGTCGGACCAGGGGCGAACCCATGCAAGCGTGGCCAGCTACAACAACCACTGGGGCGTGCCCCTGACGCTAGCGCGGATGCCTGAGGACACCGAATATGCGGTGATCGAGATCGGCATGAGCAACCCCGGCGAGATTGCGCCCTTGGCCAAAATGGCCCGCCCGCATGTGGCCATGATCACCACAGTCGCGGCGGCCCACCTTGAAGCCTTTGAAAGCATTGAGGGGATCGCCGTTGAAAAGGCCTCCATCCTCGACGGGCTGGAACATGGCGGCACGGCGGTGCTGAACAATGATTGCTCGACCGCTGCCATCTTGCAGGCCAAGGCCCATGACGTGAAGCGTCGCGACATTGGTTTTGGCGAACATGGCTTTGATTTCAAACTGAAATCTGTGGATTTGCAGCGCGATACGACTGTTGTGCTGGCCGAGGCGCATGAGGCGCCGCTGCTGTTCAAGATCGGGGCTGTGGGCAGGCATTACGCGATGAACGGCCTGGGTGCCCTGGCCGCAGCGGAGGCGTTGGGGGCCGACCTGGCGCTGGCCGCGCAGTCCCTTGGCCGCTGGTCCCCCTATGAGGGCCGCGGGGCGCGCGAGGTCATCGCGTTGGATGCAGTTGAGGCCGATATGACGCTTGAGTTGATCGACGACAGTTACAACGCGAACCCGACGTCGATGGCCGCGGCCTTGTCCGTTCTGGCCGCGGCGGAGGTGACCCATGACATCGGGCGCGTCAGCAAGGGGCGGCGGATCGCCTTTCTGGGTGACATGAAGGAGTTGGGCCCGGACGGTCCGGCTATGCATGCCGAATTGGCCCGGCTGGAGAGCATGGAGGCCATCGACAAGCTGCACTGTATCGGCCCCCTGATGAAGCACCTGCACGCAGCACTTCCGGTCGAAAAGCAAGGCCTGTGGACCGAAACATCTGAGGACATGGCGGCTCAGGTTCCGCGCCGTCTGGACAGTGGCGACGTGGTGCTGGTCAAGGGATCGCTGAGCATGAAACTGGCCCGCGTCGTTGACGCGATCCGCAAAATGGGCCATCCGGTAGACAAGGGCGAAGACCCACAAAAATAAGATCGAGGGACAGGCAGGCATGCTCTATTGGTTGACGGCACTTTCGGATGGCGGGGACGTGTTCAACCTGTTCCGCTATATCACATTTCGCGCTGGCGGGGCGTTCATGACGGCGCTGGTGTTCGGATTTTTGTTCGGGCGGCCCTTGATTGCGGTGTTGCGCAAGAAGCAAGGCAAGGGCCAACCCATTCGCGATGATGGCCCGGAGGGACATTTCGCCAAGGCGGGTACGCCCACCATGGGCGGCTTGCTGATCGTGGGGGCGCTGGCAACCTCGACCCTTCTGTGGGCGCGGTGGGACAACCCGTTCATGTGGATCGTGCTGGGCGTCACGCTGGCCTTTGCCTTGATTGGCTTTGCGGACGACTATGCCAAGGTGTCCAAGCAGACGACCGCCGGCGTGCCGGGGAAAGTGCGCTTGCTTCTGGGCTTTGTAATTGCGGGCGTGGCGGCATTCTTTGCCACGATCAATCACCCTGAATTGCTGCAGAACCAGCTGGCGGTGCCGGTGTTCAAGGATCTGCTGATCAACATGGGATTTCTGTTCATCCCGTTCTCGATCATCGTCATTGTCGGCTCGGCCAATGCGGTGAACCTGACCGATGGGTTGGATGGGCTGGCGATCATGCCGGTGATGATCGCCGGTGGCACTCTGGGGATCATTGCCTATGCCGTGGGGCGCGTCGATTTCACTGAGTATCTGGACGTGCACTATGTGCCGGGCACGGGCGAATTGCTTATCTTTGCCGCGGCACTCTTTGGCGGGGGGCTCGGGTTTTTGTGGTACAATGCTCCCCCCGCTGCGGTGTTCATGGGCGACACAGGGTCGCTGGCTTTGGGCGGGGCGCTGGGTGCGATTGCGGTGGCGACCAAACACGAATTGGTGCTGGCCATCGTCGGCGGTCTTTTCGTGGTCGAGGCGCTGTCAGTGATCGTGCAAGTCCTCTATTTCAAGCGCACGGGCAAGCGGGTGTTCCTGATGGCGCCCATCCACCACCACTATGAAAAGAAGGGCTGGGCTGAGCCGCAGATCGTGATCCGGTTCTGGATCATCTCGTTGATCCTGGCGATGATCGGTCTGGCGACGCTCAAGGTCCGCTGATGGCGCGGGCGCTGGTCACAGGCGGCAATCGGGGCATCGGCTATGCCGTGGCGCAGGGACTGCTTGCGCGGGGTGTCGAAGTGGTGATCGGGGCGCGCGATGCGCAGGCTGGTGCGGCGGCGGCACAAGACCTTGGCTGCGCGTGGGTACAATTGGATTTGGAAGCGCCCGAGACCTTTGCGCCTGCAATGGCGGCGGCGGGACCTGTCGATATCCTGATCAACAATGCGGGCATCCTGATCGAAGACAGCATGATCGCCAATCCCGACGGTTTGCGCCGGTCGATGCAGGTGATGTTCCACGCGCCGTTCGAGTTGATCCTGCTGTGCCTGCCGCACATGGCGCAGGCGGGGCAGGGGCGGATCATCAATGTGAGTTCCGGCTGGGGCGCCTATGACGAGGGGATGGAAGGCCCGGGCGGCTACGGTGTGGCCAAGGCGGCGCTGAATGCGCTGTCCCACACTTTGCCGCGCGATCTGCCGCAAGGCGTGACCATCAACGCGATGTGCCCCGGCTGGGTGCACACGCGCATGGGTGGCCAAGCCGCACCCCGCACGCCCGACGAGGGGGCGGATACCGCGATCTGGCTCGCCCTTGTTGCGCCGGGCGACCTGACGGGCAAGTTCTTTCGTAACCGCAGAGAAATGGCGTGGTGATGCTTCTTCTGGCCAAAAATACGTCGGGGGTCTGGGGGCAGAGCCCCCAGAGCGCAACGCCATGATCCCGGTGCAAGGTCTGACTGGCGCGCGCGTGGCGGTGCTGGGGCTGGGCCGCTCGGGCCTGTCGGCGGCCCGCGCGCTGGCTGCGGGTGGTGCGACGCCCGTGTGCTGGGACGACAACCCGGAGGCGCAGGCGCGCGCCCAAGCGGAGGGGTTTACCTGCCTCAACCTCAGGAAACAGGGGGCCTTTGAGGACATCGCGCGCCTGATCGTCAGCCCCGGTATTTCGCACCTCTACCCCACGCCGAACCCGGTCATCGCGGCAGCCTGGGAGGCAGGCGTGCCGGTCGACAATGACATAGGGTTGTTCTTTCAGTCCTTTGCGACTTCCGACTGGCACAGGTTCGACACGGCGCCGCGGGTCATTGCGGTCACCGGGTCGAACGGCAAATCCACCACCTGTGCACTGATCCATCACATCATGGAGGTTGCGCACAGGCCAAGCCAACTGGCAGGCAACATTGGGCGCGGGGTTCTGGATATCGAGCCACCGCTGGATGGCGAGGTCGTGGTACTGGAATTGTCCAGCTACCAGACCGAGCTGGCGCGCAGTCTGACGCCTGATGTGGCGGTTTTTACCAACCTTTCCCCCGATCATCTGGACCGCCATGCGGGCATGGGCGGCTACTTCGCCGCCAAGCGCAGGCTGTTTGCCGAGGGCGGCCCGGACCGGGCCGTGATCGGGGTGGACGAGGACGAGGGGCGGTTTCTGGCGGGGCAGATGTCCGAAGGGCCGACGGATGACCGCGTCATCCGCGTGTCGGTGGCCGAGAAGCTCACGGGGCCGGGCTGGCAGGTGTTTTCGAGAAAAGGGTTCTTGTCGGAGTACCGCAAGGGGCGGCAGGTTGCGTCCGTTGATTTGCGCGGCGTGGCGGGGCTGCCCGGTGCGCACAATCATCAAAATGCCTGCGCCGCCTATGCCGCGGCCCGCGCGGTGGGCATTGCGCCAAAGGTGATCGAGCGGGCCTTTCACAGTTTTGCGGGCCTGCCGCACCGCAGCCAGACCATCGCGGAGGCGGGTGGGGTGCGGTATGTCAACGACAGCAAGGCCACGAATGTCGACAGTGCCGCCAAGGCACTCGCGGCTTTTGACAACATCCGCTGGATTTGCGGTGGCTTGCAGAAAGAGGGCGGCGTGGACGCGCTGCGCGTGGTCGCGGATAGGGTGAAGAAAGCCTATGTCATCGGACGCGAAGCTGCACAATTTGCGATGCAGCTTGATGTGGATGCGCAGGTGTGCGGCACCATGGACGCGGCTGTAGCGGCTGCGATGGCGGAGGCGGAGGCGGGGGACGTGGTCCTGCTGGCCCCGGCGGCTGCCAGTTTTGATCAGTATGACAGCTTTGAACGGCGCGGTGAGGATTTCGTGGCGCAGGTGACCAAGCGGCTGCGATCCAATTGAGCGCGCCGACGCGCGCATGACATTTTTGATGTTCGGCTTCACGCTCACCGAGACAAAGCGCGGTCAGGTTTGGGAGGCGAGATGCCGCGCGGTGGCCATGGCCGAGGACCAGGCCCATTGGAAGTTGTAGCCCCCCAGCCACCCGGTGACATCGAGCGCTTCGCCGATGAAGTAGAGGCCGGGTGTGGTTTGGGATTCCATGGTTTTTGAGCTGATCTGTTCGGTGGCCACGCCGCCGCGTGTGACTTCTGCCGTGCGGTAGCCTTCGGTGCCTCCGGGAGTCAGTTGCCATTGGGTCAAGTCGTGTATCAGCGCGTCGATCCGCGCGTCTGAGAGGTCACCGAGGCGGCCCGACAGATCCATCTGCGTGCTCAGATGGTCGACGAGGCGCGCGGGGAGGTGGCGCGCCAGTTCGGTTGTCAGGGCTTTCTTGCCGTCGGCGGTGCGTTTATCGCGCAGGGTTGCGCCCAGGTCCGTCTCGGGTGCGAGGTGGACCTTGATCCTGTCGCCTGCGTCCCAATAGCTGGAGGCTTGCAGAATCGCGGGGCCGGACAGCCCGCGGTGGGTAAAGAGCATGGCTTCGTCAAAGCTGGTGCCGTTGGCGGTGACGCGGGCCGGGCAGGAGACGCCCGAGATGTCGGCAAAGCGCCGGTCGGGGAAGGTGAAGGGAACCAGTGCGGGTTCGGTGGCCGTGATCCGGTGGCCGAACTGCCGCGCGATGTCGTAGGCAAAGCCGGTGGCCCCCATCTTGGGAATGGATTTGCCGCCCGTTGCGATGACCGTGTTGCGGGCAGTGTGTTGGTTCGTGCCGTTCAGGGTGAATGTGAAGGTTTCGTTGCTCTTTGCAAAATCTGTGATCTCGGTTTGCAAATGCAACTCCACCCCGGACGCCTGCAGAAGACCGCGCAGCATGCCGATGATGTCCTTGGCCGAGTTGTCGCAGAACAGCTGGCCAAGGGTTTTCTCGTGCCACGGGATTCCGTGCCGGTCCACGAGGTCGATGAAATCCCATTGGGTGTAGCGTGCGAGCGCAGATTTTGCGAAATGTGGGTTCTCGCTGATGAAGGCGTGCGGATCGCAATAGAGGTTCGTGAAATTGCAGCGCCCGCCACCGGAGATCCGGATCTTTTCTCCCGGCGCCTTGGCATGATCCACCAGCAGAACGCGCCCGCCTGCATGGGCCGCGCACATCATGCCGGCTGCACCGGCGCCAATGACAAGCGTATCGAAATTCATGATGCTTCCCGTGCCGCATCGCACAGAAAGGGTCAAGCGGGCTGGGTTGCGTGATCTAGGCGGCTGCCTGCCTCGCATGCAGTGAGAACAGATATGGGGCTCCTTCAAATGACGGCTTCTGGCTGCTGACTCTGCCTTTCCGAAACTTGATGTTGCTAAGCTGGGCGGGCGCACGCTGACCGTTGGCACGTGTGACGGTGGTCATAACTGGCGGCTTGTCGTCGTCTATCGCGGCCTGCACTGTCCGCTCTGCAAGAAGTACCTTGCGCAATTGCAGGAGATGGAAGCCGATTTGAACCCGGCTGGCGCGAATGTGGTGGCCGTGCCCAGCGATCCGGAAGACAAGGCGCAAGCGATGGCGGATGAAAAGGGGCTGAGCATCGCGATGGGCTATGGTCTGAGCGTCGAGCAGATGAAAGACCTCTGCCTGTATGTGTCTGACCCGCGCAGCCCAACGAGACGAACCGTCCATTTCCTGAACCTGGCCTGTTTTTGGTGAACGGTGACGGGGCATCCAGATGGTCGATGTGTCGAACGCCCCCTTCCTGTGTCCCGACCTTGAGGAGGTGCTGAACGGCGTCACCTTTGTGCGCGCCAACACGTATCCGATCCGTGCACTCACAAGGCGGCGTAAGCTTGCTTGCGGGCCTGTAAACTAAGGCTGGCCCGCGCGTTCTTTTGTCGCTATGCTCACTGTTAACGCACGTTGGATAAACCGGCGGCGAGGCAGTGACAGGCAGCAAGGCGGCAGATCATGACTGAAATGGTCTATGGCGCAGTTCCGGTGCGGGACGGCGAACCCATTCTTCCAAAGTGGTGGCGCACCGTCGACAAGTGGTCGCTGAGTTGCGTTCTGTTCCTCTTTGCCATCGGTCTGCTTCTGGGCCTTGCGGCGTCCGTGCCGCTGGCAGAGAAAAACGGCTTTCCCCCCTTCCACTATGTGACGCGGCAGGCTCTGTTTGGTGTGCTGGCGTTGATCGTCATGATCATTACGTCAATGATGTCGCCCGTCGTCGTGCGGCGGCTTGCGGTGCTGGGCTTTCTCGTATCCTTCGTCGCACTTGCGATGCTGCCGTTTTTCGGAACGGATTTCGGCAAGGGGGCGGTGCGGTGGTATAGCCTTGGCTTTGCGTCGATCCAGCCATCTGAGTTTCTGAAGCCCGGTTTTGTCGTGGCTGCCGCCTGGATGCTTGCAGCGAGCCAGGATCTGAACGGCCCACCGGGGCGGACTTGGTCCTTTGCCCTGTGCATTTCCATCGTTCTGATGCTGGCCTTGCAGCCCGACTTTGGTCAGGCCTGTCTGGTCCTGTTCGGCTGGGGTGTCATGTACTTCGTGGCTGGTGCGCCGATGATCCTGCTTGTCGGCATGGCGGGACTGGTCGTCTTTGGTGGCACCATCGCCTACTCGAATTCCGAGCACTTTGCCCGCCGTATTGACGGGTTCCTGAGCCCTGATGTCGATCCGCGCACACAGCTGGGTTACGCCACCAACGCCATTCAAGAAGGTGGCTTGTTCGGTGTCGGCGTGGGCGAGGGGCAGGTGAAATGGTCGCTGCCCGATGCGCACACGGATTTCATCATTGCGGTGGCGGCGGAAGAATATGGCCTTGTGCTCGTCCTGTGCATCATCGCGCTGTACACAGTGATTGTCGTGCGGTCGCTGCTGCGTCTCATGCGCGAGAGGGATCCGTTTATCCGACTGGCGGGAACGGGGCTTGCGTGCATGTTTGGTGTGCAGGCGATGATCAATATGGGCGTGGCTGTGCGCTTGCTGCCCGCCAAAGGCATGACGCTGCCCTTTGTTAGCTATGGCGGGTCGTCGGTGATTGCGTCGGGCATTGCCGTGGGTATGCTGCTGGCCTTTACCCGCAGCCGTCCGCAGGGTGAGATTTCTGATTTGTTGGGGCGTCGCAGGTGACGAAACAGCCGCTTCTCCTTATGGCCGCAGGTGGTACAGGCGGGCATATGTTCCCCGCACAGGCCCTGGCCGAGGCGATGTTGGCTCGTGGCTGGCGGGTAAAGCTGAGCACCGATGCGCGGGGCGCGCGCTACACTGGCGGCTTTCCTCATACGACCGAGATTGAAACGGTGTCCTCGGCCACCTTTGCGCGCGGCGGCCCGCTGGCCAAGGCGGCGGTGCCCTTTCGCATTGCGGGCGGCATTGCAGCGGCAAAGATCAAGATGTTGCGGGACCGTCCTGCCGCCGTGGTGGGCTTTGGCGGCTATCCGAGTATTCCCGCACTGGCGGCGGCGGCCATCCTGCGCGTGCCGCGCATGATCCACGAACAGAACGGCGTTCTGGGCCGCGTGAACCAGCTGTTCGCCAAGCGTGTTGATGCAGTGGCTTGCGGCACCTGGCCCACCGAATTGCCCGAAGGTGTCGAAGGCACCTATGTCGGCAACCCGGTGCGGAATGCTGTGCTTGAGCGGGCCGGGGCGGGTTACATCTCGCCCGGGGACTACCCGATGGAGATTTTGGTCATCGGCGGCAGCCAGGGCGCGCGCATCCTGTCGGACGTGATCCCGCCTGCCATAGCCAGCCTGTCGATGGAGCGGTTGCGCAACATCCGCGTGAGCCACCAGGCCCGCGGCGAGGATGAAGAGCGCGTGCGCGCCTTTTATACCGAAAACGGGATCAACGCCGACGTGCAGCCCTTTTTCCACGATGTGCCCCGCCGCATGTCGGAAGCACAGCTGATCATCTCGCGGTCGGGTGCGTCTTCAGTGGCGGACATTTCGATTGTCGGACGCCCGTCGATCCTGATCCCCTATGCGGCGGCTGCGGCAGATCACCAAACCGCCAATGCGCGCGGGTTGGTCGATGCCGGTGCGGCCATTCTGATCCCCGAAAGCCAGTTGAACGTTGAGAGCGTCGCGGAACAGATCAACGCGGTGCTGGACAATCCCGACGGCGCGTTGCAGATGGCCCTCGCAGCGCTGACCGCAGCCAAACCTGACGCCACCGAACATCTTGTCCATATGGTCGAAACCCTCAGCCAGAAAGGGAAAGCCCCATGAATGCCGCCACCAAACTGCCCGGAGACGTGGGCCCCATTCATTTCGTCGGGATTGGCGGTATCGGCATGTCGGGCATTGCCGAGGTGCTGTTGAACCACGGCTATGTTGTGCAGGGGTCCGACCTGAAGCGGACGCCGATCACCGAGCGGTTGGAAGAATTGGGCGCGCGGGTGTTCGTGGGCCAGAACGCCAAGAACATCGAAGCGGCGGAGGTCGTCGTCATCTCCTCCGCGATCAAGCCGGGCAATGCGGAACTGGACGCGGCGCGGGCGGGGGGCCTGCCCATCGTGCGCCGGGCTGAGATGCTTGCCGAGTTGATGCGCTTGCGATCCAACATTGCCGTTGCGGGCACACACGGAAAGACGACGACCACAACCATGGTTGCGGCCCTGCTGGACGAAGGCAAGTTTGACCCGACGGTCGTGAATGGCGGCATCATTCACGCCTATGGATCAAACGCACGCAAGGGCGATGGCGAGTGGATGGTGGTCGAGGCGGATGAGAGCGACGGCACCTTCAACCGTCTGCCCGCGACCATTGCAATCGTCACGAACATCGACCCCGAGCATATGGAGCATTGGGGCACCGAGGAGGCGCTGCATCAGGGCTTTTACGATTTTGTGTCGAACATTCCCTTTTACGGTCTGGCCGTGTGCTGCACCGATGATCCGGATGTGCAGGCGCTGGTGGGCAAGATCACCGACCGCCGCGTGACCACCTATGGGTTCAATGCGCAGGCCGATGTCCGGGCGATGAACCTGACCTACGAGAACGGCGTGGCGCATTTCGACATCGCGCTGCAGGCCGAGGATCAGGTGATCGAGGATTGCAGCCTGCCGATGCCGGGCGACCACAACGTGTCAAACGCGCTGAGCGCTGTCGCCGTGGCGCGGCATCTGAGCATGAAGGCGGATGAAATCCGCAACGCTCTGGCCAATTTCGGCGGTGTTAACCGGCGGTTCACCCGAGTCGGAGAGGTTGAGGGCATCACGATCATCGACGACTATGGCCACCACCCAACCGAGATTGCCGCCGTGCTGAAAGCTGCACGCCAAGCCACGACCGGCCGCGTCATCGCGGTGCACCAGCCGCATCGGTACACGCGGCTGCACCACCATTTCGAGGATTTCTGTTCCTGCTTTAACGACGCGGATGTCGTGGGCATTGGCGATGTCTTTGCCGCAGGCGAAGACCCGATCGAAGGCGCAAGTCGTGACGATCTGGTGGCGGGCCTGATCCGTCATGGCCACCGTCACGCCCGCGCGGTGGTGGACGAGAACGATCTGGAGCGTCTGGTGCGCGAACAGGCGCGGCCGGGCGATATGGTTGTCTGCCTTGGCGCCGGGTCGATCAGCGCCTGGGCCAATGGTTTGCCCGCGCGGTTGCACAAGGGGGCGGCGTGACCACCCTTGCCATCATATTCGCGCTGTTGATGATGCCCATAGGCATTCTGCTGCGTCTGCGTAATCTGACGAAAGTTTTGGGCGTGCTGGTCATCCTGTGCGTGATCCTGAGCCTCTATCACCTGTTTGCCTCTGGGCCCGGCTCGCCCCTGTTCTTTGCCGGACCTGCCGCTTTGGCCCTGATGCTGGGCTGGACCGTCGGTGGTCGCATCGGAGGGCGCCGGTGATGCTGCTTTGGGCCTGTATCGCCTGGGTGCTGGCGGCGACGTGTGTGGCGATGCTGCCCATGCGGCGGCAATATGTGCCCGGCGTCGCGTTGCTGATTGCGGCGCCTGTTCTGATCCTGTGGATCGGTTTCGCGGTGGCCTGGTGGGCAGGGCTACTTGCGCTGGCCGCCTTCGTGTCGATGTTCCGCAACCCGCTTCGCTACTTCTGGGCCAAGGCCCGCGGCCAAAACCCCCAACTTCCGCCGGAGCTGCGCTCATGAGCCTGTCGCTGATCCTTGCCTGTCTGTGGGCTATTGCCGCCAATGTGATGGCCATGATGCCCAGCCGGGACAATCACTGGACCAATGCGTATGGCCTGATCACGGTGGGCATTCCGATTATCGGATATGTCACCTGGCAGCACGGGCCGTGGCTGGGCTTTGCCGTCATGCTGGCGGGCATGAGCATTCTGCGCTGGCCCGTCATCTATCTGAGCCGCTGGATCAAAGGGAGGCTGATCCGATGATGTATGCCATTTCACTTGCAGCCCTTGGGTTGGGGATTGCGACGGGATGGTCCATGGCGTCGCGCTTTATGCTGCGGCGTCTTGTGGCCGTTTTCTTGTTGCTGGTCGCTGCGGTCCTATGGGTCGGTATGTCGCCCGACAGCCTGCCCGGGGACGGGTTTGCGCTGGTGGTTGCGACCTATCTTGTGGGTTTGCCCATGGCCTCGGGCATGATTGGCGGCGCGGTGCTATCCTGGTTGTTCCGCCGCAGCCGCGCGGTGTCTTGACGTCGGTGATGCGGGGCGGCATTGGCTGCTCATGACATACGACCTTCCGCCGGTGCGCGGCACCCTGACCCCGAACAAGGATCTGTCCGGCCTCACGTGGTTACGCGTGGGCGGACCTGCAGATTGGCTATTCCAGCCTGCGGATGTTGACGACCTGAGTGAGTTTCTGGCGGCGCTTGATCCTGCTGTGCGGGTCTTTCCCATGGGTGTCGGCAGCAACCTGATTGTCCGCGACGGAGGGTTGCGGGCGGTCGTGATCCGGCTGGGGCGCGGGTTCAACAGCATTGAGGTCGACGGGGCGACCGTGACGGCCGGTGCTGCGGCACTTGATGCCCATGTGGCGCGCAAGGCGGCGGACGCGGGCGTCGATCTGAGCTTTCTCCGAACGATCCCCGGCGCCATTGGCGGCGCCGTGCGCATGAATGCAGGCTGCTACGGCAGTTACACGGCGGATGTTTTTATCTCCGCCGAGGTCGTGCTGCGCAACGGGACTGTGACAACCCTAACGATTGAGGATGTGAATTTTCAGTATCGTCAAAGTGATGTGCCAGAGGGTGCTGTCCTGACAAAAGTGACGCTGCGCGGACCAAAGGCAGACCCCGAGGCACTGCACGCCCGCATGGCAGAACAACTGGCCAAACGCGATGCAACCCAGCCCACAAAAGACCGCAGCGCCGGGTCGACCTTTCGCAACCCGGCGGGGTTTTCGTCAACCGGTCGGGCCGACGACGTGCATGATCTCAAGGCGTGGAAGGTCATTGATGATGCAGGCATGCGCGGCGCGCGCCGGGGCGGGGCGCAGATGAGTGAGAAGCATTCGAATTTCCTGATCAACACCGGGCAGGCAACCGCCGCCGATCTGGAAGGATTGGGCGAAGAGGTGCGAAAAAAGGTTTACGATTCCAGCGGCATCACGCTAGAATGGGAAATTATGCGCATCGGTGATCCGGCTTAGGTTCGCGGGCGCACGGCAGGCCGAAAATCGGCGAATAATTGAGGGTCCGCAAAAGGGCTCCGGGACTTAGAGGCACATGGCGGGGCAGTCGAGCAGACGTTCCAAAGTGGCGGTGTTATTGGGTGGCCCCTCGGCTGAGCGCGAGGTGTCTTTGTCAACGGGACAGGCCTGCGCAGCCGCGCTGAGGGACATGGGATACCAAGTGGTCGAGGTCGATGCGGGCCCCGACCTTTGTGCCGTTTTGCAGGACATTTCACCCGACGCCGTTCTGAATTGCCTTCATGGCCGTTGGGGCGAGGACGGCTGTGTGCAGGGTATCCTTGAATGGCTGGGCATACCCTATTCCCATTCAGGTGTTCTTGCCTCGGCTCTTGCGATGGACAAGCAGCGCAGCAAGGACGTGTTCCGGACCGAGGGCTTGCCCGTCGTGGACAGCGTGATCTGTCCCAAGGCTGACGTGATGGCCGGGCATGTCATGGCGCCACCTTATGTGATCAAGCCAAACAATGAAGGGTCGAGCGTTGGTGTGTACCTCGTCCACGAGGGGTCAAATGGTCCGCCGAAGCTGGACGACCAGATGCCGGACCATGTCATGGTCGAGGCCTACGCCGATGGCCGTGAGCTGACGACCACCGTGATGGGCGATCGCGCGTTGGGTGTGACCGATATCATCACCGACGGCTGGTACGATTATGATGCCAAGTACAAGCCGGGCGGGTCGCGGCACGAGATTCCGGCCAATGTGCCCGAAGAGATTTCAGACCTCTGCCTGAACTATGCCCTGCGGGCGCATCGGGCGCTGGGCTGCCGAGGGGTGAGCCGCACCGATTTTCGCTGGGACGAGAGCAAAGGGGCTGCTGGCCTGATCCTGCTGGAGACGAACACGCAGCCGGGCATGACCGCAACCTCGCTCACGCCCGAACAGGCGCAGGCGGTGGGCATGAGCTTTGGCGAGCTGTGTGCCTGGATGGTGGAGGACGCGTCGTGCAACAGGTGAAGCGCTCTGATCCCGCCCCGTCGCGCTGGTCCTGGCGCTTGCAGCGCTTGATGCTGACGCCGGGCGTTCGCTTGGTGTTGCGGGCGGGCATTCCTTTTGTCGTGTGTTTTGGCGGCGCAAGCTGGTGGTTGTCGAATCCCGACACCCAAGAGGCGATCCGTACCACCGTGGCAGAGGCGCGCGCGAGCATCGAGCAGCGCCCGGAATTCATGGTCAACCTGATGGCTATTGACGGGGCCGATACCGAGCTGTCCGAGGCGATCCGCGCCGCCGTTCCGCTTGATTTTCCGATGTCGTCCTTTGACCTCGACCCGGCTACCATTCGCGAAACCGTGCTGCAGATGTCGCCGGTCAAGGAGGCGTCTGTACGTATCCGTCCGGGCGGCGTGTTGCAGGTCGATGTGACGCCCCGCGTGCCTGTTGCGATCTGGCGGCGGCCCGAGGGTTTGACGCTTGTTGACGCGGATGGTGCCCATGTCCGGCCCATTCCACGCCGCGACGTGCGCCCCAACCTGCCCGTCATCGCAGGGGAGGGGGCTGCGGCCAATGTGGATGAAGCGATGGAGTTGATTGCGGCTGGCGCACCGCTTGGTGACCGCCTGCGCGGTCTGGTTCGCCTTGGGGATCGCCGATGGGACGTGGTTCTGGACCGCAACCAGCGCATCATGCTGCCCGCCGAAAACGCGGTGCAGGCGCTGGAGCGTGTGATTGCCCTTGATGGTGTGGACGAGGTTTTGAAGCGCGACATCGCGCGCATCGACCTGCGTCTGCCCGACCGCCCCACCGTGCGCATGACAGATTATTCCACTGAAGAGTGGTGGCGCATCCGACAGTTGAATTCCGGGACCGAGTGAGAGTGATGACCGACCTATATGCCAGCCAACGCAGCATGCGGAACATGCGCAAGATCGCGATGCAGCGGGGTGTGGTGGCAATTCTTGACGTAGGCAGTTCCAAGATCGCCTGCCTTGTCTTGCGCTTTGACGGGACGACCACGCTGGGCGAAGACGGTGAGATCGGCTCGCTGGCGGGGCAGTCGGGCTTTCGCGTCATCGGGGCGGCGACCACGCGGTCGCGCGGTGTCCGCTTTGGCGAGATTTGCGCGATGCAGGAGACCGAGCGTGCCATTCGCACCGCTCTGCAAGCCGCGCAGAAAATGGCGGGCATTCGCGTTGATCACGTAATCGCATGTTTCGCGGGGGCCGAGCCGCGCAGCTACGGGCTGGACGCGCGGTTGGATCTTGAAAGCGATGTTGTCACCGAACAGGATGTCGCCCGCGTGCTGTCACGCTGCGATGTGCCGGACTACGGGCAGGGGCGCGAAGTGTTGCATGCGCAGCCCGTCAACTTTGCCCTCGACCACCGGTCGGGTCTGTCGGACCCGCGCGGCCAGATCGGCAACGCGTTGGCGGTAGATCTGCATATGCTGACCGTTGATGCGCAGGCCGTGCAGCATCTGGCCCACTGTATCAAACGCTGCGACTTGGAACTGGCGGGCATCGCGTCCTCTGCCTACGCCTCGGGCATTGCGGCGCTGGTCGAGGACGAACAAGAGTTGGGGGCAGCCTGCATTGATCTGGGTGGTGGGTCCACGGGCGTCTCGATCTTTATCAAGAAACACATGATCTATGGCGATGCGGTGCGCATGGGCGGGGATCATGTGACCAGCGATATCTCTATGGGTCTGCAGGTGCCCATGACCAATGCCGAGCGGATTAAGACGTTCTATGGCGGGGTTCATGCCACCGGCATGGACGACCGCGAGATGATCGAGATCGGCGGCGATACGGGCGATTATGAACACGACCGCCGCACAGCGAGCCGCGCCGAGCTGATCGGCATCATGCGCCCCCGTGTGGAGGAAATCCTGGAGGAGGTACGCGCCCGTCTAGATGCTGCGGGTTTCGATCACCTGCCCAGCCAGCAGATCGTGCTGACGGGCGGGGGCAGTCAAATCCCCGGCCTTGATGGGCTGGCGTCAAAGATTTTGGGCCAGCAGGTCCGGTTGGGCCGACCGCTGCGCGTGCATGGCCTGCCACAGGCGGCGACAGGCCCTGGCTTCGCCTCGGCCGTGGGGCTCGCACTTTTTGCAGCGCATCCGCAGGACGAATGGTGGGATTTCGACATCCCCGCCGACCGCTATCCGGCGCGCAGTCTGCGCCGCGCGGTCAAATGGTTCCGCGACAACTGGTGATAGCGACATCTGGTGTCGGTGTGGACATCCGGTAAAAATAGCAAGAATTCGCCCATATTTTGCGGTGATTTTGCGATTTAAGGGTGACGTTGGGGCGTTGAATCGTTACGCTTGAGAAAAATTAGGCACAAAAACACCCGCGAATGCGGCAACAGACAGGCGGACCTGACCTATGACCTTGAACCTCTCCATGCCCGGACATGACGAGTTGAAACCGCGCATCACCGTCTTTGGTGTTGGTGGCGCAGGGGGCAATGCCGTCAATAACATGATTGAAAAACAATTGGATGGCGTCGATTTCGTTGTTGCCAACACGGATGCGCAGGCGCTGCAACAGTCCGCCGCGACGAACCGTGTCCAGCTGGGCATCAAGGTCACCGAAGGTCTTGGGGCAGGGGCGCGCGCCAGCGTTGGTGCTGCCGCCGCTGAAGAATCAATTGAACAGATTGTCGATCACCTGGCGGGCGCGCACATGTGCTTTATCACCGCTGGTATGGGCGGTGGCACGGGCACAGGCGCCGCACCGATCATTGCACAGGCGGCCCGCGAATTGGGTGTTCTGACCGTTGGCGTTGTCACCAAGCCCTTTCAGTTCGAGGGTGCCAAGCGGATGCGCCAGGCCGAAGATGGCGTGGACAGCTTGCAAAAGATGGTCGACACGTTGATCATCATTCCGAACCAGAACCTGTTCCGCCTTGCCAACGAAAAAACGACCTTCACCGAGGCGTTCTCGATGGCTGATGATGTCCTGTATCAAGGCGTGAAGGGTGTCACCGACCTGATGGTGCGTCCGGGCCTCATCAATCTCGACTTTGCTGATGTGCGTGCCGTGATGGACGAGATGGGCAAGGCGATGATGGGTACGGGCGAGGCCGATGGCGAAGATCGCGCGATCCAAGCTGCCGAAAAGGCTATTGCCAACCCGCTGCTGGACGAGATTTCGCTGCGCGGCGCCAAGGGTGTGCTGATCAACATCACGGGCGCACACGACCTGACCCTGTTCGAACTGGACGAGGCAGCCAATCGCATCCGCGAGGAAGTGGACCCGGATGCCAACATCATCGTCGGCTCGACCCTGGATACTGCCATGGAAGGCATGATGCGCGTCAGCGTGGTCGCCACCGGCATCGACGCTACAGACGTGCAGACCGATATTCCGGTGCCGCGCCGTTCCATGGCCGCGCCTTTGCCGCAAAGCACCGCAACCGAGGCACCGGCTGCTACTGCGCCCGAGCCTATGCCTGAACCGGCGCCTGCACCTGTCGCTGCCGCCGCAGAAGAGCCATCGCTTTTTAATGAGTTGGAAGCGCCCTCCGCCGCACAGGATACCTCTGGTGACATGTTTACCGAGGATGCGCCCGCCGCTCCAGATGATGGCCTGCCGCCGCCTGCATACCAGCCGCAAGTGGCCGCGTTCGAACCACGTCCGGAACCGGAATTGCCCGCCGCCGAAGAGTTTGTGGCACCCCGCGCGCCCGCACCCGGCACGCCATCGCCCGAGGCTTTGGCCCGCCTGCGCGCCGCCACGCAGAAAGCAGCGCCTGCGGCCGCCCCGGCACCTCAGCCTTCGCAAGACGCTCAGGCAGCAGCGTCCGACAAACCGCGCTTTGGCATTAACTCGTTGATCAATCGCATGACCGGCACCAATGAGGGTGCGCCGGGTGCCGAACAACGCCCCGCGCGTCAACAGCCACCGGTTCAGGCCCGCGGTGCCTCACCAGCGCCCGCACCGGCTCCGCGCCCGGCGGACAGCGCTGACCCGGATCAGGAGCGAATTGAAATCCCTGCCTTCCTGCGCCGTCAAGCGAACTGATTTCTGGTCACAAACCAGCCTAGGGGCCGCTTTCGAGCGGCCTCTTTTCTTTTTAGATAACAACCATTTACCGGCTGTCGAGCGCCTTACTGCGCATCTGTTACAATGATGTTTCAGACCGTTGCAAAGAGTGAGTTGTGTGTTGCCCCGCGCACCCTTAGCTGTGATCGCAACAACAACGTTATGGGTGGGGCCCGTGCAAACAACTGTAAAAGGACCTGTGGTATTCAACGGATGCGGTCTGCATTCCGGGAAAGCTGCGCGTCTCACGATCCGCCCCGCCATGGCAGAACATGGCATCTGGTTTCGTCGCACCGATATCAATGATCGCGATGCGCTGATCCCGGCGCGCTACGATGCTGTCCACCAGTCACCGCTGTGTACCACACTTGTCAATGATGCAGGCGTATCTGTCGGCACCGTGGAACATGTCATGGCTGCCATCGCGGGCTGCGGGGTCCATAATGCGTTGATCGAGATCGACGGCCCCGAAGTGCCGATCGTCGATGGGTCAGCGTTGCCTTTCGTGCGCGGCATCATGCAGCGTGGGCTGCGCAGGTTGCCTGCGCGGGTGCGGGCGCTTGAAGTCCTCAAGACGGTGACCGTTACGCAAGGTGACGCGAGCGCGAGCATCGCGCCTGCGAAAGAGATGCGCATCGACTTCCATATCGACTTTGCCGACTCCGCCATCGGGCGCCAGTCGAAGTCGCTGAACATGGCAAACGGCAGCTTTGCCCGCGAATTGAGCGACAGCCGGACCTTCTGTCGCAAGAATGATGTGAAGAACATGCAGGCCAATGGCCTGGCCCTGGGCGGTGCGCCCGGCGTCAATGCCGTTGTCTTTGATGGTGACCGAGTGTCGAGCCCCGGCGGCTTGCGCCATGCGGACGAGCCTGTGCGCCACAAGATGCTGGACGCCTTGGGCGATCTGGCTCTCGCCGGCGCACCGTTGCTCGGCCACTATACAGGTATTCGCGCAGGTCACACATTGACCAACCAGCTGTTGCGCGAACTCTTCGCCACACCTGATGCCGTGCGCATGGTGACATGCGACCCTGAGATGACGGCCCGTCTGCCCGGCGCCGGTCTGGTCTGGGACGAAATTCCCGAAGTCGCCTGAACGGCGCCTGACCGGTAAATCGTCATTTCACCCCACGAAAACTTTGTGCTAGAGACAGGCAAACAGCCTGAAACAGGCGGTGTTGAGCATCTTGGGGGTGGCAAGGGATGATCCGCGGAAATACCATCGCGCGTCTTGCAGCAATTATGACGATTGCGGCGCTTCTGGCGGCTTGCGGCGGCGACGATGGGCGCCCGACCACCGGAGGGTTCTTCAACCGCCAGGAGGTCCCGCTTGAGACGTTCTCTGCCGAGCAGATTTTTGAGCGTGGAGAGTTCGAGCTTGAGCAGGGGGACCTGACCGACGCGGCCTTCTACTTCGGTGAGATCGAGCGTCTGTACCCTTATTCCGACTGGGCTCGCCGCGCATTGATCATGCAGGCCTTTGCCTATCATCGGGACCGCGACTATCCCAACAGCCGGTCCTCGGCGCAACGTTTCATCGACTTTTATCCTGATGATGACGACGCGGCCTATGCTCAGTATCTTCTGGCGCTCAGCTATTACGACCAGATTGACGAGGTGGGCCGCGATCAGGGCCTGACCTTCCAGGCGCTGCAATCGCTGCGCGAAGTTATCGAACGCTATCCCGACAGCGAATACGCCAAGTCCTCGATCCTAAAATTCGACCTTGCCTTTGACCATCTGGCGGGCAAGGAGATGGAAATCGGACGCTTCTATCTGCGCCGCGATAACTTTGCCGCGGCCATCAACCGCTTCCGCGTCGTAGTTGAGGATTTCCAGACGACCACGCACACGCCCGAGGCGCTGCACCGTCTGGTCGAGGCCTACCTGTCGCTGGGCCTGACGGACGAGGCGCAGACGGCGGGCGCGATCCTGGGCTACAACTACCAGTCGACCGAGTGGTACCAGGACAGCTTCAACCTTTTGACTGGCCAGGGCCTGCAGCCGAATGCGCGCGGCAACAACTGGCTGTCGGACATCTATCGTCAGATGATCAGGGGCCGGTGGCTCTGATCAAGGGGCGCGGTACGTCGCGCGCCACTGGGGTCTGCTGATGCTGCGCGGGTTGGATATATCCAACATGCTGATCATCGACCGGCTGGAATTGCAGTTCCAGCCCGGCCTCAACGTGCTGACAGGCGAGACGGGGGCGGGCAAGTCGATCCTTCTGGACAGTCTTGGCTTTGTGTTGGGTTGGCGCGGTCGTGCGGACCTTGTGCGGCAAGGCGCGGCCCAGGGTGAGGTCACGGCGTGGTTTGACCTGACCGATGACCATCCGGGGCGCGCAGTGCTGGACGAGGCGGGCCTGCCCGTCGATGACGAGTTGATTCTGCGCCGTGTAAACACAGCCGACGGGCGCAAGACGGCGTGGGTCAATGACCGCCGCTGTTCCGGCGAGGTGTTGCGTGCGCTGTCTGACACGCTGATCGAATTGCACGGGCAGCACGATGACCGCGGTCTTTTGAACCCGCGGGGGCACCGCGCGATCCTTGACGATTTTGCCGGGCTGGACGCTGTTCGCGACAAGACGCGTAAAGCGTGGCGCGCTGTCGGGCACGCAAAGAAAGCACTTGTCGCAGCGGAGGCCGCAATGGCGGCCATTCGTGATGAAGAAGAGTTTCTGCGTCACGCAGTGGCTGAACTGGATGCGCTCGATCCGCAGCCGGGAGAGGAAGCGGACCTCGACACCAAGCGCCGTCTGATGCAGGGGGCGGAACGGATCCGCGAGGATGTGCAGCGCGCCCATCAAATCCTTGGCCATGACGGGGCCGAAGGAGCGGTAAGCGATGCAATCCGCTGGTTGGACGGTGTCGCTGACAGCGCCGAGGGTCAGCTTGACGCTCCGTTGGCAGCTTTGTCGCGCGCGATGGTCGAGTTGGATGAGGCGACAGATGGGATCGTTTCTGCGCTCGAGACCTTGAGTTTCAATCCGTCCGAGTTGGAAGACACCGAAGAGCGGCTGTTCGCCATTCGTGGACTGGCCCGCAAGCACGATGTGGGGCCAGATGAATTGTCCATCTTCGCTGATGATTTGCGCCGCAAGTTGACGGCGCTCGACGCGGGGGATGCCGACCTTGGTCGCCTGCGGTCGGACCTGGACGCAGCCCAAACCGCCTATGACGCTGCCGCTGAAAAGCTCAGTGCCGCGCGGCGCACATCGGCCAAGGCGCTGGACAAGGCCGTGATGGCGGAGCTGGCCCCGCTCAAGATGGAGCGGGCGGTGTTCGAGACCCAGATCACCGACGAAGATCCCGGCCCGGATGGCCGCGATGCGGTGGCCTTCACCGTAGCCACCAACCCAGGCGCTCCGGCGGGTCAATTGAACAAGATCGCCTCGGGTGGTGAGCTCAGCCGCTTTCTGCTGGCCCTGAAAGTGTGCCTGACGCGCGAACAGACCGGCCTGACGATGATCTTTGACGAGATCGACAGGGGCGTTGGTGGCGCGACCGCCGATGCCGTTGGCCGCCGCCTCAGCCAGATTGCAGCGACGGGACAGGTGCTGGTCGTCACCCACTCGCCGCAGGTGGCAGCCCTTGGCGCGCATCACTGGCGGGTGGAAAAGAAAGTGGCCAAAGGCATGACCACCTCGCAAGTCGTGCCGCTGGCCGCCCCTGACCGCGTCGATGAAATCGCGCGTATGCTGGCCGGTGACACCATCACCGACGAAGCGCGCGGGGCCGCACGCGCGCTTTTGAGCGGTTAGGGCCACAATCGCGTCTCTGTGACACCGCAGGGGCTTTCGCGCCCGCCGCAATCGGCGTAACGCTTGAACAGCCACAGTTTTTTTGCAGCCCGGTCCCCATGTCCGCCCCCGACCGATCCATACTGTCCCAGCAACTCGACCTCGCGGTCACCGCGTGCAAGGGCGGCTGGCAGGTGCTGCGGCATCGTGGGCCCAGTCAGGTGCAGTTCTGGTTCATCGCACTTGCCATCGGGATCGCGGCAGGCTTTGCCGCATTGTTTTTCCGCAAGGGGATCGAGGCGCTGCAAGCCTTTCTCTATGGCACGGAGGATGTGCAGTACCTGCACACGGTCGCCTCGTCCCT
Source organism: Tateyamaria omphalii (assembly GCF_001969365.1). Taxonomy (NCBI): domain Bacteria; kingdom Pseudomonadati; phylum Pseudomonadota; class Alphaproteobacteria; order Rhodobacterales; family Roseobacteraceae; genus Tateyamaria; species Tateyamaria omphalii. The sequence goes on along the minus strand of NZ_CP019312.1, from coordinate 1,842,686 downwards.
GCCGTGGTACTGGATCCTCGTCATCCCCATTGTCGGCGGTCTGATCACTGGTCTGATCCTGCACAATTTCACCAAGGACGGCGTCGCCCGCAGTGTCGCTGACGTGATCGAAGGCGCGGCGCTGCGCGATGGACAGGTGGGCACGCGGGCGGGGGTCGCCTCGGCTTTTGCCAGTTTCATCACGTTGTCGACGGGCGGATCAACGGGGCGCGAGGGGCCGGTGGTGCACATGGCCGCCGTCATCTCGACCAAGGTGTGCCGCTGGATCAAGGCGGATGGGGTCACGGGCCGCGATCTGCTGGGCTGCGCAGTGGCGGCAGCCGTGTCCGCCAGCTTCAACGCGCCGATCGCGGGCGCGCTTTTTGCGCTTGAGGTCGTGCTGCGCCACTTTGCCGTCCACGCCTTTGCCCCCATCGTCATCGCCAGTGTGGCGGGGACGGTGATCAACCGGCTCGAGTTCGGCGACGTGACCGAATTCATGGCGCCAGAGACCAACGAGTTGGTGTTTTACCAGGAACTGCCCGCCTTCCTGCTGCTGGGGCTTGTTTGCGGACTGGTCGCTGTCGTGCTGATGCGCGCCATCTTCTGGACCGATGACATGGGATCTGCCTTTCAGGCCCGGACGGGTATGCCGCGCTGGCTGCGCCCTGCGGTGGCGGGCGCGCTGCTGGGCGCTATGGCGATCTTCTATCCCCATATCATCGGTGTCGGGTACGAGACGACGTCGCTGGCGCTGACCGGGCAGTTGGCACTGAACGAGGTGATGGTGTTCATCGTGATGAAAACCGCCGCCGTCGCCATCACCATGGCGGGACGCATGGGGGGCGGTGTGTTCTCTCCCTCGCTTATGATCGGGGCGCTCACCGGGCTGGGTTTTGGCCTGGTGGCGACGGGGATTTTTCCCGATGTCTCAGGCTCTGTCACGCTCTACGCTTTGGCGGGGATGGGGGCTGTGGCCGCCGCCGTGCTGGGTGCGCCGATTTCGACCACGTTGATCGTCTTTGAATTGACGGGCGACTGGCAGACCGGCCTTGCCGTCATGGTCGCCGTCTCCATGTCCACTGCGCTGTCTTCGCGCCTTGTCGACCGATCCTTCTTCCTCACGCAGCTTGAGCGACGCGGCGTGCACCTTGCCGCCGGGCCGCAAGCCTATCTGCTGGCCATGTTCCGCGTGGGGTCTGTGATGCGCAAGCCCGATGATCCCCGTGCTGCGGACGAAGCGCGGTGTTGGGAGATGATCGGCGAGGGCATCTATGTCGACATGGGCGCCACGCTGGAGGCCGCGATGCCCATTTTCGACCGGACCATGGTGCGCTTCATTCCGGTGGTGACGCTGACCGGCGAAAACGCTGCGCCGGAGCTACAGGGCGCGCTGTTTCATGTCGATGCGCTCAAAGCCTATAACCGCGCGCTCGCAGCAACGGCGGCAGAGGAACACAGCTAGATCTCTTCGACCGTTATCCCGTTGGTGGTGTAAAAGGCGAGGTGATCCTTGATCCGCGCGACACCGTCTTTCGGGTCCTCATATGACCACACAGCATTGTCGAGCGTCTGCGATTTCGTCACGACGGAGTAGTAGCTTGCATCGCCCTTGTGCGGGCAATGGGTTGTCTTCTCGGTGCGGTCCAGAAAGGCCATCGCGATGTCGTCGCGTGGGAAGTAGATGACCGCCGGATAGTCGCCCTCGCTCAGCTCAAGCGCTGCGGCGCTTTCCCCCAGAACGGCCCCACCTGCGCGCACGGTCCATGTGCCGGGTGCCTTGCGGATCGTGATGTGATCAGCCATGCCCGCGCCTCCTTCTCATTGCATTTCCATCGTGATGAAGCGCAGGTGTAACAGAGAAATGACATCCCGGCCAGCGCTACAGCGGGGCGCAAGCCTGCTCCAACCACACACGCGTTTCATCCGAGACGCGAGGCCCGATTTTCTCAAGCGTTTCAGCGTGATAGGCGTTGAGCCAGGCGCGAGATGGTACATCCAGCATGTCCACCACAATCAGCCGCCGGTCGATGGGGGCAAAGGTCAGCGTGCGCCAGGACAGCATCTCGCGATGGGCATCGCCGCCGGGCGGACATTCAGCCTTTTCCACGACGATCAGGTTCTCGATCCTTATGCCGAAGCCACCCTCGCGGTAGTATCCGGGCTCATTGGACAGGATCATGCCCGCTTGGAACGGCACGGTGCTGACGCGGCTCAGCCGTTGCGGCCCCTCGTGCACAGAGAGGTAAGCGCCGACGCCATGGCCCAACCCATGATCAAAATCCTGGTGCGCGTACCAGAGCGGCGCGCGGCCAATTACCTCGATATCACGGCCCGCCAGCCCTTTGGGCCAGATCAGCCTCGACATCCCGATCATGCCCATGAGCACGCGGGTAAACGCGGCGCGTGCATCTTCGGGCGGGGTGCCGATGGAAATGGTGCGGGTGATATCGGTGGTGCCGTCCAGATACTGCCCGCCGCTGTCCAACACGATCAGGTGCCCGTCCTCCAACGTGCTGTCGGTTTCCTCGGTCACCCGGTAGTGCATGATGGCACCGTTCGGGCCAGTGCCCGCGATCGTCTCGAAACTGATGTCCTGCAACGCGTTGTCGCGTCGGCGGTACTGTTCCAGCTTTGTGACAACCTGCGTTTCACGCAAGCTGCCTGGCTCTTGCCCATCGAGCCACGCCAAGAGCTCAACCACGGCAGCACCATCGCGCAGATGCGCCTCCGCACTGCCAGCGATCTCTGCCGCGTTCTTGCAGGCCTTCGGCAAAGCGCAGGGATCATCGCCCCATTGCACCCGGTCGCCAATGGCATCCGCCACGATCACGGGGACTGAGGATTTTTCAAGGCGAACAGGTCCATCCAGATCGCTCAGCGCCTCCAGAAACGCGTCCGGGGCGCGGCAGGTCACATCATCCCCCAGATGATCGCGCAATTCGACCAGCTTGGCCGGGTCCATGAACAGGTCCACCGCGCCCGACGCATGCAAAATGGCAAAACCCTGCGCAATCGGATTGCGCGGGATGTCAGAGCCGCGGATGTTCAGAAGCCAGCACAGCGAGTCGGGCAGGGTTATCACGGCGCAGGTCGCTCCTGCATCGCGCAGACCCTTTGCCAAACGGGCACGTTTATCGTCGTGGCTCTCACCGGCAAATTCGATTGGATGCACCTTCGCGGGCTCCGCCGCGGGTCCGGGCTGATCATCCCAGACCCGGTCCACCAGGTTGTCGCACTGCACCAGCGCAATACCCGTGCCTACCAACCCCTCCTCAGCTTGCGTGATCTGCCCCGGCGTGTGCAGCCAGGGGTCAAAACCCACCCTGCCACCGTCCGGCAACTGCGCCTTCAACCAATCGGCCAGGGACGTCTCTGGCCAGGGCACAGGCGTGTAGTTCGACGCCACCTGCGCCTTGACCTGCGTGCGATAACGCCCGTCAATGAACACACCGGCGATGTCACGCAAAGCGACGCAAAATCCCGCAGATCCTGTAAAGCCGGTCAACCAAGCGAGCCGCTCATCGCGGGGCGACACGTATTCCCCTTGATGGGCATCCGCGCGCGGCACAAGGAATCCGTCCAGTCCCTCGGCTTCCAATTCCGCACGCATGGCAGCCAAGCGCGGTGGCCCTTGCTCAGGACGTGCGGTGACCTCAAAACTCTGGAACATGATCCACCTTCATTTCGCAAAGTAAACCGCCCCCGGAGGGCCGATCTCAACCCGCGCGCTTCATCCCCATGACGCGTGCGCGCGCCCGCGGGTCACTGTCAAAAAGTGCGGCCAATTGTTCGGTCATGGCCCCCGCCAACTGCTCCACATCCGTGATGGTCACGGCGCGGTCATAGTAGCGGGTCACGTCATGCCCGATCCCGATGGCCAGCAACTCGACAGCCCGCCTGCGTTCCACCATGGCAATCACGTCGCGCAGATGCTTCTCAAGATAGTTCGCGGGGTTCACGGACAGGGTTGAATCGTCCACAGGCGCGCCATCCGAAATCACCATCAGGATCTTGCGCGCCTCGGGCCGCGCGACCATCCGGCGGTGCGCCCATTCCAGAGCCTCGCCGTCGATGTTTTCCTTGAGCAGCCCCTCTTTCATCATCAGCCCCAGATTGGGCCGCGTCCGGCGCCAGGGCGCGTCGGCAGACTTGTAGACGATGTGACGCAGGTCGTTCAGCCGTCCGGGTTGGCTGGGCCGGCCATCGTTCAACCACGCTTCGCGGGCGAGGCCGCCTTTCCACGCACGGGTGGTAAAGCCCAGGATCTCGACCTTCACATTGCAGCGTTCCAGCGTGCGCGCCAGAACATCGGCACAGATGGCGGCAATCGAAATCGGCCGGCCCCGCATGGAGCCTGAATTGTCCAGCAGAAGGGTTACACAGGTATCGCGGAACTCTGTGTCCTTCTCGACCTTGAAGGACAGTGGCGTGGTCGGGTTCGCCACGATCCGCGCCAGGCGGCCCGCATCAAGCGTCCCTTCCTCCAGATCGAATTCCCAGCTGCGGTTCTGCTGCGCCTGCAAGCGGCGCTGCAACTTGTTGGCCAGACGGGACACGGCCCCCTTCAACGGCTCGAGTTGCTGGTCCAGATAGGCGCGCAACCGCTCCAACTCGACCGGCTCCGCCAGATCCTCGGCGCCAATCTCCTCGTCATGGGCATCTTGATAGACCTGATAATCCGGATCGGCTTCGGACACAGGCTGTGGAGCAGGCGGCTCAAGCGGCGCCTCGCCCTCGGGCATCTCCGCCTCTTCGCCCATCTCCTGATCGGCCATGTCGTCCATCGACACCTGTGCCTCGGAGGCATCTTGCGTTTCGTCTTGCGAGGATTCGGGCGTGCCTTCGGCGTTCTCTTCGTCCTGATCATCCTGCCCGGTGCTGTCGGGCTCTTGATCCTCGTCCTGACCTTCCTCGGCCTCGTCTTCCATATCGTCGTCCAGCTGATCGGGGTCATCCCCCAGCTGATCGCCATAGCCCAGATCGGTGATCACCTGCCGCGCAAATTTCGCGAACGCCGCCTGATCGTCCAGAATGTTGTCGAGGTTTTCGAGCGTGCCACCCGCCTGATCCTCAATGAACCCGCGCCAAAGCTCCATCGCATTCTCGGCACCGGAGGGCAGATCACGCCCCGTCGCCAGATGCCGCACCAGATACCCGGCAGCGGCTGCCAAAGGAACATCGGCAGCCTGCTTGCACTGGTCATAGCCCTTCCGCATCGCCTCATTCGCGATCTTGGCATCAATGTTGCCGGCGGTGCCTGGCATGTCGCGCGCGCCCATCGCTTCACAACGGGCGGTTTCCATCGCCTCATAAAGGTCACGTGCCATTTCCCCTTGCGGTGAGTAGCGCGCATGGGTTTGCCCGTTGTGATAGCGGCGGTGCAACGCCAGCGCGTCGGCGGTGCCGCGTGCCAGCAAAACCTCTTCGCGGGTCATCCGGCGCGACACCTGCGGCAAGCGCATAGAGTCGCCCGACACCCCAGCCGGATCGACTGAGTAGGACACATTCAACTCCGGGTCATTCGCCATGACCTTGGTTGCCTCGGCGAGCGCCTTCTTGAACGGGTCGGCGGGGTTGTCGTTTTGCTGTGCCATCTTCCGCCTCACTTATCGCAGCTGACTTGCAAACTAGAGGGTTTGACTAAAGCCCGCCAGTTGGTATCTCGACCCATTAGTTCAAGCCGGTGCTGAACCGCCTGCTAAGTAATTCCTGAGCAAGTCATTACAGAACGCGTGATCGTTCTCTAACAGCGAAATGATTTGTGTCTCATTCTTGCTGTCAACATCGCCATCAATCTGAGCCAAAAGCGCTCTGTACGCGTTTGAGTATCCTGCAGAATTCGAATTAACGCGTCTCTCTCGACCAGCTGTGGCAAACCCATCCTGATGAAGCCGAGGCTGCATTGACAGATTCGTGAATGCCTTGAACGTTGATGTCTCGGGTAGACGCTCAAGCGGTTCGGAGGTCTTGTTTGCTCGGGCGACCTCAATCGCCTCGTTCAAACGCCCCATTGCAACGATCTGACTAAGAGCGCGGCAGCGGGTCAACTGCTCAAATTCGTCAGCAGTCTTGCGCGCTGCTTCCATACGCAAAGGGATAGACACTATTTTTTTCGTAACCCTGTTCGTGGACGGTTGCGGCGCGTCACACGCTGAGAGAGTCATGGCGACACACAGCAATGCCACGCCGGATGTCCAGCTGTGCTTCAACTGCTTCACCCCAAGCTCACGCTCGCGGCACTCTCCGGCAGTTCCTCGTCAAACAGGCGCTGATAGAACTCGGCCACGGTCTGGCGCTCCAATTCATCGCACTTGTTCAGGAACGACAGACGGAACGCATAGCCCACATTGCGGAAGATCTCCGCATTCTGCGCCCACGCAATCACCGTCCGGGGCGACATGACGGTCGACAGATCCCCGTTCATAAATGCGGTCCGCGTCAGGTCTGCGACAGTCACCATTTGCTTGACAGTCTTGCGGCCCTCGGCGGTGTTGTAGTGCGGGTTCTTCGCCAGCACGATCGCTGTCTCGGCGTCAATCGACAGGTAGTTCAGCGTCGCCACCAGCGACCAGCGGTCCATCTGGCCCTGGTTGATCTGCTGGGTCCCGTGATACAGTCCTGTGGTGTCGCCCAAGCCCACAGTGTTGGCTGTCGCAAAGATCCGGAAATAAGGATGCGGGTTGATCACCTGGTTCTGGTCCAGAAGCGTGAGCTTGCCGTCCACCTCCAGCACGCGCTGAATGACGAACATCACATCGGCGCGGCCGGCGTCATATTCGTCGAATACGATTGCGGTCGGAGTGCGCAACGCCCAAGGCAGAATACCCTCTTGGAAATCAGTGACTTGCTTTCCGTCCTTCAACTTAATCGCATCTTTGCCGATCAGGTCGATCCGGGAAATGTGGCTGTCCAGGTTCACACGGACCGCAGGCCAGTTCAGGCGGGCGGCGACCTGTTCGATATGAGTCGACTTGCCCGTCCCGTGATAGCCTTGGATCATCACGCGTCGGTTGTGGGAAAAGCCCGCCAAAATCGCCAGCGTGGTGTCGGGATCAAATTTGTAGGTGCTGTCCAGTTCGGGGACGCGGTCGGATTTCTCGGCAAAGCCTTTGATGACCATGTTGGTGTCGATGCCGAACACCTCCCGGACCGAGATTTCCTCGGTTGGTTTTGCATTGATGTCCATCGCGCCGTCCGCCATCTCAACTGTCCTTAAGCATAGAAAACGCGCCCCGGATGGGCGCGCTGATCGTGGTGCAACATATGGCGGGAAAGGGCAAGGGGAAGGGCGGTGGGAATTTGAACTCCACGTTGCCGCAGGGTGCGCACTGACTGCGCACCTTGGCCGCAACCGGATTACTTGAAATTCCGGCTGTCCTTGATCTGATCCCAGGCCCAGACAACCTCTTGCAGCTGCTCCTCCTGGCTGCGGTCGCCGCCGTTCATGTCTGGGTGCAGCACTTTGATCAGCTTCTTGTAAGCCTTGCGCACATCGGCCTTGGTGTCGTCCGGCTTGGCTTCGAGGATTTCGATGGCGCGCTTTTCGGTGGGGGGAAGGCGGCGGGCCGCTGCGGTGCCGCCGCGACCAGGGTTCTGGGTCGCATTCTTGCCCAGCACCTGGTGCGGATCCTCGATGCCCAGACGGGCCCAGGCGCGCGCTTCCGGATCGCCAAGGGGCTTGGTCTGGCGTTCCCAGACCTTGTCCTTGGACTGCTGGGCGTTGATCTCCGCCTCGGTCGTGCCGTCAAAGAAATTCCACTTCAAATTGTACTCGCGCACATGTTCTTGGCAAAACCAATAAAAGTCGTCCAGCACGTCGGGGGCTTTGGGTGCACGGTATAGACCCGGTTTGTTGCAGCCGGGTGCGTCACAAATACGCGTCGATGTCTCCGACGCCCCGGACATACCCCTGCGTCCGCGCGGGTTTTTCTTCTTGGCGGACGACACGGACATATCGAAACCAAAAGGATCAGGCTTGGGCATGGGAAGGGGTCCTTTCCGACTCAGGCCCACAAGTTTAGAGTCTGACGCCAGAGATTGAAGAGGGTGGGCGAAAAAAATGTCAGGCGAAATGACCGTTCGGCAAGAAATCGAAGACAAGCTGCGGGCTGCATTCCAGACGCGCGACATTCAGGTGGTGGACGACAGCGCCAGCCATGCCGGGCACGCAGGGGCCCCTGCAGCCGGTCAAAGTCACTTCAACGTCATGCTGCGTAGCCCTGAATTTGCGGGAAAAAACCGCATCGCGCGCCACCGTGCCGTGCACGCCGCATTGGGCCCTGACCTGATTGGCCGGATCCACGCCCTGGCTCTTGATCTGGACGTATGACGCACCCTAATCCTTGGTATCGGCACCCTTGCGGTAGTCTGCCAGCTTCTTGAGCGACGCGGTCATTCCCGATACCGGGCTCGTCTCTTCCACACCGTTGTCCTGGGCCATCTGCGTCGCACCCGGGCCCGGCACAAAAACTGCATCCCCTTGAGCGGCATCTTGCTGAGCATCGGTGGCGTCACCTGCGCCCGCTTCGACTTGAGGTGTCTCGCCCGGAGCCGGCAGCAGCTCCGGCTCGAAATCATCCAGCGGGGCGCTGACCGCGCGTCGGAACACCAGCATGTTGCGCCACTCCGTCGTGCTGCCCGTCAGGCCCGACCGCTCAATCGACGGCAGGGTTTCGGCGCGTTGAAATTCCCAGCCTTCGCGGGCCATGTCGTTCATCAGCGTCTCAAGCGCGTGGGCAAAGCGGGCCTCGGCCCCCTTGATCCCCTGGCCCTTCTGCCCCTTGGTGGGGGCAGGCACGACCTTATATTCCCAACCCGGCATGTCGCGTTCCTTCGTCTTGCGTTTGGCGCATATATCGCCCGCAGCGGCCCAAGAAAAGGGCCGTCCCTACCGCCGCCGGATACCGATGCTTGCATGCACCGCATCGGGCTTGTGCAGCGCCGCATGGGCGCGCGCCACGGCGGCGACCCGGTCTAACACGTCCTGGGGCATCGGCGCCACACGCGGCCCGGACTGGTCCACATGCAGCGTCATTGTCTCGCCCGTGGCTGCCAACCACCCGTCGGCGTGCCGCAGCTCCTGAAACGAGTGCAGGCGTTTCTCGTCATGATCTACAAGCTGGTAGGTCACGACAACCGGATCGTTTTCATGCAACTCGCGCACATAGCGCACGTGGAACTCCGCCGCATAGGTCGTGTTGCCCGTTCGCGTCTGATAATCGGGGCCAAAGCCGAAATGGTCAAACATCTGGTCTGCCCCCAGATCAAACAGCACCCCATAATAGGCCATGTTCAGATGGCCGTTGAAATCAATCCACTCCGGCTTGACCGTCATCACGGTCGATTGAAACGGTGCCTGCATCCCGCACTCCTCTTCCTGCAGCTCTCGGATTGCACGCAGGGGCAGGGCTGGTAAAGGTCAAACCAGTCTTTGATCGGATAGAGCATGACCGACACCGTCCGCGCCCAATACGAGGCGTTTCCCTACCCAGAGCGCAAGCCGACGGACGAACGCAAGCGGCTAATCACCGGCTCGCCCTCGTTGCCGGTCGAGATGGATCATTGGCTGTGGGGCGGCGCGCGCGATTGGTCGCAGCCCCTCAGGGCGCTGGTTGCGGGCGGCGGGACAGGTGACGCGCTCATCCAACTGGCCCAAAAGCTGACCGATGCCGGGCGGCCCTATGACATCACCTATCTCGATCTGTCGCAGGCGTCGCGCCGGATCGCGGAAAAGCGGGCAGAGGTGCGCAAGCTCACCGGGATCACCTTCATCACCGGTTCGCTGCTTGATGCCGCCCAGTATGGTCCGTTCGACTATATCGACTGTTGCGGGGTGCTGCACCATCTGCCCGAGCCGCAGGCCGGGTTCGACGCACTGGCCGCCGCGCTGAAACCGGACGGGGGCATGGGGCTCATGGTCTATGCCCCACATGGCCGGGCCGGGGTCTATCCGCTGCAAGCGGCGTTCAGTGCGTTGCTGGCCGATCTGCCACCCGAAAAGCAACTCAAGGCGGCGAAACGCATCTTTGACCGTCTGCCCGAAGCGCACCCGTTCAAACACAACGCACGGGTGGTGGATCACAGAAATGGCGACGCGGGGTTCTATGACCTGCTTCTGCACAGCCAGGACCGCCCCTTTACGATCACGGAACTGATCGGGGCGTTGACCGCTGCCGGATTGGACTACGCAGGCTCACCCGAGCCTATGCTCTATGATCCATCGACCCTGCTGGACGACACGCCAGACCTCGATCAGACCGCCCTTATGCAACTGGCCGAAGACCTGCGCGGCACCTTCAAGACCCACGTGGTCTACGCGCGGCCCAAGGGGCAGGTGATGGCACCGCCGCTGGGCCAGCTGGATGCCGTTCCGCACCTGCGCGACGTCGACGCAAATACGCTAGCCGCGCATGTTGCGAAACATGGCGGCATTACCATTGATACCGCCGGTGAGGCATTTTCCTTTGCCGTGCCAAAAGAGGCGGCGCCGTTGATCGCAGGGATTGATGCGAAAAGGTCGGTCAAAAAAGTCTGTTCAGGTGCCGACGCTGCGCTTTGGAGCGCCGTTGAAGCAGCCCTCTGCCCGTCGGGCATGATGCACTATTCCAAGGTGCTGGCGTAGGTTGGGCAATATGCCAACCTAAACTTGGGCGAGTGGTGGGCATATTGCCCACCCTACGGATCGCTCAACCGCAACCGGGTACCGCTCTCGCGCATCCCTTTGGGGATACGCTGACGCGCACTCAATCCAAAAGCCGACTAGCCGTTGAGCTTCTTGGCGACGATTTCGTTTACGGCTTTTGGATTGGCCTTACCGCCCGTCACCTTCATCACCTGACCGACAAACCAGCCCGCCAGCTTCGGGTTCTCCTTGGCCTTCTCCACCTGCGCGGGGTTGGCTGCAATCACCTCGTCGACAGCGGCCTCGATGGCGCCCGTGTCGGTGACCTGCTTCATGCCCCGCGCTTCGACCACGTCGGCCGGATCACCACCTTCGGTATAGATGATCTCGAACAGGTCCTTGCCGATCTTGCCCGAGATATCGCCCTTGCCGATCAGGTCGATGATCCCGCCCAACTGGGCAGGCGACACGGGGCTTTCGGTGATGTCCTTGTCGTCATCCCGCTTCAGACGGCCAAAAAGCTCATTGATGGTCCAGTTCGCGGCCTGCTTGCCGTCACGGCCCTCGGCCACAGCTTCGAAATAGGCGGCGGTGTCCACATCTGTGGTCAGCACCGACGCGTCATAGTCGGTCAATCCAAAATCCCCGATAAACCGGGTCTTCTTGGCATCCGGCAACTCGGGCAGGGCCGCCGCGATATCATCCACCCACCCCTGCTCGATCTCCAGCGGCAGCAGGTCGGGATCGGGGAAATAGCGGTAATCATGCGCCTCTTCCTTGGAGCGCATCGACCGCGTCTCGCCCTTGTCAGGGTCATACAGCCGCGTCTCCTGATCCACCGATCCTCCCGCTTCCACAATTGCGATCTGACGCCGCGCCTCGACGTCGATGGCTTGCTGGATAAACCGCATTGAGTTCATGTTCTTGATTTCGCACCGCGTGCCCAGATGCGAAAAGTCCTGCGTTTCTTGATACTTCTCGTACTGACCGGGCCGACAGATCGACACATTCACATCGGCACGCAGGTTGCCGTTTTGCATGTTGCCATCGCAGGTGCCCAGATAGCGCATGATCTGGCGCAGCTTGACTATATAGGCGGCGGCCTCTTCGGGGCCGCGAATGTCGGGGCGGCTGACGATCTCCATCAGGCAGACGCCCGTGCGGTTCAGGTCCACGAAGGACATGTTCGGATCCATGTCGTGGATCGACTTGCCCGCGTCCTGTTCCATGTGAATGCGCTCGATCCGCACCATGCGCGCGGTGCCGTCACCCAATTCGACCAGCACTTCACCTTCGCCTACGATGGGGTGGTACAGCTGGGAGATCTGATAACCCTGCGGCAGGTCCGGGTAGAAATAGTTCTTCCGGTCAAAGGCCGAGCGCAGGTTGATGTCCGCCTTTAGACCCAGACCGGTGCGCACCGCTTGTTCGACACAGTATTCGTTGATGACGGGCAGCATGCCGGGCATGGCGGCGTCCACAAAGGCGACGTTTGAATTGGGTTCGGCCCCGAACCGGGTCGAAGCGCCCGAGAACAGCTTGGCGTTGGACGACACCTGCGCGTGCACTTCCATCCCGATCACCAGTTCCCAGTCGTGCTTGGCACCGGAGATGACTTTGGGTTTGGGCAGGTCGTAGGTCAGGTCAAGCATGGTCTCACCGGATCAGGATCATGGGGCTTTTTGCCGTGTAATGCGCCACCGCACCGCTCGCAAGAGGGCGCGACGATGCGGCGTCTTTGCAGGGCGCATGCTGCGTGCAATCTGGGCACCATGAAGATCGACGAAATCCCGGTGCCGGATGGCACGCTGATTGCACCCTTCGCGATGAAAGAGGCGCACTATACCGACTGCTTCGAAACGCCGGTCTCCGCACCCGTGTCGCTGGCGGCCTTCATCCGCGCCTTCTACACCCAACCCTTGTTCAAGGCCGAGCGGCTGGTGCTGCGCATCGCCGCGCGCCAGCCGTCGACGGATGCCGAGGTGCAGGCCCTGGCGGACGGGCAGGCCGACGCGTTTGCCGTATGGTCCGTGTCCGGCCGGAACGAGCAGGAACTCTTGATGGCCGACCGATCGGGGCGGACCTTGTCGTGGCTCATGGCGGATGCGGGGCACCTGCGGTTCGGGTCCGTTGTGGTGCCGGAACGGACAAAGTTGGGCAAGCTGACGCTCGGCCCGGTCTTTCATAGCCTGCTGTCGGCGCACAAGGTCTACTCGCGTGCGCTTCTGTCCGGGGCCGTCCGGCGGGTTCAGCCGGACTGAAGCTCCGGCCCGTTTTGGGTAAACACAATGCTCTTGCCTGTCGCCAGTTCGCGACGGAACAGCTGGCTAAGATAGCGCAGCGCATCTGCTTGCCCCGAGGCCGCGAACTTGTCGGCACAGCGCACCCGCAACCCGTTGTCAAAACCGCGCGCGGCGTGGGCCCACAGCATCGGATGCAGTTCGGTCAGATACTCGCGCACGATCTCGTCGGCGGCGGCTGCGATCTGGATGCGGATATAGTCGGTCTCGTCATGGCCGGTCGGTGTCGCGCCCATCGTGTTGGCACAATAGGCGGCCAGCAGATTGACAGTATGCTGGTCATGGGTGCGTTTCAGGATGTCAGTCAGACCATCGAGGAAGAAATCCAGATCAAGCCGCGCGCAGGCCTTGCTGTCTTGCGCGATGGCATCAAACATGACCCATGTATACGCGCCCGTGCCCCAAAGATCGTAGCTGCGGCCCGCCGCCCGGCGCGCCTCGAGTTCCAGCCGGTCGTAGCTGCCGTGCCAGCGCGGCAACAGCTGCGTGCCCATGGCGCGGAACGCGCGCGCGTTCTTGGGGTCAAGCTCCATCCAGGTCTCGTATCGGGACACGACCTCACGCGGGGACCCGCCCCGACCTGTGATCAGGGTGCAATGCGCAGCGGCCAGCAGGGGACAATCCGCATCCTTGGCATCGAAGGGCATCAGGATGTCACCGGCCCGGTCAAAATGCGCGGCAAAGGCCTCGCGGTTGCGGACTGGCACTTCGACGTCCCAGCCGGTGCCGCGCCAGGCCCATGCCAGGTCCATATGCGCGTGGGCCACGATGGTGGCGACGACCGGATCTTCGGGATGTTCGGCCAGAACCTGTTCCAACGCCTCGATGCCATCAAGCAGCGGCGCTTTAGGATCGGGACGACCCGACAGGAGCGCATGTTCGGCCGCACCCACCACATCGGCGCGCGCGCCGAAAGCGAGAAGCTCGGCAACCGGCGTGCCGCCAAGCGTCTTTTGGCGCGCCCGGCTCGTACGCTTGATCTCCGCGCTCAACCTGGCCCAGTCGTCCAGTCGGGCCAGTTTCAACCCGCGGGCGCTGTGCATGTCACAGGCGCGGTCTTCGGCGGTGGGGTCGGGGCTGGGGATGGAAACGTCACCGGGCCGTGGCGCTTGGGCCAGGGTTTCTGCTTCGGCCTGATTGTTGGTGCATGGCCGCGCCCGATTGGGTCGGCGCCCCGGTTGCGGCACCTGCAGAACGCCGTCCGGCGCCATCATTAAATGCGGTCGCGCCAACCTGACGCGAAGCTGCACCAAAGGGACCATCAAGCGTTCTGCAAAAGCCATCATTACACATCCACTACTGTTTACATCGACCAAAATGCCTCTGAATTGGGACACAAAAGGGGCAAGGCCGAGACATGTTCAGGCCGAGTCCCCGATCATTTTCCCAGTATTCGCGTCCCGGTTTTAACAATGCGCGTGCTGCGTGCGTATTGTCGCCCACAGGGCCCGAAGCTGCGGGATTCCGCCGCTCATACGGGTGGACAGGCTGTGGGCGCAATTTGCATACTGGGCGCCATGTTTGCCCTCCGTCTGCTTCTGTGTGCCGCTTTGGGTCTGATGCCTGCGGCGGTGTCGGCCTGGGATCGGCCCGATCCGTATGATGGCCTGCGTCCTCCGGCACGTATGGGTGATGTGCCACGCACCCGCTGGACGCACCAACCCGACCACATCTTGTGGAACCGCGCGGCGCTGTCGGCGCTCAAGACCCATGGGCAACAGCTGGTTGATTTTGTACCTGCGGATATCGCGGATTGGTGCCCGCGCTACACCGATGGCGACGACGCAGTGCGCCGCGCGTTCTGGCTGGGATTTCTATCGGCGCTGGCCAAACACGAAAGCACCTACAAGCCGCGCGCTGTGGGCGGGGGTGGCAAGTGGTACGGTTTGCTGCAGATCCTGCCCGCCACGGCGCGCGGCTACGGCTGCAATGTGGGCACGGGCGAGGCGCTGAAGAATGGAGCTGCAAACCTGAGTTGTGCCATTCGGATCATGGCGGTGACAGTGCCGCGCGATGGTGTGATCTATGGCCGCGGCGGCAAAGGCGTGGCGGCTGACTGGGGGCCGCTGCGGTCGGCGTCGAAACGGGCCGACATGGCGGGCTGGTTGAAGCGGCAGCGCTATTGTGCGCCGCTGGACAGCGTCCGTCCCCTGTCCCGACCGGCGGCGCTCCTGGCCATCGACTGAATTGTGCGCCCTGAGGGGCGCACGCGGTATTTTGCATCTGCGTCCCGCAGATGCGGTGATGCGAGGCGCTGCCTCGCGCTCCGAAGTATTTTTCGCCAGAAGAAGATCAGTCGAGTGTCGCGCCGATCCGGTCCCAGACCTGCGGATAGGTCAGCAGGATCAGGTGACCGTGTCCGTCGACAAACGTGATGTCGGCGCCTGGAAGCGTATCAACGAAGCGTTGTGTCGGGCGCCGCGGGAACACGGGATCAACCGCACCGTGATAGAAGGTGATCGTGGCACCTATGAGCGCGTCCGGATCCGGGTTTGTCCAGCGCCGCAGATCGCGGGTGTGGCGGCGGTAGAGGCCGTTTTCGGGCAGTTCGATCCGTTCGTCATTGGCAGCCACCAGCGCGTCCGCCGCTTGTGCGGTTTCGGGTGCCGTTTCCACATCCGGGCCATAGGCCAGGCGGCGGTAATATTCGAGCCAGACCTCGCGCGGCTTCAGGCTGCGGGCGCGTGCCGCTGCCGCGACGGTGCCCGCTGCCCCGCGCAGCCCAGCCAGGATCGGTTGCGGGGCGGGCAGGGCGGTCGAGATGCCGGTGACGCGCACATCGACTGCGGGCCGGGTTGCGCGGATGTCCTTGGCGGCCTCCAGTGCGATGACGGCGCCGGTCGAATGCCCCACGATGTCGATGCGTTTCAAATCATGGGTCTGCACCAGCCGCGCGATGCGCGCCGCGGCACGGTCGAGGTCCACGCTTTCTGCGCCGGGCCGTCCGTCAAATCCGGGCAGCCGGAAATAGGCCACCGCGCGATCCTGCGTCGTGAACCGTTCGATGGGCGTGAGGACCCGGATCGACGTGAGGGCACCCGGAATGCCGAGGACCACGCTGTCGGCACGCGCCATGGCGGCGGCATCAAAGATGAGCGGATCGCTTGGTGGTGCCGTTTCCGTCACGGCGCAGGCGCCGAGCCAAAGGCTCGCCGCGAGGGCGGCACACCATCTCATCCCAGCAGCGAAAAATGGTGCCGTTTCACGCTCACGCCCCGGTCGGTCAGCACCTTTTCGAACGTGTCGGCAGGCGGTGTGGCCTCGAGCGGGACGCGCAGCTTGCGACCCGAGACCAGCACAACGCTGGCCCGGACAGAGAAGTCGAGCCGGGTGTCTAGGCGGATATGGTCGATCTTGCTCCATGCGACGTCCCCTGTTCGGCGGCCCGCAAACCATCCCAGACCCTCCGGCCCCAATGTCAGGCCCGAGACACGCCCGGACATCAGATCGTAGAGCGCAGGCGCCGTGCAAAGGGCGATCAGGCCCATGAGGATCGGCGAGGCATCCACCAGCGCGATGGCCCCAAGTATCAGCGCCCACACCAGGGTCAACGCGATCAGCGTCCGGCGGTTCCGGCCCGTCGTTTCGAACCGGTAGGGTGTCATCGCCCGCCTGTCACATCCAGTGCGGAGCCGGTGACATAGCTGGCGTCGTCAGAGGCAAGCCAGAGGATCGCCTTGGCCACTTCCTCGGCCGATCCTTCGCGGCGCATGGGCACCATATGCGCGAGCTTCTGGGCGCGTCCCGGCTCGCCGCCCTTGGCATGGAGTTCGGTGTCGATGAGCCCGGGGCGGATCGACATGACCCTTATGCCATCGGCGGCGACCTCGTCCGATAGCCCCTTGGTGAACGTGTCGATGGCGGCCTTGGACGCCGCATAGTCCACATATTGATTGCCCGATCCCAGCCGGGCCGCGGCGGAAGAGATGTTGATGATCGACCCGCCCGTGCCCTGGGCCTGCATGCGGATCACCGCCTCTTTTGCGACCAGCATGGCGCCGATGACGTTCACGTTCATCATGCGGGTCAAGCGGGCGTGGTCGATCTCCGTCAGTTTGGCGGTTTTGTCGACGATGCCGGCGTTGTTGATCAGCACATCGATGCGGCCAAAGGTGTCGTCGACGGCTTTGAAAATGGTTGCGATGTCGTCTGGCTCGGCAACGTCGCCCTGAACGACCACAGCGGTCGCGCCCGCGGCTTCGACGGAGGCTTTGGCCGCATTCGCGCCGTCCACATCGCTGCGGAAGGCCAGTACGAAATCATAGTCAGCAGCCCCAAGGCGGGCGCAGGCGGCCCCGATCCCGGCAGAGGCACCGGTGATCAGGCAGACAGGGCGTTTGGACATGAAGTTACCTTTCCAGTTCAATCAGTTCAGCGGCGTGTCCGATACCAAGGAGGTGCCGGGGCTGTATATGTGGAATCCGTCCAGATCACCCTTGCCCACCCGCGCGCCCGCCATACGCACCGTGGCATAGGCCAGCGTCAGGTGGAACTGGGCATTCGGCAGCGCATAGAGCAAGGCATAGTCGCGGCCCGTCTGCGTCAGTTCGGCCTCACCTGCCACATGGCTGATCTTGCGTCGCTCGGCCCCGTCCAGTGCCGACCGGTCAAGCTGGTCCAGAAGAAAGCGCATGTCGTGGGCGAGGGCGAGGATGGCGCCAGGATCGGTGTCCATCGGCATCTCGGGCACCTCGTCGCCCATCAGTGGCATGACGGTGCGTGCGACATAGCCCAGGGCCACGCAGAAATGCTCTGCCGCGGTAAAGCTGTCGGGTGCCAGGCGCTCCTCAAGCCGCGCGGGATCGTCAAGGCAGTCCAGCAGGCGCCCGACCGCGTCGGTCAGGCGTTTCAGGGGTGGGATGGTCGCGTCGTAAAGGTCCATGGGCAGTCTTGATGGATTGGGCAGGACCGGGGGTTCTACCCCCGGACCCCCGTGGTATTTCTGGTCAGAAGAAACATCAGGCTTCCCGGATCCGGGTGATCATCTCGGTTGTGTCGCGGCTGAGGTTCGGGGCGGCGGCGATGCGTTCCAGCTCCTTGCCGATCATGGACTGGCGGATCGCGTCGTAGCGGCGCCAGGTCTGGAAGGCAGAGCACATGCGAGCCGTCGTTTGCGGGTTCACTGGGTCGAGCTTGATCAGCCAATCGGCCAGCAGGGTGTAGCCCGATCCGTCCTTGGCGTGAAACCCGGCGTGATGACCTGAGAAAGTACCGAGTGTCGCACGAAAGCGGTTGGGGTTCTTCCAGTTGAAATCCGGGTGCAGCGTCAACGCCTTGGCGGTGTCGGCGGCATCATCAGGGTCGGCCTCGATCACTTGCAGGCCGAACCACTTGTCCATAACCAGCCGGTCATGCTTCCACTGCGCTTCGAACTGAGCGAGTGCTGCATCCCCGCGCCCGGCGCGGATGAGATATGCGAGGGCCGCCAGTTGCTGCGTCATGTTGGTGGCGCCATCGAACTGCGCCTGCGCTGCATCTCCGCCATCAAGGAGGCTGAGCAACGATAGAACCGTGTTGCCCAAGGCGCGCTGCCCGGCCTGCGCGGCGTCGGGCGCATAGGGCGCATCGACCTGATGGCGGGCATAAAGATCGGGCAACACATCCGCCATGCGGTCGGCCAACGCCTTGCGATGCACCTCTGATGCGGCCCAGATCGCGTCGGGGTCCGGTGTCGTGCCCGCCTGATGCAGATCCGCCGCCAATTGCGATTGGCCGGGCATTGCAAAGACATAGCCGCGATAGGCCGGATCGAGCGTGTCATCGCTCAATAGGCCAGCAACGCCGTCCAGCCACCCTCCATCCGGGGCCGTACCACCGGTGATGGTGCCCAGCAGAGACGCCTTGGCCAGGTTCCGCGCCGCCTCCCACCGGTTGAAGGGATCGGTGTCGTGGGCCAGCAGGAACGCGTTGTCGGGCGTGTGCTCCAACTCCACAGGCGCCGAACAGCCACGCAGGATCGACGGCACGGGTTTTGCGCTGAGACCCGGAAAACTAAAGCTCTGGCTGTCCTGCGTCAGTTCCAGGATCTGCGTCGGCATCACCTCGTCCCCGTCAGGACTCAAAAGCCCAACGGCAATCGGGATCACTTGCGCCTGCGGGTCGGGCGTGGCGGAAGACGGCGGCGTATGCTGCGCAAAGCTCAGGGTGTAGGTGCCATCCTCGAAACTGTCCGACACGGCAACGCGCGGCGTGCCCGCCTGGGAATACCAGCGTTTGAACTGCGTCAGATCGCGGCCTGTCGCCTCTTCGAACACGGCAAGCCAATCCTCGATCGTAGCGGCATCGCCGTCATGGCGCTCAAAGTACAGATCAAGCGCAGTCTTGTACCCCGCATCGCCGACCAGCGTCTTGAGCATCCGGATCACCTCCGCCCCCTTTTCATAGACGGTGGCGGTGTAGAAGTTATTGATTTCCTGGAAACTTTCAGGCCGCACCGGGTGGGCGAGGGGCCCCTGATCCTCGGGAAACTGATGCGCGCGCAGCACGATGACGTCCGAGATTCGTTTGACCGGTTCCGAGCGCATATCGGCCGTGAACTGGCTGTCGCGGAACACGGTCAGCCCCTCTTTCAAGCACAGCTGAAACCAGTCGCGGCAGGTGATCCGGTTGCCGGTCCAGTTGTGGAAATACTCATGCGCGATGATCGCCTCGATCCGTTCGAAATTGCTGTCGGTCGAAGTTTCGGGCGATGCCAGCACGGCAGAGGCGTTAAAGATGTTCAGCCCCTTGTTTTCCATCGCGCCCATGTTGAAGTCATCGACCGCGACGATGTTGAAAACATCCAGATCATAGGCGCGGCCATAGACATCCTCATCCCACTTCATCGAATCCTTCAACGCCTGCATCCCAAAGGCGCATTTGCCCTCGTCCCCGGCCCGAACATGGAGAGCCAGGTCCACCTTACGCCCCTCCATGGTTTCGAACGTATCGCGATGGGCGACCAACTCGCCCGCGACGAGGGCGAACAGATAGGCAGGCTTGGGCCAGGGATCGTGCCATTCGGCCCAGCCGTCGCCGGAGGCCACCGGGTTGCCGTTCGACAGCAGAACCGGATGAGGGCCGTTGATCCGCACAGTGAACACCGACATCACATCGGGCCGGTCCGGGTAATATGTGATCTTGCGAAACCCTTCGGCCTCGCATTGCGTGCAATACATCCCGTTTGATTGGTACAGCCCCTCAAGGGCCGTGTTCGCGGCGGGGTCGATCTGCACCTCCGCTTCCCAGGTGAAAGGCACGTTGGGCACGTCGCAGGTCAGCCCCTGATCCGTCGGGTTCGGTTTGACCGCCTCGCCGTCAATCTTGGCTGAGATCAGCGAAAGGTTCTCGCCATGTAAAAAGAACGTCTTGTCCACAGCCTCCGGGGTCGGCGCGAAGCGGATGCGAGATGTCACCCGCGTTGCCGACGGTGCCAGGTCGAAGGTCAGGTGCACCTCTTCGACGGTATAGCCGAAGGGCGTGTAGTCCTTGAGGTATATGGTCTGGGGGGCAGCGTCGCGCATCGGGGCTCTTTCGTGTTGGGACACCATGTAAGCGTAGGTCCGCTGCAGGGGGACTTCAATGCCACTTGCGCCCGCAAGTGCGCAGTGCCGCCGGTTGCCTGGGCAAATCGCCCGTGGCAGGATCGTGACCTTGGTCAAAATGGTTGGGACGGGTCATGCGCAAACTGACAGGCGGCTGCCTTTGTGGTGATGTGCGGTTCGAGGTGACGGGCGAACCGGACCGGGTTGGCATCTGCCACTGCATGGCGTGCCGCAAGCATCACGGCGCGGCGTTTTTCGCAGCAGCCGTTTTCCCTGCCGGGGCCGTTCGATTGCAGGGTGATACGGCATCTTATCAGGGGCGCGTGTTTTGCCCGCGCTGCGGGGGATCGGTTGTCTCGTACAGCGATGATGAAGTCGAAGTGCATCTTGGCGCTTTGGACGAACCGAACCGGTTTGTCCCGACTTATGAACTCTGGACCAGTCGGCGCGAAGCGTGGTTGCCGGACTTCCCCAACACTGAATGCTACGCCAGAAATCGTTCGGATGGTTAGGCGATATGCGGCAACGGGTATCAATGCCTTGGCGCGCGCGCGCGCTGTTCTAAGTGCCTGATCATGACGACAGTGGTATGGTTCAAGCGGGATTTACGGGTGACGGATCACCCTGCGTTGGCGCACGCCGCGACGCGGGGCGACGTGCTTCCGCTTTATGTGTTCGAGCCGGAGTATTGGGCGCAGCCTGACGTGTCGGGGCGGCAATTTGATTTCGTTCTTGAGACCGTGGTTGAACTGCGCGCTGCGCTGGAGGCGCTGGGCGTGCCTTTGATGGTGCGCGTTGGGTCTGTTGTGGACGTGCTGCAAGACCTCCAGGCCCGCGTGGGGTTTGATGCCATGCTGAGCCATGAAGAGACCGGAAATGCCTGGACCTACGCCCGCGATGTCGACGTGGCTGCGTGGAGTGCTGCGAGCGGGGTTATCTGGTCCGAACTTGCGCAGTCCGGCGTGGTCCGGCGCCTGAATGGTCGGGACGGTTGGGCCAAACAGCGCAACGCGTTTCTGCGCCAGCCTCAGGTCGGTGTCCCCGCGGGGCTGACCGGCCCTGCGCTGCCGTCAGATAACGTGCCACTCCTCGTGGCAAAGGATCATTGTCCGGAGCGCCAACGGGGCGGGCGGCAGATGGCGCTGTCGTTGCTGGGGTCGTTTCTGACTGAGCGGGGGCAGAGTTATCGCAAGGACATGTCCTCTCCCGTGACCGGTGAATGGTCGTGTTCGCGGCTGTCGCCTTATCTTGCCTTTGGCTGTCTGTCGGGGCGCGAGGCGAGCCAGGCCGCGGCGGTGCGGCAGCGCGAGGTGAAGGGCACGCGCGAAGGGTGGGGCGGGTCGCTCAAGTCCTTTCAAGCGCGGCTGGCCTGGCGGGATCACTTTATGCAGAAGCTGGAGGATGAGCCCGCTTTGGAGCGGCGGTGCCTGCACTCCGCCTATGAAGACATGCGCCCGAAGGTGCCGGATGCGGCACGGCGGGCGGCTTGGGAGAAGGGCGAGACGGGGCTGCCCTTTGTCGATGCGTGCATGCGCTACCTCGCGGCGACGGGGTGGATGAACTTTCGGATGCGGTCGATGCTGATGGCGGTGGCGTCGTATCACCTGTGGCTCGACTGGCGGGTGACGGGGCTGCACCTGGCGCGGCAATTCACGGATTTCGAGCCGGGCATTCACTGGCCGCAAAGCCAGATGCAGTCGGGTACGACGGGGATGAACACGGTGCGGATCTACAACCCGGTCAAACAGGGTAAGGATCAGGACCCGACCGGTGTTTTTACGCGCCGCTGGTGTCCCGAACTGGCGGCGGTTCCGGACGCGTTTCTGCAGGAGCCCTGGGCGTGGGAGGGGGCTGATACGGTGCTGGGCAGGACGTACCCGGCGCCGGTGGTTGATGTCCTGCAGGCCGCCCGCGATGCGCGGGAGAAGGTCTGGGCCGTGCGCCGGGGCGGGGCGTTTCGGGAAGAGGCGAAGCGGGTGGTTCACAAGCATGCCAGTCGCAAGGATCCACAGGGACATTTCGTCGATGATCGCAACCCGCGTAAGTCGAGAGTTCCGGCGGCCAAGGACACGCGTCAGATGGGGTTTGAGTTCTGATGGGTCGGATGCGGAAAAAGGCGGATTTACCGGAGAAAATGTGCCCGGTCTGCGACCGTCCGTTCGCCTGGCGCAAGAAGTGGGAGAAGGTCTGGGATGAGGTCAAATACTGCTCGGATCGGTGCCGGAGAGAGGCGAAAAAACGGGCCTGATCCCGCGGGGACAGGGATTTGTCCCCGCGGGGACACGCTGTCCGGTACGGGCACGATATGTTTAGGGGTCTGTGAAACCCGTGCCAGATCAAGGGATTGACCCGGCGGGCGGTGCATTTGCCCGATTTTAACCACGTGCGACGCATGCTGCTGACCGAAGCCAGACGGTCATGGATTTACCACGCTGGCAGGTCTAGTAGACGTTCGTGCCAGTTGTGCGGGCCCTTGCGGACCGAGTGTCTGCCGGTATTTTTGAAGGTGGCGAAAATCGCGTGACCAACGGGCGCGCAGGGCCGGACAAATATCCCAAATGTTGCCACAGGCACGTTTCGGCCACGGCTTTTTTCCCAAATTATGTGCATGGAGAAATTGAGCGGTTTTCAACTTAGGGTTAACAACTTATTAATGGGGCATGCAGGTCGTGTTCCAAATGCGCTATTCGTATTTCGGGAAGTCGGGCTGGCGTTCGCGCGCAAGTCGAGACCCTGCACGACTGTTCAGCGAGGAGCGTCTGAGCAAGCGGGCCTATTTCTTTGAAAAGATCGCGCTGGCCAGCCTCACATCGCAGCAAGATGAGGATTTCAAACTGGTCCTCTTGTCTTCGGAAGGGTTGCCGGACCGCCACAAGACCTACCTGACCGAGATCTGCAACGATATGCTGGGGTCACACCGCGCGCATGTGATATTCCGTGCGCCACAGAAGGCCGGAAACTGCTTTCGCACATATCAGCACGATGCGTTGAACAGCGAAGATTACACCGCGCAGGTTGTTCTGGATGACGACGATGCGGTGTCCTGCGATTTCGTGGATGTGATGCGGCGCGAGGCGCTGGCGATGCGGTCGCTGTTCCGTACCGAAGACGACTATTGCTATGTCTCGCAGGCGCAGGGCCTGTCGGCGGTGTTCGACAATGACGCCTACCAGTTGTTGCACCGCACCGTGCCGTTCAACACGCAGGGCCTGATGCTGGTGGCCCGGACGCGCACGCGGCGCAACCCGTTCTTTACCGCGCACAAGCGGATCGCGCAGCGCCATCCGGCGCGGGCGATCTATGGGAACGTGCCCTATTTCATCCGGGCGGTTCACGATCTGAATGACAGCCGGACGATGTTTGGCGATGACCTTGTGCAGCCCGAAGACATGGCGGACGTGATGACCCGGTTTCCGCTGCTCAACGCCTTGCTGGCGGACCATGCGCCCACCGCCCTTGCCGCTGAGTGAGGCGCAGCGTCAGCTGGGTTTCAGCAGGTAATTCCGGTTCTGCTTGTAGCGCTGATTGCTGGATGCGACGTCATAGCCAGATGCCTTGCACCAGGCGTGAAATGCGTCATCGTTTTCAAGATCGACCTCGACCATGAAATGCGGCTTGCAGCGCGCTGCGGTGCCCTGCAGCCCGGCGAGCACTTTCATTTCCATGCCTTCGACGTCGATCTTGATGAAGGCGGGCGTTTCGTCCCTAAGCACGTCATCTGCGGGCAGCACGGTCAGTCCGCCCTTGCCGGTTTTTTGCAGCCGCGCGGCGCCGAGGTTCCGGGTCCGTTTTTGAACGGCGTAGCCGCTGTCTTCGCTGTCGGAGAGGCCGATGCCCAGATGGGAGATGTCGATGATGTCCTCCAGCCCGTTCAGCAGGACGTTCTGGATCAGAAGGCGGTATGCGGCGGGATTCGGCTCGACCGGTATGACCCGCGCGGCGTTCAGAAAGGCTGCGGCGAAGAGTGAGTGGTTGCCCACGTTGGCCCCGATGTCGACAAAGGTGCCGCCTGCGGGGAACACGGCCTCGATCTCTTTCAATTCGGAGAGTTCGTAGAAGGAGCCCTTGCGGTGATTGCGCTGGATGGGGTCGTTTTCCATGTTTGTGCAGAAGACGATCCGGCGGTCCCGGAACCTTGTATGCGTGATCTGCACGTTTTCGGCCTGGACGGGGCGGCCCAGACGCAGGCGCTTTTGGATGCGGGTGATGTCCGGTGTCATGTGCGGTCGCGCGCTCCTTGGGTTTGGGTTTGCCCTACAGCATTCAGGGTGTGATCAGAAGGCGATGCGATCAACTGGTTTCGCGCCTGTATCCGGCGTGAGAAAAGATGGTGCGCAAAATCAGCGGATTGGCCGGGAAAATGCGCAGCGAAATGTGCAGCTTAGCCTTTGGCGCGCCGGTGTTGCACGATTTTGCATTGACCCGGTTTCCACATTCGGGCCATGTCGTCGTGATGGTTCTTGGATGCTTTGTGCAAACAAGATGAAAAGGGAACGCGGTGCGGTGGCTGATACGCCACCTAGTCCGCGACTGCCCCCGCAACTGTGAGCGGTGAGCCACCCCGGCACGGACCACTGGACGCATCGTCTGGGAAGGTTCGGGGACGCTGTGACCCGCAAGTCAGGAGACCTGCCATCACCGGCGCATGGTGTGCGTCGGCCACTCAATTCGATGCAGGCGGGGCGCCTGGTCAGGAGCACAAGATGGCACAGCGGTCCTTACCGCCACGGCATGGTTCTGTTTCTTCAGCCCTCCCCCAACCCGGAGGTTCTGATGGAGCATCGCATAACAATTTGCACATCCTGCACGCACACGGGCACACAGTGTCGGCCCGGATATGAGCTGATTGAACGCTTGCGCACAGCCATTGCCGATGCAGGCGATGCGGTAACGGATGCGTTCGAGATTTCCGGCGTTGCCTGCATGGCCGGGTGTGACCGACCCTGTACCGTGGCCTATCACGGGACGCGCAAGGCGACCTATCTGTTTGGCGACATTGATCCCGAGACAGATATTGGTGATCTGTTGGCCTTTGCCCGGCAGTATGCAGAGCTGGATGATGGGTGGTGTTCGTCGGTGGACCGTCCCGGAAAGCTGCGCAGCACGACCCTCGCGCGCGTGCCTGCGGCCATTGTTGCGATTGAGCAGACCGAGGCGCGGGCCTCTTGACCACTGCCGCGGGCCTTTCTGTCACCGATCTGTCGTGGGCGCCCCGGCGCGGTGGCACGCCGTTGTTGCATCCGGCCAGTTTTGAGGTGGCGGCGGGGCGGGTTCTGGGTGTTGTGGGCCCCAATGGTGCGGGCAAGACGACGTTGCTGCGGTTGCTCTACCGGTTTCACAGGCCGCGCACGGGCACCGTTTGCATCGGCGGCGATGATATCTGGCGCCTGTCTGCGACCGACGTGGCCCGGCGCGTGGCGGCGGTGTTGCAGGAGCATCCCAGCGACTTTGCCCTGACGGTGGCCGAGATCGTGGCGCTGGGCCGCACGCCGCATCGGCGCGGGTTTGGCGGGGCGGCGGGGGCGCGGGACCGCGACATCATTCATGCGTCACTGGCCCAGCTGGACCTGCACCACCTGGCGCACCGGCATCTGGGCACCTTGTCGGGCGGCGAGCGGCAGCGCGTCATGGTCGCCCGCGCCCTGGCGCAGGAGCCGCGCCTGCTGATCCTGGACGAGCCGACCAATCATCTGGACATCCGCCACCAGTTGGAGGTGCTGGACCTGATCCGCACCCTGCCGCTGACCATTGTCACGTCGCTGCATGATCTGAACCTTGCCGCTGGTGTGTGCGATGACGTGTTGCTGCTGGATGCGGGCCGCTGCGTTGGCTTCGGTCCGCCGTGTGATGTGTTGAGCGAGGCGGCCTTGTCCGGCGTGTTCCGCGTCAATGCCCGGCGCGAGCGTCTGGCCCCGAGCAACACTGACCACCTCACCTTTCACCTGTCCAACAAAGGAAACCCGCAATGAAGCTCCTCCTTTCCGGTTCTGTCGCCCTGATCTGCACGGGTGTTGTCGCCGCTGCTGACGTCACCGTGCAAAGCTGCGACCGGTCAGTCACCTTTGATGCGCCGCCCGAGCGGGCGATTTCCAATGACGTGAATCTGACGGAGATGATGCTTGTCTTGGGTCTCGCTGACAGGATGGTGGGGTACACCGGCATTTCCGGCTGGAAGACGCTGAACGAGGAGATGCGCGACGGCGTGGAGGAATTGCCGGAGTTGTCTGCGAAGTATCCGTCGAAAGAGGTTCTTGTCGGGGCGGATGCCGATTTCTTCTTTGCCGGCTGGAACTACGGCATGAAGGTGGGAGGCGATGTGACGCCGGAGACGTTGGAGCCCTTTGGCATCCAGGTCTATGAGTTGACCGAAAGCTGCATCCACATCATGGAGAAGGACAAGGCCAGCATCGAGGACATGTATGCCGACCTTTTGAATCTTGGCCGTATCTTCGATGTCGAGGACCGGGCGACGGAGTTGGTTGACGGCTATCGGGCGGAGCTTGCGTCATTCACGGAAGGTTTGGACACCGGTGAGCCGCTGCGTGTCTTTGTCTATGACAGTGGCGAGGACGCGCCTTTTACCGCTGGGCGTTATGCCATGCCGACGGCGTTGATTGAGGCGGCGGGCGGCGTGAACGTCATGGATGACTTCGACAAAAGCTGGGCCACCGTGACATGGGAAGAGGTGGTGGAGCGCGACCCGGAGGTCATCGTCATCGTGAACTACGGCGAAGTGACGGCGGAGCAGAAGCGCGACTTCATGCGCTCGAACCCCGCCTTCGCCGCAATGGATGCGGTCAGGAACGACCGCTTCGTGACGCTGGAATATGTCGAGGCGACACCGGGCCCCCGCAACATCAAGGCGATCAAGACCCTCGCCAATGCCTTTTGGGGCGAGTGAGGCGATGACGGCGGACGCGCATCATCCGGTCACGACACGGCGGCGCATCGGCCGCACAGCCGGTCTGGTGCTGTCGGGTTTTGCGCTGTTGCTGGTGTCGCTGTCCGTCGCGATTTCAGTGGGCGCGGTGGCGGTGCCCGCGGGCACCGTCTGGGGTGTGTTCCTGAACCGTATTGCGCCGGGGCTGGTCGAACAGACGTGGTCGGCGGGGCGGGAGGCCATCGTCTGGAACATCCGCTTTCCCCGTGCGCTGCTGGCGATGATGGTCGGGGCCGGGCTGGCTCTTGTCGGGGCCAGCCTGCAAGCCGTGACCCGGAATCCGCTGGCCGATCCGCATCTGTTGGGCATCTCGTCAGGCGGCGCCTTTGGCGCGATCCTGGCGCTGTTGCACACGGGGCTGTTTCTGGGGCTTTTGACCGTGCCGCTGCTGGCGTTTCTGGGCGCCTTGGGAGCGACGGCCATCGTGCTGGCGGTGTCGCGCTTTGCCGATGCCACGAGCGCCGACCGGCTGGTTCTAGCAGGCGTTGCGGTATCTTTCATCGTGATGGCGGCGGCCAATGTGCTGATCTTTCTGGGCGATCCGCGCGCCACGCACACGGTGGTGTTCTGGATGCTGGGGGGGCTTGGCCTCGCGCAGTGGGACCAGCTGATCTATCCGCTGGTGATTTTGGTGGGCTGTGGGGCGTGGCTGGTGTCGCGTGCGGGTGCGCTGAACGCGATGACAGTGGGGGACGAAACCGCGTCGACCCTGGGCATTCCCGTGGCGCGGTTTCGGTTGGTCGTTTTTGTCGTGGGGGCGCTGGTCACTGGTGTGATGGTCGCCTTTTCCGGGATCATCGGCTTTGTCGGGCTTATGGTGCCGCATGTGGTGCGCATGATTGTCGGCGGGGATTACCGGCGGGTTCTGCCGGGCTCTGCGCTTGTCGGTGCCATCCTGCTGTTGTGGGCCGACATCGTGGCACGGACTGTCATGGCGCCTGAGGATATGCCGATTGGCATTGTGACCGGGCTGGTGGGCGGCATCGGGTTCATCTGGCTTTTGGCGCGCAAGCGTGCGGCCTGACAGCGACGGCGGTTTTGCGGCTTTTCCGGCCTGTTTCAGCGGCTCGTTCTGGCGTGTTTTTGATCGTCTGCGCGCTTTGGTAAAATTCTTTGACCAATAATGTTTACGATAGGAAACATATTCTCTAAGCCTTGCCGAAACATCCGTTTCCAAGACCCCGGAGAGCCCAATGACCTCTTATGTAGACCGCAGCGATCTGAAGGTCGCCGACACCCTTGCGCAGTTCATCGAGACCGAGGCCCTGCCGGGCACCGGCGTCCCGTCGGCGGACTTCTGGGCGGGGTTTTCGGCGCTGGTGCACGATCTGGGACCGAAGAACCGGGATTTGCTGGCACAGCGCGAGGACATGCAGGCCAAGATTGACGCGTGGCATGTTGCGCATCGCAGCGGGCAACATGATCCGGTTGCCTATCGCGCCTTTCTGGAAGAGATCGGTTATCTCGTGCCCGACGGCCCGGATTTCGAGATCGAGACGGCCAACGTGGATCCCGAGATTGCCAGCACCCCCGGTGCGCAGCTCGTGGTGCCGATCATGAACGCGCGTTTTGCGCTGAATGCCGCGAACGCGCGGTGGGGGAACCTTTACGATGCGCTTTACGGTACGGATGCGCTGGGCGATTTGCCCAAAGCGGGTGGCTATGATCCCGCGCGCGGGGCGCGGGTGATCGACTGGGCGAAGTCGTTTCTGGATGACACCGTCCCGCTGATGTCGGGCAGCCACAAGATGCTGGTGGGGTACGAGGTTGCCGAGGGCCAGCTTTGGGGCCTAATGCTGAACGGCAGCGATTCGCGCGCGGCTGAAGGCGTGAACAAGACCGATAGCCCCAGTGGCACGGTGCCCACTGTATATCACCGGGTGCCCTTTGCTGATCCGGCGGCTTTTGCCGGTCATGCAGAGGCGGATGGGGTGGTCCGCTACATGCTGCTTCATAACGGGCTGGGCATCGAGATCGTCGTTGACCGTGAGCACGAGATTGGCGGGTCGGACCCTGCGGGTGTCGCGGCCATTCATCTTGAGGCGGCGTTGTCGACCATCATGGATTGCGAGGACAGCGTGGCGGCCGTGGATGCCGAGGACAAGGTGCTGGCCTATGGCAACTGGCTGGGCCTGATGACCGGCGATCTGGAGGAACGTTTTGAAAAGGGCGTCAAGGTGATCACGCGCCGCATGGCTGGCGACCGCAGCTATACCGCGCCTGATGGGTCTGCGCTGACCCTGAAGGGCCGCAGTCTTATGTTGATCCGCAATGTGGGGCATCTGATGACCAACCCGGCCATCCATGACCGGGACGGCCACGAGGTCGGCGAGGGGCTTATGGATGCCATGATCACCACCCTGATTGCCATGCACGATCTGAGGAAGTCCGAGGGCCTGCGCAATTCGGTCTGCGGGTCGGTTTACGTCGTGAAGCCCAAAATGCACGGGCCAGAGGAGGTCGCCTTTGCCGACGAGATCTTTACCCGTGTTGAGAAGGTGTTGGGCCTGCCCGCCAACACCGTCAAGCTGGGCATCATGGACGAGGAGCGGCGGACGAGCGCCAACCTGAAAGAGTGTATCCGGGCGGCGAAGGCGCGTGTCGCCTTTATCAACACTGGTTTCCTGGATCGGACGGGGGATGAAATTCATACCTCGATGGAAGCCGGGCCGATGGTGCCCAAGGGCGAGATGAAGGGGGCGGCGTGGATTGGCTCCTATGAGGATCGCAACGTGGATATTGGTCTGGCCTGCGGGCTGAAGGGGCGCGCGCAGATCGGCAAGGGGATGTGGGCGATGCCTGACCGCATGGCGGAGATGCTGGAGGCCAAGATCGGCCATCCGCAATCGGGCGCCACCTGCGCCTGGGTGCCGTCGCCTACCGCCGCGACGCTGCATGCCACGCACTATCATAAAGTCGATGTGCTGGCCCGGCAGGATGTTTTGAAGGCCGGGGGTGCGCGCGGCACGCTCGAAGACCTGCTCAGCATTCCGGTCGCCGTGGGGCGCAATTTTTCCGATGCGGAGATCACGCGGGAGTTGGAGAACAATGCGCAGGGGATCCTCGGCTACGTGGTGCGCTGGGTCGATGCGGGTGTCGGCTGTTCGAAGGTGCCTGATATCAACGATGTCGGTCTGATGGAGGACCGCGCGACTTGCCGGATTTCGGCGCAGGCCATGGCCAATTGGTTGCATCATGGCGTGGTGAGTGAGGATCAAGTGATGGCGGCGATGAAGAAGATGGCCGCGGTCGTGGACCGTCAGAACGCGGGGGATGCAGACTACATCTCCATGGCGCCGGGATTTGATGGCGTGGCGTTTCGGGCCGCCTGCGAGTTGGTGTTGCAAGGGCGTGCGCAACCCTCCGGCTATACCGAGCCGGTGCTGCATGCGCGGCGGTTGGAGTTCAAAGCCGCCTGAGCGGCGGTTTGAGAGTGCGGGAACGAGGGGCCAGCCCCTCGCGCTCCCCGGCATTTTTTGGGAACAATGAAGTGGGCGGGCTGGCGCTCTGATCAAAGGAAAAACACATGGCGATTTCGTTGCGCAAGGCACGGACCATCATTCGCAAGGCGTTGGACAAGGGGCGGGAGATGGAGTTGAAGCCGTTGACCGTCGTGGTTCTGGATGCGGGCGGGCATGTGCAGGCGTGTGAGCGCGAGGACGGGGCAGCACCTGGCCGTTTTGCGATTGCGCAGGGCAAGGCCTATGGCGCGGTCATGCTGGGGATGGCGGGCACGGCGCAGATGGCGCGGGCCGAACAGCAGGCCTATTTCATGACCGCGGTGAACGGGGTTTATGGCGGGCAGGTTGTGCCAGTGCCGGGTGGTGTGCTGGTGCGCGACAAGAAGGGCGCCGTCATTGGTGCCGTGGGCGTGACCGGTGACACGTCGGACAATGATGCCGCCGCCGCCATGGCCGGTATCGAGGCCGCGGCTCTGACGGCGGAAATTTAGGCACAATCCCGACCTGCGGCTTTTTGCACAGGTCCTTGCGCGCCCGTTCCTCTGGTCTGGGCGCGCCTGCGTGGCGTATATCCTGTGAAACGCAACGGCGCAGAGGACCATATGGCCCGTCCCATCATTGGCATCATTTCAAACCACCACGTTATCCACGAAACCTACGAGGTGCAGGCCACCGGCCTGATCAACATCTCTGCCGTGGCGGATGTGGCCGAAGGGGTGCCCATGATGATCCCGTCAGAGCCGGGCAGTGTGCGGGTGTCGGACCTGCTGGAGCATTGCGCGGGCTTTGTGTTCACCGGTGGTCGCGCCAATGTGCACCCGGAGGAATACGGGGAAGACCCGACCGAGGCGCATGGTGATTTTGACCGCAACCGCGACGCCATCACGCTGCCCCTGATCCGCGCCTGCGTGGAACGGGGCCAGCCGATCCTGGGCATTTGTCGCGGGTTTCAGGAGGTGAACGTGGCTATGGGCGGCTCGCTCTACCCCGAAATCCGCGATCTGCCGGGCCGCGACAATCACCGCATGCCGCCCGAAGGCACGTTGGAGGAAAAGTTCGCCTTGCGCCACGATGTGACCTTTTCCGAGAACGGCGTGTTTCACCAGTTGATGGGCCGTCAGAGCGTGCCGACCAACACGTTGCACGGGCAGGGGATCAAGCATCCGGGACCACGTGTCGTCGTGGATGGGCATGCCCCGGATGGCACGGCCGAAGCGATTTATATCGACGGCGCACCGGGCTTTACCCTGTCGGTTCAGTGGCACCCGGAATGGAACGCGAAATGCGATCCCGTCTCGCGCCCGCTCTTCGAGGCGTTTGGCGCGGCCTGTCGTGATTGGGCCGATGGTGGTCGAGCCAGGCCGGTGCTGCGGTCGGCTTAAGCGGGCGTTAACCAGGACGGGCGCAGTGTGGCGTCATGCCTCGCTACATTCGCTCAGATCGCCCCGATGTCACCTATTTCTTCACCGTGCGCGCCGCACGCCGCGGTACTGACCTGTTCCTGCGCGAGATAGACCCGCTGCGTGCGGCCATGCGCAAGACCAAGGATCAGCACCCGTTCGAGATTTCCGAGATTGTCGTCTTGGGCGATGTAATCCACACGATGTGGCGCCTTCCGCCCGGTGACGCGGATTTTTCCAAGCGGTGGCGGATGCTGAAAAGCATGTTTTCCCGCAATGTCGATGCGCCCGAGGACGTGAGCGGGCAACACTTGCGCCCCGGCGAAAAGGGGCTGTGGCAGCGCCGGTTCTGGGAACATGCCATTCGCGATGCAGATGATCTGGCGGCGCATCGGCATATGATCTGGACGGCGCCGGTGCAGGCTGGTCTGGTGAACCGGCCAGAGGCCTGGCCGCATTCGTCGATCCACCGCGCCATTCTGCGCGGTGCGTTCACGCCCCATGGGCCGGTCGGACCTGCCTACCTGCCGTTGGTTCGGCGTATGACGCATACGCCTTACGATCCTCGTGCAGCAGCACTGCAGTAGCGGGGCATCGTAAGGCGGATCCTGATCCGCCCTAGACCGTTTGCCCACCGGAGATCTGTATGGCCTGGCCATTGATGCTTTGCGATCCGGGGCCGACGAGCCAAAGTGCTGCCGCCGCGACCTCGTCCGCGTCAAGCAGGCGCTTGTGACGGTTCGCATCAATCATCAGCTGCCGCGCTGCGTCCGTGCTAATGCCGGTGCGTTGCGCGATAGCCGCCTGGTTCCGGTCGACGATCGGGGTGTCCACATAGCCTGGGCAGAGCGCGTTGAAGGTGTAGGGTTGGCCGATATACTCTTCGCTGAGCGAGCGCATCAGCCCGATAAGCCCGTGTTTCGAGGCGGCATAGGCAGCAGCCCCCGGCAGCCCGCGCAGACCTGCGATGGAGGAGACCGCGATCACGCGGCCCCAATCGGTGTCGCGCATCCCCGGCAGGCATGCCTTGATCGTCAGGAAGGCCCCGTCGAGATTTGTGGCCATCATGTTGCGCCAGAAGGATAGATCGGTCTTGTGCACCGAACAACCCTCGGCAATGCCCGCGTTGGGTACGCAGATCTGCACCGGACCGCGCGCTGAGATCGCTGCGGCAACCGTGTCTTGGACAGAGGTTTCGTCCCGCACATCCATCGCCGCGCCGTGGAGGCCGGGGCCTGAGACGTCGTCAAGCACCGTCTGCCGCCGTCCGGTGATGGTCACCTGCGCCCCTTGATTGGCAAGGGCGCGCGCGATGGCAAGGCCGATGCCCGTGCCGCCCCCTGTGACCAGTGCGTGTTTTCCTGCAAGCGTCGCTTGAACGGTCATTTGGGGCCCTTCCATGTCCTCGTCGCTTCGTACCAGATTGAGGCGTGGATGCCGAAGGATCAATCACATTGTGTGGTTTGCGGTGGCCTTTGGTCGCGGTCGCGGCAAGTGTCGTTGACACTTTGGACCAGGGCATTTTTCTGTCCTTAAACACGCGGGTAACCAGCTTTTATAATGACCAATCTGTTGCATATTCCGCCGGTTTGGCTTGTGACCTGCGTGTTCCTCGCGTGGTGTCAGGGACGCTATTTTCCCTTGGGAATGAGCGTGGATCACCCGCTGACGCATGCGATGGCCGGATTGATGATTGGTGCCGGTCTTTTGCTGATCATGGCGGCGCTGCTGGCGTTCTGGCGAAACAAGACAACCGTCATTCCACACCAGACACCGGAGCGGTTGATCACCGACGGCATTTTTGCTCGGACCCGCAACCCGATCTATCTGGGCGATGCGCTTTTGCTGGCGGGTCTGACCTTGAGATTTGACGCGGTCCCTTCGCTGGTGCTGGTCCCGATCTTTGTCTGGTGGATCGAACGGCAGTTCATTGTGCCGGAAGAGGACCGGATGCGCCGCACGTTTAAGGCTGAATTTGCGCGCTACGAACAAAAAGTGCGCCGGTGGGTTTGAATTTTTGCGAATATTACCGCCATGACGGTGGGGCGCTTCTTGTATCTTCCATACGTGTTGGGTAGTGGACACGCGCAGGCGCTGCGCCACATATCCTTTGGGCCTTGCCCGGAATTGACTGCCACGACCAGACGGGGGTTCTTCGAATGAAGATCGGAACACCAAAAGAGATATTTGAGGGAGAGCGCCGCGTTGCCATGACGCCGGACAGCGCTGCCGCCCTGCAAAAGCTGGGCCATGAGTGTGTGGTCGAGGCTGGCGCGGGTACGCAGGCGGGCTTTGCCGATGCTGATTACAAGGCGGCGGGCGTAGAGGTGGTCAAGACGGCCGCGGCCCTGTGGAAGGCGGCTGATGTGGTGGCCAAGGTGCGTGTCCCTGACGCGACAGAGATGAAGCGGTTGCGCGAGGATCAGACGCTGATCTCGTTCTTCAGCCCGGTTGCGGATGAGGACAAGATGCAGGCGGCCGCCAAGAAGGGTGCCACCGTCATCGCGATGGAGATGATCCCGCGGATCAGCCGCGCCCAGAAGATGGATGCGCTGTCGTCGATGGCGAACATCGCGGGCTACCGGGCCGTGATCGAGGCAGGCAACAACTTTGGCCGCTTCTTTACCGGTCAGATCACCGCTGCGGGCAAGGTCCCGCCCGCCAAGGTTCTGGTTGTGGGCGCGGGTGTGGCCGGTTTGGCCGCCATCGGGACATCGACGTCCCTGGGTGCGATCACATACGCCTTTGACGTGCGCCCGGAAGTGGCGGAGCAGGTTGAATCGATGGGGGCCGAGTTCGTCTATCTGGACTTCGAAGAAGAACAGCAGGATGGGTCGTCGTCGGGCGGATATGCGTCGGTGTCGAGCCCTGAGTTCCGCGAGGCGCAGTTGGCCAAGTTCCGCGAGCTGGCGCCGGAGATGGATATCGTTATCACCACTGCTCTGATCCCGAACCGTGAGGCACCTGAACTGTGGACCGAGGACATGGTGAAGGCCATGAAGCCCGGTTCGGTTATCGTCGACCTGGCCGCGGAAAAGGGCGGCAACTGCAAACTGACCGTGGCCGATGAGAAGATTGTGACCGACAATGGCGTGACCATCATCGGTTACACCGACTTCCCCAGCCGCATGGCGACGCAATCGTCCAGCCTGTATGCCACGAACATCCGTCACCTGATGACGGACCTGACGCCGGAAAAAGACGGCGTTATCAACCACGATATGGAAGATGACGTGATCCGCGGGGCGACCATCGCCCACGGGCAAGAGGTCACCTTCCCGCCACCGCCGCCCAAGGTGGCCGCCATTGCGGCGGCGCCGAAAAAGGAAGCGCCCAAGGAGCTGACAGCGGAAGAGAAGCGGGCGGCAGAAACGGCCGCTTTCAAGGCGCAGACCAAGAGCCAAGTCACGCTTTTGGCCATTGGTGGCGCGCTGATCCTGCTGGCGGGGCTTTATACTCCGGCGAGCTTTATGCAGCATTTTATCGTGTTCGTGCTGTCCGTCTTCATCGGCTTCCAGGTGATCTGGGGCGTGGCGCACAGCCTGCACACACCGCTGATGGCCGTGACGAACGCCATCTCGTCCATCGTGATCCTTGGCGCACTCATCCAGATCGGATCGACATCCGGGATCATCACGTTCCTGTCGATATTCGGGGTCTTCATGGCGGCCATCAACATTTTCGGCGGCTTCCTCGTGACACGGCGCATGCTCGCCATGTTCCAGAAATCGTAATTAGGGACAGGACTTATGGAACTCGGATTTACCACTGCCGCCTATGTCGTTGCGGCTGTTCTTTTCATCCTGTCGCTGGGCGGTCTGTCTGGTCAGGAAAGCGCCAAGCGGGCCGTCTGGTACGGCATCGTGGGTATGTTCATCGCCGTTGTGGCCACGTTGATCGGGCCAGGTTCTGGCCTGTGGCTGTTGTCGCTGGTGCTGATCGCAGGCGGTGCCGCTGTCGGTTATCAGCTGGCGACCAAGGTCGAGATGACGCAGATGCCCGAGCTTGTGGCCGGGATGCATGCGCTTGTCGGTCTGGCGGCCGTCTTCATCGGCTTCAACGCGCATATCATGATTGGCTATGTCGACAATCACCTTGCCGAGAACGGTGCCGTTCTGGGCGGCGCGCTGGTCGATGGCCAGTGGGTGCAATCGGTCGAGAAGGCGGTGCTTGAGCCGCTGTCGGCCTTTGGTCAACTGATCGCCAAGAAAACCACGGTCGAGATCGTCATCCTGAAGATTGAACTGGTGCTGGGCATCTGGATCGGTGCGGTCACGTTTACAGGGTCTTATGTGGCCTGGGGCAAGCTGTCGGGCAAGGTCGATAGCTCGGCCACCAAGCTGCCGGGCGGGCACATCCTGAACGCCGCAGCCGCCGGTGCGTCCCTGGTGCTGGCGATCATCTATTTCGCCAATGGCGGTCTGATCCCCTTGATCCTCCTGACGCTGCTGGCGCTCTTCATCGGCTGGCACCTGATCATGGGCATCGGCGGCGCTGACATGCCCGTCGTTGTGTCGATGCTGAACAGCTATTCCGGTTGGGCGGCGGCGGCCATCGGCTTCTCGCTTGGCAACGACCTGCTGATCGTTGTGGGTGCGCTTGTGGGCTCGTCCGGTGCGATCCTGTCCTACATCATGTGCAAGGCAATGAACCGGTCCTTTGTGTCGGTCATTCTGGGTGGCTTTGGTGGCCCAGCGGGCGAGCAGATGGCTGTTGAGGGGGAGCAGATCGCGATTGAGGCCGATGGCGTGGCTACGGCCTTGAATGAGGCAGACAGCGTCATCATCATCCCCGGCTACGGCATGGCTGTGGCGCAGGCCCAACAGGGCGTGGCCGAGTTGACGCGGAAGCTGCGTGCGGCGGGCAAGGAAGTCCGTTTCGCCATCCACCCGGTGGCCGGTCGTCTGCCCGGGCACATGAACGTTCTGCTGGCTGAGGCGAAAGTGCCCTATGACATCGTGCTGGAGATGGACGAGATCAATGACGATTTCCCGGACACGGATGTGGCCATCGTCATTGGATCGAACGATATCGTGAACCCTGCGGCGCAGGACGATCCGAACAGCCCCATCGCTGGGATGCCGGTGCTGGAGTGCTGGAAGGCCAAGCAGGTGTTTGTGTCCAAGCGCGGGCAGGGCACAGGGTATTCGGGTATCGAGAACCCGCTGTTCTTTAAGGAGAACACGCGCATGTTCTATGGTGATGCGAAGGCGTCGATCGACAAGCTGTTGCCGATGATTGACTGATCTTGGTCGAGGGGGATCAGGATTCACCTTACTGGACGGGGAAAAGGCGGGGGGTGTCCCCGCCTTTTCCATTTTCGGCCCCATTGATTTTTGCGGGTGTTTCGGCACGAAATACCCGCATGAAACTGGAAAAGAGACATCGCGAGGCGGGGGCGCTGGCCGAGCGCGAAGGCTTCTGCCATGTGATGCGCCGCCATGCGGCGATGTTCTTTGATCGTGGGCCTGCGCGCCTGGTCGTGACCTTTGACAATCTGGTCAGCCCCAATGCGCCCCTTCCGCACTACCCGTGGGCCTATTCCTTCGTGGAGCGCATGGGCGCGTCGCATCTGGGGCTGATCATGTCGGGGCCGGAGGATTGGTTCCGGCACGAGGATGTGCTGGATTTCTTTGATATCCTGCAGGATGACGGGTTCTTTTCCCGCTTTGGCGAGGTGGTTTTCTACGGCAGTTCCATGGGCGGCTATGGTGCGTTGACCTTTGCGCGGGCGGCGCCGGGCTGCAGGGTTGTGGCCTTTGTCCCCCAGACGCAGCTTGATCCGGTCGTTGTCCCGTTCGAGACGCGCTATCGGCAAGAACACGCACGGGGGCAGTGGTGGGGTCGATATCTGGACGGGGTGGATGGGGCGCGGGCCGCCGCGGCCGTCTATGTTCTGTACGATCCCTATTTCGCGCCGGACGCGCAGCATGTGGCGCGGCTTGATCCGGCAAACATGGTGCCCATGCGTTTGCCCTGGTCCACCCATCAGGCCGGTCCGGTCTTACGCCGCAGCGGGCAGCTGGCGCACGTGCTGGAAAGCGCGTTTTCGGGACGTTTGGACGCGCAAGGGTTTCGCCGCGCCGTGCGTGGGGCAGGGCGGTCGGGCATGGGTGCCCGCCTGATCTTGCGTGCCGGGTTGGAACGGGGGCATCCGGCCCTGGTGCAGCAGGTTCTGCAGGGCTTGCGCGCAAGCCATCCAGACTGGGATTTTCCGATGCTGCGCCAAGCGGCGCGCCATGCCCTGTACGCTGACGAGAGCGCAAACCGCTGAAAAGGCGAGGCTTTCCAGCCTCGATTTTAGCAGGAATGCGCGCTGCCGTATACCATTGCATTCTGTTAACACACTGAAAAACAAGAGAAATGCGTTTGCATTGACCACATTTCGCGTTACATGAGCAACAAAGACGACGCCGGAGCAGATATGGCCCCCATCGAAGACCACCCCTTGCGCTACAAGCTGGCGAATGAGCTGCACGCGCGCCCTTTTCCGTCAATGCGCGCACCCTGCGCGGCGGCCTATGTGGCGTTCAAGCAGCCCGAGATGGCAGCAAATCGCGACCGGTCGCTGGATCTGGAGCATTTGCAGGCGCTTCTGGACCGTCATGGTGCGCCGCATCCGCAGCCGGGCGCCACGCACTACTACGGACAAATCGGACGCCACTGGCTGAAATGGGAACAACATACCGAGTTCGTGACCTACACGATCTTCTCTGAAGGGGTGGAGGACCGCCCGTTTGATCCCCGCGCCTTCGATCCCTTTCCGCAGGAGTGGCTGGAAGCGGCCCCGGGGCAGCGTGTGACATCCATCCTGATCCGGGTGGAGCAGCGCCGGAAAGATGAAGAGATACGTGCGTGCCTGTCTGATTGGTTTGTGCCGGAAAGCCTGGCCGTGAGCTCGGTTCTGGACGACGCCGCCGTGATGGCAGGGGATTTTAGGATCGACCAGAACGGGCACATGCGCTTTGCCGTCTTTGCGTCCGAGGGAACCGGGCAGCGTCGAGTGGGCAGGATCGTGCAGCGTCTGTGCGAGATTGAGACCTATAAATCCATGTCGATGTTGGGCTTTGCTCGTGTCCGTGGGATGGGTGGGCAATTGACGGCGCTGGACACCCGGCTCATTGAACTGGTCGAGACCATGTCAGGCGAGCGGTCGGAGGCTGAGGCGACGCTTAAGGCGCTTTTGGAGATTTCAGCGGAGCTGGAGACGTTGGCGGCGCAGTCCTCCTTCCGGTTTGGTGCGACCTGGGCCTATGAGGCCATTGTGAACGAACGGATCGAGGCGCTGCGCGAGGACCGCTATGAGGGGCGCCAGACCTTTGCCGAGTTCATGATGCGCCGCTACCAACCCGCCATGCGCACCGTGCGGTCCGCCGAAGAGCGCCTGGCCGCGATGTCGAACCGGGGCGTGCGCGCGGCGAACCTGCTGCGGACACGGGTCGATGTGGAGCGGTCCGCGCAGAACCAGGCGCTGCTGGAAAGCATGGACAAGCGGTCGGACCTGCAACTGCGTCTGCAGCGGACGGTCGAGGGGTTGTCGGTTGTCGCCATCAGCTATTACGCGGTGTCGCTGGCTGGATACATCCTTTATCCCCTGGAAGAGCCCACGGGCCTGTCGAAGGGGTTCCTGACCGCGCTGGTGACTGTGCCTGTGGTCTTGTTGGTCTGGGGGTTGATCCGGCGGTTGCGCAGGGCCGTGGAGAGGTAGGCACATATTGCGGCTGCCGTGAGCAGGCTGATATGTTGTGGCATCACCGGGCTGGCCACACGCACAATATGCCATCGCGAAACGATCTTTTAACGCTATGACCGCAACGATCACGACGGTTGTATCGGCGCAAGCGGCACGACGCACATGGAGGGACATTATCGGTCGACATTGGCATCACGACATCGCGTCCTTCTTGCGCGGCCTTGTTCTGACGGCATTGCTGGTGCTTTCG
Organism: Tateyamaria omphalii; assembly: GCF_001969365.1. NCBI lineage: Bacteria > Pseudomonadati > Pseudomonadota > Alphaproteobacteria > Rhodobacterales > Roseobacteraceae > Tateyamaria > Tateyamaria omphalii. Next base: position 1,802,516 of record NZ_CP019312.1, on the reverse strand, counting down.
GGGCCGTCTCGCGTATGGGCCGATGACGTCTCTGTGTGGATCTACCACAACTATCCCCCGTTCATCATCGACATCGCAGAGGAGCGCGGGTTGAGTTACGATCTGGCACGGCTTTTGACCGACGCGTCGGACGGCGCCTTTCAGTTCAACGTGATGGTGTTGCCACGGCAAAGACTGAACCAGCGGCTTGGGGCTGGCCAGCCGGGGCTGGTGATGTGGGTGAACCCGGCCTGGTTTGGCGACACGGAGCGGACCGCATTCCGTTGGACAGATTCGATCCTGAGCGACCGGAATGTTGTGATTTCACCCATGGAGGCGCCGTTTGAGTATCATGGCCCGCGCTCATTGACCGGTATGACTTTGGTTGGCGTGCGCGGTCACCGGTATCAGGATGTCGACGGGTTGGTCGGTGACGGACTGGTCGAAAGGGTCGACTTGCGATCCGAGCGAAATCTGGTTCAGTTCATCGCCAGCAACAGGGGGCGCGTCGCGATTGTTGCGGACTCTGCTGTGCAATACTTTGTTCAAGATCTTGCATTGGGCGACGCTGTCCATGTCGCCGAACAGCCGCACTCGCAGTATCAGCGTTACATTCTGGTGCAACCGCAACTGTCGGCGGCGCACGATTTTCTGGAAGAGGCGGTGCCGGTCATCATGGCATCGCCCGCGTGGGCCGATGTAGTCGAGCGCTACGGCCTCACTGTGTTTGCCGCGCCGTAGTTGTTGCTCTGTCTTAAGGCCTTAGCGCCCGCGAATGCGCGGATCCAGCGCGTCGCGTAGGCCATCGCCCAGGTAGTTCACGCTCAGCACAGTCAGCGAGATCATGACGCCTGGCAGCATGACCCGTTCGGGATAATCCTGCATTCTTGGCACCGCGTCAGACAGGAGCTTGCCCCAGGTCGGGAAATCGGACGGGAAGCCTACGCCCAGGAAGGACAGCGCACTTTCAGTGATGATCGCCGTGGCGAGCCCCAGCGTGGCTGACACGACGACGGGTGAGATCACGTTGGGCAGCAGGTGGCGCCGGATGATCGCGCCCGACGACGTGCCGATAGAGCGCGCGGCCAGGATGAACTCCCGCTCTTTCAGCGCGAGGATGTCGCCGCGCACGATCCGGGCGGTCGGCATCCAGTTGGTCAGGCCGATGACCCCCACGATCAGCACGAACATGCCCGCTTCGGGTCCGCCGAAGGTGCTGGTCAGTGGCTGTCGGAACAATGTCACGGCCAGCAGAACCAGCGGCAGGATCGGCAGCGACAGGACCAGATCGGTAAAGCGCATGAGCCAGAAGTCGAGCCGGCGGAAATAGCCGGACAGAACCCCGACCAGCGTGCCGATCACAAGGGCGAGCAGCATCGCGGCCCAGCCCACGGCCATGGACACCCGCCCGCCCGCGATAATCGTCGCGAGGATGTCGCGCCCGAGGTTGTCAGTGCCCAGCGGGCGGTGCCACCCCGTCTTGGCCGTGCTGTCCCAAAGCGCAACCCAGATGGGCCGCATGTCCCGGTTGCGGATATCAAGCGCCTGGGCGTCAATCGTCCAGATGTAAGGGCCGAACAGAACGCCCAGGGTGACGAACATCAGGAACGCACCGCCGAACATGGCGCCCTTGTGGCGGCGGAACTGGTGCCAGACATCGCGCCACTGGCTGGATGGGGCCGTGCTGACCACCTTGTCTTGCAGAGCGGTGATGAATTCGGCGTCGGCCTCGGGACCGGAGGGGACAGGGTCAGTCATAGCGGATCCTCGGGTCGAGCACGCCGTAAAGCACATCAGCGATCAGGTTGAACAGGACGATCAGGATGGCGAAGATGAAGGTCAGCGTCATCACACCGGGCAGGTCATTTGCATAGAGCCAGGTCAGCAGGAGCTGACCGATGCCGTTCACCTTGAACACGTTTTCCGTGATGATCGCGCCACCGAAGATGGCGGGCACGCCAAGGGCGATCACTGTGACCACGGGGATCATCGAGTTGCGCACCACGTGGACTATGACCACGACACTTTCCTTCAGCCCCTTGGCCCGCGCTGTGCGCACATAGTCCTGGTTGAGGTTGTCGAGCATTGCGCCGCGCATGTAGCGCGAGATTTGTGCCGTGGTCTGAAGGGCAAGCACCATGACCGGCATGATCATTTGCTGGAACTGGATTTTGAAGCTGGCCCAGTCGTTGACGACATGGGTGGTGTCATAGATCGAGGGCAGCCAGCCCAGATACACCGAAAAGATCACGATCAGCAGCGGGCCGGTAAAGAAGGGCGGGATCGAAAAGCCGATCATCGTGACGAACGTGCCGGTTTGATCGAAGATCGAATAGTGTCGGTAGGCCGAATAGATGCCGATGGGCAGGGCAATGAGGATGCCGACCACATAGGCCAGCCCCACGACCCATAGCGTCTGTGGCAGCCGCTGCACAACGATGTCCATAACGGGTGACCGGGTCTGCCATGAAATCACGCGCTGTTTACCTTCGGAGAAGGATGTGCCGAACCAATGGTCGATCAGCACCTGCGGTTCGATCCAGAAGAACTGGACCAGCCATTTCCAGTACTGGATGTACCATGCCTCGCCCAGACCCAGGGCCTGGCGCATCTTTTCCTTGACCTCGGGGGGGACGGTCAGGGGCACCTGTGCCATGGGATCGCCCGGCGCAAGTTGCAACAACCCGAAGATGACGAAGCTGATGAAGAGCAGCGTCGGGATCGACAAGAGCAGTCTGCGGATGGAGTAGGTCAGCATGACTCACGGGCCTCTTTTCGGGGTCTTGTTTTTGTGTCGGGGCTAGGGTGGGCAAAAGTGCCCACCCTATGGTTCTGGGTCACTCGGTGCGGTGCCAATCGGCGATATTCCACAGCTCGCTGTCCCACGAGTTCATGCGCACACCACCAAGTGTGTTGGAACGTGCCGAGATGTCGCCGCGGTGCGTCAGCGGGATCATGGCCCCGTTGGTCACTGCCATGTCGTTCAACTCACGACCGATGCGCGCCCGTTCCTCAAGGTCCGAGGTTTGAGCAAGCGTATTCCAAAGGGCGTCATATTCTTCCATGCAGAACCTCGAGATATTCTCACCTTGCCACTGCGATGCCGGACTGGGCGCCTTGTCGCAGAGCATGTTGGCCAGATACGCTTGCGGGTCTGTGCCCGAGAAGGTGTTGGTGTACATCTCGACATCGGCATAGAAGCGTTGGAACGTGTCTGGGCTGCCCGCGTCGCCACCGAAGAACACAGACGCGTCGATGTTGCGCAGCTCGGTTTCGATACCGATCTGGCTCCACCAGTCCTTGATGAGCGCCTGATAGTCCTGGCGGATCGAGTTGGTCGAGGTCTGATAAAGGATCGACAGCGGCACGCCGTCTTTCTCGCGGATGCCATCGCCGTTGGTGTCGACGATGCCTGCTTCGTCCAGCATGGCGTTTGCGGCGTCGATATCCTGCGTGTCGCAGGTCAGCGTGTCGGAGTTGTAGGCCGCCGGAGCAGGGATCCAGTTGCAGGTTACCTGACCACCCGCGCCATAGCCGATTTCGGCCAGCAGAACGCGGTCAATGGCCAACGACATAGCATTGTACACGACCGGATCAGACAGGAACGGGTGTGGACGGATGACGGCGCGCTCGTCTGGGCCCAACGCCGGGTCAGGGTTGGTGTTGTTCAGCATAATCCGCTCGACCGAGGGGCCAAAGCTGGTCATCAACTCGCCGTTGCCCACACTTTCCATCGTGGCCAAGACGTCCGGCGCGACCTGCAGGTTCCAGGCGTAGTCGAACTCGCCTGTCTCAAGCACGGTACGTGCCGCGCCCACGGCATCGCCGCCGCCCTTGAAGTTGATCTTTGCAAAGGCGGGCTTGGCCGGATCACGGTAGTTCGGATTGGCAGACAATGTAATCACGTCGTTGGGGCGGAATTCGTCAACAACAAACGGACCAGTGCCGACAGGGTTGAAGTTCTGTTCGGTGCAGGTGGGGGCGGCGGCGCCCATGCACTGCTCGAACTGCGCTTTCTGGATGACCGGGCTTTCCGCGCCGCCGAATGCTGCGAACGGGTAGGGCGTCGGGCTGGCAAAGTTGATGACAACTGTTTGCGCGTCGGGCGTCTCGATGCTCTCGATGCCCTCGAATTTGGTGATCTGCGCACAGCCGCCTTCGGGGTGGGTGCAATATTCATATGTGAATTTCACATCCTCGGATGTGAGCGGCGTGCCGTCAGACCACAAGATACCCTCGGTGAGCGTCCATGTTATGGTCTTCAGGTCTTCGGAGATGCCGCCATTTGCGACGCTGGGAATTTCGGTGACGAGCCAGGGCTGGATTTCTCCGTTTTCGTCAAAACGGATCAGCGGTTCGATCACCATGGAAGACGCTTCGACTTCCTTTGTGCCGCCGGACAGGAACACGTTCATTGTGGACGGCGCTTGCCAGTAGATGATGTTCACCTGTCCGTCCGAGCCGCGCTCGGCAAAGGCGGCAGGGGCCAGCGCAGTGGTGGCCACAGCACCCATCAGAAGGGATTTCAGGGACATGTCATACTCCTTGTTGGACCGCAGGTTTGCCCCGCGCGTCAGTTTCATACCACGTGGCACGCGGTACAGTTTCAGCCTGGGGAGTGGAAGACATACGCGTTAACCCACGGTTTCCCCGTGATTTTTACTCTTGGCCCCCCAAGCATATACAATCATCGAAACAGCTTTTGGCGAAAATGCAAGCGTTGCGTGCGGTCAGCGAACAATTTCGTAGGTCAATGTTTGACAGTGCCTGCCCCTTCGCCCACTGTTGAGAAAATTCGAGCCACACAGGCTCAATCGCGGGGATAGAAATGCTCGATCAGACCGATACGGCGCCGATTGCGAACATACAAAATCTGCGGGTTGAATTTCAGACCAAAGACGGACCGGTTGTTGGGGTGGAGGATGTGTCCTTTGTCGTCCATGCGGGAGAAACCGTTTGCGTCGTGGGCGAGTCCGGTTCGGGCAAATCGGTGTCGTCCCTGTCATTGATGCGCCTGGTCGAGTTTGGCGGCGGTGAAATTGCGGGAGGCCGCCTGGTGTTTGATCGCAAAGAGGCCGACGCCGTCGATCTTGCCACCACCGATCAGGAATTGATGCGCACCATTCGTGGCAACGAAATTGGCATGATTTTCCAAGAGCCGATGACGGCGCTGAACCCGGTCTTTACGGTGGGTCGCCAATTGACCGAAGGACTGCGGCTGCACAAGAAGCTGAGCAAGCGGCAGGCCGAAGAGCGCGCACTGTCACTGCTGCAGCAGGTGCGTATCCCTGAGCCGCAGCGCCGTATGAAGCAATATCCGCACGAACTGTCCGGCGGCATGCGGCAGCGTGTGGTGATTGCCATGGCGCTGGCGTGCGAGCCACGCCTTTTGATCGCAGATGAGCCAACCACCGCCCTGGATGTGACCATCCAGGCCGAGATCCTTGCACTGATGGACCGGCTGAAACGCGAAACGGGTACGGCGGTGATGTTCATCACCCATGACATGGCCGTTGTTGCGCAGATGGCAGACCGCGTTGTCGTGATGTTCCGCGGCAACAAGGTCGAGGAAGGCCCCGTTGCCCAGATTTTCGAGAACCCGCAGCATCCCTATACCAAGGCACTATTGGCGGCTGTCCCCAAACTGGGAGAGATGCGCGGCAAGGCCTGCCCTGAGCCCATGAAGCTTCTGGGCCGCGATCAGGCCGAGATTGCCCCTATTCCCGGCACCGAAGATACGTTGCTGGAAGTGCGCAATCTGACCACGCGCTTTGCGGTCAAGGGCGGGTTTTTTCGGAGAACAATTGCAAACGTCCACGCGGTCGAGGATGTGTCCTTCACGATCAACAAAGGTCAGACGCTCAGCCTGGTGGGCGAGTCCGGCTGCGGAAAATCATCTGCCGGGCGGTCCATCTTGCGTTTGGTCGAGCCGCAATCGGGCGAGATCGTTCTGGATGGCCGCGACATCGTGGCGCTGAACGAGCGTGACCTGCGCGATGCGCGTCAGGATATGCAGATGATATTTCAGGACCCGTTCGCATCCCTGAATCCGCAGATGCAGTTGGTCGACCAGGTGGCGGAACCGATGCAGAATTACGGGATGTTCAAGGGAGCGGAAGGGCAGAAACGCGTCGAGATGCTGTTTGACCGGGTGGAGCTGCCCCGCAGCTTCATGCGCCGTTATCCGCATGAGTTATCCGGCGGGCAGCGTCAAAGGGTCGCCATCGCCCGTGCGCTTGCCCTGAACCCCAAACTGATCATCGCGGATGAGGCGGTGTCGGCCCTGGATGTATCTGTGCAGGCGCAGGTTTTGAACCTGATGATGGAATTGCAGTCCGAGCTGGGCCTGTCTTTCCTCTTCATTTCCCATGACATGGCCGTGGTCGAACGGGTCAGTCACTACGTCGGCGTCATGTATCTGGGCCGTATCGTCGAAATGGGGCCGCGAGCGCGCGTGTTCGAGAACCCGCAACATCCCTATACCCAAGCGCTGATGAAAGCTGTGCCCATTGCAGACCCGCGCAGGCGCAAAGCCGAAAAAGATCTGAACTTCAAGCCCATCCCGTCGCCGATTCATCCTGTGGATTACGAACCGGCACCATCGGAATACACGGAAGTGGAGCCGGGCCATCTGGTGCTGACCACCGACAGCGGCTACTGATCCCCGCGCAGCCTTGCGGCGTCCGCATCAAGGTCGGCACGCTCTCGCATTGGCACAGCATCATGCGCGATCCGGAACCCGGTATCCGTGCGCACGATATGCTTGGCTGAGACGATGTCACCGCTGTCCCGCAGGGGCACAACGTTCAGATGTGCATGCGGCACGCCAAACCCGTGCACCACGTAACCCACCCGCTTCGGGGCATAGACCTGCATCATCCGGCGTCCGAGCCGCTGGCCGACAACCATGATATGTGCCGCCAGATCGTCGGGCATATCGGTGAAATGGTCGATATGCACAAGCGGGATCACCATGAACTCGCCCGCATGAAGGGGACGCAGGTTCATAAAGGCAATACATCTGTCGTCGTGGTGCACGATGCTTGCTGGTGCATCGCCCGCGATGATCGCGCAGAACACGCAATGGGCGCTATCATGCTTCATACTGCCACGCCGTTGCTTGCCCTGTGTTTTCGACTGGAGGTGGGGTATCACTATGCCTAAGCTGAACGGGCTTCAAATGGGATCCATATGACACGCAAGATGACGCCGCTTGAGCTGATGACAAAGCTTGTCAGCTTTCCCACTGTGAGCAGGGATACGAACTTGCCGCTGGTGGATTGGATTGAGAATTACCTGAACGACCACGGCATCACAGCGCATCGCTACCGTCATCCCGATCAGCCCAAGGCAGCGCTGTTTGCGCATGTTGGCCCTGAGGTGGAAGGAGCGGTTGTTCTGTCGGGCCATACGGATGTGGTGCCGGTGGATGGCCAGCCCTGGGACACGGACCCTTTTACGGTGACCGAGAAAGAGGGCAGGTATTTCGGGCGCGGCACCTGCGACATGAAGGGCTTTGATGCCCTGGCCATCTGGGCGCTGGTCGAGGCGCATTATGCGGCCAAACCCATGCAGCTAGCGCTGAGCTTTGACGAGGAAATCGGCTGCCTCGGTGCCCCGCCGATGATTGCCGCCATGCAAGGTCTGGTGCCAAAAGGCGGTCCGGTCATCGTTGGTGAACCGTCGATGATGAAGGCGGTGACAGGCCACAAGGGCGGGCAGGGCTTTGACACGCATGTTGTCGGATTTGAGGTCCATTCGTCTTTGCTGCCGCAAGGCGTAAGTGCGATCCTCGAAGGCGCAAAAATCATTGATTTTGCCAACCAGCGGAATGCCGAAAACATGGCCGCGCAGCCCTCGGCGCTGGCCGCGATGTTCGATCCGCCCTTTACCACCTGGCATGTGGGGCAAGTGGTTGGTGGAACGGCGCAAAACATCACCGCCAAGGATTGCAGGTTTGCCATGGATTTCAGGGCTGTGCCCGGCGATGACATCGTCGCGTTGAAAGAGGCGTATCTTGCCCATGTCGCGGATGTCGAGCGTGGAATGCAAGCTGTTCACCCCGACACGCGGGTGGATATAGACATCCGCTTTGAGGTGCCGCCACTGACCCCAGAAGAAGACGGGGCTGCCGAACGCATCGTGCGTGCCATTACGGGCGATAATGGTACACACGTGGTCAGCTATGGGACGGAAGCCGGGCAGTTTCAGGCGGCGGGCTACTCTGCCGTCGTGTGCGGACCCGGTGATATCGGCCAAGCGCACCAACCCAATGAATTCATCACCGTGGCTCAGTTCGAGGCGGGCCATGCGTTCATGCGTGATCTGGTGGCCCGTGTTGCATAGGGCTGCGTTTTGCACCGCGCAGCCCGCGTCGACATGGGCGCGTTTTTTGGTTCAGCAGTTCTTTCTGCGTCAGAAAGCTGCCGCAAACCGCGTCGGTTTGAGGTGACCCGTTTTCCCATCCACGGTGCCACGCCCGTGACGTGGCCCGGACCGCCACCCGATGCCGCCGATGTGGTTGTCATCGGCGGCGGGGTCATCGGGGTCTGCACAGCGCTTTATCTGGCCGAGGCAGGGAAATCCGTCGCTCTGCTGGAAAAGGGACGGGTTGCGGGTGAGCAGTCCAGCCGCAATTGGGGCTGGATCCGGCAGCAGGGGCGGGATCCCGACGAGTTGCCGATCATGGCCGAAGCCAATGCGCTCTGGCGCGATCTGGCGCAGCGCACAAATGTGGACATCGGGTTGATCCAGGGCGGCGTCACCTACCTTGCGAAGACACAGGACGACCTTGCCCGTTACGCGGCATGGTTATCGCACGCACAGGTGCATGATGTGGACAGTCGTCTTTTGAGCCAGGCAGAGATTGCGGACCTGATCCCCGGCATGGCGCGTCCCTATGCGGGCGCTCTTTATACAGCATCGGACATGCGCGCCGAACCGTGGGTGGCGGTCCCGGCACTCGCCGGTGTGGCCGCACGGGCCGGCGCCAACGTGATCGAAAACTGCGCTGTCCGCGCCCTCGACATCGAAGGGGGGCGCGTGGCCGGTGTGATCACCGAAGCCGGGCGGATCAGGACCTCGGAAGTTGTCCTAGCCGGTGGTGCGTGGTCCTCTCTCCTTCTGCGCCGCCATGGTATCGCGCTGCCGCAATTGTCCGTTCGTGCGACAGTGGCGGCGACGGGGCCAATGCCGATGGTCTATCCCGGTGGGGCAGCCGATGATCGCATCGCCTTCCGTCCGCGCAAAGACGGCGGTTATTCCCTTGCGGCCGGAGGATTTCATGAACTGTTCATTGGCCCGGATGCCTTCCGCGCCTTGTCCAAGTATCTCACCCAATTGCGGGCCGACCCTTTCGGAACGCGCTTCATGCTAAAGGCGCCTAAGGGGTATCCCGACGCCTGGTCCACGCCTCGCAAGTGGGATGCGGATGGGCCAAGTCCTTTTGAGGCCATGCGCATTCTCAATCCGGCCCCTAACAGGCGGAAGGTTGATCAGTTGACCCGTGACTTTCACGAGGTGCTACCGGGCCTCGGGCCGGTGCGGATCAAGACGGCCTGGGCCGGGATGATAGATACGATGCCGGATGTTGTACCCGTCGTGGACCGGGTTGCAGCATTGCCTGGCCTGACCATCGGCACGGGCATGAGCGGTCACGGTTTCGGCATCGGGCCGGGCATGGGAAAAGTCCTTGCTGCTCTGGTCATGGGCGACGATCCGGGTCATGTTCTGAAAAGGTTCCGCCTGAGCCGCTTTTCCGACGGCAGCAAGATGCGCCTCGGCCCCTCTGTCTGACAGGATCTGCCCCATGCCCATCAAGAACCGCCTTGCCGAAACCCACGCCGAGATCACCGGCTGGCGCCGTCACCTGCATGCGCATCCCGAACTGGACTATGACGTGCACGAAACCGCTGCTTTCGTGGTCGATCGACTACGTGAGTTTGGTGTGGACGACATCACGACGGGCATCGGTAAGACCGGTGTGGTGGCCGTGATCAAGGGCAAGACGGACACCAAAGGTCGTGTCGTTGGACTGCGCGCCGACATGGATGCGTTGCCGATCGAAGAGGCGACGGGCCTTGATTACGCGTCAAAGCATCCGGGCAAGATGCACGCCTGCGGCCATGACGGCCATACGTCGATCTTGCTGGGGGCGGCGCAGTACCTCGCCGAGACGCGCAATTTCGATGGCACTGCCGTGCTGGCGTTTCAACCCGCAGAAGAGGGCGGCGGTGGGGGCCGAGAGATGGTCAATGACGGGCTGATCGACCGCTGGGGCATTCAAGAGGTCTACGGCCTGCACAACTTGCCGGGACTGCCCACTGGGCAGTTTGCCATCCGTCCCGGTGCGCTTTTGGCGGCTGCTGATGAATTCACTGTTACTGTGACGGGCAAAGGGGGGCATGCCGCTGCGCCGCATCAGGCCGTTGATCCGAACGTGGCGGCGGCTCACATCATCCTCGGCCTCCAAAGCATTGCCAGCCGGAACGTGGACCCGCTGGCATCTGCCGTGGTGTCCGTCTGCGCCCTGCATTCCGACATCGACACACACAATATCATCCCGCAGGTCACGCGCATGACCGGCACGGTCCGGGCCCTGGACCCCGAAGTGCGTGATTTTGTGGAAGCGCGTGTGAAAGAGATCGCAACCGGCACCGGGCAGGCCCATCAATGCGACGTGCAGGTGGATTATACCATCGGCTATCCGGTCACGATCAACCACGATGCGCACACCGAATATGCCGCCGCCGCTGCACGCGCTGTTGCCGGGGATGTCATCACCGATTTTCCGCCGATCATGGCGGCCGAGGACTTCTCGTTCATGTTGAATGCCTGCCCAGGGGCCTACATTATGCTGGGCAACGGGGACGGGCCAATGGTCCACCACCCGGAATACCAGTTCGATGACGAGGCGATCCCGGCCGGGGCAAGCTGGTTTGTCGAGCTGGTGGAACAGCGGATGCCCGCGCAGTAGTCACAGGATTAACGAATGCCCATCAAGAACCGTTTTGCCGAAATGCATGCCGACATCGCCGCTTGGCGTCGTGACATCCACCAGCATCCCGAAATCCTGTTCGAAACCCATCGCACAAGCGCGCTGGTCGCCGAAAAGCTGCGCGCCTTTGGCTGTGACGACGTGGTCGAAGGCATCGGGCGGACCGGTGTCGTGGGCGTCATCAAGGGCAAGGCGGACGGCTCGGGCAAGGTAATCGGCCTGCGCGCCGACATGGATGCGCTGCCGATCCACGAACAGACGGGCGTGGAATACGCCTCGAAAACGCCGGGTGCCATGCATGCTTGCGGGCATGACGGACACACCGCCATGTTGCTTGGCGCAGCGCAATACCTGTCCGAGACGCGGAATTTCGACGGTACCGTTGTCGTGATCTTTCAGCCCGCCGAAGAGGGTGGGGGCGGCGGTCGCGAGATGTGCAACGATGGCATGATGGATCGCTGGGGCATTCACGAAGTCTATGGCATGCACAATTGGCCGGGGCGGCCCGTGGGAGAGTTCGCCATTCGGCCAGGTCCGTTCTTTGCCGCGACCGATCTTCTTGAGATCGAGTTCGAGGGGTTGGGTGGACATGCCGCCAAGCCGCAGGAGACCATCGACACGACCCTGATGGCGTCGCACGCGGTGACGATGCTGCAATCCATCGTGAGCCGGAATGCCGATCCGATCGACCGCATCGTGGTGTCGATCACGTCGTTCGAGACATCGTCGAAGGCCTTCAACGTGATCCCGCAGAAGGTGCAGATCATGGGAACCGTGCGCACCATGAGCCCCGAGGCGCGCGATCTGGCCGAAAAGCGTGTGGTTGAGATTTGCGAAGGTGTGGCAAGCACCTTCGGCGGTGTCGCGCGGGTCAATTACAACCGCAACTACCCGGTCATGGTAAACCACGACGCGCAAACGGAATTCGCCGCCGATGTGGCGCGCTCAGTCTCCGGTCAGTGTGATGAGGCACCGCTGGTGATGGGGGGCGAGGATTTCGCCTTTATGCTCGAAGAGCGGCCTGGTGCCTACATCCTTGTGGGCAACGGCGACACGGCGATGGTTCACCATCCCGAATACAACTTCAATGACGAGGCGATTCCGGCGGGCTGTTCCTGGTGGGCGGAGATTGTGGAGCAGCGGCTTCCCCTGGCGTCGTGACGGACGGGTGACGCTCCTGCCGGGGCAGATCGCCCCACCCACCGTCCCGTCAGTCGTTCAGGAGTTTCTTGTAGATCGCGATGATCGCGTCCGCTTCCTGTTGTAGCTGGAAGTGCTGGACCATATGCGCGCGGGCGCACTCGGACCATTTGGCTAGTTTGGGTGGGTCCGACAGAACCGCTTGCGTCGCCGCAACCATCTCGTCGACGTCGCCTGCGTCAATCAAAGTGCCGGTCTTTCCATCTAACACCAACTCATCGAACGCCCCGACGCGGGTTGCGATGGCCGGCGCGCCGCAGGCCATTGCCTCAAGCGGGGTCAGGCCGAACCCTTCCCAGCGCTGGGGCGCGACGTAGATGTCGAGCGCCTGGTAAAATCGGGGCGTCTCCCAGACAGGAACCTCCGGTAAAAACAACAGGCGGTCGGTCAGCCCCGCATCTTGCACCTGTGCCTTGAGGTCGTCGAGAAATGTCTGATCCTTGTCCACGGCCCGGCCCATGACGATGGCGGCGGCGTCTGGGTGATCGCCAAGCACGCGGATCATCGCGTCCACAAACACATCCGTGCCCTTTTGCGCGCGGATCCTGCCAAAGCACCCCATGAGCGGGCCGGTTGGCAGACCCAGTTCCGCCCGCAGCGCGGCCTTGTCTGGGTGGGGGGCAAACGTGTCGGTGTCTATGCCGTGGTGGATTACCGTGGCCGGGCATTCGAGATACCCGGCTGTCTTGTCCGACGTGGCGATGACTGCGTCCATGCGCCGGATCAGCGCCTTAGTCAGACCCGTATGGTGCCGCTGGCTGGCCGAGGTGAACAGCAGCTTGATCCGTTTGCCCAACAGTCCACGCAGGGCAAGACCAGCAATCATCTCCACGTTGCGGCGGGCATGCCAGACGCGCGGGCCAGAGGGGCCGCCGCGCGACATGGTCAGCAGCCTGGACCAATGCACATTCGGAACCTCATCCGGCATCTCGGGCGCGCAGGCGGTGATTGCGATGGACTGCGCCTGCAAAGGCACAAGTCGTGCCACCGTTGCTGTGACGCCCGACAGGCGCCGTTTGAAACTGGGCGCAATGACATCAATTTGGGCAAGGTCACGCATGCGGCCCCATAGCGTGGTCGTCCATCAGTGAAAAGAGCCGACCTGCAATCTGGTCCAGCGCCTCGGTGCCTGTGGGGGCGAGGGGGCGGGCGTTGCTCGCAAGCTGTGCAGCACGGCTGGGGTGGGTCAGGAGCGCCTCGACCTCGGTGGCCAGGACCGCGCCGTCGCGGACCTCTACACTCGCGTCCTTCATCAGGAATGCGGCATAGGCTTCGGCAAAATTGGCATAGTTCGGTCCATGCAGGATGGCCGTATGCGCGGCGGCAGGTTCAAAAGGCGTATGACCGCCGACATCGGAAAACGACCCGCCCAGAAACACGATGGGGCTCAGCGCGTACCACAGGTCCGTCTCGCCCATTGTGTCGGCCAGATAGACTTCGGCACCGTGGTCCAAATCACCGCGCGCACTGCGCTGTGCGACGCTCAGCCCTGCCTTTTCGATGAGGGCCAGAATGTCATCAGCCCGTTCGGGGTGGCGCGGCACAAGGATCAGGCACAGGTTCGGATATGCGCGCAGCAACGTCTTATGCGCGGCGAGCACCTGTTCTTCCTCGCCGGGATGGGTGGAGGCGGCGACCCAAACAGGGCGACCCGCCAGCCTGTTATGGGCCGCGTCCAGCGCCTGCGGTGTCACGCGCGGCGCGCCGAGAATGGATTTCAGGTTTGTACCTTGCTCTGCCGCATCCAGCCCCATGTCGCGCAGGTGATCCCGGCTGCGGCGGTCCTGGCAATGGGCCCAGGCGATGCCGCGCAGCACGTACGCTGCGGTGCCGGGATACTTCTTCCATCCGGCGGCACTGCGGTCCGAGAGGCGAGCGTTGAGAAGTGCGACCGGCAGGTGCCGCTCAGCGCAAAGGTTCAAAAGGTTCGGCCATAGCTCGGATTCCACCAGAACGCATAGGTCCGGACGCCAGTGCCCCAGAAAACGGGTGAGAGGACCAACCCCGTCAAGGGGGCTGAACTGATGCATGGCGCCATCGGGCAACCGGGTGGCAATCGCCTCGGCCGAGGTTGCAGTGCCCGAGGTCAGCAGGATCTGCGTGCCAGAGGCCACATCGCGGATGCGGGCAATCAGCGGTAGGACCGACTTCGCCTCGCCCACTGACGCGCCATGAAACCAGATCAGCGGGCCAAGCGGGCGCTCAAGCGTGGCATGGCCCAGCCGTTCATGGGCGCGGTGCACCGGCACCCCCGCGCGACGCAGCTTGCCGACCGCAGAGCGCGCGGCAAAGGGCAGGGCGACCGCGCTCAGCGCGCGGTAGAGCCGATAAAGGGCCGCTGGCCGCATTGTGGGGTTAGCCGCCTGTGTGGCTCATGTGGCGTGGCATCTGCCCGTCCAGCCGTTGGCGGGAATAGTCGAAATCATGCCCTTTGGGCTTGAGTGCGATGGCGGCGCGAATGGCCTCTTCCAGTGCCCGGTCATCATTGGGGAAATCCCGTAAAGGCGCGCGCAGATCTGCCATGTCTTCCTGGCCCAGGCACATGTAAATCTCCCCCGTGCAGGTGATGCGCACGCGGTTGCAACTTTCGCAGAAATTGTGGCTGAGCGGGGTGATAAAGCCGATCTTCTGACCGGTCTCCTCCAGCCGCACATAGCGGGCCGGGCCGCCAGTCCGTTCGGCCAGATCTGTGACGGTGTAGTGCTCGGCATAGCGTGCGCGCACGTCCTTGAGCGACCAGTACTGGCCCAAGCGGTCCTCATTGCCGATGTCACCCATGGGCATGACCTCGATCCAGGTCAGGTCCATGTCCCGTTCGGCGCACCATCGTGTGATCGTGGGCAACTCGTCTTCGTTGAACTCTTTGAGCGCCACGGCGTTCAATTTGATCCGCAGCCCTGCAGCCTGCGCCGCATCAATGCCGCGCAATACCTGAGGCAGGCGGCCCCAACGGGTGATATCCGCGAATTTCGCCTCGTCCAGCGTGTCCAGCGACACGTTCACCCGGCGCACACCGGCGGCATAGAGATCCTTGGCAAAGCGTTCGAGCTGGCTGCCGTTCGTGGTCAGCGTCAACTCTTTGAGCGTGCCCGCATCAAGATGGCGGCCCATGCCGTTGAAGAATGTCATGATGTCCCGGCGCACCAGCGGTTCACCGCCTGTGATCCGCAGCTTTTCAACACCAAGGCCCACAAAGGTCGAACACATGCGATCAAGCTCTTCGAGCGTCAGAAGCTCTTTTTTTGGCAAGAACGTCATGTTTTCCGACATGCAATAGACGCAGCGGAAATCGCACCGGTCGGTGACGGAAACGCGCAGGTAAGTAATCGCGCGCTGGAAGGGGTCGATCAATGGGGCAGTCATACGATAGTGGTAGGCATGGCGCGGCCCTCTCGCAAGGGGGGATCGCGGAATAAGGGACCAAAGTCGAGGTGTAAGCAATGCGGTGGATGATGTTCGGGGTTTGTGGTTTGGCCCTCTCGGCGTGTGACGTCGTCCCTCAATGGGCAGGCGGGACGCGGCCCGCGGCAGTGGTGGCTGAAGGCGATGAGCCTGTCGCGCCAGATGTTGCTGCCAAGCCGGAGGACGAGACGGTGATCGGAGCAGACGATGTCCTGGGGCCGGAGGGCGAAGTATCTATCGGAACGCTGGGCCGTACGGTTGCGTCTCTTGGCAATGCGGCAGAGCCGGGCCTTTGGCTTAAGACCCCTCTGGTCTCGGTCGAGCAGCCTGGCCGCGTTTACTATGACGCAACCAATACGACAGTTGATGTGACATTGATCCCGATTGATGGACCGGCGACGGCTGGCAGCCGCCTGTCATTGGCGGCGATGCAAGCGCTTGGCGCACCGCTGACCGGGTTGCCGGAGGTGGATGTCTTCGGTGGGTGACGTTCCTTGTCGCGCAAAATCAGTCGAATCCGGCGCCGTTTCGATCACTTGGCAAAGCTGTCCGCATCGGAAAGCCGATCGAGTTCGCATCAAACCTCGGCTACAGGTACTTCCGCGCCTCTTTCAGAGCGAACGGTTTCATCGCGTCGCCATGCTTGGCCAGGAATGCCGTCGCGCGCTGCTCGTCGTGCTTTGAAAGTTCGCGCAACCACCATGAGATGGCTTTCTGAATGAACCAGGTGTGATCCGGTACATACGTTGCCGCCCAACCCAGAACGCGACCCCTGACTTCGATATCCTGAGGCTTGGGATTGTTCCGCTTGGTCCATGGCAGGGTGATGACCAACGCCGCGCGGCGCGTCCACATGTGATCGGATACCGTCCACCCCTCGACATGATCCAGCCGGCTGGGGTCCGCGACCAGACGTTTTTGACCGGCCATGCAAGCATGATCGGCAATGGCCCAGCTGTCGAAATCGGGCACCCAGGACGCGATCAGATCCCATGCTTCCGCATCCGGCCGTATCCGTGCCTGCGTCAGCAGCTTGGCAGCGGCAACGCGCGCCTCGTAAATGTCCGTGCACCAAAGCCCATCTGCCAGAGTGACGCGCGCAGGCACATCCAGGCTCTGGCGCCACGATTTGGTCAGATCGTTCAGCACCGGGTTCGGCACGCCCAAATGCAGCCGGTCCGACTTGTGATATGCCCTGGCCCCCTTGGCGCGCTCCGCATCGGCATGGGCTTCGATCTCGGCCAGAGCGGCTTCGGGCGTCATTCCACTGTCACGGATTTGGCCAGGTTGCGCGGCTGGTCCACATCCGTGCCCTTGGCTACAGCCGTGTGATAAGCCAAAAGCTGCGCGGGCAGGGCATAGAGGATGGGGGCCACGATGTCCGGGCAATCCGGCATCGCAATCTTTTCCCAGACCCCATCGCCAGCTTCCGCGATCCCTGCGGCGTTCGACACCAGCACCACCTTGCCCTTGCGCGCCATGACCTCCTGCATGTTCGACACCGTCTTGTCGAAAAGCCCGTCCTTGGGTGCCATAACAACGACCGGAACATGCTTGTCGATCAGCGCGATAGGGCCGTGTTTCAGCTCGCCTGATGCATAAGCTTCGGCGTGTATATAGCTGATTTCCTTGAGTTTCAGAGCGCCTTCCAGGGCCAGCGGGTACATGACGCCGCGGCCCAGGAACAGGATGTCACGTGCCTCAGCCAGTTTGCGGGCTGTCGCCTGCATCACGGCACTGCGGTCAATGCCGTGCGTCATCAACGCGGGCAGACCGCGCAAGGCCGACACGTGATCCGCAAATACATCAGCGTCAATCGCGCCCCGGTCACGGGCAGCCCGCAGTGCCAGCATGAGCAGCACGGTCAATTGGCAGGTGAACGCCTTGGTCGAGGCGACGCCGACCTCGACCCCGGCATGGATCGGAAGGGCCAGATCGCTTTCCCGCGCGATCGAGCTTTCGGGCACGTTGATGACTGATACGATCTTGTCCGCCTTCCCCTCGCAGTAGCGCAGCGCAGCAAGCGTATCCGCCGTTTCGCCCGATTGGCTGACGAACAGAGCCAATGTGCGCCCCGGAATGGGCGGTTCGCGGTAGCGGAATTCGGATGCCACATCGACCTCGACCGGCAGGCGGGCCACCTGCTCGAACCAGTATTTGGCGGTTAGGCACGCGTAGTACGCGGTGCCGCAGGCCACCATGGTCAAACGGTCGATGGCGGTAAAGTCGATGCCGGGGTCGGGCAGAGTGATCTCGCCGTCAGTGCCAAGGTAGTTGACCAGCGTCGTGTTCAACACGCCCGGCTGTTCCGCGATTTCCTTGGCCATGAAATGCTTGTGCCCGGCCTTGTCGACGCGGGCCGCATCAATCTGGATTTGCCGCACGGCGCGGTTGGCAAGGCTGCCGTTGGCGTCGCGGATCTCGACCCCTTGGCGTGTGACGACGGCGCGGTCACCCTCTTCCAGATAGGTGATGCGGTCGGTCAGGGGCGCAAGGGCGATGGCGTCGGAGCCGACGAACATTTCGCCGTCGCCGTGTCCGATGGCGAGGGGTGAGCCCTTGCGCGCAGCGACAATCAGGTCGTCCTGCCCGTCAAAGAGAAAGGCGAGGGCAAAAGCCCCTTCGAGCCTGTCGATGGTCTTGTACGCCGCCTCGACCGGAGCCATCCCTTGCTGCATGTGGTGATGGGTCAGCAGGGCGACGGTTTCGGTGTCCGTCTCTGTCTCAAACCCGATGCCAGCCTCCGCCAGCTCGCCTCGCAATTCGCGGAAGTTCTCGACAATGCCGTTGTGGACGACGGCAACCGGACCAGCGCGGTGCGGGTGTGCGTTCCCCTCTGACGGACCACCATGCGTCGCCCAGCGGGTGTGGCCAATCCCGGCCTTTCCGGCCAGCGGTTCATGCACCAGCTTGTCGCTCAGGTTGACCAGCTTGCCCACCGCGCGGCGGCGGTCGAGCGCACCGCCATTGACCGTTGCGATGCCCGCACTGTCATAGCCGCGATACTCCAGGCGCTTGAGCGCTTCGACCAGGATGGGCGCGACCTCGTGGTTGCCCAGAACGCCTACAATTCCGCACATCTAGCTGCCTCTGCTCTGACGGGCCTTTTTGGCCTTCAATAGTTCAAAGAGTTTGCGGGCCATGCCCGGTTTTTCGACCTGCGGCGCACGGGCGATCGCCAATGCCCCGTCATCTACGTCAGAGGTTATGACCGACCCTGAGCCGGTCATCGCCTCATCTCCCACCGACACAGGCGCGACCAGCATCGTGTTCGACCCAATAAAGGCGCGTGCGCCAATCTCGGTTCGGTGCTTCATCACGCCGTCGTAGTTGCAGGTGATGGTGCCCGCGCCGATGTTGCTGGCTGCGCCCACCGACGCGTCGCCAATATAGGAAAGGTGATTGACCTTGGCGCCTTCGGCCAGCGTGGCATTCTTGATTTCGACGAAATTACCCACGCGCACGTCCTCGGCCAATTCGGCGCCGGGGCGCAGGCGGGCATATGGGCCGACTATGGCGCCGCGCGACACATGGCACCCTTCCAGATGCGAAAACGCGCGGATCGTGGCTCCGCTTTCGACAGTCACGGCGGGACCGAACACCACATTGGGTTCAATCAGTGCATCGCGACCGATCACAGTGTCAAAGGATAGATAGACCGTGTCGGGCGCCATCATGGTAACACCACTGTCCAGCAACTCCGCCCGCGCTCGCGCCTGAAAAATCGCGTCTGCCCCGGCAAGGTCGGTGCGGCTGTCTATGCCTAGCGTCTCGGCCTCGTCACATTTGATGGCGGTGACCTTCAGGCCCTTGGCGTTCGCCAGTTCGGGCACGGCGGTCAGGTAGTATTCGCCTGAGGCATTGTTGTTCGTGACCTCTGACAGCAGGGCAAACAGTGTCTTGGCTTCGCAGGCAATCAAACCGCTGTTGGTGAAGCGGATCCCACGTTCATCCTCGGTCGCGTCCTTGTATTCGACGATCTTGACCAGTCGGTCGCCGTCCATGACCAGGCGGCCATAGCGCGGCTGCACCGCGGCGATGTCAAAGCCGAGCACCACGACGTCATGCGTGCGCCGCGCCTGGACCATACGCGTAAGTGTCTCGGGCTGCAGAAAGGGCGTATCGCCGAACAACACCACAACGTCGCCCTCAAAGCCATCTAGCGCCGCGCGCACCTGATCGACGGCATGGCCGGTGCCAAGCTGCTCTTCCTGTATCACCACCTCGACAGCGGGGTCATGGGCGAGGGCGGCTGCCTGCACTTGATCCGCGCCATGACCCGCGACCACAATCGTTCGGGCCGGGTCAAGTGCCGCGCCGGTCTGCATAGCGTGGTGCAGCATGGGCGCACCGGCAATGGGGTGAAGAACCTTGGGAAGGTCCGATTTCATCCGTGTGCCCTTGCCCGCGGCCAGGATGATGAGTGCAACGCTCATGGGTTTCTCTTTGTCTTTTTGTTTGGCCCTGTTTATCCGCTGGGGGCAAAGGCGCAAGCGGCCCGGTCATCAAACATGGTTTCGGCTTGCAACAGGAACAGGCGGGCATCCGCCAGAAAGGCGGGTATGGCAGCTGTTATTTTTGACCTCGACGGGACCTTGGCGGACACGAGCGGCGATCTCCTTGCCGCGGCCAACTACTGTTTTCGCGACATGGGGTTGGGTGATGTCCTGGGACCTGAGGATGCAGGCGTTGCTCTGCGCGGCGGGCGGATGATGCTGCGCACGGGACTGACCCGAATGGACCGGATGGATGACGCCATGGTGGATCGGTACTATCCTGTTCTGCTGGACGCTTACGCCGCCGATATCTCCAGTCGCACAACGCTCTATCCCGGTGTCATGGCCAGCATCGCGGTTCTGCAAGATCACGGCTATGCCATCGGCATCTGCACCAACAAACCCGAAGGATTGGCCGAGCAACTGATGCAGGACCTCGGCGTGCGCGATGCGTTCGGCAGCTTGGTGGGGGCCGATACGCTCCCCGTTCGCAAACCAGACCCCGAACCGTTGTTCGAGGCGACGCGCCGCCTTGGTGTCGATCCGCACGCATGCGTTCTGGTCGGCGACAGCGACACCGACCGCAACACGGCGCGTGCCGCAGGTGTGCCGTCGATCTTAGTCACATTCGGCCCGTCGGCGGAGGATATGGCGGCGCTCGAACCGGAAGCCCTATTGGATAACTTCGCGGCGCTCCCTGCGGTCGTCGCAGCGCTCCGCCCGCTGGGATAATCGTCAGTTGGTGTTTCAGTTTCCGAAATCGGGCGCCGGCATCTTGACGGGTCTCGCGCCGCATTTCACAAACAGCCCATGACAGAGCGTTTCAACGGAAGTTTCACCCAGCAAGAGCCCATCCCCG
This sequence comes from Tateyamaria omphalii, assembly GCF_001969365.1. Classification (NCBI taxonomy): domain Bacteria; kingdom Pseudomonadati; phylum Pseudomonadota; class Alphaproteobacteria; order Rhodobacterales; family Roseobacteraceae; genus Tateyamaria; species Tateyamaria omphalii. The sequence continues at coordinate 1,781,584 of NZ_CP019312.1, read as the reverse complement.
AAGCGGGGATCGAGGCCGCCATTGCAGTCATGCGGCACGGGCGCCTGCACCGCTACAACACTGCTGCTGGTGAACACTCCGAAACCGCGCTGCTCGAGCAGGAGTTTGCGGCTTCGGTCGGATCACAATACTGCCTGGCAGTCGCCTCGGGTGGCTATGCGATGGCGACTGCCTTGCGCGCCGTCGGAGTTACGCCGGGCGACACGGTGCTGTCGAACGCCTTCACCCTTGCACCGGTGCCCGGAGCCATCGCATCGCTTGGTGCGATCCCCGTTTTCGTTGGCGTCACCGAAAGCCTGACCATCGACCTTGATGATCTTGAAGCCAAGCTGGGCGAGGCACGTGTTCTGCTCCTCAGCCACATGCGCGGGCATATTTGCGACATGGACCGGCTCATGGCCATGTGCGACGCGGCTGGCGTGACCGTGATCGAGGATTGCGCCCATACCATGGGTGCTGCCTGGAACGGCACGCCTTCAGGGCGGCACGGGGCCATCGGGTGCTATTCGTGCCAGACCTACAAACACGTCAACGCGGGCGAGGGCGGTTTTCTCGTCACAGACGACCCGCATCTCGCGGCCAAGGCGGTCATGCTGTCGGGCAGCTATATGCTCTATGAACGCCACCTCGCCGCTCCGCCGAAAGAGGCGTTTGACGACATCAAGTACCACATACCCAACATATCGGGCCGCATGGACAACCTGCGCGCGGCGATCCTGCGCCCGCAAGTGGCCGATCTGGCAACGCAATGCCGGCGCTGGAATGACCGCTACTATGCGCTCGAAGAGGGTCTGCGCGATACGCCCGGCCTCACCGTGATTGAACGACCAGACGAGGAAACAATCGTCGGCTCGTCCTTCCAGTTCCTGCTGCTTGACTGGGCCGCCTCGGCTGTGCGTGACGTGGTGGCCAAATGCGCTGCCCGTGGGGTCGAATTGAAGTGGTTCGGGGCTGCTGAACCCGTCGCCTTCACCAGCCGCTATGACAGCTGGCGCTATGCGCCGTCGAAACCCATGGCGGCCAGCGACCGCGTGCTGGCGGGAATCGTCGACCTGCGCGTGCCGCTCACCTTCAGTCTGGACGATTGCGCGTTGATTGCGCGCATCATCCGGGATGAGGTCTCGCGCGCCCACAATCGCGGCATGGCCTGAACCGACGCATTTCCGCCTAAAACACATGTCCGGACACGAAATCGCGTGCGTCCCGGCATGGTGATGGTAGCATCTGGTATACCACATGTGACCTGTTGCAGGCAGCACGTTATCCCATCAAGCAATCGACCATGCGCCAAGAAAAGAAATCCGAAACGCTCGAAGTTCGGGTGAGCCTAAGTGAGAAATCCGCCTTTGCCGCCCGCGCGGCGGCGCGCGGAGAATCCATGAGTGCTGCCTTGCGCCGATTGATTGCCGAAGATGCCGTGCCTCGACTTGTAACCAAGGAGGCCCCCATGTGGAGCAAAACAATGTTTGCCGGTGCGCCGGTCGCCGTAACCGTGTTCGTTCTCGTATCCGTGTCGCTCGCAGGTGCCGAGGCCAGGACCGACTTCAAAGGCAATTTCCGCGCGCTTGATGCGAACCGTGACGGTATCGTTAACTACGACGAGCTTGTGACGGACATGACCCACCGTATCGCGAAAGCCGATGTGCCGCCTGCCTGCGAAGGCACACAATGGCAAGAGCGCTGGGACGCGACGCCAGAGATGCTGGCGGATGGGCATATGGAATTCTATGATTCCGATCTGGACGGTGTCGTCACGCTCAAGGAATACGTCGCGTCCTATGAACGCCAGCGCGCCAGCGATTTTGTAGAGGCTGATGCCGACGGCAACGGCTTTGTGACCGAGGCAGAGCTTGCCGCCGCCTACCGCGTGGACGAGGCAAAGATCAGCGCAGAATGCCGTGCCGCTATCGGCATGCAGAGTTCTGCCAAGGTGCCCGAAATCATCGAGTTCGTGGATGCCGATGGCGATGGTCGCGTCAGCATGCGCGAGTTCATGGACCACTAAACTCCGCTGACGGGTCCGGGCCGGGACTCGACATGTTAACCCTTCCCCGCTATTTATGAACAACCGTTCAATTTACGGGTGAATATCGGGGGAGGGCCCATGTTCCACGCATCCATGGCATTCGATCTGGGCGAAGACATCGGCGCGCTGCGCGAAATGGTGCATCGCTGGGCGCAGGACCGTGTCAAACCGATGGCCGCCAAGATCGACAGTGATAACAACTTTCCGTCGGAGCTTTGGCCCGAGATGGGCGAATTGGGCCTTCTGGGCATCACCGTAAACGAAGAGGACGGTGGGGCCGGCATGGGTTATCTCGCCCACACCGTCACCATCGAAGAGATTGCGCGCGCCAGCGCCTCGGTCTCGCTCAGCTACGGCGCGCACTCCAACCTCTGCGTCAACCAGATCAAGCTGAACGCCACGCCCGAGCAAAAGGCGCACTATCTGCCCGGTCTCGTCAGCGGCCAGCATGTTGGCGCGCTGGCCATGTCCGAGGCGGGCGCCGGTTCCGACGTGGTGTCGATGAAGTTGAAGGCCGAAAAGCGGAATGATCGCTTTATACTCAACGGTACGAAATACTGGATCACCAATGGCCCCGACGCCGACACGCTGGTGGTTTATGCCAAGACGGATCCTCAGGCTGGCCCCCGGGGCATGACCGCATTTCTGATTGAAAAAGAGATGAAGGGTTTTTCCACTTCGCCCCATTTTGACAAGCTCGGCATGCGTGGTTCAAATACGGGCGAGTTGATCTTTGAAGATGTGGAAGTCCCGTTCGAGAATATTCTGGGTGAAGAAGGGCGCGGTGTTGCCGTTCTCATGTCTGGTCTCGACTACGAACGCGTGGTGCTGGCGGGGATTGGCCTTGGCATAATGGCCGCCTGTCTGGACGAGGTCATGCCCTATGTCAGCGAGCGCAAGCAGTTTGGCCAGCCTATCGGGAACTTTCAGCTGATGCAGGGAAAGATCGCGGATATGTATGCCGCGATGAACTCTGCCCGCGCTTATGTCTACGAAGTGGCCAAGGCCTGCGACCGGGGCGAGGTCACGCGCCAGGACGCGGCGGCCTGCTGCCTTTACGCTTCCGAAGAGGCCATGAAACAGGCGCATCAGGCCGTGCAGGCCATGGGCGGCGCCGGGTTCCTGAACGACGCGCCCGTCGCCCGCATCTTCCGCGACGCCAAGCTGATGGAGATCGGCGCGGGCACGTCGGAGATCCGGCGCATGCTGGTGGGCCGTGAACTGGTCTCGGCGATGATGTGATGCCGCGGCAGGTCATTATCACCACGGCTGTACTTATTGTTCTGGCGGCCCTTGGCGGGTTCTGGCTGGGGCAGCGGCAGGTGACCCTGGATGCCAGTGGTGTGATCGAATCTGTTGCCGACGCGCATGTGGCCCAACATGGCGGCGATCGTAGCCAATGTGTCGGTTGGCCAGGCGAGGACGGCGCCGTCTTCTACGTGCGCTGTGCCGGGATCCTCTATGCGGTCGACCGGTGGGGCAGCCTGTCTGTTGTCGATCTGGAGGGCGGCATATGAACATGGCATTTCAGTGCCTAGATCACCGGCGCGAGCAGGTCGCGATCATCGACTTTGGCGCAGGTCACCGCCAGGACGTGAGGTTCGGCCAGTTGTCCGAGATGGTCGATGGGTTGGCCCGCGCCTTGCAATTACATGTGAATGCCGGCGACCGGGTCGGTGTCCTTCTGTCACAAACGCCATGGTGTGCTGCGGCACATCTCGCGATCTGGAAAGCAGGCGCGATTTCAGTGCCCTTGTTCAAGTTGTTCAGGCAAGATGCCCTGCGCACCCGCATCGAGGACGCAGGCGCAGCACTCGTGCTGACAGACGCCGAGGGCGCGTCCCTGGTGGGGGAGCTTGCAACCTGCTGGATGGCAGATACAGCCGGTATTCCCGGTGATCCGGTTCCGTTTGCGCCAGCGACGGCTGAAACGCCTGCCGTCCTGATCTACACATCGGGCACCACAGGCGCGCCCAAGGGCGCACTGCATGGACATGGCGTGCTGGACGGGCATCTGCCGGGGGTGCGTCTCAGCCATGACGATCTGGGCCAACCCGGTGACTGCATTTGGACACCCGCTGATTGGGCCTGGATCGGGGGGCTCTTCGATGTGCTGATGCCCGGCCTTGTCATGGGCGTACCAGTGGTTGCGTCCCGTATGCGTCGATTCGAGGTTGATGAGTGCATCAATATCATCGCACATGCTGCTGTGAAAAATGTGTTTTTCCCGCCAACTGCGCTGCGGATGCTCAAGGCTGAAGGGGCCCGTATCACCGGCCTGCGCTCGGTCGCCAGCGGCGGCGAACCGCTGGGCGCGGAAATGCTGTCGTGGGGGCACGATGCGCTCGGCGTCACGATCAACGAGTTCTACGGGCAGACCGAATGCAACATGGTGGTGACGTCCTGTACCGCCCGCTACGACACCAAACCGGGGTGTATGGGCCGCGCCGTGCCGGGCTTTGACGTCGCGGTGATTGATGCGGACGGCAACATAACGGACGAAGAGGGCGATATTGCGGTAAAGCGCGGCGCACCGTCAATGATGCTGGAATACTGGCAACGGCCCGTTGCTACCGCGGCGAAATTCCGGGGTGACTGGATGCTGATCGGAGATCGCGGCCAACAAGACGGAGAGGACATCCGTTTTGTCGGACGGGACGATGATGTGATCACGTCCGCCGGATACCGCATCGGCCCGTCAGAGATCGAAGATTGCCTGCTGACCCACCCGGATGTTGCCACTGTCGGGGTGGTGGGCAAACCCGATCCCCTAAGGACAGAGATTGTAAAGGCATACGTCGTGCCAAAACAAGGGCGCAGCCCATCCGGCATAGCCTTGCAGGATCACGTCAAAGAACGGCTTGCAAGCTATTCGTATCCAAGGGAAATTGAATTTGTGGATGCCTTGCCCATGACGGTCACGGGCAAGGTCATTCGCAAGGAACTCAGGGCGCGCGCCGCACGCGAGGCGCAGGCATGACGCGCCCCTCCCGGTCAGAACTTCCGCACATAAGCGAAGTTGAGCACGATGGGATCAATCTCCGCCGTGCCGATCTGAGCCCCATCCAGGGTCACGTCGCTGTCGATGTCGATCCAGCGGATGTTGGCCCGGAACGCGTCCTTGTCGCTGAACGCGTAGTCCACGCCGGCCTGCACCGCAACACCCCAGCTGTTGTCCAGCTCCAGATTCCCAAGCGGAGATTCCTCGTCAAAGAAGGTGGTGTAGTTCACACCGATACCCAGATAGGGCTTCCATGCAGTGTCCGTGGGAAAGTGGTAGTTGACCGACAGGGTGGGCGGCAGGTGATTGATCGAGCCTGCGAAACCGATACCTGCCAGGTCGATATCATGCTCGAACGGGGTCGCCGCGAGCAACTCAATGCCCACATTGTCCCAGATGAAATATTCGCCTGTGATGGTCAGGGCATAACCATCGTCGATGTCGGCCTCTGCCCCAGCGAGGGTGCCATTGCCGGACGTCGGGAAAACGCCGCCAAGCCCAACGCCAAGGGTAAAGTCGCCCTGGTTCTGCGCAAAGGCGCCGGTGCTCAGGGCGGCAAGGGTCAGGGCGGCGGTGGTGATGCGGAGTGTGTGTTTCATGTTCTTGTCCAATCACGTCATTATGTAAGGCCAAGTGTTTCAGATCTTTGGATGATCCGCGTTGACACAGGTCAAGCGCCGGGCATGAAACGTCACGTTGAAGCGTCCAGATCAAGACTGTCAGCAGGAGACGCACAATGCGCCTGACTTCCGCCGCCCTGCCGGGGTCCGAACAGTTCCGCGCCAACCGGGAAGCTCATCTTGCAGCACTCCAGGACATACGCGCCGCCGCCGAACATGCGGCTGCGGGCGGCGGACAGAAATCGCGCGACCGCCATGTCAGCCGGGGCAAAATGCTGCCGCGTGACCGGGTCGCAAATCTGCTCGATCCCGGCTCGCCCTTCCTTGAGGTCGGCGCGACGGCAGCCCACGGGCTGTACAAAGGGGCCGCGCCCTGCGCGGGTGTGATCGCGGGCATCGGCCGGGTCATGGGGCATGAGGTGATGGTCGTCTGCAACGACGCCACGGTGAAGGGCGGCACCTACTACCCGATGACCGTCAAAAAGCACCTGCGCGCGCAGGAGATCGCCGAGCAGAACCATCTGCCCTGCATCTATCTGGTCGACAGCGGCGGCGCGAACCTGCCCAACCAGGATGAGGTTTTCCCCGACCGCGACCATTTCGGGCGCATCTTTTTCAATCAGGCGCAGATGAGCGCCAAGGGCATTCCGCAGATCGCCGTGGTGATGGGGTCCTGCACCGCCGGGGGCGCCTATGTGCCCGCAATGTCCGACGTGACGATCATCGTGAAGGAACAGGGGACCATCTTTCTGGCGGGGCCGCCGCTGGTCAAGGCGGCCACGGGCGAGGTGGTCAGCGCAGAAGATCTGGGTGGGGGTGACGTCCATACGCGCCTGTCTGGCGTCGCCGATTATCTGGCCGAGGATGACTCCCACGCCCTCGCACTTGCCCGCCGCGCCATCGGCAATCTGAACCTGCGCAAGCCTGACACGATCGTCCTGCAAAGCAGCGAAGACCCCGCCTACGACCCCGAAGAAATCCTGGGCGTCGTGCCCGCCGACCTGCGCACGCCCTATGACATCAATGAGGTCATCGCCCGCATCGTCGATGGCTCGCGCTTTGATCCGTTCAAGGCGCGGTTCGGCGAGACGCTCGTCTGCGGTTTCGCTCATATCAAGGGCTTGCCGGTAGGCATCATCGCCAACAACGGCGTGCTGTTTTCGGAGGCGGCGCAGAAGGGTGCGCATTTCGTTGAACTCTGCTCCCAGCGAAAAATCCCGCTGGTGTTCCTGCAAAACATCACCGGGTTCATGGTGGGCCAAAAATACGAGAACGAAGGCATCGCAAGGCACGGGGCCAAGATGGTGACGGCGGTGGCCACCACATCCGTGCCCAAGATCACGATGCTGGTCGGTGGCTCGTTTGGCGCGGGCAATTACGGCATGGCAGGCCGCGCTTATTCCCCCCGGTTTCTGTGGTCCTGGCCCAATTCCCGCATCTCCGTCATGGGCGGCGCGCAGGCCGCAGGGGTGCTCGCCACGGTCAAGCGCGATGGGATCGAGCGGGCGGGTGGCAAATGGTCGGCAGAAGAAGAAGCCGCTTTCAAACAGCCCACCATCGACATGTTCGAGGAACAGGCGCACCCGCTCTATGCCAGTGCCCGGCTGTGGGACGATGGCGTGATCGACCCGCGCAAGGCGCGTGACGTGCTGTATTTGAGCCTGAGTGCCGCCCTGAACGCGCCCATCGAGGAGACACGCTTTGGCGTGTTCCGGATGTGATGTTGCGTTGCCACGTGTTGCGACTAACGGAGCAAGGGGCCAACTCCTCGCGCTCCCCGAAGTATTTTTGGCCAGAAGAAGCACAGAAGGGCCATGATGTTTGACACAATCCTGATTGCCAACCGGGGCGAGATTGCCTGCCGGATCATGGAAACCGCTCAAGCGATGGGCGTGCGGTGTGTGGCGGTCTATTCCGACGCGGATGCCTGCGCCAAACATGTGCAAATGGCGGACATGGCCCTGCATATCGGCGGTCCGGCCCCTGCCGAAAGCTACCTGCGCGGCGACGTCATCATTCAGGCGGCGCTGGACACCGGTGCGGACGCGATCCACCCGGGCTATGGCTTTTTGTCGGAAAACCCCAACTTCGTGGATGCGGTCGAGGCGGCGGGCGTCACCTTCATTGGCCCCTCGGCATCCGCGATCCGCGCCATGGGCCTCAAGGACGCGGCGAAGGCGTTGATGGTCAAGGCGGGCGTGCCTGTGGTTCCAGGCTATCACGGGACGGATCAGGACGATGATCTGCTTGCCGCTGAGGCGGACAAGATCGGCTATCCCGTTCTGATCAAGGCCGTCGCTGGGGGCGGGGGCAAGGGCATGCGCCTTGTCGAAGGCCCCGGCGATTTTGCCAATGCGCTGGCCAGCGCGCGCAGTGAGGCGCAGACCGCCTTTGGCAACCCGGATGTGCTGGTTGAGAAATTTGTCACCCACCCGCGCCATATCGAGGTGCAGGTGTTTGGGGATGGCACACATGCCGTGCATCTGTTTGAGCGCGATTGTTCCCTGCAACGCCGCCACCAAAAGGTGATCGAAGAGGCCCCCGCACCGGGCATGACCACTGACATGCGCAATGCTATGGGCGACGCTGCCGTGCGTGCGGCTGAGGCCATCGGCTACAAGGGCGCAGGCACGGTCGAGTTCATCGTGGACGGCTCCGGCCCGCTGCGCCCCGACGGCTTCTTTTTCATGGAGATGAACACGCGTCTGCAGGTCGAACACCCTGTGACCGAGGCCATCACCGGCGTCGATCTGGTCGAATGGCAGCTGCGCGTCGCATCTGGTGAGCCACTGCCCAAAATGCAGAATGAACTGACCATCACCGGACACGCGTTTGAGGCGCGGCTGTACGCCGAGGATGTGCCCGCTGGCTTCCTGCCGGCCACAGGCACTCTCACGCACCTGCAATTCCCCGATGACGCAAGGGCCGACAGCGGTGTGCGCGCAGGCGACGAGATCAGCCCGTATTATGACCCGATGATTGCCAAGGTCATCGTGCACGGGCCAACGCGCGCCGTTGCTCTCAAGCGGCTCGCGCGGGCGCTTGAAAGCACGCAAGTGGGCGGAACTGTCACCAACCTCGCCTTTCTGGGCGCTTTGGCCACACATGATGGATTCGCTGCAGGTGAGGTCGATACGGGCCTCATTGCGCGCGACATCGATACGCTGGTGGCGCCTCCGATCGTCGAACGACGTCACGCGGTTGCTGCGGCCATGGCGGTCTCGGGCCTCGATTCCGCCGGGCCTGACACCGGGTTCTCGCTCTGGCAGCCATTGCGCCGCACCATCCCGTTAAAGCACAATGACGACGCGCTGACCTGCAGCGTCGAAGTGCTGAACGCCGACAGGCTGCAGTGGGATATCGACGGCACACCTAGTACGGCGCTGCGCAAACAAAACCGCTGGATCATTGACGGATATCCCATGCCGGACGTCCATGTGGCAGGCGACACTGCAACCGTCTTTGACGCATACGTTATCCCCTTCCAGATCGTCGATCCGCTCGATGTAGCTGCGAGCGCTGCGGGCGATGGCAACGTGGTCGAAGCGCCCATGCCGGGTCTTGTCAAAGCGGTCTTTGCGATGCCGGGCGCGGCCGTGGCTAAGGGGGACAGGCTCGCCATCCTCGAAGCGATGAAGATGGAACACGTCCTCTTGGCCGCACGCGACGGCACCGTGGCCGAAGTGCTCGCCGCCGAAGGGGATCAGGTCGTCGCAGGCGCAGCGCTCGTTCGGCTGGACGAAGAGACACCTACATGAGTGCGACACGCCTCACCGGCTACCGCTACAGCGTCTATAGCCGGGCGGCGCGGATGGGACTGCATCTGGCGGGCATCGACCACGCGTACCAAGAGGCCAATCCGTTTGAGGCGGATGTAGCATCGCAGATACGGCACCCCATGGGCCGGGTGCCTCTGCTGCAAGTCGGAGCAGAGACCTTGTATGAAACCGCCGCCATCCTGACCTGGTGCGACGCCATGCGCGATTGGCAGGCACCGCCGATGGTGCAGGCTCGGGCGGTGCAAGTGGGCGGCATCGTCGATGCCTACGGCTATTGGCCGCTTGTGCGGCAGGTCTATTCCCATGGATGGTTCCGCCCCGCCATCGGCGCGCCATCGGATCCGGACCAATTGGCAGCAGGGCTGAAAGCATCGGAACAGGTGCTCGACATGCTCGAGGACCTCGCGCAATCGGGCGCGGTCCTGACAGGCAGCACGCTGACCCGCGCCGATTGCCACCTCGCCCCCATGATCGACGCGTTCCAACATGTGCCCGAAGGCGCGCAGGCGCTTGCCAAGAGACGCGCTTTGTCGCGATGGTTCGACGCGATCCAAACCACCCCCGCCTTTGCCGAGACAGCAGTGGGCACATTCCCGGAGCCCCGATGATCACACTCCACCATTGCCCGCAAACCCGATCCATGCGCACGCTCTGGCTGCTGCACGAGCTGGATGTGCCGTTCCAAGTGCAAATCCACCCGTTCGACAAATCCCTGCGTACGCCGGAGTTCCTGAGCCTCAGCCCAGCAGGCCGCGTGCCCGCGCTCGAGATCGACGGGGAGCGGATGTTCGAAACGGGTGCGATCACCGAATATCTCTGCGACCGGTTCAGCCCCGACCGTCTGGGCCGCAGCCCCGGCAGCCCGGACCGGATGGCGTGGCTTGTCTGGGTGCATTTCGCCGAAACCGTCAGCCAACACGCAGCAGCCCTGACGCAGCAACACATCGCGCTCTACGATGACGCGATGCGCAGCCCAACGGTGATGAAGCTGGAAGCGGCGCGCCTTGGCAAATGCTATGACGCGATTGAGGCGCGGCTGTCCACGCCGGTCGAAAACCGGGATTACCTGCTGACATCGGGCTTTTCCGCCGCGGACATCTCCGTCGGGCAGGCGGTTTACATGGCGCGGCACTTTCGCGGGTTCGAAGATCATCCCGAAACCGCGCGTTGGTTCGCGCGCATCAGCGAAAGGCCCGCGTTTCAGGCCAGTTTGCCCGATCCTGCCATGCGGCTCTATGATCAGGACTTCTATCCGGCATGGGAGGCGTAGATGGATACGGTTGAGATCTACGAGGTGGGCCCGCGTGACGGCCTCCAGAACGAGGCGCGCGAGAGCCCAGTCGCCGAAAAGGTGGCGCTGGTCGACACGCTCAGCACCGCAGGCTTTCGTCGGATCGAATGCGCAAGTTTCGTCAGCCCCAAATGGGTGCCACAGATGGCGGGAAGTGCCGAGGTTCTGGCCGGTATCACGCGCGCACCGAGCATCCGCTATGCGGCCTTGACCCCGAACATGCGCGGTTTCGAGGATGCGCGCGCCGCAGGCGCAGATGAGGTCGCCGTCTTCGGCTCTGCCAGCGAAGGATTCTCACGTGCCAATGTCAACGCCAGCATTGATGAGGCACTGGAACGGTTCGCGCCGGTGGTCGAGGCGGCCCGCGCCATTGACCTGCCGGTGCGCGGCTACGTGTCCTGCGTGGTTGAGTGCCCTTATGACGGTGCCGTGTCGCCGGACGCCGTCGCGCGCGTCGCGGATCGCCTCTTTGCAATGGGCTGCTACGAGATCAGCCTGGGCGACACGATCGGGCAGGGCACGCCGGATGCCGTGGCCCGCATGCTGCTTGCGGTGCGCGAGGTGGTGCCTGTCGGACGGCTCGCGGGCCATTTCCACGATACAAACGGGCGGGCGCTGGACAATATCGACGCAGCGCTGGCGCTGGGCCTGCGCGTGTTTGATGCGGCGGTCGGTGGCCTTGGCGGCTGTCCCTATGCGCCCGGTGCGGCGGGCAACGTTGCGACCGAAGCAGTGGCCGCGCATCTCGCAAGGTTGGGTTACAACACTGGCCTCGATCTCGATGTGATTTCAAAAGCGGCGGATATGGCACGTGCCATGCGCGGCGCAGACAAGGATTAACGCGCGTGACCGATACCATCTCTATCACCACTGACGCGCGCGGTGTGGCCACGCTGATGCTGGACCGGGCGGACAAGCACAACGCCATGAACGCGCAGATGATTGCGGAGTTGCACAACGCGGCGCTGGCGCTGGGTGCCGATGATGCCGTGCGGGTCGTCGTGCTGGCGGCGGCGGGCAAGACGTTCTGTGCGGGCGGCGATCTGGGCTGGATGCGCGACCAGATGCAGGCGGATGCCGAGACGCGGGCGTCCGAGGCGGGCAAGCTTGCGCACATGCTGCACGCGCTGAACACGATGCCCAAGCCGCTCATCGGTGCGCTGCATGGCAACGCGTTTGGCGGCGGGGTCGGGATGGCGTCCGTCTGCGATGTCGCCATCGGCGCCGATCACATCAAGATGGGCCTGACGGAAACCCGTCTGGGGATCATCCCGGCAACCATTGGACCCTACGTCGTGGCCCGCATGGGCGAGGGGCGGGCGCGCCGCGTCTTCATGTCCTCGCGCCTGTTTGATGCCGCCGAAGCGGTTGATCTGGGTCTTCTTGCGCGCCCCGTCCGGGCGGATGATCTGCCAGCAGCGGTCGAAGCGGAGGTCGCACCATACCTAAACTGCGCCCCCGGCGCCGTTGCCGCAGCCAAGGCGCTTGCGCGCAGTTTTGGCACGCGCATCGACGAGGACACGATTGCAACCTCCATCGCCGCTTTGAAAGCGCGCTGGGAAACCGAAGAGGCGGCGGAGGGCATCGACGCCTTCTTTGCTAAGCGCAAGGCGGCGTGGGTGCAGGGGTAGGGGCGTTACACCTGGACAGCGGGCTTCGGCCCGCCACCGTTTCAATGCAAAACCGCATCCTACATCCACGAAAACGGCAATCTCCAAAGCGCCTCGTGCGCAATCCGCCCGAACACGGTCCCCTTGCGTCATGCGCCAAACCGTCCCACGCTGCGGCGAAATCACCCGGAGATTTCCACCACTTCCGTCCCCGCCCTTTATTGACCCTGCCGGGCGGCAGGCGTACATCAAGTATCAGTCAACTTCGCCACTTGACCTGGCGCGGCACATATCGCGCCAAGAAAAGGAGCCCAACGTGGAAGAGATGTTGCGGGAGTACCTCCCCATTCTCGTGTTTCTGGCCGTCGCCATTGGCCTCGGTCTTGTCCTGATCCTTGCCGCTGTCGTTTTGGCCGTCCGCAACCCCGACCCCGAAAAGGTGTCAGCCTACGAATGCGGGTTCAACGCTTTCGATGACGCGCGGATGAAGTTCGATGTGCGGTTCTACCTCGTGTCGATCCTGTTCATCATCTTCGACCTCGAGATTGCATTCCTCTTCCCCTGGGCCGTGGCCTTCCAGGACATCAGCATGGTCGGCTTCTGGTCGATGATGGTCTTCCTGGGCGTCCTGACCATCGGCTTTGCCTATGAGTGGAAAAAGGGAGCATTGGAATGGCAGTAACAGACGCAGGATCCTTCGGCCCCGCCTATGCGGGCGGCGACAAGGATCACGGAACGCAGGCCCTCAATGCAGAATTGCAGGACAAGGGCTTCCTGCTCACCTCTACCGATGACATCATCAACTGGGCGCGCACCGGCTCGCTGCACTGGATGACGTTCGGCCTTGCCTGCTGCGCGGTCGAGATGATGCACACGTCCATGCCCCGCTACGACCTTGAACGCTTCGGCACGGCCCCGCGCGCGTCCCCGCGCCAGTCCGACCTGATGATCGTGGCGGGTACGCTCACGAACAAGATGGCCCCCGCGCTCCGCAAGGTCTACGACCAGATGCCCGAACCGCGCTATGTCATCTCCATGGGCTCCTGCGCCAATGGCGGCGGCTACTACCACTACAGCTATTCCGTGGTGCGCGGCTGCGACCGCATCGTGCCGGTCGACGTCTACGTCCCCGGTTGCCCGCCCACGGCCGAAGCACTGCTCTACGGCATCCTACAGCTGCAACGCAAAATCCGCCGCACCGGCACCATCGTCCGCTAAGGGGTAGATTATGTCCGAAGCAATGACCGAACTTGGCACCTATCTCGAAGCCAAGCGCCCCGATTGCGTGCTGGCCTGGGACGTGACCCATGGTGAGCTGAACATCGACGTGGCGCCGTCCAGCGTGACCGGCTTTGTCGAGTTCCTGACCAACGACAGCACCTGCCGGTTCTCCACCCTCGTGGACATCACGGGCGTCGACTATCCGGGCCGGGCCAAACGGTTCGACGTCGTCTACCACTTCCTGTCGATGTACCAGAACCACCGCATCCGCTTGCGCGTGTCGATCCGCGAGGACCAGATCGTGCCGTCACTGGTGGACATCCACCCGTCCGCCAACTGGTTCGAACGCGAGGTGTTCGACATGTTCGGCATCCTGTTCTCCGGCCACCCGGACCTGCGCCGCATCCTGACCGACTACGGCTTTCGCGGCTATCCGCTGCGCAAGGACTTCCCGACGACCGGCTACACCGAAGTGCGCTATGACGAGGCGGAAAAGCGGGTGGTCTACGAACCCGTCAGCCTTGTTCAGGAATACCGCCAATTCGACTTCATGTCGCCCTGGGAAGGGGCCGAATACATCCTTCCGGGAGATGAAAAAGAGGCGGAGGCGAAGTAGTGGAGATGATCTGGTGGCTTCTGATCGCAGCGGCAAGCATCATCCCGATGTTCAAGCTGCTGCCCCATTTCGGGATCAACCAGTACTGGGCGGCGTTCTGCATCCTGCCCGTGGGCACCATTGTGCTGCTGTGGATCATGGCGATGAAGCTGCAAGAGCTGGAGAAGCGGTGATGTGGTTTGAACTGATCAACACTGCGATTGCGGCTGCTGGCTTGGGTTTGGCGTCTATGCCCCTTTTTAAAAAAATACTGTGTGCTCAGATTTCTGAGTCACATCAGACTGTTAGCGGAGAAGCGACATGATGGACGGCTCCAAATTCGACGACGCCCTCACGGGCGAACAGAAAATCCGCAACTTCAACATCAACTTCGGCCCGCAACACCCCGCGGCACACGGGGTGCTCCGTCTCGTCCTCGAACTCGACGGCGAAGTGGTCGAACGCTGTGACCCGCATATCGGCCTGCTGCACCGCGGCACCGAAAAGCTGATGGAGAGCAGGACCTACCTGCAAAACCTGCCTTACTTCGACCGGCTCGACTACGTCGCACCGATGAACCAGGAACACGCCTGGTGCCTGGCCATCGAAAAGCTGACAGGCGTCGAAGTGCCCCGCCGGGCCAGCCTGATCCGCGTCCTGTTCTGCGAGATTGGCCGCGTGCTGAACCACCTGCTCAACATCACCACCCAAGCGCTCGACGTGGGCGCGCTCACACCCCCGCTCTGGGGGTTTGAAGAGCGTGAACAGTTGATGATCTTCTACGAACGGGCCTGCGGCGCGCGTCTGCACGCGGCCTACTTCCGTCCCGGCGGTGTCCACCAGGATCTGCCGCCTGAACTGCTCGACGATATGGAGGCGTGGTCCGAGAAATTCATGTCCGGCTTCATGGAGGATATCGACGGCCTGCTGACCGAAAACCGTATCTTCAAACAGCGCAACGCCGACATCGGCATCGTGACCGAGGATGACATCCTGAAATATGGCTTCTCCGGCGTCATGGTGCGCGGCAGCGGCTTTGCCTGGGACCTGCGCCGCGCGCAGCCCTATGAATGCTACGACGAATTCGACTTCCAGATCCCCGTGGGAAAAAACGGCGACTGCTACGACCGGTATCTTGTCCGCATGGAAGAGATGCGCCAGTCCATCGCGATCATTCAGCAGGCCATTGCCAAGCTGCGCGACTGCCCCGGCGACATACTGGCGCGCGGCAAGATCACACCGCCCTCGCGCACCGACATGAAGACGTCGATGGAAGCGCTGATCCACCACTTCAAACTTTACACCGAAGGGTTCCACGTCCCCGAGGGCGAGGTTTACTGCGCGGTCGAGGCGCCGAAGGGCGAGTTCGGCGTCTACCTGGTCGCTGACGGGTCCAACAAGCCCTACCGCGCCAAGCTGCGCGCGCCGGGGTTCCTGCACTTGCAGGCGATGGACTATATCTCCAAAGGGCACCAGTTGGCCGACGTCGCCGCCATCATCGGCACCATGGACGTGGTGTTCGGGGAAATCGACCGGTGATCCGCCGCAGGGCATCGGCGCAAAAGGTATCACTCATCCCAGCGCCAATCCCTCTTCATTTCGCCAAGTAAACCGCCGCCGGAGGCGCCCGTAGCCTCCACCAGCACAACGGGACCGTTTTAATGCTCCGCCGTCTCCACCCAGACCAACCCGACACTTTCGCCTTCACGCCCGACAACCAGGCCTGGGCCGAAGCGCAGATCACCAAATATCCCGAAGGCCGTCAGGCCAGCGCCATCATCCCGCTCCTGTGGCGCGCGCAGGAACAGGAGGGCTGGCTTACCCGGCCCGCGATCGAAGCGGTCGCGGACATGCTCGACCTCGCCTACATCCGCGCACTCGAAGTGGCCTCCTTCTACTTCATGTTTCAGCTGCAACCCGTTGGTTCCGTTGCGCATATTCAGGTCTGCGGCACCACATCCTGCATGATCTGCGGGGCAGAAGACCTTGTCGCCGTCTGCAAGGACAAGATCGCGTCCAAAGCGCACCAGCTGTCCGCCGATGGCAAATTCAGCTGGGAAGAGGTCGAATGCCTCGGTTCCTGCGCGAACGCACCCATGGCCCAGATTGGCAAGGACTATTACGAGGACCTGACCGCCGCCCGGATGGGCGAGATCATTGACGAGTTGGCCGCAGGCGAGGTGCCCACGCCGGGTCCGCAGAACGGGCGCTATGCCGCTGAGCCGTTGAGCGGTCTGACCAGTCTCAAGGATTTCGACAGCGGTCACACCAAATACAACGCCTCGGTCCAACTGGCGACGGACATTGGCGACACGATCAAACGCATCGACGGCACCGAAGTGCCGCTGCTGGCGCCCTGGGGCAAGGCCAACGATAACGTGGCCCCAAGCGGCGATATGATGCCCCCCGATGGCCCGGACGGGAAACAAGGCGGGCGCACCAAGGCCGAGGCACCGGCCCCCCGCGCCCGCGGTGCCGCATCCGACGGCAAGTCCGAAGCGCCGGGCCAGGCACCACAGGCCGAGGCTGCCGCAAAACCCAAACTGGACGCTGCGGTAACGGAAAGTAAATCGGAGCAAAAACAAGCAGATAAGGCTGTCCCCGCGGGGACAAAGCCTGCGCTTCTGCCCGAAGCGCGCGACGGCGGCGCTGATGATCTGAAGTTGATCAAGGGCGTCGGACCGGGCCTCGAAAAAGAGTTGAACGCCGCGGGCGTTTACCATTTCGACCAGATCGCGGCTTGGACCGATGACGAAGTGGCATGGGCCGATCAACACCTCGTGCGCTTCAAGGGCCGGGTCAGCCGCGACGATTGGGTCACGCAGGCGAAAGCTCTCTCACGGGGAGAGCAAACAGAATTTTCCCAACGCGCGAAAAAAGACGGTATCTATAAGGAATAATGTCTGCAAACGGGGGAGATATCTTTATGGACAAGAACGAGGGAATGATCAGCTGCACCATCGGCTGCTGGCTTGTGGCGCTGCTGGGGGGCGCGCTCGCCGCCGTGCTGTTGATGGTTTTGGGTAGCTGGGGCTTCATGCAGGGCGCGTTCATGGGCCTCGTGGTGGCCGCCGTCGCTGGCGCGCTGCTCAGCTGGATCATCTGCAAACCGCTGCCGGCGATTGGTGACGTTGCAGTCGAGGCGACCGCAGCTGACCCGGCGCCTGCGCCCGAAGCGAAAGCGCCTGCGCCCGAGGCGAAAGCGGCTGCGCCAGCTTCGGCGGCGGCAGATGCAACGGCGGCAGCCGACATCAAACCTTCGACAGTTTTGCCGGGGGAAGAGGATCTGGCCGCGCGGAAGGGTGAGTGGAAATACGAGGCGGAACCGAAGGCTGAGGAAAAGCCAAAGGCCAAGCCCGCTGCCAAGAAAAAGGCCGCGTCGAAGGCTGAGGCGCCTGCGGCGGCGGGTGAGGGCACGAAGCCCGAGACGTTGGCCGCTGCGCGCGACGGTGGGCCCGACAACCTAAAGGAAATCAAGGGCGTAGGGCCGAAACTTGAAGCGCTCTTGCACACCATGGGCTTCTACCACTTCGATCAGGTCGCAGGATGGGGCCCCGACGAGGTGGCGTGGGTTGACCAGAACCTCGAAGGGTTCAAGGGCCGTGTGACCCGCGACGATTGGGTGGCCCAGGCCAAGATCCTGGCCGATGGTGGTGAGACCGAGTTTTCCAAAAAGGTCGACAAGGGCGGCGTTTACTGACGCATGTCCGCACCGCTTGATCCGAAGCTGGCCCGTCAGGGCCGTATCGCGGCCCTTGTGATTGCAGGGGCCGCTTTGCTGTCCGTCTTTGCGCCGGTCATCGTGAGCGGCCTTGGACTGCCGCAACGCTACGAAATCCTGATTCTGCTCTTTGCCCTGGCTGCGTTCATTTGGTCACTGGTGGTCGCCGTCAGGATTTGGCAAAAGAGCCGGGACAACTAGGCCCTGCGCGCGAGGGCCACAGGCAAAGGATCGCGCGCTGCACCGCGCGTAACACAAGGACGTACCCATGCTCGCTGACAAGGATCGTATCTTTACCAACCTTTACGGGATGCACGACCGCACGCTGAAGGGCGCGCAGGCCCGTGGTCACTGGGACGGGACGGACAAGCTGATCCAGAAGGGCCGTGACTGGGTTGTGCAGGAGATGAAGGACAGCGGGCTGCGCGGTCGCGGTGGCGCCGGGTTCCCAACGGGCCTCAAGTGGTCGTTCATGCCGAAAGAATCGGACGGGCGCCCCGCGTACCTTGTCGTAAACGCAGACGAATCCGAGCCTGGCACCTGCAAGGACCGCGAGATCATGCGCCACGATCCGCACACTCTGATCGAAGGGTGCCTGATCGCTAGCTTCGCGATGAATGCGCACGCCTGCTACATCTATATCCGTGGTGAATACATCCGCGAGAAGGAAGCGCTTCAGGCGGCGATTGACGAAGCTTACGACGCCGGGCTGGTCGGGCCAAACGCGGCGGGCTCGGGTTGGGATTTCGACATCTACCTGCACCACGGGGCAGGGGCCTATATCTGCGGTGAAGAAACCGCGTTGTTGGAGTCGCTCGAAGGCAAGAAGGGCATGCCGCGCATGAAGCCGCCGTTCCCGGCGGGTGCGGGTCTCTATGGCTGCCCGACCACCGTGAACAACGTCGAATCCATCGCTGTTGTGCCCACGATCCTGCGGCGCGGTGGGACATGGTTTGCTGGATTTGGCCGTCCAAACAATGCGGGTACGAAGCTGTTTGCCATCTCGGGCCATGTGAACAACCCGTGCGTTGTAGAAGAGGAAATGTCGATCAGCTTTGAGGAGTTGATCGAAAAGCACTCCGGCGGCATTCGCGGCGGTTGGGACAACCTCAAGGCCGTGATCCCCGGTGGGTCGTCCGTTCCCTGCGTGCGCGGCGAGAAGATGAAAGACGCCATCATGGACTTCGACTATCTGCGGAATGATTTGCAGTCGGGTCTGGGCACGGCGGCGGTGATCGTGATGGATCAGAGCACGGACATCATCAAGGCGATCTGGCGGCTGTCCAAGTTTTACAAACACGAATCCTGTGGTCAGTGCACGCCCTGCCGCGAAGGCACGGGCTGGATGATGCGCGTGATGGAGCGCTTGGTGCACGGCGAGGCAGAGGTTGAAGAGATCGACATGCTGCTCGACGTGACCAAGCAGGTCGAAGGGCACACGATCTGTGCGCTTGGCGATGCGGCGGCGTGGCCGATCCAGGGGCTGATCCGGAACTTCCGGGATGAGATTGAGGACCGGATTGCCGGCAAGCGAATTGCGGCTGAGTAGACTTCCCTATCCGTTGGAAAGTCGGCCAAATGGCGGCTTGTGCGACGTCTGTGGATATCAGAACGAGGCAACGTTCGGGACAACGCGGTGCACGCAGTGCGGATCGGATGTCGAACCGAGCTTGCATCCGACGCATGGACTGAAACCACATCGTAATAGTGCTCCGAGCGGAGATATCCGTATCCCCATCATTTTCGGATTGTTTTTGGTGCTGGCATTCGTTGTGTTTTTTACAGTGTTTTGAAAGATGCACCTCGCTGAATTCAACATCGGCACATTGAAATACGACTGGGAAGACCCGCGCGTGGCGGACTTCCTGAACAACCTCGACCGTGTCTATGACATCGCGCGCCGGTCGCCGGGCTACATCTGGCACTTGGAAGGCGAGGATATGGAAGCAGCACAGCTTGATCCCGATGGTCCGCTGGGGGGCAATCCCCGCACCGCAAGCACGCTATCCGTCTGGAAAGACATCGAAAGCCTGCACGCCTTTACTTTCAACACCGTTCACAAGCAGTTCTATGACCGCAAGGGCGAGTGGTACGATCCGGATCAAGGCTTGCGCTTTGTAATGTGGTGGGTGGCGCCAGGCCATATACCCACGATTGAAGAGGCAATCGACCGCTTCCATCATCTTGAAAACCATGGCAATACGGACCACGCCTTTGGCTGGGATCACGCCGCCTGAGGCCCGAGACCGGGGTGGAGGAGACTGCAGTGACCAAGACGAAGACCCGTGCATTGACCGACATGCGCCCGGCCATGTGGACCGCCCTGTTGCTGATTGCCGTGCTGCTGTTGACCGCCTGTAACGGGCGGCGGTCGGAACGTGTGGCCTTTGACGGCCAGTTTTTCCGGGCGAACGCAAGCAAGGTCGACCGCCGCCAGCGCGAACAGTTCGAGGTGACGGTGTCGCCCGTGTCCGCATCGCTTGATGGCGCACGCGAGGCAGGGCGCTACGAGGCTATTCGCTACTGCATCCAGGAGTACGGATCGTCCGATATCGAATGGGCTGAAGGGCCCGATGCAGAGGACGGGACGCTTCGGATTTCCAACGACAGGCTGCTGTTGCGCGGCACCTGCACGCCTGCGTGATCACAAGCACCGCTTAAGGCGACATTTTGCGCTCTGACGGGTTGTGTCGGCCCGTGATATTGCATAGCACGAACCTGCTTTCCCACATGGCATCAATGTGATGCACAAGGTGGAGAGAAACGATGCGCGCAATGACCATGGCCCTGATCCTTAGCCTGACTGCCGGGATAGCCTCGGCGAAGCCTCATCTACGGGATGTGCCCGAGATTGATGGCACCATTCTGGCTGTCGGTATTGCGGACGAGATTCGCAAGAACTGCCCCGACATTTCGGCCCGCATGTTGCGGGCGATGTCGGTCGTCAACGGGCTGAAGGGCCGGGCGCGGGCGCTTGGCTATACGGATGCAGAGATTGATGCTTACCGCAAATCGGATGCCGAAAAGGCGCGGCTGAAGGCCAAAGGTGCCGCTTACCTGAAACAAGCGGGCGTGTCGCCGGGTGAGCCGGCCACCTATTGCGCGTTGGGCCAGGCTGAAATTGAAAGAGGCGGCCAGATCGGCGCCCTATTGAGGATGAACTGACGCATGAGCGACCTTCGCAAGATCATCATCGACGGACAGGAAGTTGAGGTGGACGGGGCGATGACCCTGATCCAGGCCTGTGAGGAAGCGGGGATCGAAATCCCCCGTTTCTGCTACCACGAGCGTCTGTCGATCGCGGGCAACTGCCGGATGTGTCTTGTCGAAGTGGTGGGTGGCCCGCCTAAGCCCGCAGCGTCCTGCGCCATGCAGGTGAAGGATTTGCGTCCCGGGCCAGAGGGCCAGCCGCCCGTGGTCAAGACGAACTCGCCCATGGTCAAGAAGGCCCGTGAGGGCGTGATGGAGTTCCTGCTCATCAACCACCCGCTCGATTGCCCGATCTGTGACCAGGGCGGCGAATGCGATCTACAGGACCAGGCAATGGCTTATGGCGTGGATTTTTCCCGATTCAGGGAGCCGAAGCGCGCCGTGGACGATTTGGATCTGGGTCCGCTGGTCGAGACGCACATGACCCGCTGCATTTCCTGTACTCGCTGTGTGCGCTTCACGACCGAGGTCGCGGGGATCACGCAGATGGGCCAGACGGGCCGGGGTGAGGACAGTGAGATCACGTCCTATCTGGGCGAGACCCTCGATTCGAACCTGCAGGGCAACATCATTGACCTGTGCCCGGTGGGCGCTCTGGTGTCGAAGCCATATGCGTTCACCGCGCGGCCCTGGGAACTGACCAAGACCGAGAGCGTGGATGTGATGGATGCGCTTGGCTCCTCCATTCGCGTCGATACCAAGGGGCGTGAGGTCATGCGGTTCCTGCCGTTGAACCATGATGGCACGAACGAGGAATGGATTTCGGACAAGACACGCTTTGTCTGGGACGGGCTGCGTCGGCAGCGGCTCGACAAGCCATATGTTCGCGAGAACGGCAAGCTGCGTGCCGCGACCTGGGGTGAGGCGCTTGGCAAGGCGGCTGAGGCGATCAAGGGTGCGTCTTCGCTGGCGGGATTGGTCGGTGATCTGGCACCGGTTGAAGCTGCGTACGCTTTGAAAGAGTTGATTGAAGGGCAGGGCGGTATCGTCGAGTGCCGCACTGATGGGGCCAAACTGCCGTCGGGCAACCGTGCCGCTTACGTTGGCACGGCCAGCATCGAAGACATCGACACCGCCGAGGCGATCATGCTGATCGGCACCAACCCGCGCTTGGAAGCGCCCGTCCTGAACGCGCGCATCCGCAAGGCTTGGAGCCAGGGCGCGAATGTGGGTGTGATCGGCGAGATGCCGGACCTGACCTATGACGCCGCGCATATCGGCTCCGACGCCACAATTATCAACGAATTGCTCGAGCGCGATCATTCTGGCGTTCAAGAAAAACCGTCGGTCATCATCGTCGGTATGGGAGCACTGACCCGGGGTGACGGGGCTGCGATCCTTGCAGGCGCGCAGGCGCTGGCGGAAAGCACCAAGTCGGGCCTGATGATCCTGCACACCGCGGCGGCGCGTGTCGGTGCGATGGACGTAGGGGCCACCAACCCGGATGCGATGGCTGCCGTCGAGAAGGCCGATGTGATCTATAACCTGGGCGCTGACGAGATCGAGATATCCGACGGCGCATTCGTCATCTACCAGGGCAGCCACGGCGACCGCGGTGCGCACCGCGCCGACGTGATCCTGCCGGGGGCGGCCTACACCGAAGAGGGCGGGTTGTTTGTGAACACCGAAGGGCGGCCTCAATTGGCGCAACGCGCGAGCTTTGCGCCGGGAGAGGCCAAGGAAAACTGGGCCATCCTGCGCGCGCTGTCGGGCGAGATGGAGGCTGTGCTGCCTTATGACAGCTTGGCCGCGCTGCGCCAAAAGCTGGTCAAGGATCATCCGCATCTGGGTGATGTCGATGTCGTGGCCGAGAACACCGGCGACGCGCTGGAGCAGGGCACAATCGAAGGTGGGGCGCTCGCCTCGACAGTCACGGATTTCTACCTGACCAACCCGATTGCGCGGGCGAGCCAGTTGATGGCGGAACTCAGTGCCAACGCGAAAGCACGTAAATCGCAGGCCCTGGCCGCTGAATGAAAGCGGCCTGGATCATAACGGCCCTGCCGCTTGCGGCCTGTGACCCTGTGCCGACGGCAGAGCAGTTCATCCCCGACTACCGGGGTATCGAAACGCAGCTTTTGGCCGATGATCTGGTGCAGTTCGACGTTGAAATGACCAACGCGATCACCATGCGCGACGTCGAGGATTACGCTGAATGCGCCGCTGCCGGATACACGTTGATCCGGGGCTGGGGCTTTGCGCGTCATTTGCGCACAAATGTATACGAAGAGGCTGGCGTGTGGAAAGCAGATGCTGTTTACACCATTTCGCCAGCCCTGCCGCGGGGCATACGGACCATCGACGCCGAAGTCGTGGCCGCCGCCTGCGCGGAGAGGGGAATACCGACGGTGTGAGGACTGATGGCTGATTTCTTTACCACTCCTGGCGGCATCGCCGTCCTTGTTCTGGCACAGGTGCTGGCGGTTGTGGCTTTTGTCATGATCTCGCTCCTGTTTCTGGTCTATGGCGACCGGAAAATCTGGGCCGCCGTCCAGATGCGTCGGGGTCCCAATGTCGTGGGCGCTTACGGCCTGCTCCAGACCGTTGCCGATGCGCTGAAATATGTCGTGAAAGAGGTCGTCGTGCCTGCGGGCGCCGACAAGACCCTGTTCATGCTCGCGCCGATGACCAGCTTTGTGCTGGCGATGGTGGCCTGGGCGGTGATCCCGTTCAACGACGGTTGGGTGCTGTCGGACATCAATGTTGCGATCCTCTATGTTTTCGCCATTTCGTCGCTTGAGGTCTATGGCGTGATCATCGGCGGCTGGGCATCGAACTCGAAATACCCGTTCCTGGGCTCGCTGCGGTCGGCGGCGCAGATGATTTCCTATGAGGTCAGCATCGGTCTGATCATCATCGGTGTGATCCTGTCCACAGGCTCGCTGAACTTTGGCGCTATCGTGAACGCGCAGGACACCGGATACGGCTTCTTTGGCTGGTACTGGTTGCCGCATTTGCCGATGGTGTTCTTGTTCTTTATCAGCGCCTTGGCTGAAACGAACCGCCCGCCCTTTGACCTTCCGGAAGCGGAATCCGAATTGGTCGCTGGCTACCAGGTCGAGTACTCCTCGACCCCGTTCCTGCTGTTCATGGCGGGCGAATACATCGCCATTTTCCTGATGTGCGCGCTGATGAGCCTGCTGTTCTTTGGTGGCTGGCTGTCGCCCATCCCCGGCCTGCCGGACGGCGTGCTGTGGATGGTGGCGAAGATGGCGTTCTTCTTCTTCCTCTTCGCAATGGTGAAGGCGATCACACCCCGCTACCGCTATGACCAGCTGATGCGCCTGGGTTGGAAAGTGTTCCTGCCGTTCAGCCTGGTGTGGGTCGTGTTCGTGGCCTTTGCCGCCAAGTTCGACTGGTTCTGGGGCATCTATGCCCGCTGGGCCGTGGGGGGCTGACATGGGATTGGCCGCCGCCATCAACGAAGCGCCCGAACGGCATCTGGACGATCTGGTGTCCTACCTGTCCTCGGAGTTTGCCATTGGCACGCTGGACAGCGAACGCACATTCGAACAGGCCGATCAGGGCGAGGTCGTCTCGGCCCTCAAGGCCTGGGCGTACATGCATCTTAACGACGTAACACAGGGAGACTAGCAATGACGCAGATCGATTACGGCCGCGCCGCCAAATACTTCCTGCTTCAGGATTTCTGGGTCGGCATGAAGCTGGGCCTGAAGTACTTCTTTGCCCCCAAGGCGACCCTGAACTACCCGCACGAAAAGGGGCCGCTTTCCCCGCGTTTCCGCGGTGAACATGCGCTGCGCCGCTATCCAAATGGCGAAGAGCGTTGCATCGCCTGCAAGCTGTGCGAGGCCATCTGCCCCGCCCAGGCCATCACCATCGACGCAGAGCCGCGCGAGGATGGCAGCCGCCGTACGACCCGTTATGACATCGACATGACCAAGTGCATCTATTGCGGCTTCTGTCAGGAAGCATGTCCGGTGGATGCCATTGTCGAGGGTCCGAATTTCGAGTTCAGCACCGAGACGCGCGAAGAGCTGTACTACGACAAGGAAAAGCTCTTGGAGAACGGCGAGCGCTGGGAAGCCGAGATTGCGCGCAATCTTGAGCTGGATGCGCCCTACCGATGAGCCTTGATACCGCATATGAGCGCGGCAAGGCGCTGTCTGAGCAGGTGAACCCGGGGATGGAAGATGCCCTGGCCGCCCGCTATGACACGCTGGTGCCGGGCTTGTCCCGCATGGTGGTGGAGGTGCCGTATGGTACGTTCTACAGCCGCGGGGTGCTGGATGAGAAGACGCGGCTCTTGGCCACGATTGCCGCCTTGGCCGCGATGGGTGGGCAGACGCGTCCGCAGCTCAAGGTTAATATCGCCAGTGCCCGCGCCGTAGGTGCCAGCCGCGAGGAAGTATGCGAGATCATCTACCAGATGACCCTTTATGGCGGGTTTCCGGCCATGATCAACGCGATGAACGCGGCCATCGAGGTGTTCGAGGCCGAAGATGAGTGACGAAAAAAACCCCTTTGCCGCGATGCTGGCCCAGATGCAGGAGATGACCAAGGCGTTTCCTCAGATGGCGGCCTTTGATCCGTCGAAGGGGTTTGACCCCAAGATGTTCGAGACGCTGTGGCCCACCATGCCCAAGGACATGATGGAGGCGTGGTTCGGCAATACCGTGAACAAGGATGGGCTCGATGCAAAGACCCGCCTGCTGCTCACCCTTGCCGGCCTGACCATGCAAGGCGCGCAGGCCGACACCGCCATCCGCCAGACCGTGCGCCACGCCCGCGAGGCGGGCGCCACCGATCAACAGATATCCGAGACCCTGGGCATGATGGCGATGTTCGCTGGGGTGCCTGCCATGACCCGCGCCCTTGCTCTGGCGCAAGAGGTCATGGGTGACGACGAGGACGAAACATGACTGTATTTGCCTTCTACCTTTTCGCGGTCAGCGTGATCGCCGGGGGCCTTTTCACCGTGATCAGTCGTAACCCCGTGCATTCGGTTCTGTGGCTGATCCTGTCGTTTTTGTCGGCGGCGGGGTTGTTCGTGCTGCTGGGGGCCGAGTTCGTGGCGATGCTGTTGATCATCGTCTACGTGGGCGCGGTGGCCGTGCTGTTCCTGTTCGTGGTGATGATGCTGGACGTGGATTTTGCCGAACTGAAGGCGGAGATGGCGAAATACATGCCGCTGGCGCTGCTGATCGCCGTGGTGATCCTGATGCAATTCGTGATGGCCTTTGGCGTGTGGGAATCCAATGCCGCCGCCGAAGGGCTGCGCGCGCAGGTGACACCTGTGGATCGACACAACACCGAGGCGCTGGGTATGATCCTTTACGATCAGTATTTCCTGCTGTTCCAGCTGTCGGGTCTGATCCTGCTGGTGGCTATGGTCGGCGCCATTGTGCTGACCCTGCGCCACCGGTCTGATGTAAAGCGCCAGGATGTGGTCGCCCAGATGATGCGCGACCCTGCGACGGCGATGGAGTTGAAGGACGTCAAACCGGGGCAGGGCCTCTGATGGCGTTTTCCTTCAAAGAGAACGGACCGGAACTGTTCAAAAATTCCGTGTACGGCACTGTGGTGGCGTTGGTTTTGGCTGCGCCTGCGTCGGCCGTGACTCTGACTGAATGCGACCGCACCACACACATTTCCCATGGTGGCGAAACTGCGCATGTTGACCTTGGCATGGGCCGGGTGATGTGGCGCGACTGGTGGAGCCAGGAGGGGACGGCGACGTCGTTTACCCTCGTGGACTGCGCGCCGGGCGTTGCGCTGAGCTTCCGCACGCAGGAAGAGAACATGGGCAATGCCATGCCGTTTGACCGGACGGAAAAGGCGCTGGCCGTGATCAAGCGCCACGAAAACGGCGCCCGCGCCTTTGCCACGTTCGACCGCATGGCCGCCGATCTGGACGGGATCGCGCGAAACATCGAGATCATCACGCTGGATGCAGAGCCTTGCGCATGCGCCGCACTCTACCCCGAGGCTCGGGGAGAGAAGGTAGAATTCATGCTGGGCTGACCCCGGCAACACAGGACAAGCGGGGACACGACCCCGGAGGGACGACATGATAGGACTTGAGCATTACTTGACCGTTGCCGCGACGCTGTTCGTTATCGGCATCTTCGGGCTTTTCCTGAACCGCAAGAACGTGATCATCCTGCTGATGAGCATCGAATTGATGCTGCTGGCGGTGAACATCAACCTTGTGGCGTTCTCGTCCTTCCTCGATGACCTTGTGGGGCAGGTGTTCACCCTGTTTGTGCTGACCGTCGCTGCGGCGGAGGCGGCCATCGGTCTTGCCATCCTGGTCTGTTTCTTCCGCAACCGCGGCACCATCGCCGTCGAAGACGTCAACGTGATGAAGGGCTAAGTCACAATGGAAACCATTATCCTTTTTGCCCCTCTGGTTGGCGCGCTTTTGTGCGGGTTTGGCTGGCGCGTCTTTGGCGAGGCGGCAGCCTGCTGGATCGCCACCGGCCTGCTGTTCCTGAGTGCCATCCTGTCGTGGATCGTGTTCATCACCTTTGACGGCACGACCGAGCAGATCCAGATCCTGCGCTTTATCGAAAGCGGCAGCCTCAGCACGGATTGGTCCATCCGTCTGGACCGTCTGACGGCGATCATGCTTATCGTGATCACGACCGTGTCCAGCCTCGTGCACCTCTATTCCTTCGGTTACATGGACCACGATCCGCAGTGGAAAGAGGGCGAAAGCTACAAGCCGCGCTTCTTTGCGTACCTGTCCTTCTTCACCTTCGCGATGCTGATGCTTGTGACGGCGGACAACCTGGTGCAGATGTTCTTTGGCTGGGAAGGCGTGGGCGTTGCGTCCTATCTGCTCATCGGCTTTTACTATCGCAAGCCATCCGCCAACGCTGCGGCCATCAAGGCATTCGTGGTGAACCGCGTGGGCGACTTTGGCTTTGCGCTCGGTATCTTCGCGCTGTTCTTCCTGACGGACTCGATCAGGTTCGACGATATCTTTGCCGCCGCACCCGAACTGGCGCAAACGCAGCTGACCTTCCTGTGGTCCGAGTGGAACGCGGCGAACCTCGTGGCCTTCCTGCTGTTCATCGGCGCGATGGGCAAGTCGGCGCAACTGATCCTGCACACGTGGTTGCCCGACGCGATGGAGGGGCCGACGCCGGTGTCGGCCCTGATCCACGCGGCGACCATGGTGACCGCGGGTGTGTTCCTAGTGTGCCGCATGTCACCGCTGATGGAGTTTGCGCCCGAAGCGATGGCTTTTGTCACTATGTTAGGCGCTGCGACGGCGTTCTTTGCCGCGACCGTGGGGCTGGTTCAGACCGATATCAAGCGTGTCATCGCCTATTCGACCTGCTCGCAGCTTGGCTACATGTTCGTGGCGGCGGGCGTGGGCGTGTATTCCGTCGCTATGTTCCACCTGTTCACGCACGCCTTCTTCAAGGCGATGCTGTTCCTGGGCGCAGGGTCGGTCATCCATGCGATGCACCACGAGCAGGACATGATGAACTATGGTGGCCTGCGGAAGAAAATTCCCTACACCTTCTGGGCGATGATGATCGGCACGCTGGCCATCACTGGCGTTGGTATTCCGCTGACCGGTTGGATCGGCTTTGCAGGTTTTGCGTCCAAGGACGCGGTGATCGAGAGCGCCTTTGCATCCGGCAACGGTTTCGCCTTCTGGGCGCTGGTGATCGCGGCGCTGTTCACGTCGTTCTATTCCTGGCGGCTGATGTTCCTGACCTTCTACGGGACGCCTCGCGGCGACAAGCACACGCATGAGCACGCGCATGAAAGCCCGATGGTCATGTTGATCCCGCTGGGCGTGCTGTCGCTTGGCGCGATCTTTGCAGGGGCGATCTGGTATTCGTCCTTCTTCGGCAAGACCAACGAAGTGATCTCGTTCTTTGGTGGTCAGTACGAGGCGCCGGCGGACGAGTTGAAAGACGCCGTGGCCGAGCGCAGCCCCAAAGCGTCCGAACTGAAATACGTGATGGAGAGCGCGCCGGGTGAGGCAGGGATCTATATCGCGCCCGAGAACACGATCCTGCACGAAGCGCATTACGTGCCGACCTGGGTGAAACTGTCTCCCTTCGTCGCGATGCTGATCGGTTTCGTCGTCGCGTTCTGGTTCTACATCAAGAACCCCGCGCTGCCCGGTCGCCTGGCCGAGAACCAGCGCCCGCTGTACCTGTTCCTCAAGAACAAATGGTATTTTGACGAGCTTTACGACTTCATCTTTGTCCAGCCCGCCATGTGGATCGGCAAGAAGCTGTGGAAGCGCGGCGACGGCGATGTGATTGACGGAACCATCAACGGGGTGAGCATGGGCTTTGTGCCCTTCATCACGCGCCTCGCAGGTCGTGCGCAGTCTGGCTACATCTTTACCTATGCCTTCGCCATGGTGATCGGGATTGCGGTCCTCATCACCTGGATGACGCTCAGCGGAGGGGCAAACTGATGGACAATATCCTTTCCATCACCACCTTCATGCCCGCACTGGCGGCCTTGATCCTGGCCGTGTTCCTGCGGGGCGAGGATGAGGCGGCGCAGCGCAACGCCAAGTGGGTGGCCATGGCCACGACGGTGATCACCTTCATCGCGTCGCTGTTCATCCTGTTCGAGTTTGACCGTGGCGACACCGGCTTCCAGATGGTGGAGCAGGGCGAGTGGATCATGGGCCTGACCTACAAGATGGGGGTCGATGGCATTTCCGTTCTGTTCGTGATGCTGACGACTTTCATGATGCCGCTGGTGATTGCCGCGTCGTGGTCCGTCACTGACCGGGTCAAGGAATACATGATCGCCTTCCTCCTGCTGGAAACGCTCATGCTGGGTGTGTTCATGGCGCTGGACCTGGTCCTGTTCTATCTGTTCTTCGAAGCGGGCCTGATCCCGATGTTCCTGATCATCGGGATCTGGGGCGGCGCGAACCGCATCTATGCGAGCTTCAAGTTCTTCCTCTACACCTTCCTTGGCTCGGTGCTGATGCTGGTGGCCATGGTTGCCATGTATTCCGATGCGGGCACGACGGATATTGAGGCGCTGCTGAACCACCAATTCGGGAGCGAGACGTTCAGCCTGCTCGGCATCCAGATCGTGGGCGGGATGCAGACGCTGCTGTTCCTCGCCTTCTTTGCGAGCTTTGCGGTGAAGATGCCGATGTGGCCGGTGCACACCTGGCTGCCTGATGCGCACGTGCAGGCGCCGACGGCGGGGTCGGTTGTGCTGGCGGCGATCCTGTTGAAGCTGGGTGGCTACGGGTTCATCCGGTTCTCGTTCTCCATGTTCCCGGTGGGGTCTGACGTCATGGCGCCGCTGGTGCTGTGGATGTCGGCGATCGCGATTGTCTACACGTCGCTCGTGGCGCTGGTGCAGGACGATATGAAGAAGCTGATCGCCTATTCGTCGGTTGCCCATATGGGTTTCGTAACGATGGGGATCTTTGCGGCGAACCAGCAGGGGCTGGATGGTGCGATCTTCCAGATGCTGAGCCACGGCTTTATCTCGGGCGCGTTGTTCCTGTGTGTCGGTGTGATCTATGACCGGATGCACACGCGCGAGATTGATGCCTATGGCGGGCTGGTGAACCGGATGCCTGCCTATGCGCTGATTTTCATGCTGTTCACCATGGCCAATGTCGGCCTGCCGGGCACCTCAGGCTTTGTCGGTGAATTCCTGACGCTGATGGCCGTATTCCAGGTCAACACCTGGGTCGCGGCGGTGGCGACCACCGGTGTGATCTTCTCCGCCGCCTATGCGCTTTGGCTCTATCGCCGGGTCGTCATGGGTGACCTGATCAAGGAAAGCCTGAAGTCGATCACCGACATGACACGCCGGGAAAAGGCGATCTTTGCCCCGCTCGTGGTGATGACGCTGCTGCTCGGTATGTATCCGGCGCTGATTCTCGACATCATCGGGCCGTCGGTGGCGGCACTGGTAAACAACTACGATACGGCGCTCGCCGCGGCTGAGGCTGCGACGATGATCGCCGAGAACTAAGGAGCGAAGGGCTTATGTCCTATCGCTGCGCTACTTGAGGACGACGACATGTCTGCTGATCTGACCATCATCCTGCCCGAGATCCTGCTGGCCGTCTTTGCCATGCTGGGTCTGATCGGTGCGGTCTATACGTCCAAGGATGAGCTTGCCTCGCCGCTCTTGTGGGCCACATCTGCCGTCTTCCTTGCGGTTGCGGCCTGGATTGGGCTGACGGGCGAAGGGACAAACGTGGCTTTCGGGGGCATGTTCGTCGACGACGGGTTTTCGCGCTTTGCCAAGGTCACCATCCTTGTCTCTGCCGCTGCTGTTCTGTTGATGAGCGAAGGGTACATGTCGCAGCGCGGTCTGTTGCGCTTCGAGTACCCGATGCTGGTCGCGCTGGCCGCCGTGGGCATGATGACCATGGTGTCGGCGGGCGATCTGATGGCGCTTTATATGGGGCTCGAGCTGCAATCGCTGGCGCTTTACGTGGTGGCCTCTCTGCGGCGCGATTCTGTCAAATCGACCGAGGCGGGCCTGAAATATTTCGTTCTGGGCGCGCTGTCGTCCGGCCTGCTGCTCTACGGCGCATCACTGGTCTATGGCTATGCGGGCACAACGCTGTTCTCCGGCATCGTGCAGGTCGCGGAAGAAGGCGTATCGCTTGGCCTGCTCTTTGGCCTCGTGTTCCTGATGGCGGGCTTTGCGTTCAAGGTCTCTGCAGTGCCGTTCCACATGTGGACGCCGGACGTCTATGAAGGGTCGCCCACGCCGGTCACAGCCTTTTTCGCCACCGCACCCAAGGTCGCGGCCATGGCGCTCTTTGCGCGCGTGATGCATGATGCCTTTGGTGGTGCGATTGCAGACTGGCAGCAGGTCATGGCGCTTTTGTCGGTGCTGTCGATGTTTCTGGGGGCGTTCGCGGCCATTGGGCAGACCAATATCAAACGCCTGATGGCGTTTTCGTCGATCGCGCATATGGGCTATGCTTTGATGGGACTAGCGGCGGGTACAGTACTCGGCGTCGAGGCGATGCTGGTCTACATGGCGATCTACGTCACGATGAATGTCGGCACCTTTGCCTTTATCCTGATGATGGAAAAGGACGGCCAACCCGTGGTCGAGATCACGTCGCTCAAGATGTATTCGAAACGGGAACCCGGCAAGGCATTTGCCATGCTGGTCTTGCTGTTCTCTCTGGCCGGTGTGCCGCCCTTGTTGGGCTTTTTCGGCAAGCTCTATGTCCTGCGTGCCGCCTATGAGGGTGGTCTTGTCTGGCTGGCCATCGCCGGTGTGATCGCATCGGTCATCGGCGCCTATTATTACCTGCGCATCGTCTATTACATGTATTTCGGCGAGACACAGGATGAGGGGTTGAATGGCGGCCGGTCACCGATCCTTTGGGCGATGCTGATGGGGTCGGCGGGCGTGATGGTCTTTGGGATCATCAACATGTTCGGCGTAGACGGAGCTGCGGCGGCTGCGGCGCTGACATTGGTGAACTAGGCGCTTGGCGGCAAATCGGCCCTCCGGGGGGGGGTTTTTGGAACCAGAGAAGTCATGAGCGCGTGGCCTTCAGGCTACGGGCGCCGCGTTTTGCCGGTTGTGGATTCGACTTTGAGCGAGGCGGCGCGGATTGCGTCCGACCTGGCTGGGCCTGAATGGATACTGGCCTTGGCGCAGACCGCGGCGCGTGGGCGACGGGGCCGGGCTTGGTCGATGCCCGAGGGTAACTTTGCCGGTACGCTGGTTTTGCCCGTGGATGAGGCGCCGGGTCAGGCGGCCTTGCGCTCTTTTGTCATGTCGCTTGCGTTGCGGGATGCGTTTGTCGCAGCAACGGGGCGCGAAGATGCGTTTGCGCTCAAGTGGCCCAATGACGTGCTTTTGCGCGGCGGCAAGGTTGCCGGGATCCTGCTGGAGAGCATTGGGTCTGGCGCGCGCATCACGCATCTGGCCATTGGGATTGGGGTCAATCTTGCCGCCGCGCCGGATGTGAGCGAGGTGGAGGAGGGGGCCGTGCCGCCGGTCGCGTTAAAACACGCCTTCGGCACCCTCATCTCGCCCGAAGACTTTCTTGATCTGTTGGCCGTGGCCTATGCCAGATACGAAGATCAGTTTCGGACCTACGGCTTTGCCCCGATCCGCACCGCTTGGCTGACCCACGCGGCGCGTTTGGGGGAGCCGATCAAGGCCCGCACGACCCGCGACGCCCATGTCGGCACCTTCGTGGACGTGGACGCCGACGGCCAACTTGTTCTAGAGACCGCCAAAGGCCGGATGACCATTCCGGCAGGCGACGTTTATTTCTGAGGGGGCAGGCCATGCTTCTGACCATCGACTGCGGCAACACGAACACCGTGTTTTCGATATGGGACGGCACCGCGTTCCTGGCCACCTGGCGCACTTCGACCGAGTGGCAGCGGACGGCTGATCAATACTATGTCTGGCTGTCGACGCTGATGGAGTTCCAGAAGCTGGATGTGGAGATCACGGATGTGATTATTTCGTCCACCGTGCCGCGCGTCGTGTTCAACTTGCGGGTTCTGTGTGACCGCTATTTCAACTGCCGTCCGTACGTGGTGGGCAAGGCGGACTGTATGCTGCCCGCGCCGCCGCGCGTGGACGAGGGGACGCAGATCGGCCCCGACCGGCTGGTTAACACAGCGGGCGCTTATGACCGCTGCGGTGGGGACCTGATCGTGGTGGATTTCGGCACGGCGACGACTTTTGACGTGGTGGACACCGACGGGGCCTATGTCGGGGGGGTGATCGCGCCGGGCGTGAACCTGAGCCTTGAGGCGCTGCACTCTGCCGCCGCGGCCCTGCCGCATGTGGACATCACCAAACCGCAGGCCGTTGTGGGCACCAACACGGTGGCGTGCATGCAGTCCGGTGTCTTTTGGGGTTACGTGGGCCTTGTCCGTGAGATATGTGCGCGAATTAAAGCGGAGCGCGCCCGCGACATGCGCGTGATCTCGACGGGGGGGCTCGCCCCTCTGTTTCAACAGACTGAAAAGCTGTTTGACGACTTTCAAGACGATTTGACGATGCATGGCCTGACGGTCATCCATCGCTTTAACAAGGAAAATAACTGAAGCAATGAGCAGTGAACGTTTGATCTACCTGCCCCTTGGGGGGGCGGGTGAAATTGGTATGAATGCCTATGTGTATGGCTATGGGGCGCAGGATGCCGAGCGTCTGATCGTGGTCGATCTGGGCGTGGCCTTTCCGGATATGGACGGCACGCCGGGCGTGGACCTGATCCTGCCGGACATCGCGTGGCTGGTTGAGCGGAAGGACCGGATCGACGGGATTTTCATCACCCACGCGCATGAGGACCACGTGGGCGCGGTTGCCCACACCTATGACCAGCTTGGCGCGCCGATCTATGCGCGTCCCTTCACCGCCAACATCGCGCGGCGCAAGATGGACGAACATGGGCATCCGGATGATGCCGTGCGGGTCGTGGCCGGGTGGCCCGATCAGGTTCAGGCGGGGCCGTTCAAGGTTGGCTTTCTGCCCATGTCCCATTCGATCCCCGAAAGTGCGGGCCTGATCATCGACAGCCCCGAGGGGCGCGTGATCCATTCGGGTGACTTCAAGCTGGACCCGACGCCGATTGTTGGCGAACCCTTTGATCCTGACCTGTGGGCCGACGTCAGCAAGGATGGGGTCAAGGCGCTGATCTGCGACAGCACCAATGTGTTTTCGCAGCATCCGGGCCGGTCCGAAGTGTCGGTGGGCCCTGAGATCGAGAAGCTGGTGCGTGGCCATACAGCCGGCATGGTCGTGGCGACCACCTTTGCGTCGAACGTTGCGCGGGTGAAGACGTTGGCCGAGGCGGGTGTGGCGGCAGGCCGGTCCATCGTTCTGCTTGGCCGCGCGATGCGTCGCATGATCGAGGCCGCCATTGAAACCGGGGTACTGACCGATTTCCCAACCGTTGTCAGCCCCGAGGATGCCAAGAGCATTCCGCGCGAGAACCTGATGTTGCTCGTCACCGGATCGCAAGGCGAACGGCGCGCTGCTTCGGCTCAACTCGCCAATGGCAAGTATATGGGGCTGGAGCTGAAAGAGGGCGATCTGTTCCTGTTTTCCTCCAAGACCATTCCGGGCAACGAAAAGGGTGTGATCCGCATCATCAACCAGTTGTCGGAAAAGGGCGTGGATGTTGTTGACGATTCGTCCGGCCTGTACCACGTGTCGGGCCACGCGAACCGGCCGGATCTGGAGCGGTTGCAGGACATCGTGAACCCGCAGATCGTGGTGCCCATGCACGGGGAACACCGTCACCTGCGCGAGCATGTGAAGCTGTCCGAGGGCAGGGGGCGCACCGGTGTGCTGGCCGTAAACGGGATGATGATTGACCTGAGCGGCAATGCCCCGACCGTAGCGGAATACATCGAAACCGGGCGGACCTATCTGGACGGTGCCGTGCAGATCGGCGCACTTGATGGCGTCGTCCGCGACCGTATCCGCATGGCGCTGAACGGGCATGTGCTGGTGACGCTGATCCTGGATGAAGAGGACGAGCCGCTGGGCGAGCCATGGTGCGAGCTGATG
This sequence comes from Tateyamaria omphalii, assembly GCF_001969365.1. Lineage (NCBI taxonomy): Bacteria > Pseudomonadati > Pseudomonadota > Alphaproteobacteria > Rhodobacterales > Roseobacteraceae > Tateyamaria > Tateyamaria omphalii. Next base: position 1,746,014 of record NZ_CP019312.1, on the reverse strand, counting down.
GGGCTGGCCGAGACCGGGCGCAGCAAAGCCGCGCTGGTCGACGTACTGGAAGAGGACCTGGGCCAGTTCCTAGGCCGGGCGGATGCCAAGACCCTGCGCGATGATGACAACCTGACCGAGGCGCTGCGGCGGATCGTGCGCAAATCGGCCCAGGACGAGATCGGGAAAAAGCCGGAAGTCACGGTTGTGATCAGCCGGATGCACTAAACGACAAAGGCGGGCCATGGCCCGCCTTTTTTATTGAGATAGTTTAGACGTTTAGCTCGCCATACGCTCTTCAAAACTCAGACCGATGAAGCTGGGCGTGTGATCGCCCAGCCCGACCACCTTGTTGCCGCCGCGATCATCGCGGGACGACGTGCGGCTGCGGCTTGAGGAGGACCGGCTGCTGCTGCGCGACTTCGATGATGTGTCTTCGCGCGGCGTTTCTGCCTTGGTCTCTGTGACTGTCTCGGCTGCCGCTTCGGTCTTTGGCTCGGATTTGGAGCGTGACGATCGGCTGCGTGTGGGCTTGGGTTTGTCCTCTGCCACCGGCGTGTCTGTTTCCGCTGATTTGGAGGATTTTACCGGGCTGTCGAGGCGGTTGATTTCTTTCTGGATCAGCTTCTCGACGGCGTCGAACTGCTTTTCATCACGTGGCACACAGATCGTGATCGCCTTGCCCTCGCGACCTGCGCGACCCGTGCGTCCGATGCGGTGCACGTAGTCTTCGGGGTGGCCGGGAACATCGAAGTTGAACACGTGGCTAACCGATGGCACGTCCAGACCACGGGCGGCGACGTCAGAGGCCACAAGAATGCGCAGCTCGCCATTGCGGAAGCCATCGAGCGTGCGTGTGCGTTGGGACTGGTCCAGATCACCATGGATCGGGGCCGCGTCATATTTGTATTTTTTCAAGGACTTGGCGACGATGTCCACATCCGTCTTGCGGTTGCAGAAGATGATCGCGTTGGTCAGCTTCTCTCCCTCTGCGTCGATCAGGCCGCGCAGCACCTTGCGTTTTTCGCTGGCCTCGCGGTCCTTGCGTGAGCCCTTGAACATCACAACGCCCTGGTCGATCGTCTCTGACGCGGTGGCCTGGCGAGCCACTTCGATCCGTTCGGGGTTGGACAGGAAGGTGTTGGTGATCCGCTCGATCTCTGGCGCCATGGTGGCGGAGAAGAACAGGGTCTGGCGGGTGAACGGCGTGAGGCCGAAGATGCGCTCGATGTCGGGGATGAACCCCATGTCGAGCATGCGGTCAGCCTCGTCCACGACCATGACCTTCACGTCATTCAGGATCAGCTTGCCGCGCTCGAAATGGTCGAGCAGGCGGCCGGGCGTGGCGATCAGCACGTCGACACCCTTGTCGATCAGTGTGTCCTGTTCCTTGAAGCTGACGCCGCCAATGAGCAGCGCCTTGGTCAGCTTGACGTGTTTGGCGTAGGTGTCGAAGTTTTCGGCCACCTGGGCCGCCAATTCGCGCGTCGGACACAGGACCAGGCTGCGCGGCATGCGCGCGCGGGCACGGCCACGGGCCAATTGTGTGATCAGCGGCAGAGTGAAGCTGGCTGTCTTGCCCGTCCCGGTCTGGGCGATGCCCAAGACGTCGCGCCCGTCAAGGGCTGCGGGAATCGCGCCTGCCTGGATGGGCGTGGGGTTTTCATAGCCCGCTTCGTCGATGGCTTTCAGGACCTTGGGATTCAGGTTTAGATCAGAGAATTTTGTCATGTATGTCCGTAGGTTGCGGACACTGACTTGGCCCGCTGCGTCTGGTGATGTCGGCCCGATCGGCCCAAGAGGGGGCATCACGCCCCGACATGCTGCGCGTCCATAGCAAAGGTACCGCGTCCCGTCAAACGGGCGCGTTGGGAAAGTGGCGTGCGACTGTGGCATCGAGGTCCAGATTGACCTCGCGCAGTGCGCCATGCGCGTGCAGACGGGCGCGCAGGTCGGCGCTGTCGCCGATCACCTCGTCATAGAAGGCGCGCAGCCCGGCCTCGCCGCGTTGCTCTTCGAGTTGGCGGAAGAGTTGGTGCAGGGACAGGCCGTCTTGCCCGGCTGGTTTGAGGTCGGCGCGGTAGGATCCCTTGGCGATCCGGTAGGTGTAGGCGCGGCGCCACGCGTCCCAGGATGCGGCGTGGCAATGGGCGAGGTCGATGGTCTTCAATTCGGCGGCGTCGGGGAGCATGGCGCCGTTCTGGAACGCGTTGTGGATGCGGATTTCCATATCCGGCAGGCCGGTGCGGACAAAGAGCTTGCCCGCGACATGGCTGAGGAAGCCGCCTTTGAGGTGTTCTCCGAAGGTGGGGTAGATTGCTTTGACGACCTCGTTGCGCCTGCGTCCTGGTGGCAGGAAGGCCTTGAAGGCGGTTTGGGAGCCGCCCAGCAGTTCCATGGGACGGACGCGGGCCGACGTCGTGTCGGAGGGCAGCGCGGCCAGCGTTTCGGTTATGGGCGTGTCTGACAGCAGGAATTCGTCCACGTCCGTGTGGATCAGCCAATCGACCTCTGTTTTGCGGGTATAGGCGTGGGTGGCATTGAGCGTTTGGCGGGCTTGGTGCTTGACCGGGCGCGATACGCTGCGCCGTTTCCAATATGCGGCATCGCATGTTTGAACCCGCACTTTTGGATTTGATTTCAGAGCGTTGAAGGCGGTATCGTTTTCGTCGTCGAGGTAAATGTAGAGCCGGTGCGCGCCGCGTTCGAGGTGGTGTGCGGCAAAGCGCAGGATGTCGGCGGTGGGCGCCAGGATGGTTGCGGACAGTCCCCAGGTGGCCATGCCTCAGTCCTCCAGCTTGCCGAAAAAGCGGGCGACCTTGGCGTCGAGGTCCAGCCGTTCGGTGCGCAGCATCTCAAGGGCGGCAAGGAGGTCAAGACGCGCGGGCGTGGGCGCGCACATTTCTGTATGGAAGCGGCGCAGGGCGGTCTGGTCCGGATCGTCCATCAGGGCGCGGATCAGGCGGCCCTTGGGGTTCGTCCGCCCCTCGCGGTCGTGGTAGCTGCCCTTGGCCAGCCGGTAGGTCATGTGGCGCTGGAACGTGGCGAAGTCGGGGGCATGGGCGTGCCCAAGCTCGACGCCGGGCAATGATCCACCACCCGGAACAAAGTCGCCGAAATGACGCAGGGCATGGATGCCCAAGCGCACGTCCGGGAGGCCGGGGCGGGCGACGATCTTGGGGCTTTCCGTGCTGATAAACCCGCCTTCGATATGCGTCCCGAAGTTGGGGTAGATCGTGGCCAGAAGGTGTTCCGGCGCGAAGCGCTTGAAGTGGCGCGGGTCGGTCGAACAGTTCATCATTTCAACGGGTTGCATCGCAACGAACGGGCAATTCGGATCGACGGCGGCCAGCAGTTCGGTCATCGGTTTGGGCGTCAGGATGAACTCATCCACGTCGAGATGGGCGAGCCAATCCAGCTTGGTGATCCGGTACATGCGCGTGGCGTTGAAGACCTGCCGCATCTGGTGGGTGGAGCGCGCGCGGTTGGGTTTGCCTTGCCAATAGGCGTTGTCGCATTGGGTGAAGCGGACCTTGGGGTGGGCGAGGCGGTCGGCCAGTGCCGCGTCGGGGACGTCAAGGTGGATGTGGATGCGGTGGGCGCCGAGGGCGAGGTGGTAGGCGATGAAGTCGGCCACCTTGCGCAGGGGCGCCTTGACCGTCGAGACGATGCCCCAGCGCAGTTTGGCCGGGTCGGTCTGGACCGGTTGCGGGACCGGCAGGGTCGGTCCGCGCGCCATGCGGTCAGACCATCATTTCCTTGGTCGCGCTGAGCGTCACGTCGGGATAGTCGCGCGCCACGCGGTCGATGTCCCATTGCAGGCGGGTCAGGTAGACGATGTCGCCGTCATGGTCGTGGCTGATGTGTTGTTTGTTACTTTCCGTAAATTTATCAACAGCTTGCTTGTCACCGCTCACCCAGCGGGCAGAGGTGAATTGCGATTGTTCGAACCGCACGGGCAGCCCGTATTCCAGTTCGATCCGGCTGGCGAGCACTTCGAATTGCAGCGCACCCACGACACCCACGATAAATCCCGACCCGATGGACGGCTTGAACACTTTTGCAGCACCTTCCTCGGCAAACTGCATGAGCGCCTTTTCCAAATGCTTCGCCTTGAGCGGATCACCGGCGCGCACGCCTTGCAGCAGTTCGGGCGCAAAGCTGGGGATACCTGTAACACGCAAAGCTTCACCTTCGGTTAACGTGTCGCCGATGCGCAGTTGCCCGTGGTTCGGGATGCCGATGATGTCGCCGGCCCAGGCCTCTTCCGCCAGTTCACGGTCGGAGGCGAGGAACATGACCGGGTTGGAGATGGCCATGGGTTTCTTGGACCGCACATGGGTCAGTTTCATGCCCCGTTTGAAGTGCCCCGACGCCATGCGCAGGAACGCGACGCGGTCGCGGTGCTTGGGGTCCATATTGGCCTGCACTTTGAAGACGAAGCCGGAAACCTTTGATTCCTCTGGTGAAATCTGGCGCGGTTCGGCCGATTGTACCTGCGGTTCGGGGCCGTAGTTGGCGATGCCGTCCATCAGTTCCTTGACGCCGAAGGAGTTGATGGCGGAGCCGAACCAGATGGGGGTGAGCGTGCCCTGTAGCATGGCTTCGGCATCCAGCGGGGGCAGCAGCTCGCGGGCCATTTCCAGTTCTTCGCGCAGCTGGGTCAGTTGCGCTTCTGGCACGTGCTCGGCCAGTTTCGGATCGTCCAAGCCGTTGATTTCAATGCTTTCCGCGACCTTGTTGCGGTCGGCGCGGTCCATCAGTTCGAGCCGGTCGCGCAAGATGTCGTAGCAGCCGATGAAGTCGCGGCCGATGCCGATGGGCCATGATGCAGGGGTGACGTCGATGGCCAGGTTTTCCTGGATTTCGTCAATGATCTCAAAGACGTCGCGGCTTTCGCGGTCCATCTTGTTGCAAAACGTGAGGATCGGCAGATCGCGCAGGCGGCAGACCTCGAACAGCTTTTGGGTCTGGCTTTCGACCCCTTTGGCGCCGTCGATGACCATGATGGCGGCATCCACCGCGGTGAGCGTGCGATAGGTGTCTTCGGAGAAGTCGGAGTGACCCGGCGTGTCCACAAGATTGAACCGGAAGGTATTGTTCTGATTGGAAAAATCAAATGACATGGCCGAAGCGGAGACCGAGATTCCGCGGTCTTTTTCCATGGCCATGAAGTCGGAGCGGGTGCGCCGCGCCTCGCCCTTGGCGCGGACCTGTCCGGCCATTTGAATCGCACCGCCGAACAGCAGGAACTTTTCGGTCAGCGTCGTCTTGCCCGCATCGGGGTGCGAGATGATCGCGAAGGTCCGGCGGCGGGCGATTTCGGGGGGCAATTCAGGGCGGTTGTCTAGCATGAGCGCCGTATATCGGGGCCGTTGCGGCGGGGCAAGAAGGGTGAAAACCGGTATGCACCATGCGTGCACAATCTGTGCACAGAGCGTGCACCGATCCGGTGCACGCAGGGATTGCTGCCAGAAACTGTCAGGGGCCGGACGTAGGGTAAGGGTATCACCAAACGAAAGGACACCCCATGTCACTGAACGATATCGCCAAGGAACTGGTTGCAGGTTGCCGCGAGGGCCGCGAGACCGAGAACCTGGACAAGATCTATGCCGCCGATGCGGTGTCGGTCGAGGCCATGGATATGGGGCAGGGGCGCGAATGCCACGGCCTTGAAGGGATCAAGGGCAAGCACGCCTGGTGGGACAGCACCTTTGAGGTGATCGAGGCGGATGTGTCCGACCCGATGCCCCATGGCGACGACCGTTTCGCCGTGACCTTTGCCGTGAAGGCCAAGAACAAGGAAACCGGCGAGGTCACCGACATGAACGAGGTGGCCGTGTATCACGTGGCAGGTGGTAAGATCACCCGCGAGGAGTTTTTCTACGGCACCTAGGCGCCGTTACGGCCGCGCGATCAGCACGTCACAGGGCGGATCGCGCATCAGGTCCGTGGCCAGCGATCCCAGCAGGCTGCGGGCCGATCCGACCCGTCCGTGTGCGCCGACGGCCACGAGGTCGATATCGCCCAGTTCGATTTTGCTGCGCAGGATTGCCAGAGGCGAGCCGGGCAGGATTTCAAGGTCGGACATCTTGGATGTGGGCAGGGTTTCTGAGGCGAGCCAGTTGCGGGCGGACACCTCTGCCTCCTTGCGGAAGGACGCTTCGATCGCGTCACCTGCGGCTTGGGTGCGCGAGAGGCGGCCCGCATAGGGCACGTTGAGGGCGTGTAAGGGGTGGATCTGTGCCTCGGGTGCGATGGCGTGGGCGATGCGGATGGCGCCGCTGCTGGCCGGAGAGAAGTCGCAGGCCGCACTCACGTTTGCATAGTGGTGGTCGGCGCGGTCCGTGACCAGCAGCACCGGCGTTGACGTGTGCCGCACGATGCGCTGCATCGTGGTTTCGCGCAAGAGGTCGAGGAAGGGCCGCACGCGGTGCGTGCCCATGACCAGCAGGTTCGTGCCGTCCGCACAGGCATGGAGGATGTCGGTGGTCGGATCGCCCGGCTCTGCCTTGATCGTGACATTGACGCCGACACAGACCGAGCCCACGAACCGTTCAAGCGCCGAACGTGTCTTGGCGTGGAGCGTGTCGATCACCTCGGCCGGCATCGCGTCGTCCATCACCGTCAGCACCGTCAGGGCCGCGCCATGTGCGCGGGCGATGTGCGCGGCGCGGCGCACGGCCCGGTCCGAGCGCGTGGACAGGTCGGTGGCAACCAGGATCGAGGTCAGCTTGGTCATCGAAGTCTCCGTTCCAGATGGGTGAATCCGGTATGGAGCACGGGCCGCGCCGGCGGCTTGATCTGCGTCAAACGGTCAGGTTTTTCAGCGGGTGGAGGCGCGCCGCAGGATTTCCGCCGCGTCGGGCCGGTCGAGCAGGTTTTCGGTCACGTCGAGGCCGGAGAGCCCCGAGGCCATATGCGCCGTGAGCCGGGCCGACACGTCGTCCGGGAGGGCGGGTTTGGTGCGGGTGTCGATCAGCATGGATTCCGCGGCGATGCCTTCGGCATAGATGATCTGGTGGGTGTCGAAGAGCAGTTCGAAATAGTCGACAAAGCCGCCGTCCTGCACTGTGACGCTGTCGCCGTTCACCAGGTGCCGCGCCTTGACCAGCAGTTCGGAGCGGCCTGCGCCCAGCCGGTCCTTGCGCTGGTAGATGAAGAGGCGGTGGTCGGGCGACACGATCAGGTCTCGGTCGTTGTTGAGCGTGCCTGCGCGGATGCGGATGGGGGCGAAGTCGCCCGTGGCCCGCACGGTGGATTGGCCGACCCAGCGCACCTCTTGCACGCCGTCGTTGCGGGTCAGGACGCGGTCGCCGACCTCAAGCGCGTCGATGGGTTTCTGGGCGCCGGAGGCCATGGTGATGTGGGTGCCGCGGGTGAAGCGGGCGCAGGCGAGGTGGGCGAACTTGGTCCGCGCCTCGGTCCGGTCGATGCCCACGAGGTTGTAGGGCGTGCGCGGGGTGAGACCGGCGAGCGGCAGCAGGTAGATTTCGGCGATGTTGCCATCGTTGTCCACCTCGACCAGCACGATGGCGTCGGTGATCTGCCCGTCGGGCGACATGAGCGTCAGCGCGCAATCCAGATGGATGGCGGCACCGGGCGTGCCGCAATCGCTGCCCTCTGCCACGATCATGTGCGTGGTGTCGCTGGCGTGCAGCGCAAGGCGCAAGGGCTGCACGCGCGGTGACAGCGTGTAGACATCGTCGAGCATCAGATCGTCCGCGCAGGCGAGCGCGTCGCCGAGGTTGGCACCCTCGCTGACCACAAAGCCTGCGGCCGGGTAGACGGGCATGCTTTGCGCAGGCGTGAGGGCGGTGTCGTTCATATGGAGGCTCTGCATAACGTCTGTGGTCTTAAGGTAGATTTGTGACCGGTATCAGTCAACGGCCCGGCCTTTTGCTGGCGCATTGGTGAGCGGGTCGTTACCTGTTGGCACCAGAAGCGAATGGGAGAGCGATCATGGATCTGGGAATTGCGGGCAAGCGGGCGGTTGTGTGTGCGTCGTCCAAGGGGTTGGGCCTGGGCTGTGCGGAGGCGTTGGCGCAGGCGGGTGTGCATCTGGTGATGAATGCGCGGGGGGCCGAGGCGCTGGAGGCGTCGGCCGAGGCCATTCGCACCGCATACGGCGTCGAGGTGCAGACCGTGGCCGCCGACGTGACCACCGAAGCGGGGCAGGCGGCGCTGATCGCGGCGGCAGGTGATGCGGATATTCTGGTCAACAATGCGGGCGGCCCGCCCCCCGGCATGTGGCATGACTGGGACCGCGACGATTTCATCAAGGCCCTGGATGCGAACATGCTGGCCCCCATCGCGCTGATCAAGGCGCTGGTGCCCGGCATGATGGACCGCGGCTGGGGCCGAGTGGTCAACATCACCTCGCAATCGGTGAAGGCGCCCATTCCGGTGCTGGGCCTGTCCAATTCGGCGCGTGCGGGTTTGACCGGGTACGTCGCTGGCACCTCGCGTCAGGTGGCCAACAAATGCGTGACGATCAACAATCTGTTGCCGGGTATTCATGCGACCGACCGGGCCGACGCGCTGGATGGCGGTGTGGTCGCGGCCAAGGGCATCACGCTGGACGAGGCGCGTGCGGAGCGTGCGGCGACCATTCCGGCGGGCCGGTACGGGACACGGGAAGAGTTTGGCGCGGCCTGCGCGTTCCTGTGCTCTCAGCATGCCGGGTTTATTGTGGGGCAGAACCTGCTGCTGGATGGGGGCGCGACGGTGGCGACCATATAGGTCGCGACGCGCTGGCAGTTTCTACTGACAAAAGTTGGCAGCCGGGCGGTGCATTGGGGATGCGTAGACCAACAACTTTGGATTGGGGAATGGCAAGATGGCCAAGGCACCGCCAACGTTTTCGTTGAAGGATCAGCTTTTCAACGCGGAGTCCTTGGGTGAACTGGCCGATGAGTTTGCGGCGGGTGTTGCGGGGTTTGACCGCGATGCCTTTCATGCCGCGGCCCTGTCGGGCATTGCCGCCCGGTCGTTGATGGACTGTCTGGACTGGTTTGCCGATTGTCTGGAGCCGTATTTGGCCACGGACTTTCCGACAATGGCAGACCAGCTGGAGGCGGCGATGCCTCAGCGGTTGGATCCGTCCTTGCGCGATGATGATTTCGGCCGGTTTATCCATGCCGTGCCCGGTGTGCTGGCCGTGCGGCGTGGGCTTGAGAACCATCGGGATCGGGCTTTGGATCTGCTTTATGAAGCGACGCAGCGGTTTTCGATGGAGTTCTATATTCGCGCGTTTCTGAACCGCTGGCCCGTCGAGACGTTGGCGCGGCTGGAGGCGTGGGCCGGGGACGAGAATTATCATGTGCGCCGCCTGGTGAGTGAGGGCACGCGGCCCAAGCTGCCCTGGGCACGGAAGGTGGAGCTGACCCTGGACCAGACCTTGCCCCTGCTGGACCGCTTGCAGGCGGACGGGACGCGCTTTGTGACGCGGTCGGTGGCCAATCATCTCAATGACGTGGCGAAGACGGACCCGGAGGCTGTGTTGGGCCGACTGGCGGCTTGGGAGGCGGATGGGACGCAGCACGCGAAGGAGCGGGCGTGGATGCAGCGCCATGCCTTGCGCACCTTGGTCAAGGACGGGCACCCCGGCGCGATGGCGATGCTGGGCTATCGCGGGGATGCGGATGTGGATGTGTCACTGGACGTATCGACACCGCAGGTGGCCTTGGGCGACGCGCTGGAGTTTTCGGTGACGTTGGAGGCTGCGGAGACGCTGCCGGTTCTGGTGGATTACCGCATCCGCTTTGCGCGTCCGGGCGGGAAGAGCGGGGAGAAGGTGTTCAAGTTGAAAGTGGCGGAGGTGAAGGCGGGCAAGCCGCTGGTGCTGAAAAAGGTGCACAAGCTGAAGGCCGATGCGACCACGTTCGAGCTGCATCCCGGCGCGCATGGGCTGGTCGTGCAGGTGAACGGGGTGGAGCGGGCGGAGGCGTCGTTCGAGATTGTGTGAGGTCGGCGGGTGCTCTGTTTTGCGCTGGCGCACAAAAGGCGCCCACCCACCGACCCGTTAGTCCGTGCGCGTGGGGAGGAAGACTTCGAGTGCCGCGACGGCCATCACCGCCACGTCGCCAGCGACCGGCACGTCGAGCCCGCCTTTTTCTGCGATGACCTCAACCTGGCCGTAGGGCAGGAGGGCCGCAATCGCATCCGTGTCCACCGTTTCGGGGCGCGGTGTGGCGATGTGCACGACGATCCGCATGGCGTTGCGGTCCACATCCAGCGTGCCGAAGATCGGCAACGAGGCGCCTTGCAGCGCCTGTTCGACCGCGCGGCGTGCAGCCTTTGTGTCGTCGCGCCCGTGCAGGTCCACGCCTTGCGCCATTTCGATGATGAGCCGTTGTTCAGGCATGCGGCACCTCGACCGAGACGATCAGGGCGGCCTGCGCCATCACTGTCGGGTTGCCGGTGCCTTCGGGGCGGGCGACGTCAAGGCCCCCTTCGCTGACCGTGAAGGATGTTTTGCCGTAGGGGAACACCTCGGCCAGCACGGAGGTGTCCACGCGGTCGGGACGGGCGCAGCCGATATGGACGTCGATCACCATGTCCTCTTTGCCGACGCCCATATATTCGGCGAGGTTGATGGAGTTGCGCCAGAGGGCGGCGCGCACGGCGCGCGCCGCCGCCTCGGTGTAGCTGCCGCGGCGCAGGGAGGTGCCGAGGCCAAATTCAACGATCATCGGTCCGCTCATTCCGCGACCTCCTGTCTGGGGAATACATAGCATTTGTCGCGGCGCACGCGCAGCCACATCACCGTTTGCGGTTGCGGCAGGAAGACGCCGGGCACGGTGGATTTGATGAGCGCGCCGCTGTCATCGAGCCGGAATTCCACGAGGCTTTCATTGCCCATGAAGCGCGCGCGGATCACTTGCGCCCGCGCGGCGGTGCCTTCGATGGCGGTGGGGGCGGGGCCGACGCCTGCGCGGTCAAAGTCGATTTTGACGTGCTGGGGGCGGAACACGATGTCAACGAGGGTGCCATCGGCGACGCCGGGGGCGAGGAAGGGGCCGAAGGGGGTGACGGCGAGCGCGCCATCGACCACGGCGCCGAAGCGGTTGGCATCCGAGAAGAACGCGACCGAGGCGCGATCGACGGGCCGTGTGTAGACGTTGTAGGGCGCGCCTTGCTGCACGATCCTGCCGTTCCGCATCAGCGCGATTTCGTCGGCCATGCGCATCGCTTCTTCGGGCTCGTGGGTGACAAGCAGGACGCCGGTGTCTTCTTCCTTGAGGATGGCCAGCGTCTCGTCCCGGATACCGTCGCGCAGGCGGTTGTCGAGGCCCGAGAACGGCTCGTCCATCAGCATGATGCGGGGGCGGGGGGCGAGCGCGCGGGCCAGCGCGATGCGTTGCTGTTCGCCGCCCGACAGCTGGTGCGGAAACATGTCGATGAAGCGGGACATGCGCACGCGGTCCAGCATCTCTTCGACCCGGGCGCGTTTTTCATCGCGGTTGCCGGAGAGGCCATAGGCGACGTTGCCCTCGACACTCAGGTGCGGAAAGAGGGCGAAGTCCTGGAACATCAGCCCGATCTCGCGCCGTTCGGGGGGGACGCGGAAGCGGGTGTCGCAGATCAGCGATCCGTCCACGTGGATTTCGCCGGAATCCTGCATTTCGACCCCGGCGATGATGCGCAATGTCGTCGACTTGCCGCAGCCCGAGGGGCCCAGAAGGCACGTCACCTGGCCCGGTTGGATCGACAGGCTGACCCCATCCACCACACGCCGGCCGCCAAAGCTGCGCACAAGGTTGCGAATTTCCAGCCGAGGCGCTGTCACGGCATCCCCATTCCCGATCAAAACAGTCGGGAGGTATCAGGCCCGGCGCGCGCCCGCAAGCACCGCAGAGAAGCCTGCGACAAGAACGAACACGCAGATGATCAGGAACTGTTCTTATTTGTGCCCCTCGGGGAGGATGGACGCGAAGATGGGCCATGCGCGCCCGAAATAGGCGGTCGCGCCGAGCATGGCGGCGGCGAAGGCCACGAGGTAGGACCATGTCGGGATGCGCCGCCCCATGACCAGACCGACGATCAGGACGGGGGCGAGGAACATCGACGCCGTGCCGCTAACCGCGACGGCGTCGAAAAGTGTTGCGTTGCCCCAGAGCGTCAGCGCCGTTCCGAGGACCATGAAGGCCAGCATCACGATGCGTCCGCCGGTGAGCGTGCGGGGGGCGAGCCTCAGTTCCTCGACCACCAGCCGGGCGGAGGAGGAGAGGGCGGAATCGAGCGTCGAGAGGGCCGAGACAAGCAGCGACAGCATCAGGAGGGCAAAGACCCAGGGCGGGAACATGCCCGCCCATGTGGTGATCAGCTCGCCCTCATATGCGGCGCCGATCAGGCTGGCCTGGATGCCGAAGAAGCCGAAGCCGATGATGCAGAGGACCGACAGCCAGAAGGCATGCAGGAAGGAGCGGCGGGTTGTGTCCTGGTCCGCGATGAAACCGCGGTCCATCATGACCGGGTCGTGGGCGGGGTAGGAGAAGACCTGAAGTGCTGCGACCGCCAGCAGGACCCAGCCGTTCCATGCGCCTGACGTGCCGGGGGCGGTCAGGACGGCGGCGAGTGAAAAGCCGGGGCTGAGGATCAGGAAGACGAAGGCGACGCCGAACACGACAAGGAAGACCAGCATTTGTACGACGTCGGTGCGCAGCGCAGCGCTGAGCCCGCCCCATGCGGAATAGGCAAGGCCGACGACGGCGACGATCAGGATGGCTGTGGTGCCGCTGCCCTCGATCACGGCGCTGGCGATCAGGCCGACGACGAGGAGGTTGGCGAAGACCTCTGACAAGAGGCGCAGGGCGATGACGAGGTTGTAGGCGGTGGTGCCTGTGCTGCCGAAGCGGTCCGACAGCCAGTCCTGCACCGAGCCTGCCCCCTGCGCCCGGAGGCGGGCCACGATGAAACCGCCAGTGAGGAAGCTGCCATAGTACGCGGCGTAGGCCAGCGTGCCCGCGATGCCGTAGAAATAGCCGAGGATGGCGGCGTTCATAAGCGAGCGGGCGAAGATCCAGGTGGTGACCTGGCTGAGCACCAGCACCCAGAGCCCCGGGGACTGCCCGGCGATGTGGCCGGCATAGAACCCTTCGATCGTGGCGCGGCGGGGGGCTGCGAGCACGCTTGCCCCGATCAAAACGACAAACAAGGCGATCAAGGCGGCAGGGGTCATGGCGGGCCTTTCGGTTCGGGTTTTCGAAGGGCTAGCAGGCGGTTGAGACCGGGGCTATCCCGCCTGACGGCTTTGTGAACCGGGTGGTTCCTTACGTGAGGTCAAAGGTTAGGATGGTAGTCCGACAGCCGCTTGCCAGGTTCGTCCACGAACATTTCCGGCAGCGCCTCGGCGCTTTGGATCAGGTCGACGCGGAAGACGCGGAAGTCGTTGCGCAACTCGCACCACGAGGTGAGCGTCCAGACGCGGCCCCAGTATTCCATATGCAGGGGGCGGATGGTGCGGGTGGTGATTCGGTCGCCCTTGGAATGGTAGGTGAGGTGCAGCTTTTGCCTGGCCCGGATTGCGGCGCGCAGGGTGGGCATCTGGGCAAAGCCGCGCACCGCGTCGGCAAAGGGGTAGACCGCGAATTTCCACTTGTCCGCCTCGGCCACGGTGCGTTCGGGCAGGACAGCGTCGATCTTGTCTGCCAGCGTGCGGGCGGCGGATTTGAGCGTGTCGTCTGCTGCCTCGGCCACGATGGCCATGCCGAGGTTGAGCGCCTCCAGTTCCTCGGTCGTGAGGGTGAGGGGCGGTAAGCTGATCGCTTCGGTGATCATGTATCCCACGCCGCGCTCGCCCTGCACGGGCACGCCGGAGGCCACCAGCGTGTCCATGTCCCGGTAGATGGTGCGCACCGACACCTCGCACGTCTCCGCAATGTCCTGCGCTTTGTGCAGCTTGCCGTCGCGCAGGATCTGGATGATGTCGAAAAGGCGGTCGGTGCGGCGCATGTTACTCCTGTTGGAGATGGACCTGGGCGTGGCGCATCTGCGCGCTGGGCCCGTCGATCATCGCCATGCAGGGCTGTGCGGCGGGGTGCTCCATGACCGATGCGGCCGCCTTTTTTGCTGCCTCCGGCGAGGTCCACAGGATGTGGTCGGTCCAGAGCCCATCCTCGTCCACGCTCAAGTGGCGGCAGATCATGCCGCCTGTCTCTTGAAGGAACGGTTCCATGTCGGCGGCGGCCTTGGCGAAGGCTGTGGCGTCTGCGCCGGGCAGCAAGCGGAAGGTGACGATTTCGGCGGTTGTGGTCATTGGTTTCAATCTCCATCGGGTTGCGATGGGGTGGGTATTGCAAGGATCAACTGACATTAACCTGTCAGTTGGATGCGTGCCATTGGAATTTTTCCGAAAAAGTACCGGCCTCGTGATCGCGATGGGCTTCCGCGCCCTTTTCGCAGCCGCAGCACGGTCATAGAACGGATAGCGACAGGCGGCACTCCGTCGCCAGAGACATGGGAGAGACCAATGGGAATTGGAAATATCGGACTTCCGGGCCTGCTGCTGATCGCTGTTGTGGTGCTGGTGCTGTTTGGGCGCGGCAAGATTTCGAGCCTGATGGGTGAGGTCGGCAAGGGCATCACCAGCTTCAAGAAGGGCATCAACGAGGGCAAGGACGAGCTGGAAGCGGCCAAGGCAGACGAGGCCAAGGACGTGACGCCCGAGGCCGACAAAGACAAGGTGTAAACCATGTTTGACCTTGGCCTGGCCGAGCTGCTGATCATCGGGATCGTGGCGCTGATCGTCATTGGCCCCAAGGAGTTGCCCGTTGTGTTCCGCAATGTGGGCCGTTTCGTGGGCAAGGCCCGCGGCATGGCGCGCGAGTTTTCGACGGCCATGAACCAGGCGGCGGATGAGGCGGGCGTCAAGGACATCCAGCGCACCATCAACACGGCCACCAACCCGGTCAAAAGCGCGATGGACGGGGTGAAGGATGCCACCAAAGACATGACGTCATCGTTGACCAATGTCGATCCCGAGAGCGAGACAGGCAAGTTGGTCGCCGAGAAAGCGGAACGCGCTGAAAATGCGCGCAAAATCCAAGCGGCGACCGCGCGTGCGCAGGCCGAGCGCAAGGCCAAGGAGGCCGCGGATGCGCTGGCACGGGCCGAAGAATTGGAAGCCCAGGCCCCTGCGGCGCCGAAAGAGAGCTAGATGAGCCAGACAGACGACCTTGACGACAGCACGGCACCGCTGATCGAACACCTGGCCGAGCTGCGCACGCGGCTGATCCGGTCGGTGATTGCGTTCATCATCGCGATCACCGTGTTCTTTATCCCCATTCAGGGCGAGTTCATTGCCGTTCACGTGCTGAACTTCCTGATGGAGCCCATCGTCGACACGCTGCGCGATCTGGGTGATCCGTCGCCCACGCTGCAATACACCAGCCCGCAGGAATATCTGTTCACGCTCTTCCGCATCTCGATGGTGTTCGGGTTTGCCCTGGCGTTCCCGGTGATCGGGTTCCAGATGTGGCGGTTCGTGGCGCCCGGCCTTTACAAGCAAGAAAAGAACGCGTTTCTGCCGTTTCTGGTCGCGTCGCCGGTGATGTTTTTGCTGGGCGCGAGCTTTGCGCAGTTTGTGGTGACGCCGCTGGCCATGGCGTTTTTCCTGGGCTTCGCCGACGTGTCGTCGGTGTTGGCGATTGTGTTTGGCGATGCCAATACGTTGCCGGACGGGGCAGTGATCACGCCTGATGTCGCCCCCAGCGATGCGCCGACGATCACCTTCTTTGGCAAGGTGAACGAAAGCCTTGATATCACTCTGAAATTTATCATGGCCTTTGGCCTGTGCTTTCAGCTTCCCGTGCTGCTGACCCTGATGGGCAAGGCCGGGCTGGTGAGTGCCGAGGGGCTTGGCAATGTGCGCAAATACGCGATGGTGGGCATTCTGGTGCTGGCTGCCGTGGTGACGCCGCCCGATGTCATCACGCAGCTGATTCTGTTTACCGTGGTTTACGGGCTCTACGAGGTGTCGATCTGGCTGGTGCGCCGTGTGGAAAACAAGCGCGAGGCCAAGCTGCGCGCCGAAGGCTACTATGACGACGAGGATGACCTTGGCGACCTGCCCGAGGGTGACGCCAAGTGATAGACGACCCCATGGACCGCATTGCGGCGGCGCTGGAGCGTATGGCGCCCGCGCCGCTGGAGGCACCGGATTTTGCCGCCGCCTCAGCCTTTGTCTGGCAGACCGGGCCGGACCGGTTGGAGCCTGTGGCGCAGGTTGCCCGTGTGCCGCTGGATTTGTTGCTGGGCGTGGACCGGTCGCGCGATACGCTGCTGGCCAACACGCGGCAGTTTGCCCAAGGCTTGCCTGCGAACAACGCGCTGCTTTGGGGTGCGCGGGGCATGGGGAAATCCAGTCTGGTCAAGGCGATACATGGCGCACTTGAGGTAGAGCACAAGGCGCTGAAGATCGTCGAGCTGCACCGCGAGGACTTGCCATCGGTTGGCCGCTTGCTGGCGGTGCTGCGTCAGGCGCCGGATGCGCGGTTCATCCTGTTCTGCGACGATCTGAGTTTCAGCCACGATGATCAGCACTACAAATCGCTCAAGGCGGTGCTCGATGGCGGGATCGAGGGGCGACCGGACAATGTGATCCTGTACGCCACGTCGAATCGCCGCCACCTGATGCCGCGCGATATGATCGAGAACGAGCGGGGCAGTGCCATCAACCCGTCCGAGGCGGTCGAGGAAAAGGTGAGCCTGTCGGACCGGTTCGGCCTGTGGCTGGGCTTTCATGCCTGCGATCAGGATCAGTATCTTGCCATGATCCGGGGCTATTGCGCGGCCTATGGTGTCGAGATCGACGACGACACGCTGTGGGCCGAGGCCATTGAATGGCAGGCCACGCGCGGGTCGCGGTCAGGCCGGGTGGCGTGGCAATATTTCTGTGATCTGGCGGGGCGTCGCGGCGTCGCGCTCTAGGCCGCCAGCAGCTGCGCCTCGTACCCTTTGAGGCAGAGCGCGCACATGGGCCCGTATCCGTTCAGATCGGGAAAGAGGCGGGCAATCTCGTCCCGCGCGGCGTCGCCGACTGCACCCATGGCCACCGATCCGGGGTAGAGCGTTTCGCTCCAGATGCCGTGGGACCGCACGACGTTGTGGGTGTCGAGCAAGATGTGATGGTAAGTCACGCGCCCGCCGCTCTTGCGGTATACACCGTCCATGCACAGCAGGTCCTTGGCGCGGATCAGGACCTCTTCCTGACCGAACAGAATCTCCGCACGCCAATCGCTGAGCAGGATCGCGTGCTGCGGCGACACGACCAGATCGGCTTCGTTGCCGAGGGTGCCTGCCGTGATGACGATGGGGGCGAGGTCGTCCATCGCGACAACGGTGGTATGCCCCGTCCACTGGATCGGTTGTGGACCGGTATCGGCCGTCAGCACCAGATCGCCGGCCTCCAGCGTTTCGATGGCGCGAGGGCCTTGGGGCGTGTCGATCAGCATGCCGGAGGCAAAGCACACAACCGTGCCGCCGAGGCTGGTGTGGGGCACCAGCTCTCCGTTGTCGGTGATGCCGCCGATGGTCAGATCGGTGTCGGCAGGGGGGAACCCATCCGGGAAGACCAGGAAATACCCGTCCTCGTCCGTGGCGGAGGCATCGGCGCCGTCGTTCAGATCGTTGTCGTTGTTCAGGTCAACGTCGATGACGGCCACCTGCCAGGTGGTGGTGCCGTCGGTGACGGTAAAGGTGTAGTCCCAGATCAGCTGCCGGTCGGTCCCGTCGATGGTGACGGTCTGTTCGCCGATCTGGCCGATGCGTTCCTGGGTCTGCACCGTTTCGTTGTTGGCGCCGTCGCCGTTGAAATTGGTCGCGCCGTCGTTTTCGTTCACGACGAAATAGGTTGTTTCGCCCGTGTAGCGCCAGGTGCCCGACGGGGCGAAAGCATAGTTGTTCGCGCTGCCGTTGACCGTTGTCTGAGTGCCAAGTAGTGCGCTGTAGCCATAGAAAACGGGCATATTTTCGAACCAATCCAAGTCAGTGTGTTGGACTGTTTCTGAATCTGAAACGTGGCAATCTTGCGGCGATTTCCGCCGAATTTAGGCAAAATTAAGGCAAACATGCGGCAATTGTGGCGCCGCACGCGCGGCTCTGGATGTCGCCGCGGTGAGGGTGGATGGTCTTACTCGAAGAACGGGTTGGGGTTCACGCTGTCGAACCCGTCGCGCACCTCGAAATGCAAGTATGCGGTGTCGGCGGTGTCGCGCAGCTTTGCAATGGATTGCCCGCGCGAGACGCTGTCGCCCTTTGCCACCGTCACGTCCGCGACATTGGCATAGACCGTCAGCAGGTTGTCGGGGTGACGGACCACGATGATCGGAACGCCTTCGGCGCTTTGGGTGATGGCGGCGACGGTTCCGTCGGCGGCGGCGCTGACGGCGCTGCCGGGTGCGGCCTGGATGTCGATGCCTTCATTCCGACCCTTGGCGTAGTCGCGGATGATGGTTCCCTGAAGCGGCAGTGCCATGTCCGAGGGGCGGGCCGCATTGGTGGGCTGGCCGACATCGGCCACCGGTTTTGCAGGGTCCGGCGTCGCCTCTGGCGTGGTCGCCGTGTCGTCCTCGGGCAGCGGCTGGGCCGCGCTGGGGGGCAGCGGCGTGGGTGTGCCGCTGCCGGGTGCTGTTGTGCTGCTATCGTCAACCCGGCTTGGCGCTGCGGCGCGCGCCACGGGGATCAGCAGGAACTGACCTTCGCGTATGGCAAAGTCCGCGCCGAGGCCGTTCCATTCAGCCAGCGACTTGACCGGCACCTGGTAGAGCCGCGCGATGGTAAAGGCCGTCTCGCCCCGTTCGACCTTGTGCCGGACGGGTTCCTGGCCGGTTTGTGGCTGGGTCGTGCCGGGGGACTGGGCCACCGGCGTGGGCGCCGCGTTGTCGATGGCGTTGCCCGCCAGCGTTGTGACGTCCACAGCGCCCGGCTGAATGGGGCCGGTGCCGATGGCGCCCGTGGCGGGGGAGGGTTCGGACACACGGCGGGGCAGGGCGACAACTTCGCCCGCGCGCAGGGGGACGTCCGCGCCGACACCGTTGAAGCGGGCCAGTTCCTCTGGCGTCAGACCGACGCGCGCGGCGACGTCCGCCAGCGTATCACCCCGCTCGGCCACCGCGACCTGGTAGTTGGGATAGGAGATCACGCCCCGATCATCCGGTTGCGGGCGATCCGCCGTCACGTTCTGCACCGCGGGTGCGGTTGAAAACCCGCCGCCCAGGCCGCGCAGGTCGAAATCAAGCGGCTCGTCACAGGCGGCGAGCACCAGCAAGCCACATGTTGCCATCATCAGGGGCGCACGGCGGCGCTGTTTTGTCGGGATCATCTGCGTCGTCCTCTGCCGGACCCCTCGTGGGTGGGGGCCTTGTCGGTTCAGCGTTATTTTACACCAGTTTCAGTCTTTGCCCAAGCCCTCGAGCAAAGGAACAAAGCGCACATCGCGCAATTCGTCATATTCGAGGCCGTTTGCTGTCTTGTGCACGCGGATCAGGCTTTGCACTGCGTCGGATTGGCCGACGGGCAGGACCATGATGCCGCCCTCCTTGAGTTGGGCAAGCAGAGGGCCCGGCGGGTCCTCGGCGGCGGCGGTCACAAGGATGCGGTCAAAGGGCGCCTGATCCTCCAACCCGTGCGAGCCGTCGCCGGTGATGGCCGTGATCGTGTGCAGGTTCAGTTCGTCAAAGATATCGCGCGCCTCGCGCACGAGCCGCCGGTGCCGGTCGATGGTGTAGACCCGGCGCGCCAGCTTGGCGAGGATGGCGGCCTGGTACCCCGAGCCGGTCCCGATCTCGAGCACCTTGTCCCGTGGGGTGATTTGCAGTGCCTGCGTCATCAGCCCCACCACCGACGGCTGGCTGATCGTCTGCCCGCAGGCGATCGGCAGCGGCATATCCTCGTAGGCGCGTTCGGCAAAAAGCCCACGGACAAAGGGGCCGCGGTCAATCTCTTCCATCGCGCCCAGCACGCGCTTGTCCGTCACGCCCTTGGACCGCAGGGCATACAGGAACTGCATCTTGCGCGTGGCGAGATCGTCGTCGGTCATGTGGCGATGGGTCCAAGATGGTCCAGCATGTCATGCGCCGTGAGGTCCGCGCGCATGGGCGTGACCGAGATATAACCATCGAGGTTCACCGCCGCGTCCGTGCCGGGTGCTGTGGGCACCTGCTGGTCGCCGCCCCGGATCCAAAGAAAGTTGCGCCCGTTCGGCGATTGCGTCTGTTCGGTGTGAAAGCCGACGCCGGGGCGCAGCCCTTGGGGGACGATCCGCGTGCCCTTGACGGACGCGGCAGCCACTGGGGGGATATTCACGTTGTAAAAGAGCTGGTAGCCCGGCTGCACCTGCGGGGTGGCGGCGACAATCCGCTCAATCAGGTCCTTGCAGTGGGCGGCGGAGGCCTCGAACGGGTCGTCGAGCGCGCGGTTCTCCGGCCCGAAATACTGCGACAGCGCGATGGAGAGCACGCCTTGCAGCGCCCCTTCGATGGCCGCACCAAGGGTGCCGGAGTAGAGCGCGTTTTCGGCGGAGTTGTTGCCCCGGTTGACCCCCGACAGGATCAGGTCGGGCTGTCCGTCGAGCACCTGGTGCAGGCCTGCCAGCACGCAGTCCGCTGGTGACCCTTCGACCGTGAAGCGGTTGGGGCCGATCTGCTGGAACATGAAGGGACGGGCGTAGTTGATGCAGTGGGCCACGCCTGATTGCTCGAACGCGGGTGCTACCGTGGTGATATGCCCGTCCGGCCCTGCCACTTCGGCTGCGATCCGTTCCAGCACCGCAAGCCCCGGGGCCGAGATACCGTCGTCATTTGTGATGAGAATGCGCATGTGAGGCCCCTTTGAGCCTTACTATGGGGCCGCGCCGCATTGGGCAACTGCGCGAGCGCGCCGCGCGGAGTTTTTTGAAACAGAGCATGGGGATCGTCGCGGAAAGGCCGCAGTGGGGTGGTCCGTCAGGGGCGTCGTGCAATGTAGCCGTGCGACACACGCGAGGGCGGGCCATGGGTAAAGGGGTGCAGCGCGATGTCTGTGAACCCTGCGACCGCGAGCATGGTCCGCGCGTGTTCGGGCGTGTAGGCCGCATTGCCCCAACGCCACCGCACCAGGGCCGTGCACCAATGCGGGCGCGACAGGGCGAGGATGAGTATCCCGCCCGGCGCCACCCGCTCAAAGAGCCAGGTCAGGGACGCGTTTGGATCATCCAGATGCTCAATCACATGGGCGCACAGCACAACGTCCTGCGGGGGCAGGTCGTCGGGCGTCTTGCCCACCGAGGCGACAATGGTCCTCGCCTGTGGCAAGCGCGCGGATGCCGTGTCGAGCATGGCCGGAGAGATATCCGTCAGCGTCAAACACGCGGGTGTGCCGTGCGCATCCACCCATGCACCGGCAAACGCGCCGGTGCCGGTCCCAACGTCAAGCACGCGCGGCTGGGAGGGTGGCGCATGTGCGGCTTGCATCAGATCGGCATAGGCCGCCAGAAACCCCAGTTTTGAAATGCCGTCCTGCCATCCGGTTGCGGCGGCATCGTAGATGGTTTGCAATGCGCCACCGCGCGCGGGTGGGCGCGGGCGGTCAAAGGGGATGAGGCGGCTCAGCATGTCCGCATTGGGCCATGACGGCGGCCGCCGATCAAGCGCGCAGTTCGGACAGGATGCGCGCCGCTTCTGCCGCGGGATCACTCAAGGCGCTGCGGTCTTCGCCCGGGTGAAAGCGCGCGCGCGTCGCGGTGGGCATCGGGTTTGGCGTTGCGATGTGGACCTTTGGGCCCGTCTTGGCGGTTTCGGCCTGCCAGCTGCGCGCGAGTGCAATTTGAGCAGCCTTTGTCGCGCCATATGCGCCGTGAAATGCCTGTCCGCTGACGGGATCGTCAAAGAACAGGGCCTGGCCCTTTTCGCCCAGAAGCGGCGCGATATAGGTGATCAGCGTGGCGGTTGCGGCCATATTGCCCGCGATGGATTTGGCCATGTCCTTGGTGCCGATCATGTTGGCGGGGGCCAGGGGTGCGGCGTGAACCGCACAGTGCACCCACATATCCACACTGCCCCACCGGTCGTGAATGCCGCGGCACAGGGTCTGCATGGCAGCGTCGTTGGCGATGTCCATCGGGGCGAGCGTCGCAGCACCCCCCGCCGCCTTGATCCGGTCGTCCAACTCTTCCAGCGCGCCCGTGGTCTTGGCCACGGCCACGATGTGGTGGGTGGGGGCGAGCGCCAGTGCCATGGCGGCCCCGAGGCCGCGCGACGCGCCTGTGATGAGGGCTGTTTGTGTCATGGCCCGCTCTTGCCTTGCGCGGGCGCCACCGTCAAGCGGCGCTCTCTGCCAGGTCGGGCAGGGTGAGCGTGCGTTGGCCCATGCCGCCGTTCAAGACGATCCGATCTTCGCCAATGGCAATGACGGTGCCCTGGCGCAGGCTGTCGCCGACCTGAACCGTGCGGGTTTGGCCACCTGCCGTGCGCAGCAGTGCCCGGCGATTGTTGTCAGCCCCCGCGATGCCCAGCAGTTGCATATTGTGCAGGGGCAGTGCCCCGCGTTGGGTCGCGAGGTCGGCTGTGATGTCGTTGGTTTCTTCGCTCATGATAGGGTCCTGCCCTCCTTTCGAAGGGCGCCGCTATCATGGGGTCGTGCAGGGGTGAACGGGGTGCGAAAGGGATGCGCAGGCCTTTGCCCATTGACGTTTGGGAAAGCAGCGGTGCCGTGCTGATCAGCGTCCCCGTTTCGACCTGTGATAGGTCAGTGTCAGACGCGCCAGCTGCCAAACCGCATCTTTGTCCAGCGGGTGCGTGGTATCGAACCCAAGCGCGCGTCGTCCGTCATTGTGGAACTGCCCGGGAAAGCGATGGTCCATCTGCGCAGCCAGATCCGTCTTGCAGTCGACAAAGGCCAGCAATCGGTCCGGGGTGGCCGGGGACCAATCCAGTCGCAGCGTGGATCCGGTGCGTGCCCGCTTGGGCCGCCACGACGGCTGGCCCCATTTCAGGCTTTCGTCGAGCGGTCCGACGTCTTCGGATGTCGCGACATCGTGCACCAGTGTTCGGGTGCGCAGAAAGTGGCTCTGGGCGGACTGCGGCCAGCTTTCGACGCGGGTGAGGATATCAGAGGGCAACATGTCCATGGCCTCACCTTGGACCAGGTCCGTGTCAGGATGTGGCAGGAGGTTGCTATTCTGCCGCCTTCATCTCGAAACCCTTTTCGATCATGTCGGCAGGCTCGACCGGGTATTCGCCGGAGAAACAGGCGTCGCAATATTGCGGGCTGGAGGCATCGCGTCCGTTGCCCTCGCCCACGGCGCGGTAAAGACCGTCGAGCGAGATGAACTTGAGGCTGTCCACACCCAGATGCTCGCGCATCTCCTCCTCGCTCATCGTCGCGGCCAGCAGCTTTTCGCGCTGCGGTGTGTCGACGCCGTAGAAACAGGGCCAGGCTGTCGGGGGCGAGGCGATGCGGAAATGCACTTCCGCAGCACCTGCATCGAGGATCATCTCCTTGATCTTGCGCGAGGTCGTGCCGCGCACCACGCTGTCATCCACCAGGATCACGCGCTTGTCACGGATCAGGGCGCGGTTCACGTTCAGCTTCAGGCGCACGCCCATGTTGCGGATCTGTTCGGTCGGTTCGATGAAGGTGCGGCCCATATACTGGTTGCGGATGATGCCCATGGCGTAGGGGATGCCGGATTCCAGCGAATAGCCGATGGCAGCAGGCGTGCCGCTGTCGGGCACCGGGCAGACGAGGTCGGCGTCCACCGGCGCTTCCTTGGCCAGTTCACGTCCGATATTCTCACGGGTTTCATAGACTGAGCGGCCCCCGAGGATGCTGTCGGGGCGGCTGAAATAGACATGTTCGAAGATGCAGAAGCGGGACTTTTGCGGGCGGAAGGGGAAGCGGCTGTCCACGCCCTGGTCGGTGATGACCACCATTTCGCCCGCTTCGATCTCGCGCACGAATTCAGCGCCGATGATGTCGAGCGCGCACGTCTCCGAACTCAGCACATAGCCGGTGTCGAGCTTGCCCAGCACCAGCGGGCGCACACCCAGTGCGTCGCGCACGCCGATCAGCTTGGTGCGGGTCATGGCGACGACGGAAAAGGCACCTTCGACCCGGCGCAGCGCATCCTCCATCCTTTCGGGGATGTTGCGTTGCAGGGACCGGGCCATCAGGTGGATGATGCATTCGCTGTCCGAGGACGACTGGAAGATCGAGCCGCGCTCGATCAGCTCGCGCCGAAGGGCGTCGGCATTGGTGATGTTGCCGTTATGGGCGATGGCCGCACCCCCCATGGCAAACTCGCCAAAGAAGGGTTGTACGTCGCGGATCGCGGTCTGCCCTTTGGACCCGGCGGTGGAGTAGCGCACGTGGCCGATGGCGAGCGAACCCGGCAGCGTCTCCATCACATCCTGGCTGGTGAAGGTGTCGCGCACATAGCCGAAGCGCCGGGCCGAATTGAAGCCGTGGTCCGGGTGGTGGGCGACGATCCCGCCCGCCTCTTGCCCCCGGTGTTGCAGGGCGTGCAAGCCCAGGGCCACGAAGTTGGCCGCATCCTTGGTCCCGAGGACCCCGAAAATCCCGCACTCTTCCTTGAGTTTGTCATCGTCAAAGGGGTGGGCTGGCGGCATCTGCACTGGCGCGGCGAGGTCGGACAAGAGGCAGCTCCGAATCCGTGGATGGGGTATGGGCGCGGTGTACCAAGCCGGGGTGTCCCTGTCACGAAAGGATCACAAACTGCGACGCTTTACGCAGCGGCGCTGTCGGGTTGGCCCATTTTGCCAGCTGATGCGGCCAGCATTGCACGGGCATCACCATAGCCGAGGCGTGGGAAAAAGCTGTCACCGGTGTTGGGGGCGGCGTGGATGAGCAGGCCCGATTGGGCATAGATCATCTCTTCGTGCTCGAAATGCAGTTCGGCCAGATCAGGGCCGTGGAACAGGGTGGGGCGCACACCGCGCCAGCCGCTCAGCGCCTTGACGGGGATCGATACGACGGGTGCGTCGCTCCAGCCTGCCGGTGTGTGCAGGGCGACATGGGCGTCGGCGGGCAGCGAGATATCGGAACAGGCCGACAAAACACCGCCGGGAATGTGCACAAGCGGGGCCGCGCGGTCGGGTTTGGTGATCGCCGTGATCTCGGCAAAACCACCGTCAAGCGTGGCCACTGCGGCACCTGCTTGCAACGCGTCAACCGTGCGCCATCCGGCTTCGGTTTCCAGAAGCGTGTGCGCGGTCAGCATGGCGCTGATGCGACGCGTGGCAACGGGTGTGATGTCGGCAAAGGCGGTGTCGTGATTCAGAAACATGGTGTGTCCTCCGGGTCAGGAAAATGTGTGTTTGTTCTGCGGACCAGAACGCTCCACAAATCTGCCGCTTTTTGGTCACAACCACGGCCAAAGCCGGGCGCTGTTTCGCCACAGTCACCAGTGGGTGCCGCCGCCAAGCCACTCTCCGCGTGAGAGCGACGCGATTTACCGATAGTTAACCACGATAGGGCATGGACCGAGCCAGACGCGCCTTCGAAATGTCTGATTCTTTGATCGAACGGCCCGTTTATTCGCCGCACACACCAACAAGGCTTTCGTATTGGCGTGTGATCCAGCCAAGCGCCTCTTCGGGGTTCTGTTCCTCGATCTGGCCGGTGAAGCGGCCGAACACGGCGGCCGAGCGGCTTTCATCCACGATGGTGAACTCTTGGCCGGTAATGACCGTGTCGTAGACAAAGAACGCGATGGCCACGAGCAGGATGCCGCGCGCCACGCCAAAGAGAAAGCCAAGCCCCTGATCCAGACCGCCAAGGGCGGAGCGTTGGATCAAGGACGAAAAGAGCGGGGTGAACAGCGACACGACGATCAAGGCCACGGCAAAAACCAAGGCAAAGGCGCCGATGATGCTCAACTCGCAACTGTCGGCGATGAATTCGCCGACGACGGGGATCTCGCGCATCAGCGGTTCGACCCGCGGGGCGAACAGGAATGCCAGGATGGCCGCAGCGATCCAACCGGCAATTGCCATGGCTTCGCGCACGAACCCGCGCCCATAGGCCAGAAGGGCCGACAGGATGATGACCACGGCGACAACGCCGTCAATGATGGTGAACCCTTCCATGGTCCTGCCCCTTTATACTGCCCCGTTTGCGCTTACCCTGCGCCGAACACGTCACCTACAAATCCGGTCAACTCGCTGAAGCGCTTCAGCGTCATTCCGGGTGCGCCCTGGGCTTTGCCGCCCTTGGGTGCAATGGCGGATGAAAAACCAAGTTTTTGGGCTTCTTTCAACCTGTTTTCCGTCTGAGGCGCGGGCCGCAGCGCACCGGACAGGCTGATTTCGCCGAAAACCACTGTATCGGCGGGCAATGCAGCGTCCTCGCGTGCTGACAAAAGTGCAGCAGCCACAGCAAGGTCGGCGGCGGGTTCGCTGATCTTCATCCCGCCCGCGACGTTCAGATAGACGTCGAGGCCCGCAAACGGGATGCCGCACCGCGCTTCCAGCACCGCCAAAATCATGGCGAGGCGCCCGCCGTCCCAGCCCACGACCGTGCGCCGTGCCTGGGAATGGGGGGAGGGGGCGACAAGCGCCTGCATCTCGCACAGAACCGGCCGGGTGCCCTCGATGCCCGCGAAAACGACGGATCCGGGCGACGGCTCGCCACGCTCTGACAGAAACAGCGCCGAGGGGTTGGTGACTTCGGCCAGTCCCTTGCCCGTCATTTCGAACACGCCAATCTCGTCCGCGGGGCCAAAGCGGTTCTTGACCGCGCGCAGGATGCGGAACTGGTGACCACGCTCGCCTTCAAAGTAAAGCACCGTGTCGACCATATGTTCGACCACGCGGGGGCCGGCGATCTGGCCTTCCTTGGTGACGTGGCCAACCAGGATGACGCTGATGCCCTTGCGCTTGGCAAAGGTGGTTAACTCATGGGCAGCGGACCGGACCTGACTGACTGAACCGGGCGCGCTGTCCACCGTATCGAGCCACATGGTCTGGATCGAATCGATGATGGCAAGGCCGGGCGCCTCGGCTTCGAGCGTGGTCAGGATGTTGCGCAGGTTGGTGTCGGCGGCCAGTTGCACCGGCGCATCCGCCAGCCCGAGACGTTGGGCCCGCATGCGGACCTGCGCGCTGGCTTCCTCACCACTGACATAGATCGTCTTCAGCCCCTTGCGGGCAAAGCGTGCGGCGGCTTGCAGCAGAAGCGTGGATTTCCCGATGCCCGGATCGCCCCCAACAAGGATGGCGGAGGCAGGCACCAGCCCGCCGCCCAGCACACGGTCCAGTTCTGCGACCTTGCTTTCGGTGCGCGGCGGCGGTGCTTCTTCGGTGCTCAGGTCGGTCAGCGCGACCGTCTTGCCGCGTTGCGCGCCCAGGCCCTTGCTCGACGGACCTGCCGACAGGCCGGTGTCTTCGGAAATCGTGTTCCACTCACCGCACGCGTCACAGCGGCCCGACCATTTGGAAAAGGATGCGCCGCAGGCTGAGCAGGAGTAGGTAACGTTGGATTTCGCCATGCGCGACGGTCTGCCAGCGGGGGCAGGGGCGGGCAAGCCCTATTCGACGCGCATGGGCAGTTGGGTGACCTTGGATGGTTTGGCGGGCTGGTTCAGTTCGGGCAGCAGCCGCTCCATCTCGTCCAGCAGCCGTTCAAGCTGCGCGCGGGCCACGTTTTCTTCCAGATCAAGGCGGTTGATCCAGGTGGAAAACTCGCCATGGATGGCCTTGGCCTGCTCCAGCCGGTCGTTGAATTGCGCGATCTCGAACTGCCGCTGCGTCAGGAAGGAGCGGGCCCGCTCGACCTTTTCGGTGGAATAGGTCTCGGCCAGATCACGGCTGATATGGGACATCTTTGCCGCCAGTTCGAGAAGCTCGGGTTCGAGCGTCCCCAGATCGGGATGATCGCGCAGATGGGCCAACCTGTCGCGCGTGCTTTCGAACGCATCGCCAAGGGTGAACACCCCGTCCCGATCTGCGTGATGCGCGGCATGATACGCCCGCGTGATGTCATCAACCCCGACGCTGAACTGCCGATGCGAGTTCTCAAGCTGCAAGATGCGCGCATTTGTCGGCAGGAAGAAGCATAAGGAGACAGCAAAGATCGTCAGCCCGATCTGCGTCAGCATCCCGGCCTGTGCCACATGCACGCCATCCCACATCACCGGCAGATCAATCCACGGCCAGACCCCCGCGATGGCCAGCCCGGTCGCAACCACCAAAACCAGCGCCAGCCCTGCAAACAGGATCAACGCCAAACGCCGCATCATTTCCGCAAAAACGCGCGCGGCAAAAACCAATTCCTTCACCAGCCTTCCCCCCAGAAGACACACTACGCAGGGATCATACCCCTAAGCTGCGGAAAATACAGTCTGAACGTCTTGGCAAATGCGCGGACTGGACATGTATTGTTTCCAAATGCGCAGCAATACAGTCCCAGATAGCATATAGTGCGCAGTTAGAAACGCGCGCCTAGCGGACGGTTTCAATCGGTCCCTCGGCCCGCCCGTTGATGAACTGATCAACGTAAGGATCATGGGCGGCGTCGATGTCGGCCACCGGACCCGTCCACCGGATCTTGCCCCCGTGCAGCATTGCCACGTTGTCCGCAATGGTGCGCACGGACGTCATGTCATGAGTGATCGTCATCGTGGTCGCGCCCATCTCGGTCACGATCTCTCGGATCAGGTCGTTGATCACACCCGCCATGATCGGATCGAGGCCTGTGGTCGGCTCATCGAAAAAGATGATCTCGGGATCGGCGGCAATCGCGCGCGCGAGGCCCACGCGCTTCTGCATCCCGCCCGACAGCTCTGCGGGCAAGCGGTCCGCCACGTCCGGGGTCAGTCCCACGCGGCGCAGTTTTTCAATGGCGATCTCACGCGCCTCGTCCCTGGGCCGTTTCAGGCTGCCGCGCATCAGGCGAAAGGCGACGTTCTGCCAGACAGGCAGTGAGTCAAACAGGGCCGCCGCCTGAAACAGCATACCGAAGCGCGCCAGGAACGCGTCACGGTCGCCCGTCTTCGTCACGTCCTGCCCATCCACGGTAATCGTACCACGCTCCGGCGTGACAAGGCCCAGCACGGTCTTGATGCAGATCGACTTGCCCGTGCCCGAGCCCCCGATGATCACGGTCGAGGTGCCGCGCGGCACATGCAGGTCGACGCCGCGGAGGACGTGGTTGTCGCCAAAGGATTTGTGGACGTCCGACAGCGTTATCATATTGAAAAGAACACCCCCGTCAGCACGAAGTTGGCCGCAAGGATCAGGACTGCCGCCGCCTCGACCGACCCTTTGGTGGCGCGGCCCACGCCCTGCGCCCCACGGCCGGAGTTCATGCCGAAATAACAGCCCATCAGGGCCGCCAGACAGCCAAAGACCGCACCCTTGACCAGCGAAGACACGACATCGCGTATCTCAAGGAAGTCCACCGTGTTCTGGATGTAGGCAGCGGCGTTGAAACCCAATGTGCCGGTCGCCACGGCATAGCCGCCAAAGATGCCAATGATGTCCCCCACACCCACCAGCAGCGGCACGGCCAACGTGGCGGCCAGCACGCGCGGCACGGCCAGGTACTTCATCGGATGGGTCGACAGGGTAACAAGCGCATCAATCTGCTCGGTCACCTTCATCGTCGCAATCTCTGCCGCGATGGAGGAGGTGACGCGCGCGGCAATCATCAGACCGACCAACACCGGCCCCAACTCGCGCACCATGCCGATGGCGACGATCTGCGGCACCACGGCCTCGGCGTTGAAACGCGCACCACCGGCGTAAATCTGAAGCGCCAGCGCACCGCCGGTGAAGATTGCGGTCAGGCCCACAACAGGCAACGACAACCAGCCGATATTGAGCAGCGCCAGCGCAAATTCGCGCAGGTAAAACGGCGGGCGCACCAGATGCGTGACCGTGGCGCCGAAAAACATCGCCACACGCCCAATGGCGGCAAGAAAGCCAAGCGTGATCGCCCCGATCCCGGCCAGCAGCCTCATTGGACGTGCGTCCGGTGATAGCGCTGGCCCAGCGAGGTGAGGATTTCGTAGCCGATGGTGCCTGCCGCCTCTGCGACCGTGTCCACGGATTGATGGCGGCCCAGCAATTGCAACTCGGTCGGGTCGCCGCCCAAATCCGTGACATCGGCGGTGATCAGGTCCATGGACACGCGGCCCACGACGGGGCAGGGCACGTCGCCTGCATAGAGCGTCGCATTCGGTCCCATCGCGCGGATCAGCCCGTCGGCATAGCCGCCCGACACCGTGGCGACGCGCGTATCGCGGGGGGCAATCCATGTGTTGCCATAGCCGACAGTCTCGCCCTGCATCACGTCCCGGACCTGAATGACAGGCAGGTCCAGCGTGACCACTGGCGCCGCATCCACAAAGGGCAGACCGCCATAAAGCCCGATACCGGGGCGGGTCATGTCGAAGTGATATTCCGGGCCCAGGATCGTGCCTCCGGTTGCGGCCAGAGACCGGGGCACGTCCATCCCATCGGTCATGGCGCGAAACTCCGCCAATTGATGAGCATTCATCGGGTGGCTCGGCTCGTCCGCGCAGGCCAGGTGCGACATGATCATCGCAGGACCCTGCGCCAAGGCGATGTCGCGCACGGCGGACCATTCACCAGGCTCCATGCCCAGCCGGTTCATGCCGCTGTCGAGTTGTATGCCGAAGGGGGCACCGGGCAGCGCTTCCACATGGCGCAGCATCTGGTCGACCGAGTTCAACAGCGGGGTCAACGCGGCCTTGTCGATGGCCGTGGTGTCACCGGTCATGTGTCCGGAAAACACATAGATGGCAGGCCCTTGGCCGATAGCGTCGCGCAGCGTGTTGCCTTCGGCCGCCGTGGCGACAAAGAAACTGCGCACGCCCGCACGCAACAGCGCCCGGCCCACGACCGGCGCGCCCAGGCCGTATCCATCGGCCTTGACCACGGCGCCGGTCTCGCACGTGCTCATGGCATCAAGCGCCTGCCAGTTGCGCACAAGCGCGCCAAGGTCGATAGAGAGGGTCGCGGACGTCATGAGCGCCTGTTTGGCAGGACCGCGCGGATTGGTGAAGGGGGAAAACGCGCAGCCTTCAGGGCAGGGCAAAGATATCGCGGTTCCGCTCCCAGATCTCCTCGCCGATCAGGCAATTATAGGGCGCGGTTGAGCGGACCTGTGCCTGCCACAGCCGTGCCGGTTGACCGGCGATCTCAAGCACCAGCTTGCGCCGCACCGCATCTTCAAACTCCGACCAGTCGGTGACTGGAACGACAAAGGCACCTGCGCCGCCGATGACGCAGGCGGTGTAATAGGCATCCAGATCAGCGATGTTCCATCGCGCCATGATCCCGTTGTCCTGCGTCATCAGGGGAAGGCCGTTTATGGTGATGCCGCGCGCCAGCACTGCATCACGGGCGCGGGTGACGGGGATGCCCACATTGTTCGGCCCGTCGCCGGACACGTCAATCACCCGGCGCAACCCGTCGAATGCGTTGGTCTCGATACTCTCTGCCGCGTAGGTCAATGCGCTCGAGATTGACGTGCGGCGCATGGCCTGATCGAAATGGGCGGTGATCCGCGCCGCAACCTCGGCCGAGTCCTCAGCTGTCGCCAGAAGCGTCCACGGTACAATCTCGCGCTGATGATACGCACCGGCCCATTCGACGTAAGTGACAGCGATGCGTCCCAGAAATCCGTCTGCGATGGCATCCTGCACTTCGGGCGACTTCAACGCAGCCGCATAGCCGCGCCGTTGGATTTCCAGCTCATAGGGCTGCATGGAGCGGCTGACATCCACGGCCAGAAACAGCTCGACGTCAACTTCGATACGGTCTTCGGCGTGAACCGCAGTCGCGAGCCATGCCAGCAAGAGCAAGAAAAGGCGCATGGTTCAACCGTGCCTTGCACAGACGACTCTGTCCAATCAAAAGCCGTTTCGACACTTATTCTGGCTGAAAATACCTCAGGGGCGCCGAAGTCGGGGGCAGAGCCCCCTCAAAAAATGGCGTCGCGGCACGCGTCCTTTGGATCAGAACCCTGTCTCGCCGCCACCGCCCTGCTGCCAAGGCTGGATAAGGTTGCCAAAGCGTGTGAACCGCCCTTCAAAGCTCAGGTCGACCGTACCAATGGGGCCGTGACGCTGCTTGCCGATGATCACCTCGGCGCGGCCATGCAGGCGCTCCATCTCTTCCTGCCACTTCGCCATGGCCTCCAGATCATGATCGCCGGGTTTCTCGCGTTCCTTGTAATATTCCTCGCGGAACACGAACATGACGACGTCCGCATCCTGCTCGATCGAGCCCGATTCCCGCAGGTCCGACAACTGGGGTCGCTTGTCTTCGCGGCTTTCCACCTGGCGCGACAGCTGCGACAGGGCGACGACGGGGATGTTCAATTCCTTAGCGATGGCCTTCAGGCCCATGGAAATCTCGGCAATCTCCTGCACCCGGTTGTCGGCGCCGCCGCGCACCAGTTGCAGATAATCCACGATCAGCACATCCAGCCCATGCGTCCGCTTCAGCCGCCGGGCGCGCGCCGCAAGCTGAGCAATCGGGATTGCGGGCGTGTCGTCGATGAAGAGCGGGCACGCCTCAAGCTGCTTGGCCGCGTCGACAAAGCGGCGGAACTCGGCCTCGGTCATGTCGCCGCGCCGGATGTTTTCTGACGGCACCTCGGCTGCTTCGGACAGGATCCGGGCGGCCAACTGCTCGGCGCTCATCTCCAGCGAATAAAAACCGACCACGCCCCCTTCGATGGCCCCTTCGGCGCCGTCGGGCTTGAGGCCCTTCTTGTAGGCCTTGGCGATGTTGAAGGCGATGTTGGTGGCGAGCGATGTTTTCCCCATCGACGGACGCCCCGCAAGGATCAGCAGGTCGGACGGATGCAGGCCGCCCAGCTTCTTGTCCATGTCAATCAGCCCGGTGGAAATACCGGCAAGGCCGCCTTCCCGCTGGTAGGCGGCATTGGCGACGTTCACCGCATCGGTGACCGCCTTGAGAAAACTCTGAAATCCACCCTCGGACGAGCCCTGCTCGGCCAGCTTGTAAAGCGCCTGTTCCGCCTCGACGATCTGTTCCTTGGGTTCGGAGGCTACATCGACCTTGGCCGCCTTGGCGCTGATGTCCCGGCCCAACTGGATCAGGTCGCGCCGCACGGCGAGGTCATAGATCATCTGGGCATAGTCGCGCACGGCAAAGGCGCTGATGGCGGCCCCGGCAAGGCGGGCGAGGTAAGCAGGTCCGCCCAGTTCCTTCAGCCCCTCG
Source organism: Tateyamaria omphalii (assembly GCF_001969365.1). NCBI lineage: Bacteria > Pseudomonadati > Pseudomonadota > Alphaproteobacteria > Rhodobacterales > Roseobacteraceae > Tateyamaria > Tateyamaria omphalii. The sequence continues at coordinate 1,712,820 of NZ_CP019312.1, read as the reverse complement.
TCATCCTCCATGAACGCCTTGAGCGTCACGGGTGAGGCCAGGTTGTTCTTGGCGATGCGCGCGGCGGAAATCTCGAAGATGCGGGCATGGACCGGGTCGTAGAAATGGGTCGGATTGATGATCGCTGCGACGCGGTCGTAGATGTCGTTGTTGGTCAGGATCGCGCCCAGCAACTGCTGCTCTGCCTCGATCGAGTGGGGCATGGTCTCGGCGTCCTGAACCGCCACCCCGGTCGGATTGATTGCTGCAATCTCGTTCATCGCCCCACTCTCTGCTCGTTGTCTTTTTATGTCCCGTGACGGCCCTCTTGCCACAAGCGCAACCACAATGAAAACCGGGAGCAAGTCTGTGGAAAACCCGGTGGACGCTGCCAAAAAGTGGTTTACACATTGGCGTATTTGGTGGCCGTGTTGGTAAACGCTACCACATCTGCGAGGGACAAGGCAAAAGAATCACGGTTGTGCACAGCCATCCACAGACGTTATTGCCGCAGAAAATGACGTTACGGCACCGTATCGGGCGACATTCGCCTACGTACGGGCGGCCTGCCACCCGCGTGGGTCACCCAGGAACGCCTCCACGCCGCCCAAGGTTGTCGGGTCGAACGCGCCACTGGCCCTGGCCTCTGCCAGAACGTCCCACCACGTGCACAGATGGTGCAAGCGCACGCCATGGTCGCCCAGCGTCTTTTCGGTCTCTGGAAAGATGTCGTAGTAGAAGATCACCGCTGTGTCTGTGCAGGTCGCGCCCGTGTCGCGGATCGCGTCCACAAAGCTCAGCTTCGATCCCCCATCGGTGGTCAGATCCTCGACCAGCAGAACCCGCTGGCCTTCGGTCATCACGCCCTCGATGCGGGCGTTCTTCCCGTAGCCCTTGGGCTTTTTGCGCACATAGGTCATGGGCAGGGCCATGCGTTCGGCCACCAGCGCGCCAAAGGGCATGCCAGCCGTCTCTCCGCCCGCGATGTTGTCAAACGCCTCGAACCCCGCGTTGCGCATCACGGTCACCGTCAGGAAATCCATGAGCGTGCTGCGGATGCGCGGAAAGGAAATCAGCTTGCGGCAGTCGATATAGGTGGGCGAGGGCAGGCCAGAGGACAGTGTGAACGGCTCGGCCGCATTGAAATGCACCGCCTCGATTTCCAGCAGCATGCGGGCGGTCAGGCGCGCCATTTCTTCGGCTGTGGGGAAGCTGGTTGGGATCATGGTGCATGCCTTTCGGAGTGTTGCGCCGGTTGCGACTGCGGAAGCCTCCGGCGGCCGTATTTGGCAAAGAGAAGAAGATCAGGACACCGACCATGTCAGATCGAAGCCAGGATCGAACACGGTGACGGGGCCATCATCGGTGTCGATGTGACCGGGCAGGTCGGGTGCTGTCTTGGTCAGCGTGAGTGTCTGGGTGTTCACCGGCAGGCCATAGAATGCGGGGCCGTGTTTGGATGTAAAGCCTTCGAGCCGGTCAAGCGCGCCCTCGTCCTCAAACACCTGCGCCAGGATCGGCAGCGTGTTGGGCGCCGTGAAGCAGCCCGCGCAGCCGCAGGGCAAAAACTTGTTGGCATCCGTGTGCGGCGCGCTGTCGGTGCCCAGGAAAAAGCGCGCTTCACCGGATGTTGCGGCAGCGCGCAGGGCAAGCCGATGCTCTTCGCGTTTTGCGACGGGCAGGCAGTAATAATGCGGCTTGATCCCGCCGGCCAGGATGTGGTTGCGGTTGATGACCATGTGGTGCGTCGTGATCGTGGCGCCCAAGGTATCGTCCTGCGCGCGCGCGTAGTCTACCGCGTCGGACGTCGTGATGTGTTCCATCACCACGCGCAGGCCCGGCGTCGCCCGACGGATCGGATCGAGAATGCGGTCGATGAACACCGCCTCGCGGTCGAAGATGTCGATGTCGTGGTCCGTGACCTCGCCATGCACGCATAGGGGCAGGCCGATCTCGGCCATCCGCTCCAGCACCGGTCGGACGGCGTCGAAATTCGTGACGCCCGAGGCGGAGTTGGTTGTGGCACCGGCAGGATAGAGCTTGACCGCCTTGACCAGGCCGCTGGTATGGGCCGCGGCGACGTCATCGGCATCCGTATCCTCGGTCAGATACAGCGTCATCAGCGGCTCGAACGTCATGCCGTCAGGCAAGGCGGCGAGGATGCGGTCGCGATAGGCCGCCGCCTGCGCACCGGTCACCACGGGGGGGACCAGGTTGGGCATGATGATCGCGCGGGCAAAATCGCGCGCGGTCCAAGGCAGCACGGCGCGCATCATCGCGCCGTCGCGCAGGTGCAGGTGCCAGTCGTCAGGTCGGGCAATGGTCAGCGTGGTCATGATCGGGCGTTACCACGGGCACGCCGTGGGTTTCTAGCCCTCGTCGTGCACCTCTGCGCCGGTGCGCCGGGCTTCCAGTTCGGCCAGACGCCGCTGAAACCGGGGCGCCTTCTTCATGCGCGATACGACGTTGCGCGCCATCATATAGCTCAGATGGGTGCGCTCATCGCGGTCGAGTGCCGCCAGCACCCGGCGCAGGTAACCCCGATAGGTGCGCCGCGCGCGGTAGATTTTGGCGAATTGCAGCGCGTCCAGGGCACCTTCGGCGGCCATTTCCATCAGGTCGGGCAATACGTTCATCTCAACCAGATCACTCTGGATCGTGTCGCCCATATTGCGCAGCCGGTACTGCGTGACGCCTGCGCGGGTAAAGAGGGCCGCGTGCATGGCATCGAGCGTCTCTACCGGATCGTAGAGGATATAGGCCTGTGCACAGGCGTCCAGCATGTCGGGGGCATAGCCATAGCGGGACGTGAAGTCTGTGCGCCGCATTTCGACAAAGCGGTCATCCCACGCGGTGACGCGCGGGTCCAGCGTTGCCTGCGGCTGGATCATGAGGATCTGCGCGCCGGGGGCGGCCACGGAATAGGCTGCCGCAGCATAGCCGCAAGGTCCCGCACCGTAGAACAGAACGGTCTCGTATGCGTCGAAAAAGCCGTCGTCGGTCAGGTCATCGAACAGTTCCATGACCTGCCGGTCGCGGAACCAGGTGTCGCCGTCCGATGCAATGCAAAGATGCGACCAATCATTGTCACGCACCATCGACCATCCCAGTGGCTCTGCGCGCTCGGTCAGGGCACGCATGCCCTGCACCGATTCGAACGTCACGATCAGAGTGTCGGTTCGCTGGATATGTGCGGCAAAGTGCTTGCGCCCCAATGGTTTGAAAAACCCATGCGTTTCAGCGGTCTGGGCAAGCCGTGTCAGCCATTCGGCCTTGGGTAGATCGGCCATGTCCGGCTCAAACGGGGGTGCGTCGTCCTGCATCACTTTATCCTCACGTCCCGCCCTTGGTCGCGGGTTGCGCACGGGATACGCGTGGAATGCGGCAAAATTTGGGAAAATTCGAGCGGCTAGTGTTGCGATGGGCGCGCCCGGTTGGCGTAGCCGATCATGAATTGCGCGGCCTTTGGCGGCACGGGGCGCGTGGGCGGCGTCATCAGCAGCCGCCCAAAGAGCGCGCGAAAGGGCTCTTGCTGCATCAGCGCATCGAAGCGCGTTCTGCGCCAGGCGACGGCCTCATGGTGCAAACGGGCGAGCGTTTCGTCTCCCTTCAGTTGCGCAAGATGCCGGCCGCGCGCACCGCGGTAGCGCCCGATGCTGGTGTCCTCATCCGTCGAAAAGTTACGCTCGACCCAGTAATCCACGCCCAGCATGTCATCGGAATGCACGGCACGACCCCGGTCGGCCTTCAGGACATAGCTCTCCATCGCGCCCAGCGGGTAGTGGTTGAGCTGCGCAAGGCCGTAGTTCTGACGCCCGTAGCTGGAAAAGATGCGCCGCGTCTTGAATTGGTCGTCCAATGGGCGGCCGTGGCTGTCGAACCAGCGGGCTTGCGGCAGTTTCTCCTCTTGCACATCGCGCGGGCGATGCACCCCCGGTTTGCGATAGGTGCCGTCGTTCCGGTAGAGCGTCTTGAACATTGATGCGCGCCAGGGCCAGTGCAGGACCTCTGGTGCTGCCATGGTAAAGGTTTCGGTCACCGGCTGGTCCACGTACCGCACCTGCCCGTTGTTGCCGAAGAGGCGCCAGGTCAGCGTGATGGCGGTCGCGTCGGGCAGGGCGGCATGCAGGTCGGCCAGGGTGCCACCGCCCACATGGATGTTCACGAACTCATCGACATCCAGCGGCAGGATCCAGTCCGCCGCCTTGACCTGATCCATCTTGGCCGCGGCCTTCAGCGCCGTGAACTGGATGCCCCCCTTGTCATAGGGGCCATCATTGCGCATATGCGTCAGCCAGCCAAGATCGGCCAGCCGGTCCAGCATCGTGTCGGTGCCATCGTCGCAATCATTTGAAAACACGACGAACGCGTCAAAGCCGACGGCCCGGTGATGGGCGAGCCATTCCAGAAGGAACGCCGCCTCGTTCCGGACGGTCAGAAGGGCCAGACGGGTCACTTCAGCGGCCAGGCCCGGCGGAATGTCACGACTTTCCTCGTGGACAATTTCGGGTAATAGGCCAGGCCCGCGCCCATCATCGCGCCAAAGACGGCATTCACACCCTCGGGTCCGATCCACTGCGGGTGCAACTCGACCACGGCGGCGCGCAGGCTGCTCAGGTCCATGTCGGGTAGCAAGTCCGCCTCGCCCCCTTCGATGTCACAGACGAGCACATCGGGCTTGATCGCCCTGGTCTGCTGACCGACATTCACCACATCCACCGTTTCGGTGCGCTGCACGGCATCGCCATGCGCGTCGTCGGTGGAGGAGGCCAGCATGTTGCCCCTCACATGAAACTCTCTGGTGCCCTTGCGCTTTCCCAGCATCGCGTGGTGAACGGTGGCATTCTCGACCCCGTTGGCGACATGCACGCGGCGGATGTAGTCGGCCAACGCACTGTTCGCCTCGTACACATGGACATGCGCCGCGTCGCTTTTCTTCGCGACAAGGGTCGAGATGTAACCAAGCCCGCCGCCCAGTTCGAGAACGACGTCACCCGGCTGCACAACGCGCAGCACTGCGTCGCCTTCCTTGGTCTCGTAGATGCCGCGCCGCAAGCTGCCCGCGATCCGCGGCTTCAGCACCTCCATGTCGCGTGGAAACAGCAGGCCGCGCGGCGTCTTGATCATGGGCGTGTCCACCGGCGATCCGTCCATCTTAGCTCTCCATGTCGAGGGCGAGGGCGTAAGCCACCCGCTCGGTCTCGGTCAATTTGACCTTGAGGGCCTGGTCGAACAGGTCCTGAAATTCCGGATTGGCATGCAGTTCCTTCGCCTTGGCGCGGTGCCATGCGAGGCCCTTTTCGTGCCAGTTGCCCAACGTGGCATCGGCCATCAGCGTGTCGTATTCGGCGCGCAGGCGCGGCAGGTTGCGCTTGATCGTAATGTCGCGGAAGTCGGACCAGTCCATGCGGATCCAGTAATTGATCCCGATGGACCGATCTACATGCAGCGCGCGACCGCGCTGGCGCTTGATCAAAAAGCTCTCCGCCGACCGCAACGCGTAGTGGTTCAGCTGAAGCAGGTCATAGCCAATTGACTTTTTCGAACTTCTCCACCCGTTTTCGGCGGCTTCTTTGGTCATATCCTTGCCGGATCCATTCACCCAGCGCACGGCAGACTTCTTCCCGGGCTTCAGCTTGTTCGGGCGGTGGCAGCTGATCTTTTCATAGGCGCCGATGTTCTTGAACATGGTCTTAAAGCCCCAGACGGTATGCGGTTTGGGGCAGTATTTCGGGGCGCAGCGATCAAACTGGTCGATGACGAAATCGTCGCTCAACCGGATCACGTCGTTATGACCGAACAGGCGCCACGTCATGGCGATATTCGTCGCATCGGGCACCGCGGCAAACAGATCCTGCAATGTCCCGTTGCCGGTGCGCACATTCATGAACTCATCCACGTCGATATGGATGATCCAGTCGGCGTTCTTGATCACGGGTTCCTTCAGCGATTGGTTCAGCGCGTGTTGCTGGGGCGAGTTGCCCTTCCAATCCTCGTTGCTCCGATGCTGCACGATCCCCATATCTTGCAGGCGATCCAGGATTTCGGTCGTGCCGTCTTCGCACCCGTTGGTGTAGATCAGGAAATTGTCGACGCCGATGGCGCGGTGATAGGCGACCCATTCGACGATATACGGCGCCTCGTTCTTCATGCAGCCGACGATGACGTTGCCGGTTGACCCCTTTGGCAGCTTTCGGGGTTCAATGGGGGCAAAGGCAGCAGCCAACTCCTCCTCGTTGACCGCGCCCAGCCTGTTATGCGGCGCAAAGGGTGATGTGCGCAGCTTCCGGAAATTTTGCACGGCCAGCGGCGGCAACAGCGCGCGGGCCGTATCGGTCAGACCGTCCGCAGGGGACGAAGCGGACGTAGCAGCGGGTACGCTGCCGTTCAGACGCGCCAGATCGGCGGCCTTGGTCTTGCGCTCGTCCTGCGTGGCCTTGTCGATACGCCACATGAATCCCAGCAGGTATTGCGAGGCGCGAAAGCCCCGTGTCGGGTCCGCCTCCATCCAAGCCTTCTTGGCCCGCGGTGCCTTGAAGAGGGATGCGGGCAGCCCGTGCGCCTTCGCGATGGCCTTGTTCTGGTCGGCAAAGGTTTTCGAAATGGCAGACAGCGAGGCCGGATCAATTGGATCGCCCTCAACCCGGATGTCTCCGATGAAAGACCGCCACAATTGCCGGGGCAGAATGCGCTTTTCCTTGGCCAACACCTGTAAAATCAGATCGTTCAACTGTCGCCCGCGTGCAAGCCAGGCGGCGGAAGGCTCGGGCGGCACCGGCGCTTTCGCAGCCTTCCCAATCGCAGTGTCAATCTGGAACGCCGCGCGCAACTCGTCCGTCACCGTCTCAGCTGCAAATCCTTCCGCATCATAAGCTCTGAAGGTCAACGCGCCGTTCCCGAACACGGCATTCCAGTGCCGTTCAAGGGCCGCATAGTCCAGCCAACAGGGCGCCGCCTGATTTTCGATGAACACACCCGCCTGCGGATTGATCCGCGGCGCGGCAGTCAGGGCGTCGGCCCACCAGGTCCCGGTGCCTGCAAGCGCAAGTTCCTGCGCCAGCGACGTGCCGCGCCCTTCCATGATCTGCTCGGCATAGTGGCGCGCCAACAGTTTCGCCGGTTCATCAATATGGGCCACGATGCGGATGTTTTCCGACACCGGCGTCAGCAGCGCCTTCAACCGCTCAAGCTCGGACCGGGTCACAAGGCTGACACCCAGTTGCGAGGCCGACAGGATCAGGTGATCCGGCGAAAACTGCGCCACCTCCTTGGCCAGATCCGCGCCGACGGCGTCATGCAGCACCTTCTGCTTGTCGGCAGTGATGTAGCCGCGGTTGTAGCGCAGCGGGTCGATATGCGCGGCCTCCGTCACCGCCATGTACAGCCGCGTGTGGTTCTTGTTGCCCAAGGCGCGCGAATACAGCACACCTTTGTCGATCAACTGATCACGCTTGGCCGCCAGCACATTTTGCAGACGATCGGCGCCCACCTGTTCCAGACCGATATGCAGGTGGATGTGCATCACGCAACCTCGTTCAACTTGTTCACATTGGTACGACCCCACCAGTGGATCGGCATCTCCAGGAACCCTCCGATCAGGTCGCGCGCCGCAGGGTCGGCCACGTCATATTCCAGGAAATCGTCATCACCGCGAAAGATGGCGCGTAGATGGGCATAATGCGCCTCGATCCACTGCATCCGCTCGACGCTGGTCTCGCCGAACCCTTCGGGCAGGCCGGGGATGTTGCCTGCAGGCAGGCGCGCGGTACCCAGATCGGACCACGCCAGCATGCTTTGCGACATGTTGAAAGGGTCGCGGTTCGAGGCAAGGAATTTGACGCCGGGATTGTGTTTGCGGAGCGCCATGATCAGGCCAAAATCCATCTGCGGCCACAGCGACCGTCCCTCGCGCAGCACGCTCATCTCGGAAATGGCGTCGAAGCCGTCGAAATAGAAACCTGGATCGCCCGTCTGAAAATATCCGCGATAGAGCAGATCGGCGACAAAGGCGTCATGCAGCTGCGCATTTTCGGTCTGGCGGGGCCTGATCCGATGGTCCGCCACATGCAGCCCCGCCCGCCGCAGCGCCCGCGCCAGCGTCGTGGTGCCCGTCTTGGGCAGGCCAAGGTTCACCACCTTCAACGTCATATCACAGACCCCACCAGCCCCAGCTCGATCAACATCGCTTCTTCCTGCGGCGGCAGGGTCGAGGCCGCGCGCAACTGCGCCTGCATCGCTTGGTATTCGGGCTGTGTCATCAATTCATCCCGCTTGGCGATGTGCAGGCGAACGCAGTGGTCATGCAGCGCCTTGATCTCCTTGTCTTTCTTCAGCTCCGCCAGCGCCTTTTTCAGGTCCGGCAGATAGCGCTGAATGCTCTTGTCCTCCCACGCCGGATCGTTCCGCTCGCGCCAATAGGTGTCGTCAAAGGCCCGGTTCTCCCGGTTCACGTCGCCCCGATCATTCTTGACCAGATAGCTGTCGAGCGACCGCAGCGCATAGTGATTGAGCGTCGCCATCTCCCGTGCCCCCTGCGCCGGAAAGCGCCTGATACGTCGCGGGTTTGCCGCCACCAAAAACCTGTGCGGCACCTTGCGCCCGGACCCATCGGTCCAGTCCGGCCGCGCCTTGCCTTTCTGAAAGGGCCGGTGCGCGCCGTAATACTGCAGCGGGAAATCATTCCGCACCAACGACTTCACCTCAATCGCCGCCTCCCCACACCACAGATCGGGATTGTGCGACCGGTTAAACTGTTCGATCACCGGCTTATCGACAAACTCATCGACCCCATCATTGGCAAAGAATTGAAAACTCACCGAAATCGCCTGCGGATCGCCGCAGGCCTCGATCAAGGCCGGGATGGTGTGATCGCCCACATGGATGTTCAGAAACTCATCCACATCCGCAACCCAGACCCAGTCGGCCCCGGTCACGATGTCCTGACGGCGCGCATCCTTCAGCGCCTCCATCTGGTAATTGCGCCCCTCGGCGGGGTTGGGCAGATGCTGGCAAAAGCCACGCGCGGCCAGCGCATCCAGCAACGCATCGGTCCCGTCTGTGCAATCATTGGAATAAAACAGATGGTCGGTCACACCAATCAAACGGTTGAAGGCGATCCACTCCAACAGGAACGGCCCCTCGTTCTTCACGCAAGTCACCGCCGTTACGCGCATGTCACGCCCGCCTTGTCTGATGGGTCCATCGCCCGCCGCCCCTGTGCCCGTGGGTCCACGTGGCTTATGCCGCAAACCTCTTTTTCATTGCGTTAACACCATGCCATTTCAAGCGAATCGCGTCAACGCGCACGACTTTAGCAGCCCTTGACGACAGACCCAGAGGATGCAGGTTGGAGCGAAGGGAAGGACCACGCCATGCACACACCCACCTCCATCGACGCCGTCCAATCCATGCTGGCGGAGCAGGGCTATGTCTGCGACCGCAGCCTCGGCACGGTCGTCTTCCTGAGCCTGTCGCTGGGCCGACCGCTATTCCTCGAAGGCGAAGCAGGCGTCGGCAAGACCGAGATCGCCAAGGCCCTTGCCGCCTCGCTGAACCGCCGCCTGATCCGGCTGCAATGCTACGAGGGGCTCGATGCGTCCTCGGCCGTCTATGAGTGGAACTTCCCCGCCCAAATGGTGGCCATCCGCACGGCCGAAGCGGCAGGTGGCGCCGACCGCAAAGCCCTGCAAGCGGAGCTCTTCTCCGACGACTACCTGATCGAACGCCCGCTGCTCGACGCCATGCGCCCAGACGAACACGGCGCTCCCGTCCTGCTGATCGACGAATTGGACCGGACGGACGAACCGTTCGAAGCCTTCCTGCTCGAAGCCCTCAGCGACTTCCAAGTCACAATCCCGGAACTCGGAACGATCAAAGCGCCGGAGCCGCCCATCGTCATCCTCACCTCCAACCGCACGCGCGAGGTACATGACGCGCTCAAGCGCCGCTGCCTCTACCACTGGGTCGACTATCCCAACTTCGACCGCGAAATGGAAATCCTCCAGGCCCGCGCCCCCGAAGCCGCCGCCGAACTCAGCCGCGAGGTGGTGGCCTTCGTCCAACGCCTGCGGACCGAAGACCTGTTCAAAAAGCCAGGCGTCGCCGAAACCATCGACTGGGCCAAATGCCTGCTGGCCCTCGACGTCATCACGCTCAGCCCAGAGGTTATTGCCGACACGCTCGGCGCAATCCTCAAATACCAGGACGACATACAGAAACTTCAAGGGTCCGAAGCCAAACGCCTTCTGGACGAGGCCAAAGCCTCGCTCGAACCGGCCTGATGTTTCTTCTGACCAAAAATACCACGGGGGTCCGGGGGCTGGCCCCCGGTCCAACACATGCCTGAATACGCCCCGCTCGAACTTCCCGAAAACCCCAAACTCGCGGGGAACATCACCCATTTCGCCCGCGCCCTCCGCCGCGCGGGCCTGCCCATCGGCACGGGCCGGGTCATGGATGCGATCACGGCAGTGACCAAGGCGGGCTTCACCGAAAAGCGCGACTTCTACTGGACCCTTCACGCCTGTTTCGTCTCGAAACCCGAACACCGTGCGGTCTTTGCACAGATCTTCCGGCTTTACTGGCGCGACCCGCGCTACCTCGAACATATGATGGCCGCCATGCTTCCGGCGGTGCGCGGCGTACAGGAAGACCGCAGCGCGCAAGCCGCTGAAAAGCGCGCGGCAGAGGCGCTGCTCGACGGTGCAGGCGACGACATCGACCTGCCGGAGATGGAAGAGGGCGGGACCGAGATCGAAATCGACGCCTCCCTGACGATGAGCGCCGAGGAACAGCTCAAGACACTCGATTTCGAGCAGATGAGCACGGATGAAATGGCGCAGGCCAAGGCCATGCTTTCCCGTATGGCCTTGCCCGTCGACCCGATGCCGACCCGCCGCACGCGCGCCGCAGGCATGGGCCGCGTCGATCCCGCCCGCACCCTGCGGGCCGCCATGCGGCAGGGTGGGGACATGCGCGACCTGAAATGGAAAACGCCCCGGGCCCGCTACCCCAACCTTGTCGCTCTCTGCGACATCTCCGGCTCCATGAGCCAATACTCCCGCGTCGTACTGCACTTCCTCCATGCGGTGGCGAATGCAAAGGGGGCGGGCTGGGCACGTGTCCACGCCTTCACCTTTGGCACCCGCCTCACCAACATCACGCGCCATCTCGACCACCGCGACGTCGACGCGGCCCTGAAAGCGGCGGGCGCCGAGGCGCAGGATTGGGAGGGTGGCACACGCATCGGGTCCTGCCTGGAAGCCTTCAACAAGCAATGGTCCCGCCGCGTCTTGGGGCAGGGCGCCGTGGTCCTGCTCATCACAGACGGCCTCGACCGCGACGACCCCGATGCGCTGGCCAGGCAGATGGAACGCTTGCACCTCTCCGCCAGCCGCGTGATCTGGATCAACCCCTTGTTACGTTGGGAAGATTTCGCCCCCCGCGCCCGAGGCATCGCGGCAATGCTGCCGCATGTCGACAGTTTCCGCGCCGGTCATTCCATCGCCTCCATCGAAGAGCTGGCCCAGGTGATTTCCCGTCGCGACGACGTCGGCGACCGGGACCGGCTGTTGGGGATGTTGTAAAAACGCGCGCCTTACGGCGGCATGCCCCGCGCCCATGTCGACGGTGGCGGAAGGCGATTTTTCCATAGAAAAATCTGTGGCGCCACAGTCCCGAAAAACCGGGTGCTGGACTTCAGGTGTTTTGCTGGCAAAAACGTTCCGTCCCCCCAGGTCGTATGCATGCAGACGGCCTGGGGGGCTCCGAAACCAAGGTTCAGGCAAAAGTGTCGGCGAAAGCGGAGCGGTAGATGTCGCGCAGTTCGGCAAGCGGAGCGGAGGAGTTGCCCATCCAGACTGTGTCCCCCATGAACTTACCAACCGACACAATGGGCACGCCAGCGCGACCCGCCGCGATCATCAGTGCCTCGGCCTTGTCGAACGAACAGGCCACCAGATAGCGGGCCTGATCCTCGCCAAAGAAGCTGCCCATTTCGCTCGCATCAATCCATACGCCAACGTCTGCCGCTTCGGCCAGTTCAAAGGCTGCAAGCGCCAGACCACCATCGCTGAGATCGGTGCAGGCATTGATCAAGTGCCTGTTATCACGAATGAATTCCCCGTTCCGCTTCTCAGCGTCCAAGTCGACATGCGGCGCGTCCCCGTCGGTACGCCCAAACACTTCCGAAAGGATCGCCGACTGTCCAAGATGCCCGCCGCACTGGCCGATCAAAAGGGCCACATGGCCGTCGCGCACCTCGCCGCCAATAATGTTGTCCGGGTGGTCGATCAGGCCCACAGCGCCGATGGTCGGTGTTGGCAGGATGCCCGCACCGTCGGTCTCGTTATAGAGCGACACGTTGCCCGACACGATGGGCATATCGAGCGCGGAACAGGCCTGTCCGATACCATCAAGCGCGCCGACGAATTGGCCCATGATTTCAGGCTTTTCAGGGTTGCCGAAGTTCAGATTGTCCGTCGTTGCCAAAGGTTTGGCGCCCACGGCGGTGAGATTTCGATAGGCTTCCGCCACCGCCTGCTTGCCCCCCTCGACCGGGTTGGCCTTTACGTAGCGCGGCGTGACGTCCGAGGTGAAAGCCAGCGACTTGTCCGTGCCGTGCACCCGCATAATCCCGGCGCCGAGGCCCGGTGTGCGCGCGCTGTCGGCCATGACCATGGTGTCGTATTGCTCATGCACCCATTGTTTTGCGGCGTAGTTCGGGCTGGCGAGCAGTGCCTTGAGCCCGTCGATGGGGTCGATGGCAGGGATGTCCCCGAGGGGACCGGCCTCGGGCGTGGGCACCCAGGGGCGGTCGTATTCGGGGGCTTCGGAGGCGAGTTTTGACAGGGGCAGGTCGGCTTTGATCTGGCCGTCATGTTCAATCAGGAAGCGGTCTTCGGGAAGCGTCTCGCCCACGATGGCGAAGTCGAGGTCCCATTTGTCGAAGACTGCCTTTGCCTCGGCCTCAAGCTCCGGCTTGAGAACCATAAGCATGCGTTCCTGAGACTCGCTGAGCATCATTTCGTAGGCGGTCATGTTCTCTTCGCGCACGGGCACGTCGTTGAGGTTCAGCTTGACGCCGAGCCCCCCCTTGTCACCCATCTCGACCGCGGAACATGTCAGGCCAGCCGCGCCCATGTCCTGGATCGAGATGACGGCGCCGGTCTGCATCAGCTCAAGCGTGGCTTCCATCAGGCGCTTTTCGGTGAAGGGATCGCCGACCTGAACGGTGGGGCGTTTTTCTTCGATCGTGTCGTCGAACTCGGCCGAGGCCATGGTCGCGCCGCCGACCCCGTCGCGGCCGGTTTTGGCGCCCAGGTAGACGACGGGCATGCCGACGCCGGAGGCGGCGGAGTAGAAGATTTTGTCGGCGTCGGCGAGACCTGCGGCAAAGGCGTTGACGAGACAGTTGCCGTTATAGGCCGGATCAAAGCGGACCTCGCCGCCTGCGCAGGGCACGCCGAAGGCATTGCCGTAGCCGCCGATGCCTTCGACCACGCCGTGGACCAGCTGGCGGGTCTTGGGGTGGTCGGGTTCGCCGAAGGACAGGGCGTTCATGGAGGCGATTGGGCGGGCGCCCATGGTGAAGACGTCGCGCAGGATGCCACCCACACCTGTCGCGGCACCCTGGTAGGGTTCGATATAGCTGGGGTGGTTGTGGCTTTCCATTTTGAAGACGACCGCCTGGCCATCGCCGATGTCCACAACGCCTGCATTCTCACCGGGGCCGCAGATCACCTGGGGGCCGGTTGTGGGCAGTTTCTTGAGGTGGATTTTGGAGGATTTGTACGAGCAGTGTTCGTTCCACATGGCAGAAAAAATGCCGAGTTCCGTGAACGTGGGCTCGCGTCCGATGATCTCGAGGATGCGGTCGTATTCGTCGGGTTTGAGCCCGTGACTGGCGATCAGATCTTCGGTGATTTTCGGCTCTTGCATGTGTCGTCCCCCGGCTTTGGCACGCTCTTTAGAGCAGGGACGGGCGGGGGGAAAGGGTTTGTCCCCGCGGGGACAAGGCGTGCGGGCTGTTTGCGCCGTTTTAACCGCCATGTGATCGTCCTTTGGACACAATGGCTTGGCGATGCGGGCGGTGCGTTTCGCAAAACTTAACCAAATCTGCGGAGACTGACCCACGATCCGGTGCGGTCGCGCCTCATTGGCGGGTTTATCATTCCGGTCGAGGCGGATCCAGCGCGCGTGTTCGCGCATGATCAGTGCGCAGCGCCGGACACGATCAGGTCAAAAGCAGGATGGTCAGTGCGCCATCTTGATCGGAGGCCGGGTTTTGCGCCTTGATCCGCAACCGCAAACTATCTGCATCCAGCACAAGATCATTGCCCCGCCGCGTCATCAGGTCGGTTTTTGTCGTGATGATCACGTCGCGTCCCCTGAGACGAAAGATCGAGCCCGAACGCGGCAAAAGAAAGAGACGCGCGCGCTCTCCACTCAGACGCAACCCGTTTGTCACACCAACGAAATCGCCATCTGCGGAGTAGACGCGGATACCACTCTTGCCGTCGAGGGTCTGGATGTCGTCCGCCGTGAGTGCGGCGTTGCTGACGGTGGCGGCAAAGCTGGCAACAGCGACGGCGGCAAGAGTTTTCAGTGTCGTTTTGAAACGGGGCATGATCCATCCTTTCGGTCTGTGTTGCGCATGAAGTGGGCACGCGCACCGGATGCTCAAAGCCCGCGTCGCGCGCACGTGATAATTGCGTCAGCAAGAGCGTGGAAGCGTTGCTGGATGGCACCGTCTTCGCCTGCGTTGACACGAAAAAAGCCGCTCTGCGCGGGGCAGAGCGGCTTGATCAATGCGCAATCAACCTGATTGCGAGATCTTTGCTTACTTGAAGTCGATCTCAAGCGCGCCAGCGGAGTTCTGACCCCCTTGGCCGATAGCAGCAAACAGCTCGTCATTGGTCGGCTCGACGGCCACACCACCGTTGGCCACAGTCACGTGCTCGGGGTCGATCATCAGCAGCATGGTGTCGCCATCGTAGCGCAGTCCCGCCTCGACGTCGATCTGGACCACGGCGCGGTCTTGGTCATTGATCGAAAATTCTTCGATCTGACCCAGCAGAACGCCGTCGGATGTCACCACGTTGCCACCTTCGATGGCAGAAATCGTGCTCACACGATCCTCTTGGCCGGCCAGCGTGTTGGTCGGGTCAAATGAGATGGTGGCGTTTTCTGCCAGCAATGGTGCGGCGGACAGGGCCAGTGCGGTCGAAGCGATCAGTGCGATCTTGCGTGTCATTGTCAGTCTCCTTTTCTAATGTCTGACTTCGTGAACACAACCAAACGATGGCGTAGATCGTTCCAAAAAACTTGCCAAAAAAAGCCATAAAAACAGAGGAACCTAAGGCGTACTTCGGCGTTTGGGGGAGTCGGGCCGGACGTTCGGGCATGGCGCTTCGTGGCGAGGCAAGGCTGCGGTGGTGCGGACGCAAAAAAGCCTCCGGCGCGGTACGCTCCGGAGGCTGACTATTTCGCTGGCCGCTTGGGCAATCAGATGCGAGGAAGGGTCACCGTGACCTGATCGTCATCTTCTTTCTGCACGAAGGCTTTGGTCCGGACGCGCTGTGCGTCTGCGTTCAGGATGATCTGGGTGCCGCGCAGGGACAGTTCGGAGGTGTTGGTGCGGATGATGATGTCCTTGCCGCGCTGGCGGAGGACGTCGCCGCTGCCCGGTGTGAGGAACAAAGCGGCGCGGTCGCCGCTGATGGACGCCCCTTCGATCAGGCCGACGAGTGCGCCGTCCGAGGAAAAGACCCCCGTGCCACGCAGTTTTTCGACCTGTGCCGCTTCGCTGGCGGTGAGGTCGGCCTGGGCTGTTGCGGCGGCAAGGCTGAGGGTAAGGGCGACGAGGCTGCGTTTGGCGACTGTTGCGAGAGATGTCATGTCTGGGGTCCTTTTGATTGCGTTCTGCACTGATAACGCATGGGCCGTCCGGTTTATTCGGTTCGGGTTCATGGGCCGATCAAGAGGATGGTGATGGGCGAGCTGTCGTCGGTGAAGGATTTGTTGGCCTTGATCCGCACCCGCTGTGCGTCGGCGTCCATTATCAGATCGCTGCCTTGACGGGTGAGTTGCCCCTGGGTGGTTGTGACCACGATATCCTTGCCGCCGGTGCGTCGGAAGATGTTGCCGCCGCGGGTCAGCACGAAGAGTTTCGCGCGGTCACCCGAGAAGTTGAGCCCGTCGATGGTCCCCAGAACGGCGCCATCCGACGCGAGCACGCGTCCCTTGGACCCGTTTGACAGGGCAGTGATGTCGGCGGCGGACAGATCGGCCTGTGCGGTGCCGGGCAAGGTCATGGCGGCGGCGATCATCAGGGCAGCGCTGCGTTTTGTGAGGTGCATGGTCGTCTCCCTTTGGTGATGACGGGAAAGGTGGCGCGCTTTTGTGCGAAGGCAAAGCGGGTCACATCATTGTGTCGGCTATGCTTGCCCCTGCGTCAGTCGCCCGGCTTGCCAGCGCCCGGTGCCGCCTCGACCATCTCTTGCGCGGCTTCGGTTGCGGCTGCTGCGATGGCGGCCTTGTCCGCCTCGTCAAGCTTGTCGTGGTCGTCAAGGCCGGGGATCGCCACGCGCACCTCGCGCCGGGCGAAGTCGATGCCGTTTTCCTCGAACTGTTTGTTCACGCGCGTCAGCAGTTCCTTGCGGATGGTGAATTGCGTGCCGGGCTTGGCCATGAACTTGCCCCGCATCACGATGCCCACGTCATCGAATTCCAGAACGCCCTGGGATTTGAACGGTTGCAGGAAGTCATCCTGGAACAGCGGATCCTCCATCATCTCGGCGCCGATGGTCTTGAAGATCTTCTTGACCTTGTTGGGGTCGGTGCCGAAGGGGACGGTGAAGCGTAGTTTCATAATGACCCAGTCGCGGGAATAGTTCGTGATCTTGGGGATCTCTCCGTAGGGGAGCGTGTGGACGGGGCCACGGTGGTGGCGCAGCTGCATGGACCGGATCGAGATCTTCTCGACTGTGCCCATGGTGCTATCGACCGCGACATACTCGCCGGTGCGGAAGGCGTCGTCGATCAGGAAGAAGATGCCCGACACCACGTCCGTGACGAGTTTCTGGGCGCCGAAGCCGATGGCGAGGCCGACGATACCGGCACCGGCCAGAAGCGGTGTGGTGTCGACCCCTGCGTTGCTGAGCCCGAGCAGGAGGAACAGCACGATGATGGCGGCCTGGCTGACACCGAGGATCAGGGGCAGGACTGTCGAGAGCCGCGACCCGCCCGCGCCGCCGCCATCGCCGCCGCCCATCTCTTCGGCGTTGGGGTCGTAGCCCGACGCTGTCATTTCCGCCGCGAGCTTGCGGTTGATGATGAGCGACACGACCTCGTACACCAGATAGCCGATGGCGATGATCAGCAGGAACTCCATCAGGTTGGCGGCGAAGCGTTCGCCGACGCCTGCGTTGGCCAGTGTCGTGGGTGACATGTCCCAGAAAGACGCCACGGCCATAAGGACGATGCCAAAAACCAGCACCCGCCCGATCCGCACATAGGAGCGGCGGGTGGAGACGTAGGCCCGTTCCGCCACCGGCCCTTCGCCCGTCATCGGGGGGGCGAGGTGCCGCACGAGGCCGCGAATGGCTGTGTCCATCGCCGGGGCGAAGGTGAGGAGTGCGAGGGTTTTGTATTGCGGGATGCCCTCCAGCAGGGCGAAGTTTTCGTAGCTGACGACGATGTTCACGATCCACCAGGTCGCGAGTGCGACGCCGATGCCGAAATAGGGGTAGGCGCGTGCGATCCAGTCCTCTGCCGGACTGAGGTCGTTGTAGCCGCCGCGCATCATGTCGATGCTTTCGGACCAGTAGCGCCAGAAGAGGAGTGCGACATAGAGGTGCACGGCGAAATTGACCCAGGCGCCGATGCGGGTTTCGCCCACGGGCACGCCGTTGGCGACGTTGAACGGCACGATGACCTGGCCGATGCCGATGACCATGCCCAGCCAGAACATGTGGAAGACCATGGCCCGTGCCGTGGTGTCGGTGGCTGACACGATCCGGTAGTCCGGCGCGTTGGGCGCCATGAAGAAGCGGGCCACGGCGGCGGACATGCGCGGCAGCCCGATCAGCCAGGGCCCGACCAGCATGAAGAACGGGTGGTAGTAGGCGGGCACGGCCAGCCGCGTGATCTGGGCTGCGGCGAACATAAAGACGGCGACCGACACGATTTCGCTGGTCAGGCGTTTTGCCAGGGGCACGATGGCTTCGCGCATGCTTTGGGAATCCGCGCGGCGCGGCGGCAGGACCAGCCATCCGCGGATGAGGCGGCGAAAGGCAAACTCAATGGCGAAGGCGCCCAGAAGCACCATCAAGAAGTAACCCGCGATGGCGAGCAAGCCGTTGGTGCCGACAAAATTGCCAAAGGTGGAGAAGGCGCGGGCCTGTTCAGTGACAAGCAGCGGCAGCCGTTGCAGAGCGATGGTGATCTGCGCGAATGCGCCGCTGGTCAGGTGGTAGATGAAATCCTCGATCTCGTCCGTGTCGTCGTCCGGGTTGGTGGCCTGGGCATTCAGCTGATCCAGCAGGAGCGCGCGTACCTCGCTGTCGCTGAGCCGGGAGATGAGCGCGTTTGCCGTGTCCTCCGTCAGTGGGTCGGGTAGATCAGGGACGGCAGTTTCGCGGTCTGTGGATGTTGTGCTGACAAGGGATTGCGCCTGTAAGGGGTTCGTGAGCAGGCTGATCGCTATCAGGACGGCAAACAGGCCACGCCAGACGGCGTATGTGATATGCTTTGGCATAAATGTCCCCAGGCGCACTTTTGTTTTAGGACACAGTGCGCGAGCGCGTCGATTGTTGCAAGGAAACGCTTGGGGGCGGCAGACACAAAAAAAGGCCGAGCGCGAAGCTCGGCCCAGTCCAACAGGGAGGTATGAAGATGGCGCATCTGCGCCGTGTCTCTTCAATAGGCGAGTTAGGGATGCGTTTGCCACCGATCAAGGCATTTTATGTACGGGCCTTGGCATGGCTGGTATGCGGTTATTGCATGCCTTGGGGATTTTCCTTTTGCCGCAGCATCTTACGGTAGGCGATGATCTCTTCCTGCACGAAGTCGCGGAAGGCGGCGATCCGCTTTGATTGGCGTAATTCTTCCGGGTATGCGAGGAAAACGGGCACGTCGGCCGATTCAATCTCAGGTAGCACTCGGATGAGTCGCGGATCATCCAGCGACACGTAGTCGGGCAGGATGCCCAGGCCGAGGTCTTGCAGCACGCCCTGCAGCACGCCGAAGTAGTTGTTGACCGTCAGAAGCGACCGGACCTCGTATGTCAAAAGATGTTGGACGAGGCTGCTGCCTGCGCCCACCTGGGCCGAATTCACGTTTTGGCAGATGAGCCTGTGTTCGATCAGATCCTCGAGGGTTTCGGGTGTATCGTTGGCGTCCAGGTAGGCCTGGGTTGCGAACAGCTGCATCTTGACGGTCATCAGCCGCTTGCGGATCAAGTCGGCCTGGCTGGGCTCCTTCATGCGGATGGCCACGTCGGCCTCGCGCATGGGCAGGTCGAGCACGCGTTCCTCAAGCATGAGGTCCACGCGCAGGTCGGGGTATTGTTCGTAGAGTTTCACCAGCCGCGGCGCCAGCCAGAGCGTGCCGAAGCCGATGGTGGTGGTGACGCGCAGGTCGCCGAACACCTCTTCCTCGCTGTCGCGGATGCGGGCGCTGGCGGTGTCGAGCCGCTTGTTCATGGCCGTCGTGGCGTCGAACAGCAATTCGCCTTGTTCGGTCAGGATCAGGCCGCGCGCATGGCGGTGGAACAGGGTGGCATTCAGCGATTCCTCGAGCCCGCGAATCTGGCGCGACACTGCCGATTGGCTGAGGTTCAGCTTGTCACCGGCATGAGTCAGGCTGCCCGCGTCCGCGACCGCGTGAAATATTCGTAACTTGTCCCAGTCCATCCGCACCACTTCCGTAACGTTACCGCCAACATAAGCGAAATCTTCGTATTTCACATGGCCCTGCCAACCGGAACCTTGGAATAACAAAAATTTTTCTGTGCAGGTCAGCATATGTGACCTATTATAGGTTGAAAGATATGCAAGACTGATCTCGGCAGGGGAGGCCAGCGATGAGCACGCAAAAGATTTCCTTGAACGACCGGTATGATCTGGAAAAGAGCCCGGTTCTGTTGAACGGCACGCAGGCGCTGGTGCGGCTGATGCTGATGCAGAAGGCGCGTGATGTGGCGGCCGGGTTGAACACCGCGGGGTTGGTGACCGGCTATCGCGGATCGCCGCTGGGCGCCGTTGATATGCAGATGACCCGCGCGTTGAAGCAGCTTGCCGCGCATGACGTGACCTTTCAGCCGGGGCTGAACGAGGATTTGGCTGCCACCGCCCTGTGGGGTGCGCAACAGGCGGAGTTGCGGGACGAGGGCAAGTATGACGGTGTCTTTGGCCTGTGGTACGGCAAGGGGCCGGGTGTGGACCGGTCGGGGGATGCCTTCAAGCACGCAAATATGGCCGGGTCGTCCAAGCACGGTGGCGTGCTGGTGGCGATGGGGGATGATCATACCGGCGAAAGCTCGACCGTGCTGCACCAGTCGGAATGGGCGCTGATTGATGCCTACATGCCTGTTGTGTCGCCTGCCGGTGTGCAGGAGATCATGGATTTTGGCCTTTATGGTTGGGCGCTGAGCCGGTTTTCGGGACTTTGGGTTGGCCTGAAGACAATGAAGGATACGGTGGAGGCGACGAGTGTTGTGGACGGCGATCCGCATCGGTTGTCCCTGACCGTGCCCGATTACGCGCTGCCCGAGGGCGGGTTGAACATTCGCCTGGTCGACACGCCCACCGAGCAGGAAGCCCGGATGATCGACCACAAGCGCTTTGCCGCGGAGGCGTTTTCGCGCGCCAACAATATGGACAAGCGGATGTGGGGCAAGCCGGGTGCCAAGATCGGCTTTGTCGCGGCAGGCAAGAACTGGCTGGATCTGGTCCATGCGCTGCACCTGCTGAACATTGATGAGAACGAGGCCGAGCGGCTGGGGATTACGACCTACAAGGTTGGGCAGACGTTCCCGCTGGATATGCAGGGCTTCCATGACTGGGCCGAGGGCCTGGACCTGATCGTCGTGGTTGAGGAAAAGCGCAAGCTGATCGAGGTGCAGATCAAAGAGGCGATCTTTGACGACCGGCGGGGGCGGCGCGTTTACGGCTGGTACAAGGGTGGTGCCGGGTCGATGCACCGCGAGGAGTTGTTCCCGACCCGTGGCGCGCTTGATCCGATCCTGATTGCCGAGAAGTTGGGCGGTATTCTGGTCGAGGAAGGCCGCAATACTGATGGCATCAAGGCGGGGCTGGCCAAGCTGGACGAGGCGCGCCGGTCGGACAATGCCGAGGATATCGCGGCGCGGCTGCCGTATTTTTGTTCGGGCTGTCCGCATAATTCGTCAACCAAGGTGCCGGATGGCTCGCGTGCTTATGCTGGGATCGGCTGCCATTACATGGTGCAATGGATGGACCGCGAAACGATCGGTTATACCCACATGGGGGCCGAAGGTGCCAACTGGATTGGTGAGGCGCCGTTTTCCAAGCGCGACCATGTATTCCAGAACCTAGGCGACGGAACCTACAACCATTCGGGTGTGCAGGCCATTCGGGCGGCTTTGGCGGCGGGCACGAACATCACGTACAAGATCCTTTACAACGACGCCGTCGCCATGACGGGCGGGCAGGGGAATGAGGGCGGTCTTGATCCCTACCGTATTGTCGATGAAGTGCGGGCGATGGGATGTGAACACGTCGCCGTGGTCTATGACGACAAGGAAGAGGTGGATGTGTCGCGCTTTCCGTCTGGCGTGCCGACCCATGAGCGGGCCGAGTTGCAGGTTGTGCAGGAGCGGTTTGCCAAGACGGAAGGTGTGTCCGTCATTGTGTACGTCCAGACCTGCGCAGCAGAGAAGCGGCGGCGGCGCAAGCGCGGGACGTTCCCGGACATCGACAAGCGGGTGTTCATCAACACGGACGTGTGCGAGGGATGCGGCGATTGTGGGGTGCAGTCGAACTGTGTTTCCATTGTGCCAAAGGAGACCGAGTTGGGTCGGAAGCGGGCGATTGATCAGTCGTCCTGCAACAAGGATTTTTCCTGCGTGAAGGGGTTCTGCCCCAGCTTTGTGACCTTGGAAGGTGCGCAGGTGAAGAAGGCGGCGACAACCGAGTTGGACCTGCCTGATCTGCCGATGCCCGAACTGCCGGAGATTGATGGGACGTGGAACGTGGTCATTACGGGCGTTGGCGGCACCGGCGTTGTGACCATCGGTGCCGTGATGGCGCAAGCGGCGCATATCGACGGCAAGGGGGCCGGGATGATGGAGATGGCGGGGCTGGCCCAGAAGGGTGGAGCAGTGCATATCCATTGCCGATTGGCGAATGATCCGGCGGATATCAGTGCTATTCGCGTTGCCACCGGTGAGTGCGACGCGTTGATTGGCGGTGATCTGGTTGTTTCTGCTGGCGCGAAGACCTTGGGTCTGACCAGTGCGGGGCGGACTGGGGCTGTTGTGAACTCTCATGAGATCATCACGGGTGACTTCACGCGGAATACAGAGTTTGCGTTGCCGTCAGAGCGGCTGAGCCTTGCGCTTGAGGCGCGGTTGCGGGACCGGGTTGATATGTTCGATGCGTCCGATCTGGCCAAGGCCACGATGGGCGACAGCATCTTTTCCAACATGATGATCTTTGGGGCGGCGTGGCAGCGGGGGCTCGTTCCGCTCAGCTTTGAGGCCATTATGGCGGCCATTGATCTAAATGGGGCTGCGGTGGAGCGCAACAAGCGCGCCTTTGATATCGGGCGCTGGGCGGTGCTGCATGCAGAGGATGCGGCGCGGGTGGCGGAGCCGAAAGTGATCCAGTTGCCGAAATCTTTGGAGGAGAAGATCGCGTTCCGCGCCGATCATCTGTTGAAGTATCAGTCGAAGCGACTGGCCAAGCGCTATCGCAAGCTGGTGGACGGGATCGACGATGCTGCTGTCAAAGAGGCCGTGACGAAGGGCTATCACAAGCTGCTTGCCTACAAGGACGAGTACGAGGTGGCGCGCCTGCATCTGGAGACGGAGGCCAAGGCGCGGGAGCAGTTCGAGGGGGATTTCACGATGAAGTTCCATCTCGCGCCGCCGATGCTTTCGAAAGAGAGGCCGGATGGGCGGCCCGTGAAGAAGGAATACGGTCCGGGGATGATGCGTAACTTCCGACTGCTCGCGAAGTTGAAGGGGCTGCGGGGGACGCCTTTGGACGTCTTTGGCTACACCGAGGAGCGCAAGATGGAGCGCGCGCTGATCAAGCAGTATGAGGCGGATATGAAGGCCGTGTTGCCGCAAATCAGCGACAACACGCGGGAAGCCGTTGTGGCGCTGGCCGCGCTGCCGTTGGACATCCGGGGCTTTGGTCCCGTCAAGCAGGCGAATGAGGCAAAGGCGGCCAAACGGCGCGAAGAGCTTTTGTCCGTGATCCGTGGGGGTGGTGCGGTTCAGTCAAAGGCGGCGGAATAAACGTCACACCTGTGTCACAAAGGCTAGGCAGGGTGCGCTACCACCTATAAATAGGCGCCAACCACTAACGAGCCCTTGCCAAAGTCGATGACAGCCAGCCAACGCCAGACCGCCCGCGAAATCAGTTATGCCCATTCTGCGGAGACAAAGAGTGGCCGCGCGATGATCCGACTGATGGAAAATTCGACCGGACGGCTGCGTCTGATCAAACGCGCCAAGGGGTATGAGGATGAAGTCGCTGCGGGCCGCGATTTCTGGCAGGTGATGGTCGAGCGGTACGGGCTCACCCTGGACGTGGTTGGCGGCAGCCTTGCCAATGTGCCCACAGAGGGGCCGCTGATCCTGATTGCAAACCATCCCTATGGCATTCTGGACGGGTTGATGATGGGCCACATCCTGTCCACCGTCCGGGGCGATTTTCGCATTCTCGCGCATCGGGTGTTTCGCAAGGCCGAAGACCTGAACCGGATTATCCTGCCCATCTCGTTCGATGAGACCAAAGAGGCGGTCAGGCTGAACATTGAAACGCGCAAGGCGTCGCTGAATTATCTGGGCGAGGGGGGTGCGATCGGTATTTTCCCTGGCGGTACCGTAAGCACGGCCGCCAAGCCGTTGTCGCGCCCGATGGATCCCAACTGGCGCGGCTTCACCGCCCGCATGATCGCAAAGTCGCACGCGACCGTGGTGCCCGTGTTTTTTGAGGGGCATACCAGTCGCTTGTTCCAGATCGCGTCGCATATGCACTACACGTTGCGCATGGGACTGATGATCCGCGAGTTTCGTGAGCGGGTGGACACGCCCGTGAAAGTGGCCATTGGCAAGCCGATAAATCGTGATGTTCTGGACCCGATGTCCAAAGATCCCAAAGCCATGATGGAATTCCTCCGAAAAAGCACCTATGAGCTGGCACCGGGCCCGGTCAAAAGCTTTGACCTTGGCTACGAGTTCGAGGATACGCGCTGGCCAGGGGCCTGAGCGCACAGGACCCAAGGAGGTCCGATAGACATGGCAGTTGGTATTTTCGATTCCGGGCTGGGCGGGCTGACAGTGCTGGACGCCGCGCAAAAGCGGCTGCCGGATGTTGAGTTCGTGTACCTCGCCGACAGTGCCAATGCGCCTTATGGCGTCCGGACGGCCGACAACATCTATGAGTTGACGACAGCCGCGGTGCAGCGCCTGTTTGATGCCGGTTGCGATCTGGTGATCCTGGCGTGCAACACCGCCTCTGCCGCCGCGTTGCGCCGGATGCAGGAGAGGTGGGTGCCCACCGACAAGCGGGTGCTGGGCGTGTTCGTTCCGATGATCGAGGCGCTGACAGAGCGCCAGTGGGGCGACAACTCGCCCCCGCGAGAGGTGGCGGTGCAGCATGTGGCGCTATTTGCGACGCCTGCGACCGTGGCCTCACGCGCGTTTCAGCGCGAATTGGCCTTTCGGGCGATTGGTGTCGATGTGGAGGCGCAGGCCTGTGGAGGCGTTGTCGATGCCATTGAAGACGGCGACATGATCCTGGCCGATGCGCTGGTGCGGTCCCATGTGGATGCGCTGAAGCGCAAGATGCCGGAGCCGCAGGCGGCCATTCTGGGCTGTACGCATTACCCGCTGATGCAGCATGAGTTTCAGGATGCGCTGGGCCAAGATGTGGCTGTGTATTCGCAGGCAGGCTTGGTGGGTGAGAGCCTTGCGGATTATCTGGAACGTCACCCGGACAAGATGGGCACCGGCAAGGCCGGGTTTCTGACCACGGGCGATCCCAAGACCGTCAGCCAGCGCGCTACGCAGTTCCTGCGACGACAGATCACGTTTCAATCCGCCTGATCTGACACCTTATTCAAGAAGACCGACATGACCTATAACATCGCTATTCTGGGCGCTTCCGGCTACACGGGCGCTGAACTGATCCGGTTGATTGCCGGGCACTCTTCCATTGAAATCAAGGCTTTGGGGGCATTCTCTAAGGCCGGTCAGGCGGTTGCGCAGGTGTATCCACATCTGCGGCATCTGGATCTGCCGCCAATGGTGGCCTTTGACCAGATCGACTGGACGGGCATTGACCTGTGTTTTTGTGCGCTGCCCCACAAGACCAGCCAGGAGGTGATTTCCGGCCTGCCGCGGGATTTGCGGATCGTGGATCTGAGTGCTGATTTCCGGCTGCGGGATCCCGAGGCCTATCAGAAATGGTATGGCAATCCGCACGCTGCGGTCGAGATGCAGGGCGAGGCCGTCTATGGCCTGACCGAGTTTTATCGGGACGAGATTGCCGGGGCGCGTTTGGTGGCGGGCACCGGGTGCAATGCGGCCACGGGGCAGTTTGCGCTGCGGCCTTTGATCGAGGCTGGGGTCATTGACCTGGATGACATCATTCTGGATTTGAAGGCCGCCGTGTCGGGTGCAGGCCGGGCGTTGAAGGAAAACCTGCTGCATGCGGAATTGTCCGAGGGCTATCACGCCTACGCCACCGGCGGGTCGCACCGGCACCTGGGCGAGTTCGATCAGGAGTTTTCAAAGGTTGCTGGTCGGGAGGTGCGTATCCAGTTTCAGCCGCATTTGATCCCTGCAAATAGGGGGATTTTGGGTACGGCCTATGTCAAAGCGGAGGCACAGGCGGTTCTGGATACGCTCGCGTCTGCTTATCAGGACGAGCCGTTTATCGAAGTGCTGCCCATGGGTGAGGTGCCGTCGACCCGGCATGTGCGTGGTTCGAACTATTGTCACATTGGCGTGGCGGCGGACCGGTTGCCTGGGCGGACGGTTGTGGTTGCCGCCCTCGATAACTTGACCAAGGGATCGTCTGGGCAGGCGTTGCAAAACGCAAATCTGATGTTAGGTATAAATGAGGTTGAGGGGCTCATGATGGCCCCGCTGTTCCCATGATGTGACCCGATGAAGAGCCTGAAGAAGCAGCGACGCATTCAGATCATCGCCCTGGCGGCGGTTGCGTTGACCGTGTCGACGGTGCTGATCGGCTATGCGATGCGCGACGGCATCAACTTTTTCCGTGCACCAAGCCAGATCATGGCGGAGCCTCCGGGTCCGAACGAGGTGTTTCGCATCGGGGGGCTTGTGGCCGAAGGGTCGCTTGTCCGCGGTGAGGGGGCTTCGATTCGCTTTGAAGTGACTGATGGGGGCGCGTCTGTCCCCGTGGTCTTTACCGGCGTGTTGCCTGATCTGTTCGAGGAAAATCAGGGGATGGTTGGCACTGGTCAATACATCAATGGCGTCTTTGAAGCCTCTGAAATCCTTGCGAAACATGACGAGACCTATATGCCCTCGGAAGTTGTGGATGCGCTGAAGGAACAGGGCGTTTACCAGGACCCCGAGACCTAGCGTACGGTTGCGTTAAAGTCCGTTAACCTACATCGCAGCAGTGTTGCCCCATGAATCGCCATGGGGTGAAGACATGCAGGATGTGCGTGAGATTGCAGAAGAGATTGTGGGCCGCGAGGGCGGCTTTGTGAATGACCCGGATGATCCGGGCGGGGCCACGAATTTCGGGGTGACCATTCATACGATGCAGCGGCTTGGGCTTGACCTGGACCGCAATGGCGATGTGGATGTGCGCGATGTGCGGCGGCTGAGCCGGGCGCAGGCCGTAGATATCTTTGTGCTGCATTACTTTGAACGGCCGCGGATTGGCGATCTGCCGGAACCGTTGCACGCGACGGTTTTCGATATGTATGTGAATGCAGGTGGCAACGCGATCAAGATTCTGCAGCGGTTGTTGAATTCGATGGGGCAGAGTGTGACCGTGGATGGTGCGCTGGGGCCGCAGAGCATTGGTGCGACGCAAGCTGCATTTGCCGCGGCGCCGGATCATTTGGTGGACGCATATGGGATTGCGCGGCGCAATTATTACTTCCGCATCGCTGACAATCGTCCGGCCAGCCGCAAATACGCGCGCAGTCGGGCCGGCGGCAAGGGGGGGTGGATCAAGCGGGCGGAGGAGTTTATCGCGCCGCGCTTTCACCTGACAGACGCGCAGTTTCTGAAAAGGGTTGCGGCATGGGGATGATGGGCGGACTGTTGGGGTTGCTGTTTGGCGGCGAACGGAATGTGGTGCGTGACACTGTCGAGGTGTTTCGCGAGAATGCCGAGGCCGGGTCGGCGCGTGCACATGAGGTGCAAATGACCGCCATGCGCGAATTTGGCGCCGAGTTTGCTGTGCCGCGACAGGGCTGGTTTGACCGGGTGATGGATGGCGTGAACCGCCTGCCGCGTCCGGCGCTGGCCCTTGGGACGCTGGGGTTGTTTGTGTCGGCGATGGTGTCGCCCCTGTGGTTTGCCGAACGGATGCAGGGCATTGCGCTGGTGCCGGAGCCGCTTTGGTGGCTGCTGGGTGTTATCGTGTCGTTC
This sequence comes from Tateyamaria omphalii, assembly GCF_001969365.1. Taxonomy (NCBI): domain Bacteria; kingdom Pseudomonadati; phylum Pseudomonadota; class Alphaproteobacteria; order Rhodobacterales; family Roseobacteraceae; genus Tateyamaria; species Tateyamaria omphalii. The sequence goes on along the minus strand of NZ_CP019312.1, from coordinate 1,684,988 downwards.
TATTTTGGGGCGCGGCATCAGGTGAAGGCACAGCAATTCCAGCGCGAGATCGTGCAGACGATGGCGCATGTGCCGCGAGTGATGGAGAATGTCTCGGCCCTGCGGAAAATGCGTCACGACGGGATTGGCGCAGCAGCCACTGATGGGGATGCGAATTTGACTGTCGTGTCGCTGGTGCAGGGACAAAACGCGGCATTGGATGAGTGGCGGAACGTCGCGTGATCCAAAGGCCGCTGCGCGACGCCATTCTGTGATTGGGGGCCAGCCCCCAAACCCCCGAAGTATTTTCGGCCAGAAGAAAGGGACAACTGGCGCATTAGTGATGCGACATATGCGGCAGAGGCATTGGCGAGGGGCGCAGCACATCTTATAACAAACACATGATTACAGAGCTCGGTCACTTCGCCCTCGTCCTCGCCTTTCTGATCGCAATCGTGCAGTCGGTTGTGCCCATGATCGGAGCGTGGCGACGAGACCCGCGCTGGATGGCGGTGGCGGAGCCTGCGGCGTCGCTGCAATTTATCCTGATTGCCTTTTCCTTTGCGGCGCTCATGTGGGCCTTTATCGTGTCTGACTTTTCGCTGCGGCTGGTGGTGTTGAACAGCCATTCGGCCAAGCCGATGATCTACAAGATCTCCGGGACCTGGGGGAATCACGAAGGGTCCATGTTGCTTTGGGTGCTGATCGTGGCGCTGTTTGGGGCGATGGCGGCGTGGTTCGGCAATAATTTGCCGCCGACCCTGCGGGCCCGTGTGCTGGCCGTTCAGGGGGCGATTGGTGTCGCGTTTCTGGCGTTCATATTGTTCACATCGAACCCGTTCTTGCGCCTTGCCGTGCCGCCTTTTGACGGGCAGGATTTGAATCCGCTGTTGCAGGATCCCGGTTTGGCATTTCACCCGCCATTTTTGTACTTGGGCTACGTCGGTCTGAGCATGGCGTTTTCCTTTGCCGTAGCGGCCTTGATCGAAGGGCGCGTGGATGCCGCCTGGGGTCGCTGGGTGCGGCCGTGGACACTGGCGGCGTGGGTGTTTCTGACCATCGGGATCGCGCTGGGATCCTGGTGGGCGTATTACGAACTGGGCTGGGGCGGGTTCTGGTTCTGGGATCCGGTCGAGAATGCCTCGTTTATGCCCTGGTTGCTTGCCGCTGCGCTGTTGCATTCAGCGATTGTCGTGGAGAAGCGGGAAAGCCTTAAGGCTTGGACCATTCTTTTGGCTATCCTTGCCTTTGGCTTTTCGTTGATCGGGACATTTATCGTGCGGTCCGGTCTGCTGACCTCGGTTCATGCTTTTGCGAATGATCCTGAGCGTGGCGTGTTCATCCTGATGATCATGGGCTTTTTCATGGGCGGTGCGCTGATCCTGTTTGCGCTGCGCGCAGGGGTGATGGAGGCGCGCGGCGTTTTCGGCGTGGTCAGCCGCGAAAGCGCACTTGTGGCCAACAATGCGCTTTTGGCGGTCAGCTGCTTTGTCGTGTTTGTCGGCACCATGTGGCCGCTCGTGGCCGAGATGTTCTTTGATCGGACGCTGAGTGTCGGGCCGCCATTTTTCAACATGGCGTTCACGCCGTTCATGGTGATCCTTGGTCTGATCCTGCCCGTTGGAGCGATGATCCCTTGGAAGCGGGGGCAGATGGCACGGGCCATGCGCCCATTGCGCTACGTGTTCGTGCTGGCGCTGGCCTTTGGTGGGCTGGCCTGGGCGATGAACACGGGCAAGCCGTTGACCGGACCGTTGGGCGCGTTTTTGGGCACGTGGCTGGTGATGGGGGCGATGGTTGATCTGGCGTCGCGCACGGGTCAGAAGTTTGACTTCGCCCGCTTGTGGCGCTTGCCGCGGGCAGACTGGGGCAAGACGGTGGCCCATGCGGGCCTGGGTGTGACGATGATCGGGGTCGCTGGGCTGACTGCGTGGCAATCCGAAGACATTCGCGTGGCGCAGGTTGGGGAACAGTTCAACGTCGGTGGCTATGACCTGACCCTTGACGCGGTCGAGAATGTGGAGGGGCCGAATTACCTATCAACGATGGCGTTCATCACCCTGTCGCAAGACGGCGAAGAGATCGCGCAGCTGCGCCCCGAAAAGCGGATTTATCCCGTGGCACAGATGCCCACGACCGAAGCGGGGATCGACTACGACCTTGCCCGCGACGTCTATGTCGTGATCGGGGACGAACAGGTGAACGGCGGCTGGGCCGTGCGCACCTATATCAAGCCGCTAACCAACTGGATCTGGATTGGCTGTGCGCTGATGTCGCTAGGCGGGCTCTTGTCACTGAGTGACAGACGGTTCCGTGTGGCGGTTGGCGCGCGCAAGCAGCCGCAATCGGACTCTGCGGTGCCTGCGGAATGAGGCGGCTGGCGGTTCTTATCTGGCTGGTGCTAAGTTCGGCAGCCTTCGCGCTGGACCCGACGGAGATGTTGGATGACCCCGCGCTTGAGGCACAGGCGCGCGAATTGGATCACGCGTTGCGCTGTGTGGTGTGTCAGTCGGAATCCGTAGCGTCGTCAAATGCCCAATGGGCGGTTGATGCGCGTCGCTCGATCCGCGAGCAGGTCGCGGCAGGGCAAACCAATGCGCAGGTCGTGGATTTCTTTGTCGAGCGCTATGGCGAGTTTGTCTTGATGACGCCGCGGGTGTCGGGATCGAATTGGATGCTGTGGGCTGCGGGGCCCCTGATGTTCCTTTTGGCGCTTGGGATCGGCATTGGGTATTTGCGTGGGCGCAGCCGCGCGCCAGCCGTTGCAGACGCGGGCCTGAACGATGCAGAGACGCGACGTCTGCGCGAGATTATGGACGAGTGATCGCCCATCGGGGCTGTTCTAAACTGATCGGTTTGGTATGGAAGGTCAGACCCGATAAAGGACACTGGCCATGAAATACGACACCCTCACATATGAGATGGATGATGGTGCAGCCATCATTACGCTGAACCGGCCGGACAAGATGAATGCGCTGACCACGCAGATGCGGGCGGAGATCGAGGTGGCCGTCACCCATGCCGGGCGCAATGCGCGCGTGGTGGTACTGACCGGGGCAGGGCGGGCGTTTTGCTCTGGCCAGGACCTGGGAGATCGCGCCAATGCGTCGGACCTGGACCTTGAGCGGACCTTGCGCGACGAATACGCGCCGATGCTAAGCGCCATCGTGGACTGCCCAGTGCCGACTGTGGCTGTGGTCAATGGTGCTGCGGCAGGGGCGGGCGCGAACCTTGCGCTGGCCTGCGACGTGGTGATCGCGTCGGAGAGCGCGTATTTTCTGCAGGCCTTTACCCGCATCGGACTGATCCCGGATGCCGGTGGCACCTATGTGCTGCCGCGCACGATGGGGATGGCCAAGGCGATGGGGGCCGCACTTTTTGCTGAAAAGATTACGGCACGGCAGGCAGATGCTTGGGGCATGATCTGGGAGGCTGTCGCGGATGACGGGTTCGAGGCACATTGGCGCACGCGCGTTGCGCATCTGTCGCATGGTCCGACGCAGGCCTTTGCCGCGGCCAAGCGGGTGATCCGGTCAAGCTGGAACAACGACCTGGAAAGCCAGTTGGCATCCGAGGCGGCAGAGCAGGGGGCCTGTGGCAAGAGCCGCGACTTCCGTGAGGGCGTTCTGGCGTTCGTGGAAAAGCGCAAACCCAGCTTCGAAGGGCGCTAGGTCCCAAACAGAAACAGGCCGCATGGTGTGCGGCCTGCTCGTTACCTCTGTTACGATTTACAAATTGGCGTCGAACAATTCTGTCGCCAAAACACCCGTCACGGCGATATCGGCGGATGTAAGGGTGCTCGCTGCGTTAAAGACGACCGCAACCTCTGTGCCGTTCAGGAACACCAGCGCGTTTTCACCATCGGTTTGTACGGTGACGACTGGGGTTTCGCTGCCATCGGTGTCGACGATGATGATCTGATCTTCGCCAGCGACATAGTCCTGGATCTGGGTGGTTCCGACCTGATCGGTTGAACCAAGGATGGCAAAGGTGTCTTCGCCTGCACCGCCGGTCGCGCTGTCCATTGTGCCAGCCACGAGTAGGTCGGAACCATTGCCGCCGTCCAGTGTGTCGGAAAAGCCGTCGTCGGCGATTGTGAGGGTTTCGCCGATTTCAACACCGGGCAATGCGACGTCGAGGGTGGCGCCATCGCGGATCGCTTCGAGCGCGCTTGTGCTGAGCGGATCAGCCAGCAGCTCGCCACCGACGACAACGTCGTTGCCTTCGCCGCCGCTGAGGAGATCAGAGCCTGAGCCACCGATCACGGTGTCGGCTTGCAGGCCTCCATTGACCTTGTCGTCGCCGTCGTTGCCATCGACCCAGTCAAACCCCTTGTTGCCGGATAGGGTGTCGTCGCCGCCGCGCCCTTGCAGCAGGTCGTTGTCCGCATTGCCGGTGATCACGTCAAAGCCTGCCTGGCCCTGTACGATGTCGGAGCCGTCACCGCCGGAAATGGTGTCGTCACCAGCGCCGCCTTCGACATTGTCATTGCCGCCGAGGGCATTGATGATCTCATCTGCGGCGGTCCCGCCTAAAACGTCGGGGCCTTCGGTTCCGTCAATCACGGGCGTGGTTGATGGGTCCTCGGGCTGGAGTACTCCGATGTCGTCCGCGGTCAGTGTGCCTGCCGCGCCGGTGACGCGGGCCAACACTTCGCCATCGTAACTGACCAGCGCGTCCTCTCCGTCGTCGGTGACCGTGATCAGATCCTCGTTCACCGTCTCGTCGGCGCGGAAATAGAGCGCGATGCTTTCACCTTCGGGGCTGTCGAAGTCCGTGATGGTGGCCGGGCCCAACTCACCCTCGGCGGCATCGGCGATGACAGCAAAGGCGTCGATTTCGCTGCCGCCTTCAGCGGTGTCACCTGCGCCCATGAGCAGCAGGTCCGATCCGCGCCCCCCGAACAACTGGTCGGCGGCGCCATCATCGCGCACCTCTGCGATGGGCGGGGTCTGGTCGGCAAAGATGTCGTCGATTGTGCCACCATCGCGCAGCACACGCAGTTCTGAATTGCTGAGCGGATCGGCATTCAATTCACCGCCGATCACAACGTCGTCGCCGCTGCGCCCGTCCACGATGTCTTCGCCCTGACCGCCGATCACGACATCAGACCCACCGCCGCCACGGACGAGGTCAGCGCCGTCATTGCCGTCAACCCAATCGTCGCCGGAGAATCCCTGAACCGTGTCGTTGTCCCCACGGCCCTGCATGGCGTCGTTGCCTTCGCCACCGATAATCAGGTCATCGCCGTTCAGGCCCTGGATGATATCGTTGCCGCCGGGCCCGCCATCAAGGGTGTCATTGCCCAGCAGTCCGATGATGTCGTCGTCACCTTCACCCCCGGTGATGTTGTCATCGCCGATGGTGCCGATCAGCAACTCACCGTCCTCGTCCTCGGCGGCTGAAACCTGGTCTTCGGCGTCATCGTCAGTGACCAACCCGCTGGTCAATAGTGCTGGAAACAGTGAAAGAAGAAAAAGCATGGCGAACCCCCCCAGGACGCAAGTTCAAATCATTAACGGTTGGTTGGAGTTTCTGGTGGGGTCTGTTTCAAGTCAATGCGAGGCCGCTAAATGCAACTAATGCAAGAATAAAACCGGATTTTCTGCACCTACTGTTACCCGTGCCGCGACAATGCTGCGCGCAAAGGTAGAACTGGCCACTGCGCGCTGCATTTGGGTGGGTCATCCAGTCGGATCGAGGAAGCCGACGATGATTCCGTTGTCCGTGCTGATGTCGCCCGATTCGATCTGGCCAGCTGCGCCGACGAGGATCGAAATGGGTTGGCCGTTCACCGAAATGATCGCGTTCCCGTCTTCGTTTGTGACGTCAATGGTCACCGGGTCTTCCTCTTCCTCCTCCTCGTTCTGTTCGAGCAGGACAATCAGCCCGTCTTCGGTTCCGTTGAAATCCGTGATCGTGCTGGGCCCGTTTTCGGACGTTGCCGTTTCGGCTAGAAGAGCAAACGTATCCTCGCCAGTGCCACCGGTGCCGGTATCCCCGGCGCCCAGCACAAGGCTGTCGTCACCATCGCCGCCGTTCAGCACGTCCGCTGCATCATCATCCGGCAACGCAATGAAAGCGCCGTTGGCGACGTTCAGGATGCTCGCCAGCGACTCGTCGCCGTCGCGCAATGCTTCAAGGTCATCTGCCGACAAAGGCGTGCCGGGGACCGTCCCGCCGATCAGCAGGTCGTTGTTGACGCCGCCGTTGAGCGTATCAGCCCCGTCACCGCCCAGAAGCGTGTCGGTGCCAAACCCGCCATTCACGCTGTCGTCACCGTCATTCCCTTCGACCCAGTCGGTGCCGAGGCTGCCGTTCAGGGTATCATTTCCGCCGCGGCCCTGCACAAAGTCGTTGCCGGACCCGCCGGATGCCGTGTCTTCTCCCCCACCGGCCACGATAACATCGTCGTCTGCCTCGCCCAGCAGGCGGTCAGCGCCATTGTTGCCTTCGAGCAGGTCGTCACCTGCGCCGCCTTGCAGTGTATCAGAGGATGCGCCGCCTTCGAGGGTATCGTCGCCTTCGCCGCCAGACAGCAGATCGGTTCCGGCTGTGCCCTCAATCAGGTCGTCGCCCTCTGCCCCATTGCGCACGACCCCCTCAGGTTCGGACGGCGTCGATGCGGAATCGTCGTCATCATCAAAAACACTGACAACGAGACCAATGCCCAAAAGCGCCAGCAACGCAATTCCAATACCCATGTCCAACTCTCCACTAGGCCGTTGTCACAACCGTTTAACGAGACGCCAAAGCGCGTCAAGTGAAAGGCCCTGATTGTACACAGTTGGGAAACGGTGGGTTGGATGCGGCTGCATTAAACGAAAAACCCCCGCATTGCGCGGGGGTTGATCGGGTCTAGCGGTGTTCGATGTCCACATAGTCGCGGGACGTCTCGCCCAGGTACAGCTGGCGCGGGCGGCCGATCTTGTTTTGCGGATCGGCGATCATTTCCTTCCACTGCGAGATCCAGCCCACCGTGCGCGAGAGCGCAAAGATCGGGGTGAACATCGACGTGGGGAAACCCATCGCCTCGAGGATGATACCGGAGTAAAAGTCCACGTTCGGGAACAGCTTTTTCTCTGCGAAATACGGATCTTCGAGCGCCTGCTTTTCCAGTTCCTTGGCAACCTGCAGGACCGGGTTGTTTTCGACGCCCAAGAGTTCAAGCACCTCGTCAGCGGATTGTTTCATCACCGTCGCGCGCGGGTCGAAGTTTTTGTACACCCGGTGGCCAAAGCCCATCAGGCGGAACGGATCGTCCTTGTCCTTCGCCCGCGCGATGAATTCGGGAATACGGTCGACGCTGCCGATTTCCTTGAGCATCTCGAGGCAGGCCTGGTTCGCACCACCATGCGCCGGTCCCCAAAGGCAGGCGATGCCAGCCGCGATACAAGCAAACGGGTTTGCGCCCGAAGACGATGCCAGCCGCACGGTTGAGGTCGACGCGTTCTGTTCGTGGTCGGCATGCAGGGTAAAGATGCGGTCCATTGCACGGGACAGGATCGGGTTGACCTCGTAATCCTCGGCCGGGACGGCAAAGCACATGCGCAGGAAGTTCGACGCATAGTCCAGATCGTTGCGCGGGTAGATGAAGGGCTGACCGATGGAATACTTGTAGGCCCAGGCCGCGATTGTCGGCATTTTGGCGATCAGGCGATGCGAGGCGATCTCGCGCTGGTGTTCGTCAGAGATGTCGGTGCTATCGTGGTAGAAGGCCGACATTGCGCCAACCACGCCGACCATGATGGCCATCGGATGCGCGTCGCGGCGGAACCCGCGAAAGAAGTTCTGCATCTGCTCATGCAGCATCGTATGCAGCGTGATCGTCGTTTCGAACTCTTCCAGTTGCGCAGCGGTCGGCAGAACGCCGTAGAGCAGCAGGTAGCACACTTCGAGGTAGTGGGATTTTTCGGCCAGCTGATCAATCGGATAGCCGCGATGCAGCAGCACGCCCTGGCCCCCGTCGATATAGGTGATCGTGCTGTCGCAGCTTGCCGTCGAGGTAAAGCCGGGATCGTAGGTAAAGACCCCCGCCTGGCCATAGAGCTTGCGAATATCCAGCACATCAGGGCCCGTGGTGGGCGAGTAGATGGGCAGGTCAAAGCTGTCGTCACCAATTGTCAGGGTTGCGGATTTTTGGGTATCGGCCATCAGGGTCGTTCCTTTCGTCGCGTGGCGGGCGCGTCCGCCGGGGCCCACGGAAGGCCCGTATGCCCATCGTTAGACTGTCCACCATGAACGATTTATGAACCTCGTCAGGCGGCAGCATCCTCAAGCCTGGCAAGGGTTTCGTCACGCCCCAGCACCAGCATCATGTCAAAGACCGAAGGCGTAACGGCCCGACCTGCGAGGGCGGCCCGCAACGGGCCTGCCAGCTTGCCGAATTTCGTGTCCTGCGCCGCAGCGAATTCGTTCAGGACCGCCTCCAAACTGTCACGGGACCAAGTAGCGGTTTGCAGCTGCGGCGTCAATTGCGTTAGTATACCACGGGATACCGTATCAAGCGCTTTTGACGCCTTTTCATCGGCTGTGACAGGACGGTTTGTCAGAATAAAATGCGCTTTTTCAAGGAGTTCCGGCAGCGTCTTGGCCCGCTCCTTGACGAATGGCAGTGCCGCCTTCAGCCCATCTTTCTGCGAATGTTTCAGGGGCTCACGTCCTGCGGCGGCCAAAAAATCTTCGATTTCTTGCTGCAACGCAGCGTCATCGGCCTGCGCAATGTGCTGTCCGCTCAGGTTTTCGAGCTTTTTGACATCAAAGCGCGCGGGGCTTTTCCCGATGCCATTCAGGTCGAACCACGCCTGCGCCTGCGCGTCGGTAAAGAATTCGTTGTCCCCGTGGCTCCACCCCAGCCGCGCCAGGTAGTTGCGCATGCCTGCGGCAGGATAGCCCATGATCTGGTATTCCTGCGCCCCAAGCGCCCCGTGGCGTTTCGACAGTTTCTTGCCGTCAGGGCCGTGTATCAGTGGGATGTGCGCCCAAACAGGAACGTCCCAGCCCATGGCGTCATAGATCATCATCTGACGCGCGGCATTGTTCAGGTGGTCATCGCCCCGGATCACATGCGTGACACCCATATCGTGGTCATCGACAACCACGGCCAGCATGTAGACGGGCGTGCCGTCCGCCCGCAGCAGGACCATATCGTCAAGCTGGTCATTGCGGATGGTCACATCGCCCTGCACCTCGTCCTTGATCACCGTGCTGCCGTCTAGTGGGGCCTTGATCCGCACCACGAAAGGCGCGTCCGGGTAGGTCGAAGGGTCCGCATCACGCCAAGGCGAGCAGAAGAGCGTGGATTTACCTTCCGCCCGCGCAGCCTCGCGGAACGCTGCGATGTCGTCCTGGGTTGCAAAGCATTTGTACGCTTTGCCCTCGGCCAGAAGCTGATGCGCAACTTCGGCGTGGCGGTCGGCGCGGGCGAACTGGCTGATGACTTCGCCGTCGTGATCAAGGCCGAGCCACGCCATACCATCAAGGATCGCCTGCGTTGCCTCCGGCGTGGACCGCGCGCGGTCCGTATCCTCGATCCGCATTAGGAACGTGCCGCCGCGCCCACGCGCATAGAGCCAGTTGAACAGCGCCGTGCGCGCGCCGCCGATATGTAGGAACCCGGTGGGCGAGGGTGCGAAACGGGTGACGACCTTTGGATCGGCGGGCTGGGACATGGGACGGATTTACCTTTGCTTAACCACGAACGGTCTACGGTTTCGGCTCCTGATACTCACCGCGGCCGAGAGGGGCAAGCATGGGACTGCGGCACGCGATGCTGATCCAGCGTGGGCACCTCTTTGGGTGGTGCCCGGTAGGCATGGCATGCGGGATCGCCCTGTTTTTCGGCCTGAAGTTCGAGCCGTCCTTCGCGGTAATCGCGGGCGTCGGCATCCTTGGTCTATGCCTGGCGCTTGCGGCCCGGCGGATGGGAGAGGTAACGTCCCCGGCCTTGGTCTTCGCCGTGATGATCGCGCTGGGGTTCGTAGTGGCGGGCTGGCGGGCACACTCGGTCGCCGGACCTGTCCTCGACTGGCGCTATTATGGCCCGGTCGAGGGCCGTATCGTCGGCATGGACCGCAGCGCGTCGGACGCCGTGCGCCTGACGCTGGATCATGTGAAACTGGACCGCGTCGCACCGGCTAAGACACCCACTCGGGTACGCATCTCATTGCATGGTGATGGCGCTCTGGGGGTCGCCCCCGAGCCTGGGTTGCGGGTGATGACGACTGCGCATCTTGGGCCACCGGGCGGGCCGGTAGAGCCGGGCGGCTTTGACTTCCAACGACATGCCTGGTTTGCCGAGCTGGGCGCCGTCGGCTACACCCGTGTGCCACTCGTCGCGATCAGCGTGGCCGAATTCGATCTGCGCCAGAGCATTTTTCGCATCCGCATGTCTGTGTCGGCCCATGTGCGCGATGTGCTGCCTGGTGACGTGGGCGGATTTGCGGCGGCTGTCACCACAGGTGATCGCAGCGGCATCAGCCAGGACGCGCTGAATGACTTGCGGGCCTCCAACACCGCGCATCTGCTGGCGATCTCGGGCCTTCATATGGGGCTCCTGTCGGGATTCGTCTTTGGGCTTTTACGGCTGCTCTTTGCGCTGATCCCCCATGTCGCCCTGCATTGGCCCGCGCGCAAACTGGCGGCCTTTGGTGCCTTGATCGCGGCGGCTGTCTATCTTGCGCTCTCGGGTGGAAACGTCGCCACCGAGCGCGCCTTTGTCATGGTGGCGGTGGCGCTTTGCGCGATCCTCGTCAACAGGCGGGCCATCAGCCTGCGCGCGGTCGCGATGGCGGCCATCATCGTGCTGACGCTGCGGCCCGAGGCGCTGATGGGACCGGGGTTCCAGATGTCCTTTGCCGCAACGACCGCGCTGGTCGCCGTGTTCGGTTGGATCCGCGACATGGAGTGGACGCTTGGGCCCAAGTGGCTGCAACCGGTGCTTGGCGTCGTGATCTCCTCTGCCGTGGCCGGGCTGGCGACGGCACCGATCGGTGCGGCGCATTTCAACACCATGGCGCATTACGGGCTGATGGCGAACCTGGCGAGCGTGCCGTTGATGGGTGTGCTTGTGATCCCGGCGGCTGTGCTGGCCCTGGTGCTGGCGCCGGTGGGACTGGATGTCATCGGATTGTGGCTGATGGGGGCCGGGCTGCGCTGGATCCTGTGGGTGGCGGACACCGTCTCGGGCCTCGACGGCGCGCAAGGCTATGTGGCGGGACCCGGCCCCGTAGTGCTGCCTCTGATCGCCATTGGCATGTTGTTCGTCATTCTGTGGCAGGGGCGCGCGCGCTTTGTGGGCGTCCTGCCGGTCATACTGGGGCTCGCGCTTTGGCAATCCGGGTCACGCCCGCATGTGTTGATCGCCGACACGGGTGGCCTTGTCGGTGTGATGACCGAGGACGGGCGGGCGCTCAGCAAACCCAAGGGGGCCGGATTCGTGGCGCGCAACTGGCTCGAAAATGACGGTGAGGGGATTGATCAGGTCACCGCCGCGGCGCGTTGGGACGCAGAGCATCCGGTGCGTGTCATCCACCTGAGCGGCAAGCGTGCGGCGGCCGCCTTCACTGGTTGTCGAAAGCATGAGATCGTGGTCAGCACGACCGATTTGGAAGGGCGCTCTGATCTCGACTGCCTCGTGCTAACGCCGCCCTTGCTGCGGCGTACAGGCGCCATTGCACTCATTGGGCGGGCGGACAAGTTGAGCATACGCACGGCGCGAGAGGTTGCAGGGGATCGCATGTGGTCCAGTTGGACCGCATCACCCGAACTTGATCTGACGCTTGATGGTGTGATGCCGGACAGATTGGCGCAAAGAGAGTAAGGCGGACCTGTGGTCCGCCTTATCCGTTTGGAAAAGCGATCAATAGGTGCGGATCAGCCCGACCAGACGGCCCTGCACCTTGACCTGGCCCACGGGGAACACCCGCGTTTCATAGGCCGGGTTGGCGGCCTCAAGCGCAATGGTGTCGCCCTTGCGCATATAGCGCTTCAGCGTGGCCTCGTGATCCTCAACGAGGGCCACGACGATGTCGCCATTGTCGGCAGAGGATGTCTCGCGGATCACGACGACGTCGCCGTCGTTGATCCCTGCATCGATCATCGAGTCCCCCTTGACCTCAAGCGCGTAATGTTCGCCTTGGCCCGACAGCATCTGGCCGGGCACAGCGACCGAGTGGGATACTTCGGAAATAGCCGAGATCGGCACGCCAGCGGCGATCCGGCCCATGACGGGCAGCTCGACCGCGTGCGTCGCCTCAACCGGGCGGGCGCTTGCGGGGGGTGGCATGTCAGGCTTGTCGCCGTCGATCACCCTGGGTTGAAAGCCACCCGGCGCCCCGCCAAGGCTTTCGGGCAGGCGCACCACTTCGATGGCACGCGCGCGGTGCGCGAGGCGGCGGATAAAGCCGCGTTCTTCAAGCGCCGTGATCAGGCGGTGTATGCCCGATTTCGAGCGCAGGTCCAGCGCCTCCTTCATTTCGTCAAAGCTGGGCGGCACGCCGTCCCGTTGGACCCGTTTGTGAATGAATTCCAGCAGATCAAGCTGCTTCTTGGTCAGCACTGTTCGTCCTCCAAACCCTGTTGGTTTGGGTTTGTTCTATGGACGTTCCCCTTTTGTGTCAACTCCCTAGGTCAGCAAGACCACGTCGACAACATCGCCTGTGGCCCGTGCAGGGTCGCTGGGGGGCGGATGATCAGCGCATTGGCGTTGGCCAGTACGCTCAGAAGCGAACTGTCCTGCAGGCCCGCATCCGCAACGGCGCCGCTCGTTGCCAGACCGCGCATGTAATGCTCGCGCGGACCATTTGCCGCGAGCGGTGCAGAGAGTGGCATCTGTACACGTGGCGCAGGGGCCTGACCCAACCCTTGCATCGCGCGGATCATGGGCGTCAGGAACACGGTGCCGCACACCATGGCCGACACCGGATTGCCGGGCAGGCCGACCATGGGAATGCCGTTCAACCGCCCGGCCATCAGCGGTTTTCCGGGACGCATCGCGACCTTGTAAAAGCTGCGGTCCATTCCCAATTCGCCCGCCACGTGACCGACAAGGTCGTGGTCTCCGACCGACGCCCCGCCAATGGTCACAATCAGATCGGCCCCTTCGGTCAGGCCAAAGACGGTGGTCAGGGACACGGCGCTGTCGCGTGCAATCGGCAAAAGGCGCGGCTGCGCGCCGAGGCGGCGCAGCATCGCGGCAAGTCCGAATGTGTTCGAGGCGATGATCTGGTCTGGGCCGGGGTCTTCGCCTGGCATGACCAGCTCATCCCCCGTGGCGATCAGGGCCACGATGGGGGCGCGGCGCACAGGGACAGTGGCGATGTTCATCGACGCGAGCAGGGCAATGTCCGCAGGTGCGAGAACGCGGGGCGCGTCAAACCTGTCGCCGATCTCAAAGTCGATGCCAGCGGGCCGGATATTGTCCTTGGGGCCCGGTTCATCGGTGATGGTGATCAGGTCGCCGCTGCGCGTGACGTCCTCCTGAATGACGACCTTGTCGGCACCTTCCGGCACCGGGGCACCGGTGAAAATCCGCACGGCTTGGCCCGCGCCGACTGTGCCTGACCAACCATGACCGGCTGCGGCCTCGCCTACGACCTTGAACTGGGCGTGCAGGTCCGCCTCGACCGCCTTGAGCGCGTAGCCGTCCATAGAGGATGCGGCAAAGGGCGGTTGCGTGCGCTGTGCCGCCACAGGCTCCGCAAGCACGCGGCCATCCGCCTCAAGGAGCGGCACATGTTCAACGGGCATTGCGTCTGCAAGGGCAAAGAGATGGTTCAGCGCCTCGGCAACGGTGATCATGTTGCCTCGTAACGCCCTGATTTACCGCCATCTTTGAGAACGACGCGCAGACCGCCGATTTCCATGCCCTTGTCCACGGCCTTGGCCATGTCATAGACGGTCAAAGCAGCGGTCGAGGCCGCGGTCAGCGCCTCCATCTCCACCCCGGTCTGACCGGTGGTCTTGACGGTGGCGGTGATGCGCAGGCCGGGCAGGTCAGCGTCCGGTTCCAGATCGACAGACACTTTGGTGATGGGCAGTGGGTGGCAGAGCGGGATCAGGTCAGATGTCCGCTTCGCGCCCATGATGCCCGCAAGCCGTGCCACACCGATCACATCGCCTTTCTTTGCGCGCCCTTCAGTAATGATATCAAAGGTTTCGCACTTCATCTTCACGTATGCTTCTGCCACGGCAATGCGGTCGGTGACGTCCTTGTCGGACACATCCACCATATGTGCGGCACCCTGATCGTCGAAATGCGTAAGCCCCATCTACATGCCCCCCCCGGCCGTGAGCGGATTGGCAAGCAAGGCCCGCGTGGCCGCGGCCACGTCGTCCTGCCGCATAAGACTTTCCCCGATCAGGAAGGTGCGCGCGCCGTACATGGCGAGATTGGCGAGGTCTTCGGGGGTGTTCAGCCCGCTCTCGGCCACGATTGTCCGATCCGCTGGCACCTGTTTCGACAAGGTGCGCGTCGTGTCGAGCGTTACCTCAAACGTCTTGAGGTTGCGGTTGTTGATCCCCATCAGCGGGCTTTTGAGGTTCGTGGCACGGGCCAATTCATCGGCGTCATGCACCTCAAGAAGCACATCCATGCCCCAGTCCAGGGCCGCCGCCTCAAGTTCCTGCGCCTGCGCATCGCTGACGGACGCCATGATGATCAGGATGCAGTCGGCCCCCAGCGCGCGCGCCTCGGCCACCTGGTAGGTGTCGTACATGAAGTCCTTGCGTAGGGCGGGCAGGGCACAGGCGTCGCGCGCTTGTGTCAGGTACTCTTTGGCCCCCTGAAAGCTCGGCGTGTCGGTCAGCACCGACAGGCAGGTCGCACCACCATCCTCATAGGCTTTCGCCAAAGTGGCCGGGTCGAAATCCTCGCGGATCAGACCCTTGGACGGACTTGCCTTCTTGATCTCGGCAATCAGGCCGTACGCCTCGCGATTGGCCAGTTGCAGCGCCTGCGCAAAGGGGCGGACGGGTGACGCTTCACGTGCTTCGGCCTCGACCGCTTCAAGCGGTTTGGCGGCCTTGTCGGCAGCAATCTCTTCGAGCTTGTAGGCCTTGATCTTGTCCAGGATCGTATCTGTCATCTGTCGCGCTGTGTTTGGCGGCGGAACCGGGGGCCAGCCCCCGGACCCCCGGGATTTTTTGGAACCAGAGAAGGGACTAGGCCGCGCTCTGAGTGATATCTGCCACGGCCTTGATCTTAGCCTTTGCGGCGCCGCTGTCGATGCTTTCCGCGGCCAAGGCGACGCCGTCCTCAAGCGTATCGGCCCGTCCTGCGACCTTCAATGCCGCTGCCGCGTTGAGCAGCACGGCATCGCGGTAGGCGCCTGCGGCACCGTCGAGCAGGGCGGTGAAGGCCTTGGCGTTGTCTTCGGGCGTGCCGCCCACGATGGCCTCGAACGGGTGGGTCGGCAGGCCGGCCTCTTGCGGGTGCACCTCGAAATCGGTGACAGCACCGTGTTCCAAGGCGGAAACCCAGGAGACGCCAGTGATCGTCAACTCATCCGTGCCGTCCGAGCCGTGCACAAGCCAGGCCATGTCTGATCCAAGCTGTCCCAGTGTTTCGGCCATCGGGCGGATCAGGTCGCGGGAGAAGGCGCCCGTCAGTTGCCGTTTGACACCAGCCGGGTTGGTGAGCGGCCCGAGGATATTGAAGATCGTTCGTGTGCCCAACTCGGCCCGCGTGGGCATGACATGGGCAATCGCCGGGTGATGCATGGGCGCCATCATGAAGCCGATGCCAGCCCTGTCCAGCGCCTGCTCCACGACCTTCGCGCCGACCATGACGTTGATGCCCATCTGGGTCAGCGCATCCGCGGCGCCGGACTTGGAACTGAGGTTGCGGTTGCCGTGCTTGGCGACCGGCACGCCAGCCCCTGCTACGACAAAAGCGGTCGCGGTAGAGATGTTGAGCGTGCCCTTGCCGTCGCCGCCGGTGCCCACGATGTCCATCGCCCCCTCGGGCGCATTCACCCTGTTGCACTTGGCGCGCATGACGGCGGCGGCAGCGGCGTATTCGTCCACTGTCTCGCCGCGCGTGCGCAACGCCATCAGCAGGCCACCGATCTGGCTGGGCGTCGCCTCGCCATCAAAAAGGATCTGAAAGGCCGTCTCTGCCTGCACGCGGCTCAGCGGTCCGTTGGCAGCGGCGTCGATCAGGGGTTTCAGCGCGTCGCTCATGCCGCCACCGGCATCAGGTCAAGGAAGTTCCTGAGCATCGCGTGCCCGTGTTCAGAGCGGATGGATTCGGGGTGGAACTGCACGCCGTGGATCGGCAGCTCCTTGTGGGCGAGGCCCATGATCGTGCCATCCTCAAGCGCGCCGGTGATATTCAGCTCATCCGGCAGGCTGTCGCGGTCAACGATCAGGGAATGGTAGCGGGTGGCCTCGAACGGCGTGGGCAGCCCCTTGAACACCGACGCGCCGTCGTGATGCATGGTTCCCATCTTGCCATGCACGATGTCGCCTGCACGCACGACTTTGCCGCCAAAGGCCTGCCCGATTGTCTGGTGGCCCAGGCACACACCCATCAGCGGGGTACGGGTTTCGGCGGCGGCTTCCGTAAGTGCAAGGCAGATCCCTGCCTGGTCCGGGGTTGCAGGCCCGGGCGACAGCAGAATGCCCTCGGGCTTCAGCGCCATCGCCTCCTGCACGTCCAGCGCATCGTTGCGATAGACATGCACATCGGCGCCAAGCGCGCCCAGATAGTGCACCAGATTGTAGGTAAAACTGTCGTAATTGTCGATCAGCAGCAGCATAGGCGTATTCGATGTTCCAAGGGCGCGCGATGGCCGGTATAGTTGCGCATACATGTTCAGGCTTGCCCGTCAGCGTCAAGGGGCGGACCGGGTCCGAACAAAGGGAAGAGCAGGCAGCGGCACATCGCAAAGCGGGGCCGCCGCAGAACAGGCAAAGAGGTCAGATATGGCACGGGGTTTTCTGAGCGGCATTCTATGGGGCGGCGTTGTCAGTGTTGCGGGTGCCGCAGCCTTGTCGATCGCCAGCGACAGCCCAACCGGTCCCGACGCCGTTGTGCTGGCCCCGCGCGGGGCGGATGCGCCGCAGACGGGCACGGGCGAGACACCGCAAACTGTAGGGGACGCCGATCTGGTCCGCGACGGGGATGTGCCGCAGGTGGGCAGCCCCGAACCTGATGATGTGACCGCCGCCGAAGCCGCCGGTGCGGATACGCCAACCGTACCGCAGACCGGTCAGGCCGGGGATCTGGCATCCCCAGCTGGCGCGGGCGAGAGTGCAACCGTCGCCATTGACACAGATGCGCCGCTTCAACCGGGCGTTCAGGGCACCGCGCCCACGGCCCCGACAGGTGAAACGGAGCTTTCTATCTCAACCGATCCGGCCCAACCCCCGGCGCCTGACGTACCGGACGCGCCAACTGCGTTTTCAGATGAAGCCGCGGTGTTGCCCGAAGCAACGCAAACACCGGGTGCCGAAGCTCCGGCGCCAACGGCCCCCGACACCACACCCGGGCCTCAGGCGCCCGAGGTAGCGGACGCGCCCGTTGAGCTTGAGCCGCTGCCCGCGCCGGAACAATCGCAGGACCGCACAGCCGGGTTGCCGTCTGCTCTTGATCCCGCAATTGATACCGGGCGCCCCAGCATCGGGCGGCCCGCGACGTCGCTGATTGACCGAGGCTCCGACACCGAAGAGCCCGCGGCAAGCACAGCCGACGAAGAAACCGTCGCCGCTCCGTCCGGCCCACCGATCGAGGCGTTCGCCGCTCCGTTTGAAAACCCCGAAGCCAAGCCGCTCATGTCGATTGTACTGATCGACAACGGAGCCGACCTGACCGGCGGCGCCGTGGGCCTTGCCGCGTTGCAAAGCTTCCCCTATCCGCTGACCTTCGCCGTCAACGCATCACTTCCGGACGCATCCGCACGCGCGGCAGAGTACCGGGGGCAGGGGTTCGAGGTCGCAGTGCTGCTCGACATGCCGGCGGGGGCCACCGCCTCCGATGCCGAAGTCACATTGTCCGCGGCCATCGACGCGGTGCCCGAAGCCGTCGCTGTCATGGAAGGAACGGCCACCGGCCTGCAGGAAAGCCGCGATGTGTCGGACCAAGTGGCCGCCGCCGTACGCGCCTCGGGCCATGGCCTCGTGCTTCAATCCAAAGGGCTGAACACCGCCCAGAAGCTGGCCGCCCGCGAAGGTGTGCCCGCAGGTCTGATCTTTCGCGATTTCGATAGCGCAGGGCAAACGCCGACTGTGATCCGGCGCTTTCTGGATCAAGCCGCTTTCCGTGCCGGGCAGGAAGGGGCTGTGATCATGGTGGGGCGCGTCCAGCCTGACACGATATCTGCGCTTCTGCTATGGGGTCTGCAGGACCGGGCCGAACGTGTGGCGCTGTCGCCCGTCTCCGCCGCATTGAAGGTGTTGGCAGAACAGCCGGAGTGACACGCGCCTGTTCGATCAAGCGCACGCAGGTACGCTCTTTCTCTGTCTAAAAAATCCGCACCAAAGGGTCGGGTGGCCACATACCGCCCCGCGCGAAGGTAAGTTGCTACCGGTTGCCCCCGGCAAACCGTGCCGCATCAGCCGCCGCGCGACGTATGGCACCCGACTTGTGCACGGTCTCCATGAACTCGGCCTCGGGATCACTGTCGTAAACGACGCCGCCACCGGCCTGGATATAGAGCTTTTGGTCCTGCACCACTGCGGTGCGCAGCGCGATGCACATATCCATGTCGCCGCCTGCGCTGAAATAGCCGACCCCGCCGCCATAGACACCGCGCTTTTCCGGCTCCAGCTCGTCGATGATTTCCATCGCGCGGACCTTGGGCGCACCCGAAACCGTGCCCGCAGGCATCCCGGCAAAAAACGCATCAAGCGCATCTTTGCCCTCGGCCAACTCGCCCACGACATTCGAGACAATGTGCATGACATGGGAATACCGCTCGACGATGAACTCCTCGGTTGGGCGCACGGTGCCGATCTTGGCCACGCGGCCCACGTCGTTGCGGCCCAGATCCAGCAGCATCAGGTGCTCGGCCAGTTCCTTCTCGTCGCCCAATAGATCGGCCTCCAGCGCGCGGTCGGCTTCGGGCGTGTCCCCGCGGGGACGGGTGCCTGCGATGGGGCGGATGGTGACCTCGTTGCCAAAGACGCGGACCAGGATCTCGGGGCTGGCACCGACGACTTGGAAACCGCCGAAGTTGAAATAGAACATGAAAGGTGACGGGTTCGTGCGGCGCAGACTGCGATAGAGCGCAAAGGGCGGCTCGCGAAATTCCTGTGTCCAGCGTTGGGCGGGCACGACCTGAAAGATATCGCCCGCCTTGATGTATTCGCGCGCCGTCTCGACGGCGGCCTTATAGCCGTCCTTGGTGAAGTTCGACACAGGCTCCGACGGTTCCGACGCATCACCCAGATCGCGCGTCTCTACCGGCATTGCACGCTCCAGATCGCGCACGGCATCCATCACGCGCTCGGCGGCCTGAGCATAGGCGGCGCGCGCCGATTGACCATCGCTGACCCAGGCAGGGGAGACGACCGTCACCTCGCCCTTCACCCCGTCCAGCACGGCCACGACCGACGGGCGCAGCATCAACGCATCGGGCAGGCCCAGCGGGTCGGGGTTCACATCCGGCAGACGCTCCACCAGCCGTATCATGTCATAACCCAGATAGCCGAACAGACCGGCAGCAGCCTGGGGCAGATCGTCGGGCAGGGCGATGCGGCTTTCCTCAATGAGGGCGCGCAACGCGTCCAGCGGGTTGCCCGCGACTGGCTCGAACGCGTCCGCATCGTAGCGGGCCATGCGGTTGATCGAGGACGCGTCGCCATCGCAACGCCAGATCAGGTCCGGTTTCATCCCGATGATCGAATAGCGCCCGCGTACCTCACCGCCGGTGACGGATTCCAGAACAAAAGCGTCCTTCTGCGCGCCCGTCAGCTTCAGCATCAGCGACACGGGCGTGTCGAGATCCGCTGCCAAACGGGTATAAACCACCTGGTTTTCGCCCGCCGCATAGGCCGCCGCAAAGCTGTCGTAGTCCGGGACGAGGGCCATCAGGGAAAGTTCACATGGACGGCGTCCAACGCCTGCTGATTGATCTGGGTGCCCGCGCGCAGGACCACATCCTCGCCAAAGATGTTGAAAATCTCGCCCGCCATGATCTGGCCCAGCTCGGCGCTCAGGGCTTCTGTCTCGGCCTGAACCTCGGGGCTATCTGCCGCTGGGTTGATCGCATCGAGGCGCACCACCAGTACGGCCCCGTATCCAGGAATGATACGCACATCGCCCGGTTCCATCTCAAACACGGACGTCATGAATTCGGGCGGCGTGCCCTGAACAAAGGCGCTGCGGTCCAGCTCGGTTTCCACAATCGAATCAAGTGATTGGCTGGCGAAGCTTTCGCCTGCCTCAAGCGCAGGCAGCAGAGCTTCGGCCTTGGCGGTCAAGCGGGCTTCGCTCTGTTCAGCCTCCCAGTTGCCCTGCACGTTCAACTTTGCCTCTTCAAACGGGGCAGGGCGCGGCGGCAGCAATTCCTCCATGCGCATGGCAAAGATGCCGCCTTCGTCAAGTTGCACGATTTCGGGAAAGTCATCCTGGGTCAGGTCCACCGCTGCGTCCCGAAAGCCGTCATAGGCGGCAATGCCCTCGCCAAGGGCCGGATACCAGTCGATGGTGCCCAATTGCATGTCGGTTTCGGCGTCCAGTTCCTCGAGCGTCGCGCCACCGGCCAGCATGTTGTCGAATTCTTCGGCGAGAACCTCGACCTGCCGACGTGCGGCAGCAATCGACAGTTCCTGTTGCAACTCCGGCGCGGCCTCTTCGAAGGTGACAATCTGCGCGGGCAGGACCGCGTTCACGCGGAAAAGGGCAGGGCCAAGAGACGACGGCAGCGGGCCCACGACATCGCCGACTTCGGCGTTGAACACAGCTTCGCCTGCCGCATCCAGCTCCAGACGACTGACATCGCCCATGTCGATGTCACCCAATTCCAGCCCACGTTCGGCGACAAGAGCCTCGAACGTCGTGCCGTCGACCTCAAGCTGTGCCGCCGCGCGCTCGGCCGCCTCGGCATTCAGATAAACCAGCCGTTCGACCAGACGACGTTCAGGCTGATTGTACTGATCCGCCCGCGCCTCATACTCGGCGCGCAGTGTCGTCTCCTCGACCTCCATCGAGTCGAGGATCATGTCGGGCAGCAGCACGGCATAGGTGATGCGCTTGGTCTCGGGCAGTTCGTAGTCGCCGAGGTTTTCCTCATAATAGGCGCGCAGCACCTCGTCCGAAGGGTCGGGCAGGTCCGTTTCCAGATCGGCCTGGCCCAGACGCACCCATGTGAAATCACGCGTCTCGCCCAGAAAGGATACAAGTGTCCGGGCATACGTGTCGGGCATCTGCATACCGGACACGATGGCGCCCTGCAGGATCGAGCGGGAGACTTCCTCGCGCAGCGTCGTCTCAAAATCCGCCTCGCTCGTGCCCTGCTGGTCGAGGGCAAAGCGGTAGGCGTCGCGGTCGAACGACCCGTCAAGGCCGCGGAAGGCCGGGATGTTCAGGATCTCGTCCCGGATCACCTCGTCACCGACGCTCAAGCCCATCTCGCCTGCCTCGTAGTCAAGCGCCCGGGCGCGCACCAGTTGCGCCAGCACGGCCTGATCCAGCCCGATGGCTTGGGCGCGCGCAAATGTCAGCGGTGTGCCGGTCTGCTGGCCCACCGCCTGCATCTCGCGTTGGAGCGTGTTGGCATAGGTCTGGACGTCGATATGCTTGTCGCCGACCTTTCCTACGGTGCGGATCGTGCCGCCCAGGCCATCGAGGCCAAAGCCCAGGCTTAGCCCCACAAACAGCAGGCCCAAAAGGATCCAGACAGCGATTTTCGAGATGGAAGTCTTGCCCTGAGCCATGTGCGCCTTCTTGCGGGTTCTGTTGCATTCCGGGGATGTCTAACGGCCCCGCCAGACACGGGCAAGGCCGGTTGGTGTCAGAGCGCCAGGGCTGACAGCCTTGTGTAGAGCGCGGCAATGCCATCCGCGTCCAGATTGGCAAAGGCGATGCGCAGTTGCCGTTGTCCTTCGGGCGCGTCGTCGGGCCAGAACATGGTGCCGGGCAGGCACAGAATACCGGCCTCCTGCACCAGCTTCGGCGCCAGATCGGCTGACGACATGTCGAACGGGTGCTGCATGTAGGCGAAATAGGCCCCCAGACCCATCAACTGCCATCCCTTGTCCGCCAGCACCGGAAAACCATCGGTGATGGCCTGTCTGCGCGCCAGGATTTCATCCCGCTCGCCGGCGACCCATTGGGTCAGATTTTCCAGCCCCCACAGGGCAGCGTATTGACCGATCTGGCCGGGGCATATGGCGACGGTGTCAAGGAATTTCTCAGCCTCCGCCAGCCGCTCAGGTGAGGCCACCAACGCACCGACCCGGTGTCCGGTCAGGCGGTAGGCCTTGGAAAAGGAGTAGAGATGGATGAATGTCTCCTCCCATCCGTCCTGTTGGAACAGCGCATGGGGCGGGCCGCTGCGGCTGTCGAAATCGCGGTAGGTCTCATCGACGATGAGGGCGATGCCATGCGCCTTGGCCAATTCATGGAAGCCTAGAACCAGCGCGTCCGGGTACTCTACGCCCGCCGGATTGTTGGGCGTCACAAGCGCAATCGCCCGCGTCTTGTTCGTGATCAGCGCGCGTGCAGCGTCCACATCCGGCAACATCCCCCCGCCCACGGGCAGCGGCACGGAAGCGACACCCGCCATGTCCAGCCACATCTTGTGATTGAAGTACCATGGCGTCGGCAGGATCACCTCGTCCCCTTCGTCGCACAGCGTCGCGATCGCGGCGGCAAAGGCCTGATTGCAGCCCGACGTGATCGCTACGTTTTCCGCGTGTGTCGACGCGCTGTAGTGCTGGTTGATCTGTCGGGACAAGCCTGCGCGCAGGGCGGGCATCCCCAGAACGGGACCATACAGATGCGCATCATCGCGGGTCAGGGCCGCGTCCGCCATCGCTTGCCGCAGCGCGTCGGGCGGCGGATCCACCGGGGCGGCCTGGCTCACATTGATCAACGGTCGGTTGGGTGGAAAGGTGACATCTTCCAGCCAGCGCCGTGCCTCCATCACCGGAGGCGCGAAGGTGGATGCGGTGCGCGAGAGTGTCATGCGGCTGCTCCGGTTGCAGAGGCCGGAGCCTCCGGCGGGGATTTTTTGAAACAGGGAAGGGCAGGACCGTTTGGGCGTCGATCAATCCTTGCCGCGATAAGGCTCGACATATTGCAGGGCCATATCCCAGGGGAAAAAGATCCACGTGTCCTGGCTGACGCCCGTGATGAACGTGTCGACCATCGGTTCGCCCTTGGGCTTGGCGTATACAGTGGCAAAATGCGCCTTGGGGTAGAGGTCGCGCACCACTTCCAGCGTGCGACCCGAATCCACGAGATCGTCGATGACCAGAATGCCGGTGCCGTCGCCCATCAAATCCGCATCCGGTGCTTTCAGCACTTCCACTTCACCCTGGCTCTGGTGGTGGTAGGATTTGACGCTGATCGTGTCGACGGTGCGAATGTCCAGTTCGCGGCTAACGATCATGGCGGGTGCCATACCGCCACGTGTGATTGCAACGACGGCGCGCCACGCTCCGTCATCAGGCCCATGACCATCCAGCCGCCAGGCCAGCGCGCGGCTGTCTCGGTGAATCTGGTCCCAGCTGATGTGAAAGCCTTTTTCGTGGGGGAGGCGGTCTGCCATAGTCTATTTCTCCAGGATCAGGCGCAGGCCGAGCGCGCCCAGCAAAGTGGCCGCGATGCGGTCAAAGATGGGTTTGAGGCTGACATAGCCGCGCCGTACATGCGGTGTGCTCAGCGCAAGGGCCAGACAGGTATAGAAAACCAATTCAAGCGCCCAGTGGTTCAGCACGATCACAGCGATGTCGGCAGGGGCAAGCCCCTTGGGAAAGACGACGACAATGACGGCGGCGGCAAAAAGCATGGATTTCGGATTGCCGAAGTTCAAAAGCATCCCCGACAGCACCGCGCGCCCACGCGCCAGGGGCGCTTCGCCCAAAGGATCACGGGCATGGCGCCATGTCTGGACCGCGATCCAGATCAGGTAGAGCGCGCCGCCAATCTTCAGGGCGGTATAGGTCCACGGAAACAGGGTAAAGACCGCTTCAAGACCCAAGAGGGCTGCCAGCGTCCACATGGCCGCCGCTGTGCCCAGGCCGATGCCGGTCGCAATGCCCGCGCCGCGCCCGCCGGTCACGGTCGCCCGCGTGATGAACAGCATCGCGGCCCCCGGCGACACCAACGCGGCCAGCAACACGGTGTTGAACGCGACAAGCTCGGCAATGGTCAGCGACATGGGCCTATCCTTTCGAGATGTCGGGTGCGTCCACCGCCTTCATCCCGACCACATGATACCCCGCATCGACATGCAGGTTCTCGCCCGTCGTGCCAGAGCCCAGATCGCTCAGCAGATACAAAGCCGACTTGCCCACATCTTCTATGGTCACGTTGCGGCGCAGGGGCGAGTTGTATTCGTTCCACTTCATGATGTAGCGGAAATCGCCGATGCCCGACGCGGCCAGCGTCTTGATCGGCCCGGCACTGATGGCGTTGACGCGGATGCCGTCCTTGCCCAGATCCTCAGCCAGATACTTGACCGACGCCTCAAGCGCCGCCTTGGCCACCCCCATGACGTTGTAATGCGGCATGACCTGTTCGGCGCCGTAATAGGTGAGGGTCAGCGCACTGCCGCCCGCTTTCATCATCTTTTCTGCCCGCTGCATCACCGCGGTGAAGGAATAGACAGAGATGTCCATGGTCATCGTGAAGTTGCCGCGCGACGTATCGACATAGCGACCCCGCAGCTCGTTCTTGTCGGAAAAGCCGATGGCGTGCACGATGAAATCAATCTGACCCCAACGCTCCTTCAAGCTGTGGAACAGGCCGTCAATCGACGCCTCATCGCCCACATCGCAAGGCAGGACGATATCACTGCCCAGCTGCGCGGCCAAAGGATCAACGCGCTTTTTCAGCGCCTCGCCCTGATAGGAAAAGGCCAGTTCGGCCCCGGCCTCGCGCAGGGTGCGCGCAATGCCCCAGGCGATGGATTTGTCGTTGGCAAGGCCCATGATCAACCCCCGCTTGCCTGCCATCAGACCGCTCGCCATATCACTGCCCATCCCGTTCCCCACTTTCGGCCGTGTCGTCTGGCGGCCAGCTTTAGGCCATTGCCCGAGACGCATCAAGAGACGCAGGCGTGGTTGCACCTCGATCAGGCGGACGCTAGCTGTTTGATCAGCGACGCAAAGGAGACGGGTATGGCGGATCGGGATGGCAAATTTGCGGGGGATAACCCATTTGACATCGTACGCGCCTGGATGGACGAGGCAGAGGCCGCCGAGCTGAATGACCACAACGCCATCGCACTCAGTACGGTGGATTCTGATGGCCTGCCCAACGCACGCATGGTTCTGTTGAAAGAGGTCGAGGACAACGCTTTTGTCTTCTACACCAATTATACCAGCGCCAAGGCCGCGGAGCTGGACCATGCGGGCAAGGCCGCGTTTCTGCTGCATTGGAAGTCGCTGCGGCGACAGGTGCGGGTGCGGGGGCTGGTGGAAAAGGAAGAGGGGCCGCAAGCGGATGCTTACTACGCGTCGCGGTCGCTGAAGTCGCGGCTCGGGGCCTGGGCCTCGGATCAAAGCGCACCGCTCGACAGTCGCGCCAGTCTTATGGCCAGGGTCGCCAAGGTAACGGCACGCGAGGGGACAAGCCCGTCGCGCCCACCATTCTGGGGCGGCTACCGGATCACTCCGATCGAGATCGAGTTCTGGGCTGACGGTGCCTTCCGGCTGCACGATCGGTTCCGTTGGCGGCGTGAAAATGCGGCCTCCGATTGGACGATCACACGTCTCAACCCGTGAATTTCACGTGACTTGAAATGTAAGGTGCTGAAAAATATTCACTATTTCGCACTTGAATTTCGCTGTCGAAATGGCGCAAATCTGGGGGGCGGCAATAAACGTTTAAAGAAAGACACGTCGTGTCAGAACACTCATCAGATACGGATATGGTCACCGGAACGGTGAAGTGGTTCGATCCTGTCAAAGGCTTCGGCTTTATCGTGGCAAGCTCCGGCGGCCCTGACATCCTGCTGCATGTCAACGTGCTGCGCAATTTCGGACAATCCTCGGTTGCGGATGGCGCCGACGTAGACGTACGCATCCAGCACACAGAGCGGGGCGTGCAAGCAGTAGAAGTCCTGTCGATCACGCCACCAACCCATACGGATTCGTCATCACTGAGTGATTTGGCGCATATGGATGCGACCGCCGTCGCCGACGCTCCGCTGCAACCGGGCCGCGTCAAGTGGTTCGACAAGGGCAAGGGGTTCGGCTTTGCTAACGTGTTCGGCAGCAGCGAGGACGTGTTTCTGCATGTCGAGGTGTTGCGCCGCTCAGGTCTGTCGGACCTGCAGCCCGGCGAAGCGCTTGCGCTGCGGGTTATCGCCGGGAAACGCGGACATATGGCGGCCGAGGTTCTGGCCTGGGAAGCGGCGCTGCCCAAGGAAGAAGCATAAGATGCGCGCTCTGCGGGCTTGCATCGCCATGCTGGCCTTGCTGGTCAGTGCACAACTCGCTGCGGCACAATGCGACGACACGACGGTCTGGCTGCGCGGAGATTTTGGCCAGGCACGGTTCACGATCGAAATCGCGGACACGCAACGCAGCCGCGCCACCGGCCTGATGAACCGTCCCTCCATGCCGTCAAGCGAGGGGATGCTGTTCGTCTACCCGCGCCCACGGGCGCTGTCGTTCTGGATGCGCAACACGCTGATTCCGCTCGATATGCTGTTTGTCGATCCGACGGGCACGGTCGCTCATATCCACCACGAAGCTGTCCCGCTGGACGAAACACCGATCTATGGCGGCGAGGGTCTGACCCATGTGCTGGAAATCAACGGTGGGCTCGCCCGGATGCTGGGCATCGGCGAGGGCGCACAGCTGCGCCACCCCAGCTTTGATCAGAATAACGCAGCGTGGCCCTGCTGATCGTGCGCTTTGGGCTTTTCAATTCGAAACGCGGCGTCTAAGACAGCGCCACGGTCGGAGCGTGGCGCAGCCTGGTAGCGCACCTGTTTTGGGTACAGGGGGTCGGAGGTTCGAATCCTCTCGCTCCGACCAGTTTCCTAACTGTCCGCAATACCGCCCGTTGCCACCAGCAGCTGGTCCATCAACTGATCCAGCGCCTGCTGCTTGATATAGATGCGCCGCGGATTGCCCGACTTCTGCACCACCTCCGCAAAATAGGACAGTTCGACGACATAAGCACCATCGTCCCGGCCCGTTTCCTTTTGCACGACCAGCGTCGGCGCCTCGAGCGCGCCATCGTATCTAAGCAGTAAAAACGCGGCCACATCCGGGGGCGGCAGGATCCGGCATTGCACCACTGACCGGGACACAGTGCGCAACTGATCGCCGGGCGCGTTGCACGAGGATCGGAACGCGTCATCCAGAGGCGCAGGATTCGCGGCAAAGGTCGCTCGCCGCACGGGCAGGTCTTGTTCGTCCGTCACCACGGTCTCTACATATTGTGGTGCACAGGCGCTCAATGCGACGGCAAGACAGGCTATGAACGGTCGCATTTTGTGCCTCATCTCAGGGATATCCAAACATCACCACATTTTCCGCAGCGCGGCAAAACGTTTCTACCGAGGCGTGTGTTAACCTGTGGATAACTTCAGGTGAAGCATCCACAGGCAGGTCTAAACTGCCCGAATACAGGTGATTTTTCACACCCCGCCTTGGGATCGTTTTTGCGTCCAAACCCGCGGCGTTAACGAAGTGAATCGGACGACCAACAGCGCTATGTCGCGGCGCGCAACGGTCAAGAAAAAAGATGTCAAAAAAGTTTTAAAATGTCGTTGACGCACCCCCTCCAGATACGTCACCTTGTGCGGGCCGGGCGCTTCACCACAACATTTAGTGGCTAACACTAGGGGCGACGCGCCGGGCACGAGGGACAGACTTAACCGCGCCAGATGCTGAAAGCGAACCCGATACTCGGGTCCGTGCGAGAGCGGTCTGCCACCGTGTCGGCACATTGAATACGGGGATCTGCAACGTCAGGCACCTGTCATGGAACACCAGCTGGGAATGAGGCAGCGTAATGAAGATTGAAAGACAGTTCACCAAAGCCGGTCAGGACGCCTATGCGGAGCTTGATTTCGTGACCACCGCGTCAGAAATCCGCAATCCTGACGGCACCGTGGTGTTCCGTTTGGACGAAGTGGAAGTGCCCGGCAGATGGAGCCAGGTCGCAAGCGACGTGATCGCGCAGAAATACTTCCGCAAGGCCGGCGTGCCCTCCAAGCTGCAAAAGGTCGAAGAAGCGGACGTTCCCGAGTTCCTCTGGCGCTCTGAGGCGGCCAAGGGCGCCGAAATGGGTGGCGAAACGTCCTCCAAGCAGGTCTTTGACCGGCTCGCAGGCGCATGGGCGTACTGGGGTTGGAAGGGTGGTTATTTCTCCACCGAGGAAGACGCACGCGCCTATTATGACGAAATGCGCCACATGCTGGCGACCCAGCGCGCGGCACCTAACAGCCCGCAATGGTTCAACACCGGCCTGCACTGGGCCTACGGCATCGACGGCCCGGCCCAGGGGCACCACTATGTCGACTACAAGACCGGCAAGCTGACCAAGTCCAAATCCTCCTACGAACATCCGCAGCCCCACGCTTGCTTCATCCAGTCGGTCAAGGATGACCTTGTGAACGACGGCGGCATCATGGACCTTTGGGTCCGCGAGGCGCGCCTGTTCAAATACGGCTCCGGCACCGGAACCAACTTCTCCAGCCTCCGGGGCGAGGGTGAGAAGCTGTCTGGCGGCGGCAAATCGTCCGGCCTCATGGGCTTCCTGAAAATCGGTGACCGGGCAGCGGGCGCTATCAAATCGGGCGGCACCACGCGTCGCGCGGCCAAGATGGTGATCGTCGATGCCGACCACCCCGACATCCAGGACTTCATCAACTGGAAGGTGATCGAAGAGCAGAAAGTGGCGTCCATCGTCGCAGGCTCCAAGATGCACGAGGAAAGACTGAACGGCATCTTCGAGGCCATCGGTACATGGGACGGCGCCGAAGCGGACGCCTACGATCCCAAGAAAAACAATGCGTTGAAGGACGCGGTGAAAGCGGCCAAGCGCGTCGCGATCCCCGAAACCTACATCAAGCGCGTGCTGGATTACGCCCGTCAGGGCCACACCAGCATCGAGTTTCCAACATACGACACCGACTGGGATTCTGAGGCATACAGCTCCGTCTCGGGCCAGAACTCGAACAACTCGATCCGCGTCACTAACGCCTTCCTGACCGCCGTTGAAAAAGACGCCGATTGGGAACTGATCAGTCGCGTCGATGGCTCGGTCACCAAAACGGTCAAAGCACGGGATTTGTGGGAACAGGTCGGCCACGCCGCATGGGCCTGTGCCGATCCGGGCATCCAGTACCACGACACCGTCAACGACTGGCACACATGCCCCGAAGATGGCGCAATCCGCGGCTCCAACCCGTGTTCGGAATACATGTTCCTGGACGACACGGCCTGCAACCTGGCGTCGATGAACCTGCTGACCTTCCTCAAGGATGGCCAGTTCCAGGTCGAGGATTACATGCACGCGGCCCGTCTGTGGACCGTGACGCTGGAAATCTCGGTGATGATGGCGCAATTCCCGTCCAGGGAAATCGCGCAACGCTCCTACGACTTCCGCACGCTGGGCCTTGGCTACGCCAATATCGGCGGTCTGCTGATGAACATGGGCCACGGCTATGACAGCGACGAGGGCCGCGCGCTGTGCGGCGCACTGACCGCGATCATGACCGGCGTGTCCTATGCCACATCCGCCGAAATGGCGGGCGAGTTGGGGCCGTTCCCCGGCTACAAGAAAAACGCCGACCACATGCTGCGCGTCATGCGCAACCACCGCAACGCGGCCTATGGCGCGACCGAAGGCTATGAAAAGCTGGCAGTTAAACCCGTCGCGCTGGACCATGCCAACTGCCCCGATCCCCGCCTGATCGACGTGGCCATGTCCACCTGGGATGAGGCGCTGAAACTGGGCGAGGCCAATGGCTACCGCAACGCGCAATCCACCGTGATCGCGCCCACCGGCACCATCGGTCTGGTCATGGATTGCGACACAACGGGGATCGAGCCGGACTTCGCACTGGTGAAGTTCAAGAAATTGGCCGGGGGTGGCTATTTCAAGATCATCAATCGCTCGGTGCCCGCGGCGCTCGAAAACCTCGGCTACGGCTCGGCCCAGATCGAAGAGATCGTCAGCTACGCGGTGGGCCACGGCTCCATCGGAAACGCACCTGCGATCAACCACACGACGCTGGCCGGGCACGGCTTTGGCGCCAATGAGTTGGCCAAGGTGGATGGGGCGCTGGAATCGGCCTTCGACATCCGCTTCGTCTTCAACCAGTGGACATTGGGCGAAGAATTCTGCACCGGCGTTCTGGGTATCCCGGCCGCCAAGCTGAACGACCCGACCTTCGACCTGCTGCGCCACCTGGGCTTCTCCAAGGCCGACATCGACGCCGCCAATGATCACGTCTGCGGTACGATGACGCTGGAAGGGGCACCGCACCTCAAGGAAGAGCATTACCACATCTTCGACTGCGCCAACCCGTGCGGCAAGAAGGGCAAGCGTTTCCTGAGCGTTGACAGCCACATCACCATGATGGCCGCGGCGCAGTCCTTCATCTCGGGCGCGATCTCGAAAACGATCAACATGCCCAACGATGCAACGATCGAGGATTGCCAACGCGCCTACGAGTTGTCGTGGTCGCTGGGGGTAAAGGCCAACGCGCTCTACCGCGACGGCTCGAAACTCTCGCAACCGCTGGCCGCGGCCCTGGTCGAGGATGACGAAGAGGCGCAAGACGTTCTGGAAAGCGGTGCGCCTGCCGAAAAGGCTGCCGTGCTGGCCGAAAAGATCGTCGAAAAGATCATCGTCAAGGAAATCGTCCGCAGCCACCGCGAAAAGATGCCGCAACGGCGCAAGGGCTACACCCAAAAGGCGGTTGTTGGCGGGCACAAGGTCTACCTGCGCACGGGCGAGTACCAGGACGGCAACCTCGGTGAGATCTTCATCGACATGCACAAGGAAGGCGCCGGGTTCCGCGCGATGATGAACAACTTCGCCATCGCCGTGTCCGTGGGCCTGCAATACGGTGTGCCGCTTGAGGAGTTCGTGGATGCCTTCACCTTCACCAAGTTCGAACCCGCGGGCATGGTGCAGGGCAACGACAGCATCAAGAACGCCACGTCGATCCTCGACTACGTGTTCCGCGAACTGGCCGTGTCGTACCTCGACCGCACCGATCTGGCGCATGTGAAACCCGAAGGGGCCACCTTCGACGACATCGGCCGGGGCGAGGAAGAGGGCGTGTCCAACGTCTCCGAACTGTCCGAGACGGCGGCGTCGAAGTCGCTGGAAGTGCTGAAACAGATCAGCTCGACCGGCTACCTGCGCAAGCGTCTGCCCCAAGACCTCGTCGTCTTGCAGGGCGGCATGGCCGACACCGCAATCGACGCCGAGGCAGCGCTGCAAACCCTGGTGCCCGAAGTGGCCGCGGGTGGCGCCGCCGCCGTGTCGACCACGACCGTGTCCGCAGCGGCGCTGACCATCGACGCACGGACCAAGGCCAAGATGCAGGGCTACGAGGGCGAGGCCTGCGGCGAATGCGGTAATTACACGCTGGTGCGCAACGGCACCTGCATGAAGTGCAACACCTGCGGCGCGACGTCCGGGTGTAGCTGACCAAAACGCACCCCGGGGAAGGGGTGCGAGGGGGCCGGGCCGGCAGGCCGGTCCGGCCCCCGACGATACAAACGGCAAGGGCGGTGCGCCGACCTCGCTAAATGATCCAACGGGTGTGCCTCTGCGAAAATGGGATTTTCGCTCTGTCACGCGCACCGGGAAATCCTTGATTTCTCAGTAGGATAGGGTGGGGCGGTACTTTGTCCCCCCACCTTTACACGGGGCGGGTGCGCTCGCCCCCGACGACGTGCAGGCCGCAGGCAGAAAAGTACCGGGCGGTTAACATATTGAGCCTGTACGGCGAAACTCACAGGGGGGCCATTCGGTCCCCCTTTTTTCCATTGGCACGGCCCGGTGGGTGCTCACGCGTCCTTTGCCAGATCCAGCCGCAGCTTTGCCCGCGCGCGCGCCAGCCGCGACATGACTGTCCCCAGCGGCAGGCCCGTCGCGCCGGACAGGGCGCGGGGCGACGTCTCGCCCGCCACCACCAGATCCATCAACTGGCGCTGCGGGGTCGGCAACCGCTCGATCGCGGCCAGCGTGTCGGCGCAATCCAGGCGCAAAAGCGCGTCCGGCTCGGTCAGCGCGTGGTCTTCCTCCAGCTCATCCGTGGCCTGTATGCGCCAGCTTCGGCGGGCGCGGTTCGACAGCGTGCGCATCGCATAGGCCGGCAGATCGTCGATCTCGGTGCCATCGCGCAAGCGCTGGCACAGGCTGAGCAGCGTGTCCTGCACCAGATCCTCGGCTTCCGCGCGGCTGCCCGACAGCCTGCGGGCGCGCCGCGTCAGCACCGGGATCAGCGGCACAAGGCGGCGAGAGGTCGGGCGCTCTGTCATGCTGGCAAAGCTGGGCGCTGCCGGACCGCTTGACCACCCCGGGGGTTTTCGCCGACCGCCGGGCACCACCCTTTTTGGGCAGCCTGCCGCCCATCTTCGCAGCCCGGATCGGCAGGCGGTCGCGCGATCCGCACCCGCACCGCCGGTTGGGGATGCAAAGCGGCGCAATACGCTCAATCTGTGTGAGGGCGCCCGGAAGCGCCCCCTCAATACCCAAACTCAGCAGGAGTTCAAAATGAAGAAGATTGCTTCCCTGACCTGTGTCGCAGCACTGTGCCTTCCCGCGTTTGCCCTGGCCGAGGTCCCTGCCGATCTCGACACCGATGCAGACGGCGTGCTGACCATCGACGAGGTACAAGCGAGCTTTCCAGAGGTCACATCGGACGGTTTCTCTGCGATGGATTTGAATGCCGACGGCGTCCTGGACGAGGACGAAGTGGTTGCAGCCCAGGAGGCGGGATTGATGCCGCCCACCGAAAGCTGATCCGAACACCCGGCTTTTGCTGCGTGTTGTAACGTCCGCGCGGTAAAAAGGTGGGAGTGTGGGGTCCGGTCTCCCCCCAGGGGCCGGGCCCCTACTTTTTGCGAGTTCCTTTTTCTCTGATGCAGGGACGTTGTGCGGCTCGGCCAATCGGTCCTGCCCTGACGCCCTCAAAGCCGCCTGACGGACAGTGAGGCGGGTTTTTTCGAAACAGTGAAGGGGCGAACGCAGCTGGTCCGCCCCCATTGTCTTGGTTTACGCCTCTGGCAGGTGGATTGCGAATGTGGCGCGGATCGCGGCATCAAGTGCTGGGTCGAAAGCTGCGGCGGGGCGTGTCGCGAGGATTTGCTCCTTGCGCGCGGTCGCCTTGGCGATCAGGTCGGGCTTGTCCTGTTCTGCCCATTCCTTGGGCGAGGTGCGGTCGCCCAAGGCGGGATAGACGCAATCCGATTGCATCCGTGACAGGGTCTGTTCGGTGCCCAGATAATGGCCGGGCCCCCCCATGCAGACCTGCGCGATCTGGTCGAGGGCCAGCGTTTCGTCCGTCACCTCGATCCCGCGGGTGCAGCGCAGGGCCTGTCCGATGATGTCGTCGCCCAGGATCAGGCTCTCGTGGCAAAACCCAAGCAGTGAGGCGTGCATACCGGCGGCTTCATAGACCATGTTGCAGCCCGACAAACCCGCCATCACGTTGGAACACATCTGTTCCCAGCCTGCCTGCATGTCCGGCAATTTGCTGTCGGATGCCCCCGCAGCCGCACCGCCCGGCAGGTCATAGAACCGGTGCATCTGCGCACAACCCGCCGTCAGCAATGCCTGTTCGCCCGACCCGATGGACATCGCCCCCGTACGCAGATCAAGGCCGAAGGGCCAGGTGCCAAAGATGGCAGGCGCGCCCGGTTTGACCGCGTTCACATAAACGAGCCCCGCCAGACATTCGGCCACCGCCTGCACGATGGCGCCAGCGATGGTTGATGGTGCCGTGGCGCCTGACATGCCCGCCGACAGCAGCAGCACGGGCATGCCAGCCTTGATACACGCCTCCATCACCTGACAGGATTCGGATGCGAATTTCATCGGCGGCACGACAAAGCAGTTGGAATTCGACATGAACGGGCGCGCGCGCCAGGCGTCTTCGCCGCCCGCGATCATGTGCAGCATCTCCACCGCTGGCGCCACGCAGTGCGGTTCGGAAAAGCTCATCCCGATATGCTTGGTCGTGCCAGAGGTGCAGGCGTAGACCGCGTTGTATTCGCTTTCGACCATGTCGGGGATGTCGCGGCAGACCATTGGGCGCTGGCAGAAATGGATGTTGTCGAGCACGTCGCAGATCCGGGCGGCGTCATGCAGGTCCTGCACGGTGCTTTCGCGATATTCCCGCCCGCTGACATCGACCAGGTGGACCGCTGCGCCTGCCGTGCCGTAGTGCACGCGGCTGCCGCTCAGGGTGAGGTCGTTCTTGCCATCGCGGCTGTGCAGGGTGATGGCGCGGTTGGCGCGCGCCAGCGTGTCCTCCACCAGCGCGCGCGGGAAACGGATGCGCCCATCATCGCCCTGGATGGCGCCCGCGCCAGTCAGGTGGGCCACGCCCGAGGGTGGCGCATCGGCGAGGCCAATGGTTTCGAGGGCGTCAAGTGCTGCGCCGTGGATGCGCGCTACCTCGGCTTCGGTCAGCGGGTTGTACCGCCCACCCGTCAGGCCGGGGCGTACGGGTCGCAGATGATCGGGCAGGGCGGCGGCACGGGCGGCACGCCGTGCAGCGCGCCCGCCCGCGCGGGAAGGGGTTTGGTCATTCATGTC
The DNA here is from genome assembly GCF_001969365.1 of Tateyamaria omphalii. Taxonomy (NCBI): domain Bacteria; kingdom Pseudomonadati; phylum Pseudomonadota; class Alphaproteobacteria; order Rhodobacterales; family Roseobacteraceae; genus Tateyamaria; species Tateyamaria omphalii. The sequence goes on along the minus strand of NZ_CP019312.1, from coordinate 1,650,094 downwards.
ATGGGGTCCGCAGATCAGTGTGGCGTGGAAAAGGGCGTGTGCTTAACCGCCCCGGGCCGCCCGCGCGCCGCGCGTCCGCGCTCGGCCCCGATGGTGCGTGTCACCAGTCTGATCTTGCTGAAGGCACCCTGCACGCTGTGCGTTTCCTCCCGATCCGCGAATGTTTCAGTCTGTTGTCGGCTCACAGGATGATGTGCAAATTGCCGCCTGTCTTGTCTGTTTGCGACAGGCGCACGCGGCTTGCCGCTGCCTGGATCCGCCGCTTTGAGCGGTCTGCTGCGCAGGCACGCGACTGTGATGGGCCGGGGCTGGAACAAAATGGTGATGTTGCCACTTGTTCTTTGGGAGGTGCGCTACGCGTGCCTTGCCAACACAAAAGGAGCAGACTTATGAAGACGCGCATTCTTGCGATTGGCCTCGCCGCAACGCTGGCTGGCCCCGCTTTGGCAGGCAGCCTCGAGCCCCCGGCGCCCGAGCCTGCGGCACCGGCCCCGCTGCCGCCCGCACCCGTGCAGACATTTGGCGGTGACTGGACCGGTGGTTATGCCGGTGTGCAGCTCGGCTACGGCGATGTGGACGCCACCGGCGATGCGGATGGTGACGACATCCTCTACGGTGCGCACCTGGGCTACCGCTATGACTTCGGCACTTTCGTGCTGGGGGGTGAGCTGGACTATGACTTTGCCGATATCGACCTCAATGGCGCGGCGGACGTGGACAGCGTGGCCCGCCTGAAACTGCAGGCCGGGTACGATTTCGGCCGGACGCTTGGGTACTTCACGGCGGGTGTCGCCGACCTCGACACGTCGCTGGGCAGTGAAACCGGTGAGTTCTACGGCATCGGTGTCGCCTATCAGATCAACGACCGCTACACGGTGGGCGCGGAACTGCTGGACCACAGCTTTGACGACATCGGCGGTTCGGGGGTCGAGGCGGACGCCACGACGCTGACCGTGCGCGGCTCGATCCGGTTCTAGGCGGCGCGCGCGCGCGCTTCGGCAAAGCCCGCAAGCGTGCGCAGCGCCGTTTCAAATCCCGCGTCGTCGATGGTCATCGCGACGCGGACATGCCCGGCGGCAGCGCTCCCAAAGCTCTCGCCGGGCATAACGGCAATGTGGTGCCGGTCCAGCAGCGCATTGGCAAAATCGTCTCCGCTCATCCCCGTCGCCCTTATGTCCAGCATCAGGTACATCGCCCCCTGCGCCGGGATCAGCCCGATGGTGTTCTGCGCGCCCAGCACTCGCTGCGCGATGGCGCGGCGGCGCAGAAAGGGGGCGGCGACCTCCGCCTCGAACGCAGGTCCCTGACCCAACGCAAAGACGGACGCGTCCTGAATGAACCCCGGCACACCATAGGTGGTGTGGGTGGCAAAGGTGATCAGATGGGCGATGACCTCCTCGGGCCCGATGATCCAGCCGCAGCGCGACCCGGTCATGGCATGGCTCTTCGACATCGAACCGATCACGAGGGTGCGCTCGGCCATGCCGGGCAGGGCGCGGGGCGACAGATGCGCCCCCTCCCACACCTGCGTGTCATACACCTCGTCCGAGATCAGCCACAGATCGTGGTCCACGCAGACCTGCGCAATGCCCTCCAGCGTGGCGCGGGAATAGACCGTGCCGGTGGGGTTGTTGGGCGAGTTGATCAGGAGACTGCGCGCGCCCTCCGCATGGGCCGCGATGTCGGCGGCACGGGGCTGAAACGCATCCTCCGCCCGCGTCGCAATCGCCTGCGGCACCGCGGACACGCCCCGGATCGTGCCGGGATAGGTGGCATAATAGGGGTCGAGGTAAAGCGCGGTGTCGCCCGGATCACAGGCGGCGGCATGGGCAGCAAACAGCGCCGCCTGCCCGCCGGGGGTGATCAGCACATTGTCGCGGGTGGTGGGCACCCCTGTACGCTCGGTCGTGCGCGCCGCGACCATGTCGCGCAACGCATCCGTGCCCGGCACCATCGCATAGCCCGTATGCCCGCCCATCGCACTCCGGTGCATGTCCTGCAGAATGGGTGCCGCGGTTCGGATGTCATGCTCGCCAATGGTGAGTTCGGTGACGGCCGTGCCCGCCGCAATCATCTTGCGCGCCTTGATGAACACATCCCAGCCATCCGATCCACCGCCGGTGAGGGTCTGCATGCGTTGGGACAGGGACATCGGTTGCTCCTTTTGCGGGTCTCGGGGCCAAGGGCGCAGAGGGCGCCAGCGATGTCAACACGCGGACTGGGGCGCTGCCCCAGACACCGGAGTCTATGTGGCAAGATGAAGAAGGGTTATGTGTCGTCCTGCCACGCGGCAAGGTCCGCTTGCGCCTTTTTGGGCAGGCTCTTGCGGATCAGGCCATAAGAGGTGTGGATGCGGTCGGCCAGCGCGTCCGCACCCGGATGATCAAATGGGATACGGACCCAGGAGCGGTGGAAATACTTCGCCTTGATGGCCGCCCCGATCTCGATCAGGAACTGCGCGCTGTCGGGGTCCGCCGTCTTGACCGACACACCGTCAAGCGCATGGCCATAGCAGGCGAACATCTTGTCTCCCACCTTCCACGCCTCCAGCCCGCCATCGGCATTGGAGTGATACCACGCGCCGGGCAGGGCGGCACAGATGCGGTTTGCGTCATCGACAGTCATGGCGTGCCGGTATGAGATGAGCGTATCAAAGTCTGCGATCCAATCGTCATCACCGTTCCTCCCTCTGAGCAGACCTATACCGCCGCCCGGCGGCGCACAGAAGGGGGTATTGGCCTGGCCAAACGGCTGCTGTGCGGCAGCCACCACGCTTCGCACCATCCAACCAAATGACAGGTCGTTAGCATAGCATCCATATCACGAGTGATCAGCGGTCAGGGCGCACTATTGCAATTCACCTCAACGGCACGTTGCAGCGTGCGCAGTTGCGTTGCGACGCGGTTTTGTTTTGGCAACCGCTCCATGGCGTTCCGGTTGACGCCCCCGCTGACATCGCGTCGGCGGAGGATCCGGCAAAACCGGACATGGCGGCAAAGTTCCGCATGGGGATACAAGGGAACAATCCGGGCGCAGGCATCAGCCGGTTCTCACGTAAAATGATCGTGGATTACGGGTTGGAAACGCGACGCCGACCCGCGCGAACTTAAGGACGCCAAGGGTGTGCTTGCCGCGCAGGATGACGCGACACTGATCCTGCGCAAGGATGCGGCGCGCAAATTGTCTGATCGGGGTCTCCGGTGTTCGGGGAATACATCCCGGGGCAACGCCGCCGTATCTCGGCTGGACCGCGCTATTGTCCGGGCAGGGCCGACACCCCCGGAGACAGCAGGCAGGTGGCATCAAGAAAACCCCGCGCGCCTCGCGACGTGGTTGGTTTTGTCCGTCGCCTCGTCCCGTGCGCGCATCGGGCGATAGCTGTCGCCAAAATCCATGCCGCGCGCCGCACCAATGTCCGCTTCTCCTGCTCAGCGCAGGCATGCCGTCTTCCGTTTGTGCAGCACTCTTCACGCGGCGCGCGCGCCGCCAAAAGTCACAATGACCGAGTTGGGCGCCCGGCAGACGTTCCTGCACCCTGCCTGCAGTGCAGCGCGCTCGACCAAGGATGCCTCCTCCCGCACCACATGGCGGTCCCCATCACGCCCGCCCCTGAAAAGGGTTGACCGACCATCATCCTGCGCGCTACCCACCGGGTATGAACCGCACGATTTGCATCACCTGCTGCATCATCTGCTGATTTCCTCAGCGGGCCGGTTCTTTGTTTCCATGACATCTCAGAATTGCTAGGCCCGCGCCAACCTGCGCTCACGCCCTGCATCTCTGAGGCTTCGACATGACCATCAAGCTTTACAACACCGCGACCCGCCGGAAAGAGGCATTTGAACCCCTCGATCCGGAAAACGTGCGTATGTATGTCTGTGGCCCCACCGTCTATGACCGCGCCCATCTGGGCAATGCGCGTCCTGTGCTCGTCTTTGACGTGCTCAACCGGCTTCTGCGCCATGTGTATGGGGCCGATGCGGTGACGTATGTGCGCAATTTCACGGACGTGGATGACAAGATCAACGCCACCGCGCTCGCGCGGAAAGAGGCGGGGGCCAAAGGCACGCTGGAAGAATTGGTCGCCGAGCGGTCCGATGAAACCATCGCGTGGTATCACGCCGACATGGATGCGCTGGGGGCCTTGCGCCCCGATCACGAGCCGCGCGCGACCCAGTACATCGCACAGATGGTGGCGATGATCACCGACCTGATCGACAAGGGCTTCGCCTATGCCAACGAGGGCCATGTGCTTTTTCGTGTGCGGGCCTATGCCGACTACGGGCAATTGTCGGGCCGCTCGGTCGACGACATGATCGCAGGCGCCCGGGTCGAGGTCGCACCCTACAAGGAGGATCCGATGGACTTTGTCCTCTGGAAGCCCTCCGACGACGATCTGCCCGGCTGGGACAGTCCGTGGGGCAGGGGGCGGCCCGGCTGGCACATCGAATGCTCGGCCATGGCCTACGAGCTTTTGGGCGACAGGTTCGACATCCACGGCGGCGGCAATGACCTGCAATTCCCCCACCACGAAAACGAGATCGCGCAGTCGAAATGCGCGGGCCACGGCTTTGCCAATGTCTGGATGCACAACGAGATGCTGCAGGTCGAGGGCAAGAAGATGTCGAAATCCCTCGGCAATTTCTTCACCGTCCGCGATGTGCTCGATCAGGGCGTGCCGGGCGAAGTGATCCGTTTTGTGATGCTGTCCACCCACTACCGCAAGCCGATGGACTGGACCGAGAAGAAGCGGGCGGAGGCGGAGGCGACCTTGCGCAAGTGGGCGGGGATTGTCGGCGATGCCGACGGCACGGATGTCCCAACGGACATTCTCGACGCGCTGTCGGATGATCTGAACACACCGCTCGCTATCACCCACATGCACCGCCTTGCATCCGATCACGACGCGGCCGGATTGTCGGCGGCGTTAACCTTAATGGGCATTAACCTCACTGCCGTTGATGTCTCCGATACGTCCGATCTGGACGGCTGGGCCGCGCAGCTTGCCGCGCTGCGGGCAGATGCGATGGTGTCCAAGGATTTCGGCCCTGTGGACGCGATGAAATCCGCGCTGGTCGACGCCGGTGTCGAGGTCCGCATGAGCAAAGCAGGCGTCGAGCTGGTTCCTGGCGCTGGCTTTGATGCGGCCAAGCTGGAGGCGCTGAAATGAGAGTGAACCTTTCCAAAGGGTTAACGCGCCGCTGTAACCCATTGAAATCCCGTGCCTGCCACACCGTCCCAGCGAGGGACACATGATGACCCGCGAACGTATTTTCCTCTTCGACACCACCCTGCGCGACGGGCAGCAAACGCAAGGGGTCCAATTCTCCACCCCGGAAAAACACCAGATCGCCCAGGCCCTCGACACCCTCGGGATCGACTATATCGAGGGCGGCTGGCCGGGCGCCAACCCCACCGACAGCGCCTTTTTCGAACAGCCCCCCAAAACCCGCGCGACCTTCACAGCCTTCGGGATGACCAAGCGAGCGGGCATCAGCGCGGAAAACGACGACGTCCTCGCCGCGGTCCTGAACGCGGGAACCGGGGCGGTCTGCCTGGTCGGCAAGACCCACGATTTCCACGTGGAAAAAGCCCTCGGCATCTCCCTGCCCGAGAACACCGCCAACATCTCCCAAAGCTTTGCCCACCTTGCCGCACAGGGGCGCGAGGCGATCTTTGATGCCGAACATTTCTTCGACGGCTACAAAAGCAACCCCGACTACGCCCTCGAAGCGGTCCACGCCGCCCATGATGCCGGGGCGCGCTGGGTCGCCCTTTGCGACACGAACGGCGGCACCTTGCCCCACCAGATCCACGAGATCACCAAGGCGGTCATCGCGTCCGGGATCACTGGGGACCGGCTGGGCATCCACACCCACAATGACACCGAAAATGCCGTGGCCGGATCGCTGGCCGCCGTCGATGCGGGCGCGCGCCAGATCCAGGGCACCTTGAACGGGCTGGGCGAGCGGTGCGGAAACGCCAACCTGACCGCGCTGATCCCGATCCTGCTGCTCAAGGAACCCTACGCGAGCCAGTTTGAAACCGGCGTCTCGGTGGAGGCGCTGGCAGGGCTGACCCGGACCAGCCGGATGCTCGATGACATCCTGAACCGCGTCCCCCAGAAACAGGCGGCCTTTGTCGGAGCATCGGCCTTTGCCCACAAGGCCGGGCTGCACGCCTCGGCCATCCTCAAGGATCCGACGACGTATGAGCATGTGGACCCGGCCTCGGTCGGGAACGCGCGTATCATTCCGATGTCGAACCAGGCGGGGCAATCGAACCTGCGGAGGCGATTGGCCGAGATGGGGCTGGAGGTCGCGCCGAAAGACCCCGCCTTGCCCCGCATCCTCGACCGGATCAAGGCGCGCGAGGCTGAGGGCTATTCCTATGACACCGCCCAAGCATCCTTCGAACTGCTGGCGCGCGACGAGCTGGGACTGCTGCCCGAGTTTTTCGAGGTCAAGCGCTACCGGGTCACGATCGAGCGGCGCAAGAACAAGCGGGATCAGATGGTGTCACTGTCCGAAGCCGTCGTTGTGGTGAAGGTTGACGGTCAGAAGATGCTGTCCGTCAGTGAATCCATGGATGCCCTAGGCACGGATCGCGGGCCGGTCAACGCGTTGGCCAAGGCGCTGGCCAAAGATCTCGGGCGGTATCAGAAATTTGTCGAGGATATCCGCCTGGTCGACTTCAAGGTCCGTATCACCCAAGGCGGGACCGAGGCCGTCACGCGCGTCATCATCGACAGTGAGGACGGGCAGGGGCGGCGGTGGTCCACGGTCGGTGTCAGCGCGAATATCGTCGATGCGTCCTTTGAGGCGCTGTTGGATGCGATCCGGTGGAAACTGGTGCAGGACGGTGTGACATGAGCCGCCGTGCCTCTGCCGCCTGTCCTGTGACGGGGCGGGCATGACCTTTCCCAACCAGGTCGTTCCCTGCGCCCGGCTGGTCGAGCAAGGCGACCCGGACCGGTTCCGCACCGTGATGGCCGCGCCGGTGGACGCGCGCGCAATCCTGTTTCCGCTCTATGCCCTGAATGTCGAAGTGTCGCGTGCGCCCTGGGTCACACAAGAGGCGATGATTGCGGAGATGCGTTTGCAGTGGTGGCGGGACGCGCTTGAGGAGATCGCCGAGGGGCGGGATGTGCGCAAGCATGAGGTGACGACGCCCGTGGCCACGATCCTGTCGCCCGACGCGGCGCGCCGCTTGGACGAGGCGGTCGCGGCGCGCCGTTGGGACGTCTACCGAGAGCCGTTTGAGGATGAGGCGCATTTTGATCGGTATCTGGACCAGACCGCGGGCCACCTGATGTGGACCGCGGCAGAGGCGTTGGGCGCGCCGGCCGATCAGGAACGGGCGGTGCGTTCGGTTGCGGCAGTTGGTGCTTTGGTCGCTTTCTTACGTGCCGTGCCAAAGCTCGAAGAGGCCGGGCGTATTCCCTTGCTGGATGGGACACATGAAGGTGTCGCAGCACTTGCGGGGCGCATCAGGATGCGCCTTACGACCCCGCGTGTGCCAGCACGTGCGCGGGTTGCGTTGTGGCCCGCGCTTGGGTCGGCGCAGTGTCTGAAACAGATTATGCACGCACCCGCAATGGTGGCCAACGGTACAGTGCCCGTGCCCTTGGTCCCGTGGCGGTTGAGTGTCGCGGCATTGACCGGACGCGCGATGCTGTAAGGCGGATCCTGATCCGCCTAAGCCGTAACGGCCCGTTGACGCATCACCAGCCAGATCAGCGACCCGCCTGCCAGCACAAGGAACGGCACCATGGCGATGTTGACGGCTGCCCAGCCTTCGACGGCGTCACCGCCTGCGCAATTCATCAAACCGCCCGAGGCCAGCGAGGCAACGGTCACCCCGCCAAAGACGATCAGATCGTTCATGCCCTGCATGCGGCCGCGCTCCTGCGCGCTGTGGGCGCTCGACAGCATGGTGGTTGCGCCGATGAACCCGAAGTTCCAGCCGATTCCCAGGAAGAACAGCGCCCAGTAAAAGTTGGCGAGGTCCACGCCCTGCAACGCCACCAGCCCTGCAACGCCGAGGATGGCAAGGCCCAGCCCCATGATCGTCTCTGCCCCGAAGCGCGAAATCAGGTGGCCGGTGAAGAAGGACGGTGCAAACATGGCCAGCACGTGTACGGTGACGACATTCGCGGCGTCCGGCTCGGTAAAGCCGCAGCCGACGACGGCGAGCGGGGTCGACGTCATCACCAGGTTCATCAGCGCATAGGACACCGCAGCACAGATCACGGCCACGGCGATGCGCGGGTCGCGCAGCAGTTCCTTGCGGCTGCGGCCAGGGCCGTCCGTGGCCGAAGGTGCGGGCGGCTTGGGGATGTCGAGCAGGAAGAACAGCGCCATGCCCATCAGGTTGAAGCCCATCGCAACCCAGTAGATCGGGATGTACCGTGCCACGGTCGCGTCTGCCGTGTCTGCGGTGACATAGCCCACGACCTGCGGGCCGATGATGGCCGACAAAAGCCCGCCTGCCATGACGTAGGAAATGGCCTTCGGCCGAAAGGCGTCCGATGCGGTGTCAGCCGCGGCAAAGCGATAGAAGCCTTGTGCCGACATGTAGATTCCCGTCATGTAACTGCCCACCAGAAACAGCCAGAAACTGCCGATACTCAGCGCCCAGACCCCGATGGCGGCCCCGAGCAGCCCGCCAAAGGCACCGATGATGAACCCCGATTTGCGTCCGAAGCGCTGCATCACATTCGACAGCCAAGGGGCCGTGGTCATCGACCCGAACACGATCAGCGAAATGGGCAGTGTGGCGAGGCAGGCAAAAGGTGTCAGCTGCTGTCCGGCCAGTCCAGCGACCACGAACATCATGGTGATCTGGCTGCCAAGGAAGGCCTGCGCCGCCACAAGGACGGCCACGTTGCGCTTGGCGCGGGTATCGTCGATTTGGGTCATGCGTTTTGACTATCCCCGTGCGCGGCCTGCGACAAGCGTGCGTTTGAGCGCAGGTGCTTGCGCGCAAGCCAAAGGGGCGTAGGGTGGCGCCATGGCACGGCTCTTGATCCTTGGCGGTTCGGCGATGACCGACCCCGCGCTGGTCGCGCTGACGGGGGCGGGCCATGACGTGTCCGTCTATTGGTCGCGGGCGCCGGGGTCTTCGGACGTATCATGTGCGACGCGCCTGCGGGGCGGATTGTTGGGCGCCGAGGGGATCGTGGATACGACCCACCCCTTTGACGATACCGTGCGCAGCATCGCCATGCGACTGGCCCCGCATCTGCCGCGTGTTCGGCTGCGGCGTCCCGGCTGGACGGCAACCTCGGACGACAGATGGCAGCATGTGACGACACTGCCCGACGCCGTGGCCGCCTTGCCCGCGGGGGCGCGTGTTTTTGCCGCTTCCGGGCGCGACAGTGCCGAGGTTCTGACCCACCATGACGGCCCGGTCTTCTTGCGCCAGTTGCAGCGCCACGACCATGCGGCCCCGGATGGCTGTACCTATGTGTTTGGCAGCGGGCCGTTCGATGTGGACGATGAGATGGCCCTGTTTCGCGACTTGCGGATCGACGTGGTGCTGGCCCGCAACATCGGTGGCACAAGCAGCTTTCCAAAACTTGCCGCGGCGCGCGCGCTGAACATGCCGGTGGTTTTGATTGACCCCCCGGACAGCGGCTTTGGCGTGCAGGTTGGCGATACGGACGCCTTGTTGGACTGGGTGGGCCGCTTGTGACGGGACGCATTGTAGAGACGGATGCCGACGTGGCCGAAGGTGCAGCATGGCTCGCCACCTGCGATCCGGCCCTCGCGAGGGCGCTTGAGACTGCGGGGCCGCTGCCCTTGCGGCGCAGGCCGGACGGGTTTGCCGCCCTGTTGAATGCCATTGTCGGTCAACAGGTCAGCACCGCGTCCGCCAATGCGATCTGGGGCAGGCTGGACGCCGGGGGCATGACACATCCGACCGGGGTGATTGCGGCGGGTGAGGATGGTTTGCGGTCTGCGGGGCTAAGCCGCCAGAAGATTGCCTATGCCCTCGCTTTGGCCGATGCCGGGATTGACTATGACGCGCTGCGCGCGGCCCCGGATGCCGAAGTGATCGCGACGCTCACTGCCGTGAAGGGCATCGGTGTCTGGACGGCCGAGATCTATGCCATGTTTGCCCTTGGGCGCGCGGATGTCTTTGCGCCCGGTGATCTGGCCCTGCAGGAGGCGGCGCGCATGATCTTTGACTTGCCGGAACGGCCCAAGGAAAAGGCGCTGCGCGGGATGGCCGAGGACTGGTCGCCCTGGCGGGCGGTTGCTGCGCGGCTGTTCTTCACCTACTACCGGGTCGCAAAGGGCCGAGAGGGGATCACATGACACGGGTGTTGCAGGCAGGGCGGGTTGAGCCGCAATCGGGTGAGTTGCGGTCCATCGTCGTGTTCCTGCATGGCTATGGTGCCAATGGCGCGGACCTTTTGGGGCTGGCCGATCCGCTGGCCGAGCATCTGCCCGATACGCTATTTGTGGCCCCCGATGCGCCCGAGGCCATCGACATGATGCCGGGCGCATATCAGTGGTTTCCGATCCCATGGATCGACGGGTCATCCGAGGAAGAGGCCGAGCGCGGTTTGCGCGCCGCGGCCGAGGACCTGAACGCCTTTCTCGACGCATTGATGGTGGACGAGGATGTACTGCCCGAACAGGTCGTGCTGTTCGGCTTTTCCCAGGGCACGATGATGTCGCTGCATGTGGCGCCGCGGCGCGAAGACCCGGTTGCGGGCATCATTGCCTTTTCCGGGCGTCTGCTGAACCCCGAAGTACTGGCCGATGAGGTCGTGAGCCGTCCGCCCATCCTGCTGATCCACGGCGATCAGGATGACGTCGTGCCGCCGCAATCGCTGCCGCAAGCTGCCGAGGCGTTGCAGGGGGCAGGGTGGAAGGACGTCTATGCCCATGTCATGAAAGGCACGGCGCATGGAATCGCACCTGATGGCCTAAGTGTCGCGCTGGCCTTTATGCGGGACAAATTGGGGCTCTGAGCGGAACAATATTGCCAAATCGGCCACTTTTTTTCGCGCTTGCCCTTGATCTGGTAGTCCCTCACTACATTTGCTTTGCCCTGTCGCGATTTCTGTGGCGCACTGAGCCGATAAAAACAGTGCGCAACAGGGGGACGCGACATGAAGATGGCGCTCGTTGGGGGCTTTGCCCTCGCGGCGGCGGTGCTGAGTATCACTTTGACGACACCCGCCACCGCCTTCAACTTGGATGAATTGCAAACGACGACGGCGGCGGTCGATACCGAATTGGACCGGTCGATAGTCTTGCGCTCGGTCCGGATGCCGGGGGCATTCGGCAAGCTGATCCTGGATATGGATGCGGATGCCCGTTTGCTCGACCGAACACGTGACGTGGCCAACCTCACGGATGCAGATGTCTGGGTGGTGGGCCTGCGCGGTTGGTCGGACACTGAATGGCTGGAAACCAGCCCTTTGCACAAGCTCTTTGCCGCACATCTCCATGCGGCCCATCCGGCGCAGCGGTTCAAGTCGTTTCAGTGGAATGTGCGGGGTGGACAGATGATGGATGTCCATTTCGTCAACTTGCGCCGCGCGTCGGACTTGTCCGAAGCCTGTCTAGCCGAACTGGTCTACCGGCTGTCGCAACGGGCCGTAACCAGCAGACGTGTGGCCGATCTGACGCTGGTCAGTGCGCGGGCCGAGCCGTTGGTGGCGCTGACGGACGCTCCGGCCAATGCGGGGCATTGCGACTAAGCCCGCAACCTGTGGATAACCGTCATATGCGTGTCATGAACCTGTCCTATCCGACCTGCGACATCTCGTGGTCAGCTGGGCACTTGCCAGACGCTTTCCACAATATATAGTCACCGTATAAAGCTGGGGCGGGTTCCCCGCTCTGGTGCCGATAACGGGCAGACAGGGCGAGGACGGAGTCACTTATGGACGGCGATTTCAGGACAGAATTTACGCGCAGCCCCTCTGCGCTGAAACAGCACCCGGCGCTGGTGTTGAATGCCGATTACAGGCCGCTCAGCTACTATCCGCTGTCGCTTTGGCCATGGCAGGAGGCGATCAAGGCCGCCTGGCTCGACCGGGTCGATATCGTGGCCGAATATGACGAGGTCGTCCGGTCCCCGAGTACCGTGATCCGAATACCGTCGGTCGTGGTTCTCAAGGACTATGTGAAACCCCAAAAGCGCGTGGCCTTCACGCGCTTTAATTTGTTTCTGAGGGACGAATTTCAGTGTCAGTATTGCGGGGCCAAGGGGGATCTGACCTTTGACCACGTTGTGCCGCGTGCGTCGGGCGGTGTGACCAGTTGGCAGAACGTGGTTGCGGCTTGCAGCCCCTGCAACCTGCGTAAAGGGTCGAAACCGCTGCACCGCACCGGAATGGCCCTGCGCAAACCACCGCGCCAGCCGGGGGCGGAGGAGTTGCGGAACATGGGCCGCAAGTTTCCCCCGAACCACCTGCATGAAAGCTGGATGGATTTCCTTTATTGGGACGCCGAGTTGCAGGCGTGAGCCGCCCGCACCGGATCTTATCACGCCAGAACGCCCGGCCAGTTGGCATCGCCGGCCGCGATGTTGCCGGGTATGTCCCGTTCCCAACGACGTTGGATGCGGCGGTTGAAATTCAGATACAGCTTGCCGCCCACAACCTTCCACGCTTCGGGGATTGTTGAGGCGGTGTAACCCTGGCTCACCGCCCAGGCGCAGTACCCACCGTATTGCGGAGCATAGGCTTCCGGATCCGCTGCAAAGGCATCCCGGTTGGCGGCCGTTGCAAAGTGCCATTCCGCCCCGTTCCAGACATGCGCGTGCTCTGGCGCACCTTTGACGGGCTCACCTTGTGTAAAGTAGGCGACCACGTCGCTGGCGTCGACGGCGATGCCCTCGTTTGCATAAACAGCGGGGGTGCGGGCCAGTGCGGCCCGCGCGATGAGGGTTGCGGCGGGCAGGGTGGCTGCCATGGTGAGTAGGGTGCGACGGGTCGGCATCTGGATCTCCTGCAAACATCTGTGGCCAAGAGATGGGGCGCCCGTTTTCACGCGCCACAGTCCCCACGCACCTGTGACAGTCCGTGACACGGCCCCATGGCGTCAGGCGGCCAGATCGACCCAGACCGGCACGTGGTCCGACGGTTTTTCCTCACCCCGCACCGCCTTGTCGATCTGACAGTCGGTCATCAGGTCGGCACAGACCGGGCTGAGCAGGACGTGGTCGATGCGGATGCCGTCATCCTTGTTCCACGCGCCCGCTTGATAGTCCCAGAATGAATAGTGTCCCGGCCCGAACGTGCGTGCGCGAAAGGCTTCGGTCAGGCCCAGGTTCAGAAGCCGACGGAATGCCGTGCGGCTTTCAAGTCGAAACAACGCATCGTCGCGCCAGTCATCCGGGCGTTTGGCATCTTCGGCCTGCGGGATGATGTTGTAGTCGCCCGCCATCAGGAACGGCGTTTCTTCGGCCAGAAGCGCGATGGCGCGGGCACGCAGCCGGTCCATCCACGCGAGTTTGTAGTCGTATTTCGGACCTGGCGTCGGGTTGCCATTGGGCAGGTACAGCCCGCACAGGCGGATCGCATGCGTGTCGCCCATCACCGTGGCCTCGATATAGCGCGCCTGTTCATCCGCCTCGTCGCCGGGCAGGCCGCGGGTGACGTCCTCAAGCGGCAGCTTGGACAGGATCGCGACCCCGTTGAATGACTTCTGCCCGTGCGTGGCGACGTTATAGCCGCGGTCCTCGAACAGTTCGGCGGGAAAGTTTTCGTCCACCGATTTGATCTCTTGCAACAGCACGACATCCGGGTTGGCCGCATCCAACCAGCGCGGCAGTGCGTCGATCCGGGCTTTGATCCCGTTGATGTTGAACGTTGCGATTTTCATGTCGGCCCCTCGCGCGTGTGCATCCGATGTGTTGCGCATCCTGCGCCGGACGGCAAGGCCGTCAATCGGAAGCGGTGACGGGCTTAAATTAACTATTTCTTAACTGTTCGATTCGGGTTAAAATTTGGGAGAAGCGTGCTAAAAGTCAGAAAAATGCATTAAAAACAGCACTGTGGATAAGTTTTTTTGACGCTTCCCTTTCCGGTTTGAAGCCGATCTTGGCCAAATGCTTCTGTGGCTTTCCTTATGTGGATAAGTTTGCATCGGCTCGCCTTCGGGCAGAAAAATCCTTTCGTCAATCGCCTTAAGCGGGCAACGCTTTAAGGGTCACAACCCAAAGGCGAAAGGAATTCAGCCATGACAGCCCAACGCAAAATCAACGTCGCTCTCGATACCTCCGCAATCGGTGGCTTGCACGCTGGCGACGGGGTCGATCTGTTTTCGACCAGCAGCGCACCCGGCGCATTCGAGACCATCCTCGGTGAAGGTGTCGAGATGTTCTCGACCAGCAGTGCCCCAATGGCAACAGACGCAACCGTCGGGGACGGAACACACCTGTTTTCCACCAGCAGCGCGCCGTTTGCGACCGACACAACGATGGGCGACGGGGTCGAGATGTTCTCGACCAGCAGCGCACCTGTCGCAACGGATGCCACCCTGGGCGATGGTGTGGAATTGTTCTCGACCAGCAGTGCGCCTGCGGCGATCGAAACTGCGGCCGGTGACGGGGTTGAACTCTTCTCGACCAGCAGCGGCCCCCTGACTTCGGAGGCGGCATCCGGCGATGCGACCGGCGCGTTTTCGTCCGGTTCCGGCCCCGTAACAGGCACCGTGACCCAAGGTGACGTCACCGGCCTGTTCTCCTCGGGCTCCTGACCCGCGTTGGCGGGACATGACCACAGCACATGAAAGGACGCGACTTATGTCAAACATCATTGCGCTCAATGTCCCGCCGCGCCGCCAGCGCATGGCCGACCGGACGGACAGGCTGATTGACCTTTTTGCCACGCAGCGCCGGATCCCCGACGATGTCTTCTGGCTGAAGGAAAACGCCGAACTGCTCAGCATCCTCGAATGTACGGGGATGCAGGTCAGCGACGCAGCACTTGATCCGCATGTCGATTTCTACGCGGGGCTGAAAGAGCGGTTAAGGTTCTTTCCACAATACTACCGCTTCCTGCTGTCCATCGGTCTGGATCTGGAAGATCTGGGGGTGCGGGGCACCGGCGTGGATGCGCAGATGGAGGGCTTGTGCCACTGGGTCGCCGCGCAGGGGCTGCCCGATGCCGAACTGAGTGATCTGCAACGCGCCGAGGCACGACGGCTGCTTGAACGGCGGGGTGTGTGCTGCAAGGCCGCCGATCCCGACCTGGACACCCGATTGCGGGCGTTCATCGGTCGGGCAGAGACGTTCGGTTTGCCGAACAAAAAGGCGGCGTATGAGCTGACGCATATCGTCTTTTACCTGTCGGAATACGGGCGGCGTGATCCGAACCTGGATGCAGGCGCGCTGCGCAGCCTCGAATATGTCGGCATCCTTGCGCATATGGATCAAAACATCGACCTGCTGGCCGAGGTTTGCATTGCTTTGAAACATGCAGGGCAGGAGCCCAACGCGGTCTGGGTCGATGCGGCGCGCACGGCGATGGGCGCGTTTGCAGTGGTCGCGGACGACGCGGTGAGCGGGCCGGATGACTACCACGAATACCTTGTGGCAAATTGGGCGGCTCAGGTTCTTGGCCACGATGACACGGGGGCGGCCATTCCTGTCGGGCGCGTGCGCTTTGATCAACAGCAATACCGGCCAAGCGCCCTGCGCGGGGTGTCAGGCGCGCTCTTTGCCGCATCGCAAACGCGCAGCAAAGACTGGGGGCACATGTCCGACTACGTGTTCAGCGCGCTGGAAGATGATGCTGCCCTGCTGTTGGAGGCAACCATCGCGTCCACCATGGAATTCGAGGCGTTCTTTGACGTCTTCGCGCGCGCCTGATCCTACATTGAAAAAGACGTACCGCAGCCGCACGAACTGGTGGCGTTGGGGTTCTCGATCACGAACCGCGCGCCGATCAATTCCTCGGAAAAGTCGATGACCGCGTTGGACAGGAAGGGCAGGCTGATGCTGTCCACGACAACCTTTTCGCCCGCGCCTTCCAATACGAGGTCGTCTTCCTTCGGGTCGTCCAGCGCGATTTCATACTGAAACCCGGAACATCCACCCCCTTCGACGGCCACGCGCAGGGCTTGTCCCTGATCGGCGGCGCCAATCTCGGCCAGGCGTTCAAAGGCGCGGTCGGTCACTTTGGGTGGCAATTGCATGTGCGTCTGCTCCGAACGGTTTTCATCGTGCTGCATGTGCAATATATGCGAGGCTGTAGGAGCCGACAAGGATCACAGCGAATGACAGCCGCGTATGCCTCGGATCCTGCCCGCGCCCGGGGACGGCGTTGGCCGGAAGAAGAGATGTCGTTTCGCTCGCCCTTCCAGCGGGATCGCGACCGCATCATTCACGCCTCGGCCTTTCGGCGGCTCAAGCACAAGACCCAAGTGTTCGTGGAGCACGAGGGCGATTACTACCGTACACGGCTGACCCACTCCATCGAAGTGGCCCAGGTGGCGCGCACCATTGCGGGCGCTCTGGGTCTGAACGACTGCCTGACCGAAGCGGTGGCGTTGGCTCACGACTTGGGCCACCCGCCCTTTGGCCACACGGGCGAGGACGCGTTGCAGGCGCTGATGGCGCCCTATGGCGGCTTCGATCACAACGCACAGGCGATCAAGATCGTGACCCGGCTGGAATGCCATTATGCGGACTTCGACGGGTTGAACCTCACCTGGGAAGCCCTTGAAGGGATTGCGAAACATAACGGCCCGGTGGCAGGTGATCTGCCCTATGCGCTGGCCGACTACGACGCCGAACACGACCTGGAACTGGGCACCCACGCCAGTGCAGAGGCGCAGGTGGCCGCATTGTCGGACGACATCGCCTATAACAACCACGACCTGCATGACGGGCTGCGCGCCGCACTGTTTGACGAGGCGGATATCTGCGACCTGCCGATGATCGGCCCTGCCTTTGCCGAGGTCGACAGGCTTTACCCCGACCTCGATCCCAAGCGGCGGCGCCACGAAGGGCTGCGCCGCGTCTTTGCCGCAATGGTCACGGATGTGGTCGAAACGTCGCGCGCCTTGCTGGCCGAAAGCGGCGCCGGGTCGGTCGAAGACATCCGCCACCTTGGCCGCCCAGTCATACGCTTCTCGGATGCCCTCTGGGCGGATCTGCAACAGATCCGCGCATTCCTCTTCGCCAACATGTACCGCGCCCCGTCCGTCATGGTCGAGCGCGAGCGCGTGACCCGCATCGTCAATGACCTGTTTCCGCTGTTCATGGCGCAGCCCGACCTGCTGCCAGCCGAATGGCGCCGCAACGTGGACGCGCAGGATGAAGTCGCACTGGCGCGCAGCGTGTCGGACTACATTTCCGGCATGACGGACCGCTTCGCGCTGCAGGAACACGCCCGCCTGACCGGGTAGCAGCGCTTGACGCTTGGGGTGCGCGTGATACACCCCGCGCAACCAATGAATAAGGCCCCAAATGAACCTCTTTGCCGACATCCGCGCCCTCGTGCTGAACAATCTTGCCGCCATGGTCGAGGCGGGCGATCTGCCCGAAGGTCTGGCAACCGAAAATGTGACGGTTGAACCGCCGCGCGATGCGGCCCATGGCGATATGGCGACAAACGCGGCCATGGTGCTGGCCAAGCCTGCCAAGATGAAACCGCGCGACATCGCGGACATGCTGGCCGCGCGGCTGGCCGAAGACGACCGGATCACCAGCGCCGAGGTGGCAGGGCCGGGCTTTCTGAACCTGCGGCTGGACCCGTCCGTCTGGCAGGGCGTGGTCGCAGCGGTATTGCAGGCAGGCACTGACTATGGCCGGTCCAAGCTGGGCGCGGGAAAAAAGGTCAACGTCGAATATGTGTCCGCCAACCCAACCGGCCCCCTGCATGTGGGCCACACGCGCGGCGCGGTTTTTGGCGATGCGCTGGCTTCCTTGCTGGATTACGCGGGCCACGACGTGACGCGCGAATACTACATCAATGACGGTGGCGCGCAGGTCGACGTGCTGGCCCGGTCCGTCTACCTGCGCTATCTCGAAGCGCACGGCCAAGAGGTCGCGTTCGAGGATGGCACCTATCCGGGCGACTACCTGATCGGCGTGGGCAAGGCGCTCAAGGCCAAGGTGGGCGATGCCTTTGTAGACAAGGGCGAACAGTTCTGGCTGACCGAAGTGCGCGAATTCGCGACCGAAGCAATGATGGACCTGATCCGTGCTGACTTGGCCGCGCTTGGCGTCGAGATGGACGTGTTCTATTCCGAAAAGTCGCTTTACGGCACGGGCCGGATCGAGGCGGCGCTTGATGATCTTCGGTCCAAGGGGCTGATCTACGAAGGCGTGCTTGAGCCGCCCAAGGGCAAAAAGCCCGAGGATTGGGAGTCGCGCGAACAGACGCTGTTCAAATCAACCGACCATGGTGACGATGTGGACCGGCCCGTGATGAAGTCCGACGGGGCGTGGACCTATTTCGCGCCCGACATCGCCTATCACTACGATAAGGTACAGCGCGGCTTTGACGCGCTGATTGACGTCTTCGGCGCGGATCATGGTGGCTATGTCAAACGGATGAAGGCTGCTGTCAGCGCGTTGTCGGACGGCGCCGTGCCGCTCGACGTCAAGCTCACGCAACTTGTCAAGCTGTTCAAGGACGGGCAGGAATTCAAGATGTCCAAGCGGGCAGGGACCTTTGTCACCCTGCGCGACGTGGTGGACGAGGTGGGGCCCGATGTGACCCGCTTCATGATGCTGACGCGCAAGAATGACGCGATGTTCGACTTCGATCTGGACGCGGCGCTTGAGCAGTCCAAGGAAAATCCAGTCTTTTATGTGCAATATGCCCATGCGCGGGTCACGTCCGTGATGCGCAAGGCGGTAGAGGCGGGCTTCAACCTACCGCATGAGCGGCTCGCAGTGGCCGACCTGAGCGGCCTGACCGATCCGGCAGAATTGGCCGTGGCCGCCAAGATCGCCGAATGGCCCCGGTTGGTCGAGACGGCGGCGCGCAGCAACGAACCGCACAGGGTCGCCTTTTACCTTTACGAACTGGCGCAGGTGTTCCATGCGCTGTGGAACCGCGGCAACGACAAGCCCGAATTGCGCTTTCTTCAGGACAGCGAAGAGGCGTCCATGCCAAAAATCGCCCTTGCCAGTGCCTGCGCCGTTGTAATTGCAGCGGGCCTTGGTATTCTCGGAGTGAAACCAGCCGAAGAGCTGCGTTAACGCTCCGCCAATAGGGGCACACAGGCACTTACCCCAAGGCGCGCCGCGGTCAACAGAACCGGGCGGGCAAAACAAGATAGATGACTTGCGCGGGCATGTATCCGCGCGGGCAATGAGGCAAAGATGGCAGATATGCACTATACCCACGAGATGGGTCACGGGGGCTATGATGCGACCGAGTCCGCATCCCCGCCACCTTCGAACGTTCTGAAAAACCTGACAAATTTCGCGGGGGCTGCGGTGTCGCTTGCGCTGATCGCCGGGGTGTCCGTCTGGGGCTACAAGTTGGTGATGCGCGACGTCTCGGGCATTCCGGTTGTGCGCGCCGCCGAAGGCGAGATGCGTGTGCGGCCAGAAAATCCGGGCGGTCAACTGGCCCGCAACACGGGGTTGGCCGTGAATGAAGTGGCTGCCGCGGGCGAAGCCTCCGGCCCCGTCGATCAGGTCACCCTTGCGCCGCGCCCCGTCGATCTGACAGACGAAGATCAGCCGATCCCCGCGCAGGCCGTGGCACCCGTGCAACAACCTGAGCCGCTTGATGTGGCCGCCAGCCTCGATGCCCCGCAAATCGACGTGGCAGCGGCGCTGGCCGAGGGCAACGTGGACGATCTGGTCAACCAGCTCACCGCAGGTGTCGACACCATAGACGCGACCCCGATCGACGATGCTGTGGCCGAGGCGGTGCTGGCCAGCGTCAGTGCAGCCGATCTGCCCGAGATACCGACCCCCGTGCCCGCAGTGGTGAAGGGGCCCGGGCCGCAGACCTCTGTGCGGCCACAATTGCGGCCGGCTTCGGCCCCCGAAACGGTCACGCCTGCACCGATTGAGGTTGCGGCAGCCTCCCAAACCTCCGAATTGGAGGCATCGGCCATCCCGACGGGCACACGGCTCGTCCAACTTGGTGCCTTTGACAGCCCCGACATCGCCCGCGCGCAGTGGGATCAGATGCAGGGCCGGTTCGGCGACCTCTTGCGGGACAAAGAGCGCATCGTTCAACAGGCGCAATCCGGCGGGCGCACCTTCTACCGTCTGCGCGCCCACGGCTTTGCTGACCTCAGCGACGCGCGCCGCTTCTGCTCGGCCCTTGTCGCCGAAGGGGCCGACTGCATCCCGGTTGTCACCAGATGAGCAATTTCGGCGCCACGATCCTGGATGCCGACGGCCTGCGTCTAACGCCGGATGAAAAGGCGTTCTTCCGTGACGCGGATCCTTTCGGCTTCATCCTCTTTGCGCGCAATATCGACACGCCTGATCAAGTCTATGGCCTCTGCTCGGAAATGCGCGAGGCGGTGGGGCGCGACGCCATAATCACCATCGACCAGGAAGGCGGGCGTGTGCAGCGCATGCGCGGCCCCATCTGGACCGAATGGTTGCCGCCCTTGGACTTCGTGCGGGCCGCAGGTGACGATGCGGAACGTGCAATGTATTTGCGATACAGGCACATAGCGCACGAACTTAAAGCAATCAGCATCGACAGCAACTGTGCGCCCATGGTCGATCTGATGGTCAACGACACGCATGATTTCCTGCGCAACCGCTGCTACGGCACGTCACCCGGTGACATCGCGGCCCTTGGGCGGGCAGCCGCGCAAGGGCATCTCGATGGTGGTGTCGTGCCGGTCATCAAACATATGCCGGGGCACGGTCGCAGCGCCATCGACAGCCATTTCGACCTGCCGCGGGTCAATGTCAGCCTCGACACCCTCCGTGAGACGGACTTCGCCCCGTTCCGTGATCTCAACGACCTGCCGATGGGCATGACAGCGCATGTCGTGTTCGAGGCGGTGGACGAAGCGCCGGCCACCCTGTCCAAGGACACGATGGACCTGATCCGCAGCGATATCGGTTTTGATGGGCTGATCATGACCGACGACATCGGGATGAAGGCACTCGAAGGGACTGTTGATGAAATCTCACGCCGCGCGCTCGACGCAGGCTGCGATGTGGTCCTGCACTGCAATGCGCCCTTGGCGGCGCGTATCGCATCCGCCAACGCCGCGGGCCAAATGACCGACGCTGCCCAAACCCGGGCCGAGGCCGCGCTCGCCGCCCGCAAAACCCCCGACGACATTGACATTGCCGAGCTCACCGCCGAACTTGAGGCGCTTTTGGGCGGGGCTGGTTGAAGCGTGGGGCATGGCTGAAGACATATTCGAGGAAGATCGGATTTCGGTCGCCGACCGCCTTGCGGCGGAGGCACTGATCATTGACGTCGACGGGTTCGAGGGGCCGCTGGACCTGCTTCTGACCCTCAGCCGGACGCAAAAGGTCGACCTGCGCAAGATCTCCGTCCTGCAACTGGCCCACCAATACCTTGCCTTTGTCGAAAAGGCGAAACAGCTGCGCCTGGAACTTGCCGCCGACTACCTGGTCATGGCCGCCTGGCTCGCCTTCCTCAAGTCCCGCCTGCTCCTGCCGCCCGACCCGACCGAAGAGGGACCATCGGGCGAAGAGCTGGCGGCACATCTCGCCTTTCAACTGGAACGGCTGCAAGCCATGCGCGATGCGGCTGCACGCCTTATGGCGCGCGACCAGCTGGGGCGCGACTTCTTTGCCCGGGGCCAGTCCGAAATGGTGACGCGGGTGCGCAAGGTCACATATTCCGCCACGCTGCTCGACCTGATGCAGGGCTATGCCCGCATCCGCACGCGCGATGAATTCCGCCCCTTCGTCATGGACCGCGACGCGGTCTTTACCATGGAACAGGCGCTGGACCGGATGCGCGGCCTGATCGGCTTTGCGGGCGACTGGACCGACATCCTGTCCTACCTGCCCGAAGGCTGGGAACTGGACCCGGTCAAGCGCCGGTCTGCCACCGCAGCCACCTTTGCCGCCAGTCTCGAACTGGTCAAGGAAGGGCATCTGGAGATCCGCCAGTCCGACACATTCGCGCCCATCCAGCTGCGCAAGAAAGATGAGCCCCGTGACCGAAGCACCTGAAGAACAAGAAGAAAGCCTGTTCGAAGCGCCACCGATGGCGGAACAGGAACGCATGGTCGAAGCCATTCTCTTTGCCACCACCGAACCCATTACCACGCGCGAGCTTGAGGCGCGTATGCCACACGGCTGCGACGCCGCAGAGGCGCTTGTCTACCTGCGCAAACGCTACGAGGGGCGCGGCGTGCAGGTGATGAAAGTCGGCGACGCCTGGGCGATCCGCACCGCCGCCGACCTTGGGTTCCTGATGCAGAAGGAAACGGTCGAGACGCGCAAGCTGAGCCGCGCGGCCATCGAAACGCTGGCCATCATCGCGTACCACCAACCCGTCACCCGGGCCGAGATTGAAGAAATCCGAGGCGTCAGCGTCAGCCGGGGCACCGTGGATCAGCTTCTGGAACTGGAATGGATCCGCTTTGGCCGCCGCAAGATGACGCCGGGCCGGCCTGTCACCTTTGTGGTGACGCAAAGTTTCCTTGATCACTTTGGACTGGAAAACGCGCGCGACCTTCCGGGCCTGAAGGAGCTGCGCGCCGCAGGGCTTCTGGAAAATCGTCCACCGCCCGGCACGCTTCCGGGGCCCGAAACCGAGGCCGAAGACGAAAGCGAAGAAGGGCAATCCGAGCTTTTCGAGGATTGATCCGGCAAAAGGGCCTGAAAAACGTCGCATTCATTGCTATGTTACGGCCAAGCCAGATGGCAGGAGCAGTCCGATGAATGTGAACCAGATCATCAACATGATCATGCGGATCGTGATGCGCAAAGCGATCAGCAAGGGCATCGACGCCGGTGTGAACCGCGCAAGCCGCGGCCGGGCACAGCCTAAGGCCGCACCGCCGCCGCATCCCGAGGTGGAGGCTGACGATGGCCCGACCCAGGCGCAGATCCGCGAACAGCGCCGCGCACGCCGTGCCGCACGTCAGGCGCGACAGGCCGCCAAGGAAGGGCGGGACTAGCCCGGCATTCGACCCAACAGGTCGGGAATACCACCGTTGCTTGCGTCTGCACGCTGCCGTAGCGTCACCCCCATTGGTTAAAGTGGGGGATTTCAACCATGGCAGATCGCACACCCAGTCTGTTTGTCTCGTCCGTATCGCTTGGCGTGACGGTGATCGGGCTTTACGTCGTTTTCGTCCTGTTCGTCACAATCGGTTTCGGTAGCTATATCTACCGCACCGCCTGGAAGGCCGAGCCGATCACGTCGACCGTATCGGAGAACCAGGCGCTTGTGTCTGACATCGACAACCTGCTCTTCATCATCAAGCGCGAACAGGATCTGGAGCGTGCCAAGACACGGATAACCGAGGACATCCAGATTCAGGCCGCCGCGATGTCGGACATCGAAACCCGGCACAGCAAATCCTTTGGCACCATTGCCATCGCCAAACGCGCGCTGCGGGCAGAGGTCGACGCCACACTCGGCAAGCTGTCTGAATATCAATACGATCTTGGCGGCCCTCAACGCCTGATCTACGACACGACGCTGGAAAACCTTCACAAGGCGGTCGCCGAAGAAGAGGTTAATCTGCGCGCCACCACGGCTGATTTGCAATTGCGGGCGCTGCTGCGCACGTTGGGCGACGGGCTTGGGGCCAGCGATGTCGATCTGGACACGACCGACCGTTACGCGGCATTCCACGATGAAACGGTCGGCACGCTGGACCGCTTGTCCAAGGAGGTGGACGGCGCCAACACCGCGTCGCTAGCCATCAGGGCAGAGAAAGAGGCGCTGCAGGCCGAGATTGACGAACTGCGGCTGCGCTGGACGGCGCATGACGAACAGATCCTTGCACTGCAAAACACGCTTGGGCCGGGCGATCCGGCGCGCGCACGGTTGTCGGCCTTGTCGCTGAATTTCCCCATCTTTCCCGACATCCTGATGCGCTTCGTCAGCTTCCCGACGATCTTTCTGACGCTCATCGTCACCATTGCCGCGGGTGGTCTGGGCACCGTTGTCGCCTTTTCACGCCGGTATTACTCGACCAAGAACGCGGACGAGTTGACCCTGTCCCGATTGTTCGTGAATGTGGGCGAAGGGATCGCGGCGGCCATCGCCATCTTTCTGTTCTCAGGCGCCGGGATGCTGGCCCTGACCCAGGGCAGCGGTCCTACCAACGATGTCGAGCTCAGCCCCTACACCGTGGCCTTCATCGCGTTCCTGTCGGGCTTCATGGCCGAAGATGCCTTTGCCTCGATCCAGGCCGCGGGCAAGCGCATCTTCAAACCCGACACACCCGCAGATAACGACGGCAAAGCAGCGGACGAGACATCGCAGCCCGACCAGGCCTAGCGCTACGGGGCCGCAAAATGCTTGGACAGCTTCAGACCCTGACCCTGGTAATTCGACGCGATGCCCGCGCCATATAGCTGCGCGGGCCGTGCGGCCATGCGTTCATAGATCAGCCGACCCACGATCTGCCCGTGCTCCAGCACAAAAGGCGCCTCGTGACACCGCACCTCAAGCACCCCGCGCGAGCCTGTGCCCCCGGCCGCATCATGGCCAAAGCCCGGATCGAAAAAGCCCGCGTAATGCACCCGGAACTCACCCACCATGGCCAGGTAAGGTGCCATTTCGGCGGCATAATCCGGTGGAATATGCACCGCCTCACGGCTGACAAGGATGTAGAACGCGCCGGGATCGAGGATGATATGCCCATCCCGCGCGCGCACCTCCTCCCAGAACTCCGCCGGGTCGTAGTGGCCGATATTGTCCAGGTCGATGACGCCTGTATGCGGCTTGGCCCGGTAGCCGACAAGCGTGGTGTCCGGCAGGCGCAGATCGACGGAAAAGCCCAGGCCCTCGTCAATCACCGCGTCGCCGTTGACCAGGGGCATCTCGGCATGCAGCGCGGCAAGCGTCGCATCATCCAGAACCGCTTGCCCCGCGCGGAACCTGATCTGGTTCAACCGCATACCTGGCCGCACCAACACGGAAAAGGACCGCGGGCAGATCTCGGCATAGAGCGGGCCGGAATAGCCCGGCGGGATGCGGTCAAACTCGGTCCCGCCATCCGTGATCGTCCGGGTCAGCAGATCAAGCCGCCCGGTCGAGCTCTTGGCATTGGCCACGGCCTGCACATCTGCGGGCAGGTTCAGCCCCTCCATCAGGGGCACCACATAAACGCAGCCCTTTTCCAGAACCGCACCACCGGACAGATCCACCTCGTGCATCTGAAACTCGGATAGGCGGTCGGTCACGCGCCGCTCGTGTCCGGCCAGAAATGATGCACGCACACGGTAGGCAACGGCGCCCAAACGCAGGTCAAGGCTGGCAGGCTGGATCTGTTCGGAAATGACGGCGGGCTCCGCGGTGATCTCACCGCGGCCCATCATCGCTTGCAATTCGGTATCTGGAAGAACGCCGATCATGCTGCCCCCTTTGTCATCTGTGCGAGGCTTCGTATCAGCGACCCCGTAGCGCCGGGGCGGTGTGTAATGGTCGGGCTAGCAGGACTCGAACCTGCGACCTTCCGTCCCCCAGACGGACGCGCTACCAGGCTGCGCCATAGCCCGACGTGAGGGGTGTCATACCCGATTTCTGGCCGGGGGCAAGGGGGAATTGGCACGGGTCGTCGGGTTCTTGCTAGCGCGGCGCGCGCCGGTTGTCGGCCATCTGGTCGCGCAAGGACGCGAGCTGCGCAACAAGGGGCCGGATCATGTTGCGCTGCGCGTCATTCAGATGCGTCGCACGCGCGGCCTTGCTCAGGGCCGACGGCGCAACCGGGATCGTGTCGGGGTCCGGATCGTCCGGCACAACCACCACAACCGCCGCCGGTCGCACCGGTTCCTCCGCCTCTGGTGTCTCCGCCTCTGTCGTCTCGGGCACTTCCTCAGCGGGTGCGGCATAGTCCGCCAGGAATGACGGCAACCCCGTGCGCGCAGGGTCTGGCGCGTCGTCGGCATCGTCCTGTGCGCCCGGTTCGGGATCCGTCGCTTCGCCCGCGCCCATCGGCGGCGCAGCCTCCACCGGTGTTTCCTGCACCGGCTCGAATGACGGCTCGGGATCTGGGTGTTGGGCGGGCTCGGGGGCCACGTCGGCAACAACTTCGCTGTCTGCGTCGAAATCCAGTGTCGGCTCAAGCGGCAGTTCCGCGTCCGGTACCGCATCTGCCGGTTCGACCGATCCGTCTTCGACTGTGTCGGCCGCTTCCGCCTGATCCGCAATATGGGTGTCTACCGGTTCCGGCGGCGTGTCTGTCGGTGCAAACTCCACGGGCTCCGCAGCCTGCTCCTCGGCCAGCAGGGGCGGCGGATCATCCGCATATTCCACAGCGGTCTCTGGCGGTGCGACGGGCACGTCCTCGACAAAGGGCGGGTAGGGCAAGCCTTGTCGATCATCGCCATCGGTATCGGGGGCACCAGCCGGCGGCGTCGGGGTGCACAGGAAGGATGGCAAAGGCGCCATGTCCCCTCCGGGCGCCGACATTGGCTGTGGCGCGTCCGGCTCAGGTGATGCTGATGCTGCCTCGGGCTCCGATGACGCGGCCTCCGGCGGAGGCGTGTCCGGCTCTGCCTTGGGCGGGGCACCAAAGGAAATAACCTCCGCCTCAATCGGCGGCTGCGGCACGTCCTCGTCCATACGCGCCGTCAGGTCGGCATCCAGCTGGGCGTCGGTTTCGGCATCGAGCGGCGGCGACATGTCGGCCACATGCGCCATGCCTTCCTCGCGCAATATCTTCTGTACGCCCTTGATGGTCAGCCCATCCTCGTGCAGCAGCTTGCGGATCCCGCCCAACAGCAGCATGTCGGCAGGGCGGTAATAGCGCCGCCCACCGGCCCGCTTGACCGGCTTCACCTGCGTGAACTTGCTTTCCCAAAACCGCAGCACATGGGTCTGAACCCCCAGCCACTCGGCCACTTCAGAGATGGTGCGAAAGGCGTCTGCGGATTTGGTCATGCGCTCAGGACTTGTTGCCTGCAGCGACACGGTCCTTCATCAGATGCGAAGGCCGGAAGGTCAGCACGCGGCGGGGATTGATCGGCACTTCTTCACCCGTTTTGGGGTTGCGGCCCACACGCGCCGACTTGTCACGCACCGAAAAGGTGCCAAAGGATGAAATCTTGACCTGCTCGCCCCGCACGAGGGCATCGGACATGTGATCCAGCACGCTTTCTACCAATTGCGCGCTTTCGTTCCGCGACAATCCGACCTCACGAAATACGGCTTCGCTCAGGTCCATGCGCGTCAAAGTCTTGTCAGTCATACGAACTCCCCTTTGGCAAACCATAGGGCGCGGTGAAATTCCGAGTCAATATCAAGAGCTTGGACATAGGAGCGGAAGTTGGCTTTCTGCCGGGTTTCGGACCACTGTGTTTCGAAATCACAAGAGCAAACGCAGCCGTCCGGCGCGATCGGCGAAAATCCGCGGGAATCCCAAGCCGACGCGGGACCGGAAACAGATCGCAAAAGACCTCGTCACACAAATGCTGTAGGTTCTACCCGTGATTATGTCATGGGAGGACGCACCGTGCCGCACTTCGCTGCCGTATCGAAAGACACACCGAACTTTCCCGTCATCTCACCCACCGTCAGCCAAGAAATACCGGCTGGCGGCAGGCAGGCGCAGGATCGGACTGGCCATTTGCTGACCGCAAAATCATATCAGCAGGTCGTCGCGTGGATGCGCGCGCGTATTGACGAGCGCATCACCGAGGACGCGCTGTGCGCGCTCAGCCCGCTGGGCAAGGAGACGTTCCGGCGCGCCTTTGCCGCCCGTGCGGGCATGTCGCCGATGCGATATCTCACATGGTTGCGTGTGGACATGGCTGTGCGCCTGCTGATCGACACCCGCTTTGACCTGAGCGAGATCGCCTTTGTCACCGGCTTCAAGGGGGAGCAGGGGTTGATTGCGGCCTTTGTCAGCACGCTCGGCGTGCGTCCGCAGGCGCTGCGGGTGACGACTGCCTGATCGGGACATGCTGCGGGCGGCAGCTACCAGCGCAAGACGACCGAACCCCACGCCAGACCGCCACCAATGGCTTCGGTCACAAGCAGGTCGCCATCTTTGATCTGCCCGCTCTTGCGGCCCACCGACATGGCCAGCGGGATCGACGCGGCCGAGGTGTTGCCATGGTCCTGAACCGTGACGACCACCTTGTCCATGCTGATGCCCATCTTCTTGGCGGTGCCCTGAATGATGCGGATATTGGCCTGATGCGGCACAACCCAATCGACATCATCCGCGGTCACGCCCGCGCGCTCCATCGCCGTCTCGGCCGTTGCAGCCAGCTTTTCAACAGCGTGACGGAACACCTGGTTGCCCTGCATGCGCAAGTAACCGCTGGTGCCGGTGCTCACTCCGCCATCGACATACAAAAGGTCGCGGTGTCGCCCGTCCGAATTCAGATCGGTCGCCAGAATACCCGGGTCGCGTGCCGTGCCTGCATTGTCTTGCGCTTCCAGCACAAGCGCACCGGCCCCGTCGCCAAACAGCACGCAGGTGCTGCGGTCGGTCCAGTCCATGATCTTGGAAAACGTCTCGGCTCCGATGACGATCACGCGCTTGGCCTGTCCCGATGCGATCAGCGCGTTGGCATTGGCCAGAGCATAGACAAAGCCCGCGCATACCGCCTGCACATCGTAGGCAAAGCCGTGCGTCATGCCCAGCTTGGCCTGCACCATCGTCGCCGCCGACGGAAAGGTCAGATCGGCGGTCGACGTGGCCAAGACGATGGCGTCGATATCCTCTGCGCTCAACCCGGCCTCGTCCAAAGCCGCCTGCGCCGCAGCGGTTGCCATGGAGGACGTGGTGTCATCATCCGTTGCAAAATGCCGACGCTCAATGCCCGAGCGCGACCTTATCCACTCGTCCGAGGTGTCGAGCGTGGCCTCAAACTCGGCATTCTCGACCACCCGTGACGGCAGGTAGTGACCCACACCGCGCACCACAGCACGAAGCGTCATCGCTTGCTCTCCTCTGCCAGCGCAGTGGCCCGCGCAACGCGGGCGGCCAGCTTGTCGTTAAAGCCCTGTTCGGACAATTGGGCGGCCAGTTTTATGGCTGCCGAGATCCCCGTAGCATCGGCTCCGCCGTGTGATTTGACAACCGTGCCGTTCAGCCCGAGAAAAACACCGCCGTTGACGCGGCGCGGGTCGATGCGTTTTTTCAGCCGACGCATGGAGGTATAGGCCAGAAGAGAGGCGAGACGGGACAGAGGCGTGAACTTGAACGCCTCGCGCAGCAGATCCCCGATCAGGCTCGCCGTGCCTTCGCCCGTCTTGATGGCGACGTTCCCGGTGAACCCGTCGGTGACCACAACGTCAACGACATCGCCCTGAATATCTCCGCCTTCGACGAAACCGACAAAGTCGAACTCGGCGGCATCTGCCTGCGCGCCGATCAGCTCATAGGCTTCCTTCAGCTCGGACCGGCCCTTGTGCTCTTCGGTGCCGACATTCAGCAGACCGATTCGGGGGCGGGGCAGGTCCATGCCGTTTCGGGCATAGGACGCGCCCATCAGCGCATAGCGCAGCAAATCGTCGGCATCGGCGCGCACATCGGCACCGACATCCAGCATCACGTTGAAACCCTGGGGGTTCCGGCTGGGCCAGAGCACGGCGATGGCCGGACGGTTCACACCCGGCAGCTTGCGCAGGCGGATCATCGACAGCGCCATCAAGGCGCCCGTGTTGCCGCAGCTCACGGCCACATCGGCATCACGTGCACGCACGGATTCAATGGCCGACCACATGGATGTACCCTTGCCGTTCCGAACCACATGGCTGGGCTTGTCATCCATGGTGACGACGCCCGCGGCGTTGCGGATCATGCAACGCCCGGCCAGGTTCTTGCGCTTGGCGACCAGCCGCTCCAACTCGTCCTGGGGCCCGTGCAGGATAAAGCCCAGCTTCGGATTCTTCTTGGCAGAGGTGGAACAGCCGGACACGACGGCGGCGGGGCCCATGTCCCCGCCCATTGTGTCAATGGATACGATAATCGGAAAGGCGAGCTTTGCGTTGGCGTCGGCCGTATCGGTGGATGGGGCCGTCATTGCGCGCTGTCGTGCCTTGTCGCTGGGGACGCCGCTCAGGCCGCGTCGTCTTCCAGATCAACTTCTTCGGTCATCGCGACGATTTCATTGTCGTCATAGTGACCGCATGCCGCGCAAATGTGGTGCGGACGCTTCAGTTCGCCACAGTTGGGGCATTCGTTGGGGTTAAACGCGACCAAGCTGTCATGCGCGCGGCGATTGTTGCGGCGCGATTTCGACACTTTATTCTGTTGTACAGCCATTGAATCGGGCTTTCGGTTCGGGCAGCGCCGCGCAGGGTGCGCGGATGCGAGTTGTTTCATCTCGCCCATCAGCGGGCATTTCAGGTCAACCAAGTACGGGTTGAGCAGCGTTTAGGCAAAGCGCCGCGACATGTCCAACCCAAAATCTCGTGAGGGCGGCAAAATACGCATCCTCGGCCAAGACGCAAGGGCAAATCAGCCGTCTTTGTCGCTGTCCAGCTTCGACTTCAGATCAGCCAACCCCGCAAAGGGCCTGGCGGCCTCATCCGTCAGGGGCGCGACGCCGGGTTCGGTCAGCACCATGTGACCCAATTCCGCCCCGCTTGCGCGTGGGAAATCGGGCACGGCAAGGCTCAGCGCTTCGACCATGACGGCGCCCGGATCAATCGAGGCACCAAGGCGCTCGACCTCGTCGTCTTCGGGCATTTCCGCCTCGGGCGCATCAATCTCCTCATAGTCGCGCAGGTAAAGACGGCGCACCGGGGTATCTATGCGCGTCGTCACAGGGGCCAACGTCACGGCGCAGGGCTGGGTCACCGTGGCGCCCAACTGGCCCGTGAGCAGCCAGTCCCTGGCCCCATGCGCGGCAATCTGCCCCTCAAAGCGCAGCTTGCGCAGCCCCGACAGATCCAGCTCCCGCGCCAGACCCTCCATGGTGCGCGCATCCGGCTGAAGGGCGAACGGTGTGGCCGTGTTTTGCGACAAACCGCTCACCCGCAGGGCCGATGTCGAAGGAGGGGTTTGAGACATGGGCAAACTTTCGTTTCTTGAACCAAGGCCAACACTTGAGTAAGTCGAGATAAAAGCACCACGCCCCCTGAGCAAGGGGCGACGCGCAACAAGGGGGGTCAAATGGGGACCTTTACACCACTTTCCGCAGCAGGCCTGGCCCTGATTGTCACGCTGGGCGTCGCGGGATGCTCTCCGACGTTTCGCAATCACGGCTATGTTCCACCCGAAGAGGACCTTGCCGAACTTGCCGTGGGAATCGACACGCGCGCGACGGTCGAGGATCTGATCGGTCCGCCGACCGCCGGCGGCGTGCTGGAAGGAGGCGACTACTTCTATGTGCGCAGCCGCGTCCGCACCTTTGGGCCGCGCAGGCCGCAGGTGATCGACCGGCAGGTCCTGGCCGTCACCTTCGATCAGGAAGGCGTGCTGCAGAACATCGAACGCTTCGGCCTCGAAGACGGACGTGTCGTGGCGCTGTCCCGGCGCGTGACCGACAGCGGCGTGACCGACACCACTTTCCTGCGCCAGCTTCTCGGCAATATCGGACGGATCGGGCCAGAGGGCTTTTTCTGACCGGCCTTGGTTCACGTTGCTGTCACCTGCGCCGTGTTAACGGGGCGCAACAGCACACGGGCAGGAGGCTGACGGCATGATCGGGCTCAAGAAGGGGCGCTATTGCGCGCGCCAGGCAAGCAGCAAGACGGACGTGGCAGCGGCGCAAAACTTGCGCGCACGCTGCTTTGGTCTCGCGACGGATGTTGATGATTTCGACGACCGCTGCACCCACATCCTGATCCACCGTACCGCTGACGACGCGCTGGTCTGCTGCTTTCGGATGATGCCCCTGACCGGTGCCACGATCTCGCGCAGCTATTCGGCGCAGTATTACGAACTCAGCGCGCTTGCGGCCTATGATGGCAAGATGGTCGAGATGGGCCGCTTCTGCATCGATCCGGATGCTGCCGACCCGGACATCCTGCGTGTCGCATGGGGGGCGATGACGGCCTATGTGGATGAGATCGGGGTCGAGTTGCTCTTTGGCTGCTCGTCCTTTGCGGGCACCGAAACGGCGGACTACCTGGACGCCTTTGCCATGCTCAAGGCGCGGCACCTCGCGCCAACGCGCTGGTTGCCGCGGGTCAAGGCGCCAAAGGTTTTCAAATACGCCGCCCGTCTGCGTCGCAAGCCTAACGCAAAGAAGGCGATGCTGCGGATGCCGCCGCTGCTTCGCACCTATCTGATGATGGGCGGTTGGGTGAGTGATCATGCGGTGGTGGACGACCGGATGAACACGCTGCACGTCTTTACCGGCGTCGAAATCGGGGCGATACCGCCAGCGCGCAAGCGCCTGTTGCGGGCCGTGGCCGAGTGAGGTTTCGGATCAGGGTGCCCTGATCCGACCGTCTGGGGGGCGTTGCCCCCCAGACCCCCCAAAGTATTTTCAGCCAGAAGAAATGGGATACTGTTGCGCCTGTGTGCCAATGACCGCGCGTTGGGGGTGCACGGATGGTGCACGGATGGTGCACGGGGGGTGCACGCATGGTGCACGGCGGGTGACACCCCGGTTGACGGCCCCGATGCGACCCACTAGCTGCCCCGATATGGCGCGTGTACCTCTTCTTCAACTCTCCGACATTTCGCTGACCTTCGGCGGCGATCCTGTCTTCGATGACCTGTCACTTGTGGTCCAGCCCGGCGACCGGGTCGCGCTTGTCGGTCGCAACGGCTCGGGCAAGTCGACCCTGATGAAAGTCATGGGCGGGCTGGTGGAGCCGGACCGGGGCGAGGTCGTGCCTGGCCCTGGCGTCAATGTCGGGTACATGGAGCAAGACCCTGACATGACAGGGTTTTCGACGCTCGGGGACTTTGCGATCCACGGGCTTGAACCCTCCGATCTCTACAAGGTTGAACGCGCCGGTGAGGGGCTGAAATTTGACCCGGCCCGCCCGGTCGAGACGGCCTCGGGCGGTGAAAGGCGGCGTGCTGCGTTGGCCCGTCTCATGGCCGAAGCGCCCGATCTGATGCTGCTTGACGAGCCGACCAACCATCTTGATATCGAGGCGATTGCCTGGCTCGAGGCCGAGTTGAAGGCCACCCGGGCCGGTTTCGTCCTGATCTCGCACGACCGCGCATTTCTGCGTGAGCTGACCCGCGCAACCCTCTGGATTGACAGGGGAAATGTACGGAGGCAGGAAAAGGGATTTGCAGCATTCGAGGCGTGGCGCGACACCGTTTGGGAGGAAGAAGACACCGCGCGGCACAAGCTCAACCGCAAGATCAAGGCCGAAGCACGATGGGCCGTCGAAGGCATCAGCGCGCGGCGCAAGCGCAACATGGGCCGCGTGCGCGCCTTGCAGGATTTGCGGTCAGAGCGCGCCGCTCAGATCACACGGCAGGGCACGGCCGCCATGGCCTTGGATGCAGGGCCAAAGTCGGGTCGCAAGGTGCTGGAAGCAAATGATATTTCCAAGTCATACGATGGCAACACGATCCTTGCTCCGTTCTCTCTCAAGGTGCAGCGCGGTGATCGCATCGCCTTTGTCGGACCGAACGGTGTGGGCAAGACGACCCTGCTCAAAATGCTGATCGGAGAGGTCGCGCCGGATAGCGGAACCGTCAGCCACGGCACCAACCTGGAACGCGCAGTGTTCGACCAGACCCGGTCGAAACTGGACCCCGATGCCAGCCTTTGGGACAGCCTGACCGGCGACCCGGACATGCGCGTCAGCGGCAAGGCGGATCAGGTCATGGTGCGCGGGACGCCCAAGCATGTCGTTGGATACCTTAAGGAATTTCTCTTTGACGAGGCGCAGGCCCGTGCCCCTGTCCGGTCGCTGTCTGGGGGTGAAAAGGCGCGGCTGCTTCTGGCCAAGATCATGGCCCGTTCGTCGAACCTGCTGGTGCTGGACGAACCGACAAACGATCTGGATGTCGAGACCCTCGATCTGTTGCAGGATCTTCTCGGTCAATATGACGGGACGGTCCTTCTGGTCAGCCACGACCGCGATTTCCTCGACCGGGTGGCGGTGACCACGATCGCGATGGAAGGGGATGGCAAGGCCACTGTCTACGCCGGTGGATGGTCTGACTACCAGTCACAACGGGGCTGTATAACGTCGACAGAATCTGTAGAAACACAAAAGAAAACAACGCCTTCCGGGGCGAAGTCCAAACAGGCGCCCAAATCGGGTCTTTCCTTCACCGAAAGGCACCGGCTCGACGCTTTGCCGGCCGAGATTGAGCGGCTCGAGGTGGAGATGTCCAAGCTGCAGGAGTTGCTGTCCGACCCTGACCTGTATACGCGCGAACCGGTCAAGTTCCGCAAGGCGACCGAGGCGCTGGCGGAACGGCAAAACAGGCTGGATGCCGCCGAAGAGGAATGGCTGCGCCTCGAAGAAAAGGCAGAAGCCTGACGCCGCCCTGTGCTATAATACAGCCATGTCCTGGCCAGCACTCGACTACCCGAAATGGAAAGACACCGGCGACAGCCTGCACATGTGGGCGCAGATCGTGGGCAAGTTTCGCCTCGCGCATACGCCATGGGTCAATCATTCCTGGCACGCGACGCTCTATGCGGATGCGCAGGGGCTGACCACCGGGCTTGTTCCGGGCGGGTATGAGGTGCGGTTCAACTTCGTTTCGCACCAGCTGCAGGTCTTGTCGGTCAACGGCGACAGTGCTGCGTTTGACCTACGTCCGATGTCCGTTGCGGCCTTCGATACGGAATTCAAGGCGGCGTTGGGTCAGGTGGGCGCTCCGACAGATTACCACCATTTCCCCAACGAGGTGCCGGATCCGATTCCGTTCCATCAACAGACCGCAATGGGCAGCTATGACCCTGTCGCGGCGCATGATTGGTGGCGGGCGATTGCCGCGATGGCGCCAGTGTTTCAGAAGTTTCGTACCGGATTTCTGGGCAAGGTCAGTCCGGTGCACCTGTTCTGGGGGTCGTTCGATCTGGCTGTGACCCGCTTCTCGGGTCGGCCCGCGCCACTTCATCCTGGTGGGTTCCCGGCCTTGCCCGACGCTGTCACGCAAGAAGCATACAGTCATGAAGTCTCCTCCGCTGGGTTCTGGGCCGGGGGCAACGGCGCGGAGGAGGCCATGTTTTACAACTACGCCTATCCCGTGCCGGATGGGTTTGCCGATGCGCCGGCGGGACCGGAGGGCGCGTATTTCGACAAGGATTTGGGCGAGTTTCTGTTGCCCTACCGCGTTGTGGCCACAGCGGATGACCCGGCGGCCACTCTGATCGCGTTCTTGCAGGCGACCTATGATGCGGCCGCTGATTCAGCGTCCTGGGATCGCGCTGCGCTGGATTGCGCGATCGGGGAAAAGCGCGTGCCCCGCAGCCTTTAGACCGGCTTCGCCGGAACGCCCACGACCGTCGCCGCCATTGCCACGTCTCGGGTCACGACCGCACCCGCGCCTATGATCGCTTCCGCTCCGATGGTCACACCAGGCATCACGATGGCCCCCGCACCGATCCACACGTTTGCGCCGATGGTGACAGGATGCGCAATCTCGATCCCCGCGCGGCGTTTCACGGGGTCGCGGTGGTGATCCGCACATATGATCTGCGCGCCGGTTCCGATCAGGGTCCCGTCCCCGATATGCACCGGCGCACTGTCGAGGATGACGCAGCCGCTGTTGATGAACACCTCCGCGCCCAGATGGATGTTGCGGCCATAGGAGCAATGGAACGGTGTTTCGATCAGGCAGTTGGCGCCAGGATCGGCGAACAGGTTATGCAGCGGTGCGCTGAGCGTGCGACGTTCGCTTGGGGGGAGGTGGTTGTGCGCGTGCACAGCATTCAGCGCCGCCAATCGCAGTGCCTCAAGCTCATCATCGAGGCAGGTGTACCATTCGCCCGCCTCCATCTTTTCGCGTTCTGTTGCCATCACCGCATCCGCAGTGCGCCGTCGAGGCGGATCACCTCACCGTTGAGATACCCCATTTCGACAATAAACGCGGCGAGGCGCGCATATTCGTCCGGGTCACCCAGACGGGCCGGGTTCGGCACATCGGCGGCCAAGGCGGCCTGCACATCTTCGGGCAGTCCGGCCAGCATCGGCGTCTTGAAGATGCCCGGCGCGATGGTCACGACCCGTACGCCGACGGATGCCAGATCGCGCGCCATGGGCAGTGTCATGCCAACAATACCACCCTTGGATGCGGCATAGGCCGCCTGTCCTTTTTGCCCGTCAAAGGCGGCGATGGATGCCGTGTTGATGATCACACCGCGCCCACCGTCAGGTTCAGGCGCATTATCGGCCATGGCGGCGGCAGCCAGTCGGGCAACGTTGAAGCTGCCCACCAGATTGATGTCGATGGTCTTTTGAAAGGCGGGCAGGGGGTGCGGACCGTCCCGGCCCACCGTCTTGATCCCCAGCGCGATGCCCGCACAGTTCACCGCCGCGGTGATGCCGCCCATCTTGGCGCGTGCCTGATCCATAGCCTCTGTGACCGAGGTTTCGTCGGTCACATCCGTTTCGACAAAATGCCCGCCGATGTCCCCGGCGACCTCTGGCCCCCGATTCGCATCGCGGTCCAAGAGCGTCACCTGGGCCCCACGCGCTGCAAAATGGCGCGCGGTCGCCTCGCCAAGGCCAGAAGCACCGCCAGTTACTACCGCCATGGTTGTGTCGAGCTTCATAAAGTCCTCCGCCTGCCGAATATGAACGCGTGTTCAGTTAAGCGGATCGGCAGCGTACTGGCAAGCCGGGTCTAGCCCTTGTGGATCCACCCACCGCCAAAGATGCGACTGCTGTCGCGATCGTAAAAGACGCAGGCCTGGCCCGGAGACACACCTGCCTCGGCCGCGGCCAGCTCGACAGTGGCCTCGGTCGCGCTGATCGGGCGGATGACGGCGTCGGTCGGGGGGCGGGTCGAGCGGACTTTGACCGCTACGTGCCATGCGTCGCGGCTATCGAATCGGTCGTCGCCAAGCCAGTTCACCTCGCGCACCGGAATGCTCCGGGTGGCCAGCATGTCCTTTGGTCCGACGATCACCTGGCGGTTTTCTGCGTCCAGTTTCACGACGTATAACGGGTCAGCCAATCCGCCGATCCCAAGGCCCCGGCGTTGTCCGATGGTGTAATTAACTACGCCGTCATGTTGCCCCAGCACGCGGCCCGTGTGGTCGACGATATTCCCGGGTGCCGCTGCTTCTGGCCGCAATTTGCGGATGACCGAGGCATAATCGCCATTCGGCACGAAACAGATGTCCTGGCTGTCGGGCTTGTCGGCCACGCTCAACCCGTATTTGGCGGCAAGGGCGCGCGTGTCGTCCTTGGAGGGCAAGTGGCCCAGCGGAAAGCGCAGATAGTCCAGTTGTTCGGCGGTCGTCGAGAACAGGAAATAGCTTTGATCGCGACCCGCGTCGGCGGCTGCATGCAATTCCGCACCGTGATCACCCACTTTACGCTGAATATAGTGGCCCGTGGCCATGCAGTCCGCCTCGAGATCCTTGGCCGTTTCAAGCAGATCCTTGAACTTCACGCGCTCATTGCACCGAATACACGGCACCGGTGTGGCACCGCCCAGGTAGCTGTCGGCGAACTCGTCGATCACTGCGTCGCGGAACACGTTCTCATAGTCCAGGACGTAGTGGGGAAATCCCATTTCCTCGGCCACGCGACGCGCATCATGGATGTCGCGACCGGCGCAACAGGCGCCTTTTTTCGCAAGCGCCGCGCCGTGATCGTAGAGCTGCAAGGTGACGCCGACCACGTCATATCCCTGGCTTTTCAACTCGGCGGCCACGACTGAACTGTCGACGCCGCCAGACATGGCAACGACAACACGGGTGTCAGCAGGGGCTTTGTCAAAGCCCAATGAATTGAGCGGACCGGATTGGTCGAGCATGGCGTGTCTCCGAGGGAATTGGACGCATATATATGAAAATGCGAGATAGTCTCAAGGCCCCGTTTAACGGCACATTAAATGCATCACGTCACTGTCCTGACAACGTGACGAAAGAGCAGTGAAATGTATCTGAAGAAAGTTGATGGACCACGCGCGGTGACTTTGCCCGACGGGACGGTCCTGACCCAGGCGGATCTGCCGCCAAACACGACCCGACGCTGGGTGGCCTCGCGCAAAGCGGCCGTGGTGCGCGGTGTGCTTTACGGGCTGATCACGCAGGACGCCGCGCTTGAGCGTTATGGCCTGAGCGAAGAGGAATTTCACGAATGGGTGCGCGCCGTGTCCACGCACGGTGAGGATGCGCTGAAGGCAACATCACTACAAAAATATAGACAACTTTAAGTTGTTAAGATAAGAACGCATCAAGGGTAACGTGTGGTTAACCTTTTCGGTTCACGTTTGGTTCAACACCTGAACACCCTCTGTGTGGAGACCATAAAAAATGCGTGTGCTGCTTGTAGAAGACGATCCGACGACCTCCAAAAGCATTGAACTGATGCTGACCCATGCCAACTTGAACGTCTATGCGACGGACCTGGGTGAGGAGGGGATCGACCTGGCCAAGCTGTACGATTACGACCTGATCCTTCTGGACCTCGATCTACCGGACATGAACGGGCACGAAGTGCTGCGGCAACTGCGGCTGGCCCGTGTCGAAACGCCCATCCTGATCCTGTCGGGGGCCGACGACACGGAAAACAAGATCAAGGGCTTTGGGTTTGGCGCGGATGACTATCTGACCAAACCGTTCCATCGCGAAGAGCTGGTGGCGCGCATCCACGCCATCATCCGCCGCTCGAAGGGGCACTCGCAGTCGGTGATCGAAACCGGTGATATCTCGGTGAACCTTGATGCCAAGACGGTCAGCGTCGACAACAAGACGGTGCATCTGACGGGCAAGGAATACCAGATGCTCGAACTGCTGAGCCTGCGCAAAGGCACCACGCTGACCAAGGAGATGTTCCTCAACCATCTCTATGGCGGGATGGATGAGCCGGAACTGAAAATCATCGACGTGTTCATCTGCAAACTCCGCAAGAAACTGAGCAACGCAACCGGCGGCCAGAACTACATCGAAACGGTGTGGGGGCGCGGCTATGTCCTGCGTGATCCGGAGCCTGCCCAGGCAACCGAAGACCGGCCTATGGCCATCGGCGCCTAACGCGCGCCCCCATTCTCTTCGACCAAAGGCCGACATGCACACGTCATGCCGGTCTTTTTTTCGTTTGAACGCACCGCTCTGCGATCAATGACTGGACCGTACCGACTGCGGCTTTTATCTCTTGGCGCAACACCGACAGGGGATGCGTCGTGACGGATACGATCGAAATTCATGCGTTGACCGAAGCGCAAGCCAAGGCGGAGCTTGCCCGCCTGGCCAAAGCGCTGGCGCGGGCGAACGCAGCCTACCACGCAGAAGACGCGCCAGAGATCAGCGATGCAGAATATGACGATCTCAAGCGTCGCAACGTCGCGATCGAGGCGCGCTTTCCCCAGCTCAAACGCGACGACAGCCCGAGCGATCAGGTGGGTGCTCCGGTGTCCGACGGGTTTTCCAAGGTCACACATGCCGTCGCGATGCTGTCGCTCGCGAACGCGTTTGACGATGATGACGTGTCTGAATTCGATGCGCGTATCCGAAAATATCTGGGTTTGAAGGCCGACGCACATCTCAACTACACGGCGGAGCCCAAAATCGACGGTTTGTCGCTGTCGCTGCGCTATGAGAATGGTGAACTTACACAGGCCGCGACCCGCGGTGACGGCGCGGTGGGCGAGAATGTGACGGCCAATGCGCGGACGATTGAGGATGTCCCACAGTCACTCACGGGTGCGCCCGACATTCTGGAGGTCAGGGGCGAGGTGTATATGTCTCACCCGGACTTCGAAGCGTTGAATGCCCGTCAGTCCGAAGCCGACCAAAAGTCCTTTGCCAATCCTCGCAACGCCGCTGCCGGATCATTACGCCAGCTTGACGCAAACATCACGCGGGCCCGCCCGCTGCGCTTTTTTGCCTATGCCTGGGGTGCGCTGTCAGACCCGCTGGCCGAGACCCAAATGCGGGCCATTGAGCGGCTGGCTACCCTTGGATTTCAGACCAATCCGCTGACCAAACTGTGTGACAGCCCGCAGGACATGATCGACCACTACCGGCATATCGAACAGGCGCGCGCGACGCTGGGCTATGACATCGACGGCGTGGTCTACAAGGTTAACGATCTCGCGCTGCAATCCCGCCTTGGCTTTCGGTCAACCACGCCCCGGTGGGCCGTCGCGCACAAGTTTCCCGCGGAACTCGCCTGGACGCGCCTTGATGCCATCGACATTCAGGTGGGGCGGACCGGCGCCCTCAGCCCGGTTGCGCGGCTGACGCCGGTGACGGTGGGTGGCGTCGTTGTTTCGAATGCCACGCTGCACAACGAAGACTACATCGCGGGGCGCGACAACAAAGGGGCCGTCATTCGCGACGGCAAGGACATCCGTGTCGGCGATTGGGTTCAAGTCTACCGCGCTGGCGACGTGATCCCAAAAGTCGCCGATGTAGACTTAACCAAGCGCCCTGCGGATGCGGTCGCGTTCCAGTTTCCGCAACGCTGTCCCGAATGCGGCTCTGACGCGATAAGAGAAGAAGGGGATGCCGTTCGGCGCTGCACGGGTGGCCTGATCTGTCCGGCGCAAGCAGTTGAAAAATTAAAACATTTCGTGAGCCGCGGCGCCTTTGACATCGAGGGCCTGGGCGCCAAGCAGGTCGAGATGTTCTTCCATGATGACCAACTGCCGATCCACACCCCGGCTGATATCTTTTCTCTGCGGGATCGCGATGCGCAAAATCTCAGCAAGCTCGCGAACCGCGACGGTTGGGGCGAGACCAGTGCGCGTAACCTGTTTGATGCAATTGACGAACGGCGCAAGGTTCCGCTCGGTCGCGTGATCTTTTCCCTCGGCATCCGGCACGTGGGCGAGGTGGCCGCCAATGATCTGGCCCGGCACTATTCGACGTGGTCGTCCTTCGCAGAGGCGGTCGATACCGCAGGCCCGGCCGCAGAACGTCATTTGCAGGCGGATGCAGCAGAGGCGTCAGAACGCAACGCCGCAGCAGAAGAAGGGCGCCGCGCACGAATCAAACCCGTTCGGGATGCTGTCTGGGCCGATCTCTCGCCAGATGCGCGCACGGCGTGGTTTGATATGACAGGGATCGACGGCATCGGTGCATCTGTCGCGACTGCATTGATCACCACCTTCCAGCAAGAGGCGGAGCGTCGCTCGATCGACGCGCTGGTATCGCGGCTGGACATCGAGGCGGCGGAAAACAAATCCGCGACAGACAGCCCCGTCGTCGGCAAAACCGTCGTGTTTACCGGTACGTTGGAGAAGATGACCCGCGCCGAAGCAAAAGCCCGGGCCGAAGCCTTGGGCGCCAAGGTGTCGGGGTCCGTCAGCGCCAAAACCGACCTTCTGGTTGCTGGTCCGGGTGCCGGGTCCAAGGCAAAAAAGGCCGCCGATCTGGGGATTGAGACCATCGACGAAGACGGCTGGCTGGATCTGATCGGGACGTCATGAGCCGCCCGGAAATCCTGTTCCCACTTTTTGCCGAACTGGAAACGCTTGAGGGCGTCGGCCCGAAAACGGCGCAGAATCTGAACCATCTGGGCGTTGAAACGCCGCGGGACATGCTGTTCACCTTGCCGCATACGGGCGTCGATCGCGCATTGCGAGACACGGTTGAAGGGGCACCATTGCCTGCGACCGTGACCGTCCGGGTCCAGGTCGGCGCGCATTATCCCGCGCGCAATCGCGGCGGGGCGTATCGCATCCACGTCGAGGACGCCCAGACCAGTTTTCAACTCGTTTTTTTCCATGGGCGCAGTGATTATCTGAGCAAGGTTTTACCAACCGGCAGCACGCGCGTAGTGTCCGGTAAGGTTGAACTGTTCGACGGAATCGCCAACATGGTGCACCCGGATCACATCCTGCCCGAGGCCGACGCCGATGACATCCCGGCGTTTGAGCCGGTCTATCCTCTCACCGCGGGCGTCACGCAGAAAACAATGTTCAAGGCGTCGCGGGCGGCTTTGACGCGTGTGCCCGCACTGGAGGAGTGGATCGACCCCTCGCAGCTTGCGCAAGCGGGCTGGCCCGATTTCGGAACCGCGATGGCCACTGCACACAGCCCGCAATCGCAAAGGGATCTGTCACCGGATGCCGCAGCGCGCACCCGGCTCGCTTATGATGAGTTGATGGCGCACCAACTGACCCTGGCTTTGGCACGCGCGTCCGAGCGTCAGGTTGCCGGAATTGCGACCGTGGGCACCAACAGCTTGCAGGCCCGGGTACGCGCGGCCTTGCCCTATGCCCCAACCGGTGCGCAAGAGCGCGCCATTGCCGAAATTGGCAAGGACATGGCGGCACCTGTGCGCATGAACCGTTTGCTGCAGGGCGATGTAGGGGCAGGCAAGACGCTGGTTGCTTTCATGGCGCTGCTGATCGCGGTCGAGGCAGGCGGGCAGGGCGTCATGATGGCGCCGACCGAAATCCTAGCACGGCAACATCTGGAAGGTTTGCAGCCATTGGCGGAGGATGCGGGCGTGGTCCTCGACATCCTGACGGGCCGCGACAAGGGAGCGGAGCGTCGGGCCAAGCTGGCCGCGCTTGAGCGGGGCGACATCCAGATCCTTGTTGGCACGCATGCGGTGTTTCAAGCCGATGTGAATTTTGCGGACCTGCGCCTGGCCATCGTGGATGAACAGCACCGCTTTGGTGTGCGTCAACGCCTCGCCTTGGGCAAAAAGGGCGGCGCGGCGGACGTGCTGGTTATGACCGCAACGCCGATCCCGCGGTCACTTGCATTGGCGCAATATGGCGACATGGACGTGTCGGTGCTGGATGAAAAGCCGCCCGGGCGCAAACCGATTAAGACCGCGATGGTTAGCAACGGGCGCATGGAGGAAGTCGTCGCACGCCTGCGCGCCGCAATGGATGAGGGCCGCCAGTGCTACTGGGTTTGTCCGCTGGTCGAGGAAAGC
The DNA here is from genome assembly GCF_001969365.1 of Tateyamaria omphalii. Classification (NCBI taxonomy): domain Bacteria; kingdom Pseudomonadati; phylum Pseudomonadota; class Alphaproteobacteria; order Rhodobacterales; family Roseobacteraceae; genus Tateyamaria; species Tateyamaria omphalii. Next base: position 1,607,055 of record NZ_CP019312.1, on the reverse strand, counting down.
GAGGCCGTTGACCTGACCGCAGCCGAAGAGCGGTTCAAGCGGCTGCGCGCGGTTCTTGGCGAAGATCGTGTCGGACTGGTTCATGGACAGATGCCTCCCGCGGAAAAAGACGCGGCGATGGCGAAATTCCAAGCCGGCGAAACGGGCGTTCTGGTGGCGACCACGGTGATCGAGGTGGGCGTGAATGTTCCCAACGCGACCATCATGGTGATCGAGAGGGCCGAGACGTTCGGCCTGGCGCAGCTGCACCAGTTGCGCGGTCGGGTAGGGCGTGGTGATGCGGCGTCGACCTGTTTGCTGCTCTATCAGTCGCCGCTCTCCGACGCCGGGCAAAAGCGGCTGGAAGTGTTGCGTGAGACGGAGGACGGGTTTCGCATCGCCGAGACGGATTTGCAGATGCGGGGCTATGGCGATCTGATCGGCACGGCGCAGTCTGGCGTGCCGCGGTTTCAGGTTGCAGATATGGAACGGCAGGCAGGGTTGATGGCGGTTGCGCAATCCGATGCGCGCAAACTGCTGGCCGACGATCCCGACCTTTTGTCCCCGCGGGGACAAGCGGCGCGTGTTCTTCTGTGGCTCATGCGGCAGGATGAGGCGATCCGTTTGATATCAGTGGGTTAGGTGCGGGCGTTCCGAAAAGTTCGCAAATGTTCTTAAAAAGTTCTTTACCAATGGTTAATAATGTGAGAACAAAGGGGCAACTCGAAGACGGAGATGCTGACATGACCACGCTGCGCCACATCAAGGAAATCGCCATACGCGCCGAAGCCACGCTGCTTCAGGATGCCGTCGGTGTTGCTGCCCTGACCGTGATGCTGGTGGTCGGTTTACACCTTCCGGCTTTGATCTGAGTTCTGCCTGCGATCTTGCTTGATCCCATACCGCGCCCGTCCCAGGTGCTGTTTCTGTGTTACCTCGGCTCTGCCTGCCGACACTGACACCCCCCGTCTGCCTCGGGGTTCCTGGATCTGTCCCATGCAAGAGAGCTTTCCTTGCGCCGCCATCCGCCCGGATGTGCGGCGCTTTTTTCAGAACGTGTAGGCGAGCCGCAAGCCACCCCAATGCTGACCATGTACGAAGATGGGTGCCGACAGATCCTTCATCATCTTGAACGTGCCGCCGCCCATGTCGCGGCGATAGACTTGCAAGAGAAATGGCGCCGTATTGCGCCCAGCCTTCAAACCGACCCGATCGTCAAAGATGCGCCTGTTACGGCTGTTGGCCGTGTTCCAGACTTCATCATCGGACTGCGGGCGTGAAAACTTTGTGTTGTGGGTTGGCAGATAGCCGTTGATGTCTACCGCTGCGCAGAACACGACGCGGCTATCGACGTCCAGCGCCGGTTCCTGGATCGGGGGCAGAATGCGATCCAATACGTCGTTGTAGGACGTTGCAACCTGCTGGGGCTTGGTGTTGTGCAGGGGTACATAGGTCCGGTCGAAAAGCGACGCTTCGGACAGATCGCCGTGCGCGAGCGCGTGTTCAAAAGCAGCGCCTACGGCAACCGCACGGCGGCGGACATCATCAATAAAATGCGCGTCTTCGGTCATGCCCCCGAGAGCAGCACTTGATTGCACGATCTCTTCGGACGTGTCGACCAGGCGTTCGATCCGCCCATGTGCTTCGACAATACCGTCGAACGTCTGCGCGATGCTCTGCCCAATGCCAAGCATGTTGGGGCCAAAGGCCGCGATCGCGCGCTGCACCTGTGCGGAGTGTTCGGCGATGCGCGCGGCCTCTCTCTTGGTGTCGTTGACAGATTGCTCCATCCGACCAAGTGCGCGGTCGGTATCGGTGCTTTGCGCTATGACGCCCATGGCCTGTTCGGCCACATCGGTTGACTCAGTTCCCAGTGCGGCGATCCAATGCGTCAGCGTCTCGATATTGGCGGAGATCTCAGCTGCGGCGCCTTTCGTCTTTTGGGACAACTCGTTGATCGCCTCGGCCACGACGGCAAAGCCGAGTCCGGCATCACCGGCGCGCGCGGCTTCGATCTTGGCGTTTATTGCGAGTGTGTTCACCTGCATCGAGATGGCGGCAATCTGCATGTTGTTGGCTTTGACCGCGGCGAGTGTCTTGCCCACGGCATCACTCCGATCCGATAGATCCTGCACCCACGCCGCGACATCGCGCGAGCGATTGCCCAGATCGCGCATCATTTCGACCGATTGACCAACATCAGCATGGGTACGCGCGACACTTTGAACCAGGTCAGTCGCAGCTACGTCTACGGCACCGTTTGCGGTTTCGATGTCATTGGCGCTGTCTGACAGAACCGTGAGTGCGGTGCGCTGATCTTGCGCCTGCCGTTCGATCATGTCGAGAAAGCCCGCGAGGTCCACGATCTCGTACCCCAGGGTCGAGGCTGACCCGGCAAGATCATTCAGGTGCGATATCTCGGGAAGGTCGGGCCGAGCTGTCATATCAGAGCCTGCAGCAATTGTTGAATGCCACAGGGCTAAACCCGATTCGTTCAAATTTTCCTAAGCCGACCGCTTACGCGCAATCAGATTGGACCGCTTGTTCCATCGCTTCCGCCGCCGCCTCAATGCTGAGCAGGATTGAGGCATGCCTGTTCTTGTAGTCGCGTGCCGGTTCCAGAACCTCGAACGCGTCGAAGGGTGCGGGGGGCACGGGACCGCTTGATTTGAGCATGGCACGCAGCGCATCGCGTCCCGTCTTTATATCCTGCAGCGTCAGGCCCATCACCGCGCCGCCGGTCACGGCCGCCGCCGCCTGTCCAAGGGCACATGCCTTAACGTCCTGGCCAAAGCCCGTGATCCGTCCGTTTTCCACCTGAATATCGACCGTCACTGTCGATCCGCAAAGGGGCGAGCGTTTTTTGACCGTCGCATCCGGAGCGTCGAGGCGCGTATGGTGCGGGATATCCGCCGCAAGCCCGAGGATGCGGTTGGAGTAGAGTTTGATCAGGTCTGTATCGGCGGGCATATCGCCTCCACACTGGTGTTATATTCGGTTTGGACATATTTAATCTCCTTGATCCCAGATGCAAAAGGTTTTGCCATGTCGGCCTTTGATCCCAACAGCTTGAAATTTAACGACCAGGGCCTGATCCCGGCGATCGCACAGGATGCCACCAGTTACGAGGTGCTGATGATGGCCTGGATGAATGCCGAAGCGGTGTCTCGGACGCTGGAGACGGGGCGGGTGACTTACTGGTCTCGGTCGCGGCAGTCGTTTTGGGTCAAAGGTGATACGTCAGGCCACGTGCAGGACCTGGTGTCCCTGCGTGTCGATTGTGATCGCGATTGTCTGTTGATGTTGGTGCACCAGACCGGGGCGGCATGCCACACTGGGCGGCGGACCTGCTTTTACACGGATGTGACTGATGGATCCGAGGTCGAGCTGATGGCGCCGATGATCTAGGGGGCTGTCGGCCCTCTTGGCACGGTGCGCCTCACTCCCGAGGATTTTTTTCAAACAGCGAAGGCAGACCGACCATAGCGCGGATGTCGTCCGGAGTGGCGCAGTCTGCCCGGTATTTTGCGATGGCGCGCGCGTCGTCGCGTTTGGCGAGCCGCTTGCCCGCGTCGTCGCGGATCAGACGGTGATGGTGGTAAATGGGCGTCGGAAGGTCGAGCAGATGTTGCAGAACGACTTGCAGGGGTGTGGTGTCGAACAGATCTGCGCCGCGGACGATGTGGGTGATGCCCTGGGCCGCGTCGTCGATCACGGCGGCAAGGACGTAAGACACGGTTTCGATTTCCTTGCGCCCGAGCACGGCGTCGCCGGTCTGGTGTAGCAGGGTATCGGGGTCAATGGCGTGGGTTCCGGTGTGGATGGGACCGGTATCCACGAAGGACAGCGGCGCCTCTAACCGCTCGAGCGCGCGGGCCATGTTCAATCGCAGTGCATCACCCGGCTTGCGGGAGGACATTTGGCGGTGGCGACATGTGCCGGGATAAACGGACGGTTCTATCACCCCTTCCTGCGGGGCCGACAGGGCAGCGCGAATGTCGCTGCGCCGGCACGAGCAGGGATATACCAACCCGTCAGCCGCCAATTGCATCAGTGCTCTATTGTACCGCTCCAGATGCTCGGACTGACGCAGGACCGGCGTTCGCCATGTCAGACCAAGCCAGGCGAGGTCGTCGTAGATTTGCTCTTCCCACGCAACGCGTGCCCGGCTGGTGTCAGTGTCTTCGATACGCAACAGGAAAGTGCCATTTACATCCCGCGCCATCTCGTGGGCGAGAAGCGCGGAATACGCATGACCCAGATGCAGTGGCCCCGTCGGCGACGGTGCAAAGCGCGTGACAAAGGTCATTTCTTTTCGATGACATAGACGTTGGACTCCAGTCCGATTCCGGGCAGGTGGTCGCCATGTTCCTTGAACAGGAGTTGCGCGGCACCACAATCGGTCCATTCGGCGATACCACCTTCGTTCGCAGGGTCTTCGAGCGCGTGATCGTTGAACGAAAATACCAGCTTGCCCGAGCGCGGCAGCGCCCGCATCAACAGATGTAGCACGTCGATAGGGGCAGCGCCTGCGCCAATCACGCCGATGGCGGCCATGGCGGTGTAGCCATTGCGCGGCAAAGCACCGCCCGCCTCGATCCGGTCCAGTGTGCGGTACACGCCCTTGGTCCGCGCGCCGTCCAGCATTTCGCTGGACAGGTCGACCCCGTCGATCACCTCAAAGCCTGCGAGTTTCAGCGCAAGGCCCGACAGCCCGGTGCCGCAGCCGAAATCCAGTATGGGAGCGGACAGATCGTCCACATGCGCTTTGAGTGCTTCAGCACAGCGAGCGGGTGTGGCGTAGCCGTTTTGGCGCACTTCCGCGTCATAGCTTGCCGCCCAATCGTCGTAGAGCGAACGGGTGGAGGCAGCGTTGCGCGCGCTGTAGGCCTTGTCCAGAAATCCAGTCATGCTGGTAACAGTAGCGGGCCGGGTAGGCGCCCGTCTAGGCCGCAGCAGCCTGCGGGGCCAGCCATGTGAGCCAATCGGCCTTTGCCCGGTCCGTATAAGCCTTGTAGCGGTCCTTGCGCCCGCGGCGTCCGCCGCGCAGTCCTTCGACCGGGGGAAACAGGCCGAAGTTCACGTTCATCGGCTGAAAGGTCTTTGCCTCGGCGCCGCCCGTGATGTGGGTGATCAGCGCGCCCATGGCCGTGGTGTGCGGTGGCATGTCCAGCGCGCCGCCCAGGATTTCGACGGCTGCTGCGCGTCCTGCCAAGAGGCCCATGGCGGCGGATTCCACATACCCCTCGACCCCGGTGATCTGCCCTGCAAAGCGGATATTGGGGCGCGATTTCAGGCGCATGTCAGCCGTCAGCAAAGTTGGCGCATTCAGGAACGTATTGCGGTGAATGCCGCCAAGCCGGGCAAAGCGCGCATCCTCGAGACCGGGAATTAATTTAAAAACATCGGTTTGCGCGCCGTACTTCATCTTGGTCTGAAAGCCGACAATATTGTAAAGCGTGCCCAGCTTATTGTCGCGGCGCAACTGGACGACAGCGTACGGTTTCACATCCGGTTGATGCGGATTGGTCAGGCCAACGGGTTTCATCGGACCGTGGCGTAGGGTTTCGCGGCCGCGCTCGGCCATGACCTCGATGGGCAAACAGCCGTCGAAATAGCCTGCGGTCTGACCCTCGTGAAATTCGGTTTTGTCAGCGGCCAGAAGGGTGTCGATAAACGCCTCGTATTGCGCCTTGTCCATCGGGCAGTTGAGGTAGGCCGTGCGCTCTTCTTCCGTCTCGCCCTTGTCATAGCGGGACTGCATCCAAGCCTTTTCCATATTGATTGAGTCGAAATAGACGATGGGTGCGATGGCGTCGAAAAAGGCGAGCGCTTCGGCTCCGGTCTCGTTGGCGATGGCCGCCCCCAGTGCGGACGACGTCAAAGGGCCGGTCGCAATGATCCACTGGCCACTCTCGGGCAAAGCGGTGATTTCACCATATTCCACAGCGATGTTCGGGTGCTTTATCAGCGCATCGGTCACAGATTGGGCAAATGGGTCGCGGTCTACGGCCAGTGCTCCACCTGCGGGCAGGCGGTGCTTGTCCGCGGTCTGCATGATCAGCCCGTTGGCCTGCCGCATTTCCCAGTGCAAGAGGCCGACGGCGTTCTGTTCGCTGTCATCCGAGCGGAACGAGTTTGAACACACCATCTCGCCCAGCAGACCGGTCTGATGCGCGAATGTGCCGACCTTCGGCCGCATCTCGTGGATCACCACCTGCACGCCCATATTTCCGGCCTGCCACGCGGCCTCGGACCCGGCCATGCCGCCGCCCACGATATGAAGTTTTTCTGCCATGCCGGGGATGTAGGGCAAGCTGTCTGTCTGCGCAATGGCGTGAACTGATCTGGATCAATACGGCCGTCAGTAGTGCTGCTAATTCCGCAGTATTAAGCAATGAAGGACTGACTTACGATGCATGCAAAGACTGCTTTTATGATTGTGGCCCTGGTCTGTTTGGCTGCATGTGGCGAACCGGACAGATATCCGATTTCTGGCCAGGCGTGCGCGCCAGATGATCCGGTGCAGGATCTGCAGGTGGATATGTGTGCGCCGACACCTTAGGCCCGCTTTAGCGTGTTTTACATCCAGTTTTGCAAGGAGGGTTTTGGGGTCGCCGCTGCGGGAATGGTCGGTCAGAGAGAGGCTGACCTGGAGGGACCTTCCGCACACGGCGACCCAAAATCGTCATCGGTTGGTTAACCGTGTCTAATTTATGCCTTATTTGCGCCCAAATTGCCAGCGGTGATTTGGAAATAGTCGGGTGACGATTTGGAAACAACCGAAAGTCGTGTCGGATTTTAGCGATCTATTGTGACCAATCGGGTGGGCGTTTTTCGATAAAGGCGTCGATACCTTCGGCTGTGTCGGGGTTCAGCATATTTGTGACCATCACTTCACCCGTATAGGCATAGGCTTGGGCCACTGGCATCTGCAACTGTTCATAGAACGCGTGCTTGCCGATCTTGACCGCGCTGCCCAGCTTGGACGCAATGCGATTGGCCAAGTCTTCCGCGGTGCTGGCCAGATCGTGCTGTGGCACTGCATGGTTAACAAGGCCCAGTTCGACGGCCCGGTCCGCTTCGATGAAGTCACCGGTTGTTAACATTTCGAAGGCCTGTTTGCGCGGAATGTTGCGGCTGAGCGCGACCATTGGGGTCGAGCAAAAGAGGCCAATGTTCACGCCATTGACGCCGAAGCGTGTGCCATGTGCGGCCACGGCCAGATCGCATGTGGCGACCAATTGGCAGCCTGCCGCGGTCGCGATGCCATGCACCTGTGCGATGACCGGCTGCGGCATGGATTGCACCCGCGCCATCATCGCGGCACAGCGGTCGAACAAATCCTTGAAATAAGCGGCGCCGCCATCTGCAGCCTGCCGTCCCGCGGTCATCTGCTTCAGATCGTGGCCCGCGCAAAACGCCTTGCCCACACCGGATAGGATGACCGCCCGGACTGTGCTGTCACTGGCTACGTCATCAAGGGCGCCATGCAGTTCCGCGATCATTTCATCCGACAGCGCATTCAACCGATCCGGCGCGTTCAAGCGCAGGTGCGCCACCGCCCCCGTGACCTCACGTTCCAGAATTGCCATCTTGCCCTCCCATTCTTTTGCGGCTCACCCTAGGGCAGGGACAGGGGAAGGAAAAGCATGGCCGTTGTGATGACCGCGTCTGAAATGAACGCGTTTCTGCAAAAGGTGTTTTTGGAAGTCGCCGGAGAGTTTCATGTCGAAGAGGTGACGGAAGAGGGGGTCGTGTTGCGCCTTTTGGTGTCCGACCGGCATTTGCGACCGGGTGGCACAGTTTCCGGTCCGGCGATGTTCGGGCTGGCGGACGTGACCGCCTATATGGTGACGCTCGCGCATATTGGGCCGCGCGCGCTGGCCGTGACGACCAATTGTTCCATCGACTTCATGCGCAAACCACGGGCTGGTGTTGATCTGATCGCACACGGGCGGTTGCTGAAACTGGGCAAGCAATTGTCGGTGACGGACGCGCTGCTGTTCTCGGAAGGGGACGAAAAACCCGTTGCCCGCGCCAGCCTGACATACGCCATTCCGCCGCAGGGCGTTGATCTTCCATCATAAAAAATGGCCGAGCCAGGGAAGTCCCTGAACCCGGCCAAAGGAAGAGGTCTGGCAGACGCCACGGGGATGTCACATCCGCCAGAACACACGCCGCGCTTCAAAGTCAGCCTCGGCTTGTGTCAGCCCGATGTCGCGCAGAATGTGCGGGTCCAGGGTGCGCAAGGACAACCGTGTTCTGCGGCGCATGGCCCATTTTGACAGCATCACGGCAACGTGCAGCGCGAGGACCGAGGCGGCTGGAATGCGGTTTTGCGCAGTCAGGTAGGCCAAGTGCGAAGCGGGCGTTTGCATGTGATGTGTCATGGGAATCTCCTAAATTGTATTGACACAATATGGCGTATTTGCCATGGTTTAGTGATACAATTCCAATTCGACTAACGCTACGGAAACATTGTAATGAATACAATTTGGTCGCCAGAACTGCTGGACGGGCAGGGACCGAAGTACAAGGCCGTGATGCAGGTGATCCGCCAGCGCATCTCGGATCACGATCTGACGCCGGGGGACAAGCTGCCACCGGTGCGCGACCTCGCCTGGAGCTTGGGCATTACACCGGGCACCGTCGCGCGCGCCTATACCATGCTGACCGATGACGGCACGTTGATGGCCGAAGTCGGGCGTGGAACCTTTGTTGCGCAACCCGATGAAAAGGGGCCGCTTTACGCTGATGTCCCGATTGAAGTGGACAGCACCACGCACAATTCCGAAGCGCAAACCTGGAACGTAAACCTATTCTCGCCGCACCTGCCGAGTGTTGGCCAGGCGACGCTGATCCGCAGGCTTCTGGCGGAGGTGGCCCAAGATCCGCCATCCGGCATGATGCACTATCCGACCCGCGCGGGCGGCGGGCCCGCACGCACGGCGGCGGCGGCATGGCTTGCGGGTGCACCGATTGGATCGTTCGGGCCCGACGACATCGTGCTGGCCAATGGCGGGCAAAACGCGATTCTGTTGGTGTTTCAAGCGCTTCTAAAGGGGCGGCGACCAGCAATTCTTGTCGAGGATCTGGCGTACCCAGGTTTTCGACGGGCGGCAGAGCTGCTGCGCGCTGATGTCATTCCGGTCGAGATGGACAGCCAGGGTGTCATTCCCGAAGCGTTGGACGCCGCGGCCAAGGCGCATGATGCGCAAATCTTCTGCACGTCACCGGAAGTACACAACCCGACCTGCGGGTTTACCCCGGCTTATCGGCGCGAAGCGCTGGCGGAAGTGGCGAAACGGCAGGACCTGCAGATCCTTGAAGACGATTGTTACAGGTTGGGACAGGCGCAGGCCCCCAGCTACCGGATGATTGTACCAGAGCGCACTTGGTACATTTCCTCGATCTCCAAATCCATCACGCCGTCGCTGCGGCTTGGCATTGCGGTGACGCCAAAGGGGCGGGCCAATGTGCTTCGACGGACGGCGGAGTATTCATTCTTTGGCCTTGCCACGCCCATGACGGACCTTTTTGCATCGCTTCTTGTGCACCGCGACCTGCCCGGGCTGATGGCAGATGCGCGCCAGGGGATCGGCACCTATGTCCAGCGGGCGGTCAACATCCTAGGCGGCTACGACATCATCTGGCGCAAGGATGTGCCGTTCCTGTGGTTGCATCTGCCCGAAGGGTGGCGGGCAGGCGCCTTTGTGCAAGCCGCCGCGCAACACGGTGTCGGGATTCGTGCGGCCGAGGATTACGCCTGCCGTGATGCGCGCACCCCGCACGCCGTGCGCATTGCGATCAACGCGGGCGTCAGTCTTCAATCCTTTGAGGCGGCCATCGAACGTCTGCGTGATTTGCTGGACAACCCGCCCGACCAGATCGGTGTTTAGAGCAGCCCGCCAGCGCCCCAAGCCAGACCAAACGCGATGATGAGGGCCGACAAAACGGCAGCATACCCCGCCAGTTTCAGCCACGAGAACGGACGCTCACCATAGGTCCGCCCCTGCATGCCGCAGACGACAACCTTCATCGCGTCGTCGTTGTATTTATAGTGCAGGATCCAAACGGGCAGCAGAATGCGGCGATACCGGATCCCCGTCGTGTCCGTGGAATAGCGGACATCATGTACGCCGCGCTTGTTTACATGCCCCTTGATCCGGTTGCGGATCAGCAGGTCCTTGTCGTCGGCATTGGCCCGCAGTCCTTCGGCCACCGATTGGTGGTGCCGTTCTGCTCCGAACCCGGCAAGATAGCCAGGGCGGTAGGAGCGCAGGCGTCGCGGGTCGAAGTCATGCAGGATGCCGTCGCGGATCAGCGGCGTGACGTGGGGCGACGCGGGGACCAACAGATCGTCAAACCGGATGCGGAATGCGCCGGATGTCCGACGTGTCACGCTGCGCTTGTTGCGCCTGACCGTGTATTTCGCCCAATAGCTGACAGCCTCTTCGCTGTCGAAGGTCCAGAACGGGACGTACAGACCGGCCACCCGACCCTTGGACACCACGGCCTTCAGGTCTGCGGGCGCGGCCCATCGCTTGGCAACCCAAGCAAGCGCGGCCACCTGCGCATCTCTTTCGGGCACGCGGAAGGGGATCAGCGCCTTTGTCCGGTAGCCCGTGTCGCTGGTGGCCAGTACCACCGGCCCGTCGCAATAGGCGCAGCGTTCGGACAGCGTCTGGCCCACAAACACCACATCGCCGCCGCAGGTCTGGCAATGATGCACACGGGTTTCCTCGACAACGGGCACGTCCGTGTTTGGCCCCACTGGGTCAAAGTCGAACTCGCGCGCCGCCTCTGCATCCTTGTCGGTTTCCAGCCCGTACCGCGTTGCGCAACTTGTACAAACGAGCGCCTGTTGCGCCGGATCATAGATGCACTGCCCCGCGCAATTGGCGCATTGCAATTCGGACTGCGCAACGCTCAGGTCGTCCATCAGTCCGACTCCATGATCGCCATCGCGATCTCAAGCAGAATGCGCAAGCGCAACCAGCCCCGGTCAATGGCAGCATCAAGATCGCCATTGGCGGCCCAGTCGCCAAAGATCGTCGCGATGAACCAGGTCGTCATCAGCCAGAACGCCACCATCGACCAGCCGCGCAGCGACCGCAGCCACCCAGCGGAGCCGTGCTTGAGCTCGTGTTTAGCCTCGTAGACAATGATCAGCTTTCGCATCACGGGCACGCCAACAGCCGTGGCCAGCATGAACAGGACCACTGTGGCAAGGGCAGGGGCAGCGAGTCCGGTCAGCATTGGGTCAACGAACTGTGCTGAGAACTGCGCTGATATTTGGGGTAATATGATACCTTATTTTCAAGCATTTGTTTTTGCTTCATAAAAACCGCGCGTCCGCAGTTGACGCGCTCTGACCCTGCTGTATAACCGCGCAATCCGAATTTCCACCCTTCAAGGGACGAACCGCAATGAAAACCTATACCGCAACACCTGCGGACATCGACAAGAAATGGATCCTGATCGACGCAGAGGGCGTTGTTCTGGGCCGTCTTGCCTCGATCGTCGCCATGCGTCTGCGTGGCAAGCACAAGCCGTCCTTCACCCCCCACATGGACTGTGGCGACAACGTGATCATCGTCAACGCGGACAAGATCCAGTTGACCGGCAACAAGCGCCAGGAACATCACTACTGGCACACCGGCCACCCCGGCGGGATCAAGTCGCGCACCAAGGAACAGATCCTTGAGGGCGCACACCCAGAGCGCGTGGTGACCCTGGCTGTGAAACGGATGCTGCCCGGCAACCGTCTGAGCCGCCAGATCATGACAAACCTGCGTGTCTATGCCGGGGCAGAGCACCCCCACGAGGCACAAAGCCCCGAAGTTCTGGACGTGAAGTCCATGAACAAGAAAAACACCCGGAGCGCATGAGCATGGCTGACGAAATCAACACACTCGAAGACCTGCAAGCTGTCGCTGGCGACGTTGCACCGGTCGAAGTCGATATGACGCCCCGCGAACCCGTCCGTGACGAGTTCGGCCGATCCTATGCCACCGGCAAGCGGAAGGACGCGGTGGCCCGCGTCTGGATCAAACCCGGTTCGGGCAAGGTCACCGTGAACGGCAAAGAGATGAGCACATATTTCGCACGCCCCGTGCTGCAGATGATCCTGCGCCAGCCGTTCCAGGTTGCGGGTGTCGAGGACCAGTTCGACGTGACCGCCACCGTCAAGGGCGGCGGTCTGTCCGGTCAGGCCGGTGCGGTCAAGCACGGTGTGTCAAAGGCGCTGCAGCTGTATGATCCGTCGCTGCGCGGAGCGCTGAAAGCGGCAGGCTTCCTGACCCGCGACAGCCGCGTCGTAGAGCGTAAGAAATACGGTAAGGCCAAAGCGCGGAAGAGCTTCCAGTTCTCCAAGCGCTAAGCCGAAAGATGTTTTCGGAAAGGCCGCCTTCTGGGCGGCCTTTTTCGTTTCTGTCCGGCCCTTGCCGTTGCTCAGGCGCGCTGCGCGATCCAGCGTGGTCTAACAGAAACGCGTCCCTGGGGATCTTTGGCCAGACGCAGCGTGGCGTCGCGCAGCATCGCAATCCCGTCTTCCGAGTTTTTCGGCAGGTCAGATGCGGGTAAAGCCTGACCAACACGGATGCGGAACGGTTGGGTGTTTTTATTCAGCGTCTCGTGAAACAGCGTAATGTCACGTAGCGTCGGGTGGATCAGGTCGAGCACGTAGAACAACGCGGAATTGCGCGCCTCGATATGTATGGGGATGACCGGCAGATCGAACTTTCGGGCGATCATTGCCGCCGACGCCATCCAGGGGCGCTCGTACAACCGCAGGCCGCGCCGCTTCGCCAAACGTCCCGACGGAAAAATCACGCCGAGCCTATCCTGCTCGACGGCTGCCCGGGTGTACGCCATCGTTTCACGCGTCTTGCCGTGGCACCGCTTGTCATGACGCCACTCGACGGGTGCGATCATGTCCGACATTTGCGGCAACACGCGCAGGATGTCGGCATTCGCGTAAAAGAACAGGTCGGGCCGGATTGGCGCCAGCATGTGGTGCAGCATGATCCCGTCTGCAATGCCCGTCGGGTGGTTGGCCACGACAATGGCCGGACCTTTGCGGGGCACATGGTGCAGGCCCGACACACACACATCCTGCGCAAGCAGCGCCCCCACATGGTGCATAAGGCTGCCGGCCGTCTGGTCCTTGAGCACTGTGGCCAGGTCGATGGTCTGATCGTAGCTGAGCAGGGACATGAAAGTGCGGCGGGCAAAGCGGCTTACAGTGCCCGGGCGGAAAAGCCACGGGGCGCGTTCTGCCACCAACGGGTCCAAGCGCTCTTTCATGCGGGCCTTTGACACCTGATCCGCAACAAAAGCATGACAGATGTGCAAACTTTGTGTGTCAGGCAAAAGCCAGCCGAATTGATTGAGCAGCCCCCGCATATCTTTGCCACCGCTCAGAAAAGGTGATGACCTCGGCTGGACGCGCGTGCCGTCTCAGCTGTCGCCTGGAATAAGTCCCAGACCGCGCAGGTAGATGCCAATGCCGGTTTCCAGCAGATCCTCGGGCGGGAACGGAGAGGCTTTGCCGGGCGAGTTGCGCGCGAAAAGCTCCACCACCCCGTGGCTCATCGCCCAGATATGAGCCGAGAACATGGATGCCGGTGGCCGCTTGTCCTCTGGGATATGCTGCGACAGATCACCGGCGGCTTTTTCCAGCACCGTGTTTGCGCGGTTCACAACATCGGCCAGTTCCGGGGTGCGGTTGGTTGAAATCCCGCTTTCGAACATGGCGATGTAGTGACCGGGAAAGCGGCGTGCAAAGGCGAGGTAAGCGCGCCCCGTCGCCTCAAACGCCGCCAGCGCCGAGGGCTGGCCAGATTCGTAGGCATGCTGCATCAGGTCGGCAAAGATGCCATAGCCCTGCCGCGCACATTCGGCGATCAGATCCTCGCGCCCCTCGTAGTGGCGATAGACAGCAGCCGGGGTCACACCGGCCTGCTTTGCCGCCTCGGAGAGCGTGAACCCGGTTGGGCCCTTCTCCTCGATCAGCTTGAGCGCTGCTTCGATCAGAGCTTGCCTGAGATTGCCATGGTGGTAGCCGCGTTTAGGCATCCCAGATATCCGGCCCGCCACAGACGTCTTTGTTCACTTTTCCAATGGCTTGCGGGTCTTTATTTGTGTAATCGAGCCCATGCAGAACGGTGCGGATGGCATTGAGACGCGCGCGTTTCTTGTCATCGGACCGCACAATGGTCCACGGAGCATGGCTGGAATGGGACCGGTCCAGCGTCTCGCGAATGGCATTGGTGTAGGCATCCCATTTCTTCAGGCCCTCCACGTCGATCCAGCTGAGTTTCCACTGCTTCAACGGGTCGTTTTCGCGGTCCAGAATGCGGCGCAACTGCTCGGCCCGGCACACATTCAGCCAGAATTTGAACACGTGGACCCCGTCGTCCACCAACATCGCTTCGAACGGGTTGACCTGAACAAAGAAGTGTTCGCGCTGGTGCGGTTGGCAAAAGCCAAATACATGCTCGACAACTCCGCGATTGTACCAGCTACGGTCAAAGAAAGTAATCTCTCCAGCCGTGGGTAAGTGCTTGATATAGCGTTGGAAATACCACTCAGATGCCTCTTTTTCGGTTGGCTTTGCCAAGGCGACAACACGGGCGCCACGCGGGTTCAGGTGTTCGCGAAACCGCTTGATCGTGCCGCCTTTGCCTGCAGCATCGCGGCCCTCGAACACGCAGACAACACGGGTGCCGGTTTTGGCCACCCAATCCTGCATCTTAACGAGTTCGATCTGCAGCGCGTCCATCTCGCGCTCGTATGGCTTGCGCCGCATCCGTTCGTCATAGGGATAGGTCGGGGTCAGGATATCATCCTTGTCCGCCGTACTGATCTTGTCACGAATGTCGTCCGGCGCGCCGGTCTCGTAGAATTCCGTGATCGCGCCGTCAAAGGGAAGGCTCATGGTTTTTGCCTTAAGTTACTGCTCTTAACATCCAATATGGGTCAGAGTGGCGCTTAACGCAAACCCGCACGTGCTGCGACGCGGTCAATCGCGTCGATGACGGCCTCGGGGTGGGTGTGTTGTGGCATATGTCCCACGCCGGGCAGGACTGTGACATTGGCCCCCTCAATCTGGCCGGGCAGCTTGGCCGAATGCACGTCGAGCGGAACGATTGTGTCGGCGTCGCCATGCACCACCTCGACCGGGACGCTGATGGAGCCATAGTCCTTGGACATCTCGACCACATGCGGCCGCAGCCAGTTCACTTGCCGCGCATTGGCGCGCATGGACGCGCGGCGCAGGATCAAGGCGGGGCCCACATGGGCGGTATACCCGTCTGGCGCGCTTTGCGGAGCGAAGATACCGGAGACGGCATTGTCGATATAGCTTTCGGGCACGAAGGCGGACAAGAGCGGCACCATCAGCCCGCCACCCCATGCCGAGCCATTGACCTGGTATGTCCAGTCCAGCTCTCCCGGCCATGGGTTCGCAACCCCTGCGACGGACACCACCCCGGCAAGATCATCGAATTCAAGTGCCCAAGCCAACGCGACGATGCCGCCGAAGGAATGGCCCAGCACGATGGGCCGGTCTACGCCCAGCTGGTCGGTTGCGGCCTTGAGCAGCCGGGCTTGCTGGGTCGGGGTGGCGTGGGCCGTGGTCCATGCCGATCTGTGCTGCGGTGCGATTTGTTCCGTCCAGCCAAGGCCCGGCCGGTCGAGGATGGTCACGCGGTAGCGATCCTTGACGAGGTCAGCAAAGACAAAGGTGTAATCACGCGTATTGCCCGATGCACCGTGGATCAGCACAAGATCGGGGCCAGTGCCCATCTGTTCGACATGCACACCGACACCGTTCACATCAATGATTTGCCCCGTCGGGGGAAAGGCCGCCTCCGCATCCCGTTCCCGCTTGGCCGCCAGCACCTGTACAACCGCCACCGTCAGGACCACGAGGCCCAGCACCACGTAAAACACTGTTTTCATTCCCTTACCCCCGCAGGTCGGTGCGGTCCTGCCCGATCCGGTCCATATCGTACGGTGTGGTCAAATATATCTCGGACAGCCAATTGCCATAGAGAAGATGCGCGTGGCTGCGCCAGCGGTTCATCGGCGTCCGCGACGGATCGTCATCGGGAAAGTAGTCGACGGGCAGGGCAATCTCTGCCCCTTCGACCTGGACCGAGGCCAGATCGCGGTCGTATTCCTGTTTCAGCGTATCGCTGTCATACTCAAAGTGATTGAGGATATAGAGCGCGCGATGCTCCGGATCTTCGATCAGGCAGGGGCCTGTTACGTCCGAGCCCAGCAGGATCGGCAGGCCAGCGACCTCCACTTCGGGCGCGCGCACCTCTGTCCAGCGCGACACTGGCACCACGCAATCATCCGAAAATCCCCGCAAGTAGGGCGAGGCAGGCGACAGGTTTGTGTGGCGGTACGCGCCGAACAGCTTGGACCCCAGCAGATGCTTGGGCACTTTGTGGAAGTGGTGCAGCATGGCCATGCCGCCCCAGCACACGCCAAAGGTGGAATGCACGTTGGTCTGGGTCCATTCCATGACCTCTTCCAATTCCTCCCAGTAATCCACATCCTCGTACTCAAGATGCTCGATGGGCGCGCCGGTGATGATCAGCCCGTCGAATTTCTCGCCCTTCACCTCCTGAAACGGGCGGTAAAAGCTCTCCATATGCTCGGCGGCGGTGTTCTTGGTCTCATGCTCGGACATGCGGATCAGGGACAGCTCGATCTGCAGGGGCGTGGCGCCGATCAAGCGGGCAAATTGCGTCTCGGTCTGGATCTTCTTGGGCATCAGGTTGAGCAAGCCGATCTTAAGCGGTCGGATGTCCTGATGCGCGGCCAGTTCTTCGTCCATCACCATCACGCCCTCGTTCGTCAGAACGTCATAGGCGGGCAGGGTGGAAGGCAATTTGATGGGCATGGGTCTGGTCCGATAAACGTGTGAAGACCGGACTTACGCCGCGCGCGCCCGACGCTCAAGAGCGGAGGCGACCAGAGTGATGAAATCCGCTTCACCTTTGAGCGAGGCGACCTCGTCCGCGGTTACCGTCACACCCCAGCGCGCCATCGCCTCGTAGCGGGGCTGTCGATGCGCCAGCGCGCGGGCGTAGGTCCAACGGACAAACGCGTCGGGGTCAACAGCTTCTTCATGCGCGCCGGTTTCTTTGAGGTAGTCCGTCCAGCAGAGCAGCAGGAATTCCGGCTGATAGGCCATTGGTTTCGGCGCCTTGTCGAACCGTGCAATCAGTGCTGCGGTGTGCGCTGCGTCCCCCTTGATCCAGATCGGCAGGGCAACGGCGCTGAGGGTCGTCATCAGCGGGTCGTGGTCATCCGCCGGGTTCACCCATTCACAGATCGACCCGCCGGTGTCGCAGATGAAGTTCGGATAGCCATAAAGCTGCTGTGCCCGCTCGGCGAAATACCCCGTATCCTCCAAGGCCGCGATCTCCGACCGGCGGAACTGTTCCTGCCTTTTGCGGTATTCGGCGATGGGCATACCGCCCTTGGCCGGATCGCCCGGCTTGCCCAGATAGGTCGAGACAGGGCTGAGATTGTGGAAGGTGATGTTCGAGCCGATATAGATGCTGTCGGACATCAAAAGGTCGCGCAGAAACGGCACCTTCATCGCCTCGGCCTTGGCATTGTCGGCGATACGTTCGCCCAAATAGCGGGTGCCGATCCGGTAGTCGATGGAGTAGTGGAACCACCGCCCGCTGTCGCGCACCGTCGTGGACATATGCGTCTTGCCCAGTCCCGACATGCCAAAGACAAGCACGCGCTTTGATGGCGCGGACCGCCAGGCGTCGGCATCGCGATAAAGCAAAGAGTTCATGTTCCGCAGGTCCCCGTTTTCGGGCTGTCCTAGCTGCGGGGCGTGGGGCGGTCAACGTCGGGGCGCCTCAGGAAGGTCAGTATGCGACCATCCAGGATCGCAAGGCCAAGTGCCAGCAAGGCAAAGCCGACAAAGGCATTGGGCGACAACGCCTCGTTCCGAACAATGGCGCCGAGCACGATGGCCACGGGCGGGATGACAAGTGTGACCAGCATCAGATTGCTGGAACCAGCCATGCCAAGCACGCGGTAGTAGAGCAGGTAGGCTCCCGCGGTTGCGACGAGCGCGTAGTAGGCGATGGCGAGGATCGTGTCGCCCTGCAGGTCGAGGGTGATGGGACCATCAACTGCCCATGCCAACGGCACCGTGATCACCGTTGCGCCCGTCAACATCCCCGCCGCCGCCACCTGCGGGGCCAAGCCTCCCAGAAAGCGCCGCGCCCAGACCCCGGCAAGCGCATAGCTCACCGTGCCGGCGATGATGGCCAGTTGGGCGACACTGCGCAGGTCGAAGGATCCGAAGTTGTCCAGCCCGATCGCGGTTGCCACGCCAAAGAACCCCAGTGCGACGCCTGCGGCCTTGCGGACCGTGATCCGCTCGTCCGCGAAAAAGAGCGCAGCGGCGATCACGCCGAAAATCGCGGTGGTCGCATTCAGGATCGACGTAAGCCCCGTCTCGATATGCAGCTGTCCCCAAGCCATGAGGCCGAAAGGGATGACGTTGTTCAAAAGGCCCATGCCAAGGAACGCGATCCAGATGTGCGGATCGCGCGGAACCGGGAGGCGTGACACCAACACGATGACCCAAAGCACGCACATCGCCCAAAAGGTGCGGTGCGCCACGCTGGTCAGCGGATCAATTTCGTCTAGTGCAATGCGGATGGACAGGAACGACGCGCCCCAGATCGTGCCAAGAAGGATCATTTCAGCCCAGGCGCGGCCAGAGAGTGTTTTTTGCGGTGTCATGCCGGCAACCTGTCAGGCCTGGCAAGGGCAAGCCACCCGGAACTTGCGCAAAGAAAAACCCCGCCCGAAACAGGGCGGGGTTTCGTGATCTGTCCCCGCGGGGACAGATTTAGAATGTGAAGTCGACCTTGAACCCGACCGCAAGCGACGAGTTGTCGGTGAACGAGGCAACCGGCTGGCCGCCAACTTCGGGCCGGGCATCGCCGAGCCACGAATAGTTGATCCCACCCGAGATCACCATGTTGTCCTTGTTGTAGCGGCCACCGAGTGAGATGCCGAACAGGCCGTCGGTCGGACCGAGGGGCGAGACGAGATCATCATCGCCTTCGGGCTCATATGAGAAAGTGAGCGAGCCGGAGAAGCTTTCTGTAAAGCGACGACCGACACCCAGGGTGAAGCGGTGGCCGTTGTCGAGGTTCACCAGGTCCGACTGCAATGCGGTTGGCACGAGGTCAACCGCGTCGAATTCGGTCCAGCGGTAGGATGCCAGCAGCAGTGTATCCTTGGCGATACCGGTCTGGAAGTCGATGTTCAGCGACTCAGGTGTTTCGAATTCGACTGTGCCAGGTACGGTGTTGCCGAGGATCTGTTCGGTTGTGTTTGCGGTGTAGTCAATCGACGCATGGTACGTGACAGCCAAGCGCAGGGCGATGTCCGGAATTTCGTAAGCGGCACCGATCAACCAGCCGTACTCGGTTTGGGCGTCTTGGCTGTAGCTGTAGCCGTTGTCTGCTGTGAAAGCCGCTTGCTGCGCTTGTACCTGCGCGCCAAGAGCGCCGACAACTGCGAGGCCCCCCAGAGCACCAATTGCGTTTGCGTCGCCCTGCAGTGCTGCACCGAGCGTGCTTGAGTCGACGCCTGCTGCGCGGGCAACGGCTGCGGTCGGGATCGCGTCGCGGTACGCCTGACCATTCAGGTTCACGCTTGCCCGGATGGTCTGTGCCTGCACACCGCCAAAGACGCTGAAGCGCGGTGTGAACTGGTACTTCGCGACCAGCTTGTAGGCTTCGCTCGACAGGTCCGCGCCGGTGCCGCCCAGCGTGCTGGTGTTGGGATCCGCGTTGTAGAAAACATCGGCGCCAAACGGCTGGTCCGTGATGAAGCCAAGGGTGAATTTGTCGGTGATATCCTTGGTAAAGCTCAGAACCGTCTGCTCATAGCTTTCGCCGACGTCATAGCTTGATCCAAGTGCGTCGGTGCCAGTCACATCGGGCGATACGTGCGAGAAGGTGAAGCTGAGCGTGTTGTCCTCGGCAAAGATCGAAGACACATTCTGGAACGACCGGTCAAGACCAGCCGCATATACGGACGTAGATGACAGCAAAAGGGCTGTCGCCGCGAGGACGCGGGTTTTCATAATATTTCCTCCCAAAGGCGCGCGGCAGATATGTCGAGTGGATGCGCGTTGGGAATGTATAAGCCGGTTTCAAGGGGGGT
The DNA here is from genome assembly GCF_001969365.1 of Tateyamaria omphalii. Taxonomy (NCBI): domain Bacteria; kingdom Pseudomonadati; phylum Pseudomonadota; class Alphaproteobacteria; order Rhodobacterales; family Roseobacteraceae; genus Tateyamaria; species Tateyamaria omphalii. The sequence goes on along the minus strand of NZ_CP019312.1, from coordinate 1,586,841 downwards.
GCGTCAATATTGACGCTAGGGCAAATGGGACCCCGTGACGGAGCGTCATATATCTGTGACTTTCAGGTCACAGCGGTTTGGATTGCCGCGATTCCACCCAAATGTTCACGTAGTTGCCGGCAAAAATGATCGCTGCACCGATAAACACCCAGGCATCAATCGTCTCTCCATACACCACCATCCCGATCACCGCGATGGTGGGTAAGCGAATAAAGTCGATTGGTACAACGACTGTTGCAGGTGCGATCGACAGCGCATGGGTCAGGCAATAATGCGCCAGCAGGCCAGCACATCCAATCAGAAAGACCCACGGCCCGGTCTGCACGTCCGGCAATGCGATGTCGCCATCATAGCCTGCCATGACGATCCCCATGATCAGTTGCATCGTCGTGAGCCAGAACAGGATCGACGCGATCCCCTCGTGCCGTGTCAGGCGTTTTGTCAGCATGATGGTGATCGCAAAGAAGATGGCCGAGGATGCTGCCGTTATGACTCCCGCGTTCAAGCCTGCCATGTCTGGGCGCGCCACGATGAGAATGCCGATGAACCCCATGATCGCCGCCATGGCCCGCACCGCGGTCAAGCGTTCGCCCAGCACAAGGGGGCTGAGCACAATCACCCAGATGGGCGAGGTGAACTCCAGCGCAAAGACCTGTGCAAGCGGGATCACTGTAACGGCATAGAACCAGAGGTTCTGACCGGTGAAATGGGCCAGGTTGCGCACCAGATGGGTGCCCAACCGGTCGGTGCGGATGTTGCGCCATGCGCCCGTGCCGGCCACAATGGCAACGACCACGATCACACCGACAAAGCTGCGGTACATCATGATCTCAAAGGTATCGAGGCTGCCTGACACTTCGCGTCCGGCAACGGCCATCGCCGAAAAGGAGGCGATTGACCCTGTCATCCACAGGGCCGCCCTGAGAATAGGGCTCATTCCATGCCCTTGATCGTGTAGTCGCGGGCGATCCCGGCGGTGTCGCGTGCCCAGTCGGATTTGGCGGCGCGCGCCTGATGTGCCTTGAATGCGGCGGGGTCGGTGAACGCCTCGGAGACTGTCCACACCAGCGGATCGTCTGTCGGCACAACATCGAAACGGACGCAGCCCGGTTCCGCCCTCGTCAGCCGGACATGCTCCGGCAACGCAGCACGGACGCGGTCGGCTTCACTCTCTGACGCGCAGCGCAGAAACCCGTTCAGCGTCACTCCCATTCGATGGTGCCCGGCGGCTTTGAAGTGATGTCATATGTGACCCGGTTGATCCCAGGCACCTCGTTGATGATGCGCGTCGCCGTTTCGCCCAAAAAATCGTGGCTGAACGGATAGTAGTCTGCCGTCATCCCATCGACGGAAGTGACGGCGCGCAAGGCGCAGGCGTAGTCATAGGTGCGCCCATCGCCCATGACGCCCACGGTACGCACTGGAAGGATGGCGCAGAACGCTTGCCAGATTTCGTCATAGAGCCCGTGCTTGCGGATCTGGTCGATATAGACGGCGTCGGCTTCGCGCAGGATCTCGAGCTTGGCGCGCGTGATCTCGCCCGGACAGCGGATGGCAAGGCCGGGGCCGGGGAAGGGGTGGCGCCCGATGAAATGGTCGGGCAGGCCCAGTTCGCGACCTAGGGCGCGCACCTCGTCCTTGAACAATTCGCGCAGCGGTTCGACCAGCTTGAGGCCCATCTTTTCCGGCAGACCGCCCACATTGTGGTGAGATTTGATCGTGACCGAAGGGCCACCCGAAAAGCTCACGCTCTCAATGACGTCCGGGTAAAGTGTCCCCTGCGCCAAGAATTCCGCGCCTTCGATCTGGTCGGCGTATTTCTGGAACACGTCGATGAACAATCGGCCAATGATCTTGCGCTTGGTTTCGGGGTCGGATTGCCCGTCAAGTTCGCCAAGGAAGAGTTCGGTTTCGTCTGCGTGGATCACCGACAGGTTCATGTGATCGCGGAACATGCCCACGACCTCGTCTGCTTCGTTCTTGCGCAAAAGCCCATGGTCGACAAAGACGCAGGTCAACTGGTCGCCCACAGCTTCGTGGATCAGCGCGGCGGCGACCGAACTGTCGACACCGCCGGACAGGGCGCAGATCACCTTTTTGTCGCCCACCTGTTCCCGAATGCGCTCAACCGCCTCCTCGCGATAGGCGCCCATGGTCCAGTCGCCCGCGAAGCCGGCCAATTTGACGAAGTTTTCGTAGAGTTTGGCGCCCTTTGGTGTGTGGTGCACTTCGGGGTGGAATTGCACGGCATAGAAATGGCGGGAGGTGTCGGCGGTGATCGCAAAGGGCGCGTTGGGGGAGGTGCCGTAGACCTCGAACCCCGGCGCCAGTTTCGACACGTGGTCGCCATGGCTCATCCACACCTGTTCGTTGCCGTTCGCAAACCAGCCGTTGAGCAAATCAAGCTGTCCAGCGGGTGTGACAAAGGCGCGACCGAACTCGGCCGTGCCGCCGCCGCCCGAGATCTTGCCGCCATGCACCTCGCCACCCAGTTGCTGCATCATCGCCTGCTGGCCATAGCAGATGCCGAGGACCGGGATGCCCATGGTCCAAAGCGCCTCGGGCGCGCGGGGCGAGCCGGGGCGCGTCACGCTGTCGGGGCCGCCGGACAGGATGACGGCTTTGGGCGACATCTCCGCCAGGCTGGCATCGGTGACGTTTTGATAGGGATGAATTTCGCAATACACATCCAGTTCGCGCAGGCGGCGCGCGATCAGTTGCGTCACCTGGCTGCCGAAGTCGATGATAAGAAGGCGGTCGTGGGTCTGGTCGGTCATGGGCTTGCAATAGGCCCGTGTGCAAGGGGTGGCAAGCACCCGACTGGGGCTCTGCCCCAGACCCCGTGGTATTTTTGGTCAGAAGAAGAGCGCATGTCGCTTTTTTCCCTCTGGGGGCGCTATGGGCCAGCGGGCGATGCTGCGATGCGGTAAGAACCTGCACACCCAAGGACGTGCAAGAGGGGGAATGCTTATGACCGAGGCAGCGACACGCAGACGTGGACGTGGTGGTGGCGGTGCCGCCCGCCGGGCCGAGCGCAGTGCCGTGTCGTTCGAGACGGCCCGGTTCATTGAGCGCAACATTCCCAATTTCGAGGTGCTGACAGAGGAAGCGCTGGAGATCATCGAGCACAACGCCGAAACGGTGCTGGAAGAGATCGGGGTGAATTTCCCGGACAATCCCGCAGCGCTTGACCGGTGGCGTGATGCCGGGGCGGATGTGAGCGGCGAGCGGGTGCGTATCCCGCGCGGTCTGGCGCGCAAGCTTTGCGCGACAGCGCCATCATCCTTCACCCAGCATGCCCGCAATCCGGCCCGGTCGGTTGAGGTCGGCGGCAAGAACCTCGTGCTGGCCCCAGTCTATGGTCCGCCCTTCGTCCGCGATGCCGACGGTGGTCGGCGCTATGCGACGATGGAGGATTTCCGCAACTTCGTGAAGCTGGGCTATATGTCCAAGTGGCTGCACCATTCCGGCGGGACCGTGTGCGAGCCTACGGATGTGGCGGTGAACAAGCGTCATCTGGACATGCTGCATGCTCATATGACGCTGTCGGACAAACCCTTCATGGGCTCGGTCACGGAGCCAGACCGCGCGCGCGATTCGGTCGAGATGGCGGAGATCCTGTTCGGCAAGGATGTCATTCAGCGCAAAACGGTGATGACCTCGCTGATCAACATCAACTCGCCCATGACTTTCGATGACGTAATGATGGGCGCGCTAGAGGTCTATGCCCAGTCAAACCAGGCCTGTATCATCTCGCCCTTCATTGTTGGCGGGGCGATGGCGCCCGTGTCCGTAGCCGGCACGCTGACCCAAGTGCTGGCGGAGGTGTTGGCTGGTATCGCCTATTCCCAACTGTGCCGCGCAGGCGCGCCGGTGATCATGGGCGCATTTGTGACCTCCATCGACATGAATTCAGGTGCCCCGACCTTTGGCACGCCGGAAGCGGCGCATATCACCTATGGGGCGGGCCAGTTGGCGCGCCGTTTGGGGCTGCCCTTCCGCTCGGCGGGGTCGTTTTGCGGATCGAAACTGCCTGATGCCCAGGCCGCGTATGAGACGGCGAATTCGCTGAACATGGGGCTGCTGGCCGGCGTGAACTTCATGTTGCACGCCTGCGGCTGGCTCGAAGGGGGATTGGTCAGTTCCTACGAGAAGTTCGTGATGGATGCGGATCAGCTGGGCACACTGCATCATTTGGCGGCAGGCGTTCAGGTCGATGCGAATGCCCAAGCCATGGATGCGATCCGAGAGGTAGGCCCGGGCGGGCATTACCTGGGTTGCGCCCATACGCAGGCGAATTTCAAATCCGCGTTCTGGAAGTCGGACGTTCTGGACTACAAGCCGTTCGAGACCTGGGAAGACGAGGGCGCGCGCGACACCGCACAGCTTGCCACTGAGCGGGTCAAAAAGCTCCTCGCCGACTATCAGCAACCCGCCATGGACCCCGCCATACGCGAGGCCCTGGATGCTTACGTCGCTGAAAAGAAGGCGGCGGAGCCTGACAGTTTCATGTGATCATGTTGCAAGTTCGTTTTGTGCGGCCCGCAAGATGCGGGCTTCGCCAACGATAGCAATCAAAATGTCGATATGGCGCAAGAGGCTGTAGGACGAATCGTCCGAGATGCGTTGCGCATTCAATTCGCCTTCGATCTCCATCAGGCGCATCAGGGCGGCGCCGTGACGCGGTAAGTGTCCATATCCCAGCAAGCGGGGCAGATGCGCGCTGCGACGGTAGTCTTCCGCACCGATTCGTGCCGCGCGCATCAGCAGGCGAGGGCGGCGCAGTGTGCTGAGCATGGTCAGGATATCTTGCATTTCCGGTCTCCTTTTTGAGTGCGTCGCTCCTTCCCCGGAAGCGGCGTTGCGGTGACCATTGCACAACCTGAGCGGGTGTTGCGTGTGGTGAACGGAGCCCGCACGTTCGTTTAGCAACTGTTTATCATTTAGAAACAATGCTGCTCAGCACGACGAATGTTAACGATCCGGTAATCAATGCAGCTTTAGGTTGTGTGGACTATTTTGTGGACAACCCGGTGCAAAAGTCATGACACACGGGGCCCGAAGGGAAGAAGGACGGACACTACCGATGCGCAATAGCGATGCATTCTGCGCCACGGACCTGAACCTGCCGACTTGGGTTCCGGACGCGGCCGTACACTACCTTGCTCATACCGAAGCGGGGCTGCCAATTCGCGAATTGGCGCGCAAGTCGGGCTGCCATGCCTCGACCGTGTTGCGTCAGATCCGACGGTACGAGACCCGGCGCGATGATCCACTGGTAGATGCCGTGTTGCGCAAGCTGGGTGCCACGGTCGGTCGTTCTCGTTCGTCGGCTGACCATCGGCCCAACAAGGATGACGCTGACATGCAAACCGCTCGCGCACTTGATCACGACACGCCCCATGAAACCGCAGCCATGACGCAGGATGCGGTGCGCATCCTGCGCCGTCTATGCGAAACCGGCGCGGTGCTTGCCGTTGCGGTCGATATGCAGAAAGCAGTCGTTGTGCGCGATGGCGTGACCGGCAGCAGTACCCGCACAGCCGTGGTGGATCGCAAGGTCGCCGAGGCGATGGCCCTGCAAGACTGGATCGCAGCCGACCAAACCGGGCGGATCACCCGGTATAAGATCACCCCAGCCGGACGCACGGCCCTGGCCGATATGATGGGCGAGGTCGAACGGGAGCAACCCGGCTTTGCCGAGGCTGCGACGCCGTTTGCCGACCAGCACCGGCAATGGGGCGAGCGCACGGTGCGGGATACAGAGACAGGCCAGCCGCGCAAGGTCCGCTACAACCTTGCGGAATCACCACTCACGGCGCTGGCACGTCGCCGCGATAAGGGCGGAGAGCCCTTTCTGTCCGACGATCTGGTCACAGCCGGCGAACGGCTGCGCGAGGATTTCGAACTTGCCCAGATGGGCCCGCGCGTGGCCCAGAACTGGGACCGCTTCCTGACCGGCGGCGGGCGTGGCGGCTTTGCCATGGACAGCGGCGTTGGAAACGGACCCGAAGGGGCACGCAACCGGGTTGCCGCAGCCCTGCGTGATCTTGGACCGGGGTTGTCCGACGTTGTTTTGCGGTGCTGCTGCTATCTTGAGGGGCTTGAAAGCGCCGAAAAGAAACTGGGCTGGTCGGCGCGCTCCGGCAAGATCGTGCTGCGCATCGCGCTGATGCGGCTCAAGCAGCACTACGATGAGACCACGGGGCCGGGCGGCGGCATGATAGGCTGATCGTTTCGCCCGGTGACAAAGAGTGGCGTCGCGCTCCTCCCGCGGCGCCACTTTTTTGTGTGCAGATGACGACAAAACGCCGCTCTTTGCGCTCGGTCAAGGGAAGAAACCGGGCACGCGGCATAAGGTGACCTTGACCAATTTGCATTTTCAGTGAGGCATTGCGCAGGATGACGCATTTCCGATGGCTGGCGCGCGCCGGCGCAACTGCCTGCTTGTTCGTTCTTTCCGCTTCCGCCGCTCGGGCAGAGTGGGAGGTCCACGGCTCTGTCGTCATAGGCACGATGACTGAGGGCAGTTGGCACGAAACCGTCAATCCCAAGCGTTTGCGGTTCGCGGGCTCGCATATGGTTGGTGTGGCGGTCGGGGCCGACAGGGCCATTGGGGACAGCCGGTTTCGCTTTGGGGCCGAAGCGCAGCTGCTTGGTCATTTCGGACGGCAGGACCACTTCGAGTTGAGCGTTCCGGTTGTCCTGCGCTATGTGCCTGACACACGATCCGTGGTGACGTCGCTGGCGGCTGGCCTAGGGCTGTCTTATGCATCGGACGTTCCGCAGGTCGAGATTGACCGCAACGGCGCGTCGCAGCGGCTTTTCGTTCACTGGATGGCGGAAATCGAGTTCGACTTGCCAGATCCGGATCTGACAACCTTTCTGCGCTTGCACCACCGTTCGGATGGGTATGGGCTGTTCGAAGTTGATGCTGGGTCAACCGGTTTTGTTCTGGGCGTCCGAAAACGGTTTTGAAGCCTTCGTGTCGCTGACGATCTGCGGAAATTGCCCCGAGCCTGCATAGCGGCCATGCGCCACGTGGTGTTTTCCGATGCGTCCCTTATGTTAGGAATAAGTTTAAAGCTGAACCATCTGGCAGAATTCCATGCGCGACCTGAAGATCCCCGAGCAAAGGCACCCTGAAAAGGCGCGGCGGCCCGACAATCCGCAGCCCAAGAAACCGGATTGGATTCGGGTCAAGGCGCCGGTGAGCCAAGGGTACAAGGACACCCACAAGATCATGCGCGACAACGGCCTTGTCACCGTGTGCGAAGAGGCGGGTTGCCCCAATGTGGGCGAATGCTGGAGCCAGGGGCACGCCACCATGATGATCATGGGCGAGGTCTGCACCCGCGCCTGCACGTTTTGCAACATCGCGACGGGCAAACCGCCAGAGGCGCTGGATGCGTTCGAGCCGGGCCGCGTCGCCCATGCCGTCGAAAAGCTTGGCCTGAACCACGTGGTCATCACCTCGGTCGACCGCGACGACATCGAGGATGGCGGGGCAGAGCATTTTGCCCAGACCATTCGCGCCGTCCGGCACCGCAGTCCGGGCACAACGATCGAGATCCTGACGCCGGATTTCATCCGCTGCGATCCCTCTGTGCTCGAGGTCGTGGTCGAGGCGCGACCCGACGTCTTCAACCACAATCTTGAGACTGTACCGGGACTATACCCCGAGGTACGACCGGGTGCCCGCTATTTCCACAGCCTGCGGCTGCTCCAACGGGTCAAGGAACTGGACCCGACGATGTTCACCAAGTCCGGTATCATGGTGGGCCTGGGCGAAGACCGGCAGTCGGTCATTCAGGTGATGGAGGACATGCGCGCCGCGGACATCGACTTTCTGACCATCGGCCAATACTTGCAACCGACGCCAAAACACCACCGCGTAGATCGCTTCGTGCATCCTGATGAATTCGCGTCCTACGAGAAAGCGGCCTATGGCAAGGGCTTCTTGATGGTGTCCGCTACGCCGCTCACTCGATCATCTTACCACGCTGGCGACGATTTCGCGCGGCTGCGCGCGGCGCGACAAGCCAAATTCGGGTAAGGCCGACCGCCAAAACAGCATCGCGTGTGGCGAGGCCTGTTTTGGCGGTCCGCCTTTGGTGTGCGAGGTACACGCGCAGGGTATTGCTCGCTGTTTCGGCTGATCCGCTTATGTAATGCGCAGTTGCCGGGCACAAAAAAACCGATCTTCGCACATGTCAAAAGCCGATTAACGAAAGTCTTAGTACCGTTTTTCGTGTGGTTTTACAAAGGGATACCACCCTAGGGAGAGGTGATTCTTCTTGACAGTGTCAACCTGCGCCGCACATAGGGGTACTGCTGGATTGACACGAGGAAGTGCGCCCTATGACTGACCCGGCGAAAAACATAACCGTGCTGGAATTGCTGATTTCAGAACTTGATCCGCGAAGGCACGAGGTTGCGATTGCCCATTTGCAGGACGCCATTGAGGCGTTGGATGCAGCATCTCGCGGAGACCAAACACGCTATGCGAAGTCGGGAAAAATCGTAAACGGAACCGTAACCACAACGGGCAAGATCCGGCTGTTCAGGTGAACCGCACCTTGCCGATAAAGGGCAGGTTGCGGTTGCGCTGCGCATAATCAATGCCGTACCCCACGACAAATTCATCCGGGATCTCGAAGCCGGTCCAGTCCGCCTTGACCTCAACCTCGCGGCGGCTTGGCTTGTCCAGCAGCGCAATGGTGCGCAGCTTGGATGGCTTGCGCCCCTTCAGCAGGCGGATCACGTGCTGCATGGTAAATCCGGTGTCAACGATATCTTCGACGACCAGCACATCGCGCCCTTCAATTGCGCCGCGCAAGTCCTTGAGAATACGCACTTCCCGGCTGCTTTCCATGCCGTCGCCATAGGAAGACGCCTCAAGGAAATCGACCTCGATGGGCAGGTTCAACTCACGCACCAGATCGGCGATGAACACGAAAGAGCCCCGCAGCAAACCCACCACGACCAGCTTGTCGGTGCCTGCAAATTCGCTCTGGATCTCGTCGCACAATGTCTCGATCCGGGCCGCGATGGCCTTGGCCGAGATCATCTGGTCTATGACATATGGCCGCTCTGACATCTGCGTCCCCTTGATTTCATTGGGCATTCGGGACACATGCCAGCAACACGCGTCTCAAGGCCATTCCTACCGCAATGCCCACACATTCCGAAACCCGCTTCCTGCCATACAGCCCACAACAGATGTATGATCTGGTCGCCGATGTCAGCAAATACCCGCAGTTCCTGCCGTGGTGCGCCGCGGCGCGCGTGCGCACCGTCACACCCAAAGGTGACAGCAAAGTGATGGAGGCCGATCTTGTGATCAGCTTCAAGGTCTTTCGCGAACGCTTCGGCTCTCGTGTGGTTCTCTACCCCGAGGCAAAGAAGATCGACACCGAATATCTGGATGGCCCGTTTCGCCACATGAAGTCCAACTGGGCCTTTGCTGAGGCCGAGGGCGGGTGCGAGGTGTCGTTTTTCGTGGACTTCGAGTTCAAGAACGCGATCCTGCAGGGCATCATCGGGGTCGTGTTCAACGAAGCCATGCAGCGCATCGTGCGCGCGTTCGAACGGAGAGCAGCGAAGCTTTACCGCTAGACCGGCGGCCAAGTGGCAACCCGGCCCTTCGGGGAGGATTTTTTTGAACCAGAGAAGCATGGACATCACCGCGTCGGTTCTGGCCTACGCCAAGGCGGAACCGCCAGAGGACGTGCGCGCCGTGATGCGACTGTCACTGCTGGATTGGGCGGCGTGTGGCATCGTCGGTCATCGTGATGGGGCGTTCGACAGCTGGGCAGCGACGTTGCAGGCGCTTGGTCCTGCGACGCGCTTTGACGGGCGTGGCGGCGCGCTGGCGGAGGCCGCGTTGGTCAACGGTACGCTGTCACATGCGCTGGACTATGACGACACGCATTTTGCGCATATCGGGCATCCATCGGTCGCTGTGCTGCCTGCCGCGCTCGCCATGGCGGAGGGGCAGGGTGCATCGCTCGCGCAGATGGTCGATGCCGCTCTGGTCGGCGCCGAAGCGTCCATTGCCGTGGGGCTTTGGCTCGGCCGGGACCATTACGAGCTGGGGTTTCATCAAACGGCGACCGCCGGTGCATTCGGCGCCACCGTTGCATCCGGTCGGTTGCTTGGACTGTCCGATTCCCAGATGCGCCACGCGCTGGGACTGTGCAGCACGATGGCGTCAGGGCTGAAGTCGCAGTTTGGGACCATGGGCAAGCCGTTGAATGCAGGTCTGGCGGCGCGTACCGGGATTGAGGCGGCCCTTTGGGCGCAGGCAGGCATGACGTCCGCCTCTGACGGGCTTGCCGCGCCGCTGGGCTTTGGTGCGTCCCATCATGGGACAGGGGCCGACGTGCCATTTGTCTGGCGCATGGGATCGGTCAGCCACAAGTTCCATGCCTGCTGTCACGGGTTGCATGCGGCGTTGGAGGCGGTTCGGGGCATTGATCTGTCCGCCGCAGAGCAGATCACCGTACACACGCATCCGCGTTGGATGACCGTGTGCAACCAGCCATCCCCCGACACCGGGCTCGGGGCCAAGTTCTCTTACCGTCACGTGCTGGCCATGGCGGCCCATGGCAGTGATACCGGAGATGTGGGGGCCTTCACCGACCGCTGCGCGCAAGACCCCACGCTCGTCGCATGGCGGGACCGGGTGCAGGTCCAGCCGGATCACGGTTTGACAGAGATGCAGGCGCGCGTCGTCGTGGATGGCGTTGAGCACATGCATGATCTGGATGCCCCCTTGCCCCTGCACACGCGGCGCGCCCGGATCCATGCAAAGGCCCGGGCGCTGGTGGGCGCACGGGCGAATAAGATTGCGCAAGCCATCGAAGACGATGATGTGCCACGGTTCGCCCAGCTGCTGGCGCCGTAGACGGCGCAAGCGAGGTTACTGAAAAGAAGCGCGTCATGTCACGACTGTCTTTAAGGGTGGATGGAATTTAAGTATTTGAAAATAAATAATAATTTTGACATGGTTGCGAGTTACACTGCCGACAGGGCATTTTTGAGTAGTTCCAGCGCGTGATCCCGCGCGGCGATACGCACGTTGTCACGTCCCAATGCTCCGAACTCAACCGTTTCGGTATGCACACCGTTCGCATCGGCGATGCCAAAGCACACCCGGCCCTCCGGTTTGAACTCTGATCCGCCGGGCCCCGCGATGCCCGTGATCGACACCGCAAGCTGAACGGGCGCGTGCGTCAGGGCGCCACGCGCCATCTCGGCGGCCACATCTTCGCTGACCGCGCCATGTGCCTCAAGCGTGGCCGAGCTGACCCCCAACATCTCGATCTTGGCGCGGTTCGTGTACGTTACGAACCCGCGTTCGACGACGGTGGACGATCCGGGCACGTCGGTCAATGCCGCCGCCACCATACCGCCGGTACAGCTTTCGGCTGTGGCCACCATGACCTGCCGTTCCTTCGCAAGATCAAGCACGTCCGCGGCGAGGGTCATCTCATCAACACCCCGTGGGCAAGGGCGGCGAGTGCCAGAACGCCAATGGCTGCAAAGACGCCCGCAATCACATCATCAAGCATCACCCCAAGCGCATCGCCACGCCGATCTGCCCAGCCCACCAACCAAGGCTTCCAGATATCGAAAAGGCGAAACAGGGCAAAGGCAGCCAACCAACCCGGCCACATCGCCAGAATGTCGATCCCCCGATCCCAGGCCGCGTAGCTGAGCGGGAACAGGGCAATCCACTGACCGACAACTTCGTCTGCGACGATCTCGGACGGATCATGGTCCGTGCTGCCTGCCGTCATCTGAGCCGTTGCCCACAAGGCGGCTGCAAAATACGAAAGCGTTGCCAACGCAAGCAGCGGAAACCCCCCGGCAATGTGCAGGGCCCAGGCCAGCGGCAACGCAAAAAGCGACCCCCAGGTGCCCGGCGCGGGCCGCAAATAACCCACGAAACACGCTGTGCCCAGGATGCGGGCCATCATGGCTTGATCAACGCGGCGGTGGCGATGCAGGCGATGCCCTCGCCGCGCCCGGTAAAGCCCAAACGCTCGGACGTTGTCGCCTTGACCGATACGCGGTCCTGCCCCAGCTCCATAATCCCGGCCATAACGGCGCGCATCTGTGCCGCATGTGGCCCGATCTTGGGTGCTTCGCAGATCAGTGTGCAATCCACGTTGGAAATCTCGAACCCCATGTCCGCTGCCAGTGCCACCGCATGGCGGAGGAAGATATCGCTTGCCGCACCTTTCCACCGGGGATCCGTGGGCGGAAAGTGCTGTCCAATGTCCCCGCGGGCCAGCGCGCCATAGATCGCATCGGTCACTGTGTGCATGCCAACATCCGCATCCGAATGGCCGATCAGCCCCTTGTCATGTGGCACCTGCACGCCGCAGAGCGTGATATGATCGCCGGGACCAAAGGCATGCACGTCAAATCCGTTGCCCAGTCTAATGTCCATCGCGCCCTCGCAAGATCCGGTCGGCCCGCGCGAAATCCGCAGGCATGGTAATTTTCAGATTGTCCTCATCACCGGGCACAATGGCAACCGCAAGGCCGTGGGCGCGTGCGACCTCTACATCATCCGCTGCACCGCCGGGGTGCGCTGCGTGGGCCGCGCGGATCGCCTCCAGGTGAAAGCCTTGCGGCGTTTGCGCCCGGTACAGCCCGGTGCGATCCTGCGTGCCTGTGACCTGACCATCCGCGCCGGTCCAAAGCGCGTCGGTCACGGGCAGGGCCGGTGCAGCGCCCGGCGTCTTGTCCAATGCCGCGATCACGTTGGAAATGGTCTCGGCCGTCACAAGGGGCCGTGCCACATCATGGATCAGCACCATTTTCGATCGGGCGACGGCGTCCAGCCCGTTCCGCACCGACGCCGCCCGGTCTGCGCCACCCTCGACAAGGGTTGCAGTGCCCATGTCCAGCATGGCCAACATGTTCCTGTCCTGCGGATTTATGACCAGAACGATCTCTGCAATCCCGGGATGGCTGGCGAACGCATCCAGCGTGTGCGCAAATATGGGGCGTCCTGACAGCGCCTGCCACTGCTTGGGCATATCGCCCCCTGCGCGGACCCCTCGGCCCGCCGCAACGATCACGGCAGCGGCGCCATTCATCGCAATTCCTTCCCAATCATATGCGATCTCTAGGCGCAGACGGGCATCCTGTCCATGCCTCACGGGGGTGCACAAAAAATAGGCGGTCAGCCGCTGCATGACGCACAAACAGGCCTGAGAGAATTGAGAAAACCCAGACAGTGAAGTACCAAAGGTAAACGCACAATGATTAGGCATCAGGCATGGCCGCAGGCCCCCTCGACATGACAGCTCCCGTAATGCTGGCCCCGATGGCCGGAATCACCGACCTGCCGTTCCGGTCCCTCGTGGCCCGGTTCGGGGCCGGTATGGTGGTGTCCGAGATGGTGGCGAGCCACGATATGCTGAACGCACGCCCGGGCAGCCGCGAAAAGGCCGAACTCGGGCTTGGCGCCGCTGGAACAGCCGTGCAATTGGCCGGGCGAGAGGCCGCGCCGATGGCCGAAGCGGCCCGGATGGTCGCTGGGCAAGGCGCGCGCGTCATCGACATCAACATGGGCTGCCCGGCCAAAAAGGTTGTGAACGGGTATTCCGGGTCTGCGCTGATGCGCGACCCGGATCATGCGTTGACGCTGATCGAGGCGGTCGTGAATGCTGTCGACATTCCGGTCACGCTCAAGACCCGGCTTGGCTGGGATGATGCGCTGATGAACGCGCCCGACATTGCCGCGCGGGCCGAGGCGGCAGGCATTCGCCAGATCGTGATCCATGGGCGCACGCGCTGCCAGTTCTACAAGGGACAGGCCGATTGGGCGGCGATCCGGGCCGTGGTTGATGCCGTGGACATCCCGGTGATCGCCAATGGCGACATTGTTGATCCCGCCACCGCTCGACAAGCGCTCGACCAGTCGGGCGCGCATGGTGTGATGATCGGGCGCGGCGCGCAGGGCAAGCCGTGGCTTTTGGCGCAGGTCGCGCGTGCGCTTTACGGCACACCTGCGCCGGATGTGCCGCGCGGCGATGCCTTTGCCGAGATGGTGATGGCGCATTACGACGCCATGCTCGCCTTCTATGGCGACCTGTTGGGCCTGCGCGTCGCGCGCAAGCATCTGGGTTGGTTCATGGACACGGCTGGCACGCCCGCTGATCTGCGCCGCGCGGTGCTGACGGCAAAGACTCCCAAGGCCACGATGGATCTGCTGCCGCGCGCGCTGTGCCCCGAAGCCGGGATGGCCGCGGCATGACCGGGGCAGGGGATCTTTGGGCGTCATTGCCCGTGCCGGTGATCATCATCGGGCCGCAGGACGAGATCGTCGACATCAATTCCGCCGCCGAGGGGTTCTTCAACTCCTCCGTCAAGACGATGAAGGGGCTGCCGCTTTGGGACGAGCTGGCGGTCGATGCCCCGCTGGAAGACAACCTGGCCCGCGCCCGCAAGAACGGCACGCCGCTTTTCGTCAACGACGTGGATGTGGGCCACGGACGACGCGCGCCGCTGCAATGCGCCCTGCAGATCGCGCCGCTCATCGGGGCGCCGGATCACATGGTGCTGATGATCTCGCCGCGCGAGTTGTCGGGGCGCATGACGCAGAACCATTCGGTCAAATCCGCTGCCAAATCCGCCATCGGCATGGCCGAGATGCTGGCGCATGAGATCAAGAACCCGCTCGCGGGCATCACCGGCGCCGCGCAACTCCTCAGCATGAACCTCAAGCCCGAGGATCTGGAACTCACCGATCTGATCGTCGAAGAGGGACGGCGCATCGTCAAGCTGTTGGAGCAGGTCGAACAGTTCGGCAACCTGTCGCCGCCCGACCTCAAGGCGGTGAACATCCACGACGTGCTGGATCGCGCACGGCGCTCCGCGCTTCTGGGCTTTGGCGCGCAAATGAAGATCATTGAGGATTACGACCCCTCACTGCCGCTGGCCTATGGCGACCCGGACAAGCTGTTGCAAGTCGTGCTCAACCTGCTCAAGAACGCTTCCGAGGCCGCTGGCGATGCGGGCGGGAAGATCCGCCTGCACAGCTATTTTGAACACTCGTTCCGCCTGCGCCGTGCCGATGGGTCCGGCCAGTCACTGCCCTTGCAGATCGAGATCATTGATGACGGTCCCGGCCTGCCCGACGCCATCGCCGCCGATATCTTCGACCCGTTCGTATCGGGCAAGGAGAACGGCACCGGCCTTGGCCTTGCGCTGGTGTCCAAGATCATCTCGGACCACGGCGGCTGGATTTCCGTCACCTCCGTTCCAGGCAAAACCGTGTTTCGCCTGTCACTGCCCCGCGCGCCCAAGTCAGCGCAGCTTCATTCCGAACAACCAAAGGACTAGCACATGGATGGCACCGTTCTTGTTGCCGATGACGACCGCACGATCCGCACCGTTCTGACCCAGGCACTGACGCGTGCGGGGTGCAAGGTGCACGCCACCTCCAGCCTGACGACGCTCATGCGATGGGTGGGCGAGGGGAAGGGCGACGTGGTGATCTCGGATGTGATGATGCCCGACGGCAACGGGCTGGAAATGCTGCCCAAGATCTCCGAAGACCGGCCCGGCCTGCCGGTGATCGTGATCAGCGCGCAGAACACGATCATGACAGCGATCCAGGCGGCCGAGGCCGAAGCCTATGACTACCTGCCCAAACCGTTCGACCTGCCGGACCTGATGAAACGCACGGCCAAGGCGCTGGAACAAAAGGCCCACGCGCCCGCACGCGAAGAAGAGATTGACCGCCCCGACGAGCTGCCCCTCGTTGGGCGGACGGCGATCATGCAAGCGCTCTACCGCGTTGTGGCGCGGGTGATGAACACCGACCTGCCCGTGCTGATCTGGGGCGAAAGCGGCACCGGCAAATCGCTGATTGCGCGCGCGATCCATGACTTTTCTGACCGCCGTACGCTTCCGTTTGTCACGGTGAACGCCGCTGAACTGCAAGACCTCGAAGGCCCGGCGCGCGTGCTGGCGCGGGTCAAGGGCGGCACGCTTCTGATCGATGAGATCGGCGATATCCCCGAGGAAATCCAGGCGCGCATCGTGCGGATGATGGATACGCCCGGCGAATATGTCCCGCGCTTCCTGGCCACCTCGCAAACCGACCTGACGGCGGCGATGGAAGCAGGACAGGTGCGCAAGGACCTCTATTACCGGCTCTCGGGTGCCACGCTCAACGTGCCTGCCTTGCGCGAACGGGTCGACGATATCCCGCTGCTCGCCGAACATTTCCTCGTGCGCGGCGAAAAGACGGGGCAACCCCGCCGGGCCCTGTCCGAAGCCGCGGCAGAGATTTTCCGCACCTATTCCTGGCCCGGCAATGTGCGTCAGTTGGAAAATGCGGTACGTCGCCTTGGCCTCACCAGCCGCGCCGTCGAAATCTCGGCATCCGAGGTCGAACAGGTGCTGGGCAGCCAGCCCGAACTGGAACCGATCCGCAGTGCGGGCGACACCGAAAAGCTGGGCGCGTCCGTCGCGCGCCACCTCAAGCGCTACTTCGACCTGCACGGCAACATGCTGCCACCTCCGGGCCTCTACCAGCGGATCCTGCGCGAGGTCGAAGCGCCCCTGATCGAAATCGCGCTCGACGCCACGGGTGGAAATCAGGCGAAATGCGCGGACCTTTTGGGCATCAACCGAAATACCTTGCGCAAGAAAATCACCGATCTTGATATTGAGGTGACACGCCGCCGCAAATTGATGTAATACTGCCACACAACCCGTGGCATCTGCGCCGCATCGGTGCGGATGATCACGGGATATGGCGGTAAGGCACCCTGTGTGCCACATCATCGAGGGCGCACGAAGTGGCATCCGGAACACGCACAACCTGGTGGTTAACGCTGGGTCGATTGCGACGACGCAGGCGCGTGCGCAACTTTGCGACGCTGGGGCTGGTCCTTCTGGGGCCGGTACTCGCGCTGGCGACTTTCCTTGTTCTTGGCCCACTCGATCAGGGCGCGAACGCGCTGTCGCTCCGTCTCGTTCTGTTGGCCGACCTTGTCTATGTCCTGCTGCTTGGTGCGCTTGTTCTATCGCAGATCGCGCGGCTGATCGCGGCGCGGCGCGCGAAGTCTGCCGGGTCACGCCTGCACCTGCGGCTCACCGGCGTCTTTGCTCTTCTTGCCCTGATCCCGACCGTCACTGTCGCCGTCTTTGCCGGTCTCACAGTGAATATCGGGCTCGAGGGGTGGTTTTCCGACCGCGTCAGCCGCGTGGTCGGTGCTTCCCTTGCCGCCGCCGAAGCCTACGAATCCGAACAGCGCGAGGACCTGATCACCGACGCTCGCGCCCTTGCGCGCTACATCGACACCGTGCGCGGCGCGCAAATCGTCAGCGACCGTGAGGTGCTGACCGAAGGGCAGTTGCAAGTGCAGCGCGGCCTGCGCGAAGCCTACATTATCGACGGCACCGGCGATATACGCGCGCGGGGCGACCGCTCCTATCTCTTTGATTTCGAACAGCCCAATTCCGACCAGATCAAGCAGTCCAGAGACGCAGCCGGTTTGGTGATCCAGGACTGGGACAACAATGAATTCCGCGCGCTCGTGCCGCTCGCCAGCTATGTGGACCGCTTTGTCTATGTCAGCCGCGATGTGGACGGTGAAATCCTGTCGCTGCTGGATGAAACCAAGGAAACCGTGCGGCTGTATCAACAGCTTGAAAGCGAACGCGGAACTGTGCTCTTTCAGTTCGGCCTGCTTTATCTGGGCTTTGCCGTGATCCTGATCCTGGCCGCGATCTGGTTGGGCCTGTGGTTCGCTGAACGTCTGTCCGGTCCCGTGGGCCGCCTGACCGGTGCTGCGCAGCGGGTCGGGGCCGGGGACCTCGACGTGCAGGTGCGAGAGGAAGAGGGCGACGACGAAATCGCCATGCTCGGCCGCTACTTCAACCAGATGACCAAGCAGCTCAAGGGTCAGCGTCAGACCCTGCTCGCCAACACCGAACAGATCGAACGCCGCCGCCGCCTGTTCGATTCGGTGCTCAGCTCTGTCACCTCCGGTGTGGTCGGCGTCGATGCCAATGGGCGCGTCACGTTCGTTAACCGCTCCGGCGCGCGCCTCCTGCATTGGCAAGAGGGGCGCGAAACCGTTCCGCTGGCTGTTGCCGTGCCGGAATTCGCGGCACTCTTCGCCCTGCTCCGGGCGGGCCCGCAAGAGGTCGCCACGGGCGAGGTCAAGGTGACGCGCAATGGCCGCCTCGAAAACCTGCTGGTCCGTATGGCGACGCGCCGCAGCGTCGAAGGCACGCTCGAGGGATATGTGGTTGCCTTCGACGACGTGACCGACCTTGTGTCGGCGCAGCGGATGGCGGCCTGGGGCGATGTGGCCCGCCGCATCGCACACGAGATCAAGAACCCGCTGACCCCCATCCAGCTCAGCGCGGAACGCATCAAGCGCAAGTTCAGCCCGAAGCTGGGCGAGGAGAGCGACAGTCTCGAACAGATGACCGACGTGATCGTGCGCCAGACCGGCGACCTGCGCCGCATTGTTGATGAGTTCTCCAAATTTGCGCGCATGCCCGAACCCGAACGCAAGAGCGAGGATTTGACCCAGATCGTGCGGGACGCCGTCGTCCTGCAGCAGTCCGGTCAGCCCGATGTGCAGATCGTGGCAGACCTGCCAGACACGGCCATCCACGCCGAGGTGGACGCGACCATGATCTCTCAAGCGCTGACAAACCTTGTGAAGAATGGTGGAGAAGCCATTGAAACATTGCGTAAAAAAGGGGCTCCGGATGGTCACGCGCCACGCATCGAGGTGCGTATGGAGACCAACCCGATCGGCGCTGTGATCACAATTTCGGACAACGGCATTGGCCTGCCTGAGGACCGCGCGCGCCTGTTCGAACCCTACGTGACCACCCGGGACGAGGGGACGGGCCTTGGCCTGCCCATCGTCAAGAAGATCATCGAAGAACACGGGGGCACCCTGACCCTCGACGACGCGGCCCCCTTTGCGGGCCAGACCCACAGCGGCGCCATGGCGGTCATCACCTTGCCCATCCTGGCCCAAGCACCAGCAGTTGAGAAAGAGGAAGCGGTATGAGCGATATCTTGATCGTAGACGATGAACGCGACATCCGGGAGTTGATCTCGGACATTCTCGAGGATGAGGGCTATGCCACGCGGCTCGCGGGTAATTCCGACGATGCGATGGCGGCCATCAACACGGCGGAACCTGCGTTGATGATCCTCGACATCTGGCTCAAGGACAGCCGGATGGACGGGATCGACATCCTCAAGGCGGTCAAGCGTGACAATCCCGGCGTGCCCGTGGTCATCATATCAGGCCACGGCAATATCGAGATTGCGGTCGCGGCGATCAAGCAGGGCGCTTACGATTTCATCGAAAAACCCTTCAATATCGACCAGTTGCTGGTCGTCATCCGCCGCGCGATGGAAACCTCGCGCCTGCGCCGCGAAAACCAGAGCCTGCGCCGCCCCGAGGTGGCCGAGGCTAAGATGATCGGCGCTTCGGCCAGCTTCCGCGCTCTGATCTCGCAGCTCGATAAGGTGACGAAATCGAATGGACGGGTGATGCTCACCGGTCCTGCGGGCTGCGGCAAGGAGGTTGCGGCGCGCTATATCCACGCCAATTCCAACCGGTCCGATGCGCCCTTTATCACCGTGAATTGCGCGGGCGTGGCGCCAGAGAATATGGAAGAGGTGCTGTTCGGCAAGGAAAGCGCCGACCGCGGGGTCGAGCCTGGGCTCTTGGAGCAGGCGCATGGTGGGGTGATCTATTTCGATGAGGTCGCCGACATGCCCATCGGCACGCAATCCAAGATCCTGCGGGTTCTCGTGGACCAGCAGTTTCAGCGGGTCGGCGGCACGGATAATGTGCGGGTCGATCTGCGGGTGATTTCCTCGACCAATCGCAATCTGGAAGAGGCGATCGCGGCCGAGACGTTCCGGCAGGAACTTTATCACCGTTTGAATGTGGTGCCGATTGCCGTGCCCAGCCTTGAGGATCGGCGCGAGGATATTCCGGTGCTGGCCTCGCATTTCATCGAGGAATGCAACGCGGCGCAGGGCCTTCCGAAACGGGAGCTGACCGAGGATGCGTCGGCCTTGATGCAGACGATGGTCTGGCCGGGGAATGTGCGGCAGTTGAAGAATATGATCGAGCGGGTTTTGATACTGGGGGACGGGACGGGCCCAATTGATGCCAAGGAGTTGCCGGGCTCGGAGGAGCCCGCGGGCGAGGAGGGGCGCGTGGTGCTTTCGGGGGCCTTGGCGACCTTGCCGCTGAGGGAGGCGCGGGAGGCGTTTGAGCGGGAATATCTGCTGACCCAGATCAATCGGTTCGGGGGCAATATCAGCCGGACGGCCAATTTTGTGGGGATGGAGCGGTCGGCGCTGCATCGGAAATTGAAATCGCTTGGGGTCGTGACCTCTTCGAAATCGGGCGCGCGTGTGGCGCATCTTGATGAGGAGGAGGTGCAGGCGGGGTGACGAACGTCCCATTGTGGGACGTTTTTGAAACCGTTTCTAATCAACGGCTTAGACCGGCTGCAAATCCTTAATGGGCGTTAACCTTTGCGGACCTCGAGCTGGGCCAGCACGTCGAGACCCTGCATATTCAGAAAGTGCAGCATGTCGATGAAGACCCAGTTCTCGGCCAGCTTGTCGCCGTCGCGGCGGTAGATGTCGACCACGCGCATGTCCGCTTTGCGGCCCGAGGGCGGCAGGCCCATATAGGGGCCGGTGCATTCCATCGTCAGGTTCGGCCAGCCGAAGAAACCGCCGTAATTCCCTTCGGCCATGCGGCAGATATGGCCGTTGAAGGTGCGTGCGCCCAGCTGGGTGCGGAACGGGCGCTGGTGCTGTTCGATATAGCGGTCGATCGTGTAGGTGGCGCCGATGCCTGTCGGGCCCCACCAGATCATGTCGTCATGCCAGTCGCGGGCCAGTTCGTCCTGCGGCACGGGCGGTGTGGCAGAGGCGTTGGCCAGGTTGATCGCGTCCATCATCGCGTGGATCCGGTCGAGCGTGGCCTGACCCACAGCGGCGTCCTGATCGTCAAAGAGCAGGCCGTCATGGGTGAGGGGGCCGGGCTGCACCAGCTGAGCGCCGGTCATGCCGGGCAGGGGGTACTGGCCCGCCTGCGCCATGAGGTGCAGAAGGTCCACGAAGAGGGCCTGTTCGACGATGCGGTCGCCTTCGACCCGTGAGAACTCTGCATAGCGGACCATTGCGATCTTGCGGGTGGGCTGGATGCCGAGAAACGGCGCGTCGAAAAGGCCCATGAGATGGCCCATGGAGGCGACCCATGTGCCGCCGCCCTCGTCCAGATGGTTGTGCCCGGCAAAGAACACATCTTGCCGCCGCTGCACGCGGGACATGGCGGACAGGAAGGGGGACCAGAACGCGTCGGCCACGGCCTGCGGGCCGCGCTGTTCGTGGAAGGGGTGCATGCCGCGCCACAGCGTGTCGGGCAGAAAATGCTGCGACAGCGTGGTGAAACAGCAGGAGGGTTCTGCGCGCGCAAGGGCCGCGTGATGGGCCAGCACGACGGCTTTGGCGTGGGCGAGGGTGGTGGTCATGTCTTTCCTTGGGTGACGGCTTAACCTTGGGTGACGACCCGAAACCGGCCATCGCCGGTCCGGATGGCGCAGCTGCGTGCGTTGAGCCGCGGCAGGGTCGCGGAGGGGCCGGGCGGGGCCGATTGGGCCACGCCCTGCGGGCAGGCGGGGATTTCGACGGGGCGATAGCCCAGATCGCCCATGCACTGCCCCTTGACCCGTTTGCGCAGGTCGGCATTCACGTCGACGGTATAGACCTCGCCCGGGACCCAGTAGCCGCCGCGGGTGTAGCATTCGCCATAAGCGTTGCAGACCCGGCGCGGCACATAGCGCGGTGCGCCCTGCCGGACCTGATTGGCGACCGGCGCGTCGCGCAGCGCGCGCACATCGCAATTGGTGTCATCGCGTT
The DNA here is from genome assembly GCF_001969365.1 of Tateyamaria omphalii. Taxonomy (NCBI): domain Bacteria; kingdom Pseudomonadati; phylum Pseudomonadota; class Alphaproteobacteria; order Rhodobacterales; family Roseobacteraceae; genus Tateyamaria; species Tateyamaria omphalii. Next base: position 1,564,880 of record NZ_CP019312.1, on the reverse strand, counting down.
CGAATTGCGCAAAGCTGACCCCCTCGGCGTAGTAGGTCGAGAGCGGCAGGCAGCCGGACAGGGCCAGCGGCAGAACGAGGGTGAGCAGGATGCGCATCGCGGTGACAGTGCCGCAGCTTGGGGGCTTTGGCAATTGGGGTTTGGCGGGTTGCGGCGTTTCCGCCGAACTGGTGGCACGGCGGCGGCCTTGGGCCGCCTTTGTTCTGTGTCGCGGGGGGATGAATGGCGGGTTCGAGCCCAAATCGACAGATGCTGCGGATTGGACGAATTTCCGCTTTTTTAACACCGGCCAGAAACACGGGAGCCTCAGAGTGAGTCTTGTTGGTAGGATCCGGCGTCGCCTCCATAATCAAGCGCCAAACAACGAGATATGGCTTTGCTGTCACGCCTCTTCCAACCCATGTAGACGCGAGATCGGTAGTGACATCTCACGGATGCGGCTTAGAGGCGCATGATGGAGATCGATGCGATAGAAGGATGGGCAGATCGCCATCCAGGCCCGCCAAGTGAGATCGAGTTGCGTCGTCTCCCCTCGGACATCCAGATGCACACCGTCGAGGCTCAACAGAGCCTCCACATCGCGGCCATCGCGGAAGTGGAACCGCGCCCAGGGTTGCAGGCCTGGCAGTTGGATGTCGAGCCGCGCGGCACCGCGGCGCAGACCCACCGTCTGGATCACCTCGTCTCCCGTTAGAAACCCAGGCTGGATGAGCGCGGGCGGGGCGCAATTGTAGAAGCGGTAGTCGAAATCCTTCGGCAGGCGGGGATGCTGGTTCGCCTGCCACTCCTCGTCATAGGTGCCCGCAAATTGCTGTCGGCTGCGCCACCAGGGCGGCATCGGGCCAAAGCCCTGGGGGGCGGGCCAATGTGACAGATCTTCGGTCACCGGCACGTGTTCACTGTCGATTCTGGGGGCCGGGATCTGCGCATCTGTCGGGGTGTGATCCAGGCTGATGACCCCCGGGCCAATGGGATTGCGCGCATCGACCTGGCCATCGGGATCGCCGATGTGGCGCCCACCGCTGGCATGGCAATAGGTGAGATCGGCCTGCTGGATGGGGTCAGGCTGGGTGAGGTGCCACGTGTCCTTGTCGCAGATCCAAGACCGCTCACCCACGGCGCGCAGCACGGCAACATGGTCGCCGATCTGGATCCCCGCAAGGATCGCATCGCTTGGCTCTGCGGCATGTATCGCGCCCAGATATGTCACGTCAGTCGCGGGCTTGAACGGCACCAGATCCGACGCGACCAGCATGTCGCTGTCCTGTGGCCCGCCTTCAAACACATCGCTCAGGATCAACTCCGGGCGGTCCGCGGCGTCCAGGGACCCATCGGGTTGCACCACATACCGCCCCCGCGCGACCACAACCGCCATTGTCGCCCCATCCCGGTGCCATTGCTCAAAGCCAAGGCCAGAAAAGGGCGTCGTGTTGTCAACTAGCATGGGGCTTCGTTCCCTTTGCGCAGATAGTGGCGGCACGCCACCCAATCGACCGTTGCCCTTAGTATGATCTCGTTCTTAGTGCTCTGCGGACCTCAATCCGATGACGCGACCACCACCTTCCAGTTGAACTCAGCAACGAGCGGCACTTCCTTTATGTGCGAGGGCCATTTTCCGGGTGTGCAAGGCGTGTCCAGAACGAACCATCGAAATACGCGAGGTCTTTGAAGCCGATACTCCAAAGAACGCCATCAGCTACCGAAAGATGATGGAAATCATTAATCTCGGTCGAGCCTTCGGGCCGTATGCGTTCCGCAGTTTCGGTGTTCGGATCATAACGATAAAGTCCCCGGTTTCCCGCGATCCAAATGGCGCCGTCTCGTTCAGCGATGCCGGTCAGATAGGGGCGATCCGGCAAGGGCGTTTCAGTCGCCGGACGCAATCCGCTCGCATCTCCGCGCAAAAATGTGCCGTCTGCACCGATCACGTAGACGGTGCCGTCGGAGGCAACGTGAACGTCCAACAAGTGTTTGTGCGTGCCTGTTGGTACCTCTGACCAATTGCTGCCGTCAAAGTGGAAGACCTCACCAGAAACGCCACAGGTGAAAATACTAGTCTCGACCCTGCCATGAACACCAAAAAAATGGCTCATGAGGGTCATATCACGGAGGCCCGTTTCCCGATTGAACGCCTCGTTCTGGATTTCTGCGGAGATCATTTCCCAAGTGGCATCTGGCGTTGGAGCCCGACGGAAGACTTTGCGATTGCTTCCAACCACGTAGAGTGAAGACCCAATCTCGCGAATTTGTTGTGTTGTAACATATTCATCGTTCGACCAGGGCATCATTCGGCCCGCCCCTTGAATTGTCTCATTCATCGTAGGGCGCCCGCCGGGACCGAACATATGAACGTGGCCATCCAGCGATAGCGCAACGTAAAGCCGAGTTTGTGGAAAGCTGCGCCAGACGCAGCAGCTGGCGCCTTGCCATTCGTGGGGGTTCTGTCGCCATGGAACAGCTTCATTTTGGCCGTTCCAAGTGGTAACAAATGTCAATTCTATCTCATCGGCAACCTCAGCGTAGGCATCAGCCGTCTCAAGAAAAAGCATGTAATCTGCTTCGATGGCCGCCCCGGTGATGATCGTAAACTCGGTGTTTGAGGGATCGATCATCCCCTCATCAATCAATGCTTGGATGTCGTCTTGCATACTTTACCTTTCGTCTGCTCCGCCAGGACGTCCACCAAACTGCCGGATGTTTAACAAGCCAATCCTGCGGCGCGTGCCGCGCACCAAGGTGTCAGGCTCCAAGGTAAATTGCGATGACGAATGGTAGCGACGTAATTCGTTGCGAATGAATTCTCGGCGGCACCGGCCATCCGTGCCAATTTCCAGCGCCTGAGCACCCAGATCTTCGGCCCGCGCCAGCGTAATGAAAGGTGGGTGAGAGCCAGTTCGTGCTTCGAAGTCAGCTTGTGGATCGAAATAGACATTGTGAATCACGGAATGTTCCGCATCCCTTCCAACTCGGTTGGATTCGACACAAACCGCAAGGCCTTCGCCGTAACTGGGGCCTCCGACCATGCGGGCGCCGCGCGGGCCTGCTACGCGAAAACTGCGATCAGGTACGACATGGTGGGCTTGCATGCCGAGGGCGCGGCAGGCCGGCAACATTTCGGAATGTGGTCCAATGCGACACTCAGGTTCATCGCGCTGTTCTTCGTCACCATGGATCGTGACCGTATCCTCGGTGCGGCCCGACTCGGCATCTACGGTGGTCTCGGCTTCAGTTCTTTCCTCCGCTTCAAGACGCTCGATGAGTTCCGCCAATTCCTCATCTGTCTCGACGCCGAGCTCACGCATCAATTCACGTTCCAGCTGTTCTGGCGTGACATGACGAAACCCACCTTCCCCGTCAGGCACAGTGATGGTGCGCTCCATTTCCTCGTAAATATCTGCTTGGCGTCCAAGACTGCTGAAGAGTTCACCGATCAACCTGAGCTGCATTAAAATCGGGTTGGGTGTTGCCGGAGGTCTGCGATCACGATTGTCGTTTGGACCTACTGGCCCGGGTTGGGTTGGGGCGGTTTCCGCAGGCGGTGAACCCGCTCCTGGAATTTCAATCTCTGGAAGCGTTTCAGGTTCCGGCGGTGCGAACCATGACCAACCTCCAGAAGCATCGGCAACTTGAAACGAGCCCGGCGGCAATTCACTTCCCGGAGTATTGTTTCTGGTTATCGTCGGCGTCGGTTCAAACGTCTCAACACTTTCCACCCATGTCAGTCGCCCGAAGGTGTTGCGGTTGTTCATGTCCCAATAGTCGTTGTGCCGGACGGCCCATTCGCCTTGGATGCGCACGGTGTTGGAATGGCTGCGGGGGTGGCAGACGCTGCCAGTGGTGCCGGAGGACACGCCGCCGCCGGTGCCGGGGGCATCGCCGGAGCACTGGGTGACAATCGACGCCATGTTGTGCGCCCGCTGGCCTGTCATCCGAACAGTTGCTGCTGTGTTCGCGTCGTCACCCTGGATCGCGTAGATGCAATACGGGATCGGCGGCATCGAACTGCCCACAGGGGTCCGACAGACATCAGGCGTGACGCTTATGATGATGCCGCTGCCGGTGTCACGACTGCCTTCGCGGGGGATGCTCATCGCCCGCTCAATTCAGGTCGATGATCCGGGCGTTGGCCTGGATGTGGTCTGTGGCGGAGAAATTGAACTTGGTGCCGATGATGGTGACGTTGCCGTCGCGATCCATGACGAACTTGGACTTGCCGCAATTTATGATGAATTCCTGGCCCACGTGCACGGTCATCGTATGCCCGACCGAGGTGTTTTTGAATTGTCCGATTTGCTCGGTCCGTGCCATCCCGATTGTGTCCGAGCGGAACTTCTCGACAACGGTATTGAGAATGCCGGACATCGGCATGGTGGTTGACAGAAGCTGGCCCAGCCTGGTGCCCGCCGACGCGGTCTCGGCACCCGCCAAGGCTCGGTGATGACCGGACCCGGCAAAGCCTGCATTGGACAGCGCCGTCAAGCCGGCCATGACGGTGCCCGCCTGCGCAAGGTTGCCCACAAAGCCGGAAATACCGCTGTCACCAACAGCCTCGGAACCGGCCAAAGCGTCCGCGCCGCCCGCTGCAGCGATGCCCCCCAGAAGGCCAACAATACCAACACCGCCGCCACCGACGCTCAGGTTCATCGATCCGCCAATGCTTTCCTGATGGTTCAGGCTCACATCGATCGCTTTGTTCGATCCAACACTCTCGACCTGATCGTTATCGACCCGCTTAGCCCGGTTGTGCAGAACCTTGATCGTCTGGTCTTTCTGGGCATGAAAGAACATGTCCTCCTCGCCTGTTGCATCCTCAAACGTGATTTCGTTGTGGCCAGACGATTTATGCGAGTTGGTGCGCATCACGCTCTTCGTCTTGTTCGCGGGCAGCTCATACGGCACCTTCTGCCGCTCATTTGGCACGACGCCGGTCACCACGGGGCGGTCCGGATCGCCGTCGAGGTAGCTGACCATGACCTCCATCCCGATGCGCGGGATCACTTGCCCGCCCCAGCCGGCACCCGCCCAGTTCTGCGTCACGCGCACCCAGCAGGTGTCGCTGCCGTCCTTGGCCGCGCGGCGGTCCCAGGGGAACCACAGCTTGATGCGGCCGTATTCGTCGGGGTGGATCTCTTCGCCCTCGGGGCCCGCAACAATCGCCACCTGCGTGCCGTCGATACGCGGATGCGGGGTCGTGCGTTGCGGCGTGGCAGGCACATCGGCAGGCAGCGCCAGGAAGCGGTTGAGGTATTCGGGCTGGTTCTCGACGCTTTCGTAACTTGTATCCGTCACCTCATGGACGATCGACAGGATCGTGTGGGGGGCGAACACGGTGTCCGGGTTCGCCACATCATAGGGCGTAAAGCGGTGCCCCGGTGCCAGCGTCCGCACGGCGCTCGCGCCCTCGACACGCGCATGCTCGGCCTCCAGCGCCTGCATGCGCAGCTTCGCGACACGCTCGACCTCGGCGTCGTCGATCCCCTCGGATGCGCGCGTGCCCGTGCCATACCCCGCCTGCACGGGGTACTCATAAAGCTCATAGCCGCCATTCTTCGGCAGCGTCACGAGGCCGGGCGCGGCCGCCCCCGGCACCATGCCCGGTGTGGTAAAGTTCCAGTCCCGTCCCGCATGGCTGCCGGGGATGTAACGGAAGGTCGTTTCAAAGCGGTTAATGTGGTTGCGGTCCGTGGAGCCTGCCGCAAAGCGCACATCGCCATCGCCTTCCAGCGCGGTCAGATAGCCCGCCGCATGCGAGGCGATATGAAGGTCATGCGCGCCCGCCTCATGCTGCCAGAAGAAGAACAAGCCATCCTCCTGGAGCCGCCGCATCAGGTAGTCCAGATCCGTCTCGTTCCACTGCACGGAATAGTGCTGCCGCGGCACCGGGTCGACCACGCCCGCGGTCACGGGCGCGGGCAGACCATGCTCGGCGCACAGGATCTCGGCAATCTCGGTGGCGCTCTTGTCCAGCCAGATGCGGCAGTCGCTCTTCTGGGCCAGCATCCAAAGCGCCGGGCGCAGCACCAGCTGGTAGCTGCGCAAGCCACGGCTCGCGCGCGGGCCGGCGATCAGATCGGTGACGATGGCGTTCCAGGTCCGGCGCACAGGCGGCTCCTGGCTGAGCTCGACGCTCACGTCGACAGGCTTGCCCAGAAGCTGATCGGGCGCGATCTCGGGCTGTTTGGAGCGCACCGACACGGTGATCTCGAAGAGCGCCGAGACATGTTCGTTGACCGTGAGTTTCTCCGCCAGCAGAATATCATCGCCAAGCGGTGTCGCGATGCGCAGGATGCGGTCGGCTTGAACAAAATCACGCGCGACGTTCATTAAAAAGCCCCCGACCCAATCGTTAAAATATGCCTGATCAGATCATAGCCACGGCCCAGTCCGCCGCGCGAGTCGAGAGTGGCCAGCCGCCCGTCGTCGGCGTAACTTCGCGAAGGGTGCGAACAGAAATGCGCTCAAGAGTGCCCGCGGAACGCACAGACCGCACCACCCCGCCGACGGCCCATCACAACAGCGACATGTGCGCCATCGTCCGCTAATCCTCCGCGGGCGGCGATGGCCAAAGGGTCCGGATCGCCAATCTCGCCAGCAGCGGACAAAGTCGTTCGCCAAACGGCAACTCTGTCCGCAAACCCGACACACAACCTGAGACCGCGCCCCACCACCCCTGAACCAGCCCCAAGCGTTGACCCCTTGCCCCCCGTCTGTCATGCACAGAGGCCGAGAGTGCTGCGATGCGGCGCGTCATCACGGGGACATGGATGAAGGTCATCATCTGCGGGGCAGGCCAGGTGGGGTGGCAGATTGCCCGCCACCTTTCGGGCGAGCGCAATGACGTCACGGTGGTCGACAGCGACCCCGACCTCGTGCGCCGCGCCACCGATACCCTGGACGTGCAGGGGGTTGCGGGCTTTGCCAGCTATCCGGACGTGCTGGACCGTGCCGGTGCCCGCGATGCCGATATGGTCATCGCCGCCACCTATTCGGACGAGGTGAACATGGTCACCTGCCAGGTGGCCCATTCCGTCTTTGGGGTGAACCGCAAGATTGCGCGGTTGCGCAGCCAGTCCTATCTGACCGCTATTTATTCGGACCTGTATCGCCGGGATCACATGCCCATCGATGTGGTGATCAGCCCCGAGCGCGAGGTGGCGGCGGCGGCGTTGCAGCGGCTGAGCGCGCCTGCGGCCTTCGATACGGAGCTGTTCATTGACGGGCAGGCGCAGCTTTTGGGCATTGCGCTGGACGAGGATTGTCCGGTGCTGAACACGCCACTGCGCCAGTTGACCGACCTTTTTTCGACCTTGCGCGTTGTGGTCGTGGGGGTGCGCCGGGAGGGGACGCTCTTTGCCCCCGAGGCGTCGGATCAGCTGTTTGCGGGGGACGAGGCCTATGTCTTTGCCCATGTGGATGATGTGCCGCGCACCATGGAGGTCTTTGGCAAGACCATGCGCAAGCAGGAGCGTGTGGTGCTGGTGGGCGGGGGCAATGTGGGTCTGACCGTGGCCCGCGCGCTTGAGGGCCGTGCGGGCCGGGTGCGTGCCAAGGTCATCGAGCGCAACCGCCGCTGTGCGGAGCTGGCCGCCGAGGCGCTGGAGCGGACGATTGTGCTGCATGGCGATGGGCTGGATGTGAACCTGCTGGCGGAGGCGGGGGTGAGCCGGGCCGATGCCATGCTGGCCGTGACCGACGACGACAAGACCAACATGCTGGCCGCTGTGCGCGCCAAGTCCGAGGGGTGTCCTTACGCCATTGCGCTGATCAACGATCCGACGCTGGTGCCGATGATGGGGGCCCTGGGCATCGACGCCTATATCAATCCGCGCGCAACGACGGTGTCGTCGATCCTGCGCCATATCCGGCACGGGCGCGTGCGCTCGGTCTATTCCATCGGGGATGCGGATGCGGAGGTGATCGAGGCGGAGGTGCTGTCGACCTCGCCCCTGGCGGGCCAGACCATCAACGAGATCGACTTTCCCGAAGGCGTGCTGGTCGGCGCGGTGCGCAAGGGCGACAAGGTGATCCGCCCGGTGGGCAAGACCCGCATTGACGAGGGTGATGTCGTCGCCATCTTTGCCCTGGCCACCGATGTGCCCGAGGTGGAGCGCCTGATGCAGGTGTCCATCGACTTTTTCTGATGGGGGACCGCGCCCATCCGAAGCAGCCGTTCTGGGCCTCTGTCCTGCAATTGCCGCTGTTTCTGCTGCTGCTGGGCGTCTTTTCGTCGGCGATGCTGGTGCCCGCCGTTTATGGCGGCATGGTGCGCGATCTGGATGCGGCGCGCGCGTTTCTGTATGCGGGGCTGCTGGGCGTGGTGGTGTTTGCCCTGATCGGGCTCGCCCATGCGGGACGCGATCCGGGGCATGGCACCCTTGGCCCGCTCATGTCGCTGTTCAGCGCCTTTACCGTGCTGCCCGCGATCCTGGCGGTGCCGTTCTACGAAGGGTTGGGCACCACCACGTTTCTGAACGCCTATGTGGAGATGGTGAGTGCGATCACCACCACGGGGGCCACGCTGTTTGACGATCCCGCGCGCCTGAACGGCACCTTGCACCTGTGGCGGTCCATCGTGGGCTGGCTGGGTGGTCTGCTGATGTGGATTGCGGCGTCGGCCATCCTGGCGCCCCTGAACCTGGGTGGGTTCGAGGTGACGGCGCGGGCCGAGCCGGGCCGCAGTTCGAGCCGCGATATCGGGATGTCCGGGGCAGAGGTGCGGATGCGGATCCTGAAGGTGTCGTCGGTGCTGATCCCGATCTATACGGGCCTGACGCTGCTTTTGTGGGTGCTGCTGGCTGTGGGCGGCGATGTCGGGCTGGTCGCCCTTTGCCACGCGATGGCGATCCTGGCCACGTCCGGCATTTCGCCGGTGGGCGGGCTGAGTGCGGCGGGCTCGGGCATCGCGGGCGAGGCGGTCATGCTGCTGTTCATGCTGTTCGCGCTGTCGCGCCTGACCTTTTCGACCGACACGACCACCGCGGAATCCGGCGGGCTGTGGCAAGATCCGGAGTTCCGGATCGGTGCGCTGGTGGTGTTGGCCGTGCCCGTTTTCCTGTTTCTGCGCCACTTCCTGGGCGCCTATGACGTCGAGGCCGAGCGGGACCTGCTGAGCGCGGGCCGGGCGCTATGGGGCAGCGCGTTCACCGTGTTGTCGTTTTTAACGACGACCGGCTTTGCCTCCGCCAATTGGGTCGATGCGCAGGCCTGGTCGGGGCTGGAGACGCCGGGCCTGTTGCTGATGGGGCTGGCGCTGATCGGCGGCGGGGTGGCCACGACCGCGGGCGGCGTGAAGCTGCTGCGCGTCTTTGCGCTGTATCGCAACGGGGTGCGCGAGATGGAGCGGCTGGTGCATCCATCCTCTGTCAGCAGTGCGGGGCCACGGGGGCGGCGGTTGCAGAAGGACGGGGCGTTTATCGCGTGGATCTTTTTCATGCTGTTTGCGCTGAGCCTTGCGCTGATCACCATTCTGCTGGCGTTGACCGGTCTGCCCTTTGACACGTCGCTGGTGCTGGCGGTGTCAGGGCTGTCGACGACCGGCCCGCTGTTGGAGGTGGCCAAGGAGGTGCCCATCTCTCTGACCGAGCTGAACACGGGCGCCAAGGCCATTTTTACGGCTGCCATGGTGCTTGGGCGGCTTGAGACGCTGGCCATCATTGCCCTTTTCACCCCCGATTTGTGGCGCGGGTAGGCGGGGCTTTGCGGTAGGTCCGTAACGGACTGTTTTTTGGGGTGGAATCTTTCCAAACCCCACGACATACTCCGCCCGGAGGGACGGTCTGATCCGCAGGCCTAAGCAAGAAAAAAAGGGTTAACCGACATGGCTTCGGACCGACAGAATTTGCAAGATGCATTCCTGAACCACGTGCGCAAGACCAAGGTGCCCGTGACAATTTTTTTGATCAATGGCGTGAAATTGCAGGGCGTTATCACGTGGTTTGACAACTTTTGCGTGCTGCTGCGTCGCGATGGGCAAAGCCAGTTGGTCTATAAGCACGCGATCTCGACCATCATGCCGAGCCAGCCGATCAGCCTCTATGAGGGCGAAGACGCCTCTTGATGGGGGAGATGCCGGAGTTTACTCGCGCCTGGGTGCTCCATCCTGATATCAAATCCGATCCGGACCGGCGCGAAGCACGCTTTGCGCTGGCTGAAGCCGTGTCGCTGGCCCATGCGCTGCCCGAACTTGAGGTCGTGGGCAGTGAGATCGTGCCCCTGCCGCGGGTGCGTGCGGGGCTGCTGTTCGGGTCGGGCAAGATCGAGGAACTGGCGACGCGGTTGCACGATGCGGAGGTCGAGTTGGTCCTGATCGACGGGCCGGTGACCCCGGTGCAGCAGCGCAACCTTGAGAAGGCGTGGAAGGTCAAATTGCTGGACCGGACCGGCCTGATCCTGGAGATTTTCAGCGACCGTGCCGCCACCCGCGAGGGGGTGTTGCAGGTCGAGATGGCGGCGCTGAGTTATCAGCGCACGCGGCTGGTGCGGGCCTGGACCCACCTGGAACGCCAGCGCGGCGGTTTAGGTTTTGTCGGCGGTCCCGGCGAAACGCAGATCGAGGCCGACCGCCGGGCCATCGACACGCAATTGGTGCGCTTGCGCCGGCAGTTGGACAAGGTGGTCAAGACGCGCACCCTGCACCGGGCGGCGCGCGCCAAGGTGCCCTATCCGATCGTGGCCCTGGTGGGGTACACCAACGCCGGCAAATCCACGCTGTTCAACCGCCTGACGGGGGCGGATGTGATGGCCAAGGACATGCTTTTTGCCACGCTGGATCCGACCATGCGCCGGGTCGAGCTGGAGGACGGGCCGGAGGTGATCCTGTCGGACACGGTCGGCTTTATCTCGGACCTGCCGACGGAATTGGTGGCGTCGTTTCGGGCGACGCTGGAAGAGGTGCTGGCGGCAGATGTCATTTTGCATGTGCGCGATATTTCGCACCCGGAGACCGAAGCGCAGGCCGCGGATGTGCGCGCTATTCTGACCGATCTGGGCGTGGGCGAGGGCCGCGAGATGGTCGAGGTGTGGAACAAGATTGACCTTTTGCCCGAGGACGAGGCCGATGCGGCGCGCGCGCGGGCGGACCGGGACGACGATGTCTTTGCCATGTCGGCGATCACGGGCGAGGGGATCGAGGCGCTGCTGGGCGATGTGGCAGCGACCTTGCAGGGGGCGGTGAGCGACGAGACGTTTTTGCTGCCCTACGCCGAGGGGCGCAAGCGCGCATGGCTGTTTGAGCAGGACGTGGTGCAGGCCGAACGGCAGGGCGAGGACGGGTTCGAGTTCGACGTGCGCTGGACCGCGATCCAGAAGGCGCGGTTCGACGGGCTGTGATGGCGGGCATGTGCGTCTAACCGCAATCGTCGGGCCGGAACGCGCGATTTAGTACCCCATCGACATAATCGCAAAGGGTCAGTGGAATGTCGTCAGGCCAGCCGATTGGCGGTTGGTCGCGCCAGGCCCATACGAGTGGGGCGCGCAATCCTTCAAACGTCGCGCCGGTGAAATCGGCAGCCGTGACCTGAACGTCGTTCAACTTCGCTTCGGTCAGGTTGGCATCGCGAAAATTGGACCGGGACACGTCAACGTCATTCAGGATGCTTTGATACAGGTGCGCACGGAAGAAATTTACCGATGTAAAGGTCGAGGCGTCGATAACGCTGTTGTTGAACTTGACCTCTTGGAGATTTGCCAAGCTGAATGTGCTGCCTTTGGTTCTGAGCCTGCCAAGATCGGATCTTGTGAAATCGACGCGCATGAAGGAGGCGCCTGCAATGTCTGCGCCAAAAAGATCCGCTGCGATCATGGTGGCATCCGGGAAAATCGGCTGCGCCAGTTCCGCTGCGTTCAAGGACGCACCGTTCAAGTTCGCGCGGGTAAAGTTGAGCCCCTGACCCTTGCTGTTGCTGAGATTGGCGTTTTGCAGGTTTGCTTCGACGAACGTTGTGCGCATGAGGAAGGCATCTCTCAGATCGGCGTTTTCGAAATCCGCGTATCTGAGGTTGGCATCTGACAGATCTGCCTCTCGCAAATCGCTCGCCGTCAGTTGCGCATATGTAAAATCAATGTCGCCAACATAGGCGTCTTGCGCGACAAGTGCCTGCAACAGGCGCCCGCGTTCAGGGCTGAGCAGTGGAAACCGAAACTGGTCGCGCAACGGCAATTCGAAGTCCAGCGGCGATGCCGATGAGACGGCGATCCGGTAAGGTGTGCTTTGTCTCGCAAAGCGGCTGACCTGATCGAATAGCGGTTGGCTGAGGAAGTGGAGTTTCGCCCCTTGCTCCCTGGAACTGGGGGTCCAGCAGGCGACATTTGCGCTGTTGGGCTTGCAGGTCTGCGACGCGTCCTGCCGGATCGTGACGGACGCGTCCAGAACGATGCGAAGATCATCGGACAGCGCGGCGCGGCGGGTCGATTCCAGCAGGACGCTTTGCGCGATGTCGGCGTCGGTTTGCAGCACGATGCGGCGGTTCTGCTCCTGTGTCAGCTTGTTCAATTCATATGTGAGATAAAGACCAGCCGCCCCGGCAAGACCCGCCACGACTGCGACGGTGATCCGGAAGTAAAGTTCGCTCGCGCCGCGCCGGACGAGGAGCAAGCCAAGATTGACCAGTGCCGTGGTCCGGCGGTTTTCCGGGGTGGGATGGGCGACGCCGTCGGGCGTCGTGAAGTGATCGACCAGAGCGGTCACCATCTCCTCGTTGTCCATGGTCGGCTCTACGCCGCGCTTGCGAAGCCAGCGTTTGAGCAACGCGTTGGCAAGAAAGAGCAGACACCCCAGCAGCAGAAGCACGGCCAGAGCCAAAGCGGCGATTGTGGGCGCCGCGTCCCGCAGGGCGCGCGCGATGTCTTCGTTTTCGAGAAGCGATTTGGCCGCGAACCCTGCCGCACCGCAGGCCAGGCAAACAAGCAAAAAAGCAATGCGTTTCATCGAAAGGCTCAATCTGGAAATGTCATCAGACTAAGCGAGAGGCTGGTCCGCTGCCAAGTCCCTAGGCCGGGCGCCATGCCCCAGGTGCAAGATCGCCCAGGCGCCAGTCCCCGATCTGCACCCGGATGAGGCGCAGCGTGGGGAAGCCCACATGGGCCGTCATCCGCCGCACTTGCCGGTTGCGTCCCTCGGTGAGGGTGAGTTCGAGCCAGCTGTCGGGGATGGATTTGCGCACCCGGATGGGCGGGTCGCGGTCCCAGATCCTTGGTACTGCGATGGCCTGCGCCCTGGCGGGTTTGGTGGGGCCGTCCTTGAGAGTGACACCCTTGCGCAGTTGGGTGAGGGCCGTGTCGGTGATCGTACCCTCGACCTGCGCCCAGTAGGTTTTGGGCGCCTTGTATTTCGGGTGCGCGATCTGGGCTTGCAGTTTGCCGTCGCTGGTCAGGACCATGAGCCCCTCGCTGTCGCGGTCGAGCCGCCCTGCGGCGTAGACGCCGGGCAGGTCGATGTAGTTGGACAGCGTGGGGCGGGGGAGCCTGCGGTGCCTGTGTCGGTGAATTGCGACAGCACGCCGTAGGGTTTGTTGAAAAGGATCGTGGTCACGGGGTGGCCGCCGTGGACGTGCATATTTTTGGAACAATGAAGGGCGGGGTCATCGCAGCGGTTCGAGCCGTGTGATGCCCACGGCAGCGGCCCGTGCCAGCCCTTCGTCAAGCGACATGGGGATGTATTCGCCGCGCCGCCAGAGCTGCGCCAGATCATCGTAGTGGCGCGACAGGAAGTGGCCGGATTGACCCGTGGAGATCACGAAGACCGAGGAGTTCGGGTCAGCAAAGTCGTAGACGCCCCGGTAGCCTGCGCCGTGCACGTTGTGGAACGGGTCGGGTCCGGTGCCCCGGGTCAGTCCGCGCAGGAGCGTGTTGTCGCCGCCCGACGTGCTTTGCCGGATGTTGACGAAGTAGCGCAGGATCGGCACCGTACCCAGCACCTGATGGTCATGGGTGGCCTGATGCGCGTCGCCCCAGCGCAGCGATTCCAGTTGCGTGCCCCAGGTCTCGTTGATCTCGAGCAGGGCGTCGTCGAGCGCGAGGCGCGCCATGTCGGGGCAGGTTTCAATCGGTGCCGACTGCCGCACGTCGCACCAGATGCTTGCGCCGTCCACATCCCGGAACGCGCGTTCGATGAACAGAGGCTCTGGATGCGTCAGTGTGTCGGCCATAGGGCCCAGCTCGTCCCGGATCAGCCTGTCCTGCAGCTTGCGGATCCAGGCGGCGTAGATCAGCGGTTCGGGCCAGTGTTCGTTCATCTCGCCATTCCATTCGGCGAGCAGCGCGAGCGCGCGTTGGCGTTGGCGTTCGGGGGTGCCTGTGGGTGCGGCTTCGCCCGTGAACCACAGTTCTGCCCCGATCAGAGGCAGAAGCGAGCGGGCGGTGAAGCTGACAGTGTCGAGCTGCGCCTCGATAAAGCTGTCGCGGGTATGGACCTCGCGCGCCTGCATGAGCCTGCGCCAGCGCTGCACGCGCTGTGTGTCGCCCCAGGTGAAGCTGATGTGGTTGGGGAAGGGGCGGTCCACCGTCTTGTTGTTGGTGTTGCCGAGAATGCCGCCGATGGGCGAGACGAAGCCAGGGTTCGAGGCGTAGGGCATGCGCCCCTGCCAGCGGTTTTCGGCCCGGTATCCGAGCGAGGGCAGCCGCCCCTGGCTTTGATGCGCGGAGTTCCTGTTCGGCACCGCGCCGATGGTCTTCATGGCGATGGAACTGCGGTCCACCAGCGTGATGTTCTGGGCCGGGGCGATGTAGTCTTCGCCTACGATGATCGCCTCGGCGACGTTTTGCGCCTTCATGATGCCCAGGGCAGCGCTGAGCGAGGTGTCATTGGGGCTGAGCACGGTCCAGCTGAGTGCGGCCACGTGGCCCGGCGGTGTCACGGCGCCCAGATTGCGGACGCTGCCCGGCAGCACGGGGCCGTTGTCGGTCCAGCGCAGGGTGAGCGTGACTGGATCCTGATCCGCGATCTGCAGGATGGAATCGCGCGTCTCGAAATCCTTCCAGCCTGTGGGGGTGCGGTATTGGCCGGTATTGTCGGGGTTCAGTTCCTCGATGAACACGTCCTGATCGTCGACATAGGCCGTCGTCAGCCCCCAGCCGAGCCGGTCGGAGCGGCCCGTGAGGACCACGGGCATGCCGGGGATGGTGCCGCCGATGACGCCGCCGGTCTGAAGCTCCAGCCGGGCGAGATACCAGATGGCGGGTGCAGAGAATCCCAGATGCGGGTCGTTGGCCAGCAGCGTGCCGCCCGAGGCGGAGCGTATGGCGGCGGCGGCCCAGGCGTTGGAGGCACCCGCAAAGCCGCGCGGGCGAAAGGGGGAGAGCGGGTGCGGGTCGGGTTCGGTTGCAGCAAAGTCGGGTGTCGTGCCGGGCACGAGTGTCGCGTATTCGGGCAGGCTGGCGATGCCGTCGCCCGGCACGTCCGGAAGGATGTCGGCGAGCCGTGCGGGGTCATCGAGGGCCAGCGACATGCGGGCGCGCAGCACTTCCTCGCTCAGGTGGCCGGAGAGTTGAAGACCCATGAGTTTCGCGACGGCAATGCTGTCGGCGGGTCGCCACGGGGCGAGGGGCGTGTTGAAGAGGAACATTTCTGGCGCGCCGCGCCCCAGTGCCTCGGCGTTGATCTGGTCGAGGCGGGCATTGACGCCAGAGGCGTAGGCCTCAAGCGCGGCGCGGGTGTCGGCGTCTTGGGCGTCTACCGATTGGACCGAGAGCCGGTAGATGTCGAGGCGGCGGATGAAGCTGTCGATATCGACGGTGGTGGTGCCGAAAAGCTCGCTCAGCCGCCCCTGGGCCGTGCGGCGCAGCATCATCATTTGCCAGAGCCGGTCCTGCGCGTGGGCAAAGCCCAGACCGTGGAACACATCCCTGTCCGTCTGGCCGAAGATATGCGGCACGTTGGCGTTGTCGCGCACGATCTCGACCGGTGCCGAGATGGCGGGCACGCGCACCCGCGCGTCGTAGTTGGGCAGCGAGCGGGAGGCGAGGTAGTAGACCATGCCCACCGCCAGAACGGCCAGCACGATCAGTGCCGCCGTGAGCCGGACCAGCCATTGAAACACCACTGCCATTCCGTCTGTCCTTGCCGTCCGCGTTGACCCTTGGGCCATGACTGTTAGGTAGGCGGGGACGGAAGCGCAAGCCACCGGCTGCGCAAAACAAGGTGAGGGATCCTGGCATGGCGAAGCTGGCGTTTTTGGGGATGGGCGTGATGGGTGCGCCGATGGCGGGGCATCTGCTGAAGGCGAGCCATGAGGTGACGGTGTACAACCGCACGGCGGCCAAGGCGCAGGATTGGGTCAGCGACCATGGCGGGGCCATGGCGCGAACCCCGCGGGCGGCCGCCGAGGGGGCGGATTTCGTCATGGCCTGTGTGGGCAATGACGACGATTTGCGGTCGGTGTGTTTGGGAGAGGACGGCGCCTTTGCCGGGATGGGCAGCGGCACCGTGTTTGTCGATCACACGACCGTGTCCGCGAAGGTGACGGCGGAGCTGTATGCGGCCGCCGATGCCGCACAGATCAGTTTTGTGGATGCGCCGATCTCGGGCGGGCAGGCGGGGGCCGAGAATGGTGCCCTGTCCATCATGTGCGGGGGCGATCAGGGGGCTTACGCGCGGGCCGAGCCGATCATGGCCGCCTATGCCAAGCTGTGCCGCCGGATTGGCGAGAGCGGTGCGGGTCAGATGACCAAGATGTGCAACCAGATTGCCATTGCCGGTGTCGTGCAGGGGCTGTCGGAGGCGCTGCATTTTGCGGAGAAGGCCGGTTTGGATGGTCGTGCGGTGGTCGAGGTGATTTCGCAGGGCGCTGCGGGGTCGTGGCAGATGTCAAACCGGTACGAGACGATGCTGGACGATCATTTCGAGCACGGCTTTGCCACCGACTGGATGCGCAAGGATCTGGGGATTTGCCTGGACACTGCGGATGAGAACGGCGCGAGCCTGCCGGTGACGGCGCTGGTCGATCAGTTTTACAAGGATGTGCAGAAGATGGGGGGCGGTCGCTGGGATACGTCCAGCCTGTTCAAGCGGCTGCGCAGTATGGGGTGAGGGATGTCGGTGGGTGCGCTCCCAGCAAGGCTGGATCGCCCACCCACCGACCCGGAATTAGGGGATGATCCGCGTGTATTTGGTGCCTTCGAGTGTGGCGCCGATGCGCAGGCCCGCGCGGGCGAAGACGGCGGCCAAGACCGGTGAAAGTGCGGTCGTCGTGTCTGCGGCAACGCTGTCGCCTTCGTCCGACACGACGTATTCCAGGTCGGCGCCTGCCGCCCAGCCGGGGCTGCGGCGGAACTCGCTCAACGCCTCTTCGGTCATGAAGAAGAGGACGTGGGCGTATTGCTGCGCGCCGATTTGCAGCCCGCCGGAGCCTTTGACCACTGAGTAATAGTCGATGGTCGCGTCGTTGACCCGCAAAGCGCCGCGCCCGTAGGCGCCGCCAAAGCCCAGGCCCGCCTCGGTCACGAGCGGCATGACCAGCATGCCGTTGGACTTTTGCGCAAGCTGCACGGTGTTGGGGTAGCTGCGATACATTTCGTTCAGCGTTGCGTCGACGCGGGCGTCGATGAGCGACCCGCCCCGGCTGCCGATGCCGTTTCCGCATGCCGCCAGCAGCCCCGTGCCAGCAAGCGCCCCTGCGGCGAATGCGCGCCGCGAGATTCCGTTCGATTTCATGTTGAACCGCCTGTGTTGCTCTTGTTCGTGCCCGGTTTCTCCGGGCCTCATGCGCAGATATACGCCGATTGTGGCGGTGTGTCACTATGGGGTATGCAGTGCGCAGGTTTTTGCCGGGGTTTTGGGGGCTCTGCCCCCGGCCTGCGGCCTCCCCCGGGATTTTTTTGAACCAGAGAATGAGGAATGGTTCGCGCAGCGGCAAACGGTGGAGCGGATCAGTAAAGGCCCGGGACGGGCGTTTGCCCGCTGAACGGGCGGCATTTGAGGTTCGAATGAGTGGAGCCTTGGGCCGTCGCAGCGCCCACTTGCACGCTATCCGCCGTTCAAAATCCGCGCCGCTGCGGGGGCGAAATAGGTCAGGATGCCGTCGCAACCTGCGCGTTTGAAGGCCATCAGGCTTTCCATCATCACCCGGTCGTGGTCGACCCAGCCATTGGCGCTGGCGGCTTTGATCATCGCGTATTCGCCGGACACCTGGTAGGCGAAGGTGGGCGCGCCGAATGCGTCTTTCACCCGGCGGCAAATGTCGAGATAGGGCAGGCCGGGTTTGACCATGACCATGTCGGCCCCTTCGCTGAGGTCGCGTTCGATGAGCCGCAGCGCCTCGTCCGAGTTGCCGGGATCCATCTGGTAGGTTTTCTTGTCCCCTGTCAGCGCGCCCGATGCACCCACCGCGTCGCGGAACGGGCCGTAGAAGGCAGAGGCGTATTTGGCGGCGTAGCTGAGGATCATCACGTTCTGGTGGCCGTTGCCTTCGAGCGCGTGGCGGATTGCGCCGATGCGCCCGTCCATCATGTCGGAGGGGCCGATGATGTCTGCGCCGGCCTCGGCTTGCGCCAGCGCCATTTTCACCAGCGCCGCGACCGTGCGGTCGTTCACGATCTCGCCGTTTTCGACGAAGCCGTCATGGCCGTTGATATTGTAGGTGTCGAGTGCAACATCCGTCATGATCGCGATCTCTGGCACCGTTTTTTTGATCGCGCGGATGGCGCGGTTGGCGTGGTTGTCGGGATCCCAGGCGCCTGCGCAATCCTCGGTCCGTTCTTCGAGCCCTGTGTAAGGGAAGATGCAGATGGCGGGGATGCCCAGATCGGCGGCCTCGCGCGCGGCATCGACCACCTTGTCCACCGAGCGGCGGATGACGCCCGGCATGGAGGGGATGGGCTCTTCGATCCCTTCGCCCTCGCGCACAAACACCGGCCAGATGAAATCATCGACCGTTAGAGTATTTTGGCGGACCATGCCGCGCAGCGCGGCGCTTTGCCGTGTGCGGCGCAGGCGTGTGGCGGGAAAGGGGGCTTGGGTCGGGCGCATGGCAAAGTGTCCAGTTTGAGTGACAGTGCATGGGTGGCATGGAATTTTGCGCTTGCCAAGCCTAGGCACCGCAACGCACCCGCGCTAAGAGGGACGCCAACCGGGGCAAGATGGCCCCAGAGCAGCCGCAACGGGACAGGCGTGGACTGGTACGACACCATTTTCGAGCTGATCGACATGCGCTCGTTCTCGAACCTGTGGTTCTGGATCGCGCTGGCGGTGGTGTGGTCGACGGCCAGCCATTGGGTGCTGGGCGTGCCCTATGACATGGTGGCGCGGGCGCGGCGCCATGGCGGGCAGGCGGCTGAAGACCTCGAAGACTTGATCCGCATCAACACCAACCGGCTGCTTTACATTGGCGCGGTTTCGGGGCTGTGGCTGCTGGGCATTGCCTGTTTTCTGATGACTGGGCTGATCCTGCTGGGCTTTGTCTATGGCGTGGAGTTTGCGCAGGCCGTGTTTTTGCTGGGCTTTCCCATGAGCATCGTGGGCGCGCTGAACCTGTCCACCGCGCGGCTGATCCGGGACGAGGACGCGACCGGCGAGGCGTTGTGGCGCCGCCTGACCCGGCACCGCACCATCGTGCAGGCCATCGGGATGGTGTCGATTTTTATCACCGCGCTGTGGGGGATGTATCAAAACCTGGCTGTCGGGCCCTTCGCCGGTTGACAGTCGGGGCGAAAACGCCAAGTTACGCGTCCTTGGTCCCCGAACATCTGCTGATCCATGCCCAACGCCCAACACATCACCGTATCCGGCGCGCCCGAGGGGTTTGACGCGCGGCTGATCCTTGACGAAGTCGCCAAGGGTGGTCCCGTCTGCCATGTGGCGCGCGATGACAAGCGGCTGGCGGCCATGCAGGCGGCCTTGAGGTTCTTTGTGCCCGACATGCCGGTACTTGTGTTTCCGGGTTGGGATTGCCTGCCATACGACCGCGTATCTCCGAACGCTGATATTTCGGCCCAGCGGATGGCGACCTTGGCCGCGTTGGTGCATGGGATGCCGGAGCGGTTCATCCTGCTGACCACGCTGAATGCGGCGACACAGCGGGTGCCTGCGCGGGATCTGCTGCGCGAGGCGGCGTTTTCGGCCACTGTCGGCAGCCGGGTGGACGAGGGTGCGCTGCGGAATTTCCTTGTCCGTATGGGCTTTGTGCAGAGCCCGACGGTGATAGAACCGGGCGATTATGCCATTCGCGGGGGGATCATTGATATTTACCCACCGGGTGATCTGGGCCCTGTGCGTCTGGATCTGTTTGGCGATGTGCTGGACGGTGCGCGCCGCTTTGACCCGGCGACGCAGCGGACGACGGAAAAGCTGGATGTGATCGAACTGGCGCCGGTGTCCGAGGTGATCCTGGATGAGGCGGCGGTGACGCGGTTTCGGCAGAATTACCGCCTGGAGTTTGGGGCGGCGGGCACTGACGATCCGCTGTATGAGGCGGTAAGTGCGGGGCGCAAGCATCAGGGGGCGGAGCATTGGCTGCCGCTGTTCCATGATGGGCTTGATACGCTGTTTGACTACCTGCCCGGCGCGACCATTACGCTGGATGATCAGGTCACACCATCGCGGTTGGCGCGGTGGGAGAGCATCGAGGACCAGTACGAGACGCGGCGGATGGCGATGCAGAACCGGTCAAAGATGGACTCGGTCTACAAGCCTGCGGCCCCGGCCGGGCTGTATCTGGACGATGCGGCGTGGGAGGCGGCGGTTGAGGGCTTTCGCGTGTTGTCCTTTGCGCAGTTGCCGCAGGCGACGGGCCCCGGCGTCACGGATGCGGGTGGACGGATCGGGCGCAACTTTTCGCCCGAGCGACAACAGGAATCCATCAGCCTTTTCGGGGCCTTGGCGAGCCATGTTAAGGCGAAGATGGCGGATGGACCGGTTGTTATCGCGAGCTATTCCGAGGGTGCGCGCGAACGCCTGACCGGACTGATCGAGGATGAGGGGCTGGCGGAGGTCGTTCCCATTCCGAATGCCACGCGCGTCGGCAAGCGGGGTCTGCACCTGGCAGTCTGGGCGCTGGAGCATGGGTTCGAGGCGCCCGGCCTGACTGTGATCTCGGAGCAGGATGTGCTGGGTGATCGCCTCATTCGGCAGCCGAAGAAGAAGCGGCGGGCGGAGAACTTTCTGACCGAGACGCAGTCGCTGTCGCCGGGGGATCTGGTCGTGCATGTCGATCACGGCATTGGCCGCTATCAGGGGATGGAGGTCGTTACCGCCGCTGGGGCGGCGCATGAGTGCCTGCTGCTGGAATATGCGGAACGCTCGAAGCTTTATTTGCCGGTCGAGAATATCGAGTTGTTGTCCAGGTACGGGCATGAGGAGGGGTTGCTGGACCGCCTGGGCGGCGGCGCGTGGCAGGCCAAGAAGGCGAAGCTGAAAGAGCGCATTCGCGAGATGGCGGATCGGCTCATTCGCATTGCCGCCGAGCGCGCGCTGCGCAAGGCGCCCATTCTGGAGCCTCCGCCGGGGATGTGGGACGCGTTTTCGGCGCGCTTTCCCTATCAGGAGACGGATGATCAACTGAACGCCATCGCTGCCGTGATGGACGATCTGACCGCGGGCCAGCCGATGGACCGGCTGATCTGTGGCGACGTTGGCTTTGGCAAGACCGAGGTCGCGATGCGCGCGGCCTTTGTCGCGGCGATGTCAGGTGTGCAGGTTGCGGTGATCGCGCCCACGACGCTGTTGGCGCGGCAGCACTACAAAAGCTTTGCGGAGCGGTTTCGGGGTTTTCCAATCGAGGTGCGGCAGTTGAGCCGTTTTGTCAGCGCCAAGGATGCCGCTGCCACGCGCGATGGGATGTCGAAGGGCACGGCGGATATCGTGGTGGGCACGCATGCGCTGCTGGCCAAGGGGGTGCGGTTTCAGAACCTGGGCCTGCTCGTCATTGATGAGGAACAGAAATTCGGGGTGGGGCACAAGGAGCGGCTGAAGCAGATGCGGTCGGATGTGCATGTGCTGACGCTGACGGCGACGCCCATTCCGCGCACCTTGCAATTGAGCCTGACAGGCGTGCGCGATCTGTCGATCATCGGGACGCCGCCGGTCGACCGGTTGGCGATCCGCACTTACGTGTCCGAGTTCGACGCCGTGACCATTCGCGAGGCGCTGCTGCGCGAGCATTACCGGGGCGGGCAGTCGTTTTACGTTGTGCCACGCATCAGTGATCTGCCGGAGATCGAGGCGTTTCTGAAGGAACAGCTGCCGGAACTGAATTACGTTGTCGCCCATGGGCAGATGGCGGCGGGCGAGTTGGATGACCGCATGAATGCGTTCTACGACGGCAAGTTCGATGTGCTGCTGGCGACGACGATTGTGGAGAGCGGTCTGGATATCCCCACGGCCAACACGATGGTGGTGCACCGGGCGGACATGTTCGGTCTGGCGCAACTGTACCAGATCCGGGGCCGTGTGGGGCGGTCGAAGACGCGGGCCTATGCTTATCTAACCACGAAGCCGCGCACCAAGCTGACGGCCACGGCAGAGAAGCGGCTGCGCGTGCTGGGCTCGCTTGATACGCTTGGGGCCGGGTTTACGCTGGCCTCTCAGGACCTTGATATTCGCGGGGCCGGGAACCTGCTGGGTGAAGAGCAGTCGGGCCAGATGCGCGACGTGGGCTTTGAGCTGTACCAATCCATGCTGGAAGAGGCGATTGGCAAGATCAAGGCGGGCGAGATGGAGGGCCTGGCCGACGATGACGGGCAATGGGCGCCCCAAATCAATCTGGGCGTACCGGTGCTGATCCCCGAAGCCTACGTCCCTGACCTGGATGTCCGTCTGGGGCTTTACCGGCGCTTGTCGGACCTGACCACCAAGGTTGAGCTTGAGGGCTTTGCCGCCGAGTTGATCGACCGGTTCGGCAAACTGCCCAAGGAGGTGAACACCCTGATGCTGGTCGTGCGCATCAAGGCGATGTGCAAGCGGGCGGGCATCGCGAAGTTGGATGGCGGGCCGAAGGGCGCGACGATCCAGTTCCATAACGACAAGTTCGCCTCGCCCCAGGGGCTGGTCGAGTTCATTCAGGACCAGCGCGGTATGGCCAAGGTCAAGGACAACAAGATCGTCGTGCGCCGGGATTGGGCCAAGGACAGCGACAAGATCAAGGGCGCCTTTGCCATTGCGCGCGATCTGGCAGAGAAGGTCGTGGCGCAGAAGAAGAAGGCCAAGGCGGTTTAGGCGACTGCCTCTTCCGCCCGGCGCATCTGCTGCATCAGCACGGATGCGATGATGCAGGCGATCAGAACCGTCGCGACCAGCGCCATAGGCGTGCCGTCGAACAGAAGCCCGATGGGGGAGGCGAACGCTGCGGCGAGCACGGTGGACACGGCGCCTATGACCGATGCGGCCATGCCCGCGATGTGGCCCATCGGCTCCATCGCGATGGCGTTGAGATTTGCGACCGTAAGCCCACCCTGGAACATCACACCCCACTGCCAGAAGATGTAGAACCAGAAGAGCCCCGGCATGTCCGTGACCATCCACATGACGAACACGGTCGAGATCACCACCTGTGCCGTCAGCGCCCATGTGACCAGTCTTCGCATGCCGAAGCGGCCGACGATGGCCGCGTTCAGCAGGCTGGATACGCCCGAGGCCAGCGCAATGGCGCCGAACCACATGGGGAACGTCTCTGCCCGGTCAAAGGAGACTTCGAAGATCGGTTGCACCATGGTCAGGATGGAGAACAGGATCGTCAACATCAGGGTTTGCACATAGATCGACAGGCGGACTGTGCGGTTGCCGAACATCTGGCGCACGGCGTCCACCATCAGTGGCCAGCGCAGGGGGCGGCGGTGCTCCCTTGGCAGGGTTTCGGACACGCGGGCGCCGAACCACACCAGCAGGACCAGCGCAAAGATCAGGAAAGACGGGAAAATGGCACGCCATCCCGCAGCGTCCATGATGATCTTGCCCAGAAGCGGTGCGATGGCGGGCACCAGCAGGAACACCATCATGGTCAGCGACAGGATGCTGGCCATCGCCCGTCCGGAATACAGGTCGCGGATGATCGCAGCAGACACCACGCGCGGACCGGCCGCGCCCAGACCCTGCAGCACCCGCGCGGCGAGCATCAATTCGAGCGTGGGCGCCAACCAGCTGAGCACGGCCCCCAGCGCATAGACGGCGAGGCCCAGATAGACGACGGGCTTGCGTCCGATGGCGTCCGACAGTGGTCCGGTGAAAAAGGTGCCAGCGCCCATTCCGATCACGAAGAAAGTCATGACGAGCGCAGCTTGCGCCACACCGCCGGGTGCGATGTCGTTCGCTATTGCAGGCAGGGCCGGCAGCATTGCATCGATAGAAAACGCAATGGTCGCAAACATCATCGCCATGAGGGCGATGAACTCTGGCTTGCCCAGTCTTTGTCCCTCTGGTTTGGTCAAGGTGTACTTGGCTTTGCTCGGCTAATGTGACGCTATTGCGCAGCACATTGCCGTTGCGGATTGGGATTGGCAACGACTTAAGGTTGAAATCCGACCAATTGGTTAAATTGTGATCGTTTGTGTGGCTCAGGCTGCGCCCTGCCGCAGCTCTTGGATGACCTTTGACCAAAGCTCGGGCGGTTGGGCGCCCGGCACGGCGTGTTGATTTGCGACAATGAAGGTCGGGACAGAGCTGATTCCCATCTGACGGCTATGGGCGTCACGGGCGGCGATATCCTCTTTGTCTGCGTCAGAGGTGAGTAGGCGCAGGACCACGCTTGCATCCATGGCGATGCTGTCTGCGATATCCGCCAGCACCTCGTGATCGCCGATGTCGCGCGCATCGACGAAATAGGCTTTGAAAAGCGCGGACACGGCTGCCGTTTGCTTGCCCTCGATCCCTGCCCAGTGGATCAGCCGGTGCGCGTCCATCGTGTTGGGGGTGCGTTGCATCCCTTCGAAGTCGATCTTGAGCCCGGCCTTTTCGGCGTTTTCGACAACGGGCGCATAGGCGCTCACGGCCCCGTCCTTACCGCCGAACTTGCCTTCGAGATAGGCGCGACGGTCCATCCCTTCTTCCGGCATGTCGGGGTTCAACTGAAAGGGGTGCCATTCGATCACAAACGGGTGGTCCGGGTTCGCCTCAAGCGCGCGGTCCAGATGCGCCTTGCCGATATAGCACCAGGGGCAGATCGGATCGGACATGATGTCGAGTTTGATGGGGTCTGGCATCGTCAGGCTTTCGTTTGTTTGGGCCAGAACAGGGGCAGACGCCGCCGGACCAGCTTGCCATTTGCGCCCGTGGGCAGCACCGGCACGTGAACATAGGCGCGGGGTTGTTTGTACCGCGCCAACTTCGGCTCGACATAGGCACGCAAGCCGTCCGCGTCCAGTGGGGCCGCCGCCGTGTAGAAGGCCGCGATGATGAAAACGCCGGTCTTAACCTCAATCTGCGTGGCGCCAACCCCCGTGATACCGGGGGCGTCGGCGAGTGCTGCCTCAACCTCGATCGGAGAGACGCGGTAGCCGCCTGCGTTCATCATGTCGTCGTCGCGTCCCAAGTAGGTGATCTGCCCGTCGTCATCCATGACGCCCATGTCGCCGGTGAGGAACCAGTCGCCCCTGAACCGGGCGGCGGTGTCTTCGGGCGCGTTCAGGTATTCCCGCATCAGCCCGGGGTCCGAGCGATGGACGACGATGGTGCCCGCGGTGCCACGCCGCGTGGGTGCGCCATCGGAGAGAATGGCGATATGCCGCCCCGCTTGCGGTTGCCCGAGCGCGCCGGGTTTGGCGGGATGCGCGGGGCTGGAGGAGATGAAGGTGGAGCATTCCGACATCCCGTAGGCTTCGAAGATGTCGGTGCCGGTGGCGCTGCGCCAGGTGGTCAGCGTGTTGTCCGGCAGCTTTTCCCCGGCGCTGAGTCCGTGGCGCAGGCGGGGCAGGTCCGGCATATCGCCATGTGCGAGCATCTGGCGGTAAACACCTGGGGCTGCTGCAAAAATCGTGGCGCCGTGTTGCGCCATCAGGCTGGCAAGGGCCTCCGGTGCCGTGCCGGGCGCGGGGATCAGCGCCGTTGCCCCGACGGACCACGGGTCCATCAGCCCGGTGCCCAACGTGTAGGTCCAGTTGAACGCGCCCGCATGCATCAGCGCGTCATCGGGGCGCAGCCCGTACCAGCCCTCGTGCATCATCTGGCGTGCCCAGATGGCGCGGTGGGCGTGGGCGACGGCGCGTGGCTGGCCGGAGGTGCCGGAGGTGTAGATGATGTATCCCAGACGGTTGGGATCCCCCATGTGCCAGTCGGCGGGGGGATGGCTGCGCAGGGCGGCCAATGTGGCGGGCCCGATTTCCGGCGCGCCCGGGGCGGAGGCGACGTTGGGATCGCGCAGGATCAGACGGGGCCGCAGATCGGCGACAATCTGCGCCACCTCCGGTGCGGTCAGCGCGGCAGAGGTCGGCACCGGCACCAGCCCGACCGCCAGCGCGCCCAGATAGGCGATGGGAAAGTCGATTGTATTGCCCAGCCGCAACAGCACGATGTCGCCGGGCGCGCAGCCTGTGGCGAGCAATCCTCCGCCGGTGCCCAGGACGGCGCGTTTCAGGGCGCCGTAGGTCAGCGTGTCGGCACGCGGCCCGTCAACAACCGACACCGCGATCTTGTCCGGTATCGCGTCGGCGTGGGCGAGCACATGGGCTGCCATGTTGAACGGGTTGGGGCAGGGCGGCAGCGGCGTGCTGCGGACAACGCTTAGCAAGGGCGGCGTTGCATGGTTGAACCACGCGTCCTATAGAGGTCGCCATGCAAGGCAAAGACCCCAAAACCCTGATCCAGATCGCCCGGTCGACAGGCCGGGACGAGACCGCGGAACCGCTTGATCTGGGCGCGCGCGTGCGCGAGTTGCGCAAGGCGCGCGACTGGACGCTGGAGCAGGCGGCCAGCCAGGCCGGTTTGGCGCGCTCGACCCTGTCCAAGATCGAAAACGGGCAAATGTCGCCAACCTATGAGGCGCTCAAGAAGCTGGCCGTGGGGCTTGAGATCAGCGTGCCGCAGCTGTTCACGCCGCCGGAAAAGGGGCAGATCAACGGCCGCATGGTTGTGACCCAATCGGGGCAGGGCAACGCGCAGGCCACGGTCACGTATGAGCATGAGTTGCTGGCCGAGACGCTGACCAAAAAGCAGATGCTGCCCTACCGCGCCCGGGTGCGCGCGCGGTCGATGGACGAATTCGATGGTTGGGTGCGGCACGACGGTGAAGAGTTCCTGTATGTGCTGACCGGTGTTGCGCGTCTCTATACCGAGTTTTACGAGCCCGTCGATATGCGGCGGGGCGACAGCGCCTATTATGATGCCACGATGGGCCACAATGTCGTGTCGGTCAGTGATGAGGATGCGCTGATCCTGTGGGTCACGTCGCTCGCCTGACCGTGTCAGGCGGTGCGCAGCGCTTTGGCGTGCCGGGATAGGAAAGCGTCAAACGCCTCTTGCGCCTCTTTCAGAGACATATCATGCGTTGCGGCAAGATAGCTTTCGAACCGGTCTTGATCCGCTTTGAGAAACGGCATCGCGCTGGGTTCGAGTTTGGGGAATTCCTGGCGGAGCGCACAATAGTTTTCCGCCCAGTTGCGGGTCAGATCATTCCAGTTCATGCGTACCCCCGAGGTTGCGGCTTGTCCGATGTGCTGAACGCGTGTCCGCTTCCGCCTCCCACAGCGGGCCAGACATCCACCACTGCGCACACAATATTGCATTTTCTTGACAGATCAACCTTTGACCGCGAACAGCCGACGTAAGGTCGCGTGTGCGATACCCACAGCCACCAGTTGAATCACAATGAATGCAGGCGCGTGACCGGGGTAAATACCTGCAAACGTATCAGAAAATCCGCGTGCGATGGTGACGGCAGGGTTGGCGAAACTGGTCGAGGCGGTGAACCAATAGGCCCCTGTAATATACAGCGCGACCAGCGTTGGCACCGCCTCCGGACGGCTGCGCAATCCGCCGAAAATGACAAAAAGCAGACCAAAGGTGGCGATCCCTTCGGACCACCATTGCGCCGGTCCGGTTCTGTGCATCGTCGTCGATGCCTGTAAAATTGGCAGGTCAAACATGGCGTGCGTGGCCCAGACCCCCAACACGCCGCCCGCCACCTGCACCATCACGTAGAGCAGCGCCAGCCGCGCCGTGATCTCACCCCTCAGCCAAAATGCCAGCGTCACCGCCGGGTTGAAATGCGCGCCCGAGATCGGCCCCAGAACCGTGATGATCACATAGAGCATACAGCCCGTGGCAATCGCATTGGCGAGCAGTGCAATACCGACGTTACCACCCGCCAATGTGTCGCCCATGATGCCGGAGCCGACCACGCCGACAAGCAGCAGGGCGGTGCCCAGCCCCTCGGCCCAGAGTTTCTGGATCATTTTGACTGTCCGTTTGCCGTTAGTTCGCGTCCCACCACCAGAACTGGGGCATCCAGTCGGGCCCATCGCCATAAATCGGGATCACGTCGGGGTGCTTCATCTCTGACACATGCGCGATGCGGCCTGTGGTGAACTGCCAGAACGGGACCACATAACGACCCGCCGTCAGCAGCCGGTCGAGTGCGCGTGTTGCGGCAATGCTGTCTTCGCGGGTGGTTGCGGTCAGCATAGCGGTGATCATTGCATCAATTGCCGGGTCCTGTGCTCCCATGAGGTTGGCTGACCCTTCCTCGTCCGCGGCGGTGGAGCCCCAGTAGAACCATTGTTCGTTGCCGGGGCTCAGAGACAGGGCGCGGCGGTAATATGTCATGTCGAAATCGAACGAATCCTCGCGCGCGGTGAACTGGGCGCCATCGACCAGGTCGATGTTCACGTCGATGCCAAGCTGTTCCAGCGCCTGAATGTACAGATTGGCAATAGCGCGGTCTTCGGTCCGTTGCTGGTCCAGCAGGATTGTAAATGCCATCGCCTGCCCATCGGCATTGCGCATCTTGCCGTCTTGCGTGCTCCACCCCGCCTCTTCCAGTAGGCCAATGGCGCGGCGCAGTCCCTGTCGGTTGCGCAGCGATCCATCGCTTTCGGGCAGGGTGTATCCTTCCATCACCCCGGGCAGCAGCGTGCCGTTGAAGGGCGCCAGCAGTTCGGCCACGCGCCCCTTGGCGGCACCCGGTTCCATTGCCAGCAGCGAGTTCGAGAAGTACGAGGTGATGCGCGGTTGCGCCCCGCCGGTCAGCGTGTCGTTGATGTACTCGAAGTTGAACGCGGTGATCAGCGCCTCGCGCACCCGCCAGTCGTCAAAGGGCGCGCGGCGGGTGTTCATCACGAAGCCGGTGATGCCTGACGGCTTTTGGTGCTCCACCTCGGTTTTGACAACATCGCCGGACTGCACGCGCGGGAAATCGTATTCGCTGTTCCATGTCTCGGCGTTGAACTCGCGCCAGGCCGAAATCTCGCCTGCCTTGAACGCTTCCAGCACCACATCGCCATCGCCGTAAAAGTCTATGGTGATTTCGTCGAAATTGAACGTGCCGCGGCGAAAGTTAAGGTCCGTACCCCAGTAGTCCGGATTGCGGGTCAGGGTGACGTACCGCGCGCTTTCGTAGTCGCTCACAACGTAGGGGCCGGATCCGATGGGGACGTCATTGATAGTGGCGGCTGCGAAATCCTGCCCCTCCCACTGTGCCTTTTGCAGGATGGGGCGCATTCCGGCGAGCAGGGCGAGTTCGCGGTTCTCGGTGTTGAAGGTGAACTTGATGCTGCGCGGGCCGGTCTGTTCCAGTGTTTCGATTTGTGTCCACAGGCTGCGATAGCGCCCGTGCCCCTCGGTCCCCAACGTTTCGTACGACCACAGGACATCCTCGACCGTTACCGGGCTGCCGTCGGAAAAACGCGCCTCCTCGCGCAGCGTGAATTCGACCCAGGTCCGGTCCGGATCTGTCTCAATCGATTCGGCCAGCAGGCCATAGAGCGCGAAGGGTTCGTTGCGGCTGCGGCCCATCAGGCTTTCGTGGGTGAGAAAGCGCAGCTGCCAGGGCACGTTGCCTTTCTGGATGTAGGGATTGAGCGAATCAAAGCTGCCCGTATTGGCGAGGGTGATGGCACCGCCTGTCGGCGCATCGGGATTCGCGTGTGGAAGAGCCACAAAATCCGGTGGTAGGGCCGGGTCTCCATACATAGCTATGCCATGTTGTGGCTCTGCTTGTGCCATTGCGGCAAGGCCAACAAGACCCGCGAGAATCGCCGACATGGCGCGGTTTTTGCTGGGTCCGGTTTGGAAAAAATGCCTGCTCATTTCGTAAACAATCCTCGATCGCCCTTGTTTTGTTAACAATAGCGGCCCGGGGACACTTACGCATTATCAAACTTTTAGCTTGGACTCTTCGGGCGGGTTTGCGTATAACAAGGCCACTGCTCGATAGGTTTCTTGCCTGTATGAAACCTGCCTCAATAACTTAACGCCAGCTTCGTGCTGGCGTTTTTTTTGGCGTGTACGCAACCGATACGCGGGCAGAACCATTCCTTTCGCAGGTGCAGCATGACAGGATGCGCACAACTCTGATGAAAGGATCATCGCAATGGCTTTTGAAATCTCACTGGGCGGCAAGACGTCCGTCATCACGGGCTCGAACTCGGGCATCGGCCTGGGCATGGCATGGGAACTGGCGCGCGCCGGGGCGGATGTGGTGCTGAATTCGTTCACCGACAGCGACGAGGATCATGCCATCGCCAAGGAGATCGCGGATAAGACGGGCACCAACGCCCGCTACATCAAGGCCGACATGTCCAAGGGCGACGAATGCCGTGCGCTGATCGAACAGGCGGGCGCCTGTGACATCCTCATCAACAACGCAGGCATCCAGCACGTGGCCGGCATACCCGAGTTTCCGGTCGACAAATGGGACGCCATCATTGCCATCAACCTCAGCTCCGCCTTCCACACCACAGCGGCGGCACTGCCGATGATGCGGGATGCGGGTTGGGGCCGCGTCATCAACGTCTCCTCCGCCCACGGTCTGACGGCCTCGCCTTACAAGTCGGCCTATATCGCGGCCAAGCACGGCATTGTCGGCCTGACCAAGACAACCGCGCTCGAGACGGCAGAGGAACCGATCACCGCCAACGCGATCTGCCCGGGCTACGTGCTGACCCCACTGGTCGAAAGCCAGATCCCCGACACGATGAAGGAATACGACATGGGCCGCGAAGAGGTGATCAAGAACGTCATGCTCAAGCGTCAGCCTTCGAAGGAATTCGCCACGACCGAACAG
The DNA here is from genome assembly GCF_001969365.1 of Tateyamaria omphalii. NCBI lineage: Bacteria > Pseudomonadati > Pseudomonadota > Alphaproteobacteria > Rhodobacterales > Roseobacteraceae > Tateyamaria > Tateyamaria omphalii. The sequence continues at coordinate 1,533,744 of NZ_CP019312.1, read as the reverse complement.
ATGGGCGGCACTGCAGTTTTCCTCTGCTCGCCCGCTGCAGATCAGATCACCGGCACAACAATCAGCGTGGACGGCGGCTGGACCGCGCTGTGATCCATCTTCATTTCGCCGAGTAAACCGCCGCCGGAGGCTCCAGGACTCTCCACCCAGACCAGAGGTCAACCCATGACGCGCAAGAAGATCAACGTGGCCCTGCAAGGGGGCGGAGCGCATGGCGCTTTCACCTGGGGTGCGCTCGATGTGCTCCTGGCCGATGACCGGATCGAGATTGCGGGCGTGTCCGGCACATCTGCAGGCGCGCTTAACGGTGCTGCCATCAAGGCGGGCCTCGCGCTCGGGGGTGAGACGGACGCGCGCGCCAACCTCGACTGGTTGTGGGACCAGGTGGCGGGGGTACAGGACATGCGCATGGCGACGTGGATGGCACCCTTTGGGCCCGCTCAAGTGTCCCAGGCGCTGGAATACTCGCTGCCTTACGCCATTGGCGATGCGGTGGGGCGCATGGTGTCGCCCTATTCTTTCGGTCCCTTCTACCGCAATCCACTCACCGATATCGTGTCCAAGTTCAACATGGAGAAAGTGTGCTGCGATGACGGCCCGCAGCTTTTCATCAACGCCACGCGCGTGCGCAACGGCAAGCTGCGCGTGTTCAGACAGGCAGAGGTGACACCGGACGTCATCATGGCATCGGCCTGTCTGCCGACGCTGTTTCAGGCCGTTGTGGTCCACGATGATGAGACCGGACAGGAGGAGGAGTTCTGGGACGGCGGCTATACCGGCAATCCCGCACTTTTCCCGCTCTTTGATACGTCGCTGCCGGATGACATCGTGGTCATCAACATCAACCCGCTGGAACGCGAACACCTGCCGCGCACGCCGCAACAGATCCAGAACCGGATCAACGAGATCAGCTTTAACTCGTCACTATTGCGCGAGATGCGGGCGATCTCATTTGTGAAACGACTGATTGATGAGGGCACGATCGAAGAGGGCCAGATGCGGCGGATCAACATGCATATGATCGCTGATGATGCGCTGATGAACGATCTGAGCGTGGCAACCAAGGTTGTGCCAAATGGCTTTGTCATGGGGCGGTTGCGCGACGCAGGTGCGCGGGCGGCACAGCAGTTTCTGGACACGCATTTTGATCGGGTCGGCACCTGCGACAGCATCAATCTGCGCGACATGTTCAGCTAAACGCCAAATTCCGACACGGATTTTTGCGGCACAGTCTCGTTTTGTCACGACGGCGGTTTGGTCGGGTCCTTGCCGTTCGGATACACAAGGCCCGCCGAGATCACCAGCTTTGCCGCATCCTCGACTGACATGTCCAATTCGATGACGTCTTCTGCCGGAAAGAAAAGCAGGAAACCGGACGTCGGGTTCGGCGTCGTGGGCACAAAGATGCTGAGCAGCGCGCCCGTACTGCCCGCCCGGTCGCTCACTTCGCCCTTGGCTGTGGTCGAGATAAAGCCGATGGCCCAGATGCCCTTGCGCGGATACTCGATCAGGCACGCTTTTTCGAAGGATCGTTCGGATTGGGCAAAGATCGTCTCGGAGATCTGCTTGATCCCGGAATAGATCGACCGCACGACCGGCGTCCGCTCCACCAGGCTTTCGGCCCAGCGGATCAGGGACCGCCCGATGAACCCCTTGGCGATCCAGCCCACGAAGATGGTGAACAGCAAAAAGACGATCACGCCCACGCCGCGCACGTTTACATGAATCCAGTCCGGATTGGGCACACGAACCCCGTTCTGGTCGATGAAACGCGGGTTGTTCAGCCAGAAATTGACGATGGAATCCGGTTGCCACGCAGCTGGCACGAGCGGCCAGACGAATCCATCGACCCAACCGATCACCGTCCAGATCAGCCAGACCGTTAATCCCACGGGGGCGATGACGACAATGCCGGTCAGGAAAGACGCCCGCAGCCTGGAAAACAGGCCGGGGCGCCTGGGTGTTTCTGGATCAAATGGGGTATTCATCGTGGTCCCGGCACTTCTTCACAGGTTACGTAAGGCAACGGTTCGGGCACTACAATGCTTTGTGCCCTTTGTTCAGGCATCGCTCGTTTGCGTGCCCAATTCGGCGGCGATTTGCGCGGCGAGCCGGCCATTGTTGCGGACAAGCGCGATATTCGCGGTCAGCGAGCGCCCGTCCGTCAATTCAAAGATGCGTTGCAGCAGGTAGGGTGTCACACCCTTGCCGCTGATCCCATGCGCATCGGCATCCCGCGTGGCCTGCGCGATGATCGGTGCGAGGGTCGCGCGATCAATCTCGTCCGCTTCCGGGATCGGGTTCACCACCAGCTGTCCGCCGGGCAGGCCCATGGCGCTGCGCTGGACATGGGCCGCAGCGATGGCGGCGGCGGTGTCCATGCGCAACGGGGCAAGGATGCCTGCGCTGCGCGACCAGAAGGCGGGCATGTCGTCCTGACCATAGGCGATGACCGGCACGCCCTGGGTTTCCAGCACTTCCAGCGTCTTGGGAATGTCGAGGATCGCCTTGGCCCCCGCCGCAACCACGGTGACGGGGGTTTGCGCCAGTTCCAGCAGGTCGGCGGAGATGTCAAAGCTGTGTTCGGCCCCCTTGTGCACGCCGCCGATGCCGCCGGTGGCAAAGACGGAGATACCAGCGAGGCGTGCAGCGATCATCGTGGCCGCCACCGTTGTCGCCCCTGTTCCGCCCCCCGCGATGCACACCGCCATGTCGGCGCGGCTGAGTTTGGCCACGTTTTTGGACTGCGCCAGACCTTCAAGCTGCGTGTCCGTGAGGCCCGCGTGCAGCACGCCGTCGATCACGGCCATGGTGGCTGGCACGGCGCCGCCCGCGCGGATGTCACCCTCGACCTGCCGCGCGACCTCAAGGTTTTGAGGATAGGGCATGCCGTGGGTGATGATCGTGCTTTCCAGCGCGACCACGGGTGTGCCGTTACTTAGTGCTGCTGCAACTTCGGGCGAAGGGGTGAAGAGCGTCATGTGGGCGTCTTTCCTGAAACGTAGATGGCGGCCGCCTCAAGTGCGGCGTGCAGGGCGTCAGAGCGGTTGGCTCCGCGCACCTCGGCCGCAATATGTGCGGCCATGAACGTGTCGCCCGCACCGGTGATGCGGGTGACAAGGACCTGCGGGGGCGTTTCGCTGACCAGCCCGTCCGCCGACCCTTCGGTCGCGGTCTTGCCGCCATCCGTCACCAGCACCCGCGCCGCCCCGCGTGCGAGCAGACCGTCAGCGGCCTCGACTGAGTTGTCAAAGCCGCGCTGGCACAGCAGCCCGGCCTCTTCGAGGTTCACGTAAAGCGTGCCGCGGCTGTGGTTGAGAAACGGACCAAGCCGTTCCGCCTTGCCTGGCGAGGCAGGCGCCACGCGCAGATCCGCATGCGAAAGAACAGGGCTGGTGGCGATCTTGTTCAGCAGATCGAGCGTCAGGTTCCCATCCAGCGCAGCCAGCCCGCCATAGGGCGCCTCCGGCGTGGCGATTGTGCCGTTTGTCAAAGGGCGCAGGATCTTGGCGCCCGCGCTTTCCAATGAATGGGCGTCGGCAATGGCGGCGATCAAGCCGTTCGCGCCCTCGACGGCCATGTACTGGTCCGTTGGCAAGTCCTCAGAGCGGTAGACAGTGTCGGTGATCATGCCCCGCGCGGTGCAGGCGGCGACCAATTCGTCCCCTTCGGCATCGCGGCCAATGGCCGTGAGCAGCGCAGGCGTTAGACCGAAGCGCGCGAGCGTCATGGCAATGTTCATGGCGACACCGCCGGGCAGCCGCGTGATCCGCCCCGGCACGTCAGATCCCTGTCGCATCGCCAGTGGCGCGCGCCCAATCACGTCCCACAGGACCGATCCGATGCACAGAATGTCAGGCGTTTGCGTCATGGCGGTGTTGTGCCGCTGCCGGCGGCAAGAGGCAAGGGCGCCCGTTACTCCGGCACGCCAAAGGTGAGCGCGGCCCAATAGGTGTCCCACACGGCGTCGGTCGTGCCATCCGTTGTGGGCGCAATGGCGACTGCGTCGAACAGGTAGTCATGTCCGGCTGTCACAGGGATTGCTGCAATGCCAGTGTCGTCGGTGCGGTGCAGGGTGATGGTGACGCTGTCATTGGGTGCGCGGTCGAAGACTTCCACTTGCGCGTCTGTCCGGATCTCACCGTCCAGAGTGAGTTGCACCTGCATGGTGCCATCGAACTCCGGGGCATAGGGGTTTGTCAGCGCGATGAATTCGGTCTTCAGACCCAGCGCGCGGTCGAGGCCGACGCCTTCACCGACAGCGACCAGTGCCTTGGCGTGGCGTGTGTAGCGTTCCTTGAACGGCGGTTCTGGGAACCCGTTGGCCGTGTGGCGGTCCGCAATGTCCGGGAAATCCTTGTGCTTGGCGAATTTCTGGAACTTCGCCCAATCCCGGTAGGTCAGAAGTGATGGCTTGGTTTCGTGCACCACGACGACAAGCCCACCCACGGGCCCTGGCACGTCAAGGGCCGGGTTATCGCCCATCCGCGCCTGAACCGGGCGTATGGTGTCGCCGACCACAACATCAAACCGTTCAATCCGCCGTTCGAAATAAGCGAGGTTCACGCCCTCAAATTCTTCGCCGTTCTTCAGCCGCGCCACAATTTGCGCCGAGGGGGGCAATTGAAAGTTTTCGGGTTCGATCCAGAACTCATGGGCGGTTGCGCTTGCGGCGCAGATGGCGCACCAAAGCGATGCGATCAATCGGGTGAGAAACATGAAGACTGCCTTTGTTCTACTGTCCTTGAAGCTGCGGCTTTGGGCGGTGTTGTCAACTCTTTGCTGTGGCATGTGGGCCAGCATGTCCGCCGCACACGAGGTTGTGCCGACGATTGCAGATCTGACCGTGGCAGACGGCACAGTGCAGGTCGCGTTGCGCGTGAATGTCGAGGCGCAGCTGTCCGGGATCGACTTGGATGTCGTGACCGATACGAACAATGCCGAGAACGCAGCTGACTATGATGTGTTGCGTGCGTTGGGCGGTGCTGAGGTTGCGGCGCGCGTTCCGGATCTTGTCGAGGTGTTGAACACTGTCCCGCTCGTGACGGCGGCCGGTGCGGCGGTGCCAATGGCCATCGACGACGTGAATGTTCCGGAGGTGTCCAATCCGGAACTTGCACGCATCACCGACATCGTGCTGACCGGATCTGTCCCCGCGGGGACAGATGCTGTCGAGGTGGCTTGGCCCGCTGGCGCTGGCGATTTGATCCTGCGGCAACAGGGGGTGGAGGCGCCCTATACCGGGCTGATTTCGGGCGGCGATGCGAGCGGACCGATTGCTGTTGCGGGCGGCGATGCTGCGTCCGGCTGGCAGACCTTTGGCGCGTATATCCCGGTTGGCTTTGACCACATCTTGCCGAAGGGGCTGGACCATATCCTGTTTGTGCTGGGTCTGTTTTTCCTGTCCACGCGGCTGGCGCCACTGTTGTGGCAGGTAACGGCCTTCACGCTTGCGCACACTGTCACGCTGGCGCTTGGCGCGCTTGGCATCGTCACCATGCCGGGCAGCATCGTGGAGCCGCTGATTGCTGCCTCTATTGTGTACGTCGCGATTGAAAACATCTTTGCGCGGGGGCTGAACAAGTGGCGGCCCATGATCATCTTCGGTTTTGGCCTGCTGCACGGGCTTGGTTTTGCATCCGTGCTGGGCGAGTTCGGCTTGCCGGAGGGGCAATTCATCCCTGCGCTTATCGGCTTTAATGTCGGGGTCGAGATTGGCCAGCTGACCGTCATCGCCCTGGCCGCCATCGCGCTGTGGCTGGGTGTGCGCGCAGCGCGTGTGTCCGAGCTCGACGGCCAGGAAGAGACCATCACCGACTACAACGTCATGTTCCGCGCCTGGTCGATGACCGGGTCGCTGATCATTGCGGTGGTGGCGATCTACTGGGTGATTGAACGGACGCTGCTTTAACCGATTGGGTCCATCAGGCGGGCGAGGGCGGCGGCGGGGTCCTCATCGCCCCAGATCTCTTCGCCCACGCCAAAGAAGTCCGTGACGGGGGCGAGCCGTTTGACCGTGTCGAGGGTCAGGCCACCTTCGGCCACGATGGGGACTTCGATCATCTCTGACCACCAGGCAAAGAGGGCGTTCTCGGCTGTCGCCTCCTCGGCCATGCCTGTGAGTGGGCCGAAAGAGACATAGTCGGCCCCTGCTTCGCCTGCCGTCATGCCGTCATGGCGGGACGTGCCGCAAAAGCTGCCCACGATCGCGTCCGGCCCCAGCGCCTTGCGTGCGTCGCGCACCGATTTGGCCGCGTCGCTGAGGTGCACGCCATCGAGGCCCAGCCGCTCGGCAAGGCTGACGTGATCGTTCAGGACAAGTGCGACATCATGGGCGTGGGCCACCTCGCGGCAGGCGTCGGCTGCGCGGGAAATGCGGTCCTCTTCCCGCGTGGCAAGGGCGAGGCGAATGCAGGCGACATCATGCGCTTCGAGCACGGCATTCAGCTGTCCGGGGAATACGGACAACTCAAAGACGGGCGGGGTGAGAAGGTAGATCTGCGGCTGCTCGGGGGCACTCATTGGTGTTGTCCTTTGTTCTGGGTGCCGCTCTAGCCGGAAAAGCCTGTGTTTGAAAAGATTTATGCCTCCGGCGGCGGTTTATTTGGCGAAATGAAGGGGATTGTCGGGCCTTACAAGCCGCGATAGACGGCGCGACATGACACCGACATTTGTGCTGACACGCCCGCAGATGGGCGAGAACATCGGGGCAGCAGCCCGGGCGATGCTGAATTTCGGCGTGGACCGGATGCGCATTGTGGACCCGCGCGATGGTTGGCCCAATCGGGCGGCTGTGGCCATGGCGAGTGGCGCAGGCCGGGTGCTGGATGCCGCCACCGTGCATCCGGATGTGGCGGGCAGTGTCAGTGACTGCACCTATGTCTACGCCACCACGGCCCGTATGCGCGACATGACCAAAGAGGTGCTGAGCCCCGAGGCCGCGATGCAGGACGCGGCCCGCCGCATTGCCGAAGGCCAACACGTGGCGGTGATGTTCGGTCCCGAGCGCGCGGGACTTGAGAATGAGGATCTGGCGCAGGCGAATGCGCTGATCACTGTTCCGGTGAACCCCGAGTTTCCCTCTCTGAACCTGGCCCAGTGCGTGTTGCTTGTGGGCTATGAATGGGTGCGTGCCAGCGCAGAGATCGAACACCAAGTCACCGAGATGGCGGGCACCGACTGGGCCGATGGGCAGGAGATTGAACACCTGGCGCGCCATTTCGAGGAACGGCTGGAGGGGGCCGGGTTCTTTTTCCCCGAACACAAGGCCCCCAGCATGAAGATGAACCTGCGAAATTTCTGGAGCCGGATGCCCCTGACCCGGGCCGATGTGCAGACCCTGCACGGCATGCTGCGTCAGATGGTCCGCTGGGCCAGCCGCCAGTGACTATGGACGACCCCGCACGGCAGACTTAGGTTGCGCGGTGAGCAAGGACCGGAGCCAAGATGGCAAAAAACCGTAGTATTTTCGAAGAGGTCGGGACCACCGAAAAGCAAGTGGTCGAAACAGGTGTGATCGACAAGGGCAGGGGCGGTGCGCGCGGTGCCATCCGCGTGTGGCTTATGATGCTCTTTGCCCTGGTCGTCGTGATGATTGCAGTGGGCGGGCTGACGCGTCTAACGGACAGTGGGCTATCCATCACTGAATGGCGACCTTTCACCGGGGCGATCCCGCCGCTGAACCAGGCCGATTGGGAGGCCGAGTTCGCGCTGTACCAACAGATCGACGAGTTTCGCCTGCAAAATCAATGGATGACGATGGCCGATTTCAAGGTCATCTATTGGTGGGAATGGGGGCATCGGCAGTTGGGCCGGGTGATTGGTCTGGTCTGGGCCATTGGCTTCTTCTGGTTCCTGATCCGTCGTCAAATCCCTACGGGCTGGACGCCGCGCCTTTTGGGTCTTGGCGCATTGGGAGGTCTGCAAGGCGCCATCGGCTGGTGGATGGTCGCCAGTGGTGTGACACAGGGCGAGGGGATGCTGGACGTGGCCAGCTACCGCTTGGCCACGCATCTGGGCTTGGCCTTCGTCATTCTGGGCTTTATCGCGTGGTACACCTACCTTCTGGGCCGATCGGAGCGCGATCTGATGCAGGCGCGGCGCGGCAAGGAAGCCAAGCTGTTTTCCATGTCCACGGGCCTGATGCACTTTGCGTTTCTGCAAATCCTGATTGGTGCTCTGGTGGCGGGTATCGACGCTGGGCGCAGTTATACAGATTGGCCGTTGATGGGCGGGCAGGTGTTTCCGGCGACGGCCTTTGTGTTCGAGCCGTGGTGGCGGAACTTTTTTGAAAGCCCCGGTCTTGTGCAGTTCATCCACCGGGTGACGGGCTATCTGCTCGCTGCCTTTGCAGTGGTCGTCTGGTGGCGCGGCCGCGCGTCCGCCCATGCCAACACGCGTTTTGCGTTCAATGCCGTCTTTGCCGCCATGAGCCTGCAAATCGTGCTGGGGATCGTCACGGTTCTGTACGGCGCGCCGTGGCAAATCGCGATCCTGCACCAGTTTCTGGCCGTGATCCTTTGGGCGCTGATCCTGCGGGCGCGGTTCCTTGCGGCCTATCCCATTGCCACATCCATCCGGGGGACTTCGTGATGAGCGCCTTTGACGACCTTCTGGCCTATGACCAAACTACGCAAGCTCTGGGACAGGTGGCGGGACGACTGGGCTGGGATCAGGAGACGATGATGCCCCGCGGTGCTGCCGCGCAGCGTGGCGAAGAGATGGCCGCGATGGAAAGCGTTCTGCACGCCCGCCGGACGGATCCCAAGGTGGGCGACTGGTTGGCTGCGATTGATGCGGGGGCCCTCGCCGCTGTGGATGCGGCCAAGTTGCGGGAAATCAAGCGCAGCTACGACCGCGCATCAAAGGTGCCCGGCGATCTGGCCGCGCAGATCGCGCGCGTTACGTCCAACGCGCAAGGCAAATGGGCCGAGGCGCGGGAGGCGGACGACTACGCCGCCTTTGCCCCTGTACTGGCCGAGGTCATTGCGCTGAAGCGCGAGGAAGGCGCGGCGCTGGCCAATGGCGGCGACATCTATGACGCGATGCTGGAGGACTACGAGCCCGGCACGACCGGCGCCGACCTCGAGGCGATGTTTGGCGCATTGCGCCCTGCGTTGACGGAGTTGCGCGCCGCCATTCTGGACAAGCCCGCGCCTGCCGGCGTGGCCGGGCGTTTTGATGAAGCGGCGCAGCTGAAGCTCAGCACGCTTCTGGCCGAGACTTTTGGCTACGATCTCACACATGGTCGTATCGACAAGGCGGTCCACCCGTTTTCGTCCGGATCGGGCAGTGATGTGCGCATCACCACGCGCACCAACCCCGAAGATCCGTTCAACTGCTTTTACTCGACCATCCACGAGGTCGGTCACGCCTGTTATGAACAGAATATCGACGACGCTTATCTGCTGAGCCCGCTGGGCCGGGGCGTGTCGATGGGTGTGCACGAAAGCCAGAGCCGGATTTACGAGAACCAATTGGGGCGCAGCCGCGCCTTCACCAGATGGCTCTATGGTCAGATGCGCGATGCGTTTGGCGATTTCGGGATAGCGGATGAACAGGCGTTCTATGCCGCTGTCAATCGTGTGTCGAATGGCTACATCCGGACCGAGGCGGACGAGGTGCAGTACAACCTGCATGTGCTCTTGCGCTTTGATCTGGAGCGGGCGCTGATGTCCGGCGATCTGACTGTCGGCGATCTTGAGGCGGCGTGGAATGACCGGTTCGAGGCCGATTTCGGCTATGCAGTGGACAAGCCGTCGAACGGGGTTTTGCAGGACGTGCACTGGTCGGTCGGTCTGTTTGGGTACTTCCCGACCTATTCGCTGGGCAATGTCTATGCAGGGTGCTTGCACGAGGCATTGCGTGGGGCGGTGCCGGATCTGGATGCCCAACTGGCCCAAGGCGACACATCGTCTGCCACAGGGTGGCTGCAGGACAATTTGCAGGTGCATGGCAGCCTCTATGAGCCGCGCGAGGTGATCGAGAAGGCGAGCGGGCGTGTGCCCGGACCTGAACCTCTCTTGGCGTATTTGACGGGTAAGTTCAGCGGCATTTACGGGTTGTAGACGTGCCGTGACCTTGCGGAGCGGCCCCGACGGGCCGCACGACATTCATTGATTGCGCATATGCGAAGCGGCGCGTTCCGTAGAGGCCGCGCCGCCTTTGTTTTCGTCCCCTCCGGGAGCGGTTTATTTTGCAAAGTGAAGAACTTATTCGGCGTCGCTGCCAGCGTCTTCGTCACCCTGATCTGCAATCCAAGCGACGCTGACGACCTCTTCGTTCTTGCCGGTGTTGAACACCTTGACCCCGCCCGCACTGCGCGACCGGAAGCTGATGCCGTCGACGGGGACGCGGATGGATTGCCCCTTGGATGTGGCCAGCATGATCTGGTCGTCCATGTCGACGGGGAAGGAGGCCACGATGTCGCCGCCGCGCATCGCCTTGTCCATGGCCGTCACGCCAAGACCGCCGCGCCCGCGCACAGGGTAATCGTGTGACGAGCTCAGTTTCCCTGCGCCTTGCGCGGTGATCGTCAGGATCAGGTTTTCAGCCGCGGACATTTCCACATAACGGTCGTTTGAGAAATTTGGATCGGCGGGTGCTTCGTCTTCATCCGTTTCGCTGTCATCTGCTATGCCAGCCATGGCGCGGCGCATTTTCAGATAGGCTGTGCGCTCTTCGCTGGTGGCGTCGAAGTGGCGGATAATCGACATTGAAACGACTCGGTCGGCCCCATTCAGCTTGATCCCGCGGACACCGACGGAGGCGCGGCTGTTGAACACGCGCACGTCGGTGGCAGGGAAGCGGATGGCGCGGCCGGAATTCGTAACCAGCATCACGTCGTCGTCGTGCGAGGCGATGCGGGCGTTGATCAGGGTCGTATCGGCGTGCTCATCCTCGAACTTCATCGCAATCTTGCCGTTGCGCATGACGTTGGTGAAGTCGCTCAGCTTGTTGCGGCGTACCGTGCCTGCGGAGGTGGCGAAGACCACTTGCAGGTCGTCCCATTCATTTTCATCCCGATCGACGGGCATAATGGCGGCAATGCTAACCCCTTGGGGGATAGGTAGAATATTGATGATCGCCTTACCCTTGGAGGTGCGGCCGCCCTGCGGCAGACGCCAGGTCTTGAGCTTGTAGACCATGCCGTCGGTGGTGAAGAACAGAAGCTGGGTGTGCGTGTTGGCGACGAAGAGGGTGGTGATCACATCCTCTTCCTTGGTCTGCATGCCGCTGACACCCTTGCCGCCGCGTTTCTGGCTGCGGAAGTCGGCGAGCGGGGTGCGCTTGATGTAGCCTCCTGAGGTCACCGTCACGACCATGTCTTCGCGCTCGATTAGGTCCTCGTCTTCCATATCGCCGGACCAGTCGACGATTTCGGTGCGGCGAGGCACGGCAAACTGGTCTTTTACCTCGGTCAATTCGTCCGAGATGATGCCCATGATCCGTTCGCGTGATCCGAGAATGTCCAAGTATTCCTTAATCCTTGCCGCCAGCTCTTCAAGTTCGTCGGTGACTTCTTTGACCCCGATCTGGGTCAGGCGTTGCAGGCGCAGATCAAGGATCGCGCGCGCCTGGACTTCGGTCAGGTTGTAGGTGCCATCGTCGTGCATCTTCGACAGTGGATCGTCGATGAGGCGCAGGTAGCCTTCGATCTCGGCGGCGGGCCAGCGGCGTTCCATGAGCTTTTTACGCGCTTCGGCACCGTCGGCGGAGGACCGGATGGTGGCGACAACTTCGTCAACATTCGAGACTGCGACGGCGAGGCCACACAAGATGTGCGAACGGTCGCGGGCTTTGCGCAGATCGAATGCGGTGCGGCGGATCACAACCTCTTCGCGGAAATCGAGGAAGGAGGTCAGGAATCGGCGCAGCGTGAGTTGTTCGGGCCGCCCGCCGTTCAGGGCGAGCATGTTGCAGCCGAATGAGGTCTGCATCGGTGTGAACCTAAAGAGTTGGTTCAACACAACTTCTGCTGTGGCATCGCGCTTAAGCTCGACCACGACGCGCACACCGTTACGATCGGATTCATCCTGCACGTGAGAGATACCCTCGATGCGTTTTTCGCGCGCTGCTTCGGCGATGCGCTCGATCATCGTGGCCTTGTTCACCTGATAGGGAATCTCATCGATAACAATGGCGTAGCGGTCTTTCCTAATCTCCTCTACCCGGGTTTTGGACCGCACGATGACGCTGCCGCGCCCCTCGAGATAGGCTTTCCGCGCGCCGGAGCGCCCGAGCATGATGCCACCGGTGGGGAAGTCGGGGCCGGGGACGTAGTCGATGAGCGCTTCGGAGGACAGGTCGGGGTCCTCAATCAGGGCAAGGCAGGCGTCGACCACTTCGCCCAGGTTGTGGGGCGGGATGTTGGTGGCCATGCCGACGGCGATGCCGCCGGCGCCGTTGACAAGCATGTTGGGGAAACGCGCGGGAAGGACGGTCGGTTCGCGGTCCTTTCCGTCGTAATTGTCTTGGAAATCAACGGTGTCTTTGTCGATGTCCGCCAGGACGAATGCCGCCGGTTTGTCCATCCGCACTTCGGTGTAGCGCATGGCTGCGGGGTTGTCGCCGTCCATGGAACCAAAGTTGCCCTGACCGTCAAGTAGCGGTAAGGACATGGAAAAATCCTGCGCCATGCGGACAAGGGCGTCGTAGATCGCGCTGTCACCGTGGGGGTGGTATTTCCCCATCACGTCGCCGACAGGGCGGGCGGACTTGCGGTAGGATTTGTCGTGCGTATTGCCCGTTTCGTGCATTGCATAAAGGATGCGCCGGTGCACAGGTTTTAGGCCGTCGCGCAGATCGGGGATGGCGCGGCTGACGATGACCGACATTGCGTAGTCCAGATAGGACGTGCGCATTTCGTCTTCGATCGAGACAGAGGGGCCGTCATACGGGGGGCGCTCTGGCATCATTTCATCATCATTTTCAGGAGGTTGTGGCGTGTCGTTCACGTGTTTCTGCCCGTTCTGTCGCGTGCGCTATATGTTGCGGTGCAGTCTATCAGAAAGCGCAGATAAGGTGCAATGCTTGGGCGCTTCTGGTTGTTAGCACTCGGGCGTGAACGGTGCTAGTATATTGTTTTCATTGAAAATTAATCGGTGATCGGCTCTGCTGCCACGGGAGCAGAAAAAGAGGTGCCACATGGCGGAAACAGAGACCGAGTTGATGTTGAAAGGATACGGGCTGACCACGGCGGAGATGTTTTATCGCATGCCGGATTACACCCATGTGCTGAACACTTTTGTTTGGCAGGACTATGATCTGGCGCCGGATCATCCCAGATTGTTCAAATTCATTGATTTTTGGCGTGCGGAGATCGAAGGCGCCTTGCATTCGGTGCGCTTTACGCATCGCAAGATGATCGCGCCGGGTGAATGGCGCAACGTGACAGGCGAATTCACTCTGCAGTGATGGTCAGGCCGAACAGGACGCCCCGCCCAGCACGCAGAATTTCGCGCAGTGGGGGTGGTTAAGGGACACGTCGGCCTCGGCTTCCTTCAGTGTCGCGCCCATTTCGAACTGCGGGTCGTAGGGCAGGAGGGTGCAGGCCAGCACGGCTGGCGCGGCTGCGCTTTTGCGTTTGACCACCATGCGCGACGACGAACACATCACCGCGTCGGGGTGCTTGTTCAGGATGCCCCAGCAGGCAGTCGTTATTTCGGGCACTTCGACCTGGGCGTCCATTTCGGGGAAGAGGACGGTCATGCCGGGATCTTGCGCATCGATGTCCCAGCCGTGTTTGGCGTAGAGGGCGGCGTAGCCGTCCCGCGCCTCAGCCTCGCTTTCGGCCATTTCGATCCGGCCTGCGACTGCCAGACGCGCTCCGATGGAAGACAGCCAGTGGATGCCGCGCAAGGTCTTGGCAAAGGTGCCCACGCCCCGCTCGGCGTCATGGACGGCGGCGGCGTGGTGGTCAAGCGAGATGCGGAAGGTCAGCTTGTCGCCATAGGCCTCGATCAGTGGCACAATGCCCGCCTTGATCTTGGGACGCATCATGGGGGCCATGGCGTTGGTGAGGATCAGCACCTCGTATCCGCGCGCGAGCGACTGGTCGACCATAGCGAGAAAGGCGGGGTTCATGAACGGCTCGCCGCCCGTGAACCCGATCTCGCGCACGTTCCAATTCCGGTCTTCGAGTTGGTCGAGATAGTCGGACACTTCGTCCGCGGTCATGAATTCCAGCGCGTCGTTGGTGGGCGAGCTTTCAATGTAGCAATTGGCACAGGCGATGTTGCAGAGCGTGCCAGTGTTGAACCACAGCGTTTCCGGATGTGTCAGCGAAACCTTGGCGCGGGGTTCGCCCTTGGCGGTCACGTTGGGGTCCTGGAATTTGCCAAGATTGGCCAAGTCTTTCATGCGCGTGCGGTCCATTTCTGCGATTGCGATCGGAGGTTAGACCTAAGCCCTGCGATCACAAGGGAAAAGCGCGCTGTGGCCCCCTGACGCCTTTGTGATAGAAAGACATGGGTCCGTGCTGCACTTGCAGCATCGGGCGTTGAGTATCTGTTTGAATCTGCTACTGGTAGCGCAAACATTTTGCAGGCACGCAAGAGGGAGCCCTTGCCATGGTATCGCGCGTCATTCCCGTGGACCCTTTTGATCTGGTGATTTTCGGAGGCACCGGCGATCTGGCCCGCCGCAAGATCCTGCCCGGGCTGTTCCGCCGGTTCTGTGCCGGGCAGATGCCCAAGGATGCACGTGTGATCGGGGCCGCCCGCGGCGACATGAGCAGTGCAGAGTACCGTGAGTTCGTCGCCGAGGCTGTTGCAGAGTTCGGTGGAGAGGGCGCCTGCGAAGACGGCACGCTGGATGGGTTTCTGGAGCGGATGGAGTTCGTCACCATTGATGCGCGCGGCGACACTGGCTGGACTGATCTGGTCACGTTGATGCGCGACGATGTGGTGCGTGCGTTCTACTTTTCGGTTGGGCCGAGCCTGTTTGGTGATCTGGCCGAACGCCTGACCAAGCACGGCCTGACCGATGCGGACAGCCGGATTGTGGTCGAAAAACCCTTTGGCCGCGATCTGGACACGGCGCAGGCGCTGAACCGCGACCTGGCCAAGCATTTCGACGAGCGCCAGATTTACCGGATCGACCATTATCTGGGCAAGGAGACGGTGCAGAACCTTATGGCCGTCCGCTTTGGCAACATGCTGTTCGAGCCGTTGTGGAACAGCCAGTATGTCGATCACATCCAGATCACCGTGGCCGAGACCGTGGGCGTGGGCGGGCGCGGTGAATATTATGATAAGTCAGGTGCCATGCGCGACATGGTGCAGAACCACCTGATGCAATTGCTGTGCCTGATCGCGATGGAGCCGCCCTCGAAATTTGACCCCGATGCGGTGCGCGATGAGAAGTTGAAGGTCATCCGGGCGCTGGACGCTGTGGTACCGCATCACATCGTGCGCGGCCAGTATGAGGCAGAAGGCGGCGACCCGAGCTACCGCGAGGCGGTGGGCGATGCCAGATCCCGGACCGAGAGCTACATTGCAATGAAGGTCGGCATCTCAAACTGGCGGTGGGCGGGCACGCCTTTCTATTTGCGCACCGGCAAGCGGCTCAAGGCGCGGTCGAGCGAGATTGTCGTTGTCTTCAAGGAGTTGAACCATTCGATCTTTGGCGAGGCGGGGGAGCATCGCAATGAGCTGTCCATTCGCTTGCAGCCGAATGAGGGGATCACGCTGGGTGTGACCATCAAGGAGCCTGGGCCGGGTGGCATGCGGCTGATGAATGTGCCGCTTGATATGTCCTTTGCCGAGGCGTTGGGGCCGGATGGTGCGGATCAGACCGATGCCTATGAACGTCTGATCATGGATGTGATCCGTGGCAACCAGACCTTATTCATGCGCGGGGACGAGGTGGAGGCCGCCTGGGCCTGGACCGATCCCATCATCCACGGCTGGGAGGCGCGCGGAGATGTGCCCAAGACCTATGATGCCGGTAGCGAGGGGCCGGTGGATGCGGTACAGCTTTTGGCCCGCGACACCCGCGTGTGGAGAAAGGTCACCCCATGAACATCGTCGAGTATCCCGACCGCGATCTGCTGGCCATGGGGCTGGCCGACGCGCTGGCCAGCGAGTTGAAGAATTGTCTTCTGGTGCATGAGTGGGCATCCTTTGTGGTGCCCGGCGGGACCACGCCGGGGCCGATCTTTGACAACTTGTGCGCGGCCGATCTGGATTGGGCGCGGGTGCATGTGATCCTGAGCGATGAACGGTGGGTGCCGGAGGATCATGCGCGGTCCAATACCGCGCTGCTCAAGGACCGTTTGTTTCAGAGCCGTGCGGCAGCGGCGCAGTTTGCGCCGTTCTACGCGGAGGGGCAGACGCCGGAGGAGGCAGCGCCCGGATTGTCCGTGCAATTGGCCGAAGAATTGCCGATCTCTCTGCTTTTGTTGGGCATGGGGGCGGACATGCACACGGCATCGCTGTTTCCGGGTGCCGAGGGGCTGGCCGATATGCTGGCCGATGACGCGCCCATTGTCGTGCCCGTGTCGGTCGAGGGGCAGGAGCCGCGGATTTCGTTCTCTGGCCCTGCTTTGGCCGGAGCCATGGCCAAGCACCTGGTGATTTATGGCGTTGAAAAGCGGGCCGCGCTTGAGCGGGCCGAGGGTTTGGATGTCACGCAAGCGCCAATCAAGACGGTTATGAGCGGCCTTACGGTGCATTGGGCGGAGTGATTTCATGTGGACTGAATTGAAGACGAAGGCCGCGTCCGTGGACGGGCGCGCCATTCTGGACCTGTTTGACGAGGCGCGTGCGGATGAATTCGCCGTGCAGACGCAGTACATGCGATTTGATTACTCCAAGACCAATATCGACACCGACACGCGCGCCTTGCTTCTCGCGCTGGCAGGCAGCGCCAATGTGGCAGCGCGGCGCGACGCGATGTTTGCGGGTGAAAAGATCAACGAGACCGAGGGGCGTGCGGTGCTGCATACCGCACTGCGCAACCTGGATGGTGGTCCAGTGCATGTGGATGGCGAGGATGTCATGCCGGGCGTGTTGGATACGTTGGCGCGGATGGAGGACTATGCCGGAGAGGTGCGTTGCAGTGACATTACCGATGTCGTGAATATCGGGATTGGCGGGTCGGACCTTGGCCCTGCCATGGCGGTGCAGGCGCTGTCGCCCTACCACGACGGGCCGCGTGTTCATTTCGTGTCCAATGTCGATGGGGCGCATATTGCTGACACGTTGCGGGGGCTGGATGCGAA
Source organism: Tateyamaria omphalii (assembly GCF_001969365.1). Classification (NCBI taxonomy): domain Bacteria; kingdom Pseudomonadati; phylum Pseudomonadota; class Alphaproteobacteria; order Rhodobacterales; family Roseobacteraceae; genus Tateyamaria; species Tateyamaria omphalii. The sequence goes on along the minus strand of NZ_CP019312.1, from coordinate 1,516,520 downwards.
AACGACGCTGGTGATTGTGGCGTCCAAGACCTTTACCACCATCGAGACGATGACCAATGCGCGCACGGCGCGGGCGTGGATGCAGGACCACGGCGGTGATCCCGGCGCGCAGTTTGCGGCGCTGTCGACGAACCTGGAGAAGACGTCGGAGTTTGGTATTCCCGAAGCCCGTGTTTTTGGCTTCGAGGATTGGGTCGGCGGCCGCTATTCGATGTGGGGGCCGATCGGCCTGTCGGTCATGCTGGCCATCGGGCCGGATGGGTTCCGTGCGTTCCTGCGCGGCGGTCAGGAGATGGACCGGCATTTCTGTGCGGCCGAAGGCGCTGAGAACATGCCGCTGATGCTGGCCCTGGTCGGCATCTGGCATCGGCAGGTGCTGGGCCATGCGACGCGGGCCGTGTTACCCTATGACCAGCGGTTGGGGCAGCTGCCAGACTATTTCCAGCAGCTTGAGATGGAATCTAACGGTAAGTCGGTGACTATGGATGGCGGTGCCGTGCCGGAGGAGAGCGGCCCTGTGGTCTGGGGTGCGCCCGGTACAAACGGGCAGCACGCGTTTTACCAGTTGATCCATCAGGGGACGTCCGTGATCCCCTGCGAATTCATGGTCGCCTGTGAGGGCCACGAGCCGGAGCTGCGCCATCATCACGACCTGTTGGTGGCCAATTGCCTGGCACAGTCCGAGGCGTTGATGCGCGGGCGGTCCCTGGACGAGGCGCGGGCGAAAATAGCGGACAAATTCGAGGGTACAGAGTTGGAGCGGCAGGCGGCACACCGCGTCTTTGCCGGGAACCGGCCGTCCACGACGCTTATCTATCCCAAGTTGGATCCGTTCACGCTGGGCCAGATCGTGGCGCTGTACGAGCATCGGGTTTTTGTCGAGGGCGTAATCCTCGGCATCAATTCTTACGACCAATGGGGCGTGGAGTTGGGCAAAGAACTAGCAACCGCATTGCAGCCGATTGTCGAGGGAGAGGCCCCCGCGGACGACAAGGACGGCTCGACCCAGGCGTTGGTGCGATATTTGCATACGCACCGCTAAGGCCCACTGTCGAAAGGCGCGCCTGCGGCGCACGCGATTCACTTTTTTGAATGAGGGGCTGTCTGCCCCTCAAACGCCCCGAAAGTATTTTCAGCCAGAAGAAGGGGGGCGTTGCGCGGATTTTTCCTTTGCGCGCCTTTTCGGGTGGGGAATCTCTGACCTGACTTGCGGTTGAAAGCGCAATACCGTTGCGCAGGGCGTCAGATATTTTGCCCTGTTTCTTTTAACATGCACCGGAGGCCAATATTATGGCTGGCACACAGCACGGGCTGACACGGCTCGATCAACTTTTCAAAACATGTATTCAAGGCAATGGGCCTGCGCGGCCCTTTGCGCAGACGCTGGGGCGGGTTCTGCCTGCGAACCCGGTTCACATCAAAAACATCTCTCATGCAGATGTGATTGCGACGCTGCACGCGCTGGCGAATGCGATGGGCGCTACAGAGAATGAGGACGGGCCCGCGGATGCGGGTATGACCTTTCTGGGGCAGTTCGTCGATCACGACATCACGCTCGACGCGACCTCGGCCCTAGGGACGCGGATTGATCCTTCGACCATTCCCAATGTGCGCACGCCCAGCCTGGATCTGGATTGCGTGTATGGCGCGGGGCCGGAGGCATCGCCGCATCTGTATGGCGCTGGCGAGGCGGAGCAGTTTCTTGTCCATGGCCGCGAGGACAACCCCCGCGACCTGGCGCGGACCTGCGCGGGCAAGGCGCTGATCGGTGATCCACGCAATGACGAGAATATTCTCGTGGCCCAAGTCCAGTCGATTTTCATCGAGCTGCACAACATTCTGATGAGCAAGCGGGTCGAAGGGGGCGAAGATGCCAAGGACATCAGTGCCTGCGCCCATGAGGGGCTGCCCAAACATGTCTGGCACGATCATGTCAGCCCGAAGCTCGCGAATTTCGAGGAGGTGCGCCGGTTCATCCGTCTGCATTACCAGTGGATTGTGTGGTGTGAATTGCTGCCCGCGTTCGTTCAGCAGGAATGCCTCGATTGGGCGTTGCAGAACGATCCCTTTGGTTGGGATGCGCCGGTGATGCCTGTGGAGTTCACCGGGGCTGCGTACCGCTTTGGTCATGCTACCACGCAGTTTGAATATGCGCTGACGGATGGGGCCGCCCCCAAGGGTCTGTTTGCATTGCCCGGCTTTGGTCCGCGGCCCGTGGACGGCAACATCGACTATGCGATGTTTTTTGGGCTGAACGGTGCGGTGACGTCGCAAAAGGCGCGGCCCGTGGGGCCGAAGCTGGGTACGCCGCTGTTGAACCTGCCCTTTGTGCATGCGCCCATCGCGCTTGGTGACATCGAGGAGGAGCTGACGCTGGAGCAGTCGCGCAACCTCGCGCTGCGCAACATGGTGCGTGATCGCTATACTTACCAGCTGGCGAGCGGGCAGCAATTGGCGGCCCATCTGGGCACCCATGTCCTTGATGTGCCGGACATTCTGAGAGCCAAGGGCATTACCAAGACGCCACTTTGGTTCTACTGCCTGCAAGAGGCGGGCGAGAAAGGCCATGGCAAGCTGACCGGTGCGGGTGGCCGTCTGGTGGCGTCCGTCTTTGCCAATCTGCTCAAGCGTGATCCCACCACCTTCCTGCATGTGCCGCACTTCAAGCCGTGGCACGGTTTCAAAGGGCAGCCGAGCGTGATGGCGGGTCTGATCGCCTATGTGGAAGCGCATCGTGGGCATATTGCCCATGCCGAGGACCTGCAGTGCGGGTGAACTGACTGTTGTGACGGAGGGAGGGCCGGCCACTGTGCCGGCCCTTTTCTTTGCGTCAGCCATTCGACGTCGTGCTTGCAAGGCGCGCCGCCGCTTGGCAGGGTCGGGTCAAGGGAGGAACGCGCGCGGTCTGGGAGGGCTCGTGTGGGCAAGGCGTTGCTCTGACAGGAAAAACGGGAGGCGCCCATGCTTGGCCAAATGATGAACTATCCTCTGACCATTTCGTCCCTTGTAGACCATGCGGCACGGTATCATGCAGAGACGGTCATTTCGTCTGTCAACACGGGTGGTGGTGTTGAGGAAACGAATTGGGGGACGGTAGGCGCCAACAGCCGCCGTTTGGGTGATGCACTGCTGAAGCTGGGGCTGGAGCCGCAGGCGCGTTGCGCGACCATTGCGTGGAACAACCGGCGGCATCTGGAGATTTATTTTGGCGTGTCCGGCGCGGGGCTGGTGTGCCACACCATCAACCCGCGGCTGTTTCCGGAACAGCTGATCTACATCATCAACCATGCCGAGGATCGTGTGCTGTTTATCGACCGTACCTTTGTCCCGTTGGTGAAGGCGATCCGGGACAAGATCCCCGGTGTGCAGCATATCGTTTTGATGGAAGGGCGCGATGAAGACGCGGCTGCCGAGATCGAGGGATTGGAATTCTACGACGCGTTGGTTGAGACCGGCGCGCCTGACTTTGAATGGCCGGAGTTCGATGAGAATACGGCGTCATCGCTGTGCTATACGTCGGGGACGACCGGGAACCCGAAGGGGGTGCTTTATTCGCATCGGTCGACTGTGCTGCATGCGTTTGCGTTCAACACGCCGGATTGCATAGGGGTTTCAGCCCGCGATGTCGTCCTGCCCGTTGTGCCGATGTTTCATGTGAATGCCTGGGGGACGCCCTATGCCTGTGCGCAGGTGGGCGCGCGGATGGTGTTGCCGGGGCCGGGACTGGATGGGCCGTCGCTGGTCAAGCTGATTGACGGGTGCAAGGTGTCGATTGCCCTTGGTGTGCCGACGATCTGGTTGGGGCTTTTGGGCGAGGCGGCGGCGTCAGGCTCGCAATTAGCGTCGTTGAAGCGGACCGTTGTGGGTGGGTCGGCCTGTCCGCCGTCGATGATAGCGGCCTTCCGCGAGAAATATGACGTGGAGTTGATCCACGCCTGGGGCATGACCGAGATGTCGCCACTGGGATCCAGCAACCAACCGCTGGCCAAGCACGCCGATCTGCCGATCGAGGCGCAGCATAAGCTGCGCGAGAACCAAGGGCGTCCGCCTTGGGGCGTTGAGTTGGAGATCATGGACGAGGACGGCAACCCGCTGCCCCATGATGGCGAGGCGCAGGGCGCGCTGATGGTGCGGGGGCACTGGATTTTGGACAGCTATTTCCTGAAGTCACGGGACGAGACGCTGACGAATGGGTGGTTTGATACGGGCGATGTGGCGACGCTGGATCCTGACGGGTATCTGTCGATCAAGGATCGGTCGAAGGACATCATCAAGTCCGGGGGCGAGTGGATTTCGTCCGTGGATCTGGAGAATATCGCCATTGCCCATCCCGCACTTGCCGACGCTGCCGTGATTGGTGCGCGGCACGAGAAGTGGGACGAGCGGCCGGTGCTGGTGGCTGTGCCCGCCGAGGGGCAGAGCCCGTCGGAGGCAGAGGTGCTGGAGGTTTTCGAGGGCAAGATCGCCAAGTGGCAGGTGCCGGACAAGGTTGTCTTTACAGATGTACTGCCACGCAACGCGACGGGCAAGGTGCTGAAGCGGACCCTGCGGGACGCGTTTGGCGAGGTCCTGATCGGTTAGCGGTCAGTCCGTCAGGTGGTTCTGGCGGGCAAATCCGCGGTATTTTTCTGTCAGCTTTTCATCGACTTCCGATCCGTCCTTGAGGTGAATCAGGACGCCTTTGGCTGTCGAGGCGCCGCGCATGGCCTTGATCTGGTCCTCCGACCGCGTCGTGCGTTGCGACATGCGCAGGCCCCAGTCGCGGAGGTGGGCGAGCAGTTTGGCTTCGATGTCGCGGTGCGCTTCGGTCTTGGCCAGGTCGCGCAGCTCTTCGGGGTCGGTTGCGAGGTCGAAGAGCATGTTGCGCAAGGTGGGCGCGGCGCAATGCATGAGCTTGTAGCGTCCGTCGAAGACCATGAAGAGGCGGCAGTCGCGTGGTTCGAGCTCCAGTTTGACGGCCACCGGGGTGGCCGAGAAATCATATTCGGAGATGGCGTAGTCGCGCCATAATGGAGTTTGGCCGTGGAGCCAGGGCTGGAGGCTACGCCCTTCGATGATGTGGTCGGGGACGGTGCCGCCGGCCGCTTCGATGAAGGTCGCTGCGAGGTCGATGGATTCCACCAGCGCGTCGCAGGTGGTGCCGCGCGTGCTGTTTGCCGCATTGCGCGGGTCGTAGATGATCAGCGGCACTTTGACCGATGGGTCGTGGAACAGGTTTTTCTCGCCCAGCCAGTGGTCGCCCAGATAATCGCCATGGTCCGATGTCAGCACGATCATGGTGTCTTGCATGCGCCCGGTGCCCTCGAGGTGATCGAGCAGGCGGCCAAGCTGGTCGTCGCATTGCTTGATGAGGCCCATGTAGGCGGGGATGACTTTGGCCCGCACCTGTTCGTCTTGGAAGGCGCGGCCGACAGGGCCGTTCATGAAGGCGTCGTAGACCGGGTGCGCCTGTTCCCTTTCCGCGTCGGCGCGGGTCGCGGGCGGCACGTGTTCAGGGCCGTACATGGCATGATAGGGGGCAGGCACGATGTACGGCCAGTGGGGTTTGATATAGCTCAGATGCGCGCACCATGGGCCTTGCGCCTGATCAATGAAGCGGATCGCTTCGGAGGTGAGCCAGGGCGTTTCGCTGTCTTTTTCGCGGATATTGGCAGGCAGGTCGGTGTTGTCAAAGAACCAGCCCGAGGCGATCCGACCACCCCTGACCCCTGCATTGGCATAGTCGGCCCACGGGTTGGTGCCGTCGTACCCTTGAGACTTGAGGTATTCGTTGTAAGGACTTCGTCTTTCGTCATAAAATCCGTCCGGGCCCTCGGCCCAGAGCCCATCATCGCGAACCCATGGGTCGAACCCGCATTCGGATGTGCGGACGCCGATCAGGCTGCCCGCGTCGAGGCCGAGCCGTTCCATCCCTTCACCGTCGACGGTCATGTGGGTCTTGCCGATCAGGTGACAGGACATGCCGATCTTGCGCAGGTGGTCGCCCAAGGTCTGCTCGCCGACGCGGAGTGGAAAGCCGTTCCAGTGCGCGCCATGGGATGACGCATACCGGCCCGTATAGAAACACATGCGTGAGCCGCCGCAGATCGGCGATTGTACATAGGCGTTCGTGAACCGCACGGCCAGGGCCGCGATTCGGTCGAAGTTCGGCGTGTGCAGGTGCGGGTGCCCAGCGCAGCCGAGGTAATCGAACCGCAGCTGGTCATACATGATGAACAGGATATTCATAGCTCCCCTCCCGCCGTCCATGCTTGGCCGGTGGGCGCGTTAGACGCAAGTAGGGAGTGGAGCGGGTAACGGGAATCGAACCCGTAACTAAAGCTTGGGAAGCTGCCGTGATACCTTTTCACCATACCCGCGCTCGGGGGTTGGGATAGGCGCGGCGGTGGCTGGCGTCAAGCGGGTTTGCGGGCCGAGAAGATGTGGACGCAGGCCGGGATGCGCAGGCCGAGGTCCGTATCGAATTGTGCGATGGCGTCGGCCACGGCGTCTTTGACCCGTGCTGTCGTGGCGGCGTCGGCCTCGTGGTAGGTAACAGCCCGTTGTGCTGGCCCGATCTTGAGCAGCAGGGCGGCGGTATCGGCGGCATCGCCCGGTGGTGTGAGGTCGAGGTGGACAGTGTCTACTTCGGATTCGGTCAGCTTGGCGTCATGCATCATGCCCAGCACATGATCCGCATCCTCGAATGCGAAGGGGCCAGGCAGGGTGCGGTCCACCTTGGGCATGTCGCCCAGCACGCTAATGGCGGCCTTGGCCGGTACCATGAAATAGGGGTTTTGTGGCGCCGGTCCCCATGCGGCAAAGGTCATCTTGCCGCCCGGCTCGAGGGCTGCGTTCAGGTTGGCGAACGCCGCCACGGTGTTGTCGAAAAACATCACGCCAAAGCGTGAGATCATCGCGTCATAAGCTGTGGCAAAATCGTGGGTTTGCGCATCCGCCTTGAGAAAGGATGTGGTGTTGCCCGTGTTCCGACTGGCGGCCAGATCGAGCATCGTTGGCGAGATGTCGAGGCCCGTGACATGGCCCGACGACCCCACCGCCTGCGCCGCCCTGGCTACGCTAACACCGGTGCCGCAGCCTATGTCGAGCACCCGGTCGCCCGGTTTAAGCGCTGCGCGATCCATGAGAAGGTCCAGCACAGGTGCCAGTACCGCATCCATGTTTTCCTGTTCCGCCACCCAGTGCGGGCCTGCGTCTGAGGTCCAGAAGTCTTCCTGTTCGGTATTGCTCACGCGCGTCTCCTGCGTCTGCGGCCGCCTTCGGCCTCGCCGCCGGTGTTAAAGCTGACATCGGGCAGGTCGACGATTCCGTTCAGGATCGGGAACGTGTCGGCGGAGTTGGGGATGGCGGAGGCGTTCACGAAATGCTCCTGGAACCTCGGTTCGATGGCGGTCTCGACCTTGTGGATGCGGCGGACGGTTTCCTCGATCTCGCCCCGTGCATCACGGTTCAGGAGCGCGATGCGGGCGCCCGTGCCTGCCGCGTTGCCGGCCGAGGTGACTTTGTCCAGCGGGGCGTCGGGGATCATGCCCAGCACCATGGCGTGTTTTGACGAGATATGCGCGCCGAAGGCCCCGGCCAGCACGACCCGGTCCACGGTATCAGCGCCGAACTTGTCCATCAGCAGGCGCGCCCCGGAATAAAGCGCCGCTTTGGCCATCTGGATCGCGCGGATGTCGGGGTTGGTGATGGTGATGCGTGGGCCCCCGGCGGCGGTGCCGTCGTGCAGAAGGTACGCATGCGTACGCCCGTCGGGCACGCAGCGACCCGTCCCGGTTTGCGCTGCGTTGCCGATCAGGCCCGAGGCGTCTAGCACACCGGCCAGCCGCATCTCGGCAATCGCCTCGATGATGCCAGAACCGCAGATGCCGGTGATGCCAGTGCCCGCGGCAGCGGCCTCGAACCCATCCTCGTCCGACCACATATCGACGCCGATTATGCGAAAGCGCGGTTCCTTGGTGGTGGGGTCAATCTCAACGCGTTCGATGGCGCCTGGGGCGGCGCGTTGACCGGCGGTGATCTGCGCCCCTTCGAAGGCGGGGCCGGTCGGCGACGAGCAGGCGAGCACCATATCGCGGTTGCCCAGCAGGATTTCAGCGTTTGTGCCGACATCAACCACCAGCACCAGGTCGTCGGATTTGTCTGGCGCCTCGCTGAGTGCTACGGCGGCAGCGTCCGCGCCCACATGCCCCGCGATGCAGGGCAGCAGGTAGATGCGCGCCGAGGGGTGGATGTTCAGGTCCAGATCGTCGGCCCGCATACGCAGCGCGTTCGATGTGGCGAGCGCAAAGGGTGCCTGGCCCAGCTCGAACGGGTCGATGCCCAGAAGCAAGTGGTGCATGACCGGGTTGCAGACGAACACGGCATCCACGATCAGCCCCTTGTCGATCTCCGCCTCGGTCGCGATCTGGGTGAAAAGCGCGTTCATCCCCTCGCGCACTGCTTGCGTCATCTCGCCCGCGCCGCCCGGGTTCATCATGCCGTAGCTGACGCGGCTCATCAGGTCCTCGCCGAAGCGGATCTGGGGGTTCATAATGCCGGAGGAGGCCACCACATCGCCGCTGGTCAGGTCGCACAGATGTGCCGCGATGGTCGTGGAGCCCAGATCGACGGCGAGGCCGTAGACCGCCCCTTCGTAGTATCCCGGCCAGATGTGCATGATGCGCGGCGCGTTTTCATCATCGCCCAAGTGAATGGCGACGGTGACTTTCCATGCGCCCTTGCGCAGAACGGGCTGCAGGTCCTGCAGGATGTGCAGATCGGCGTGGATGTTGGTGATACCCCAATCTGCTTCGATGGCGGCCACCAAACGCTCCAAATCGCCGGACGGATCGTGCATGTCGGGCTCCGCCACCTCAACATAGTAGAGTTTGGTGGAGGGGTTCATAACGATGTCCCGCGCCTCGGCTCGTTTGCGCACGACCTGCTTATGGACCTGGCTTTCGGGGGGCACGTCGATGACCACATCACCCTGTACGGTGGCCTGACAGCCAAGGCGGCGCCCGTCGATGAGGCCGCGCTTGGACTTGTAGCGTTCCTCGACACTGTTCCATTCGGACAGTGCACCGTCCGACACCATCACCCCGTGCTTGGCAAACTCGCCATAGCTGGGTGTGATCTGGCACTTGGAACAGATCCCGCGCCCGCCACAGACGGAATCAAGATCCACCCCCAGCTGCCGCGCGGCCGTCAGAATGGGCGTGCCCACGGGAAAATGCCCGCGCTTGCCGGAGGGGGTGAAAACCACAAGTGGGTCAGTGCTCATGCGTGCCTCGGATTTGCCTGTCGTTACAATAGTGACCGCGCAGGCAAGGGAAAGGTGTCAAACGACATCGCCGGGTATCAAGGCGGCACATTGTTCCTTCTTCTGGCCGAAAACACTTCGGGGGTGAGGCGCATCGCGCCTAGGGGGCTGGCCCCCTTCCGCACTATCCACGCGAGCGGGCGTGAAAAACAAAGCCCAGCAGGTTCATCAGCACCTGAGCCGCCAGGATGGCCGTGGACCCGGTGGGATCGTAATCCGGCGCGACCTCCACCAGATCTACGCCCACCACCTCGTGCCGCCGGGCCGCCGCCTGCAACATCTCGAGCACGTGGTAGTACAGAAACCCACCATGGCTGGGCGTGCCGGTGCCCGGCGCGATAGAGGGGCAGAAGGCGTCGATGTCGATGGTGATGTAGAGCCGCGCGCCTGTCGGGATACGGTCGATCACCCCTTGCGGCCCCAGAGCGCGGGCCTGCCGGACCGACAGAATGTCGGATCCCATGGCACGGGCGTCGGCGTAGCCTTCCTTGGCCGTGGAGCTGACATTGCGGATGCCCACTTGTGTGAGCCCCGTGACACACGGCTGTTCGACAGCGCGACGCATCGGGTTGCCGTGCCCGTGCCGAACCCCGTGCCGTTCATCGACAAAATCCAGATGCGCATCGATTTGCAGGATGTGGATGTCGCCCTGACCATCGAAAGCGCGGATGCAGGGGATGTTGACCGAGTGATCGCCGCCTATGGTGACGGGCAGGGCGCCTGCGGCCAGTGCCGCGCGGACCCCCGCCTCGATATTGGCGTGCGATCCTTCGGTGTCCGTATGGATGATGTCGGCATCGCCCATGTCCACGATGCGCACCGTTTCGGGCAGATAGGTTGCGTCATCCTCGTGATCATATGCCCCGGCATGGCCGAAGCTGAAGAGCGTGGATGCTTCGCGCACCGCCCTTGGGCCGAACCGCGCTCCGGAGCGCCATTGAGTGCCGGCGTCGAATGGCGCGCCAAGGATCGCAACGTCTGCATCCAGGCTTGACCAATCTTCGACATAAGGCCGCTTGCCAAAGGTCGAGATGCCCACGAAAGGCAGGTTCAGGCGGCCAGTGTCGTAGTTGTTCGTCATGGCCGCACTCTGCGCAGCCGCATCCCTACGCGCAAGCCGCCCATTTGCCCCTTTCCATTTTTGTGGACCCATGAAATAGGGAAGCGCCAAACGAACCCTCCCAAGGAGAGACCCATGGAGATTCGCGAGGCGCTCACCTTCGATGATGTTCTTTTGGTTCCGGCCGCGTCCAGCGTGCTGCCGACTACGGCTGACACCCGCACACGGGTGACGCGCAGCATTGCGTTGAACATCCCGCTTTTGAGTTCCGCCATGGACACCGTGACCGAGGGGCGCATGGCCATCGCCATGGCCCAAGCGGGTGGCATGGGGGTCGTGCACCGCAATCTGGATATCGAGGCGCAGTCGCAGGAAGTCCGCCGGGTCAAGCGGTTCGAGAGCGGGATCGTCTACAACCCCATTACGCTCAGCGCCAATCAGACCCTTGCAGATGCGCGCGAGCTGTCCGAGGTCTATGGCTTTTCCGGGTTTCCGGTTGTCGATGAAAGCCGCCGGGTCGTGGGCATCGTCACCAATCGCGATATGCGCTTTGCGGAGAATGACAAAACGCCCGTGTCCGTGATGATGACAACCAAGGATCTGGCCATTCTGCATGAGCCTGCGGACCGGGATGAGGCGATCAGCCTGATGAAGGCGCGACGCATTGAAAAGCTTCTGGTGACCGATGCCAGTGGCAAGCTGACCGGCCTCTTGACCCTCAAAGACACTGAAAAGGCCGTGCTCAACCCGACCGCCTGCAAGGATGATCTGGGCCGCTTGCGCGTTGCCGCCGCCTCGACCGTGGGTGATGCGGGGTTCGAGCGGGCCGAGGCGTTGGTGGACGCCGGCGTCGACATGATCGTGATCGACACGGCCCATGGACATTCCGAGGGCGTGGCTGAGGCCGTGCGCCGGGCTAAGGGGCTTTCGAACGAGGTGCAGATCGTGGCCGGCAACGTCGCCACCGGCGAGGCGACACGCGCATTGATTGATGCGGGTGCCGATGCCGTCAAGGTGGGCATCGGACCGGGGTCGATCTGCACCACCCGCATGGTCGCCGGTGTCGGCGTGCCGCAACTGACCGCCATCATGGATTGCGCGGCGGCGGCGGGCGACGTGCCGGTGATTGCCGACGGTGGCATCAAGTTCTCGGGTGATTTTGCCAAGGCGATTGCCGCTGGTGCGTCCTGTGCCATGGTCGGCTCCATGATCGCGGGCACGGATGAATCCCCTGGCGAAGTGATTCTGTACCAGGGCCGCAGCTTCAAATCCTACCGCGGCATGGGCTCGCTTGGCGCCATGGCCCGTGGCTCTGCCGACCGGTATTTCCAAAAGGATGCCGCGAGCGACAAGCTGGTGCCCGAGGGGATTGAGGGGCAGGTGCCTTACAAGGGATCGGCAGGTGCCGTCATTCACCAGCTTGTGGGCGGTCTGCGCGCGGCCATGGGGTACACCGGCTGCGCCACTGTCGATGAGATGCGCGGTAACTGTACTTTCGTAAAAATCACAGGCGCCGGGCTGAAGGAAAGCCATGTGCATGACGTGCAGATCACACGCGAGTCGCCCAATTACCGCGTTATGTGAGAAAACAACATGTTGCGGTCCTGTGTTGACGTGGACATGAACCCATGACACCGGGCGCACGCGTGGCGGCTGCCATTGATATTCTGGATGCGATTGCCGCTGGACAGGCGGCCGAACAAGCGCTGAGCCGTTGGGCGAGGGCCAGCCGCTTTGCCGGGTCCAAGGACCGTGCCGCGGTGCGTGACCATGTGTTTGACGTCCTGCGTCACTGGCGCAGCGACGCGGCCCGCGGCGGGGCAGAGACGGGACGTGCCCGGATGATCGGGCGTCTGCGGGCGCAAGGCATCGACCCTGACACCCTCTTTGACGGCCAGGGCCACGCGCCTGCACGTTTGTCGGTTGCCGAACGGGCCCCGCACGATATGCCGGGCGACCGGGGCACGGCGTGGGATTTGCCCGATTGGCTGGTGCCTGTGTTCGAGGACAGTCTGGGTCCGCACGCAAAGTCACAAGCGCTCGCTTTGACGGGCCGCGCGCCTGTGACTTTGCGTGTGAACCTGAGCCTGTGCGATATGTCCAAGGCGGGTGCCATGCTGGCGCAAGAGGGGATCGAAACCGTCCCAAACCCGCGCGCTGATACGGCGTTGACTGTGACCGAAGGCGCGCGGCGGCTGCGCAACAGCGCCGCCTATCGCGAGGGCCGGGTCGAGATCCAGGACGCGTCGAGCCAGGCCGCCGTTGCCGCATTGGGCCGGCCGGGCCGGGCGCTTGATCTGTGCGCCGGGGGTGGGGGCAAGGCTCTTGCCCTTGCCGCCTATGGGTGGGCAGTCACGGCAAGCGATATTGATCCCAAACGGATGAAGGACCTGCCGGAACGCGCAGCGCGCGGGCGGCACAAGATCGACATTTGCGCGGCGGAACAGGTGGACGCGCGCGCGCCCTTTGATCTTGTTTTTGTCGATGCGCCCTGTTCCGGGGCGGGCACCTGGCGGCGTGCACCGGAGGCGAAATGGGCGCTCACGCCCGCGCGGCTGGCAGAATTCTCCGCCATGCAGCGTGAAGTTCTGACCAAAGCCGCACCATTGGTCGCGCCGGGCGGCGCCCTGGTCTATGCGACGTGCTCTGTTCTGCAGTCGGAAAATAGTAAGCAGGTAGAATGGTTTGCAAGTCAAACCTCAACCTTTGAGGTCGAGCGTGAAACGTGCTGGCCCGTCGATGAATGGGGCGACGGATTTTACAGCGCGCACTTGACGCGCGCCGATTGAGCGGGCTTTACTCAACCTCAGGTTTATTGCTGCCGGATGTTTCGCCTTATCGTGATGACATCGTATGCAGGTGACGGGTGCCGGTTAAGCGGCAATTAACCGTTTTCCTCGCAAAAAGGCACATCGAATCGCAAAGGTGAGGTGCCTGGTGTCCGACAGCGTGCAAACGCCCTTTAGCTTGAACCGTCCTGATCGGGGCGGATCGAACCGCGCCGTCAGCCTGCTCGGCGCGTCTGCGCTGTTGGGCGTGATGGGCGCGCTGGCGCCTGAGCGTTTGATCCAGCTGGGACTGCTCGCGGCGGCACTCACTTTTTTTGGTCTGGGGCTGACTTTCATGCTGACGGCCCGGCGGTCCCGGGCCAAGCAGGACACGGCTCTCTCCAATATCGGGGCGTTCATTGAAAAGGACGCGTCGCCAAGCTTTGTCTGTACGGCAGATGGCGAAGTGCTGCGCGCCAATGCGGCGGCGCGGCAGGCCTATGCCACGCGGCGCGGCGAGACGCTGGCTGGGACGTTACGCAACACATTTGCAAATCCGGGCGGCATTCTGTTCCGGCTGAAAGGTCAGGCCGCCGTCGAGGGCGCGGCGCGCGAGGATATCGTGACGCGGCGCGGGCACATGCGCCTGGCGGTCCACCATATGGACGATGACACCTTGCTCTGGCGGCTTGAAGCGGCACCGGACACGGGGCAGGGGCGCGGCGCAGATGGGCCGGGTCTGCCGATGCTCATGGTCGGTCGCACCGGTGCGATCCTTTACATGAACGAAAGCGCGCGCAAACTGATCGGGTCGCGGGTCAAGACCCTGGAATCTGTATTTGATCGCACGCCGGTGGCCGCAGGAGCGGTCAGCCCGGTCACCACGAATGACGGCCCCGTCGACGTGCTTGTAACGCAGATCGATGCAGGGGCCGGGCGGCACGCCTACTATCTGCTGCCCCCGCCCGAAAACGGCGGTGATACTACCGGAAGTTGGGCCTCGTTCGAGGATTTGCCCGTGCCTCTGGTGCGGTTTTCGCCCGAGGGCGATGTGCGCAGTTTCAATCGTAGCGCTGCCGACCTGATCGGCCCGGCGCTTGCCGCGGGTGAGCATATCTCCGACCTCATGGCGGGGCTGGGGCGGCCCATTACGGATTGGCTTGAGGAAACGGTGTCGGACCGGGCGGTTCAGCAATCGGAATTCTTGCGCCTAAGCCGATCGGACAAGGAAATGTTCGTGCAGGTCGCGCTGAACCGGATGCAGGATGATGGCGAAGTGTCTGTCATTGCCGTTCTTGCGGACGCGACGGAACTTAAGACGCTTGAGGCGCAATTCGTCCAGAGCCAGAAAATGCAGGCCATCGGCCAGCTTGCGGGCGGCGTGGCGCACGATTTCAACAACCTGCTTACAGCGATTTCCGGGCATTGCGACCTGCTGCTCTTGCGCCACGATCAGGGCGACCCGGATTACAGCGACCTGGTGCAAATCAACCAGAACGCCAACCGCGCCGCGGCGCTTGTCGGGCAATTGCTGGCCTTTTCCCGCAAACAGACCCTGCGCCCCGAAGAGTTGGATCTGCGTGACACGATGTCCGACCTAACCCATCTGTTGAACCGTCTGGTGGGTGAAAAGGTGACGCTGACGCTGTCGCATGATCCGATCCTGAAACCGATCCGGGCGGACAAGCGCCAGTTGGAACAGGTGCTGATGAACCTGGTCGTGAACGCCCGCGATGCCATGCCCGAGGGCGGAGAAATCCAGATCCAGACCGAGAGCATGACCCTGACCGAACCGCTTGAGCGGGACCGGGTCAACGTGCCGGCCGGGGAATACATTTGCTTGCGCGTGGTCGATCAGGGCGTCGGCATTTCACCGGACAAGCTGCAAAAGGTGTTCGAGCCGTTCTATACCACCAAGAAAACGGGCGAGGGCACAGGTTTGGGTCTGTCCACCGCCTACGGGATCGTCAAGCAGACCGGCGGGTTTATCTTTGTTGATAGTACAGTGGGGCAGGGCACCTGCTTCTCCATCATCTTCCCCGTGATCGAAGCGCCGGCGGCAAAGGCACCTGCGCCCAAGGCTCCTGCAAAGCTGGCCGAACCCAAGCACGGCGACGGCGTGATTCTTCTGGTTGAAGATGAGGCGCCGGTGCGCGCCTTTGCCAGCCGGGCGCTGCGTCTGCGCGGCTATACGGTCCTCGAGGCGGATTCGGCCGAAGCTGCGCTCAAGACGCTTGAGGATGCATCGCTGAATGTGGATTTGTTTGTCACGGATGTGGTGATGCCCGGAAAGGACGGCCCGTCCTGGGTACGCGAAGCCTTGCAAGAGCGGCCGGATGTGCGCGTGGTGTTCGTGTCCGGCTATGCCGAAGATCGACTGAGTGACCAGCAGCGCGCAATCCCGAATTCCGTGTTCCTGCCCAAGCCGTTTTCACTGAACGATCTGGCCGAAACGGTGCACCAGCAGCTGCACTGAGCGTCAGTCGGTCGGGATTTCGTCATAAAGCGCGAACTCTTCAGCGAATTTGCGGCGGAACCTGCGTTCGACAGCTTCTGACAATTCAACCCGCCGTGCGGGCGACACGTTTTCGCGCCCCAACTTAAATCTCACGCCGACCCGGTCCGTGAGAAAGGACTGCAAACGCGCTTGATCTTCGTAGCGGAAAAGATGGGTGACGCCGGTCCCGTTTGCTTGTCGTTCGAGAAACTTGAGTTGGCTGCCGACATTGGCAAAACCGGGGCGCTGCCCTTTCATATACGCCAGCACGAAGTCATCGAAGCTGATGTCGTGTGTGGCGTTTGGCTTGCCTTGCATGAAGGGCCGCTGGCGGTAGCGCCACCAGCTGCCCAGCCAACTGATCGGCTCGCGCATCACGGCCATCACCTCAAGCTCTACATCGCAAACCTTTTCGAACATGGGCCGGATGAAGCGGTTGTAGCGATAAACCGGCGCGTGTTTCAGGTCGGGCGGTTCGGAAATGACCAGATCCGCATGCGGTCGCAGCGCAGTTTCGTATGCGGATGTGCCCGTCTTAGGCACTGACAAGAAGGCGAGCCGTGCCTTGTAGAACACCAACATTTCCTGCCCCGATCCGTTTTTCTCGTATTCGCATTGGGCTGTAAACTACTCCTTAACCCCTCGGCGCAAAAGGTGGCTGTGTAGAAATTTATTGAAATGTTCCCGATTTGATCTCATAAGGAACGCAAGGGGAACATCGATGCAGAAGCGGCAATGATTGCCGCCCCCCGGCGGGTATGACACAAAGGACCAAAGCAATGGCAACGGCAGACCTTTTGACAATGACAGACAAGAAATCGGCAGACAAACAAAAGGCGCTGGACAGTGCCCTGGCCCAGATCGAACGGCAGTTCGGCAAGGGTTCGATCATGAAACTGGGCGACGAGGGCGCCATCCAGGATATCAAGGCCAGCTCGACCGGTAGCCTGGGTCTCGACATCGCGCTGGGGATCGGCGGGCTGCCCATGGGGCGGATTGTCGAGATCTATGGCCCTGAATCGTCGGGTAAAACCACGCTGACGCTGCATTGTGTAGCGGAACAGCAGAAGTCGGGCGGCGTGTGCGCCTTCGTCGATGCCGAGCACGCGCTCGACCCACAATATGCCCGCAAGCTGGGTGTGAACCTGGACGAGCTACTGATCTCGCAGCCCGACACGGGCGAGCAGGCGCTTGAGATCACCGACACGCTGGTGCGCTCTGGCGCCGTGAACATGGTTGTTGTCGACTCAGTTGCGGCGCTGACGCCAAAATCCGAGCTTGAGGGTGATATGGGCGACAGCAGCGTCGGCGTGCAGGCCCGACTGATGAGCCAGGCCATGCGCAAGCTGACCGGGTCGATCAGCAGGTCGAACTGCATGGTGATCTTCATCAACCAGATCCGGATGAAGATCGGCGTCATGTTCGGCTCGCCCGAGACTACAACGGGTGGCAACGCACTGAAATTTTATTCCTCCGTTCGTCTTGATATTCGCCGCATCGGCGCGCTGAAGGATCGCGACGAAGTGGTTGGCAATGCCACCCGCGTGAAGGTAGTGAAGAACAAAGTTGCGCCACCCTTCAAGCAGGTGGAATTCGACATCATGTATGGCGAAGGCATCTCGAAAATGGGCGAGCTGCTGGATCTGGGCGTCAAAGCGGGCGTCGTGGAAAAATCCGGCTCGTGGTTCAGCTATGGCGACGAACGCATCGGGCAGGGGCGCGAGAATGCCAAAACCTTCCTGAAGGAAAACAGCCGCATCGCGCTGGACATCGAGGACAAGATCCGTGCCGCGCACGGGCTGGATTTCGAAATGCCCAAACATGAACAGTCCGAGGATGACGACATCCTCGAGGCGTGACCGGTCGGGCACGGGGGGCTCGGCCCAGAACGCCCCCGGCGCACAAGACGTGGTGTGGACAATACGCGGGAACGGGGTGTCGCGACGGCGGCGCCCCGTTTCGTTTGTAGACACCGCCCCGGCGCGGCGCTATGTCAGTGCGACCAATCAGACGCCTGGGACCACGGCCATGCCATCGCTCAACGACATCCGCTCGACCTTTCTGAATTACTTTGAAAAACAAGGGCATGCGGTTGTGCCCTCCAGCCCGCTGGTGCCGCGCAATGACCCCACGCTGATGTTCGTGAACTCTGGCATGGTCCAGTTCAAGAACCTGTTCACAGGTCTTGAGAAACGCGACTACACGCGCGCCACAACCAGCCAGAAATGTGTCCGGGCAGGCGGCAAGCACAACGACCTCGACAATGTCGGCTATACTGCGCGGCACCACACGTTTTTCGAGATGCTGGGCAACTTCAGCTTCGGCGATTACTTCAAGCACGAGGCGATCCCATTCGCCTGGAACCTGATCACGGGCGAGTTCGGCATTCCAAAGGATCGGCTTTACGTCACCGTCTACCACACCGATGACGAGGCCTTCGAGATCTGGAAGAAAGTCGGCGTACCCGAAGACCGGATCATCCGCATCGCCACCTCGGACAACTTCTGGCAGATGGGGCCGACCGGCCCTTGCGGTCCGTGTACCGAGATTTTCTATGACCATGGCGATCATATCTGGGGCGGCCCGCCGGGAAGCCCCGAGGAAGACGGTGACCGGTTTATCGAGATCTGGAACATCGTTTTCATGCAAAACGAGCAGTTCGAAGACGGGTCGATGGTCGATCTGGACATGCAGTCCATCGACACGGGTATGGGGCTTGAGCGGATCGGCGCGCTTTTGCAGGGCAGCCACGACAACTACGATACCGACCTGTTCAAATCGCTGATTGAGGCGTCGGCGGATGCGACGGGTGTGGACCCCTACGGCGAACAGAATGTGCACCACCGGGTGATCGCGGATCACCTACGCTCGACCTCATTCCTCATCGCCGACGGGGTAATGCCGTCGAATGACGGGCGCGGCTATGTGCTGCGCCGCATCATGCGCCGGGCGATGCGCCATGCGCATCTGTTGGGCGCGAAGGACCCCGTGATGTACCGTCTGGTGCCCGCGCTCGTGCAGCAGATGGGCGCGGCCTTCCCGGAATTGAGCCGGGCGCAAGCGCTGATCACCGAGACGCTCGAGGCCGAGGAAACCCGGTTTAAGCAGACGCTCGACCGTGGTCTGAAGCTGCTGGACGATGAGGTGGCGGGCCTCTCCCAAGGCGCTGACTTGCCTGGCGATGCCGCCTTCAAACTCTACGACACCTATGGCTTCCCGCTGGATCTGACGCAGGATGCGCTGCGCGAAAAGGGTCTTGGCGTTGACACAGACGGCTTTGACACGGCCATGGCGGAACAGAAGGCAAAGGCGCGCGCAGCTTGGTCCGGGTCGGGCGAGGCGGCGGACGCGACGGTCTGGTTCGACGTGGCCGAAGCCAATGGCGCAACCGAATTCCTAGGTTACGACACCGAAACCGCAGAGGGCCAGATCGTTGCACTGGTCGTGGATGGGGCGCAGGCTGATACCGCAGGCGAAGGCACCCAAGTGCAGATCGCCCTCAACCAGACACCGTTCTACGCCGAAAGCGGTGGGCAGGTTGGGGATGCGGGTCTCATCCGCACCGAAAGCGGTGAGGCCCGCGTGACGGACACACGCAAGACAGCGGATGTGTTCGTTCATATTGCCGACGTCATAAAAGGAAGCGTTTCCAATGGTGAAGCTGCCGTTCTTGAAGTCGATCACGCGCGCCGCTCGATGATCCGGGCCAATCACTCGGCCACGCACTTGCTGCACGAGGCGCTGCGGGGCGCGCTTGGCGATCATGTTGCGCAGCGCGGCTCTCTGAACGCGCCTGACCGCCTGCGGTTCGATTTCAGCCACGGCAAAGCGCTTAGCCTTACAGATTTGAACAGGGTAGAGGCCGAGGTGAACGCCTATATCCGTCAAAACGCGCCGGTCGAAACGCGGATCATGACGCCGGATGACGCCCGCGCGCTTGGGGCGCAGGCGCTCTTTGGCGAGAAATATGGGGATGAGGTGCGTGTTGTGTCGATGGGCATGCAGGCAGGTTCCGGCAAGGGCACAGGCGGCGACACCTATTCGCTGGAACTGTGCGGCGGCACCCATGTGCGCCAGACGGGCGACATCGGCGCCTTTGTTACGTTGGGCGACAGTGCGTCGAGCGCCGGTGTGCGCCGGATCGAGGCGCTGACCGGGCAGGCGGCGATGGATTACCTACGCGGGCAGGACCATCTGCTAGCCGAAACCGCAACCGAACTCAAAGCGCAGGCGCAGGACGTGCCTGCAAGGGTCAAGGCGCTGATGGACGAACGCAAGGCGCTGGCCGCCGAGGTGGCACAGCTGCGCCGGGATCTGGCAATGGCCGGCGGTGGACAAGTCGCGCCAGAGGCTGAGGATGTGAACGGCACGCAGTTCCTGGCCCAGGTTCTGAATGGCGTGACGGGCAAGGACCTGCCCGCGCTGATTGACGAACACAAGGGGCGCATCGGCTCCGGCGCGATCCTGTTGATTGCGGATGCCGACGGCAAGGTCGCCGTGGCCGCAGGGGTCACGCAGGACAAGACGGACAGCGTGAACGCGGTTGATCTGGTCAAGGCGGCCGTCGGCCAACTCGGTGGTAAGGGTGGCGGGGGCCGTCCCGATATGGCCCAGGGCGGCGCCAAGGATGCAAGCAACGCCGACGCCGCCATCGCGGCGGCCAAAGCGGTCATGGGAGGATAAGATGCCAGCACTCTGGATTGCGCATGTCACAGTGACGGATGAAGACGCATACAAGAAGTATGCGGCAGGTGCGACCGTCGCCATCGCCGATCATGGCGGCACCTTCATCGCGCGTGGCGGTCGCTATGTGCAGCTCGAAGGAACAGACCGCCCGCGCAACGTGGTGGCCAGGTTTCCGGACGTGGAAACCGCCGAACGTTGCTATCACTCTGATGCATATCAAGCCGCTCTTGCGTACGCCCGCGGCGCATCAGAGCGCGAACTGTTGATCGTTGAGACCACGGAATAGATCTTCTTCTGACTGCAAATACCACGGGGTCTGGGGCAGCGCCCCAGTCCACCCTTATGACGCGCGCGCCATCCGCTTGCGTTCATGCGGATCGAGATACCGCTTGCGCAACCGCACTGCGTTCGGCGTCACCTCTACCAACTCATCATCGTCGATATAGGCAATCGCCTCTTCCAGCGACATCGAGATCGGCGTGGTCAAACGCACCGCTTCATCGGTGCCGGACGCGCGGACGTTGGTCAGTTTCTTGCCCTTGAGCGGGTTCACTTCCAGATCATTCTCGCGGCTGTGCTCGCCGATGATCATGCCGGTGTACACGTCCGCCTGGGCACCAATGAACATGCGCCCGCGTTCTTCCAGGTTCCAGAGGGCGAAGGCGACAGATTGCCCATTTTCCATGGAAATGAGCACACCGGCACGGCGGCCCGGGATTGGGCCCTTGTGTGGCGCCCATTCGTGGAATACGCGGTTCAGCACGCCGGTGCCGCGCGTGTCGGTCAGGAATTCGCCGTGATAGCCGATCAGCCCCCGTGACGGGACATGTGCCACGATGCGTGTCTTGCCCGCACCGGCCGGTTTCATCTCGACCAGATTGCCCTTGCGCACACCGGTCAGCTTCTCGATGACCGCGCCGGAATACTCGTCGTCTACGTCAATGGTGGCCTCTTCGATCGGCTCATGGCGCACGCCGTCAATTTCCTGGAACAGCACCTGCGGGCGCGAAATGCTCAGCTCGAACCCCTCGCGGCGCATGTTCTCGATCAGAACGCCCATCTGCAATTCGCCGCGCCCTGCCACTTCGAACGCGTCGCCACCGGGCGTGTCCGAGATCTTTATGGCGACGTTCGACTCCGCCTCTTTCATCAGCCGGTCGCGGATCACACGGGACTGCACCTTCTTGCCGTCCCGTCCCGCAAGGGGCGAATCGTTGATGCCGAAGGTCACGGTGATGGTCGGCGGGTCGATGGGCTGCGCGGGTAGCGCGTCATTGACGGACGTGGCGACGATGCTGTCGGCCACGGTCGCTTTTGACATCCCTGCAAGCGTGACGATGTCACCCGCCTCGGCCTGTTCAATCGGCTGCTGGCCCAGACCCCGGAACGCGAGGATCTTTGTGCAGCGGAAATTTTCAATCAGCGTACCGTCACGCGACAGGGCCTTGACGGTTTCACCTGCTTTCAGTGTGCCGGATTCGACCCGACCCGTCAGGATGCGCCCGATGAATGGGTCGGAGCCAAGGGTCGTTGCCAGCATACGGAACGGCTCATCCTTGGCCTCCAACTGCGCAGGCGCAGGCACGTGATCGACGATCAGGTCAAACAGGGCCGACAGGTCCTTGCGCGGCCCGTCCAGCTCCATGTCCGCCCAGCCGGACCGGCCCGATGCATACATGGCAGGGAAATCCAGCTGGTCGTCATCGGCGCCGAGGTTCGCAAACAGATCAAAGCATTCGTCCAGCGCGCGGTCCGGTTCACCATCGGGCTTATCGACTTTGTTCAATACCACGATGGGGCGCAGACCAAGGGCGAGCGCCTTTGAGGTGACAAACTTGGTCTGCGGCATGGGCCCTTCGGCGGCATCGACCAGCAGCACAACGCCATCGACCATGGACAGGATGCGCTCGACCTCGCCCCCGAAGTCGGCGTGGCCGGGCGTGTCGACGATGTTGATGCGGGTGCCTTTCCACTCCACGGATGTGGCCTTGGCCAAAATGGTAATCCCGCGCTCACGCTCCAGATCGTTGCTGTCCATCGCCCGTTCAGTCGTGGCCTGGTTGTCGCGGTACGTGCCCGATTGCTTCAGCAATTCGTCCACCAGCGTGGTCTTGCCGTGGTCGACGTGTGCGATGATAGCGATGTTGCGCAGATCCATGAAACGAGCCTCAATGATTGTTGCCCGGCCCATATAGCGCCGCAGTGCAGAAAGGAAGCCCCCAACGCGCCTCTAGTGTGTGGCCGTCTTTGAGAAGAGCTGGATCACCACGATCCCCCCGATGATCATGGCAAGGCCAAGCGCGGCAGGCAGGTCCAGCCGCTGGCCGAAGACGGCAACGCCGATGAGGGCGATCAGCACGATCCCAAGCCCCGACCACAGCGCATAGGCGATGCCGACGGGGATGTATTTCAGCGCGATGCCCAGGAAATAGAAGGCAAAACCATAGGCCACGATCACCAGAATCGTCGGTCCGGTTCGGGTGAACTGATTGCTGGCCTGCAGCGCGGTCGTGCCAATGGTTTCCGCGGCGACGGCCACGATCAGATAAATATAGTGCAGGGGCATCTGGGGTGTCCTTCAAAGAGGCAGCGCGGTGCTGTCCTTAATCTCTTCCATAACAAAGCTTGCCGATACATCCGCAATCGGCACCTGGCTGATCAATTGCTGGTAAAGCGTATCGTACCCGTCCATGTCCGGCACACGCGCGCGGATCAGATAGTCCAGATCGCCCGTCATGCGGTAGACGCTCAAAATCCCGGGGATCGTGCAGGTGGCGCGTTTGAACTGCATTTGCCAGTCGGGGTCATGGCTGTGCGTTCTGACCTGCATGAACACCATCAGGCCCAGGCCCACCGCCTTGGCGTCGACCAGAGCGACGCGCGACGTAATTGCCCCGGACTCCTCCAGCGATTTCACCCGGCGCCAACACGCATTGCGGCTCAGCCCCACATCCGCACCAAGCGTTTCAAGCGACTGTCCTGCATCGCGCTGCAGCGCATTCATTATTTTTATGTCGATCGCATCAAAAGTCATCTTACTTCTCCGAAGAACGGGATAATCTCATCTAAAAACTGCTCTACTGGGAAAGATTTGGGAACATTTACCACTGGCTGCGCTGTATCGTCATGACAAATAAGCACGAGGCCCCATGTTTACACGTATCTTTCTGACCCATCCGCGCGCCGTGGATGAGACCTATGTTCAACACGCTGTTTTTGCAAGTAGATTTGCAATTCAGCTGGCGTTGGCAGCCGGTGCGGCGGCAGTCCATGCCGTCATCCCGTCCCTGTTTGAGCAGACAGCGAGCCGTATGATCGCCAAGATGCACGCAAGGATTCAAAGCCGGAAAACGTCAGGTGGCGATGTACCTGTCCCGGCGGTGGTTGAAGGTTATGATCATATTCAAAATGACTGCGCCAAGCAGTGACCACCCCACCACACTCAGCGGAAACAGCAGCGCCGCGATGGCAAAGATGACAGCGTCCGAAATCAGCTGCACATAGCCTGCCTTGAACCCTGTCTTGTCCTGCACAAGCAGTGCGACGACTCCGAGCCCGCCAAGCGAGCCATTGTGCCGGAACATCGCAAGCAGGCCGATGCCCACCGTCGCGCCAAAGATCACGGCGCCCAACGCGGGGTGCAGCGTATCAATAGTAAATCCGAACGGCAGCAGATCGGTGACCAGTGACAGCGCCGTTACAGACACCAGCGACTTGACCGTGAATTCCAGTCCCAGCCGCCGGTAAGCCAGCAGGTAAAAGGGCAGGTTGATCACAAAGAACACCGCGCCAAAGGACCAGCCGGTCATGTAGCTGATGATGACGGCAATGCCTGCCGTCTGCCCGGTGATAAGGCCCACATGGGTCAGCACGTGCATCCCAAGGCCGCACAGGAACACGCCCAGTCCCAGACCCTGCGCGTCATCCAATGCGGTGTGCCGCACCTTGGTTTCGTCGATTGTCACCATGCGGCCAGAGCTAGGACAGCGCCGCTGTTACTTCCAGCCGCGGCAGCGCATAAACAGGCCCGCGCATGGCGGACCCGCAGCCTGTGCATGGATTTTGCGCGGATCAGCCCGCCAAAGCGGCGTTCAGGTTCTCGTCGATCTTTTCCAAGAACCCCATGGTGGTGAGCCAACCCTGATCGGGACCGACCAGCAGGGCCAGATCCTTGGTCATGTGCCCGCTCTCCACGGTCTGCACGATCACCTTCTCCAGCGTCTCGGCAAAGGTCATGAGGGCTGCGTTGTCGTCCAGCTTGGCCCGGTGCTTGAGGCCCCCGGTCCACGCATAGATCGACGCGATGGAGTTGGTCGAGGTTTGCTCGCCCGCCTGATGCTGGCGATAGTGTCGCGTGACAGTGCCGTGGGCGGCCTCTGCCTCCACGATCTTGCCATCGGGTGTCATCAGCTGGCTGGTCATCATACCCAGAGAGCCAAAGCCTTGCGCAACCACGTCAGACTGCACATCGCCATCGTAATTCTTGCAGGCCCAGACAAAGCCACCATTCCACTTGATCGCACAGGCCACCATGTCGTCGATCAGGCGGTGTTCGTACCAGATCTTCTTGGCCTCGAACTGGTCCTTGAATTCGGCATCATAGACTTCCTGGAATATTTCAAGGAACCGGCCGTCATATTGTTTCAGGATCGTGTTCTTGGTCGACAGGTAGACCGGCCAGCCCAGGTTCAGACCATAGTTGAACGACGCACGCGCGAAATCGTAGATCGACTTGTCTATGTTATACATCGACAGGAACACGCCCGGGCTGTCGGCCTTGTAGACCTCGTGCTCAATCTCGGTCCCGTCCTCGCCCACGAATTTCATCGTTAGCGTGCCGGCGCCCGGGAACTTCATGTCCGTGGCCTTGTACTGATCGCCAAAGGCATGGCGGCCCACGACGATGGGGCGTGTCCAGCCGGGCACAAGGCGGGGGACGTTGCGGCAGATGATCGGCTGGCGAAAGATCACCCCGCCGAGGATGTTGCGGATGGTGCCGTTGGGGCTGCGCCACATCTTCTTGAGGCCAAATTCTTCCACCCGCGCCTCGTCCGGGGTGATGGTCGCGCATTTGACGGCAACGCCCACCTCCTTGGTCTTTTCGGCGGCGTCGATAGTGATCTGGTCTTCGGTCCGGTCGCGTTCTTCGATCCCCAGATCGTAATAGAGCAGGTCGATGTCCAGATATGGCTCGATCAGTTTCTTCTTGATGAAGTCCCACATGATGCGGGTCATCTCGTCCCCGTCCATCTCGACGATTGGATTTTCTACCTTGATCTTGCTCATGGGGAGGGTCCTTTGCGCGCGCGAAAACTCTGAGCGTCGCTTAGCGTGTCAGGGCCGGTTTGGAAAGAGTGTATGCAATGGTATACAAAAAAGTGTGGAGTTAAGAGGCGGAGGCAAAGAACGCGGCGATGCGTTTGCGGGCATAGGCCCACAAACCGGGCGCGCCGCGCTCGATCTTGGTCCCGACACGGGCCGCAATGGTGTCTTGAGTCACGTTGTATGCGCGCCAGCTGCCGCCACCCGAAGCGAGGTTCTGCATGGGCGGCTGGAAGCGGTCCAGCGCCTTGGCGAATTGTGCGGTGGGGGTCAACGCCGCTTCGAACTCTTCCCAGATCGGGCGCAACGCGCTGGCAATGTCCGCGGGAAGCAGCCCAAAGATCCGGTCAGCTGCCGCTTCCTCTTTCGCAGCGACCTCCGCCGCATCGACATTCTCAAAGATGGGCGTGTCGCCCGCATCAATCTCGACCAGATCATGCAGGATTAGCATCTTGATAACCCGGTCGATGTCCACATCCGGCCCGGCCTGATCGGCCAGAACAAGAGCATATAGGGTCAGATGCCACGAGTGTTCGGCACTGTTCTCGGCCCGGCTGGCATCGGCGAGCGTGGTGGCGCGGAGAACTGATTTCAGCTTGTCCGCCTCGTTCAGAAAGGCGATTTGCTTGTCGAGCCGCGTCACTCGGTCGCCTGCGCCGCCCTGTGCGCCTTGATCTTCTGCGCCAAGAACCGGCGGCCCTGATCGTTCGCCATCCGCGTGCGGATTGCGGTCAGGAATGCCTCTTCCAGGGTTTGCGAGGACGCGCCCAGAACGTCGCCCACTTCCATGAACAGCCGGTCGTTGCCAATCTCGTTCTGCACAGCCAGGCATTCCTCGGCCAGTTTGTTGGCCATTTCGACAACAACAGGATCGGCCATATCAGCGCGTCGTCTCGGTCAGGCGGCGTTTGACGTAGTCGGTTGTGTTGCCGATCAGCGTGTCCAGATGCGGGTCTTCAAAGAAGTGCCCGGCACCTTCGACTTGGGTGTGGGTGATCGTGATGCCCTTTTGGTCGTGCAGCTTCGACACCAGCGATTCCGTGTCCGCGGGCGGCGCCACGCGGTCGGCGGTTCCGTTGATGATCAGGCCGCTCGACGGGCAGGGCGCCAGAAACGAGAAGTCGTACATGTTCGCGGGAGGCGAGACCGAAATGAATCCGGTGATTTCGGGCCGTCGCATCAGAAGTTGCATCCCGATCCACGCGCCAAAGCTGAAGCCCGCCACCCAGCAATGCTTGGAATTGTTGTTCATCGACTGAAGGTAGTCGAGGGCGGAGGCGGCGTCGGAAAGCTCGCCAATCCCTTGATCATACTCGCCCTGGCTGCGCCCCACACCCCGGAAGTTGAAGCGCAGAACGGTAAAACCCATGTTGAAAAACGCGTAGTGCAGCGCATGCACCACCTTGTGATTCATCGTTCCGCCAAACTGCGGATGCGGATGCAGCACGATGGCAATGGGGGCGTCACGTTCTTTTTGTGGGTGATAGCGGCCTTCGAGACGGCCTTCGGGTCCGGGAAAAATGACCTCGGGCATATGCGTTACTGTCCTTGTCGCGTCTTTTCGGCATCCGATTTCTTGACGGAATTGATCGGTTACCTTAGAACGGTTCTAACTTCTCGGGCAGGCGTGCATCCTGCGGTGGCCACGGATGTATGACCTTGGGCCGGTAACGTCAATTGGGGGCTGTGCGATGAAATTGTCGACAAAGGGGCGCTATGCGATGGTGGCACTGGCCGATATCGCGATGCAGGCCGAGGATAAGCTCGTCAGCCTGAGCGACATCTCCGGCCGGCAGGACATTTCGCTGCCCTATCTTGAACAGCTGTTCGTCAAGTTGCGGCGCGCCGATCTGGTGGTGTCTGTGCGGGGACCGGGGGGTGGCTACCGCCTTGCGCGGTCAGCATCGGACATCCGGGTGGCCGATGTGCTGGCGGCGGTCGATGAAAAGGTGGACGCCATGCACAAGGGCGCAGGCGCGTCCGGTGCGGCGTCAGGGTCCAAGGCGCAATCGCTGACCAACCGGTTGTGGGAGGGGTTGAGCGCGCATGTTTACGTGTTCCTGCACCAGACGCGTTTATCGGATGTGATTGGCAATGATCTGGCGCCGTGTCCTGCGGTGCCCAACCTGTTTGCGGTGGTCGATGATGGTTGATGCTGCTGGGGGCCAGCCCCCGTCGCTTGCGCGACTCCCCCGGGATTTTCTTGAACCAGAGAAGATATGACCCGGGTCTATCTGGATCATAACGCAACGACACCTCTGAGGGCGGAAGCACGGGAGGCAATGCTGCGCGCCATGGATGCGTTGGGCAATCCATCGTCGGTGCATGCCGAGGGGCGGGCGGCCAAGGCAATTGTTGAAAGGGCGCGGGGGCAGATATCCGACGCCCTAGGCGCATCCCATGCCGACATCGTGTTCACCGCCAGCGCGACGGAGGCGGCGGCGCTGGCCTGTGCCGGGCGGTCCCTGCAAGGCGCGGCCATTGAACATGATGCAGTTTGCGCGTGGATCGATCCGGTTTTGTTGGCCGATGCGCATGGTGTCGTGCGCATTGAAACACCCGCTGCATCTTGCCTGCAGCTTGCCAATTCCGAAACAGGGGTTGTGCAGGACTTGCCGTCTGACCTCGCGCTCAGCGATCTGACGCAGGCCTTTGGTAAACTGCCTTTCGGTTTTGACTGGCTGGGCGCCGAAATGGGCCTGGTCTCTGCCCACAAACTGGGCGGACCGAAGGGCATCGGTGCGCTTGTATTGCGCCAGGGGTTGGATGTGCAGGCGCAGGTGCGCGGCGGCGGACAGGAAATGGGCCGCCGGTCCGGCACCGAAAACGTCATCGGCATCGCCGGATTTGGCGCCGCCTCCGAGGCAGCACAGCGCGATATTGCGAACGGAAAATGGGACCGCGTCGAGAAACTTAGAAATATTCTAGAAAACGCTCTTGCTGCTGCCTCAAAGACAACTATTTTTGTCGGGAAAGGCGCCAAACGGCTCCCGAACACCTCCTGTTTCATCACGCCCGGCTGGAAGGGCGAGACGCAGGTGATGCAGATGGACCTGGCCGGTTTTGCCGTATCGGCAGGCTCGGCATGTTCGTCCGGCAAGGTCAAGGCGAGCCGCGTGCTGAGCGCCATGGGGTATTCGGAGCTTGAAGCATCATCCGCCATACGGGTGTCGCTGGGGCTGGAGACGACGGAAGACGACATTTTGCGCTTTGCCGAGGTTTGGGCGCAGAAACTGAAGAAACACGAACGCCGGGCGGCGTGAACCGCTCAGATGCGAGAGGAACATCCGATATGGACAATGTTGCAGAAGATGTGGTCGTCAAGGACGGCGTCGATCAGGAAACAGTCGATGCCGTACGGGATGTCAGCACGTATAAATACGGCTGGGAAACCGACATCGAGATGGAATATGCGCCAAAAGGCCTGACCCCGGACATCGTGCGTCTGATCTCGGAAAAGAATGAAGAGCCTGAATGGATGACCGAATGGCGCCTGCAGGCCTATGAGCGCTGGCTGCAGATGAAGGAACCCGATTGGGCCATGGTCGACTACCCCGAGATCGACTTTCAGGACCAGTATTACTACGCCCGCCCTAAAAGCATGGAAGTGAAGCCCAAGTCGCTGGACGAGGTCGATCCGAAGCTGCTTGCCACCTATGAGAAGCTGGGCATTCCGCTGAAGGAACAGATGATCTTGGCAGGCGTCGATGGGGCAGAGGATGCGCCCGCCGAGGGCCGCAAGGTGGCCGTGGATGCGGTGTTCGACTCCGTGTCCGTTGGCACGACGTTTCAGGCCGAACTGAAAAAAGCGGGCGTGATCTTCTGCTCGATTTCTGAGGCAATCAAGGAACATCCCGAACTGGTGAAGAAATACCTGGGCTCGGTGGTGCCGGTGCAGGACAATTTCTATGCGACCTTGAACTCTGCCGTGTTCTCGGATGGATCGTTCGTATACGTCCCGCCGGGTGTGCGCTGCCCGATGGAGCTGTCCACCTATTTTCGCATCAACGCCGAAAACACCGGCCAGTTCGAACGTACGCTGATCATCGCCGACAAGGGCAGCTATGTGTCCTACCTGGAAGGGTGCACCGCACCCCAACGCGACACCTCGCAGCTGCATGCCGCTGTGGTCGAGATTGTCCTGCTGGAAGATGCTGAGGTGAAGTATTCGACCGTGCAGAACTGGTATCCCGGTGATGAGAACGGCAAGGGCGGTATCTACAACTTCGTGACCAAGCGCGCCGATTGCCGCGGCGACCGGGCCAAGGTGATGTGGACGCAGGTCGAAACCGGCTCTGCCGTCACATGGAAATATCCGTCCTGCATCCTGCGCGGTGACGACAGCCAGGGCGAGTTCTACTCGATCGCCATCGCCAACAATATGCAGCAGGCCGATACGGGCACCAAGATGGTGCATCTGGGCAAGAACACCAAGTCGCGCATCGTGTCCAAGGGCATCAGCGCAGGCAAGGCGCAGAACACCTATCGCGGTCTTGTGTCCATGCACCCTAAGGCCAAGGACAGTCGCAACTACACCCAGTGCGACAGCCTGCTGATCGGCGACAAGTGCGGGGCGCATACGGTTCCGTATATCGAGGTCAAGAACAACTCCTCCCGCGTCGAACACGAGGCGACAACGTCCAAGGTGGACGACGACCAACTGTTCTACTGCCGCAGCCGCGGCATGGACGAGGAAGAGGCGGTCGCCCTGGTGGTCAACGGTTTCTGCAAGGATGTGCTTCAGGCCCTTCCTATGGAGTTCGCAATGGAAGCGCAGCAGCTCGTCGCCATCTCGCTTGAAGGGTCGGTGGGGTAGCAGATGTCGGGCGAGCAAAAATTCCGGTCGGCTTTCGCGACCATGGCCCTGTCCGTGCTTGCAGGTGCGGCCTTGGGTGGCGGACTGGGCGTTACTCTGCTCCCGAATTTTGCGGCGGCCCTGGCGATTGGCGGAGCGATGACGACAGGTGCTATCGCGGTTGCGTGGATGTTGTTTCAAGATGGATGACCACGGCTCCAACATCGACCGGCACGTGCGCATTGGCGCACCCGACCTGTGGGCACTGAAAAGGGCCAAGGCGCTCTACGGGACTGTTTTCTCGGCAATTCTGGGCGCTCTGTTGTTCGCCAATATCGGCCACATGCTTGTACCCGCTTGGCTCGTTGAGTTCGGCTTTGTGGGTTTTATTGTGGGCGCAGCGGCATACGTGGCACTGGCCGCCCGGTTGACGAAGACGCGCAGCAAGGATGAGTACGCCCAAGGCGTCAGCCGAACCGACGAAGAAGTAAGACAGGCACTTGCGGAAATGCGGGCGAGGAAAAAATGGTCGAAGTGAGCGAACGCAAACCGATCAAACGTCACACGGTCTCTGATCTCGACGGCACGCAGCAGGGTGGCCTCGCCTTTCTTGTCGCGGTGCTGGGCGGCATGATCGCTGCGGCGTCATTGGCACCGGGGGCACTGACATCCTTTTGGGTCTGGTGCGCGCTTCTGTTTATGGCAATCACAGTTGGCATGGGTTTCCAGCAACTCTTTGCCCGCGATACGGTGGAGGGTGCGGAATGACCGGCGCACCCACTCCAAAGAGCGGGGCCTGACCCCATGGCCCCCGACACCCCACGCAAACCCGGCATCGTGCGCTTTGGCCACCATTGGCGGCTGGCGCAGGAAACCCGCACGCTCACCATGCTGATCCTGGGCCACGTGATCGTCTTTCTGCTGTCCATTGGCCATGATGAGATTGTGGCCGAGATGGTCGCCGACGGCTGGATCTTTGCCCGCTTTGCAGAACAGTTCGAGCTTCTGTTCGGCCTCGTGCTGTTTGTGTGCTGGGGCGCGCTGACGGTGCGCCTGATGACCATTCTGCAGCGCGCACGGGCCGGTGACTGCATCTGCCCCCGTTGCAACCAGCAATGCGGGGATGCGGAATGACCATGCCGATACAGAGGAACAATTTCGCGACGACGCAAAGCATCGTTGCGAACACGTAAATGCTGATGGTCGGTGCCGCGGGCACCACCGTCAATTTGAAATAACGCGCGGCGTCGCGCAGGACGAGGAATAGATCATGTTGAATATCAAAGACTTGCACGTGCAACTGGAAGAGGAAGACAAGCAGATCCTCAAAGGTGTCGATCTGACGGTCGAAGCGGGCAAGGTGCACGCCATCATGGGCCCCAACGGCTCGGGCAAGTCGACGCTGTCCTATGTGCTGTCGGGCCGCGACGGCTACGAAGTGACCGGCGGTGAGGCGACGCTCGATGGCGAAGACCTGCTCGATATGGAGCCGGAAGAGCGCGCCGCAGCGGGCCTGTTCCTGGCCTTCCAATATCCGGTCGAAATCCCAGGCGTCGGCAACATGACGTTCCTGCGCACGGCTGTGAATGCACAACTCAAGGCCCGGGGCGAAGAAGAGATGAGCGCCGCAGATTTCCTGAAGGTGATCCGGGCCAAGGCCAAGGACCTCAAGATTGATGCGGATATGCTGAAACGCCCCGTCAATGTCGGCTTTTCCGGTGGTGAGAAAAAGCGCAATGAAATCCTGCAGATGGCGATGCTGGAACCCAAGATGTGCATCCTGGATGAAACCGATTCCGGCCTCGACGTCGACGCGATGAAGCTTGTGGCCGACGGCGTGAACGCGCTGCGCAGCGAAGGGCGCGGGTTCCTCGTGATTACTCACTACCAGCGTCTGCTCGACCACATCAAACCCGACGTCGTGCACATCATGGCAGACGGCAAGATCGTCAAAACCGGCGGCCCCGAACTGGCGCTCGAAGTTGAAAACAACGGCTATGCCGACATTCTGGCCGAGGTGGCGTAATGGCCGAACCAGCGACCAAGACCACCCCGACCGAGGATCGGTTGGCGACCCTCACCATGCCGCAAAACGGCTGGGCGGACGCGGCGCGCAAGGCGGCACTGGCCCGCGTGCGCGACATGGGCCTACCGAACCGGCGCGATGAGTACTGGAAATTCACGCGCCCCGACACGCTGGTGCAAGCCGATGCGCCCCAGGCCGCACTCTTCCACAACGAAGAGGGCCCGCTTTTTGGCGAGATGGACCGCCTCAAGATCGTGTTTGTCGATGGCGTGTTCGACGCCGACAAGTCCGACGACCTGACCCTCGCGGGCGTGCGCATTGATCGGCTGGCCGACAGTGCGGACGTCCACTGGGCCGCCGACCTCTATGGCACGCTTGAAGGCAACGGGCACTACGTGCCGCGCCCGCTTGCCGCGTTGAACACGGCCTATGCGACCGATGGTGTGCTGATCCACGTCACTGGAAAGGCGGAAAAGCCGATCAATTTCATATACTTGCACGAAAATGAGACGTCGGACGCGATCCTGCACCACGTGGTGAAACTCGACGCCGGTGCGGAACTGACCCTGCTTGAAACCGGTCCGGCTGCAGCTCGGTTCAATAAGTGCATGGAAGTGGATGTCGCCGATACTGCCGCGTTCCACCACGTGCGCGCGCAGGGCCGTGATCATGAACGCCGGGCGGTGACGCACATCTTTACCCGCCTTGAATCGGAATCGGTGTTCAAATCCTTCACGCTCACGGTGAACGGGCGGCTGACGCGCAATGAATGCGTGATCGACATCACCGGCGACGATGCGGTGGCGCATGTTGCGGGCGCGTGCGTCGGCGACGGTGACTTCCACCACGACGACACCGTGTTCGTCACCCACGACGCGCTGCGCTGCGAAAGCCGTCAGGTGTTCAAGAAGGTGCTGCGCAACGGTGCCGTCGGCGTGTTCCAGGGCAAGATACTGGTCAAGGAAGGGGCCCAGAAAACGGACGGTTACCAGATCAGCCAATCCCTTCTGCTGGACGATGACAGCCAATTCCTCGCCAAGCCGGAACTCGAAATCTATGCCGACGATGTCGCCTGTTCGCACGGATCGACCTCGGGCGCCATCGACGACGAGGCGCTGTTCTACCTGCGCTCGCGCGGGGTGCCTGCGGACATCGCGACGGACCTGCTGACCCTTGCCTTCCTCGCCGAGGCGGTGGAAGAGATCGAGGACGAAGCTCTGCGCGACGCGCTGGTCGAGCGTCTTCAAGGCTGGTTGGAGCGGCATCGGGGCTGACCATGGCCATCACTCGGAACATCACGGCGACCTACCGCGGACCGGGGCGGGTCGTGCGGCAACTGTTGTCGCTGGGCGAACGCGAGGACCGCGCGCTGGCCTACCTCATGGCGTCCTGCGTGCAGATCTTCATCGCGCAATTGCCCCGTCTGGCGCGCGAGGCGCATCTGACGGGCGAAGATCTGAACATGCTCATGGGCGCCTCGCTCATGGCGCTGATCTTTATCGCACCGCTTTTGTTCTACGTCATCGCGCTTCTGGCGCGTCTGGTTGGACGCATCTTCGGCGGCAAGGGCACTGCCTATGGTGCACGGCTGGCGCTGTTCTGGGCCTTGCTGGCATCGTCACCGCTGATCCTGTTCCACGGTCTTGTGTCCGGCTTCATCGGGCCGGGACTGGAAAAGCAGGCCGTGGGCCTCATCTGGTTTGTCGTTTTCATGTGGTTCTGGATTGGTGGATCCATCGCACAGGAGCGTTCGGAATGAGTTCTGTGTCAGATCTGGCTGTCGATACGCTGCGCGACCCCAAACAGGTGGCCGCGCAGATCATCGGGTGGCGGCTGGATCGCGCAACGCTCTATACCGCGCTCTTCGCGGTTGCCGCGGTTAACGCCGTGCTGGCCTCAGCGCCGGTTGTGCTGCTTGATGGGCAGGTTGACGCGGCTGCGCGCGCGGCCATGCCGATCCTTGGATTGCTGGAACGGCCCATCGCGCTTTTTGCGATTATCGCCGGGGGCCTTCTTTTGATGGTGCACGGTTTGGTGTGGGCCGGACGTGCCTTGGGTGGGCAGGGCGACTTCACCGACATGCTGGCGCTGCTGACCTGGCTTCAGGCGTTACGCGCTGCGGCGCAGGCGCTTGTTCTTGTGCTCAGCATGGTCGTGCCGGCCATCGCCGGGCTGGTCGCCTTGGGTGTGGCAATTGTAGCCTTCTGGCTGCTGTTGCACTTCATCAGCGCAGCCCTACGCTTTAACTCGCTCTTTCGTGCCTTCGGCCTCTTGCTTGTGGTGCTGGCGGGCCTGTTTATTGGATTGATGATGCTTGTGACGCTGACCGGCGTGACAGCAGGAGGATTGTGAGATGTATGACGTGAACGCCATCCGCGGGGACTTTCCGATCCTGTCGCGCGAGGTGAACGGCAAGCCGCTGGTCTATCTCGACAATGGCGCATCGGCGCAGAAACCGCAGGTCGTGATCGACGCGATCTCCAAGGCGTATTCCGAGGAATATTCCAATGTTCACAGAGGTTTGCACTACCTTTCTAATCTTGCGACCGAGAATTACGAAAGCGTCCGAGGCAAGCTTGCCCGCTTTCTGAACGCAGGTTCCGAAGACGAGATCGTGATGAACTCAGGCACGACCGAGGGCATCAACATGGTCGCGTATGGTTGGGCCATGCCGCGCATGGAAGCGGGCGACGAGATCGTCCTTTCGGTCATGGAACACCACGCTAACATCGTGCCGTGGCATTACCTGCGCGAACGGCAGGGCGTGGTTCTTAAGTGGGTCGATGTGGACAGCACGGGCGCGCTGGATCCGCAGAAGATCATTGATGCCG
The DNA here is from genome assembly GCF_001969365.1 of Tateyamaria omphalii. Taxonomy (NCBI): domain Bacteria; kingdom Pseudomonadati; phylum Pseudomonadota; class Alphaproteobacteria; order Rhodobacterales; family Roseobacteraceae; genus Tateyamaria; species Tateyamaria omphalii. Next base: position 1,481,231 of record NZ_CP019312.1, on the reverse strand, counting down.
TCAGCCCCAACACCAAACTGGTTGCCGTCACCCACATGTCCAACGTCCTGGGCACCAAGGTCGACATCAAAGCGGTCTGCGAAGGCGCGCATTCCAAGGGCGTTCCGGTGCTGGTCGACGGCTCGCAGGCCGCGGTGCATATGCCGGTGGATGTGCAGGATCTGGACGCCGACTTTTATGCGATCACCGGTCACAAACTCTACGGCCCATCAGGCTCCGGCGCGATTTATTGCAAGGCCGAGCGGATGGCGGAGATGCGCCCCTTTATCGGCGGCGGCGATATGATCAAGGAGGTCAGCAAAGACGGTGTTGTCTACAACGATCCGCCCCACAAATTCGAAGCGGGCACGCCCGGTATCGTGCAGATGATCGGCTTGGGTGTCGCGCTGGACTACATGATGGGTCACGGGATGGACGCCATCGCGGCGCATGAGGACTCGTTGCGGGATTACACGGTTGAAAGACTGGGTGGTCTCAACTGGCTGCAGGTGCAGGGCACGACACCGGACAAAGGCGCGATTTTCTCCTTCACGCTGGACGGGGCTGGGCACGCCCATGATATCTCGACCATCCTTGACAAGAAGGGGGTCGCGGTGCGGGCGGGACAGCACTGCGTAGGCCCGTTGATGGAGCACATGGGGTTGAACGCCACCTGCCGCGCGTCCTTTGGCATGTACAACACCAAGGAAGAGGTGGACGTGCTCGTGGACGCGTTGGAGTTGGCGCACGACCTGTTTGCATGATCTGTCCCCGCGGTGACAAGGTGTTCGCTCGCTTTGCGAGATGTTCATCGACCTGCGAAAGCGCCTGTAGATCAAGGGCTTGAGGCCCGCGCGCTGCGTTCTGTCAAAGTTAACCATCCAAGAGCGATGCTGTTGCCCGAAGCCGGGCGGCGGTTCAGCGCAAGCGCGTGCGTCGCGCCGTTTTCATCTGTGATGGCGCGCCATATAGATGGGTCGGCGCAAATTCCTTTGTGTAATCACGCCACCGCTCAATCTGGAACTCATCAATGATCAAGACGGCGCTGACCGACAGACTGCTTCAAGTGGCGCTGGTTGGCTTGATCCTTATGGGCGTTGGCGCGGCAACGGTTGGCCCGTTCCAGTCGATCATTGGGATCGAGGAGATTGGTTTTTCCGACGCCGCCTACGCCCTCATCGTGACGGGTGGGGCATTTTTCAGTGTCGTCGCATCCATACTGGTGGGGATCTATACCGATCAGACAGGACGATTTCGCGAAGCGTTGCTGGCCGCGTTGGCAGTTGGCGCTGTAGCCGGGCTATTGATGTTTTTCGTGCCTTCGAAGATCGCTTTCTTGCTGGTGCATGTCGTGCTGTTTCCAGTCGGGGCGACGGCTTTCACCCAGTACTTCGCAATCTCTGTTGTGGCGGCCAATGAGAACCCGAAGCTTGATCGTTCTTATGCGGCCACTCTGTCCCGGGCGACATTTTCCGGCGCATTTGCACTGACACCCGTGGTGTGGGGGTACGCCCTGGTACAGGGTGTGGATGTGCTCGCGGCCTATGCTGTCGTCGCTTTTGCAAATGCCATGGCGCTTGCCGCCGTCCTGACGTTGTGGCGCCGGGACCATACGGTGTCGCAGACCGCGAAATCAGGCAAGGGGTTGTTGGCGTCTTTGTCGGAGCTGACAGAGCCGGGCCTGTTGTTGCGTATGGTTCTGATCTGCGTAATCTCAGCCACCAATGGTCTGTACAATATTCTGCTGGGTCTGCTGATCCTCAATAACCTTGGCGGTGTCGAATCCGACGTCGCAGTCTTTGCGGGCCTCGTCGCATTCATCGAAATTCCGGTCATGATGCTGACGGTTCGGTTTTTGCGTGTGATTTCAGCCTCGTTTCTTATCCTGATCGGCGTTGTGATTTATGGTGGCTTTCTCGCTGTCTTGGGTCTCATGCCGTCCATTGGGTTTGCGTGGTGGCTGGTGCTGCCAGCGGGGATTGGCGCGGGCATCATCCTGTCTATCCCTATTGGGTATGTGCAGAACCTTGTTGCAGACCGGGCAGGAGCCGGAAGTTCGCTGTTGTCCGTGAATCATTTTGGCGGCGCGATCATTGCGTCGGTGATCTTTGCGATTGGGACGAGCGTGACCGACTACCAGGGCGTGGCGATGATTGGAGCGGTGATTGCCATTGCGTCGTCGGCTTTGCTGTTTGTCCTGGACTATCGCCAAGCGCGACGGATGTCCCCGGCACAGGCGCTGGATCATGACAGAGGTTAATGCGGGATTGGCAAAGGTTGATAACCTTTAAAGTCGATGTCGTCGGAAGTGGTTAGTGCGATCCACGCGATCAGTGTGTGGGAGATGGCGGACCATAGAGGATTCGAACCTCTGGCCTCTGCCTTCGGAGGGCAGCGCTCTATCCAGCTGAGCTAATGGTCCACTGGGGCGCGGTATAGCGGTGCCACCCGCGCCCTGCAATTGCTAAATCGTAAGGCGTAGGTGTCCTGCGCCCATGTGGGTCAGAGCGAGATGCGGAACTGGGCGAAGCCGTCCGGGCCGTCGCCTGCGGGCTCGATTGTGACCCCTTTGACGTCGTCGATATAGTCCTTGGCCTTTGGCCCTGTTTCAAACAGGACGCTCGTGCCCTCCAGCGGCGCAAAGGACCAGTTGGCATCGGCGCGCGGGCTGATCGTACCCTGTTCCACGATGTAGCGTACGATCACGTCGCGGTTGGTGTCAGGCCCCTCAAAGATGACCGTTTCGCTGCTCGCGCCGGGGAAGTTGCCGCCGCCACCTGCGCGATAGTTGTTGGTGGCAATGATGAATTGTGCTTGTGGATCAATCGGTTCACCGTTGTAGCTCAGGTTCACGATCCGGTTTGCATCCGCGTTGATGACCGCGCCGTCGCTGTCGAATTTCGACGGTTGGCTGAGGTCGATCTGGTAGGTCACACCGTCGATCACGTCGAAATTGTAGCTGGGGAACTCTGGGTTCAGGAGGGGCGCGTCAGTGCTGCCGGGCTCTACTTGGTTGAACATGCCCGCCGAGCGTTCCAGCCAGTCCTTGACCTCGGCCCCCGTCACCAGCACGGCGCGCGCGGTATTGGGGTAGAGGTAGAGGTCGGAGACATTCTTGATGGCCACGTCCCCCTTGGGCACATCGGTGAAGTATTCGGGGCCGCCGCGGCCACCGGCCTTGAACGGGGCGGCGGCGGAGAGGATCGGCAGCCCCTCGTATTCGGTGCCCTGCATCATCTGGGCGATGTACCAGCTTTGCGCGATCGACACGATCTGGACTGAAGGGTCGTCGGCGACGAGGGCGAAGTAGCTGTGAAGCGGGGCGTCCGTCTTGCCGACAGCGCGGCGGACATAGGCCAGCGTTGCGTCGTGGTCTTCTTGGACGCTGGCGAGGACGGCCTCGTTGTCTTCGACAAGGGCGGTAACGGAGCGGTCTTCGTTGCGTTTGGAGATGGGGCGGGCTTCGGACCCGAAGCCGGTGATCCGCCAGTCGGAGCCATCGCGTTCGAGCATCAGGTCAATCACACCCAGGTGCGAGCCCCAGAAGCCGCCCATGGCTGCCGGTTTGCCGTGGATCGTGCCGGCGGCGACGTCGACGGCGGGCATGTCGGCATAGGTGTCGGAGGGGAAGACCTGGTGATGGTGGCCGGTGAGGATCGCGTCGATCCCGTCGACCGCGGCAAGCGGGACGGAGGCGTTTTCCATGCCGTCCGCGTGGTCGGCCGCGCCGATGCCCGAGTGGCTGAGCGCGATGATTATGTCGGCGCCTTGTTCCTTCATCAGCGGCACGAGCGTTTTGGCCGTGTCCACGATGTCACGGGTCTGCACGTTCCCTTCGAGGTGGCGGCGATCCCAGGTCATGATCTGGGGCGGGACAAAGCCGATGAGCCCGACCTTGATCGGGTGCGTGTCGCCGGCACCATCCGTGACCGTGTGGTCGAGGATGACAAAGGGGGGCAGGAGGGTTGTATCGGCGGATGCGTCTGCGCCCTGCTTGGTCGAGACGTTTGCGCAGACCACGGGGAAGTCGGCGCCTGCCAGCGATTTCATCAGGAAGTCGAGGCCGTAGTTAAACTCGTGATTGCCCAAGGTGGCAGCGTCAAAGCCCACGGTGTTCATGGCGGTGATGATCGGGTGGGTGTCGCCCTCTTTCATGCCGCGCTCATAGGCGATGTAATCACCCATAGGATTGCCCTGCAGGAAGTCGCCATTGTCGATGAGCATGGAGTTCGTCGCCTCCGCCCGGATGCTTTCAATGATTGAGGCGGTGCGCGACAAGCCCACCGTATCGCGGGGCCGGTCGGCATAGTAGTCGTAGGGGAAGACGTGCACGTGCAGGTCGGTTGTTTCCATGATCCGCAGGTGGGCCTGATTGGTGCTGGCGTGCAGGGAAAACGGGTGCATGGCCGCGAATGTGGCAGTGGTTGCCAGGAAAGTGCGGCGCGAAATCAGGTGTGTCATGTGGGTCCCCCGGGAGTGTCAGCTCGTTATACGCTAGGCGCGTAGGGGCGGGTTGTCACAGTTTCATGTCAATCCGGGCGGAAGATTGCGCAAAAGTTAACCCACTGGGGAACTTGCGAGCTGTTTGTGCGGTTGATTGGCGGCTGTGCAGGGCAACTGTCTCTTCGGACGGCGCGCGCTTTATCCTTCAGACTGTGCCGCCTTACACAAAGAAGGGCGCCGAAGCGCCCCGCGTGAAGAATAGTGTGGACGTGTTTAGCGGCCCCAGGACCGGACGACGCCACAGTCCATGTGCACGAAGTTCGAACCAGAATACTTGCCGACTCCGCCACCACGGCAGGCTTGCGCTGCGCGCGCCATTTGGCTGACCGATCGTGAGGACAGGCGCAAATCGGCGGCCTGGCCCTTCATATGAAGGGAGTTTTTGGCGACGCCGCGGCTGCGCGAGCGGAGCATGGCGTTGGTTTTCGGGCTGCGGTAGCCCGAGAGCAGCATGTAGGGTTCGTCCGTCTGCATCAGGTTGTGCGCGGCGGCCATGATGTCCACATTGCGCAGATCCATCGACTTTACATCGTCGGTGCGCCAGTCGCGCATGAAGTGGTTCACTTCCTTGACCGCGTCCTTGATGTAGTGCCCTTCGATCCAGTAGATCATATCGATCCGCTCACCCGTGCGACCGGAATACATACGGAGGCGTCGGATGTCGCCCGCGCCTCGCAAGAACCCTGCTGCGTTTGAGAAAGTCGGTGCCGCCGTTACTGCCGTTGCCGCGAATGCGCCAAGTAAGGCTCGGCGGGTCATGCCCGTAGAGGTATCATTCATATCACTGCGCCGTCCCGTACGCCTGCCTGTCCGTGATGTTACACGGAGTTTGCCATCTCATCCCCAGATGCAACATTTTTATTGCATAGCTCGATTCGTTTACCAAGCTCTGAATCTGCCCTAAAAAACGTCGCAAGAGATTTAGGCAGATTTTTGCGCAAATTCTGGCTCATGTGGCGCAATGGCCGCGAGGCGATGCAGGTGCGCATCACGCATGTGCTTCTTGATGGACTGCCGGCAATGTGAATAGACAGGCGTTGTCCGGCCTTGGGATACTGCGGACTAGCGCAAAATTGATAATAACAGGTGCGATATGACGGTGACATTTTTCAGATCTTGGATGGTGGCTTTGGGCCTGATCCTGACGGCGATGCTTTGGACTGCGCCGCAGGGCGCTTTGGCGCAAGTGACGGCGTTCAAGCAGGCCGTGGCAGAGGCGGCCGCCAGAGATGCCGACATCGCCGCATTCTACAAGGCCAGCGGCTATGAAAGCCTATGGACCGGGCGGTCTGGCCGCGAGCGGCAGCGGCGTGTGGCGCTGTTCAAGGCGCTGGACCAGGCGGGCAACCATGGCCTGCCTGCCGCGCGCTATGATGCCGCTGGGCTGCAAGCCAAGATGAAGGCCGCTCAGACGCAGCGCGACCGCGGGTTGGTCGAGGTCGAGATGAGCCGGACCTTCCTGCAGTTTTCGCGGGATCTGCAGACTGGTGTGCTGGTGCCGTCCCGCGTGGACCGGGCCATCGTCCGGCAGGTGCCGTATCGGGATCGCACGTCGTACCTGGTGAACTTCTCGAAGTCATCGCCATCGGGATTTTTCAAGGCGCTGGCGCCGAAGACGATGGAATACACTGCGCTGATGAAGGAAAAGCTGCGGATGGAGCGGCTGCTGGCCAAGGGCGGCTGGGGTCAACAGGTGCCGGTCAGCACGCTCAAGCCCGGCCAATCGGGCGATGCGGTGGCCATCATGCGCAACCGGCTGATCGCCATGGGCTTTCTGAAGCGCACCAACACACAGACTTATGACACCGACGTTCAGGCGGCTGTACAGCAGTTTCAGTTGGCGCATGGTCTGACCGCCGATGGCGTGGCGGGCCAGGCGACGATTGCAGAGATGAACATGTCGGTGCAGGAGCGCCTGCAATCCATCATCGTCGCGATGGAGCGTGAACGATGGGTCAATCAGGAGCGCGGCCGGCGGCACATTCTGGTGAATATCCCGGATTTCACGGCCAAGGTCGTCGACAACGGCAAAGTGACGTTCGAGACCCGGTCGGTCGTGGGCGCCAACAAGGATGACCGCCCAACGCCTGAGTTTTCGGATGTGATGGAGTTCATGGTCATCAACCCGAGCTGGTATGTGCCGCGGTCCATCGTGACCAAGGAATACCTGCCTGCGCTGAAGCGCAACCGCAACGCCGTGCGTCATATCGAGATCACGGACAGCCGGGGTCGCAAGGTGAACCGTTCGGCGGTGAACTTCAATCAGTACACCGCGCGCACGTTCCCCTTTGCCATGCGCCAGCCGCCCAGCAAGGGCAATGCGCTGGGGCTGGTGAAGTTCATGTTCCCCAACGTGCACAATATCTATCTGCACGACACACCGGCCAAGAACCTGTTTGGCCGAGAGGTGCGTGCGTATAGCCATGGGTGCGTGCGGCTGGCTGATCCGTTCGACTTTGCCTATGCGCTTCTCGCCAAGCAAGAGGCGAACCCGCAGCAATATTTCCAATCCGTGCTGGCCACGGGCCGTGAAACGCGCGTGGACCTGAAGGCGCCGGTGCCTGTGCACATCATCTACCGCACGGCCTTTACCACGCCAAAGGGCCACACGCAGTATCGCCGCGACATCTATGGTCGCGACGCGAAGGTGTGGAAGGCCCTGTCCAATGCGGGGGTGGCACTGCGCGCCGTTCAGGGGTAAATCCCGGCCCTGAGCGATATGCCAAGGGGTGCCGTCATGCGTTACACTGTTGCCGAGATTGCACGGGCGCTGGAGGCGGAGGCCGTTGGTGACGCGGGCGCAGTGGTGACAGGGCTGGCGGAGCCTGCACAGGCCGGTGCCGATGATCTGGCACTGGCGAGTAGCCCGAAATATGCGGACACTCTTGCAGCAGGGGCGGCACAGGCCGCCCTGTTGTGGGAGGGGGCCGATTGGCAGGCTTTGGGCCTGCGCGCCGCCATTCTGCCGAAACGCCCACGCTTTGCTATGTCGCGCCTGACGACGATGGCCGATCCGGGGCATGGGTTCGGCAACGGCGTGCATCCCAGTGCGTCGGTCGATCCCACGGCCAAGCTGGGCGATGACGTCACCATCGCAGCCGGGGCCGTCATCGGGCCGGAGGCAGAGATTGGCGCAGGGTCGATCATCGGGCCGTTGTCTTTTGTCGGCTGGCAGGCCGTGCTGGGGCCCAATGCCTTTCTTCGGGAACATGTCAGCATCGGTGCCCGCGTGCGCATCGGTGCCAACTTCATCTGCAATCCGGGTGTGCGCATCGGTGGTGACGGGTTTTCCTTCGTCACGCCGGAAAAGAGCGGCGTTGAGAACGTACGCGAGACGCTGGGTGAGCAGGGCGATGCGGGCGGGCAGCCCTGGGCGCGGATTGCGAGCCTGGGCGCTGTTGTCATCGGTGATGATGTGGAGATCGGGACCAATACGGCCATCGACAGCGGTACGATCCGACCTACGCAGGTCGGCAACCGTACCAAAATCGACAACCTCGTCCACATTGGCCACAACTGCATTATTGGCGAAGACAACCTGATCTGTGGTCAGGTCGGTCTGGCCGGGTCGGTGACCGTCGGCAATTTCGTCGTTATGGCGGGGCAGGTTGGTGTGTCCGACAATCTGAGCATCGGTAACAACGTGGTGTTGGCTGCAGCCTGCAAGGTCATGAGTTCAGTCAAGGACGGCAAGGTCATGCTGGGCTATCCAGCGAATGAGATGAAAACCAATCTGGACATGTACAAGAATACCAAGCGCCTGCCGCGCATCCTGCGGGACGTCGCGGAGTTGAAGAAAGCTGTTTTAAAGTCGGATGGCAGTGACTAAATCAACGCAAAGTCAGGCAAGGGGGCAGGCATCGTGAGCATCAAGGACAAGGTCATCGAGATTGTCGCAGAGCAGGCAGTGCTGGAGCCGTCGGATGTGGGTCTGAGCAATACGCTTGAGGATCTGGGCATCGACAGCCTGGGTCTGGTCGAAAGCATCTTTGCCATTGAGGAAGAATTCGACATCCAGGTCCCGTTTAACGCCAATGCGCCTTCCGAGAGTGACTTCGACATCTCGAATGTGCAGTCGATCATTGCGGGCATTGAGCGGCTGATCGCAGAACAGAAAACCTGATGCATCGCGTTGTCATTACGGGGGCGGGCACCGTCAATGCCCTGGGCCATGATGTGCCCGAGACATTCGAGGCCATGCGCGAGGGCCGTTGCGGCATCGGCCCGCTGGAGTTTCAGGACGTGGAACGGCTGGCCATCAAGATCGGCGGTCAGGTCCGCGGGTTCGAGGCCGAGGGGCGGTACAATCGCCAGCAGATGAGTCTTTATGACCGCTTTACCCAGTTTACTCTGGCCGCCGCCAAGGAGGCGATTGAGCAGGCGGGCGTGAGCTTTGCCGGGGAAGAGGCCGCCCGGTCGGGCGTTATTCTGGGCACCGCTGCGGGGGGTGTCAGTACATGGGATCAGAATTATCGCCTGGTCTATGAAGAGGGTAAGAACAGGGTTCACCCCTTTGTCGTGCCGAAGTTGATGAACAACGCCGCTGCAAGCCACGTGTCGATGGAATGGAACCTGAAGGGGCCGTCCTTTACCGTCGCCACGGCCTGTGCGTCGTCGAACCACGCCATGGCGCAGGCGTTTCAGATGGTGCGCACGGGCATGGCGCCGGTGATGGTCACCGGCGGGTCCGAAAGCATGTTGTGCTTTGGCGGGGTCAAGGCCTGGGAGGGGCTGCGCGTCATGTCCAAGGACGCGTGTCGCCCCTTTTCTGCCAATCGCAACGGTATGGTGCAGGGCGAAGGGGCGGGCGTGTTCGTGTTCGAGGAATTCGAACATGCGCGTGCCCGCGGGGCCGACATCCTCTGCGAGGTGGTGGGCTTTGCCATGTCGTCGGATGCAGCTGACATCGTGATGCCATCGAAAAACGGTGCGGCGCGCGCGATGGCCGGTGCCTTGGCCGATGCGCGGGTGAATGCGGATGAGGTCGGCTACATCAACGCTCATGGCACGGGCACGGCCGCCAATGACAAGACCGAATGCGCGGCTGTGGCGGATGTGTTCGGGCCGCATGCGGACAAGTTGATGATCTCTTCCACCAAGTCGATGCATGGTCATTTGATCGGTGGGACCGGTGCGGTGGAATTGTTGGCCTGCATCATGGCGCTGCGCGATGGTGTCGTGGCGCCAACGATTGGCTATGAGGAGCCAGATCCGGAATGTGCGCTGGATGTGGTTCCGAACGATGCGCGGGACGCGAAGGTCGATGTCGCGCTGTCCAACGCATTTGCGTTTGGCGGCATGAACGCGGTGCTGGCGCTGCGCAAGGTCTGACAAAAAAGCCGCCCGAAGGCGGCTTTTGGTGCGGATCAGTTGATCCTCAGAACTGTGCGACGGATGTCTTGTCAAAGGCTGCGGTAAATCCGCTGAGCGACATGTTCAACTCGACCTGCTGGTCGGGTGCCAGCGCTGGGACAATGGTCAGCTTGGCATTCGCACCGCGCCGGAATTGCGCAACTTCGTCCGCCACAAGGCCCACACGCGAATAGCAGCCAATCGGGTTGCAGAACGCATAGGGATACCGACGGGCCTGGCCGCCATCGACTTCCATCGTCAATTGCTGGGGCAAGGATGTCTCCAGCGGGACGATGATCGTCGCACCGGCCACAGCACGTCCACCTTCGGGCAGGCGGAAGATCGAGATTTCCGCGACGGGTGTGCCTTCATCGTCCTGCATCAGCTGGTACATCTGGCAGGGTTCTTCCTGACCTTCTTCTGCCTTGATGCAGCGCAGTTCCCAAGCGCCAAAGGTTTCGGCAGTGTAGGTCTGACCGACCTGGGGGGCTGAGGCGTCCTCACCAAGGCTCAGCTGGTCCTCGATGGGGTTTGCGACACCGGGGGTGTCTGTGCCTTGCTCGGTTTCAGTCGTGTCTTCGGGTGTCGTGTCCGTGGATTGGGCCATGACGCCAATTGGCATCAGAAGGGCTACGGAGAGTGCAATCAGGGACGTGCGCATATCGGTTCCGCTCTTGTTTCGTTTCAAAAACTGCTAGCACGGACTGGAACGAGTGTCAGGGCCAAAGCGCAAAGTTTTCGTGACTGGCAACAAGCAGTAAAAAAGGGGACCCCAAAGCCCCCTTTTTCACGTGTTTTTTCTCTCCCCGTCGGACTGGCCGACATATTGCACGAAGGTTACGAAAGCCCCCGGCGGCGGTCAACCGGGAATATGTAAAAAAGAAAACATTGCGAAATCAGGAACTAAACCCATTCGTTCAATCGAACAAAAAAAAGGCCGCGCATGAAGCGCGGCCCAGTCTGACAGGGAGGAAGTGTTCCGCGCCAGGAGGACTCTCGACGGGAACGAAAACACTATGGCACCCAATGGTTAACTTTGTATGGTCGCGCCGAAGAACCCAATGGACAAAAGGTTAACGGCATGGAAGATCACATTTTTATCGGCGGTGGCGGGGTCGAGTATGCCGAAAAACAGGGGCTGACGCTGAAGTACGCCAACCGGCACGGTTTGGTGGCAGGTGCGACCGGGACGGGCAAGACCGTAACGCTGCAAATCCTGGCCGAAGGCTTTTCCAACGCGGGTGTTCCGGTGTTCTTGTCAGACGTGAAGGGCGATCTGTCGGGGTTGGCCAAATCGGGCACGCCCGAACACAAGCTGCATCGTCCGTTCACTGAACGCGCTGAAAAGATTGGGTTTTCCGACTACAGCTATCACGCCTGTCCCGTCACCTTCTGGGACATGTTCGGGCAACAGGGCCATCCGGTGCGCACCACGGTGTCAGAGATGGGGCCGCTGTTGCTGGCTCAACTGCTGGAGTTGACCGAGGCGCAGGAAGGGATCCTAAATATCGCTTTTCGCCTAGCGGATGAAGAGGGGATGCCGCTTCTCGACCTCAAGGATCTGCAGGCGTTGCTGGTCTGGGTGGGCGAGAATGCCAAGGACATGTCGCTGCGCTACGGCAACGTGTCCACGCAATCCATTGGCGCCATCCAGCGGCGCTTGCTGGTGCTTGAGAACCAGGGGGCGAGCCAGCTCTTTGGTGAACCTGCGCTGGAATTGTCCGACCTGATGCGCACGGACGCGGCGGGCAAGGGGATGGTGAATGTCCTGGCGGCAGACAAGCTGATGGGCGCGCCCAAGCTCTATGCCACGTTCCTGCTGTGGCTGCTGTCGGAGTTGTTCGAGGAGTTGCCCGAGGTGGGCGATCCAGACAAGCCGAAGCTGGTCTTCTTCTTTGACGAGGCGCATCTGCTATTCGAGGACGCGCCCAAGGCGTTGGTCGACAAGGTCGAACAGGTGGCGCGCCTGATCCGCTCAAAAGGTGTTGGTGTCTACTTCATTACGCAAAACCCGGCGGACGTGCCCGAGGATATTCTGGGTCAATTGGGCAACCGGTTTCAGCATGCTCTGCGCGCCTTCACCGCCAAGGACCGCAAGGAATTGCGCATGGCCGCCGAGACCTATCGCGAGAACCCGCGGTTCGAGACGGAAGAGGCCATTCGCGAGGTGGGTGTGGGCGAGGCTGTCACGTCGATGCTGCAGAAAAAGGGTGTGCCGGGGATAGTGGAGCGGACGCTTATTCGTCCGCCCTCGTCGCAATTGGGGCCGATCACAGCTGCAGAGCGCAAGGCGCATCTGGCGGCGAGTGATATGGCCGGGAAATATGACGCACCGCTGGATCGAAAATCCGCTTTCGAGATGTTGAAGGAGCGGGCTGACAAAGCCGCCGCCGAGGCTGCTGAAGCTGAAGAGAAGGCAGAGGAGATGGAGCCGGTGTTGCGTGAATTCAATGCCGGTCGGCGCTATTCCGGCGCGCGGGTGTCGCGTTCGTCTGCTCGGACGACCCGTCGCGGCGCGAGTTTTGGCGAGGCGATGACCAAAATGGTTGTCAAGGAACTGACAGGTACGACCGGTCGTCGCATGGTGCGCGGTATATTGGGCGGCCTCTTCAAAGGGCGGTGATCCGGCTTTATGTCGAGAGTGGAGGCTGACAGCCTTTGACCAGATGTGAGGACCGTTGCCCATGTCCGATGCTGACCGCTTACGCCATGTCGTGTTTTTCCGGGCCCGTGACCGCGCCGATGTGGACCGCGTGTTCGAGGGCCTTTCGATACTGGAGGCAAACCCGCATGCCGACGTGATCTCTGTCCGCAAGAACACCCATTCCGACGCGCTGTCGGATCAGGTGGATGTGGTGGTTTATGCCGAGTTTCGCGATGCCCGCGCCCTGGCGGATTACAAAGCGCATCCGCTTTATCAGCGCTCGATTGATCTTGTTCGTCCGCTGCGGGATCTGCGTGTTGCTGCAGATATCACGTTTTGACCAGCTGCGGTGCGCGCCGCAGCCACCATTCGAGTGCGAGCAGGTATGGCAGGTAGAAGGCAAAGAGGTTGATCTGGTCGAAGAGACCTGAGAAATCTGGTTCGGCTGCGATCCCGCACAGCGTGTCGCTCAGCGTGCAGGTGGTGCCGTACCACAGCCCGTAATGCAGCCGGTAGAGCCATGACCCCAAGCCCAGCACGATCAGCCGCAGGCCCCAGCGGCGGTGTCGTGCGTAGTCGCCCGCCATGGCGAAACGCGGCGTCTGGATCGCTGCGATGATCATCAGGACGCCATAGAGTGCAAAGGCGACCGACATGGGCGCCCCGCCGACGGTGCCGCTGCGCGCGATGTAGATCAGACCGCCGATGCCTGTGAGTAGCGCTGCGACCGCCAGAACGCGGCCAGAGATGCGGTGCACGCGCGGCCAGCGTTGGCGAATGGGCCCTGCCAGTTGGATGACCGACAGCAGCGTCACCAGCGCGCCCGAGACCATATGCGCGAAAAGCGACATGAGGCTGGGCGTTGGCCCGGTTAGCCGTTCAATGACCGATGTATCGCCGCTGAGCCCCAGTGCGCCGCGCTGTGCGGAGTGCCAGACAAAGCCCTGGATCATCACAAACAGCAGCACCAACCCCGCAATGGCCCATCGCGTTCGGGTCGTGCTGCGCTGCATGTCACTTCTCCGGAATCAGTCCTCGGGGGCTGAAGCGTAGCACCAGAAGCAGGACGACCCCCATGGTCAAAAGTCGCATGTGGGCAGCGCTATCGAGCAGGTGTTCGCGCAGCCAGAACCCGTCGGCCATGCCAGAGGTGACAACCTGCATGACCCATAGCCCGATGGGTTCGACCATCACCCAGAGCCACCAGATCAGGAACCCGCCCAGTACTGCGCCCAGGTTGTTGCCGGACCCGCCCACGATCACCATGACCCAGACAAGGAAGGTAAAGCGCAGGGGTTGGTAGGTGCCCGGCGTCAGCTGGCCATCAAGCGTGGTCATCATCGCGCCTGCGATGCCGCAGATGGCGGAGCCGAGGACGAAGATCTGGAGGTGGCGGGCGGTCACGTCCTTGCCCATGGCTTCGGCAGCAACCTCGTTGTCGCGGATGGCGCGCATCATCCGACCCCACGGGGAATGCAGCGCGCGTTGGGCGAGGATGAAGAGGATCAGTAGGACGACCGTGAAGAGGCCCGCATAGATCGTTTTCACCCAGAGCGTGGAGGCGGTGACCGGATCGAAGCCAAAGCTCGTGACCCGTTCGACGAAGGTTGTGCTGTTCTGCAGGTCAATCTCGTAGGGCGCAGGGCGGGGCAGGCCGACCACGTTTTTCACACCGCGGGCCAGCCAGTCCTCGTTTTTCATGATCGCGATGATGATTTCGGCAATGCCGAGCGTGGCGATGGCCAGATAGTCGGAGCGCAGGCCGAGCGCCGTCTTGCCGATGATCCAGGCCGCTCCGGCAGCCAACAGCCCACCCACGGGCCAGGCAATCAGTACGGGCAGGCCGAGCCCGCCGAGGTAGCCCGCGTTGGCGGGGTTCACCGCCTCGACCGCCTGCACGCCGCCGTCAAACACCGCACGGTAGATGAAGAAGCCTGTACATAGGATCACAATCATACCCAGTGTGCGCACACGCCCCTTTGGTAGCGCACCATAGGCGAGGATCGCACCGACGATGGTGGCCGCCCCGAGGATCAGCGCCAGGATGACGCGCAGTCCGCCAGCGGCCCAGGCCTCTCCCACCGGAGGCATGGCGACGAGTACGGTGGCGAGGCCGCCGAGGGCGACGAAACCCATGATGCCCACATTGAACAGGCCCGCGAACCCCCATTGCAGGTTCACCCCCAGCGCCATGATGGCCGAGATAAGGCCGAAGTTCATGATCGTGATGGCGAGGTTCCACGACGTCATCAACCCGGTGCCGATAAGTAGGGCGGCGATGCAGCCGAAATAGACGATTGTTCGTTGAGTGCTTCCTGTTTCACCCAAAAGGCGGCCGCCGCCGAGCAGATGCCAGATACGGAATTGCTCTTGGTTCGCGTTTTTATCACTCATACCGCTTTCCCCGCAAACAGGCCGGTGGGCCGGAACAAAAGCACGATCAGCAGGATCACGAAGCTGACGGCGAATTTGTAGTCGGTGGACAGAAGCTGGGCGAGGCCATCGGGGGCGAGACTGTCCGGCAGGGCGTAGCCTGCGACCTTCTTCCAGGCATAGGTTATCATCACTTCCGAGAACGCGATGGTGAAGCCGCCTGCAATGGCGCCCAGCGGGTTGCCCAAGCCGCCAACAATTGCAGAGGCGAAAATGGGCAGCAGGAGCTGGAAGTAAACGAAAGGTTTGAACGACTTGTCGAGGCCGTAAAGCACGCCCGCCACGGTTGCCAGCGCCGCCACGATCAACCACGTCACCATGACCACGCGTTCAGGATTGATGCCCGACAGCAGCGCGAGGTCTTCGTTATCCGAATAGGCCCGCATGCTCTTGCCGGTGCGCGTGCGGTTCAGGAAGTAGAAGAGCAGCGCCACAACGATGATGGCGGTGATGACAGTGATGCCTTGGGTCGTTTTGATCGCCAGCCCCTCGTCGAGGCCCGTAAGTGCCTTGAACTCACGCACCGAGATAATAAAGCGTTCCCCATCGGAAAAGCGCTGGTCATCGGGGCCGATGACGAACCGCACAAGGCCGTTCATGATGAACATGACACCAAGAGAGACCATAACAAAGATGATCGGCTTGGCCTTTTGCGTGCGGTAAAACCGGTAGACGCCGCGATCCGTCGCCAATGTCAAAAGCGCACAGACCCCGATGCCGAAGGGCAGTGCCAGAAGGGCCGTGGGTAGGGGACCGGCGGAAATGCCGATGCTCTGGAATGCCCATGTGATCAGGATGGTGGCCATGGTGCCAAAGGCCATCGTATCGCCATGCGCGAAGTTCGAAAACCGCAGGATGCCGTAGATCAGCGTGACGCCAAGCGCCCCGAGGGCCAGTTGTGAGCCATAGGCGATCGCGGGGATCAGGACGAAATTTGCCAAGGTGATGAAGGCGTTGAGGAGATCCATCAGAACAGGGCCTCGCATTGGCCGGAGAAGGTCCGGCGGATATCGGATGCGTCGCCGCGCTGGTCGGGCAGGGACAGGAATTGAGCTATGACGGTGTCGGGGTCCGTCCCTTGGATTATGATGCCCGACAGGTCTTTGCCGGTCAGAAACAGGGTCGGACCATTCGCACGGATCGCCAGATCGGTGTCACCCACACGCATGTTGGCAAGCGCTGCCGCCCCGTCCAGGCGGGACACGCCCGCGCGGGTGTCGTCAATGCGCAGGGTGTCCGGGTCGTCCCGCCACCTCAGGGTAACGGAGCGATCGGCGCAAGCGCCGCTGCCATCACAGGTTTCGACCAGGGTGCAGGCGTTTTCGGCGCCTTGATCCGCAGCCATGCCAACCTCGCATTGCCCGAGGAAGGTTTGGCCGTCGCCGGGATTGCCTGCATATTGCACGGAATAGACAGCGCCGCCGCCGTCAAAGACAGTGAGATGACCCGCCACCGCCTCGCGCATCGGCATCAGGATCGCGCGCGCGTCCGAGCGTGCTTTCCACCTTGCGTCCTGCATCAGCGGCAGTTTGCGCCCGATCTTGCCCTGGTCGCGCACCGCATAGGCGCTGCCGGTGTCGTCGTTGATCAGCCAGCGAAATTCGCGCCAGGCCCGTTCGCAGGGCTGGCCGATCACGCAGCGCTGATCGAAAAGGCAAGTAAGCGGTTGGTAGCCTTGGTCGCGCAGATCACCCTCGGTCAGTGCCGCGGCGGGGCCGCTCAGACACAAGAGAACCGCCACCATCTTCTTCTCTTTCCAAATACGGAAACGCACCATCAGCCTCCCAAAAACGACTTGCGCACCTCTGGGTCTGCAAGCAGCTCTTTGCCCGTCCCGCTAAACGCGTTTCGCCCCTGTACCAGCACATAGCCCTTATCGGCGATCTCAAGCGCTTGGCGGGCGTTCTGTTCAACCATCAGGATCGGGATGCCGGTGCGCGCCACCTCGATGATCCGGTCAAAGAGTTCATCCATCACGATGGGACTGACGCCGGCCGTGGGTTCGTCCAGCATCAGCACCTTGGGTTGGGTCATCAGCGCGCGGCCCACAGCGACCTGCTGGCGCTGGCCGCCCGACAGTTCCCCCGCTGCCTGATTGCGCTTTTCCTTGAGGATCGGAAACAGGTTATAGACCTGGGCCATTGTGCCCGAGAAGTCGTCGCGCCGGATGAATGCGCCCATTTCCAGGTTCTCCTCGACCGTCATGGAGGTGAAAATATTCGACGTCTGGGGGACAAATCCCATGCCCTTGGCGACACGGTCCTGTGGCGACAGGTCCGTAATGTCCTCGCCACCCAGCCTGACGGAACCTTGCCGCACGTCCAGCATCCCGAACACAGCCTTCATCGCAGTGGATTTACCCGCGCCATTCGGCCCGACAATCACGGCAATCTCGCCCCGCTCAACGGCGACGGTGCAGTCGTGCAGAATGTCCGGCCCCGCGCCATAGCCGCCCGTCATGGTATCGCCGATCAGGAATGCTTCTGCCGGCTTCATTGTCCCCTTGGTGCCCGGAGATGCTGTCAGTGCGCCGCCGCCCGCGCGCGTGATTGTGCGATCTGTGTTGCCGCGATCATCCTGATAGGGGTTACTCATCGCACAGCCCCCATCTTCTTCTGATCAAAAATACCACGGGGGTGTGGGGGCTGGCCCCCACGCAGGGTTACCCTCATGCGCCCACCTTGTCTTTGTTCTTGAGACCGGTGCCCAGATAGGCTTCGATCACCTGCTCATTGGCCTTGATCTCATCCAGCGTGCCTTGGGCCAGCACCTTGCCCTCGGCCATGCAGATGACCGGGTCGCAGATTTTACCGATGAAATCCATGTCATGTTCGATCACGACAAAGGTATAGTTGCGTTCCGCATTCAGCCGCAGGATCGCATCGCCGATGGTGTTCAGAAGCGTGCGGTTCACGCCTGCGCCCACCTCGTCCAGAAACACGATCTTGGCATCGACCATCATCGTGCGGCCCAGTTCCAAGAGCTTCTTCTGCCCGCCCGAGACCTGACCCGCCTTGTGGTCGGCGAGGTGTTCGATGGTCAGGAATTCCAGCACTTCGTCTGCCTTGGCGGCGAGGGCGCGTTCTTCGTCCGCAATCCGGCGGCGTCCGAACCACGTGTTCCAAAGCGTCTCGCCCGATTGGCTGCCCGGCACCATCATCAGGTTCTCGCGGCAACTCATAGAGGAAAACTCATGCGCGATCTGGAAGGTGCGCAAGAGCCCCTTGTGAAACAGCGTGTGGGGCGGCAGGCCGGTGATGTCCTCACCGTCCATCGTCACGCGCCCGGATGTTGGCGGAAGAACGCCTGCGATAACGTTGAAAAGAGTGGTTTTTCCGGCGCCATTGGGGCCGATCAACCCGGTGATCGATCCCGCCTCGATCGACAGCGACGCGCCATCGACGGCATGAAACCCGCCAAAATGCTTGTGAATGTCGTCTACGACGATCATGTATATCCCCGTGCTGTCTTAGGAACAGTCTTCAAGATATTGAAACAGCCCGGGAAAACCCGGGCTGCCTGTTGGTTCTGATGTCCGCTTAACGGTACTGCGCCGTGGTGATTTCACCGCCTTCGATAACGATCTGACGATAGTTGCCCGCCGACTCGCCCCCGCCGATCAGCTCGACCGCGGTGGCTCCGACATAGTCCACGTCGCCGCCATCTTTGAGGATTTGCAGGGCCTTGGCCAGTTCACCCGGGAAGATCTGTTCGCCCGGCGCGTTGGCCACGTCCATGACATGGTCTTTGAAGTCGTTGCTGTCCTTGGAGCCTGCCGCCTCCATCGCCAGCATGATCAGCGCGGCGGCGTCATAGCTTTCGGGCGTGAAGGGCGATGTGGCATCAAACGTGTCCCCCACCATTTCGGCGAACATCGCAGCGCCTTCGCTGTCGGTGCCGGGGTGCTGACCGGTGGAACCTTCGATCTCGTCGCCGAAGTTTTCCTGCAACTTGGCGCCGATCATCCCGTCTGGGAAGTGGAAGGTGTCGAATGCGCCGGAATCGATCGCCGCGCGGACAATGCCCGAACCACCTTGATCCACATAGCCCGCTACGACCAGACGGTCACCACCTGCGGCCGCCAATGCGCCGACCTCAGCGGAATAGTCGGCCTTGCCGTCCTCATGCGCGGCGTTGATGGTCACGGTGCCGCCTGCGGCCTCAAACGCGGCCTGGAAGCTGTCCGCCAGACCCTTGCCATAGTCGTTGTTGGTGTAGGTGACGGCGACCTCGTTGATGCCTTCTTCCATCAGCACTTCGGTCATAACGACGCCCTGGCGTGCGTCGGACGGTGCGGTGCGGAAGAACAGGCCGTTGTCTTCATTGTCGTTGTGCGACAGGCCGGGGCTGGTGGCAGAAGGTGAGATCATCACCACGCCGTTGGCCACAGCGACGTTGTTCAGGATCGCGCCCGTCACGCCCGAGCAGTCTGCACCCATGATCGCATCCACCTGGTCCGACGTAACCAGACGTTCGGCGGCAGCGGTTGCAGCGCCTGCGTCGACGCACGTCGAATCCGCGCGCACGGACGACACCGTCGCACCGTCCAGCAAAAGGCCGCTGTCGGTCACTTCCTGCATCGCAAGCTCTGCGCCGTCGGCCATCGACGGGGTCAGCGATTCAATTGGGCCGGTGAAGCCGAGAATAACGCCGATTTTGACGTCCTCAGCAAAGGCTGTTCCTGCCATCAGCGCTGTTGCGGCTGTCGCCGTAAGCAATTTTTTCATGTGTTTACTCCCTGTGGATCTGCTGTCCTGCGGCAAAGCCTAAGCCCGGCCTTCAAAAAAGAAAAGGCGAATAGCTGCGCCTGCCCACGGGAATGTGGGTGGAATGGATCGTCACGCTGACTACGTAACCAACAAGCGATTTAGGAGGATGCCCCATGCACCGTTTTGCTGCTCTTGCCCTTGCTTTGGTTCCATGCGCCGCCCTTGCCCTTGATACCGACCAAGGTGCTGTGACTGTGGCGCCGGTGGTGACCGGCCTCGATGAACCATGGGGCGTTGCAGAGCTTCCCGACGGGTCGCTTCTGGTGACCCAACGCGATGGGCAGCTCGTTCTTGCGCGAGACGGCGCAACACAGCAGGTCGCCGGCACGCCGCGTGTGGCTGCACGGGGGCAGGGTGGCCTTTTGGACGTCACGCTGGCCCGTGACTTTGCCACGTCCCGTACGTTGTTTCTGACCTATTCAAAACCGCAGGTCGGTGGGTCGGGCACCGCGTTGGCCGCCGCTGAATTGAGCGCGGACGGCACAACGCTTGAGAACTTGCGCGATCTGTTTGAAAGCGCGCCCGCCGGGCGGACGGGACGGCATTACGGCAGCCGCGTGGTCGAGGCACCGGATGGCACGTTGTTCGTGACGATCGGAGACCGCGGTGATCGTCCTTCGGCCCAGGATCGCAGCAATCACAACGGCGCAATTGTCCGCGTCACGCGCGATGGCAGGGTGCCCGCCGACAATCCCTTTGTCGGGCAGGACGGCGTCCAGCCGCATATCTGGTCCTACGGCCATCGCAATCCGCAGGGCGCGGGGCTGGATGCGCAGGGTCAGCTTTGGACCGCCGAACACGGCGCGCGGGGCGGCGACGAGGTGAACAAGGTGCAAGTGGGGGCCAATTTCGGCTGGCCCGTTATTTCCTACGGGGTGCACTATTCCGGGGCCAGTATCGGCGAGGGCACGACCCAACAGGGCATGGAACAGCCGGTCTTCTACTGGGATCCGTCCATGGCGCCGTCCGGGCTGATGATCTATCAGGGCGATATGTTTCCCGAATGGCGCGGCGACATGTTCGTCGGCTCCCTCAAGTTCAGCTACATTTCGCGGCTCGACATGAACGGTGACACCGTGCGCGAGGTCGAGCAGATCGAAGGAGACGAGACCCTGCGCGTGCGCGACATCGTCGAGGCACCCGATGGCAGCATCCTGTTTATTTCCGTGGGCAACGGCACCGTCTACCGGATGACGCGCTGACTGATCGCCGCTAGGGTGCCCTTGCAAAGAGGAGGACACCCATGGCCATCACCCGGCTGGATCACGTCAACTTGCGGACCACTCGGCTGGCGGAGATGGTGCATTGGTACGGGGACATTCTGGGCCTCCGTGCCGGTGATCGTCCCAATTTCACGATGGACGGCGCATGGCTGTATGCAGGGGACGTCGCTGCCGTTCATCTGGTTGCCGTCGAGGAGGATGGTGCCGTGGGATCAGAGACGGCACTCAAACTGGAACACTTCGCCTTTCGGGCGCAGGGCGATGCGGACGCCTTTCAAGAGCGTTTGCACGCGCGCGGCGTCTCTTTTCGCCGGTCTGTCGTTGATGCGATGAACCTTGTCGCGTTCAACATCTGGGACCCGGATGGCAACCACATCCACGTGGATTTTGTTACTGACTAGGCATCGTCTTCGTTGTGGCGCGCCATGCGCGTCAGCTCATGCGTCAATTGCTTGGCGTATCGGCGCTGCCGACGCCGCGCCTTGGCCGCGGTTGCGCGCCAGCCCTCGCGTTTGTCGGTGACGATGTCGTCCAGATCATCGGCGACTTCGACGTGCTGCGCGTCCTTGGGAGAGGTTCGTTTCGGCATGTTTAGGCCCTGATCTGCAATTTCCCGCGCCATGCCAGCGATTGCCGGTTCAGCGCATGGAGGTCGGCGCGACCCGTGACGATGTCGTCGCACAACGCGACCGCCCGCTGCGCCTGATCCTGCGTCAGATGCTTGTACGCCGGGCGTTGCACATGGTTGTACCAAACCCCACTGCAGACCGTATCCAGCACGATCCGCTGAAAGCAGTGATCGTTGCGCACAGGCCAGCCGCGCCGCGGTTCAGCCGCCATTTGCGGTAGAACTTCGCGCGTGAGCATCAGGTAGCGGGCGACTGGATCGGTCATGTGGTCGTCCGGCCGGGCAGGGTCGCGACGCCCATGTAGATGATCGCCTTGCTGGGCAGCGGGCCAAAGGTGAAGTCAAGCTGACGGGTCAGGCCGCGCGGGCCCAGCCCGGTCTGTGGGCCGATGTCAAACCCTGCCCGTTGCAAGGCTGCGGTGAGTTCCGCGGGCTTGATAAACATCTCGGGATCGTGCGTGCCCTTGGGCAGAAGGCCGATCACGTCCTCCGCAATCGTGATCGTGGCGAGCCGCGCCAACGGATTGCGGTTGATCGTGTCAAACAGGAACATGCCGCTGGGGCGCAAGACGCGCGCCACTTCGGCCAACACTTGAGACAGGTCCGCCACGTGTTCCAGCACATCGACGCACGCAACCGCATCAAAACTGGCGTCGGGGTAGGGCAGATCCTCGCCCACGCCGATCTCATAATGAATGTTCTTGCCGGTCGCCTTTGCATGAACCCGCGCTGCTTCGATTGCTTGCTCCGCCGGGTCGATCCCGGTCACCTGCGCGCCGCGCTCTGCCAGCGCCTCGGCCATGAAACCGCCCGCGCAGCCCAGGTCCAGCACGTCCTTGCCGACCCAGTCGATGTGCCGGTCAAACCATTTCAGCCGCCCCGGCACCATGTTTTTCAGCGTGCGCACCCATTTGATGTCGTCCGACCACCATTGGGCCGACACATCGTCATAGATCTGAAGGTTGTTGCGTTGTGTCTGTGTCATCTGTTCGGGTCCAACGGAGGGGAAGGGCGTAAGGCACACGCGCCTTGTAGGCTGCAAACCGGTCACCATAACGGGCGGCAAAGCGGCGTTCTTTCAACAATGGGGCCAAAAGGCAGTAAGCCGTGAGGCTGATGGCGACTGCCAGCTGATCCGGTGTCCAGACGGGGACCGTCCACGTCGTCAGAGCAAAGGACACGTAGATGGGCTGGCGGACAAAGCGGAAGAGGCCCGTTGTGGGCATGTCCGGGAACTCCGGCTTTTTATCTTGCGCAAGTGACATCCAGCCCAGGGCGCCCGACTGCACCTCAGCGCCGGCATCATAGCTTGCCTTGATCAACAGCGCCCAGCTGGCGGCATATGCGGCGCAGAGCCCGATGAACGCGGCGCCTTCGGCTTGCCACCAGATGGTGCCGCTCGGTGTCCATAGTGCAAAGAGGAGCAACAGCTGGATGGACGCAACAATGGCATAGGTGGTGGTCGCCAATGTACCGCCATGCGGGGCGGGCGCGAGGCGCGACAGCTTTGGCCCGCCGCGCCGCGTCAGAAGAAGCGAATGCACCAGCGGGAATTGCAGCAGCAAGAGCGCGTTTGCCGCAAAGGACCACGGCGCAGGTAGGTTGCCAAGGCTGATGGTCATGCCAAAGAACATCGCTACGATCATGGCGATAACCGCTGCCGCAAAGAGCGCGTGGCAGACAATTCCATAGGCGAAAGCCAGCGCGATCCGTCCGCGCCCCGGCGGCGGGCGCAGCGTGCCAATTGCAAGTGCCCAAAGGCGCTGGAAGGGGGACGGGTCGTCCATCTGCATGACGGATCAACTAGCCAGTGCGCCCCGGTTTTCCATTGTCCTCGTCAAAAGGTCGCGGATGTGGTGCGGGGCGCGCTGCCATTTAAGTGTCGTGGCCATGTATCTTGGGAAATAACGCGCTGATGACCGTCATCAGAAAGGCCGTGCTGATCCCGAAGGTCAGAAACCCCGTCACAGCGGCAAAGGTGGCAAAGATGCGCGTCCCGGGTTCCAGAATGACGTCCCCGTATCCCACCGTGGTGTATGTCGCCATCGCGAAATAGAACGCGTCCGCAAAGACATCGAACGCATTGATGAGCAAAAAGACGAACGCCCAGGACCAGACCTGGATCGTGTGCGCAAACAGGATGACGATCACGCCAAGGCTGAGAAGCAGCAAGACGCTCAGCGCCGTCCGCGCGCCATGAAGCGCCGATGCCACCCTGATGATTACCGGTATTGCGGCTGTGACAATGCCGACATGCACAATGGCACAGATCACCAGCAACAGGCTTCCAAATGCGATCTCTGCGGCGGTCGTCATGCCAAAGCGCTCCTTGGGATAGGGTCGCGGGTATGGCACCTTTTTTAAGCGGCAAAGGCAAGTGGCCCGCATCGCGACGACATGAACGGGCGGCCGATCATCCTGATCAAGTTGTTGAAAATGGCGGAGAGACAGGGATTCGAACCCTGGGTGGGCTTGCACCCACAACGGTTTTCGAGACCGCCCCGTTCGACCACTCCGGCACCTCTCCGCGGGGGTCTGGTGCGCCCAATTAGAGGGAACCGTGCGCACGCGCAAGGCGGTTTTTGCGCAATAGGGCGCACACGGGAAATTTGATGGACGCGCCCGCAAAAAGCCATAACCTGTTCAACAGATCGACACGACCGAGCAGATCAATAGGAGAAGACACCCATGCGCGCGCTACGAGCAGGATTTGCCGCCCTCGTCCTGACGATGGCCTTGCCGGTGGTGGCTTGGGCGGCCGACCGGGCCAAGTTGCAGGACTTTCTGGAAGTAACCGGCTTTGACGTGGCCCTTGAAAGCATCCGGTTGTCGGCGGAATCCGCACCGCAGATGCTGGGCATGCAAGCAGAGGATTTCGGGACGGAATGGACCCGCTTGACGACGGATGTGTTCAAGACTGAAACGATGCACAACCTGGCGCTCGATATCCTGGAAAGGACGCTCGATGACGACATGCTGACCCATGCGGCGGACTTCTATGCCACGGATCTTGGCCAGCGTCTGGTCGAGGCTGAGAATGCCAGCCACATGAAAGAAGACGACACGCTGAAACAGGAAAGCGGTGAAGCCATCGTGGCGGGCCTTGAACAGCTTGACAGCCCGCGCCTCGACTACCTCAAGCGGATGAACGAAGCGTCGGATACTGCGGGCGTCAGCGTGCGGGCGATCCAGGAAATTCAGGTGCGCTTTCTTCTGGCGGCGGCCGGCGCGGGCGTGATCGAGCTGCAACTGGAAGAACCTGACTTGCGCGAGTTGCTGTCCAGCGATGAAGACGTGTTGAAGGAAGAGATTGCCGAAGGCGCGCTCACCGGCGCAGCCTATACGTACCAATCGTTTTCGGACGAGGAAGTGCTGGAATACACGGAGGCGCTGGAGCACCCCAAGATGCGCAACGTCTATGACCTTATGAACGCCGTACAGTACGAGATCATGGCCAACCGGTTCGAAGCGCTGGCGCGGGCCATGCAGTCGCTGCAGCCCAGCCAGGAACTGTAAATGCGCCTTGCCGCCCTGACCGTATCGCTTGGACTATTGGCTCAAACCGCGCTGGCGGATGTCGACAGGCTGATAAACGCCATGGGCGTGCCACAACTGGTCGAGGCGTTCGTGGCCGAGGGGCGCGATGCGGGCACGTCTATCGACGACGCATTTCTGAACGGGCAGGGCGGCGCTGTCTGGGCCGACACGGTCGCGCGCCTATACGACCCGCAACGCATGGAAAGCGAGCTCAGGTTGGTGATGGCCGAAGAGCTGGATCCGGCCATCGCGGAACAGGCGCTTTTGTTCTTTGACAGCGCGTTGGGCGAACGCATCATCACGCTTGAGGTCGAAGCGCGGCGCGCGTTCATGGACGACAGCGTTGAGGAGGCAGCCAAATCAGCACAATCAGCATCGGGCGAAATGGTCACTGATTACTTGCTGACCCGAAACCTGATCGAACGGAATACGGATGTGGCCGTGGCGGCGCAGGCTGCATTTCTGGACGGCATGGCCGACGCATCGGGACTGTCCGGTGACCCACCCGACATGGAACGCCTGCGGGCCCGTGTCTTGATTGACACCGAAAGCTGGCTGCGCGGCTACAACGCGCTGGTGCAATCGGCACTCAGCGAGGATGACATCGCGATTTATACGGCATTCTGGGAAACGGAGGTCGGCGCGCAGGTGGATGATGCGTTGTTTCTAGCCTTTGGTCAGAGTTACACGACCCTCTCATACGCGCTTGGCCAGGCTGCTGGCCGTCTGTTGCCGCAAAACGAGTTGTGAGCGGGCTGAGCGCTTGCATACCCTATAGTTAGCCGTTGACATCCTGCACCCCTTCGCTCAAAAGGCGCGCACACGCCGCTGGAGCCTCTCCGGCGGTGCTTTATTTCGCAATGACGCCCCATGCAGGGCGCGCTGTTCGAGGCGGCAGATGCCACAACACCGGGCAACCGGGGCCACAGAACGCGGCAGACAAAGGAAGAACGTAATGTTCGCGGTTATGAAAACCGGCGGCAAGCAGTACAAGGTTCAATCGGGCGACACGCTCCGCGTTGAAAAGCTGGCCGCAAATGCAGGTGACAAGGTTCAATTCAACGAGGTTCTGATGGTGGGTGGCGACAGCCCCGTCGTTGGTTCGCCCGTTGTTGCAGACGCAGGTGTGCAGGCCGAAGTCATCGAACAGATCAAAGGCCCCAAGACAATCAACTTCGTCAAGCGGCGTCGGAAACACTCGTCCAAGCGCACCAAGGGCCACCGCCAGCAACTGACGCTGGTCAAAATCACCGACATCCTCGCCTCCGGTGCGGACAAGTCGGGTGTGATGGCCGCCGAAAATGGTTCTGGCTTTGGCATCGCTGCGGCACCTGTTGTTGCAAAGCCTGCCAAGACGGCGGCCAAGGCCGAAGCGCCCGCAGCCGAAGCCAAGGCAGAGCCCAAGAAAGAAGCCAAGAAAGCGGCGCCCAAAGCGGACGCAGCTGGCGACGATCTGAAGCAACTGTCTGGCGTGGGCCCCGCGCTTGAGAAGAAATTGCACGACGCGGGTGTGACCACATTCGCGCAAATCGCAGCATGGACCGAAGAGGACGTTGCTGCTATGGACGAGAAACTGTCGTTCAAAGGTCGGATCGAGCGTGAAGGCTGGATCGCTCAGGCCCAAGAACTGGCCAAAGGCTAAGGAGAGAGACGCATGGCACATAAAAAAGCAGGCGGTTCATCCCGTAACGGTCGCGACTCCGCGGGCCGCCGTCTTGGCGTGAAACTCTATGGTGGCCAGGCGGCCATCCCCGGCAACATCATCGTGCGTCAGCGCGGCACCAAGTTTTGGCCGGGCCAGGGCGTGGGCATGGGCAAGGATCACACGATCTTTGCGACCGATGAAGGTGCCGTCACGTTCCACAAGGGCCTGAAGGGTCGCACATTTATTTCGGTGCTTCCGGTTGCGGAGGCTGCTGAATAAGCCGAACCACAAACGGGTTTTTCGAAATTCAGGGGATCGGCGGAAACGCCGGTCCCTTTCTGCGTTTCCGCCCCCCGCAACCAGCGAGGATGGTCCAATGACAGACCACATCACAACCGAACGATTGACACTGCGACGCCCGGACATGGCGGATGCGGCTGCCATCGCATCGCTTGTGGGGGATCTGGACGTGTCCCGCTGGTTGACCCGTGCGCCCCACCCCTACGGCTTGTCGGACGCCTATGAGTTCGTGTCAGCCGTGCAAAATGGCAACGGCAATACCTTTGTGATCTGCGCGGGTAGCAAACTGGTCGGCTGCATCGGCACCGAGGGGCAATTGGGTTATTGGCTGGGTAAAAACCATTGGGGCCGTGGCTATGCGTCCGAGGCGTGCCGCGCCATGGTGAAACGCCATTTCACCCAAGGGCATGACGAATTGATCAGCGGGTACTTCATGGAAAATCTCGCGTCGCGCCATGTGCTGCAGAAACTCGGATTCGTGCGCACTTCGCAAGAACAGGCGCGTTGCCCAGCCACAGGCGACTGCCACGTCCTGCAGCGTATGGTCCTGACGCAAAGCCGGTGGGAGGATCAGGCATGAACACGACACCCAAACCAATCTTGCGCGGCCCGCGGGTGACGTTGCGCGACACCGGCTTCGGCGATATCGACGCGCGCTTTGCCCTCGGCAACACGCCGGACATCATCAAGATGTTCGGCGGCGACCCCACCCAAGTGCGCGACATCACCCGCGACGCGGCAGAGGCGTGGGTGAAGGCGCAAGAGGCAGAACCCTATGCCTGGATCATCGACGCCGGTGGCGCTTTGCTGGGCTCTGTGCGTCTGCACACCGTGAACCATGCCGACAAGCGCGCCCAGATCGCCATCGGGATCATCGACCCGGCGGCGTTGGGCAAGGGCTTTGGCACCGAGGCGATGCAGCTTCTGGCGGTACACGCATTCGACCAGATGGGCCTTCACCGGCTGGGATGCCGTGTGCTGGATTTCAATGCGCGCGCCATCGCGGCCTATGAAAAGGTGGGCTTCAAGGTCGAGGGGCGCGAACGGGAATCTGCGCTGATTGGTGCTGACTGGCATGATGATCTGATCATGGGGCTGCTTGATCGTGATCTGGTGCGGCTGACATGAGTGTGGCCGCCGCATCCTTTGCCGTGTTCGCGGCCAGCCAGGTGGGCACACCGGGTCCCGCCAATATGGCCTTGCTCGCCACCGGCGCCCGCTACGGGTTCCGTGCAGCACTTCCATTCGTGGCGGGAGTGGCTCTGGGCAAGCAGTTCATCATCTGGCCTGTCGGCCTTGGCCTGATGGAATTGGCCGATAGGGTGCCCTTGGTGTTCGAAACACTTAAATGGATCTCGGCCGCCTACATCATCTGGCTGGCCTGGAAGGTATCGCAGCTGCGGCTCGGACCGTCCAAACACGCACCCAAGGCACCTGGTTTTCTTGCAGGGCTGATTGTGCATCCGCTCAATCCCAAGGCATGGGCGATGATCGTGGCCGGTTTCACCGGTTTCGTCACCCCAGGCACCGACCCCGTTATCGCAACAGCAACCATTGGCGGGATATTGCTTGCCACGCAGGTGGTTTTGCATCCGCTTTGGACGCTTGCGGGTGATCGTATCGCCCGCACCCTCGCAGGAACGGCGGCGGAACCTTATCTGATGTATAGCCTTGCGGCGCTCACCGTCGCATCGGTCCTGTTTGTTTTGTTCGGAGGAGGAACATGACAATGGAGATGGAGACTATCGTGACCCAGGATGTGATCGAGACGGAGCGCTTTGTGCTGCGGCCATTGCGAAAATCCGATATGGGCCTGATCGAAATGTATGCCAGTGACAAGCGCGTTGCGTGCATGACAACATCCATCCCGCATCCTGTTCCACCCGGCATGACCGAAGCCTTTGTCACGCGCGCCATGGCCAATGACCGGGACGAGGACGTTTGGGCCATGGACGGGCACAAGTCCGGCGGCGCCGAGGTGATGGGCATCATTTCCCTGACCCGGATGGACCGTAACCAGTCCGAGGTGGGATATTGGGTTGCACCGCCATTCTGGAACACCGGCCTTGCCTCCGACGCGGTTCAGGCGCTGGTCGACGCAAACCCGATGGCAAACGCCACGATGTTCGCAAGCGTTTTTCAGGACAATCCGGCCTCGGCCCGGGTTTTGACCCATTGCGGGTTCGAATATCTGGGCGACGCCGAAAGTTTTTCGGTCGCGCGCGACGCCACGGTGCCCACCTGGACCTATAGCCGCAAACTCTGATTGCGGGGGGCGCACCCCCGCGCTAGGACCACCACATGAAATTTCTTGATCTGGCCAAGGTCTACATCCGCTCGGGTGCAGGCGGGAACGGGTGCATATCGTTCCGGCGCGAAAAATACATCGAATATGGCGGCCCCGACGGCGGTGACGGCGGCGGCGGCGGCTCCGTCATTGCCGAGGCGGTTGACGGCCTGAACACGCTGATCGACTTCCGCTACCAACAGCACTTCTTTGCCAAGAACGGCCAGCCCGGTATGGGACGGCAGCGCACAGGCAAGGATGGCGACGACATCCTGTTGCGTGTCCCCGCGGGGACAGAAATCCTCGACGAGGATCAGGAGACGGTGATCGCCGATCTGGTCAATGTCGGCGACACGGTCGAACTGGCGCGTGGCGGCAATGGAGGCTGGGGCAACCTTCACTTCAAATCCGCCACCAACCAGGCGCCACGCCGCGCAAATCCGGGGCAGGAGGGTGTCGAACGCACGCTTTGGCTGCGCCTGAAGCTGATTGCCGATGTGGGCCTTCTGGGGCTGCCCAACGCGGGCAAGTCCACCTTCCTCGCCACCACGTCGAATGCGCGGCCGAAGATCGCCGACTACCCATTCACCACGCTCCATCCTAATCTGGGTGTCGTGGGCGTCGACAACACCGAATTCGTCGTGGCAGACATCCCCGGCCTCATCGAGGGTGCCTCCGAAGGGCGGGGGCTGGGCGACTTGTTCTTGGGCCATGTCGAGCGCTGCGCGGTTTTGTTGCACCTAATTGACGGCACATCCGAAACGGTCGCCGAAGATTACGCCACCATCATTGGTGAACTTGAAGCCTATGGCGGGGATCTTGCCGACAAGCCGCGCGTCACTGTCCTGAACAAGATTGATGCCCTGGACGACGACCAACGGGACGAGGCCCGCCAAGCTTTGGAAAAAGCGTCAGACGGACCCGTCATGCTGATGTCGAGCGTTGCGCGCGAAGGCGTGACGGAGGTTCTGCGCACGCTCCGCTCACAGATTGACGACGACAGGCTGCGCCACCGCCCCGCCGAAGAGGCAGAGCCATGGCGTCCCTGACCACGGCCAAACGGCTTGTGGTCAAGATCGGGTCGGCCTTGCTGGTCGACCGGACCACGGGCGCGCTGCGCACGGACTGGCTGGCTGCGCTTGCGCGCGATGTCGCCTGGCTCGAGGGGCGGGGGGTACAGGTCGTGCTTGTCTCCTCCGGTTCGATTGCGCTGGGGCGTGGTGTGCTGGGCCTGCCCACGACCGATCTAGCGCTTGAGCAATCACAGGCAGCTGCAGCGGTAGGCCAAATCCGTCTTGCCCGCGCCTATGAAGAAGCCCTCGCCCCACATGGCATCACAACGGCTCAGGTGCTGATGACCCTGGAAGACAGCCGCGACCGTCGCCGCTACCTCAATTCACGCGCCACGCTGGAACAGCTGATCGGGCTTGGCGTGGTGCCCATCGTCAACGAGAACGACACAATCGCCACGGACGAAATCCGCTTCGGAGACAATGACCGGCTGGCCGCACAGATCGCGGCCACCATCGGGGCTGACATGCTTGTTCTGTTGTCCGATGTGGACGGCTTCTATTCCGCGAACCCTGCCGTGGATCCCGCGGCACAGCGCTATCAGGTGATCGACCGCATAACCCCAGATATCGAAGCGCAGGCGGGTGACGCAGGCTCGGGCCTGTCCAAAGGCGGCATGAAAACGAAACTGATGGCCGCCAAAACCGCGACGGCGGCGGGATGCGCCATGGCGATTTGCCAAGGTGCCGCGCTGCGCCCGCTGAAGGCCCTAGAAAATGGTGCCAATGCTACTTGGTTCACCGCCACGCTCGACCCGCAAGCGGCGCGCAAGCGGTGGATCGCGGCCATGAAACCGCTGGGGTCTGTAACCCTCGACGCGGGCGCTGCACAGGCATTATTCAATGGAAACAGCCTTTTGCCTGCCGGTGTTCACGCGGTTGACGGGGCGTTTGGACGCGGCGACCCCGTGTCGATTTCCGGCCCGGACGGGCGGCAATTGGGCTTGGGTCTCAGCCGCTATACCGCCGATGAGGCACAGAAGATCAAGGGACACCAAAGCGCCGAGATCGAAGCATTGTTGGGCTATCCGGGCCGCGCAGCGCTGATCCATAGGGATGACATGGCGCTTTGATCTTCTTCTGGCTAAAAATACTTCCGCCGGAGGCAAAAAATCCTCTGGCCCATCGCCTGCAAAGGACGTGACACATGAAAGATTTCGCTGACATTCCCACGCTGATGGCCGACATCGGCGCGCGTGCCAAAACGGCTGCGGCGACGCTCGCTTTCGCCAGCGCGGAACGCAAGCATGCCGCGTTGATTGCCGCCGCAGATCATGTCTGGAACAGCCGTGACGCGATCATCGTTGCCAACAAGAAAGATATGGCATTTGGCCGTGACAAGGGGCTGACGGATGCGATGATGGACCGGCTGCGGCTGGACGACGACCGCATTCGGGGGATCGTCGACGGGTTGCGCGCCGTCGCGGAACAGGCCGATCCGGTGGGTGAGGTCATGGCCGAATGGACCCAGCCCACTGGACTGAACATTCAGCGCGTCCGCACGCCGCTGGGTGTCGTCGGTGTCATCTATGAAAGCCGTCCCAATGTGACGGCGGATGCGGGGGCGCTGTGCCTCAAAGCGGGCAACGCGGTGATCCTGCGCGGCGGCAGCGAGAGCTTTCATTCCTCGGGTGCCATTCACGGCGCGCTGCAAGCGGGTTTGCGCGACGCGAACCTGCCCGAAGACTCGATTCAGCTGGTGCCGACCCGCGACCGTGCAGCCGTGAGCGAGATGCTGACCATGACCGACACGATCGACGTCATTGTGCCGCGCGGCGGCAAGGGGTTGGTTGGTCTGGTCCAGCGCGAGGCGCGCGTGCCCGTCTTTGCCCACCTTGAAGGGATCGTGCATATCTATGTGGACAAGGACGCCGACCCTGAAAAGGTGCTCAAGGTCGTCTTGAACGCCAAGACGCGCCGCACCGGCATTTGCGGCGCTGCTGAATGCCTGCTGATTCACGCTGATATTGCAAACACCATCGGTCAAGGCGTGGTGAAGGCGTTGATGGACGCAGGGGTGCGTGTACATGCGGATATTGGTTTACAGACCATTGACGGCGTGTTGGCGGCAACGGGCGCCGATTGGGGCAAGGAATACCTCGATATGGACATTGCCGCTCGCATCGTGCCCGATATCGACGCAGCTATCGACCATATTCGCACTTATGGATCGAACCATACAGATTGCATCCTGACCGAAGATGCGGCTGCGGCGACGCAGTTCTTTGACCAGCTGGACAGTGCGATCCTGATGCACAACGCTTCCACCCAATTCGCCGACGGCGGCGAGTTCGGGATGGGGGCAGAAATCGGGATTGCAACCGGCAAGATGCACGCCCGCGGTCCCGTTGGTGCGGCGCAACTGACCAGCTTCAAATATCTGGTGCGCGGCGACGGAACCGTCCGCAGCTAAACGCTAGAACCGGATCGACAGCCGTTCTGGGGTCAGTTCGGTGTTCAGGCTGCGGTCTGCATCCTTGGACACTTCGTGGAGCAGGGCAAATTGAACGTGTGCGGGCGCAAGCTCTTGCACGTCATGCCCTCTGAGCAGGCCCCAAAGGCCGGTATCCACGCTTTGCTTGGCAGAATGTCCGGTGATGTCCCAAGCACCGTCGGAGCAGGCAATCTCGATCCGCCCGCCATAGGGCAGGCTCGTTTCCAGGCACTGCACCGCCAGAAACGCCATACGCACGCCCCAGCGGGGTTGCGGGTCCAGCGGGCCATAGACCACCTTGAGCCTTTCGCCGCGCATGCTGTCGGCCAGGATCGACACAACCTCCGCCCGGCCGAGGGACTGATCGCTGGCCGCGCCATAGGCGATGCGGAAGAAACGGATACGCGCACTGGCATTGCCGACGCTTTCCGAGATCAGATCAAGTTCCGGCCCTTCGCGCGCATCCGACATGCCCAAAAGCTCGAGCCCATTGTTGATCGCGCCGATCGGCGATATGAGATCATGACAAATCCTGCTGCCGATCAGTGCTGCAAGGTTGATGTTACTTTGGCCCATCAGCGGCCCCCCAGTTCAGCATTTGGTAAGGCCACATCATGGAAGATATGAACGCCATTCTGGCCCCCGGTATGTTGGTGCGTCATCCCCAGCACGAAGACTGGGGTATCGGACAGGTTCAAAGCAACATCGCAGGCAAGGTCACCGTGAATTTTCCCAATGAGGGCAAGATGGTGATTGATGGGACGCGGGTTGCTTTGGTTCCGGTGTTTGATGCCTGAACATCCTTTCCGAATTGTTAACGCGTTGCAACCTGCGGTCGCATCTGTATGACAGCGCCTACCCATTTTCGAACGATCCCGCTAAACCGCCCGCGATGACCCTGACCCATGTGCCCGAATTTCGCGTCTCGCTGGCTGATACGGACGCTGATCTGCGCGCTGCCCAGCGTCTGCGCTATGATGTGTTCGTGCGCGAGCTGCGCGGCGGCGGGCCGTTGGTCGATCACGAGGCGGGGTTGGAGCGGGACCGGTTTGACCCTTTCTTTGATCATCTGCTGTTGCATGACGACGCCGTCGGGCAGGTGGTGGCCGTGTACCGGATGCTGAGGGCGGAGCGGGCCGAAGAGGTGGGGCAGTTCTATTCCGAGGATGAATATGATCTTGCACCCTTGCATGCCACCGGACGCAGGCTGCTGGAGCTGGGGCGGTCGTGCGTGCATGCCGCCTATCGTGGCGGTCCGGCCCTCTATCATATGTGGAACGGCCTTGCGGCTTATGTGGCCGAGCATCGGATCGACATCATGTTCGGTGTCGCATCCTTTCACGGCACGAATGTCCCGCGTTTGGCGGCGCCCTTGTCGCTGCTTCACCACCGCCATCTGGCGCCAGAGCCGCTCAGGGTTCGCGCCCGCGCACCACATGCCGTGCCGATGGATCTGGTGCCCGAGGCCGGGATTGACCGGCGCGCTGCGATGCTGGAAGTGCCTGCGCTGATCAAAGCCTATTTGCGACTGGGCGGAGTGGTCGGCGCGGGCGCCTATGTCGATCACACGTTCAACACGACCGACGTGTGCATGATCATGGACACGGCCGCCATGTCCGAGCGTCAAAAGCGCATTTATGGTGCGCAATCATGAGCATGACATGGGATGGCGCGCCGCCGCCCGAGCACGTCGAGCGCGGCCCGCTTGCCGTTCTGCGCATGGTCTGGCGTGCTTTGGGCATCATTCTGATCATTCTTGTGGGGCTGGCCCTGTTGCTGCCGCTGCGGTTGGTCGAACGGCCCCTTTTCGCGCTTCATCGTCCGTGGACACCGTGGATCACCCAGGTGGTGTGCCGCCTGTCGCTCCGTTGGCTTGGGCTGGCGTATCGCAGGACGGGCAGGCCTATGACGGGGCAGGGGGCCATTGTCGCCAACCATTCGTCATGGCTGGATATTTTTGTGCTGAACGCGGCGGACCGCATCTATTTCGTGTCGAAATCCGAGGTGGCCGGATGGCCCGGCATTGGCACGTTGGCCCGTGCCACCGGCACGCTGTTCATCGCCCGTGACAGGCGCGCGGCGAAGGCGCAGACCGCGCTGTTCGAGGAACGGCTCATGGCGGGGCAGCGCCTGTTGTTTTTCCCCGAAGGCACCAGCACGGACGGGTTGCGGGTCTTGCCCTTCAAGACAACCCTTTTTGCATCGTTTTTTGCTGATGCCTTGCGCCCGCGCATGTCAGTGCAGCCCGTCACAGTGGTCTACCATGCGCCCGCGGGCCGCGATCCGCGGACCTATGGCTGGTGGGGGGATATGGAGTTCGGCACACATCTGCTGGCCACGCTGGCGTTGCCCCGTCACGGTCATGTGGAGGTGATCTATCATCCGGCGATTGCGGTGTCTGACGTCGCCGATCGCAAGGCGTTGGCTGCCGCGGCAGAGACGATCGTGCGGGGCAGCCATAGCCTTGCCGCCGATGAACATCGCGTTAACGGCAACGCGGAAATTTAACCTTTTGTTGCGTGCGACGTATGATCAGCGCGCGCGGGTGGCCTGTCACCCCGCGTACACCACCTGTACACACCCTGTGCACCGGTCATGCACCGCTCTATGTGCGTATCGTCTGTTGCCAACCAGATGTTGTGGTTTCGACATCCGAATGACGCGCGGGGCGCGACACCATGTTTTTGGGGCTCTGCCCCGTCCTTCGGACTCCCCGAAGTATTTTCAGCCAGAAGACGATGGGGCGTGGACCGGGGCCGATTTTGCCCTTGTCAATGGGGAGGCTCTGCCTTAAAGCCCGCCCATCAATCCGCAGTTCGGGGCGGGCAGATGGGGGAGACATCCCCAGATGTCCACCGGTTGGTGCATCCGCACTGATACCCCGGACGAGGCGAAAACCGGAAAAAGGATAAAGCACATGGCTCTTCCCGAGTTCTCCATGCGTCAGCTGCTTGAAGCGGGCGTTCACTTTGGTCACCAGACACAGCGCTGGAACCCGCGTATGTCCCCGTTCATCTACGGGTCGCGCAACGGCATCCACATCATGGACCTGACGCAGACTGTTCCGATGCTGGACCAGGCGCTGCAGGCCATCCGCGACACCGTCGCAAAAGGTGGCCGCGTTCTGTTCGTTGGCACCAAGCGCCAGGCCGCAGGCCCCGTGGCCGAAGCCGCAGAGAAATGCGCGCAATATTACATGAACCACCGCTGGCTGGGCGGCACGCTGACCAACTGGCAGACAGTTTCGCAGTCGATCAACCGTCTGAAGTCCATCGACGAGCAGTCCGAGACCGGGTTTGAAGGTCTGACGAAGAAAGAGCGTCTGGGCATGGAACGGGATCAGGGCAAGCTGCAAGCGTCGCTTGGCGGGATCCGCGAAATGGGCGGTCGTCCTGACCTGCTGTTTGTCATTGACGTCAAGAAAGAGGCGCTGGCCGTGGCCGAGGCCAACAAGCTGGGCATCCCGGTTGTGGCTGTCGTGGACACCAACTGTTCGCCCGATGGTGTCGATTACATCATCCCCGGCAACGACGATGCGGCCCGTGCCATCTCGCTCTATTGCGATCTGGCGTCGCGCGCAGCACTGGACGGCATGAGTGCCCAACTGGGTGCCGCAGGCGTTGACCTGGGTGCGATGGAAGAGGCGCCCGTCGAGGACGCCGTGTCCGAAGGCGTCGAAGTTGGTGCCGCGTCGAACGAGACCGTGTCCAACGATGCGATTGCCAAGGACGCGCCGCTGGACATCGAATCGACGCAAGAGACCGTGGCCAAGGCCGACAGCTGATCGCTGTCACGAAGCTGACATATGCGGCGGGCTAAGCCCTGCCGCAAACCACACCTATTTGAGGAGAGCCAAGCATGGCAATCACAGCAGCAATGGTGAAAGAACTGCGCGACAGCACCGGCGCAGGCATGATGGACGCGAAAAAAGCGCTGACCGAAACGGATGGCGACATGGACGCCGCCGTGGACTGGTTGCGCACCAAGGGTCTGGCGAAGGCCGCCAAGAAATCGGGCCGTACCGCAGCCGAAGGTCTGGTGGCCGTTGTTGTGGACGGTGGCACCGGTGTGGCCGTCGAAGTGAACTCGGAAACCGACTTTGTCGGCAAGAATGCCGAGTTTCAGGAGATGGTATCGGGCATCGCCACCGCAGCCTTGGGCGTGGACAGTGTTGACGCGCTGGTTGCGGCCGACATGGGCGGCAAGACCGTCGGTGACGTCGTGACCGACAAGATCGCCACCATTGGCGAGAACATGTCTGTTCGCCGCATGGCGAAGATCTCCGGCGGCACGGTTGTGTCCTATGTCCACAATGCGGCGGCTGCCGGTATGGGCAAGATCGGCGTTCTGGTGGCCATGGACGGTGGTGACGAGGCGTTTGGCAAGCAGGTTGCGATGCACATCGCCGCTGTGAACCCTGCCGCCCTGTCCGAGGCTGACATGGACCCCGCCGTGGTCGAGAAGGAAAAGCAAGTCCAGATGGACATTGCCCGCGAGAGCGGCAAGCCCGAGCAGGTCATCGAGAAGATGATCGTGGGTCGGATGAAGAAGTTCGTGGCCGAGGCGACCCTGCTGAACCAGTCTTTCGTGGTGAACCCCGACCTGACCGTTGAGGCCGCAGCGACAGAGGCTGGTGCGACCATCACCGGCTTTGCCCGCCTGGAAGTGGGCGAGGGCATCGAGGTCGAGAAGGAAGACTTTGCCGCCGAGGTCGCGAAGGCCGTTCAGGGGTGATCTGGGGCTGATCTTTTCCTTGCATTGAGTTGGAAACGGCGTGTCCATGCGGGCGCGCCGTTTTGCGTTGGAGGGTTGGATGCTTGATGTGGGGGATGGCCATCGTCTGTGGTTCGAACAGGCGGGGCAGGGGGTGGATGCGCTTGTCCTGCATGGCGGGCCCGGGTCCGGGTGCAGGCCGGGGCATTATGATCTGTTTGATCTGAGCCGCTACCGCGTGACCTTGCTGGACCAGCGCGGGTGCGGGCGGTCGACCCCGCGCGCGTCGGCGACGTTGGACGCACTGGAGGCCAACACGACGGCGCATCTGATTGCGGATATCGAAGCGCTGCGCGCGCGCCTTGGTGTCGAGGCCTGGGTGCTGTGTGGCGGGTCGTGGGGGACGACGCTGGCGATGGCCTATGCGCAGGCCCATCCTGATCGCGTGCGTGCGATGGTGCTGGCGGGTGTTGCGACGACGGCGGCGCGTGATCTGCAGTGGCTCTATGGCGATGTGGGCGCGATGTTTCCCGAAGCCTATGCGGCGTTCTGTGCGCATGTGCCCGAGGTTTCGGATGACGCCGCCGCGACGCCCCAGCGCATTGCGGCCTATGCCGACCGGTTGCGTGATACGGGACGGGCACAGGCCGCGGCGGATGCGTGGTGTCAGTGGGAGACGGCGATCTTTGGCGGAGATATCCGGGACCCCGCGTCGCGCTATGCCGATCCGGGATTTCGCCTGGGATTCGCGCGAATCGTGACGCATTATTTTGCGCATCAGGCATGGCTGGGCGACGATGAATTGCTGAAGAATGTCGCGGCCATTGCCCACATTCCGTGCACGATGATCCACAGCCGGTTTGATCCGTCTTGCCCGTTGCGGGGCGCCTGGGCGTTGGCGCAGGCCTGGCCGGCGGCCACGTTGCGAATCCTTGGCGGGACGGCGCATTCCGCTTTGGATGCGGATATGTCAGCGGCGATCCGGACAGCGACGGATGCGGTGTTGCCTGAGAGATGAGGGTGGGCGGGACCGCGTTTGGGGTCGCAATCCCGCCCTTTTGTCGGCGTCCTTGGCCACGGGGATGAGACACGTGGACGCTACAAATCCGGCCCACCTGCGGATCAATACACAGGTGAACCGGCTCCGGATAAACCGGCCGAGACGCAGAGCCCCCGAAATGGCGAAGGATCCGTCTCGCTGTTCCCTGGCTAAAGCCACCACTCACGGAACATGGACACAATGCCAAATTTACTTGGGATTAGCAAAGTGGGGGATTCCTTACCTAACGGTCAAAAATTGCGATTGACGTAACGTTCGCCGTATTTTTGTTTCAAAGAAGGGTCATTGAGCGATACGGAGCCGGAGCGGAAGCTATTATTTTTTATAGCAAAAAATGGGTTTCCAAAGACTGCCATTCACTATTGATTTCAAGTGTTTCACGGTCGAAAATGAGAAGATTTCCGCCACCTCCGGGACCCTGATCATAGGTCCGTGTGATGGGATATCCTTTGATTGCACAAAAAAGCAGCGTTCCGACCGCACCGTGTCCGACAATCAGCACATCTCCGGCGGGAACTTCCCGCAGAGCGTGCTTAACGCTGCTTAGAATCCTTGTTTGCGCGTCAACTGCGCGTTCCCAGCCGCGGACAGATTCCGCGGGTTTGCCGAAGAAAACATCTGCGGTCTTCTCGAACTCTTCAGGGGGAGATAACCGGTTGAAGAGCGATCATTTTCGTAGCTGTCGGGCGCGATCTGGACGGTCAGATCGAGCGCGGATGCAATTGGCTCTGCCGCGTCACGCGCCTTGCGTTCGGGGCTGGAATAGACCGCGACGGTGTCGCTGAGACGGTCTAGCGCAACGGCGGCGAGCGACGCGATTCGTGCGCGACCCACGTCGTTCAGGGACCATTCGGTGATGTCGACAGCAGGATCAATCTGAACCTGGGGGTGGCTCAGATACCGCAGAACGGATTTTGGCATGGGCTAGGCCTCGAGGATGAACATCTGGTTGGCGAAGGCCGCCTTGAGCACGGCCTGCGCCGTTGTTTCCACTGCCAGAGCCTCGCGCGCAAGGCGCAAATGCTTCTCTACCGTTGCCGAAGTCAGACCCATCAGAACTGCAATATCCTGCATGGTCTTGCCATCACCGACCCATTCCAGCGCCTCGCGTTGCCGTTTGGTCAGGGACCGGTTGGGCGCGCTGTAGGGCAGGGTGAGGATTTTCAGGTGGGCCACGTTGTTCATCAGGTGGATGTCGCGGCCATGTTCGGCCCACACGGCATCAATATCGTCCTGGCTCATTCCTGCGCGCGCAGTGAGGGCGATGGCGCCCTTGGACCGGGCCGACACGGATTTGAAACTGATCGTGTAGCCTGCCGTCACGCCCTTTGAGTAGTTGAATTCCAACACGCGCTGTTCCGAGGGCGTGAGCGTTTTGGTCGATTGCATCTGGGCCAGAATGCCCCAGCTGCACGCCCCTTCGTTGTTGAGCGCCCAGTTGACCATGGGCGCGTGGACATAGTGCTGTTCACCCAGAAACGTGTCGGTGTATTCCTTGGCGTGGTTGGTCAGGATAATGAAATCTTCGGGATCGCCCAGCGATGTGCTGGACCGGTAGCGCGTGAAGCCATAGATCAGACGGTCAAAGCCGTACCCTTCCATCTTGCGCGTGTGGGCTTCCCACAGCTCTTCGATGGTTTGGCAGTTTGACATCCTGTGCAGATAGCTTTTCACGTGCGTCCCCCAAGATGCCCGATCAATGCGTCAAGAGCCAGACTATACCCGGCAACGCCAAAGCCGCAAATCATTCCGATGGCGACAGGCGCAATGTAGCTGCGGTGCCGAAATGCCTCGCGCGCGTGGATGTTGCTGAGGTGCAGTTCGACCACCGGCATTTCGGTACTGAGGATGGCGTCATGCAGCGCGATGGAGGTGTGCGTGTAGGCGCCTGCGTTCAGGACGATGCCGTTGTGCACGCCCTTGGCCGCGTGAATCGCATCGACAAGCGCGCCTTCGTGATTGGACTGGGCACAGGTCACGTCGAAACCGCCCGCCGCACCGTGGGAACGGCACATCTGTTCGACCTCCGGCAGGGTCGTCGCGCCGTAGATGTCGGGTTGCCGTATACCCAAGAGGTTCAGGTTGGGCCCATTGAGAACCAGAACAGAAGTCATGGAAAATACCTTGATGTTCCCGGGGTGTTAGCGAGTTTGTCCTACCTCTGTCCAGAGGTAGCTTGTGGCGATTGCGCAAACACGGCCAACCCAAGCCATTCTGCAACAAGGGCGGGGGACCCCGCCCCGTCAATCTCGATCGTCAGGTTGAATGTGCGCAGAAGCTCGGACCCGTTGCGCTTGGTGACATCGCGCAGGGTGAAGCGCCCGCGCAACCGCTGTTCGGGTCGAACAGGTGTCAGAAACCGCAGCCGGTTGAAGCCGTAATTGATGCCCATGCTTTGCCCCGGCAGCAGCGGAAAGCAATCGTAGGCGAAGCGTGAGGCGAGGCTGAGGGTGAGAAATCCGTGCGCGATGGTGCCGCCCAGGTCGGTCTGCGCGGCCCGTGCGGGATCTGTGTGGATCCACTGGTCGTCATGCGTCACGTCTGCAAATCTGTCGATCATGGGCTGATCGACGGTGATCCAGTTCGACACACCGACCTCGGTCCCGATTTGCGCTTGCAAGGTTTCGAGGGCCTGGTCGATGCTCATGGATCGGCACCGACGCGCACCATGCGCTTGCCGGTGTTGTCGCCGTTCAAGAGCCCGATAAGCGCCTGCGGTGCGTTTTCCAGGCCGTCGACGATGTCTTCGGTCACCTTGATCTTGCCCTGTGCGACCCACGCCTGAAGCGCGCGCGTCGCCTTGGCGTCGTCGCGGGCGAAGTCCATGACGATGAACCCTTCCATACGCAGGCGTTTGACGACCACCACGCCGGGCAGGTTGCGTGGCCCCGTGGGATTGGTCGTGTCGTATTGGCTGATCGCGCCACAGCAGACGACCCGACCCCGTTCATTCATCAGGCCAAGCGTGGTTTCCAAGATGTCGCCGCCCACGTTGTCGAAATAGACGTCGATCCCATCGGGGCAGGCGGCCCGCAGGGCCTTGAACACGCCGCCCGCGCGGTAATCGACGCAGGCGTCAAAGCCGAGTGCATCGGTCACAAAGGCGCATTTGTCCGGCCCGCCCGCGATGCCCACGACGCGGCAGCCAAGCGCCTTGCCGATCTGCCCCACATAGCCGCCGACCGATCCTGCCGCAGCGCTGACCACGATGGTTTCGCCCGCAAGGGGCTGGCCGATCTGCATGAGCCCGTGGAATGCGGTTTTGCCTGCTATGCCGTAGACACTGAGCAGGTGGCTGAGCGGTTCCACCTTGGGCAGCTTCTGGACCTTGTGGGCGGGGCGCGTGACGTGATCGGCCCAGACGCTTTCGGCCGCAACGATGTCGCCGGGCGACAGGCGGGGCGATGTGCTCTTGACCACGTCGCAGATGGCGTAGGTGGGCATGGGATCGCCTGCCTTGACGGCGTCGCGGTAGGTGGCGCCCTGCATCCAGGAGCGGTTGGCGGCGTCGATGCTCATCAGGATGGTGCGCAACAGGACCTCACCGTCCTGCGGTGTCGGCATGGGCACATCCTGCAGTTCGAAATGCGCGGGTTCGAGTGTGCCCTGCGGCAGGCTGGCGACAACGATCTGGCGGTTGGTCATGGGAGGCTCCTGTTGTATGCGGAGGCATGACGACAGAATATCGCCAGCCGGTTTATGCGCCGCCCGCAGGGGCGGCTGATCTGTATCTGATCCGACATGGGGAAAGTGCGCCTGCGCGCCCCGGCGTGTCGTTTCCGATGAAGGATGGGCATGGCGATCCGCGCTTGCATCCGCAGGGGGAGCGGCAGGCTGTTGCGGTCGGTGAACGGTTGAAAGATCATTCTTTTGTAGCGCTTTACGTGACGAAGTTGACGCGCACTCATCAGACGGCGGCACCCTTGGCCGCGCATCTTGGTGCAACGCCAATTGAGAACCCTGACTTGCACGAGGTGCATCTGGGTGACTGGGATGGTGGTCTGTACCGGATCAAGGCGGCCGAAGGGGACCCGATCTATCGACGCGTGATAGAGATTCAGGATTGGTCGCCCATTCCCGGCGCTGAAACACGCGATGCGTTTTTTGGGCGTGTTCGGAAGGGGTTGTTCGACATCGCTCATGCACATGCCGGTGAGCGTGTTGCCGTTTTCGTGCATGGCGGTGTGGTTGGTGCGGCGCTGGCCATGGCCTCGGGCTCCGAACCCTTTGCGTTTCTGGGTGCCGCCAACGGGTCGATCAGCCGCCTGGTGATCCATGACGGGCGGATGAGTGTCCGGGGCTTCAACGACACGCAACATCTGGACCACCTTTAGGGGTTTGTCAGGACCACTTTGCCCAGCACCTTTCGGTCGGCGATCAGGGTGAGTGCCTTGGCCGCCTCCTGCATCGGGAAGCTGGCCGAGATGCGCGGTTTGACCTTGCCCTGTGCATACATTTCAAAGAGGTCCGACACATTCTGCATGTGACCTGCCGGGTCGCGGTAGATGGACGCGCCCCAGAAGACGCCCACGATCTGGCAGGATTTGAGCAGGGTCAGGTTGAGCGGGATCGCCGGGATGCCCGCCGGAAAGCCCACCACAAGGAACCGACCGCCCCAGGCCATGGAACGGATCACCGGTTCAGCATAATCGCCGCCTACTGCGTCATAGGCGACATGCACGCCGTCGGGGCCTGCGATCTTCTTGATTTCTGCCGAGAGCGCCTTTTGGGCGTCGCGATCCATCTCGCGCGCGTAAACGATCGTCTCGTCCGCGCCGAGGGTGCGGCAGAAGTCGGCCTTTTCCTGCGAGCTGACGGCGGCGATGACCCGCGCACCCGCGGCCTTGCCCAGCTCGATAGCGGCGGCCCCCACGCCACCGGCGGCGCCGAGGATGAGAAGCGTTTCACCCGATTTCAATTCTGCACGGTTTTTCAATGCGTAATGCGACGTTCCGTAGGTGAATATGAAACAGGCGGCATCCTCGAACGGCATGTCATCTGGTATCTTCACACATGCCGTCGCCTGCGCGCAGAGATGCGTGGTGAAGCCGCCGAATCCCGTCATGGCAAGCACGCGGTCACCTGCGGCCAGGGTCGTGACCCCGTCGCCGACCGCGTCGACCACGCCAGCAACCTCGCCACCCGGGGCAAAGGGGCGGGGCGGTTTGACCTGATAGAGATCACGGATGATCAGCGTGTCGGGAAAGTTGACCCCTGCGGCTTTGACAGCGATTCGCACTTCGCCCTTCTTGGGGGCGGGGCTTGGCCCTTCGGTCCATTCCAGGGTTTCAGGCCCGCCGGGGGCGGTGCTGAGCATGGCGTGCATATCGGGTCCTCCCACCCATGACGTAACGGCAGGGGTGCAATGCGCCTGCCTTTGCCACATCCTGCAGTTGAGGAGATGCTGCTGTAAAGCGGCAAGCCCGGGCGACGTAACGGTAGCCCGCGCAAGGGAGGATAAACGATGGACCCCAAGACCCTGTTTTCATTGGAGGGTAAGGTTGCCCTCGTGACCGGCGGTGCGACCGGCATCGGGCGGATGGCTGCCACCGGCCTGATGATGGCGGGCGCGCGCGTGCTGATCGCGAGCCGCAAGGGCGACGCCTGCGAAGCGGTGGCGGCGGAGCTGAACGCCACGGGCGGCCCCGGTTCGGTCGAAGGATTTGCCGCAGACATCGGCAGCGAAGAGGGGATCGACGCCCTTGTGGCCGAGGTGACGGGCCGGGCTGAGCACCTGCATATCCTGATGAACAATTCCGGCGTCACCTGGGGCGCGCCCATGGGGCAATTCCCGCACGCGGCCTGGGACAAGGTGATGAACGTGAACGTCGCGGCGATGTTTCATCTGACGCAGTCGCTGCTGCCCGTTCTGATCAAGACCGGCACGGCGGATGACCCCGCCCGCGTGGTCAATGTGGGCTCGGTCATGGGAGAGGTGCCGCTGGGCGATGGCGCCTATT
Source organism: Tateyamaria omphalii (assembly GCF_001969365.1). NCBI lineage: Bacteria > Pseudomonadati > Pseudomonadota > Alphaproteobacteria > Rhodobacterales > Roseobacteraceae > Tateyamaria > Tateyamaria omphalii. The sequence goes on along the minus strand of NZ_CP019312.1, from coordinate 1,436,694 downwards.
CCTATGCCGCGTCCAAGGCCGCTGTACTGCACATGACCAAGATCATGGCCAAGGAGCTGGCGCCGCACCATGTCACTGTGAACGCGCTGGCACCGGGGCCGTTCGTGTCGAAGATGACCGCCTTTGCCACTGCAGACGAAGACATGCGCGAGAAGGTCGGTGCCGATGTCCCGCTGGGCCGTGTGGGTCGGGACGAGGATATCGCGGGCTGCATGCAGTTTCTGTGCGGGCGCGGTGGTGCCTATCTGACGGGCGCCGTGTTGCCGGTGTCGGGCGGCGTGCAGGTGATGACCGGGCCCAACCTGTTTCGCGCGGCCCTGGGCGGATGATCCGATTTGACGATCAGGTGGCCATCGTAACCGGTGCGGGTGCCGGACTGGGGCGGTCACATGCCCTCGGGCTGGCTGCACGCGGCGCCAAAGTTGTCGTCAATGATATACATGCCGCAGATGATGTCGTGGCCGAGATCGAAGCCGCGGGCGGCGAGGCGCTGGCGCTGGCTGCGGATGTGTCCGATGGGCAGGCCGTGACCGAAATGGTGCAGCAGGTCATGGACCGCTGGGGCCGGATCGACATCCTGATCAACAACGCTGGCATCCTGCGCGACAAGACACTCGCCAAGATGGACATGACCGACTTTGCCAGGGTGCTCGACGTGCACCTGATGGGCACTGCGCGCTGCTGTCATGCGGTTTGGCCGATCATGCGGGCGCAAGGCTATGGCCGGATCGTGCTGACCTCCTCTGGATCGGGGCTTTACGGCAATTTCGGCCAGTCGAACTATGCGGCGGCCAAGGCGGGTATGGTCGGCCTGATGAACACGCTGCACCTTGAAGGGGCGCGAGATGATATCCGTGTGAACACGCTGGCCCCGACAGCCGCCACCGCGATGACCGAAGGGCTGCTGCCCGAGGCCGCACTGGCGCTGTTGCAGCCGAAGACGATCACCCCCGGCGTTCTCTACCTGGTGAGTAGGGACGCGCCCAGCCGCACCATCCTGTCGGCGGGCGGTGGCACCTTTGCCGTCACGCAGATCACCGAAACCCAAGGTGCGCTGATTGAGGGTGAGATCACCCCCGAAGCGGTGGCCGGAGCATGGGCACAGATCACCGATCCGACCGGCGCGGAACCGCTCGAAAACGCCTTTGCCCAGACCCGGAAATATGCGCTGCGCGCGGCAAAAGCACAGGGGGTGAACCTTGACTGGTGAACGCCCATGCCCCTTCATCTTGCCAGACAAACTCCGGTGTCCGGGGCAGCGCCCCGGCCCGACGGCTCCAAACCAAGAGGACATTTGATCATGCGCGATGCCGTTATCGTCTCTACCGCCCGCACGCCAATCGGCAAAGCATACCGCGGTGCCTTCAACGCGACGCCACCGCAGACGCTTGCGGCCCATGCCATCGAACACGCGGTCAAGCGGGCCGGGCTTGAGGGTGCAGAGGTGCAGGACGTGATCATGGGGGCGGCCCTGCAACAGGGTCATCAGGCGGGCAACGTCGCGCGGCAGGCCGCAATCCGCGCCGGGTTGCCGGTGACCGTTGCCGGCATGAGCGTGGATCGCCAATGTGCGTCGGGCATGATGGCGATTGCGGCCGCGTCAAAGCAGGTGGTGCAGGACGGTATGGACGTTGTCGTGGGCGGCGGTGTCGAATCCGTGTCGATGGTGCAAACGCAGGAGATGCGCACCCATGCCGATCCATGGCTGAAGGCGAATAAGCCCGAGATCTACATGACCATGCTGGAGACCGCCGAGACGGTTGCCGCCCGCTATGGCGTGAGCCGCGAGGCGCAGGACCGATACGCCGTGCAATCGCAGGCTCGCACGGCTGCGGCGCAGGAGGCAGGCAAGTTCGATGATGAGATCGTGCCCCTGACCACGGTGATGAAGTTTCAGGATCGGGAGACCAAGGCGATCTCTGAGCATGAGGTGACTCTGGACAAGGACGAGGGCAACCGCCCCGGCACCACCTACGACAACATTGCGGGGCTGAAGCCGGTATTCGCGAATGGCATTCATGTGGAACAGGGGGAATACATCACAGCTGGCAATGCCTCGCAGCTGTCCGATGGGGCGTCCGCTGCGGTGGTCATGGAGGCGTCGCTGGCGGAGAAGAAGGGCCTGTCGCCGCTGGGTCGCTGTGTTGGTGTGATGGCCGCCGGGTGCGAGCCGGACGAGATGGGGATCGGCCCCGTTTTTGCGGTGCCGAGGTTGCTCGAAGCGCATGGGCTGCAAATGGACGACATCGGCCTGTGGGAGTTGAACGAGGCTTTTGCCGTTCAGGTTCTTTACTGCCGTGACACGCTGGGCATTCCGGACGACCTGCTGAACGTGAACGGCGGCGCGATTTCCATCGGCCACCCCTATGGCATGTCGGGTGCTCGCATGGTCGGCCACGCGCTGATCGAAGGGAAACGCCGGGGCGCCAAACATGTCGTCTGCACCATGTGTGTGGGCGGCGGGATGGGGGCGGCGGGCCTCTTCGAGGTGCTCTGAGCGTGGCGCGGGTTGAGCCTGCGGGCGCCTCCGGCAGGGAAGTTTTGAAAGAGGGAAGGATGGACCTGTGGCGCGAGATGTGATGGCTGAGACACGGTTGCCAGCGGCCTTGCAGGGGCTGCGCATTCCGATGATTGCAGCACCTTTGTTCATCATTTCGGTGCCGGACCTGGTGATTGCCCAGTGCAAGGCGGGCATTGTTGGGTCCTTTCCGGCGCTGAATGCGCGCGAGGCAGAGGGCGAGCCGCCGCTTCTGGATGCGTGGCTGACACAGATTTCCGAAGAACTGGATCGTCACAACCAGGCGCATCCCGACCGCCCGGCGGCCCCCTTCGCCGTGAACCAGATCGTGCACAGGTCCAATGCACGGCTCGATCGGGATCTGGAGATCTGCGTCCGTCACAAGGTGCCGATCTGGATCACGTCGCTGGGCGCGCGGGTCGAGGTGAACGAGGCGGCGCATTCCTGCGGCGGGGTTGTCCTGCACGACATCATCAACAACACCTTCGCGCGCAAGGCTATGTCCAAGGGTGCCGATGGTCTGGTCGCCGTGGCCGCAGGGGCGGGAGGCCACGCAGGCCAACAATCCCCCTTTGCCCTGATCCGCGAGATTCGGGAATGGTTCGACGGCCCGCTGGCGCTGTCCGGTGCCATTGCCACGGGTGAGGCGTTGCTTGCCGCCCGCGCGATGGGTGCCGATTTCGGCTATGTCGGCTCGCCCTTTATCGCGACGGACGAGGCAAACGCGGTGCAAGGCTACAAGGAGATGATCGTGGACAGCGGGGCGGAGGACATCGTCTATTCATCGCTCTTTACGGGTGTCTGGGGCAATTACCTGCGCGGACCGGTTGAGGCGGCGGGCATGGATCCCGACAACCTGCCGGTAGCGGACGCCTCGTCAATGAATTTCTCCTCCGGGTCGTCCAAGCCCAAGGCGTGGAAGAGCATCTGGGGCGCCGGGCAGGGGATTGGCGCGGTCAAATCCGTCGGGTCGGCGGGTGCCATCGTGGACCGCATGGCCGAGGAATACGCTGCCGCGGGCGCCAGACTGGCGCAGGATTTCCAAGGGTAGACATGGACACACAAACGCTCGATACCGACGCCGTCGCACAATACCTGCAGGGCAGATTGCCCGGATTTGACGGGCCAGTCTCTGCCACGAAATTCACTGGCGGTCAGTCCAACCCGACCTTCCTTTTGGAAACCGGTGCAGGCAATTATGTACTGCGCCGCAAGCCGCCGGGGCAGTTGCTTAAATCCGCCCACGCCGTCGACCGCGAGTTTCGGGTGCAAAAGGCACTTGCCGGATCGGATGTGCCCGTCGCCAGAATGCATGTTCTGTGCGAGGATCCGTCGGTCATCGGGTCGGATTTTTATGTCATGGATCATGTGCAGGGCCGGAACTTCAACGAACCGACGATGGAGGGGCTGTCGAACGCGGATCGGACCGCCGTCATTGCAGACATGAACCGTGTTTTGGCGGCCCTGCATGATGTGGATGTGGATGCGGTGGGCCTTGGCGATTACGGACCACCCGGCCACTATCTGGAACGGCAAGTGGCGCGATGGACCAAGCAATACCGCGCCTCGGAAACGCAGGACATCCCGGCGATGAACCGGCTTATCGAACGGCTGGCCGCCGACATGCCGGAGGATGATGGGCAACGTACGCTGGTGCATGGCGACTACCGGATCGACAATATGATTTTCGAGGCAGATGGCACCAATTGCCTTGCCGTACTCGATTGGGAACTCAGCACGATAGGGCATCCTTATGCCGATCTGGCCTCGGTCATCATGCAGTGGCAATTGCCGGCAGGTACCGAAGGGCGTGGATTGATGGGGGTGGATCGCGCGGCCCTTGGTCTGCCATCGGACGCGGACTTTGTAGCGGAATATTGCCGACGACGCGGATTACAGCGCGTGGACCGGTTCGGTTTTTTCGTGGCGTTCTGCTTTTTCCGCATGGGCGCGATCATTCAGGGTGTGCTGAAACGGGCCATGGACGGCAACGCGTCAAATCCAAAGCGTGCGATGCAGCTTGGGGTCTTTGTTCCGGTCTTTGCCGAGAACGGGCTAAACGCACTAAAAAGTGATAGTTAGCATCGTCTTATGGACGTTAATTCATGTGACACATGAAATATAGCTGTCTCGGTCTTTGCGGAGAGACAGATTCAACCTAGACGCTTGACTTATCCTGCACCTGTGCAACGCTGGACCTATCCCGCGTCGCAAACTGGCCCGATAGAGGCAGCGATGCGGATCGCGTTCTAGGGAGGAACATCATGCGCACCACAACAATGCTGGGGCTGACGACAGCCCTGACCCTGGCCGCCAGTGCCTTTGCCGCTGGGGCTGACACGGTCAAGATTGCTTTCATTGACCCCTTGAGTGGCCCGTTCGCGGGTACCGGCACCAACGGGCTGCACCAGTATGAATTCGCAGCCGAAGAGCTTGTGAACAAGCAGGGTGGGGTACTGGACGGCGACATGTTCGAGATCGTCGCGTTCGACAACAAGATCAGCCCGAAGGAATCGTTGATCCAACTGCAGGTCGCCATTGATCAGGGCATTCGCTACATCGCGCAGGGCAATTCGTCCGGCGTGGCCAATGCGCTGACTGAGGCCATCAACAAGCACAACCGCCGCAATCCGGACGACCGGGTGCTGTTCCTGAACTACTCCGCCGTCGATCCGGCGCTGACCAATGACAAGTGCAACTTCTGGCACTTCCGCTTCGACGCCAATGCCGACATCAAGATGGATGCGCTGACCGACAGCATCGTCACCAATGATGAGATCGAAAAGGTCTATATCATCGGGCAGGACTACAGCTTTGGTAAAGCCGTGGCGGCGGCTGCGGTGCGCTATCTTGGAGAAAAGGCACCCGAGATCGAGATTGTCGGGAACGAATTGCACCCCATCGGCAAGGTCAAGGATTTCACCCCCTACAGCCGCAAGATCGTTGCATCCGAAGCGGATGCAGTCATCACAGGCAACTGGGGTGCTGACATGGTGGGCTTAGGCAAATCGGTGCTGGAAAACGGATTTACCGGACCGATCTACACCTATTACGCCGCCGCCGACGGGATCACCGCGGCCTTCGGTGATGCTGGCGTCGGCAGCCTGCGTCTGGTGGCCGAAGGGCAATTGAACCCGCCGCCAAACGACCGGGCGTCAGAATACATCCAGGCGTTCAAGGCCAAGTATCCGGATGGCAACCTGAGCCAGGCGCGCATCACCAATGTGATCGAAATGCTGGCCAAGGCGATTAATGAGGCCGGCACGGCAGATGACGTGGTGCCGGTGGCCTATGCGCTTGCCGGGATGGAGCACGAAAGCCTCTGGGGCGGCAACCTCATGATGCGCGAGGAAGACCACCAGTTGATCCAGAACGTGCACATCATGGAGCACACCAGCGATGTTGTGCATGACCATGACAATTCCGGTTTCGGCGTGAAGGTGGTCAAGACAGTCGAGATGGCCGCCGCCGACAGTCCCACAAGCTGCAAGATGCGTCGCCCCTGACGTGGAACAAAGCACGGGGCCATTGCGCGTCCCCGTGCTTCTTCTCTTTGCAAATACGGTGGGGAGTTTGAGGGGTGAAACCCCTCATTCCCAAAACTTGAATCGCGTCGCGCAAGCGGCATTTGGATCACGCTGATATGGACCTCATCCTCGTCAATCTCATCGACGGACTTGTGACTGGCCTCTTGCTGTTCATGCTGTCGGCAGGGCTGACGCTCATCTTTTCCATGATGGGCGTGCTGAACTTTGCCCACGCCAGTTTTTACATGCTCGGTGCGTATTTCGCCTTCCAGATCAGCCTGTATCTGGGCTTCTGGATGGGCCTTCTGATCGCGCCCCTCGTTGTTGGCGTGCTCGGGGCCGGGGTCGAACGCTACGGCCTTAGGCGCGTGCACCAGTATGGCCACGTGCCCGAACTGATCTTCACCTTCGGCCTCGCGCTGCTGATCGAGGAGGTGGTGCAGTTCATCTGGGGCAAGAACCAGATGCCCTATGCCACGCCCGAGATCCTGCAATTCACCGCCTTCTCCATCGCGGGCAATTCGATCCCGGCCTACAAGATCTTCATGATCTTCATCTCGATCGCGATCTTCATCGGGCTGCTCTACGTGCTGACGCGCACGCGGGTGGGGATGATCATCCAGGCCGCCCTCACATATCCGAAAACGGTCGAAGCCCTGGGCCATAACGTGCCGTTGATCTTTATGGGCGTCTTTGGGGTGGGCACCGCCTTGGCCGGTGTCGCGGGGGTCATCGCAGGGCCTGTTCTGGGCACGTTCCCGGGCATGGCCTTCGTCCTCGGCTCCATCGTATTTGTCACGATCGTCATCGGGGGCTTGGGCAGCTTATGGGGTGCGCTGGTCGCGTCCCTCCTGATCGGCTGGATCACCACCTTTTCCAAAGCCTACAACCTGCGGATGGAGGATCTGCTGACCTCGCTGGGCTTTACCAAGCCGGAACCGATCTGGGACAGCGCGTGGCGTGACTTGTGGTCCATTACCAGCCCTCAGATTGCAGATATCCTGCCTTACATACTGATGGTCCTCATCCTGATCTTCCGGCCCTATGGCCTTTTTGGAAAGCGTGACGCATGACCGATCAGCTCACCACCGACACGACCAAACCTGCCCAGCGGATGCGCACAGGGTCCATGGCGCTGCCGCTGATCCCATGGGTGTTGGCAGCGGCCCTGCTGATGGTCCTGCCGTTCATCTTCACCGCCAATTCCGCCATCACCATCATGAACCAGATGGCGATCACCATCATCTTCGCGTTGGCGTACAACATGCTGCTGGGGCAGGGGGGCATGCTCAGCTTCGGCCACGCGGTCTATGCCGGGGTGGGCGGCTTCGCCTGTGTCCACATTATGAACATGGATGACTTCTTTGCGCAGATCCCACTTCCGCTCCTCCCGGTCTTCGGCGGGCTGATGGGCATGGGGCTCGCCACCATCGTGGGTGCCTTTTCCACGCGCAAGGCAGGCACGGTCTTCGCCATGATCTCGCTCGGCGTGGGCGAGTTGATCGCCGCCTGTTCCGTCATCATCGTCGCCTTCTTCGGCGGAGAGGAAGGCATTTCGGGCGACCGCACCTATGGCATGCCGTTCTTCGGCGTCGAGTTCCTGCAACAGATCGAGGTTTATTACCTGATCGCGGTCTGGCTCCTGATCTCGGCCGCACTCATGTATCTCTACTCGCGCACCCCGCTGGGCCGCATGGCAAATGCCGTGCGCGACAACCCCGAACGGGCCGAGTTCCTGGGCTATTCCGCACGCTGGGTCCGCTTCTTCTCTTTCGTTGCCTCCGGCTTTTTCGCAGGGGTCGCAGGCGCGCTTTTTGCAATCAACTATGAAATCCTGACCGAAGAGAACCTGAACACAACCCAGTCCGGGCTGATCCTGCTCGCGACCTTCTTGGGCGGCGTCGGCTTTTTCTTTGGCCCCATCCTCGGGGCCATCGTGTTCACCCTGGTGCAAACCGTGCTGAGCCTGCAGACCGAGTTGTGGGGCTTCTACCTCGGCATCGTCTTTGTGGTGACGGTCATGTTCTTCCCCGGCGGCCTCGCGGGGCTGATCATGATGCATGTGCCCGCGATGCGCTTGGGCAAGTTGAACCGTCTCGGCGTGCCCTATCTCAAGACGCTGGGATCTGGTGCGCTGGGATGCTTGGGCGCCGCGGCACTGATCGAAATGACGTTTCACGCGCGCCATGCCAGCACGGGTGATCACGAGATGACAATCTACTGGACGACCTTCGACAGCCATACGGTACTGCCTTGGATCCTTGCCACTGCCGTCACATTGATCGGTTTCGGCGTCGCGCGGGCCACCGCACCGGCCCTGGCCGAGGCTTGGGGTGAGGCCAATACACCGGACGGAGCCACCCGATGAGCGCTGCGCTGGAACTCGACGGGCTGAAGAAGTCCTTTGGCAAGACAGAGATCATCCGCGGCGTTGATCTGAGCATAGGCAAGGGCGAACGCCACGCGATCATCGGACCCAACGGGGCTGGCAAATCGACCCTCTTCAACCTGATCACGGGCCGCTTTCCCCAGACCGAAGGCGCCATCCGGCTGCATGGACAAGACCTGGCGGGCAAGGCCCCGTTCCAGATCAACCGCATGGGCCTTTCCCGCAGCTTTCAGATCACCAACATCTTCCCCAAGATGACCGTATTCGAAAACGTCCGCTGCTCGCTGCTGTGGTCGATGGGCTATCGCTACAATTTCTGGTCCATGGTGGGCCGCTCCCGCGCGCTGACCGAAGGCACAGACGACATCCTCGACCAGATCAACCTGACGGCCCGGCGCAATCTGCCCGCCGGTGTGCTCAGCTATGCCGAACAACGCGCGCTCGAGATCGGGATCACCATCGCAGGGGGTGCCGATGTCATCATGCTCGATGAACCAACCGCAGGGATGAGCCATTCCGAAACAGACTATATTGTCGATCTGATCCGCACGGTGACGGAGGGGAAAACGCTGGTCATGGTAGAGCACGACATGGGCGTCGTCTTTGGCCTCGCCGACCAGATCAGTGTGCTGGTCTATGGTGAAATCATTGCGACGGGCACACCGGAAGCGGTGCGCGCAAATCCCAAGGTTCAGGAAGCCTATCTTGGCGAAGCATTGGAGGATCACTGATGCTTGATGTCACCGACCTGCACGCCTATTACGGCAAATCGCACATTCTACAGGGTGTGAATATCCAGATCGCAGAGGGCGAGATTGTCGCCTTGCTTGGCCGCAATGGCGTCGGACGCTCCACCACCTGCAAGGCGGTGATGGGCGAAGTGGTACCGCACGGATCGGTAAAGTTCCGTGGGCAAGAAATCGCGGGCAAGAAGGCCTACGAGGTCGCAAATCTCGGCATCGGGTATGTACCGGAAAACCGCGATATCTTTCCCGGCCTCACCACCCGGCAGAACCTGATCCTGGGTCTGAAGCCCGGCCAAAAGGACGGGCAGGGGCGCTGGTCGATGCAGGACATGTTCGACATGTTCGAAAACCTTGCCCGCCGGGCCGATGTGGAGGCGTCGGTCCTGTCCGGGGGCGAGCAACAGATGCTGACCATGTGCCGCACGCTCATGGGCGACCCGGATCTGGTGATGATCGACGAACCGACCGAGGGGCTGTCCCCGCAGATGGTCCAGCGCGTGGCCCAACTGCTGCAAGAGATCGCGAAGCGGGGCATCGCGACACTGCTTGTTGAACAAAAACTCTCCATCGCCCTCGACATCGCGCACCGCGTCTATGTCATGGGCCACGGCCAGGTCGTTTTCGAGGGTACGCCAGACGAACTCAAGGCCCGTGATGATGTGCGCAAGGAGTGGCTTGAAGTCTGATCTTCTTCTCTTTGAAAATACGGCGGGGAGTTTGAGGGGCAGCGCCCCTCATCAGCAAAAATACATCGCGTCGCGGCACGCGTCCTTTGGATCACAGCGCTGCCGCGCTACGATACGCGGCCCTGTGCGCAAGCCGATCCATATAGGCGGCGAGGTTGGGCATACCCCCAAAGTCGATCCCGATCCCCTTTGCACTGATCGCAGCAGAGCCAGTCATGATGTCAGCCGCTGAAAAATCGCCAGCAAGGTAGTCCTGCCCGTCCAGCGCCGCATCCACCGGGACCAGCATCTGACCGATCAGCTTTTTGGCGCGCGCGGCGTGCACCTCTGACCGCCGTTCAGGCGGCAGAAAGAACGTCTCGACCATATAACTGTTCACCTGCGGCATGATCATACCTTCGGCATAGTGTAGCCATTGCAGGTAAGCGGGGTAGTCCGCGCTGTCTGGTGCAGGTCGAAAGCGGCCATCGCCGTGCCGCGTCAGCAGATATTCGAGGATCGCGCCGCTTTCGATGACTTGCACATCATCATCGACCAGCACGGGCACGCGGCCCATCGGGTGCACCTGCGTGCGAAACTCGGCGCTGCGCATCTCCGGATCGCCCAGATCGTAGGACACAAGGTCGTAGTCGAGCCCCATCTCGTCCAGCAGCCAAGCCACACGGACCGCGCGGCTCCGTGGCGCGAAGTAAAGTGTTAGCATCCGGTCCTCCCGTTGCGCCGATGCTACGCAGGGTCGTTTTGCCTTGGCAAGACCGCACAGCGCCGTATCGTGGTGACATGTCCCTGACCCTTGATCCCGCCCGACTGTCCCGCATTCAGACTTGGGCGGACAGGTATACAGCGGCCGGGAAGTTCGCAGGGCTTACGGTTCAGATCCGCCAACACGGCAGCGAGGTTCTGTTTGTGAGGTCCGGCGTGCGTGGCCTCGACAGCGGCGCGCCATTTGATCGAGAGACGCTGGCTCGCATCTATTCGATGACCAAACCAATCACATCGCTCATCCTCATGATGCTGGCAGAGGAGGGGCGTCTGCACCTGGATGCGCCCCTGTCACGGTTTTTGCCCGGCTTTGAGAACATGCGCGCGCTGCGGCCTGACGGCAGTGACATCGCGCACACCGATCCATGCCCGACACCCACCCTGCACCAAGTGCTGACGCATCGTTCCGGTCTGAGCTATCCGTTCAACCCGGGCGTGGTGCCAAAGGCGATGGAGGAGCTGGATCTGCTTTTCAAACCCACGGCAGGGACGTTGGCAGAGCAGTGCGATCTCTTGGCGACGCTGCCGCTTGCCTTTGCGCCGGGGCAGCGCTGGGAATACTCGGTCGGGATTGATGTCATCGGGCGCGTGATCGAAGTGGTCACAGGCGACACGCTGGACCAGGTGTTTCGGAAACGCGTTCTGGGCCCATTGGGCATGGTCGATACGGGCTTTGCCGTTCCAGACGGCGCGCTTGATCGGTTTGCCAGTCTTTACACTCCGCTGCCGGGCGATGCGATGGACCTGAACGCGCAGGCCGCGGATGACCCTGCGCTGCGCCTCTTTGATGATGCCGATGGCTCGCCCTTTCGACACACCACCTGTTTCAGCGGCGGTGGCGGGCTTGTCGGAAGCATCGACGACTACATGACCTTTGCCGAGTGCTTGCGACTGCGGGGGCAGGGGCTGATCTCGCCCTCGACCGCGGATTTCATGATGTCGAACCATCTGCCCGGCGATATCGCCAGCCTTGGCCCGGCAAGCTTTGCCGAGCAACCGATGGAAGGCATGGGATTTGGCATCGGCGGTGCCGTTGTGATTGACCCCGCGCGCAGTCGTGTGCCGTCGTCCGTCGGGGATTTCAGTTGGGGTGGCATGGCGTCGACCTTTTTCTGGGTGGACCGCGTGCACGACATCAGCACGGTGCTGTTTACGCAACTCAGCCCGTCCTCCAGCTATCCGGCGCGCGCGGAACTCAAGGCACTGGTGCATGGCGCGTTGATGTGACAGGACGGCTGACATGACAGATGCACATCAGACCTTGCTGGATCTTCTGGCGGTTGAACGGCTTGAGGTCGATCTGTTCCGTGGTACGGGGCAGGGCGGCGAGACGCCCACGCGCATTTTCGGCGGTCAGGTGATCGGTCAGGCGCTTGCCGCCGCTTATCGCACGGTCGAGGATCGGTTGTGCCATTCACTGCACGCCTATTTCATCCGACCGGGTGATCCATCCATCCCTGTGATCTACCAGGTCGACCGCGCCCGCGACGGCGGCAGCTTTACCACACGGCGGGTTGTTGCGATCCAGCACGGACGGCAGATCCTGAACATGTCCGCCTCGTTCCATGCAGATGAAGACGGCTGGGCGCACCAACACCCGATGCCCGAGGTCGAAGGGCCCGCGCATCTGAGCGACCGCAAGGAGTTGCGGGAGACGGTCGTTGATCGCATCCCTGAAAAGTACCGCGAAGAGTTCCTGCGCCCCCGTCCCATCGACATCCGCGAGGTTGCGCCGCGCGATTTCTTTACGCCCGAACCGATGGATGACCGCAGTCATCTGTGGTTTCGGATGGCCGCCGCACGCGGCATCAGCGCGCAATTGCAGCACTGTCTGTTGGCTTACGCGTCCGATCTGAACCTGCTGGGCACGGCGCTGCGACCGCACGGCCAGACCTGGTTCACGGGCCGCGTCATGGCCGCCAGCCTGGACCACGCGATGTGGTTTCACGCGCCAGCGTCGTTCTGTGATTGGCATCTCTACACCATGGACAGCCCGTGGTCGGGCAAGGGCAGGGGTTTTAACCGTGGGATGATCTACGACAAGGACGGCAGGCTTGTCGCCTCCGTCGCGCAGGAAGGGTTGATCCGCCCGATCACACCCAAGGCTCAGCCAGAATAGGCCCGGTTCAACTTCTGCATACCCGCGATCCAGCGGTCGTAGTCGCCCGTCTTCAGTTGCATGTATTTGCGGACATTCGCGTGCGGCAGGACCAGAAACGTCTCGTTCCTGATGGCGTCCATACAGGCCTGCGCCGCATCCGCAGGTTCCAGCATCCCGTCAATGGCGGCAACGTGGTCCTCGTGGCCCTCGGTCATCGCGGTGCGGACCGCCTGCGGGCACAGGACGGACACCTTGATGCCCGCGTCACCATGTGTGATCGCCAGCCATTCCGCCAGCCCGACAGCGGCGTGTTTCGTCACACCGTACGGCGCCGATCCGATCTGGTTCAGCAATCCCGCCGCAGATGCCGTGTTCAGCAAGTAGCCGCCGCCGCGCGCGATCATCCGCGGCACCACATGGCGCGCGGCCCAGACATGGGCCATGACGTTGATGTCCCAGAGGCGCTGCCATTCGACATCAGGCGCATCAGCGCCACCTTCGACCAAGACACCCGCGTTGGAACAAAAGATGTCGATCGGGCCGACGGAGGCTTCGATATCCTCAACAAGATCGGCGATCTGTGCCTCGACGGAAACATCAACTTTTCTGGGCAAGCCATTGATAGAATGTGCTGTTTGCGCAGCCCCGTTGATGTCGATGTCGGCACAGACAACCGTATCGGCGCCCTGAGTGGCAAACGCCTCGCACAATGCGCGACCGATGCCGGCTGCTGCGCCTGTTACAACAACAACCTTGTTTTTGATGTCCATGGCTTCCCCCAAAATGCTGACACGCGGTTAACGAGCGGTCATTCGGGTCAAGCCTAGGCGGCATGTTCGAGGCTGCCAAGAGACGGGGGCAATACGGGAGGGATATTGACGATACGTCATCGTCAAAGCCGTATACCGCTTGCTTTCCTCATTTTATCCAGAAAGCATATAATCCACATTATGTAATTATACTAGATACTGAAACTGATTAAAATCAGGCGCTTCCAGCGCGTTATTCACCCGAGCGCATACCCAGCGCCTCGCACTGTGCGCACCGGATCGCTCCCTCCGAAATACGTCAATGCCTTGCGCAGCCGACCGATATGCACATCGACCGTCCGCGTATCGACATAGATGTCCCGGCCCCAGACACGGTCCAGCAATTGTTCACGGCTCCAGACCCGACCGGGTTTCTCCATGAATGTGCTGAGCAAACGAAACTCCGTCGGTCCGAGCTTCAATTCATCTGCGCCGCGCGTCACCTTGTGGCTTTCGGCATCGAGAATGATGTCGTCGAATTCCAAGCGCTGGCCGACGGTTGCGGGCCGCACGCGGCGCAACTGACTGCGCACGCGCGCCATCAATTCGATCACGGAATATGGTTTGACCACGTAGTCGTCGGCGCCAGTCTCAAGCCCGCGCACCTTGTCGACTTCCTCGGATCGTGCGGACAACATAATGACCGGAATGCCACGAGTCTCTGGCCGGATCTTGAGCCTGCGGCACACTTCGATGCCGCTGAGGTTCGGCATCATCCAGTCCAACACGATAATGTCCGGCATGTCCTCGTCCACAAGCAGCAAGGCTTCGTCACCGTTTTGCGCGCGGCTCACGGCAAAGCCTTCGGCCTCAAGGTTATAGGCCAGCACTTCGCGCTGCGCAGGTTCATCTTCGACAACCAGGACACGGGGTTGATCGACGGACATTTGGTAGTTCTCCTAGGCCTGAAGCGATGTCTTGTCCGCCTTCTGGCGGTTTTCATCCGGGGTCGTGCCTGTCACCAAGTATACGACCTGTTCGGCAATTGACGTAACGTGGTCGCCCATACGTTCGATGTTCTTGGCGATGAAATGCAGGTGCATGCAAGCGGTGATGTTGCGCGGGTCTTCCATCATGAAGGTCAGGAATTCGCGGAACAGCGCGTTGTACATCTGGTCAACTTCAGTATCGCGGTCGATGACGTCCTGCGCCAGTTCCGCGTCACGAGCGACGTAGGAATCCAGTGCGTCCTTCAGCATCCGTTCGACCTCTTTCGCCATCCGGCGCAGGGCCCCTGCACTGTCATTCACCGGCGCCATCTGTGACAATACGCTGGTCCGTTTGCCCATGTTCTTGGCGTAGTCGCCGATCCGTTCCAGGTTCGCGCTGACCTTGATCACCGACAGCACGAGCCGCAGGTCAACCGCCGTGGGCGCGCGCAACGCGATCACGCGGGCCGCTTCCTCGTTGATCAGCTCTTCAAGCTCATCGATGGCCTTGTCGCCCTTGCGCACCCGCTCCGCCCGCTCTTCATCGCGGGTCTCGAGGCTGATGGCAGCCTCAAGGATCGCGTTTTCGACAAGCCCGCCCATTTTCATGATTTGGGCTTGGATCGCTTCAAGGTCCCGGTCAAAGGCCGAGGCGATGTGTTGGTCTTGCATTGCTTTGCTCCTTAGCCGATGCGGCCAGTGATGTAGCTTTCGGTGCGTGGATCGACGGGATTTGTAAAGATCTGTCCCGTTTCACCATACTCGACCAAGTTGCCGAGGTGGAAGAATGCAGTCTTCTGGCTGACCCGGGCCGCCTGTTGCATGGAGTGCGTGACGATAACGACCGAGTAGCTTTGGCGCAGCTCGTCGATCAGTTCCTCGACTTGTGCGGTGGCAATCGGGTCAAGGGCCGAGCATGGCTCGTCCATCAACAGCACTTCGGGTTCGGTCGCGACGGCCCGCGCGATGCACAGGCGCTGCTGCTGACCGCCGGACAGACCGGTGCCGGGCGCATCCAGCCGGTCCTTGACCTCATCCCAGATCGCGCCCCGGCGCAGGGACTTTTCAACCAGGTCATCCAGTTCCGCTTTGTTCTTGGCCAGACCGTGGATGCGGGGACCGTAGGCCACGTTGTCATAGATCGACTTCGGGAACGGGTTTGGTTTCTGGAACACCATGCCCACCTTGGCGCGCAGCTGCACCGGATCGACCTTGGTGTCATAGATGTCTTCGCCGTCGATATGGATGTCACCCGTCACACGACATACATCAATCGTGTCGTTCATCCTGTTGATACAGCGCAGGAAAGTGGACTTGCCGCAGCCGGACGGGCCGATAAACGCGGTGACCGTCTTGTCCTCGATATCGACATCCACGTCCTTGATGGCATGTGTGTCCCCGTAATAGACCTGCACGCCTTTGGCCGCGATCTTGACGTCGTTTTGGTCCACGTCTCTCTCCACAATTCTCATATCATTCATGGGCTTGCCCCCTACCAGCGGCGTTCGAACCGGCGCCGCAATATGACGGCGATGGTGTTCATGGTGATCAGGAACAAGAGCAGCACGATGATGCCGCCCCAGGCTTTTTCCGTAAAGACGGCGTCGGAACGCGCCGCCCAGTTGTAGATCTGTGCAGGCACTGCCGAGTTCGGTTCCAGGAACCCCTCGACAAAGCTGTCGGGGTACCGTGCCACGAAACCGACCATGCCGATCAACAGGAGCGGTGCAGTTTCACCCAGTGCCTGCGCCAGACCAATGATCGTGCCCGTCAGGATACCGGGCGCGGCGAGGGGCAGCACGTGGTGGAACACTGATTGCATTTTCGAGGCCCCTACCCCAAGCGCTGCGTCCCGGATCGACGGCGGCACCGCCTTCAGCGACGCACGGGTCGAAATGATGATCGTCGGCAACGTCATCAGTGTCAGCACCAAGCCACCCACCAGCGGCGCCGATTGCGGCAGGTGCGCAAACTGGATGAAGACCGCGAGGCCGAGAATACCGAACACGATGGACGGCACGGCGGCAAGGTTTGCAATGTTCACCTCGATGAAGTCCGTGAACCGGTTCTTCGGCGCGAACTCCTCAAGATAGATCGAGGCCGCGACGCCGATCGGCAGGCTCAGCACCAGAACCACCAGCATCATAAAGAATGACCCCAGAACAGACGCCCCGATCCCGGCGCCGCCGGGGTTGTCCACGCCGGTATCAACGCCCGTGATGAAGTTCCAGTTGAACACCTGTTTGACCAATCCCGCCTCTTGCATGGCGTCGATCAGGTCGAAGTCTTCCGGCATGAAGAAGCGGTTGCCGCTTTGCAGGTCGTCGCGCGTGAACGTGCCTTTCAGGTAGCGATCCACGCGGGAGGACGCCGCCAGCTCAAAGCCGATCTGTTCACCGATCTGGTCCTGGTTCTCGCGGTAATAGGCGCGCAGATCACCACCAACCTTGCCCAGCAGGCGATCAACAGCGTCTTCGTCGAATTCGATCTGAACGCCCTCGGCCTGCATGGTGTCCGACAGCGACGTGATGAAGTAGTCGGTGTAAATGGCCGTCTTCAGCATGGCCCCTTCTGCTTCGTCGTATTGCTCCTGCGTCATGGTGAATGGCACTTCGACCACCGCCTGACGGAAGGCGGGCAGACCCGCGCTCAGAATGGCGGCCAACAGGGCCAGCAGGAAGAACAGGCCGGTACAGATCGCAGCGATGCCATAGGCACGGAACCTGCGCTCGGTCGCGTTGCGTTTCTTGGTGCGCGCGTCCTCGTGGACCAGCGACTTTGTCGGTCGCGCGCTTTCGGGTGTCATGGCTGCGTCGGTCATTACTCGTATTGCTCCCGGTATTTGCGCACGATGTAGAGGGCAAAGACATTCAGCCCGAGCGTGATGATGAAGAGGGTCATGCCCAGGGCAAAGGCGACGAGCGCCTCGGGCGAGGCAAAGTCACTGTCGCCCGTCAACTGCGACACGATCTTGGCCGTCACAGTGGTCATTGCTTCGAAAGGGTTCAGGCTGAGCCGCGCCGCAGCCCCAGCCCCCAGCACCACGATCATCGTTTCACCGATGGCGCGGCTGGCGGCAAGCAGGATCGCGCCCACGATGCCCGGCAGGGCGGCAGGCAGCACAACCTGCTTGATCGTCTCGGATTTTGTTGCGCCCAGGCCGTAGGAGCCGTCGCGCATCGCCTGCGGCACGGCGTTGATGATGTCGTCTGACAGTGAGCTGACAAAGGGGATCAACATGATACCCATGGCCAGACCCGCCGTCAGCACCGCACGCTGCCCCTGCATCCAACCTAGGCCATTGTCGCCAAAAACCGACAGGAGGATCGGACCGATGGTCAGAAGCGCGAACAGGCCGTAAACGATGGTCGGGATACCGGCCAGGATTTCAAGCAGCGGCTTGGCAATGCCGCGCATCTTTGGTCCGGCATATTCCGACAGGTAGATCGCGGCGAAAAGTCCAATCGGCACTGCCACGAGCAAGGCCACCAGTGAAATGTAAAGTGTACCCCACAGAAGTGGGATGATGCCGAGGCTCGACGCGCCGCCCCGCCCCGAGAAGCTGGGCGCCCATTCGAGAAGGAAGAAGAATTCGGACGCAGGATAGAGGCTGAAGAATTCGATCGTGTTGAAGATCAGCGACAGGACAATACCGATTGTGGTCAGAATGGCGACCGATGCGGCGGCAATGAGCAGCGCCATAATGCCCTGCTCGACCGTGTTTCGCGCGCGGAACGCCTTTTTTCCTTCCATCATGCCCCAGGCGGCCCCTGCAACAGCCACAATGAGCACCGCAATGGTCATCAGCAGATTGGAGGTCTGGCTCATCGCGCGGTATGCTTGCGCGGCGCGCAGAACCGTTTGCGTGATCTGGTTCGTTACGACCTGCCCCGCATCACGCAGACGCTGCGTGATGTCGGTGAAATCCGTGCGCGCGTTCTTGGCTGTCTCGTCGTCGATCAGGCCCAGGTCGACTGCGTTTTGCAGACCGTCCGCGGTGCGCCGCACCTCTGACATGACCAACCCGATGTTGGACCCCTCGGAAATCTCCGCATCAGGGATCATCTGGGAAATGCGGTTGTCAATGAAAAGCGGTTGAACCAAGAGCCACACGAACATGAGGCCCAACGCCGGAACGACAGATTTCATAAACGCGTTGGAACCGTAGTAGACCGGCAATGAGTGCAGGTTGCGACTGTCGCCATCCGCACTGGCCAGCGCGCGGCGCCGCCCCAGGACGAACCCAACTGCCGAGATCGCCAATACGATCAGCGTGAGCCAGAAAACAGGCATATGTCCCCCAAAGTGCTAAGGCCGCGTCTCAGGCGGTCTTGAAAGCAGAAACCGGGCGGCGGTGGAGCCGCCCGGTCGTTTGTCTTGGCATGGGTATGATCTGTGATCAGATCAGGAACCGCCGCCCATTGTTTGCTCGTCAGCGATCATCGCTTGAGTAGCGGCCAGCTCTGGATCGGACACCAGGCCATAGGCGGCCAGCGGGCCGGAGGGGCCAGCAACTGCGTCGGACACGAAGAACTCAGCGTACTCTTTCAGGCCGGGGATCACGCCGATGTGGGCCTTCTTGATGTAGAAGTACAGCGGACGCGACACGGGGTATTCACCGGCTGCGATGGTTTCTGTGGTCGGCTCAACGCCCGACATGGTTGCCACTTTCAGCTTGTCGGTGTTGTTTTCGTAGAAGGCCAGACCGAACACGCCGATGGCGTTGGCGTTGGCGTCGATCGAAGCCAGAGTTTCGGTGTAATCACCGTCGATGTCGACCGAACGACCGTCGGTGCGCACGCTCAGGCACGCGTCTTCGGCGTCATCCTCGGACATGCCGCCAGCGATCATGGCTTCCATGGCGCCTGTGGCTTCGCAGCCTGCGGCGATCACTTTTTCCTCGAACACTTCACGTGTGCCGTGCTTGGTGCCTGGGATGAAGGCCAGGATGTCATCGGCAGGCAGGTCGGCGTTGAAGTCGGACCATTGCGTGTGAGGGTTGTCGACCAGTTCGCCGTCAACCATCACTTGCGGTGCCAGAGCATTGAAGATGTCCGACGGGGTGAAGGCTGTGTAGGCGGGGCCGTCGATCTGGCTGGCGAACACGATGCCGTCGTAGCCGATGCGCACTTCGATGATGTCGGTCACACCCGCTTCTGCGCAGGCCTGGATTTCCTTATCGCGGATGGCGCGCGATGCGTTTGCGATGTCGGTGTGCTCGGTGCCAACGCCCTGGCAGAACCGCTTGAGGCCCGCCGAGGAGCCGCCCGATTCAACGACCGGCGTCGGGAAATCGGTGTTGTCGCCGAAGAGTTCCGCAACGATCGAAGCGTAGGGCAGAACGGTGGACGACCCGGCGATTTGAACCTGGTCACGCGCCACAGCGGCGGTTGCAGCCATGGCCGAAAGGGCCAATGCCGATGTGGTGAGTTTCACAAAGGACATGAATGTCTCCTGTTTGAGCATATTATAGGTGATCCCCCCCATGAGGACCTTAGCCGCCCGTTTAGGCGACATAGGCGCAGCTTTTGTGTCGGTTTTGTAACAGGCGTATGACAATAGACATCTTTGGCAAAAGCAACCGGCTTTTTCGTTACATGATCCCGCAACACATTGTTTTACCGACCATTTTCCTAACACAAGTGACCTCAACAACTCGACAAATTCCATGGAGAAAATCGAGTTTCTCAGCAAGATCAGACAGTTTGTGAAGAATCGGCTGTGTCGTTCAAGGGTCCGACCCACCCTTCAAACGGGAATGTCCTGCGCAGCGGCGCGCCGCGATGCGGTATCTGGCATCTCAGACGGTCTGCACCGGAAGGATCACCGTAAACGTCGCACCCTCACCCAGCGTGCTTTGCACCCGAAGCCGCCCGCGGTGGCGATTGATGATGTGTTTTACGATGGCAAGGCCCAGCCCGGTGCCCCCAAGCGCACGGCTGCGGTGATCATCGGCGCGGTAAAAGCGTTCTGTGATCCGCGGCAGGTGCACGGGGTCGATGCCGGGGCCGTAATCCACGATCTGCACGCGCACACCGGGCGCCCGCAGCGCGGGTTCTCGGGCACTGCTGGTCATGCGCACGGTCACCCGCTCCCCGGTGCCGCCGTATTTGATCGCGTTCTCGATCAGGTTGGTAAACACCTGCTTCAACTGATCCGCGTCCGCCATGACATAGACGGGATCGCCGTTGAATTCCCGTTCGAAGGTAACGCCTGCTTCTTCGGCCAGGGACCGCAGGGTGCGCAGGGTCGAATCGAGGATGTCGTTCAGAACCACAGCTTCGGTCGGGCGCACACGCTCATCCCCTTCCACCCGGTTCAGCGACATCAGATCACCAACGAGCCGGTTCATACGCTCCGCTTCGTCCTGCATGATGTTCAGAAACCGCTCTGCCGCTGCCGCATCGTCTCGGGCCGGGCCACGCAGGGTTTCGATGAACCCCATCAGGGCCGTCAGCGGCGTGCGCAGTTCATGACTGACATTGGCAACGAAGTCGCGGCGCATCTGGCTGGCCTGTTCGACATGTGTGATGTCCTCGAACACCAGTACAGCGGCGCCGCCTGCATTTCGGCCAATGCGGGACACCGCGCGGATACTGACGCGGAACGTCGTGTCCTGGGCCCCGTCGTTGCCCAGATAACTGGTGCCGCGCGGCTGCCCGTCCTGCAACGTCGCCTCGACTGCATCCAGAAGCGCAGGCTGGCGCAGCATGGTGACATAGTTCCGACCAAGCGCCTGTTGCCCGATCAGCGTCAGCGCCTCGGCATTTGCGGCGACGATCCGTTCCGTTCCGTCAATGGCCAGCGTGGGCAGCGGAAAGGCGGCCAGCAGCGCGTCCAACACATCGTTGCCCATGGAGTGCCCTCTTAGCCAACCGCAGCCTCAACCGCGCGGCTGAAGACGTCGCACAGCGCAGTGGGCTCCTCCAGGCCGACGGAAACGCGAAAAAACCCTTCGGACATGCCCAGTTCCGCCCGTTTCTCTGCCGTCAGCGCCCGGTGCGAGGATGACGCCGGGTGGGAGATCGTTGTGCCGACGTCACCGAGGGTGGGTGCGAAGTTCAAGCCTTCGGCACCGCGGGCAAAGGCATTGGCCGCCGCGCGTCCGCCGTCGATTTCGAAACTGACCATGTTGCAATACTGGCCCTTGAGCAGCGCCTCGGCGCGCGCGTGGTCGGGATGGTCGTGCCGCGCGGGGTAAATCACGCGCTTGACGCCTTTCAAGCCGCCCAGGTGTTCTGCCAGAACGGCCGCGGTCGCCTGCGCCCGGTCATAGCGCAGATCGAAGCTGAGCAGACCGCGTTCGGCCAGCCAGCAGTCGAAGGGGCTGGGCGTCATGCCAGCTGTCACGGTGAACACGCGCAGTCGGTCGTTGGTCGCCTTGTCTCGCGCGGCGACATAGCCAAGCATCACGTCAGAATGGCCCGACAGCAGCTTGGTCAGTGAGTGGATGACGATGTCGGCGCCGTGATCGAATGCCTTGAACGCGCGGGGTGTGGTAAAGGTGTTGTCGATCACGAACAGGACGCCCGCCTCTTTCGCAAGTGCCGACAGGCCCAGCACATCCGCCACGCGAAGGGTCGGGTTCGACACAACCTCGACCAGGATCATCTTCGTCTCGGGGCGCATGGCCGCGCGCACAGCGTCAACATCCCCCGGATCGACCATCGACGTTTCAATACCCAAACGCGGCAGGTCTTCGGCCATCATGCGCAGGCTGCGACCGTAAAGCTGGTTGCCGCCGATCACGTGATCCCCGGCTTTGAGGAGCCCCAGCAACACAGCAGATACCGCACCCATGCCCGAGGACGTCAGCACACCCAGATGCGGTGCCCCTTCCATCCGGTCGATGGCTTGTGCCACCACATCGGCATTCGGGTGCCCTTCCCGACTGTAGGTGTAGCCGTGCAGGTCGCCATCATATTGCGCATCCAGCATGTCCGGCGTGTCCGACGCGTAAACCACCGACGGACTGAGCGGTGTGACGACCGGGCGTGACGCACTTTCGGGCAAGGGTGTGGGCCGCATCAGCGAGCCCTTGTTGTTCGCAGTCATTCCAGGAATTCCGTGTGATAGGTTTGTGAACTGAAGGTGATGTCGACGCTTAGCCAGCAAGGGCGCGGCAGGTGGGCCGAGATCACGTCGACAAGGTCCTTTTGCAGCGCGGCGGTGAATTCCGCACCGCGATGCGGTTTGGCCAAGAGGGCGACCGACGCCTTGAGATGTGTGTGCAGGAACTCCGGCGCGGGATATGCCCGGCCCTTCGTCTCGCCCGCGCCGCCGTCATGGCGCAGAATGCAGGCTTCCACCTGCGCCAGCATGGCTTTGGCGTCGATCTCCAGATCGCTGGAATAGCTGAGTTCGCAATGCGGCATCAGCCTGACACCTTCACCATCCCGTCGCGGAACCTGCGCATATTGTCCTGATAATGCAGCGCCGAGGCGCGCAGGCCCTCGATCGCCTGTTCGTCCAATGCGCGCACCACTTTGCCCGGCACGCCCATCACCAGCGATCCGTCGGGAATCTCTTTGTTTTCCGTGATCAAGGCCCCTGCCCCGATCAGGCAGTTCTTCCCGATCTTGGCGCCGTTCAGCACGGTCGCGCCCATCCCGATCAGGCTGTTTTCGCCAATGTTACAGCCATGCAGCATGACCTTGTGCCCGATGGTGCAGCCCGGCCCGATGGTCAGGGGAAAGCCTGCGTCGATGTGCATGACGCAGTTTTCCTGCACATTGGTGCCGGCGCCGATGCGGATGTCCTCGTGATCGGCGCGGATGGTGCAGCCGAACCAGACGCTTGCCGCTTCTTCCAGAATGACCTTGCCGATCAGGTTGGCATCCGGCGCGACCCATGTGTCATCGGCGATCTGTGGGCGGTCGTCGCCCAAGGCGTAGAGGGTCATGTCAGCTCCTCGAATTCGGATTGCAAGGCGCGCACGTGGTCCGTCAGCTGCGGTTGCTGCAGGCGGCGCAGGCGCGTGGCGGTGATGATGGTTTTTAGCTGCGCTTCGGTGGTGTCGAGATCATCGTTGACCAGAACATAGTCGTAGCCGCCCCAGTGGCTGATCTCGTCCCAGCTTTTTTGCATCCGCCGCGAAATGGTGTCGGCGTCGTCCTGTGCGCGGTTTTCCAGGCGGCGGCGCAGTTCAGCAATGGAGGGAGGCAGGATAAAGATCGACAAGGTGTGCTGGCCGAGGGCCGAGTTGGTGATCTGCTGCGCGCCCTGCCAGTCGATATCAAACAGCACGTCACGCCCTTTGTTGATCGCGTTCTCGACCGGGCCCTTGGGCGAGCCATAGAAATTGCCGAAGACGTGCGCGTGTTCCAGCATCTCGCCCTGTGCAACATCGCCCTTGAAAGCGGTTTCGGTCACGAAGTGGTAATGCTCCCCATCGACCTCACCCGGGCGCGGTTTGCGGGTGGTAGACGACACCGAAAAGCCAAGGGCCGGGTCCCAGTCCCGCAGGCGCCGTGCCAGGGTGCTTTTGCCCGCGCCAGACGGCGAACTGAGGATGATCAGAAGACCGCGGCGGGTCGGGGCGTGTGACATCTCTTATTCCACGTTCTGGACTTGTTCGCGCATCTGGTCGATCAGGGCTTTCAACGCCAGCCCAACTGCCGTCAGTTCGGCGTTCTGCGCCTTGGAACACAGGGTGTTGGCCTCGCGGTTGAACTCCTGCATCAGGAAATCCAGCTTGCGCCCTACCGTCCCGCCATCGCTTAGCAGCGCGCGCGCCGCCTGAACATGGGTGTGCAACCGGTCGATCTCTTCGGTGACGTCCGCCTTGACGGCAAGCAGC
This sequence comes from Tateyamaria omphalii, assembly GCF_001969365.1. Lineage (NCBI taxonomy): Bacteria > Pseudomonadati > Pseudomonadota > Alphaproteobacteria > Rhodobacterales > Roseobacteraceae > Tateyamaria > Tateyamaria omphalii. Next base: position 1,412,428 of record NZ_CP019312.1, on the reverse strand, counting down.
GCGAGCTCTTGCGCGACGCGATCGGGGTCTGCGCCGTCCGTATTGTCCAAGACGCGCCCGAGGTTGCGTTTGAGGGTCGCGGCGACGTCGTCCTTGCGTGCCTCGGCCAGCTGGGCCGCCTGTTCTGTCAACGTTTCGACATCCGAGAGCTGGGCCAAAAGAACCTCTTGCAATGCGGCACCCTCACGGGCGCGCATGTCGTCGAAGGCATCAAGCAGCGCGGGCACCTCGGCCACCAGGGCCGCGCGCAAGGGCGCAGGGTCGTCCTGGGCAGACCCTGCATCCATGACGCCGCGCATCACGGCAATGTCGGTCGCCCGCGAGGGGGCCAGCGAGAGGCCCTGCTCCATCGCCTCAGCCTCAATCGCGAGCAGGTTTTTGACGACGATCCGCATCGTATCAGCGTTCAGCGACAGTCCGACAGATGCGTCGTCGCGGGTTATGCGCAATGACAGCGTAACGTTGCCGCGCTTGGCACGTTTCGCCACCAGCGGACGCAGCGCGGCCTCGAGCCCGTCAATCCAGTCAGGAACCCGCAGGCGCAGATCAAGACCCTTGCCATTCACACTGCGGATGTCCCACGCCCAGCGAAACGGTTGGGCTGTGCCGGTCAGAGCTGCAAACCCGGTCATGGACCGCAGCGCGGCGTCTTGGCTTTTTTTCGTCATGCTCATGCGTTTAGGGGGAAGTCGTGGGCGGAGCAAGCCACGAGACCTGTCCCCGCGGGGACGGACCGGGATTAACCATTTGTTAGCTTTCAGCGGGCGGAGCCGATCAAATTTGATATGTTTTGCATCAACGGCGCCACAGAACAGCGCTACGACGCAGCGAGAGTATGTACAGATGGACAAATCAGAGCGGAACCCGCACAATGTATTCGCTATGACAGAGTTTCGTGCAGAGATTGGTTTTTCCGCGATTTCGCAGGTAGAGGCGTATTGGGAAGGCTTGCGCGGTGTGCGGCTGATGCCCAAGCGATCCGAGATTGACCCGCGTGGAATCGAGTCTGCGCTGGAATACACCTTTGTTCTGGAGCGGGTCGCACCCGGCATGGCCCGCATTCGCATCGCAGGCAGCCATCTGGGCGATCTGATGGGCATGGAAGTGCGCGGAATGCCGCTGACATCCTTGATCACGCCGCCGTGCCGCCGCCAAATCTCGGACGCGATCGAAGATGTCTGCCAGCGCCCTGCTGTATGCGAACTGCGCATGAGCGCCGAGACCACAGTTGCAAAACCGCAGATGGATGCGCGGCTGCTGCTTTTGCCGCTCAAAAGCGACCTGGGCGACGTCAGCCGGATTCTTGGTTGCTTCGTGGCCCATGGCGACATCGGTCACACTCCACGCCGCTTCAACGTGGTTGGTGCGCGCATTCGGCCAATCTCGGCACCGTCCACGATGCCGGAGCCGGTCAAGCCCGCCCCGAAACGAGATGCGCAACTCGCGCGGATGGATGGATTTGCAGAAGGCCAGAAGACGTTTGAGACAACAACACCGCGGTCTGACGTGCCGTATCTGCGGCTGGTCAAGTCAGAAGACCGCTAGTCGGGCTGGTGAGTAAAGAAGTGCGCTCCGGATCAATCTGACCGGAGCGTTTTCTTTTGTCAGCTGGCCACGCGTGCCTTGGCCCGTGTGGCGCGCAGCTGCGACAGCTCTTCGGCCACCAGGAAGGCCAGTTCCAGCGATTGTGACGCATTCAGACGTGGATCACAGGCCGTGTGGTACCGATCGCTCAGGTCTTCTTCCGTGACGGCGCGCACGCCGCCGGTGCATTCGGTCACATCCTGACCGGTCATCTCGAAGTGCACGCCGCCTGGCACTGTGCCTTCGGCTGCGTGGACGCCAAAGAACTCGCGGACTTCGCGCAGTACGCTGTCAAACGGACGCGTCTTGTAGCCGGTCGATGACTTGATCGTGTTGCCGTGCATTGCGTCGCAGACCCAGACGACATTGGCGCCCTCCTCCTGAACCGCTTTGATCAGGCGCGGCAGGTGTTCACCCACCGACCCTGCCCCAAAGCGTGCGATCAGGGTCAAACGCCCTGCTTCGTTTTCGGGGTTCAGCTTGGCCATGAGAACCTTCAGATCCTCGGCCGTGGTGGTGGGGCCGCATTTCAGACCGATGGGGTTTTGCACGCCGCGGGCAAATTCCACATGCGCCCCATCTGGCTGACGCGTTCGGTCCCCGATCCAGATCATGTGGCCAGACCCAGCCAGCCACTTGCCGGTGGTGCTGTCGATACGTGTCAGCGCTTCCTCATACTCCAGCAGCAGCGACTCGTGGCTGGTGTAAAATTCGACCGACGAGAATTCATGCGTTGTGTCCGCATCAATGCCCGCAGCGGCCATGAAGTCGATTGTGTCCTGAATGCGCGTTGCAATCTCACGGTATTTCTCTGTCCCCTGCCCGTCGGCAAATCCAAGGGTCCAGGAATGCACCATGTTCATGTCAGCGAACCCACCGGTGGAAAACGCGCGCAGCAGGTTCAGCGTGGCTGCCGCCTGGGTGTAGGCTTGCAGCATCTTCTTCGGGTCCGGGATGCGCGCGTCGGGGGTAAAGGCCAGTTCGTTGATGATGTCGCCGCGGTAACTGGGCAGTTCCACACCATCCACCACCTCGGTCGGGGCCGAGCGCGGCTTGGCGAACTGGCCAGCCATGCGGCCCAGTTTGATCACCGGCACCTTCGCGCCATAGGTCAGCACCATCGCCATCTGCAGCATGACCTTGAACGTGTCGCGGATGCTGTCGGCGCTGAACTGGTCAAACGCTTCTGCGCAATCCCCGCCCTGCAGCAAGAATGCGTCACCACGTGAGGCATCGGCGAGATGTGCTTTTAGCCGCCGCGCCTCGCCTGCAAAAACCAGCGGAGGATACTTCGAAAGCTGCGCCTCGACCGCGTTCAGTGCCGCAGCGTCGGTATAATCGGGCATCTGGATCCGGGGCTTGGCGCGCCAGTCAGATTTCGTCCAATCGCTCATCTTCTCTCTCCGCAATAAGCTGTTAGCGGTCACGTGACCGCGGACCTCTATACAAAAGGTCTCGGGCGGACACCATATCACAATTGCGCCCTCTTGACGTGGCGTTTGCGCCGTGATCAGGCTGGCAAAACACCCGGGTCACTCACGCCCGGCAAAGACAACAGGATGCGTGCCGCGATGTCGCTTTCTCGCCCGGCCAAAGAGACCCGCCAAGAGGTCGACAAACCCAAGCGTTACGTGTTTGTCCTTCTCGATAATTTTACGATGCTGTGCTTCTCAGCTGCGCTTGAGAGCCTGCGGATTGCAAATCGCATGGCGGACCGTGAGCTGTACGCCTGGAAGATCATCGGCGAAGGCGGCGAGGCCGCCTATTGCTCGGCCGGGACGGGGTTCAAGCTGGACGGCGATCTGGACGAGTTGACGCGCGATGATGTTGTTATGGTGTGCGGTGGCATCGACGTGCAGGCGGCAACCACCAAACGTCTGTTGGGCTGGTTGCGTCGTGAGGCGCGCAAGGGCGTTCCGATGGCGGGTCTGTGTACCGCGGCGTATTCATTGGCGAAGGCCGGGCTGCTGGACGGCAAGAAGGCCACGATCCATTGGGAAAATCAGGACAGCTTTTCTGAAGAATTTCAGGACGTTGAGCTGACAAAATCCGTGTTTGTCGTGGATGAAAAGCGTTTGACGACAGCCGGCGGCACCTCCTCCATAGACTTGATGCTGAAATTGATTGCTGACGATCACGGCGAAGAATTGGCAAACGCCGTCGCCGATCAGTTAATCTATTCCTCGATCAGGACCGATCAGGACACGCAGCGCCTGTCCGTTCCGACGCGCATCGGCGTCCGCCATCCCAAGCTGAGCCAGGTCATCCAGATCATGGAGCAAAACATCGAGGAGCCGATCAGCCCGTCGATCCTGGCCAAGGATGTCGGCATGTCGACCCGGCAGCTCGAACGTCTGTTCCGCCGTTATCTGAACCGCAGTCCGAAGCGGTATTACATGGAATTGCGCCTGCAGAAGGCCCGCAATCTGTTGATGCAGACGGATATGAGCGTGATCAATGTGGCGTTGGCCTGTGGATTTGCCTCACCGTCGCATTTCTCGAAATGCTACCGGGCGCATTACGACACGACGCCGTACCGCGAACGCGGAACGCACGCGGCTCGTCTGTCGATCTGATCGCGCGGCGCCACGTCTTTGCCTTGTTGACTTCATCATTGGGCCGAATTGTGCGCGCATGTTTCGCGCATGAAATCGGTGCTTTCCCATACCACACCGCACATGCGGCTCTTTGAATTGATGCGCCAGCAACGTCTGGCGAAGGTCGCGGCATACCGCCCTGAACGAGCAGAGCGCGACTCCTGGGCGAGGTTGCAAGCTGCAGCTCTGGCGTCGCTCAGGCGGTGATGCTGTCAAAGCGCGAGCCAGCAAACAGGGTTGTGCACATTGAGGCGAAGACGGCACTGCGTAGCGCATTCCGCTTACCGCTCACCTAATCGACGCCACCGCGAAACCCGGTTGCAACCACGAACTTTTCCGAACTGTCCGCGCGTGATGCTGGCGGCTTGACGTTCGCCACTTTTGCAAAGCGCTGTTTGAGCAGCTGTTGCAAGCTGCCTTCCGCCCCACCCGCCAGCACTTTGGCGACGAATGTGCCACCATCATCCAGCACGTCGAAGGCAAAGTAGGCCGCCGCTTCGCAGAGCGAGATGATGCGCAGGTGGTCCGTCTGTTTGTGGCCCGAGGACGCGGCGGCCATGTCGGACATGACGACATCGGCCTTGCCGCCGAGCCAGTCCTTGACCTGCAAATCGGCGTCGTCCTCCATGAAGTCCAGCTGGTGCAGTTCGCAGCCTGCGATCGGCTCCATTTCCTGGAGGTCGATACCCAGGATCGTGCCGACGGACTTGCCGGATTTTTCACCCAGGGCATTCACCCGTTTGACCGCGACCTGACACCAGCCACCCGGTGCCGCGCCCAGATCGACGACCCGCGCGCCGGGCACGAGAAAGCGATACTTGTCATCCAATTCAAGGATCTTGAACGCCGCGCGCCCCCGATACCCTTCGGCCTGCGCCCGTTTGACATAAGGATCGTTCAGCTGCCGTTGCAACCAGCGCGTCGACGACAGCTTGCGCCCGCGCGCCGTCTTGACCTTGACCTTGAGGTCCCGTTGTCCGCGCCCGGATGTGTTTTTGCCTGTGGGAGTTTTGGCCACGGTGTCACCTGTCCTTTTGTCTGCGCGATATCTTGCCTTGGAGGTCGCATCAAGCGGCTGTCAGTTTAACACCATTTGCACTGTTTCACGATGCGATGACCCAAAGATGCAAGGCGCGCATCAGATCATCTGATCATCGAGCACGCCATCGGCACTCATCTGTGCGTAGAGCAGCCCTTCGCGCAGGCCACGGTCCGCGACGGACAGACGGTTGGTTGGCCAGCAGCGCATGAGGGCCTGCAAGATCGCAGCCCCTGACATGATCAGGGCGTGACGGTCCGATCCGATCCGTGGGTCAGCACGCCGCCCACCCGGCCCCATCGCCAGATAGGACCGGATCACAGTGTCGATCTGGTCCGATGTCATCCGCAAACCATCCACCTTGGTCCGGTCATAGCGCTTCAAACCCAAGTGGGACGCCGCGACCGTGGTCACGGTGCCGGATGTTCCGATGATCTGGAAGCGCTCGGTCGGTTCCGTGGCGTGGTAGGGTGAGAAGTCGGCCAGGTTTTCCTCGAAAAACCAGCTCATTAGGGCAAAGCGGGCGGAATCGTCGTCCACATCATTGAACTGCTCGCGCAGGGTGGCGACCCCAAGGGGGACGCTGATCCAGTCCACCACACGCGCCTCTGGAATATCCGAGGCCGCCTGTTTGAAGCCGGAATGCAACCGCATGATGGCTTGGGGGCGATCCGGGCGCGGCACAGCCGACAGGTCGATCCACACCAATTCTGTCGAGCCACCGCCGATATCGACCACCAGCAGGTTTTCAGTCTTGGGACTGACCAGCGGCGCGCAGGAGATCACAGCGAGCCGCGCCTCCTCCTCCGGCTCGATAATATCGAGGCGCAGACCCGTTTCACGATGCACACGTTGGACAAATTCAAGTGCGTTGACAGCGCGGCGGCACGCTTCTGTTGCAACAAGGCGCATGCGCTTGACCTTGTGACGCTTCAGCTTTTGCTGGCAAATGCGCATCGCCTGCACAGTGCGCGTCATGGATCCGCGTGACAGTTTGCCAGACCTTTCAAGGCCCAGACCCAACTGCACGGATTTCGAGAAACTGTCGACAACATGAAAGCCCGCGCCTCGCGGCTCGGCAATCAACATGCGACAACTGTTCGTACCCAGATCAAGCGCGGCGTAAAGCTCGGGCGATCCTGGGGCACGCGGCACGGGCTTGGCCCCCGCTGGGGGACCTTTGGTCTTTGTCGCGCCCGCACCTCGGGGACGCTGTGGCGCCATATTCTGCGCCTTTCATAACGGGTTAGTTTGACGATATGTCCTGCGACGCATTCACGCAAGTGGGTTCAAAACCCTCACCCGATATCAACGGGTTTGCGCGTAGTGGTCCTTTAAAAAAGCGTATTCCTCGCGCAACCAGGGGCCCAAGGACGCGAGGGTCTGGTCCGACAGATCGTCGATATCCAGTGAGATGTCGCTTTTGTTTTCGCTTGCGAACGCCACGTCGGTTTGTGTCCACTCGGCAAGATCGCCTCGCAGCGTCTCGAGGTCCTCGATTTTGTAGACTTTTTGGTACTTTTCCAGCTTTGGGCCGGTGAACAGCCAGATATGCATTGTGTGGTGCTTTATGACCGAAGACGCGTCACGATACGCCCCCAGATTTTGCAGAAAAAAATCAGGGTCAGGATCCGCAGGCAGATTGACCTGACCGCTTCTTATCCTGGGCGAATTATGAAGTTCGCGGCGCGTCACGACACGGTCGGTGTAACAAGCAATCAGCCGTTTCAGAGGATCCCGGACAACCGTAAATCCAAACCAGTCATCCGGAACCTTTTCCCAACGATGGGGGCGAAACCGCTGGGTTGGATAGACCGCGTGCCACTTGGAATTCTCATTGGATGTGGGAACTTCGAGCGACGCTGTGTCGATTTGTGGGTCGAGTTCTGCAAGCGCGCGTTTGACGCTCGAAGATGCACATTTCGGAACCGCCATATAGGCAATCCTGTACGCGTCTACTTGTATCACCATCAGTTTTCTCGCTGCCCTATCCCACTCACGACCCTCAGTTTTTCTGCCGCCAGCTTCAACAAGAAATCACGCTTGTGATGCTGGCCTGAGATATTACGGATCTTATGGATCGTTCACGCGTCGCAAACTCCGTTATCTTTGTCGAAAACGGGTCCTTGAGCAGCGGCATCCTGGCGTATGAGGGAAGCTGAATTGGAGGAATCACATGCCTGACGTCACGATTGTTTATTGGCGAGACATCCCGGCCCAGGTGATCGTGGGCAAAGGGCGTCGTGGTTCGAAACGTCAGCTCGAGGAACGGTTCGAGCAAGCCATTGACCGCGCTGCGATGAAAGTGAACGCCAAGGACGCTGACGCCTACCTCGCCGAATGGCGCAAGGCCGCTCCGTATCCGGTCGAAGGCGATCCGGCCGAAGTGGCCGAAGCCGAGGCTGTGCGGCTTGAAAAAGAGTATGATCAGGCGCGTATCAAGGCGCTGATCGACAATGAAGGGTGGGCCTGACCCCAGGTCCCGGCAACTGGGAGGTGCCGCCATGGCATTGCTGAACTTCAAACGCGACGACGGCCCGGTGGCTGGCACCCTTTCGCCCGAGGTCGAGGCGTTCCTGCGAGGGTACTCCATCGAAGTCATGCCGCGCACCGCGCAGAAGGTGGAAGATTTCCGCGCGATCCTGCCGGTCGGCACCCGCGTCTACATCGCGCATATCGAAGGCACGCCCATCGAGGACATGGTCGCCACCGCCCGGCGCTTGGCCGGTGAGGGCTTTACCGTCATGCCGCACTTTCCGGCGCGTATCATCAAGGACGCGGCTACGCTCGCGGACTGGATCGCCCGGTATCAGGGCGAGGCCGGTGTCGATCAGGCGCTTCTTCTGGCGGGCGGCGTTGATCAGCCTCATGGCGATCTTCACAGTTCCATGCAGCTCATGGAAACCGGTGCCTTTGATCGCGCGGGCTTCAAACGTCTTCACGTTGCGGGCCATCCAGAGGGAAACAAGGATATCGACGCTGATGGAAGCATGAAGAACGTCGATGAAGCACTTCAATGGAAACAGAAATTCTCTGAGCGCACGGATGCTGATATGGCCATCGCCACACAGTTTGCGTTTGAAGCACGTCCGATTATCACATGGGCCGACAGCCTGACGGCGGCGGGGATCGACTTGCCGATCCACATTGGGATTGCCGGACCGGCCAAGCTGCAGACGATGGTCAAGTTTGCCATCGCCTGCGGCGTCGGCCCCTCGTTGCGTGTGCTGCAACGCCGGGCAAAGGACGTGACGAAGCTGCTGCTTCCCTTTGAACCGACCGACGTGGTTTCAGAGCTTGCCGCGCACAAGGCGGCCAACCCTGATTTCAACATCGCGCAGGTTCACTTTTTCCCCCTTGGGGGGATCAAGACCAACGCAAACTGGGCAATCGAAAATGGCGGCGCGTCAGCAGTGCCCGCGGCGGCACGCGCGTCTGGCTCATAACGGTCCTGAAAAGGTTTCATCGCCACCCCTCTCGCGCAGATCGTCTATGCGCGGTAGGTGTCTTATCCAATCCGCGAGACGTCGTTTTGACCTGCGCAGCACTGCGGGAATCGGATCAACACTTCGCCAATCACATGCACAAAGGCAGCACCCATGACACGCACCGTCGTCGAATCCAAAACCAGGACAGCCCTCATTGGTTTTGACCAACCCTTTTGCGTGATCGGTGAACGGATCAACCCCACGGGCCGCAAGATCCTGAACGAAGAGTTGGAGCGCGGCGATTTCAGCCGCGTGCAAGCCGATGCTCTCGCGCAGGTCGCGGCTGGTGCGACCGTGCTTGATGTCAATTCGGGTGCCGTATTCTCAAACAAGATGGCCGAAGACCCGCGCTATGCCGATAATAACTTTGTCGAGCCCGAACTGATGAGGCAACTTGTCGAAACTGTCCAGGCGGTCACGGATTGCCCGCTCTGCATCGACAGCTCGGTGCCGGGTGCGCTGGAAAACGGACTTGCCGCGGCCGAGGGTCGCCCGCTGCTGAACTCGGTCACCGGCGAGGAAGAGCGGCTTGAACTGGTCCTGCCCCTTGTCAAAAAGTACAATGTCCCCGTGGTCGCGATTTCGAACGACGACACCGGTATCTCCGAAGATCCCGATGTCCGCTTTGCCGTCGCCAAGAAAATCGTTGAACGCGCTGCCGACTTCGGCATTCCTGCGCACGACATCGTTGTCGACCCGCTGGTCATGCCGATTGGTGCAATGGGGACGGCTGGGTTGCAAGTGTTCACTCTTGTGCGGCGCCTGCGCGAAGAGCTTGGTGTGAACACTACATGCGGTGCGTCCAACATCTCGTTCGGTCTGCCCAACCGCCACGGCATCAACAACGCCTTTCTGCCAATGGCCATGGGTGCTGGCATGACGTCGGCCATCATGAACCCTGTCGCCCTGCCCGTTGGCCCGAAGAAAATCGCTGAAAAGCGGGCCGAAGTCGAAGCGTCTGGTATTGTTTTGCCGGAGGGGATGGACGACGAAGCATTTGTCCAGGCGTTCGGCATGGGGTCGACCAAACCCCTTGCGGGCAAGGAAATGGAAGCGATCCGTGCCGCCAACTTTCTGACCAACAACGACGAAGGTGGCGGCGAGTGGATCAAGTTCAACCGCGCCCCTGCCAAGGCAGGTGAGGAAGGCCGTGGGCGCGGCGGACGCGGTGGTCGACGCCGTCGCGGCTGACCAGACTGAATCCTGATTGCAAGCTAAGTCCGCCCGGGTTTGTCGCCCGGGCGTTTTCATTTGCCACGCGCCATTTTGCAGCGCAGTTTCGGTAACCCGGTCTTAACGGAGCGTCCGCTAAACCGACGTTGTAGTCGTAACCCGGAGGGACAAGATGAGCCGTCATTCTCGCGCAGCTTGCCGCATATCTCATGAATGATGTGGTGTCCCTGCCAGCCCGACTGGACGCCACGACAGCGCCAGAGCTGATGGCAGAGTTACTGGCATACGATCATGCGGCTGACATCCGCCTTGATGCAGCGAAAACAGTCCATATTGGTGCGATGGGCGCGCAAGTCTTGCTGAGCGCATGTCGCACTGCGGACGCAAGTAACCGGACCTTGTCGATTGATAACTTGCAACCGCGCGCGCATCAGCAGCTTTCGCTGATGGGGCTGACCGAGCTAACGACACCGAAGGAAGCGACATGAGCCTTGAAATCCTTGCTGTGGATGACAGCCGCACGATGCGCGACATGATACGCTTGGCGCTGGAACCGGTTGGTTTCACCGTGCACACAGCCGACGACGGTGTGCATGGGACAGAGGTTTTGGCGGATCTGAATCCAGATGTGATTATCACTGATATCAACATGCCGCGGCTGGATGGCTTTGGCTTTATCGACGCCGTGCGTAACGGCTCCGATCACAAAACGACGCCGATCCTTGTTCTGACCACTGAAGCAGCACCCGAAATGAAGATGCGCGCTCGTTCTGCCGGTGCCACAGGTTGGATTGTAAAACCGTTCGATCCGACCAAACTGGTCAAGGCACTGCAAATGGTTGCCGGGTAGCAACGCTCATGACGGCCTCGGACCCAATGGCGGAAATTCGCGCCTCGTTTTTTGTGGAATGCGAAGAATTGCTGGAAGCCTTGCAAGACGGTCTTCATGCGTTGGAGACAGGAACCGACGATGGCGACGCCATTCACGTGATTTTCCGTGCCGTGCATTCGATCAAGGGCGGCGCGGGCGCCTTCGGTCTTGATCATATGGTAACATTTTCGCACCGGTATGAAACTGTTTTGGACGCTGTCCGCGATGCACGTCTGGCTGTCACAACGGACCTTTTGGGTCTGTTTTTCCGAGCGGCAGACCATCTGTCTGATATCGTTCGTGCCGCACGCGAAGACGAGGATTTTCCGGTAGCAACCAGCGCGGCGCTTCTGTCCGAATTGGATGCGCACGCCGCTGATCCGCAGCCAGCCGATCAGCCGCAAGAGCCTGATTTCGCGCCTGTGGCTCTCTCCTTGGATTTACTGAACGATCCAGAAACAAAAAATGAGACAGCGCTCAATCGCTATCAAATTTACTTCACCCCTGAGCCTGAACTTTTTGAGACGGCGAACGACGTACCTCATATCTTTGCAGCGTTGGCCGAACTGGGCGACCTCACTGTAAAGTGCGATACAAACCGCGTTCCAACTTTGAATCAATTGGCGCCTGAAGCCGTCTACTTGAGTTGGGCCTTGTCGCTCGACACAATCGTCGATGAAGCGGAAGTCGCATCCATCTTCGAATTTGTCGACGGGTTGTGCGAGTTGCAAATTCTGCCCGGTCCAACAACATCTGTCGCTGACGAAGCCGACACATCGGCCGAACCCGGGAAGTCAAACGCTTCGTCCGCACCTCTATCAGAACCTGAGGCATCCGCTCCGCCACGCGACACCAAGAACAAGACCTTCGTTCGCGTCGATATCGAACGTGTTGAGAGGCTTGTGAACCTGGTTGGTGAATTGGTGATCAATCAGGCCATGCTGTCACAAAGCATGCAATCCGCAGGGCTCTCTCCGCATTCCGACGCGATGAACGGCCTCGAAGAGTTTCAACGCCTTACCCGTGACATCCAAGACAGCGTCATGATGATCAGGGCGCAGCCGGTCAAATCGCTGTTCCAACGCATGTCGCGGATCGTCAGGGAAGCATCCGCATCGGTGTCGAAAGATGTGCGCTTGATCACCGATGGCGAAACAACCGAGGTTGATAAGACCGTTATCGAAAGGCTTGCCGACCCGCTGACGCACATGATCCGTAACGCGGTGGATCACGGAATAGAGCCGGCGCATGCCCGTGTGGAAAATGGAAAACCTGCGCAAGGTGCGATTCACCTGCGCGCATCCCATCGTTCAGGTCGCGTCATCATCGACGTTTCGGATGATGGTGGCGGCATTGACCGCGCCCGCGTATTTCAAACGGCCAAAGACAAAGAGCTTGTTTCCGCCGATGCGAACTTGTCGGACGCCGACATTGACAACCTGTTGTTTCTGCCTGGATTTTCAACCGCATCCAGCGTGTCCGACCTGTCGGGGCGTGGCGTCGGAATGGACGTGGTACGCACTGCAATTCACGCTCTTGGCGGACGTATCACAATCAGCTCCGAGCCGGGTCAGGGCACGTTGTTCAGCATCTCTTTGCCGCTCACACTTGCAGTTCTCGATGGAATGGTCGTCGATGTCGCGGGCGAAACGCTGGTCCTGCCTCTTAGCGTCGTATCGGAGACGCTTACATTGACCAAGGCGAACGTCGAAGCGCTTGGGCCGGGCCGATCTGTTGTACGTAACCGTGGCGCCTTCCTGCCGCTTTTGGATCTCGGTTCAGTCCTTGGATATCGCACTATCAGCGACAGTTTCGTTGACCGCATTGCACTCGTATTGACGCTTGAGGACGAAGTCAGCATCGCGCTTGTCGTGGATGAAATCCAAGATCAACGCCAAGTCGTCATCAAGGGGCTTGACGACAGTTTCTACCGGGCGCCGGGCATTGCTGCGGCAACCATCCTGGGCGATGGCCAGATCGCGTTGATCCTGGACCCGGCCGACATCGTCGCTCACGCAAACGCAGGCGGGGCAATCTCTTCCACATATCACGTACAGGAGGCGCGAGCATGAGTGATGGCAATGCTACACAGCCGATCGAATTGCTGACGTTCAAACTCGGAGATCAGGAATACTCACTTGATATCATGAGCGTTCGCGAAATTCGAGGATGGACGCGAGCGACTCCGATGCCCCTAGCCCCCAGCTTCATGCGCGGTGTGATCAATCTACGGGGAACAGTTCTGCCCGTGATTGATCTGGCGGAGCGTCTGGGCCTTCCAAAATGCGGCCAAAGCAGCCGCAATGTCATAATTGTGGTCAAGCATGGAGGGCAGATGACCGGCCTGCTTGTCGATGCGGTGTCGGACATCGTTTCGCTTGACGCCAATGACATGCAAGTCCCGCCCGATAGCGGAGGATATGACGGGCTCAACGTCATCAGGTCACTCACCGTGATCGACGATAGGATGATCCGCGTATTGGATCTGGCGCTTGTGGTGGCCCAATCGCAAAGTGACGCCGCCTGATGCGCCAATCACACGGCCATCCCCTGATGGATGATCAGCAGTTTGACCGTATCGCTGCGCTCACCTACCGCGAAAGCGGCATCACGTTGGTGCGCGAAAAGAAGTTGATGGTGCAATCGCGCCTGAGGCACCGGCTGCGGGCGCTCAGTATCGATACTTATTCAACTTACGCCGATCATGTGAGTTCAACGCGCGGGCTTGATGAACGACGGTTTATGATTTCCGCCCTTACGACAAATGTCTCTCAGTTTTTTCGCGAAGCGCAGCATTTCGATGTGCTTTGCCAGTCGCTTTTGCCGACGTTCCGTGAACGTATTGCAAAAGGAGAGCGGATAAGGATCTGGTCTGCCGGTTGCTCTAACGGCCAAGAGCCCTACTCCATCGCCATGCATCTGCTGTCACAGGAGCCGGCATTGGCCACGGCCGACTTCCGCATTCTGGCAACGGATATTGATCGCCGGGTCATCACATTTGCCCGCGAAGGACACTACTCTGCCTCGCAACTGAGCACTGTGCCAAAAGCTCATCTCGAGGTGTTTACTGTTGAGCATCCGAATGACGATGGCGACCGTATCGTAATCGATACGTTAAAAACCGTCGTTTCATTTCGCGAGCTGAACTTGTTCACGGATTGGCCAATGCAATTTCAATTTGATGCGATCTTTTGCAGAAACGTGGTCATTTACTTTGATCAGCCGATGCAAGAAAAACTTTGGCCGCGCTTCAATGACGCGCTGCTCCCCGGCGGACTGCTTTTTTTGGGGCATTCCGAACGTATTTCAGATCCTGGCGCGCATGGTTTTCGGTCCAGCGGACCAACTGCCTATACCAAACCAGCACCTTCCCTTCTTTACTCCCGATAGGAGACGAAAATGGCTCTACGAGACCAAATCCGTATTATGGTCGTCGATGATATGTCGACGAGCCGCGGGCTCCTTGTTCAAGGGCTGGAAGCGCTTGGTATCCGTCACATCTTCACCGCTTCGGATGGGATAAATGCAATCAATCTTCTCGGCAAGACACCTGCGCATCTCGTGATATCCGACTACAACATGCCGAACATGGATGGTCTGAAACTGTTGCACACCCTTCGCAGCGGCTCGGGCACCAAAGGCGTTGGATTTATCCTGATCACAGGTCGCGCTGAACATCAGATTATTGATCATGGACGCAAATTGGGGATGAACAACTATCTCAAGAAGCCCTTTGAGGCGGCACAGTTGCGCCAATGCATCGAGTCTGTTGTTGGCCCACTGTAGTGCGGGACGGACCAAATATCGCGGCCAGACGCGCCCTGTCGCGCATGTCCAACTTGTTGGTCGCAATGACGCACGACATGTCGTCGGTCACGAAGCTGGTCTCGGAATTGGCGGAACGTCATTGCGACGCGTTATCTGAAGCACAGATTTTTCAATTGCAAAGGTTGGACCACATCGTTCAGTCCCTACAGGACCTTTCGGTTGTATCCCAGATCCTGGCCGAGGAGGATCAAAGCACACCACATCAGGAGACGCGCCTGAAGCTTGCTGAAACGCGAGCGATCCTGTCACCGGACAGCGAAGCGGCGGTCACGCAAGAAGCCGGTTCTGTCGAACTCTTTTGAAGCTACAGGGCCGGCGAAATCAGAAGAGTTCAAGCCCGTTTCCATTGGAGATCGGAACGATCACGTCAGCCTCGCTTACGGCAGCATCCGTGATCTTTTGCATGACGCGGCCGGTACCCGGCCAAAATCGAATATTGCGCGCCATGCTTCCACCAAGCGAATGCGTGACCAGCGGTATGCTTTCCTGCTTGAGGTACTGCAGGGTGAATTCGGCGTTTTGGGCACCGATATCAGACAGCCCAGATATCATGCACGCGCCACCAAACGCCTTGGCACGCAACCGGTTGCGCGCAGCGCCTAGCTTCACAAGATCATTGATCAGCAACTCCATGGCGTTGATACCAGACAGCGTTCTGTGTGCATTGCGTCCCGGTGTGTGAGCCAGCAACATGTGGTTCATACCGCCAACATCCACGGTCGGGTCCCAAAGGCAGCAGGCCACACATGACCCGAGCAAAGTGGAAATCACCAGGTCTGACCCGGTGCCGGTGGCGTGCTCACCTTGGGTGATATGAACATGCTGTCGGGTCACACCAGCGTTTCATCCCGAAACAGCAGGTCTGTCATACGAGATGGCAGTTCGCCCAAGTCCCGCTCCTCATCAATGGCATCCATCGCAAGAGCCGCAGCCGGCATGCCGTAGACGGCACATGTGCGTTCCGACTGGCCCAAGGTCCGTGCACCGCTCCGGCGCAACATCAGCATACCTTTGGCGCCATCATTGCCCAACCCGGTCAGGATCATGGCGCCCACTTGCGTACCCCAAGGCGCGGCCGATCCAAAAAGCACGTCCACCGACGGGCAAAACATGTCGTGGCGTCCGCGTCTGATGGCCTGTATGTGCCATGCGCCACTGTGCCAAGTCAGGCCTGTTTGCATGTCTCGGGCGGCGGCCAGTCGAACCTGGCCTGTCGCCAACCTCTCCCCATGCGCAGCGAAATCCACACATTGTTCGAGATGCCGGTCAAGCCGTTCGATGAAGCGATTGAGAAACGTGTGCGGCATGTGTTGCGCGATGACGATAGGTGGGCCATCCTTTGGAAACAGTGGCAGAATGCTCTCCAGTGCCGTCACACCGCCCGTGGATGCCCCAATCAGGACAATTTTATCTGATGCTGCCCAGGTGGCGTGGTCACTCTGCCCGTCCTGCCGCGCGGCGGCGACGATATTGTCACAAAGCCTTGCCAATGCCTCCGGTGTCGGGATGGACGGTTTTGCAAGGCAGACCGCTGCACCCAATGCGCGCGCGCGCTGCGCCTTTTCCCCGTTCTTGCGCATCTGGCTGCTCAGCATCACAACCGGCATGGGGCGCAAACGCATCAAGTGTGACAAGAATTCGATCCCGTCCATTCCGGGCATCTCAACATCCAACGTAATCACATCGGGGTTTGTCTTTTTGATCACCTGCCGGGCTTCTTCGGCGGACGCAGCGGTTCCTGCCAGTTCAAGACGCGGGTCGCCGGAAATCATGCTGCCCAACCACCGGCGCATGACATTTGAATCGTCGATCACGACAACGCTGTGCGGTTTAAGTGCGCGAGGCGAAGAGACATGCGCAGCCATCACGCCCTGCCAGCGCGCCAGCGCGCTTTTTTTTCCAAGATCGAAACGGGCAAAGCGATCTGTCCACCAATATGCCTAACGCATTGGTGGACAGGTTAGGACGCCACGCATGAAGGTCGTGTTAATGAGAACACCCAAAAGCATCAGGGCGCCGCAACATGTGTATCAGGCGCTGACTGCTTTCATAAACCGGTCCTTAATGACGACCGGATCCATCGTAATCACTGGCATCTTGGCGTTGCCGCTGTCGCACTTGACCACCATCACGGTCATCTTCTGCTCTGCAATGGCCCTCTCCAGCGCAGGCCCGGTGTCCACATCCATCACCTCGACCACATTCTCGCAGCCGGCGGCGCGTGCCATGCCTGCAAGGGATGTCTTTTTCCCGGTATATGTAGGCTGATCGCCGGTCGAGCCATAGGACCCGTTGTCGATAATCATGAGAATGAAATTGTCGGCCACGTTGTTGGCGATGGTTGGCAGCGTGCACAGGTTGGTCAGGACTGACCCGTCGCCGTCAATCGAGATAACGGTCTTGCCCTGGGCCAACGCCAGACCGAGCCCGATGGACGAGGCAAGGCCCATTGTCCCAAGCATGTAAAAATTGGTCGGCTGATCGTCGATGGCGTGCAGTTCCTGGCTGGGGATGCCGATGTTGCAGACCACCAGTTGGTCACGCAGAATGGGTGCAATTTCCTTGAGGATTTCAGAACGGATCATTGGTCGCCATAGCCTCCCCAAAAGTTGGCGTCGGTCAGGATCGCCACGGGTTTGTTGCACATAAAGGTGTATTTCAGGATCATATCCAGCTCTTCCACGTCCTTCTGATGGTGGAAGTGGTAGGTCGGGATGTTCATCTGCGCCAGCAGCGCCTTGGTATGGATCGCCATTTCGACCTGGCAGGCGACGGGCTCGCGCAACTCACCGCGATATGAAATCAGCATGGGCAGCGGCATCCGATAGTACTGGATCAGTGTGGCCAGCGTGTTGATCGTCACTCCGATGGCCGTGTTCTGCATGATGATGGCCGGGCGCTTGCCCCCCATCCATGCCCCTGCGCACAGGCCCATCCCCTCGTCTTCCTTGTTGGAGGGGATGTGGAAAATATCGTTGCGCTGGTCGATCTCTTCAATGACACCCGCAAGCTGTTTGCAAGGTACGGTGGTCACGAATGAGATGTCGTTCGCGACCAGATCATCGGTGATCTTCTTGTCTATGTTCATTTGAATGATGTCTCCGGCATCAGGGGTGCAGAATAATCTTGGGGGCGGCGACACGGCCCGCACGCAAGTCGGCAAAGGCGGCAGCACCATTGGACAATGGCCGCTTTTCGGTCCAGTCCAGCGGGCCAAGACGCCCGTCGAACATCGCGGCGCAGGTGTCGCGGAAGTCTTGCGGTGTATATGCGTACGTGCCGATAAATGTGATCTCTTGCAGCGTTATGCGGCGGACATCAAGGCCGCCCAGATCTTCACCCAGACCGATATGAACAATGACGCCACCCGGCTCCGTCCGGGCCGAGGCGATCTCGCGCGTGGCGGCGTAACCGACGGCATCCACGACCAGCCCGTATGTGCCTGTCCCCGCGGGGACACATGTTTCGTTGCACTGGTTTTCCAGAAAAACGCGGCGTGCGTCACTGGGTTCGGCAATGGTGACGTCGGCCATGCCTTGCGCCTTGAGTGCCAGCGAAGCTGCCAGGCCGATGGCTCCGCCCCCGACGATCAGCGCCGATTGGGTTGCACCTGCATCCAGCGCCGCAAGGCCAAGCCGTGCGGCGTGCCAGCTGACTGACAGCGGTTCAGCGAGTGCGGCAATGTCCAGGGAGACATGATCGGGCACAGCAACAAGGTTTTGCGGTCGCATCGCGACAAGTTCGGCAAATGCGCCCTCTTTCGGCGGCATGGAGATAATCTTGCGGTCCGGGCACAGGTTCTCGCGTGTCGCGTTGCACGCCTGACAGGCGCCGCAACTTACCAGCGGATTGATTGTTACCCGCGCGCCGTCGCGCGCGCCGCCAACGATAGTGCCGGCCGCTTCATGCCCAAGGATCAGCGGCGCGGGGCGACGATCATCATGGCCAAGATAGGCGTGCATATCGGAGCCACAGATGCCCGATGACGCGATGCGCACCAAGTCTTGGCCCGCGTTAGGCTCTGCATCTGCCACATCGCGAAAACGCAGTGTTTCTACGCCGTCATAGACCAATGCTTTCATCTCACAGCCTCCCCACGCGCATCGTAGCAGTGAAAGGAAACGTGGAAAACGGCATCACTCATTGGCGCTAAGGTCAAAGTTCTCGCCTGGGAAGTACTTGGCCAGCCGCACGTCCGCTGAACGGGCGTGACCTTCCATCCCTTCCAGTCGCGAGATCCGCGCTGTCGCTTCCGCCACCGGTTTGGACCCTTCGCGCGTGGCGCGCTGCCAGGTGACAATCTTCATGTATTTGTGGACAGACAGGCCGCCGGTGTAATTCGCGGCGCCTGACGTTGGCAGCACGTGGTTGGTGCCCGACGCCTTGTCACCATACGATACCGTCGTTTCCTCACCAAGAAACAGCGAGCCGTAGCAGGTTAGGCGGTCGAGCCACCAATCCAGATCCTCGGCTTGCACCGTCAGGTGTTCGGGGGCGTAGTCGTCCGAACATGCGGCCATCTCTTCACGGTCGGCGCACAGGATCACTTCGGCATAATCGCGCCACGCGGCGGTCGCGTTTTCGCGGTTCACATCCGGCAGGTCGTCGATGAGTTTCGGCACCATCTCCATCACCGTTTCGGCCAGTGCGCGGCTGTCGGTGACCAGCCAGACGGGCGAGTTGTACCCATGCTCAGCCTGGCTCACCAGATCGGTCGCCACGATATGCGCATCCGCGTCGCCATCAGCAAGGATCAGGCTGTCGGTCGGCCCTGCAATCATGTCGATGCCCACACGCCCAAACAGGATGCGTTTGGCTTCGGCAACAAACTGGTTGCCCGGACCCACGAGGATGTTCGCCTTGGGCAGCCCGAACAGGCCAAAGGTCATCGCGGCCACGCCCTGCACGCCGCCCATCGCCATGATCTTGTCCGCACCGCAGATATGTGCGGCATAGACGATGGCCGGGGCAATACCCACGCCGGGACGCGGAGGCGAACAGGCGGTAATATGCTTGCAGCCCGCAACCTTGGCCGTGGTCACGGTCATGATGGCGCTGGCCACATGGCTGTAGCGCCCCCGGGGGCATAGCAACCTGCTGCATCCACCGGGATCGCCTTTTGACCAGCTATCAGACCGGGTACGATCTCAAGCTCAACATCGGCTACAGTGGCTTTCTGCGTTTCAGCAAAGCGGCGGACATTGTCGTGAGCAAACTGGATGTCGGCCTTCAACTTGTCCGGCACGAGGGCGCAGGCCGCTTCGATCTCTTCTGCGGTCAACAGGACGTTGCCCTCGTACTTGTCGAATTTTGCCGCGTATTCCAGGGCCGCCGCATCGCCGCGTTCTTCGATGTCGCTCAGAATGCCTGTGACAATATCGTGGACATCGGACGCGCCGGACGTCGCGGTCAGTGTTGCTTTCTTAAGGTATTCACGTGCCATGGAGTGCCCTGAAGGATGTTTGGTTGCGCGCACGCTAGGGCGAGGCTGTGGGCCGACGCAAGGTCATCTCCGGTGGCTTTCGCGAGTTTCAAAAACAGACCGACCCACCTTTCGAAAAACGAAAGATGGGCCATGGAATTGTCTCATTTATAGTGGCTTTGCAGCTGCAGCATTCACTTCCTGAATACTGCGTATCCACGGTATCAGCCGTCGATCAACGCATTCAGCGTGAGTGACGGGCGCATGACAGCAGCCACTTTCGCGTCATCGGTGTTGTAGTACCCACCCAGATCCACAGCCGCGCCACGGCCTGCCATCATCTCCGTCGCGATGGTGTCGGCCTGCCCGCTCAGCGCACCCGCCATATCGGCGAAGGTCGCGGCCAGATCGGCGTCATCCGTCTGCGCGGCGAGCGCCTCGGCCCAGTAGAGGGCAAAGAAGAAATGGCTGTCGCGGTTGTCAGGCTGACCAACTTTGCGACCGGGCGACTTGCCCTCGCCCAGCAGCTTGATGATGGCGGCGTCTGCTGCGTCGCCCATGACAGCGGCCTTGGCATTCCCATGCGCCTCGCCAAAGAAGCGCAGGCTTTCGGCGATTGCGCAGAACTCACCAAGCGAGTCCCAACGCAGATGGTTTTCCTCCATCAACTGTTGGACGTGCTTGGGGGCAGAGCCGCCCGCGCCGGTTTCGAACATGCCGCCGCCATTCATCAACTTGACGACGGACAGCATCTTGGCCGAGGTGCCGACCTCAAGGATCGGGAACAGGTCGGTCAGATAGTCGCGCAGAACATTGCCGGTGATGGCGATGCAATTGTCGCCCTTGGTGATCACCTCAAGCGCGTGGCGCGTGGCGGCGGCGGGTGCCATGATCTGGAATGTGTCGGACTTGCCCTTGGCCTCAAGGATCGGCGTGATCATCTTGATCAACTCTGCGTCGTGGCCGCGGGTGTCATCCAGCCAGAACACCGACGGGTAACCGGTCGTGGTCTCACGTGAAATGGCCAGATCGACCCAGTTCACAACCGCTTCGTTGCGGGTCGAGGCCATGCGCCAGATGTCGCCTGTTTCCACGTCGTGGCTGGTCAGCACGTCGCCATTGGCCGCAATCACCTTGACAGTGCCATCAGCGGGGATTTCGAACGTGGTCGGGTGCGAGCCGTATTCTTCGGCCTTCTTCGCCATCAGGCCAATGTTCTGCACCGTGCCTGCGGTCGTCACGTCCAGCGCGCCGTTGGCTTTGAAAAACTCCACCGTTTCTGCATAGACGGGCGCATACGAGCTGTCGGGGATCACGCAGTTCGTGTCGCCTTCCTTGCCATCCGGCCCCCAGCCTTTGCCGCCCGCGCGCAGCACGGCGGGCATGGAGGCGTCGATGATGACATCGGACGGCACGTGCAGGTTGGTGATGCCCTTGTCGGAGTTCACCATATACATCGGCGGACGGTCGGCCATGACCGCGTCAATCTCGGCTTGGATCTCGGCGCCCTTTTCCATCCCGGCGATCACGTCGAGCATGGCGCCCAGTCCGGAGTTCGGGTTCACGCCCGCCACCTTGAATTCAGCGTCGTACTTGTCGAAGACCGGCTTAAGATACGCGCGCACGGCGTGACCAAAGATGATCGGGTCCGACACCTTCATCATCGTGGCCTTCATGTGCAACGAGAACAGTGTGCCATCCGCCTTGGTGTCTTCGATGGCCTGCGCCAAGAAATCCATCAATGCTGCGCGCGACATGTATGTGGCATCGACAATGGCGCCTTCGGACATGTCGATCCCGTCCTTCAGGACCGTCACAGCTCCATCCACTGCCGTATGGTCAATCTTCAGCGCACCGGCCTGTGCAGCCGTCAGCGTGACGGATTTTTCATTCGAGCGGAAGTCGTTGGCGCCCATCGTGGACACCTTGGTCTTGCTGTCAGCGGACCAGGCGCCCATCGAATGCGGATTGTCCTTGGCATAGGCTTTCACGGCAGCAGGCGCTCGGCGGTCCGAGTTCCCTTCCCGCAGAACCGGGTTCACAGCCGATCCTTTGATCGTGTCGTAGCGGGCGCGGATGTCCTTTTCCTCGTCTGTCGACGGCGCCTCGGGGTAATCGGGCACGTCATATCCCTGCCCCTGCAATTCCTTGATCGCGGCCTGAAGCTGCGGAACGGAGGCCGAGATATTTGGCAGTTTGATCACATTTGCTTGCGCCGTCTTCACCAACTGGCCCAGAGCCGCCAGATCATCGCTTTGCGCCTGCTCTGCGGTCAGACGTTCGGGGAATGTCGCCAGGATGCGCCCCGCGACCGAGATGTCGCGCGTAGACACATCAATGCCAGCCGCAGAGACGAATTTGCGCACGATCGGCAAAAGCGAGGCCGCCGCCAGTTGCGGCGCTTCGTCGGTGACGGTGTAGATGATATCGGGTGCGGCGTCTTGGGACATAGGGCGATCTTTCGCTTGTTTCGGGTTCGGGCGCATGGCGCGCGTTTCTGCACACCATAGTATACCGTGCAGATAACGAGTCAGGCCCAAAGGCTCAATGCCAGTCATGCAGGCGCGACAATTGTATCCGATCTGCCTTTCGAGCGCGCATAAAATGTCGTCAATCAGGGTGCTCACATGCGAAATGGCACGGAGCTAGGACACGACGCGGAAACCTCCCGGAGCGGCTCAAACCGCTTAAAGTTTCCATACCGCACAGTTGACGCACAGATTTTCGAGCGCAATGCTCAACAAATGAGCGGATTGAAAATAATATTAGCTGCCGGAGCAGTTATGTTCGGCATGGCGGGTGCAGCCGCAGCGCACGATGGGCTTACATATACATTTGCCGAATGCGCGGGCCGGTTCTCTGCCGAAATGGAACATGCGTGGCTGACGAATGACCCCGCCGCGTCTGATATCGCAGCAGACCGAACATCCTTTGCCATGCTCACCTCCGCGACGATGGCGCCAGATGAGGGGCGCAACATCCTCAATCACAGGATTGAGGTGAAGCTGGCGCATGCAGCCCTGTTGCAACAGGCGTCCTTTGGCACAACACCGGCCCGCGCACGATCCGCGCGGCAGGTCGCCAACAAGCAGATCAGGGCGTGTCGCACGCTGCTTTTGGGCAGCTAGGGCGCACACCAGGTCCCGGCCCACCCGTCGCTGCGTACATATTCAGCGCGACGGTGCCGTTCCCCAAGATGAACAAGATCAATGTGATCAATCGTGCAGCGCAGAACCGCAAAGCGCGCCCGCTCGGGTGGCTTTTCATAGGCATAGACGTCTTCGATAGGCGTGCCCGGATCAGGCACCGTTCCATATGACACGCGTGAGGCAGGCGGCACCCTGGTCCAAGCCTCTTCCACCGCATCGCCGGTCAGGATCGCGACCGTCGTGGTCAGTCGAATTTGCAAATTCGACTTCGGCAGCCAGACATGAAAGGCGGCAACCGGCGACGCGCGCACGGCTGCAATCTTGGGAGTGTTGATATCGGTATGAACCTCGACCACTGCTTCTGTCTGCGCGGCGCGCCGCAACGCAACTGTCCGCGCTTCTGGCACGCCCGCCGGCGATACGGTTGCAAAGGTCGGGTAGCGAGCAGGCGACCGGCTGTCGGCCACGCCACGGCGCAAAAGCTGCCACGCCTCCTCAAGAAACGCAGCCAAATCGCCTGGATCACTCATATCCCGTCATCTCCAAGTAACCGACACCCACGTGACTGCCGGAGATGCGCACCGGGCCCTCCCAATAGGGAATGGTCAACGGCATCCACGCCTGCCCGTTCAAGGCCTCGACACGTGCGTGCACGCCCCTGTCGGGCAGGCGCACGCGCCATGTGGTCGGCACGTCCCGGCCCGCAACGGACGTCATCTCAAGCGGCTCTGCGACAAAGGCACCATCGGGATAGGCGGTTGTCGATCCGTCGGCACCAATCCAGGTCGAGGCGCTGAATCGGGTGCCGTCACGCTGGCGCAATTGAAAGCCCATCATCTTGTCGCCACTGTCAAAGGACAGCGAAAACCAGTCCCACCCCGTCTGGTTGTCCGACAAGGGTTGAGACGACCACTCGCGGTCCAGCCACGCCCGTCCCGTCACATCGACTGGTCCGCCCGGCAGCAATAGCGTGCCTGCGATGTCGTAGAATGGCTGCGAATAGTAGTAACTCGCCTGCCCGTCCGCAGACTTGACCGAAAAGCCGTCCTGCCCCTGGAACACCAGCGGGCCTCGCGCTTCAAGAGCCATATCATAGCTGAACTCCGGACCCTGGGCGCGCAATGTCACAGCGTCCAGCGTCGGTCCCTCCATCACCCATTCGTCGATCCAAGCCCGAAACGGCTCGGCTTCGATACCGGCGACCCCCGTTCCTCCCCGCGCGAACCGTTCCGTGGCGAAATGCGCGTCGGGTGTGGTCACGGCGGCATGGGCGAACCACACTTGCGGCGACTGCCACCCGTCCGCGTCACCCGGCGCAAGGGCGGAGCGAAACAGCGTCCATTGCAGGCCGTAGGCCGTGCCCTCAGCGTCCGTCAGATTGGCGGTCAGATACCACCACTCGATGCGGTAATCCGGATGCGGCCCGTGATCCGCCGGAAAGTCAAAGACCGGATCAGGCTGCGGGATCGCAAAGCCTTCGGCATCGGTCCCCAGCCCGGCAAACCCCTGCGCCAGCGCTGCGAAGGGCCACAGGAAAACAAGAAAAAGCACCCTAGCGTTCATGGGCAAACACCTTCAGCAGCGCATTGGGCGGCGTCCGCATCAAGCGCCAAGCGGGCCAAGCAGCCGCTGCGACCGCGGCCAAAAGCGCATAAAGACCCAACCGCGTGTAATCACCGGGGAACAGGAACATCGGCAAACGCCAGCCAAAGGCTTCGACATTAATGATGGCCAGCAGCACCCAGGCCAGCCCAAGCCCTACAGGCATCGCAAAGAGAAACACCACCGCAGCAAACACCACCGTACGCAGCAACTCCAGCCGTCCGATGCTGCGCCGTGTCAGGCCAAGCGCCCAAACCGGCGCCAATTGCGGGACACGCAGGTCGGCCAGGGTCAGCAGGCTCATCAGCATCGCAAATCCAGCCACTGTTAGCGTCAGCACATTCAGGGCGGCAGTCACTGTAAACGTGCGCTCAAACACTTGCAGCGAAAACGCCTTGAGGGCCGCCTGATCCGTAATTGCACTGTCAGACACGCCCAGATCATCGGTCAGCACGCGGCGCATGGCCTCTGTGTCATCCGTTCGCACCCCGAACTGCCGGGCGCGCACTTGCGGATGCAGAGTGTGAAACAAATCCTCGCTCACAATCACCTGCCCTTTGGGATTGCCGTAATCGGCGACGATCGCGGCGATGGGCAGCGGCACACCAGGCACCAGCTCGATCACATCGCCCAGCCACAGACCACTCCGACGTGCCAGCTGCTCGTTGACGACGGCTGCCTGGGCGGCATCTACCGCATCCCAGGCCTCGCCGTGTTGATCCAGAAACACCCAATTCTCGCGATATGTCGGCCCGACCCGAACCCCAAACAGGCGCACGGGCTGGCTGGCGATCTGCGCATCAACCATCAGTAACGGCAACACAGTGGCACCCGCTTGGGCCAACCCCGCCTCCACGGCCTCGGCCTGCATCGCGCTTTCGGTCTGCACATAAAGCTCAGGCGCCAGACGCTGATCCAGAAAGGATACAAAAGTCAGCCGAAAGCTCGACACCATCGTCGCGACGCCGATATTTGCCGAAATGGCGAGCAACAGCGCCATGAGTGCCAGGCTCAGACCGGGCAATTGCTGGCGTGTGTCGGCCCAGAACCAGCGTGCCACCGGCGAATGCGCCCGGCGTTCCGCCACCCGCAAAAGCGGCGCGATCAAAACCGGCAGGATCAGGGCAGCACCGATCAGAAAACAGCCCAAAAGGGCAAAACCGGCAAGCAGCCCCTGCCCGCCCAGACCCAGCACAAACGCCGCCGCAAACAATACAGCCGCGCACAGTGTCTGCACCCGCTGCGCACGGCGCGATGACATCGCCCAGGCGCGTGGACGCGCACTGGCCAAAAGCGGCATCCGGGCGATCTGCGCCAGCCGGACACCCGCCGCCGCAAGTGCACCCAGAACTGCAATGGCCAGCCCGGACCCCCACCAGGACACCCGAAACTGCAAACTGCCCGACACGTCGGCCCCGTAGAGCCCGCGCAACGTCACCGCCACGTCGGGCAAAAGGGCCGCAGCAATGACGTAACCCAGAACAACGCCGAGGCCCGCGCCGATCAGTGCGAGGATCAAGACCTCAACAACCATCAGCGTGATCAACCGCGGCAACGGCACGCCAAGCGCGCGCAGGGTCCGCACCACGCCGCGCCGCTGCTCAAAGGCAAGGCCGATGGTGCTGTAAACGATGAACAAACCCACGGCAAAGCTGAGCAGGCCAAAGGCCGTCAGGTTGAGGTGAAAGCTGTCGGTCAACTCGCCCACATCAGCCGTCTGGCTGGCGGGTTGCAGCCGCAAGTGCGGCGCGATCTCCGCCAGCGCTGGCTGCACAAGCGGTTGGTCGGGCTGCACGAGCAGTCGGCTTAGATCTGCCCGGCCCAGCACCCGTTGCGCCACGCCGATATCCGTCACGGCAAGGTTCGGCGCGATGTCGGCATCCACAACGACCGATAGGTCCGCCGGCAGGTTCGCAGCCGTCTCTTCATTGGCAAAGACGCGGTCCTCACTCAAGAGCCCCGTCAGGTCACCATCCTGTCCCGCACCAAAACCCGCGGGCGATGACAGCGGGTCGATCCCCAGCAGACGTACGTCGCCCAAGCGTCCCTCAATCACCGGCGCCACCAGCCAGCCTGCGCGCCGCAAATTAACGAAGTCAGCTTGTGCGATGCGGTCGCCCGACACCGGCACGATCTGGTCGAACTGCCCCTCCCCCAGCGTCGACGCGGCGGCGTCATAGCTGGCGCGCGCCTCGGCGTTGATGGCCTGCACGCCGGACCAGAGCGCGGTTGCCAGGGCAAGGCCCGCAAGAAAGGCAAAAAGCTGGAGCGGATTGCGCCGCCAATGCGACATGAAGGCTGAAAGGCAGGCGCGCGTCACGCGACCTGCCCCCGGCTCAGATGCAGGCGGCGGTCCATACGCGCGGCAATGCCCGGTGAATGTGTGACCAAGAGCAGCCCCGCGCCGGTATCCGCAACAAGCGCCAGCAGCTGCTCCAACACCTCGCTTGAAGTGCCCTCATCAAGGTTGCCCGTGGGTTCATCCGCCAGCAGGACACGCGGGCGCGCCGCCAAGGCACGGGCAATGGCCACCCGCTGTTGCTGGCCACCCGACAGGGCCTCTGGGTATTTCGTCAGCTGCTCGGACAGGCCCAGCTTTGCCACCAAATGACCCACAACCTGTGCGTCGAGGCGTCCCGCAAGGCGCGCCTGAAACGCGATGTTGTCCGCCACGTTTAGCGACGGGATCAGATTGAATTGTTGAAAGACCACAGCGACGTCCTTGCACCGGATGGCCGCGCGCTGCGTGTCCGTCATCGGCACCAGATCCTGGCCCGCCACGCGCACCTGCCCGGCATCCGCCGTCTCCAAGCCGCCTGCGATGTGCAAGAGCGTGCTTTTGCCACTGCCGGATTCACCAGTGAGGGCAAGCGTCTCACCGGGGTTGAGGTGCAAGTCCACGCCGCGCAACACGGGCACTGCATCGGTGGCAACGGAATAGGACTTCGTGACACCGCTCAGGTGCAGGACGGGTGCAATCTCTGTCATGCACGCTCCGCGTAAGATGCAATCAGGTCGGCGACCGGTACACGTGCCCGCAAGCGGCGCGCCAGAAGGAACATGCCAGCCACCTTGCGTTGCACATAGAGCAGATCCATCGGCACCGGCGGCGGTACAAAACCGTCACGCGCCAGGTTCTCACCCATGTGCTGCAACCGGCGCGACAGGTCAGACGCCGCGAGGTCGAGAACGGGATGCGCGCGCAACTCGTCAAAGACTAACATGATCATGTCGAGGATAGGTGTGCGGAACTCTGGCGCCACTGTCAGCGGGACCAATTCCATCTCTGCAACAATGTCCGATACCTCGTCGCGCGCGTCCCGCATCCCGGCACGGATCAGCGCCCGCATCTGGTCGGTCAGTCCAGACGGCACCGTTCGGGTTGCGCCAAAGTCCAGCAATACGATGCGGCCCGATGTCTGATCAAATCGGTAATTGGCAAAATTCGGATCGGTCTGCATCACGCGGAACTCGAACAACTCTCGCAACACAAGCGTGCAAAGGTCGCGCATCACGCGGTCCCGTGTCTCCTGCGCTGCGCCCTCCACGCTTTCGATGGGGTCGGACGCAACAAAGGTCATGGCCAACACGCGCCCGGTGCTCAGCGGCGCGTGCACCCGCGGCAGTACAAAGCTTTCGTGGTCGCCCAGCAACCCGACAAAATGCTCCAGATGCGCCGCCTCTGCGCCATAGTCCGCCTCTTCCCGCAGCTGCGCGCGCGCCTCGTCCAGATAAGGCTCCAGCGCGAAACCCTCGGGCAGCAGACCTGACAGGCGGATCAACCGCCCGATATTGGCCACATCGCTGTCAATGCTGCGGGCGATGCCGGGATATTGCACCTTGATCGCCAGTTCCGTGCCATCTGGCAGGCGGGCCCGGTGCACCTGCCCGATAGAGGCGGCCGCGATGGGTCGCACATCGAACGCGGCAAAGAGCGCGCGCCAGCCGCCGCCCCACTCCGCATCCAGCACATCACGCAATTGCCGCGGCGGCATGAAATCCGCATCCGCCCGCAGCCGCGCCATGATCTCGGCAAGCTCGGGCGGCAGCACGTCACCGGTGTCCATCGACACAAGCTGGCCCACTTTCATAGCCGCCCCGCGCATCCGCGCCAATTCGTCCGCCACGCGGCGCATGTTTGCGGGTGTCAACAGCAGGTCGCGCGTGTTCGGACGCGCGCCCTGCCCCAACTGCCGCACCCCGTCAAAGGCCATGCGCCCCGCCACGCCCGCCGCCATCGACCCCATACGGCCAAAGCGCGACAAGCGCCCCGCCGGTACCGCCAAGGGGCGGGAAAGATGTGAATGGTTTGCCATCTGCGTCGTGTGTCCTTGCCTCCCACCGTAGCTAAGCGGCGCGGGGCGGAAATCAAACGCTGTGACAACGCCTTGCCCGGAAAATGCACGATCATAGCGCGCGCTATATCATCCGTCGGGAGGGGGTGGCGGACAGGAAGGGATTCGAACCCTCGAGACGGTCTCCCGCCTACGCACTTTCCAGGCGCGCGCCTTCGACCACTCGGCCACCTGTCCACCGCCGTCTCTATCCAATGTAGGCACCGGGATGCAAGCAGGTTCGTCGCGAAAAATCTCAGCTGCCCAGATGCAGATAGACGCGTCGGTTCACGCGCCCTTTCTTTTCAATCTTGCCGATGCGCAGGGTACCGATCTCACCGGTCCGGGCCACATGCGTGCCGCCACAGGGTTGCAAATCAATGGTCGCTGGCCCTTCGCCAATGCGGATCAACCTGATCTTGCCCGCCCCGCGCGGGGGCTTCGCCGACAACGTCTTTACCATGTCGGGGTTGGCATCCAGGTCGGCTTCGGTGATCCACTCAGCGCTGACGCGCGCGTCAGCGGCCACATGGTCATTCAGAACGGCGGCAAGCGCCTCCCTGTCCTCGGGCGCGTCGGCCATGTCAAAATCAAGCCGCCCCCGCCCGGCAGAAATGGACCCACCCGTCACACCGAATGGCAAGGCAACCGACAACAAATGCAGCGCCGTGTGCACACGCATATGGGCATAGCGGCGGTCCCATTCCAGCGATTGGGTCACCTGTGCACCGACAGGGGGCAACGCGCGCGGTTCGGACGGCACCAGCACGATACTGTCACCCTCCCCCTTCACAGTGGTGGCGATGGTCAATGCACCGCCGTTCCAACGCAGCGTGCCGCTGTCACCGGGCTGCCCGCCGCCAGTGGGGTAAAAAAGCGACTGGTCCAGGATGATACCGCCTTCGGGTGTATGTGCCACCACTACGCCGTCCGCATCCCGGGCATAGGCATCCTCGCGAAACAGCGGCTCGGTCATCTCCCGTCTCCATCCCCATCTTCCGCCGGGGCGTCGGGCTCAAGGTCGCTATGGTCCATATGCTCAACCACCGGCTTTTCCACATCGGCAGAGGCACTTTCGGACGGGACAGGCTCCGCCTTCGCTTGCAGAACCTCCGGGTTACGCAGCCACACATCCCGCTGGGCAAAGGGTATCTCGATCCCCTCCTGCTGGAACCGGTCGTTGATCTGGTGGTTGATCTCGTTCTTGACGGACAGCATCCAGTTCACGTCGCGCAAGATCATCCGTATCTCGAAATCCAGACTGTCGGCGCCAAAGCCCATGAACAGGATCGCGGGCGGCGGGTTGGCCAGCGCCATGGGATGCGCCTCTGCAATCTCTTTCAGGATCCGTTCGACACGGCGGGTGTCGGTGCCATAGGCCACACCGACAGGAACGATCACGCGCCCAACAGTATTGCCGCGGGTGTAGTTCGTCACAGTGCCGGAAATCAGGTCCGCATTGGGCACGATGACGTCCGTTCGGTCAAATGTCTCGATCCGCGTCGAGCGGACCGAGATCGAGCGGACATATCCCATCTGCCCGCCCACCTCGATCCAATCGCCCTCTGAAATGGGGCGTTCAATCAGCAGGATGATACCAGAGACAAAGTTCGACACGATGGTCTGCAAACCAAAGCCGATCCCGACCGACAGCGCACCGGCCACGATGGCCAGGCTGGACAGGTCGATCCCGGCCGACGTGATGGCGATCAGCGCTGCCAGAAAAATCCCGACATAGCCCAGGCCAGACACAATCGCGACCTGACCGCCGGGATCCAGCTTGGTCTTGGGCAGCACCGAGGTTTTCAGAGCGTTCTGAACCGCCCGCGTCAGCACGTAACCAATCGTGAAAACGATGATCAGTGTCAGGAAACTGCCCGGCGAAATGGTCATGTCGCCGATGGTCAGGCCCGACCGCAACCTTGCCCACACCTCGGTCAGGTCGGTGACACGCGCGCCCCAGATCAGCGACAGGGGGATGATGGCGATCAGAACCAGCAGGAAACTGATCAGGGTCGGCACCAGACTTTCGCGCGCGCCCTCGCCCGGCCGCAACGCGGCGTATACGTCGCGCACAAAGCCTTGCAGCAGCACCACGGTGCCGATCAGCGCAAGGGTCAGAATGGTCGGATAAATCAGGAACTTTGATGCCGCGCCAAAGCCAAAGGCAGCAAGGAACGGGGCCAGCATCCCCACCGCGATCAAGCCGCGCCCGATCGTGCCGGCGATCCGGTCTCCATACGCCACAGTCTTCTCTGGATCGTCCCTGCGTGCCCGCACTTGGCGCCGCAGAAGCCACCCGAACCGGACGAGGATTAGACCCGCAACAATGACCAGCGGGAAATGCAGGACCGCATCCGACCCGGCATCGTACCGGTCGAAATCAGACACGCCTGTCAGCAGAACAGCCAGCCCGAACACGCAGGCAAGGATGACGGCATAAACACGCCCTTCCGCCCGTCGGTTGTCCGGTATGGCCACCGGCGCGCGCAGCACATCGTCCTTGGGGAACAAGCGACCGGCAAGCCAGCGCGAAAAGAACAGAACCAGCCCAAAGATCTCCAGCCCGTCCAGAAGCAAATCTCCACGCGGCCCAAAAAGCTGCGTAGCGCGCACCGCCCGGATAAAGGCAAACAGGCCCAGCATGGGCAGGATGATCTGGCCAAGCGACACCACGAAACTGGCCACGCCAGCGCTCGATCCAGTCCCACCACGCTGGATCCTGACCGCCAGCAATTCCGACCAATAGCGCGACCGCGCAAGCAACACCCCGCCAATCACCAATAAAACCAGGACCAAGGGCAGGTTATCGCTGGCATTCGATCGGCGTGACGGGTTTTGCCACGCCTGCTGTGTGCCCGAAACAAGCGCCGCTATAGAGTCCTGCGCCTGCCGCAACGCCGTGGGCCAGTTGCCAGGATTGACCGGCCATGGCCCCATATTCAATAATTCTTCAGTCTGCCTGTCGCGCAGAATGCCGTCGATCTCCGTGATGATCCCGTTGGCGCGGCTGAATGCCTCTTCTGCCGTGCGGCGCGGGGTGCTGAGCCGTTCAAGCTGCGCGTTGAGTTCGGCACGACGGTTGGCGATTTCCGTTGCTTCTTCCTGCCCCTCCTCAGGCGCAGGGCCCAATGCCGCGATCTGCTCGCGCAGGGTTTGCAGGCGGCTGTCATTGGCGTTCAGCTGGTTCTGGAACTGCGCCCGCCAATCGGCGATTTCACCCCGCAGTGTCTCAAACGCCTGGTTCGAGGCTTCGGCGACTTCCACGGCTTGCTCGGCCCTTGTGGCCGTCGATTCCCACGCCGCATAGTCCGGCCCATTGCCCTGCGCGCCCGCCAGGGCCGCAAATAGAACGAGACAGACCGTCAGAAGCGCCGTGCGCATCCAGGCAATGATCATCAAACGTCCTCGAACACACCAGGGATGCTGGACGGCCCTTGTTCAAGCCAATCCGGCACCGGCAGATCCTTGCTGCGCAGAAAGTCGGGGTTGAAGAGCTTGGATTGATAGCGGGTGCCAAAGTCACACAGGATCGTCACGACGGTGTGGCCCGGTCCCAGGTCCTTGGCCAACCGGATCGCCCCCGCCACGTTGACGCCCGAAGACGCGCCAAGGCACAGCCCCTCATGCTCAAGCAGGTCAAACACAATCGGCAACGCCTCGGCATCCGACACGTTGTAGCTGAAATCGGGTGTGAACCCTTCCAGGTTCTTTGTGATGCGCACCTGCCCGATCCCTTCGGCGATGGACCCGCCCTGCATCGCAATCTCACCGGTGGTGTAGTAGCTGAAAAGCCCTGCGCCGTCCGGATCGGCAAGTCCGATCTTGACACCCTTGGGTTGCAACACCTCGGCCACGCCTGCAAGCGTGCCGCCCGAGCCAACCGCACAGATGAACCCGTCGACCTTTCCGTCCGTCTGCTCCCAGATCTCCGGCCCCGTCGTCTCGATATGGGCCTTGCGGTTGGCCACGTTGTCGAACTGGTTGGCCCAGATCGCACCGTTCGGCTCCGTCTTGGCCAGTTCCTCAGCCAAGCGCCCGGAATAGCGCACAAAATTGTTCGGGTTGCGATAGGGTGCCGCGGGCACCTGCACCAGTTCGGCACCGGCCAGCCGCAGCATATCCTTCTTTTCCTGGCTCTGCGTCTCGGGGATCACGATGACGGTCTTGAACCCCATCGACGCGCCCACCAACGCGAGCCCGATGCCGGTATTGCCAGCCGTCCCCTCGACGATGGTGCCACCGGGGCGCAACGCGCCGCTGGCCACCGCATCCTGAATGATCGACAGCGCCGCGCGGTCCTTGACCGACTGCCCGGGGTTCATGAACTCGGCCTTGCCCAGAATGGTGCAGCCTGTCTCCTCGCTCGCCTGCCGCAACTTGATCAAAGGCGTGTTTCCAATGGCCGCGGCCAGATCAGATGCGTAGCGCATGAGGGCATTCCTTCCGTCGTTCCCCAATGGTGTAGCGGTGCAATCACCCGACCTCAAGCCGCGTCCGGCTAGGACATCCCACGCAACCGATCGCGGTGGCGATGCAACCAATAGGTCAGCATGCCAAGGGGCGCGTTCGCAATGCGCCGGTCATCGGCCATGGCCAGCAAGGCGTCGAACCCGATGACGTGGCTGCGGATGTTTTCGCCCTCGGCCTCTTCCCCGCCGATGCCCGCCACGCCATCCGGCAAATCGCAAAGACCGACAAACATGTGAAAAAAGTCGGTTGTCGCACCGGGCGAGGCATAGCATTCGCCCACCGGCTCCAGCGCGCCAAAATCCAGGCCCGCCTCCTCCTGCCCCTCACGGCGCGCCGCCTCTTCGGGAGTCTCACCGGGATCGACCAACCCGGCCACCGGCTCCAACTGCCAGCGCACCGGATCGTCGCGACCGATTGGACCCATGCGGATTTGCTCGACCAGCAAGACCCGATCCCGCGCCGGATCGTAGGGCAGAACAAGAGCGGCATCCGACGACACGAATACGCCACGCTCCATCGGTTCAGACATCCCGCCGTCAAACGTCTCGTGCCGCAGCACGACATCCTCCAGCGCAAAAAAGTTCACATAGCCCTGGCTGCGCGACAGGACCTCGACACGCCCGTCCAGAACATCGCGACCATGCCGACCCGATTGGGCGAGAACCTTGCTCCAGGCCCGCGCGCGAATGCGGGGAAAGCGGGCGGCGATGACGGCCGGGCTCAGATGACCATAGCCCGCCATGACCTCGCGGGAGGCCCACAGGGTCATCTGGGCCCACTTTGCCTGCCACGCATCAAAGTCCCAAACCGCGTCCGTCGCAGAAACGCCCTGCCCGGGCACATAGACCTGCGCCTCTTCCCCGGACGCAAGCACAACGGACCTAAGGTCGTAGTCGAAACCGCCCTCGTAGTAATTGAGCCGTGCAACTTCCGCATCCGTGAGACCACGCACGACCACTCCGTGGGCCAGCGCACCGGGCGCTTCCCGCAAGACAGGGTAAAGGCCGTCCAGCGACGCGCGCGCCACATATCCCGGCAGCGCCGCCGTCTCTGTGTCAAGCGGCCCATCCCGCCCCGACACGCAGTCAAGAAGGGGCGCGTATCTCAACGTGCCATAGAAAAACAGAGGTGCCATCGCCCTATCGCCAGGTGCGCCAGGCGTATTCGGTCAACACACCCGTGATCGCCCCACCGGCAAGCAAGGTCACCCAAATCGGTATCGTGGCCATCAACAGCGCCCATTCCGCCCCGATCTGAAAGATGGCGACGACGGCCTCGAACGCGCCGTCATAGCGGTTCTTCATGGCAACGCGCACCATCTCGTTGCACGATTGGATGAACAGCGCCCAGAACACCATGACGACCGGGCCCGTCAGGCCGACGTTGATCGCAGACGTCATGCCGCGCCCTGCCCGCGCGCCGATCACCATCCAGCCACATATGAACCCGACGGCAACATTGACATGTGTGAACCAGCCGAAATTTGTGTCTTCCTCGAACAGCGGCATGATCATGCCGGACACGACAAAGGCCAGGATCGCCAGGCACACGCCACCGACAAGCTTGGCTGCGTCAGGCATCGTTCAGGTCTTTCATACTTATCCGGGTCGTTTGATCGTGATCTGGGTCACATCGCAGTTGGCACTTTCAAAGGTGGCCGCGCAAGAGGTCAGGTAAAAATTCCACATCCGCCGAAAACGGTCGTCAAAACCCATCTCGGCAATCTCGTCCCACTTCTGGTTGAAGGTTTCGTGCCAGCGGCGCAGCGAGATGTTGTAGCTTTCGCCGAATTCGATGGACCGCTCGATACCCAGACCGGCCTTGGTGATCTGTTGGCGCAGCACCGACGGGCTGGGCAACATGCCACCGGGAAAGATGTACTTCTGAATGAAATCCACGCCGCGCTTGTAGACTTTCCACCGCCGGTCCGTGACTGTGATGATCTGAAGCGTTGCGTTCTTGCCGGGCTTCAGGCGCTCTTTGACAGTCTCGAAGTAGACGGGCCAGTATTTCTCGCCCACAGCTTCGAACATCTCGATGCTTGCGATGCCATCATAGGTCCCACGCTCGTCGCGGTAATCCTGCAACTTGAAATCGACAAGATTGGAAAGTCCAGCCTTCTCAATCCGTTCCCGGGCATACTTGATCTGTTCTTCGCTGATGGTCAGGCCCGTGACCTTCAGCCCCCGCTCCTTGGCGGCATATTCCGCAAAGCCACCCCAACCGCACCCGATCTCAAGGATGTGATCGCCGGGCTGCGCGCCCATCTGGTCCACCATGCTGGCGTATTTCGCGATCTGCGCCGCCTCGTGGCTTTCCTGCCCCGTCTCAAACAGGGCCGAGGAATAGGTCATCGTGTCATCCAACCACAGGCCATAGAACTCGTTGCCCAGATCATAGTGGTAGCTGATGTTCTTTTTGGCCTGCACACGGTTGTTGCGTTGCAGCCAAAAGCGGAACTTCTCAAAACGTCGCACCAAGCCCATGCCGGGAAACCCGTCATAGATGTCGTCGTTGTCCGCATGTACCCAGTCCATAAAGGCCTGAAGGTCCGGTGTGCTCCACCATTCATCAAGATAGGCGTCGCAAAATCCCAGATCGCCCTCGCGGATCAAACGGGCAAAAAGGTCATCGTTGTGGATGTGCACCTCGGCCACCGGGCCGGGGTTCGGGCCCTCGGCCCGAAACTGCCGGCCATCCGGCAGCACAAAATCAACACGTCCGTTGTTCATCCCCTGCGCCATGTCAAAGACACGGGCAAAATATCGCGGCAAGTTTGTCTGGCCGTCCGTCTTTGTCAGGATCATACACGCTCCCCATAGGCGTTTTTGTCAAGTTAACTAGACACTTTCACTGGCGCAACCATTCCCACGCGTTTGCACTCAGAAATCACGGTTTTCATAAGCACTTAGCGCCCGTTTGCGCCCTTGGTCAGCGGCGACGATCGGGTCCGGATAACCGTCATCCGGCGACATGTTCCACGACCGTGGGATCGCGTCGAAATAGGATAGCGCCTCGGATGCCTTGTTGCTGCGCCCTTCGGCGATCCAGCGGCTGACGTAGTCGCGGTTCTTGTCGAACTTGTCGAGTTGCGTGACCGGGTTGAACACTCGGAAATAGGGCGTCGCATCGGGACCAGAGCCCGCCGACCACTGCCAGCCCATCGCGTTGCTGGCGGGATCCCAGTCAATCAGGCAGTCGTCGAACCACCGCTGCCCAATCCGCCAATGACACATCAGGTGCTTGCACAGATACGACGCGACGATCATGCGCCCACGGTTGTGCATGCGCCCCGTCACGTACATCTCGCGCATGGCGGCATCGACGAACTGGATGCCGGTCCGCCCCTGTTTCCAGGCTTTGACCTCGGCCCTGCGCTCGTCCTCGTTCCAGGGAAACGAATCCCAATCCTCTTTCCAGTTCTGGTCCACGATGCGCGGCGTATGGTGCATCAGGTGATACGCAAACTCGCGCCAGACCAATTCTTTCAGGAAGGTTTCCGCACCGGCCTTACCCTCGTCCAACGCCCGCACCCCTGCGTGCCAACACTGGTGCGGGCTGATCTCTCCAAGAGCCAGGTTCTCCGACAGGTTCGACGTGCGATCCTCGGCCGGGATGTCCCGTCCGTTGTCGTAGCTTGCGACTTTGGAGGCCATGAATGCCCCAAGCCGCGACTGTGCCGCACTCTCGCCCAACCGCACATAGGGGCGGACGATCTCCGCGCCGCGGTTCATCGCGGAACCAAGCGCCCAGTCATCCAGCGCCTCGCTGTCGGGCCACGCATCGGGGGCGGGAATGCGGCCCGGTGTGGACAAGGGCGCGTCCACCTCGCGGTCCTTCACCGACCGCCAAAAGGGTGTGTAAACCTTGTAGAAGCCGCCCGTCTTGGTCTCTGCCGTCCAGGGCTCGAACATAAGATGGCCGCCGTAGCTGCGCGCGTCAATGTCCTGTTCCTTGAGCGTCGCTTTGATCGTGCTGTCGCGCTCAACGGCCTGCGGATCATAGAGGCGCGACCAATAGACGGCCCCCGCCCCGGTTTCTTCGATCAGTTTTTGCAAGACTTTCAGCGCGTCGCCCGACCGGAAAATCAGCTTGCTGCCCTTATCGGCCAGCGATTGCGCGAGATGCTCGACCCCCAAACCCCAACGCCATTTTGGTGCTGCGCCCAAGTCGTCGACGCTGCCGTCGCGGATGACGACGGGGATCACGGGACAGCCGCTGTCGCAGGCAGCTTTGAGCGCCGGATGGTCGCTCAGTCTCAAGTCCCGCCGGAACCACATGATGATCGGTGTGCTGCTCAACGCCCCGTTTCCTTTTGTTACCGAGGCTTACGTAGCGCGCACGCAGTTGGATCAAGATGTCGCAGGGTGTCCTTGCGTCAAAGAACAGCGTCTAGGGCGGTCAGCATTTGATCAATCTCGGCATCGTTCGTGTAATGCGTGAAACTCAACCGCAGAACGCCGCGCTCCGGGTCCACGCCCATGGCCTGCAAGGCGCGCCCGGCGTAGAAATCACCGCCGCCTGCCATGATCCCGTCGTCGGCCAGCTCGGCCGCGACGGCGACGGGATCACGGCCCAGATCGAGGGCGACTGTTGGTGCCCTGACTGACGCATCCGTCGGGCCAATCACGCGCAGGTCATTGCGGTCCTTGAGCGCGTCCATCACGCGGGTCAGTGCCTCGACCTCGCGGGCGCGCATCAGGTCGTGGACGATCTGTCCCCGCGGGGACACTTGTGTATCACCACCGCCTATATGGTGATCGTAAAGAGCGTCAACATAATCTGCCATGCCCGCACAGGCCGCCACTTGCGCGTGATCGGGGCCTGCGGGTGTAAAACGTTTGTAGAGGGAGCCCGCGTTGAAATGATGCCCCTGGTTCGGCAGCAATTCCCCTAACGTGCGGCGGATGGTCATGAGGCCCTGATGCGGCCCGTAGGTTTTGTAGGCGGAGAAGAGGTAGATGTCCGGCCCAAGCGTGCCGACATCGGGAAAGCCGTGCGGCGCATAGCTGACGCCGTCGACGCAGACAAAGGCACCGGCGGCATGGGCAAGTGCGGT
This sequence comes from Tateyamaria omphalii, assembly GCF_001969365.1. Taxonomy (NCBI): domain Bacteria; kingdom Pseudomonadati; phylum Pseudomonadota; class Alphaproteobacteria; order Rhodobacterales; family Roseobacteraceae; genus Tateyamaria; species Tateyamaria omphalii. The sequence goes on along the minus strand of NZ_CP019312.1, from coordinate 1,373,809 downwards.
GATCTCGGTTACGGGATTGATCTCGCCGACCACGTTCGAGCAATGGGGAAAACAGACCAGCCGGACGGTTTCGTCCAGAAGATCCTCAAGTGCTGCCGGGTCCAGATGGCCGGTGGCGGGATCGACCTGCCATTCGCGGATCTCGAACCCGCGCTCGGCCAGACGGCGCCACGGGCCGGAATTGGCCTCGTGATCCTGATTGGTGACGACGATGGCCTCACCCGGCTGCATCATTCCGGCAAAGGCCTGCGCCAGCACATAGGTGTTTTGCGTGGTGGACGGGCCGAAACTCAGTTCATCTGTTTCTACCCCAAGAAGGGCGGCCATGCGCATGCGCGCCTCGTCCATTTCTTCCCCGCCCAGCCGAGAGGCGTCGTAGTCGGCATAGGGCTGCACCTTGCGCTGGGTGTAGAAACGGAACAGCCGGTCGATGACGTGGCGACAGGTGTAACTGCCGCCTGCGTTCTCGAAAAACGCCTGCCCCTGCAGAGATGGCTCGGCAAAAGCCGGAAACTGGGCGCGGACAAAGTCGAGATCAAGGGACATGGGCGGGCCTTTCGCAGTCCTGCCCAGCTTAAGAAAAAGGCCCCGGCGCGCAAGCGCCGGAGCCCGTGATTTACGCGTGTGACTGCGTATTATTCGGCAGGCGTCAGACCGTTGCCCGTGGCGCCCGGAATTTCCGAATGCACGGCGGGCACGCCCGCGGCCTCACGACGACCGTCGTTGTAGATCGCCTTGATCAGGGCAACACACATCAGCGCCATCACGATCGAGAATGGCAACGCCCCGATCACCATGGCTGTCTGAATGGCCCCGGTCCCGCCGGAAATCAGCAAGCCAGCGACCACAAGGCCTAGGGCTGCGCCCCAGAACAGGATGTGGGGACGCGCCTTGGGACCTTCGTCACCGGCGGCGTTGATGGTGTTCACGATGAGCACAGCTGAGTCAGCCGATGTCACGAGGAACGTCATCAACAGCACAACGATCACGACCGCCATGGCCCACGCAAGAAGCTGCGCGATGGGCGCCAGCATGAACTCGGTCATGGCAAAGATCTTGTCACCATTGGCCGCGTCCAGGATGACACCGTTTGCATCGCCGTTCAGTTCGAGGTCAATGGCTGTGCCACCCGCCCATGCGAACCAGACAAAGCACATCAGCGACGGAACGATCATGGCACCAAGCACGAATTCACGGATGGTCCGACCCCGCGAGATGCGCGCCAGGAACAGGCCCACGAAGGGGGCAAATGCGATCCACCAGGCCCAGTAGAACACCGGCCACCAGCCCTGCCATTGGGCCAGCAGGAACGCTTCGGACCCGTCGACACCGTCAGAGGCGTAGACGTTGAAGCTGAGCCATGGCAGCGCAACGAGGTAATCCCAGATGCCCACGAAGAAGGCCGCGGCGCCAAAGAACGTGGCCCCGAAGATGATGAAGAAGCCCAGAAGGAAGATCGACAGCACCATGTTGATGTTCGACAGCCACTTGATGCCCTTGCCCACACCGGAGAGTGCCGACAGAGTCGAGGCCCCCATGATGACCAGAAGGGCCACGATGATGCCAAGCGTTGTTGCCGAGCCGTCATCGAGCACAAGGCCACCGATCCCGATCCGGGTCAGACCCGCCACGAACTGTTCCACGCCAAAGCCTAGCGTTTGCGCCACACCAAGGATGGTCGCAACCACGGCCACGATGTCGATGAGGTTGCCCAGGAACCCCGACAGCTTGGCGCCGAAAAGCGGTGTCAGCGACGACCGGATCGTCAGCGGCAGACCACGGCGGTAGCTGAAGAATGCCAGCGCCAGACCGGCGATGGCGTAGCACGCCCATGCGCCCAGCCCCCAATGCAGGAACGACCAGACATAGGCCTCGCGCACGTTGTCCGCGCCAAGCGCTGTGGTTGCCCCCTGGATGACGGAGGGGTTGTTTTTGAAGTGGGCCACGGGTTCAGCCACGGCCCAGGTGAGCATCCCGACACCGATCCCGGCGCCGAACATCATGGAAAACCACGAAAAGTTGGTGAATTCAGGTTTTTCACCCGGCTGACCCAGGTTGAGGCGCCCAGCCGTTGGCCAGATCGCAAGGCCAAGGCACACAATCACGAAAAAGGTTACAACCCAGATGTACCAGGCGGCAAAGTTCTCGAGAATGACGCTGTTCCAGTCGCCCAGGATCGTACCGGCTTCGGTTGGCCAGACGATGCACCAGACGACAAGCATACTGATGATGATCTTACTGATCACCGCAACATTGACACTGAACCCACGATAAAACCCCGTGTCGGCGGTTTTGATCGGCAGCTCCGTCAAAGGAGGTTGAATAGACATGGTTACCTTCCTGTTGTCATTTTTATGACAAAAGGAAAGCACGGCTCCGCTTATTGGCGAAGGGTTAATTGTCGTGTTTTGCGTCGCAATCGGCGTCAAATGGCCGTTTCCGTCGCTTTTGTGAAATTGGCGACTGGAATTTCAAATTTTGTATCCCATACGACGCAAAAAACACACCGATACCGCCTGTCTGATCGGCGCGTTTGTCTCATTTTTTCAAGATTCGGTCGTGATTTCGCGCGTGGACCGACAAAAAACGTCAAATCCGGGCGCGCCGCTGTCGCAGAATCACCAGTTTTCGCAAGCAACCCTGCCACTTTTAAGGGAAGAAGCGCGCGCAGACGCGTTCCCATGTGAGCGACGTGCACATCCACGGGATTTTTCGCCCACAGCCTTGCCGGTCAGACAGACGCCGGGTCAAACAACAAAACAGGGAGCCAGTTCAATGGCGATACGAGAACCGTTTACGGATCTTGAGATCAACACTCAGGAGTCCGGATTTTATGAGGGACATAGCCTGCCCATCGCGCTGATTTCGAAAATCACGATGGTGGCTTTGGTGTTGTGGGCGATCCTTTGGCCCGCCGCAGCCACCCAGACGCTGGACGCGTGGAACTGGGCGACTTTGCAGGGCTTTAATGCCTTCTACATCATTTCCGTCGGCTTTTTTGCGTTCTTTCTGTTTGTGCTGGCCGCGTTGCCGGTCGGAAAGCGCAAGTTGGGCGGTGCTGACACGCAGACCGAGTTTTCGACCTTTTCATGGTTTGCGATGATGTTCGGTGCTGGTCTGGGCGTGGGCCTCATGGTCTTTGCCACGGCGGAACCGGTGGGCCTGTGGGGGTCGAACCCTGTGATCGTGGCGCAAGGTGCCGATGCCAACAGCCCCGAAGCGGTGCAATCCGCATTTCGCTACGCGCTGTGGCATTTCGGGATTCACGCCTGGGCCATCTATGTGATCACCGGGCTGAGCCTGGCCTATTACGCCTATACCCGCGACATGCCGCTGACCATCCGGTCGGCGTTGACCCCGCTTTTGGGTCGGGCGGCCAACGGCTTTCTGGGTCATGTCGTTGACGTTCTGGGCGTCGTGGCGACGATCCTGGGCGTGGCCGTGACCATTGGTTACGGCGTGAGCCAGTTTGTCGATGGTGTCTACAACGTGACCGGCATGGAGTGGTTGATGGGTGATGCCGTTGATGGTGCGGCGCCCAAACCCTCGACCGTGGGGCTGATCACGGCGCTGGCGATCATCATGGGTATGTCGATCCTGTCGGCGGTGTCCGGCGTGGGGCGCGGGATCAAGTACCTGTCGAACCTGAACCTGGTGCTGTCGATGCTGCTTTTGCTGACGTTCATCGTTTTCGGCTCATTCATCTTTGCGCTGACGACCTACGGCACGGCGCTGGCCGATTACATCTGGAACTTCATTCCCCTGAGTTTCGAAGCCTATAGCCCATTGTCGCAAGAGGCGTTCACCGCCGCCCTTCCGGCGGAGGCAGAACCAGTCGCCGGTGCGCTGTACAGCGGGGCCACGAATGCCTGGGGCAGCTATGACGGCTTTGTCGCCGGGCTTGAGGGCGATGCCGCAGCGCTTGATCCATCCGTGCAGGCCGCCGCGTATGAGGCTGGAACGCAAGGGCGCCTGTTTGGCTGGCAATCGGGCTGGACGACCTTTTACTGGGCCTGGTGGATCGCGTTTTCACCTTTTGTCGGGTTGTTCCTCGCCCGCATCTCCAAGGGGCGCACCGTGCGCGAGTTCATCCTGGGCTGCATGATCGCGCCTGCCCTCGTGTGCTTTGCCTGGCTCACCATCCTGGGCGGTACGGCTGTCAATAACGAACTGCTGGGCGTGGCGGACGGGGCGATTGTAGGTGCATCAAACACCAACAAGCTGTTTGTATCGCTCGCGATGATTGTGCCGGACTGGCTGCTGGGGGCGGTCATCGTGATGTGCGTGGTACTGATCATGACCTTTCTCGTGACGTCGGCGGATTCCGGGATCCTTGTGATGAACACCATCATGTCCGGCGGTGCCGCGGAAACCGGGATAAAACACCGCATCATCTGGGGTCTGATCCTGACCGGCGTGATCGGCAGCCTGCTGGTTGCGGGCGCGATTGATCCGAACAATGCGGACGCGCTGGCGCCGCTTCAGGACGCGATGATCGTGGGTGCCCTGCCGTTCACCTTTGTCATGGTGCTGATGGCCGTGGCACTGGCCAAGGCGCTGATCAATGACAGTCGGCGTGAAAGGGCGAATGACGCCGTGGGCCAACCCGCCGAGTAGGTAGGCGGAAAAAGACTGGGACGCTTTGACCTGCGCCCCGTCAACGTCACCTCAACGTCACGTCACGTCACGTCACGTCACAGGGCCGCGCTGATCTTTTTGGCGTGGCCCTTGATCGCGTCCATATCCCCCATTTGGCCAGCCGGACGCATCGGCACGCCGTCATGCCGTGGATGGATGTGGAAATGCAGGTGAAACACCTCCTGCCCGCCCGCCGTTTCGTTGAATTGCTGCAAAGTGATGCCATCGGCGTCAAAGGCTGCCTTGGCTGCGTTCGCGACTTTCTTGACTGTTGCCATGACGGCAGCCAATTGCGCGTCGCTTGCATCAAGCACGTTGCGGCACGGGGTTTTGGGGATCACCAAGCAGTGCCCGTCCGTGCGCGGCATGATGTCCATGAAGCACAAGGTGTCATCGTCTTCGTAGACTTTGAAAGACGGGACTTCGCCCCGCAGGATCTGGGCGAAAATGTTGCTGTCGTCATAGGCGGTCATCTCTGGCTCCCTTTGCCCTTTGGGCACATCTAGGCCGCAGCGGGCCGCGCTGCCAACCCTCAAAGCGCTCTTTCAAGGTGCGGACCCAGCGCAGGCCGGTCGACAAATCCAGACGCGCGGCACAGTGCAGTTGCGTCAGCGTCACCCAAACCTGTTTGGACAAAAAGGGCGCGGCACCCTGCAAGCCCGGCCTCAAGGCAGGCACCGTCGATCAGCGCCCTGCCGATGCCTTGCCGCCGCAACTGCGGAATGACGTAGACATCCGTCAGCACCATCGCTTTGATCGCCCGCTGCAGGTCAAGGGTGCGCTGCAGGGCGGCGTAGCCAATTGGTTCCTCCTGCAGCGTCGCGACAATCACGTCGACCCAAGGCCGTGGCTCCAGTGTCAGCGTGCTAAAATCCTGTGCAGTGAACCCGTCGCCTGCGCCAGCGGGCCTTGCCATCGCGCAAAGTGCTGCGTGGTCTGACAGGCGGGATGGTCGAATTCTCAGGTCTTCTGGCGGTAACACGGTGTCCTCCGTCCCCTTGTCATTGCCCCGGAGACGTATCGACACAAAAAAACCGCCCCTCGGGGCGGCTGCTGTCCTGCACAGGAATTGGTCCGCCCGGTTATGTCACTGTCGTGCCGTAGAACCATGTATGTATATGCAGTTGTGTCATGACGCGGGGCTTAGCCGACGGCGCTGCCAATTGGCAAGAGAAGATATGGGCACGGTTGTCACCAACCATGCCCGATGCCCGATCAGGCGTTAACGTCCACAACGACGCGGCCCTTGACCTGACCCTTGAGGATGTCTGCGCCAAGCTGCGGCAGATCGGACAGGGTGGCGGGCTGGACCATCGCCTCGAGCTTGTCCATGGGCAGGTCCTGGGCGATGCGGGTCCAGGCACGCACACGGTTGTCATAGGGCTGCATGACGCTGTCGATGCCCAACAGGTTCACACCGCGCAACAGGAACGGGATGACGGTCGCGGGCAAGCCTGCACCCCCGGCCAGACCTACAGCGGCAACGGACGCCCCATATTCCATCTGTCCCAGCACACGGGCCAGCATCGCGCCGCCTACGGCATCGACGCAGCCGCCCCAGGTTTCACCCTCAAGCGGGCGTTTGGTGGTCTCATTGATCTCTTCGCGCGCCACGATCTGGCTGGCCCCAAGCGAGGTCAGGTAATCCGCCGTTTCAGGCCGCCCCGTGACGCCCGCGACGGTGTGGCCCAGATTGGCCAGAATGGCGGTGGCGACAGAGCCCACACCGCCAGCAGCACCGGTGACCAGTACGGGGCCAGATTTGATCCCGTGATCTTCCAAGGCCATCACTGCAAGCATGGCGGTGAACCCGGCGGTGCCAACGGCCATGGCCTGACGGGTATCCAGACCGTCGGGCAGCGGCACCAGCCAATCGGCCTTCACCCGGGCCTTTTGGGCGTACCCACCCCAATGCGCCTCGCCCACACGCCAGCCGGTCAGCACGACCTTGTCGCCGGGCGCATAGCGGTCGTCATCCGACGCCTCGACCGTGCCGGCAAAGTCGATGCCTGGCACGTGCGGATACTTGCGCACCAGACCGCCGCCAGGACCGATGCACAGGCCGTCCTTGTAGTTCACGGTGGAATACTCGACCGCAACGGTCACCTCGGCCTGGGGCAGATCATCCAGCGACAGTTCGGTCACTGCAGCGGATGTCTTGCTGCTCTCTTCGTCCTTGTTGACCACCAGTGCCTTGAACATGTCGCTCTCCATTTTTTGGGGACGATCCCCTGCTTCATTTCGCAAAATAAACCGCGGGGTCCGGGGCAGTGCCCCGGTCCGACCGTTATAACCAGAACGCCTTTTGTACGGTTGCGCGGCGCATCCCGTCCAGGGTCTCGACCTCCAGATCGGTGCCCGGGTCCCAATGGGTCATGCGGACCATACCGATAGACACGTTGGTCTTGAAATCCGGCGACCACGCAGCCGAGGTGATCTGCCCGACACGCTTGCCACCTGCGCGCAACGGCCATGGCCGGTCGCAGGTCGGAACAGGCTCACCGTGAATTGCAATCGGCCTGATCTGCTGCACCGGGCCTTCCTTGGACACGCGCAAGAGTGCATCCCGACCGATACAGCCGATTGCGGTCTGCGTGTCGCAAAACCGGCCCAACCCGCATTCGTGGGGCGTGTTGTCGTCGGTCATGTCATTGCCGTAGGACATCAACCCACCTTCGATACGCTCGATCCCGTTCGGGCAGCCCGCGCGCACCTGCAGGTCTTCGCCTGCATCAAAAAGCGCATTCCAGAGCGGCATGCCGATGGCGCTGTCTGGCACGTAAATCTCGAACCCGCCCTGCTTGGAATAGCCCGAGCGCGCAATGGCCAAGTCGTAACCCTCGAACTGAAACATGTCGAAGCGGAAAAAACGGATGTCGCGGATGCGCTCGCCAAAGACACGCGACACGAGCTCTTCGGCCTTGGGACCCTGGATGGCAAGGGGTGACACATCGGGTTCGTCCACCAGCACGTCCAGTCGGTAGCCATTGGCGATCCCCTTGACCCACAAGAGCAGGTCGCTGTCCGCAATGGAGATCCACCACCGATCCTCGCTCAGCTTCACAGCGACAGGATCATTCAGCATACCGCCGGTCTCGTCCACGATGGGCACATAGTAGCACTGGCCGGGCAGCATCCGGCGCAAATCGCGCGGAGTCAGCATTTGCATCAGGCGTCCGGCATCGGGGCCGCGCAGTTCGACCTGGCGTTCGACCGACACATCCCAGACCTGTACGTGATCTTTCAAATGGCGGTAATCGGCTTCGACACTTTCGAACACTGTGGGCAGCAGCATCCGGTTGTAGATGGTGTAGGCTTTGACCCCTGCCGCCTCGACCCCGTCCGAAAACGGGGTGCGGCGCAGGCGGCGCGATGGAGAGATAACGGCCATCACTCGTCCTTTGGCATGAATACGATATCAGTGACGGGCGCAGGCAGACCTGCCGCCGTCATCATGGCGTGCACCTGACCCCGGTGATGGGTCTGGTGGGTGAACATATGCGTCACGCAGGTCTCAAGCGGCATCTGGAAGTCCTGCTTCAGCGTGCCGGAGTACCACGACAGATCCCCTTTGAGATCGACCGTGTCGAGCCGGTCGCCCCACAGGCGGATCGTGCCATCCATGCGGAAGCGTTCCGCGCTCCAGACAGCGAACGTCTGTGTAAATTCTTTGTGCTGCTGCGGAGGGACGGCGGGCGGCGGCACCTCGTTGGTAAAGCGGCTCATCCACATCGTGTCGCCCCACAGGATGTGGTTCAACGTTGCCATGATCGAGCCGAAGAACGCCCCGCGATCCTTGCGCAATTCGTCGTCCGGCACGCCTGTCAGCATCTCCGTCAGCTGGCTGTTCTGCCAGGCGTTGTAACGGGCCATGATGCGTACATAACCCGCGTCGATCACGGCTTGGGGCCTTTCCAGTCGATCGGGCAGATCTCGGCCGACTTGCCGCCGAAGTCCCAGATGCGGCCATAGTCGCGCACCTTGGATTTCACGCCGCGTGCCGCAATGATGTCGGGGCCCATCCAGTACTTGGAGTTCGAGATCATCACCGGGTGATCCGGCGACTTTCCGTCGATCATCTCGATCTCGCCCTGGATCTTGCGCCCGATATAGAGACCGCGTTTCTTGCCCTCGCGCACGATCTCGACTTTTTCGCGCTCTGCGCCCACTATGTCGCTCACCAACATGGTGAAAAGACCCGTGGTTCCGCCAGCAGCGCCAGAGAAGATTTGCAGGATGCCGTTATAGGCCTTGCCGCTGGCGCGCTCGTCCACATAGGCGGCGACTTTCCAGCCGCCCTCGCCCATACGACCCGGAATGTCGACCATCAGGCCCACGTTCAGGCCCGACAGGTCTTCGCCCTCGAAGTGCCCCTCGTCGATGGCGATGGCCATCCACGCGTGACAATGCCCTTCGGTCGGAGGGTGCGCACCCAGCGACACGACGCAAGGGCAGAACACTTCGCAAGAGCAGTTGAGGAACAACTCGCCCTTGATGGCCCATTCGGTGGGCGACATCTGGCGGCGGCCCGGATTGGGCATCCGGCTGTCGATGCGCTGGCTGACGGGCAGCTTGTCGGCATCGGGGCGTTTCTTGACGGCCATCTTATCCTCCGTTCACAAAGGGCCAGGCCAGCACGGCCAGCCCTGCAAGGGTCAGAACGACCCCCATGGGTTTGGTGACGACGTGCCCGATCTGGGGCAGCTTTTCGATCACCATGAAAAGCGTGGCGAGGCCCATCCACAACAGGCTCATCACCCCACCGACAAATCCAAGCGCCATGAACCCCCAGCAGCAGCCCACGCAGAACGCGCCAAGGCCCAGCCCCATGCGCAGCCCGCCCGCAAAGCCGGTGCGCCAGTGTCCAAGGAAATAGGTCATGGGGCTATGGCAGACGCCATGGCAGATTTCCTTCGCTCGGGTAAATTGAAACAGACCAACGGCGATCAAAAGCACGCCCGCAAATGTGGTGGTCTTGGATATGCCCAGCATGTCGATGACACCGCCAAAAAGCAAGGCCAGTTGAACGCCCGTGATCAGGGCGGCAAATGCGACCCAGACGATGGAGTAGCCCGCGAGAACACCTAACCACCCGGCCCGCGTGCCATCGGCACTGACCATCAGATCCTCGTAACTGCGCAGCGTCGGCACCAGCGTCGGCAGCATCATGGCGGCCATCATAATGGCCCACATTGCGAACAGCGGCACGAAATTCGCCATGGGCATGTACATGGGCATCCTCGGGTCCATGGCCGCCATGCGCGCGCCCATCTCTCCGGGCCGCCCGAACAGGTCCACATCCATGTCCAGCGACATGGAGTACATGACCCACCACGACGCGAGGATCGCCCCGAAGAACGCCAACCACAGGGTCGAACGAACAAGATGCGGCATGTGTCCTCCCTGAACGCACACGACTCAATGCTTGCCAGATTAAATGTCAGACAATAAAATGTATGACAAATGAAAATTGATCCCGACAGCACAGTTGATCTCTCTGCCCAGATTGCCAAGGCGATCCGGGACGCGATCATCTCGGGGGATTTGATTGTGGATCAACGGCTTCCCAGCGAGGCGGAACTGGCCGATCATTTCGATGTGTCCCGGCCCACGGTGCGTGAGGCACTAAAGCGACTCGCCGCGCAATCGCTGATCCGGACCCAGCGTGGTGCCTCTGGCGGCGCCTTCGTGAACCGGTTGCGGTTCGAGGACGCCTATGCGCAGCAGGTCACCACCTCGACCTTGCTTCTGTCCATGAACGCTGTCAGCTTCGATGTCGCCTGCGAAGCGCGCTATGCGCTGGAGCGCGCCTGCGCACCGCTCTCGGCCCAACGCCGCACACCTGACCAACTGGCCACCATGCGTGCAGAAATCCACCGCCAAGGACAACCGGGCCTGACCGACGAGGCCTTTTGCGCCTCGGACGTCACCTTTCACCGGGCCCTTGTGGACGGCGCGGGCAACAAGGTGCTCAGCTACCAGCTTGCCGGTGCGGTCGAGGCGATGCAGCCCTTGATGAACATGATCACATTCACCGCCCGCTCGCGCGAAGCGATCGTGGCGCTGCACACGGATATCGCGGATGCGGTCGAGGCACAGGACGGCGCCAAGATCGACGCAACACTGATCAAACTAGAAGCCTACACGCGCGAACTGGCCCATTCGGTGGTGACGGCCCGCGCCCAAAAGGCCGCAGAAAAGGAGCACAAGACCGCCTGATCCCTCCCCAAAAAGTCGCAAAGGCATTCAGAGGGGTCTGGCACCGATTGACACATGCTTCAGGGAGGAAGCCATGAATTTGAGACCTGATCCTACATTTTACCCGTCCCCCAACGACGCGATCCACGCGCCGGTGGAAAAGCTGGCCTTTACGCTGATGCTCAGCCCCGATGGCACAAAACCCGATGGCCTGGCCGTCGTGGACGTGGACCCGGAAAGCAAAACCTACAGCCAGATCGTCCATGAGCTTTATGTTGATAACTTGGGCGACGAATTTCACCATTTCGGCTGGAACGCCTGTTCCTCGGCCCTGTCGCCGCTCACCGGCCATGCCTTTCTGGAACGCCGTTACCTGATCATACCCGGCATCCGATCCTCGCGCATCTATATCATCGACGTGAAAGAGCCGCTGAACGCCAAGGTTCACAAGATCATCGAACCCGAAGAGCTGTTCGCCAAGACGGGGTATTCCCGCCCGCACACGATCCATTGCGGGCCTGAAGGCATCTATGTCTCGACCCTGGGCGGCGGCGGCGAGGATGGCACAGACGGCCCGCCCGGCATCTTCATCATGGATTGCGAGAGCTTTGAGATCCTGGGCCGGTACGAGATGGACCGCGGCATTCAGGACAAGCATTACGATTTCTGGTGGAACCTGCCGCGCGACTACATGGTCAGCAGTGAATGGGGCCTGCCGCCGCAATTTGAAAACGGCGTGGTGCCCGAGGATCTGCTGAGCAACAAATACGGCCATACGATCCATTTCTGGGATCTGCGCGGGCGCAAGGTGACGAAATCCATTGACCTTGGCGCACATCATCAGATGGCCCTGGAAATCCGCCCCGCCCACGACCCGGTCAAGGAATACGGCTTCTGCGGCGTGGTCGTGGACACCACCAACCTGCAAGGCGCGATCTTCACCTGGTGGCGCGACGACGACGGTGAATGGCAGGCCAAGAAGACGATCACCATTGACCCGGTGCCCGCAGATGCCGACGACCTGCCCGAGTTGCTGAAAGGGTTCGGGGCCGTGCCGCCGCTGGTGACCGACATCGACCTCAGCCTTGATGACAAATACCTCTACGTCGCCTGCTGGGGCCTGGGCGAGATGCACCAGTACGATGTGTCCGACCCGATGAACCCGGTGCTGGCCGGCAAGGTCGAGATTGGCGGGATTGTCGCCAAGCACAAGCACCCGAACGGCAAGACATTTGGTTACGGCCCGCAGATGGTCGAGGTCAGCCGTGACGGAAAGCGGGTCTACTGGACCAACTCGCTTTATTCCACTTGGGACGACCAGTTCTATCCCGGTGAGCGGGGCGCGGCCATGGTGATGGCGCGTGTGGGCGACGATGGCGGCTTTGCCCTTGATCCCGACTTCTGGATCGACTTCCCCGAAGGCTACCGCAGCCACCAGATCCGGCTTGAGGGGGGCGACTGTTCGACCGACAGCTTCTGCTACCCGTCGGTGGGCTGATGGACCTCGGAACCGCGGCGGGCCTTTGGCTCGCCGTGATCCTATCCGGCCTCTATCACGGCCTGAACCCGGGCATGGGCTGGCCGCTGGCCGTGTCTTCGGCGCTGTTCGAGCGGCGGCGCAGCGCGCTTTGGCCTGCGCTCGGCGCCCTGTCGCTCGGCCATTTCGCAGCGATGCTGGGCATCCTGCTGCCCTTTTCGATGATGACCCTGCTCATCGACTTCGAAAGCCAGATCCGCATCGGCGCCGGTCTCATCGTGATCTTCATGGGCCTCTACCTCGCCATTACCCGCAAACATCCGCGCTTCCTCGCCCGCATCCCACCGCACAAGCTGACGCTCTGGTCGTTCCTCGTGGCGCTTGCCCATGGTGCTGCGCTGATGCTGGTGCCCATCTACCTCGGCCTCTGCGCGATCGAGGAGTTGGACGCAGGCCACCGCGCCGCCTCCGCGCTGATGGCCACAACCGCCCTCGCCCTCGGCGTTGCTGTCCTACACACGGCCGCGATGATGGGATCGGGCGGCGCTGTTGCCTATGCCGTACACCGCTGGCTGGGGCTCAATTTCCTGAAACGCGGCTGGTTCGATCTGGAGCTTGTCTGGGCGCTCAGCCTGATCGTCGTGGGCGGCATCGGCCTCTGGACAGCGTTCTGACAATTCCCATTGACCTAAGGAAACCCACCCGTAACTGTCGGCACACGGGACAGGTTTAGGTACAAAAGGCATGGTGCGGTTCATCGACAACACGCTGGGCAAATGGCTCAGGCACTTTTTCTTCGCCATCGTGCGCACCTACTTTTCGCTCTTCTACAACGTGAGCTGCTCCGGCAAGCACCTGCTGCAGGACGCATCCGGGACGCTGATCCTCGCCACACATGTGAGCCGCTTCGACGGCCCGCTGATCGCCGCCATCCTATACACGACCCAACGCATCCGTCCCGTCGTGCATTACCGTGAATTCTACAACTGGATGCAGTGGTTCCCCATGTTCGTGGCCCGCGCCATTCCAGTCAGCTCGCCCAAGAGCTGGGCGCCGGAGAAACGGCAGGCCCGCAAGGAAGAAAGCATGGCGCGCATCCTGGCTGCACTGGATCGCGGCGAAAGCGTCCTGCTGTTCCCCGCAGGCCATACGCGCCAGCAAGAGCCCGAAATCATCGCCCCACACCTGTCGGGTGCCCGCGACATCCTGCAGACCAATCCAAACCGCCCCGTGCTGATCCTGCGCATCGAAGGGCTGGGCCGGTTACAAACGGCACGGCACGACTATTTCTGGACATTCATTGGACGCAACAAAGGGCGGCGGCACATCTCGGTCGATATCAAGACGACGACGCTCGATCCGTCTGCCGACCTCACAGCGTTCAACCAAGCGCTCGAAGACAAGCTCAACACGCCCATCCGCGACCACTTCTAAGCTTGCCTCTCGCAACGCATAGCCTTACCTGCCGCCCATGATTGACATCCTGAACATCATCGCGGCCCTGCTGACGATCGCCTTCGGCCTCTTCGGCTTTCTGGCCCCGCGCTACACCGCCTCCGCGCTCGACCTGGCCCCGACAACCAGCACCATGGGTCTGAGCGAGATGCGCGCCTCGGTCGGCGGGCTCTTCGTGGTGGCGGGGCTGGCAGCCCTCTGGATCGGGGCACCGCTGGCCTATGCCATGATCGGCTTTGCCTTTGCAGGTGCCGCGTCGGGTCGCGCGCTTTCGCTGATCTTTGACAGCCCCCCCATGAAAAAGGTGCTGGTTTTCGGCGGCATCGAGGCCGCGCTCGCCACCTGGTTCATCGCGGCGAATATGTGAACCAAACCGCGTGCCGGGGCGTTGGCCCTCGAACCACTGGCGCGAGGACCCCATGGACTGGATCACTTTCATCAATATCGGCATTGCCCTGCTCACCATCTTCTTCGGCGCGCTGGGATGGCTCGCCCCACGCTACACGATGCAAACGGTAGACCTGCAAGACGGCGGCTCGACCATGGGCCGTTCAGAGGTGCGGGCCGCATCCGGCGCCCTGTTCGTGGTGGCAGGCATCGGCGCGCTTTGGCTCGCCAACCCGGTGGCTTACGCCATGCTGGGCTTTATCTGGGCGGGCGGTGCGCTGGGGCGGGTGACATCGCTGATTGCCGATGGCACGACGCGGCTCAAATGGATCTTCTTTGGCTCGGAACTTGCCGTCGCCGCTGTGGCGCTCACCCTCAATCTGGGCGCGATCAGCGCTGCCAATCTGGCCATGCGTGCGTTATAAATCAATACGCTATGCGCTGATCCTCACGCAATGCGTCTCTCTTCGCCGTTTGAAAAAATCCCCGCCGGAGGCTTCCACAGATTGCAAAAGGCGAACCACCCGCATATGTAGACAGTGTCTTTCGGGACTATGGACATAAACGCGCTCGTAATAAACGGATCGGACCCGGGGGCGGTACCCGGCGGCTCCACCAAATATCCTTTCGTTTGGGGGATCATGGGGCCGAAACAGGATCGACGGACGTCTAAAGGGGTTAGCTTTGTCTCGGCTGTCTGCCACCGTTACCGGCGAAAACAGTACAATTGCAAACGACAATCGTGCTCCGGTTGCTATGGCTGCGTAAGCAGTCCTAGTCGAACCGACTTTAAGCCCTTGCGCCTAGCCGCGTAAGGCGGGGTTCGCAGGCACCTGGCAACAGAAGCCTGCACTACACCTTCTTTTTTCCAGGGACTTCAACGGTTGTTAACAACCCGGCGCTACCTGTGAAGGCCACAGAGGCTATTCAGGACAAAACGCATGCCGCACAAGGTCAAAACGCTGCAAGGCTGGTACGACGAAGTGTGGATCGAGGGAAATCTCGATGCGATCCCCAAGTTCCTTGCCCCGAATGCGCGGTCCCGGGGGATCATGGGCGACATGCCATTCTCCATCGAGGATCTGACCGAGCTTGTGACGATGGTGCGTGAACTGCTGGGCGACATCGAAATCACGCTGCCCATCACAATGGAACAGGATGACTGGTTATCCGCCCTGGTCGAAATCAAGAGCCATTCGGCCGACACCGGTGATCCCGTCCACGTCTTTGGCCAGGTCATCGCAAGGTTTGAAGGCAATCAGATCGCCGAAGTCTACACCGGCACCGATTCCCTGACCCTGTTCGAGCAACTGGGCCTGCTGCCTGAAAATGCCATGGCCATAATGCTCAGCGGCAACCGCCTGCGCTAAGGCTGCGATACCGCCGCCAGCCTTGCGCCTGATCTGCCGGGCTTGACCCGAACCATCAGTTCCCGCTACGCAACATGCGGGGCCAACGCGACTGCCCCATCAGGCGCTGCACACCCGCTGGCCCAAGTGTCGCATCCTTTTGTTGTGCTCAAAGGATGCCTTCATGGACCACGCCAAGTACTCTCTTCACGCCGATCAACTGTTGCCCCTTTTGGGCACGCATCAGACACCGCAACTGATCGACATTCGCCTGCCCGAGGACATTGCCGACGATCCCTATCGGCTGCCCACGGCGCAACACGTGCCGCATCGGAATATCATAGCACAGCTGGACACGTTGGACCGCACCCGCGCAGTCGTGACCATTTGTCAGAAAGGCCTGAAACTGTCGCATGGCGCAGCAGCCATCCTGCGCAGCGCAGGATTTGACGCACGCGCCCTCGAAGGGGGAAGCGTGGCTTGGCGCGGCAACGGCAATACAGTCGTCGCGCTTGATGCCGCACCAGCATGTGGTACGCCTTGGGTGCTTCCCGCAACACACGACCGGCGCGCGGCGCTTCGCGCCTGGGTGATCCGACGGTGGTTCGATCCAGACGCGCCGCTCCTGTGGGTGCCCGTACAGCATGTCGATGCGGTTGCGCACCGCTTCGATGCCCATGCGTTTGCAGACGACACACCTTTGGCCCCGGCTTGTGCTGCACGCGGTTTGTCGGACCCATCATTGCTTGCGTATGTCGCCTCCATCGACACCGGACAGGCCCCCGGCACAGCCTGGATCGACATGTTGCCCAATCTTCACAAAACTGATGAAGAGTTGGCTGATGCCGCCTTGGCCGTTCTGGACGCCGCATGGGCTGCACATCGCCACCACACCGGGCAGGAGGCCGCATGATGGTACATAGCTGGTCTCGGATGACCCGGGTCTTTGGCCGCATTGGCCTTTTGTCCTTTGGCGGTCCTGCCGCACAGATCGCGCTCATGCACGATGCGCTCGTTACCCGTGAAAAGTGGCTGAGTGAAGACCAATACCTCCGCGCCCTGTCGCTCTGTATGCTCTTGCCGGGGCCGGAAGCGATGCAGCTGGCTACCTACGCGGGTTGGCGCCTGCGCGGTGTTGCGGGTGGTGTGTTGGCCGGTCTGCTCTTCGTCGTGCCGGGCGCGTTGGTGATCCTGGCCCTTGCCCTCGCCTATGTGCAGGTCGGCGATGTCCCGCTGGTGCAGGCGGCGTTTTTGGGGGTCAAGGCCGCAGTGATCGTGGTCGTCTTGCAGGCTCTCTTGCGTCTCGGACAAAAGGCGCTGACCGGCCCCGTCGCCTGGGGCCTGGCCGGCACTGCCTTTGCCGCGCTGTTTGTCTTCGGGATCCCGTTTCCGATGGTTGTGCTGGTGGCAGGGCTGTTCGGCGCCATGCGCAGCACCGCGGCGCCGTCGCTCGCCCCTCCGCCCAAGACAGCCCATGGGCGCATTATTGCGCCGGTCCTGATCTTTGCGGCGCTTTGGGCAGCACCATTGGCTGCGCTCTGGATCACGGCGCAGGACTTCCTGCTCGAGATCGGCCTTTTCTTTTCAAAGCTGGCCATTGTCACCTTCGGCGGCGCCTATGCGGTGCTGGCCTACATGACACAGGAAGTCGTCCAGGATCACGGCTGGATCACCACGGGCCAGATGATCGACGCGCTGGGATTGGCCGAAACCACGCCCGGGCCCCTGATCCTCGTGACCGAGTTTGTGGCCCTGCTGGCCGGCTATGTCCAGGGCGGCCTGGCCCTCGCGCTGGCCGCCGGGGCCGTGACCCTTTGGGTGACGTTCGTGCCCTGTTTCCTCTGGATTTTCGCCGCCGGTCCCTATCTCGATCACATTTCTGCCCGGCCGCGCCTGTCAGCCGCCCTGTCCGCCATCACTGCCGCCGTGGTCGGCGTCATCCTGAACCTGTCTGTATGGTTCGCCCTGCACGTGATCTTTGGCACCGTCCGCAGCGACGGCACCTTGGCGCTGCCCCGGCCTGTTCTGTCAACGCTCGACGTCTGGGCCGTGGCGCTGACGCTTGTCGCGGCCTACCTCATGCTGCGGCTCAAGCTTGGACTGCTCACAACATTGGCGATTATGGCGGGCGCGGGCTGTGCGCTGTCGCTGTTCGGGCAGGTTTAGCGTGATCAGGGCGCACGGCCCCTTCCCTCCACGACAAATTGGGATATGGTTGAACCACGCACGACGGGGGATACCATGAGCCGCAGCATTGATTACGGCAACCTGATGCACGAGGCCATGCGGGGGCTCATCCGCAAGGTCCTCACCGATGTGTCTCAAAATGGCCTGCCCGGCGCGCACCACTTCTTTATCACCTTCGACACCAGCCATCCCGACGCCGAACTGGCCGACTGGCTGAGCGACCGGTATCCGGGCGAGATGACCGTGGTCATGCAACATTGGTATGACAATCTGGACGTCGGCACCGAAGGGTTTGCCGTCACGCTCAACTTCGGTGACGCGCCAGAGCCGCTCTACATCCCCTATGACGCGATCAAGACATTCGTCGATCCGTCCGTGGAATTCGGACTGCGATTCGAAACCCAAGGCGAAGAGGATGACGACACCGTCCCGGCCACCCCGCCTGAAATCCTGCCCAGCCGCGCGCCTGCTGCCCCGAAACCAGCGGATGAGCCCACGAACGAGGCCAAAGACGGCAAGGACGCCGACATCGTCTCACTCGACAGTTTCCGAAAATAGGGGTCTAGCTGCGTTCGAGGAAGGTATCGACCGCCCGCAGGATGCGACCATCACGGATCGTCTGGAAGCGCAAATCAAGCCCGCCACCGGTCAACGTCCGGTCGTATTGCTGGAGGTTGTATCCCCCATCCACATCCACAAACAGCGAAAACACGGTCAACGTGGTTCCGTCGATGCGCGCCCAGACATATGGCTCGCCCTTCATCGGATCAAGCTGCACCTCGTGCCCGAACACGTTCTTCTTCTGGGCCGCGGCATAGACCTGCCCGCGCCCACTTGGCACGAAATCCACCGTATATGACTTTTCCGAAACCTTGCCCGACGCGCGGTATGTCACAGACGTCCAAGTGACGGTGAACCCCTCGCGCGTCTCGCTGATCTCAACGCTCATGTCGCGCGGCACGCTCGTGCCATCAACCTGCACAACCTCGGCACTGCCGGAATACGCGCCGACGAACGGGGCAATGTCGGCCCGCGCGCCCCCTGCGAACGCCAACATGGCAACGCCCAGAACCATTAAAGCGGTCCAGACACCCTGTGGCGAAAAGCGTGCATTGCTGCGTGATACGGTCATGGATCGGCCCTCGTTCCTCCGGTTCCTTCAATATAGGCGCACCCGCCGCAGGATGCACCCTGTGATCACATGTGTCCCGTGCGCTTGTCTGGCGGGCCCGCGCCCGGTACATGCAAGACACAAGACGACACTGCGCAACAAGGAGCCGCCCGATGGCCGACACCCGCACCGAATCCGACAGCTTTGGCCCGCTGGAGGTCCCTGCCGACAAATATTGGGGCGCGCAGACGCAACGCTCGATCATGAACTTCCCCATCGGGTGGGAAAGGCAGCCTGTTGCCGTGGTGCGCGCGCTGGGCGTGATCAAGAAAGCCTGTGCGATGCAGAACAAGGCGCAGGGCACGCTGGACGCAAAGCGCGCCGACGCCATCATCGAGGCAGCGGGCGAAGTGGTCGAGGGCAAGCTCGACGACAACTTCCCCCTCGTCGTGTGGCAGACCGGGTCTGGCACCCAGTCGAACATGAACGCCAACGAAGTGATCGCCAATCGCGCCATCGAAATCCTGGGCGGTACGATCGGGTCCAAAGATCCGGTCCACCCCAACGATCACTGCAACATGGGCCAGTCCTCGAACGACACGTTCCCGACGGCCATGCACATCTCGACCGCGATGACAGCCCGCGACGTGCTGCTGCCGGGGCTGGAAAAGCTGCATAAAGCGCTCGAGGCAAAGGTCGTCGCCTTCGATGGCATCATCAAGATCGGGCGGACGCACACCCAGGACGCCACACCGCTGACGCTGAGCCAGGAGTTTTCCGGCTACAGCCACCAGGTCGCCATGGGCATTCAGCGGGTCAAGGACGCGCTGGGCCGCATCTACGAATTGGCCCAAGGCGGCACCGCCGTGGGCACCGGCCTGAACACCCAGATCGGCTGGGCCGAGGCCGTCGCGGGCCACATGGCCGACATCACCGGCCTGCCCTTTATCACGGCCCCCAACAAGTTTGAAGCACTCGCCGCTCATGACGCCATGGTCGAGATGTCGGGCGCTTTGAAAACGGTCGCGGCATCGCTCTTCAAGATCGCCAACGACATCCGCCTCTTGGGCTCCGGCCCCCGCTGCGGTCTGGGCGAATTGGTGCTGCCAGAGAACGAGCCCGGTTCGTCCATCATGCCGGGCAAAGTGAACCCGACCCAGTGCGAGGCGCTGACGCAGGTCTGCGCTCACGTGATGGGCAACGACGCGGCGGTGGGCTTTGCCGGGTCTCAGGGGCATTTCGAGCTGAACGTCTACAAGCCCATGATGGCCTATAACGTGCTGCAATCCATGCAGTTGATGGGCGATGCCTGCTCGGCCTTCACCGACAACCTGATCGACGGGCTGCAGGCGGATGAGACGCGAATCGACAAGCTGATGCGCGAATCGCTGATGCTGGTCACTGCACTGGCGCCGGAGATTGGCTATGACAACGCCACCAAGGTCGCCAAGACGGCGCACAAGAACGGCACGACGCTGATTGAGGAAGCGGTCAAGCTGGGCTTTGTCACCGAAGACCGGTTCAACGAAGTTGTGCGCCCCGAAAACATGATCGGACCCAAGTGAGCACGCCGATCAATCTGAACAAGGCCCGCAAGGCCCGCGCGCGCGCTGAAAAGAAGGCGCGCGCGGATGCGAACGCGGTCTCATTCGGATTGACCAAAGCCGAAAAAGATCGCGTCAAGGACGCCAACAAGCGCGCCAAGCGCGACCTGGACGGCAAGAGGAAGAGGCCGTGAGCGCGCGGCCGCAAAAACACTCGCTCACCCTCAAAGGGCACCGCACCAGCGTGTCATTGGAACCCGAGTTTTGGGACGCATTTCGGAGCATAGCAGCCAAAGAAGGTCGCCCTATCAACGACTTGGCCGCCGAAATTGATGTGGGTCGCGGGGATGTTGGCCTGGCGTCCGCCATTCGGGTCTACGTTCTGCGGCACTTCACGGAACGTTAACCACCATCCGGACAGGCTCACCGAATGACGCGACATGCGCTGCCCCGACCGCGCGATCCCGAAACATATATGCCAGACCTTTTCCGGTCAAAAGCGATGCGCGATGGCGCCGTCATCCGCCGCAAGTCTCGGGACATCGACCGCTCACCGGTCGCGACCGCTTTCTTGCAGAGGTGAAACGACGTGGCTTTCGCGCCGAAAACCGATCAGGCCACCGACGCGCGGTAAATCTGATCAATGTTACCCCCCAGCGCCGCGTGGAACCCATCATCGCTCATGTCCCGCTGCAGCCCTTCCGTTAGCGCCCGGCTAAAGCTCGCAATCATCTTGTGGTTCTGCGCCAAACGCGCACTCGCATCATCCGTCGAATACCCGCCCGACAATGCCACGACGCGCTGCACGCGCGGATGATCCGCCAGGGCGTCATAGATGCCCGGCTGCTCCGGCAGCGTTAGCTTCAGCATGATGTCCTGCCCGTCGCCCAGGGCTTCGGTCTGCGTCATCAGCGCCTCTGCAAGCATCGCCTCGGCCTCGGCCTTGGTCTCGGAGTGAATGTTCACCTCCGGTTCGATAATCGGCACCATGCCCGCCGCGATAACCTCGTGCGCCACCTCGAACTGGTTGTCGACAATGGCCTTGACGCCGTCCGCGTTGGCCTGATGTACAACCGACCGCTCCTTCGTCCCGTAGATGCCCATCGGTCTGGCGGCCGCCAGCGTCTCGGCCAGTCCCGGAATCGGCTTCAGCAACTGCACGCCGTCCGCTTCATCCTGCAATCCCTTGTCGATCTTCAGAAACGGCACCACGCCGCGCTTTTCCCACAGATAGGACGGCACCGCCTGCCCCTCGATCTGTTCATGCAGCGTCTTTTCAAAGAGGATCGCACCAATAACCTTTTGATTGGTGAAATCGGGGCTCAGGATAATCCGGGCGCGCATCCGCTGAATTTCGGCGAACATCTCGTCTTCGGACCCGTAATCCGACGCATCCACGCCATAGAGCGCCAGCGCTTTTGGCGTCGATCCCCCCGACTGGTCCAAGGCAGCGATAAAGCCGCTCCCGTTTTCCATCTGGTCCCGCATCTTGGCAAAGTCGGTCATACCGTGCTCCAAAGTCATCGCTTCAATTGCGACAGACCTACCGCATTCGTCGCACCAACGTCATCCCGCCAAGTTACTGTTTGCGCTACCGTTTGGCGAGATTCAGCCAAATACCGTCCTTGGCCCGCACCGTCAGGTGCGCCACAGGCACAGGCACCCGCCCCTCGACCGGCGACACAGCCATATCGCGCAACACCCGCGCCAGAATCAGCGGCCCCTCGACCATGGCAAAGCCCGCCCCGGTACAGACCCGCGCCCCGGCAGAGAACGGAATATAGGCGTCTCGCCCGCAGGCACGCCCATTCTCCGTCTGCCAGCGCCCGGGGTCAAAATCATCGGGCCGCTCCCACAGCCGTTCGTGGCGATGCAGGTGCCACGGGCTCAGCACCAATTGACTGCCCCGTCTCACATCGCGGTCCCGAAACCGCTCGGGACAGGTGGCCTCCCGCACCATCATCGGCACCGGGGGATAGAGGCGCAGCGTCTCGCGAAACACATCGCGTGTGACGGGCAACTGCGACATCACCGCAAAATCACAATCCCGTAACGCCTCCGCTTCCTCTGCCACCTTGTCCTGCCACTCGGGATACAGCGCCATAAGGTACAGGGCCCAGGCCAGGGCGGACGCGCTTGTCTCGTGCCCCGCCAGGAAAAAGATCGCGACCTGATCCACCATCTCCTCAGGCGAAAAGGTCTCGCCCGTCACCGGATCACGCGTCGTCATGATCTTGGTCGCCAGATCGTCCGGGGCCGTGCCCGCCGCAATCTCCTGCGCCCGCCGGTCCACCAACTGCCCGATCAGCGCGCGAATGCGGGCCGCACTGGCGCGCGTATCCCGGCGAAACAGGCGCGGCATCCAGCGCGGCAACGGGACAAAGGCAGCCAGATTCAGGATCGGCTGGCTGCGCTGATAGATGCGAAATTCGTGAAAGACGGCGCTCGCCAGCGCGTCTTCGATGGGAATGGAAAACAGGGTGCGAAAGATCACATCCGCCGCCGCATGGCTTGTCTGCGCCTCGATCTCGACCACACCTTCGGGCAACCGGGCCGCCGCCGCCTCGGACGCGTCCCACATGGCTGGAAAGGTCTCACGCAGCCGCCCCCCTTCAAAGGCCGGATCAATAATCCGCCGCTGCCGCTTCCAGACGTCACCATTGGTCAGAAAGACAGAATTGCCCAACAGCGGGCGCAACCCTTCACCCACCCGCGCAGACTTTGGGAAATCATCGGGCCGATCTTTCAACACCGTCTTTACCAGTTCGGGCTGGTTCATCAGGTAACTGCGAAAAAACGGGGTGCGAAATTCGGCCATCCACGCGCGATAGAGCCGCGCAGGCTGCGCCGACAGGATATCCTGGCGAAACAGCTGCATGTACCGCCACAGCGACACACGGTCCGGACGGCTGGGGGTTTGGGCGGGATCATGCGGCGACGCTTGTGTATTTCGACACGGGCACGTCGATGCGCGACTTCGACGGCCGGCGATCGGCATAGCGGTCGGCCAAGGTCACCGGACCAGCCGTAATCAGGAAATAGTCGTAGTCCTTGGGCCGGTCGAAGGCGCAGAGATACTGGAAATGCAGGCGGAAAAAGCGCCAGCGCAGCTCCTTCCACCGCGCCGGGCTCAAGCTCTGGGTGAAGGCGGCAGAAAACACCAGCGGCCAGCGCTTGCCCTCGGGGGCCACACCGGACACCGCGACCGGGTCACACAGGGCAAAGGCGCAGCCGTCGCCTGGGGCCGTCACATCAACCCAGGTCAGGTCATCGCGCGCGGACAGATATCGCAGGTCTGCCCGCAACCGATGCGCATCGGGCAAGAAAGACACCATCGGCACCACCTGACCCAACGACAAAAACGCCAGGGCAGGACCGTCTGCAGACACGCGGCCCGCGCGGATCAGGTCCGACAGGATCGACACCGCCAGATGCGCGCCCGAGGAATGGCCCACCACCAACACCTCGTCCACATCATCCGCCAGCGCTGCTGCGACACTGTCCTGAAAGACACGCATGCGCGCCTCGAGCGCAGGCGGATTGGCCCCGTTCGACGCCGCCGAATAGGCGTAGTCATGCATCAGGTAGTAGGCAAAGATCTTGCCATCCTTCGCCTTGAACCAGCGCAACAGCGCAACAAAGGCCATGACGCCCAAGGCGGCACCGGCCCACGCGCCAACGGCACCGAAAAGGCCGCCGATACGCCAAAACCCGTACCACAGCGCCAGCGCCAGCAATGCCTGCCCCAAAAGCATGCCAACCGGGTAAAGCGCCGCAATCACCGGCCCCTTGCGCAGGCGCATCAAGCGGCGCAGCGCACCCGACGCGATATAGGTCCAGGCCGTACGCACCAGTTGCAGATAGGTGCCGGGAATGGACGCCTCCATACTGTCACGAACGATGTCGGACCAGACCAGCACCTCGATATCCGCGCGGACCGCATGCCCGTCGATCCGCGCATCGACCTGCCAGCCGAAATGGGCCGACTTTGGCGCCGGGGTCAGCGCGATCTCATAGCCTGAAATCGCGGACTGCGCGGCACCCTCCTTGCGGTACAGCTCCCGGTAGCGGCGGGGATGAATCGGGTCGTAGCCGGGAATGTAGAACACCCGGCGCCGTGTCACTGATTTTGGATGCGACCTGCTCATTCATGCACCTCTTGGGCGCATCCTAGCGTGGTTCTTGGACCAAAGTAAGGCGAAGAGCGACGGCGACTCCGTCTGGTTTTCGACACGAAAACTGCTGGAAATCACGCCGATATCCAAACGGTCTTTGCGTCAACGACCGCCTAGCCCAGCGTCGCGAGGGCAGGAAACTGTTCCAGCAACCAGAACGAAAACCGTGTGAACAGACCAAACAGCATTGCCGCACCCACCAGCAGCAACAACGCGCCCATCACCCTTTCGATCAGCGCCATATGCCGCTTGATCCGATTCATCAGCCCCATGGCGCGGGACATGAACATCGCGGCCAGCAGAAACGGAATGCCCAGACCGGCGGCATAGATGCCCAGCAGGAACGTGCCCCGCGTCACCGATGCCTCCGTTGCGGCCAGTGTCAGGATTGCGCCCAACTGCGGCCCGATGCAGGGCGTCCAACCGAAGGCAAAGGCAAGGCCAAGAATGTACGCGCCAAAGGACGATCCGCCCTGATCCCCCGCCTCCATCCGGGCCTCGCGGTCCAGGAACGGAATGCGGAACACGCCCAGGAAATGAAGGCCGAAGATCATGATGACCACGCCCGAGATCTGAGCGAAAAGCACCTGGTTCTGTAGGAAAAACGCCCCAAACGCCGAGGCAGCAAAGCCCAGGAAGATAAAAACAGTCGACAGGCCCAACACGAAGAAGAGCGCGGTGATCGTGGCCCGGTTGCGCCCCGACCGCCCGTCCGACATCTCGCTCACACTCATGCCGGACATATAAGCCAGATAGGGCGGCACGATCGGCAGCACACAGGGGCTAAGAAAGCTGATGATGCCCGCCAGAAGCGCCACGCTCATGGCAGGGATCAGGCTTGCGTCGATGATATCGATTCCGAACATCCCTCTCACCTAACCGCCCCGGCCCCCTGCGTCACGGGGGCCAACGGTCACATGTCTGTGGACAGAATGTAACATCGCGCCTAATTCTGCACCTATGGACGACAACGCACATGAACTCGATGCGGTGGGGCTGCTCTGTCCCCTGCCCGTGCTGAAAGCACGCAAACGCCTGCAAGCCTTGGCCAGCGGGGATATCCTGATCATGGCCGCCGACGATCCCGCAGCCGTGGTGGACGTGCCCCATTTCTGCGCAGAGGCCGGGCACACGCTCGTCTCTGCCGACACGAACGGCCCCGTCCAGCGCTACGCTATCCGCAAAGGATAAGGGGCGCGCCACAGGCACGCCCCCTCACAATCCGTACAGTGTATTGGCTTACTTGCCCAAGGACCACCAGCCGCGCTTTTTCGGCTTGGGCGGCTCGTCCGGCGCAGGTGCAGGCGCTTCGGCCACGGGTTCCGGGACCTTCACCTCTTCGACGGGCGCAGGTTCGGGCGCCGCCTCTGCTGCCACCGGTTCTGTTGTGGTCACGGCGGCCTCCTCGGCGCTCGCCTCCGCAGCAACAGTGGGCGTCTCATCGGTCTTCGCCGTCTTCGACTTTGTGCTGCGCGACCGGGTGGAGCGGGTCGTTGTCTTCGGTGTCGCGTCTTCCGCAGGCGCATCTGTCGTCTCGGATGCACTCTCCGCGTCAGCTGACACCTCTTCGGCAACGGTTTCGGCCCCCGCCGCTTCGGCTTCGGCTTTGGCCTTGGTCGAGGACCGCGAACGCGTTGAACGGCTGCGGGTCGTCTTCTTCGGTGCTTCCTCAACCTGCTCAGGCACCGTCTCGGCTACAGGTGCTTCGGCAGGCTCGGCGCTTTCGGGCTGCTCGGCTGGCTCGTCGGATGCTGCATGTTCGGACGATGCGTGGGCGCTCTCGCCCTCTGACGTCGCATCATACGTCTCTGTAGAGGACGATTTGCTCCGGCTCCGGCTGCGACGACGCCGACGGCGGCGCTTGGGCTTGGGCTCTCCCTCCTCGACCACGGGCGCTTCAGGCGCCTCGGCCTCAACCACCGCGTCCTCATCCTCGTCCACCTGATCCATGATAGACGTGTCGACCGACACAACAGGCATATCAACGGCCTTCACCACGCGGGTCGCCGTCTTGAACTTCTCCAGCGAGAAATCCGGGCTCACCAGATGCGGCTCGCCCTCGATACGGACCGACAGACCGTAGCGGCCTTCGATCTGCGCGATATGCTCGCGCTTCTGGTTCATCAGGAAGTTGGCAATGCCGACGGGTGCCTTGATCAGCACCTCGCGCGAGCGACGGCGGGTGCCCTCCTCCTCGATCTGACGCAGGATAGACAGGGCCAGGTTGTCATCCGACCGGATCAGACCCGTGCCGTGACACGCCTGACAGGGCTGGGTCGTCGCCTCGATCATGCCAGGGCGCAGGCGCTGGCGGCTCATCTCCATCAGGCCAAAGCCCGAGATGCGACCGACCTGAATGCGCGCACGGTCGGTCTTGAGCCGGTCTTTCATCCGCTTTTCAACGGCCGAGTTGTTCTTGCGCTCGTCCATGTCGATGAAGTCGATGACGATCAGACCGGCGAGGTCGCGCAGACGCAGCTGGCGCGCCACCTCGTCGGCAGCCTCCAGGTTGGTCTTGAGCGCGGTTTCCTCGATCGACCCCTCCTTGGTCGCCCGGCCAGAGTTCACGTCGATGGCCACAAGCGCCTCGGTCACGCCGATCACGATGTAACCCCCCGACTTCAACTGGACGGTCGGGTTGAACATGCCCCCCAGATAGGTCTCGACCTGATAGCGGGCAAAGAGTGGCAGGCTGTCCTGATATTGCTTCACGTTCTTGGCGTGGGACGGCATGATCATCTTCATGAAGTCCTTGGCGATGCGATACCCGCGTTCACCCTCGACAAACACCTCGTCGATCTCGCGGTTATAGAGATCGCGGATCGACCGTTTGATCAGGTCGCCCTCTTCATAGATCTTGGCAGGCGCGATGGACTTCAACGTCAACTCGCGGATCTGCTCCCACAACCTTTGCAAATATTCGTAATCGCGCTTGATCTCGGCCTTGGTGCGCTTGGCACCTGCGGTCCGCACGATCAGACCGGCACCCTGGGGCACCTCGATCTCATTGGCGATTTCCTTCAGTTTCTTGCGGTCGGTGGCGTTGGTGATCTTGCGGGAAATGCCGCCGCCACGGGCGGTGTTGGGCATCAGCACGCAGTAGCGCCCGGCCAGGGACAGGTAGGTGGTCAGGGCGGCACCCTTGTTGCCGCGCTCTTCTTTGACGACCTGCACCAGCAGGATCTGGCGCACCTTGATGACTTCCTGGATCTTGTAGCGGCGCGGGCGGGGCTTGCGCGGCGGACGGATGTCCTCGCTGTCGTCCTCGTCGGCCACGGATTCGATGCTGTCATCCTTTGATGTCGCGTCGGATCCCTTGGCTGTCACATCGTCATCATCATCGGGCGAGGCATCGTCTTCGGCGGCCACGTCTTCAACAGACGCATCCTCGGTCTCGGCTTCCGCCACCTCTTCACCGGCTTCGGGGGTCTCGACCGGGGTCTCCCTGACGGTCTCCATCGGGGACGCGGCCTCACCCTCGGGCACGGCCACATCGGCACCCGCGTCCGCCTCCGGTTCCAGGTCGATGGTCTCCATCCCCTCGATCTCGGTCGATGCGGTGGCATCGGTGTCCGCCGCCTTGGCGGCCTTGGATTTCGACCGCGAGCGGGACCGTTTCGGCTTGGGCCTGTCCTCTTCCTCGTCGCGCGCCTTCATCGCCTCGGCATAGGCGCGCTCTTCCTCCATCAACGCCTCACGGTCGGCGACGGGGATCTGGTAGTAATCCGGGTGGATCTCGGAAAAGGCCAGGAACCCGTGGCGGTTGCCGCCATAGTCCACAAACGCCGCCTGAAGCGACGGTTCAACCCGTGTTACTTTTGCGAGATAGATGTTGCCAGCAAGCTGGCGCTTGTTTTCGGATTCAAAGTCGAACTCCTCGACCTTGTTTCCGTCCACCACCACGACGCGGGTCTCTTCCGCGTGGGTGGCGTCGATAAGCATTTTCTTTGGCATAAAAGTCCATTGCGCGCCCGCAATTGTCTGGCACCAGGCGGCGCAAGGGCGTTGGGGGCGTGTCTTGTCTGGGCGATCGTGAATGCGCTGCAGATCAGGCCGGGTGGGCCGTCTGCCGGGATCAGTGATGTCCTCACGCGCGTCATCGCGGTTCTTCTCCGACACACGCGCAGCGTGCGCGGTGTCCGTTCATACGCTGCGCCAAACCTTGGTCCGCGTCAGCAACTCGTGGCCATTTCTGGCCCAATCGGTCTGTCGAAGGCGGCAGGGTCCCTGCCCGGATCAATCAACAGCGAAACTCATATGAAGCGGCGCAGGTATACGCCGGTGCTTCATCCCCTTAGATAAGAGCAAGGGGTGGCAAATGACAATGGGCAATCGCATGGACGGGCACAACCGCGCGGGGTCTGCTGCGTCACTCCGCATCTTTTTGCGACCGCCGACCAGCAATCCGTTCAAAGAAATGCATCGGGCTACGCGGTGGGGCGCCGAAATCAATCTGGGGTGAAATGAATTCGTCCCGCCAACGCGCCATATCGGCATCCGTGTCTGTGGCAAGCACCAGCGATGCAGCCCGGCTTTCAAAGAATTCGGCCTGCCGCATCGAATAGCGATAAATGCCCACCAGAATCTGCACAAGGTAGATGATCACGAACAGAATGCCGAACCGGGTCAGGCCCGAGGCGAGCAACTGTTGCGTTAGAAACCCTTCGGGCGGCGTGGGCGGCGACACCAGCACATCCATCTTGTCCGTCAGATACCCGCGAATGCCGTTCTGTGCGTCCCGCACGGTCTGCAACTGGATGTCGTTTTCAACATGTGCGTCTCGCAGATTTGCATCTTCGCGCAGCAGCGCAGACACATCTATTTCCTCATTGCAAAAAACTGTATCACCCATCAAGTCATCCCATTGGCTCATTCGCAATTGAAAGCGTTCGTTGACTTGTGCCCCGGTGCTGCTGGCCACGCTGGCCCTGAACGAACATACTCCAGGGTCGAACACCAAAGGCTCGGACGGCGTTGCGGGACGCTGCGCATTCTCGATACCGATTGCAACAAGAACGCCATAGATCCTGTCGCGCCGCTCTTCGATCCGCGCCATTTCGCCCGCCAGATCCGCCTCACTGGTCAAAAGGCGCGATTGCAGCTGCAGCGTTTGCTCCAAAGGATCACGACTGACATCCGAAGACACAAGATCACCCGCGGTAAAATACAGGTTGATCCCCAATCCGATCAGGCAAAAAATCAAAATCAACAGCAGACCACCGCGCGTCTTGTGCATCTGAGCGCGGCGATGCAAGCGCTCCGCCACAAAACGCCGGTTTTCGGTCAATCCAAGCGTGTCCCATGCCGACGACGGTTGCGTCTCGGGGACCGTGCGCCAAGTCTGTACAATCAGGTAGGCGCGCCAGCATACAGCGGCAAAAACGACGACGAGAAACATGTACAAGATCGTTGAAGTCACTGACCAGAATGTGTCTTCAAGAATCACAATCGGCTCGAGGACCGGCACGACTGGAAGACTGGTATCACCCGAAAAAGTCGGGCGTATTGATGGCTCAAATGTGGGTAACGGGTCATCCACTACCTCGTTCGTGGCATTCGAGCTGAACCATGAAGATGCCAAATTTTGCAATTCGAAAGGGTCGGCAAACAGCAAAACAACGGCCAAAAAAACGCCGATCCGAGACAACACGCGCGTCCACGCCCCGCGCGCATACCGCTCACCAATTTCAGTGGGATAGAGCATTTCCAGCACATGCGGCGCGGCCAGGACGACCACAGCGCCAATCCAGATCACTAGAGTGATCCGCCCTGCATCCAGATCAAGGTCGGTGTCCCAAGCAATCGCCAGCAGGTTCAGCCACATCAAGGGCGCGAATAGGCACAAAAACGTATAAAACCGAAGCATTCTGAAATCCGTTCGAAAAGCACGAAGCGTAAACGCAGCCCGCGCCATCGGGCAAGGGTTGTCTCACGCCCGCACCGGGAACAGCGACCCGCGCTCCGACGCACCAAAATCTCATGTCGTCAGGATCAGTGCCCTATGGTCCGACACCACGGGCTCCGCTGGCACGTCAAATCCCGCACCCAGCAGTCCCGCGCTCACCAGCATGTAATCGGCAAAGCGCTGGTCTTTCTCATACAGCACCGTCCGCGTATCGGTGATCCCGTGATGGGCAATCAGATCGTGCAACCCCACCTCCCGAAAGCGGGGGAAGGCTGCGCTGCCCGGCAACAGGTTGAAATCTCCCGCCAGAACAGCCGGCGCGTGCCCATCCCAGACCCGCTGAAAGACTTGGATTGCCCGTTCGGTCTGCGCATCCCGCGCGGGCGTGTCGCCTTTGCCCGCAGGGTCGCGCAACCCGTGGAAATGCCCCACGCAAACATGGGCGTCCGTCGCGGGGTCCGTGACCTGCGCGACCTGCATCGTGCGCGGCACCGGCTCCGGTCCCCACCCGTCCGGGCGGAATGTGCCATGCACAAAACCCTGCGCGATCTGGGTGAGGGCCAGTTCCCGCCGCACCCACATGCCCAGCCCGTGTTCCGATGGCACGGCGACGCCGTCCGCGTGCACCAGCGTGCCGCGTGTGGCCGGTGCAAAGACCGCCTGATGGTCCGGCAGCAGGTTTGAGACATCGCCAAAGAGGTCCGCCCGCTGCGCAAGGTCCCGAAAGGGATCGACATAACGCAACCACTCCGGGCTCGGCACAGGGGCGCGTGTGACCTCCTGCAGGCACAGCACATCCGGCTCCAGCGTGCTGAGCCAGAGAGCCAGCGCATCCCAGACCTGTCCGCCCCAGGCATTCAGACTTATGATTTTCATGGCACACCTTGGATCATGCAGGTGCACCAATCACCACTTGCCTTCGCCGACAAGCGCGGCAACAGGCAAGATCATTCTGCCACATTGCGCTGAGCAAACGCGCCGACCATCTCCAGCGCCGTCGCCAGATCGGGCGCGACCAGCTGCCCAAGCGCGGGTAGCGGCAGGTCGGCGGGCCGCATGTCCGGCACCTGCACCGCGCGGCAACCGGCGTGAACGGCAGATGTGATCCCGCGATCACTGTCCTCGAACGCCGCGCACATGTCTGGCGCAAGACCCAGCAGCGCTGCCGCTTCAACATAGGGGGCGGGATCCGGCTTGCGCGCCGACACCTCGTCCCCGCCCAGAACCGCCTCGAAATGATCCAGCAGGCCTGCACCGCCCAGATGCCGCCGCGCGGCCTCTCCGCTGGTCGAGGTCACCACGGCCATCCGCGCGCCCTGCCCGGCAAGCCGCGCCACGCTGTCGCGCACCGTGGGCCGCAAGGGCACATTGGCGCCCACGCGCTTGGCAACCTCGGCATGCCAGGCGCCATTGAACCCGTCGACATCCGCGCCCGCGCCCAGAAACATCTCCAGCCGCCGCACACTCTCGGCCCCCGAACACCCCACCATGGTCAGGAAAAACGCGTCCACAGCCTCAACCTCAAAGCCCTGCGGCACCAGAATGTCCCGCGCCACCGCGCCATAGATCCGCTCGCTGTCCAGCAGCAGACCGTCCATGTCGAAAAGATAGGCGAGTGGAGGCGTCATGGGGAAATTCCTTGTGTGACTATGGCCCCCTCATGCCACGCCAACGCCCCACATGAAACGACCGCCGGGGGCACCGGCGGTCACATGTTCCAACAGGCTGTTACAGCCGGATCAGAGGTAATCCGACCGCTGCAAGCCGTACTTGGCCATCTTCTCGTTCAGCGTCCGGCGCGGCAGGCACAGCTCTTCCATCACACTGGCGATAGACCCCTTGTGACGGCGCATCGTGTTGTCGATCAACATCCGCTCAAAGGCTTCCACATATTCCTTCAACGGCTTGCCCTCGGTCGTCATCACCGGCTGCATCTCTTCGTGGTCGTTCATCAACAGCGACGCGATCGAGCCCGTGCCGCGACGGGCCTGCAACACTGCGCGCTCGGCAATGTTGATCAACTGACGCACGTTGCCCGGCCACGGGGCCTGCAACAACTGCGCCGCTTCCTGGGCGGACACCTTGGGCGCCTCACACCCGTATTCGTCAGCAAACTGATCGCTCAAACGGGTGAACAGGGTCAGGATATCCTCGCCCCGCTGACGCAACGGCGGGACCGTGATCTTCAAGGCCGCAAGCCGGTAATACAGATCCGGGCGCAGCGCATCCTCGCAGGTGCGACCGGCCTCCTGCATGTTGCAGATGCCGACAATGCGGGTCTCGGCGGGGGTGCCTTGCTCGTTGATGATGGACAACAGACGGGCCTGCAGGCTCTCGCTCAACGCCTCGATATCCTCCAGCAGCAGGGTGCCACCACGGGCCTCCTCGACCGCGGGCAACGCAGAATCCTCAGGCAGCATCGGACCAAAGAGACGCTTGGCCAGCGCCTCTTCCTCCCAGGCCGAACAGCTGACAAGCACGAACTTCTTGCCCGCACGGCTGCCCACGGCATGCAACGCATGGGCGACCAGCGTCTTGCCGGTGCCGGTCTCGCCATCAATCAACACATGACCGTCGGCCTGACCCAGATCCAGAATATCCTCGCGCAGCCGCTCCATGACCGGGCTCTGACCAATCAGCTTCTTCATCAGCTGACCACCATCGCTCAACTCGCGGCGGAGCAGACGGTTGTCCATGGTCAGGCGGCGGGCCCCGGTGGCACGCTTGGCCAACTCACTCATCCGGTCGGGGTTAAAGGGCTTTTCAAGAAAATCGAACGCCCCCACCCGCATGGCCTCAACCGCCATGGGCACATCCCCGTGGCCCGTGATCATGATGACGGGCAAGGCGCTGTCATTGCCCATCAGCTTCTTGAGAAACTGCATCCCGTCCATGCCGGGCATCTTGATGTCGGAAATCACAATGCCGGGGTATTCCGGCCCCAACACCTTCAGCGCGTCCTCGGCGCTGGCAAATGTCTCGGTGTCGTAGCCCGACAGGGCCAGCCACTGGCTGATGGATTGGCGCATGTCCTGTTCGTCATCGACGATGGCGATCTTCATGGCTTGGGTCATCTCATGCTCCTCGCGGGTCTCTACTGGGCCGCGCTGATCTTGTTGTTGTCACCTTCCGTGTCCTCGTCACCAAGCACCGGAAGCTGCATTTCGAATACGGCGCCGCCCATCTGTCCGTTGCGGGCAACAAGCCGTCCGCCCAAATCGTTCACAATGCCGGACGAGATAGCAAGGCCCAGACCAACCCCGTCGCCGGGCTGCTTGGTTGTATAGAACGGCTCGAACAAACTGTCCAAATCCTCGATCCCCGGACCATTGTCGCGCACGGTCAGCGTGGCGGTTTCCCCTGCGGACAGGATGATATCGACCTGTGGCTCGCGTTCCGACTTGGTGGCGTCAATCGCATTGCGCAAGAGGTTCACCATCACCTGCTCGATGCGCATCCGGTCGCCCAGCACCTCGATGGGCTCGGGCGGGACAACGCGGTTGATCAGCACCTGCCGCTGGCGCAATTGCGGCTCCATCATCGACAGACTGGACGCCAGCGCATCGCCCATGTTTACAGGGCTTAGCGCGTCCTGACCCTTGCGGGCATAGGACTTCAGCTGGCGCGTGATCGCGCCCATCCGTTCGATCAGATCGTCGATGCGGCCAAAGCTGACCAGCGCCTCGTCGGGACGGTTGCGGCGCAGCAGCAGACGCGCACCGGCAAGATAGGTTTTCATCGCCGCCAGCGGCTGGTTCAACTCGTGACTGACCGCCGCCGACATCTCGCCGAGGGCGGCCAGCTTTGACGATTGCTCAAGGGTCTGTTCGGCCTGTGCCAGGTCCTCCTGAACCCGTTTCCGCTCGGCGATTTCCCGCTGCAACTGGATGTTCAGATGGCGAAGCTCTGCCGACTCGCGCGCAAACAAGGCGACGCGCAGGGCCGACCGACGGCTCATTGCATAAAAAGCAAGCGCCAGGAAAATGGCGAATCCCATGATTTCAAGGGCCAAAACCCCGTTCACGCGCTCGCGTACGGATTCGTATGTGGTAAAGGACGTCATCCGCCAGCCGCGGAACGGGATCCGCGCCTCCAGCCGCATCACACCCTCGCCCTGCAAATAGGCGTCGGGGGGCAAAGCGGTCCAATCAGCCGTGGCACGAATGGCGCGTTCAATGGCGCTTTGCGGTGTCTGGCGCGCCAGCGCCACCTCCTCGGTCCGCCCGCGCCAGCGCGGTTCAGTCGCAAGGATGATCTGCCCGGCACTGTCGGTGACCAGAACCGCCGCCGAAATCCCGGCCCAGGCGCGTTCGAATTTCTGCAGATCAACCTCGACCGCGATCACACCCAGCACATCACCGCCCGCCGTCACACGGCGGGAATAGGTAAAGGTAAAGCCACCCGCCTCGCGCTCCGCGACCGTGAATATGGTGTTGTTCGCCCGCAGCGCATCAATGAAATAGGGTTCGGTGCGGTGGTTCGATCCAAGCCTGTTGCGGTCCGTCGCAGCGACCGCGCGCCCGTCACTGTCCAGCAGGATCAGGTTGGCGGCGCCAATCTCTTCGACAAAGGAAATCAAGCGCTGCGTGGATTGCTGATAGTCTTGGCTGTTCAGCGCGCCAATCAATGTCGGATCCCGCGCAAGCAGCTGCGGCACAATCTGGTTCTGGCGCAGCTCGCTCAGCAGATTGCCGGAATAGAGTGCAAGCCGCAGTTCGGCCCGGTTGCGCGTTGTTTCCGTAAACCGATCTGTCAGCAGGCGGTTGGTAAAGAAAACGGTGACGACCGCAGCGATTGTCAGAACCACAAGCGCGATGCGCACACGCCAACTGGTCGTGGACGTCCGGGGTTCCTTGTTACGCACAGCACCTGACATAACGCCGACCCTACGGCCTCGGTCGGACTGGCTCAAGTCATGCCGACGTCAGCTGCCCCGCCACTGCGCGGAAGAGCGCCTGTCCGTCCGTGCCGCCATGGCCGGCATCCGCTGCCCGTTCGGGGTGCGGCATCATCCCGAGAACCCGGCGGTTGGGGGACAGGATACCCGCAATGTCGCGCTGCGATCCATTCGGGTTGTCGGTGTAGCGGAATGCCACGCGGTCCTCACCCTCAAGTGCTGCGAGCGTGGCGTCATCCGCGAAATAGTTGCCGTCATGGTGCGCAATCGGGATATCGACCACATCACCCGCGTTATAGCCCTCGGTGAACGCCGATTGCGACGTCTCGACCCGCAGGCCAACGGTCTTGCAGATGTATTTGAGCCCCGCATTGCGCAGAAGCGCGCCGGGCAGGACGCCCGTCTCGGTCAGCACCTGAAACCCATTGCACACGCCAAGCACATAGCCGCCCCTGTCTGCATGGCCCTTCACCGCCTTGCAGATGGGCGAATGCGCCGCGATGGCCCCACAGCGCAGATAGTCGCCAAAGGAAAACCCACCCGGAACCCCGACGATGTCGACGCCCTCCGGCAGGTCCGTGTCCTTGTGCCAAACCATCTCCACATCCGCGCCCGCCGCCCGGAAGGCAACGGCAAGGTCCCGGTCACAATTCGATCCGGGGAAGACAACAACGGCAGCTTTCACGTCACACACTCCTTGAGCGTTAAGGTTCTGGCAAGGTCTCGCGGGGGCTTTTGGTTGAGGTTCACGTGGTAATAAATTGTTTTACAACAATTTAATCCCCTGTTAACCGTTCACAGCTGTGAACTCTTCACCCCATCTCCACCCGGTAGCTTTCAATCACGGTATTGGCCAAAAGCTTCTCGCACATTGCGGTCACATCCGCTTCGCTGGTGCCGTCGGCCAGGTCCAGTTCGATCACCTTGCCCTGCCGCACCCCGTTGACCCCGTCAAAGCCCAGGGCCCCCAGCGCATGGCGCACCGCCTCCCCCTGCGGATCCAGCACTCCGGTCTTCAGCATCACATGCACGGTCGCTTTCATGCCCTGCCCTTCATTGTTCTTCAAATATGCAATTCCGACGCTCAGTTGATGAGCGTCGGCTTGGTGATCGGTGCGGCGTTCTTGGGCATCACACCCAGGCGCCGGGCCACTTCGGTATAGGCATCCGTCAGGTTGCCCAGATCCCGGCGAAACACGTCCTTGTCCAGCTTCTGACCGGTCTCGATATCCCACAAACGGCAGCTGTCCGGGCTGATCTCGTCGGCGATGATCAGGCGCATGAAGTCGCCCTCATAGATCCGCCCGATCTCGATCTTGAAGTCCACGAGCCGGATCCCGACCGCCAGCATGACGCCGGACAGAAAGTCGTTGACCCGCAGCGCAAGGGACAGGATGTCGTCCATATCCTGCTGGCTGGCCCAGCCAAAGGCGGCGATATGCTCTTCGGTGACCAGCGGATCGCCCAGCTTGTCGTCCTTGTAGCAATATTCAACGATGGGACGCGGCAGCTGCGTGCCCTCCTCGATCCCCAACCGCTCGCTCATGGTGCCGGCCGCATAGTTGCGCACGATGATCTCAAGCGGCACGATCTCACAGGACCGCACCAGCTGCTCGCGCATGTTCAGACGCTTGAGAAAGTGCGTCGGCACGCCGATCTGGCCGAGGCCCGTCATGAAGAATTCGCTCAAACGGTTGTTCAGCACGCCCTTGCCCTCGATCACGTCCTTTTTCTGGGCGTTGAAGGCGGTGGCGTCATCCTTGAAATACTGAACAACCGTGCCGGGCTCGGGACCTTCGTAGAGAATCTTGGCCTTGCCCTCGTAAATCTTTTTGCGTCGCGCCATGGGCGTCCTTTCGCGTGTGCGGGCGGCTGAGTCTGCCCTGCAATGGGCACCTCATAAGCAATCGACCCAAATGCCGCAAGCAATGGGGTTGCATGGGCCATGCGTGCCTGCCTATCTGATACGGAAACATTGCCAATGAGGGGGGAGC
The DNA here is from genome assembly GCF_001969365.1 of Tateyamaria omphalii. Taxonomy (NCBI): domain Bacteria; kingdom Pseudomonadati; phylum Pseudomonadota; class Alphaproteobacteria; order Rhodobacterales; family Roseobacteraceae; genus Tateyamaria; species Tateyamaria omphalii. Next base: position 1,336,492 of record NZ_CP019312.1, on the reverse strand, counting down.
CGATGAGCACCTTTGACGATCGCGAAAACGCATTTGAAAACAAGTTCGCCCATGACGCCGAAATGCAATTCAAGGCCGACGCCCGCCGCAACAAGCTCTTGGGCCTCTGGGCCGCAGAGCTGATGGGCAAGACGGGAGACGAGGCGGCGGAATATGCCCGGGAAGTGGTCAAATCCGACTTCGAGGAAGCGGGCGATGAGGATGTGTACCGCAAGGTGTCCGGCGATCTGGGCGCCAAGGCGGAAGAAGCGACAATTCGCGCGAAAATGGTTGAGCTGATGGCAGAAGCCAAAGCGCAGCTGATGAAAGAAATCGAATAACTGCGGTATGGTACCGTAAGACGTTAAAGTAAATCGGGCGCGCATCCTGCACGGTGCGCGCCCGTTTGAATTGTATTGTCTGCACGTCCTTCAGCCGCGTTAACACTTGACTTACCCAGACGCCCTAACTGTCTGTGCGGGCGTTTGGGACGGGGGTAACGCAAATGTATAGATCACGGGCCGTGGTCGTCTGGCGGGCGGCGCTGCGTATCAGCTTTCCGATCCTGATCCTGATCGGCTGCGCCACGCTTTTGGCCCGGCAGGTGCCCATGGATGTGGTCGCGACGCTGCCCCGCCAACTGGCCGACATCACGGCGTTGCAATGGACCCTGGCCGCGCTTTTGACCGCGGGCAGTTTCCTGGCCGTGGCGCAATATGACGTGCAGGCGCATCGGACATTGGGCACGGACGTGTCCGCGCGCCGCGGGCGGATCACCGGTGCCGTGGGCATCGCAATCGGGCAAACCGTCGGCTTCGGGCTGGTATCCGGCGCAGTGGCGCGCTGGCGCATGTTGCCCGAGATGGGCGCCGGACAGGCATTGAAATTGTCCACCTTTGTCTCGCTCAGCTTTGTGATCGCGTGGGCCTGCGTGACGGGTCTGATCTGCGCGCTTCTGCCTGCGCCGGCCTGGACGATGGCGCTGTCGCTGGCTGCGCTGATCCTGTTGCCTGTCGGTGCCGCGCTGCTTTTCTGGTGTCCGACGCTGCGGGTCGGCAAACACCGCATACCGTTGCCCAGCCTGCGGGTGTCGGGCGCGATCCTGTTCTGGGCGATGATCGACATGGTGCTGGCAGCGGCAGCGCTTTGGGTCCTGCTGCCGGCTGGCACCCTGAGCTTCCTGACCGTTCTGCCGCTGTTCATGGTGGCGCTTGGCTGCGGCTTGATGTCGAACACGCCGGGCGGCGTTGGCCCGTTCGAACTGGTGCTTGTCTCTGCGCTGCCCCTGGCCGCAGAGGCCGGTGTTCTTGCGGCCATTCTGGCCTTTCGCATCGTATATTATGCGGCACCCGCCTGCATTGCCATGGCTGCGATGTTGCGCCCTCTGCCCGCGCCGCACCGCAGTGTCGCCCATGCGTCTGACTGGCAGCGCATGCCGCGCAGTGAGGTGCAGGCCCTGCGGCAAAACGGCGGAAGAATCGAGACGGCAGGCTGCGCCCCCGCCCCGATCTGGCGGACGGCACAAACCGAGACGCTGTTCACCGATCCGCCGCGGCTGAGGAAGGACGCGCTGAAGGGCTTGAAGCAGGTCGCGGCGCGGCACGGGCGTGTGCCCGTCGTCTACAAATGCGGAGCGCGGTTGGCGCGCATGGCGCGGCAGGCAGGCTGGGCGGTGCTGCATATTGCCAATGACGCCATCGTCGATCTGGCCGATTACGACATTGCGAGCCCATCGCGCGGGCGGTTGCGCCGCAAGCTGCGCGCAGCCGACAGGGCCGGGATCATTGTGCGGTCGAACCTGTTGCCCGATCCGGATGCCGCAGCGCAACTGGATGCCGATTGGCAAGCGCGGTGCGGGATGGCCCGGGGCGGAAGCATGGGACGATATTGCCCCGATTACGTTTCAAGACAATGGGTTGTGAGCGCTTATTCAGGTAACATATTGGTCGCCTTTGCGACGTTCCACCGTGGTTCGCGCGATTGGTGCCTGGACATCATGCGCCACAGCGATGCCGCGCCCGATGGCACGATGCAGGCCCTTGTCCATCACGCATTGCAGGAGGCGCAGGCGATGGGTGTGACGCGAGTCAGCCTTGCCTCTGTCATTGCGTGCCCCGACCCGGCCCGTGCGGCGTGGCGGTGGGCGGCAGAGCGGGCCATGCTCCACGCCGGGGGCACGGGTTTGCGCCAGTTCAAGTCCGCCTTTGCACCGCGTTGGGTGCCGCGATATGCGGCGGCGCCAAGCTGGTTTGCGCTGGCGCTTGGGTTGGCGGACATCGCCCGAAGCGTTCGTGCGCCGGGTCCTTTGCCGGATGCGAATGCAAGCGCACCTCATCAAGAAGATGAGAATTATGAACTGGCCTCACCTTCAGCCGCGTGAGACACGAGAAAATCATCGCGCGCGAGAGGTTTTGACCATGTCCGATCCACTGACCACCCTTCTGGCTGAAAAAGGCACGCTGTTGGCCGATGGTGCCACCGGCACGAACCTGTTCGCCATGGGCTTGATGTCAGGCGATGCGCCGGAGCTGTGGAATGAGGAGGAGCCCGCCAAGGTGCGCGCCCTCTACAAGGGTGCTGTCGATGCAGGCAGCGATGTGTTCCTGACCAACTCATTCGGTGCAAACGCATCGCGGCTGAAGCTGCATGACGCGGGGCATCGGGCCTTTGAGTTGAGCAGGATCGCGGCCGAGATTGGCCGGGATGTGGCGGATGCGGCGGGTCGCCGGGTGTTGGTCGCCGGATCCGTTGGCCCGACCGGAGAGATCATGGAACCTGTGGGCGCTCTGACCCATGCCGATGCTGTCGAGATGTTTCACGAGACCGCCGCCGGGCTGAAGGCGGGTGGCGCCGATATCGGGTGGTTGGAGACAATCTCGGCGCCCGAGGAGTATACGGCGGCGGCAGAAGGGTTTGCCCTTGCCGGGTTGCCCTGGGTCGGAACAATGAGTTTCGACACGGCGGGGCGGACCATGATGGGTGTCACCAGCACTGATATGGTCGCTTTGGTGGCCGGTCTGGACTTTCCGCCCGTGGCCTTTGGCGCCAATTGCGGTACGGGGGCGTCTGATTTGCTGCGCACCGTCTTGGGCTTTGCCGCGACGGGCACCGAGTTGCCCATCGTGGCCAAGGGCAACGCGGGCATTCCCAAGTATCACGACGGCCATATCCACTATGACGGCACGCCGGAATTGATGGCCGATTATGCCGAGATGGCCCGCAATTGCGGGGCCAAGGTGATCGGTGGCTGTTGCGGCACAACGCCCGCGCATTTGGAGACGATGCGCGCCGCCCTCGATGAACGGCCCATTGGCCCTGCGCCCACGCTGGATCAGATCGTGGCGGCCCTGGGGGCGTTTTCGTCGGCCAGTGATGGTACGGGCGATGATGGCGGGCGGCCTGTCCGCAAGCGTCGCGGCCGGCGCGCCGCCTAGAACAGGCTGAGTTGTGCGCTGTCTTGTGCCGGGGGCCGGAAGAGGTCCGTGCGCATGGGCGGCGCGGTTTCCCGCAATCCGAGGCGTTTGAGCGCGATTTTGAAGCGATGTTGCACCAGTTCGGCATAGGCCCCCGTTCCCCGCATGCGGTGACCCCAGCGCGCGTCGTAGTCGCGCCCGCCATGCATGTCGCGCAGCTTGCTCATGACGCGGCCCGTCCGGTCGGGATTGTGCACGGCGAGCCATTCCTGCCAGAGCGGAGAGACCTCGCGCGGGAGCCGCAGCATGATCCAGCTGGCGGTGCGGGCCCCCGCCTGTTTGCCCGCGTCGAGGATCGCTTCCAGTTCCGGGTCGGTGAGCGCGGGCACCATGGGCGACGCCATTATGCGCACCGGTATGCCCGCCTCGGCCAGCCGCCGGATCATGGTAAGCCGGCGCTTGGGGTTGGGCGCCCGCGGCTCCATCCGGCGCGAGAGGTCTGGATCCAGCGTGGTGACAGAGATGCCCACCCGCGCCAGCCCGCGCCGCGCCATTCGGGCAAGGATGTCGATATCCCGCTCGATCAGCGTGCCCTTGGTCACGATGGCGACCGGGTGGTTGCAGGCCTCCAGCACCTCGAGGCAGGCGCGCATGATGCCGTGATCCCGCTCGATCGGCTGGTAGGGGTCGGTGTTCGTGCCGATCGCGATGGGCGCCGGTTTGTAGCTCTTGCGTGCCAGTTCGGCCCGCAGCACATCCGGCGCGTCGGGACGCGCCACCAGCTTTGTTTCGAAATCCAGCCCCGGCGACAGGCCAAGGTAGGCGTGACTGGGCCGTGCAAAGCAATAGACGCAGCCGTGTTCGCACCCGCGATAGGGGTTGATCGACCGGTCAAAGGGCAGATCGGGCGATCGGTTGTAGGTGATGAGGCTGCGGGGCCGTTCGACACTGACCTCCGTCCGCAGGGTGGGCAGATCGTCGTCCCGGTCCCAACCGTCGGCTTCGGCGTGCCGCGTCACAGGCTCGTAACGGCTGACCGCGTTGGTCACAGCACCGCGCGCCTTTGGTCGATGGCTTTGCAGGTCGGGTTTCATGGCGCGACACTAGAACACAACGGGAACATTGGCCAGTGCCCCGCCATGACCCAAGGTCTTTCCGGCATGCAACGGCACACAAAACAGCGCATCCGCGTCGCACCAGATGCGGGCCATGTCGCAATCCGGACAGTCCGGGTGCGACATTCTGAACGATATATTGGAAAATAGGCACCGGGTCCGGCACCCATGCAAAAGGATTGCACCATGTCCGAAGAAGACGACATCATCCTGTCCGAGCTGGATGACGAAGAGCTGGTCCAGCAGATGTTCGACGACCTGTACGATGGTCTCAAGGAAGAGATCGAAGAGGCGGTCAATATCCTGCTCGAACGGGGCTGGGCGCCCTATGACATCCTGACCAAGGCACTGGTGGGCGGCATGACCATCGTGGGCCATGACTTCCGCGACGGCATCCTGTTCGTGCCCGAGGTGCTGCTGGCCGCCAACGCGATGAAGGGCGGGATGTTCATCCTCAAACCCCTGCTGGCCGAGACCGGCGCACCGCGCGTGGGCAAGATGGTGATCGGCACGGTCAAGGGCGATATCCACGACATCGGCAAGAACCTCGTGTCGATGATGATGGAGGGCGCCGGGTTCGAAGTGGTCGATCTGGGTATCAACAATCCGGTCGAAAACTATCTCGACGCCATCGAGAAGGAAGGGCCGGACATCCTGGGCATGTCGGCGCTGCTCACGACCACGATGCCCTATATGAAAGTCGTGATCGACACGATGGTCGAACAGGGCATTCGCGATGACTATATCGTGCTGGTCGGTGGCGCACCGCTGAACGAAGAGTTCGGCAAAGCCATCGGCGCGGACGCCTATTGCCGAGACGCGGCCGTAGCGGTGGAAACGGCCAAGGAATTCGTGGCGCGCAAACACAATCAACTGGCGGCGGGATAACCCTGTCGCCCCCGACATCCGGAGGACGACATGCTGCTTGAAACGCCCGGTTGTGACTTTGGCGATGCTGCGCCGCCGTTCCGACTGCCCGACGCCCATGGACAGATGCACGATCTGAACGATCTTTTGGGGCGGAACGGCATCCTGGTGGCGTTCATCTGCAACCACTGCCCCTATGTCGTTGCCATCGCAGACCGGCTGGCAATGGACGCCAAGACCTTGCAGGCAGAGGGTATCGGCGTGGTTGCGATCAACGCCAACGACTACGTCGCCTACCCGGCCGATGCGCCGGACAGGATGCCGGGCTTTGCCGCAAAACACGGCTTCGATTTCCCCTATCTGATTGATGAGGACCAGTCTGTCGCCCGCGCCTATGGCGCCGTGTGCACGCCGGATTTCTTTGGCTTCAGCGCCGATGGCCTTCTGCAATATCGCGGACGGCTGGATGACGTGCGCATGGGCGATGCCAAGGACCGCACACCGGACCTGCTCAACGCCATGCGCCATATTGCAGAGACAGGGGTTGGCCCGCGCGATCAGACGCCGAGCATGGGCTGTTCAATCAAGTGGCGCTGACCGACGCGGCACTGACGGAAGAGGGCATGGCGGCGACGGGCGCAGGGCGCATCCTCCTCATCGCCTGCGGCGCCCTCGCGCGCGAGATTCTGGACCTCAAGGCCGCGAATGGCTGGGAGCACATGGACCTGACCTGTCTGCCGGCGAAACTCCACCTCTACCCGGATCAGATCACGCAAGCCGTGCGCGACAGCGTGACCAAACACAGCGATAGGTACGACACCATCTTTGTCGTCTATGCCGATTGCGGCACCGGCGGGCAGCTGCAAGCAGCCTGCGCGGACATGGGCGTCGAGATGATCGCAGGCCCACATTGCTACAGCTTTTTCGAAGGAAATGAACGCTTTGCAGCGCAAAGTGAAAGTGAAATCACCACCTTTTACCTCACCGACTTTCTGGTGCGCCAATTCGACGCCTTCGTGATCAAACCCATGGGCCTCGACCGGCACCCCGAACTGCGGGACATGTATTTCGGCAATTACGAAAAACTCGTCTACCAGGCGCAAACGGACAACCCCGACCTGACGGAAAAGGCACGCGCCGCCGCCGACCGGCTGGGCCTGACATTCGAGCGCCGCATTACCGGCTACGGCGACCTGCACAAGACACTCGCGCGCCTCTGATCGCTTCTTCTGACCAGAAATACCACGGGGTTTGGGGCAGCGCCCCAATCAGGAAAAATGAATCGCGTCGCGCAGCGCCCTTTGGATCAGGCAGCAGCCACCAGTTGAATACGCTCGATCATCGCACGCAGCCCGTTTGACCGCTGGGCGGACAGGTGATCATTGAGCCCCAGCCGGGCCATCTCTGCCCGCGCGTCGACGGCGCGCACCTCGGCCAATGACAGCCCATTATACAAGCGCCGCAGCACCGCAATCAGCCCCTTGACGATCATCGCATCGCTGTCACCGTCAAAGCGAAACACCCCGTTCTCGACCTGCGGGTGCAGCCAGACCTGGCTGGCGCAACCGTCCACCTTGGTCGCCGGCACCTTGAGCGCGTCCTCAAGCGGATCCATCGCCTTGCCCTGTTCGATGACATAGCGATAGCGGTCTTCCCAATCTTCCAGGAACTCGAAATCCTCGACAATCTCTTCGAAACTCGGCGTTGCCATCTGCGGCCCTCGGGTGTGATCGGTGTTGCCTGTCACCTAGGCCCCCGCACGCCAAAGGTCCAGTGCGGCAAAGGATGCTTTTCAAGTGCCGCCGCATCCGTTACCACACTTGCCAAAAGCAGAGACGCGAGCGGATGATGCCCAAGATCCTTCCAGCCCTTTTGGTGGCCACCCTGACCCTGTCGGCCTGCGCCACGGTTCGTGACAGCCGGGTGAACCCGTTCAACTGGTTTGGCGGCAGCCGGTCCGAACCCGTCCAGCCCGATCCGCGCGCCGCCACCAACCCCCTGATCCCCGAACAGACCCGCGTGGGCCTGTTTTCGAACCTGCGTGAGCAGGCGGACATCTATGTGGGCACCCCCATCGACCAGGTCACCGATCTGGTGATCGAGCGCGTGCCCGGCGGGGCCATCGTTCGCGCCACCGGGATTGTGGACGAAGACCGCGCCTATGACGTGCGTCTGACCACCGAAAGCGACGAAAACGTGCCGGTCGATGGGGTGCTGACTTATCAGATGCGCGCCATTCACACAGATCGCCCGACCCGCACGCTCAGCCAGCGCGTGCGCACGGTTACGGCGGCGCGCCGTCTGACCGATCAGGAGCTGGCCGAGATCCGTGTGATCCGGGTCGAAGGGCGGCGCAACGCGCAATCCACCACCCGCCGCTGATCCGCCCCGGTGCGGTCCCGGTCAGTCCAGCGGGATGATCTGAACGTCGGCGCCCTTGGCTGTCAGAGCCACCTGCCCGTCGCAGAGCCGCAGCGCATCCGTGCCGAACACTTCCGACCGCCACCCCTTGAGCGCGGGCACGTCCCGCACCCCTGCCGCCAGCGCGTCGAGGTCGGCGGCTGAGGCGATCAGCTTCGCCGCGACACCGGCGCTTTCCGTCTTGGCCTTGAGCAGGACCCGCAGCAGATCGGCAAGCGCGGGGTTCACCTGCAGCTTTTCACGCGATCGGTCGGGGCGCGGCATGGTGTCGGGGTCCATCTCGACCCCGCGTTTGACGGCAGCGAGGATCCCATCGGCAATGTCGCCCTTGCGCGCTTCGCGCAACAGCAGGCGTGAGCGGCCCAGGTCTTCGTAGCTTTTGGGTTTGTTGCTGGCCAGTTCCACCAGCGCGTCGTCCTTGAACACCCGGTTGCGCGGCACGTTCCGGGACTGCGCATGTGCCTCGCGGAACGCGGCCAGTTCCTTGACCACGGCCAGAAAGCGGGCGGAATTGGTGCGCGTCTTGACCCGTTTCCAGGCGTGTTCGGGGTCGATGATGTAGGTGTCGGGGCTGAGCAGGATCTGCAACTCTTCGGACACCCAGCGCGCGCGCCCGCTGTCGGCCAGCTTGGCGGCCAGGAATTCATAGATCTGGCGCAAATGGGTCACGTCCGCGATGGCATAGGTTTTCTGCGCGTCCGTCAACGGCCTGCGTGACCAGTCGGTAAAGCGCGATGTCTTGTCCAGCGGCTGCTTGGCAATCTTGCGCACGAGGGTCTCATAGCCCACCTGCTCGCCAAATCCGCAGACCATGGCGGCGACCTGGGTGTCAAAAAGCGGCTCGGGAAAGACCTGGGCATCGACATAGAAGATCTCGAGGTCCTGGCGCGCGGCGTGGAACACCTTGACCACCGATGTGTCGCGGAAAAGCGCGTAGAGCGGCTCAAGCGACAGGCCCTTGGCCAGCGGGTCGACCAACACGGCGGTGTCGTCCTCCGTGCCGGGCATCGCAAGCTGCACAAGGCAGAGTTTGGAGTAATAGGTGCGTTCGCGCAGGAATTCAGTGTCGACAGTCACATACGGGTGGGCGCGGGCCCGGGTACAGAATTCGGCCAGCGCGTCCGTTGTCGTGATGGTTCTCATATGCGGTTCTTTTTGTTGCTTTTCACCGTCTGGTTGTTTGGTCCTACACCAACTCGCGAGCGGTGGCTAGAGCATCAGGGGCGCGCGGTCTCCGGCGGCATAGCGGCGCAGCACAGCCGGGTACAATCTGTGTTCCTGCACCAGAACACGCGCCGCGAGGTCGTCGGGCGTGTCACCCGCATGGATGGGCACCCGCACCTGGCCCAGCACCGGGCCGTCATCCAGTTCGGGCGTGACAAGGTGAACGGTGCAACCATGTTCCGTATCGCCCGCCTCAAGCGCGCGCGCGTGGGTGTGCAAGCCGCGATACTTGGGCAGCAACGACGGGTGGATGTTGAGCATCCGGTCGCGCCAGTGCGTCACGAACCCGGCCGTGAGCACGCGCATGAACCCCGCAAGGCAGATGAGGTCCAGGTCGTGGGGCGCAAGCGCTTCGGTGATCGCGGCCTCGAACGCCGCACGATCGCGGCCGAAGGGGTAGTGGTCGACCACGACAGTGGCAAGACCCGCATCCTGCGCCCAGGTAATGCCGCGCGCGTGCGGATTGTTGGACACCACCACCACCGGTTCGGCCGGATGATCGCGACCCATATCCTCGACCAGCGCCCGCATGTTCGAGCCGCCGCCCGACACGAAAATCCCGACGCGTTTTTTCAAAGAAGCGATCCGGTATAGGTAACGCCCTGCCCCGTGCCAACCGTGCCGATGCGCGTGACGCGCTGGCCCTCGGCTTCGAGCGCCCGGGTCACGGTGGCTTCGGACGCATGGTCCACAACCACGACCATGCCGATCCCTGCGTTGAAGGTCTTGAGCATCTCGGCCTGATCCATCCCGCCTTGGGCCGCCAGCCACTGGAAAACGGGGGGCAGCGTCCATGTGTCCAGATCAACCGCCACGGCCAGCCCCTCGGGCAGCACGCGCGGCAGGTTCTCGGTCAAGCCACCGCCGGTGATATGCGCGAACCCGTGCACGCCACCCGCCTTGATCGCGGCCAGCGCCGCCTTGACATAGAGCCGCGTGGGCGTCAGCAGGGCCGCGCCCAGCGTCCCCTCACCCCAAGGGCAGGCATCGTCCCAGCCCAGGCCAGAGGTGTGGACAATCTTGCGCACCAGCGAATAGCCATTGGAATGCACCCCGTCCGATGCAAGGCCCAGCAGCACATCGCCCTCGGCCACGTCAGCGGGCAGCGCCGTGCCCCGCTCCATCGCGCCCACGGAAAAGCCCGCAAGGTCGAAATCACCCGCCGGGTACATGCCCGGCATCTCTGCCGTCTCACCCCCGATCAGGGCGCAGCCAGACGCCTCACAGCCCCGCGCGATCCCTTCGATGATGCGCGCGGCCTGGTCCAGTTCCAGCTTGCCGGTGGCGAAATAGTCGAGGAAAAACAGCGGCTCCGCCCCTTGGCAGACCAGATCATTCACGCACATGGCCACCAGATCGACGCCCACACCGTCCACATTGCCGGTGTCGATCGCGATGCGCAGCTTGGTGCCGACCCCGTCGGTGGCCGCCACCAGAACCGGGTCGACAAAGCCCGCAGCCTTGAGGTCAAAAAGCCCACCAAAGCCGCCCAGACCCGAGGCGACGCCGGGCCGTTTCGTGGCCGCTGCGGCCGGTTTGATGCGGTCCACCAGCGCGTTGCCGGCGTCGATATCCACGCCCGCCTCGGCATATGTCATCCCGTTCTTGCCCTGCGCCATTGCTGTCCCCGATCTGCCCCTGTCCGCTGGTTGCGCATCTGCTAGACGAACAGGCGCGTGGGTGCAACGGACGTCTTGACGCCACGCTGCGTGCCGCATACCCATCGGGCATGGCGGGCCTGTAGCTCAATTGGTTAGAGCAGAGCGCTCATAACGCTTTGGTTGCGGGTTCAAGTCCTGCCGGGCCTACCACATTCGCCGAAGACCCTACGCCTTGCGCACATGCCAGCCGACGGTCATCGTCACCACCGTATCACCCTCCGCATCGCGAATATCGACATTGATGTCGAAGGCGGTCTTGCCGACCTCTTGCAGTTCCTTGACCAGGTCGGACCCGGGCCGTTCGGTTTTGGCGTGCGCCTCAAGCCGCCCCTTGGCAATCTTGACGTAGGAAATCTGCGCACCCGAGGCCACGGGCCGGGCCTGAAAGATCATCGGACCGAACGCACCCGCAAGGGCTGCGCCCGACGCCGCCTCACCCAGCGTGAACATGGCCCCCGCGTGCTGGGTCTGGATATGGTTCGACGTCTCCGGCCGCTGGTCAAGCGCCGCGACGCCCAGCCCGTCGCCCACCTCGATCAGGTCGATCCCCACGTGATTGGCAAAGGGCACCGCCTTGCCCAGCTGGTCGCGGATCATGTCATAGGGGGTCATGTGGGGCGCTCCTGTTTCTGTGTCGCCGCCAGTAAGTCCCGGTTTGGCCCATGCGGCAAGCGTGCCGCTGCGGCAGGTCAGCGGGCAATCACGATGTCGGCGCGCAGCCCACGCAGGGCGCTGCTGCGCCCCAGCCTGAGCGTGCCGCCATGACCCCGCGCGATGTCTGTCGCGATGGCAAGGCCAAGGCCCACCCCCGATCCCTTGTCCTGATTGCGCGCCAGGTCCAGCCGGGTAAAGGGGCGTTGGGCGTCGGCGCGCTGATCCTCGGGAATACCGGGGCCGTCATCTTCAACCCGAAAGCGCAGGGACTTGTCGGTGATCCGCACAGAGACTTCGGCCCGCCCGCCGTAGCGGACCGCGTTGGACACCAGATTGTCCAGCGCGCGGCGCATGGCCAGCGGGCGCAGGCGCACGGTGCCCTGCCCTTCGACCTCTTTCAATGTCACAGGTTGGCCTGCGCGCTGTGCGTCCTCGACCACCGTGGTGGCCAGCGCGATGGGGTCGGTGCGCTCGGGCTCGCCCTCACCGTCCCCCTTGGCAAAGTCGAGGAAGGCGTCGATCATCCCCTGCATGTCGTCGACATCCTGTTCAAGCGCCTTGCGCTCGTCATCATCCAGCATCGACAGCGACAGCCGCATCCGGGTCAGCGGCGTGCGCAGGTCGTGGCTGACCCCCGACAGCATCAGCGTGCGTGTTTCGATCTGCCGCTCGATCCGGTTGCGCATGTCGACAAAGGCGGTGCCGGCGGCCCTCAGTTCCGTCGCGCCGCCGGGTGTGTAGGGCATGTTGCGCCCCCGCCCGAACGCCTCTGCCGCGCGCGCGAGCCGCCGGATGGGCCGCAGCTGGTTGCGCAGGTAGATGAAGGACACCATCGTCGTCAGGACCGAAAAGAACACCATGTAGACAAGCAACTGGTGCGGGTTGCGGGCCGAAATGCGCCGCCGGTCAAAGGTGATGGCCACCGGGCCTGCGTCGGACGCGACCGCCAGCCGAACCGTCGCGCCGCCTGTCAGGTCAAAGGACCGGATGTCAGGCACCTGTTCGCTCAGGCGGCGGATCACGACCAGGCCCGAAAAATCGTCCCAGTCCCGCCTGTTGGGCGCGTCCAGGTCACTGGCGGGAATGCGCTCCACACCCATGTCGAGCGGATCGGCCACATCGGCCACGGCAAACTGCAGGTCAGCGTCCGCAGGCAGGTCGGCCAGCTCTTGCAGGACAAGCCTGATCTCACGCTCGACCGTGTCGGCCATCTGCACGGTCACGCCCTCAAAATGGCGCTGCGCAAAAAGGACGGACACCACGATCTGCACCACCACCACCGGCAACAGCAGGATCAGCGCCGCCCGCGCGTAGATGCCGCGCGGCATATAGTGTTTGAGCCAGGCAAAGGACATGGGCTAGACCCTATCGGGCCGGGAACGGGGACGAAAGACGCCATGCAGCCGCCAGATGATTTTGATCCGCCCATCGGTGTCGCCGAGGTGCTGGAGCCGGGCCTGCGCCGCATCCTGGCCCCGAACCCGTCGCCGATGACCTATCGTGGCACGAACACCTATCTGGTGGGCGACACGGCCCTTGCCGTGGTCGATCCGGGGCCGGACAGCGCGGCGCATCTGAACGCACTCCTCGGCGCGGTTGGACCCGGCCAGCGCGTCTCGCACATCATCGTTACGCACAGCCATCTCGACCATTCCCCCCTCGCCTACCCGTTGGCGCAGGCAACCGGTGCGCCTGTGCTGGCCTTTGGCGGGCCCACAGCCGGGCGCAGTGCGGTCATGCAGCGCCTCGCGGATTCAGGGCTTTCGGGCGGTGGGGAGGGCATTGATACAGGGTTCGCCCCCGATCAACAAGTCGCGGATGGCGATGTGATCACAGGCGCCGGATGGCGACTGGAGGTCATCCACACTCCCGGTCATCTGGGCAACCATATCAGCCTTGGGTTTGGCGACGCCTGCCTGACAGCGGACCACGTGATGGGCTGGGCCAGTTCGCTCGTGTCCCCGCCGGACGGCGACCTGACGGCTTTCATGGCCTCCTGCACAAAGCTCATGCAGCGGGACTGGCGGGTGTTCTACCCCGGCCACGGCGCGCCCATTGCCGATCCGCACGCGCGGCTGCGATGGCTGGTGGATCACCGGATGACACGCGAAGCGGCCATCCTCGGCGCCCTTGACGCGGGTCCGGCAACGGCCGACCAGATCGCCCGCATCGTCTATACCGACACGCCGCCCGCGCTGCTGCCCGCCGCCATGCGTAACGTCCTTGCCCATCTCATTGATCTGATGGGGAAATCCCGTGTCCAACCGCTTGATCCCCTGAACGGAGACACCCGGTTCGCCCGCCTCTGACCGGCCCGCAATTTTTTCCGCTCCGCCGCGTAAATCCCTCTGGACGACCTGAATCGCCCTTGCTATACGGCGCAAACCGTTCCGGCGTAGCTCAGCGGTAGAGCAGTTGACTGTTAATCAATTGGTCGTAGGTTCGATCCCTACCGCCGGAGCCAATTTCCCCTCAAGATACTGAAAACGTATAATTTTCGGATTTACCTCCGGCGGTTTTCGCCCGGTTTAGCGTTCCGGTGGCACACAGATGTCACACGGCGCGCACTTCGGGCGCACAAGGTCGGGCTCGGGTGTCCTCCAGACGGAGGGCGTCATGCCATCTCATAGCTACCTTTACCAAAGCGGTCGCCACTTCCATTTCCGGCGGCGTATTCCGGGGTTATCCACATCTATCGGCCCAGTGCGCATCGCCTTGGGGACGACAGACCCAAAAACGGCGCATACGTGGCTCAGAACACTGATAACAGAGTTCGACGCCGTGCTGGACGACTTCATCTTCATCATCGACCCGCTCCCCGAGGAGGTGATCGCGCACTACATGCGAGCGCGTCTGCTGGACACCATCAACCGCGTCAGGCGCAGCCAGCGAATGGAAGCGTACGCGGGGCGGAGAAAGGCATCGCACGCAACAACGCCCGTTCAGCGGGTCGTCTTGGAGGCCCTGCTAATCGATGGGTTGAACACGGCTTTTCCGCCTGTGCGTCTCGATGCGTCCTGGTCCGTAGAAGACGTCGAGGCGGCCGTTTCGCTTCATGCGCATGAGGCGTCGGCGTTGAAGTCGTCTGAGATGCGTCGGAAGCTCTTTGCGGAGTTCGAGGCCGTGACCGGCGCGAAGCCCGGCTCCCGTGAGCATGAATGCCAGATTATCGAGGCCTATCTGCATGCACGGTTGGCGGCCCTCGGAGCCCACGAAGATGCCGCGAAGTTGCGCGTCAACGCTTTTTCGGAACAGGCAAGGAAACTCGTGGAAGGCAGCGCGATTGCGCCATGGACCACCACGGAACCGGTCGCGCCTGCAGGACCACCAGCGCCGGCGGAATTTTCAGCGACGCAGACCATCGCGGTTCCTTCCATCGAAAGATCCTCATCTTCGACCGAGCAAGCCGCATCGCCCCCGTCCCGCGCAGCGTTCACCGAAGGTGTGGGCGAAGTTTCCGGAACCCTGACGAATGACGCGTTGTGTTTGCAGCAGGAGCAGGCAAAGGCCGTCGCCTCGAGCCATGAACCAGTGTCAGACGGCGCCGACATCGCGAGCGTGTTCTGGCGCATGGCCCTCACGGAAGGCTTTTCACCCGAGACGATCGCGCAGCGCGCCACGAGCGTCAGGCTCTTCTGCCTCATATCCGGAGTGCAGCGGGTAGACGAGATCCGACAGCACCACCTGTCCGGGTTCCGGGATGTCCTGACGCGTTTTCCGACGAACTTCATGAAATCCGCATCAGACGGCCAGAAATCGATCGAAGAGATCATGCAGCAAGCACGGCTCCTTCCCAAGGACAGGCAGGGCCTCGGGGTCACGACACGGCAGAGGCACGTCAAGTCGATCGAACTGCTCCTTGAGCGCGCGGCGTCGGAGGGACATCCGCAGGATGGCGACCTGAACGTCAAGAAAATTAAGCCAAAGGCCAAGGGAAAGGGATCCCGGCACAATCAGCGATCAGTGTTTACCCTGCCAGAGTTGACCACGGTGTTCGGACACAGCCTCTGGCAGGGCGCACGGAGCAAGGGTGACCGTCACAAGCCCGGTACGGTGATCGTGAAAGATTCGCGGTATTGGATTCCGCTCATCCTCGCCTACACCGGCGCCCGCCGCGCGGAAATCGCAGGGCTCGAGGCGACAGATGTGCAGGAGATCGAGAGACACGCATGCATCGTCATTCAGGCAAACAAGTACCGGGGCCTGAAGGGGGAGGAACAGGGCGAGACGGATCCTCGGTACAAGAAGACCCGTGTCGTTCCGATCCACCCGCACCTGATCGAGCTTGGCCTGCTGGACCATGCAAGCGATATGCAGCGTCGCGGCCACGGTCTCTTGTTCCCGGATGTCGTTCCAAAACCGCAAAAGGGATCGGCCCGGGCGGATGTCCCTGACCCCGCATTGATGGTCAAGAAGTTCGGAGCCAGCATCGACCATATGTGGAGCACGTCGCTAAAGCGCAGACTGGACGGAAATCCGAGGAAGCTCTGCATGCATTCAATGCGGCACTACGTGAACGATTTCTTCCTGTTCAACTCTGACGTCCTCGGCGCAACGCGTTTCGATCTCGTCGGCCACGTGAAATCGGAAACCGAGGACGTGAACACCGCCGTCTATCGCGGAGAAGCCCCGATGAGACTGAAGGTCGCCGCGATCGAGCAGCTGCCCCGGCTCTTCTGATCAGAAGGGTTCGGGAGAGTCTTCGGCTTTCAGTTCCGATTCAGGCGATCGGCTTTCCCTGAAGATGCGGGATCCCGTCGCCTCCCCCAAGGTCTGGATGAACGTCTTCCACTCGTCTCCGGTCTGGCCCGCTCCATCGACGATCTCGCAGGCGATCAGATCGACGGCGGCCCGGGCGTCATCCGGTCCCATGATCAGGATGATCGATCCGCTGGCGGCGAAGCGATGACGGACGGGGAGCCCCTCTTTCCGGGCGGACCGGTAGAGCGCGGCAACCCAATCTACTCGCGTTCGGGAACGCCTTTCAGGAATGCGATATCGGTCCGCATCTCCTCGAGTTTCTCGCTGAGACGGTCCATCTTGTCCGCCAGCCGGGTGAAGGCGTCCGTCTGCTGCGAGAGCCTTTCCTCCACGTCGATCAGGAGACCGATCAGCCGTTCGGCGAATTCGACCGTCACGTCCGTCTCCTCCGAGTCCAGGAGCTGCAGGAGCGGGTGGAGCTTCCGCACGTCCTCCCGCGTGGTGTCGATCTTGCGATGTGTCAGGTCGTGCTCGCTGATCATTTTGGGCATCGGATGTTCCTTCGGGTTGATTTATGAGGTTCGGAGTGTTTCGGAGCAGATCGGCGACCCGACGCAGCAGAATTGCTATGCCGAGCAGTCTCAATCGGGCGGCGAGCGCGAACCGCCGCAGGATCATGCGGGACGAGAAGGCAACCCCGGCATCCCGCGGGTTCACCCCCTTGCTGGTCAGGAGATTGGTCGGGACCAGCAACCCGGGCCGATCGGGCGATGGTTCGACGCGCCAGGGAGAACTCCGGCCACTCAACGCGTCGTTCAGTTCGCCCATGGTCGTCGGACGGGCCGCCTTGATCGCAGCGTTGAGGTCGGAGGCGAACCAGGCGGCCTGTCCTGCGTTCCTACGAGCGCGCCTGGCGATCGGCGGCGCAAGGACGAGCCTTGGATCGGGACGCCATTTTGGTTCCGGCAGGTTCAGGCGCTGGCACAGGTCCCTCTCCAGCCAATCCGTGAAGGCCACTGACGTCGGCATCTCCAGCTCGCGGCCGGTGGCGGTCTGCCGCGCGGAGACGATATGCACATGATCGCACCGGGTGGCCTCCCCACCCCACATCGTCCATGGCACCAACTCTGACGGCAGTCCGCTTGCGGTCAGGGTGTGGCGCGCGACGGCGACCCAGCTCTCGAAGGTGAGCCTGATGTCGGCCGGCATCGAGAGGGTCATGTGAACGAGGCCCCAACCTTGGGGTGCCTCGAAGGGCCGGAACATCTCGCAGGCCTGCCGCCATGTCCGGACCGGAAGAGAACCGGACAGGATCATCCCGTCCTTCGAGAGGTAGGTCATGATCGGGACCGCTTGATCATGGAATGTCGTATGCCGCCTCATCCGACGTTCCGTTCGATGACGGCCGTGAGGGCGGCGCGTGCGGTGCGCTCGATCTCGCGGATGTTGCGTCTCTTCAGCAGGTGGACGCGCCCGGTCTCGGCCCGGTCGAGTTGGCGGAGGGCGAAGCTGATCCGGGCAAGTTCGACGGCGACTGCCTCGTCATCCTCCTTCTTGTAGTTGAGGGCCGCGTGGACCATGAACTTCGCGCGCGTACCAAACCCATTGGAGGCGGCGATCGCATCGATTTCCTCGGCGACTTCCCGAGTGTGGCGGACGGGGTAGGAGATGGTTTTCGGTGGCATGGCAGGAACCTCGTTTTCGATGGTTCGTTTTACCCCCCTGCACTGATCGGCCATAATCAGAATGCCCGCGTGAATGACAGATGGGACTACGCCCCAGCGAAATCGTTCAGTGAAATATGGCTCAATGGACGTTCCGGGTGATCGGTAAAAAACGAAGACGAAGGGCGCAGCTATTTCACAGGACTCTGGCCAAGAAATTCAATTTCACAAATAGAACAGGAAATGACGTCATCTCTTAGGTTCCTAAGATCAGGTACGCCGCGGATTCTTGTTAACTGATAATACAAATTGGAACCCATTAACCAATTTCTCTGGCGCAGAGGAAACTAACTTAACGGCCTGACGATTGCCGGAGCAGCAACCCATGATCGCTTTTTTTTGCTATCCGCATCTGCTCTCGGCATATCCTAGCTGTCGCGCCCGCTCCATCACAGCAATCGCCTTGATCGACTGTGCCTCCGACAATGGCCGCAGCCGAAGCTGGGTAGCGGCTTCTAGGATACCATTCTCGGTGGGTGTGAGACGCATGCCTGACTTGCGCGCCCAGTCCCGTAGGTATGCCCACTCATCCGACCCGATCTCCGCAACCGTTGCCTGCGCCTGTATACCGTCTACCATGCGCTGATCTTTGCGCCCCTCGGCAACCCTTTCGCGACGTTCCGCCGTACCGATCAGTATTTCGGATAGGTCGCTGCGGAACTCCAGTTCAACTTTCATCGCGGCCTCGGCGCATGCCTTTCTCTTCGCCCATTCCGTCGGATTGCTGCCACCGGCCGGGGGAGACAGGAGATGCATGTGCATGGCCTCCCCGTATTGGTCGAGAACACCAACCAGCTCGTCGGGCACATCCTGCTCATTCCAGATCTTCTTCAGGTCGATCGACTGTTTCCGTTCCTCGACATCATGGACGAGCTTGGCGATCGCATAGCAGACCGTGTTTGCACGGAGACCGCCGGTATACCAGGAACCGGCCGCGTCCGAGACGATCCGCTCGGTCTTGCGGAAGATGATCAACTTTGAGATCGCGTTCCGGAACCACTCCTCGGAGAACACCTCGTCGCGCTTGTCCCATTCCTTTCCGATTGCGTGCGCGAAATGAGCAAAGTTCTTCTGCGCTCCAAGGCTCACGATCTCGGGACGACCTCGCCATGTCATCTCGGCCTTGGCCAAGTCGGTCTTGGTGAAGAGCTGTGCCCGTGGATGTTCGAGGTCGAACTTGCGGCGCTGCGACGGTGTGAGGCGGGATCTGCGATCAGCGAACTGGCCGCGGGCACGTTCGTAGAACCAGCGGCTCTGCGTGAAATTCCCGTCCTTCGCCGGTGCGTAGAGCCTACGCGAAACTTCCTCCATCCGGACGTGGAAAGGATGGTTCGAGAAGAAGTCCGCCGCCGCGATCCGGTTCTGGCTATTCGCATACCGTGAGATGTCCGGCACGATCTTCTCTGCCTTCTCGGCATCGACGATCGACAGCTTCATCTGGATGAACGTCTTCGATAGGTCCTTCCCCGCGCGCAGAGCCGCGTGGATGGAGGCACTGGTTTGCCCGCCATTCACGATCTGCAGGTTCGTCAGGCGGGTCATCATCGGGGCGCCATCACGCTGTTCGATCTCGACCGCATCGGCCGTCGCCGTGATCCCATTGTTGTAGGCGAAGAACATCTCGGGGTCCTCCTCGATCGTCTTGCGGATACCCTTGTTCACGTTGCCACGTGCCTGCAGGAACACTCGCACATTCTGCTCGAGAAGCCGCGCCTCCCACCGATCATAGATCGAGGCGAGAGCCGGACCCGGAAGTGCCGCAAGATAGGCCTCGTACGGTGAATTCGGCATGTGGGCAGGAAGGACCGGGATCGCGCCCCCATGCTGTTCTAGATCGACGATGATGTCCTCGCGTCCCATGGCGGAGCTCTCTATCCGTTCGAGTCGAGTGACATCCCACACACTGTAGCTGACCGGACGTTCCATGAATTCTGTCATCTCGCGCCCATCGACGCGGCTACTGAGCTTGCGATCTGTTAGAAGGAGCAGCCGGATCTTCTTCACCGATGCCCAGCGGGCCGCGACCATGTCGGCCAGCTCGAACCCCGGCGACGTCTCCTCCAGCCGGTCTCGCCATTCCTCATCTAGGGCCGCCTTGAGAAACCGGAGCGGGCGCTTGAACTGGTTGTTCAGTTCGGTACCGGTCAGTGTCGGTGAATCCGGATCATCCGCATGATCTATGACGAGAAGCGTCAATTGCTTCGACTTCTTGGGATCGCCACCCCATCCATCCACCCTGATGCCGGATTGTTGCGTTCCCCGGTGATGGAAATATTCCAAGGCGTCGATCTCACCCGATCCGGTTATCGTGTCGGTCACGCGGGCAAAGAAGGCTTCCTCCATCGACGTCCCGTTCGCCTCGGAGAGCAACCGGACGTCCTCGCGGAGCATTTCTGCATATTGGTCTGTTTCGCTCATGTCTCAGCCTTCGCCTACAAGCTGACGTTGGAAATCATGTTCGCCCATATGGAACGGTGCGAGGTCTGCAAGTGGCAAGTCGTAGGCCACCTCCAATGGACCGTCCGGGTAACTCCCGGGAGTAATCCTCGGAAATCTTTCTTCGACATGATAGGCATCGAACGCGCGATGCAGGACGATCACCTCGTATTCATGAGTGTCGTCGTATCCGGCCTCGTCGAGGGAAGCTTCGAATGCCCTCGAGGCGTGCGGTGCGTCGGACTTGATCGCGGATCGTGCCTGCTCGACGATCCCATGCAGATCGAGGCTGCCCACATCGTCCTTGCTCGCGGATGCGAAGGTGTGGACGAGCAGGATTACTTGATGACCGGGCACATCAGCTAGTTGATGCTCGGATGTGATTCGTACATTGTTCCTTGACGCCGCACCGCGCGACTTGCACTCGATGCAAAGATCGGAAAGCTCGAAGTCCTTGGGGGCCAGCTGAGCGCCCCGCCACCCTTCGACAGCCGTGTCGAGACCCCTTGCGGGTGTTATGACATTCAGGATTGTCCACAGCTCGCCGATCAATCCAAGTTGGGCCTCGCGGCTGAGAGTTGCCCTCCTTCCGCCCTTGAGTAGTGCGTGCCATTTCCATGTCCGCCCGACAAAGGACTGGACCGCCGTCACCTCGTCACCGGCGGACGCGACAGTCTGGATGATGTCATCCGTGAAGCGCGTGAAAATGTCCCCGTCATCGGCATTCTCTAACGTTACGGACATGATGGCCTTGTCGTCTTCGGTCCGCACACGCGCCTCGACGTCAAGGCCGGCCATCTTCGGAAGCACGATCCCGGAGGCCGAAGACGGCGCGTGAACAAGGAACAGGATGCGTCGTCCAAGATAGTCGATCGCCCGAAAGATCTCCCAAGGCCTGCTTTCGGAGACTAGTCTACCATTCAGCTTGGAGCCGGCCGACGATATTGGAATGTCCGACCATGGATCGTCACTCTTCACGGTCAAGAGCCTCTCCCACTTCCTCGTCTATCTCGCCGCGGTTCTGCTGCCACCAGATCGTGTTCACTTGGTAACTCACCGTCTTTCCCTTCTTCTGCGATGTCGGAAAACCGATGGTCCATGCCGTCACCGGTGGCTCGTCGAGCAGATCACCGGTGCCCTTGTCGAGAAGCGCGATGACGTGGATTGCCAAGACCGGTCGAGACCGCTTTGCGAGGTATGCGCTGTCTGCGATGTTCTTCGTGCCTTCCGCTGCAGCTTCCTCCCGGACCTCGGACAGAGCATCCCCGCTCATGCCGAACCGAACCACTCCGCGAGATGAGAAACGGCGGCTGGTCGCGACAATCCTGCCGCCTTCACGGGCTGCAGGCGTTCGGCCCTGCATGCGGAGTGGGTAGCCGAGGCCATCCCAATTTGCGGCATCAGCCTTCTCGCTACCGACGAAGACGACATCCCATTTGTCGAGGTTCTCGTCCTCCCGCTCCTCGATGTATCGGATCACCGGTCCTGTCTGCGTCCGCTCCGCATCCGGATGGTTGCGGAAATCCTGAAGGTAGTCCTTGACGATATCCGAAGGGATTGCCTCGTATAATTTGCTCTCCCCGGCCATCTTAGACGAATAATCGGCAAGGCTTTCGTGCAGCCGGATCACCGCTTGCCGGTTCTCCTCGGCTTCATTGCCGTGGCCGTTGTCGTGGATGACCGTGGTTTCGATGCGGCTTCGTGACAGGCTGATATCCACGATAACTTCCTGACCTGCACCGGCCTTGTTGCGCGCCGTCACCTCAAGGGCGGATGGGTGACGTTGAACTCGCAGGCCGAAATCCCGCGGACTTGCCCCCGAGGCCGCCATGTAACGCAAATCTTGGCGCAGTTCCTCCGACGCCTCGGCGATATGGGAATACCAGCGCCGTGCCTCGTCCTTGATCCAAACTCGGCATAGGTCCTCATAGTCGGGCCGGTAACCGAACCAGCGTGCCATCTGCAGAAGTGTGTCGTAGGCCTTCGAATTCCTCAGGAAATAACTGATGGTCAGCCCTTCAAGTGTTAGACCGCGCGACAGGGAATACCCCCCGACGGCAATCGCAGTGACCTGATCGTTCTCGGGATCCTTGACTTCCGGATATTCGAGTTTCTCGCCCGACTTGCTGTTCACTTCATAGACGGCGGCGCGTCCAGCCACCCGGTCTAGGAGCGGCAGGATGTTCTCCCACTCGACGCCTGAATCCCCATACTCTTCATCGAAGATCTCGCGCATTGCGGAGATTTCGTCGTTCATCTCCGCCTCATCAGGTGACAGATTGCAATGCAGGTTCAGCGCGGGTCGGATGATCTCGTTCAGGCGGTGCCGGATCAGGTTTGCTACATCGGTCTGGACGGATGTCAGGTGCGAGACGTTCACCAGCATCGAGTGATGCTTGTCACGTTGCCCCCGGAAATCGCGGATCGCGCCAGCCACGATGAACGTCCGGATCGCCGTCATCAGGCTCTCTGGGAGGTCGCGAACCTGATGGCCCTTCGGCATCTTCAATGGCAGATGCGGCTCGTTGTCCTCGATGTCACGTGTCGGGCGTCCGCTTTCATCTTCAGTCTCGCCCAAGAAGACCTTTTCCGCCCCGTAGTAGTTTCCGGGCCGGTCGAGAGCGATGAGGAAGTGCTCAGGGAACAGGTCGCGCCCGGCTTCCTCGTGCTGGAGGTCCGGGTCAATGAAGATGTTCGCGAAGGGCGTCGCCGTGAAGGCAACATAGGAACTCTTGCTGAACAGGTTCAGCAGTGCGCGGATCTGCCCGTTGATCCGTGAAACAGCCTCGGGTCCCTTGGCGACGTTGATGGATGCGTTGTCGGCCTCGTCGTCGATCAGGATCATCGGCTGGTCGATCGTCGCGCCGCCATGAGAAAGATTGAAGGCCTTCAACCAGTTGAGGAAATTCTTCAGGACGCTTGCGTTCTTCTTTATGACGAAGACGATAGGCTCCTTTTCCATGTTCACCAGAGGAATGCGCTGATCCGCCTGTCCTTTCCGGAAATCGGCCTGGCGCGTAGTCATAGCACTCGGCTCGCGGGAGGGATCTATTAATCCGACGCCGACGCGGCCATCGTCACGGGCATTTTCCAGCCGCGAGAAATCGCTGTTCCGTCCGATCAGTCCTTCGTCGATCCGCGTCTGGGTCTGGCTTCTAAGGTTCTCATGGATGCCGGCGATGATGATGATCACCTTGTAGCCGACATCGGCGGCCTTGCTAACAAGCGCCGTGTAGTTGCCTGTCTTGCCCGCCTGGACGTCCCCCATCACCATGCCGCGGCGGTCGAATGGCGAATCCGCCCGCGGGTCGCCGCAAAGCTCGATGACCCGGTTCGTCTTCTCGTTCATGGCCTCCAAAACCGGTCCCGGAAAGCCGGAATTGGCGAGCTGTGTCCGATAGCGGTCCCAGTAGAACCAGTCCGTGTCATTCCGCCTTCTTGAATCGAACCACGGCTCGAAGCCCGGAGCCACGAGCGCCGCTCCGGTCTCTATCAGGACTCCATGGCGAATGCGCATCTCGTCATAAAGATCGTTAAGATCATCGCTTGTTACCTCTTCACGCGCGAGCGGTGCATACTTCTCGATCTCGGACCTCAGCTCATCCTCGGTCCTGTGGGACACGATCATGAAATCCCGGATCAGACCGCGGATGTTTTCTAGCGTCAGGATATTCATGGTTCCGAGCCCCCCTGTCCGAGAAGTTCGCCGATAACCCGCTGATTACCCGCGAAGGGCGGGACGACTTTCATCATGGCCGCGATATCTTTGTCCTCATGCCCCATCTCCCGCAGCTGATTGATCAACTGCCTACCGCTCGACCGAAGCTCGGTCTCATCCAGACTGTCCTGCTTGATGTCCGAGAAGTGCTCCGCCATGTCGTGGTAGAGCGCCTCGATCGGCAATCCCGCCGCGAACAGCCGCATTACTTCGCCAAACGCGTTCTCTTGCGCTTCGGTGAGGGTGTCCGCGAATGCCGCAACGGAAGGATGATCGCCATTCAACGTGTAGCTGATCCTGTTGTCGATCTTTGTCCGCTGCCAGAGCGGAAGAGGATTCTCATCCGTCAGCTTCGCGCCGCGCTTGCGATAAACACGCTTGGACTTACCACCGAGGCCCTCGATCAGCCGTCGGAGATAATCTCGCAGCCCGGGCGGTGGCGATGCGGACGCTTTTAGGACATCGATCTTCCATGCTGCATCGCTATCATTCCCGATATCGATCCGGACCCGGGCAAGCTGCGTAAGCCTGTGCTGTGGCGCCATCCTGAACCACGTCGCGTGCCGGATGAGTCGTCGGTTGCGATATAAGTAGAAGCCCTGCGATCTCATATGGCCATCGGCCAAGCCCATCTTTTTCCACTCCGTCTCGGAAGACACCTTGTTGCGGTGCGGCAGTATGAATGCCTGAATAGTGACAGCGCCACCTGCGACAACACGGCGATCCTCGGCCTGCCTGATCGTCGCATCATGCCACTCGGCAAACGGGTCAACCGGCGCCAGCTTTCGTCCGTTGACATCGAAGGAAACGGCCGTCCGGCCCTGTTCCGACTTCATGAACCGATGGAACACCAACTCGAGATGTCTTGACGCCTCATTCATTATCCGGAGGAAATTCTGGCTACCCAGTTCAAGGCCGACCCTGTCTAATTTGTCCCAGAGGATGAGCGTGCCGTTATGTTTCAACAATTCGGCGAAGCGGATACCGTCGGCGCTCTCGCGCGTCTCGACGACCCAAGCATCTCGTTTCACCACGACATCGAGGTCCCAGACCGCCACGGCCGTAACACGCTGCCGGCGCGTCACCACCGTCAGTCGCCGACACTGCGAGAAAGATGCCGTTTTAAGACCGAGGCCAAACCTGCCCAGGTCGTCGGCGCTTCGCGCTTCAGTAGGCGAGCGCGACCCGGGGCGCATTGCCTCGACCAATTCCTCTCGCGTCATGCCCGCCCCGTTGTCGACGATGCCGATGGCGGCATCGTCGGGGTTGGAGTGAACCCGAATCGAGAGCTCGGTCGCACCCGCAGTCAGGGAATTGTCGACGATGTCCGCCAGCGCGCTCGACATGGTGTAGCCGATGTCACGAAGACTCTCGATCAGTGCCCCGGCATTCGGGCGAACCTCATGATATGAGGCATCTCCATCACCGGGCCGTTCAGTCATGCAGGTATCTTCACCTTCCCGGCTTCACGGACGAGTTTTGCGGGCGCGTGGACGAGCTTCGCCAATACCGGATGCAAAGCCGTCGCGATCTTCCATGCGAGGAAGGGTGGCACGGCGTTCCCGACCTGGACATATTGCTGAGTGCGGTTTCCTTTGAAATGGTAGTTGTCCGGGAATGTCTGCAACCTTGCCGCCTCACGGACGGTCATGCTGCGGCACTGGGCCGGGTCAGGATGAATGAAGTAGTGTCCGTCTTTCGACAGATGACACGTCACTGTAGATGAAGGCAGATCCCAAGGTTGGACTCGAAAGCGGTCGTTGAACTTGCCCGATTTCCAGTTGTCGTGCCGGGGGGCGAGTTCATCGGGAAAGTCCTTGGCTTTAGGCGAAGCACCCGTCGCAGTGGCCCACGATGAGGCGAAAAGATATCGCTCGAGGTCACCAACCATGTGCCCGCGAGTTTCATGCAGCGAGAGGCTGTCCAGACGATCATCTTCTAGCCACGTGCGTAGATCTTCAGGACAGGTTTCCGGCAACAGCGTACCGCCTGTCGTACCCTTGCGTTTCTCGACAGTAATCTTCTTCGACCTGTCAACGGTGCCGAGAGCCTTATCGAAATTCCCCGCGGCCTCTCCCTGCAAGCCGTGCGACATCGCGGCGATCTTCGATGCCCCGAGCGCGACCGTCCGCTTCCAGTTCATGACATCGTCAACGTGTCCGCCCCGGGCACTTATTCCGCTTCGGAGCGGAGGCATCTCGGAGAGGACATCGCGAACCGTGGTTCGGCGCGCGACACCAGCCAGTTTAGGCGGCTCGAATCCATCCACATCCGAAATCAAGTCGCGCCGCACGCCGACGATAATCACGCGGTGACGTGCCTGCGGGACGCCATGATCCTCTGCTGCGACCACGAAATCCTTCGGCTGGGCATGTCCATGTAGGTCGGTGTTGCCGCTCAGTGGAAACAACGCGTATTCTGCCGCTCCACCGCCCGATTGGAGGTCTTCCGTCACCAGATCGAAGACCTTGCGCTTCTCAATACTGGACGAGAGCATGCCCTTGACGTTCTCCATAACGAACGCCGCTGGACGCAGCTTTCTCAAGACATTGATGTATTCTTGGTAGAGCAGATGGCGATTCTCGTCGTGCGCCACATATCCAAGCTCACTCGGCTTCCTGCCCCTGCCCGCAAGGGAGTAGGCCTGACAAGGTGGGCCACCGATCAGGATGATGCGATCACCGCGCCGTTTCCGGATCTCCGCGATCCGCTTGTCTAGGACGGCAGTGGTCTCGGCCTCTCCCAGCGTCAAGTTCAGCGTCTCCTGTTCGGCGAGCGCCCATTCGCGGGGATAGAGGTCTGCCCAATCCGGCTCTTCTCCGCCTTCGTTCAGGAAATCGATGTACTCCGTCGGAAATTCATCGTCGAACTGGCGCAGGAACGCCCGCAACCTCAACGTACTGTGCGCAACAGGATCCTTTTCCACCGAGACATCTATCTCGAACGGCCTAAGACCCTCCTCTCGATAGGCACAAAATCCCTCGCCGAGGCCACCAGGCCCCGAGAATAGATCTATAATTCCAAATTTCCCCTTCATTCCCCGCACATTGAACCTCAAGATCGGGAAAGGAAAGATGCGAAAGGAGGCATCTTCATGACAGATATCGTCAACTCGGCCATCAGGTCGAGGATGATGGCGGCGAACACGCGCAGGAACACGAAGCCCGAGCTGCTGGTTCGCCGACATCTTCATGCTCGAGGTCTACGCTTCCGCGTTGATGTTCGAAGACTTCCCGGGAGCCCGGACGTTGTCCTAGCGCGACACAACGCGGCGATCTTTGTCCACGGCTGTTTCTGGCATCGCCACGAAGGATGTCGACACGCCACGATACCGAAGACCAACATCTTATTTTGGAAAGAAAAATTCGCACGCAACATTGAACGCGACCGAAACGCGACAACCGCCCTGATGGAGATGAGGTTTCGGGTGGCCGTAATCTGGGAATGTGCGCTCGGAAAAGGTGTGCGCGCTGAGAACTTGTGCGCATTGGCATCATGGGTTCGCGAGGGAGAGGATTATCTGGAGCTCCCACGTCGTGGAGGCTAGGTTAACGCCGAGCGCGTTCGCGACCGAAGCCCGGGCACAAATTGTATCGAGTGTCTTCTTGTGACTTGTCTCAGTAAAACAACCTGTCGGCCCATTGGGCCATTCAGGTCTTCCTCCGCTGTCACTCAGGAGGCGTCGCAATAGCTATACCGAAAACCATCGATTCAACATGGAATTCGGATGTGCAGCTTTAAGCCTTAAACCGAATAGCTTGTCCAAAAAGATGCTATGTCTCTCATTTAGCTGAGCTGCTGAAGTTCGTTTTTCGCAAATTCTCAACCGCTGTCTCCGTCAGCTTGCTTAAGTCGGCCGTCAGCCCAATCGGCCACAACTCTGCGGACAACTTCGGGACGGCTCGGAAGATCATCTTGTTCTCTACGGAATTCGTCGATTGCATCCAAAAGCTCTTGCGGCATGCGAACCATGACCGGTTGACTATCCTTCGGCGGACGACCTCTTGATTTCATGATATCACTTATTGACAGCCCACAAATTTGATATTAAGTAATCACATGGGCGACGGAGGTGCAACTCCGCTGCCCATGCTGACCACACCGATCTATAGGAGAGATCACCATGGCTGAGAACGTCACTACCATTAAGCAACAGGCCGCGAAAGCGTGTGACCGCGTTGCCCTCGGGGCGATCAATGACTTGTTTCAGGAGGCGATGCGGGCCGATTGGACGCTGCACGTTAGCCGGGCTGGTATCGATACCCTGGTCGGGCGGACATTGGGCGACGCGGCCGCATTGGCTTGGGCGGAATGCTCCAATGCGCTGCAGGACCTCCGCTCGATGTCGAAGGTCGATCCGCGCATCTTGGAAGCCGCGGCCAGGCTGAACGACCTGATGCCCCCGGAGATCCCGGAGGACATCTCGCTCGGACGGCACTCGGCGGAGCTTGTCAATCGGGCCAAGGCCATCCGCAAGGCTGATTCCGAGCTCGCCGAGTTGATCCAGACGATGGGTCTGCTGATCAATATCTACGAGGCGAACCGCCAGTTGATCATGGCGCGTCCAGCCGCCTGACTTCACCGCAACTCGTATCGCGGACATCGCCCCCCGGCTTGGAACTCGGGCCGGGGAACGGCTTCGGCCGCGCGATCCCTCGCAATCTAGCGGGCCGCGCGGCCATCCCGCCTGTCCATATGAAAGGTTTCCGTCATGCCTTCCCTGCCCCTATTCTACCCCTTTCAGATCAAGGGGGAATATCCCCGCTACCACTCTGGCCCGATCCACCCGCACTGGAGGCGGGCCGCCGAGCGCAAAGGCTTCGTCGTGCTCGGTCGCGGCGGCAAGGGTCGTCAAACGCTTGTCCTCGGCTGCCGAACATGCGGAGAGCCACTACTGCGCCGAACCGGCGTTGTTCTGGAAAGCGGCATCGATTGTCGCTCCTGCATCCGTCAACCTTACGACGACGAAGCCGCCCGCTTTGGCGCGGTTCGCGTCGGATCTGACCCGCAAGGCGACCGGCACTATGCGCTGTGGAAATTGAAATGCGGGCATGTCGTTCGCCTCCAGTATGGACAGATCCTCAGGATCGGACGGGGTGAGGTCGATGCCGATTGTCTGACGTGTCGACATGCTCGTTATGGTGCAGAAGCAAAAACTCAGGATTGGACCTTTCTAAGCACTTCAAAAAACCGCCTTGGCTATGCCCTCTACCGCCATAGATGCGGCGTCGAGCATGAAGTCAGTATCGGCAACATGCGCGTCGGCCAATGCGCTTGTCCGGAATGCGGACCGAAGAAAGGCCCGGTATCATCTGGGATTTACATCTACAGGATCGACTTGCCCGGACTCCCCGTTGTCAAACTCGGACACAGCCATCGGCACCTCGATCGCCTTCGTCGGGATCTCAAGATCGCCACCGATGTCCACGCCGAGGTCCTTAGATACCATCCCTTGCGGACCAAGTATCTTGCCCGGACTCAGGAACAATCCGCACATGATTTCCTGAAGGCTCGGCACCCGGAGTGGGTCGTGCCCAAACATCTCTTCGGCGACACGATCGCCGTAAAATCGGAAATCTACTGGCTCGAAGCGCTGCCCACGATCCATCGGCTCCTCGACGAGATCGCAGCGCGCCACCCGGCCCCGTCCCCTTCTCCGGACACCTCTGCCAAGTCCTAACCTTCTCCTTTTTCGGAACCTTCACCAATGTCTCCTTCATCATTGAACACGTGCGGCAGCACGTCCTCGTCGCATGCCCGGACCCGGGCCCTTACCCTCCGCCTTACCAAGGCGATCATGGATCGCCATCGAGAGGGCCATTGCGACGCGCTTTCCGAGTCCTGGGGCGCGGACAACGCGCCTCGCCCCGCCCGCCTGCCTGACATCGCGCGCTTGCTCGCGGTGTCCGGACAGGGCGTGCCGATTGCGTCCCAGATGACGCCGAAAGAAATCGCAGATGTGATCAAATCCGGCATCGACCCTTACGCCGCCGCGATCGACGGCACCGCCGTGCGCCAGGCTCTCCACCCACCCCTGACCGACCTTCTATGCGCCATCCACCTTGCGCAGTGGTTCTCGGATTGCGACCCGGACATTGGGCCCTTCGCGCCCGGCGTGACGCTGATCCGGGTCGCGGATGACGCGCTTCGAGAACGACTAGAAGACCCGATGGGCTTCGTCCTGCCGTTTGCCTGGGAAGCGCTGACGCGAGGAAGCAAAAAGTATCCCGACCACGTCGCGCTCGTGTGCCTCGAGAAGGCGAGTGCATTCTCGAAGTCCGACCCAAGGGACAAACTTCGCGAAAGCCTCGACGAGGCGCTGGCGAAAGGCCTCGGCGTCGTCGCCCTGGCCGCCGATCCAAGCGATCTTTCGGAGGGTGGCCGCATGCTCATGGTCGGGGACGTCACCTGGCCGAGTCTTGATGGTGAGGCGCTTATCGACCTTCTTCGCGCGACGCACAGCGCGACCGGCGAAGTCGCAGAGGCCGAACTCCGGACACGACTGCGCGGGAATACCCGGATCGGCGCGCTGCCATGGCCAGTGGTCAACCATGCCTTCCACGCATCGACGACCCTTGCTGTCGCGGACCGTGTTGCCAAGGCGCGCGTGCCAACCCCACCTGTGCCGCGCCGTACGCTGGACGATGTCTGTGGTCTGCCCAACGTCACCGAGGAGCTGCGGCACCTCGTCGAGGACGTCCGGCAATGGCAAGCCGATGAGCTCGACTGGTCAGACGTCTCCGCCAGCATCCTCCTCCACGGACCGCCCGGCGTGGGCAAAACTATGATCGCTGAGGCCATCGCCGGAAGCACCGGCGCGACATTCATCTCAACGTCTTACGCCGAGGCGCAGAAAGCCGGACATCTGGGAGACTATCTCCGGACAATGAGCGCGCATGTGAACCGGGCCATTTCCAGCGCGCCCGCCGTGTTTTTTGTCGACGAACTTGACAGTTACGTTTCTCGCCAAGGATCTGGAAAGAACTTCTCGACCTATATGCACTCGGTCGTCAACGGACTGCTGGAACAGCTGACCAAACTCAATGACGCGCCTGGCGTCATCGTCGTGGCGGCCACCAACCACCTCAACGTCATTGATTCCGCCCTGATCCGAGCAGGTCGTTTTGACCGAAAAATCTCCGTCGGACTTCCAGACAAGGACGGCATCGCGGCGATCCTGTCTGGGCATCTTGGCAACGAAGCGCTTCCCCTCCACGACCTGTCGCACCGCCTCGTTGGCCTCTCGGGCGCGGACGTCGCGGCTATTGCCCGCACTGCGAAAGGAGCCGCGCGGCGGGCGCGGGAAACGGTCGCCCTTTGCCATGTGCTCTCGGCGATCGACCAGCGCGTGCCGAGGGCCGACCCGGAGCATATCCGCCGCAAGGCAATCCACGAAGCCGGTCACGCGGTCGTCGGCCATGTCCTTGGCCTAAAGCCCGGACACCGGATCTTCGTGGCTGCAGTTGGTGGAGGCTACGACTCGCCCGTTCCCCCGATCATGACGCCGGACGTTGCCGACAAGGAGTTGGCGATGAGGTTCGGAGGACGTGCGGCGGAAGTCGCGTTTCTCGGAACTCTCTCGACGGGATCTGGCGGCAGCGAGCACTCCGATCTTGGCGGCGCCACTGACCTCGCCATCGACTTGGAGCAGGCATACGGCTTTGGACCTTCTCTCATTTACAGCCCGGTCGCCCCTGCGGATCGCCACCGCATGCCGGACGATCTCCTTGAACGTGTCGAGCGGCGTCTACATCTGGCGGAAGACCGCGCCCGTTCGGTAATCAACGCCAACCGGCACCTCGTTGAACGCATCGTCGACGCACTGATTGAACATCGCGAACTCGATCAGGACGCCTTGCTCGAACTGCTTGCACCCGATGCATGCGACTGCAGTGTTCAGGAGGCCTCCTGATGCTCGACCCGCGCCCATTCAGAAACCATGAACTCCTTATCCGCATGCACGACTGGATGACCGATCCCGTACCGGACCTCGCGGATGCCCCCCTGTTGGCAGATTACACCATGGGCCTCGATGAGCTAGGCCTGCTGCATCTGGTCGGTCAGGTATCCGGGCATCCCAAGCTCGGCGATCGCTGGATCACGACCAGCCCGGTCTGGCAGATCGACCCCGACGGAGGATACGCCCGTACATCCAGTCGGTGGTATCGCCTCGCCCGCAGCTTCCGGGAGACCATCGCCTCGACCGACAACACTGATGTCTCGGACATGCAGACCAAGTTCCCGTCCACGGAGGACGCAATCACCCATCTCCGCTACATCAGGACAATCGTCGAACGCGAGTTGACCAAGCGGGCAAACTGACAGGAGCAGCCCCCCGCTTGCCTTCCATCTGGACGCTTGCCAGTATCACTCCGGTGGCACACAGATGTCACAAATGTAAACAAGGACACCCATTCTGACTTAGAAAACCCCTTGTTTTCAGTCGCCTTCGAAGGCATAGGAGAATTTAACTCCGGTCCCTACCGCCGGAGCCATAATTCCTTACAGACCGATTACGGGCGTGCCTGTGCAGTGACCTGCACATCCTCAGGCTGATACCGCGGGTCACGTCAAAAACAGCGTTTGCCAGGGCAAGCGGCGACCTGTTTGTGACGACAGCAGCGCCAGACCAACACCGGACATTCCGTTCAGAAGGTCGGTTGAACAATTGTCCTGCTCCAAAACCGGCCTCAGTTGCGCATCAAGCGTCTCATGCAAGGCCGCGCGCAGGGTTGCCAGGCGCGGTTTGCCCGCGCCTTGCAGGAACACGCTGATGGCGATCAACCCGGCTGTGCCGTGGCACAAAAACGCGTCTTCCAGCGCGGCCCCTGCGGCCAATCGATCCAGCAACGCCTGTTCGACGCGGTCGAACAGTGCCGGGTCCTTTGGACCAATGCCCGCGGCGGCACATTGGGTCAGGCCGATGAGCATCGACAGATCTCCGTAACACCAGCCGATCCGGGATGGGCCCGCCTGCCCCGCAAAGTAGGGAAACCGCGACGGGCCATCCGGCAACTCGTGCGCCTCAAGCTGGCAAAGCAGTGCCTGCGCCATCGCCGTAACCTCGGGCACTGTCCGACCGCACAGCGCCAGGACAGAGAGCAGGCCGATATTGCCATGCGCCAGTCCAAGGTCGATCACCGGATGTTCCGTATCATCACGCGGAAAGCAACACAGCGGTGCCGCCGCCGGATCAGCCACCGTGCCGGCCAAAGACGCCAGATGTGCCAACGCGCCGTCGTCCCCCAAGCCTGCCGACAGAAAAGCATGCCCTGTCCAGCCTGTCAGAAAATCCAGGTCATCCTTCGCCAGTGCGCGCGCATCGGCAGCCAGTTCTTGCAGGGCCGCCTGCCTAAGCCGGTCATAGAATGGCAAGGCAGACAACCGGCTGTCTTGCGCCAGGACCAGGGCGATCGGGGCCAGCCCGTCATAGACGTAAAACGACCGCGATTCTGTACGGTTCTCCAGACTGGCGCCAAGAAGGTTCTGGAAAAGAAGAAGCGCATTCTTTTCACCAGTTTCCAAAAAATAGGCATGCAGGAAGAGAATTTCACCAACCGGCGCGCGTCTGGCGATTACATCGCCTGATCGGGCGCGGCGTGCAATGATTTCATATATCCGAGATATTGTATTTTCTAGCATATCGCATATTGAAATACGTTTGAGTTATGATGCTTCATGCTTTCCGTAAATATTCAGGTTTGCGATAAAAAATTCCCCAACGATATCAAAAGACCGCATGACTGCACGGACAATCGAGAGCCGCGAAAATTGCGCAGGAGATATAGGGTACTGCATATTGCCTCTTGCAAGATTCCTCTTTCAATCAATGTGTTAAACGCAATTCAAGGCAACACAATTAACGCCCCGCCGCGCATAGAACGGCAAACCCATGCCGCAATATTCAAGCCCTTCGGCGCGCTGTCGTCCATTCACCTACACGAAACACCACCTCCGGACTTTCTTTCTGATTCCTGTTGTAGGCGCCGAAACGATCTCTGACAACGTTGTATGCGGCTGGATGACATCACTGTCGGAATACCGCTCAAAACGCCACCGAATGCTGGCGGGTTTCGGCTTAAACAGTCCACCAAGATATCAACGCCGTTGTGCTGTCATTTTTTAATTGTACGCCTTGTCCGGCGAAATGATGAATCAGTTTCAAATCCGCTGATGCTTCAATTCGCCCAACTCGACAAAGCACAATTGGAGAATACGAATGCTCAAGACTGATCTCGAAGATCTTTTTGCGTCATACGGATTGGACGCTCCAGCAACAGAGGTGACCTCTTCGATCAACGCCCCCGTCAGCTTCGGTGGCGGTGGTGGCGGCGGCGGGGGCGGCGGCGACGATGACGTCGCGGTGACAGCTCAGTCGAAAAACTGTTCTTCCGGGGTGTGCGGCAGCAGGGCGTGCACAGGTCCCGAGCCCGTCATTGTGACCTGACGGTCAGTGCATCAAGGGGTCACGCGCAGGTCGCGTGGCCCCGTCCGTGACGGCGTTACAATGACATCTCAGTCTCCCTCTTCGGCGCAATTGCACTGGCACGATCCGGTGTGGCGGTTGCCAGGCTGCGCGGCCTTGACCGCAGAGGCGCAGGCGCATCTGGCACGGGCAGTCGCGGACTACCTGCTGTCCTCCACACATGCGGACCGGACCCCACCCCAGAGCGAGACCTTCGTGCGCGACATCGCACACAGCATCCTCGTGACGCGCCCTTCGGTGATCGACGATCTGGCTGCCGGGCGGCCTGTCGGGGCGATCGCGCAATTTGTCAGACGCACCGCACAGCGTGCAACGCCGCGCGCCGCTTTTGCGGCAACCTGCGTCGCGCAGAACGGCCCCGTACAGCGCCGGAGTGTTCTGCGCCTCAGCGGCGCGGCGGCAGAGCGGTTGGTGACTGCGCTGTGCGCCCGGCTTGACGCCAATGCCACGCTCCCCCTCGCCCGGCACTTTAGTGTCGGTCCGGCCGACGGGTTCTCCAGCATCTGGGGCGAGGCGATGCACGGGGACACCCCGCTTGTCCGGATACGCCAGCCGGACCCGGAGGAGCGGCTGGTGCTGGATACATTGCGCAGGCCGCACAGCCTGGAACAGCTGACAGCGGCGCTGTCGGATGCTTTTCCGGAACACACGGTATCACATGCCGTCCGTCGATTGCGGGACGATGGCGTTGTGGTGCCGGCCCTGCGCCCCATTCCAACAGATCTGGATCTGACCGACTGGACAATCAGCACGCTTGACATGCATGCGCCCTCGGACCCGCTCGCGGCCAACATGCGCGCGATTGCGACGGCACTGGCCCGGATCAAGACGCCCGATGACGCCACGCTGCCCTCCGTCCTGCACATGGTTGAGGCGCTGCTGCCCGGCACTCCCGGCCCAAAGCCGCCCGTCACCTTTGATACAGCCCGGATTGGGCCGCTGCCGCAGGTCGCGCCAAAGGTTCTGCGGGATGTGCAAGCCTGCGTGGACACCATCCTGCACAATTTTGTCGGCCCCAACCCGGTCCACGCACATCTGCACCAGGCCATGCTCGCCCGATTTGACGAAGGGCGCCATTCCCTGCGCCGGATCATGGCCGCCCACTTTCCCAATGAACGCACGTTTGGTCAGGTTCAAACAGGGACGGGTGCAGATCGGTTTGTCGCGCGGCAGGCAGCAGAAAACCCCGGACAACCCATTGATCTCTCACCCTTCTGCCAAGGGCTGCCAAAGACGGACATGCCCGCGGGGGCTGACGGGGCCGCCTTGTTTCTCGCCGCGCAGTCGGTCGGCAAAGACGACATACCTCTGGCCGAGTTGCTGGGGCTCCGCCTGGGGTCGGCCGATGATTACGTGGCGCGGCTGACGGGTCCCCACGGCGCCCTCAACACCCTGATTGTGGGCGACAAGGTCGAAGGCAACGGCGATGATCTCACCGTTGACCTGCTCTACGAGCCATCGCAGTCCGCCCGCGACATCGTGCTGCGCCCGCGCGGGGCCGAGGCGTTCTTGTGCCTGAACGGCAGCGGCGCGCTCGACCGTCCCGGCGCCATTGCCATCGACGACATCGCGGTGATCGTGACCGAGGCCGCGATGTGGGCGGTCCATATGCCGACAAAACGGCGCATACGCTTCCGTCTTGCCACTGCACATGAC
The DNA here is from genome assembly GCF_001969365.1 of Tateyamaria omphalii. NCBI lineage: Bacteria > Pseudomonadati > Pseudomonadota > Alphaproteobacteria > Rhodobacterales > Roseobacteraceae > Tateyamaria > Tateyamaria omphalii. The sequence goes on along the minus strand of NZ_CP019312.1, from coordinate 1,300,437 downwards.
TGGATGCACCCGCTGCAACCCCGCTACTACCGGCTGCTGGGGGCACTTGCCGCACCGCTCAGCCCGCGCTTGCCCTGTCTGCCGCAGGACGAAACCCGGCTTCACCACCCCGAACTGCGCCTGGGTCGGGTGATTGTCACACCCGAACGGTGGTGGCCATCCCCGGCGGAACGGCAACACCTGGCCAGCCTTGGGCGCGACACGCGTTTGACCTGTGTGCAGCGCATGACATCCGCGCGGGCCCTGCCCCGCCATGTCTTTGTCGGACGCGGCGACAGGCGCGTGCCGATGGACCTGGAATGCGACGGCGACATGGCCGCCCTCGCGGCCGAACTCGCCCAAACCGGCACCATCATCGAACGGCGCTATCCCGCGCTCGGCACGCTGTCCATGCCAGACGGCCATACCGTAACCGGCGCAGAGGTCATGGTGAGGTTCAGCGCAAGCCACACACCCGCCCCGGCAGCCAAAGCGGCACTGACAGAACCGCTGGACCCGACATACGAACCCGTTCTGGGCTCCATCCTCAGCCTCAAGATCTACGGGCGGCAGGATCGCCTGCTGGCCCTGCTCCTCGACGTGCTGGCGCCCACCCTCGCGCAACTGGAGACACGGGCGCTTCTCGCCCAGTGGTTCTTCATCCGCTATGCCGACCCCGACACACATTTCCGGCTGCGCCTCTTTGCGTCGCAGGCCGGGCAGGCAAACGATCTCTTGCGGCTCGTGGGTGCGGTCCTCGACCGGCTCATGCGCGACGATCAGATCGACCGTTGGACCGTCGATCCATACCGCCGGGAATGGGCACGCTATGGCGGACAGGCGGCCATGCCCCATGCCGAGACGCTCTTTTGCGCCGACAGCCAGCACGCCGTGAGGACAATCCGTGCGCTGGTGGCACAAGGGGGCTACACCCCCGACGCCGTGCGGCCCGCCGCGGTCGCCCTGCTCTTGGCCTGGCATCACGCCCTGGGGCTGGACAAGGCCGCCTCCCAAACCCTGCTCAAGCGCATGTGCGACCGTCTGCGCACCGCGACCGGGGCAGCGCGTGGCGCGCACCGGGCCGAAACCTCCGCCGTCATTGCCGCGCTGCGGTCAGGCGACATGGCGGGCGGCGCAACATTGGACGCCGGTGCCGCACGCCGCCTGGCCCATCTGGCGCAGACGGCGGACTTCACCACCACGATCCACGATATCGCCACATCGCTCATCCACATGTCGCTGAACCGGCTGCTGCCCAGCTGGTCGCGCGAGGAAGAGCACAGGATCTATCTGGCCGCCCACACCGCGCTTCACGCCTGCCCACAGCTCTGGGACCAGGTGGCACCGTCCGATCACAGCGGATCAAGGGCCCTGGCCGGATGAACCAAACCGCCACATATCCGCGCGCCATGCAGGTGCCAGCGGACCATGGGCTGCAGGTGGTCCAGGCCAGCGGGCAGCAGGCAGACATGCCAGATGCGGTACAGCTGTGGGCAGAGGAAAACGGCTTTACACTCGCCGCGCTTGACCGCTGTCTGCAATCGCCGCCCTTGCGGGCCTGTGCGCAAGCGGGCGTTGTCGCACCGCCAGCCATGGCGCTGGATCTGTCCATGGGTGACGCACAAAAGCGCGTCGCACGCGCGCTGCACGCTCTGCTGCCCGACGCGAGCGACCAGATCACCCGGTTGCACGGACCCAACGGATACCGGCTGTTCATCGAACCGGGCGTGCCTGCGCTGACGCTGCATGACGCACGGCCGGTGATCACGCTGCCGTCCCTCGACACCGTTGGCGACCTGATCCTGCTCGCGCATGAGGTTGGCCACGCCCTGCAATTGGCCCTGACGCCCGCGGCACCGCCGCCCGTGCTGCGCGAACTTGCGGCCTTCGTGGCCGAGCATGCCCTGACCCGTGACATTGCCGGATCTGAACCGGACCTTGCGACCGCGCTGTCCGACATCATGGCATCGGACGACACGCATTACTGCGCAGAGGGACGCACCGCCCTGTCCCGCGCGCTCTATTGCGGTGCCGCCCGCTACGATTACGGCTGGAACTACCCCCTGCCGCGCCTCGTCGCCGGGCGCGATGCCACACGCGCACAGGCCGAAGCGGTGTTTCGCGCCGACCGCAATGCGGTGGCACAGCTCTTTGACAGCGCCGGACTGTCCCTATGGTGAACAACTTCCCGCCCCTGTCGGCGCAGCAAAAGCACCAGCTGCCCCGGGACCCGGTTCTGTTCGCGGGCATCGACGCGGCGTTGCGGATGGCAGACGACGCCCCGGGCGCCATCGGCGACACCCACGCCTGCCTGACGGATCGCATCGCGCGCGGTTGCGCACTGCTGCTCCTGGACGCATCTGACCGCCCGTTCGCCTCGGTCTGCTGGACCCGCCGCGCGGGCCTTGGCCTGATCCTGTCCATCGTGGCCCCGTTCGGGGACCGCGCGCAGATCGTGGCGGCGGCGCGTGCTCACCTCGCCCCCGCCTCGGAACCGGGGTTTGTCTTTTGCCCGGGCAGCGCGACGGAGCTTCAGCAGTTATGGTGACCACAGATGTCTATCGCGCCATCGGCGTCGCTGAGCGGCTTTTGGCCCAGTCGGACTATCACCGCGTGCTGCCGCTTGCCAGCTACATGGAAGTCGAGATCATTCCCCCCGTGATGGCCGGTCAGTTCAAGATCTACAACGATGAGGACGGGATGCCCGAAGGCATGGTCACCTGGGCCTGGATCAACGAAACGGTCGAGGCCGGGCTGCATCAAACGGGCCGGTCCCTGCGCGCGGATGAGTGGCAGTCCGGCGACCGGCTGTTCTTCAATGACTGGCTTTCGCCGGAAACGGGCATGCGGCGCATGTTGCGGGACATGACCACACACCGGTTTCCCGATCACGTGGCCAGCGCCATCCGGCACAATCCCGACGGGACGGTACGGAAAATCAACCGCTTCATCGGCCGCAACGTCCCGCGCACCAGGCGTCGCGCCCCGGTTCGGAACGCAGCGAAAACCGCGCCGCGCCCGCAACCGCGGGCCGCGCCGCCAAAACCCAACATCGTGGCCCACGCGCTTGCCCAGCACCTGTGCGACCGGGCGGGTCCGCACCGGACCACGCCCTGCCGTCTGCGCCTTGCTGTCGAAGGCGCGGCACCGCTCGATCTGGTCTGGGCACAGGCGCTGACAATCGCCCATGACGCAGGCACGTCCCAGGCCGTGCTGTCCCTGCCTGCCCCTACCGCACTGCACCTCGCCCAATCCAAGGACGGCGTGGACGCGTGGAGCTTGGACAGCCTCTGCGCAACGTGCGACATCGCGGGCGATCGCGGCCTCGGGTTGCGGCTGCTCGACACGCTGTCGGCCCCCGACGCGCAGGCGGCGCGCGTCTTTGCAGCGCAACACAGCAACACCAGCCCGCCGCCGGACCCGATCATTCTGCCAGGGGCCCCGCACCAAACCCATATCCTGCACGCCCTGGCCGCTGGCCGGACGATCATCCAGGGCACCCCCACCACAGCCCCCGAAATCCTGACGCGCCTCTGGCCGGACGCTCTGGGCGACACCCGCATCCGGGTGCCGGGCGCCGCCTCGATCACAACCCTTGGTGCCGCCTGCGCGGCGCTGCGCTGCGGCACCGATCCCACGATGCTGAGCTTTGGACTGCCAGGCCGCCTGGCACGGGCACACCCGATGCCGGTGTTCGATCTGTCCCGCGCGCTGTCCCCGCGGGTGGTGCTGGCGCGCGACGGCACCGTGCATGGCCCGCAAAAAAGGGCACGGCACAGCCTCATCCACGTGCTGACGGGCGCCGTCGACCTCAGCCTCGCCGCCCCAGGCACACCCAGCACGGCCCCGATCCAAAGCGGCGGTCAGGCACTGAACACCCCGCTGCCCACACCCGGCCACGCGGGCGCACGCGTCACCGCCGGTCAAACCGCACTCATCCCCGCCGGAACCTACGCCCAGGCCACGCTTCACCACGGGCCCGTGGCATTGATCACAACCGATTTGCACAAGCTCTAATCCGCAGACGTTATCGCGCCCACACGCGCACAGGAGACAGGCTCATGCCGACAGACCCATCCCCACAGGCCGTCACACCGGCCCCCACCGTGGTCGCGCGCGGCACCGTCACCGATGCCGAGGCAAAACCCTTCCTCAGACGGTGCTTTGCCGCCGCCTACCCGGCCTTCGCAACGCCGGACATGCTGGCCCATGTCGAGGATGTGCAGACAACCGACATCCTCGCCAACGAGGTCGAGGACCGGATTCTGATCGCCGCCCGGCAAGAAGGGCGGCTCGTCGGCCTGGGCGTCGGGGTACTGCGGCACCGCACGCTTTACGCCTGGGGGCTTTACGTCGATCCCGCCCTGCACCGAAGCGGGCTGGGAACGCGGATCATGGCCGCGCTCTGCGCCGATCTGGCCGATGACATCATGGTCGAGGTGCAGGTCTACAGCGAAAGCAACGATGCGCGCGCCTTTTACACCGCGCTGGGTTTCCAGACGACCGATCACACGCAAGCGGAACTCTTTCCGGGGCACATCTGCACGCTGGCCATCCTGTCTGCCGAACGCAGCGCGCTGCGGATCTGACGCCGCGCACCCATGACGACACCCCCCGCACAGGCAGATGAACGGCGCGAGATCAGGATCGGCTGGTTCACACCGACGCTGGGCAAACACCTGCATCTTTATGTGGAACTGGTGATCCTGGCGATCTGCGTGCGGCTTGTCACGCTGGTCGAACCGTTCATCTTCCAGGTGGTCATCGACCGGATCCTGCCCTTCCAACGCGAGGCATCGCTGACGGTCGTCGCAATCGTCTTTCTGGCCGCCGCCGCCTTCCAGATCCTGTTCGAGGTGCTGGCCACGATCCTGGGCACCCTCGCGGCCATGCGTATCCTCAAGGAACTGGCGCACAAGCTCTACCACCACCTCTTCAGCCTGCCCTTTGCGTTCTTCCGCAAATGGCAGGTCGGCGAAACCATCGCCCGCACGCAAGAGATCAACACGATCCAGAACTTCCTGCTGGATTCCACCACATCACTGTTTCTCGATGTGCTGTTCATCTTCATCTACATCTTCGTGCTCTTCAGCCTGTCGCCCACGCTGACCATGGTCATCCTGCTGGCCCTCCCGGTGCAGATCGCGATCTACGCGATCTTTGGGCCGCTCCTGCGGCGGCGCTTGCGGGTGCAGTTCGACATGTCCGCACGCCACCAGTCGCGGCTGGTCGAAAGCCTGTCGGGCATCGCCGCATTCAAGGCGCTGGGCGCCGAACGCCACCTCACGGCAGAACTGGACCGCACGCTGGCGCACAAGCTGGCCGCCGCGTTCCGAGTGCAGATGCTCAGCCTCGCCAACGGCAAGATGCTGGTGGGGATCGAAAAGCTGATCACCATCCTGATTATCTACCTCGGCGCCGGGCTGGTGTTCGAGGGCGAGATGACGCTGGGCGAACTGGTGGCCTTTCACCTCTTGGCCGCGCGCGTGACCGGCCCGATTGAAAACTTTTCGGCCTTCTGGGAAGCCTGGCAAAACCTGCGCGTGTCGCGCTTGCGCCTCGGCGATATCGTCAATCAGGACACCGAACCCTTCGACCAGAACCCGGCCCTGCCCGCCGGGATCACACCCTCACTGCACTTCGACGACGTGCACTTTGCCTATGGCGACGGCGCGCCGGTGCTGGACGGGTTTTCGCTGGCGGTGGCACCCGGCTCCTTCGCGCTGATCACCGGCCCGTCCGGCAGCGGCAAAAGCACCTTTGGCCGCCTTGCCGCTGGGCTGGAAAAACCGACCGCGGGAACGATCCGGCTGGGTGGGCACGACATCGCCGACTTTGATCCCCATGATGTGCGCAAGCATGTCGCCTATGTGCCGCAGGAATCCTACCTGTTCTCGGGCACCTTGCGCGACAACCTTGTCATTTCGAACCCGGACGCCAGCGATGCCGCACTTTGGGAGGCGCTGGAGCGGGCCGATGCGGGCTTTGTGCGGCACCTGGCGGGGGGGCTCGACACCCCTGTCGAAGAGGGCGGCAAATCACTCTCGGGCGGGCAACGACAGCGCCTGACGCTGGCCCGCGCCTTTGTTGCCAATCCGAACGTGCTGATCCTGGACGAACCGACCAGCGCGCTTGATGACGTCGCACGCCGCAACGTGATTGCGGGGCTGAATGCGATGGCGGGCGACACCACGATCATCGTGATCACCCACGCGCCGGACACGTTCGACAGGGCCGATGCGGTCATCACCTTCGGCGACGCCGCATGACCGACCTGCCCCGCCCCATCCCGGACCGCTCGCCGACCCTGCAACTGACGGTCCTGGCCATGGTGTCACTGTTCGTGGCCTGTGTCGTCGGCGCCTATGTCTTTCGGGTCGAGGTCGTGGCCACGGGTGAAGGCCGCATTGTCCCCGCCACCCGCGTCCAGATCGTGCAGCCCGAATTCACCGGCATCATCGAGGCGCTGCTCGTGCGCAACGGCCAAACCGTGGCGCAGGGCGACCCGCTCGTGCGTTTCGACGCCACCGAGGCGCAGGCCCAGTTAAGCGGGCTGACCGCGCGCAAGGACCAGCTGGTGGTCGAGGCGGTCCGCCTCAACGCGCTGCTCGCGCTGTTCGAGATGCTGGGGACACACGCACAGGACATGACCGCACTGCGCGACCAGGCTCTGGCGACGTTCGATGGCGCTCCGGACGCACGGGACAACCCGCTCGCGGCGGTCGAGCGGCAGTTGCTGCGGGCCGAATTGGACCAGCTGACCAACGCAGAGGCCGAACATGCCGCCCGGATCGCCGCCTTTGACGCCGATCTCGAGGTGCTCGCGGCGCAGCTGGAAGGCGTTCGGGAGCGCATCGACATCCAGGAGCAACGCATGGTCGCCACCCAAGAGCTGGTGGACCGCGAGGCGGCCTCCCGCGCGCGGCTTCTGGACACCGAAGAGGATCTGGGCAGCCTGCGCAATGCGCAGGTGGTCCTGCAAAGGCAGCGCGCGGCAGCCATGCGCAACGCGCGCGTCGCGCAGCAGAGCTATCAAAGCGCCAACGCCACCCGCACCGCCGACATTGCAACCCGGCTGTCGGCCATCGCGGTCGAGACGGCAACCCTGGACGAAGACCTGCGCGCCGCGCGGCGCCGCGTGTCCACGACCACCCTGACCGCGCCCACCGACGGCATCGTCGACCGGCTCGAGGTCCACACCATCGGCGGCGTGGTCGAGGGCGGCGCGCCCCTGATGCGGATCGTCCCGACCGGCTCCGCGCTCGAAATCCAGGCGCGGTTTTCAAACCGCGACGTAGGGTTCATGGCTGTGGGCCAGCAGGCAAACATCCGGCTGCACCCGTATCCGTCCGAACGCTTCGGCGTGCTGGTGGGCACAGTCAGCGACATTTCCGCGGATTCGATCGAGTTTGCCACGGACGAATGGGGCTATCAGGCCATCATCGTGCCCGCCACACCCGACCTGATCCACGCCGGGCGCAGCTACGCCCTGCGTCCCGGCATGACCGCCTCCATCGACGTGACCACCAACGACAGACGCATCCTCAGCTATTTCTTCGCCCCGATCATCGCCACGCTGCAAGGTGCGCTGCGCGAGCGTTAACCCTCCCGGCTGGCCTTGATCAGCGCCTTGTAGGCCGCGCGCAGCCGCCGAAACACCGGCCCCGCCACACCGCCGCCAATCACCCGCCCGTCAATCTCGAACACCGGCGTCTGCGCCCCAAAGGTGCCGGTCAGAAACGCCTCGTCCGCCGCGTAGGTGTCGACCAGCGAAAAATTCCGCTCGAACACCGGGATCCCCTCGGCCCGGCACAGATCAATCACCTTCTGACGGGTGATCCCGTTCATGCAATAATCCCCGGTCGAGGTCCAAACCGCCCCCTTCTTCACCACAAAGAAGTTGCAGGCATTGGTCGTGTTCACAAATCCGAACGGGTCCAGCATCAGCGCCTCGTCCGCCCCGGCGCGCACGGCATGGTTCAGCGCGATGATGCAGTTCAGCTTGGAATGCGAGTTCAGCTTGGCATCCTGCGTCAGCGGGAGGCCGCGATGATGCGGCACCGTGTGCAACCTGATCCCACGCGCGACCACGCTGTCATCCGGTTTCGAATGCTCGGCAATGATGACGATGGTGGACCCCCACAGGCTCAGATGCGGGTGCTGGAACGGCTTGGCCTTGCGCCCCCGCGTCACCATCAGACGCACATGAACATCCGTTTCCATCCCATTGGCCTGCAACGTTTTCCACACCGCCGCCTTCAGCCCGTCGCGGTCCAGACCGATCTCAATCTCGGTATAGACCGCCGCCTCAAACAGCCGATCCAGATGGTCGTCAAAAAACGGGATATGCCCGTCATAAAGGCGCAAGCCCTCCCAGATCCCATCGCCCAGCATGAACCCGCTGTCATAGACCGATACGACCGCCTGCGCGCGCGGCACGATCTGGCCGTCCACATAGATCAGAATGTCCTCATTACGGTCGTCGGCCGCAGCATCATGGGTGGACACAGGGTGTTCGGTCATCAGGCGCTCCTTTGCGCACCGTGATGCCACCCCGCCGCAGACCCGCGCAAGGGGCGACAACCGCTTTGCACACCCCGGCACATCCGGCGTACACCTTGCGCCAACACCACCAACGGAGCGCGCAAAAATGATCACACGCGACGGCACAGTCGACGACGTCCCGCAAATGAGCGCATTCCTCAAGGACCTCACAGCCGCCGGAAAACGCATCAGCCCCGATGACCCGGATTTCGTGCGCGAAAACTACATTCTGGGCACGGACAAGATCCGCCTGACCGTCGCCGACGACAACGGCACGATCCTCGGCTTTCAATCCCTGAAACGGGCACAGCCCGGCAACACATGGGGGGTGGCGCCCGGTTGGGGCATCATCGGCACCCATATCCGCCCCTCGGCCGCCCGGCGCGGCGTCGGGCGCGCGCTCTTCGACGTCACACTTGAGGGCGCGCGCGCCGCGGGGCTCACGTCCATCGACGCCTCCATCGGCGCCACGAACCCCGAAGGACAGGCCTATTACGACGCGATGGGCTTTCGCACCTACCGCACGCCCGACGGCTTGGTCTGCAAACGTTACGACCTCTAGGCGCAGACCCGTTTGCACGGTCCCACGACCTGCGCCATGGTGCCCGCATGACCCAGACCTATACGATCAGGACCGACCGCCTGACAGCCACGTTCGACCCCGATGGCGCGCGCATGCGCAGCCTGTACCTTGATGGCGGGCCAAACCTGATCCTCGACGTGGATGATGCGGTCAGTGCCGCCCTGCGCGACGCCTATGGCGGCACCATCGTCGGACCGCTGGCCAACCGGGTGCGCGGCGGCAGGGTGCCTGTGGGTGACACGGTCCACCAGATGCGCTGCAACGAAAACGGGATCACGGCGCTGCACAGCGGACCCGACGGGTTGGACCGCGCGCAGTGGCGTGTCACTGGTCAGCACCCCGCCCGCCTGTGCCTGCAACACAGTTTGCCGCACGGCCATGGCGGCCTACCCGGCAACCGTGTGATCGACCTCGACTACGCCGTCGAGGACACGACGCTCACCACCAACATCCGGATGCGCACAGACGCGCCGACCCCGGCGTCGATCGCGCACCACCCCTATTGGCGCGTCGGCCCGGATCACCGTTTGCACATCCACGCCGATCACTACCTGCCCACCGATGACGCAAACCTGCCCACGGGCACCATCGCCCCGGTCGCGGACACCCCCTTCGACCACTGCACACCGCGCGCCATTGATCCGGGCACCGATCACAATTTCTGCGTGGCAGAGACAACGTCACCAAGCCCGCGGCCCATGGCGGTCTTGCACACCAACGGCCACATATTGCGCATCGCCAGCACCGAACCGGGGCTACAGGCCTATTCCGGCGCTTTCCTTCCCACGATCCCGCAGGCCCATATCGCGCCGCTGTCGGGCATCGCGCTGGAACCGCAGGGCTGGCCTGACGCGGTCAACCACCCGCATTTCCCCAGTGTGATTGTGACGCCCGATCACCCTTACGTGCAGATCACGACATATACGCTGCAATCTGCCACATAATTGCCACATTTCAGCCACGCCCTCGGCACAGACCCGTGCTGGGGTAATGGTGCCGCACCCCGACGCGGCCAATGTCAAATCGTAAGAGGTAACGAAATGTCGAGCACACCACGCCCCTCGGCGCCGCAACAACCGCCGCAACCGCAGCCCAGGAAAGAGGCCAAACCGGCCCCGATCATCACGGATTACGCCAGCATCTAAGCCCGCGTGACAGCACCAATTCGGCTGGATATGGTCGGCGCATGAGCGACCCGGTCTCCTCCATCCGCAACCTTGGCCCGGCCATGGATGCCGCCTGTGCCAAGGCTGGCATTCCAGACGCCGACACATTGCGCAGCCTCGGTGCGGACGAGGCCTACGCCCGCCTCCTGCGCTCCGGCATGCGCCCCCATTTCATCGGCTACTACGTGCTGGTCATGGGCCTTCAGGGGCGCCCCTGGAATGACTGCAAGGGCGAAGAGAAAAAGGCCCTGCGCAAGCGCTTCGATACGATCAAGGCGCAGGCCTTCGACAAGGACCTCAGCGCCTTCGAACGCACCCTGAACGAGATTGGCGTGATCGCCAAACCCTGATCCTTCGGGAACCTTTTCCGTCAAAGTCCCGTTCTTTCTGCAACTGCACCGCAACCGAAGGAACAAGAAAATGGACCTCATCCGCATCATCCTCGCCGTCATTCTGCCCCCGCTGGGCGTGTTCCTGCAGGTGGGCATCGGCAAACATTTCTGGATCAACATCCTGCTGACCCTGCTGGGCTACATCCCCGGCATCGTCCACGCCGTCTGGGTCATCGCCCGCACGCCCGAACATGCCTGATTGCACCGATCAGATTGAGCATCTCGACCGCATCGCCCGGACCATGGACCGGGCGGTGCGGTTGCCCATTGTCGGGGTCCATGTCGGCTGGGACAGCATCCTTGGCCTGATCCCCGGCATCGGCGACGCGCTGACCCTTGGCCCCGCAGGCTATATCGTGGTGCAGGCGCACAGGATGGGCACGCCCGGTGCCCTGAAGGCGCGGATGCTGGGCAACATCGGCATCGACGCCCTGATCGGGTCGATCCCGCTGGTCGGTGACCTCTTCGACATCGGCTGGAAGGCGAACACGCGCAACGTGGCGTTGCTGCGCAAGCATTTCGAGAGCGAGCAGGACGATGCACCGAACGGTGCAGTCACATCCTCTTAACGCTGCGCCTGCACTGTCTACACTCTACCGCATCTCGTATCGGCTGTTCTGAAACGACATAGGCCGGTGCACCGGGTGTGCACGCCCTGTGTACGGAGTGTGCACGCAAGTCACACCATGAAATAAACGTTAAAACCATTTCAAATCATTATGTTACGAAGCGCACCTCACGCAACGCGACACCAAAACCAAACCCCGTTGCCCGCACGCTCCGTTAACCACTCATAAACCAATAAAAAACCGGCGCACCCATGGGCACGCCGGTGTCTGTCATTTGCACGGAAAGTGCCGCAGGCTTAGCCCACCAGCTCCAGCCCCGAGAAGAAGTAAGCGATCTCAACCGCAGCCGTCTCCGGCGCGTCCGAACCGTGGACCGAATTCTCGCCCACGCTCTCCGCAAATTCGGCGCGGATCGTGCCGGGGGCGGCATCAGCCGGGTTGGTCGCACCCATCACTTCACGGTTCTTGGCAATGGCGCCCTCGCCTTCCAGAACCTGCGCCACGATCGGGGCCGACGCCATGAATTCGCACAGCTCGTCATAGAACGGACGCTCGGCATGCACGGCATAGAACACACCCGCTTGCGCCTTGGTCAGGTGGATGCGCTTTTGCGCAACGATGCGCAGGCCCGCCTCTTCGAACTTGGCGTTGATCGCGCCCGTCAGGTTGCGGCGTGTTGCATCGGGTTTGATGATGGAAAAGGTGCGCTCAAGGGCCATGGTATTCTCCTGTCGACAGCGCCCGGGACCGTCCCGTACGCGAAAATCTGCGCCCCCGTATCATGGGGTTTTCGGCTTGGAAAGCCCTGTCTCGCCCTGCTCCCACCGGGCTGCGGCAAGGGCTGCGCCAAGGGCCAGAACCAAGGTCACCAGCATGAGCATCAGAAGCCCTTCGGGTGTCGCCCGCCCGCCCAGCACAGCCGTTGTGAGCCAGCTCAGACCAGCGCCCAGACCCAGGCCCACCGCCCCGCTGACCCCCGACGCACTGCCCGCCAGATCCGGCCGCACCGACAGCGCGCCCGCATTGGCATTGGCCAGCGACAACCCATTGCCGATGCCGATGGTCACCGTACTCAGAAACAGCGGCCAGACCAGCGCGCCGCCGCCGGAATAGTAGGTCAAGGCCGCACCCAGCCCCGCAATCGGCACCATCCGCCCCAGCAGGATCAGGCGCATCGGCCCCACCCGCTCCACCAGCCGCGCGGACACCCCGGCCCCGACCAGAAAGCCTGCCGTGGTGGACCCAAGCCCGATCCCGATCTGCGCCGGGCTCAGCCCGAACACCCCCGCCGCGACGAAAGGCGCCCCGGTCAGGAACATGTAAAACGTCCCAACCCCAAGGGCTTGGAGGCCGACATAGGCCCAGAAGAGGCGCGATTGCAGCAGTGCGGCAAACTGCAACCGCTGGCCCTGCCGGGTGCCATGCGTCTCGCCCAGATCCCGCAGGCACCACAACAGCAACCCCGCGCCAAGAGCCGCATAAACCACGAACACCGACCGCCAGCCAAACGCCGTCTCAAGCAGCCCACCGACCATCGGCGCAAGCATTGGCGCCACCGCCATGGCCGACGCAATCAGCGACAGTTTGGCCGCCGCCACCCGCCCCTGATACATATCCCGCACCACGGCGGAGGCGAGGATGCCCCCGCCCACCGCAACCGCCTGCCCCGTCCGCGCAATCAGAAACAGCGTGATGTCCTGCGCCAGCAGACACAGCACCGACGCCAGCCCATAGACGACCAGAAGCCCCAGGATCACAGGCCGCCGCCCCACCCGGTCCGACAGCGGCCCGATCAGCACCTGCAACACGGCAGCCGCCAGCATGTAAAGCGAGATCGACCGCCCCATAACGGCTTCGGACACGCCAAAGGCTTCGCGCATCGCGGGCAGCGCAGGCAGGAACATGTTCAGCGTCAGCACACTCAGCGCTGTCAGCAAAACGAGGGTCACAAGATGGGGCGGGGCCTTGGTCATCCGCAGGGGCTAGCACGGGCAGCAACCCTCTGCTAGAGCGCGCCCATGCTGCGCATTTCTGACATCACCTACGCCATCGCGGGTCGCCCTCTGTTCGAAGGGGCGAGCGCCGTCATTCCCGAAGGCCACAAGGTCGGCCTCGTGGGCCGCAACGGCACGGGCAAGACCACGCTCTTTCGCTTGATCTATGGCGAACTGGCCCTGGAATCAGGCGACATCTCCCTGCCCTCCGGCGCGCGGATCGGCGGCGTGGCGCAAGAGGTTCCGGCCTCCGACACGTCCCTGCTCGACACGGTTCTGGCGGCGGACACCGAACGCGCAGAATTGCTTGCGGATCAAAGCCAGGACCCCGAACGCATTGCCGAAATCCAGACCCGCCTGGCCGATATCGACGCCTGGTCGGCCGAGGCGCGGGCCGCCACGATCCTCAAGGGCCTCGGGTTCGACGACGCCGACCAGCTCAAACCCTGCGCCGACTTCTCGGGCGGCTGGCGCATGCGCGTGGCCCTTGCCGCCGTGCTCTTTGCCCAGCCCGACCTGCTGCTGCTCGATGAGCCCACCAACTACCTCGACCTCGAAGGGGCGCTCTGGCTCGAATCCTACCTCGCAAAATACCCCCACACGGTCGTCATCATCAGCCACGACCGCGGCCTGTTGAACCGGGCGGTCGGCGCGATCCTGCACCTCGAAGACCGCAAGCTGACCTATTACCAGGGGCCCTACGACCAGTTCGCGCGCCAACGCGCCGAAAAGCTGGCCGTCGCCGCCGCCCAGGCCAAAAAGCAAGAGGCGCGCCGCGCCCACCTGCAATCCTATGTGGACCGCTTCCGCTACAAGGCGGACAAGGCGCGCCAGGCGCAATCCCGGCTCAAGGCGCTGTCGAAAATGCAGCCCATCACGACCCCGCAAGAGGCGGGGCTGAAACGGTTCGACTTTCCCAACCCCGAAGAACTGTCGCCGCCCATCATCCACCTCGACGGCTCCAGCACCGGCTATGGCGACACGACCGTGCTGTCCAAACTGAACCTGCGCATCGACCAGGACGACCGCATCGCGCTGCTGGGCAAGAACGGCCAGGGCAAGTCCACTCTGTCGAAGCTGCTGTCGGACCGCTTGCCCTCGATGACAGGCAAGATGACCAAATCCTCCAAGCTGCGCATCGGCTACTTCGCCCAGCACCAGGTGGATGAACTGCACGTGGACGAAACCCCGCTCGACCACCTGCGCCGCGAACGGCCCGGCGAAAGCCCCGCCAAATGGCGCGCGCGGCTGTCGGGCTTCGGGCTCATGGCGGACCAGGCGGACACGGTCGTGGGCAAACTCTCCGGCGGGCAAAAAGCGCGCCTGTCGCTCTTGCTGGCCACACTCGACGCCCCGCATATGCTGATCCTGGACGAGCCCACCAACCACCTCGATATTGAGTCCCGCGAGGCGCTTGTCGAAGCGCTCACCAACTACACCGGCGCCGTGATCCTTGTCAGCCACGACATGCACCTCCTGGAACTGGTGGCCGACCGGCTGTGGCTGGTGTCGCACGGCACGGTCAAGCCGTTCGAAGACGATCTCGAAGCCTACCGCAAACAGCTCCTGAGCGACGGCAAGCCGCCGAAGACCCGAAAACCCGATGCGCCCAAAGCAAAAAAACCCAGCCGCGATGCGATCCTGGCCTTGCGCTCCGAAGTGCGCAAGTCCGAGGCACGCGTGGAAAAGCTGAACCAGATGCGCGACAAGCTGGCGGGCAAACTCGCCGACCCCATGCTTTACGAAGATGAAAACATCTCGGAAATGGAGGTTTGGCAACGCAAATACGCCGAGGTCATGGACGCACTGGACCGGGCCGAAAGCCTCTGGATGCAAGACCTCGAAAAACTGGAAACCGCCGAACGGGCCTGACCTTCTTCTCTTTGGGAAATACGGCGGGGAGTTTGAGGGGTGGAACCCCTCATTCAAAAAGGAAATCGAACGCGCCAAGGGCGCTCAATATGGCAACAGAATGATCGACACCGCCTTCCTCATCACCGCCTTCGTGACCATGTTCGTGGTGATCGACCCCATTGGCCTCGCCCCCCTGTTCGTGGCTCTGACCCAAGGCGTACCCGAACGCCAGCGTCGGGCCATCGCGCTGCGGGCCTGCGCCATCGGCATGATGATCCTCATCGTCTTTGCACTCTTTGGCGAAGCGGTGCTGGGCTTCATCGGCATCTCCATGCCCGCCTTCCGCGTCGCAGGTGGTGTGCTCTTGTTCCTGACGGCGCTCGACATGCTCTTCGAGCGGCGCACCAAGCGGCGCGAAGATCGGTCCGAGGACACCGACCAGGACGACCCGTCCGTGTTTCCACTGGCCATCCCGCTCATCGCCGGACCGGGCGCCATCGCATCCGTCATCCTGCTCACGGGCCAGAAACCGGGGGTCGAGGGGCTGGCTCTCGTCCTCGCCATCACTGCCCTCGTGCTGGGGGTCTGCCTGATCCTGTTCCTCGCCTCAAGCCTGCTGGAACGCGCCTTGGGCAAGACCGGGATCACCGTCGTAACCCGCCTTCTCGGCATGCTGCTTGCGGCCCTGTCGGTACAGTTCGTTCTGGACGGTTTGCGCAATTTCGGACTGATGCCGGGCTGAAACCCATACGCAACCGACCTATATACACCTCATGAGCGGCGACAGCATTGCACAACTGATCTATCTGGGCACCTTTGCCCTGGTCCTCGGGGGCGGGTTTCTCCTGTCCACCAAGCTCAGGCTCAGCCAGACATTGCAGATGGCAGCCATCTGGGCGCTGATCTTCATCGGGGCCATCGGCGTCGTGGGGCTCTGGGGCGACATTCAGGACGATCTGCTGGCAAACCAGACCCGCTTTGACGACAGCGGCACCATCACCATCCCGCGCAGCTTTGACGGCCATTATTACCTGACGCTCGATATCAACGGGCAGCCCACCGATTTCATCGTGGACACGGGTGCGACAGACATCGTGCTGAACCGCGCCGATGCCGAAGCCGCTGGGCTGGACCCGGCCAACCTGACCTTCCTGGGCCGCGCCGCGACGGCGAACGGCGAGGTGCGCACCGCGCCCGTCCGTCTCGACACGGTCGCCATCGGCCCACACGAGGACACCAACGTGCCCGCCGTCGTGAACAACGGCGAGTTGGGCCAGTCCCTGCTGGGTATGGGCTATCTGCAACGCTGGGGCCGGATCGAAATCGCGGGCGGAGAGATGACACTCAGCCGCTAGGTCTCGGCCTTCTTCTCCCAGCGCCCGCTTTCCTCGGACCAGTATTGCGCCGAGGCACCCGCATCCTTCAGCGCCTTCCACTGCGCCCGCGCGACGTTCAAAGCGTCCGGGTCATTGCCGTCAAACAGCACGCAGACGCGGTCAAGCGCCGCCACCTCCTCCGCCGTGACCTCAGCCCCGTCGATGGTCATCACGCAGGTGGCATTGTTGGCCGCAGGCCCTGTCGTCAGCAAAACAGGCTGGTCCGCATCATGCGGACCACCCGCCATGCCGTGGGGCAAGAACCCCTCGTCCGCTCCAAGCCACAGCTTCTCATCCAGCCAGCCCAGACGACCCGCATCGGGGCCACGCACCGCCACACGCCAACCCGCTTGCAGCGCCTTGCCCAACAGCATGGTCAGCGTGTCCTCAAGCGGGCGACGCGTCAGGTGGTAGAAATAGGCAGCGCCCATGTCACTCCGTCTCGTATCCGTCAGCCACAAGGCGGTTGAGCGCCATCACGCCCCAGCCGGTGGCGCCCGCAGGGGCCAGCGCCGTGGCCGATTTGACCGACGCGACACCCGCGATATCCAGGTGGATCCAAGGCGTCTCGGGCTTCACAAAGCGTTGCAGGAACTGCGCCGCAGTCACCGACCCGGCAGGCCGACCGCCGATGTTCTTCATATCCGCGATCCGCGACTTCAGCAGATCGTCATAGGCCTGGCCCAGCGGCATCCGCCACGCGCCTTCGTTCTCCTTGGCGGCGGCCTTCAGGAACGCGTTGCAGAAGTCATCATTGTTGGAAAAGACACCCGCGTTCTCGTGGCCCAGACCGATGATGATTGCGCCCGTCAGCGTGGCCAAATCGACCATGCCCGCCGGTTCAAACCGGTCCTGCGCATACCACATCACGTCACACAGAACGAGCCGTCCCTCGGCGTCGGTGTTGATGATCTCGACCGTGTCACCCTTCATCGACGTGACGACATCGCCGGGCCGGGTCGCGTTGCCCGAGGGCATGTTTTCGACCAGACCGACCAGGCCCACGACATTCGCCTTGGCCTTGCGCTTGGCCAGTGCGCGCATCGTGCCTGCGACCACACCCGCACCGCCCATGTCCATGGTCATGTCTTCCATGCCTGCCGCCGGTTTTAGGCTGATGCCGCCAGTGTCGAACACCACGCCCTTGCCCACCAGCGCCAGCGGAGCCGCATCTTTCTCGCCCCCCTTCCACTGCATGACGACCACCTTGGAGGGGCTGTCAGATCCCTGCCCCACGGATAGAAGCGTGCGCATGCCCAGCTTTTCCAGCTCAGCCTCGTCCAGCACCTCGACCTCCAGCCCCAGTTCCGTCATCGCGACCAGCCGGTCGGCGAACTCGGTCGTGGTCAGCACGTTGGCCGGTTCATTGGTCAGATCGCGCGTCATGAACGCGCCCTCCGCTATGGCCATCAACGGTGCGGCGGCGGCTTCGGCCTCCTCCGGTTTCGAGCACATGATCGTGACGCCGGTGTCGCTGTCAGTGGCGTCGGTCTTGTGGGCGGAAAACTCATAGTCCCGCATGGCAACGCCAAAGGCGATCTCGGCCACGCGGCGCGCGCCGTCTGCGGCCAGCAGCACCGCCTTGCCGCCCCGCGCCTTGCCCAACGCAGCGCCCGCCTTGCGTGCCTCTTCAACCGAGTGGTTGCGCGGCAGGCAGATCACGTCGAGCGCTTCGACCGCCATGCCCACGGGCCAGGCAAAGGTTGTCACCTGCCCCGGCTTCACCTTCTCGAATGCGGCGCTGTCGACAAAGCGCTGCACCGCACCCTTGGTCAGCCGGTTTGCGCGACGCGCACTTTGCTCCAGCTTGCCCTCGGGCGTGACAATGACCGCGACGCGGCCCTCGTGCCCGGCAATGGCGTCAAGGTCGGTGGCTGTGAAGGTGACGGGGGTCAGGTCGGTCATTGGGTGCTCCGATTATGTCTTTGCACAAGTGGTAACGCGGCGCCGTCGGACTGACCAGCACCGTCAGGTCAGTTTTGGAGTTTTCCCCGCCGGTCCATTGGGGTAAGTTCACAGCACACGCTGCCGCGTTTAAAAAGACGAACACACCACAACCGGGGGGGGCATTGGTCCGATTTGACCGCTATATGTTGTCACAGCTCATGTGGCTCTTTGGCTTCTTCGCCCTCGTTCTGGTGTCCGTTTTCTGGATCAATCGCGCCGTGCAATTGTTCGACCGGTTGATCGGAGACGGCCAGACGGCACTGGTGTTTCTGGAGTTTTCTGCTCTGGGTCTGCCCCGTCTGATCACAACCGTTCTGCCCATCGCGACCTTCGCCGCCGCGGTCTATGTCACCAACCGGCTGAACAACGAAAGCGAGCTGACGGTGATGATGTCGACCGGCACGTCGCCCTGGCGGCTGGCGCGGCCCGTGGCGGTGTTCGGACTGATCTCTGCCCTGATGATGTCGGTGCTCAGCCATATCCTGGTGCCTGCGGCCAGTGAACAGCTGACCCAGCGCGAGGCTGAGATTTCGCGCAACGTCACATCGCGCCTGTTGACCGAGGGCACGTTCCTGAGCCCTACACCCGGCGTCACCTTCTACACCCGCGCCATCGACGAAGACGGCGTGCTGCAGGACGTGTTCCTCGCGGACCGCCGCACCCCGAACGAGCGGGTCATCTACACAGCCGCCGAAGCCTATCTTGTGCGCAACGCCGACGGCACGGCGCTGATCATGGTCGATGGGCTGGCGCAGCGGCTGGCCACGACCGACAACCGCCTGTCCACCGCCAAGTTTCAGGATTTTTCCTTCGACATCTCACCGCTGATGAATGGCGAGGATCAGATCGCACCCTCGCTGCCGTTCCTGCGCACGCACGCGCTGCTGCAGGGCTGGGACGACATCGCACGCGCGCTCGGGACAACGCCGGGCGCCGTTGCGGAAGAGGTTCACAGCCGTTTTGCCCGGGCGGCCTTCTGCCTTGTCACCGCCCTGATCGGCTTCGCCACCTTGCTGGTGGGCGGCTATTCCCGGTTCGGGGCCTGGCGCGAGGTCGTGATCGCGTTCCTGTTGCTCATCGCCTTGGACGGTATGCGCAGCGCCTTGTCCCCGCCCGTGCTGGCTGATGCGCGCATGTGGCCCATCCTTTACACGCCCTCGGTCCTTGGATTGGGTCTGACGGCGGGCCTTTTGTGGTTTGCCTCGGGCGGCAGCGCCCGATTGCGCCGTCTACGGGGGCGCACGGCATGATTCTGCACATGTATTTCGCCCGCCGGTTCGCGCTCGCCCTTCTGAGTATTGCGGCGGTGCTGACCGCACTCGTCGGCCTCGTCGATCTGATCGACCAGACGCGGAAATTTGCGCAATTCGGGGTGGGCTTCGCTCAGCGGATCGGGTTGACGCTGCTGAATGTGCCCGAAACGCTGAACCAGATCCTTCCCCTTATCATGATCCTGGCCACCGTCGCGCTCTTCGTGTCGCTGGCCCGGTCGTCAGAATTGGTGGTGACGCGAGCGGCAGGGCGCTCGGCCCTGCGGGCACTTGTGGGGCCCGTCGTCGTGTCGATCATCATCGGCATTCTGGCCACGACCACCCTTGGCCCCATGGTCGCCGCGACATCCAAGCGTTACGCCACCCTGGCCGAGACCTATCGCTCGGGCGGCGTGTCGGCGCTGTCCATCTCGGAAGAAGGGTTGTGGCTGCGCCAGGGCAGCGACACCGGACAAACGGTGATACGTGCGGCCCGGTCCAACGCGGATGCCTCCGTGCTTTATGGCGTGACCTTTGTCGCCTATGCGCCCAATGGCGGCCCCG
The DNA here is from genome assembly GCF_001969365.1 of Tateyamaria omphalii. Taxonomy (NCBI): domain Bacteria; kingdom Pseudomonadati; phylum Pseudomonadota; class Alphaproteobacteria; order Rhodobacterales; family Roseobacteraceae; genus Tateyamaria; species Tateyamaria omphalii. Next base: position 1,280,219 of record NZ_CP019312.1, on the reverse strand, counting down.
TCCGCAGGATCGAGGCGGCAAGTGCCGCACTGCGCGACGGCGCCTGGTCGCTGCGCATGGCCAAGGCGTGGCCGCTGACCGTCGGGATCAACCCCGAGGCCAACGCGGTCGAGCACGAAATCCTTGAAATCCCCTCGACCCTGACGCTGGACAGCATTCGCGAACGTCTGGGCACACCGGCGGGCGTGTCGATCTGGGACATGCCCGAGTTCATCGAACAGTTGGAACAGGCCGGGTTTTCCGCCCGCAAGCACGTCGTCTGGATGCAGACGGAACTGGCGCGCCCGATCTTTCTGATGGGCATGGTTCTTGTTGCCGCGGCCTTCACGATGCGCCATACCCGGTTCGGGGGGACCGGCACGGCAGTGCTGGCTGCGGTGTTGCTGGGGTTTGGTTTGTACTTCATCCGAAGCTTTGCACAGATACTGGGCGAAAACGGCCAGATACCCGTGCTGCTGGCAGCATGGGCACCGCCCGTGGCGTCGATCCTGCTGGCCCTCGGGCTGCTCTTGCGGGCAGAGGACGGCTAGGGTGCGGCGCATCTTCCGACATATCACGGCGGCCTGCCTGCTGCTGACGGCAGTGACCGGCCACGCTATCGCGCAGACGCAACCGGATGCACCAGCGACCGAAGCACCAGCGGCCGTCTTGGTGGCAGACGACATCGAGGTGACCCGCGACCGCCGCCTGATCGCCCGCGGCAATGTCGAGGCATTCCAGGGCACCACACGGCTCAGCGCGCAGGCCATCGAATACAACCCCGACACCGGTGCGCTGACCATAACTGGCCCCATCGTGATCGAAGACGGCGAGAGTGTCCTGATCCTCGCCAGCCAGGCCGAACTGAGCGAAGACCTCGAAAACGGCCTTCTGACCGGCGCGCGCCTTGTGCTGAATGACCAGTTGCAGCTTGCGTCGGTGCAGATGAACCGCGTCGGCGGGCGCTACACTCAGCTTTACAAGACTGCCGTCACATCCTGCCGCATCTGCGAGGACGATCCCCGGCCCCCGCTGTGGCAGATCCGGGCCAAGCGCGTTGTCCACGACCAGGAGGAGCGCCAGCTGTATTTCGACGGCATGCAATTGCGGGTGCTGAACACACCCATCTTCTACCTGCCACGGCTGCGCTTGCCCGACCCGACCCTTGAACGGGCGACCGGTGTCTTGCTGCCGCAGATCCGTTTCAATTCCCGCCTCGGGACCGGGCTGGCCGTGCCCTATTTCTTCAAGCTGGGCGATCACCGCGACCTCACGCTGACGCCGTATTTTTCAAGCGGCACGCGCACGCTCGAATTCCGCTATCGCCAGGCGTTTCGGCGCGGACGGATCATCGTGCAGGGCGCCTATTCCGATGACGATCTGCAACCGGATGACGCACGAGGTTACCTGTTTGCGGCGGGCGAATTCGCCCTGCGCCGCGACTTTGTCCTCGAGTTTGATATCGAATCCGTCTCGGACGACGCCTATCTCAACGACTACGGCCTGTTCGGCAAAGACCGGCTGGACAGCACGATCCAGCTGTCCCGCGCGCGGCGTGACGAGTTTATCCGCCTGTCTTACATCAACTTCAAATCGCTGCGGGATGGCGACGATGATGCCCTTTTGCCGTCGGATGTGGTTGATGCGCTCTATGAACGACGGTTTCACCCGGGCCGGATTGGCGGCGAAGTGCGTCTCGCGGCCGAAGCCCACGCCCACGAACGCCCCTCGGACGTGGATTTCGACTCGGATGGCGACGGGTTTGTGGATGGCACGGACGTGTTGCGCTTCAGCTTTGACGCGGAGTGGCTGCGGACGATGCAGTTCGGCGGCCTGCAAATGCAATCGACCCTCGGGCTGGCCGCCGATGTCATTCGGGTCAGCGATGACGCCACCTTTGGCAGCGGCGACAGCGGCCTTGCGCCCAAGGCCGGGATCACCCTGCGCTACCCTCTGGTCCGGCGCGGGAACAACGGCGTGCGTCAGTTTTTCGAACCCATCGCGCAGCTGTCCTGGATTGGCGGCGACGGCCTGCACGTGCCCAATGACGAAAGCACGCGCGTCGAATTCGACGAGGGCAACCTGCTGTCGCTCAGCCGCTTTCCGTCCGAAGACCGGCGCGAACGTGGTTGGGCGCTGGCCTATGGCGGCACCTGGGCGCGGCTGGACCCGGACGGCTGGTCGGCCAGCCTGACGCTGGCGCAGATACTTCGCGAGGAAGAGCAAGCCGACTTCAATGAAACGTCCGGCCTCTCTGGCACCACCTCGGATTTCCTGCTTGCGGGCAAGCTCGAATTTGACGGCGGACTGGCGCTTTATGGCCGCACGCTTTTCAACGAAAGTTTTGATGTGTCCAAGGCCGAAGTGCGCGGGGCCTGGACACGCGACAGGCTGCGCTTGGGCGGCAGCTATGTCTGGATATCCGAAGATCCCGATATCGACCTGGAATCAAATATCGGCGAAGTCACATTCGACGGCGGCTACAAGATTGACCGCTTCTGGACCGCCAACGCCACCTGGCGATACGATCTGGAAACCGGTCGCGCCGCTACGGCGGGCGCCGGGGTGGCCTATACCAACGAATGCGTCACCGTGGGCCTGTCGGTCAATCGCACCTTCGCGGACTCGACAACCCTTGAGCCCTCGACCAGTCTAGGGTTAACAGTGTCCCTGCGGGGGTTCTCGGTCAACACCGGGGAGCGCGTGGAAACACGATCATGCGGAAAGCAGGCGAGATGAGCGGTAAGAAATTTCGGCAAGCGTTGATTGCAACATGCGCGCTGGTCCTGTCGACGATGCAGGCACCGGCCCAGGGTCTGTTCGACCCGGTCGCACAGGTCGACCAGCGCACGATCACCGAATTCGAGGTGCAGCAACGCCAGCGCTTTCTGCGCCTGCTCGGCGCCAGCGGCAGCGGCCGCACCGAAGTGATCGAAGAATTGATCCGCGACCGCCTGCGCGAGGCAGAAACCCGCGCGGTGGGCATTGTGCTGGGCCCCGACGAGTTGGCCGCTGGCCTGGCGGAATTTGCCGCCCGCGCCGATCTGACCACCGAAGAGTTTGTACAAGGGCTGAGCAGCGAGGGCGTCGCCGAAGAGACCTTCCGCGACTTTGTGAACGTGCAGCTTGTCTGGCGCGACTACATTCGCGCCCGCTTTGGCAACCGTGTGAATGTCGGCGACCGCGAGATTGACCGCGCCGTCCAGTCCGCCCGCGGCAATTCCGGCATCGAAGTGCTGGTGTCCGAGATCATCATTCCGGCCCCGCCGCAAGAGGCGGAACGGGTGCTGGAGCAGGCCGAAATCATCGCTCAGGCAACGACAGAGGCCGAATTCTCGAGCTTTGCGCGCCGCTTTTCGGCGACCGCATCGCGCGACGCCGGGGGCCGCCTGCCCTGGACCCCGATCTCTGAATTGCCGCCTGTTCTGCGCCCGCTGCTGCTGGCGCTTGGTCCGGGCGATGTGACAGCGCCCTTGCAGATCCCCAACGCCGTCGCCCTGTTCCAGCTGCGCGACATCCGCGAGACCGAGGCCCCGCAGCGGTCGTTCTCGGCCATCGAGTACGCGGCGTACTATATCAACGGTGGGCGCACGCCCGAAGCGCTGTCGCGCGCCCAGTCGATTGCCGCCCGGGTGGACCGCTGCGATGACCTCTATGGCGTCGCGCAAGGTCAGCCTGACAACGTGCTCGACCGTGGCAGCCTGCCGCCCGAGGAGATCCCCGACGACATCGCCATCGAACTGTCCAAGCTGGACCCCGGCGAAGTGTCGACCGCGCTGACCCGCGCCGGTGGGAGCACGCTGGTGTTCCTGATGCTGTGTGGCCGCACACCCGCGCTCGAGGAAGATCAGGAGATCGACCGGGCCGCGGTCGCCTCCCAGCTGCGCAACCAGCGCCTGAACGCGTTTTCCGAGACACTGCTGGCGGATCTGCGGGCTGACGCCGACGTGCGCATCTTCGAATGACGGCACGGCCTGTCGCCATCTGCTGTGGCGAACCGGCGGGCATCGGCCCGGAGATTGCAGCCAAGGCCTGGGCCGCCCTGCGCCACGACGTCCCCATGGTGTGGCTGGGTGATCCGACGCACCTGCCTGCGGACACGCCTTGGACTGAAATCACCGATTGCAAGGATGTAGACGCGACTGACGCCCTGCCCGTCCTGCGCCACGACTTCCCCGCTCCGGTCACGTCTGGCAAGCCGACGTTTGAGAACGCGCAGGGCGTCATCGACGTCATCGCGCGCGGCGTCGGATTGGTGACGGACGGGGACGCGGCGGCGCTGTGCACCGCGCCCATCCACAAGAAGGTCCTGATGGACGGCGCGGGTTTTGCCTATCCCGGACACACCGAATACCTTGAGGCGCTCACCGGCGCGCCCCGCGCCGTCATGATGCTGGCCTCTGACGCGCTGCGGGTTGTGCCGACGACCATCCACATCGCGCTTGCGGATGTCCCGGACGCCCTCACGCCGGACCTGCTGCGCGAGACGATCCAGATCACGGCACAGGCCTTGCGCGACCAGTTCCACCTGCCCGCCCCCCGCATCGCCGTCGCGGGGCTGAACCCGCATGCGGGCGAAGGCGGTGCCATGGGGCGGCAGGAGCAGGACTGGATCACGGATCTGGTTGCCGACATGGCAGAGGGCGGTCTGGACGTCTCCGGCCCCTGGCCTGCCGATACGATGTTCCACGCCGCTGCGCGCAGCCGCTATGACGTGGCGATCTGCATGTATCACGACCAGGCGCTGATCCCGATCAAGACGCTGGATTTCGACCGCGGCGTGAATGTCACCCTCGGCCTGCCGATCATCCGCACCTCGCCCGATCACGGCACCGCATTCGACATCGCCGGGCGCGGCATCGCCAACCCCACCAGCATGATCGAAGCCATTCGCCTCGCCCACAAGATGGCGCAGGGCGCATGAGCGCCATCGACGACCTGCCCCCGCTGCGCGAGGTGATCGCCACCCACGGGCTGAGCGCGCGCAAGGCGCTGGGGCAGAACTTCCTGCTCGACCTGAACCTGACGGCCAAGATCGCGCGGCAGGCTGGTGATCTGAGCGGCTCCGATGTGCTTGAGATTGGCCCCGGCCCCGGCGGGCTGACGCGTGGGCTTCTGTCCGAAGGCGCGCGCAAAGTGCTCGCCATCGAAAAGGATGCCCGCTGCCTGCCCGCCCTGGCCGAGATTGCCGACCGCTATCCGGGCCGCCTGCAGGTGATTGAGGGCGACGCGCTCGAGATTGATCCGCTGGCGCACCTGACACCGCCCATCCGCGTCGCGGCCAACCTGCCCTACAACGTGGGCACGGAATTGCTGGTGCGCTGGCTCACGCCGCCCGTCTGGCCGCCCTTCTGGCAATCGCTGACGCTTATGTTCCAGCGCGAGGTGGCCGAACGGATCGTGGCGCAGCCGGGCTCAAAGACCTATGGCCGCCTCGCCGTTCTGGCGCAGTGGCGCGCGGATGCCCGGATCGTGCTGTCACTGCCACCGGACGCTTTCACGCCGCCGCCAAAAGTGTCGAGCGCGGTTGTCCATCTGAACGCTCTGCCGGAGCCCAAGTTCGACGCCGATGCCGCCGTGCTCAGCCGCGTGGTCGCCGCCGCATTCAATCAACGTCGCAAGATGCTGCGCGCCGCGCTCAAGGGCACAGCCCCAGACATCGAAGACCGTCTGATGGCCGCAGGGATCAAGCCGACCGACCGGGCCGAACAGCTGCCGCTTGAGGCCTTCTGCGCCCTCGCCCGCGAAGTCGCCAAGGGCTGAAACGACAACGGGCGCGCCAATGGCACGCCCGTCTTGCGTTCAGAATAAGTGCTTACTCAGCAGCTTCCGGCGCGGGTCCGTCCGCGTCAGATTGCGGCTGCGCATCGGCCTGCTCTGCTGCAGGCTCGGCCTTGGGCTTGCGGGACCGGCTGCGGGTCGATTTCGGCTTGGGCTTGGGTTGGCTTTCCGGCGTTTCCACCAGGCCGCTGTCACCCTCGCTGTCGACCACATCCGGTTGCGGCGCCTCGGCCGGATCGGCGCTGGTGTTGGCATCCTGCTCCTGACGGGCGGCACGCTCGCGGTCGCGCTCGGCCTGGCGCTCGCGGTTCTGGCGCTCCTGCTCTTCCCGGCGGGAATCAATCTCGCGCTGTGCTTCGGCCAGCATGCGCAGGTAATGCTCTGCGTGCTGCTGAAAGTTCTCGGTCGCGACCCGGTCGCCGGACAATTGCGAGTCGCGAGCCAGTTGGTTGTACTTGTCGATAATCTGCTGCGGCGTGCCGCGCACCTTGCCCTCGGGGCCGGAACTATCGAACACGCGGTTGACGACGTTACCGCCGCCACCACCCGAATTGCGGTTGCGGTTGCTCTTGGACCGGGACCGTGATCTCGAAGACTTCATGGATGTGTTCAGCTCTCTGGCATAATACTTTTGGATCGCCTGTGCCGCATCATCGTGGTTGCGTGTCACAGTCTCTTGGCGATCTTGTGGATGGGACGCTGCTGCACCACCGAAGCTGCGCGATCTACGTCTGGAACCGAATATGCACGCTCAGGCCCGGACGACAAGGGTTAAAGGGGCAATTTAGACACTTTTTGACCCGGTCACGCCGGATTCCGCGCAAGAAGGACACGGTCGCGTCCATCAAGATCTGGCAGAACGTCTATGATGCCCCACCCCCCGTTCTCGAAAATGGTGCGCACGTCGGCGCCCTGCTGCCATCCGATCTCGCACAGGACCCGGCCTTGCGCAGTCAGATAGCTGCCCGCCTGATCGGCAATGGTGCGATAGGCGGTCAAGCCATCGCCCTCGTCCGTCAGGGCCATGCGGGGTTCGTGGTCGCGCAATTCCGGGTCGACCTCTTCCATTTCAAAGGCCGACAGATAGGGCGGGTTCGCCACGATCAGGTCGAACCGGCCCTCGACCGGATCGAACCAATCCCCCTGCCGGATCGCGGCCCGCGCGGTCACACCATGCAGCACCGCATTGGCCGAGGCTTGCAAACAGGCCGCCTCCGACAGATCGACACCCACGCCATGCGCCTCGGTCCGCTCTGCGAGAAGGGTCACCAGCAAACACCCGGACCCGGTGCCCAGATCCAGAACGCGCGCAAAGTCTTCGCTCAGCGCCGCCTCGACCAGTGTTTCGGTTTCGGGCCGCGGGTCCAGCACGTCGGCGCTCACCTTGAAGGCACGCCCATAAAATTCGCGCTGCCCGATCAGGTGGCTTACGGGCACGCGCACGGCGCGCAGGGCGATCAGGTGGTCGTAGCGGTCGGCGATATCGGGTGCGATGTCTTCGGGCGCGATCAGTGTCACGCGTGCGGCATCCACCTGCGCCGCATGCGCCAGCAGGACGCGCGCGTCGCGGGCCGGGTCCGGCACACCGGCGGCCCGCAGCCGCGCGGTGGCGGCAACCATGGCTTCGGCAGCGGTGGTCACGTGCCCATCTCGGCCATCAGCCGGGCCTGTGCATCTGCAGTCAACGCGTCGATCACCTCGTCCAGATCGCCCTGCATCACCTGATCCAGCTTATAAAGCGTCAGGTTGATCCGGTGATCGGTCATGCGGCCCTGCGGGAAATTGTAGGTGCGGATCCGCTCTGACCGGTCGCCCGATCCCACCTGTGCGGCCCGATCGGCAGAGCGTTCACTGTCCACACGGCTACGTTCCAGATCGTATAGACGCGCGCGCAGCACCTGCATCGCAATCTCGCGGTTGCGGTGCTGCGACTTCTCGCTGCTGGTCACCACGATGCCGGTGGGCAGGTGGGTGATGCGCACGGCACTATCTGTTGTGTTGACATGCTGGCCGCCCGCACCGGACGCACGCATCGTGTCGATGCGGATGTCCTGTTGCGCTACGTCGATATCGACATCCTCCGCTTCGGGCAGCACGGCCACCGTCGCAGCAGAGGTGTGGATGCGCCCGCCGCTTTCGGTGGTGGGCACCCTCTGCACGCGGTGCACCCCGCTTTCGAACTTCATCCGGGCAAAGACATTTTCGCCGGTGATATGGGCAACCACTTCCTTGATCCCGCCCAGCTCGGTGGCTTGCTCTTCGACAATATCGAGCTTCCAGCCGCGCGCTTCGGCATAGCGGTGATACATCCGCAATAGATCACCGGCGAACAGCGCCGCCTCATCACCCCCGGTGCCCGGCCGGATCTCCAGCATCGCGGGCTTGGCATCCGCCGCATCCTTGGGCAACAGAGCGATCTGGAGCGCCGCCTCCGCTTCGGGCAGCGCGGCCTTGAGGCGCGGCAGCTCTTCTTCGGCCAGTTCCGCCATGTCCGGATCGGCCAGCATCACCTGAGCCTCCTCCATGTCGGCGACGATCTGCTGATAAGCGCTGATCTGGTCCACGACCGGTTTAAGGTCGGAATATTCCTTGGCCAAGGCCGCAATGTCACCCGACCCATCGGCCATGGCAGCCTCAAGATACTGAAAGCGTTGTGTGATCTGAACAAGGCGGTCTTCGGGGATCATAACGCCGGTTTGATCCAAGCCAGGGTATTGGTCAAGGGGCGGACTGTGCTATACTCGCCTGCATGATGCGCAAAACGTTGATATTCCTGTTGATGGCCAGCCCTGCACTGGCGGATGTGACATCACCCTCGGGCAAGACGGTCGAATGCTACTGCACGGACAAGACCGGCAGCCGCATTGAACTGGGCCAGACAATCTGCATGCAGGTGGATGGCCGCATGTTCATGGCACAGTGCCAGATGTCGCTGAACTCGCCAATGTGGCGCCAGGTCGAGGAAGGGTGCCTTAGCTCATCCCTCTCCGGCGGCGACCAGCAACCGCTCAAGTCGCTCGCGGTTGACGCCCAGATCTGACCGGCCAAAGCGCAGGCGGGCATGCATCCTCAGCAGACCGTCGGTGTATTCGACCGTGGTGTAGTCGGGAAATCCGATCCATTTGCTGCGCGTCTGATAGGTGATGCGCCCCTCCTCCACCGACCCGGCAATGGCCTGGGTGCGCGGAAGTTCGCGCGCGGCTGCATCCACCCGCGCGAGAGCACCGGCATCGGCCTCGATCACCCGGATGGCACCGCCCGCCATGTCCCGGCTCTCTGTCTCGGCAATCGGCACGTGCCATTGCGACGCATCCGTCGGTGAAAACCGAACGAAGGCCACCAATCCGATGGCCAAAACAACAACGGCAGCAGCTAGATACATCGCAATCTTCATCCTGCTCTCTTCACTTGGCCAATTAAACTCCCGCCGGAGGCCCGCACCGATTCAGCGATAGGCAACGCCCGGAAGGACGCATAACAGCTCATAGAGAATGTTCGCACCCGTCAGCGCCGTTGTCCCCGATGTATCGTATGGGGGCGAGACTTCAACCAGGTCGCAGCCCACAATGTTGAGACCACGCAGCGCGCGGATCAATTGCAGCGCCTGCGGCGTCGTCAGACCACCAATCTCCGGCGTGCCGGTGCCGGGGGCAAAGGCCGGATCAAGGCTGTCGATATCATAGCTCACATATGTTGGCGCATCGCCGATATCGCGCCTGATCTCCGCCCCGAGCTGGCTGAGGTCGCGCCCCCACAGTTCGGACGACAGGAAGTGCTGAAACCCCCAGCCCTGCGCATCCGTAAAGTCCTCAGCCGAATATCCCGTACCGCGCAGTCCGATCTGGTACACCTTCGACGGCTGGATCAGCCCCTCGTCATATGCGCGCCGAAAGACCGTGCCATGGGTTTCCTTTTCGCCAAACATCTCGTCATTGACGTCGGCATGGGCGTCCACATGAACCAGCGCGACGGGCCCGTGCCGCTTGGCCATGGCGCGCAGGATCGGCAGGGTGATGGAATGATCGCCTCCGATGGCCAAAGGGATCGCATCGAAGTCAAGGATCGCATCGTAACTCTCTGCAATAATGCGCAAACTGTCGGCGAGCGAGAACGTATTGATCGCCAGATCGCCAATGTCTGCAACCTGCAAGCTGTCGAACGGCGCCGCCCCAGTTTGCAAATTATAAGGCCGGATCATCGCGCTTTCGCTGCGCACTTGTTTTGGCCCGAACCGCGTGCCCGACCGCCAAGAGGTGCCGATGTCCATCGGCACTCCCAACACGGCAGCGTCCAGCTTGTGCAACTCGTCCGAAAACGGCAGGCGCATGAAGGTGTTGGGCCCCGAGAACCGGGCCAGATCATTGCCGCTGATCGGCTGGTTCCTAGGCGCCACCGCGCATCCTCCATCCCAGAAGCTGGCAGATTTCCGTGGCCACATGCGCGCCCGCAATTGCCGTTGCGCCGCTCGTGTCAAAAGGCGGCGACACCTCGACCACATCACCGCCCTGAATGTTGATCCCTGCAAGCCCCCGCAAGAGCGCCGCTGCCTGCGCGGAGCTTAAACCACCCCAGACCGGCGTACCGGTGCCAGGGGCAAAGGCAGGGTCGAGCCCATCAATGTCGAAACTCAAATAGACGGGCCGGTCGCCCACGATCTCGCGCGCTCGCGCAGCCGCAGCCTCCGGCCCGATCCGATGAAACTCCGGAGCGTCGATGATGTTGACGCCCAGCGTGTCCTCGTTCGTCGTGCGGATCCCGATCTGAACGGACGTCGTAGGGTCCACGATCCCCGACTTAACCGCCTTGTAAAACATGGTGCCATGATCAGCGCGGGCCATGTCGTCATCCGCCCAGGTGTCGGTATGCGCATCGACCTGGATCAGCGACATCGGCCCGTATTTCTCGGCATAGGCCTTGAGTGTCGGGAACGAAATGTAGTGATCCCCGCCCAGCACGACACTCGCGGCACCGGCGTTCAAGATGCCGCGAATATGGGTCGTCAGCGCATCCGGAAAAGACGGAATGTCGGCATAATCAAACGCCACATCACCATAATCCACAATCACCCGCTCGCTCAGCACATCAAAGGGCCAGCCATAGGGCGCATCCGGCGCTTGCAGGCTTGACGCCTCGCGAATCGCACGCGGCCCCAAACGCGTGCCGGGCCGGTTCGTCACCGCCTGATCGAACGGCACGCCCGTCACGGCAATATCCACGCCGGTAAGGTCCTTGGTGTACCGCCGCCTCAAAAACGAGGTCGCTCCACCAAAGGTCAATTCGAACGACGGCCCCCGCGGATCCTCGCGGGTAAACGCATGGTCCATCTGCGTTTTTGCATCTTCAAGCGCCATGCTGCTCTTTCATATTGCGAGGTAAACTCCGGGGTGAGGTGCGCAAGCGCCGAAGGGGCAGCGCCCCTTACCGCACCGGCTGCGCCGTCTCGACCAGCCGGGCAAAGAAGGACGCGCCAATCGGCGCGATCTCATCGTTGAAATTGTATTTCGGGTGATGCACCCCCGCACCATCCCCCTGCCCCAACATGAGATACGCCCCCGGTCGCGCCTCCAGCATGTAGGAGAAATCCTCGGCACCCATAACCGGCTCCACATCCTGTTCGACACCGGCCTCGCCCGCAACCTCTGCCGCGACCCGGGCTGCGAAACCAGCCTTATCCGTATCGTTCACCGTGGGCGGATAACCGAATTCGAACGCCAACTTTGCCTCGCAGCCGTAGGCGGCGGCGGTCCCGGCCACGACCTCCTCCATCCGGCGCACGACCATCGCCTGTACATCCTTGGAAAAGGTGCGCACCGTGCCATTGATATAGGCGCTTTCCGGGATCACGTTGTCCGTCGTGCCGGTGTGAATCTGCGTGGTCGAGATCACCAGCTGGTCCAATGGCTTGTGATTGCGGCTCACTATGGTCTGAAACGCATTCACGATGGCGCAGGTCGCGACCACCGGATCCACGCAATCATGGGGCCGCGCCGCATGCCCGCCCTTGCCCGTAACGTGAATATGAAACGTATCCGCCGCCGCCATAATGGGCCCGCCGCGGGTGTGAAACTTGCCGAAATCCTTGCCCGGCGCGTTGTGGATGGCATAGACCTCGCCGATGCCGAACCGGTCCATGATGCCCTCCTGAACCATGACCTCGCCGCCGCCGCCGTCCTCCTCGGCCGGCTGAAAGATCAGCGCGACGCGGCCCGAGAAATTGCGCGTCTCCGCCAGGTACTTGGCCGCCCCGAGTAACATCGCCGTATGCCCGTCATGGCCGCAGGCGTGCATCTTGCCCGGATGGGTCGAGGCGTAGGCGACACCCGTCTCCTCCTCGATCGGCAGCGCATCGAAGTCCGCGCGCAAGCCAATGGTCGGCCCCTCGCCCTGCCCGTTGATGATGGCGACGATGCCGGTCTGTGCAATGCCGCCATGCACCTCGTCCACGCCAATCTCCGCCAACCGTTCCTGAATGAAGGCCGACGTTTTCGGACAGTCAAAGGCCAGTTCCGGGATCGAATGCAGATGCTGACGCCACGCGGCCATGTCAGGGGCAAGATCGCCGATGCGGTTGATGATGGGCATGGGTGGACTCCGGGCGCTGGGATACGTCACATGTCAGCAAACCTGAAACCGGCGGGGGCTGCAATGGGCGACGACCTGATCCATGACCAAAACGCAGGCATAGACCGCCTGCTGGAAATCATGCGCCGCCTGCGCGACCCCGATACGGGCTGCCCCTGGGACGTCGAACAAACGTTCCAGACCATCGCCCCCTACACGATCGAGGAGGCATACGAAGTCGCCGACGCCATCGAACGGCAGGACTGGGCCGAACTTGAGGGCGAATTGGGCGATCTGCTTCTGCAATCGGTCTACCACACCGCCATCGGGGAAGAGGCCGGGCATTTCAGCTTTCAATCGGTCGTCACCAACATCTCGAACAAGATGGTGGACCGGCACCCGCATGTCTTTGGCGACGCATCCCGCGACAAGAGCGCCGAACAACAGACCCGCGATTGGGAAGCGATCAAGGCGGCGGAGCGTGCAGGCAAGGCACAGAAGGGCGCGCTGGACGGCGTGGCCATGAACCTGCCTGCACTTCTGCGCGCTGTGAAGCTGCAAAAACGCGCCGCACGTGTGGGCTTTGACTGGCCCGAAACGGCGCAGGTGATCGACAAGATCACCGAAGAAGCCGCCGAACTTGTCGAGGCACGCGATACGATGGGGCACGACGAGATGGTGGACGAAATGGGCGATCTCCTCTTTGTCGTTGCCAACCTCGCCCGCCATCTGGGCGTCGAACCCGAGGAGGCGCTGCGGCGCACCAACGCCAAGTTCACCCGCCGGTTCAATGCGGTGGAACAGATGTTGGCCAAGAACGGCAAGCGGCCCGAGGACAGTACTTTGGAAGAGATGGACGCCCTGTGGGATGCGGTGAAGGCCCAGGAAAAAGCTAACCCAAAATGATGTTCGGCATCCATTCGATCTGCTTCAGGTCCGACGCGTAACGCGCTGCCAAATCCGCCTTTTCCGCATCGGAAAACTGCGCGACGCCGCGAAGTTCACGGTCGTCCGCATATGCATCAATCACCTGGGTCCACTCTGCACGCGAGAGTGTCTTTTCAGCGCGGTAATGCTCTTGCAAAACCATCAGGGCTGCGTCGGTGGCGCTTCGGTTCACGACGCGCACCGGCTCGACCAACCCATCTGCGGGCAGGTCCGGCACCAGTCTGCGCAACAGGTCCACATTGGTGCCACGGGATGCGTATGGAACCACGGTCATCACGTCCGGCCTCAGCGTCTCATACATACCTTTCACCAAATCCGGCCACCCCCGGTCGATGTTCAGATAGCTGTCACGGACCTCAGAAAAATCCGGCATCGCGTTGTCTTCGGCCCGTTTTCGAAAGGCCGACACGAACAGCTGGTCATAGGGCCTCACGACAAGCAGCAGATGCGCCACCGGTCCCGTCCACGCCGCGCGCAACGCGGCACAGCGGTCTTCGGCAAAGGGATAGAACTGCCCCTGCATAAAATTGAACATGCGTCCGGTGATGTTTTCCTCGGACAGGATGACGGGGCGCCCATCACGGTAGCCATCCAACGTATTTGACGCCTTTGCTGCGGCGGCATCCGCGTCAAACCGGGTGCCCGAAGGCAGCCTCAGCGCCAGCTCACCGGATGGAATCCCGTCACGTCCGGGATAGGCAGTTGTCCAACCCTTCTTGTGCAAGACCTGCCGGTTTTCGTGAAGGCACAACTGGAACGAAGACGTTCCCGTGCGATGTGCACCAGCGTGGATGTAGATCGGGGCATCAGCCATGGTTTTGGGCCTTAACGCAGCCTATCCGCCCCGTGCAAGGATTTGCGTATCTGCGCGCGCGGCTTCTGGACAAGGGGTGCCAAAGCGGCCACGGTGCGCCAAAACCGAAGCGGAGGCGGCATGGCAGCGCGCAAGATCATCATCGACACTGATCCCGGACAGGACGACGCCGTCGCGATCCTGCTGGCGCTGGCCAGTCCAGAGGATGTCGACGTGCTGGGCATCACCGCCGTTGCGGGAAACGTGCCGCTCGACCTGACCGCCAAAAATGCGCGCATTGTCTGTGAGTTGGCAGGCCAACCTGATATGCCCGTCTTTGCCGGATGTGACCGCCCGCTGGGCCGCGATCTGGTCACGGCAGAGCATGTGCACGGCAAGACCGGCCTTGACGGTCCCGACCTTCCGGACCCGACCATGCCGCTGCAAGACCAGCACGCCGTCGATTTCATAATCGACACGCTGCGCAGCCATGACCCCGGCACCGTCACGCTGTGCCCGCTCGGCCCGCTGACAAACATTGCGACGGCCTTCCAGAACGCCCCCGATATCGTGGACCGCGTGCAAGAGATCGTGCTGATGGGCGGCGCCTATTTCGAGGTGGGCAACATCACTCCAACGGCAGAGTTCAACATCTACGTCGATCCGGAAGCCGCTGATATCGTGTTCAAAAGCGGAGTTCCACTTGTGGTCATGCCGCTGGACGTCACGCACAAGGCGCTCGTCACAAAACCACGCAACGACGCGTTCCGCGCCCTTGGCACGCGAGCGGGCACCGCCGTGGCCGAAATGACGGATTTCTTCGAACGCTTCGACAAGGAGAAGTACGGCTCCGCCGGCGCGCCGCTGCACGACCCCTGCGTGACCGCCTACCTGATCCGGCCAGACCTCTTTTCAGGTCGGCACGTGAATGTGGCAATCGAAACGACCTCGGAGCTGACCATGGGCATGACCGTCGCTGACTGGTGGGGCGTCACAGACCGTCCCGCAAACGCGCTGTTCATCGGGGATCTCGACGCCGACGGCTTCTTCGACCTGCTCACAGAACGGCTGGCCCGCCTGTGAGCGCTGCCCTCACCCTTGCCACGCCCGAGCATTTCGAACGTCTCGACGCCCTTGTCGCGGCCTTTCATGCCGAGGAAGGAATCGCACTCCCCGACGAGGCACGCGCTGCCGGACTCAGACCGCTGCTCGACGGCATCCCGCACGGCGCCGCCTACCTTATCGGCCCGCCACGGGCGCCCATCGGCTACATCGTCGTCACCTTCGGCTGGTCCATAGAGTTTGGCGGCATGGACGGGTTCGTGGACGAACTGTTCATCCGCCCCGGCGTGCGCGGCCGCGGCATCGCGACCGAGGTTCTATTGGCCCTGCCCCGCGCCCTGGGCGAGGCTGGCGTCAAGGCGCTGCACCTTGAGGTCAGTCATGAAAACACCGTCGCACAGCGGCTTTACGCCCGCGCGGGGTTCAAGTTGCGCGACGGCTACGCGCTGATGACCCGGCACCTGTAACGCGCGCCGTTACAGCGACCGCACCACGATGATCATCAACAGCGTATACAGCGCAATGCCCCCGCCAATCAGCCACACCGCATAATTGCGGGCCAGCGACGCGCGCGCCAGTTGCGACGCCTGGTACACGAGGTCCGGCCACGTGTAGCTGACAAAGTCGCCTTGCGTGAACACCGCCTTGATCCGCCCGTCCTGATCGACCACGGGCAGGCGACGGAAACGATCATTCGACATGATCCGCAGCCAGTCGACCACATCATCCGTTTCGTGTGCCACACGCGGCTCATGCGTCATGATATCGGTCAGCTTGGTGGTCTTGGCATCCAAACCGGCATGCACCAGCTTGCGCATCACATCCCGCTCGGTCATCACGCCGACAACCTTGTCGTCCGGATCGACGATGATCACAGACCCGAAGTTCTTCTTGCACATGGCATCGACCGCGTCAGCGACAGATGCGTCAGGCGAAAAGGTCAACGGCTTGGGTTTATTTGCATATTCCGGTCTGTCGCGCAGTTGCATTCCGACCCGATTTGAGGTGGCCATCGCATATCTCCCGAATGAGTGTGGTGCGAGTAACCATAGCCCGCCTGCGCCAATCTCAACCTTTCCGTAGTATCTGGCCGCGCACCGACCTATATCCGGCGCATGAGCCTGCACATCCCCTTCGACAATACCTACGCCGCTTTGCCGGGCGCTTTTTACACCCGGCTGAACCCCACGCCCGTGGCCAAATCGGACCGGCTGGCGTGGAATACAGCATTGGCGCATGAGCTTGGGATCGAAGGCGCCGACGACACTGTCTTTGCGGGCACAACCGTGCCGGAGGGCGCGGCCCCTCTCGCCCAGCTTTACGCGGGCCACCAGTTCGGCAGCTACAACCCACAGCTTGGCGACGGGCGTGCCATCCTTCTGGGCGAGGTGATTGACCGGCATGGCCAGCGCCGCGACATCCAACTGAAGGGGTCCGGCCCCACGCCGTATTCCCGCATGGGCGACGGGCGCGCGTGGCTCGGGCCCGTTCTACGCGAATACGTGGTGAGCGAGGCGATGCACGCGCTTGGAATCCCGACCACACGCGCCCTTGCCGCCGTCGCCACGGGCGAGCCTGTCTACCGCGAACAAGGCGCACTGCCGGGTGCCGTGCTCACTCGGGTCGCGTCCAGCCACCTGCGCGTCGGCACCTTCCAGATTTTTGCCCATCGCGGGCATATCGACGAGCTACGAACGCTCACCGACTACGCCATCACGCGTCACCACCCCGACGTGGGCGGCCCAATGGGACTGCTCAAGGCGGTCTGCGCAGCCCAGTCTGAACTGGTCGCCGCATGGATGTCCGTAGGCTTTATCCACGGCGTGATGAACACCGACAATTGCACGATCTCGGGCGAAACCATCGACTACGGCCCTTGCGCCTTCATGGACGCCTATCACGAGGGGCGCGTGTTCTCCTCCATCGACCAGATGGGGCGCTATGCCTTTGGCAACCAGCCACGCATTGCCGTCTGGAACATGGCGCAGTTGGCCACGGCCCTCATCCAACTGTTCGAAGACAAGGAAAGGGCGGTCGAGGACGCAACCGCCATTGTCCACGCCATGCCCGGCCAGCTTCAGGCGGAATGGCTGAAACGCTTTGCCGCCAAGGTCGGATTGTCCGACCCGACACCAGAAGATCAGACACTGATCGAGGATCTGCTTGCACTCATGCAAACGGACGGGGCCGACTTCACCAACACCTTCGGCACGCTGCACACGGATCACGCGCGCGATCAGTTCACCGACCGCGACGCCTTTGACGCCTGGGCGAAACGGTGGAAAACGCGCGCACCTGACACCGATCTGATGCAACGCAGCAATCCGCAGATCATCCCACGCAACCACCGGATCGAAGCCATGATCGAGGCCGCTGTTGCGGGCGACATGGCCCCCTTCGAGCGGCTGATGGCCGCGCTCGCCACGCCATACGAACTGCCCGCGGGCTACGACGACCTGCGCCGCCCACCCACACAGGACGAAATCGTCCCGGCCACCTTCTGCGGGACCTAGCGGGCGGGGGACACCCCCGCCTTACTTGCGATTGATCAGCACCAGCCCCACGGCAACCAGCCCAAGCGCGAGCCAGATTGTGGCCGAGATGTCTTCGCCCAAAATCACCCAGCCCAGCACGACCGCAAAGACCGGTGACAAAAAGCTGAAGGAAGCAACACCCGAGGCCGGATAAATCTTCATCAGATAGAACCAGAACAGGAAGCCAAAGCTGGCGATGAACACGATCTGGTAGGCCAGACCGATGACGTGAATGACCTCAAGATTGCGCAGCAGCGGGCCAAAATATGGCGCCAGCAGGATCAGCACAGGGGCCGAGATCAGCAATTGCCAGAACAGTTGCTGCTCTGCCGGGATGCGCGACAGTGGCGTGACGCGCACGCACAGCGCAATGCCCGCCCAGCACAGCGCCGCCCCCAGCGCAAACAGGTCCCCCAACAGATTGCCCTGCGCGGCATCGCGGTCCAGCAGGGCCAGAACCACCCCGCCCATGGCAAAGCCAAGGCCGACCATCCGCACACCGGTCAGCCGCTCCCCCGGCAGCAGCACATGCGCGCCAAGGGCCAGCCACACCGGCATCGAATAGAACAGGATCGACGTGCGCGCGACACTGGTCAGGTCGAGGGCGAGGAACAGGCAAATGAATTCAACGGCAAAGAGCAGCCCTGCGATGATCCCGCCCACGCGCCCTTCGGCAGGCAGGCGCAGCGAAATGCCCCGCGCCCACATCCACAGCGCCAGCAAAACCAGCGCCCCCAGCGACCGAAGGCCCGCCATGAACACCGGTTGAAAGCCCACATTCGCCACCTTTATCACCACCTGATTGAACCCGAGGTTCAGCGAAAACAGCGTCAGCGCAACGGCACCGGTCAGGTCGATATGCGACTTGCGGGTCATCGGCGCAGAACGACCCCTTAGCCGGTCAATGTCAATTGTGCGCGAACATTCCCCACCGTTTGGCGCGCGATCTGTGCCAAGCTGACAGCCAACGAATCCCCGGGAGAGATGGAGGAGACACCATGAGCTTGATGAAAACACTGGCCAAAGTGGCCATCGGCGTGGCCGTGGCCAAGGGCGCCAGCGCGATGATGAAAAACCGCGGCGGGACCGCCACTGCCGGCGGCGGCCTGGGTGGTCTGCTCGGCGGCTTGTCCGGCGGTCAGGCGCAAGGCGGCGCAGGTCTGCAGGATATGCTGGGCGGTCTCATGGGCGGCGCCCAAGGCGGAGGCTCTGCCAGCCAGATGGGCGGGCTGGGCGGTCTGCTCGAAGGGTTGGGCGGCGCGGGCGGCTCAGGTCAGGGCTTGCAAGGGATGCTGGGCGGTCTGGCCGGTGGCGCAGGCGCCGCAGGCCTGTTGGGTGCCTTGGGTGGCGCCATGGGCGCACGTCCGGCTGATAACGGCGCCAGTTTCGGCCAGGTCCTGAACTCGAACTTCGATCAAACCCCCGAAGAGCCCATCGAACCCACCGCCGACCAAGAAGCCGCCGCAGCCCTGATGCTGCGCGCGATGATCCAGGCCGCCAAGTCAGACGGCCAACTGGATGATGCCGAACAGGAAAAGCTGATGGGCCAACTTGGCGGCGATATCGACGCGCAAGAGGCGGCCTTTCTCAAGACCGAGATGCAGCGCCCCGTGGACGCACAGGCGCTGGCCCACGACGTGCCGCAGGGAATGGGTCCACAGGTCTACGCCATGTCCGTCCTCGCCATCGACCTCGACAGCCAGGCCGAGGCGCAATACCTGCACAAGCTGGCCCACGCGCTGGACATGGATGCCGCCAACGTCAATGACATTCACGCGCAACTGGGCGTCCCGTTGCTCTACACCTGACCGGCGCGGGCCGCGTTACGCGCTTGGCCCCTTCGGCTTCGGTTTGCGCCTCCGCCGGTTCGACGGCTTTGATGTGCCCGGCGCACCGGGGCGTCCGCCGCCGGGCTTAGCACCCGGACGGCCACGTCCCCGCCCACCCGCAGGTTTGGCATTCGGGTCCGGCACCGGCTCCCACGCGCGACCTGACAGGACAGGGATCGACAGCTTCATCACCTTCTGGATGTCCTTGAGGTAATCCATCTCCTCCGGCGCACAGAACGCCACGGCAGAGCCATCCTTGCCCGCCCGCGCCGTCCGCCCAATGCGGTGCACATAGGCTTCGGGCACATTCGGCAGTTCGTAGTTATAGACGAACTTCACATCTGGAATATCCAGCCCTCGCGCCGCCACATCGGTGGCCACCAAAACCCGTATCTCACGTGCCTTGAAGGCGGCCAGCGCACGCTCCCGCTGGCCCTGCCGCTTGTCGCCGTGAATGGCCGCGACCGCAAAGCCCTTCCGCTCCAGCGCACGCGCCAGCCGATCCGCACCATGCTTGGTGCGGGTAAAGACCAGCGCCCTGTTCTCACGGTGCTTGTCCAAGAGTTCGATCAGCAGCGCCGACTTCTCGGCCTTGGCGATAAAGTGCACCCCTTGGGTCACCTTGTCCGCCGCCTTGCCGGGCGGATTCACCTCGATCCGGATCGGTTCTTGCAAATAGGACTGCGCGATCTCGTTCATCTGCTTGGGCATTGTGGCGGAAAACAGCATTGTCTGCCGGTCCTCACCCATCAACTCGGAAATCTTGCGCAAGGCATGGACAAAACCCAGATCCAGCATCTGGTCCGCCTCATCCAGCACCAGAAACCCGGTGTCGGCCAGCCTGATGGCCCTCCGCTCCACCAGATCCAGCAAACGGCCCGGCGTTGCCACCAGAATATCGGCACCCTTCGCCAAACGCTGGATCTGCGGGTTGATGCTCACACCGCCCACAACGATCTGCACGCGCATGCTGGTCAACTCGCGCAGCACCGCGGCGATCTGCCCCGCCAGCTCGCGCGTGGGGGCAAGGATCAGGCCGCGGGCCGTCTTGGGCGCCGGTTTGCCGCCCTCCTCCATCAGCCGCGCAATCAGTGGAATGCCAAAGGCCGCCGTCTTGCCCGTGCCGGTCTGGGCCAGCCCCATCACGTCGCGCCCATTCAGCGCATGCGGTATCGCCTGCGCCTGGATCGGGGTCGGCTGGGTCAAACCCATCTCTGCGACGCGGCGCGCCAACGCGTCGGGCAGGTTCATCATATCAAAATCGCTCATGGTTCCCAGTGAACCCATCGCCCCCCAGCGTCAACCGCAATTGCCCCTGCCGCAACCTTTCGGTACACCCGCGCCCATGACCGCCAAACGCGCAACTCTTACCGACCGCAGCGAAGCCAAGGGGCTGCGCATGACCCACCCCCGCCGGGTGATCGCGCAGGTGCTTGAGGCGTCCGAAGACCACCCGGATGTCGAAGAGCTTTACAACCGCGCCAGTGCCGTCGATTCGGGCATCTCCATCGCCACGGTCTACCGCACGGTCAAACTCTTCGAAGAGGCTGGGCTGCTCGACAAGCTGGAGTTTGGCGACGGACGCGCCAGGTACGAAGATGCCGAACGCGAACATCACGACCACCTGATCGACATGAACTCGGGCGAGGTGATCGAGTTCGTCGATGAAGAGATCGAAGCGCTTCAGGAAAAAATCGCCGAAAAGCTGGGCTATGAACTGCGCGGGCATCGGCTGGAACTCTATGGTGTGCCGCGCAAGCGGTGACCGACAGAAAGGGGCCACATGGCCGACCGTGACCGCCCGCTGCTTGCCGTGCTGATTGACGCCGACAACGTGCCTGCCAAATTCGCCGACGCCGTGCTGCGCGAGGTGACCTCAATCGGTGAGCCGGCCCTGCGCCGCGTCTATGGCGACTGGTCCTCGGGCCGGCTCAAGGCGTGGTCGGACCGTATCCTTGAACTGGGCCTCGTCGCGCATCAGGATACGTCGAACACCACAGGCAAGAACGCCAGCGATATCGGCCTTGTGATCGACGCGATGGATATCCTGCACGGCCGCCGCTTTGACGGGTTCGTCATCGTATCATCGGACAGCGATTTCACGGCCCTTGCCAACCGCTTGCGCGAGGATGGTCTGATGGTCATCGGCATTGGCGAAGCCAAGGCGCCCGAAGCGCTGCGCAATGTCTGCAACCGCTTTATCCTGATCGAAAACCTGGTCACCGACGCCGCCCCGGCCAAGGGACGCGCCGCGATCAAGGACGCGCTGCCGCTCATCGAATCTGCGATGGACAAGATCGACCAGGATGACGATTGGTACGCGCTGGGCCAGATCGGTCAGGCGATCCAGAACGCCCACCCCGATTTCGACACGCGCACCTACGGGCACCGCAAGCTGTCTGCACTGGTGCAGGCGCTCAAAGGGGTCGAGACGCGCAAACAGGGCAACCAGCTGATGATGCGGCTCAAGCGGACGGGCTGATTTCATGGACAATCTGCGCGGCGCGGCCATCATGGTGCTGGCGATGCTTGGCTTCGCCATCGAGGATGCAGTCATCAAGTTCCTCGCAGGGGCTTTGCCTGTCGGACAGGTGGTCGGATTTCTCGGGATTGGCGGCACGCTGGTCTTCGCCTTGATCGCGCGTGCGCAGGGACAACGCTTGTGGGACCCTGCCTTTCTCTCGCCCGCCATACTCATCCGCAACCTGGCCGAAGTGATCGGGCTGATCGGTTTCGTCAGTGCCCTCGCGCTGATCCCGCTGTCGACCGCCTCGGCCATCCTCCAAGCCGCGCCCCTGCTGGTGACACTCGGCGCCGCCCTCTTCCTGGGCGAGGATGTGGGCTGGCGTCGGTGGGCTGCCATTTTTGTCGGCTTCGTCGGAGTGATGCTGATCATCAAACCCGGCACGGCGGCGTTCGACTGGAAACTGCTCTTTGCCGTGATGGGCGTTCTGGGCCTCGCTGCCCGTGATCTGGCCACCCGGAGGGTCCAGGCTCAGGTCAGTTCGGTCCAACTCAGCTTTCTGGCCTTTCTTGTCGCCATACCGGGTGCTGTGATCCTGCTCTATATGGGCGGTGACCAGATCGTCACACCCACTCAAACACAGCTGGGCCTGTTGTTTGCATCGGTCGCCATCGGCTGCCTTGCCTATTTCGGGATCACAGTCGCGATGCGCGTGGGTGAGATCAGCTTCGTCACCCCGTTCCGCTACTCGCGCATGGTCTTTGCCCTGATCCTCGGCATGCTCGTGTTCAACGAACGACCCGATGCGCTGACCCTGTTTGGGGCCGCCATCATCATTCTGTCCGGGCTCTACACGCTTTGGCGCGAGCAGATCAGGAAATCACCGGATACAGCGTAAAACCCCTTGTTGGTAGCGCAATGACCGCGCTAGACGCTGCGTAACTTTTCACGACAGGAGCCCTCCCATGAGCACCATCATCGACATCCACGCCCGCGAAATCCTCGACAGCCGCGGCAACCCGACGGTCGAGGTCGATGTGACCCTCGAAGACGGCACCATGGGCCGCGCCGCCGTGCCCTCGGGCGCATCCACCGGCGCGTATGAGGCCGTGGAAAAGCGCGACGGTGACAAGGCGCGCTACAAAGGCAAGGGCGTGCTTGAGGCCGTGATGGCGGTGAACGGAGAGATTGCCGAGGCCCTGGTGGGCATCGACGCCACCGAACAGGTCGAACTGGACCGCGCCATGATCGAACTGGACGGCACCGACAACAAGGGCCGTTTGGGCGCCAACGCCATCCTAGGCGTGTCTCTCGCCGCCGCCAAGGCCGCCGCAGACTGGACCTCGCAACCGCTCTACCGCTACGTAGGCGGCACCTCCGCCCGCATCCTGCCCGTCCCGATGATGAACATCATCAACGGCGGCGAACATGCCGACAATCCAATCGACATCCAGGAATTCATGATCATGCCGGTGGCTGCGGACAACATCCGCGAAGCCGTGCGCATGGGGTCCGAAGTGTTCCACACGCTGAAAAAAGAGTTGTCGGATGCGGGCCTCTCCACAGGCATCGGCGACGAGGGCGGCTTTGCGCCCAACATCAACTCCACCCGCGATGCACTTGATTTCATTTTGAAATCCATCGAAAAGGCAGGCTACACGCCCGGCGACGACATCCACCTGGCCCTTGATTGCGCTGCCACGGAATACTTCAAAGACGGCAAGTATGTCCTTGCAGGCGAGGACAAAACGCTCTCGTCCGAAGAAAACGCCGCCTATCTCGAAGCGCTCGTGAACGACTACCCCATCATCTCGATCGAGGACGGCATGGGCGAGGACGACTGGGACGGCTGGAAAGCCCTGACTGACGCTATCGGCGACAAGGTGCAGCTTGTCGGCGACGATCTGTTCGTCACCAACCCCGTCCGTCTGGCCGAAGGCATCGAACGCGGTTGCGCCAACTCCATGCTGGTAAAAGTCAACCAGATCGGCAGCTTGACAGAAACACTTCAAGCCGTCGATATGGCCCACCGCGCCCGCTACACTAATGTTATGTCCCACCGCTCGGGCGAGACGGAGGACGCGACCATCGCCGACCTCGCCGTCGCCACAAACTGCGGCCAGATCAAGACCGGTTCGCTTGCTCGTTCCGACCGGTTGGCCAAGTACAACCAGCTGATCCGGATCGAAGAGATGCTGGGCGAAACCGCAGAATACGCAGGCCGCTCGATCCTCAAGTGACGGGCGAATTTGTCAAAGCCGTGGGCGGCAAAGTCGCCCACGTCACCGCGTCCAGCAACCTGCCCTCGATCCACGCGCACGGCCTTTTGCCCGCAAACACTCTCGCGGCACAGGAAGGCATCGACCACACGGAACTCGCCCTGCGCGACCACCGGATGCAGGTCGGCGCCGCCAGACTCAACCACCAAAAACCCATCCTTCATGGCCTCAAAGCCGCCCACCGCATACTGGATGGCCACACACCCGCAAGCTGGGCCCACCACCTCGACACCCGTGTCTTCCTATGGCCCGAACGCAAGGGCCGCGCCTTTGCCGCATCCATCCAACGCGATCTCGACATCACGATCCTCTGGCTCGACACCGCCAAATTGGCCACGGCACTGCGCGATCACATCGACCTCAGCCCCATCAACTCCGGCAACTTCACCCAAGGCGGCGCGCATGCGCGCCGGGGCGACTGGCTCTATGTCCCCCTCAGCGCAGGCCTCGACACCTTCCGCCAGAACCGCTGCAAACGCGGGCTGAAAACCACACCGGACACGGTCACCGAAATCTCCCTCCGCTGCCCCATTGCACCCGACCTGCTGGCCGACCTACTGATAAGGCATGACTGACCTCACCATCCGCCCTGCCACCCCCGCCGACATGGACGACATCGCCCGGCTCTGCTGGGCCTACCGCGACCTCCTGCTGACACGCGAGGCGGGCCTGCCGCCGCTAACGGCGACTTTCTACCCCACCGACACCTACCAAGCGCTGATCAACGACCTGCCCCGCATCCACGCCCGGCCAACGGGCGACATCCTGCTGGCCGAGATCGACAACACCGCAGTTGGCTGCGCCATGTACTACCCCATCCACCTGGACGACGTGACCGAGTTGAAACGCGTCTATGTCGACCCATCCGCCCGCGGTCTTGGGGCCGGGCGTCAATTGATCGAACACGCTATGACCTGCGCGCGCGCCGACGGGTACAGCCGCATGGTGCTCGACACGATGGCACCGCTGACCGAAGCCATCGCGCTCTACCACCGGCTAGGCTTTCAGCCCTGCGCGCCTTATTACGAAGAGCCGGTTCCACCGCATTTCCTGCCCCACCTACGCTGTTTTGAGCACCCGCTATGACCCCTGACGACATCATCGCCCACCTGAACCTCGCCCCCCATCCCGAAGGCGGTCACTACCGCCAGACCTGGGTCGCGGAAAACGATGGCCGCCCCACCGGCACCTGCATCTACTTCCTGCTGAAAGCGGGCGAAGCCAGCCACTGGCACAAGGTCGACGCCACCGAAGTCTGGCTCTACCACGCAGGCGCACCCCTGATCCTGTCGATAAACGCCAGCGATAACGGCCCGGCTAAGGATCATATCCTAACCCCAGACCTCACCAAAGGCGCGCCCCAAATCATCGTCCCCGAACACCACTGGCAAGCCGCCCGCAGCACCGGCGATTACACACTGGTCAGCTGCACCGTCTCCCCAGGCTTCCAGTTCGACGGCTTCACGCTCGCCCCACCTGGTTTCGACATCCCTAGGGGTAACTGACGGTTCCGCCACCCACGGCGGCCCGCACGCCGGTCGTCCCCGGACAAGACGTCGGCAAGCCCCGCGCCACCCGCACCGCGAGGTATGCAAAGGCCTGCGCCTCCAGCATATCACCATCCAGACCCACATCCTCAACCGGGCGCACAGGACAGTCCAGCGACACCTCCAGCATCTTCATCAGCACCGGATTGTGCCGCCCGCCCCCCGTGACAAGCACCCGGGACGGCATCCGCGGACAATGCTGCATCGCCTCCGCCACACCGGCGGCACACATGGCCGTCAGGGTGGCCGCCGCATCCGCATCGCTGAGTTCACTGACCAAACCGATCATCTCGGCAAAATCATTCCGGTCCAATGACTTGGGCGGCATCCGGGCAAAGAACGGCTCTGCCAGAAACAACTCCAACGCCCCCGTCTCGACCGTCCCCGACGCCGCAATGCGACCGCCCTCATCGAACGGCACACCCAAACGCGCCTGCACCAGATCGTTCACAGGCGCATTGGCAGGCCCGGTGTCAAAGGCCAAAAGCGCCCCCTCCTCCTCGGGCCGCGCCGCCGCCGGATCAACCCACGTCAAATTCCCGACGCCGCCCAGGTTCAGAAACGCGACCGGCCCATCCGCCTCGATCCACTTGGCACAGGCAAAATGGAAAAACGGGGCGAGCGGCGCGCCCTCGCCGCCCAACTCCACATCTGCCGTTCGAAAGTCCCACACAACCGGGCGGCCAAGCGCATGGGCCAGCGCGGCGCCGTCGCCCAATTGCAACGTCCCTTGCAGGCGCGGCGCATGGGCCACGGTCTGCCCGTGAAACCCAACCAGGTCGACATCCTCAAAACGCGACAGCAACGCCTCATGCGCACGCATGACCACATCCGTCGCAGGCGCCAACACCGGGCCATGCCAAGCCCCAAGTGCTGCGCGCAAGATCTTACGCTCGTCGCATGTGTACTCCCGATAATCCTGCGGGCCGAAGCCGTGAATGACCACCCCATCCGTCTGCAACACCGCCGCATCCACACCGTCCAGTGACGTGCCCGACATCGCCCCAAGGGCCGTGATCACCGCCCCTTTTTCCCTGACCTTATCCATGGTCTTTTCCTTTGCCCGTCCCCCGCTTATAGACTGCGGCAGCGCTGATCCAAGGACAAGCCAAATGACCTACACGCCCCGTTCCGATTTCCTGCACGTGATGCAAAGCCGCGGCTTTCTTGCCGATTGCACAGACCTGCAATCGCTGGATGAGTTGCTGCTGACACCGGGGCAGTCGGCCTATATCGGCTTTGACGCGACGGCCAAGTCGCTGCATGTGGGTTCGCTCATCCAGATCATGATGCTGCGCTGGTTCCAGAAAACCGGGCACAAGCCGATCACCCTCATGGGCGGCGGCACGACGAAGGTGGGCGATCCGTCCTTCCGTGCCGATGAACGGCCCCTGCTGGACGCGGCAGCGATTGACGCCAATATCGCCGGCATCAAACAGGTCTTCTCGGCCTATATCGACTACGATGCCGGGGCGCAGATGCTGAACAATGCCGAATGGCTCGACGATCTGAATTACCTTGATTTCCTGCGCGACATCGGGCGGCATTTCTCGATCAACCGGATGCTTTCGTTTGAATCCGTCAAATCCCGCCTCGACCGCGAACAGTCGCTGTCATTCCTCGAATTCAACTACATGATCCTGCAAGCCTACGATTTCATGGAGTTGAACCGCCGCTATGGCTGCATCCTGCAAATGGGCGGCAGCGACCAGTGGGGCAACATCGTGAATGGCATCGACCTGACCCGTCGCGTGATTCAGTCCGAGGTGTTCGGCCTCACCTCACCGCTTTTGGAAACGTCCGATGGCAAGAAGATGGGCAAGTCCCAATCCGGCGCGGTGTGGCTGAATGCGGAGATGCTCAGCGCTTACGAGTTCTGGCAGTTCTGGCGCAACACCACCGACGCCGACGTGGGCCGCTTCCTCAAGCTCTATACCGAGTTGCCCTTGGATGAATGCGACCGACTGGGTGCCCTTGAGGGATCCGAGATCAACGAGGCCAAAGCCCGCCTCGCGACAGAAATCACCACGCTCCTGCACGGCGCCGACGCCGCAGCGGCAGCGGCTGACACGGCGCGCGAAGTCTTTGAAAAAGGCGGCGTGGGTGATGACCTCCCCACCCTGACCCTCTCGGCCTCGGATGTGGGCGACGGCATCTCCATCGTGCAGCTGATCGTCAAATCCGGCCTCGCCGGATCGGGGAAAGAGGCCAAGCGCCTCATCGCCGAAGGTGGCGCGAAGATGAACGATGCGCCCCTGACCGAAGCAGGGACAATGATCGACGCGTTAACCCTTTCCGAGCCGATCAAGCTCTCTGCAGGCAAAAAGCGGCACGCACTGGTCCAAATCGGTTAATTTTGAACCGTACGGTCAATTCTGTCCCCGCGGGGACAGATCACCCCATCCGCATCAAAACCGCCCGCGCGGCCCGCAACCCCGGATCCGCACCACCGCGGCCCAGCAGGTCCATCGTCAGCTCCATCGCGTCCCTCTGCGCGGACGGATCGGCCAGCAGCCCTTCCATGGCGGCGACCACGTTGTCGACGGTAAAATCCTTGCCCACCACCTCGGGCACCACGCGCGTCTCGGAAACGTGGTTGATCAGGCTGCCCGTATCGGTCGTCACCATCCGACTGATGATCGCGCGGCTCAGCCAGTGCAGATCATAGGCGCTGACCATCGGCGTCCCCGCCGCCGCGAGTTCCAGTGACACGGTGCCGGAGGTCGCAAGCGCCACATCCGCAGCGCCAAACGCAATCCGCTTTTCGCTGGCCGCGGCGTCAGGATCCTGACCGGTCGGGTCCAGCACAAGAGGACTGACCGGCCACTTCGCGACCGCCTCGCGCACCAGCGGCGCCACCGCACCAGCGGCCGGCAGAACCATCTTCATGTTCGGCCGTTTCCGAGCCAGCCAGCCCAGAGCCACACCGAACGTCGGCGCCATCCGCTTGATTTCTCCCCGCCGGGATCCCGGCAGGACAAGGAGCAGCGGATCGGCATCCCGCAGCCCGTGGCGCGCGCGAAACGCGGCCGTCTCTGCCACGCTGGCGCGGGGAACGGTTGCGGCAGGGTGGCCGACAAAATCGCACGCCATGCCTTCGGCTTCCATATACGGTGGCTCGAATGGGAAAAGGGCGAGGACGTGGTCGACCATCGCCGCCATCTTCTTGGCGCGGCCCGGGCGCCAGGCCCAGACCGTGGGGGCCACGTAGTGCACGGTTCGAATTTCGGACCCCGCCTTGACCAGCTTGGCGACACGCAGCGAGAAATCTGGGCTGTCGATGGTGATCAGGACGTCGGGTTTCTGGTCGATGATGGCCCGGACCGTCTCGGCGATGCGGCGTTTGAGGTGGCGGTACTTCGGCAGCACCTCGGCAATGCCCATGACACTGAGTTCGGACATGTCGAAGCGGCTGACAAGGCCTTGGGCCTGCATGAGTGGGCCGCCGATGCCGTCGAAAGTGACCTCTTGCGCCTCCTGTTTCAGTCCGGCCATCAGCGCACCGCCCAGAGCATCGCCCGATGGCTCGCCCGCGATGACAAAGACCTTCAGCGCACCCACAGAAACAGCCCCGCCTCATCGAGCACGCGCACGACCTCGTCCCGGCCGAGAACCATCACGCCGTCCGCCTCAAGGACAAGGCCGTCGAGACGTGCCGCAACAGCCGCACGCGCCGTGTCAGGGCCGATGGTCGGCAGATCAATGCGGCGATCCTGTCCAGGTTTCGGCGCCTTGAAAAAGATCCCGCCACCGGGCTGGGCCCGCGCCTCGGCCACGGGGCCGGAAAGCCAGTCGGCGGCGTCATCCAGCATGTCCCCCACGAAATCCATGGCCGCGGCAAATGGATCATCGCCCGGCGGCGGCATCGGCTTCACCGGGCGCTCCAGCAGCCCGCGCAGCATCGCGTCGGTGCCGCGTGCATCCTCGCGCGCAATGACCTGACCGGACCGGATCACGCAGGACTGGCCCTCGTCCACCCTGCCCTGCTCGATGGACACCTCTTCGGCGGCCTGGACCTGCAGGTCGATGTCGTCAGGCACCCGCACCTGCGTCAGCACGCCGGACGGGGGCAGCAGGTCCGGCACCAGTTCATGCGCGCCGCGCACCGTCATGTCGCGCGTCTCAAACAGGCCGAGCACCGCGCGCAAGGCCGCATCTTCGCCCGCCTTCACCGCCTTGGCGATGGTGGGCACGAGAGGCATCGTGCGGGCGTCGAGGCGCAAAGGATTGAAGCCGGGGCGCTGGATCGCGCCGCACAGGCACACATCCGTCACACCGCGCTGCTTGAGCGTATGGAGCAGCGTGCCGATGGTTTCGATCCGGAACCAATGATCCACCTGAAGTCCATCGGGTGCGTATCCTTCGAGCGCGCATACAAGGGGCGGTGACGATTGCGCGCCCGCCACCACCGCGGGCAGCGCGCCCGTTCCCGTGACCAGCGCCAGCATCAACGCGGCGTCAGGAACGACCGGTCGCTGTCGCCCATCACAAACGCCACGATCTCGCGCACATATTCGCTGTCGGTTTCCTTGCCCAACCGCTCGGCCCGGTCGTGAAAGGTGCCCTCGCCCTGCGCCAGCATCTGGAACGCGGCCCGCAACGCGGTGATGTCGCTGCGCGCCACGCCCTTGCGCTTGAGGCCCACCAGGTTCAGCCCATCAAGGTCGCCGCGCGGTGCCTGTACGAGCCCGTATGGAATCACATCGTTGGTCACCATCGTCACGGCGCCGATGATGGCCCCCTTGCCGATGCGCACGAACTGATGGATGCCAGACAAACCGCCGACGATCACGTCATCCTCGAGAATGCAGTGACCCGCGACGGCAGCAGAGTTCACAACAATGACCCGGTCGCCCACATGGGCGTCATGGGCAATGTGGCAGCCCGCCATGAACAGGCCGTCATCGCCGATGCGGGTGACGCCGCCACCGCCCTCGGTGCCGCTGTTCATCGTGACATGCTCGCGGATGCGGTTGCGCTTGCCGATGATAAGGCGGCTTGCCTCGCCCTTGAATTTCAGGTCCTGCGGCACTTCGCCGATGACGGCAAAGGGAAAGATCGTTGTGCCCTCGCCCACTTCGGTCTGGCCGGTGACGACCACATGACTTTTCAGCGTGACGTCCGGGCCAATCACCACATCGGAGCCGACAACGCAAAACGGCCCAACCGTTGCCGTGGGGTCGATCCGGGCCCCCGGTTCGACAACGGCAGAAGGGTGCACGCCTGCGCCACTCATGCTTTGGGAATGTCCATCATGGCCGTAAACTCGACCTCGCACGCCATTTCGCCTTCGACCTCTGCGATGCCGGCAAATTTCCAGACCTTGGCGCCGGGCTTGCCGCGGGTCGTTGTGAGCTTCAACTCTAGCACATCACCCGGCACGACCATACGGCGGAATTTGCACTTGTCGATGGACATGAAATAGACCAGCAGCTCCTTGTCCGCGAGGTCGAGCGCGACACCGACCATCACGGCCGCCGTTTGTGCCATCGCTTCGACAATGGTCACGCCGGGCATGATCGGGTGGCCGGGGAAGTGACCCTGAAAATGGGGTTCGTTCATCGTCACATTCTTGATGCCCGTCGCGCTGGCGTGGCCGTCGATATCGACGACCTTGTCCACCAGCAGGAACGGGTATCGGTGCGGGATGATCCGCTGGATCAGGCCGATATCAGCGGTTTTCAGTTCGGAAGTCATGTCGTGCTCGGCCCTTTTGTCTTGTTTCCGTTTTTGCCTAGCAAGAGCGGCGCAGGCCCGCAAGCGCGCCTATTGCTGTTCGCTGCCGTCGCCCAATGACTCGTCCATCCGGGAGATTGCAAGGTCGGTGATGTCGATGGCATTTGCGCTGACAAAGACGCTCCGCTGCTCGAGGATCACGGCCGCGCCTGTGTCGCGCATGATCTCTTCCAACACTGGCGCAGCAGAGATCAGGAACCGGTCCCGGTTTTCTTCGAGCAGGTCGGCAATGGCCCGGCTGCGGGCGTCGCGGTCGCGGCGAATGGCTTCGACGCGGGCGTCGAACGCGTCAGCCAAGGCCCGAAACGCGTCGGGCGCCATATCCGCGCGCTGGTCTGTCAGCGCGCGCTCTTCGGCCTCGAGTTCAGTTTCGATGCGGCGGTTGTCTTCGGCCAGTTCGGATGTCCGTGCCTCGATCTCGTTCAGCACGCGCTGGCCAAAGGCGCTGTCACGGTAAAGCCGCTCACTGTCGATGGTCAGGATCGGGCTGCGCACATCTTGCGCGGGAGATGACGCGGCCCAGGACAGGGCCACGACAAGAATTGCAAGGGCGCGCGCCAGTCGGCCCATCCGATCAGAATGTGGTCGAGATGGTCAAGTCAAAGGACTGTTCGCGGTCGAATTCCTCTTTCTTCAGGGCGTTCGAGAAGTTCAGGCGCAGCGGACCGATGGCTGTATCCCACAGGATCGAGAAGCCGATCACGTGGCGGAACGACCCACCCTCGCCCACGACGTTGCCGCCGGACAGATCGACCGAGTCAAGATCCCACAAGTTGCCGACATCGTAGAACAGACCGCCGCGAATCCCGAGCTCCTCCGGCAGGCCAAGCGGGAACTCTGCTTCGAACCGGGCCGCGACAAAGATGTTACCGCCAAGTGGGTCGGGATCGTCCCCCGGCACATTCAGGTCACGCGGGCCGATGCCGCCCGGTTCAAACCCACGAATGATGTTTGGCCCCAGCACGAAGCGATCCACTGTCCGGTTGGTCCCGCCATTCCACGCGAGATACCCGGCTTCGAAAGAGGCGCGCAGTGTGACCTCTTCGTTGAAGGCAAGGCGTTGACCGACGACGCGGCCACGGGTCCGGATGAATTCGGCATCACCGCCAAGCCCCGAAAAGTCCTGCGAGAACTCCACAAGCACACCCGCGTTGGGGTTCAGCCCACCCTCGCGCGTGTCGTAGGTGTAGGTGTATCCGATCGAGGAGGCCACCTGTTCACCGACATCAATTTCGCGCTGCACGATCGCGCCGTTGACGACCGTTTCGCGTGCCAGTTGTTCATTCGCAAGATACGAGTAGTTCAATTGCAGCCGCCCGCGTTCGCTGATCGGGAATGTCAGGCTGGGCCGGAACACGAGGGATTCCGTGTCGTAGTTGGCAAAGCTCGAGTCCGTCTCGCTGTATTGCAGGTTCAGGCCGAATGCGACGTCGCGCCCCAGGAAAGCAGGTTCGATAAATGTGATGCCGTACTGCTCTGATTCCTCTGCCGTGGAGAAGTTGAACCCGAGGGTCTGGCCGCGCCCCAAGAAGTTGCGTTCGGTGAAGCTGACCAGCAGACCGAACCCGTCATCCTGCGAGAACGCACCACCGAAGTTCAGGGAGCCTGTGGGCTGCTCTTCCACATCGACGTCGATCACGACCTGGCCCGGCGTGGAGCCTTCGCGTGCGTTGACGTCGGCGACGCCAAAGTAGTTCAGCGCCCGGATGCGTTCGGCCGCATCGCGGATTTCGCGCGGGTTGAACGGGTCGCCCTCGGCAATCCGGAACTGGCGGCGGATCACACGGTCAAGCGTGGTCGTGTTGCCTTCGATGTCGATGCGTTCGACGAAGACGCGTGGCCCGCGTGAGATCACAAACTCGACGTCGAGGGTCAGGTCGCGATCATTGCGGATCACGCGCGGCTCAACCCGCAGGAAGTCGACGCCTTCGCGCTGGCCCTGACGTTCAAGCCGGGTGATTTCGTTCTCGACCAGCGTCGGGGAGTAGATGACGCCGGGGCGTACCCGGATCAGATCCTGGTAGGCGTCGCCGTCGACCTCGGGCAATTCGCTGACCACCGAGATCTCGCCAAAGGAAAATTGCTGCCCCTCCTGTACGTTGAACGTCAGGAAAAAGCCGTCGCGTTCTTCGGTCAGTTGGGCGTTTGAGCTGACGATCCGGAAATCGACATAGCCGCGCGAGCTGTAGAAGTCGCTCAAGACTTGTTTGTCGAATTCAATCCGGTCTTCGACCAGCGTGTCGCTCTGGATCAGCAGCCGGAACAGGCCCGCCTGCTTGGTGTCCAGAACGCGGCGCAGGCGACGGTCCGAATAGACGCGGTTGCCCACGAAGCTGACGCGCTCGACCTCGACGACGTCGCCCTCGAAAATCTCGAACACCAGATCGACGCGGTTATCGGTGCGGCGGATGATCCGGGGCGTCACACGGGCGGCCACGCGGCCCTGCGTGCTGTAGGCTTCGGCGATGGCGCCCGCGTCCCGTTCGGCCTGTGCCGGGGAAAACACGCGGCGTTCCTGGCTTTGCACGGTCGCAGAAAGCGCCTCATCATCAACCCGGCGGTTCCCCTCGAAAGAAATGCGGTTGATCGTCGGGAACTCAGTGACCGTGATCAGCAATGTGCTGCCCTGAGCCGCGACGGACACGGTTTCGAACAATCCGCTGTTTTCGAGGTTCTGCCGTGCGGCGTTGACCTGGCCGGCGGTCAGGGTTTGTCCCGGTGCGATTCCTGCACGTGCAAGGACCGCGGCGTCGCCGACCCGCTGGTTTCCGTCCACGACAATGCGCGAAAACTGAAAGCTCTGCGCTTGTGCCGGGATCATGGTTCCGACCCAAGACATTGACACCAGTGCGAAAATTGCTGCTCTAAAAAACGCCTTGCGCCCGCACGTCCGTGCTTGCGCGATTACGCCCCTCAACCCCAGTCCCATGGTTTTGCCCCACGTGTTCAGACATACAATATCAACGTGAGTAACGGCATTGCGAGGGCTTGTCAAAAGCGCAAAACCCCGTGGATCAACACGAGGCGGGTAGCACATCTTGTGGATAAATACCGGAGCCTAGAGACTGCCCACCCAGGCACCAGCAGCCAGCGCACCGGCCAAAGTCGCGCAATAAAGCGCGCGATCCCAGTTCAGCATCATCAACAGGCTCAAGCCCCTGTATCCGCTTTGAAGTGTCTGCATCAATCCATCCTCTGACACGCGCGGAGATACAAAGCGATTGCGGCAGCAGATGGGACCGAATGTGGCCGAATTGGGGCAAAGGCCCCGAACGCGTTAAGGGCAGAACAGGTCGTTGCCGACCGCAAAGATCATCAAACTGAGCACCAGCGTCAGGCCGAACGCCATCAGGACACGCAGCGCACCATCGCTGGGTGGCTTGCCGGTCACAGCCTCGTAGGCATAAAACACGAGGTGCCCCCCATCGAGCGCGGGAATGGGAAAGAGGTTCAACAGGCCTACAGCCGTGGAGAGGACCGCAATGAACCATACGAAACTTTGCGCGCCTTGGCTGGCCATTGTGCCGGAGACCTGCGCGATGCCGATGGGCCCGGACAGGTTGCAGGTGCTGATCGCACCCGTGATCATGTGACCAAGGCCCGAGATAGAGCCCGTGATGATGCGCCAGGTCTGTTCGACGCCGCCGGTGACGGCGTCCACGACGCCCGGCGCTTCGCTTGCCGGGTCGAAAGCGTTGCCGCTCGCCACGCCGATCCGCCATTGCGTCGCAAAGCCGCCGCCGTCCTGCGGCTCGTCCACGCGCTTTGGGGCGAGGCTTTTTTCCAGCGTTTCCCCGCCCCGCCAGACGCCGAGTTCAAGCGTGGCGCCATCAGACCCTTCGACCGCACTCACCAGTTGGCGAAAGGCAAAGACGGGCTCGCCATTTATGGATGTGATGACATCGCCCTGCTCCAGGCCTGCGGCGAGCGCCGCACTGCGGGGTGTCACCGACCGCACCAAAGGCGGGCGCAGGTATGGGCCCTGCACCACCATGCGTTCGCCATCACGCTCAACCGTATACTCAAGCTGCGGCGCGATAGTCAGGTTGGCGATGAGATCCGCGTAGGCCGGGTCCGACAGGCTGGGCACCGGCGTGCCGTCGATTTCAAGCACGACATCGCCCGGTTGCAGGTCCTGCGCCCCTGTCGGCAGAGTGTAGAGTTCGCCAACCGTCAGCGGGTCACGCGGAACGCCGTTGCTGTAACCGACGATGGCAAAGACCATGATCGACAGCACGAAGTTGAAAGCAGGGCCAGCCGCCACCGTTGCAGCGCGCGCCCAGAGTGGCGCGCCGTGCATGGTGCGGCGCAAGGCGGCGGGGTCCGTGGACACGGCCTCCATCGCTGCTTCGTCCTTGCCCGATGCTGCATTGGCGTCGCCCGCGAACTTCACGTAGCCGCCAAAAGGCAGTGCCGCGATCTGCCATTTGGTGCCGCGCTTGTCCACGCGGCTGTAAATCACGGGGCCGAACCCGATCGAGAACACATCGGCATGGATGCCCGACCACCGGCCGACGATGTAGTGGCCATATTCGTGGATCGCGACAATCACGCTGAGCGCGACGATGAAAAAGAAGATGGTCCAGGCAAAGCCGCCAAAGGCGGGAATCAGGGCCGAAATGTCCAAGGGTTTTATCCTGCTCTCTGCTCGATCACGCTGCGTGCCGCTTGTCGTGCCATTTGGTCCGCAGCGTACACGTTATCAAGGGTCATTGGGGCATCAATATGGCCCGGGTCTGTGTCATTCAGCACCTGATCGACCACCTGTGCCATGGTCTGGAAGCCGATCCGGCCTGCGATAAACCCATCAAGCGCCGTTTCCTTGGCGGCGTTGAAGACGGCGCCCGAGAGGCCGCCCCGCTCCATCACGTCGCGTGAGAGGCGGAGGGCGGGCCAGCGTTTTTCGTCCGGGGGGCGGAAGGTCAGCGCGCCAATTTGCGCCAGATCGAGCCGTTCCACGGGCAAGGCGCGGCGGTCGGGCCAGTGCAAAGCGTAGCCGATGGCGTGGCGCATGTCGGCTGGACCCACATGCGCCATCAGCGCCCCGTCGGTGAAACCGACCATGGCGTGGATCATGGATTCGGGGTGCACCAGCACTTCGATCTGATCGGGGTGAACGCCGAAATATTCACGTGTTTCAATGAGTTCCAGCGCCTTGTTGAACATCGACGCGCTGTCGATTGTGATGCGTTGGCCCATGTCCCAGTTGGGATGCGATGAAGCCTCGGCCAAGGTTGCGGTGGCCAATTTTTCAAGCGGCCAGTCGCGGAAGGCGCCGCCGCTGGCGGTGATGATGATCCGTTCGACGGCGTCCATGTCTTCGCCCACGAGCGCCTGAAAGACAGCGGAATGTTCGCTGTCGACGGGCAAAAGGCGGGCGTTGTGTTTTTTGGCGGTGGAGAGGATGAGTTGGCCGGCGCAGACCAGCGATTCCTTGTTGGCCAGAGCCAGTGTCGCCCCCTGTTCAAGCGCGCAGAGACCGGGCGCAAGGCCCGCGGCACCGACGATGGCCGACATGACCCAGTCGGCGGGCCGGCATCCGGCTTCGGTCAGGGCTGTCTGTCCTGCCGCGGCTTCAACGCCGCTGCCCTGAAGAGCGGTGCGCAAATCCTCCAGCCGGGTGTCATCCGCGGTGATCGCGATGTCGGCGTGCAGGCGGATGGCGTCAGCGGCCAATTGGTCGATATTTGCAGCCCCGGTCAGGGCGACCACGTCATACGCCCCGGGATCGCGCGCGATCAGGTCGATGGTGTTCTGGCCGATAGAGCCCGTCGCGCCAAAGATCGACACCTTGCGCGTCACAGCACACCGCCCGGAAAGCCCGCAACCTGGCCCAGCATCAGAAGGAACACGGACGCGCCCAGCATGCCGTCGAAGCGGTCCAATACGCCGCCGTGGCCGGGGATGAGGGACGAGCTGTCCTTGACCCCCATGCGCCGTTTCATGGCGCTTTCGCCGATGTCGCCCATCTGGCTGGCCATCGACAGAGCCACGGACACGCCGATCAGTTGCAATGTGGCCTCGGTATTGATGGCAAAGACGGCGCCGACGGCCCCTGCCCCGATCCAGCCCGCAACCGTCCCGGACCATGTTTTCTTGGGGCTAACACGGGGCCAGAATTTAGGGCCGCCAAAGGCGCGGCCCGCGAAGTAGCCGACCACGTCTGTGACCACGACCACCATGACCAGCCAGGTCATCCAGCCAAAGCCAAGGTCATCGCGCACCTGCATGATGCCGAAACCGGCCATCAGCACGAGCACGGTAAAGATCATATACGTCGAACGGTTCTGCGCCAGTTGTCCCAGCCCGACCATGCAAGGGGCCAGCAGGATTGGCAGGGCAAAGCCTATTGGAAGGTAGATCGCCAGCAACACCGCAACGCCCGACACCGCGCCGAGCTGGAGCGCGAGGCTGGCTTGGGTCGGAGACACGATACGCACCAGTTCCCAGACCATCAGGCCGCAGACGAGAGCCACCAGGACATGAAATACGTCTCCACCCATCCAGATACCCCAGATGCCGACCAGCACCATGAGCAGGCCCGAGCCCATGCGGGCGGCAAGGTCGGACCACTTCTCGGTCATTTTTTAACACCGCCGAACCGGCGATCACGCATCCCGTAAGAGGCGCAGAGGCGGGTGAACTCCTCGCGACTGAAATCGGGCCAGAGCGTGTCGATAAATTCGTATTCGGAATAGGCCGACTGCCAGAGCAGGAAGTTCGAAATCCGCGCCTCGCCACTGGTGCGGATCACCAGATCGGGATCGGGCAGCACGTAGGTGTCGAGGTATTTGGGCAGCGTTTCCTCGTCCACGGTGTCGGGGTGGAGTTTGCCGTCGGCCACGTCGCGCGCAAGGCGCTGCGTGGCGCGCGCCACCTCGTCGCGGCCGCCGTAGTTCAGGGCGATGGTCAGGTTGACGCTGGTGTTGCCCGCCGTCAGCGTCTCAAGCTCATCCATCAGGGCAATCAGCTTTGCATCGAGCCGCACGCGGTCTCCGATGAACCGCACGCGGGCGCCGAATTGGTTCAGTGACCGCGCTTCTTTCGAGATATAGCGCCGAAACAGGCTCATCAGCCCGGCCACCTCGACCTGAGTGCGTTTCCAGTTTTCGGTCGAGAAAGCAAAGATCGTCAGGTATTCGACGCCGATGTCGGGGCAGGTTTCCACCACCTCGCGCACACGGCGGGCGCCTGCGTGGTGGCCGAACAGCCGCGGACGGCCCCTTTGGGTGGCCCAGCGTCCATTGCCGTCCATGATGATGGCGACGTGGCGGGGGCCGGTATGAGAGGCATCTGCGATGGTGTTTTCCTTGGAATATCGGCGCAATGTCCGTGAACTGGGGGCCGCCCTGTTGGTGTCTTGGGCTCCACCCTTTGATGTCCCGGGCTCTGCCCTTTGACAACCCAAACGCTCCCCCGGAGCGTTTACCGGGCCAAAGGCCCGGTGCGGTTGTCAAACCTGCATGATCTCCGCTTGCTTGGTTTCAAGCGCTGCATCAATGGACTTGATGTACTTGTCCGTCATCTCCTGCACTTCGTCCTGCCAAAGCTTTTCATCGTCCTCAGACATGCCGTCAGCCTTGGCTTTCTTGATCTGGTCCATGCCGTCGCGGCGCAGGTTGCGGATGCTGACGCGGGCGTTTTCGGCGTAGCTGCCCGCGACCTTGCCCAACTCGCGGCGGCGTTCCTCGTTCAGTTCGGGGATGGGCAACATGATGATCGTGCCGTTGAGCTGTGGGTTGATGCCGAGCCCGCTCTCGCGAATGGCTTTCTCGACCTTGCCCACAAGCCCCTTGTCCCAAACGTTGACGGTCACCATCCGCGGCTCGGGCACATTCACGGTACCGACCTGGTTGATGGGCGTCATCGACCCGTAAGCGTCGACCATCACCGGCTCCAGCATCGAGGCCGAGGCGCGGCCCGTGCGCAGTGATGCAAATTCAGTCCTGAGGTTTGCCATGGCGCCGTCCATCCGGCGCTCAAGGTCGTCTGTGTCCAGCATGAAATCGTCAGACATGGTATTCCCCGTATTTCTTTTGTTCGCCTAAAAGGGCGTTTCATACGCATATAAATC
This sequence comes from Tateyamaria omphalii, assembly GCF_001969365.1. Classification (NCBI taxonomy): domain Bacteria; kingdom Pseudomonadati; phylum Pseudomonadota; class Alphaproteobacteria; order Rhodobacterales; family Roseobacteraceae; genus Tateyamaria; species Tateyamaria omphalii. Next base: position 1,240,632 of record NZ_CP019312.1, on the reverse strand, counting down.
AAGCCGCGCGCATATGACCAGCGTCAGTTGTGCCGCTAGCCCTGTACGCGCGTGAATGTGCCCTTGCCTTCGAGGATTTCCTTGAACCCGCCGGGTGTATCCAGCGGAAAGACGATCAGCGGCAGGTTGTTGTCACGGGCCAGCGCAATGGCCGAGGCATCCATGACGCCCAGACGTTTTTGCAGGACCTCGTCATAGGTGACGACATCGTAGCGTTTGGCGTCGTCGTGTTTCTTCGGGTCCTTGTCATAGACACCATCGACGCCGTTCTTGCCCATGAAGATGGCCTCGCACGACATTTCGTTCGCGCGCAGGGTGGCTGCGGTATCGGTGGTGAAATACGGGTTGCCCGTTCCAGCGGCAAAGATGCAGACCCGCTTTTTCTCAAGGTGGCGCACGGCGCGGCGGCGGATATAAGGCTCTGCCACCTCGTTCATTGTGATCGCAGAGATGACACGGGTGAACACCCCCGCCCCTCAAGGGCCGATTGCATGGCGAGCGCGTTCATCACTGTGGCGAGCATCCCCATGTAGTCAGCGGTTGTTCGTTCCATCCCCTGGGCGGACCCTTGCAAGCCACGGAACACGTTGCCGCCGCCGATGACCATGCAGATCTCGACGCCCATGTCGTGAACGGCCTTCACTTCGCCTGCGATCCGTTCGACGGTTGGCGGGTGCAACCCAAAGCCCTGATCGCCCATCAGCGCCTCGCCCGAGATCTTCAGCATGACCCGTTTGAAAGCTGCCTGTGTTTCGGTGTCGGTCATGGTGCGCCCCCGCTCTTTGAATTTGCGCGCAACCTGTCCTAAATGCGGGCAGGTTTCAATGGACGACACGACATGATCCGCGACCTGATCGCCAAATTACCCAAGGACCTGCCGGTTCTGATCGCGGGGCCCACTGCGTCGGGCAAGTCGGCGCTGGCGTTGGCCATTGCTAAGGCGCAGGGCGGGGTCATCGTGAATGCCGATGCGAGCCAGGTCTATGACTGTTGGCGGGTGCTGACGGCGCGCCCTTCGGCCGAGGAGGAAGCGCGCGCACCGCACCGTCTTTATGGTCATTTGCCCTATGACGCGCCCTACTCAACCGGGCATTGGCTGCGTGAGGTCACGCCGCTTTTGGACGGGGCACGACCGATCATTGTAGGGGGCACCGGACTTTACTTCAGCGCGCTGACCGAGGGGCTGGCCGATATTCCGGACACGCCGCCCGAGGTTCGTGCGCATGCCGATACGCTGGATCTGAACCAGATGCTGGCCGCTCTGGACCCCGAAACCACAGGACGGATCGACACAGAAAACCGCGCCCGCGTACAGCGCGCGTGGGAAGTTCAGCGCGCCACCGGGCAGCCCCTCGCCCATTGGCAGGATCAGACGCGCGACCCTGTTCTGGGCGCGGGTGCCTTTTCCGGTGTCGTCATGGATAGTCCCAAAGAGTGGTTGACCCCGCGTATCGCGGCACGGTTCAACCAGATGCTGAACGGCGGCGCGCTTGAAGAAGCCCGAGCGATGCTGGGCAGATACGATCCCTCCCTGCCCTCGTGCCGTGCTATTGGTGTGGCAGAGACCATGGAAGTGGTGCGGGGCGAGTTGGATCACACGGCGGCAATCGAGCGGGCAACGATTGCAACCCGCCAATATGCCAAGCGGCAGCGCACATGGTTTCGCGGCCGGATGGCGGAATGGCACTGGATTTCCGCACCCGCCCTGGTTGAGCCTTGACATAATTAAAGCGGGAGCGGCCAATGCGGCAAAGAATCGCCCGATTTACTTGTCCAAAACGGACCATCGCCCATGTCTCTGCCCCCGGTCGAGATCAAACCGCTTAGCCAGCTGACGCTCGGTCAGGACTGGCGCATTGCACTGGCTCATGACCGCCCGGAACACCTTGTCATATGGATCACCCGCGGTCAGGGGCGGCTGTTGCTGAACGGCACGAGACGCGGCGTTGGCACGCACAATGCGCTGACCATTCCGCCCCGCACGCTTTTTTCGCTGGAGCTTGGACGGCAGGGGATCGCCATGGTGGCCCTGATCCCCGATGGCACCGATGTCCGCCTGCCGGTCGGGCCGCGGCAGTTGCGGGTGCGAGAGGTTGATGCCATCGGGGAGTTGACCGGTATATTCGAGGCGGCGCACCGCGAAATGACCCAGGGCCGTGCGCTGGCCCAGGATGCGATTGATGCGCAGATGGCGCTGATGTCGGTGTGGCTGCGGCGCCAGATTGCGCTGCCCGAGCACCTGCCCGTCGCCATGAATGCCGCCGCACGGTTGAGCGCACGGTTTTGCGAGCGGGTGGCCCGCGACCACGCCGATGGGCTGTCGATGGCAGAGCATGCGGCGGAACTGGGCGTCACCGCCACCCACCTGACACGCGCCTGCAAGGCCGCGACCGGGCGCACCGCCGCCGATTTGCTGACCGAGCGGATATTGTATGCGTCGCGCATGGCGCTGATAGAAACCACCGTTCCGATCCAGGACATTGCCCGGCATCTGGGCTTTGGATCAGCGGCCTATTTCACCCGATTCATGCAGCAGCACACCGGACAGACGCCCACGGCGCTGCGTAAAGCGGCGCGGTAACCCTTTGGGTCGAATTTTGCATGCGGGATCGGCGATGTCGCAAACAGGATATGCAAATGTCGCAAATGTGTTCCGATTTTTGCAACCTCCCCGTTGACCTGTGTGCATATCTGTTGCCTCATACGGCCAGGGAACAACAAAGACCGCAGATGTGCACGAATTTGTCCGGGCCAAACCGGATGATCGCACGTAGAGCCACCACATCGGCTCACTTCGGTCACTGGGGGCGTCAGTGTAGGCATATTCAACACCCACTCCATTATTTGGCTCACATGAGCCATGCCAGAGACGTCGCATAAAGAACGTCCGGCAGACAAAACGCGGCGGACCCTACCCGCCCGAAGCCACCCAACAGGGGCGATATATGGGACTTTTTATACTCAGACGACTGGGCGTGATGCTGCTGACGGCGCTGTGCCTGACGTTCATCGTGTTCTTTCTGACCAATCTCTATCCAAATCTGGAAAAGCTGGCCAAGACCCAGGGCAACTTCCGCATGACGGACGAGGCCGTGGCAAGCTGGCTGGATGATCGCGGATATCTCGACAACACTTTTGTGAAATATGGCCGCTGGCTTGGCGTCGCGCCCGGCTGGGTGACGGAAAAGGACGACGGCACCGTCACCGGCCAGTGTTTCCGCGAAAACGCGCCGGTCGAGGAACGGTCCACTTTCTGCGGGGTGTTGCAGGGCGATTGGGGCTTTTCACTGGTGTTCAAGGATGAGGTCAGCAGCATCGTCGCCACCAGGTTGGGTGCAACGGGCAAGCTGATGGGATTTGTCCTTCTGGTTATGGTGCCCATGTCGCTGATCGTGGGTGTTTTGGCAGGCATGCGTGAGGGGTCGGGACTGGACCGATCACTCTCGACGTTCTCCATCGCGACGACGGCGACGCCGGAATATGTGTCTGGTGTGATCTTTATCGCGGTTTTTGCCTCGTCTGCATTTGGGCTCAAATGGTTCAAGGGATCGGCCACGCAGGCCATTGAAAACGCCACCTTCGAAAACTTCACCCTGCCGGTCCTGACCATCGCGCTGTATGGCATGGGCTATATCGCGCGGATGACGCGGGCCAGCATGACCGAGGTGATGACGGCGCAGTATATCCGAACGGCGCGATTGAAAGGCGTGAGTTTCGGCAACATCGTTCTGAAGCACGCTCTTCGCAATGCGCTCATCGCGCCCTTCACGGTGATCATGCTGCAGATTCCGTGGCTCTTGAACGGTGTGGTGATTGTCGAGACGCTGTTCAACTACAAGGGCTTTGGCTGGCTCTTGGTGCAGGCGGCAGGCAACAACGACATCGAACTGCTCTTGGCCGTGTCGGTCGTATCCGTTGTCGTGGTGCTGATCACGCAGCTGATTTCGGACATCGGCTACGTATTCCTCAACCCGCGCATTCGCATTTCCTAAGGAGGCTTACCCATGGACCCTTTGACATGGACCGGCCCGCTTGGGCAATTTTTGGACCCGGTGTTTTATGCGCTGGCTGCCGTCTTTCTGATCGCCGTGGTGATCCAGATCGTGATGAGCATCGCCGCGGGCGGCACGCGCGTCGTCACGAACCCGGACGGCACGCTGAGCACGGCGGGCGGCGCCTATGACCTGTCGGCCAGCGCGACCCGCTGGTCCGGATTGGCGCTGTTGCTTGTCGTTCTTGCGTATATCGTGCTGGGCGTTTTTGGCGGACCGGGGGCAACAGGTATCGTCGGCGGGATGAGCCAGCAATTGATCCCGGTCTGGATCGCGCTGATCGCCACCTTTGCCCTGTCGATCACCTTCAAGCGCAAGCTGGGCCTTTATGGCAAGCTGTTCGACTCGACCGTCGGCATGATCGGCTTCGCGCTTGTGATGTTCTGGGTCTATGCGGGCGCCATGGCGGGCCTCTTCGACTGGATTACCACCCACGAGAGCCTCAGCCAAGTGTCCGGCATGAAGAACAAGGTGCCCGGTACACCGATGCGCGGTGCTGAAGAAGGCGAATATGCCTGGTATCTGCTGGGCGGCGACAACCTGGCGCGCGATGTGTTCAGCCGTCTTTTCAAAGGGGCCTGGGTGGTGGTGCAAATTGCACCGCTTGCGACGCTCTTTGCCTTTATGGTGGGCATCACGCTGGGCCTGCCCGCGGGCTATTATGGCGGGCGTCTGGACACGTTCCTGTCGTTTCTGGCCAACCTGATCCTCGCCTTCCCGGTGATCTTGCTGTTCTATCTGCTGGTGACGCCGGAAATCGTGGCAACGGGCATTCCGAACTACATGGCGACGGTCCTGTTCGTCTTTCCGCTGATTTTTGTCGGTGTCCTGCTGAACTCGCGTTACTACACACAGCCGAGTTTTCGCACGCCCTTGCTGATCGTGGTGCTGGGCCTGATGGGCTGGATCTATCTGTCGCTGATTTCGGACGGCGGATCGAAAGTGGCGGTCCTGCCCGAATTCCTCGACCTGTTCGACATCGACCCCGGCATCCTCGTGGTGTTCGTGTCGGTCGTCTTCGTCAACGCCCCCACCGTGTTCCGGATCGTCCGGGGCCTCGCGCTCGACATCAAGACGCGGGACTATGTGGCAGCGGCGCAAACGCGCGGCGAAGGGCCCTGGTACATCATGCTGTGGGAGATCCTGCCGAACGCACGCGGGCCGCTGATCGTCGATTTCTGCCTGCGCATCGGCTACACCACGATCCTTCTGGGCACACTTGGTTTCTTTGGTCTGGGTCTGGAAAGCGAGAGCCCGGATTGGGGCACCACCATCAACGCCGGTCGGCGGTTGTTGTCGGTGTACCCGCATGCAGCCATTGCGCCTGCGGTCTCATTGCTGACGCTGGTTCTGGGGTTGAACTTGTTGGCCGACGGGCTTCGTGAAGAGAGCCTCAAGGACTGATTGAAGGGTGGGACGGGGGCCAGCCCCCGGACCCCCGTGGTATTTTTAGTCAGAAGAAACGCGAAAAAGCGGCTGATCTGACGGGGAGACACTGAATGACGAAACTGGACTATGATGGCCCGATCCTTGAGATCGACAAACTGAGCATTTCCTTCTTCACGCGGCTGCGGGAAATCCCAGCCGTGATGGATTTCTCGGTGACCGTGCAACCCGGCGAGGCCGTTGGCCTCGTGGGCGAATCCGGATGCGGCAAGTCCACCGTGGCCCTGGGCGTCATGCAGGACCTGGGCAAGAACGGGCGCGTTGTCGGCGGGTCGATCAAGTTCAAGGGCCGTGATCTGGGCGAGATGAGCACGGAAGAGTTGCGCGACATCCGCGGGTCCGAGATTGCCATGATCTATCAGGAGCCGATGGCATCGCTGAACCCGGCCATGAAGATCGGCAAGCAGTTGATGGAAGTGCCGATGATCCATCAGGGCATGAACGAAAAAGGCGCATATGAGCGCGCGCTCCAGGTGGTCACGGATGTGAAACTGCCCGACCCCAAACGCATCCTGAACAGCTTTCCCCACCAATTGTCGGGCGGCCAACAACAGCGCATCGTGATCGCCATGGCGCTGATGTCGGAGCCGTCCCTGCTGATCCTGGACGAGCCGACCACAGCGCTGGACGTCACGGTCGAGGCGGCCGTGGTCGAACTGGTCAAGGATCTGGGCAAGAAATACGGCACCTCAATGCTGTTTATCTCGCACAATCTCGGGCTGGTGCTGGAGACTTGCGACCGGATCTGCGTGATGTATTCGGGTGAAGCGGTGGAGCGCGGCAGCATCAAGCAGGTCTTCGACGAGATGCAGCACCCCTATACGCAGGCGCTGTTCCGCTCGATCCCCTTGCCCGGTGCGGACAAGAACGCGCGGCCTCTTGTGGCCATCCCCGGCAACTTCCCCCTGCCTCATGAGCGCCCGCCCGGCTGCAATTTCGGCCCGCGCTGCGACTATTTCGAGGAAGGTTTGTGCAACGAAAACAAATCCATCCCGATGTTTCCGACCAACGACGACGCCAGTCACGAGACGCGCTGCCTCCGGTTCAAGGAGATCGACTGGAACGCTCCGCTGACGTTGGGCGAACAAAAGGAAAAGGGCGAGGTCGGCGATGTTGTTCTGAAGATGGACAAGCTCAAGAAGTATTACGAGGTGGCCGCCTCTGCCCTGTTCTCGTCCGGAGAAAGGAAGGTGGTCAAGGCGAACGAGACCCTGAGCTTTGAGGCGCGAGAATCCGAAACTCTGGCCATCGTGGGCGAATCCGGTTGCGGCAAGTCGACCTTTGCCAAGGTGCTCATGGGGCTGGAGACCGCGACCGAGGGCACCATCACCCTTGGCAACAAGGCCATTCAGGACATCCCCATCGAAGAGCGCGACACGCAGACGGTGGCGGACGTGCAGATGGTGTTCCAAAACCCGTTTGACACGTTGAACCCTTCGATGACTGTGGGCCGGCAGATCGTGCGGGCGCTCGAGATCTTCAAGATCGGTAGGAACGAAGCCGAGCGCTGGCAGCGCATGCTGGAACTTCTGGACCTCGTGAAGCTGCCCCGCGCCTTTGCCGACCGGATGCCGCGGCAATTGTCTGGCGGGCAGAAGCAGCGCGTGGGTATCGCCCGCGCCTTTGCCGGGGACGCGCGGATCGTGGTGGCGGATGAACCTGTCTCTGCCCTTGATGTGTCGGTGCAGGCCGCTGTCACCGACCTGTTGATGGAGATCCAGCGGGAACACAAGACGACGCTTCTGTTCATCAGCCACGATCTGTCGATCGTACGCTATCTCAGCGACCGTGTGATGGTGATGTATCTGGGACATGTGGTGGAGCTTGGGTCAACGGAACAGGTCTTTGCCCCGCCGTATCACCCCTATACCGAGGCGCTGTTGTCCGCTGTTCCCATCGCTGACACATCTGTGGAAAAGCGAAACATCGTACTTGAAGGCGACATCCCCTCGGCCATGAACCCGCCCCCGGGGTGTCCGTTCCAGACGCGGTGCCGCTGGAAATCTGAAGTCCCCGGTGGCCTGTGCGAGACGGAGGTGCCGCCTGTTCGCCATCTGGCCGAGGGGCATCAGGTGAAGTGCCACCTGGCCGATGGGATCCTTGAGCGGATGGAGCCGGTGATCAAAATTGCGGCGGAATGATCACAGCGCGTCGGCTGCTGCGACATAGTTCTCCATGAACTGCCAGAACGCCGGGATCGCCGTCGCATCAGCCCAATAACGCAGATCGGTGGCGTTCGTGGCCACGGCGCCGGTGCAATAGGTCGTCCAGAACTGCCAAGCCCTCTTGGCCGTGCGTGACAGAATGAGTGTCCAGAGAAAGCCGAGTGGTCCGATCAGTACCGCCGCCATGTAGGCTGCCAGCACGGCGTCAGCCACGATCAGCCCGTAAAGGGTGACGTAGTCGACGCTGATCAGAAACAGGAATCCGATATTCGACGCAAACAGTGTGCCGGCGATGGCCCCCGCAATCCCGCCCGCCGCAAGCATGTCCAGATGGAAACGACGCGCGGACGGGCTTTGGTGGATCATCTTTGGCCTGGACACGACGACATCCGCTGCGTTCAGCGTCCGCCCCTTGTTGATCCGTGCCAACCGTTCGTCGAAAGTGGATTGTCCCGGTTTCATGCCCGCCCCCGCCTTGTTTCTCGTCAAACGGGTTAGGCAACCGAGATGGCAGGTTTATGGCAAAACTGGTGCCAAGGCGCGGCAGCGGTCAGCTGCCCCAGATCACCTTGACGTAGTTGCGTGTCTCGCGGAAAGGCGGCACGCCATTGTATTTCTTCACTGCGCCCGGACCGGCATTGTAAGCTGCAAGCGCCAAGCGCCAGCTGCCGAATGTGCGGTACTGTTCCTTGAGATAGCGCGCGCCGCCATCCAGGTTCTCTGCGGGGTCTTCGCGGTCCACACCGAGGCTGCGCGCTGTGGCGGGCATCAGCTGAGCCAGGCCGAAGGCGCCCTTATGGGACCTTGCGCTGGGGTTCCAGCCGCTTTCCTGTTGCACAAGCCGCAGGAACAGGTCCTCCGGCACGCCGTGGCGTCGTGCGGCATCGCGAGCCATGTTCAGGTAAGGTCCCCGGTACTTGCCGTTGAACTTGCGCGTTTCGGTATCCCATTTCGTCGGCGTGACAACCTTGCGCGGCTGCAAGCGGACCGAATTCGAATACTGTTTGGCCGCGCGCGTATCCAACACCTTGGTCTGAGATTTGAACAGGTTGTTGCGGCTTTTCGACGACAGGCTTTGCGCCATGCCCGCATCCGCGACGAAGGCGGCGACAATCGCCCCAACCCAGAGTGCCCGCATCTTGACCGTCCCCCAGTTCGTACACTGCCACCGTTTCTTGAGGCGCAATATACGGCTTTTTCGCGCTCGCGCTACCCTTCCGCGGTTTTACCCTGCATTAACCATGTGTAGTCTAACCAGAAGGCAAGGCCGAGGCGTGGAATCAGCCCGGCACGGGACAAAAAGGGGAATTACATGGCAGGGTCCGTCAACAAGGTCATTCTGATCGGCAATCTGGGGCGCGACCCCGAAGTGCGGACGTTCCAGAACGGCGGCAAGGTATGCAACCTGCGTATCGCGACGTCTGAAACATGGAAAGACCGTAACACGGGCGAGCGCAAGGAACGCACCGAATGGCACTCGGTCGCGATCTTTTCGGAACCGCTGGCGCGCGTGGCGGAACAGTATTTGCGCAAGGGGTCCAAGGTGTACCTGGAAGGTCAGCTTGAGACCCGTAAATGGCAGGATCAGTCCGGCCAAGACCGCTATTCGACCGAGGTTGTGCTGCGCCCCTACACCTCGACCCTGACGATGCTGGATGGCCGCGGCGAAGGCGGCGGTGGCGGCAACTTTGGCGGCGGCGGTGGCGGTGGCCAGATGGGGTATGATGACCAGAGCGGCGGCTATGGTGGCGGAAGCAGCCAGCCAAGCCCGGCGCCCAGCCGCGATCTGGACGACGAAATTCCGTTCTAGGGAATGCCGGAAGAATGCAGAAAGCCCGCCAGTTCGGCGGGCTTTTTTTGTCAGTAAAGCGTGCTGCGATAGAGATGGTCCACCGCGTCCTGATCCGTGCGATCCTGCGGGATCGCCGTGTGATCGCGCAACATCTCAAGCAGCGTCGCGACAGGGCGCTGTGACGGCCAGCTTTCGGGCTTCCACAGACCACCGCGCATAGGTGCCTTGCCGCAATGGGTATAGATTTCGTCCGCAGTGATCCGCAGCACCGTCTTGGGACGACGGCCGTTAACCTGGAATTGAGCGCGCAGCGCGGGGTCTTCGCTGATCTCGGCCGTGCCGTTCACACGCAGGGTTTCGTCCACTGTCGGGATCAGGAACAGCAGCGCCACATTGGGGTGGGCCAAGATGTTCGTCAGGCTGTCGATCCGGTTGTTGCCGGGCCGATCCGGCAACAGGAGTGTCGTGTCCGACTCTACCGTCACAAATCCCGCCGGATCGCCCTTGGGCGAGATATCGAGCGTGTCGCCATCTGACGTGGCAAGGATCAGGAAAGAGGAATGTTCAATGAATTGCCGGCAATGCGCATCGAAAGCGTGGATCACCTTGGCCGCCGCTCTTTCATGCACGTCGCCGTAGATCTCTCGCAGTCTTTCTGGCGTCATCTATCCGTCTCCAAATCTGTTCGTCAGCGCGCAGCCAAAGCATCCCCCAGCACCGCAATCACGGTGTCCGGCGGCACATCCGGGGTCACGAAGGCCTGCCCGATCCCGCGCGCGAGGATGAAATTCAGCGTTCCTGCGACGACCTTCTTGTCTTGGCCCATCAGGTCCATGAGGCCCGTCGCATCCGGCAGATCGCCGGGGATATCTGCCAGATCTGTCTTCAACCCCATCGCTTTGAGATGTGCCCGCACCCGGCTCGGATCTTCCTGACTGCACAGGCCCAGCCGGGCGGAGAGCTCAAAGGCAAGGCCGCAGCCGATAGCCACGCCTTCGCCATGCAGCAACCGTTCTGAATACCCGGTCGCGGCCTCTAGCGCGTGGCAGAACGTATGGCCCAGGTTCAACAGAGCCCGATCCCCTTGCTCCGTCTCGTCGCGGGTCACGATGTCGGCCTTCATCTCGACTGATCGCTTCACCGCCGCGACACGCAACCCAACATCGCCTGCCGCCATGGCGGGCGCGTTGTCTTCGAGCCAGCCAAAGAATGCGGCATCCCCCAGCAGGCCGTATTTCATCACCTCGCCGTAGCCCGCCAGAAAGTCGCGCGGAGCGAGCGAAGCCAGCACATCCGTATCGGCAAGCACGAGGCTCGGCTGGTGAAAGGCGCCGGCCAGGTTTTTGCCCTGCGCAGTGTTGATCCCGGTCTTCCCCCCCACGGAACTGTCGACCTGCGCCAGAAGCGACGTGGGCACCTGAACGAACCGCACGCCGCGGCGCAGCACGGCGCAGGCAAAGCCGACCAGATCGCCAATGACGCCACCGCCAAGGGCCACGACCACGTCGCGGCGCTCGATCTTCTGATCAAGCAGCCATTCCGTCACCTGCGCCAGATACGCCCAGCTCTTGGTGCTCTCGCCCGGCGGCAATTCCAGCGCGACACAGTCGATGCCGGCGGCAGACAGACCCTCCTCTAGGGCACCCAGGTGCAAGGCAGCCACACGGCTTTCGGTTACCACCGCGACGCGCGGGCGGGACAGCATGGGTGCGATAAAGGTACCTGCCTCGGCCATCAGGCCCGGCCCGATCACCACGTCATAAGCCCGCGCGCCCAGCGGCACATGCACGGTTTCACGCATCACTCGTCTCCAACACATCGGGGCGTTCCGCCAAAAGGGTCGCGACGACCCTGTCGACCATTTGCTCGATGCTCATATCGGCTTCGGACAGGACCGAGACGTCGGCCAGCGCATAAAGCGGCACACGCTGGGCATAGATCTCGGCTAGCGTGGCGCGGGGATCGGGCGTGCGCAGCAAAGGGCGCGTGTCCTTGTGCCGCACGCGCTGCCACAGCAGATCAAGGCCCGCATTCAGCCAAACCGAGACACCGCGCGCCGTGATGTTTGCGCGGTTTTCCTCGGCCAGAAAGGCGCCGCCCCCCGTTGACAGGATGCCGCGTTCTTCATCCAGCAGGCGCGAGATGACCTGCGTTTCCTTGCGGCGAAAGAACGGCTCGCCGTCGCGCTCGAAGATTTCGGGAACAGTCATGTTTGCTGCCGTCTCGATCTCTGCATCGCTGTCCAGAAACGGGACGTCCAGGCGCAAGGCCAGGGCGCGCCCCACAGCGGTCTTGCCCGCCCCCATCATGCCCACCATCACAACCGTTTTCTTCAGTCGGTAGGTTGCCCCGATCACACTGTCCTGCTGAATTTCGCTCATATCGCTGTCAATGACGTGATTTTGCAAAAAAGGCCATATATGCTTTGGGCAAAACAAAGAAGCACAACCAAGAATTCTGGGGCAGGCAAACACATGATCCGTCTATTCAAGCTGTTGATCTTTCTCGCGATCATCGGATTTGTCGGACTTGTGGGCTATGCCTATGTCGGAGAGTATTTCGGCGCCAACTTTTCGCCGCCCCAGGATGAAGTTCGCACGCCCGTGACCTTGGATGCGGAATAGTCTTGCCCCCCTGCTTGCCGCGCTAATCTGCGCTGGCACAGCCCTTGGCGCACAAGGCGAGGCGACGGCACCGCTGAGCGTGATCGACTGGCTGGACACCCAAGGGGCCATAGATGCGGCCCTGCCCGCTGCGCCCGAACCTGATGTTACCGCCAGTGGCGCGGTGCCTCGGGTTACGGTACAACCCCTTCAAACGGACGCTGCCCAACGGGTCGGGCTCGCCCCGTCGAACGTGACGGGACTGCCCGACACGCTGTGGCAATCGACCGATGCCACCGCCCTGACGCACGCCATCAATGCGTTGCCGGACGCCCCCCTGCCGGCGCTGCAAAATCTGATCCTGACGCTGCTGCTGGCCGAGGCGAACCCGCCAAAGGGCGACGCACACCGCTTTGATCTGGCGCGCGTGGATGCGCTGACAAAATTCGGCGCGCTCGACCCTGCACTCGCCCTTCTCGAACAAACCGCCATCGACAAGCGGGCAGCGCATCTTGCGCGCTACATGGACCTGTCGCTGGTGTCCGGGGATCCCAGTACGGCCTGCGGGCTGATCCTCGCCCATCCGAAACTGTCACCGGGCAAGGCGCACGAGGTGTTCTGCAATGCGCGTGCCGGAAACTGGGAGGATGCCGTCCTTATCCTGGGCACGGCACGCGTTCTGGACCTTGTGCCCGAAGATCAGGCCGCGGCGCTTGAGCGGTTCCTCGACCCGGACCTCTTTGAGAGTGAGCCGTCGCTGCCTGTCCCTGCGACGCCGGATCCCCTGGCCTTCCGCCTGTTCGAAGCGATCGGCACGCCGATCCCGACACGCACATGGCCGCTGGTATATGCAAATGCGGACCTGTCGGCCAATGCGGGATGGAAGGCACAGCTTGAAGCCGCCGAACGGCTGGCGCAACGCGGCGCGCTTGGCGACAATCGCCTCCTTGGCCTTTACACGCAACGCCAGCCCGCGGCGTCGGGCGGCGTCTGGGACCGGGTGGCTGCCGTCCAGCGCTTTGAAACGGCATTGCGCACGGGCAGCCCGGCGGCGGTGTCAAAGACTTTGCCCGCAGCCTGGCGCGCCATGGGCGACATCGACCTACAAACCGTCTTTGCCAACATGTTTGCCGAGGATCTGACCAAGTTGGTGCTGAGTGGGCCAACCGCAGATATCGCATTCGATGTCGTGCTGCTGTCACCGGCCTACGAGACCGCTCTGAAGCAGTTCCCGTCGCGCGCCCTGAAACGCCCGTTGCCCGTGGCCGTCGCCACGGGTGAGGTGCCAGCGGACCTGACTTCCGACGGGGTCGAGGGCGCGGTTCTGGCCGCATTCCGCGATGCGCCTCCTGACGCGGGTATTGTTGCAGCCGCACAGGCCGGTGATCTCGGCCTCGCGCTGGCAAACACGATCACCCTGACCCACGGCGGCGCGGGCGGCGACGTGGCGCGGCTGACAACCGGGCTTGCGACCTTGCGGGCGCTCGGGCTCGAGGATGTGGCGCGGCGCACCGCCCTGCAAGTCCTGCTGCTGCGAGGCGCAGGATGAGCCACCGTTGGATCTCTACCTTTCTAGACGCGCAAGCCGCCGAGCTGGGCGCCGCGCGCAACACGCTGCTGGCCTATGGCCGAGACTTGAAAGATGCGGACGCGTGGCTTGCCGGTCAGAACGCGGATTTTGAGACGGCAGATAAGGCCAAAATAGAAGCCTACCTGATCCATTGCGATGCGCAGGGGTTGGCCAAATCAACCCGCGCGCGCCGCCTGTCCGCCATCAAGCAACTCTACCGTTTTGCGTTCGAGGAAGGCTGGCGCAGCGACAACCCCGCCATCCAGATCGCGAGCCCCGGGCAGGACAAACGCCTGCCAAAGACGCTGGACGAGGAGGAGGTCGACCGGCTGCTCCTTTCCGCCCGCACGTTCGGGCGCGGCGACCACGACCGGTTGCGCGACACCTGCCTGATGGAACTGCTCTACGCCACCGGAATGCGGGTGAGCGAATTGGTCAGCCTGCCTGTGTCCTCCGCGCGCGGCGATCCGCAAATGCTGCTGATCCTTGGCAAGGGGGGAAAGGAACGGATGGTCCCCCTCTCCCCGTCCGCGCGTGCAGCACTTGCCGCCTGGCTCAAATGTCGTGATGCAAGGTGCGATGCGGTCGAAGCCGAAGGTGCCACGCCTTCCCGCTTTCTGTTTCCGTCGCGCGGCGCCTCGGGCTTTTTGACCCGCCACTGGTTCTATGCACGCATCAAGTCCCTCGCCGTTCATGGCGGAGTTGATCCCTCCAAGGTGACGCCCCACACACTGCGCCACGCCTTTGCGACCCACCTACTGGCCGGCGGCGCAGATCTGCGGGCCATCCAGACGATGCTCGGCCACGCCGATGTCGCCACGACCGAGATCTACACCCATGTGGTGGATGAGCGCCTGACGCAGCTTGTGCTGGATCATCACCCGCTGGCGAAGGACAAGCGCAAATCCGGCGGCAGCACGTCCTCGGACGGCCAATAGCCACTGCGCAGGGCAATGTGATAGCCGTGGGTCAGCCCGGCGGCTTCCATATCGGCAACGGCCCCATCCATGTCGTAGTTCAGTCGGTGCAACTTTGCACGACCCTCTTCAAGAACCATGAAAGCGGTCTGCTGCAATCCGTCATGCGGCGGCATTCCGATCACGCCCGCATTGATCCACCTGCCCTTGCCGACGTCCTGCTGAAACGGAATGCCCGAGTGACCCGCAACGATATGATCCACCGGGCCGATCTGCGCCTCGAGCGCCATCCATTCAGAGCGGAACACCGACATCGGAGAGGTTGACCAGACGAAGCGTGCCACATCCGACACCCCGCCATGGATCACCGCATAGCGCGCGCCAGACTGCGCAAACACGACCACATCCGGCAACTCTGCCATCCAAGCGCGTGCATCCGCGCCGACCCGGGATTGAGCAAAGCCGTACCATCCGACCGACAGAAGATCGCAGACACTCCCTTCTTGGAACCCGCAACCGCAATCGTCGGCTCCTTCCGCCAACTGCACCTCGCAATTGCCCGCCACAACCGGACAACCCGCCGCGCGAATGGCCGCGACCGTCTCGGCCGGGCGCGCGCAGTATGCGACGACATCGCCGGTGCACACGGGCTTTGCCCCGCGATGGCGGGCCTGTTCCAAAACGGCCTGCGTCGCCTGCAGATTGGAATACGGCCCGCCGAACAAGAGCACAGGTTCGTCCACCACACCCAGATCCTGCACGCGCATCCCGCCGCATCCCTTGATTGCATCGCCCGGCACCCCCATAACCCATGCACCATCAAAGGATAAATCACGAATGGACGACCCCACCTCGACGCTGGATGCGGCCTTCTGGATCACCAGCGCGGTGATCCTCGGCCTGCTGATCATGTCCGGCTTCTTCTCCGGCTCGGAAACGGCACTGACGGCGGCGTCGCGCGGCAAGCTGCGGGCGCAGGCCGACAAGGGGTCGCGCGGGGCCGAACGCGCGCTTGAAATCACCGAAGACAACGAGCGGCTGATCGGCTCGGTCCTGCTGGGCAACAACCTCGTGAACATCCTGGCCACATCGCTGGCCACAGCCCTCTTCACACGGGCCTTCGGCGAATCCGGTGTGGCGCTGGCCACGCTGGTGATGACTGTCCTCGTTCTCGTCTTTGCCGAGGTGCTGCCGAAAACCTATGCGATCACCAACTCGGAAAAGGCCGCCTCGCTCGTGTCGCGCCCCATTTCGCTGGTGGTGCTGGTGTTCTCGCCCATCGTGGCGGCGGTGCGCCTGCTGGTGCGGGGTGTGTTGCGCATATTTGGCGTCCGGATCGACCCCGACAGCCACATCATGGCTGTCCGAGAGGAAATCGCGGGCGCGCTGCAACTTGGCCACTCCGAAGGGGTCGTCGAAAAGGAAGACCGTGACCGCATCCTGGGCGCGCTCGATCTGGGTGATCGCACGGTCGAGGAAATCATGCTGCACCGCTCCGGCATCGAGATGATCGACGCAGATGACGATCCGCAGGCCATCCTTGAACAATGTCTGAAGTCGAACCACACCCGCCTGCCCGTCTACCGGGGCGAGCAGGAAAACATCATCGGTGTGATCCACGCCAAGGACCTGCTGCGCGCGATGTACCAGGTGATTGGCGGCCCCGACGGCGAGGCCGCAGCCCTCAAGAATTTCGACATCCGCGAAGTGGCCATGCCGCCCTATTTCGTGCCCGAAACGACGACGCTCGACGATCAGATGCGCCAGTTCCTGCGGATGCGCACCCATTTCGCCCTTGTCGTGGACGAGTACGGCTCGCTCCAGGGTCTCATCACGCTCGAAGACATCCTCGAGGAGATCGTGGGCGAGATCACGGACGAGTTTGACCCCGACGGCGACGACGTCGTGCAGCGCGGCGATGACGGGCATTACTATATCGACGGCGCCATGACGATCCGGGACCTCAACCGCGCGACCGAGTGGAACCTGCCCGATGACGAGGCGAACACCGTCGCAGGGCTCGTCATTCACGAGGCGCAAATGATCCCGACCGTGGGCCAGGTCTTCAGCTTTCACGGCTTCCGATTCGAGGTGACCGCGCGCGACGGCAACCGGATCACGGCGCTGCGTATCCGCGGCGTGGACTAAGCGGTCTCACGCCACCTTTTGCTCATCCGTATGTGTGTCAAGCCACACCCGCACATCCTCCAGCCGCCCCCGCGCGACCGGGATCTTGTTCCCGTCAAGAAGCGTCAGCTTCGATCCGGACAATGCCCTCGCCGTCTCGCGCGCCACCCAATGCGACCGATGGGTCTGGATGCCGTCCTCGGGCGACACCTGTTCCAGAAATGTCGCCAGACGTTCACGTAAAATCTCGACACCGTCAGGTGTGTGAATCTCGAGGTAGTGTTCAGCGGCCTTGACCCGCACAATCCGGTCCAGCGACATCTTGCGCCCCGACAGCGTGATGTCGCGCGCCTCGGTCTCATTCTCCTTGCGCGCGCGCTGTGCCGGCAACAGCCACATGAGGCCAGCCGTCTCGAAAACATGCGCAACCAGCACATTTCGGACATTCATTTGCCATGACATGCTCGAAAACGGCGGTTTTGACGGCTCGAACAGAACAGTGAGCCCGGCTGACGTGACATACGTTGCCACCAGAACAAGTGGCGTCGACAAGATAAGCAATGGTATCGGCACGGCAAACACCGAGCGCCACGCTTTGTATGCAACCGGAGTATAGACCAGCAACAGCAGCAAGTAGACAAAAAGCGCAACGAACCAGAACGACAACCGAAGTCCAAAACTGTCAAATTGCGGCAACGTTACCGGGTGACCCGTCGCCATGATCAAGAAACCAACCATGACCAAAACCCACAACTGCCAGGACCCGTACAGTTCGTACACTTCACGTATCGTGAAATGCGCAGGGCTGCCATTCGAGACATAAACCTGCACTTCGTGATCGAATGCCGTCCGAAACATGGAATGAATCTAACATGTGACGCTAATTAGAGTAAACGACCTGACAGGCCTTTTTGGGGCGCGGACAGGTCTTCATGATGGTGTCAGTACAGGCCTGTATGGATCAGTAAATGCGTCTGTCCGTGCCCCCGCCGTTCCCCAAATTGGATCACGCCCGCAGTCGCGCACCCGTCGGGTCAAATGGCGCAGCCCCAAGTATCGTTGCCTTGTGCGAGCGTCCCAGGACCCGGACATCGACCTGATCACCTGGGTTTGCATCGCGGACAAATCCCAACGCCAGGCTCATCCCAACGCTGTACCCATACGCCCCGGACGTGATGCGACCAATCCCCACACCGGCCCAAAAAATCGGTTCGCCTCCGGACGCGTCAGCGCATGACGCGTCAGTATCAGATGCATCCACGTGGAGAAGCACCAGTGATTCGCGCGGCGCGTGTGCCATCGCATCCACTGCGGCCCGCTTGTTCAGAAAATCCTTGTCCAGCTTGATCAGGCGATCAAGCCCGACCTCGTGCGGCCAGTACTCCGGGCTGTATTCCCGACTCCACGACCCATACCCCTTTTCCACCCGCAAGCTCATCAAGGCGCGGCTGCCGACGGGACCAATACCCATCTCGCGCCCGGCATCAATCAACGCCGCGTAAAGCTGCCCTTGATCCTCGGTCCGGCAATGCAGTTCCCAGCCAAGATCGCCCGTGAATGACACACGCAACGCCACCACCTCGACCCCGGCAAGAGTGATCCGCTGCGACCGCATGAACGGGAAGTCCGCCGTCTCAAGCGACGCATTGGTCAGCCGCTGCAACAGCGCCCGGCTGTCCGGTCCGGCGACGTTAAAGCCGCAAAAAGCCTCCGTTTGGCTGACAAAGCTGGTCCCGTCAGGCAGCGGCACCTCTTTGAAAAACCGCTGGTGGTAGCGTTCTGCCATCCCCGACCCGATGATCCAGAACTCCTCTTCGCTCAGCCGCGTCACCGTGAAATCGCCCGCGATCCCGCCACGCTTGCCAATCAATGGCGTCAGGCAGGACCGACCGACAGCACCCGGCATCCGGTTGGCAAAAACGGCGTTCAGCCAATCCTCCGCCCCTGGTCCACGGCAGACGTACTTGGCGAAGTTCGAGATATCGATGATGCCGGCCCGGTCACGCAGCATGCGGGCCTCGGCGCCCACCACATCGAACCACGGCTGCCGGGTAAAGCCCGACGTATCCTCGACATCGCCGAAATACAGCGGGTGCTCCCACCCGTAATTCAGGCCCATCTTCGCGCCCAGACCCACCTGCCTGTCATGCACCGGACGGGTGCGCATGGGGCGTCCTGCGGTCCGTTCCTCGCCCGGGAAATGGATCTTGAAACGGTGCGCATACTGATCTCCCACCCGCTCTTTTGTAAACGCCTTGTCTGCCCACGCGCCAAAGCGGGCCATGTCCCACGCAAACATATCGTATTGCGTCTCGCCCTCGATGATCCACTGGGCCGCCAGCAGCCCCATGCCGCCCGACTGGGAAAAGCCCGGAATGATCCCGTTGCAGCAGAAATAGCCCTGCAATTCCGGCACCGGGCCGAACAGCACGTTGGAATCGGGAGACCAGATCATAGGCCCGTTGATCACCCGCTTGATCCCCGCCGTGCCCACCACCGGCACCCGGTCGATGGCGCGCATCATGTTGTCTTCGATACGCTCCAGATCGTCGGCAAACAGCTCGTGGCCAAAGCCCTGCGGCGTGCCCTCCTCGGCCCAGAACCGCACGTCCTTTTCATAGGCCCCGACCAGCAGCCCCTGCCCCTCCTGGCGCAGATAATACTCGCCATCCCGGTCCGCGACAGAAGGCAAGCGGCGGTCCATTGCCACCACTTCGGCAATGGTTTCGGTGACGAAATACTGGTGCTCGGTCGGCTGAAGCGGCAGCTCGACGCCCGCGAGCGCCGCCACCTCACGGCCCCAAAGCCCGGCAGCGTTGACCACCCACGGGGTCGCGATGTCGCCCTTTTCACTCCGCACGATCCAAGTGCCATCCGGTTGCTGCTCGGTCCCGATGACGGGACAGAACCGCACAATCTCCGCCCCGTTCTGCCGCGCGCCAGCGGCATAGGCATTGGTCACCCCCGACGGGTCCACATTGCCGCCCTCCGGTTCCCACATGATGCAGCGAATGCCGTCATAATCGACAAGCGGATGCAGTCTCTCCGCCTCAGCCCGGTCCACCTCGTGAAAGTTCATGCCGTACAGCTTGGCCTTCGCCGCCTGCAAACGCAGCTGATGTTCGCGCGCCTCCGTTTGCGCCAGATACAGAGAACCGGGCTGAAACACGCCGCAGCCCTGCCCTGTCTCTTGCTCCAGCTCCCGATACAGGCCCATCGTATAGTGCTGGATGCGGCTGATATTGGTGCTGTCATGCAGGCCATGGATGCTCGCCGCCGCGTGCCAGGTCGAGCCGGAGGTCAACTCGTCGCGTTCGAGGAGGACCACGTCGGTCCAGCCCAGCTTGGTCAGGTGGTAGAGAATCGAACAGCCGATGACGCCGCCGCCGATCACGACGGCCTGTGCGTGGGTGCGCATGGACATGCCTTTGCAAAGTTTCGCTGCCCCGCACCCTGCGCCCGCGCATCCCCACCCGGTTGCCCAGGCGCGACACAACGCGTCGCTGGGGGGAAAGGGCGGTGAATTTAGCCACGCACCCGCTCGGCCGCCTTGGCCACCAGCCGGTCGCGGTCCGGGGCCCAGGTAATCGCCTCGCGCGCGCGTTCCAGAAACTCGGCACCCAATGCGGCAGCCGCCTCGCTCAAGCCTTCGTCCGGGTGCTGCATCAATCCCGCCATGACCCGTTGCAAACGCTGCTGTACCTCGACCTCACCCGCGCCGTCGCGCGCAATGCCGGCGAACGCATCGATGATCATATCATGGGGATGCAATGGACGGACATGCAGGCGGTCATGTTGCGGCGCGCCGTCGCTGGCCGTTTCGTCCTTGTAGAGCGAGAGAATGCGCGCCGACCGGTTCAATACATCAATGGCCGTGCCGGGATCATTCACACCGGGGGACAAGGCCTTGGACCCAATCTCGGACATCACCAGCAGACCGAAACGGGGATCCTGATCATAGGTGCGCACATCTCCGATCACGGCCAGGCGCTTGATCTCTTCGACAAGTGCATCGCGCTCGTTCGCGTCGCCAGCAACCCACACCATCGGTTCATTGACGAAGACAAAGCTGCCGATGCCGCATGGCAGATACAGTGTCACATCGTGCTCGCAGGCGGCTTGTTGCAGCGCTTCGGCGTAGAGGTATTGCAGGTAACCGCTGTCACCCGACGGCACGGGCCACGCATCTTGTGGCACCTCGCCGGTCCACGGCGTGGCACCCAGACAGGGCGTATCCAACCGCTCTTCGAACTGGGCTCGCGTGATGTGTTCCACCTGCCGGGTCGTATCGATGAGCGATCCCAGGGTCTGCAAATGCAGCGTCCAGCGGATCAGCGACCAGACGACAAAGGCCAGAACCAGCACCGTCAGCCAGAACAGCACCAGAGCACGGTCATCGACATAGATTCCGATCTCGCGCAGCACGATGGCCACCAACGCATAGACATAGGCGCCGATGAACGCGGCCAGCGTGTTCTGGGTCACGGCGTCCTGCATGATCAGTTGATGCACCCGCGGGGTCCACTGGGTGGACGACGATTGGTACACACTCACCATCACCGTCAGCGAAAAGGTCGTGACCGCCAACATCGCATTCGCAATCAGATTAAGCAGCCGATCCGCCGCCGATCCCGGCAGCGCCGTGGCCATATCGTCGGGCACAAGCGGCTCGATCAGCTGGCTCAGCCCCAGCGCGACGAACGCAAACAGCCCCATCGCAGCAACCCGCACCCATAGCTTGCGACCGTAGTGCCGGACCAAGGCCAGGGCCGTCTCCGGCAAATGCTTTACAAATTCCATGCCCCGCCAACTCCGTGATGCGCACCACCGTTCCCATTACCGACAGAACATGTCGCATATGACCAGCCTGTGCCTTCATCTTGCCAAATAAACTCTCCCCAAAGGGCCGGTCGGCCACCCAACACGAAGGTCCGCATCATGCAAACCACAAGCCGCGTCGCGGTGATCGGCGGCGGCGTCGTCGGCGCATCCGTCCTTTACCACCTGACAAAACTCGGCTGGTCCAACGTGATGCTGCTGGAACGCTCGGAACTGACATCCGGCTCCACCTGGCACGCGGCGGGCGGGTTTCACACGCTAAACGGCGACACCAACATGGCCGCACTGCAGGGCTACACCATCAAGCTGTACAAGGAGTTGGAAGAGATCACCGGCATGTCCTGCGGCCTGCACCATGTGGGCGGCGTAACGCTGGCCGACAATCAGGACCGGTTCGACATGCTGCTGGCCGAACGGGCCAAGCACCGCTTCATGGGGTTGGAGACCGAAATCGTCGGCCCTGAAGAGATCGCCAAGATCGCCCCCATCACCAACACCGAGGGCATCCTCGGCGCGCTCTACGACCCGCTCGACGGCCACCTCGACCCATCGGGCACCACACACGCCTATGCCAAAGCTGCGCGGATGGGCGGCGCCACCATCCACACGCACACCATGGTGCAGGAAACAAACCAGCGCCCCGATGGCACGTGGGACGTTATCACGGACAGGGGCACTATTCACGCCGAACATGTCGTCAATGCGGGCGGCCTCTGGGCCCGCGAAGTCGGCGCGATGGCCGGCGTCTACCTCCCCCTCCATCCAATGGAGCATCAGTACATCGTCACCGACGACATACCCGACATCTACAATCGCGACGCCGAACACCCCCACGTCATGGACCCCGCAGGCGAAAGCTATCTCCGGCAAGAAGGGCGTGGCCTTTGCATTGGCTTTTATGAACAACCCTGTCGCCCGTGGGCGGTGGACGGCACCCCGTGGACCTTCGGCCACGAGCTTCTGCCCGACGATTTTGACAAGATCGAGGAGTCCATCGCCTTCGCCTATAACCGCTTCCCCGTGCTCGAAACCGCAGGGATAAAATCGGTCATCCACGGCCCTTTCACCTTCGCCCCCGACGGCAACCCGCTGGTCGGCCCCGTGCCAGGCCTGCGCAACTATTGGTCCGCCTGCGGCGTGATGGCAGGGTTCAGCCAGGGCGGCGGCGTCGGCCTCATGCTCGCCCAATGGATGATCGACGGCGAATGCGAACGCGACGTGACCGCCATGGACGTCGCGCGCTTTGGCACATGGATCAGCCCCGGCTACACCCGCCCAAAGGTCATCGAAAACTACCAAAAGCGGTTCAGCGTCGCCTACCCCAACGAAGAGCTGCCCGCAGCACGTCCGAACTGCACCACGCCAATGTACGATATCTTTACTGACATGGGCGCTGTTTGGGGCCAGCAATACGGGCTGGAGGTCGCCAACTACTTTGCCCAAGAGGGTGAGCCAACCTATGAAACCCCGTCCTTCCGCCGCTCCGACGCGTTCCAGGCCACCGCACGAGAGGTCAAAGCCGTCCGCGCAAGCGTCGGCATCAACGAGGTGCACAATTTCGGCAAGTACCGCGTCACGGGCCCAAACGCCCGCGCCTGGCTCGACCGCATCATGGCAGGCCGCGTGCCCCAGCCGGGCCGCATCGCGCTTACCCCGATGCTCAGCGCCAAGGGGCGGCTGATCGGCGACTTCACCATGTCCTGCCTCAGCGAGACGGAATTCCAACTTACCGCCAGCTACGGTGCGCAAGCGGTGCACATGCGTCACTTCGAACAACATGAAGAAACCGGCATAACTGTCGAGAATATCAGCGACAAACGCAACGGCTTCCAACTGGCGGGCCCCTGCGCCCGCGACGTGCTGCAAGCCTGCACACGCGCCGATATCTCGGACATGAAGTTCCTAGACGTGCGACCGCTCACCGTCGGCATGACCGACTGCATCGTCCAACGGGTCAGCTATACCGGCGACCTTGGGTTCGAGATTTATTGCGACCCCATGGCCCAACGCCAGCTGTGGTGGACCCTTTGGGACGCCGGGCAGCCCATGGGCATCACTCCCTTCGGCATGCGCGCGATGATGTCGCTGCGCCTCGACAAGTTCTTCGGCTCCTGGCTGTCGGAGTTTTCCCCCGACTACACCGCCGCCGAAACCGGCCTCGACCGCTTCATCTCATGGAAAAAGAACACCGACTTCATCGGACGCACAGCCGCCGAATCCGAACGCGCAAACGGCCCCGCCCGCAAGCTTTGCGCCTTTACGGTCGATGCTGACAACGCTGACGTGCAGGGCTATGAACCTATTTGGCTGGATGACAAAGTCGTCGGGTTCTGCACCTCGGGCGGCTATTCACATCACGCAGACACCTCCGTCGCACTCGGCTTCCTGCCGACTGACAAAATCGTGGATGGCCTGACGGTCCAAATCGAAATCCTCGGTCAGATGCGCGACGCCACGCTGACCACGACCGCACTCTTCGACCCGGACGGCAGCAGAATGCGGGGGACCTGAGCCCGCACTTATCAAGAGCGGCCGGGGCGGCGCAGCCCGGGAGCAAAGCCCCCCTCATAACATCGTCGCGCCCCACGCGTCCGTGTTGCGGCGCCCCGACCAGACACCTACACTTCCTGCCATGATACCAATCTTGATCCTTGCCGCCGGTGCATCGTCGCGTATGCGCGGCACGGACAAGCTGCTCGAGGATGTGGACGGCCAACCGTTGCTCACCCGTCAAATCAGAATGGCAGAGGCCGTCAGTACAGACATACGCGTCGCCCTACCACCAGTGCCGCATCCGCGATATGCCTGCCTGAACAACACAAACGCACGGCCCATCCCTGTTCCAGACGCCGCCGAAGGCATGGGTGCCAGCATCCGCACCCTCTTCGCGACGCTGGAAAACACGAACCACGCAATGCTGCTGCTTGGTGACCTACCAGAGATCACAGCCGATGATCTCCGCGCCATTCAGGATGCCGTACAAAACCACGCGGACGCGTTGATCTGGCGCGGCGCCACTGAAGATGGACGCGGCGGGCATCCGATCGTCTTCGCACACGCGCTCTTTTCAGACTTGCAAAACCTGATCGGCGACGATGGCGGTCGCAGCGTCGTGGCCTCTGCCGGAAACAGGGTGCATCTCGTGCCGCTGCCCGGCAAACGGGCGCGCCGCGATCTCGACACGCCCGAAGATTGGGCTGCCTGGCGGGCGGCCCGTCACATCACCTGAGGCGATCCACCAGGATCTTGGCCTCGTGCCGTTTCAGCGACACACGCGCTGCGCCGTAGCTGTCCAGACCGGCCAGCGTGTCGAGTTCCGGGAACAGTTCCAGCACTTCATCGCGCTGGTCCGCTCCAATGCCGCGCAGCGAATGGTCACCCGGCTGGAAGCTTTCCGACCACGCCCCATCGGCCAGCACAACCTCGTGCTGATCAAACATCAGGTGCAGATAGCTGACAGCGCCGGTGGTCACCTGATCCACGCCGTCCAGACCTGTCAGGTGCTTGGCCGCAATCAGAACCTCGCGCTCTTCAAACATCACTTCGGCCAAGTCGGAATTCACCAGCATCCGGTGCTGCGGCGACACAAGCATGTCACGCTCAGGCAACCCCTTACCCAGCGCGCCTTGCCGGATCAGAACCGGCTGGAAGCTGTCATTGCCGCGCATCTCATCCGGGCCAAGGTCACGTCGACCCACCCAGCGCAGGGTCTGCGCACCATTGTCACGGGTAAAGACGCGGTCGCCCGCCTGCAGCTTCTCAACCGGAACCTCGCCCTTGGGCGTGGCAATGCGCGTGCCGGGGGTGAAACAGATGATGATCTGCTCGATCTCGGAATAGGTGACGCGGCGTGCCACGTTGCCATTTTCGTCTAGCAGTTCGACCGTACCGGATTCCGAGTTCGGCCCATCGGGCAGCACGTTCGCGCGCACACCCGTCAGGTCCAGAATATCAATGTCCGTCCCGTCGGCATCTTCGCCGCCGATGATGTTGTGATTGCCCAGGCCGTCAAAGGTGAAACGATCCGACCCTGTTCCACCTTCGGCGCGGTCGTTGTCGGGGCCGAGGGTGATCAGGTCTTCGCCCGCGCCGCCCAGCAGCGTGTCGTCGCCGGTGCCGCCGACAAGCGTGTCGTTGCCCGCTCCGCCGATCAACTCGTCCTGACCCTGACCGCCGTCCAGCACGTCATTGCCTTCGCCGCCATCAATGTCGTCGTCACCCTGACCACCTGACAGGCTGTCATCGCCGCCCTGGCCAAAAATCACGTCCTGGCCGCTGCCGCCATCGATCGTGTCATCGCCTGCTTCGATGGGCGTGACGACAGCGTCGTCGATCAGGTCGCCGGAGAAGGAAAACCCCGAGTTGCTCGACCGCGTCTCCAACGTGAATTCGATAAATGTCCGGTTTTCGAACGAAGCGGAAAACCATGCTTCCTGGTCGTCGGGATCATTGTCGCCACGTCCCTCTGCCGTGACCTGACCGCCGTTTTCGACGATGTTCACGAGCGAATCGCTGGATGTCGCGAATGCGGTAAAGCTACTGGAATCGATGGTGACTGCTTCCTGATCGCCCTGGCTATTGCGATCGAGGTCGTTGATAGTCGCGGTGGAGTTCAGGGCAACCGGGGTGCCTGTCGTCGCATTCGGTGACGACGGGATGAAGAACTCCATGCGGAATTCAGCCGTGTCGCCACTGCCGCGACCATTCATCAGGATCTCGAACCCGTCACCGCCGTTCAGATCAACCGTCATGCGCGAGTCCGATTTCGACACGAGCACCAGACGGGCGGACACCTGCGTGCCATCCTCCAGCTGCGCCACGTTCCTGTACACAGCCGAAGCGCCTGGGTTCACATTGCCGGTGTTCGGGGTCACCAGATTGTTAATGTCGATAACAAGCGGCGTGGCGTCGTTGCCTGGGGCCGTACCTTCGCCCACATCACCGAACAAGGTGTCGTTGCCACCCCCGCCCAGAATACTATCGTCGCCGCCCTCACCCGATACAAGATCCTGACCATTGAAGCCCCGGATCGTGTCATCTTCATTTGTCCCCTGAAGGGTATCGTTGCTGGACGTCCCGTTGATGTTAGCCATGGCAGCTGCCCTTTACGCGTAAACGAATTACTGGGGCGAAAACCTGCCCCCACAGATCCAACACCCAGGAAAGTGGTTTAATTCAAATCGCGCAGAAATTCAGGGGGAAAAAGGCAGAAATAGTAAACCTGAACACCTTTGTGACGTAACGATGCCGCATTGCAGCGCCATACGGGCGCGTCAGGGAAACAATCCGCCCGAAACAGCGCCATTGAACACAGAAAACGGGCACAGCCCCCGCTGACCCGTTTCCTGCGCCCCCGCGCAAGACCGCGGAGGAGCTGCATGATTCGAGTCCGTCGACCCGCGGCTTTTACTGCGTAAGCAGCTTTGCCTCGTGCTTTTTCAGGCTCCGGCGGGCGGAGGCGTAGCTTGCAATGCCGTCTACCGTCTCCAGTTCGGGGAACAGCTCCAGGATCTCGGCCCGCTGCGCGTCGCCCATCGCACCCAGGGTCATGTCGCCGGGCTGGAAGCTTTCGGTCCATGCGCCGTCGGACAGGATCACCTCGTGCTGGTCGAACATCACGTGGATATAGGTCGTCTCCGACACCTCCACGACATCAATGCCCTCCATGTCGGTCAGGTGCTTGGCCGCGACCAGAACCTCGCTCTCGTCGAAATACAGGGCCGTCTTGTTGTCAGCGACAAGCACACGGTGCTGCGGTGACACAAGCATGTCGCGCTCGGGCAGTCCCTTGCCCAGGGCCCCCTGCCGGATCAGAACCGGACGCAGATGCGCAGCGTCGGCCAGTTCTTCGCCGGACATCTGACGATGACCGACCCAGCGGATTTCCTGAATGCCGTTGTCGCGGGTGATGACCCGGTCGCCAGGTTTCAGGTCTTCCACGCGGCGCTCACCGGTCGGCGTTGCGATCAGGGTGCCGGGCGTAAAGCAGGGGATCACATCCTCAATATTGGTAAAGGTCAGTTGCCCAACCGCATCACCATTCTGATCGAAGTAGTTGACCACACCGTCAAAGCCGTTGCCGTCGGAGTCGGGGTTGTCAAACACCACCTCAAGCGAGCCGTTCGCAGGCGCCGACCCGCGCAGGTCCAGAGTGTCGAAGTCGTCGCCTTCGCTGCCGCCGTCAACCACTTCTCCCGCGTCCACGTTCACGAACAGATCACGGTCTGCACCACCGGACATGATATCCGCGCCGCCATTGCCACCGTCGATTGTGTCGTTGCCGTCGCCACCGTCAATCACGTCATCGCCGGTAGACCCCAGGATCAGGTCGTTGCCGCCGTCACCGTTCAGCGTGTCGTCACCGGTGCCACCGTCGATAAAGTCATCACCGTCACCACCCGACAGCACGTCGGCACCGTTTTCGCCCAATATCGTGTCGTTGCCATCGCCACCATCCACAGTATCCGCGTTGCGACCGGCATTGATAAAGTCATTGCCGTCACCGCCCTCGATGGTGTCGTTGCCCGTGCCACCCAGCAGGCTGTCGTCGCCGACACCGCCGTCAATCAAGTCGTCGTCGATCCCGCCGTCGATGGTGTCGTTGCCTTCGTCGCCATAGAGCTCGTCATCGTCGTCCGCGCCAAAGATCAGGTCGTTGCCTTCGCCGCCGAACACCGTGTCCATGCCGTTGTCTGGCCGCGGATCTGCCGGGAAGAACGGGTTTGACCCATCGTCCTCGATGTTCAGCTGATCCAAGCCCAGATCGGGGTCGTTGCCCGCATAGATCGTGTCGTCGCCGTCACCGCCTTTGATCAGGTCGTTGCCTTCACCACCAACAATCCGGTCCGTGCCCTCATCGCCCGAAATCTCGTCATCGTCGATGCCGCCATCAATCACGTCATTGCCGGTGCCGCCGATGATCGTGTCAGCGTCATCACCGGTGCTGATCGTGTCGTCACCTGCCCCACCATCGACAAAGTCGAGGTCATTGTCAGGATCGTCATCCGCGGGGAAGCCAAAGGGGAAGCCCGGCACTGGCGTGCCATCATCATTGGGGAAGCCGAGATCGGGCTTCAGATCGCCGTTGCCGGTGTCGATCAGGTCATCGCCGTCACCACCGTCGACCACGTCATCACCCTGACCGACAATGATCGTGTCGTTGCCGCCACCCGCTTCGATGATGTCGTCGTCTTCATCTGCGGGATCATCGGAAAAGATGTTATCGCCACTGTCGACCTTGTCGCCTTCCGGGTCGCCATCATACTCCTCGTCGATCAACTCGCCCTCGTCGGTGCCTTCGACGATACCGTCCAGCGGGTTTGGCTCGACCGTTACGATGACTTGGGCACTGTCAAAGCCGCCCTGATCGTCCGTGATCGTATAGTTGATCACCGCATCCCCTTCGAACCCGTCCGTTGGCGTGAACGTCAGTGAGCCGTCAGCGTTGATGCCGACGCTGCCATCTGCCGAGGTCGCCTCTGTCACGCGCAGCGTGTCGCCATCCACATCGGTGTCGTTGGCAAGGACATTGATGGTCACACCAGTGTTGAACGGTGTGGTGCCTGCATCGTCAGTGGCTTCGGGTGCATCGTTGACCGGCGTGACCGTGACAGCCACTTCGCCCACATCCGTGCCACCGTTCCCGTCCGAAATCGTGTAGGTGATGGTCACATCGCCGTTGAAGTTCTCGGCGGGCGTGAAGACCACCTTGTTGTCCACGATGTCCACATTGCCCTGCGCGGGCGGAACCACAGCCGAGATGACGGTCAGATCATCGCCATCCGCGTCAGTGTCATTGGCCACCACGTCGATGGTGACAGGCGTGTCTTCATCGGTCGTCGCCGCGTCATCCTCGGCCACAGGACCGTCATTCACAGCCCCCACCGACACGATGGCTTCGCCCGTGTCCTCACCACCATTGCCGTCGATGACGGTGTACGTGATCGTGGCCGGACCGTGGAAGTTCAGCGCCGGGGTAAAGGTGACCGTGCCGTCGCCATTGTCCACAACCGACCCTTCTGCCGGATCAACGGAAACAGACCCAAGGCTCAGTGTATCGCCATCCACATCCGTGTCGTTGCCCAGCAGGTCAACGACAACGGCGACGTCTTCGTCCGTGGTCTCGATATCGTCCACGGCCACCGGGTCATCGTTCACCGGGTTCACAGTGACCGCAACATCGGCAGAGCTTGTACCGCCATGCCCGTCGCTGATCGAGTAGCTGATCGTCACATCACCGTTGAAGTTGGGCGCCGGGGTGTAAAGCAGCTTGTTGTCGACAATCTCGACGCTGCCCTGATCGGCAGGGACGGTGGCGCCCGTGATGGTCAGCGCGTCACCATCAAGATCGGTGTCATTTGCCAGAACGTCGATTGTGACAGGCGTGTCCTCGTCCGTGCTCGCCGTGTCATCCACCGCCACGGGCCCGTCATTGACCGCACCCACATTGACGATGGCTTGACCGTCATCCGTGCCGCCTTGGCCGTCGGACACGGTGTAGTCGATGGTCGCTGTGCCGTTGAAATTCGGCGCGGGGGTAAAGGTGACCGTGCCGTCGCCGTTGTCGACCACGCTGCCTTGCTCGGCCGGAACAGAGACGGAGGCAAGGCTGAGCGTGTCGCCATCCACGTCCGTGTCATTGCCGATCAGGTCGATGACAACCGCTTCGTCTTCCATCGTGTCGGCCAGATCATCAACCGCCACCGGATCATCATTGACGGGGTTGACCGTCACATTGACCTCAGCCGTATCCGTTCCGCCATTCCCGTCCGAGATCGAATAGGAGATCGTCGCATCGCCATTGAAGTTCGGCGCAGGCGTGTAGACCAGCTTGTTGTCCACAACGCTCACGGTGCCCTGATCGGCAGGAACAGAGGCGCCCGTGATGGTCAGCGCATCGCCGTCCACATCCGTGTCATTGGCCAGCGCGTCGATGGTGACTGGCGTGTCCTCATCCGTCGTGGCCGTATCATTGACAGCATCAGGCGCGTCATTGACCGGGTTCACCGTGACATTGACGGTCGCCGTGTCCTCGCCCCCATTCCCGTCAGAAATGGCGTAGGTGATCGTCGTCGGGCCGTTGAAGTTCTCGTTCGGCGCAAAGGTCAGCGTGCCGTCGGCATTGATCGTCACATCCCCATCGGGCGAGGACGCGTCGGTCACACTCAGCACATCGCCGATATCGGGATCGCTGTCATTGGCCAGCACGTTGATATCAACGCTGCCGTCCTCGTCCACGGTGGCGGTGTCATCCACAGCATCGGGGCCGCGGTTGATCTCTTCTCCGATCACCTCTTCGATCTCGGTAAAGGTCAGCGTCAGCCCGTTGGGGTTACCGTCGCCGTCCACAAAAACAACCGTACCGTTGATGCCGTTGCCATTGCTGTCCGGCGTCACGTTGTCGAGGAAGAACGGCCCCTGCCCGGTCAGGTCCAGCACATCGCTGTCCGTGTTCAGAAGTGGGTCGCTATTGAAGCCACCCGAACCGCCGTCCACAGTGTCACCCGCGCCGCCAAAGATGGTGTCGGCATCCGCGCCACCATCGAGCAAGTCGTCGCCGTCTCCACCAATGATGACGTCATCGCCATCCTCGCCAAAGACCATGTCGTCATCGGCACCGCCGTCCAGCGTGTCATTGCCGGTCTGGCCGTGGATCCAGTCCTTGCCCGAACCGCCCTCGGCCTGATCGTTGCCGGAGCCCATCCAGATCTCGTCATTGCCGTCGCCACCAAAGCCGGTGTCGTCGCCAGCGCCACCCAGCAGGATGTCGCGGCCATCGCCCCCCTCCAGCACGTCGTTGCCCTTGCCGCCTTCCAGACGGTCATTGCCGCCACCGCCGACAAGGCTGTCATTGTCATCTTCGCCCTTCAGTGTGTCGTCACCGTCCTCGCCAAAGATCGTGTCGTCGCCTGCACCGCCCTGCAGCACGTCGTTGCCCGCGTCGCCATCATCCACGATGGGCGCATCGAAATAGACGTCGGTGATGTTGATGCCCGAGTTGTTGTTGCCGTCCTGATCATGCTCGATCACGATGCGGGCCACTGGGCCCGGAATGCTGATCAGCACCGAATACTCGTCGGACGTGTCGTTTAGATATCCGCCGTTGCTGTCGGCGGTATCATTGCCAGCCACACCGTCTGTGTCCTTCAGGGTCAACTCACTGCCGCCCTCAAGGTTGACAAAAATCTGCTGCCCGGCGGCATTGTATGCCTTGACGCGCACGACACCGTCGCCGTCGATGTCATTGATGCGGAACGACACATCCTCGACAGGGTTCGAGAAGGACAGCTCATACTCAGCCGAATTCCCATTGCCGTTCAGCACGTTATCAAGCGAGCTGTTGTCGTCAATCCGAGCGCCGTCGCCATCAATGTTCGATACGTTCTGATCGTCATCGGACTGGATGGTGCGCGAGGCGTGAGACTGGCCAAGAACCTTGAATGACACGTCAACATTGCCCGTGTCCTGGGTGAAGTTGCCCAGGTGATTGCCATCGCCGAACGGAGATTTCTCCCATTCGAACACTTCACGCGTCGACACACCCTCGCCCGGTCCAGCATAGTTGCTGTCGCCATAGATCACGTCGTCACCGTCACCGCCCAACACGCTGTCATTGCCCGACCCGGCATAGACCTCGTCATCGGCATCGCCCGACTTGATCGTGTCGTCCCCACCCAGCGCGTCCACGATGTCGTCGTCAGGCCCTTCGCCAAGCAGCAGCGCATCGCCCGCGTCGATCATGTCGCCATCAGGATCGCCCGTGTATCCAGCATCAATCAGATTGCCGTCATTGTCGCCCTCGACCACGCCGTCGCCCGTGGTGTCGAACACCAGATTGTCGATCGCGCCAGACCCGTGCAGCTCGACCTCCATGCGCGTCACACCATCCACGTCAAAATCCACGATGGACTGCCCGTTGTCGTCAGTGTCATGGATGCTGACCGATGTGATCAGATGACCATCGGCGTCAAAGAACCTGACCCGCGCGCCTTCCTCAATGTCGAGGAATGTCAGGCGGTTGACCGAAGCCGGATCGTCAAAGACGAAGCTGATCTTGCCGCCACCCGCATTGTCGTCCGGGTCATGACTGTCACCGTCCTCGGAAATAATCAGCGCCTTACCCAGATTGGTCGTGCGAAGGTCGCTATCGCCGCCGGTCGGATGCGCGGTGTTGAAGATCATCGCCTTGTTTGACCCACCAACGGCAGAGATGGTCACGCCGTCCGCAGAAAATGCGTTGTTCACAACGGTGCCGGTCGCCAGTGAATTGAAGTCAATAAATTTAGTCATGGGTCAAGCCTCCTGGGCTGGGTTGCGCGCAGCACGCAACGCGACCGAAAACAATGCAAAGTGAACAGTGGACACGGGCGCTCCTCGCCCCTTGGCAAACGGTCGCGCGGCTAAGGCTTGCGGCGCCGCAATGTGCGTTGATCGGCACATGGATACGTCTCCATCATTCACTCACTCTTCACCCGAGATGAGGCGACGCAGTCGGCGACTGGGCGATCCGCACGCACACCTGACCAAAAAATGAGGGAAATGACGGCACGAACCGAAACGCGGCGGGCATCACCCCGACACACGCATGTGTCAGCGGTTGCTTCCGCAACGCAGCGAACACACATTTCCCGCACGTTTTGCAGTGCGTCTTGTGCGGTCGCCCCCATGACCTACAGACATCGCCCCCCAGTTGGGCAAGAATGTTCTTACGGTCACGTTTGAGCCAAAAAAAGGGAAAAATGTCCGAAAAAAGTCAGTATCGCCGCAATCTGAATAGTCAAACGCGGTGACAACAGAACAATGTCACTACCCTTAGTTGAAGTCTTTAACCCTACATACTTCTACGTATGCGCGTATTATTGCCTAAACATCTGTACCCAAACGGTTTCGGCGCTTTTTCGCGCACCATCGTATTCAACGTCGGGTTTCGTAAGCCGAAACAATTAACCCTACGTCAAACTGCCCGGATTTCGCCGCATTCTGAATAACATACGTTCACGAACTGATGCTAATGTTGAAAGAATTCAAGGAATGATGCTCAGCACGGGACAAGGCCGCGGGCTCGGACGAATCGATGCAGGCGACATATTTCACATAACGCCGCACTTGATATGACTGCGGCATTTGCACGCCACATACTCAAACTAAATCCAATGATGAGGCTGGTACCCAAGGCCGGACTCGAACCGGCACGCCCGCAAAGGCGGGGGATTTTGAATCCCCTGCGTCTACCATTCCGCCACTTGGGCCTCAGAATGTTCGGATACCGAACTGCCGATGCGGGGGCAAGGGC
Organism: Tateyamaria omphalii; assembly: GCF_001969365.1. Classification (NCBI taxonomy): domain Bacteria; kingdom Pseudomonadati; phylum Pseudomonadota; class Alphaproteobacteria; order Rhodobacterales; family Roseobacteraceae; genus Tateyamaria; species Tateyamaria omphalii. The sequence continues at coordinate 1,206,829 of NZ_CP019312.1, read as the reverse complement.
AAAGCGACTTGACCTTGTGCCGCACGCGTGGTCTGCCGCCGCGCATGATACGCGGACTGTATGACTGGACAATGGGCTGGGCCAACCACCCTCGGGCGCTGTGGGTTCTGGCCTTTGTGGCCTTCATCGAAAGCTCGGTCTTTCCGATCCCACCGGACGTGCTGATGATCCCCATGATCCTCGCCGCGCCCCGCCGGGCCTGGCTGATCGCGGGCGTTGCGCTTATCGCCTCTGTCCTCGGCGGACTTCTGGGCTATGCCATCGGCGCCTTCGCGTTCGAGACCATTGGCCAACCGATCCTCGCCAGCCTAGGCAAGGCCGATGCGATGGAAGCGTTCAACACCCGCTTTAACGATTTCGGATTCTGGGCGGTGCTGACCGCCGGGGTCACGCCGTTTCCCTATAAGGTCATCACGATCATGTCGGGCTGGACCGGGATGCCGCTGGCCACCTTCGTGGCCACCTCGATCCTCGCCCGCGCGCTGCGCTTTTTCATCGTCGCGGGCCTTCTGTGGAAATTCGGCGCACCCATTCGTGATTTCATCGAACGGCGTCTGGGCTTGATGTTCACTCTGTTCGTCGTGATCCTTATCGGCGGATTTCTGGCCGTGGGGGCTCTATGACACGACAAAACTACGTCATTCTGGCCGCGGGTGGGTCTGCCGCGCTGCTCGTGGGGGCGTATGCGTTTCAACACCTGGGCGGGCTGGCCCCGTGCCAGATGTGCATCTGGCAGCGCTACCCGCATGTAGCCGCCGTCCTGCTGGGCGCGCTGGCGGTCTTTCTCCCTCTGCCGGTTCTCATCGCCCTCGGCGCCGCCGCCGCCCTGATCACCGCCGGGATCGGCGGCTACCACGTGGGCGTCGAGCAAGCATGGTGGCAAGGGCCGACAAGCTGCTCCGCAGGCGCCGTCGGCAACCTCGATCCCAACGCCCTCTTCGACCAGATCATGGCCGCCCCCCTGATCCGCTGTGACGAGATCGCGTGGCAATTCGCGGGCCTCAGCATGGCGGGCTGGAACATGGTCCTGTCTCTCCTGATCGCGGGTCTCTGGATCGCCGCCCTCCGGGTCAGGCCGACTTCCGCGTAGACAGCAGCAGCGACGTCTCACTCGCCACCACCCCATCCAGACGCCGGATGCGGAAAAGTACGTCATCGAACTGCTCCAGCGTCTCGGTCCCGATCTCGACAATCACGTCCCAGCGCCCATTGGTCGAATGGATCTCGCGCAGCTCGACCATGCCGTTCAACTGGCGAATGATCCGTTCGGTCCCCCGCCCCTCGATCCCGATCATCATCAGTCCACGCACCGGGTCGCGCGCCACATCCGCCTTCAGCACCACGGTAAAGCCCACGATGTCGCCCCGCGCCTGCAACTTCTCTATCCGCGTCCGCACAGTGGTGCGCGACAGGCCCAACCGAACCGACAGGTCCGACAAAGACGCACGCGCGTCATGGCGCAAGGCCGCAATCAACCGGTTGTCAATATCGTCCATTTCACCCTTCGATCTGATCAATCAGGTTCCGATACGTCCACTTTGACCGCTTGTCTATGCCACCAATTGAACGGACATCTCGACCAAGCACCACGAGGACAGACATGAAACCCAAGACAATCGACCTGATCGGCGTCCCGATGGACAGCGGCAAGCGGCGCCAAGGCTGCCTGATGGGCCCCGACGCCCTGCGCACCGCTGGCCTGTATGCGGCCCTGTCGGACCTCGGCCACAGCGTCACAGACAGCGGCAATGTCACACCGGCGACCTTTACCGAAACCACGGGCAGCCACCTGCACGCGCTGCAAGAAACCATCGCCTGGACCAAAGCGCTCTCGGATCGCACCGACGAGGTCAGCCTAAACACAATCCCCATCTTCATGGGCGGCGACCACGCCCTCGCCCTCGGCACTGTGCGCGGCATGGCAAACGCCGCAGCACAGGCCAACCGCCCGCTCTTCGTCCTCTGGCTCGACGCCCATACCGACTACCACACACCTGCAACTACGGCCTCCGGCAACCTGCATGGCACGCCCGTGGGCTATGTCACAGGCCGCGACGGGTTCGACAGCTTCCCGCCCATCGACCACCCGGTCCCCCACGACCAAATCGCCATGCTCGGTCTGCGGTCGGTCGACGCCGAAGAGCGCGCCGCCATCGAAGGCACCGACGTCACCTATGTCGACATGCGCCATATCGACGAACACGGCATCGCCAAACCGCTCGCGGCCTTCCTCGCCCGGGTCGCGCAGGCAAACGGCCTTCTCCACGTCTCGCTCGATGTCGACTTCCTTGACCCGTCGGTCGCGCCCGCCGTCGGCACCACCGTCCCTGGCGGCGCCACAATCCGCGAAGCACATCTGGTGATGGAGATGATCTGCGACAGTGACCTCCTGTCCTCGCTCGACATTGTCGAACTCAACCCTTTCCTCGACGAACGCGGGCGCACAGCCCAGCTGATGGTGGACCTCGCGGCCTCCGCCTTTGGCCGCCGCGTCTTCGACCGCCCCACACGCGCCTATTAGGGAGACAGAGAATGCAAGAACCTTCCGACAAGGCCCTCGTGCCCTTCGTCTCCGTCGATCACATGATGCAACTGATCCACCATATCGGGGTGGCAAACATGCTGCGCGGGCTGGCCGACTACATCGAAGCTGACTTCAAACGGTGGGAGCGTTTCGACAAGACGCCCCGCGTCGCCTCCCACTCGGCCGAGGGGGTGATCGAACTGATGCCCACGTCAGACGGCGAAACCTACGGGTTCAAATACGTCAACGGTCACCCTAAGAACACCGCCGATGGCCTGCAAACGGTCACGGCCTTTGGCCTTCTTGCAGATGTCGAGACGGGCTACCCCGTGTTGCTGACGGAAATGACGATGCTCACCGCCCTGCGCACGGCGGCCACATCGGCCATGGTCGCACGCGCGCTGGCACCCAAAGGGGCCGCGACAATGGCCATGATCGGCAATGGCGCGCAATCCGAGTTCCAGTCGCTGGCCATGCAGTCCATCGCAGGCATCACCCATGTGCGGCTCTACGACACCGACCCCGCCGCCACCGCAAAATGCGCCGCCAACCTTGCAGGAACTGGCCTGGCCGTGACCCGCTGCACGACGGCGGAAGAGGCCATCGTAGGCGCCCAGATCCTCACCACCTGCACGGCGGACAAGGCGCTTGCCACGATCCTGACCGACAACATGGTCGGCAGTGGCGTGCACATCAACGCCATCGGCGGCGACTGCCCTGGTAAGACCGAAACCGCCCCTGAAATACTCAAACGCGGCGACATCTTCGTCGAATACCCGCCGCAAACACGGATCGAGGGCGACATCCAGCAACTGGCCGACGACCACCCGGTCACCGAAGTCTGGCAAGTGCTCGCCGGCCAGGCGCCGGGTCGCACATCCGACAAACAAATCACCATCTTCGACAGTGTCGGCTTTGCGATCGAAGATTTTTCCGCCCTCCGATACGTCCGAGACCGGATCACCGGCACACCCTTCTTCCACCCGCTCGACCTACTGGCCGACCCCGACGACCCACGCGACCTATTCGGGATGCTGACACGGGCCAACGGGTAGTCCACCCTTGAGACACGGGCGGGCGGGCGAGCCATAGGGCACACCCGCTGTCCGCGCTGTTACGAACTGACATAATAAATGAGCCTTATGCACGGGGCTTCGACCCGTCTTTCGGCTGGCAGATCAATCCCAGCGTGTGTACATAGGCGGATATCGGCCACCTGAAGACCCACCCTTAATCAGGCCGCTGTCGTCCACACCGATCTCTCTGTTCCAGGCGCTTTTGTGATGAACAAGACCTACGCTCAGACAGCTGTGCATGCGGAACCCGTATCACTGAAGCGGACAAAATCTGCGCTGCGCTACGCGGTGCTCGTGCTGGCCGCGCTCATCTGCGGGTCCGGGATTGAGGGCCACGCACAGGCTGACGCAGCAAAGACTGAACAGCTGATGTTCCAGCTTCAGATCGCCCGCATGAACCGGCTTATCCGCCATCAGCCGGACCTGAGCCCATTTTTGTCGGGCGCAGGCTCCGGCGCGTTGAATGCTGACATAAAGGACGACAAGGGCACACTGACCTTTTCCAGCGGCGTGGATCGGCGGCTATGGGCCCGCGCGAACGGGCGATGGGACGAGGACGGTCTGCGCATGGACAAATACGGTTTCGGCGCGATGGGCGTCCATGTCTATGTCGCGCCGACCCTGATCGTCGGCGGCATGATCGAGGCGGACTATCTGGCACAAGCAGGCGCAACGTCCGACCGAAAAGGCATGGGCGCAATGGCCGGTTCCTACTTCCTGGCCCGCAATGCCAACCATCCGCTGTTTTTCGACGGGCGGCTCCTCGTCGGCAAAGCGTCGGACGGCATCCGCCTGTCCGGGCAAGGCACCGGGCAACCTGACACTCGGCGTGGCTTGGCACAGCTGCGGCTGTCGGGCCAGCTTCGCTACGACGTCACGACACTGACCCCGAACATTCTGGTGTCACACGCCGTGGACGACGTCTCGTCCACCCAACGCGGTGCTCGAATTGGCCAGAGCCTGAGCATGCAGCACATCAGGGTGGGTTTGGATTTTCGCCAGACGATGCGACATATGAATGGCGCACGTTTCATAATCAAGGGCGGCGGCGCGGTGTCCGACACCTCGACCCGCCGCTACGGATACAGCGCATTCCTCATGCCAGTTGAGCGCAAGCGCAACGGCCGCGTCAACCTCGGCTTCAGCTATGTGACCGACGCGGGCGGCACGCTCGAGATCGACAGCTTCGTCGATGGCCTGGGCGGACGCGCACGCCAGAACTACGGCCTGAAGGCAGGCTTTGACATCCGGTTCTGAGCGTTCGGGCGTGAGGTTCGGCGCTTTAGTCGAGATACGGGTTCTGCACCGCTCTGTTCCGCGAACGCGCGGGTAAAATCTTTGGCGCCAGACCACCGAAATCCGCCTGTTCGGGGCAGAACCTTACCCAAGCCTGACCGCCCGTAATAGATGTTTAACGACAGGAAAATAGTTGCCCAACCCCTAAGCGGTGCCGGGGATCAAAATACGCAGCTTCACCGCCAAAACGTACGGTCCGCGGACAACACCCTCAAAACAGGTGATCTAACAGCGCTTAAAACACGCCGTTTCCGGACTAAAATCGCAGTTTGGGGCAAACACCGCCCTAATAACCCGCCGAAAGCTGCGTTACGCCTAGTCGTCGCGATGCACTTTTTCGCGCCGCTCGTGACGCTCCTGCGCCTCCAGGCTCATGGTCGCGATGGGACGTGCATCCAGACGTTTCAGCGAAATCGGCTCGCCCGTCACGATGCAATATCCATACTCGCCCTCGTCGATCCGGCGCAGCGCCGCGTCGATCTTGGATACGAGTTTGCGCTGCCGGTCGCGGGTGCGCAGTTCCAGAGCGCGGTCGGTTTCTTCCGACGCGCGATCCGCCACGTCCGGGATATTGCGCGTGCCGTCCTGCAGCCCTTCGATCGTGTCGCGGCTGCCCGCGACCAATTCCGATTTCCAGTTCAGCAACTTGCGACGAAAATACTCAACCTGCCGGTCATTCATGAACGGCTCGTCTTCTGCGGGACGATAGTCATCCGGCAGGAACACTTCCTGTTTCATTTCATTCCCCTCAATACGACTGACGTTGGCCATGACGGCTCCCCAGTTGGTCCTGTGCTTGCCCCGACCAGCTCCCTGCCGCAGCGTCTATCCGAGGGACATGGGATTGTCACTACCCATTCCCGCCCCAGATTGGCTAAAAGCTGCGTGATGAACAGATTGCCGCAACAGGATGAAGACACATGAAATTCCAGGGCACCGACGCCTATGTCGCAACCGACGACCTGACCATCGCCGTGAACGCGGCCGTCACACTTGAACGGCCTCTGCTGGTCAAGGGCGAGCCCGGCACCGGCAAGACGGAACTCGCCAAACAGGTCGCCCGCGGCCTTGGCCTGCGCCTGATCGAGTGGAACATCAAGTCCACCACGCGCGCGCAGCAAGGCCTGTATGAATATGATGCCGTCAGCCGCCTGCGCGACAGCCAGCTGGGCGAGGACAAGGTCCACGATGTCGGCAACTACATCAAAAAGGGCAAGCTCTGGGAGGCGTTCGAAGCGGACGAAAAAGTGGTCCTGCTGATCGACGAGATCGACAAGGCCGACATCGAATTTCCCAACGACCTGCTGCAGGAACTCGATAAGATGGAGTTCTTTGTTTATGAAACAGGCGCCACGATCCAAGCCCGTCAGCGCCCCGTCGTGATCATCACCTCCAATAACGAAAAAGAACTCCCCGACGCCTTCCTGCGCCGCTGTTTCTTCCACTACATCCGCTTTCCTGACATGGACACGATGAAGCAAATCGTGGCCGTGCATCACCCCGGCATCAAGGAAAGCCTACTGGCCACAGCCCTCACCCAGTTTTTCGAAATCCGCGATCAACAGGGGCTCAAGAAAAAGCCCTCGACCTCCGAAGTGCTCGACTGGCTCAAGCTGCTTCTGGCCGAGGATATGAGCGCCGAAGACCTGAAATCCGACGGCGTCTCCGCCCTGCCCAAGCTGCACGGCGCGCTTTTGAAAAACGAGCAGGACGTGCACCTGTTCGAGCGGCTGGCCTTCATGGCACGCGGCCAGCGCTGACGTCACAGCGACTTGCGTAAGCCCCCGACCCAAAAGGCGAGTCTTTTGGGTCACAATCCGCGCACGCCCCGGGAACCCATCGAATTTAAAGACAAAAAGTCTTTCTTTTGCCTGAATTGCTCCATACCTTGACCGAGATGAGAGGCGAAAACGCCCGCATCCAAAATGCTAAAAGGCAGGCAGGCAGTAAAAATGACAGGTTCAGACGCACTTATTGTGCGCCCTCTTATCTCGTCGGATCGGTCCGCGTGGCATGAACTGTGGGCGGCGTATCTCGCCTTTTACGAGACATCGCGTCCAAAAGAAGTCTTTGACACCTATTTCGATCGCTTGTTGGGCAACGATCCCCAAGATTTCAATGCATTGATTGCCGAGATAGACGGCAGACCTGTCGGCCTCGCCCATTACCTGTTTCACCGCCATGGCTGGAACGTCGAAAACGTCTGCTACCTGCAAGACCTCTATGCAGACCCGGCCGTGCGCGGCCGCGGCATCGGACGCGCGCTGATCGAGGGCGTCTATGCCGCCGCTGACGCGGTCGGAGCCCCGTCGGTCTATTGGCTGACCCAGGATTTCAACACGCAGGCCCGCAAGCTGTATGACCGCGTGGGCAAGCTGTCTCCCTTCATCAAGTACGAACGGGGATGACACGGATGCGTCGCTTTGCTTTGCCCCTCGTTCTGTTGCTCAATGCCTGTGCGCCCGTCACACCCGGCGACACCCCGACACGCGCCCTGCCCGCCAGCAGTGACCTGCCGCCGATGAAGACATTCGGTGCACCGCGCCCCGTGCAGCCAGTCCGGTCGAACAACGACTTGGCGTTGGATTTCATCGAACTGAGCTTCCAATTGGAATCAGGCCGCGCCCTGCCTGTCTTCACCCGGTTCGAAGGACCTATTTCGGTCCGCGTGACCGGCAAACCGCCCGCCTCGCTTGGCACCGACCTGCGCCGCCTGATGCACCGCTTGCGGACCGAAGCACATATCGACATTTACGAAGCAGCGCCCGGCAACGCGGCAAACATCACCATCGAAGCGGTGTCGCGCAGCGATATCCGCAAGGCGCTGCCCCACGCCGCCTGTTTCGTGGTGCCCAACATTACGACGATCTCGGAATACAAGCCCAACCGCCGCACGCCCCGCACCAGTTGGTCAAACCTGCGCACCCGTGAACGGCTGGCGATCTTCCTGCCCAATGACGCAAGCCCGCAAGAGGTCCGCGACTGCCTGCACGAGGAACTGGCGCAGGCCATCGGTCCGCTCAACGACCTCTACCGCCTGCCCGACAGCGTGTTCAATGATGACAACGTGCACACGGTTCTGACCGGCTTCGACATGCTGATGCTCAAGGCGTATTATTCCCCCGAACTGCGCTCCGGCATGACGCGCGGCCAGGTGGCGCAGCGCTTGCCCCAGATCCTTGCCCGCATCAATCCCGGTGGTGAAAACCTGCCCGCAAACTATGCCACCCGCACGCCTCGCGCCTGGAGCGAGGCGGTGCAAACAGCGCTGGGTCCGGGGGCTACGACCGGACAGCGCCGGGACGCCGCCGAACGCGCGCTGGACATCGCACAGGCCATGGGCTGGCGCGATCACCGCCGCGCCTTTGCCCATTACGCCAATGGCCGCCTGCTGCTCGCAAGTGACCCGAAAGCCGCGCAGTCCCATTTCCGCGCCGCCGACCAATTCTATGCCGCGACCCCCGGTGCCGATCTGCACCGCGCCTATGTCGCCACCCAATTGGCCGCCTATGCCATCAGTCGGGGCGACGGCGACACCGCCATGGTCACGCTCGCCCCCCATATCGACCGGGCCGCCCGCAACGAAAACGCGGCGCTTCTGTCGACCCTTCTGCTGCTGCGCGCCGAAGCGCTGGACCTGCAAGGCCGCGCCGCCGAGGCACGCACCGTCAGGCTGGACAGCCTGGGGTGGGCGCGCTACGGATTCGGCTCTGATTGGGCGGTGCGGGCCAAGCTGCGGGAAATATCTTCCCTGAGCCCGCTCAAAGGCTGAACTTGCCGCCCCAAAGTATTGAGAGGCAAGGCAAATGATCGTAATCGTGGCGGCCCTATCGGGCGCTTTGATCGGCGGCTACACGGCAAGCAAGCGCAAGGGAAACAGGCTCGACATCCTGCAATACGCGGCGGGCTACGCGCTGGCCTTTGTCATTGTGGGCATGGTCGCCACCGTTCTGATCGACCGCGCGATGCGAGGCTGACATGTTCCTGCCCTTCTTCGAAAGCCTGCGAAAGAACGGCGTGCCGGTCAGCTTGCGCGAGTTCCTTGTCTTTCTCGAGGGGATGAAAGCGGGTCTAGCGACCTATGATGTTGAGGCGTTCTACTACCTCGCCCGCGTCGCGATGGTGAAGGACGAGCGCAACATCGACAAGTTCGACCGCGCCTTCGCGGCCGCCTTTGAAGGGTTGGAGCAGATCAGCATCGACCAGGTTCTGGAGGCCGTGGACATCCCACAGGACTGGCTGGAAAAGCTGGCCGAAAGGCATCTGAGCGAGGAAGAACGCGCAGAGATCGAAGCCTTAGGAGGCTTCGATAAACTCATGGAAACACTCAAGAAACGGCTTGAGGAGCAGAAAGGCCGCCATCAGGGCGGCAACAAGTGGGTCGGCACCGCGGGCACTTCGCCCTTCGGCGCCTATGGCTACAACCCCGAAGGCGTGCGTATCGGCCAAGAGGAAAGCCGTCATCAGCGAGCTGTGAAAGTCTGGGACAAGCGTGAATTCAAGAACTTGGACGACACAGTTGAACTCGGCACGCGCAACATCAAGGTCGCGCTCAAACGCCTGCGCCGCTGGGCGCGCGATGGTGCAACCGAAGAGCTGGACCTGAACGGCACCATTCGGGCCACGGCTGAACATGGCTATCTCGATGTCAAAACCCGCCCCGAGCGGCGCAATGCTGTCAAAGTGCTGCTGTTCCTTGATGTCGGCGGATCAATGGACCCCCACGTGAAAATCGTGGAAGAGTTGTTCTCGGCCGCGAAATCCGAGTTCAAGCATTTCGAATATTTCTACTTCCACAACTGCCTTTATGAAGGTGTCTGGCGCGACAACCGCCGCCGTTGGGACGCGCAGACACCCACACACGAGGTGCTGCGCACCTACGGCCCCGACTACAAGTGCATCTTTGTCGGTGACGCCAGCATGTCCCCATACGAGATCGCCTATCCCGGTGGCGCCAACGAACACTGGAACAAGGAAGCGGGCCAGGTCTGGCTCTCCCGTGCGCGCGATCAGTGGGCGTCGAACCTGTGGATCAACCCGGTGCCCGAAAAATACTGGGGCTACACCCACTCAATCGCCATGATCCAGGAGATCTTTGGGAAGGATGCCATGGTCCCGATGACGCTCGAAGGTCTCAGCCGCGGCATGCGCGCACTCACGCGATAAGCCTTTTTGGTTACAAACGGCGCGTGTAGCGTCACCATATGTCATCCGCACCCACCGTCCACATCGACCCGGCCGCCTTTCACGCCGACCCCTACCCGACCCTTGCGGCCATGCGTCAAAACGCACCCGTATGTTATGTGCCGGAAATGGGCGCCACGCTGTTCACCCGTCGCGACGACGTTTTTCGCGAGGAAAAGCGCGTCGATCTGTTTTCGAGCCACCAACCGAACGGCCTCTTGACCAAGGTCATGGGCAGCAACCTGATGCGCAAAGACGGCGAAGCGCATATGCGCGAGCGCAAGGCGCTCTTTCCCGCGCTCAGCCCCCGCACAGTGCGCGACGTGCTTGGACCCAAGTTCCGCGAGATAGTACAAGGACATATCGACGGGCTGCAGCCCTTGGGCGCGTGCGATCTGGTCACGGACTACGCGATGCCCGTCTCCGCCGACGCGCTGCGCCTGATAACGGGCCTGACCAATATGGAAGCGGCAGAGATGGACGCCGCAAGCCAGGCCATGCTCGACGCCGCCGCCAACTACCAGCGCGACCCGGAGGTTGACCGGCTGGGCTACGGCTATGCCGACCACGTGCTGGACTTGATCAAGGAACGTCTGCCGCAACTGCGCGCCGCCCCCGACATGTCCATCATCTCCGTCCTCGATCAGGCGGGGCTAACGCTGGACGAGATTGCCGGCAATGTCCGCGTTATCATCGGCGGCGGACAGAACGAACCGCGTGACGCGATTGCGGGCACTGCCTGGGCGCTCCTGACCCACCCCGACCAATACGCTATGATGGCGAACGGCACGGCAGACTGGAACGCCGCCTTCGACGAATATGTGCGGCTCGTGGCGCCCATCGGCATGTCACCGCGCCGGGTCGCACGGCCCGACCGCGCCTGCGATGTCGAATTCAACGCCGATGAGTTGATTTTCTTCATGTTCGGCTCCGCCTGCCGGGATGCGGACCACTTTACCGATCCCAACGCCTATGACCTGACGCGCAACACCGGCCCCGCGATCCCCTTCGGCGCGGGCCCGCACTTTTGCGCAGGGGCCGCCGCCTCCCGCGCCCTCATCGCGGGACACGCTTTGCCCATGCTGTTTGACCAATTGCCGAACCTGCGCCTGACCGACGATGTGACCTTTGCCGGATGGGCCTTTCGCGGGCCACTGTCCGTTCCTGTCGCGTGGGACATTTGAGCGGCTTGCCCTACCCCCGTTTCAGCCCCATATCCCACTCATGATCAAATTTGCACCGATCCTCCTGGCTCTCGTCTACGGGCTGGCCATGTACCGCTTTTCCGTCTGGCGCACCTCGCGCGAGCTTGATGAGAAATCGACCGAGCTGGCTGACCCGATGCTGCGCCAGATGTGCGACCAGATGGCCGCCGCCCTCGATCTGGACCGGATCCGCGTGCACATTTACGAGATTGACCCGGTGAATGGCCTCGCAGCCCCCGATGGGCGTATCTTCATCACGCGCGGGTTCTACAACAAGTTCCGGCAGGGGGCCGTGTCTGCGGCAGAAATGGCCAGCGTGATCGCACATGAGTTGGGCCACGTCGCCTTGGGGCACAGTCGTAGGCGAATGATCGACTTTTCGGGGCAGAACGCCCTGCGCACCGCACTCGCGATGGTTCTGTCGCGCTTTATCCCTGGTATCGGCGTGCTGATTGCCAACGCGCTCACCACATTGCTGGCCGCACGTCTGTCGCGCAGTGATGAATACGAGGCCGACGCCTATGCCGCCGCCCTGCTGACCAAGGCCGGGATCGGGATCGCACCGCAAATCTCGCTGTTTGAGAAGCTGGAGCAACTGACCAAGTCAAACTCCGGTGCGGTGCCTGCGTGGTTGATGAGCCACCCCAAGACCAAGGAACGGATCAAGGCACTGGAAGAGCTTGAAGCGAAGTGGACGCAAGTTCCCGCCCCCTAACCGTGCCGCTCCAGCGCTTTGCCCAACCGCGGCAGGCGCGCCTTCTTCATCAGGCCGCGCATCGTCCAGTCGTCCGCCGACAGGCGGCGCGCCTCGGCCAGAACACTGCCGGCGGCAGCGTGGACTGGTCCGGGTTGCGCCTCAAAACACCCCAGCAGAAACCCATCGGGATCCGCGCGCGAAAGACCCTCTTCAGCAAGGATCTGGCGCGGGAAGTCCTTGGCATTCGACGTCAGGATGATGTCGGACGACCCTGCGATGGCAGCAGCCAGAACATGCACATCGGCAGGGTCAGGCAACCACAGCCGCTGTTCCAACTCGGATGGGTAACGCACGTTGGCGCGGTACCATGTGGCCGACAGCAAGGCAATTTCACCCCGTGCTTGCGCCTCACCCTCGGGGCCAAGTCGGGCGGCGGCGCGGGCCCATTCCTCAAGGATGCGATCCGACCATTGCGGCTGGAACAGACCTGCCGCAGCCACGCCCAACACCACCTCGCGCATCACCGTCGGATACAGCACATTTGCGTCGATCAGCACCTTCATAGCCGGAAGAACAGCGCCTTGAGGTAGCCGCTTTCGGCCAGTTGCGGCAGTTGCGGATGGTCAGGCCCGGCAAAGCCGGTATGCAGCAGCGCAGGCGCGCGCCCGGCCCGCCCGATCCCGCGAACCGACGCAGTGCGGAACTTCGACAAATCGGCAGCATGCGAACAGCTGCACAGCCCCAGAATGCCACCCTCCGCGACCAGCGGCGCAGCCAGCCGTGCGATGCGTTCATAGGCGCGCAGCCCGGCATCCAGCGCCTGTTTCGATGGCGCAAAGGCTGGCGGATCGCAGACCACCACATCGAACTGCGCCTCCTCCTCCTGCAACGCGCTCAGCACGTCAAAGGCGTCACCCTGGCGCGCGGCAAACCTGTCGCTGACGCCCATGGCCACTGCCCCCTGCCCGGCCAGATCAAGCGCGGCTGCCGACCCGTCAACGCAGGTCGCATGACCCGCACCGCCCGCCAACGCCGCAAGGCCGAACCCGCCCACATGGGAAAACACGTCCAGAACCCGCGCACCCTGCGCCACCGATTGCGCAAAGGCGTGGTTGGGCCGCTGGTCAAAGAACAGGCCGGTCTTCTGTCCGCCGGCCACATCGGCCATGTAGGTGGCCCCGTTCATCGGCACCGGGATCGGCGCCTGCGGCATCTGTCCCGCCAGAACCTCGGTCTGATCATCCAGCCCTTCGAGTGCGCGCGTCCGACCGCTCGCGTTCTTGATCAGATGGCTCACGCCGACGACCTCCAGCAGCACCGACGCCAGCAGGTCCAGATGCGCCTCCGCCCAAGCCGCGTTCGGCTGGATAACGGCGAGGTCACCAAAGCGGTCGATGATGACGCCAGGCAGGCCATCGGCCTCTGCGTGGATCAGCCGGTAAAATGGCGCATCGAAAAGACGCTCTCTCAAGGCCAGCGCACGCGAAACCCGTGCCGCGACCCAATCCCGGTTCACCTGCATCGCAGGGTCGCGGTCCAGGACCCGCCCGACAATCTTCGACAGCGGATTGATCGCCACAAGGCCCAGGGGGCTGCGGTTGGCATCTTCTAGAACGGCCAGCGTTCCAGGCGCCAGCGCCTTGGTCCGGCGGTCAAGAACCACCTCGTTGGCGTAGACCCAGGGAAATCCGTGGCGAATGCGGCGCGCATCCGTCTTGGGGCGCATGCGCAAAACGGGGCGATCGGATGTGGGGGAGGATGCAGTCATGGCGCCACCCTCTAATCACAATGGCGCGTCTGCGAAAGGTCGGAATCCCTGCGACTGGGCCACCGCGCGCGACAGACTAAGCATCGCGCGCACGACTGCGCCATCCGCCACGGCGGCGCGGCTGGCCGATCCGTTCCAACCCTTCCGTCAGCGTCTGGGTCATCGGGTGATCCGGAAAGTCGACCGCATATTGCCGCAGCAGGGCCGCGATCAGGTCGGCAGGCACATGGGTGCCCGGCACACTCAACGCCCAGTCAAGGAAAATGGTCCGGCATTCGGGGGCCGAGATACCGTCGATCCGGTACGCCTCAAAGATCAGGCCCTTGGGGTCCAACTCATCACCTTTTTGCATCACTCTGCCGTCCCTACCGCATTCCCAATGATGTGCGCCGCCCGGTCTGTCGCGCGCGTCAACCTGCCTTCGGCCGCGTCACGCCTGTCACAGCCGACCGCACGCAGCAGCACGTCCCGCCCCCCTGCTCCCAACGCGTCAAGGTCAACGGCCTCCGTGCTGAGCAGGCGCGAGGCGATCTGCACGGCCCAGAGTAGCGCATGGGTCTGCGCCAGATGTTGCGCATCTGCGTCGTTCAGAACGCCCGCCGCGACACAGGCGTTCAACCCCGCACGCACACCAGAACGCACCTCATCCGTGAGCACGGCACCGGTTTGCGCCAAGAGTTCTATATCCTGCAAGCGGCCCGGCCCGATCTTGGCGTCCCAGATCGACGCAGGTTGCCGCGCTGACGCGATCCGCGCCCGCATGTCGGCCAATTCCGCAAGGACCTCGGCCCTGTCGCGCGGCTGGCGCAGGATGTCCTGGCGAAACCGGCCGATGTCCTTGGCCAGCGCGTCCGGCCCCGCCACCACCGTCGCCCGCACCAGCGCCAGATGCTCCCACAACCACGCATCTTCGCGCTGGTAGCGTTGGAAGGCGGGCCAGCTTGTTGCCACCGGCCCTTGGTTGCCCGATGGACGCAAGCGCATATCGGCCTCGTACAACCGGCCCTGCGATGTCTGCGTGGTGATCGCGGTGATCATGGCCTGCGTCAGGCGGGCATAGTAGCTGCCCGGGAGCAACGGTCGTTTCCCGTCCGATTGCTCAGCATCCAGCGGGTCATAGACGACAATCAGGTCCAGATCGGATTGCGGCGTCAGATGCCCGGCCCCCAGACTGCCCATGCCAAGGATAACGCCACCGCGCCCGGGCGGCGGGCCGTGACGCTGGGCGAACTGGGCCTGCACCTCCGGCCACAAAGCCGCAATGCTGGCGCGGGCCAGATCGCTGTACTGCTTGCCCGCCTCGATGGCCGAAGTCAGCTGCCGCAAATGATGCACGCCCACGCGAAAGTGCCACTCCTTGGCCCAGGCACGAATGGCATCCAGCTTGGCCTCGTAATCCGCTTCTGCCGCGAGGCGGGCAACGGCCATCTCGGTCAATGCAGCCTGCCCCGGCCACGGGTCAAAGAAACTACCCCCAATGACGGCATCCAGAACAGGCGCATTGCGCGACAGATACTGCGCCAGCGCAGGCGACGTGCCAACAATATCGACCAGCAGATCGACAAGCTGCGGGTTCGCTTCGAACAGCGAAAACAGCTGCACACCCGCTGGCAGACCGGCGAGGAACCCGTCAAAGGCGGCCAGCGCCTCCTGCGGCTTGGTGGCGGCCCCCAAGCGCTCCACCAACATGGGCTCGATCCGGTCAAACAGCGCCGCACCGCGGGCACTGCGCAGCGCGGGGTAGTTGCGCCAGCGCGATTGCATGGCGGCATCCAGCGCCACCACCGGCGTGGGTTCCGACGCATCAGGGGCAAAGAACCCTTCGGTTTCTGTATGTACGGCGGACAGGCGGTCGCGCAATTCGGTCTCAAGTGTCGCACGGTCCGTACCCATCATCGCCGCCAACCGCTCAAACCCCTCATCGCTGCTCGGTAACTTGTGGGTCTGCGCGTCACGCTGCATCTGCACCCTGTGTTCCACCGTGCGGGCAAAGCGGTAGTGGTCGATCAGCATGTCGCGCGTGCCTGCCGTCACCCATTCCTTCTCGGCCAGCCGCTGCAAGCCGGTGACGGTGTCGCGCACGCGCAGATCAACATCGCGCCCGCCCGCAATCAACTGGCGGGTCTGGGTGAAAAACTCGATCTCGCGAATGCCACCGCGCCCCAGCTTCATGTCATGACCGGGCAAGGTGATCGGACCGCCCGTGCCCTTGTGGGCCCGAATGGCCAGACGCATGTCATGCGCATCCTGCACCGCGGCGAAATCAAGGTGGCGGCGCCAGACAAACGGGCGCAACTCCGTTAGAAAGGCCTCGCCCGCCGCGATGTCCCCGGCGCAGGGCCGCGCCTTGATGTAGGCCGCCCGCTCCCATGTCCGCCCCAGGCTTTCGTAATACCGCTCCGCCGCCCCGGCAGACAAAACGACCGGGTTCACCGACGCGTCGGGACGCAGCCGTAAATCGGTGCGAAAGACATAGCCATCCGATGTCAGATCACTCAGCAGCTTGCACATGTCCTGCACCGCCCGCACACAGGCCTTGCGCACGGCTGCATAGTCCGCGGGGTCATGGCGCGTCTCGTCAAACAGGCAGATCAGGTCAATGTCCGAGGAGTAGTTCAGCTCGCCCGCGCCCATCTTGCCCATGGCAAGAACAAACAGGCCGACGTCGGTATCCGGCAGCTTGCCCCGGCGGACCTGTTCCGCCAGCGCAGCGGTCAGGGCCACGTCGCATGCCATATCGGCCAGCTGCGTGAGCGCACCTGTCACCTCTTCCAGGGACCACGCCCCGGCCAGATCCGCCAATCCGGCCAACAGCGCCACCCGGCGCTTGGCCTGCCGCAAAACCGGCTTCAGTGCATTCAGATCCGGCTGGGGCGGCGACAACACCTGCGCCAAAGCCGCGCTTGCGTCATCCACGGCATCCGCCAGCCACGCGGCCTCCTTCTCGATCAGACCAGCCAGAAAAGGGCTGCACCCCGCCGCACCGACAAGCACGTCGCGCATCGCGCTCGTGACCTCTGGCACTGCGGCGGCCGCCGCCTGCCCCCGTTCAGCATCAAAGGGGCGCGGGACGCGGAGGATATGATCGGCCAGACGCATGCGCGCACCATCAAAGGCGCATCAAGGCGCGTCAATGCCCCTTGCACATGTCAGGCACTCGGGACAGGCTCGCGCCATGAGCAAAAGCCTGAAACGCGTCCGCGCCGCCCTTGAGGCCGCGAGCATCGACACCAAGATCATGGAAACACCGCTGGCCCGCACGGCGGCGGATGCCGCATCGGCTATTGGTTGCGAGATCGACCAGATCGCCAAATCCATCATTTTCCGGGGGCAAGACAGCGGAACGGCCATCCTGTTCATCACTGCGGGCGGCAACACGGTCGATGCCGCCAAGGCTGCCCTGATCGCGGGCGAAGAGTTGGGCAAAGCTGACGCAGCCCTGATCCGTGCGCAAACAGGGTTTGCCATCGGGGGCGTTGCCCCGGTTGGTCACATCAACCCAATCCGGGCGTTTTTCGACCCGAGGTTGCGCGATTTCGATGCCATTTGGGCTGCTGCTGGCACGCCGCATCATGTCTTTCGCGCCAATCCGCAGGATTTACTTCAGCTTTCCTGCGCACAAACATCTGATTTTACGACCTAAAATCACTTTATGTGAAAAAGGTTTACATCAGCCCTTGCAACGTCGGGCCATAACCCCAATCTTAGGGATGTGAAACGGCTTCACATACAGTCACACAACATCACCGGGGCGCCGACCCCGCCTTTGCGAAAGGTTTGAAAATGACGTCCATGTCCACCACTGCCCCCGCCCAACACAGCGCTGGCGGCTGGTTTTCCAAGACCGAACGCTGGCTCGACGAACGCGGCAAGGGTGCCTGGATCGCGGCCATGGTCCTCGGTTTCATCTTTTTCTGGCCCATCGGCCTCGCCCTGCTGGCCTACATGATCTGGAGCAAACGCATGTTCTCGAAATCCTGCACGCCGCGCCGCATGGGCGGTGCGATGACCACGATGCGCTCGACCGGTAACTCGGCCTTCGACGCCTACAAGGCCGACACGCTGCGCCGCCTGGAGGAAGAGCAGCACAACTTCGAGGCCTTCCTCGAGCGTCTGCGCGAAGCCAAGGACAAGGCCGAGTTCGACCAGTTCATGGACGAACGCGCCAACGCCGCCAAATCTGAAGACTGATTACAGCGTGAACATTGTGGCTCCGGAGCGATCCGGGGCCACATGTCTGTATTTCCGGAGCCCCCCATGCACCTGGCCGATCCGATCACCCAGCCGCAGTTTTACCGCGATGTCGCGGGCAAACGGTTCATGGCGTGGATCGTGGACACGATCATCATCGCCCTCTTCAGCCTGCTGATCGTCCCCTTCACCGCGTTTCTGGCGCTCTTTGTGTTCATGGGGCTCTACGCAGTGGTCAGCTTCATATACCGCACCATCACGCTCGCCACCGGTTCGGCAACATGGGGGATGCGCCTGATGGCCATTGAACTGCGCGACGCCTCCGGCGCTCGCTTCGATCTGGGCCAGGCCTTCCTGCACACGCTGGGCTATACGGTCAGCTGGGCCGTCGCGCCGCTGCAGCTGGTTTCCATTGTGCTGATGGCCACGTCGAACCGCGGCCAGGGATTGACCGACATCGTCATGGGCAGCGCAGCGCTGAACCGTCGCGCGCGCGCTTGACGGAACGTTACACACTTGTCAGCACAATTGGCGCTGGTATCATCCGATCAAAGATATATTGGACCGAGATGCGCCACACGCTTCCCCTTGCTCCGCAGTTCTATGTGACTGCCCCACAGCCCTGCCCGTATCTTGACGGGCGGATGGAACGGAAGTTGTTTACTGCGCTTCAGGGCGAGAATGCCGAGAAACTGAATGACAGCCTGAGCCAACAGGGCTTTCGCCGCTCACAGAACGTGCTTTATCGCCCCTCCTGCGCGGATTGTTCGGCGTGCCTGTCGGCGCGCATAGATGTGTCGGCGTTCCAACCGTCGAAAAGCCAGAAGCGCACGATCAAGCGGAACGAAAACCTGGAGCGCCGCGCGACGTCGCCCTGGGCGACCGAGGATCAATACGCGCTCTTCCGCGACTATCTCGACAGCCGTCACGCCGATGGTGGGATGGCCGACATGGACGTGTTCGAGTTTGCCGCGATGATCGAGGAGACGCCGATCCGCAGCCGTGTGATCGAGTATCTGGACAAGACCTCGGGCGATCTGATCGGGGTGAGCCTCACGGACGTGCTCAGCGATGGGCTCAGCATGGTCTACAGTTTTTATGCCCCGGATATGCAGCGCCACTCGCTTGGGACCTACATGATCCTGGATCACGTTCAGATCGCGATCGAGGCGAACTTGCCCTATGTTTACCTGGGCTACTGGGTGCCGGGCAGTCAGAAGATGGGCTACAAATCCAAGTTTTCGGGGCTCGAAGTCTACCTCGGGGGGCGCTGGCAAAAGATGCGGGATCCGGAGAATTTCAGCCCGGATACGCACCCCCTGTCGACCGATCCGATTGCGGAGCAGGTGGCCAATATTTCGCTGCCCGATACACGGCCGACCCATAAGCCCTGAGGGGCTGTCCCACGCTGGGACAAGCGGTGATATCCGCGAAATCAATGGGTTATAGAAGCTTTTTTACGGGTTGTTAGGGATTTGCCCGGGCCGTTAAGCGGTCTGGGGCTCCGCCCATTCGGACCTCAAATGCCGCCCGTTCGGCAGGCAAACGCCCCACCGGGGCCTTTGCTGATCCGCCTCACCATTTGCCGCTGCGCGGACCGGTCTGGGGCTCCGCCCATTCTCAGGCGAAACTCTCCCCCGGAGAGTTTCCGGGACGCTTTTAGGGCTCCGCCCATTCGGACCTCAAATGCCGCCCCACGGCATTTGCCGCTGCGCGGACCGGTCCGAATTCTCTGGTTCAAAAAAATCCTGGGGGAGGCGCCAAAGGCGACGGGGGCAAAGCCCCCTCATAATGTCGTAAGGGCGGCCCCCGGGCCGCCCTTTCCGTTGGATCAGTTCGGGATCAGGTCCGGGATCAAGGTCACGATGCCAGGGAAGGTCCACAAGAGAGCCAAGCCCGCCACCTGGATCAGAACAAAGGGGATGATCCCGCGATAGATGTGGCCGGTCGTGACCTCTTTGGGTGCCACACCGCGTAAGTAGAACAGCGCAAAGCCAAACGGCGGCGTCAGGAAGGACGTTTGCAGGTTCACCGCGATCATGATCGTCACCCATTTCGGGTCGAACGTGCCGCCGTAGATCACCGGGCCCACGATCGGGATCACGATGTAGATGATCTCGAGGAAATCCAGAACGAAGCCCAGGATGAACAGCACCAGCATCACGATCAGGAAGACCGTGAATTCGTTGTCGAAGCTTTTCAGGAACTGCTGGATGTAATGCTCGCCCCCGAAGGAGATCACCACCAGGTTCAAAAGCTGCGAGCCGATCAGGATGGTAAAGACCATGGAAGTGACCTTGGCCGTTTCGCGTACCACCGGCGACAGAACGCCCGAGGTATACAGGATCCAGCACGAGAACAGCAGACCGAACACCGCGTAGAGATAGGCGCCATAGGCCACGAAGAAGGCGAACCAACTTTGGGCCGACACATCGTTCTGGTTGATCCGCAGGTCAAAGTTTACACCCACGAGGATACAGACAACGATGGCCAGGGTGGACCAGATGATCACCTTGGGGCTGCGGTCCATATCCGTCAGCTTGCGGTAGGCGGCGAGCATGATTGCCCCACCTGCCCCCAATGCGGCGGCGGGTGTCGGGTTGGTGATGCCGCCCAGGATCGAGCCGAGCACGGCGATGATCAGGATCAGCGGCGGGAACACGACGCGCACCAGTTCGTTCTTGGCGCAGCGTTTTACCCCTTCGACCACGCCGTAGAGGATCAGCGCAAACGGGATCACCATGATGAACACGTAGTAGCCCGCGCTGTTGAGCGGCCCGATCAGGATGATATCGGCCAGCAGCGCCAGCACGACCCCGATCCCGCCGATGATGAGCGGCTGGCTTTCACGGCTGGGCGCGATGCCCTTGGCCGTGGTCAGGATCAGGCCCAGCAGGATCAGCAGGATCGCCGTGCCCGTGCCGATGGGTGCGGCCCCGTCGACCTTGGCCTGAATGGCGTCTGTGATCTGCTCTTCCGAGAGCGCCTCGCTTTGCGTGGACACGCCCGAGGCGTCAATTTCGGCCTGTTGGGTGATGGCGGCATCCCACGCCTCTTGCCCGTGCAGTTCGATCATCGACGCCTGGCATTCCGGGCCCACATTGGTGCGCAAGTTGGCCGATGCCCCGACATCCGAGAAGGACGACACCGTGGTGGATTGGCTGCCCACGATGTTGAGGTTGCCCAGCAGGATGGTGCCCACGATGATCAGGACGGGCGCGCCCAGGAACCAGGTGAAGGCTTCGTTCCGGGTGATGGGTTCGGCGTTGGTGGCCCCCATTTCGACCGCCGGTGCCTTGTCCGGGTTCAGAAGGGCAAAGCCAAAGGCATAGAGCGCGTAGAGCAGCGCCAGCAGGATGCCCGGCAACAGCGCCGCCTGGAACAGGGTGCCCACGGACAGGACCGCAGGTTCCCCCAGATAGGTCAGCGCGTCGGTACAGCCCGCAAGCTGCGCGCGGTTTTCCTGTGCCGCGGAATAGAGATCACCCGCGAGCGTGCCCAGAAGCACGATCACGATGGAGGGCGGAATGATCTGCCCCAGCGTGCCCGATGCCGCGATCACGCCTGTCGCAATCTCGGGCGAGTAGTTGTTGCGCAACATGGTGGGCAGCGCGAGCAGCCCCATGGTCACGACCGTCGCGCCCACGATGCCCGTGGAGGCCGCAAGGAACGCGCCCACGACCACGATGGACACAGCCAGGCCCCCCGGCAGCGGGCCAAAGACCCGCGCCATGGTCGTCAGCAGGTCGTTGGCGATTTTCGACCGTTCCAGCGTGATCCCCATCAGGACGAACATCAGCACCGCCAGCAGCGTTTCAATCGACTGGCCCGCCAGCACCCGTTCGTTCATCCGGTTCACAACAAAGGAGACGTTCCGGTCCAGCGCCGTTTCCCAGCCCTGCGGAAACACCGGTTCGCCGATGCGCGGCAATTCGGGGTATCGGAAGATACTGATCGTATCTGGCCTGACCCCGGAATTCACCAGATCGCGGTAGGCTTGCGCGCTTTCGTCGATCGCCTGGTGGATCAGCAGCCCCGCACTGTCGAGTGCGGCGATGATCCCGAAGGAGATGACCCCGGCCCCCGCGATGGCGAACGCCACCGGAAAGCCGGAAAGAATGCCGCCGAAGAGGCAGATAAAGACGATGATCAGGCCGATCTCTACGCCATCAAGTCCAAACAACATGGGTCAGCCCTTACTTTAGGTCTTGGGCGTGCGGCGCACGCGTCTTGGGTGTGTGGGGGTGCAGATTGGTCATCAGTGCGTCCCCTCATAGGCTTCTTCGCCCTCGCCCAGCGTGTCGCGGTCGAGATACTTTCCTTCGCTTTCCTCGCCTTCCTTCCATTCCAGGTAGGAGCGGTAGAAGAACGCGATGGCGTGCAGGAAGACGAGCCCGGCAAAGGCCACCAGCAGGATCTTGAACAGGAAATAGCCGTTGAAGCCGTTGGGGCTGAACCCGATGGTTTCGACGTTCCAGCGCACCGCGCGGGCCGAGCGTTCTGCCCGCTCGAGGTCCCAGCTGGCCGCCGGTTTCGGTGTGACCAGGTGCCGCCAGAGGAAGTACCAGCCATACATCCAGATCAGCGTGGCCGAGGGTGCCATGAAGATGATGCAGCCGACCATGTCGATCACCCGCTTGGTCCGGTGCTTGACCGCCGAATAGACCAGGTCGACGCGGACGTGTCCGCCCTGCACAAACGTGTAGGTCACGCACATGCAGACCACGAGCGCGTTGTAGAGCTTGAGTTCCTCGGCGAACCACGAGATGTCGAATTGCAGCGGGATGCCGAAGCCGATGGAGATGTCGGGCCGGGTAAAGATCCGCTGCATGAAGACGATGATGATCTGCTGGATCACCATCAGGAGCCCTGCCCAGGCGAAGAAGCGCCCGGAGGTGTTGGCGATCCCCTCCATCACCCGCACGCAGCCCCACATGAATTCGTTGCGCCACAGACCGATGGCGGTGACCACCACGAGGACCGCGAGAATAGCAAAGAAGAACTCGACCGACCCGCCGTAGTAGACGAATTTCATCAGCGACAGCTTGTCTTCGTCCGTGTTGGCCCAGGTGACCCAGTCCAGCCATGACCCTGGATGCGTGATCGCGTAGGCGATGTTGTAGAAGGCCAGTGCGAGGTTCTGAAAGAACCACAGAACGCCGTCTACAATCGTTGCAAAGGTGCCCGCGGCGTCTGCCCCGTTCTCGTTTTCCATGGATGTGCCCCCTGCGAACCTGGCCGTTTGCGGGCCCGGGATCGCCTCAGTTCCTCACGTGGACCAGGGGCCCCGATCATCGGGGCCCCTGGTGGTTTTGGGTCGTGTCGGCTTAGCCGCCCAGCACGCGCACGCGCTGTTGGACGTAGTAGCCGTCGGATTTATTGATCCAGCTGGCCGAGGTGGCGAGGCTTTCTTCGAACGAGCCACGGATCTTGGCGAAAAGCTCGTCGCCCATGTTCTCGTCCATGACTTCGGCGGACGCGGTGCCGAACGCATCCCAGACGTCGTCGGAGAATTGCAGCGTCTTGACGCCCTGCTGTTGCAGACGGGCCAGGGCCGCACCGTTGTTGGCCAGTGTTTCGGCCAGCTGGAAGTACGTGGTCGCCTGGGCGGCGTGGCGCAGGATGGCCTGGTGCTGCGGCGTCAGGTCGTTCCAGACATCAAGGTTGACGTTGGCGGCCAGCGCCGAGCCCGGCTCGTGGAAGCCGGCGGTGTAGTAGACCTTGGCCACTTCCTGGAAGCCCGCGCGTTCGTCCGCCATGGGGCCAACCCACTCGAGCCCGTCGAGGGCACCGGAGGACAGCGCCTGATAGAGCTCGCCGCCGGGGATGTTCTGGACGGAGGCGCCCAGCTTGCCCAGCACCTTGCCGCCCAGGCCCGGCATACGGAACTTGAGGCCGTTGAAGTCGGCGGCCGAGTTGATCTCGTTGCGGAACCAGCCACCGGATTGCGACCCGGAGTTACCGGCCAGCAGACCCTTGAGGTTGAAGATCTCGCCCAGCTCGTCGTGCAGCTCCTGGCCGCCGCCGTGCTCGTACCAGTTGGTCACTTCCTGCGCGGTGCCACCGAAGGGCACGGCGGTGAAGTAGGCGTAGCCGGGGTGCTGACCGATGAAGTAGTAGTCGGCCGAGTGATACATGTCCGCCTGGCCCGACGACACGGCGTCGAACACTTCGAAGGCGCCCACAAGCTCACCGGGGGCTTTCTTCTCGATGGTCAGCTGACCATCGGACATTTCGCCCACGAATTGCTCCAGATAGCTGGCCGCGTCATCCAGAACCGCGAAGCCGCGGGGCCAGGATGTGACCATGGTCAGCGTGCGCTTGCCTTGCGCGTAGGCCGGTGCGGCCAGCGTCGTGGCGGCAGCGGCCGAACCACCCAATGCCGATGTCTTTAGAAAAGAACGACGATCCATAGAGATACTCCTCCCAATTATGATGCCCGTCCCCTCCCAGGGCGGGCGGATCGTTTCGAGTGCGGCCACACTAGCGATGGCGTCCGCGATGAAAATACCTAGTACTGCGTAGAAAGCTGGCAATTTGCCAATTTTGGTCAGGATTTTTCACCAATTTCACCCAAGCTTCACACGCGCATCGTGGCGCTGTCATCGTGTTAGCGCGACCAAAACGTGCCCTGCCCCTTTGATTCGAGCGTCATTCCGCGTATCGAATCATACTGTGCGTACTGCTTTTTCCCATATGCGCCTCAGCTATGCGCAAAAGCTGTCCCTTGTGGCGGCTGTGCCGCTGATCCTTGCGGTGGCGGCGATTGCCCTGCTTGTGGCCGGTCAGTCCCGGGCGCTGGCCGAACGGGAGATCCAGGCGTTGGAATCCCAGCTGATCGAGGCCAAGAAGCGCGAATTGCGCAATTACGTCACCCAGGCCCGCAACGGGTTCTACTTTATCTATGGCTCTGCCGCGCCCAACGATCAGGCCGCCAAGGACCAGGTGGCCCAGATCCTGTCGGCGATGATTTACGGGGATGAGGGGTTCTTTTTCGTCTATGATTATGACGGCACCAACCTTGTGAACCCGCGCCAGACCGGCATGATCAACCGCAACCACATGGACCTGACCGACAGCGACGGCACGCCCGTCGTGGCCCGGTTGATCGAGATTGCGCGTCAGGGCGACGGGTATCTGACCCATCTGTGGCCCAAGCCATCGAGCGGGCAAGAGGCCGAGATGATCACCTATGTCACGTCCTTCCCGTCCTGGCGGTGGGCCGTGGGGACGGGCGTGTTCATTGACGATGTCCTGACGTCGGTCGCCGAGGCGCGCGCGGATGTGGAGACGCGGGTGCAGCGCACCTTCTACTATATATCCGGCATTACCCTGGCCGCTCTGCTTATGGTGTTCGGGTCCGGCATGGCGCTGAACATCCGCGAGCGGCGGCTGGCGGATGCCAAGCTGAAGAAGCTGACCCAGCGCGTGTTCGACGCACAGGAAGAAGAGCGCGGGCGTGTGGCGCGCGAGTTGCATGACGGGATCAGCCAGATCCTTGTGGGCGTCCGCTATGCGCTCGACAGCGCGCGCCGCCGTCTGGACAAGGGCAGCGGCGACCCGACCACGCCGCTGACCCAAGGCATCGAGAACCTGGGCACCGCCATTTCCGAGGTGCGCCGGATCAGCCGCGACCTGCGCCCCGGCGCGCTGGATGATCTGGGCCTTGGCCCTGCGCTGAAGGCGCTGGTCGAGGATTTCGCGGCGCGCACCGGGGTGGAGACCGAGTTTAACACGGTCGTCTTCCGCAACCGTCTGGATCAGGACGCCAAGACTGCGCTGTACCGTATCGCGCAGGAGGCGCTGACCAATATCGAGCGCCACGCGGCAGCGAGCCACGTGTCCGTCGACATTCGCGGCCACAAGCGCGGTGCGACCTTGCGCATTTCGGACAATGGTGTGGGCGTGGACCAGACGCTGAGCCGCCGATCCTCTGGCATCGGGTTGCGCAACATGCAGGAGCGTGTCGAACAGCTGGACGGTGCCTTGCGCATTCTGTCGGGTGCCGGCCCTGCTGGCGGCACCGTGATCGAGGCGACTGTCCCCCTGACCCACCTGTTGCCGCCCGAAGCCACGACGACCAAGAAGGAGCGCGTGCGCGCATGACCAATACGATCCGTGTTCTGATTGTCGATGATCATCCGATGGTGGCCCAGGGCATCCAGTCGGTGCTGGAAGATCAGGACGGCATTTCCGTTGTCGGCACGCTGAGCAATGGCCGCATGGTGATTGACCAGCTGGACCGGTTTGACCCGGACGTGATCCTGATGGATCTGAACATGCCGGAAATGGGCGGGCTGACCGCCACCGAACTGGTGCTGGAGAAGCGCCCCGGCACGCGGATTTTGATCCTGTCGATGCATGACAGTCCGGAATACATCTCGTCCGCGTTGAGCCATGGGGCGATGGGATATGTTTTGAAGGACGTCCCCACCGAGGAGATTGCGGAAGCCGTCGAGACGGTGATGAAGGGCGAGCGGTATCTGTGCACCGGCGCCGAGGGCGCGATTGCGCCCAAGCGGTCGGACACGGCGGGCGCGCTGACGGGGCGTGAGCAGACGATCCTGTTGCAACTGGCGCAGGGTCTGTCCAACAAGGAGGTGGCAAATGCGCTGGATATTTCCGTTCGGACGGTCGAGACGCATCGCAAGAACATCAAGCGCAAGCTGGGCATTTCATCGACCGCCGGTCTGACCCGCTATGCGCTGGAGCATGGGGTGTTGCAGGGCACGGGAAACGCGCTGTGACGCGGTGAAGATAACCATTTCTACATCTCTGGCTGGCAAAGGGAATGTATGGTGTATCCCTTGCCTCAGACGACGCGCGCCGTTGAAACGGATGCGGAGCGTTTTGCCCAACGCAGGTTGGCGATTGATCTGATTGCCACGACACGCGCCCGTGCGATCCGCGCCGCGCTGTTCGGCAGCTACCTGTTTCGGGTCAATCCGCTGGGTCCGGAGGATGCGGAGAGGCGCGCGCAATGGCGCGTCATATTGCGCGAACAGTATGATGCGATGGCCCGCTCTGCGGCGCTGGTGCAGGGCAGCGACCCGCTGCATGTCATTCCGGACTGGGTGTGCACATGGATCGGCCAGCACGGGACCCAGAACCCGGAATGCGTAGCCGCGTTTGTCGAGATGCGCGACCTGACCCATGACGTGGTTCTGGCGGCAGACGGCGATGATGTTCGACAGATGCGCGACGCATTGGCGGAACATCTGCGTGTGGGCCGCGGTGGTTTCTTTGAAAATGTGACCGAGTTTTGCGACGGGCTGTGGGCCAATCTGGATGCCACCCGACATCAGGAGGTGGAACATGCCGCCGCCGCCGGTCGGGCCATCACCCAGACGCTGGGCCGCCTGGAGCAGATCGGCAAGCATGTGCGGCTGGTGTCGCTGAATGCGTCCGTGGAGGCGGCGCGCGTCGGGGATGCGGGCCGTGGGCTGGGCGTGATCGCCGTCGAGTTCAAGACGCTGGCAGAAGAGATTCAGGTGCTTGCCACCACCGCCCGCCGCGACATTGCCGCGATGACCGGTCAAAGGGACGCCACCGGGATGGGCGAGCGTCGCTGAATTCAGTTCGTTTCGATGGGGCACCCTGTGGCGCAAGATAATTGCGCATTTTTCCAATCTCAGGACAGTTTTTTCTGGGATTCGGCTGTTGACGCCCTTTCGGACCACGCATAATGTCCGCCCACGCATTCAAGGACCTTTGGCTATGACAAACCTAGTCGTCATCGTAGTGGACACGCGCATGGGCCGGTAACGGAACTCCAGACCGAGACCCATGCGCCCCCGAAACCCGGGGGTTTTTTTATGCGCAACGACAAACCGCAACATCGGAGCACGCGGAACATGACACGTCAAATGACCGGAGCGAAAATGGTCGTCCAAGCCCTGATTGATCAGGGTGTGGACACGGTATTCGGATATCCCGGTGGCGCGGTGCTACCGATCTACGACGAGATCTTTCAGCAGAACGCGATCAAGCACATCCTGGTGCGCCATGAACAGGGTGCCGTGCACGCCGCCGAAGGGTATGCGCGCGCCACGGGCAAGCCGGGCGTATGCCTTGTGACCTCCGGTCCCGGTGCGACGAATGCGGTGACGGGGCTGACGGATGCGCTGATGGATTCGATCCCGATCATCGTTCTGACGGGCCAGGTGCCCACGTTCATGATCGGGTCGGACGCCTTTCAGGAGGCCGACACCGTTGGCATCACCCGCCCCTGCACCAAGCACAACTGGCTGGTGAAGGAAACCGACCGGCTGCCCGGCGTCATGCACGAGGCGTTTCACGTCGCAACCGCGGGCCGTCCCGGCCCCGTGCTGGTCGACATTCCGAAGGACGTGCAGTTCGCCACCGGGACGTATCAGGCGCCCAAGCCGTCGACCTCGCATTACCAGCCGCAGGTCAAGGGCGACATGGAGGCGATCACCGAACTGGTCGCGGCCATCGAGACGGCCAAGCGCCCGATCTTCTATACTGGTGGCGGCGTGATCAACTCCGGGCCGGGCGCCAGCCAGCTTTTGCGCGAATTGGTGGATGCGACAGGCTTTCCCATCACCTCGACCCTGATGGGTCTGGGCAGCTACCCCGCGTCGGGCAAGCATTGGATGGGCATGCTGGGTATGCACGGGCTGTATGAAGCCAACATGGCGATGCATGACTGCGATCTGATGATCAATATCGGCGCGCGCTTTGATGACCGGATCACGGGGCGCATCGACGCGTTCAGCCCGAAGTCGAAGAAAGCGCATATCGACATCGACCCGTCCTCGATCAACAAGGTGATCAAGGCGGATATCCCCATCGTGGGTGATGTGGGTCACGTGCTGGAAGACATCCTGAAGGTCTGGAAGTCGCGCGGGCGCAAGACCAATCAGGCGGCGCTGGCGCAGTGGTGGTCGAAGATCGAGGAATGGAAGGCTGTCGATTGCCTGAAGTTCGAACAGACCGGCAAGACCATCAAGCCGCAACACGCGCTGGCAAGGCTTGAGGCGCTGACCAAGGATCACGACCGTTACATCTGTACCGAGGTGGGCCAGCACCAGATGTGGGCGGCGCAATATCTGGGATTTGAGGATCCGAACCGCTGGATGACATCCGGGGGCTTGGGCACGATGGGCTATGGCTTTCCCGCATCCATCGGGGTGCAAATGGGCCACCCGGAGGCGTTGGTGATCAACGTGGCGGGCGAGGCGTCGTGGCTGATGAACATGCAGGAGCTTGGCACGGCGATGCAGTTCAACCTGCCGGTCAAACAGTTCATCCTGAACAACGAACGGCTGGGTATGGTGCGCCAGTGGCAGGAATTGCTGCACGGCGAGCGCTATTCGCATTCCTGGTCTGAAAGCCTGCCCGATTTTGTGAAATTGGCCGAAGCGTTTGGGGCCAAGGGCATATTGTGTTCGGACCCCGATGATCTGGATGACGCGATCATGGAGATGATCAACCATGACGGTCCGGTTCTGTTCGACTGTCTGGTGGAAAAGCACGAGAACTGCTTCCCCATGATCCCGTCGGGCAAGGCCCATAACGAGATGCTGCTGGGCGAAGCCGAGACGCAGGGTGTGATTGATGCTAAGGGAAGTGTGTTGGTATGAAACGCGCGCTTTTTCTGTGTGCTGTAACCGCAAGCGTCGTTCTAGCTGCTTGCGAAGCTCCGGTGACAGAACCAGCGATGCAAATCGAACGCTTAGCCAGCGTAAATCTCAGCGATGAAGGCCAGCGGAAGTACCAGGAATTCCGGGAAATCGCGACGGTTTACAGCGCAATGTATGTAACGACGGATGGAGTTGGCGGAGGCCGCGCTTGGGGACGTTTGAGCCTTGAAGAAAGCAAGCAACTGGCACTTGAACAATGCCGCAAGTTCAATTCAGGACGCTCTTGTATATTGTACGCTGTCGCCGTTCCAACGAATGAGTAAAAGCGCTTCACGCAAGCAGCCACGGCACCCAATAGCTCTCGCCAGAGCAGACCAGCCAAAAGCTCTCAATTTTGAAAGACCAGTGATATGTCCGCTCTAAAAATCAAAAAAGGCTCCACCAGCCACTCCGCCTATAACCTACGACCCACGTTCTCGGACGTTGAGGAACGGCATACGCTGGCCGTTCTGGTCGAGAATGAACCGGGTGTCCTGGCGCGGGTCATCGGCCTGTTTTCGGGTCGTGGCTACAATATCGAAAGCCTGACCGTGGCGGAGGTGGACCACACCGGCCACCTGTCGCGCATCACCATCGTGACCGTCGGCACGCCGCAGGTGATCGAGCAGATCAAGGCGCAGCTGGGCCGGATCGTGTCGGTGCATGAGGTCCACGACCTGACGGTCGAGGGGCCGTCGGTCGAGCGCGAGTTGGCGATGTTCAAAGTGGCCGGTCAGGGTGACAAGCGGGTCGAGGCGCTGCGCCTGGCGGACATCTTCCGCGCCAACGTGGTCGACAGCACGCTGGAAAGTTTCGTGTTCGAGATCACCGGCGCGCCCGACAAGATCGACGCCTTTGCCGATCTGATGCGCCCCCTGGGCCTGGTGGAAGTGGCGCGCACGGGCGTGGCCGCCCTGCCCCGCGGCGACTAGGTCCCGGGACCGTCACGCCCCCAAAAGCCTAGGCGAAGGGTTCACCCACCTTGAGCAGGCGCCGTTCGAACGGCGCCAATTCGTCGGCTGTGCAGTATCCAGCGCGACGCGCAGCCTCCTTTGCAGCGCCGAAACCGGTCCCAAGATATTCGTAGACCATGCGAACGATTCGGTCGTCGCCGATGGATTCCTTGATCGTGCGGGTCACGTAGCCGACCCAGAAGTTGTTTTCGAAGGACGTGACGCGGCTGAGATAATTGAACGACGCCGTATGGGCGCCGCGCCGCGAGATAAGCACGCTGACCCCGTCCTCCTGTTGCAGCACAAGGCCGCGAAACTCGCGCGCCTGCCGTGTGACCGACATGCCCTGGGTGCTGAGTGCGGCCCGCGTTTCGTAGCCGCGCAGCACGGTCGCGCCATTGTCGCGGAACACGCGGACCAGTCCGGTGACGTATTGGTCCTGTTCCAGAAAGCTACGCCGCGAAAAGCGGTAAAAGCCGGTCGGGAACATATCCTCGTCCACGGATTTGACGCCAACCCCCACATATTCCTTGAGAAATGGGCCTGTGAGCGGGTCGGCCCCTGATGCGATGTTTTGCACCGGTTCAAGCAGCACACGCGCATCGACGTCAAAGAAGTCACAAATTCGGGACAGCACATCAGGTCTGGGGAAGCTCTCTCCAGACAGATAGCGATTGAACTGTGTTCGATTGATGCCGAGCTGTCGAGACAGTTCGGAGATGGAGGGGTAGGCTTCGGCAAGAATCCGCAGATTTTCCCCGAACATGCTGCGCAATTCCGCCGGTGATCTGCGCATTTCGGGCATGGTCGTCTCTTCGTTCGTTCTGTGTCTGGAATGCTAATCGTTAATGTGACGCCATCCCGCGACTAGTACGTCGCTATCTGACGCCATTCAACGTCAACAGTGACGCTAAATTGCAACCACACGATACTGTTGCAGACACAAAATGCAAGCGGACGTTGCTGACTTAACCATGTTCGAAATGTCCAGAATTGAGTTTGATAAAGGGCGTCCAACTCTGGGTAGAACAATGATTGGTGTCATATTGTGGAGCGATCCTGCAACCGAGAAAGCAGTGATCTGGTGCGAGGATCAAGGCGACCTTGCATTTCTGTCCCGTGCAGATTGCGCGGATTTGCCTGACGTGTTTTTTGACGTTGGCGATGTCGTGCAATTTGGTGTGGTTACGAAAAAAACGGTGCGCCGGGTCAATCACGTCGCGCGCTTGCAACACAGTTTTGGCAAGCCGCTGGTTGACAGCCTGGCCAAGGCGCCCGCCCCGCAGCAGCCGCAGGTGGATGTGTCGGATTCGGCCGAGATCATTCCGTTTCGGCTGAACCCTGCCGCGCGGCCGATGCGCGCCACACAGCCCCAGCAGCGTCGCCGCGGCTAGTCCGCGCCAATGTCGGAGACAGCAAAGTGCTGTCGAAAACCTACGCGTTTCGTGTCTGAACCTGCGCTAGCCTGACCGGGTATCGCAGAGGGGGGACATGCATGGACATCACCGACATGGACGCAGTGCGCCAGCCTATTGCGTCGGCCCACGGGCTGCCGAATGCCCACTACATCGACCCAGGCGTTTTTGAAGAGGAACGGTCGGCGCTTTTGATGGCGGGCTGGTCCGGCTTGGCTGTTGCGTCGGATGTGGCGGAGCCGGGCGATGCCGTGCCCCTCACCTTTCTGGGCATGCCCCTTTTGCTGCTGCGGGACCGCACGGGTCAGGTCCGCGTCTTTTACAACATCTGCCGTCATCGCGGCATGATCCTGGTGGATGCGCCCCGCAAGATCGAGGGCGCCATTCGCTGCCCCTATCACAGCTGGTGCTATTCCACCGAAGGCCGCCTTGTGTCCACGCCGCATGTGGGCGGGCCGGGGCAAAACACGGTCGAGGGGATCGACAAGGCGCTTTTGGGCCTCAGAGAGGTGCGCAGCCATGTGTGGATGGATGTGGTATGGATCAATGTGTCAGGCACGGCCCCCGCATTTGAAGACGCCCATGCCGATCTGCTGGCGCGGTGGGCGGAGTTTGACAGGCCGCTACATCATGGTGGGGTGGACAGCCGGTTCGCACTGGCCGTCAACTGCAACTGGAAGCTTGCTGTCGAGAATTATTGCGAGAGCTATCACCTGCCTTGGGTGCATCCGGATCTGAACACCTATTCCCGGCTAGAGGATCATTATCATATCGAGGCGCCGGGCCGATACTCCGGTCAGGGCACGCTGGTCTATCGTCAGCTCAAGGACGGCGCGGGGCGGACATTTCCCGATTTCGAGGGGCTGAATGCGAAGTGGGACAGCGCGGCAGAGTACATCACGGCCTATCCCAATGTCCTGTTGGGTGTGCATCGGGACCATGTCTTTGCGATTATTCTGGTGCCTGAGAATGAGCGGCAGACCACGGAACATGTGCATCTTTACTACGCGCGGGCCGACACGGATCCGGACCTGCGCGAGCGTAACACCGCGCAGTGGAAACAGGTGTTCGAGGAAGACATCTTTGTCGTGGAAGGTATGCAGCGCGGACGCCATGCGCCGGGGTTTGACGGCGGGCGCTTCTCGCCCGCGATGGACGGGCCCACGCATCTCTTTCATGCTTGGGTTGCCGACCGGATGATCGCCCATCGCGCACAGGAGCAGGCAGCGGAATGAGCACGCTGGAGGCGCGGTTGCTGGCCGCCCATGCGGACGGCGACGGCATGGCGATGGTCGCGCTTTACAGGGAAGCGGCGGAGACTGCGCCGACGGAGGCGGAGCGCGCGTTTTTTCTGACCCAAGCGCATGTGTTCGCGATGGAGGTGGCGCATCCCGATGCCCGGACGCTTCGTGACACGCTGGTGCGCATGGGGCGCGAAACGCCGCTTTAGCGCTCGCCTGCGGCCATCTGGGCGTAGATGTGCCAGGAGGCGTGGCCGAGCCACGGCAGCACCACGATCAGGCCCAGAAGCCCCGGCAGCATGGCCAGAAATATCAGAATGACGATTACGGCGGCCCAGCTGAGCATCGGCACCATATGCGCCTGCACATGGCCCCAACTGGCGAGGATGGCGGTCATATAGTCCACTTCGCGCGCCAACAGCAGCGGCAGGCCAAGAACGCACATCGCGAAGAAGATGAAGGCAAAGATGCCCCCCACCACGGTGCCGAGCGCCATCATCATCAGGCCGTCGGGGGTCAGGAACACCTCGAACGAGGAAGTGACGTTGACCATGGGCCGCAAGCCCAGAAACAGCGCAAAGATCATGTGGCCGAGGAAGAACCAGAACAGGAGCGCAACCACCATCAGCATCGACAGCCACGGCATCTGGCGCCCGCGTTCGCGCCGCAGCCGCGACAGGACATCACCGATGCCCGCGCGTTCGCCGCGCCCGATCCGGCGCGAGACCTCGTATGTGCCAAGCGCACAGAGCGGTGCGACCAGCGGGAAACCAAAGACGGCAAGGATCAGCCAGAAGGTGTGCCCGGCCCACAGCGTCAGGCCCAAGAGCGCCCAACCGGCCAGCACAGCGCCCAGCCCCGTGAGGATGCCGAAGCCGGGGGCCGCCCGGAAATCCGCCCAGCCCGCGGCGAGTGCGGCGCGGATAAAACCGGGCTGCGGGGCCTGAAAGGGCGGAACACCGGCGGGCAATGCGGGGTATGGGTCGGCGGCTTGGGTCATCGTCACATCCCAGATGGCGGGCGGCGCGCGGGCCAGTTTGTCGCATCGTGCCACGTCTGCGCCAGCCGAAGCAACATCGCGTCACTGCCCCGCCGCCCGATCAGTTGCAGGCCCATGGGCAGATCATGCGGCCCGCCAAAGCCCGCGGGCACGCAGATCGCGGGCAGACCAAGGAGGCTGGCGGGGATCACCACCTCCATCCAGCGGTGGTAGGTGTCCATCGCCTGTCCCGCGATGCTGCGCGGCCAGTCGAGCGTCACGTCAAAGGGCCACATCTGTGCCGATGGCAGGGCGAGAACGTCGAACTGTTCGAAGAGCGTGGCGGCGGTTTTGAACCATTCCGAGCGGGTCACGCTGGCGCGATGCACCTCCATGGCCGACAGGGCGAGGCCGCGCTCGACCTCCCATATGGCGGTGTCCTTGAGGTGGGTCCGTTTGGTCGGGTCGGCATGGAGCACCCCAAGCCCGCCTGCGACGGCCCAACTGCGCAGCGTGATCCAGGAGTGCCACAGCGCGTCGCGGTCGAAGGGGGCGTTCAGCGCGTCGGTCGTGACGCCGAGGGTTTCCATTTGCGCAAGGGCGTCGGCGCAGAGGTCAAGGATCCCCTCTTCCATCGTCAGCGCGCCGCCCCAATCGCCAAGCCACCCGATCCGCATGCCGTCGGCCCCGCCGCTGATCTGCGGCAAGGTTGGGGGCGCATCGACGCCGTGCGGTTGGCGGGGGTCTGCGCCTGCCATCGTGTCAAGAAGGGCCGCGAGGTCGGCTGGGGTGCGGGCCATGGGGCCGTTGGTGGAGAGTTGGTGCAGGAAGCTGTCGCCTTGCGGTTCTGATGGGACCAGCCCCCAGCTTGGCCGCATGCCGTAGACGTTGTTCCAACCCGCCGGGTTGCGCAGGCTGCCCATCATGTCGGAGCCGTCCGCGACGCTGAGCATGGAGGTGGCCAGCGCCACCCCTGCCCCGCCCGAAGAACCGCCCGCGCTGCGCGATGTATCGTAAGGATTGCGCGTGGGACCGAAGACCGGGTTGATGCTGTGCGAGCCGAGACCAAACTCGGGTGTGTTCGTCTTGCCGATGATGATGGCACCTGCGGCCCGTAGCCGGGCCACCATGATGTCGTCGGACGCCGCAACCTGCCCGGCAAAGAGCGGTGAGCCCATGGAGGTTGGAAGGCCTGCGGCGTTGGCGAGGTCCTTGATTGCCATCGGGATGCCGTGCAACCAGCCGGTGTTGGGGGCGGCATCGGCGGCGCGCGCTTCCGCCATGAGCGTGTCCGGATCGCGCAGGGAGACGATGGCGTTGACGGCCGGATTGACCGCGTCGATCCGCGTCAACGTTTCGGCCATCAGGTCACTGGCCGACATCTCGCCCGCGTCCATCCGCGCCCGAAGCGCCAGTGCGCCTTGTTCGATCATCTGGTGGCCTCCCTCTGGTTTGGCAGGCCGGGGGCGTTAGTCGCCCTGCGCCTCTGCCCGGGACTTGCCCGACACGTCCAAGGCTAGCGTGGCCGCCATGAGCCCATCAAGGTCGCCGTCAAGCACGCCCTTGGTATCGGATGTCTCGAAGTTGGTGCGCAGGTCCTTGACCATCTGGTAGGGTTGCAGAACGTAAGAGCGGATCTGGTTGCCCCAGCCTGCATCCCCCTTGTTCTCGTGCATCTCGTTCACGGCGGCGTTGCGGCGGTCAAGTTCCATCTGGTAGAGACGGCTTTTGAGCGCCTTCATCGCGATGTCGCGGTTCTGGTGCTGCGACTTTTCCGAGCTGGTCACGACGATACCCGTGGGGGCGTGCGTGATCCGTACGGCGGAGTCGGTGGTGTTCACGTGCTGGCCGCCTGCGCCCGAGGACCGGTAGGTGTCGATGCGGATGTCGGCGGGGTTCACCTCGATCTCGATATTGTCGTCCACGACCGGGTAGACGCCCACGGAGGTGAAGCTGGTGTGCCGTTTGGCGGCGCTGTCGAAGGGGCTGATGCGGACCAGCCGGTGCACGCCGCTTTCGGATTTCAGCCAGCCATATGCGTTGGTGCCGCTGATCTTATAGGTGGCGGATTTGATCCCCGCCTCTTCACCCGCGGATTCGGATTGCAGTTCGACCTTGTAGCCCTTTTTTTCGGCCCAGCGGACATACATGCGGGCGAGCATGGCGGCCCAGTCGCAGCTTTCGGTGCCGCCCGCGCCCGAGTTGATCTCGAGGAAGGTGTCGTTGCCGTCCGCCTCGCCGTCCAGGAGCGCCTCCAGCTCTTTCTGCACGGCGGTTTCAGCAAGCGACTTGATCGCGACTTCGGCGTCGGCGACGACCTCGGCGTCTTCTTCCATCTCGCCCAACTCGATCAGTTCGATGTTGTCGGCGAGGTCCTGTTTGATCTTGTTATGGGTGTCCATGGCGTCGACCAGCATCTGGCGGTCGCGCATCAGCTTCTGTGCCGCGTCGGGATCGTCCCAGAGATTGGGGTCCTCGACCCGCGCGTTGAACTCTTCGAGCCGGTGCTGGGCCGTCTCGACATCGAGCCGTTGGGCCAGCAAAGCCACTGACTTTTCAATCTCTTCGACGACGTTCTGAATCTCGGCCCGCATGTCCAACCCTTCCTGGCAGAGCCTTGGGATAGCTCATGCCGGACGGGCCTACAAGATCAGTTGGCGCATGGCGATCAGTAGAGGCCGCCCGAGCTGAGCGTGCCGAAGTTTGCCTTGGGTCCGACGACCGCCTTTTTGCCAGTGGAGGTGGTCACCTCGCGGCCGCCGCCACCCGCTTCCTCAAAGAGCGGCAGGTCCGCGCCCATCGCGAAACCGCCGTCGAAGGTGATGCCGAATGTGGGCTCGAACCCGTCGCGGAAGCATTCGCTGACGACGTTGGGGCCTGATGCGTCATTGCTGAGACGGGCGCCGGTGAAGCGGTCGATCTTGATGAACATGCACTCGTCGGGCACGTCAAAGGCACCGCCGCCGTATTTGGCGATCGCCTCTTGCATGAAGATGTTGAACACCGGGCCGCACATGCCACCGCCCGAGGCGCCACGGCCGAGGCTGCGGGGCTGGTCGTAGCCGATGTAGCAGCCCGCGACGATGTCGCTGGAAAAGCCCACGAACCACACGTCCTTGGCGTCGTTGGTGGTGCCCGTCTTGCCCGCGATGGGCACGGGCAGCTTGACCGTGCCGGAGGCCGTGCCGCGGTCCACCACACCCTTCATCATCGAGGTGAGCTGGTAGGCTGTGACAGGGTCCATGATCTGTTCGCGGTTCGACACAACGCGCGGCGCGAACCCGGGATCAAGGCTGGCCAGCTGGGTGCAATCGCGGCATTCGCGCTGGTCATGGCGATAGACGGTGCGGCCAAAACGGTCCTGGACGCGGTCAACCAGCGTCGGCTCCACCCGCTCGCCACCATTGGCGAACATCGCGTAGGCCGACACCATCTGGTAGAGCGTCGTTTCCTCGGACCCGAGCGAGTTGGCAAGAAAACGGTTCATGTTGTCGTAGACGCCGAACCGTTCGGCGTAGTCGGCGACGATGTCCATGCCCACCTCTTCGGCGAGACGGATGGTCATCAGGTTCCGCGACCGTTCGATGCCCGTGCGGAGGGGCGTCGGGCCGTAGAACTTGTTGGACGAGTTGCGGGGGCGCCAGAGGCCCTGAGGCGTATTGATCTCAATGGGCGCGTCCACGACGATGGTTGCGGGCGAGTAGCCGCTGTCGAGGGCCGCGGCATAGACAAACGGCTTGAAGGACGAACCGGGCTGGCGCTTGGCCTGTGTGGCGCGGTTGAAGACGGAGTTCTGGTAGCTGAACCCGCCCTGCATCGCGATCACGCGGCCCGTGTTGACGTCCATCGCGACAAAGCCGCCTTGTGCGCGGGGCACCTGGCGCAAGGTCCAGCGGATGAAGGACCCGTCACTGTCCCCTGTCATGGCGCGCACATGCACCACGTCGCCCACTTCGAAATTGTCAAAGAAGTTGCCAGCGATCCACTGGATGTCCTCGCGCGGGACAACCGGTGCCGGATCGCCGTCCGCCCACCCTTCGATGCCGAGGCGCAGTTGCTGATCCTCGATTTCGAGCACGACGGCGGGCCGCCAGACACCGTTCAGGTCGATGTCGCGGGCCACGGGCAAGCTGCGCAAGGCCGCTTCCCATTCGCCAAGCTGGTCTGCTTCGATGCTCTTGCCGGTGCCACGCCACTGACCCAGTCCGCGATCATAGGTTTCCAACTGACGGCGCAGCGCATAGGCGGCGACGGGCTGCATTTCTGCGTCGATGGTGGCCCGGACGGTGTAGCCGCCGGTAAAGAATTCGCCCTCACCGAAATCCTCGCTCAGCTGGCGCCGGATTTCGTCGGTGAAGTAGTCGCGCGGGGGCAGTTCGGCCTTGAAGCTTTCAAAGTCGCCGTTCTGGACCGAGCGCAGGGGCATCGCGACTTCGGTCTCGTAGGTTGCCTCGTCCAGATAGCCGTTTTCCATCATCTCCTTGAGCACGAAGTTGCGGCGGTTCATCAGCCGGTCCTTGCGGCGCACGGGGTGATAGTCCGACGGCGCCTTGGGCAAGGAGGCGAGGAATGCCGCCTCGTGCGGGTCCAACTCGGTCAGCGTCTTGTTGAAATAGGTCTGGCTGGCGGCGGCCACGCCATAGGAGTTCTGGCCGAGGAAAATTTCGTTCAGGTACAGTTCGAGGATCTTTTCCTTGCTCAGCGCCTCTTCGACGCGAGCCGCGAGGATGATCTCCTTGATCTTGCGTTCGGCCTGGCGGTCGCCGGACAGAAGGAAGTTCTTCATAACCTGCTGGGTGATGGTCGAGGCGCCGCGCACGTCTTGGCCGCGGCTGCGCACCGCATCATAGGCCGCCGCACCGATCCCGCGCAGGTCATAGCCGTCATGTGTGTAGAAATTCTTGTCCTCGGCAGAGATGAACGCCTGTTTCACCAGATCGGGAATCGTATCGGCAGGGGCAAACAGGCGCCGTTCCTGCGCAAACTCGTCGATGATCTGCCCCTCACCGGAATAGATGCGGCTGATCGTGGCGGGCTGGTATTGGGCCAGCGACTCGTGGCTGGGCAGGTCGCGGCCATACATCCAGAACACGGCACCAACAGACAGCGCGACCATCGCGATACCCATCGTCACCGTGGTGAAGATGCCGCCAAAGAAGGAAAGAATGAACCGAAACATGACCGCTCGCACCTGTTATCTACGGTTGCTTTTATCAGGGTATACGCGAGGCGGCGAACAGGGTCAAAAGCAACGCCGCGCGATCCCGCCGATGTGAACGGCTATTGCCGGATCAGCGGCTGCATGGCCAGGTCATCGTCGCGCCATTGCAGGATACCGGTGGCCAGCGCCTCGACCATCACGGCGCGCCAGACGGGGTCGCGCAGATTGGCAAGGTCGCGCGCGTCCGACAGGAACCCCACCTCGACCAGGACCGAGGGGATGTCGGCGCTTTTGAGCACCGAGAACGCAGCCTCCCGCCGGGGGCGTCGGTTCATGGGCCCGCCTGCGGTGTCCATCGCGCCAATCAGCGCGCTTGCGAGCGTGTCGGTGCGTGGCATGGTTTCGGTGCGCGCCAGGTCCATGAGGACCGCGGCCACCTGATCATCGGTGCCGCTGAGATCGACACCGGCGAGGATGTCCGCCCGATCATGTTGTGCCGCCAATTGGGCGGAGGCCGCATCGCTCGCCTCTTCCGACAGGGTGTAGACGGTCGCACCCCGCGCCTGCCCCTGGCTGAGCGCGTCGGCATGGAGCGAGATGAACGCATCGGCCCCCACCTGGTGGGCCAGCGCGACCCGCCCGGTCAGCGACACGAATGTATCGGTGTCGCGGGTCAGCACAACCTCGACCCCGCCTGCCCGCCGCAGGGCGTCCCGGAGGGCGATCCCGATATCGAGCATCAGTTCCTTTTCACTGGTCGTCTCGCGCACGGCGCCGGGGTCAATGCCGCCATGGCCGGGGTCGATCACCACGACGAAACTGTCGTCCTGGAGGGCCTGTGGCGGGGCCGCGGCCTGCACCCCCCAATCGGCGTCACCGGGTGGGCCGGCCTGCGCGGCGAACGCGGTCATGTCCGCGCCGCGCAGCGTGATCTGCAGATCGGCGCGGCCCGAGGCAGGATCGACCGGCATGGCAATCGTTTCGGGCACCATGGGTTCGGCGAGGTCCATGACCAAGCGCGACCAGCCCGGTTTGAACGCGCCAAAGCGCAGGGCCGCGATGCGTCCGGCTTCGGGCAGCAGCGTGTCGGGTGTGATGCCGGTGAAATCGACCTCGCGGAAATCGACGACCAGCCGCGGTGGCTCGGCCAAGGTGAAGACACGGAAGGGCACGCCCTGGCTGAGGCCAAGAGTGATCTCGGCCCCGCCAAACCACCCGTCTGCGATATCGCTGCGCGCCGGGTCGACGCGCGCAAGACCCGACAGGTCCTGCGCTGGGACCGCCGCCGCGCATAACCACATCATCACCGCGATCAGGATTGCCCGCATCACCACTGCCCTTTTTGTTTTAAGGGCAGTCTACCGGGTTCACGCGGCGCCGGGAATCCCCCTTCAGCGGCTTGCCATGAATTCCTTGAGCCTGCGCAGCCCTTCGGCGATGTCCTCGGTTGTGCGTGCATAGGAAAAGCGCAGCGTCTGGTGCCCGCGCACCGGGTCGAAATCGAGCCCCGGTGTGACGGCGACACCCGCCTTGTCGAGGATCTCGGCGGCAAAGGCGCGGCTGTCCTGCGTCAGATCGGACACGTCGGCGTAGACGTAGAAGGCCCCGTCGGGCGGCGCGATCCTGTCAAAGCCTGCCTGCTGCAACCCATCCAGCATCAGCGCCCGGTTGGCCCGATAGACGTCGAGATTGGCCTCGAGTTCTTCGCCGGCGTCCATGGCGGCGAGCGCTGCGACCTGGCTGGCGTGCGGGGGCAGATGAACATGTTCTGCGCCAGCCGTTCGACCACACGCACGTGATCCTCGGGCACAACCATCCAGCCGATACGCCAGCCGGTCATCGAGAAGTACTTGGAGAACGAGTTGATCACGTAAACGTCGTCGCTGACATTCAGGGCGCTGACGGCCTGCGCCTCGTATTCGATGCCGTGATAGATCTCGTCGCTGATGAAGCTGGCCCCTGCCCCTTGGGTCGCACCGATCAGGTCTGACATCGCTGCGTGGTCCAGCATTGTGCCTGTGGGATTGGCGGGCGACGCAACGAGCAGCCCTTGCAGGTCCAGCCCGTTGAAATCACCTGGCACCGGTTGGTAGCGATTTGCGGCGCTCGTCGGCAGATCGACCGGTGTCAGGCCCAGCCCCGTCAGGATCTGGCGGTAGCTTGGATAGCCGGGCGCGCCGATACCCACACGGTCGCCGCTGTCAAAGAGCGCGTTGAAGGCAAGGACGAAGCCGCCCGACGCGCCGGAGGTGACGATGACCCGGTCGGGGTTCAGGTCGATGTCGTACCAGTCGCCATAAAGCCGGGCGATGCGCGCCCGCAGCGCAGGCAGACCCAGCGCCACGGTGTAGCCCAATGGCCCCGCGTCCATTGCCGCGGCCAATGCGCGAATGGCCGCCTGCGGTGCACCGGTGCCCGGTTGGCCCACTTCCATATGAATGATGTGCCGCCCGGCGTCCTCGGCTGCCCGTGCGGCCTCCATCACGTCCATCACAATGAAGGGATCGACATCGCTGCGTCTTGAGGTTCGCATGGGGTCTCCTATGATCCGGGCCATGACCTTTCATACCCTGACGCGGGTGGCGTCAATCCTGATCGTATCGCTCGCGCTTGCCTTGCCCGCGCGCGCGGTCACTCTGTTGCGCGACGCGGACATGGAATACGCGCTTGCGCAGGTCGCAGCGCCCGTCCTCAAAGCGGCGGGCCTGAGTGCATCCCGCACCAAGATCCTGGTGGTCGATGACAGTTCGCTCAACGCTTTTGTGATCAGCAACGACGCCATCTACATCCACTCCGGCCTCATCAGCCGCATGGACCGGGCCGCGATGCTACAGGCGGTGATCGCGCATGAAGCGGCCCATATCGCGAACGGGCACATCACGCGGCGGATGACAAATATCGGCAATGCGCGCACCGCTGCGGGGCTGGGCCAGGCGCTGGCCATTCTGGCAGCGGCGGCGGGCGCTGGCGAAGGGGCCGTGGCCATCGGGATCGGCACGCAGAGTGCGGCCGAGCGCGCCTTTCTGCGGCACACGCGGGCCGAGGAAAGCTCGGCCGACCAATCGGGCGCGCGGTATCTGCGCAGCGCCGGGATCGACGTGACGGGTATGCTGGACGTGTTTCGCCTGTTTCGCGGTCAGGAAGCGCTGAGCGAGAGCCGGCAGGACCCCTATGTGCGGTCACACCCGCTGAGCCGTGATAGATTGCGCGCGATTGAAGGGTTTGCGGCAGCCTATGGCACTGGCGGTGCGAGCGATGCGGCGGCCTGGGATTACTGGTTCATGCGCGCCAAGGGCAAGCTGACCGCCTACAGCCGCAGGCCAAGCTGGACGCTGAACCGCTTAGGTGAGACCGGATATCAGGACATCGCCCTTATGCGCGAAGCAATGGCGCGGCACCGCAACTCGGACACAAGGCGCGCGCTTTCCGCCATCGACAGGGCCATCGCCCTGCGCCCCACCGACCCGTTTCTATATGACCTGAAGGGCCAAATCCTGATGGAGACCCAGCAGTTTGCGGCGGCAGCCAACACCCATGCGCGCGCGGTGCAATTGCGCCCCAATGACGGGCTGTTGCAGGCCGGTTACGGGCGGGCCCTGCTGGCGGCGGGCAATGCGCGCGCGGCCCTGCCCGCGCTTGAGCAGGCGCGTCGCATCGACTTTCGCGACGGCTCCATGCTGCGGGATCTGAGCGTGGCCTATGCCCGGTCCGGCCAGCGCGGCATGGCATCGCTGATCACGGCCGAACGATACGCCCTGCGCGGGCGCCTCGAAGATGCCGGGATCCATGCCAAACGCGCCACCGGGCTGCTGGCTGTCGGGTCCGGCCCTTGGCAACGGGCGCAGGATGTGCTCCTTGCCTCTGAACGCGCCGAAAAGCGCAACAAACGGAGATAGCCGATGTTCCTTCGCACTCTTGCCTCTGCCGCGCTGGCGGCCTCGCTTGCGCTCCCTGCTTTTGCGCTGGACCTCAACAACATGACGGATGAAGAGCGCCAGATTTTCCGCGAGGAGGTGCGCGCCTACCTGATGGACAATCCGCAGGTGATCATGGACGCGGTGCAGGTGTTGGAAGAACGGCAAGCAACGGCGCAGGCGCAAGCGGACCTGTCACTGGTGGCCGACAATGCCGAGGATATCTTTAACGACGGGTTCAGCTATGTGGGCGGCAATCCCGAGGGGGACATCACGCTGGTCGAGTTTCTGGACTATCGCTGCGGGTTCTGCAAACGCGCCCATGGCGAAGTGGCCAAGCTTTTGGAAACGGACGGCAATATCCGCCTGATCGTCAAGGAGTTCCCCATTCTCGGCGAGCAATCCCTGCTGGCCTCCCGCTTTGCCGTTGCCACGAAACAGATCGCGGGGTCCGAGGCGTACAAGGGCGTCACGGACGCGCTGATGGAGATGTCGGGCGATGTGTCCATGCGCACATTGCGCCGTATGGCGTCGACCTTCGGCCTCGATGCCGATGCGATCGAGGCGCATATGGACAGCGAAGAGGTCACGGACGAGATCCGACAG
Source organism: Tateyamaria omphalii (assembly GCF_001969365.1). Classification (NCBI taxonomy): domain Bacteria; kingdom Pseudomonadati; phylum Pseudomonadota; class Alphaproteobacteria; order Rhodobacterales; family Roseobacteraceae; genus Tateyamaria; species Tateyamaria omphalii. The sequence continues at coordinate 1,162,974 of NZ_CP019312.1, read as the reverse complement.
ACGCGCGCCCTGGCCCAACGGCTGCAGATCACCGGCACGCCCACCTTCGTTTTGCAGGACGAGTTGCTGCGCGGCTTCCTGCCCTTTGACGAGATGCAGGCGCTGGTCGACGAAAAACGCGGCTGACCCGTTCAGCGGTGGACCGGAATTTTTTGAACAAATTCCGGTCCGTTTTCTTTCCAAAAAAAACGCCGCCCTACTCTGCCGCTTGCGCCCCTGCCGCACTGGCAGCATCCAATTCCGCAGCTTTCTTCTCGACCTCTTCCACGATGTGATCGACCATCTGGTCGTTGTCCATCCTGTGGCTTTGCTTGCCCGCCAGATAGACCATGCCGTGCCCGGCCCCACCGCCGGTAAAGCCCACATCGGTCATCAGCGCCTCGCCCGGCCCGTTCACCACGCAACCTATGATCGACAGGCTCATGGGCGTCTTGATATGGGCCAGCCGTTCTTCGAGCACCTCAACCGTCTTGATCACGTCAAAGCCCTGCCGCGCGCAAGACGGACAGGAGATGATATTCACACCGCGGTGGCGCAGGCCCAAGGATTTGAGGATCTCATAGCCAACCTTTACCTCTTCCACCGGATCGGCGGACAGGGACACGCGGATTGTGTCGCCGATGCCCATCCAAAGCAGGTTGCCCAACCCGATGGCCGACTTGATGGTGCCAGTGGTCAACCCGCCCGCTTCGGTGATGCCAAGGTGGATGGGGGCGTCCGTCGCCTCCGCCAGCTTTTGGTAGGCTGCGGCGGCCATGAACACATCGGACGCCTTGCAGCTGATCTTGAATTCGTGAAAGTCGTTGTCCTGCAGGATCTTGATGTGGTCGAGACCGGATTCGACCATCGCGTCGGGCGTCGGCTCGCCATATTTCTCAAGCAGGTGCTTTTCGAGTGACCCGGCATTCACACCGATGCGGATAGAACAATTGTGGTCGCGGGCGGCCTTGATGACCTCCTTGACGCGGTCCTCGGACCCGATGTTGCCGGGGTTGATGCGCAGGCAGGCGGCCCCGGCCTCTGCCGCTTCGATCCCGCGTTTGTAGTGGAAATGGATGTCAGCGACGATGGGCACGGGGCTTTCGGCGACGATCTCCTTCAGCGCCTTCGACGATCCCTCGTCCGGGACAGAGACGCGGACGATATCGGCCCCGGCCTCTGCCGCGGCTTGCACCTGCGCGATAGTGGCTGCGGCATCGGTGGTCAGCGTGTTTGTCATCGTCTGCACCGTAATCGGCGCGTCGCCCCCGACGGGCACATTGCCAACCATGATCTGACGGCTGGTCCGGCGATAGATATTGCGCCACGGACGGATGTGGTTCAGCGACATGAGGGACCCCGTTCGCATCTGCAGTTGTCAGGAAAGATAGACAGCTCAAGGCACCCCGGCAATGGGGCAGCGGTGACTATTCGGTGTCTTGCGTCGGTGCCGCAGCCAGGGCTTCGGCATAACGGACCAGACCCTGGTCCGAGTTCACGTCGACCGGAAGGTACGTTTCCTTCAGCCCCGCGATCTCAAGCGGAAGATTAGAGGTCACGGCACCCGTTTGGCCCACGGGGCCATAGAACTTGTCGTTCATGGCAAAATAGATGGCTCCGCTTTCGCCGGTCCGCAGCGTTGGCGGTTCTTCTGTCAGGGGCGCTTCCCAGCTGTCTCCGGCTTGCATCGTCGCCTCAAAGATCACCGTGCCGTCGGCGGACCGGACCCGGACCCAGGAAGGACGCACGGCAACCATGGTCAGGGCGGGCGCCGCCTCTTCCACGACCTGCGGAACGGTCGGCGCCACGGCTTCGGCCAAGGCGCGGTCGATGCCGGTGATGGTCGAGCCACCGAAGGACGGGACGCTGTCCACGGGTTCAGGGGCGGCAAAGGTGCCGAATTCACGGGGATCCAGCGTTGCGATGGGCGCATCGCGCGCCACCAGAACCGGCACGTCAAGGGCCTGCGGCCGGTAAAGCCGGTCAAGCGCGTCCGCGCGCGGTGTTTCGATGGAAGGCCCCTGCTCTGGCTGTGCCGGGGTCGCACTGCTCAGCGGATCGAGGTCGGACAGCACAACGGGGGTTTGGTCAACGGGCGCAACCTGCACGCGCTGCACCTCTTGCAGCACAGAATAGCCGCCAAAGCCAATGCCACCGATCAAGGCGAGCAGCACGAGCGACGACCCGATGGCCCGCGGTTCGATATGCGACCACACCGCATCGCCGGCCGGCACAAACGGCGTGGCCGGGGCTGCAAAGATGTCCGCCCCGTGCGGTTTTTGCAGGCGATCCTCGCGCGCGGCCTTTTTGACGACTGACGCCTCGGCGGACATGCCATGCGCCACGGCAAAGCCACTCTCGGCGCAGAACGTGTTGAACGCGCGGTCGGGATCCATGTCCAGATAGCGCGCGTAAGAGCGGACATAGCCCGCGATAAAACCTGGCGTGTCGAAGGCGTCGGGGTCGCAGGCCTCAATGGCCGCAATGTAGCTGGCCTTGATCCGAAGCTCGCGCTGCACATCCAACAGCGACTTGCCCATCGTGGCACGTTCGCCGCGCATGATGTCACCAAGACGCAATTCAAAATCGTCAAAGCCCTTTGGCTCGACGTTTTCTTCAATTTTGGTGATGTCGGATTTGCGCCCGATCATAACGCTGCCCCGTTGTCCCACGAATTCACGAACCGATCCCACTCGATTCGTCCCGCCTCTGTTGTTGAACAGACGGTACCACATGGCAACGCAATTTGCGAATTTTAGTGAATTATCCCGCACTCTCGGCGCGATTCAGCGCACAGTGAGACCACAATTTATCCATTGCGTGCACCAGCGCATCTATCTCCGTAGGGCCGTGGACCGGTGATGGGGTAAAGCGCAATCGCTCTGTTCCGCGCGGCACCGTCGGGAAGTTGATGGGCTGCACGTAAATGCCGTGGTCTTCCAGCAGCATGTCGCTCAGCATCTTGGTGTGGACCGGGTTGCCCACCATGACCGGCACGATGTGGCTGCCATGGTCGATGATCGGCAGGCCCATCCCCTTGAGCCGCAGCTTCAGCGCCTTGGCCTGTGCCTGATGATCCGCGCGCAGGTTCTCCGCCGTCTTGAGAAAGGCGACCGAAGCCGCAGCGCCGGCAGCGATCGCGGGTGGAAGCGACGTGGTGAAGATGAAGCCCGGCGCATAAGATCTTATGGCATCACACATTTTCTCTGATGCCGCAATGTATCCACCCATGACGCCATACGCTTTTGCCAGCGTCCCATTGATGATGTCGATGCGGTGCATCAAACCGTCACGCTCGGCCACACCCGCGCCGCGGGGACCGTACATACCCACGGCATGCACTTCGTCGATGTATGTCAGCGCACCAAACTCGTCGGCCAGATTGCAAATCTCTTCAATGGGGCCGAAATCACCGTCCATGGAGTAGATCGATTCAAACGCGATCACCTTCGGCGCGTCGGGGTCATCAGCGGCCAGCAACTCGCGCAGGTGTTCCACGTCATTGTGACGGAAGATGCGCTTCGCCCCGCCGTTGCGGCGCACACCTTCGATCATCGAGGCGTGGTTCAGCGCATCGGAATAGATGATGAGCCCCGGGAACAGTTTGGGCAGCGTGCTGAGCGTCGCGTCATTGGCAATATAGGCGCTAGTGAACAGTAGCGCAGCATCCTTGCCATGCAGGTCGGCCAGTTCCGCCTCAAGACGCTTGTGATACACTGTGGTGCCAGAGATGTTGCGTGTCCCGCCGGAGCCAGCGCCCGTGGCATCAATCGCCTCGTGCATGGCACGAAGGACAATCGGGTTCTGCCCCATGCCAAGATAGTCGTTGCCACACCACACAGTGATCGGTGCCTTGGAGCCATCAGGCCGTGTCCACTCCGCATGGGGAAACTGGCCCTTTTGCCGCTCGATGTCGATGAAGGTCCGGTAGCGGCCCTCGTCATGCAGGCGTTGCAGGGCGTCGTCCAATTTGGCGGTGTAGTCCACGCGAGGCTCCATTTTGGTCTTGATGCGGCGCACTTACACCGCGTTTTAGAACGAATATAGATTGCGAGTATGCGCTTCAATGCTAATCAAATGCGCGTCATGTCGCAGGTCCGGTATTCCCGACCCGCGCCCCGATTGCCTTGACCCAGATCAAGCTCTGGACACCGGCCCGCCGCGCCGTACTGTGACCGCAACACGCGAACCAAAAGGACATGCCATGACCCTCGACGCCGTTCTGTCCCGCATCGACAGCGATCTGCCACACGCCACCGAACGGCTGATGGAACTTTTGCGCATTCCGTCGATCTCGACCGACCCGGCATTTGCCGGGCATTGCCAGACGGCGGCGGATTGGCTTGTCGCCGATCTGCAAAGCATCGGAGTTGATGTCGAAAAGCGCGACACGCCCGGCCATCCGATGGTCGTCGGCCATGTGGCGGGCGACGGCCCACATCTGCTGTTTTACGGCCATTACGACGTGCAACCGGTGGATCCCCTGGACCTTTGGGACCGCGACCCGTTCGATCCGCAGGTGGAGGACACGCCAGCAGGCAAGGTCATCCGAGGGCGCGGCTCGTCAGATGACAAGGGGCAGCTGATGACGTTCGTTGAAGCGTGTCGCGCCTGGAAGGCCGAACACGGCACCCTGCCCTGTCGCATCACTTTCTTCTTCGAGGGGGAGGAGGAATCCGGCTCGCCTTCCCTGGTCCCGTTCATGCAGGAAAACGCGGCGGAGCTGAAATCCGACCTCGCCCTGATCTGTGACACCGGCCTGTTCGAAAGCCGCGTGCCCGCCATCGTCACCATGTTGCGTGGCCTTCTGGGCGAAGAGATCACGATCACTGCCCCCGACAAGGACCTGCATTCCGGCATGTATGGCGGCGTGTCGATGAACCCGATCCGCGTGCTGACACGCATCCTGGCCTCGCTGCATGACGATCAGGGCCGCGTCACAGTGCCAGGCTTTTACGACGGTGTACCCGAACTGCCCGACGATATTCGCAGCCAGTGGCAGGGCCTTGCCTTCGATCACGCCAGGTTCTTGAGCGACGTGGGCCTGTCCGAGCCCGCAGGCGAAAAGGACCGCACCCCGATCGAGATGATCTGGTCCCGCCCCACCTGCGACGTGAACGGCATCTGGGGTGGCTACACCGGCGCAGGGTTCAAGACGGTGCTGCCCTCGCAGGCCCATGCCAAGGTCAGCTTCCGCCTCGTCGGTGATCAGGACCCCCACACGATCCGCGACAACTTCCGCCAAATGGTGACGGACGCCCTGCCCTCCGACTGCACGGTTGATTTCACCGGCCACGGTGCCGGTCGCGCGTCAGTCACCGAAACAACTGACCCGGTATTTGAGGCCGCACGCAGGGCCCTGACCGATGAATGGAACATCCCCGCCGCCTATATCGGCTGCGGCGGCTCCATCCCCATCGCGGGCCATTTCCAGAACATCCTCGGCACCACACCGATGCTGATAGGCTTCGGCAGGGACGACGACCAGATCCACTCGCCCAATGAGAAATACAACATGGAGAGCTTCCACAAAGGCATCCGCAGCTGGGCTCGCATCCTCGACGCGCTGACCTGATCCCTTTCACTGAGCCACAGAAACTCCGGGGGGTGAACGGCGTCTCGCAAACGCTCTGGGAGAGCGTTTGAGCCGTGAACGACCAAAGCTCCGGAGGGCGCAAGCTCGAGGGGGCTGACCCCCTGCCTCCGCCCGCAATCAGGACCAACACTATGGCAGAATTTTCAACCCAAGACGGCATCACCATAGCCTACGATGTGACCGGCAAAGGCCCCCCCGTCTTGCTGCTCCACGGTTTCCCGCAAACCCGCGCCATGTGGCACGCCATAGCACCCCCCTTGGCGGAAGACTTCACAGTCATCACGGCCGACCTGCGCGGCTACGGCGCCAGCACCAAACCTGCGCGGATAGAGGACATGAGCTTTCGCCACATGGCAACCGACCAACGCGCGCTGATGACACATCTGGGTTTCGACCAATTCCACCTCGTGGGCCACGACAGGGGTGGGCGCACCGCACACCGCATGGCGCTCGACGCGCCGGAAGCCATCCTGTCGCTGACGGTGATGGACATCGTGCCCACCCACCACCTGCTGAATCAGCTTTCACAACAGGTCGCAACGGCATATTATCACTGGTTTTTCCTCGCCCAACCCGCGCCGCTGCCTGAAACCATGATCGGCCACGACCCGGACGCCTTCTTCGAAAGCTGCCTTGCCGGATGGGGCGGCGGCATGGGCGGGTTCGACGTGGATGCCCTGAGCGCCTACCGCAGATCCTGGCGCAATCCCGACTGCATCCGCACCATGTGCAATGACTACCGCGCCGCCATCGCGGTTGACTTCGACCTCGACGCCGCCGATCTGGACCGGACCGTCACCTGCCCCGCGCTTGTCCTTTACGGATCAGATGGGATCATGGGCCGCGCCTATGACGTACCGGCCACGTGGGCCGACAGGCTCGGCAGGATGCAGGCGCAAGGGCTGCCGGGCGGCCACTTCTTTCCGGACACACATCCCTGCGAAACGGCGCACGCACTCTCGACATTCCTGAAGGCGCAATCGTAAGGCGCAGACACCCTGCGCCATGCGCGTCAGATCACCCCGACAAACCGATCAGGCAGAATGTATTGCGTGCCATAGTCGGGCCGGTCGAAATGGTAATATCCGGTGTCACCCCGCGGCTTGAAGGTGCGCTGCATCTTGCGGCGCAGCGGACGCATATCGAAGCCGTTCACCATCTCCAACTTCGCAAAATCGTCAAAAACAGCCCGGTCCTCTCCCCGCGATGCTGCAAACCAATGGCGCCCGATAGACGCCTCCTTGACCGAGGCATTCAGGTCATCCGTGACGGCATTGCGGTGATCCATAACGCCGACATAGGCCCCGAAATCACAGAATTTCAGATGCAGTAGATACAACTCATCCGGCGTGAACAGCTTGTCGGCCTGCGTAAAATGCCCCCCGCGCGCAATCTTGACCGGGGCGGATATGATGCAGGGTTTCGAATAATGCGGCGCCGGGCGCACGTGACGGCGCGGGCCGATGATCTGGCCGGTGATCTCGTCCTGTTCGATGTCGATGCGGTGAATGACCTCAAGGCCCAGGGGCGTGAGCACGCGGCCCTCCGGCGCACCCTCCAGAAGATCGAGCAAGCTGCCGCCAGCCTCCGGGTCGCGCACCACCAACTCATCCACGTCTCCGACGATGACGTGGCGGTAATAGCGCCGTAAACCGCCCACTAGGTTGTTCAAAAGCCCCCAACGCTTGACGTCGAAGTTCTTGTGCGGATCACCCGGAATGCCAATCACATTGCATCCCTCCGCCAGTGTTGCCACCTCGGCCCCGTGGCCATGGTTGACGACATAGCAGTTCTCGCGCCCGAACATCTCACCGTAGTGGCGCAGCCACGCCTTTAGGAAAAACGCGTCATCGCGCACCATCGTCACAGCGGCCACTGTCTGCATCTGCTAAGGTCCTGCCAAAAGGGTTCTTTTTGCGCACCCTACCGCAAGGACCCTCACAAGAGAATCGCTAATTTCCTGCAAAGGCCGCGCATGACCCTGCCCCCAGATTTCGCTCAGACCGGACTGCACGTGGTGCGCACGGGCAGCACACCGATCACGCGCTACCAGGTCATCGGCGAACGGTCGTCAGGCACCAATTTCGTAAAACGACTGCTCGGCCGCAACACCGAGTTAAAACCGATCGAAGCGCTCGGATGGAAGCACGGCTTTCCCCACATGATGGCGGTGCCTGCGGACATGGCTGTGATCATCTCGGTCCGCCGCGCTGATACATGGGCGCGGTCGATGTTCTCCAAACCATGGCACACGACGCCCGCGATGCAGGCCATGACATTCTCGGACTTCATCCGCGCACCCTGGGACACGATCATCGACCGCCCCCGCTATTTCGAAGGGTTGATTGCCGAACACAGCATCGGCGCCCCTTTGCAACACGACCGTCACCCCATGACCGGCGCACGCTTTGACACGCTGTTCGCCTTGCGCACGGCCAAGCTGCAAGCCATGCTGTCCCTGCTCAACCGCGATTGCACCTGCACCGTGATCCGCATGGAAGACGCGCAAGCACAGCCCCAGGCAACACTTGCCGCCCTCACCAGCGCTTTGGGCACCACGGCCCCGCGCCCGGACTACCGCCCTGTCATCAAACGGCTCGGCTCGAGATTCAAAGCGGCTGTACCCGATCGCCCGGCCCTACCAGACACATGGCGCGCGGCGGATGTGGACCACCTGCGCAGCCAGATCAACACCGATCTGGAAGCACAGCTCGGCTACACCTACTGATCCGACTTCATTTCGCCAGTTAAACCGCGGGGAGCGCGAGGGGCTGGCCCCTCGTTCCGACACAAACCATCCAACGATGTGGGGAAAAGTGGCGCGGTTGACGGGGCTCGAACCCGCGACCCCCGGCGTGACAGGCCGGTACTCTAACCAACTGAGCTACAACCGCGCATGTGCCTTTCGGCGCGCCCGTTTCTCCGGGACCAGAGGGCAGCAGTGGCGCGGTTGACGGGGCTCGAACCCGCGACCCCCGGCGTGACAGGCCGGTACTCTAACCAACTGAGCTACAACCGCCCGCTGCGTTTGGCGGGTTTATGATCAGCCCCCCGCCCCGTCAAGCGTCTTTTCCCGCTTGATCGTCGAAATCTGCGGCCAGGGCGTCAAAGGCGGCACCCGACCAGCGGAATGGCACCATGCGCAAGGTGGCACCCAACAGCGTATCGTCGAATGATGGCCCTTCATGCCCGCCCATGCGCACATAAAACTGATAGGCGCGCGTGTTGTCGGCAATGACGATCAAACGCAACGCCGATGCGCCCTCTTCCGCGAGGCACGCCGCCATCATCCGCAGCAAACGCGCCCCGATCCCACCGCTGCGCGCATCAGGATCCACATGCAGATTGTCGAGCAACGGGACATCTCCCCGCTCCGCGGCGGCAAATCCCAGCACGTCGCCCTCCTCCTCTGCCAACAAGATCAAACGATCGGCGGGCCACACGTCCCACCGCGCACACATATTTGCCTCAAGCGGCGCGCCCAAGGCCTCGGCCGGAACATAGGGTGCGTAGGACGCTCGCCAGCTTCGCGCGTGCAAGGCGGCCAGCGCGGGTGCGTCCTCTGGCACCGCGTGGCGCAAGCGCAGGGTCATGTCTCGGGCAGCGGGATGAACTCATCCTCATCTCCGGGCGGCAGTTGGAACCGCCCATGGGCCCAGTCGCCTGCGCGCCACGCTTCCTTGGCTGCGTCGATGCGGTCCTGCGAGGACGCCACGAAGTTCCACCAGATGTAACGCGACCCTTCCAGCGTCGCCCCGCCCAGCAGCATCAACCGCGCGCCCTGATCACCCGCGGTCAAAGACATCGCATCGCCCGGCCGGAACACCATCATCTGACCCGCGTCATAGACCTGACCCGCAACTGTAACCGAGCCGTCCACCACATAGACACCGCGGTCCTCGTGGTTGTCGGGCAGCGGAATGCGCGCGCCCGCCTCAAGCACGGCATCGGCATAGAACATCTCGGAAAATGTTTGCACCGGCGCGTGCTCCCCCCAGGCATCCCCAAGGATCAGGCGCACCTCTTTCCCCTCGCCCTCCAACACGGGCAGCGTGTCCTTGGGCGCGTGCTGAAAGTCGGCCGGGTTGTCCTCGTGATCCTTTGGCAGTGCGACCCAAGTCTGGATACCGAACAGACTATGCGGCTTCTGCCGAACCTCGCCATCAGCGCGTTCGGAATGGGTGATGCCATGGCCTGCCACCATCCAGTTGACGGCGCCGGGTTCAATCCACTGATCGGTGCCCAGACTGTCGCGGTGATGGATCTTGCCCCTGTACAGATAGGTGACGGTGGCCAGCCCGATATGCGGGTGCGGGCGCACATCAATGCCGGTGCCGGTCACGAACTCGGCGGGACCCATCTGGTCGAAGAAGATGAAAGGGCCCACCATCTGGCGGCGCGGCGCAGGCAGCGCGCGGCGGACCTCAAACCCGCCAAGATCACGCGCACGCGGCACGATCACGGTTTCGATGGCGTCAACCGCGTCACCTTTTGGGCAGTGCGGATCAAGCGCAGGGTTCCAGCTCATCCTGTTTCTCCTTGGGCGTGTCAGCCTCAAAGATAAGTCGCGTCACCTTGCACACAACCGCCATGCGGTCACCAGCCCTGTGCGCCATTTAACAGATCTGCGCCAGCGCTGTGCCGTGTCAGTGCGGCTCGGATGATTTTGGCGTGCCACGCAAATCCCGTGCCGTACTTTCCATGTCCGCGGCCAACAGGATAAGGCGGGCAACCTGCCGCGCCTCGTCCGACTGCGCCATCTCATAGGCCGCGTATTCCAGCAGGCTTGCTGTGATGGCGAGGGCCGCGCTACTGCGATCCGTCTGCGGCATCGCATCCAATTCCTGCAACAGCTGCTGCACATAACCGTCAAGTATGGCGTTCTGGGCGATGGGACTGGGTATCACAGGCAAACACTCCGCACTAAAATACTGGGCGTTGTGTATGCAAGATGGGACAGCGCTGTCATGTCACGCGCTTACGTGACATCGCCCTTCGGTCACAGCAGGATCAACCCCGCACCCACGCCCTGAATTGCGGCTGTTGTCCGGTCGGAAACGCCCAATTTGCCAAAGATGCGACGCACAAGCGTGTCGACCGTGTGCGGGGACAACAGAAGAATATCGGCGATGCTGCTGTTCGATTTGCCGCGCGCGATCCAGCGCAGGATCTGACGCTCGCGCGGGGACAGATCACCGGGGGACAGTGTCGGCGGATTAAGCTCGCAATACCGGATGTGCCCGGCCTGTGCCACAACCTGAAAGTCCAGCACGCCCGCGTCGCTTGGAAAATCCTGCGGTCGATCGACGCCAAGCCCGACATACCCGTTGCGTAGCCCGGGACCAAAGACCTGAAAGGCAATCCCGTCACCGACACCAGCCTCTCGCATCTCATTCAGATAGCGCATCTGCGCCGGCGTCAGGCGCATCAGATCGCGGATGTGCGACCATCGGAAGGGGCTCGTGACGCTTTGGGCTAGTTCCGTGATGGGATCGACGACATACAGCTTCTGGTCAATGTAGTGACAGACCCATTCGTCGGAAAACCCGGATGCGTTCACATTGACCGCACGTTCGGCCTGCACATTGCCGGAAAAGTGGTGGTAGCTGATCTTGGTGACGCCGCGGTCGCGGAAATAGGTCTGCATCAATGCCCATAGAGCACTGGTATCCGTTTCGGCCCGAATGGCTTCCAGCGCTTCATGTGCCATGTCCATCCCCCAATGGGCCATTGTTTATCACAACAATACACGCAGACCGATGAAGTTTCCACGCCGGCGCCAACAATGGCGCAGGCCGGTGCAGCGCGAAAAAGGTTCGCAGTCCGAGTAACAATTGGCCAGGGCCAGTACCCTCAAATACAGCACGCGCCATCAAGCCTCCGAGACAGGTCACGGCAGCTGTCGTCGAACAGAACGTAAGGTGTATGGTGGGTCGTGAGAGGCTCGAACTCCCGACATCTTCGGTGTAAACGAAGCGCTCTACCAACTGAGCTAACGACCCGTCCGACGCGCTTTTAGGACAAGGGGCACCCGGTTCGCAAGTGCAATGTCACAGGCGCCGATGCACCCCGTCTTCGACCACATAAACCATGCCCTGCCCCCCCGGCAGATCACCCAAATTAGCCGAAGGCTGGCCCAAAGCAACCGCACGCACCATGCGCGACGTGATCCCATGGGTCACGCACAAAGTAGGCGCCGTAAGACTGCCAAGGAAATCCTGGCACCGGGCACGCAGGGCTGCAAAGCCTTCGCCCTCCGGCGCATGTTCATAAAGGGCAAGCGGGCCGTCCGGCGTGTCGTCCTGCGCGGCGCCGACAGGTGCGACCTCGCTTCTCAACTTACCGGACCAAAGCCCCACGCCGATTTCGCGCAAGCGCGCATCAGTATGCAGTTCCAACACCTGCCGTGCCAGCGCGATCGCCGCCGTTTCAAAGGCGCGGCCCTGTGGGCTGACGCGCACATCGAACCCGCTTAGGTCATGGCCCGCCAGAATATCGGCGAGTTGCTGCGCCTGCGCCCGGCCCGTCTTGGTCAAAGGGGAGTTAAGCGCGCCCTGAAACCGCGCTTCGGCGTTCCAGACAGTCTCTCCGTGGCGCATCACGTAAATCGGTTGAAAGGCCAAGATCAAGTCCCCTGAAACGACCAAAGCACACTGCGCAGTGTGCTTTGGATGGTGGGTGATAAGAGAGTTGAACTCCTGACCCAGAGTGCCGCCAGAGGCGGCGCGCGTCGGTCAGGCTCACAAAACTCGGCCCGGTGTCATGCAGCACGGCAGGTGTAAATGGTGGGTGATAAGAGATTCGAACTCCTGACATCTTCGATGTGAACGAAGCGCTCTACCACTGAGCTAATCACCCAAGCTTGCGCGTCTTAGCCAATGGCGCAGGACCATGCAAGAGCGCTGCGCCAAAAACTATTCCGCGCTGGTGTCTGGCGACGCTGCGGTGTCCGTCGCCTCTGTTGCATCATGGGGCTGTGGATCACGTTGGCGAATGCGCGCGACCATCATGCGGCCTGATGCCAGCATCTTTTCGCGGTTGATCTTGACCTTGCCCATGGGTTCCAGGTTCAGCGTGCGCCCCTCTTTCAATGCATCCCCCAGCACCGCCAGGGTCGCCTCGACCGCCGGTTTGACGTCTTTTTTCTTCAAACCGCTGCGCGCGACAACCGCCTCGACCAATTCCTTCTTGCGCATCATCGGCCCGGACACGACCGGCGTCGGCGCATCGACAACAACCGTCGTTTTGGACGTGGTTGTCGTTCTGGTGGTGGATGTCGGGGATTTCGCCGCCGTCTTGGTTGTCGTCGACGTCGCACGCGGCTTGCGCGTGCTGGTGCCTGTCGTCTTGGTCGTGGATTTCGTGGTGCGGGTTGCCATTTTCGGCCTCATGTCGTTGGACTGCTTGGCGTTGACCTTAACTTGAAACTCTTGCTGGTTCCACAACCGTGAAATTCAGTCGCCATTTGGTGCTGCTTTGACACGGTACCGCCCATTGCCTTTGCAACCAGATCGTAAAAAAGGCGCGCAAGCACCGGCTTGCGCGCCTTTCTGTGTGAGTGATCTATCGCTTAGTGCGCCGTGGCGCCGGTGCCCGTGTCTCGCGCCGCCGCCGCTGCAGCAGCTGCTGCTTCCTCGGCCGCCTCGTCCCACTCGATGGCATCCGGTTTCGACACCAGTGCACGCTTCAGCACCTCTCTCACGTGTTCGACAGGAATGATCTCCAACCCCTCTTTCACGTTGTCAGGAATATCGGCCAGATCCTTCTCGTTCTCTTCAGGAATGAGAACGGTCTTGATCCCGCCGCGCAGCGCCGCCAGCAGCTTCTCTTTCAGACCACCGATGGGCATCGCGTTCCCACGCAAGCTCACCTCGCCCGTCATCGCGATGTCTTTGCGCACCGGAATACCGGTCAGCACCGACACGATGGACGTCACCATGGCCAGACCTGCGCTGGGTCCGTCTTTGGGCGTCGCCCCATCGGGGACGTGCACGTGGATATCGGTCTTGTCAAAGAGCGGCGGCTTTACCCCGATCTCCGGACTGATCGACCGGACATAGGAACTGGCCGCGTCGATGGATTCCTTCATCACATCACCCAGCTTGCCGGTGGTCTTCATCCGACCCTTGCCCGGCAGCTTCAGCGCCTCGATATGCAGCAGGTCGCCACCTACCGACGTCCATGCCAATCCGGTCACGACACCAATCTGATCATCCTGTTCCGCAAGACCATAACGATGCTTGCGAACCCCAAGAAAATCGTCGAGATTTTCTGAGGTTACAGCGACCTCTTCAACCTCTTTCTTGATGATCTTGGTCAGCGATTTCCGCGCCACCTTGGCAATCTCGCGCTCCAGATTCCGCACGCCCGCCTCGCGGGTGTAGTACCGGATGATGTCGGACAGCGCATCGTCCTGCAGTTCGAACTCCTTGCCCTTCAGACCGTGGTTTTTGACCTGCTTGGCAATGAGATGCTGCTTGGCAATCTCGCGCTTTTCATCTTCCGTGTAACCCGCGAGCGGAATGATCTCCATCCGATCCAAAAGTGGGCCCGGCATGTTGTACGAGTTCGACGTGGTCAGGAACATCACATTCGACAGGTCGTATTCCACCTCCAGATAGTGGTCCACAAACGTGCCATTCTGCTCCGGGTCCAACACCTCAAGCATGGCCGACGCCGGGTCGCCGCGGAAATCCTGCCCCATCTTGTCGATCTCATCCAGCAGGATCAGCGGGTTCGTCGTCTTGGCCTTTTTCAGCGCCTGAATGATCTTGCCAGGCATGGACCCGATATAGGTTCGACGGTGCCCGCGAATTTCGCTTTCGTCGCGCACGCCGCCAAGCGAGATACGGATAAACTCACGTCCCGTGGCCTTGGCAACCGATTTCCCAAGCGACGTTTTGCCCACACCGGGAGGGCCAACCAGACACATGATCGGGCCCTTCATCTTCTTCGAACGCTGCTGCACCGCCAGATACTCGACGATCCGCTCCTTGACCTTCTCAAGGCCATAATGGTCGTCATCCAGCACCTTCTGCGCGCGACCAAGATCTTTCTTCACGCGGGATTTCACGCCCCACGGGATCGACAGCATCCAGTCCAGATAGTTGCGCACAACCGTGGCTTCGGCGCTCATCGGCGACATGTTCTTGAGCTTTTTCAGCTCTGCTTCCGCCTTCTCGCGCGCCTCTTTCGACAGCTTGGTCTCGGCGATTTTCGCTTCAAGTTCAGCAACTTCGTTCTTGCCGTCCTCGCCGTCGCCCAGCTCTTGCTGGATCGCCTTCATCTGTTCGTTGAGGTAGTATTCGCGTTGCGTCCGCTCCATCTGGGACTTCACGCGGGTCTTGATCTTCTTTTCGACCTGCAAGACAGACATCTCGCCCTGCATCAGGCCATAGACCTTCTCAAGTCGCTCGCTCACCGCCAGCGTCTCAAGCAGGTCCTGTTTCTGGTCAACTTCGATGCCCAGATGCCCGGCCACCAGATCGGCCAGCTTCGCAGGCTCGGTTGTCTCCCCCACGGCGGCCAGCGCCTCTTCGGGGATGTTCTTCTTGACCTTGGCATAGCGCTCGAACTCGTCGGCGACGGACCGCAACAGCGCCTCGGTCGTGGCGATATCGCCCGGCATCTCGGTCAGATACTCGGCACGCGCCTCAAAGAAATTGTCGTTGTCCAGATATTCGGTGATGCGCACCCGCGCCTGCCCCTCGACCAGCACCTTCACGGTGCCATCGGGCAGCTTCAGCAGTTGCAGCACATTGGCCAGCACGCCGGCCTTGTAGATGCCGGTGGCTTCGGGATCATCCTCGGACGGGTCGACCTGGCTTGACAGCAGGATCTGCTTGTCGTCGGCCATGACCTCTTCCAGCGCACGGACAGATTTGTCGCGGCCCACAAAAAGCGGCACGATCATGTGGGGGAAGACCACGATATCGCGCAACGGCAGCACCGGGTAAGAGGCGTTGAGTGGCTCTTGCATGCTCAAAAGTTCCTTATCATTGGCAAGACAGCGCAGTCCCGCTTTGCGGCAACCAATGGCTGTCTCCGTGTGTCGGACTGCTTGATCTGTGATCGCGGCCCATGGGTTTCAAGGTGCATCCTGACGCGGGTGGGGCAAGGGTGCAATGGGGCCGGGCAAACTGTCCCCAGTTTTTTGGCACAAATTGTCGTGGTCAGACACGAAAAAACATCAAGATAGCGGGTATGCGCAAACATCATGCGGCAATCTGCGCGGATCAAACCTGCTTGATCCATGGGCAGACGGCCTAAGTGCCACCGCTCAGGAGGATTTGACACATGACCACGCTCGCCTTGCTGCTCGCTGCCCTGCTTTTTGGCGGGATGACCCTGTTTTCCTTCGGATTTGCCGCTGTGCTCTTTGCCGTTTACGGCCCGGACGACGCGCGGCGCGGCATCCGCAACACATTCCCGCACTATTACCTCTGGGTGATCGGCACGGCTGCCGTAACGGGGGCGGTCGCCTACACCGTCAGCACATTGGCCGCCTGGCTGCTGATCGGCATTGCACTCAGCACGGCCTATGCGCGCCAAATGCTGATGCTCCAGATCAACGCGGCGACCGACGCGGGAAATGCCGGGAGGTTCAAGATGCTGCATGGGCTGAGCGTCGTCATCCAACTTGCACAGATCGGCATGGCGGGATGGGCGCTGGCGCTGATTGCGGCCTGACTTCGGCCGGACCGAGGGCTGGCGCGCACGAAGCGCACCAACCCCGTCACTCATACCAGAGTGAAGACCGCCAAAGCAGATACTGAAAACCAGACAAACGAAAACACGGCAAATTGCATGGCGGTCCCCCCCAGGGTGCGTGACTGAAGTGACAATAGCAGCGCAACACCTACCGCACGATGGGGGTATTCCTGACCCTGACCTGCCGTCCCGGCAGTCAGGCCTTGCGCAGAATGACCGCGCGCTGGCCGCAGATATCGCGCCCCTGATCATACAGCTCCAGTCCTTCGTCCCGTTCGCATTGCACAAAGAAGTCTCGGCTCATCTCGCGTGCCCCTCATCGGTTCGTCCGCCTGATCTCTCGGCACCTCCTTGATCGCGTAAAGCGCCAGATCAACAGTCTCATCGTCAGCGGGAAACTGGTACTCGGTCACGGGGGTCGTGCCGCTAGGGTTGTAGAATTTCGAAATGCCTTCGACATGCATGAACTAAAACCGCTTGCCCACAACCGGCGAAAAGGCATCGTTCGCCCAGTCGATGGCCGGTTTGAAGATGTCGAAGCCGATATAGTTGATCCGGGGATCAAGAGTCAGGAAACGCGCCGTCTTTCCAACACGCCATCCGACATCCAGTACGTTGAAGCGCGACCCCGGCAGGCCCTGCAAAAGCTGTGAAACAACCACGGACCAGCTTTAACCGATGAAGTGAAACCCACCAAGGTCAGGCCGGCTGGCCGTTTGGCGCAACACTTCGTTGGGGATCGGGATCTGGCCCGACGTATACTTGAACGCCTCTTCGTGGCCCATAGGAAACACGCCGCTTTTCAACATATCCAGCCAGGGCGCTTCGGCGCGGGGCCGCCCGAACGCATCGCCCAGCTTTAACAGCACTCGTTTCAAGATCATGACGCACCTCTCAATTCCAATGGGCTCAAATATTTCAAGACCCTGCGCTCTGACGCAGTGCTATAGCGGGTCTATATCCCCCTGCGCCCGGGTTGCATGAAACACCTTTTGCCATGTGTCGAAGGTGTCTGCCGCGATCGCGTCGCGCATCCCCTGCATAATTTCCTGATAGTAATGCAGATTATGCCAGGTCAGCAGCATTCCCGAGATCATTTCCTGCGCCCGGAACACATGATGCAGATACGCCCGCGAATAGTTGGAACAGGCTGGACAGGTGCAATACTCGTCCAGGGGGCGCGGATCATCGGAATGGCGGGCGTTCTTGATGTTCACAACACCGCGGCGGGTGAACACCTGCCCCGTGCGCCCCGACCGCGACGGCAGAACGCAATCCATCATGTCTATGCCGCGCGCAACGGCACCCACGATATCATCGGGCTTGCCCACGCCCATCAAGTAGCGCGGCTTGTCCCCGGGCAGCTGCTCGGGCGCATAATCCAGACAACTGAACATCGCCTCCTGCCCCTCGCCCACGGCCAGACCACCCACGGCATAGCCTTCGAACCCGATCTCCTTCAACGCCTCGGCACTCTCCTCCCGCAAATCCTGCTCAAGCCCGCCCTGCTGGATGCCAAACAGCGCATGGCCCGGCCTGTCACCAAAGGCATCGCGCGACCGCCGCGCCCAACGCATCGACAGGCGCATGCTCTCGGCAATACGGTCCCGGTCGGCAGGCAGCGCGGGGCACTCGTCAAAACACATCACGATGTCCGAGCCCAAGAGGCGCTGGATCTCCATCGACCGCTCAGGCGTCAGCGCATGTTTGGATCCGTCAATGTGGGATTTGAAAGTCACGCCCTCCTCGGTCAGCTTGCGCAGACCCGCCAGGCTCATCACCTGAAACCCGCCGCTGTCGGTCAGAATGGGCCGGTCCCAGTTCATGAACCGATGCAACCCGCCCAAGCGGTCAATGCGTTCCGCCGTCGGGCGCAGCATCAGGTGATACGTGTTGCCCAGCAGGACATCCGCGCCCGTGGCGCGCACGCTGTCCGGCATCATCGCCTTGACGGTCGCAGCGGTGCCGACAGGCATGAAGGCGGGCGTGCGGATCTCTCCCCGCGGGGTCGAAATCACGCCCGTGCGCGCGCGGCCGTCCGTGGCTTGAAGATCAAAGGAAAAGCTACTCATGGCCCCTCATGCCGCGCGGACACCCAAATGCCAAGCCCCTGCGATGCGGTTGCGGATTGGGTGAAACGGCAAGTGTTTGCGCCTCATCTTAACCCGCCGGTGTCGGCGACTGGGCGCGGTTCCTTCGCTGTTAACCACACGCTGTCAGACGCTGGTGCGGATCCCACCCAACCTGCCACACCAACCAAAAGCCACCGAATTGGAGTTAAAAAGGTCGCGCGACAGCCAAGATTGCGGCGGCGTGCACATCGCGATTACATCCACATTGGCCTCACCTGCGCACGGACCACCTGATCCGGCAAACACCCGGTCTGCACAATAAACAGGCACAACTGCCATCTTTGCAGCGGCGCTTTGCGCATCAAATGCCAAGCGCCCACCCATTTTCCCGCAACAAAGGCACAGTTCGGCAAAGCCCCGCCGCCACACAGGCAAGGCTTCGCCAGCCTCACGCTCCCGGGCTTGCTGACGCAAGGGCAAGCCACGACGCTAAACCTGTGTTCCGACGCGAAACTTTTTTGAAGACCATTTCAGGAGGCGTGACCATGTCCAACAGATGGGACAATCACATACAGCGCATTTCAGCTGCGGTCACACGCCCGCCCAAGGCGAAAGGCGGGGTCCCCGGCAGCACACCCCTGTCCAAGACGGTCTACGTCCTGATCAACAGCATCGACACCGTCTTCGGAAGACCGGATCACATCATCAGGGCAGGCGCTTGCGCCACCGCCTTGAGCCGCCCCGCATCTCGATCATCGGTCAGGGGCGCACCCGGTTACCGGTTCTCTACCCGCCAACAGTTCGGCAAGCACAGCATCCTGGCCACGGGGATACAGGTCAAGGTGTACTGACGACCCTTTGCTACACTCACGGAGGGCGGGCGCATCCACACCGGGTGCGCCCATTTTTTCAGCGTTTCAATCAACACTGGTTAAGACGAAGGGCCAAGTGCTACCGCAGCCAACACTCTATCGAAACCGATCCGGCCGTGCGGTGACGATCTCGCGCTTGACCTCCACAAGATGCGCCGCCAGTCGCAGGCAATCATCTTCAAGCGGAGAGGTCTTGCGCCACAAAAGCGCGATGTCGTGGCGCGCGTCTGCGTGATCAATGCGCCGCACCACGAATTCCGGGTCCCGCACCGCCTCGGCCAACGCGTATAGCGACGGCAAAACGGCCACCCCCGCGCCCATGACCGCCATCTGACGAACAGCATCCAGACTGCCGCCCTGATAGTCCCGGCTGATATGGGTGCCTGCCTCGCGGGCCAGCCCCGCCACAATCGTGGCCAGCTGAAATTCTGAACTTAGGGACAACATCGGCTTGCCTGCCAAGTCCGGCAGCTTGATCGGCCCCTCTGCGGCCGACAAGGGATCGTCCGCCGCAGCACACGCCCACAAGGTCTCGGAAAAGAGCGGCGCACTGGACACATCCGGATCCGCCACAGGCGACCCGATCACCGCGTCGAGCCGCCCCTCCCGCAGCATATCAAGCAATTGCACAGTTGCCCCCTCGCGCACAGCCAGACGCAGGCGCGGGTACAGCTGGTGCAGACGACGGTTGGCGATGGGCATGAAATAGGCACCAATGGACGGCAGGACACCAATGGCAAGTTTATCGCCGAACGGTCCACTGGCCCCCCGCGCGATGGCAGTGAAATCCTGCATCTCCTTCAAGATCTCGCGCGCCCGCGGCAGCAGGCGTTCACCCACCGCCGTCAGCCTGACCTTGCGTGACGTGCGCTCGAACAACACCACGCCCAACGCATGTTCCATGGTGGCCAGCTGCTTGGACAGGCTGGGTTGGCTGACAGCCAGGGCACGCGCAGCACGGCCAAAGGCGGCGTGATCTGCCACGGCCACGAAATACTGCAACTGCCGCAGGCTGGGGCGTCGGGAGGCTTGTTGATCCATGCATAAAAGCTATGGCTGGCTGAACTTCTTTCAATTGGTAGTATCGGTCGCCGGTGCCCACCTCTAGGTCATCGCGCCCCGAAAACGGGCGCCCTCAACCCAAGGAGAGCCCAATGCTGAAGACACTGACCCTCACCTCCGCGCTCGCCATCGCCGCAACCGCAGGCCTTGCCGGATCCGCTGACAAAACCGCCCTGACGCCCGAAAAGGTGACCGCCTTCAAAACCGCCTGGGGCGAAGGGATCGTCAACATCGGCCAGATCCACACCGATGGCGGCGACTACGAAGCCGCCGCGCGCACACATATCGAGACGTTCTATGCCTACGGCCAAGAGGACGTGCTCTTCAAACCAACCCTCGCAAGCGAAGACCAGTTCCGCGGCACATTTGACGAGGCGCTGTCCTATTTCGTCGGCGGCAGCATCGAGGAAGACGGCGGCTTTGCCATCGCGCCCTACACCGACGTGCGTTGGGAAAACGAGGGCACACTGATCAGCGGCGACACAGCCATGGCGATGGGCAACTACTTCTTCACCACGACCGATGGGTCAGAGATCAAGGTCGAATACAGCTTCGGCCTCCAGCAAATGGACGACGGCGATCTCAAGATCGTGCTGCACCATTCGTCGATCCCGTTCGTTCCCGCAGACCCCGCAGACGCGTAACCACGCCCCCGGCAGGCGTGCCGGGGCATAGCGCCGACTGGACGGTTCCCGACCCGGTCCAGTCGGCATCCAACCCTTTACCCTCCGCCCCCCTTTCCCTATATAAACGGTCAGGAACCAGTGCGGGGATACCATGAACCAACCCACAGAACAGATGGAAGGCACGCCGCTGATCGCGCCCTCCTCCACCGACCATCCGCTGCACGAGGCGATCGTCGAAGCGTGCCGCACGGTCTATGACCCCGAGATCCCGGTGAATATCTACGAACTCGGCCTAATCTACACGATTGACATCTCCCCCGAGAACGAGGTGAAGGTGATCATGTCACTCACCGCCCCCGGCTGCCCCGTCGCGGGCGAAATGCCCGGCTGGGTCGCCGACGCGGTCGAACCCCTGCCCGGCGTCAAGCAGGTTGATGTCGAACTGACATGGGAACCGCCCTGGGGCATGGAAATGATGTCAGACGAGGCGCGCCTCGAACTGGGCTTCATGTAAGAAAGGCGGATCATGGTCCGCTGTCGCACCTCTACCGGGCGGCATTTTATCGTTGCAGCAGTCTCGTAAGGCGGATCCTGATCCGCCCACCTCTGGCGTCGTCACAAAACCATCATCAACGCATTGAGAAACCGTCACACGGGCGCGGCATGCTGCGCGGGTCAAGACCCTTTCAAGGAAAATATCAATGCGTTTCACCGCTGCCTGCCTGCTGCTCGCGTCGGCCCCTGCCGCACTTCTGGCCGAAGCCCACACTCCTGTCGCAATCGACTACGGCCCCCGCCCCGCCTACCTGATCGACAAGCTCCCCGAGGGTGAGCTGAAGTCCAAGCTGCAAAGCTGCGAGGGCCAGACCCCGGCCAGGTCCGACTTTTCCATCGGCCACCGTGGCGCGCCGATGATGTTCCCGGAACACACCGTGGAGTCGAACGTGGCAGCAGCCCGCATGGGCGCAGGCATCCTGGAATGCGACGTGACCTTTACAGAAGATCACGAACTGGTCTGCCGCCACGCGCAGAACGACCTGCACACCACGACCAACATCCTGCTGACGGATCTGGCCAGCACCTGCGTCACGCCCTTCTCGCCCGCCAGCGGTGACACCGATGCCGTGGCCGAGTGCCGGACATCCGAACTGACCCTGGCCGAGTTTGAAACGCTGACGCCCAAGATGGACAGCGCCGACGCCTCCGCCACCACCGCAGAGGAATATCAGGGCGGGATCGCAGGCTGGCGCACCGACCTCTACACCGATGGCGCGCAGCTGATGACGCACGCAGAATCCATCGAACTCTTCGCCTCCCTCGGCGCCAAGTTCACGCCCGAATTGAAGTCCCCTTCGGTCGAGATGCCCCATAACGGCTTCTCGCAGCAGGACTACGCCCAAAAGCTGGTCGATGAATACAAGGCCGCAGGCATCCCCGCCTCGGACGTCTGGCTGCAATCCTTCAACCTCGAGGACGTGCTCTACTGGATCGAGGCCGAGCCCGACTTCGGCGCGCAGGCCGTCTATCTCGACGACAGCTACAATATCGACGGCTTCGACGCCAACGACCCGGCGACCTACCCCGACAGCATGGCCAGCCTCTATGAGCGCGGCGTGCGCTACGTGGCCCCACCGCTTTGGATGCTGGTCACTATGGAAAACGGCCAAATCGTCCCATCGGCCTACGCCAACGAAGCCAAGGCCGCCGGTCTGAACATCATCACCTGGACGCTCGAGCGCTCCGGCCCGCTGGGTTCGGGCGGCGGCTGGTACTTCCAGTCCATCGCGGACGCGACCACCCATGATGGTGTCTATTACGAGTTGCTGGATGTGCTGGCACAGGATGTGGGCGTGGTCGGCGTCTTCTCCGACTGGCCCGCCACGGTCACCTACTACGCGAACTGCATGGGCCTGTAACCCCGTACCCCCGCGCCATCCCCGCGCGCACCACAGGCCTGATCAAGGGCCGCCGAATTACCGGCGGCCCTTTTTCGTTGTGCGGCTCACAAGCGGCGCAAAACCCACATCAACGCCCGACGGCGGCGCTGCCTGCGCTTGCGGATCTGCTCTTCGGCTTGCAATTTTGCAAATATGCGCTGCTCTTGCGCGTAAACACTGTTCATTTCCAGAGACTTGTAAGGATGTTGCATGGAGTGTCCTTTCCTTCTCAGCCCTATATGGCGCAGGCCGATACCGATTGTCAGACCCCGCTTCCGCACCTAGACTTGCAATCATGCAAATCACCGACTGGACAGATTACGGGCTCTTCGCCGCCGTGGCCCGGCACGGATCGCTCGCCCGCGCCGCCCACGAAACCGGGCTCAGCCAGGCGACGCTCTCGCGCCGCATGACAGCGCTGGAACAGCGCACGGGCCGCAGGCTCTTCGCCCACGGCGCTGCGGGCTACACCCCCACGACCGAAGGGCGCGCCCTGCTCGAACAGGCCAAAAAAATGGAGGCGGCGGCCCGCGGCATCGCCCACTGGTCTGCCGCCCAGTCGGGCCCGCCCCGCGTGCGCATCTCGGCGGGCACCTGGACCATGCTCTATCTCGCGCGGAACCTGTCGACCTACTGGCGCACCGGCGACCGCTGGACGCCTGAATTCGTAAGCTGCAATCTCGACATGGACATCGAACGGCGCGAGGTCGACATCGGCATTCGCAACCGCCGCCCGGATCATGACTGGCTGGCGGGCCGCCGCACCGGCTACGTCGAACACGCCATTTACGCCGTGTCAGACGATGTCAAAGGCTGGATTGGCCCCAGCGACGACACCGCTACCCTGCCGTCAGAGGCATGGACCATCGCCCATCACGGCGACGACATGGTCGCCGTCTCCAACGATCCGCAAGTGCGCATGGCGCTCGCCCAAAGCGGCGTGGGCCGCGTCGTCCTGCCCACATTCGCCGCCGACACGGCTCCGGGCCTGATCCGCGTGTCCGACATCGTCGACGCGCTCACATCCGAGGAATGGCTCGTCTGCCACCAGGACACCCGACACGACCCTGCCATCCGCGCCGCCCTCGACGCACTCAGCAGCTTTCTCAAACGCCCGCGCCCCTTGCGTGCGGCGCTCCAAAGCCCTACCTTATCTGTCGGATAACCCCGGAGGTTCCCATGTTCTCCATCCCCGGCAAACAAGCCGTTTCGATCACCGACCGCGCCGCCGCGCAAATCTCCAAACTGATGGAGAAGGAGGGCCATACCGGCCTCCGCATCGGCGTGAAAAAAGGCGGTTGCGCAGGCATGGAATACACCATGGAATACGTGGACGAGGCCGACCCCAACGACGAAACCGTCGAACAGGACGGCGCGCGCGTGATGATCGCGCCCATGGCGCAGATGTTCCTCTTCGGCACGGAAATCGACTACGAAACCTCGCTGCTGGAGTCGGGGTTCAAATTCAACAACCCCAACGTGACCGACGCCTGCGGCTGCGGCGAAAGCATCTCGTTCAAGGACGTCGAAGAGCTGCAAGCCGAACAGAACGCAGGCTGACATGGCCGTCACGCAAGACGAGATCGAACACGTCCTCGACCTCTTTTCGGGCGTAAATGATCTCAGCACCCGCAAGATGTTCGGCGGGATAGGTGTCTATTCCAGTGGCACGATCTTTGCCGTGATGATGCGCGACGGCCGTCTGATGCTGAAAGGCCGCGGCGACATGATCGACCGCCTGGACGCGCTCGGGATGGAGCGTTGGACCTACGAGCGCCCCGGCAAGGCCGAGACGGCGATGCCCTACTGGGTCATGCCGGACAGCGCGCTTGAGGACAGCGAAGAGGCCTCCGCCCTCGCCCGCGAAGCTCTCACGCACTTGTAGGGTGGGCAATCTGCCCACCAAACGTCAACAACCCTATGACTTCCCCTGCAAATGCACATAGGTCTCCTCAAACCGCGCGCTCAGATGGTCCCCGGCCAGCATTACCTGCCCCGACCTCTCCGGCGCCACGTTCACGTCATAGCTCGGATTGAAAAACAGCGGGATCGAAATCCGCTCGTCCAAGCCTCCAACCACCCGATGCGGCGTCGCCTTCACGCGCCCTCCCGTCCAAAACTCCAGCATCTCGCCAAAATTGATAATGAAATCCCCAGGCGGCGCGCTGACCGGAATCCACCCGCCCCCACGCTTCCGAACCTCCAGGCCCGGCGACCCATCGGTCGCCAGCAGGGTCAAACACCCGTAATCCGTATGGGTCGCAATCCCGAAATCCTTGGCCCCGGCCCAATCAGGCCGCGCCGGATAAAAATTGCCGCGCAGCAGGGCCATGGGCGCCTCAAACGCCCCATCAAAATGCGCCGCATCCGCTCCGATGGCCTTCGCAATCGCCGAAAGCAACCCTGTGGCGACCTCCACCGCATCATCGTAATACGCTGAAATCACCCGCTTAAACTCAGGATCATCCGGCCACAAGTTCGGCGCATAAAACCGCTTGTCCCCAAGGGGATGACCGGCGGGCACCTGATACCCCACATCAAAGAACTGCTTGTAATCCGGGTTCGCCTCCGGATCGACCTGCTCGGACCCCGCAGCCCCCCAGCCCCGGTTCGACCCGGTCCGCGCCATGTCCACCACGCGCTTCTCCGCCTCCGGCAAATGAAAAAACGCACGATACGTCCCAATCGCCGCGTCCACCCGCTCCGCCGACAGCGCGGTATTGAAAACAGTGGCAAAGCCCACCCCGGTCGCCGCCGCGCCCAAGGCCGCAAGGCTTGGCCCATCGCCAACTGCCAAAGCGGCAGCATCCAACCGTGGGATCATGTCACGCACTCCATTTTGGCGCAGCCCTAGCGCAAGGCGCACCCCAATGCTAGGACCACCGCGACCACCAAAAGCGGAGAGTGACATGCGGCGCAAACTGGCAGCAGGCAACTGGAAGATGAACGGCACGCCCGAGATGCTGGCCGAACTGTCGACGCTCACCGGCGGCGAGGACGGCCCGCAAATCCTGATCTGCCCCCCTGCACCGCTCCTGACCCGCGCCGCCGATGTCACACTCGGCAGCAAGGTCGAAATCGGCGGCCAGGACTGCCACGCCAATACCTCAGGCGCGCACACAGGCGACATCGCCGCCTCCATGCTCAAGGACGCAGGCGCCACAGCCGTCATCGTCGGCCACTCCGAACGTCGCGCCGACCACGCAGAGACTGACGCACACGTCCGCGCCAAGGCCGAAGCGGCATACGCCGCAGGCCTCACCGCCATCATCTGTATCGGCGAAAGCGAAGAAGAACGGCTCGGCCCCGACTGCCTCGACATCATCGCCGCCCAACTTGACGGCTCCACCCCCGACACGGCCACGGCCGACAATACGGTCATCGCCTACGAACCCATCTGGGCCATCGGCACGGGCCGCGTCCCGACCATGGCACAGATCGTTGAGACCCACGACATGATCCGCGCCAACCTCACCGCCCGCTTCGGTGACGCCGGCGCACACATGCGCGTCCTCTACGGTGGCTCCGTCAAACCCACCAACGCGGCCGAGATCTTCCAGGCCGAAAACGTCGACGGCGCCCTCGTCGGCGGTGCCTCCCTGAAAGCGTCCGACTTCCAACCCATCATCGACGCCCTCGCAGCCTCTTGATCTTCTTCTCTTTTCAAATACGGTCGGGGGAGCTCGAGGGGGCAGACAGCCCCCTCGTCAGAAAAAGTGAATCGCGTCGCGCAGCGTCATCCGGATCCGTGACGCGTCACTGGATGATCACCTCCGGCCCCATCATCAACGTGGGCAACCACGTCGAAATGGCCGGAATATAGGTCACCATGATCAGAAACACGAACAGCACCGCCAAAAACGGCAACGCCGCCCGCACCACCCGCATCATCGGCATCCCCGCAACGCCAGAGGTGACGAACAGGTTCAGCCCGACAGGCGGCGTGATCATCCCGATCTCCATGTTCACCACCATGATGATGCCCAGGTGAATCGGATCGATCCCCAGCTCGATGGCAATGGGAAAGACCAGCGGCGCCACGATGACCAGCAGGCCCGACGGCTCCATGAACTGCCCGCCGATCAGCAGGATGACATTCACGATGATCAGGAACACAACGGGGCCAAACCCCGCATCCAGCATCGCCCCGGCAATCTGCTGCGGGATCTGCTCATCGGTCAGAACATGCTTCAAAATCAACGCATTGGCGATGATGAACATCAAGGTGACAGTCAGCTTGCCCGCCTCGAACAGCGCGTTCTTGGTATCCCGGTGCACAAGGGCAGTCACGATGACCCAGGGCTTGGCAAAGAGAGAATGGTTCCGCTCCCCCTCCGGCGTCGCCAGCGGCCCCATATCGCGATAGACAAACACGGCAATCAGAAACGCATAGACGGCGGCCACGGCAGCGGCCTCGGTCGGCGTAAAGATACCGCCGTAAATACCGCCCAGAATGATGACGATCAGGAACAGCCCACCGCTGGCGTGCAGCCCCGATTGCCAGACCTCACCCCAGCCCAGCCACTCACCCTTTGGCAGGTCCTTGACCTTCGCCATCACGTAAATGGTGACCATCAACATGGTCCCGGCCATCAGACCCGGAATGACGCCCGCCAGAAACATCCGCCCTACGGACACGTCTGTTGCCGCGGCATAGACCACCATCACGATGGACGGCGGGATCAGGATGCCCAAGGTGCCCGCATTGGCGATGACCCCGGCGGCAAAATCCTTGGTATACCCAACCTGTCGCATCCCCGCGATCACGATGGACCCGATGGCCACGACAGTGGCAGGCGATGAGCCGCTGAGCGCGGCAAAGAGCATACAGGCAAACACCCCCGCAATCGCCAGCCCACCGGGAAAATGCCCCACGATCGCAATGGAAAACCGAATGATCCGCTTCGCCACCCCGCCCGTCGACATAAACGTCGAGGCAAGGATGAAGAACGGGATCGCCAGCAGCGTGTAATGCCCCGCCATTGCCTGAAACAATGTCTGCGCGATGGACGCAAGCGACGTGTCACTCAGCACCAGCAGGAACAGGATCGACGAGATGCCAAGGCTCACAGCAATCGGCACACCAATCAGCATAAGCCCGATCACAAGCCCAAAAAGAATTGCAACTTCCATGGCTTAATCTCCGGCGTTCATGTGGCGGACGTCTTCGATGGCGTCTTCGGCTTCATGGCTGACGATCAGCGAGCTGTTCTGCCCCGTCCATACGCGCACGAACGCCTGAATAAACCGGAAGAGCAGCAGCGCCATGCCAAACGGCAGGATGAAATACGGGATAAAGCGCGGAATTTTCTCGTATTCCTCGCCCTCATTCATGATCGGTTCGATCCAGCGCAGCCACTCGGGCATGGGGATGTCCACAACCTCGTACCAGCCCCGGAAGGACGTGCGCTTCATCTCCTCAAAACCGGTTGGGAACCAGCGCCCGGTGGTCTGCGGCAGGTTGGCGAAGTTGGCCCAATAATCCCACGCGCCCTTCAACAGCAAGAAGGCGTAAATGATGCAGATGGCGCCCGCGATCAGCGCAAGGATGCGGCGGACGGGTTTGGAAAAGAGGTTCGTGACGGCGTCCACGCCAAGGTTCGCGGTGATCTTCACCGCGTAGGACACGCCGAACAGGATCAGCCAGGAAAACAGGAACGTCACCATCTCGAGGCCCCAAATGAGCCCGGTGTTGAAGCCGTAGCGCAGCACGACGTTGATGAAGGTCACGATGGTCATGCCAGCGAGCAGCAGGGCGATCATCGTCTCTTCGAATTCATGGACAAAGCGACCCACAGGCCCTTTGGGAACATACGCCCCGGACATCACGAAACCCTCAGATTTTAAGTGAGAAAGTCGCGCCCCGGGGGAACAGCCCCGAGGCGCGGGAACGTCAGGCGAAAGTCTTAGTTCGTAGCGGCGTTGAACGCCTGTGCTGCGTCGATGTTCTCTTGACCGACGTCATCTTTGAACTCGTCCCAGACGGGCTTCATCACGGCCACCCACTCTTCGCGCTGTGCGGCGTCGAGGCTGCGGACCACGCCACCGGCGTCGATGATGGCCTGCTTGGCCTCTTCGTTGACGCGGGTGGATTCGCCATTCCGCATTTGGGTGACTTCCGACAGGATCGTGCCCAGTTGGTCGCGCACATCGTCGGGCAGACCATCCCAGAAGTCAGTACCGGTCACGACGAGATAGTCGATGATGCCGTGGTTGGTCTCGGTGATACCGTCCTGCACCTCAAAGAATTTCTGTCCGTAGATGTTGGACCAGGTGTTCTCCTGCCCGTCCACAACGCCGGTTTGCAGCGCGCCGTAAACTTCCTTGAATGCCATCGGCTGGGGCGAGCCACCAAGGGCTGCCATCTGTGCCTTGAGCACGTCGGAGTTCTGCACGCGGAACTTCAGCCCGCTGGCGTCGGCAGGCGAGTTCAGGGGCACGTTGGCCGACATCTGCTTCATGCCATTGTGCCAGAACTCAAGGCCCAAGAGACCGCGGCGGGTCATGGATTCCTTCATCGACTGGCCGGTTTCGGACGCCTGGAACGCGTCGACGGCGTTGATGTCCTTGAACATGAACGGCAGGTCGAAGATGCGGAATTGCTTGGTGAATTGTTCGAATTTCGAGAGGCTCGGGGCCGCCATCTGGACGTCGCCCTGCAGCAGTGCCTCGAGCACCTGGTCATCGTTGTAGAGGGTCGAGTTCGGGAACACCTCCATGCAGGCCTTGCCGTTCATTTCCTCGTTCACACGCTCTTGCAGAAGCGAGGCGGCGATGCCTTTGGGGTGCTTGTCGGTGTTGGTGACGTGGCTGAACTTGATGACGATTTCGCCATCGTCACAGGCGGCGGCCACGGCGCCTGCGCTGACGGTAAGGGCCAGTGCGGCGGCGGTCAGGAATTTCATGGTCTGTCTCCTCCCAGAGATCGTGTTGTTCTGACGTGTCCCCGCGGGGACAGCGACTTACAGAAAAGCAGAGCGTACGGTGGGGTACACGTGTTCTTTTTGTTGACGTTTCTTTCACCTTATATTCTGAATTAAATACAATGCTTTGCTTGATGAAATTAAAGTCTATCAGGTGTTGCGCGACGCATGCATGTGCGGATTTCCGCACCACCCCACGCAACACTGTGCGGATTTCCGCACAGTGTTAGCGCCGGTAATCCTCGGCCCGAATCCCGTATTTCTTGAGCTTGTCGTAGAAGGTCTTGCGCGGCAGCCTCAGGGCCTCCGCAGCGGCGGAGGCGTGACCATTCTGGCGGCCAAGGGCTGCGACAAGCAAAGACCGTTCGACGCGGGCCATCTGTTCGGACAGGCCGAGATCAACGGCCTTGGACGCATCCTCGGGCATGCCCAGCACAAAGCGCATGGCGGCGCTCATCAGCGAACGCGCATTGCCGGGCCAGTCCTGCGACATGAGCGCTGCCATGTGGTCGGGGGCCAGTTCAGGGGCGATTAGCCCCGCCTGTTCTGCGGCTTGGGCCACGTAGTGGCGGAAGAGGATGGGGATATCCTCGGGCCGTTCGCGCAAGCTGGGGATGCGGATCGGGAACATCTCGATCTTGTAGTAGAGATCGGCGTTCAGCGCGCCCTCTTCCACTGCGGCGCCCAGATCACGCGTGCTGCCCGCGATGAGGCGAGGGTCCTTGCCCGCCTCGAGTGCTTCGAGCAGCGCAAGCTGGCTGGCGTGCGGAAGCTGGGTGATTTCATCAAGGAACAGGCTGCCGCCCTTGGCGGTGTCCATCGCCTCGGCCAGCGCATTCGGACGCAGATCGGCGGCGGCGCGTTTGACGAAGGGGGCTTTGGAGCGGAGCGAAGAGAGGTGGATGACCTCGGCTACTTTTGAGATGCCGCAGCCGGGGGCACCTGTCACCAGCACTTCGGTTTCCAAAGGGGCCAGCAGGCGCACGCGGTCGCGCAAGCCTTCGGCAAGTTCGGATTCGCCGAAAAGCATCCGAGCAGCAGGATCGCCGCTTTCGACCAATTGGCGCAGGCGACGATTTTCGAGAACCAGCGCACGGGTTTTCAAAGCGCGTTCAAGTACGGCCAGCAACTCACTGGGCGCACATGGTTTTTCGAGGAACCCAAAGGCGCCGTCGCGCATGGCCTGGACGGCCATCGGGATGTCACCCTCGCCCGTGAGCAGGATCACAGGCAGGTCGGCGTCGATCTTGCGGGTGTGGGCCAGAAGGTGGAAGCCATCGCGGCCCGGCATGCGGATGTCGGACAGGATCACGCCGTCGAAGTCGGAGGCGATGTGGTCCTTGGCCACCACGAAGGACGCCGCAGGGATCGGTGTCAGGTCCGCCAGTTCCAGCGTTTGGGACAGCGCGTCGCGCACGGCGGCGTCGTCATCGACCAACAGAACGTGGGTGGTCATGCGGCGGCCTCTTGCGTCCAGGGTTGCAGGGTGACGGTGAATACGGCGCCGTCTGGGCCGTTGGACCCGTGAATTTCGCCGCCAAAGCTTTGGATGATGCCGTAGGAGATTGACAGGCCCAGCCCCATCCCTTCGGACGCGCCGACCTCTTTCGTGGAGTAAAACGGGTCGAACACGCGGTCGGGCGTTTCGATGCCGGGGCCGGTGTCGGCGATGGTGACGGAGGCGGTGTCGACCATGATGGTGAGTGTCCGGGTGTCCTGCCCCGCCATCGCGTCGATGGCGTTCGAGATCAGGTTGACGAAGACCTGGCCCAGACGCACTTCGCCGCCCGAGACCCAGATGGGCGTGTCGGGTGTGTCGAGGTGAAGCGTGACGTCTTCGTTTCGGATGCGTGGCGCGGTGAGTTCCACGGCGCTGCGCACGACGTGGGCAAGGTCTACGCGGACCGCCGGTTCGCTTTCCTGTCGCGAAAAGGCGCGCAGGTTCTTGATGATGCGGCCCATGCGGCGGGCCATGTCGGCGATGCGGCCAAGGTTGTCCTGCGTGCGGTCAGGTTTGCCACGGTCGAGGAAGGCCTGGGCGTTGTCGGCATAGGTCTGGATCGCCATAAGGGGCTGGTTGAGTTCGTGGCTGAGGCCCGCGCTCATCTGACCCAAAGCGCTGAGTTTGCCCGCCTGGACAAGGTCGGCCTGGGCGCGTGCGAGGGCGGCTTGCGCTTCCTCGCGTTCCTCGGCCTCGCGCCGGAGCCTTGCGTTGGTGTGCGACAGTTCGGCGGTGCGTTCGGTCACCCGCGCCTCAAGCTGGGCGTTTGCCTCCGCCAATGTGCGGCGGCGTTCGGTGGCGAGGAAGAGGAGCGC
Organism: Tateyamaria omphalii; assembly: GCF_001969365.1. Taxonomy (NCBI): domain Bacteria; kingdom Pseudomonadati; phylum Pseudomonadota; class Alphaproteobacteria; order Rhodobacterales; family Roseobacteraceae; genus Tateyamaria; species Tateyamaria omphalii. The sequence continues at coordinate 1,130,881 of NZ_CP019312.1, read as the reverse complement.
GCCGAAGGCGAGGCAGAGGCCCGCGACGGCAGCGGCTTGCAGGGTGGCGAGGCGGCGGGCGGGGGCGACGTCCACGAGTGCTTCGCCCGTCATGCCGATGACCGGGAGGGGCCGAACGAGGTGCAGTGCGTTTTGCGGCAGGTATGGCCCCCAGCCCAGTTGCCAGACCTCATGCCGGCCCAGTTCGTAGCTGTCGAAGGGCAGTGCCGGGCCGTCTGTGGGCTTGAGTTCCGCGCCCGTTTCGGAGCGTTGCCAGTAGACGATTTCGGAGCGGTTGGTGATAAAGACGCGGTCGCGTGCGTCGGTGAAGAAGACGGCGGGGTTGGAGCCGACCCAGTCCCATTCGATGCCTGCAAGGTCGACGGTGACGACGACCGTGCCGATCACGTTTGAGCGGTTGTTGAAGACGGGGGCGGCGTAGGCAAAGACACGCGTGCCTTGGGCGGTGCGCCCGTTGCCCCAGCCGAGCGCGCCTTGGGCCGCGCGTTTGACCAGAGCGCTTGCGTCAAGGCTGGGCACATCGGGGCGCGCGGCGGCGAGGATGAGGCCATCTGCGTCTGTCAAGCGGATGTCCTGTGCTGCTGTCTTGTCTGCGATATCGAGGAACAGCGCTTCGGCTTGGGTGATGTCTTCGCCAGCGAGGGCTGCGCTGACGCGCGGGTGGTCGGCGACAAGGACAGCGAGTTCGCGGTAGCGTTGAAGTTGCCCCGTGAGCCGGTCGGAGGCAAGCGCGAGGTCCGATTGCCCTTGGCGGGCCAGTTGGTCGAGCGCCTGGAAGTAGCCGTAGCGCCAGACGCCCGCGGATGCGGCGGCAACGAGGGCAATGAAGCCCAGCACCACGCTGATCCGTCTGACATATCCGTTCGACATGGCGCGCACCCTAGCCTTGGGCGTTGGCCCTTGCCAAGCAGTCCGGGGGTTGAGAGATGTTGCCGCATGTTGATCCAGTCGCCCCATGATCCTGCCTTTGTCCAGGACCCGTATCCGTTTTACGACCGCGCGCGGGACGAGGGGCCGGTGCATTATTGGCAGGACTACGGGATGCACGCCGCCTTTGATCACGCGACGGTGCATGCGCTGTTGCGCGACAAGCAGTTGGGACGGGCCGTGCCGGGGCGTGGGGCGGCGGCCCCGCATCTGGCGGACTTCGATGCGGTTGAGCGCTATTCGCTTTTGGAGTTGGAGCCGCCGGAGCATACCCGGCTGCGTCGGTTGGTGCTGCATGCCTTCACCTCGCGCCGGATTGCCGGGCTGGAGGGGGATATTCGTGACATATGCGCTGAGTTGATTGCCGGGTTACCGGAGGGGCCGTTTGACCTGATCCCGACCTATTGCCAGCTGGTGCCGGTGCGGGTGATTGCGCGGCTGTTGGGCGTGCCGGAGGAGATGGGGCCGGACCTTCTGCGCTGGTCGGCGGCGATGGTCGCGATGTATCAGGCGGGGCGTGACCGGGCGATTGAGGACGCGGCGAATGCGGCGGCGGGGGAGTTCTCGGCCTTCTTGCGCGGGTATATCGAGGAGCGGCGGGGTGATCCGCGCGATGACCTGATCACCGAGTTGATTGCTGCGGAGGATGGGGGCGAGACCCTGAGCCGGGAAGAGATGATCGGGACGTGCGTGCTGCTGCTGAATGCCGGGCACGAGGCGACGGTTCATTCCCTGGGCAATGCGGTGAAGGCGTTGGTGGAGCACGGAGCGCAAGAGGCGCTGGCGCATCCCGAGCGGTGCATTGAGGAGGTGCTGCGCTACGACCCGCCGCTGCATATGTTCACACGCCACGTTTATGAACCGATTGATGTGGGTGGTCATTCACTGGGCCCCGGCGATGAGATTGCGCTGATGCTGGGGGCCGCGGGGCGTGATCCGGCGGCGTTCGACCGGCCTGACCGGTTCGATCCGGCGCGCGTGAAGAACCCGCATGTCGCGTTTGGCGGGGGTCTGCATTTTTGCGTGGGCGCGCCGCTTGCGCGGCTTGAGATGCAGATCGCGCTGCCGATGCTGTTTGACGCAATGCCAGACCTCAGGATCGCGGAAACGCCCGAATACGCCGACAGCTACCACTTCCACAAACTCGATCGGCTGATCGTCTCGGCGACGTGAGTCGGGACCGGGTCAAGGATCGCGCAGCGACGGCGCCTTGCGCCGCTTGTCCTTGACGCGGGCGCGACTCGCATCACCCTCGAACGGGTCTGTTTAGGACGCATTGCGCCCTAAACGACCTCTCAGCAGACATCCCAAACCGATCAACCGGCACATACCCCAAAAGCAAAGCGTCGCCTTACCACTTGCTGTATATGGAATGCGCGGCAGCGCGCAATTTGGTCACGTCTCCAGGGGAAGCATCGTGGTGGACTTGATCTCTTCCATCGACAAGAGGGCCGTGACGTTGTGCACGCGCACCTCGGAAATCAGGGCCTGGTAGAACGCGTCATAGGCGCGGGCATTTTTCACGCGCACTTTGAGAATATAGTCGATGTCGCCAGCCAACCGGTGCGCTTCCTGCACCTCGGGGCGGTCGCGCAAGGCTTGCAGGAACTTGGCTTGCCAGTCGGCTTCGTGTTCGGACGTGCGGATGAGGACGAAGAAACACGCCTCGAACCCCAGCGCCTCGGCATCCAGAACCACGGTCTGCTGACCCACCACTCCGGCTTCGCGCAGCTTGCGAATCCGGTTCCATACGGGCGTCTTCGATGAGCCCACGGCCTTGGCGATATCGTCGAGTGACTGGCTGGCGTCGCGCTGCAACTCGGCCAGAATTTTGCGATCCACGTCGTCGATGCGAACAGACATTCCAAAGGGCTCCAATTCGGGAAACAGGCGTTCTGCACCTGCAAGCAGAGAGAACAATCATCCTTATCTGCGCCGATGTCTAGCGCCAAACCGGGAAATTTTCCTATATTGAGGGTCAGTTTTCGCGGAACGAGGCCAAGATGAACCATTTTCCCATCTTCCTGAACACGGCGGGTCGCCGGATCGTGCTGTCGGGTGGCGGCGATGCCGCACTGGCCAAGTTGCGCCTGCTGATGAAGACCACGGCGCATATCACCGTCTTTGCGCCCGACGCGGATGATCAGATCAAGACATGGGCCAAGGACGGCAAGCTCCGCCTGATTGACCGCGCAATCGAGCCGGGCGATGCGATGTGCGCGGCGCTGTTCTATGCCGCTGATGAGGACGCTGCTGAAGACAAACGCACCGCTGCTATCGCCCATGCGGACGGGGCGCTGGTGAACATCGTCGACAACCTGGCCGACAGCCAGTTCATCACCCCCGCCATCGTGGACCGCGACCCGGTGACCGTCGCAATCGGCACCGAGGGCGCGGCCCCCGTGCTGGCCCGCGCCATCAAGGCCGATCTGGAAGAACGCCTGCCCACGTCGCTGGGCACCCTGGCCCGCATCGGCAAGGCCTTCCGCAAGGCCGCCGACGCCCTGCCCTTTGGCCGTCCGCGCCGCGACTTCTGGCGCGACTATTACTTCAATGCCGGTCCCAAGGCGATGAGCACAGGCGAAGAGGCTGTGCAGCCCGCTCTGGATGATCTGCTCGCCGATCACCTGATGAAGGACGCGCGCAAGGGTCATGTCGCCTTTGTTGGCGCAGGTCCGGGTGATCCGGAGCTGCTGACGCTGAAGGCCCGCAAGGCGCTGGATGAGGCGGATGTGGTGATCTACGATCGCCTTATTTCCAAGGAAATCCTGGAACTTGCCCGCCGCGAAGCGACCATGATCGACGTGGGCAAGGAGGCGTTCGGCCCCTCCACACCGCAAGAGACCATCAACGAGTTGATCGTCGAACATGGGCTGACGGGGGCACAGGTCGTGCGCTTGAAATCTGGCGACGCCACTGTCTTTGGCCGTCTGGACGAGGAAATCGAGGCCGTGACCGCCGCCGGTGTGGACTACCACATCGTGCCGGGCATCACTGCCGCGTCTGCCGCTGTGGCCTCCATCGGGCAATCCTTGACCCGGCGGGGTCGCAATTCCTCTGTCAGGTTCCTGACCGGCCATGACACGCGTGGCTTTGCCGATCACGATTGGAAGGCGCTGGCCCAACCCGGTGAGGTAGCAGCGATCTATATGGGCAAGAAGTCAGCCCGTTTCATCCAAGGGCGCCTGATGATGCACGGGATTGATCCCGAGACGCCCGTGACCTTTGTCGAAAACGCCAGTCGTGCCGACCAACAGGTCCTGTCCACCACCGTGGCCGAGATGGAGCCGACGCTGACGGAGGCCGGTCTGGGCGGCCCTGCCCTCACCTTCATCGGCCTTGCCCCGCGTGCAGCCCTTGCCGCCATTCCCGAAATTCCCTTGCCCCGAGCGCCCGAACAAATGCAGGAGGCACAGTGATGCCCAAAGCCTTTACCCCCAAAGTTGTCACCGCCAACCATCTGCTGGCGGGCGACGTCATCTACCAGACCGCCGATGGCTGGAGCCGCAAGCTGGAAGAGGCGGAGGTGCTGACCGATGAGGCCGACGCCGATCTGCGCCTGATCGAGGCTTCTCAGCAGGTTGATGAGGTCGTGGGCGCCTATCTGGCCGATGTGGCCGTCGAGGATGGCGTGCCCGTCCCCACCCATTTCCGCGAAGAGTTCCGGGCGACCGGCCCCAGCAACTACGCCCATGGCAAGCAAGTGGAGTTGTCCTGATGTACAGCTATTCCGAGTTCGACACCGCCTTTCTGGCTGAACGCAACGCCCAGTTCCGCGCCCAGGTCGAACGCCGCATTTCCGGTGCGCTGACCGAGGACGAGTTCAAGCCGCTGCGCCTGATGAACGGTCTGTATCTGCAACGGCACGCCTATATGCTACGCGTGGCGATCCCCTATGGCACGCTGAACGCCGCCAAGATGCGCAAGCTGGCCGAGATTGCGGAGCGGTGGGACAAGGGCTATGGCCACTTCACCACGCGCCAGAACATCCAGTACAACTGGCCCGAGCTGAAGGACGTGCCCGATATGCTGGACGCGCTGGCCGAGGTGGGCATGCACGCCATCCAGACCTCCGGCAACACGATCCGGAACGTGACTGCCGATCACTTCGCAGGGGCTGCGGCGGACGAGATTGCGGACCCCCGCCCGGTGGCCGAGTTGATGCGCCAGTGGTCCACCGACCACCCTGAGTTCCAGTTCATGCCGCGCAAGTTCAAGATCGCGATCACCGGTTCCCCCAATGACCGCGCCGTGACACGCGCGCATGACATCGGCATCCGTATGGTCGAGCGGGATGGCGCGCGTGGCTATGAAATTATCGTTGGCGGCGGCCTGGGTCGTACACCGATGATCGGCAAGGTCATTACCGACTTCCTGCCGGAAGCGGACCTGCTGCCCTACCTTGAGGCCATCGTGTCCGTCTGGAACCAGATCGGGCGGCGCGACAACAAGTACAAGGCGCGGATCAAGATCACGGTGCACGAGCATGGTATCGACGAAATCCGCCGTCTGGTCGAAGAACGGTTTGTCGAGACGCGCAAGACCTTTTCGGGCGTGGACGTGCAGATGCTGCGCGAGATCGAGGGCCATTTTGCCCCGCCCGCTTTTGTGCAGGCGGACACCGCGCCCTACGCCCGCGCTTTGGAAACCTACCCGGCCTTTCGCGCCTGGACCGACACAAACGTGACGCCGCACCGCGATGCGGACCACGCCATCGTGACCATCAGCCTGAAAAAACACGGGGACACACCCGGCGATGCCTCTGCCGCGCAGATGCGCCTGATCGCCGATCTGGCCGAAACCTACGGCTATGACGAAATCCGCATCAGTCACGAGCAGAACGTGATCCTGCCGCATGTGCACAAGGCGTCGCTGCCGTCGATCTATTCCGCGCTACGCGCCGAAGGGCTGGCAACGGCCAATATCGGGCTGATCAGCGATATCATCGCCTGCCCCGGCATGGATTATTGCGCGCTGGCCACGGCCCGGTCGATCCCGATTGCGCAAGAGATTGCGACGGCCTTCGATGACCTGAAGCGCGAGCACGAGATTGGCGCGCTTAAGATCAAGATCTCGGGCTGTATCAACGCCTGCGGGCACCACCATGTCGGCCATATCGGGATCCTCGGCCTCGACCGCGCTGGCGTCGAAAACTACCAGATCACCCTGGGCGGCGATCACACCGAACAGGCCAAGGTCGGCGACCGTGTCGGGCCCGGCTTCTCGGCGGACGAGGTGGTGCCTGCCATCGAACGGATCGTGGACACCTATCTCGACCTGCGCACCAGCCCCGAGGAAGAGTTCATCGACACGTACCGCCGCACGGGGCTCGCCCCGTTCAAGGCGGCCCTCTACCCCGAAACCAAGGTGGCAGCGGAGTAAGATCCCATGCTTCATTTCGCCAGGAAAACCGCCCCCGGAGGGCCGGCCTGCCCGGAGGCCGACGTGATGGTCAGCGCGCTGAACGCGCAGCTGACCCATCACGGCGCAACGGATGTGCTGCGCGCGGCCTTCGAGGCGGTGCCGGACGTGGCACTTGTGTCAAGCTTCGGGGCGGAATCGGTGGTTCTGTTGCACCTCGCGGCAATGGTGAAGCGGGACGTGCCGGTGATCTTTATCGACACCGAGATGCTCTTTGCCGAAACGCTGGTCTACCAGCAGGAGGTGGCGGAGCGGTTGCGGCTGGAGAATGTGACTGTGATCCGGGCCGATGACATCGCCACCAAGGACCCGGACGGGACGCTGCACAGGCGCGATACAGACGCGTGCTGTGCGCTGCGCAAGACGGTGCCGCTGCAAAAGGCGCTGGCGCCCTATTCTGGTTGGATGACGGGGCGGAAACGGTATCAGTCGCAGACGCGGACGAGCCTCGAATTTTTCGAGGTTGAGGACGCCACCGGTCGGATAAAGGTGAACCCCCTGGCCCGGTGGTCACCGGAAGACGTGCTGGAATACATGGACGAAAACCGCCTGCCGCGGCATCCGCTGGTGGCGCACGGCTATCCCAGCATCGGCTGTGCGCCCTGCACGTCGAAAGTGGCGGATGGCGAAGACCCCCGCGCGGGGCGTTGGCGGGATCAGGATAAAGACGAATGTGGCATCCACTTCGTTGATGGGAAACTCGTCAGAGTAGGACAAGAGACATGACAATCGTAGTGACCGATCAGGGCTTTGGCCCGGACACTTGGGATGGCGGCTATACTCCGCTGGGCGAAGCGGCCAATGATGCGGCGGCGCTGGATGTGCCCAGCGATGCCGACCCCGACCAGATCCCGCTGAATGCGGACATCATCCGCGTGGATTTCCCCAGCTTTGCCGATGGGCGCGGGTTCACCATTGCGCGGATGCTGCGTTTGCGTGGCTACCGGGGCCGTCTGCGCGCCAAGGGGCACGTGATCTCGGATCAGTATGCGATGGCGCGCCGGTCAGGCTTTGACGAGGTCGAGATCAGCCAGGCGCTGGCGGCGCGCCAGCCCGAAGACCAGTGGCAGTTCCGGAGCGATTGGCAGAGCCACGACTACCAGGCGCGCCTGCGTGGGGCGTCCAATCACTAGACGCTGCTGACATACATCAAGGCGCGCGACCATTCGCGCCCTTATCAATGACAAAAATCCTTCCCAAATGGAGAGGCGCAGGTGTAAACCTGCGTTGACATATTCATGACCGAGCAAAGCCCCGTGAACGAGACAACCGCCGTCAAGGCGACCCCCACCCTGCCCGACGCCCAGACGGTCACAGAGATCGAGCACTATACTGATCGGCTGTTCCGCTTCCGCTGCACGCGGCCTGCGTCGCTGCGCTTCAGGTCAGGCGAGTTTGTGATGATCGGCCTGATGGGCGATCCGCATCCCGAAACCGGCAAGATCAAACCGATCATGCGCGCCTATTCCATTGCCTCGCCATCCTGGGACGAAGAATTGGAATTCTATTCCATCAAGGTGCAGGACGGCCCGCTGACCTCCAAGCTGCAGCACATCCAGCCCGGCGACCAGATCATCCTGCGCCCCAAGCCCGTCGGCACGCTGGTCCATGACGCCCTGCTGCCCGGCAAGCGCATCTGGTTCTTTGCCACCGGCACCGGCTTTGCCCCCTTTGCGTCGCTGCTGCGCGAGCCGCAGACCTATGAGGATTATGACGAGGTCATCATCACCCATACCTGCCGCGAGGTGGGCGAGCTGACCTATGGCCGTGACCTGATCGAGAGCCTGAAGCATGATGAATTGCTGAACGAGGTGATCGGCGACGGGTTCTGGAAGAAGATCAAGTATTACCCCACGACGACCCGCGAGGAGAGCCCGAAGATGGGCCGCATCACGGACCTGATGAAGTCGGGCGAGGCGTTCAAGGATCTGGGTGTCGCACCGCTCAACCCCGAAAGCGACCGGGCGATGATCTGCGGCAACCTGGCCTTCAACCTCGAGCTGAAAGCCATGTTCGAAGAATACGGGCTGGAGGAAGGTGCCAATTCGAAGCCCGCGCATTACGTGGTCGAAAAGGCGTTTCTGGACTGACGCTGCGCGCGGCTTAAGCCTCCTGACCCTGGGCAATCAGGGTCAGGCATGTGTCGATCAGGTCCATGTCCTTGGACATTTCCGGGCCGAAGACGCCCTTGTGTGTCCAGGTGAGCGACAATGCGCTGTAGGCGGCCGCCCATGACAGCAAGCGGGTTTGAGAGACGTTTAGCGCAGCCGACCACTGTGCGGCGCGGCGCTGGATCACCCGTGGGTCGGAAAAGAGCGCATCGGCGCCCAGCGGGTTTCGAAACGCATTTGCCAACTCGAATGTCGGCTCGCCCAGCACGCCCTTGGCATCAAAGGCCAGATAGCCGCGATCGCTGCCCCGGACGTTGTCATGGTGCAGGTCGCCGTGCAACGGGCGGATGTTTGTTTGGTTCGCCAGCAGGTGCACGGCCAGTTTGCACGCAGCGTTCACGGTTGCCTGTATGTGTGACGGGCAATCGGGCGTGAATGTCGCCGCAAAGAGCGCCTTGAACCGGTTGGGCAGCGGATCGAGGCCGCGCGGCGGCTCGAACTTGGCCCTGTGGAGCTGTTGCGCCACCTTTCCCAGTATCTGCGTTGCCTGTTCGTCATCCCGATTGCGGACCATGTCACCGAGTGAGGGTCCGTCCAGCCACTCCATCAGGATCGCAGCATCCTGCCTTTGATAGATCCGCGCGGCACCCTGCCCGTTCTGCGCCGCGAGCAGGTCGAAACCGGGCGCTTCGTCGCGCAGATCGTCGTCCTTGTAGCATTTCAGGCACGCCTGTGTTCCGTCAGCGCGCGTGACCCGCCAGAGCGACGCGATGGGCGCGTCGGTGACATGGTGGGGCTGCGTGATCTGGAACGTGGTGAGAAGGTGCGGGTCAAAGTGCATACCACATGCCTAGTGCGCTGCCTGAGGCATGTGAACCCGGCCCGTGCTATGAAAAAGGCCGCGCTCCTGTGTCGGGGCGCGGCCAATTCAGGTTGCAGAGCTTGGGGTGTTCAGAGGCCCATTGCCTGCTTCAGCTGATCCAGCAGACCCTGAAGGACCTCGGGGTTGTTCTGCGCCTCTTCGATGCCTGCCTTGAGCGTGGTTTTCTGAACAATGCTCAGGGCGTCGGAGTTGTCGATCATCTCGGCCACGCGGTCGAAGTCGAAGCCTTCGACTGTCAGCAGTTCGGCGACGCCACCGGCGCTTGCCACCTCTTCGGTGCCATCGGTTGCGGTTTCGGCGGCTTGATCCACGGCCTCTTCGGTGGTGGTTTCGGTGGTGTCGGTTGTTGCTGCGGCTGTGTCGGTTGCCGTGTCTGTCGCCTCGGTTACGGCTTCTGTCGTCGCCTCGGTTGTGTCGGTGACGGCTTCGGTCGTGGCCTCGGCCGCGTCTGTCGCTGCTTCAGTTGTAGTCTCAACAACATCGGAGGCTGTTTCAGTGGTCGCGTCAACGGCGTCGGTTGCCGCCTCTTCCGTCGCTTCGGCGGCGTCCGTTGCCGTTTCTGTCGCGGTTTCGGCGGCGTCTGACGCGCCTTCTGTCAGAGCAGAGACCGCATCATTGACGGTTTCGGTGGCGTCTTCAACGACGGCAGCTGCGGTGTCGGTTGCCGCGTCCACGGCGTTACCTGTCGCTGTGGCGGCATCTTCGGCCAGGTTTTGAACCCCTTCAGCGGCGTCCGACGCGGCTTCGGTAGCGGTGTCTACCGCGTCTGAGGCGGCATCCGCCGCGGCTGTGGCCGTATCTTCGACCACCGCGGCGGCCTCTTCGCCGACGGCAGTTGCGGCGTCCACGGTGTCTGCAACCGCGTCTTCGGTGGCTTCGACGGCGTCCCCAACGGCATCGCTGGCGCTGTCGAGCGCCTCGGGCGCATTGACGGCATCGGCGGCCTGAGTTGCGACCTCCTGCGGGGTCTGGCCGGAATAGAGCAAATATGCCCCGCCTGCGATCACTACCGCCACGATAATCCAGATGAGATTTCTCATTGCCCTGTCCTTTGTACGTCTGTCGGTCAACGCTGTGACCTCTTGATGGGTTCCCGCTCTCAGATGCGGGGCGCAGTAAAAAGGTTCAAGGGGGAAAATCGCCCTTTTCGGCGCAGGATGGCCGATTCATAGGGTTGAAGAAAACCGGGCCAAAGGCTATTTTCTGGCCTCACATTTTGGAACGATCAAAGGACGACCACCATCGCTCGCAGACCCCACAACGCGCCGCCGCAACGCGACACCGGCCCGCGCGTCAACGACAAGATCCGTGCCCCTGAAATCCGCCTGATCGGCGCCGACGGCGAAAATGTCGGCGTGGTCACCCCGAGCCGCGCCATGGACATGGCCGACGATGCCGGGCTGGACCTGGTCGAGATTTCGCCCAATGCCAATCCGCCCGTGTGCAAGATTATGGATTTCGGCAAGTTCAAGTACGAGACGCAAAAGCGCGAAGCCGAAGCCCGCAAGAAGCAGAAGATCATTGAGGTCAAAGAGGTCAAGTTCCGCCCCAACACCGACACCAACGACTACGAGGTGAAGATGCGCAACGTCTTCAAGTTCCTCGAGAACGGCGACAAGGTGAAGGTCACCCTGCGGTTTCGCGGTCGCGAGATGGCGCACCAGAACCTGGGTCGCGAGTTGCTGGAACGGGTGGCGGACGACACCAAGGAGATCGGCAAGGTGGAAAACTTCCCCCGGATGGAAGGCCGCCAGATGGTCATGATGATCGGGCCGCTGCCACAGAAGTGATGATCTGATCGCAGGCATTTCAAAGGGGCGTGGCGATGGCCGCGCCCTTTCTCTTTGACGACATGGCGCCCGCCAACGGCGCGCACTGTTTCAGACGTTGACGTTCTCGTCGGGCGCTTCGTGATTTTCCGCCGTATCGAACAGCTTTGAGCTCAGTTCGATCATCTTGCCGGTCTCGGCCGTGTATTGATCCATGGCCGTCTGCAGGAAGCGCATCTGCACCTGCTGCATCTCTCCGGGCGATTTTGCGTGCATGAGTGCATGTTGCAATGCGACGTCCTCGCGCACACGCTCGGCGACGAAGGTCATCCATTCCGCTCCCATGTCTCCCATGCGTTCGACCGTCGAGGCGCTGAACCAATTCAACGCGCCCAGGCCCGCCGTCTGCCAATTGGTCATCGCGTTGATCATGGTGCCGGTGGCGTCGGATGTGTCTTTGGACTTGGATTTGGTGACTGTTGTCTGAGCCATGATGTCTCCTCCACTGATAGTTGCAGGATAACACGTCTGCGCTCGATTATTGTTGATCCTCCTCAACCTGGGCGAAGCACGGCGGGCACTTGCTGACATCTTGTGCAATTGTCTGTGTCTTGACCTCTGCCCAGTGACACAGGACAAGGTGCGGACCCATCAATCGGAGGTGAGCCATGCCAGAATTCGCGCGTTATCCCAGCCTGGAGGGCACGGCGGTGCTGATCACCGGCGGCGCATCGGGGATCGGCCGATTGACAGTCGAAGCATTTGCCGAGCAAGGCGCCAAGGTTGCGTTTCTGGATCGCGACGCAGAGGCCTCGGCGGAGGTGAGCCGTGCAACCGGCGCCGCCCATGGCTTATGTGATCTGCGCGACATCGACGCGACGCGCGCCGCCATTGCCGATCTGGGCGCACAGATCGGCCCCTTTACCGTGCTGGTCAACAATGCCGCCCGCGATGACCGGCACAACTGGCAGGACGTGACGCCCGAGTATTGGGATGAGCGGATGCAGACCAACCTGCGCCACATGTTCTTTGCCATTCAGGCGGTCGCGCCCGGCATGATCGCGGCGGGCGGTGGGTCGATTATCAACCTCGGCTCGAATTCCTGGTGGGAGGCCGGAGGCGGCTTTCCCGCCTACACCACGGCCAAGGCCGCCGTGCATGGGCTGACCCGCACAATGGCGCGCGATCTGGGCGATCACCGCATTCGGGTGAACACGGTCGTGCCCGGCTGGATCATGACAGACAGGCAGAAGGAGCTGTGGGCCACGCCCGAGGCGCTGGAGGCGCACCGTTCGCGCCAGTGCCTGCCGGATCTGATTGATCCCGTGTATGTGGCGCGGATGGTGTTGTGGCTGGCCTCGGATGACAGCGCCATGTGCACGGCGAACAACTTCATGGTTGAGGCGGGCTCGATTTAGGGCAATGTGACATTCGCATATCGGGCGACTGTGAACACGTCGATCAAACGGCCAAAGGCGGCAACGCTGAGGCATATGCTCTGATCGAAGGCCTTGCTGTGCTGGCTCATGCAACGTGCTTGCGCATCGTCGGGCGCGCGCAAACGCTCCACTATGCTTAGGTAGGATAGTCGCCTGAAACCGTCTGCTTCAACCGTATCGGGCAGATGCGGAAGTGCACTGGCCACATACATGGTCATGTCGCGCGTGATGTCGGCGAGACAATCAAGAATTGGACCGCTCACGGGGGCTTCGCAATGACTGCCTGCGATGACAAGACAGTGGCTTCGCATCTTGGTCCACATGATGTCGTCAAGGTCGTTCACGGCGCGCACACAGGACACGATATCGGCACGCGGCAGTGTCGCGCCCTGACCCGAAGATGGCCCGCAATAAACCAAAAGGGCCGCCATGAGGCAGCCCTTCAGCAACAGTCGCATCGCTTCGGTCACGCAGCAGCCGACACCGCCCGCTTGGTCATCACGCCGCACAGATGCGCGCGGTAGTCGCCGGTGCCGTGCAGGTCGCTGATCATGTCGTCGCCGGACAGGCTGAGCCCGTCTACCGCGTCGGGTGAGAAGTTCGACGACAGCGCCGCCTCGGCCTCGGTCCAGCGGAATACGCCGTTGTTGCTGGCCCCGGTGATGGCAACGCGCACGCCGTCGGCGTATTTGGCGACATATACCCCCACCAGCGCGAAGCGTGACGCAGGCTGGACAAACTTCTGGTAGTTTGCCTTTTCCGGGACGGGAAAGCGCACTTCGGTGATGATTTCACCCTCGTCCAAAGCGGTGTCGAACATGCCCTGGAAATAGTCATCCGCCGCGATCTCGCGTGTGTTTGTCACGATGGTGGCGCCGGACCCTAGCGCAGCCGCCGGATAGCAGGCCGATGGGTCGTTGTTGGCCAGCGACCCGCCAATGGTGCCGCGGTTGCGCACGGCAGGATCACCAATATGAGACGCCGTGGCCGCAAGCGCGGGATAGGCACCTGCCTCCGCTGCAACTGTGGCATGGCTCGTCGCCCCACCAATGCAGATCGACCCGTCATCGCCGGTGCACACGCCCTGCATCTCGGCAATGCCCTTGAGGCTCACCAATGTCGTCGGCATCGCAAGGCGCTGCTTGAGCGTTGGGATCAGGGTCTGCCCACCTCCAAGCGCCTGCGCATCCTCAGCACCCAGAGCTGCGACCGCATCGGCCACTGAACCCGGCTTTTCGAATTCGAAGTTATACATCGTCTTGTCCTTTCATCTGAACCAGAGCGCGAGGTCCCTCTTCTCTGGTTCAAAAAATCCCGGGGGTCCGGGGGCTGGCCCCCGGTCCCGCACTTTCAATTTACTGCATCGCTTCCCAAACCCGGTCGGGCGACAAAGGCATGTCAATATGGGTCACATCCTTGCCCGCCGATTGCAGCGCATCCACGACCGCATTCACGACAGCCGGAGGCGAGCCGATGGCCCCAGCCTCGCCACAACCCTTCACCCCAAGCGGGTTGTGGGTGCAGGGCGTCTGGCTGGAGTGATCCACGTCGAACATGGGCAGATCGTCAGCGCGCGGCATGGCGTAGTCCATGTAAGACGCGCTCAGAAGCTGGCCGTTTTCGTCATAGGCACAGTTTTCCAGCAACGCCTGACCAATGCCCTGCGCAATACCGCCGTGGACCTGCCCGGTCACAATCATCGGGTTGATGATGTTGCCGAAATCATCTGCCGCCGCGAACCGATCTATGGTCACCTTGCCGGTGTCCGGATCAACTTCAACTTCGCAGGCATAAGCGCCTGAGGGATATGTAAAATTCGACGGATCATAGAACGCCGTTTCCTCAAGCCCCGGCTCGATATCCTCGAGCGGGTAGTTGTGAGGCACGTAGGCGGCGAGGGTCACGTCACCCCAAGCGACCGACTTGTCGGTGCCTGCCACGCTGAATGCGCCGTCCTTCAGCTCGATGTCAGCCTCGGACGCTTCCAGCAGGTGAGAGGCGATCTTCTTGGCCTTGTTGATGATCTTTTCCGTCGCGCGGACCATGGCGCTGCCCCCCACCGCAATGGAACGGGAGCCATAGGTCCCCATGCCCATCGGTGTGTTGGCGGTATCGCCATGCACGATCTCGACCATATTCTCGTCGATGCCGATCATCTCGGCCACCACCTGGGCAAAGGAGGTTTCGTGCCCCTGCCCGTGGCTATGGCTGCCGGTCATCACGACCAGACCGCCCGTCGCGTTGACCCGCACCGTGGCGCTTTCATAAAGCCCGGCGCGCGCGCCGAGTTGCCCGACGAGGTTCGAGGGCGCGATACCGCACGCCTCGATATAGCAGTTCACGCCGAGGCCCCGCAGCTTGCCGTTCTTTTCGCTTTCCGCGCGGCGGGCCGCGAACCCGGCGAAGTCGCCCATCTCTTCGAGCTTGTCCATGGTGCCGTGATAGTCGCCGGTGTCGTATTCGACGGCGACCGGCGTGGCATAGGGGAACTCGGTGATGAAGTTCTGCCGGCGCAGCGCGATTGGGTCGACGCCCAATTCGCGCGCGGCCATGTCGACCACGCGCTCAAGTTGGAATGTGGCCTCGGGCCGACCTGCGCCGCGGTAGGCATCGACAGGCACGGTGTTGGTGAAGACCGCCTTGACGTTCACGTAGATCAGCGGCGTCTTGTAGTTCCCGGCCATGAGCGTGCCGTGCAGCCATGTGGGCACGGAGGGCGCGAAGGTCGACAGGTACGCCCCCATGTTGGCGTGCGTTTCCGTGCGGATCGCGGTGAAGTTGTTGTCCGCATCCAGCGCCAATTCGATCTTGGTCACGTGGTCGCGGCCGTGGGCGTCGGAGATGAACGCTTCGGTCCGCGAGGACGTCCATTTGACCGGACGGTTACAGGCCTTGGCGGCGAAGGTGCAGAACGCTTCTTCTTGGTAGTGGAAGATTTTGGTGCCAAAGCCGCCGCCCACATCCGGGGCCACAACACGCAGCTTGTGTTCTGGGATACCGAGGACAAACGCGCCCATCAGGAGCCGGATGACATGGGGGTTCTGGCTGGTCGTGTAGAGCGTGGAGTCGCCTGTGCCGCGGGCGTAGTCGCCCACCGCCACGCGCGGTTCCATCGGGTTGGCGACGAGGCGGTTGTTGACCAGTTCGAGCGACGTGACGTGCGCCGCGTCTTCGAACGCCTTGTTCACGGCGTCCTTGTTCTCTTCGACAAAGCCCCAGTCGTAGCAGAGGTTGTTGTCGAGATCGTCGTGCACCTTGGTGGCGCCATCATGCAGCGCCGCCTTCATGTCGACGACGGCCGGCAGCTCGTCGATGTCCACCACAATGGCCTCGGCCGCGTCGCGGGCCTGTTCATAGGTGTCGGCGACAACAGCGGCGATGGGTTCGCCCACGTGGCGTACCTTGCCTTGCGCCAGGATCGGGTGGGCCGGTTCCTGCATGGGCTGGCCGTACTTGTCGGTAACCTGCCAGCCGCAGGGCATGCCGCCGACCCCTTCGAAATCAGAGCCGGTGAAGATGCGCACGACGCCGGGCATGGCTGCCGCCGCCGCGGTGTCGATATTGGTGATCGTCCCGTGCGCGATATCGGAGCGCAGGAAATGCACATAGGCCTGCCCGCGCATATTGATGTCGTCGGTGTAGTTCCCGGCCCCTGTCAGGAACCGTACGTCCTCGCGCCGTTTGCTGCTGGCGCCGATGCCTCCGTCTTTTGGCATGTTGTTATTCCTCCGTTGAATCTTTGTTCAAACTCCGACGCTTCTGAAAATACTGAGCCATCAAAATCATCAGAAAGACAATTGTAACTGGGGCCATACCCCATAGTTGCCGCTGATGGGCTGGTGGATCGACACGATCCACAACCAACTGGTTCCATGCAAAACTGATCGCAAAGTATGCGACTATGACAATCAGAATTTTCAGGCCGCGCCGCAATGCTCCCCGCCTATTCCGCAGCGATGGCCGTTACGTCCTGGCCGGATGCGGCCATGATCGCCTTGACGATGTTGTGGTAGCCGGTGCAGCGGCAGATGTTGCCTTCGAGGTATTCCCGCACCTCAGCCTCGGATGGCTTGGGGTTTTCTTTCAAAAGCGCCGCCGCCGACATCACCATACCAGGCGTGCAAAAACCGCATTGCAAGCCATGGTGATCCTGAAACGCCTGCTGGATGACATTGAGCGACCCGTCTGCATTTGCTTGTCCTTCGATGGTCGCCACGTCGGCGCCGTCAGCCTCCATCGCCAGCATCGTGCAGGACTTCACCGCTTGCCCGTCCACATGCACCACGCAGGCCCCGCATTGCGAAGTATCGCAGCCCACATGGGTTCCTGTCAGCATCAGCTGGTCCCGCAGGAAGGACGACAGCAACGTGCGCCCCTCTACCTCGCCAGACGCAGCCTTTCCGTTCACGGTCATCGAGACCTGTGCCATGGCATCCTCCCTTTTGGCATTGTTGTTTGCCGAGAGTTAAGCATGGGCATTCGCACTTGAGAACAGAAAACTTCGCTGTTTATGCCAAGTGCTAAATGTTGCAGCGCCTTAGCTGTCTCGTGGGCGGGGCCGCGTCGGGATCTCCTTGAGCAGCCCACCGACCCCCATCCGTGAGATGTCAGATTGGGCCAGCGTCACCCCGCAGATCAGCCGCTCCAGCACCCAATCCGCACCGTTGAGCGCGGGCGAGCGGGCGCAGCCCGGCAGGCCGATCACGGGCTTGTCGCCGAGTGCACCAAAAAACAGCAAGTTGCCCGGATCGACGGGAAGGCCATAGGCGGTGACGGTGCCGCCCGCATCGCGCACCGCGCTGGGGGCTACGTCATGGGTGTCAGAGGTAGCAGAGGCGGTGAGGATGAATACGACCTCGCCCGGTGCATCGGCGACGGCCTGCGCCAGTGGCGTGTCGCGATGCGGCACCACCACGCGGGGCGACAGCGCGATGTCCAGCCGGTCGAGACGTCCAGTGAGCGCGGCGCGGCCTTTGGTGCCGGGTTCGGCGTTGCCCACCTGCGTCTCGATGAGGGTGGCCGTGCTATAGCACGGTGCCAGCACGCGGATTGCGTGCGCCGCATTTGCAGTTGCTGCCTGAAGCGCGGTGTCGGGCACCGCATAGGCGATGATCTTGATCGTGGCAATCATCGTGCCCTCATCCACGCGGTGAAACGGAGGCACCGTGGCGATGGTGATCATCGGATCAACACTGTTGATCGCTGTGATCCGGTCGGCATCAAGGGCCACAACGCCGGGACCGGTGGCATAGAGGTTCACCCGCCCGGCACCTGCTGCACTGATCCGCAGCCCCTGCCCTGCCGGATCAGGCACCACAGCCGCGGCAAGCGTCTGGGCGGCGCTGTTTTCCTCGACATCATCGGGATCAAGTGCCGCGACAGTCAGCATATCGTGCCCGGATGCTTGCAGGTCCGCGACATGTTCAGGCGTGAGAACCGTGCCCTTGGGTACGCGACCGCTGCTGCCTGCGAGCGAGTGGGCGAGGATCGTACCCGCTGCATCTGCTGCGGGGCGTGGGCCGAACTTCATGCGCCTTGCCTGAGCGTCGCGACCATTTGCGCGAGGATCGACACAGCGATCTCGGGCGGGCTGGCCGCGCCGATGTCGAGGCCGATGGGCCCTTTGATCCGGGCGATCTGCTCGGGGCTGAACCCGGCCTCTTCCAGCCTTACGACCCGTTTGGCGTGGGTGCGGGTGGAGCCGAGCGCACCGATGTAGAACGCCTCAGAGCTCAGCGCGATGTGCAGGGCCGGGTCGTCCAGCTTGGGGTCGTGGGTCAGCAGGACCAGCGCGGTGCGGGCGTCCACGCCAACCTCCGCCAGCGCCTCGTCCGGCCAGTCGTTGATCACCCGTTCGCCGGGAAAGCGGGCTTCGGAGCCGAACGCCTCGCGCGGGTCGATGATGTAGGGGTCGTAGCCTGCGAGTTTTGCCATGGGTACTAGGGCTTGGGCGATGTGGACGCCGCCCACGATCGCAAGGCGCAGGGGCGGGTTGTGTATGGCGACGAAGGTCTTGCCATCCTCTTCCATTCCCGTGCGATCCTTGGCAAAGCGGGCCGTGTGGCCGTCATGGTCCAGCCGCCGGTCCCAGGTTTCGGTGTCCACGACATAGGCCGCCTGCTTGCGCCCTGCGCGCGCCTGTACCAACGCTTCAAGCGTGGCTTGGGGCATGGACGCACCTACGGGTTCCACGAGGATCTTGATCGTCCCGCCACAGGCAAGGCCGACGGCAAAGGCATCACCATCGCTAACACCATATTCCAGCATGCGCGGCGCGCCGTCCTCCAGCGCCTCTATCGCCTCGACCACGACGGCGCCCTCTACACAGCCGCCCGAGACAGAGCCCATCATGTCGCCTGTCCCCGACACCACCATCTGGGCGCCTGCGCGACGTGGTGCGCTGCCCCAGGTTTCGATCACGGTGGCGAGGGCCGCACCCTTGCCTTGCTTGACCCACTCGAGGGCCTGTTCCGGCGCAGTTTCAACCGACGGCATGTGCGCTTCCATTTCTGCTGATCTCATCCCGCGCAAATCGTAGGCGCGGGGGCCACGGGAAGACAACCCCGCCTTAAGCACAGGTCACTGCGCGTGCTTATGCTTGCGCCCCCCCCGCCTGCGGCCTACATCATGGGACAAGACCTGCCGGAGACACCATTCATGCCGATGCAAGCGCACGAGATCGAAGACCTGATCCGCGAGACCTTTCCCGATGCCAAGATCACAATCACCGATCTGGCTGGTGACGGGAACCACTATTCGGCGGAGGTGATCGACGCCTCCTTTGCCGGGATGAACCGGGTGCAACAGCACCGGGCGGTGACCAAGGCGCTGAAGGGCAAGATGGATGGCAGCCACGGTGAGTTGCATGCGCTGGCCCTGACGACCAAGGCGCCCTGATGGGACTGTTCGGCCTGATCCGGAGCGCATTTGCGCGTAAGGCGCGGCGTCCGCTTGCGGCGCGCCGTCCGGATCGGGAGGATATGGGCCAGACCAGCCACGTGCCGCTGGGCATGGAGGCCACCGACATGGCCGTGATCGACAAGGTCAACCGGCGCAACGATGCGTTGGAACGCGTGACCCTCGTTCGGACCCGAGGGTCCGCAAATACCTTTGCCGGGCGTGCCAGCACCCATGTGGACGCGATGCCCGAAGACGAAACCTATGCCGCGCGGTTCCACCGCGCCTTCCATAAGAAAGGCAAATGACATGACCGACGCTGCAAGCCGGATCTCCGACACCAACAAGAGCAACGACGTTGTGCTGTATATGAAAGGCACCAAATCCATGCCCCAGTGCGGCTTTTCCAGCCGGGTGGCAGGTGTGCTCAACTACATGGGTGTCGATTTCGCCGATGTGAACGTGCTGGCCGACGAAGAACTTCGGCAGGGCATCAAGGAGTTTTCCGACTGGCCCACCATTCCGCAGCTTTACGTCAAGGGCGAGTTTGTGGGGGGCTGCGACATCATCACCGAGATGACGCTGTCGGGCGAGTTGGACACGCTGTTCGACGAGAATGGCGTGACCTACGACAAGGATGCCGCCGAAAAGATTCGCGAAGCGAACGGGTGATCCCGCCGGGCGCAGGGCCGCTGTCGCCTTGCAGAGAATGAAACAAGCCGCGTCCCTTAAGGGCGCGGCTTTCATCTTGGTGGCGTTTGGTTCGGATTAGTTCGGGCCTTGTGCGGTCTTTTCTTCGACCTCCGCCGCAAGTGCCTCTGCCCGTGCGGCGAGTTCCGCGAGCGTTTCGGTGACGGCCTCGGGCACCACGGGCACCTCGATCCGTTCGGGCTCCGGCGCGCCCATAGTGCGCAACCCTTCCAGTTCAGCCTCGCGCTCGGCCAGGGTCGCCTCGACCTCGGCCACGCGGTCCTCGACACTCGCTGTCTTGTCCGCCAGCATCAGCCCCGCCATCAGAAGCATCCGCGCTTCGGGCATACGGCCCGCCTGATCGGCGAGGACCTGCGCCTCGTCATCGAGCATCTTGGCGGCAGCCTGCAGATAGCTTTCCTCGCCTTCCTGACAGGCCACCTGAAACGGGCGGCCGCCGATGGAAATGGTCACCTCAGGCATCGGCGTCCTCCTCTTCCGGGGCTTCAAGCTGATCGAGCAGGGGCGTGAGCGCGGCAATGATGCTGCTCGCCTCGGCCACATCTGCAGCGCGGGCAGCGCGCAGGCCCTCAAGCTCGGCCATCATGGACTTGTTGATCAGGTGCGGCTCGCCCACCCCTTCCTCGTTCGCGGTGCGCAGCGCGGCGTTGGATATGCGCAACTGGTCATTGGCCTTGCGCAGGCGTTGCAGCTCAAGGTCCAGCTCTTCGACCCGGGCGCGGGCGGCGTCAGCGGCTGCATTCGCCTCTGCTTTGGCGCTCTCCTGCCGTTCGGACAACCGACGCACCCGTTCCGTCAACTGGGCGTTGGCGACCTTTTCATCATCAAGGGCCGCCTGAAGCGCCGCCGTGTCGGTGGCCCCGGCCACATCCAAACCGCCAAGACCCGTCGCGATCCGGTCCATCGCAGCGGTGAGCCGCTGTTGCAATCCGTCAATGTCACTCATGTGCGGTGCCTGTCCCCTTTTTCTTTTGGCGCGCCAGCGCTTTCCCATCCACAAATCGGGAGGATCGAATCGATTTCCCGTTTGGTCACATTCAAGTCTAGCCAAAGCCGTTCTGAAATGCGCCCCCCTTTGCGATCAACCACTTGGCGGGCGGCATTGAAGTCGCGCATCACCGCCGAACCAAATGCGCGCCTTTTTGCCGGTCCGGATCACCTTGATCTTTGGCCTTTGCCTGATATGCAGCCCCAAACCCATATTCCAAAGGACGATCATGCCCCTGGACCTCACTGCCCTTCGCACCGCCCATCCCGACCACTGGTCCAAGGCCACTGCCATCCGCGCCCTGACGCTTGACGCCGTCGCCGCCGCCAAGTCCGGCCACTCCGGCATGCCCATGGGGATGGCAGACGTGGCAACGGTTCTGTTTGAGAAGCACCTGAAATTTGACGCCAAGGCCCCCGACTGGCCAGACCGCGACCGGTTCATCCTGTCGGCTGGTCACGGCTCCATGCTGCTCTACTCCCTGCTACATCTGACGGGGTACGAGGACATGACGCTGGAGCAGGTCAAGAACTTCCGCCAATGGGGCTCGATCACAGCGGGCCACCCCGAATATGGCCATGCCAAGGGGATCGAGACCACAACCGGCCCGTTGGGTCAGGGCATTTCAAACGCCGTGGGTTTTGCCATGGCCGAGGAAATACTGCGCGCGCAATACGGCAAGAAGATCGTCGACCACCACACGTATGTCATCGCCGGTGACGGCTGCCTTATGGAAGGTGTCAGCCAGGAGGCGATCACGCTGGCCGGGCGCCATCAGCTGTCAAAGCTGATCGTGTTCTGGGACAACAACGACATCACCATCGACGGCCCCGTCACCCTTGCCGACGCCACCGACCAGCCGCAGCGCTTCAAATCCGCAGGCTGGGCCGTGATCGAGATTGACGGCCATGACCCCGACGCCATTGATGCCGCCATCACCAAGGCGAAGAGCCAGGGCAAGCCCACGATGATTGCTTGCAAGACGCACATCGCTCTGGGTCACGCGGCGCAGGATACATCCAAGGGCCACGGCGCGCTGACCGACGCGGACCAGATGGCCGAAGCCAAGGCTGGCTATGGCTGGACCACCGGTCCGTTCGATGTGCCAGCGGACATCAAGGCCGCGTGGGAGGCCATCGGCGCCCGTGGCGCAGGCGATCGCAAAGCGTGGGAAGAGCGGTTCGCGTCGATCTCGGGCAACAAGCAGGCGCTGTTCAACCGGACCCTCGCCCGAGAGGTGCCCAAGAAGCTGTCGGCGACCGTCAAGGCGTTCAAGAAGCAGATGTCCGAAAGCGCGCCCAAACTGGCGACACGCGCGGCATCGGAAAAGACGCTGGAAATCATCAATCCGATCATGCCCGAAACCGTGGGCGGATCGGCGGACCTCACCGGGTCCAACAACACCAAGACAACCGATCTGGGCGTGTTTGACACTAACAATCGTGGTGGGCGCTACATCTACTGGGGCATCCGCGAGCATGGAATGGCGGCGGCCATGAACGGGATGGCGCTGCATGGCGGTCTTCGCCCGTATGGTGGCACGTTCATGTGCTTCACCGACTATGCCCGCCCTGCCATGCGTCTGGCCGCGTTGATGAAGATCCCGACTGTGTTCGTGATGACCCATGACAGCATCGGCCTGGGCGAAGACGGCCCAACCCACCAGCCGGTCGAGCATCTGGCGATCAGCCGGGCCACACCCAACACTTACGTGTTCCGCCCGGCAGATGCCGTGGAAACGGCGGAAAGCTGGGAACTGGCGCTGTCGTCGACCCAGACTCCATCGGTGCTGTCGCTGACCCGCCAGGGCCTGCCCACGGTCCGGACAGACCACAAGTTGAAGAACATGACAGCCCAGGGCGCCTATGTGCTGGCCGAGGCCGAGGGTAAGCGGCAGGTGATCCTGATCGCCTCAGGTTCGGAAGTGTCCGTTGCTCTGGAAGCACGCGACACGTTGCAAGAGGCCGGGATCGGAACGCGCGTCGTCTCCATGCCCTGCATGGAGCTGTTCGCAGAGCAGGACGAAAGCTATCGCCGCAAGATTTTGCCGGCGGGTGCCGCCCGCATCGGGATCGAGGCCGCCATGCGCCAGGGCTGGGACCGCTGGCTGCTGGGCGAGCGTGGCAAAGCAAGCAAAGCTGATTTCGTCGGCATGGACGACTTCGGCGCATCCGCTCCGGCAAATGTATTGTTCGAAAAGTTCGGCATCACGGCTGAGGCTGTTATAGAAAGGGCGAAGGCGCTTATCTAGTTGAAGGACAGGAAGTGTATGGACGTTTGACATACCTGCCCCTTTAACCAGTGTCTTTCTGGCGAAGCGTCACTGAACTCGTGCGGGTTCAGTGATCTATTTGGGGCCATATGTGCTTGGCATAGTGATCTTATCCACTGTTTTGGCCGCTGTTGCTGCGGTCGTGGCCTTGCTGTGGGGCAGTGGCCCCTGGATTGCCTTGCTCATTTATTCCATTGGCGGCGCGACCACGGTGTGCGTCCTAGCATTCGTGGTTGCAAGGAGATCCAAGGTGGAGGCACGCCATTCTCTCTGTGACGACCCAGACACGATTTCCCCGGACGCGTCCCAGAGCAAGACAAGCGTGTCAAAAGCACAAGCCGACTAGCCGGGCGAACTTTGCGCGCTTACACTCGGCCCGTTTTTGCTCAGGTCCGTGACACATTCGATGAGACCGCCCGCCATACGGGCGTGATCATTTTTTCACCGACAGGGATAAGGGCAAAGCCGATCGCCAGCCCCAACACGCCGTCAACAGCTGCCTTGGTCAACCATGATGCAAAACCTGCCGCGCCCTCGAATAGCGCGCCTACGGACTTGCCAAGGGCATAGATCGCCTCTTCGGGTGTGTGCCAGCCCAATTCGGCCAGACCATGGACAATGATCGACCCGCCGACCCAAAGCATGGCCGCCGTGCCCACGATGGTCAGCAGCTTCATGAAGCCCGGCATGACCTTGACGATGCCGCGTCCCAGCGCGCGGGTCAGACCCAGCCGACCACGATCCGCAAGCGCCAGGCCCACATCGTCCGCCTTTACGATCAGGGCGACGGACCCATAGACGGCAACCGTGATCATGACGGCAACCGCCGCCAGCGTCGCCGCCTCCATCCAGAAATTGCTTTCGGGGATGGCCGCCAGCGAGATGGTCATGATTTCAGCGGACAGGATAAAGTCGGTTTTGATCGCGCCTCGGGCTTTTTGCTCTTCCAGATGCGCGGGGTCCTCTACCTCTTTGTCCTTGCCGTCATAGTCCTCGTGCCCGTGTCCCCACCCTAGGGCATGGGCCACCTTTTCGGCCCCTTCGAAACACAGATACGCGCCGCCCAGCATCAGGAGCGGCGGAATGGCCCACGGCGCGAAATTCGCCAGCAAGAGGCCGATGGGCAACAGGAACACCAGCTTGTTCTTGAGCGACCCCTTGGTGATCCGCCAGATGATCGGCAGTTCGCGGTCTGCCGAGAACCCGGCGACATATTTTGGCGTCACAGCGGCGTCGTCGATCACGGCCCCCGCGGCTTTGGACCCGGCTTTGGCCGCCTGCCCGATCACGTCATCGACCGATGCGGCCGCCACTTTGGCGATTCCCGCCACGTCATCCAAAAGCGCCAGAAGTCCGCTCATTCCGCCCGTTCCTTCATCCTGTCGTTACGTTAGCGCATAACACAGCCCGTTCGTTCCGCATACTGTTAGCGCGAACTGCATACGATGGAACACGTTTATCGCTAACACTCTGATTTTCTGATGATTTCCCCCTTCTCACGCTGCAGTGCGGCGGCTATCTAGCTGGCAACAGTTTAACTGCCCCAGCGGAAGGACAACCGGGACCATGACCATCAAAGTCGGAATTAACGGGTTTGGACGCATCGGGCGTTGCACGCTCAGCCACATTGCTACATCGCTCCGCAACGACATCGACGTCGTCGCAGTGAACGCCACCGGCCCGCTTGAGACAGCGGCGCACCTGATCAAATATGACAGCATTCACGGCCGCTTCCCGAACGAGGTGAAGCTCACCAATGATACCATGGACCTGGGTCGCGGGCCGATCCGCATGATGTCGACCTACAACATGAACGAACTGGACTGGACCGGCGTTGACGTGGTGCTGGAGTGCACCGGCAAGTTCAACGACGGTGAAAAGGCGAAGGTCCACTTTGACCGTGGCGCCAAGAAGGTGCTGTTGTCGGCCCCCGGCAAGAACGTGGACAAGACAGTCGTCTTTGGTGTGAACGACGAAAAGCTGGCCGCCAATGACCGCATGATCTCGAACGGATCGTGCACGACGAACTGCCTTGCACCACTGGCGAAGGTGCTAGACCGCGCCGTCGGCATCGAACGCGGCGTGATGACCACGATCCACAGCTACACGGGCGACCAGCCGACGCTGGACCGCCGCCATAAAGACCTTTATCGCGCGCGCTCTGCGGCCATGGCGATGATCCCGACCTCGACCGGGGCGGCCAAGGCGCTGGGTGAGGTGCTGCCGAACCTCGCAGGAAAACTGGACGGCACCGCGATGCGCGTGCCCACCCCCAACGTGAGCGCCGTTGACCTGACCTTCGAAGCCACCCGCGACGTGACCGCCGAAGAGGTGAACGCCGCCGTAGCCGAAGCCGCCGCAGGACCAATGGGCCGCGTGCTGGCCTATGATGACGAACAGAAGGTCAGCATTGACTTCAACCACACCGAACATTCGTCGATCTTTGCCCCCGACCAGACAAAAGTGGTGGGCAATAGGCTGGTGCGTGTGCTGGCCTGGTACGACAATGAATGGGCGTTCTCGGTCCGCATGGCCGACGTGGCCGTCGCCATGGGCCGCCTGAACTGACCCACGCCAAAACTTGCAAGCGTCGGGCGGGGCTGTCACAACGGCCCTGCCCGTTTCTTATGTGACGCCCGAATGACCAACAGCATCGCCCTTGTTCTTGCCCTGCTGATCCTTGGCGCCATCGCGGCAGATGTCATGCTTTATGGCACCGAACACCTTATTTTCCTCGGCAAGAAATTCGCCGAATTGCTGGAATGGATCGCCTTCTGGCGCTGATCCCTGGCCGACATGCCACGCACTCGTGACCGGCATTCCCGGTTGACAACAGCGCTGCTTTGCATTTGTTAGCGGTAACGGCGCAACCCCGTCACGCGGGGCCGCGTTCAGACAGTATTCTGACACCAGACATGGGGGACACCATGGCCATCAAAGTAGCAATCAACGGCTTCGGGCGCATCGGGCGCAACGTGCTGCGCGCGATCGTGGAAAGCGGTCGGACAGATATCGAGGTGGTCGCGATCAACGACCTCGGCCCCGTCGAGACGAACGCCCACCTGCTGCAATATGACAGCGTGCATGGCCGTTTCCCAGCCAAGGTGACGGTCGCAGGCGACAGCATCGACGTGGGCCAAGGTCCCATCAAGGTCACGGCCGAGCGGAACCCAGCGGACTTGCCCTGGGGCCATGTGGACATCGTGATGGAATGCACCGGCATCTTCACCTCGAAAGAGGCGTGCCAGGCGCATCTTGAAAACGGATCGAGCCGCGTTCTGATCTCCGCCCCCGGCAAGGATGCGGACAAGACGATCGTTTATGGCGTGAACCACGACGCGCTGACCGGCGATGATGTCATCGTCTCCAACGCCTCCTGTACCACCAACTGCCTGACGCCGGTGGCCAAGGTCCTGCACGACCAGTTCGGGATCAAGCGCGGGTTCATGACGACCGTGCACAGCTATACCGGCGACCAGCCGACACTGGATACGATGCACAAGGATCTTTATCGCGCCCGCGCGGCGGCGATGAGCATGATCCCCACCTCCACCGGTGCAGCCAAGGCCGTGGGTCTGGTGATGCCCGACCTCAACGGCAAGCTTGACGGTGTGGCGATCCGGGTGCCCACGCCGAACGTGTCCTGCGTCGACCTGACCGTCGAGGTGAACGGCGAGGTGACGGCCGATCAGATCAACGCCGCAATGACCGAGGCCGCTGCGGCTGGCCCGCTCAAGGGCGTGCTGGGCGTGACGGACGCCAAACTGGTGTCCATGGACTTCAACCACGACCCGCATTCGTCGATCTTTGCGACCGATCAGACCAAGGTGATGGACGGCAACATGGTGCGCATCCTGTCCTGGTATGACAACGAATGGGGCTTTTCGAACAGGATGGCCGACACAGCGGTCGAGATGGGCAAGTATCTCTAAGAACCTGACATCTCGGCTGTTTTACACGTCGAAAGGGCGTCCGGTCGGGCGCCCTTTATCATTTCCACTGCTCCAATAGCCTTCTACGACCTTTGTAAAAGTGACGCGCGTCGCCGGAACCGTTATGTTTGGCACAGGCGGAGGCGACAAACGTGCAAAGACTGACCCTGACACTGTCCATCATCGCGCTGGCAAGCGCGGCGCTGGCAGAAGACCTGCCGGTTACGGTAGAAGATGAACTGGGCATTCTGAACCCGCAGGACACGGGGCGCGAAATGCTAACCCGCAAGATTGAAATGGGGGTGATCGACTCCGTCACCTGCTCGCTCGGCATTAACGTCACCAAAAACGACAATCCCGAACTGTCGCGAAAGCTGACCCGCCGCTGCGCGGAGGCCGGCTACACCAAGGCGATGACCTAGATGAGCCAACTGGAGAACAACGGCCTGGGCGGGGAATACAACCCAGACGCCTCTGCCGAATGGGACCGCCGCGCGGCCGAGGCCGGTGATCCTGTGGGCCGCTTCAACCATGGTCTGAACCTGATGCGTGGACACGGTATCGGCCAGGACGAAGAGCTGGGCCGCAAGTTCGTGGATCAGGCGGCCAAGGACGGGCTTGAGATCGCCAAACGCCTACAGGGCGCGGATTACGATCTGGACGAGGTCACGCCCGATGCTGACAACTGGCGATACCAGCCATTGTTCTAGCGTTTTGCCCTAGACAAATCGTTCTTTCAGCGCGTCATTCACCAGCGGTGTCACGAACTCGCTGACGTCACCGCCCAGCCGCGCGATCTCCTTCACCAGCTTCGATGCAATCGCCTGGTGCTCGGCCTCAGCCATCAGGAACACGGTTTCGATACTGTCATCAAGCCGGCGGTTCATGCCGACCATCTGGAATTCGTATTCGAAGTCGGCGACGGCCCGCAGACCCCGAAAAATGATCTGCGCACCCACGTCGCGAGCGCAGTCGATCAGCAGGTTTTCAAAGGGGTGTACGACGATCTCTGTTCCGGTCTGCCCGCTCAGCTTGGCGCATTCCGCTTCGATCATGGCGACACGTTCCTCAAGTGAGAACAAAGGCCCCTTGTCACGGTTGATGGCCACGCCAATGACCAGTCGATCCACCATCGGGCTCGCGCGCCTTATGATGTCGATATGCCCCAGCGTGATGGGATCAAAGGTGCCAGGGTATAGGCCGATGCGCATGGGGCGGCTCCGTCAGTCGTCGTGGCCGCAATGCAGCATTTCACGCCCGCGATTGCAAGCGGGCAGAACGCAAGCGTCTGGTCAGTGCCCCATGATCATGCCTTGCAGGGCATCCTTCTCCATCGCCAGCTCGGTCAGCCGCGCCTTGACCACGTCGCCGATGGTGATCAGCCCGACAAGCTGCCCGTCCTCAACCACCGGCATGTGGCGAAACCGCCTCTCCGTCATCGTGGACAGAATGGCGTCGGCATCGTCCTGACGCCCGCATGTCACCAGTTGCGTGGTCATATATGCATCAACCGGTTCCGAAAGCACCGCCCCACCCTTTTGTGCCAGAACGCGGACGATGTCGCGCTCTGACAGAATGCCATCGGCGGTCTGCCCATCGCCCGACACCACGACCGTCCCGATCTTGCGTTCTGCCAGAATCTTGGCCGCGTCGGACACCTTTGTGCCCGGCTTGACGGTGACAACAGCGTCGTCTGATTTTGACTTGAGGATCTGGTGCACAAGCATGGGTGTGGGCCTCTCAAAGATGGAATGTATCACAGCGTCCGCCGCCGATGGGCCTTATGTCAAGAGTATGCAGGTCGTGCGGCAATCTACCGCCAGTTGAAAATTGGCCACACCTAAAGGTCGCCAACGCCGCAAAATAACATCAGCTGTACACTGCAAAGCATTGTTTATATTTAAATCTGATCCTCAAGCCGCGCCACTTCAGCCCGTACGGCCTTCACAAGCAATTCCGCGAACCGGTTCAACCGCGCATCCCGCGTATCTGACTGGTGACGGATCAGATAAAAGCTTCGTGACAGCGACAGGTCATTGCGCAACACGCGGCGCAAACCGGGCGCAAATGGCAAGGCAAAGTCGTGGACAACGCCAACACCGCCCCCCTGCCGCAGCAGGTTCAACTGCACCGCAACCGAGTTCGACGCCAGCGCCACACGCGCCACGCCCGCATCGGCAAGGTAATCCAGTTCGCGGTCAAAGATCATGTCGGGAATGTACCCCACCACCCTATGCCGTTGCAGGTCCTCCAGCGTGGTCAAAGGGGCAGATTGTTCAAGATAGGTTTCGCTCGCCGCAAAATGCAGCCGGTAGTCCGTCATGCGCTGGACCGTCAATTGCCCGGCGGTCGGTGCGCTCACCCCGATGGCCAGATCCGCCTCGCGCCGAGAGAGGTTGAACACACGCGGCAAGGCCACGATCTGGACATCAAGGCCCGGATGGTCGCGACCAAGCGCGGCGCAGACCTGCGGCAGCACGTAGTTCGCGCACCCATCGGGCGCACCGATGCGCACCTGCCCAGTCAGACCCGCATCAGCTTCGGGCCGCCCCGCCCCGCCGATACCTTCGGTCGCGGCGCGCATCGCAGCCTCTGCCGCCTCGGCCTGGTCGCGCAATCGCAGCCCGGCCTCGGTCAGCGCATAGCCTTGCGGCGACTTTCGGAACAGAACGACATCCAGATCCCGTTCGAGCCGCGCCACCCGCCGACCCAGGGTCGCAGCATCCTTCCGTACGGTCTTGGCCGCTGTCGACAGTGTCTCGGCCCGAGCCACGGCCAAAAACAGGCGCAAATCGTCCCAATGCGGCAGCATCGCACCCCCATATCATGCAAAAATGCAGAGCGGTTTTGCCTAACTGCCCCTTTTACACGCTATTTTGCAAGACTATCCTGCGCCCAACAGCGATCAGGAGGATCCCATGCAAGAGCTTTCCCACTATATCGACGGCGCCCATGTCAGCGGTACGTCAGGCCGTTTCGCTGACGTCATGAACCCCGCCACGGGCGAGGTGCAGGCGCGCGTCCCGCTCGCCTCCACCGATGAAGTGGCCAAGGCGGTCGAGATTGCAGCCGCCGCCCAACCCGCATGGGCCGCCACCAACCCGCAGCGCCGGGCGCGCGTCCTCATGAAATTCGTGACCCTTTTGAACCGCGACATGGATAAGCTGGCCGAGGCGCTCAGCCGCGAACATGGCAAGACGCTGCCCGATGCCGCCGGCGACGTGCAGCGCGGGCTTGAGGTGGTCGAATACTGCATCGGCGCGCCACACCTGCTGAAAGGCGAATACACCGACAGCGCGGGCCCCGGCATCGACATGTACTCCATGCGCCAGCCCTTGGGCGTCACGGCGGGCATCACCCCGTTCAACTTCCCGGCCATGATCCCGATGTGGATGTTCGCGCCCGCCATCGCCTGCGGCAACGCCTTCATCCTCAAACCGTCCGAACGCGACCCGTCGGTGCCCCTGATGCTGGCGGAACTGATGGAGGAAGCAGGGCTGCCGAAGGGCATCCTGCAGGTGGTGAACGGCGACAAGGAAGCCGTAGACGCCCTTCTGCACAATGACACCGTGCAATCCATTGGCTTCGTCGGCTCCACCCCCATCGCGGAATACATCTATGCCACCGGCTGCGCGAACGGCAAACGGGTGCAGTGCTTTGGCGGGGCCAAGAACCACATGATCGTCATGCCCGATGCTGACATGGACCAGGCTGCGGACGCGCTGGTCGGCGCAGGCTACGGCGCGGCAGGCGAACGCTGCATGGCCATCTCGGTCGCCGTGCCCGTGGGCGATGAAACCGCCGACCGCCTAATCGAAAAGCTGGTGCCGCGCATCGAAAAGCTGAAGGTCGGCCCCTATACGGCTGGCAATGACGTGGACTACGGCCCCGTTGTGACTGGTGCGGCCAAGGCCAACATCGAACGCCTGGTGCAAACCGGGATCGACCAAGGCGCTGAACTGGTCGTCGACGGGCGCGATTTCAAGCTGCAAGGCTACGAAGACGGTTACTTTGTCGGACCGCACCTGTTTGACCGCGCCACGCCCGACATGGATATCTACAAGCAGGAAATCTTTGGCCCCGTCCTGACCACCGTGCGCGCCCAAACCTACGAAGAGGCCATCGGCCTTGCCATGGACCACGAATACGGCAACGGCACCGCCATCTTCACCCGCGACGGCGACACAGCCCGCGACTTTGCCAATCGGATCAACATCGGGATGGTGGGGATCAACGTTCCCATTCCGGTGCCATTGGCCTACCATACCTTCGGCGGCTGGAAAAAATCCGTGTTCGGGGACCTGAATCAACATGGTCCTGACGCATTTAAGTTCTATACGCGCACCAAGACAGTGACGGCACGTTGGCCGTCAGGTATCAAGGAAGGCGGAGAATTCTCGATCCCCGTCATGGAGTAAAATGCCAGTACGCTTTCGTATTCTGCCGGACCGCGGCCTTGTCGTGGTTCGGTATACAGGCCACGCGGCCATTGATGACACCATGCGCGCCACACGCGCCTATGTCAGCCATCCGCACTATGCGCCGGGTCAAAAACAGCTCGTCGATTTCAGTGCGATCACGGGATACGAAAAGGATTACGTCCGCTTCATGCAGATGCAGGCCGAAAAGGCCGGGCGCTTTGCCGGGTCGGGCACACAATCGCTTGTCGTCTACATCGCGCCCACGCCGATCAGTCAGGAATTGGCATCGCTCTTCTTCAAGTCGTGGAATGACGTGCATGCCGTTGTCCCCATTGTTCAGGACTCCGAGACAGAAGCCCTGACGCTCCTGGGCGAGACCAAGGAAACGGTGGACACATTGCTGATGCCGACATCCGGCCGACGGGCCTTGCAATAGTCCTGCAAACATCGGAATTTAACGTGCGTTCAATTCAAGGCATGGCGTGACGGGAGGGACCATGGATTTCGCACTGACCGAGGAACAGACGGCTATCTTCGACATGGCCCATGCGTTTGGCCAATCGGAAATCGCGCCCCACGCACGCGACTGGGAAGCGGCGGGCACCATCCCCAAGGATCTGTGGCCCAAAGTGGGCGAGTTGGGCTTTGCTTCTCTTTACGTCTCCGAAGATGCGGGCGGCGCGGGCCTGTCGCGCCTTGACGCGACACTGGTGTTCGAGGCGCTGTCGATGGCCTGCCCCTCCGTCGCCGCCTTCCTGTCGATCCACAACATGTGCGCCAAGATGCTCGACAGCTTTGCCGATGACGCCCTGAAGGCGCGCGTGATGCCGGACGTTTTGAGTATGAACACCGTCCTCAGCTATTGCCTGACCGAACCTGGTTCCGGCTCCGACGCCGCCGCCCTGCGCACCCGTGCGGACCGCACGAACGAAGGCTATGTGCTGAACGGGACCAAGGCGTTCATCTCCGGCGGCGGCTATTCCGATGCGTATGTATGTATGGTGCGCACGGGCGAGGATGGGCCCAAGGGCGTCTCCACCGTCTATGTCGAAGACGGCACCGAAGGGCTGTCGTTTGGCGGACTGGAGGACAAAATGGGCTGGAAAAGCCAACCCACCGCCCAAGTCCAATTCGACAATTGCAACATTTCCAGCGGCAATTTGGTGGGTGAAGAGGGCCATGGTTTCAAATATGCGATGATGGGCCTTGATGGCGGACGATTGAACATCGCCGCCTGCTCCTTGGGCGCGGCCCAGACCGCCTTGAACAGCACATTGCTGTATATGGGCGAGCGCAAAGCCTTCGGCCAGCCCATCGACCAGTTCCAGGGCCTGCAATTCCGCCTTGCGGATATGGAGATCGAGCTGCAAGCCGCCCGGACCTTTCTGCGCCAGGCCGCATGGAAACTGGACACACAGCAACCCGACGCAACCAAGTTCTGCGCCATGGCCAAGAAATTCGTAACCGAGGCCGGGTCGCGCGTTGTCGATCAATGCCTGCAACTGCACGGCGGCTACGGCTACCTCGCCGATTACGGCATCGAAAAACTGGTCCGCGACCTACGCGTGCACCAGATCCTCGAAGGCACGAACGAGATCATGCGCGTAATCGTGGCGCGCGACATGCTGAAGAACCGATGACTGACATCAAGCGCTTCGACACGGACCTTCGGATGAGCCAAGCGGTTGTGCATGCGCAAACCGTTTACCTCGCCGGCCAGTGCGGCACCGCCCATGCACCGATAGATGTCCAAACCCGAGAGGCACTGGCAAAAGTCGATCATCATCTAGCGGCGGTCGGAAGTGACAAGACGTGGCTGCTGACAGTCACCATCTGGTTGGTCTCTATCGTCGACTACGATGCCGTCAACACGGTTTGGGACGCATGGATGCCCCCAGGCGCGGCGCCTGCCCGGTCGTGCGGCGAGGTACAGATTGGTGGCGACGGCTACGACATTGAAATCATCTGCACAGCGGCCTTGCCATGACTGACATTTCTATCAGCGTCACCGGCAAAGCGGGCCGCATTACGCTGCAACGCCCCGAAGCGCTCAATGCCATGACCTACGAAATGTGTTTGGCCATCGAAGACGCGCTGGATAAGTGGGCGACAGATGCCGCCGTCCAACTTGTCGTCCTCGACGCCGAAGGAGACCGCGCCTTTTGTTCCGGCGGCGACATCGCGGAACTCTACGCCACGGGCACCAAGGGCGACTACGCCTATGGCCAGAAATTCTGGGCCGACGAATACCGCTTGAACCACAAGATTTTCCACTATCCCAAACCCGTCGTCAGCTTCCTGCAGGGCTTCACCATGGGCGGCGGTGTCGG
The DNA here is from genome assembly GCF_001969365.1 of Tateyamaria omphalii. Classification (NCBI taxonomy): domain Bacteria; kingdom Pseudomonadati; phylum Pseudomonadota; class Alphaproteobacteria; order Rhodobacterales; family Roseobacteraceae; genus Tateyamaria; species Tateyamaria omphalii. The sequence continues at coordinate 1,096,780 of NZ_CP019312.1, read as the reverse complement.
CATCGGCTGCCACGGATCGCACCGGATCGTCGGGGACAGCAGCCAGATCGCCATGCCCGAATGCGGCATCGGCCTGATCCCGGATGTGGGCGGCTCGCTCATGCTGGCCCTCGCGCCCGGACGGTTGGGCGAATATCTGGGCACGACAGCAGCGCGCATGAACGCCTCGGACGCCATCTTTGCTGGGTTCGCCGACCACTATATCCCAGAAGCGCAGTGGGCGGACCTCATCAGCACGCTGGAGATGACAGGCGACACCGACTGTCTTGTCGAGGCGGCCACCATCCCTGACCCCGGCCCGCTGCAAGAGGCGATGGCAGACATCAACAGACACTTCCACGGCGTGTCCCTCGGCGACGTCCTGACCACGCTCAAAGGCGAAGACAGCGATTTCGCCCGCGACACGCTCAAACGCATGGGGCGCAACAGCCCCCTGTCAATGGCCTGCACGATAGAGGTGCTGAATCGCCTGCGTGGCCCGTCCCTCACACTGGAAAAGGCGCTCGACCTCGAATACCGCTTTACCGCGCGGGCGATGGAACATGGCGACTTCCTCGAAGGGATCCGGGCCGCCATCATCGACAAAGACCGCGCGCCCAAATGGCAATATGCTGACGGCGCGGTCCCACCCATGGCGGTGAGCAAGATGCTGATGCCCTTGGGAAAAATGGCCCTCAAGCTGGGAGGAACAGGCATGAAAATCGGATTTATCGGGCTCGGCAACATGGGCGCGCCCATGGCGGCCAACCTCGCCAAGGCCGGGCATGACGTGACTGGCTTTGACGTCGCGGGTACTACGGCAGAAGGTGTCGTAACAGCTGAGAGTGTGGGCGAAGCGACCAAGGGCATGGACATCGTGATCACCATGCTGCCCAACGGCGACATCCTGCGCACGGTGGCAAATGACGTGATCCCGGCAATGAAGCCGGGCGCCACGCTCATCGACTGCTCCACCGTCGATGTCGAAAGCGCCCGCGCGGTGGCTGCACAGGCTGATGCGGCCGGTTTGGGCTGCGTTGACGCCCCCGTCTCGGGCGGGATCGGCGGCGCAGCAGGCGGCACGCTCACCTTCATGGCAGGCGGCACAGACGCGGCCTTCGACGCCGCCAAACCGCTTTTCGACATCATGGGCCAAAAGGCCGTGCATTGCGGCGACGCAGGCGCCGGTCAGGCGGCCAAGATCTGCAACAACATGATCCTCGGCGCCACCATGATCGCCACATGCGAGGCGTTCGCGCTGGCCGACAAACTCGGCCTTGACCGGCAAAAGATGTTCGACGTGGTCAGCACATCCTCGGGGTATTCATGGACCATGAACGCCTACTGCCCTGCCCCCGGCATCGGCCCGCACAGCCCCGCCGACAACGACTACCAACCGGGCTTTGCGGCGGAATTGATGCTCAAGGATCTGGGCCTCAGCCAACAGGCTGCTGAGGCGGTGGACGCCGATACGCCAATGGGCCAGCGCGCGCTAGAGCTTTACCGACAGTTCGTCGAAGACGAGGGCGGAAAAGGCAAGGATTTCAGCGCGATGCTGCCCCGGTTCTCGGATCGCGGTCGGGGCTGACCGCTATTTGCCCACCGTGATCAAAAGCAGCACGCCGAACATCACGGGCACAAGACCAACCGCCACGATGATCAACGCGGGATAGCCCCATGTGGCGATCGCAAGGCCCCACAACGTCACAAGCACGAGGACGGCATAAAGAACGCGCGCCTCCACCCCGATCAACGCCGGTGTGATGGTCCGGGCAGCATCGGCAGCCGCCTGCATCCCGCCGCGCAAAAAGGACGTTTGCGGCGGAACATGTGTGGTCGTGGTCATGAAATGGAGTCTCCGTTCAGGTTTCACCTGAAGTATGAACCCCACCAGCGGATGAAATGCGGCATTCTGACCAAAACCGATCACTGGATCCGACAGGTTGACGCAAGCAGCGGAAAAACAGCCGCTCCGCGCTCAATCTGACTGGTTTCAGGAGCCCGGCAGACTCACATCGCCGCCCGAGCTTTCGTTGATCTTCGTGTCCACAGGTGCACCGCCGACATCAATGTCACCCCCGCTCGAGGCCCGCGCCAGCAATGCCCCTGTTGCATAAACCTCGATGTCGGCACCACTCGAGGCTTTTGCCTCAACGTCCTTACACTCGAAATCTTCGGCGTCGATCTCCGATCCGCTGGACGCCTCGACGAGAAGCGATCCGCAGGTCCCGCGCACATCCAGGTCCGACCCGGAACTGGCCGCAAGGATCACATTTGCCGCCTCCAACCCGTCCACATCTACCTCGGCGCCGCTGCTGGTCTTTGCCTGAAACATGTCGGGAAATGTACCTGACGCTTCGACATACACGCCGCGGTTCGCAGTGATGGCAGTCAATGCGGGCAGATGCACGGTCACGGTGTAGTAGTCAGCCATCCCCATCAGGATCATCGACGACCGCCCCTTGCGAGATATCACCAGCGTATCACCGTCCTGCTCGACAACCAGCCGTTGCGCGCGCGCGGTGCCGGACACATCCGACACAACGCTGAAGTCGGATCCGGAAAACACCTCGACCTTCACATGATCGGATGCGACGATTTTCGAAAACCCGGTCAGGTTGTGCACGGTTTCACGTGCGGCCAAGGGGGAGGCCAGCGCAACAGCGCACAGGGCCGACACGACATAACAAGATGGTCTCATCTTCACTCTCCTGACATGATTGTGAAGATGAGATGGTGTTAATCCGATTCACATTCAAGATGTGAAGCGGGAATTACTCTGCCGCAACCTTGCGTGGTGTCAGCATCGGCTTGAGGTACTGTCCAGTATGGCTCTCGGCGACTTCTGCCACTTCTTCGGGTGTACCCGTTGCAACGACCTGACCACCGCCATCACCGCCTTCCGGGCCAATGTCTATGATGTGATCCGCGGTCTTGACCACGTCGAGATTGTGTTCGATCACCACGACCGAATTGCCCTGATCCACCAGTTCATGCAGCACTTCCAACAGCTTGCGCACATCTTCGAAGTGCAGACCCGTGGTCGGTTCATCCAGGATGTACAGCGTCCGACCCGTCGATCGTTTCGACAGCTCCTTCGACAGCTTCACCCGCTGCGCCTCGCCGCCCGAAAGCGTGGTCGCCTGCTGGCCCACCTTGATGTAGCCAAGGCCGACACGCATCAGCGCATCCATCTTTTCCCGGATGGACGGCACCGCCTGGAAAAACGTCTGCGCATCCTCGACCGTCATATCAAGCACATCAGCGATGGACTTGCCCTTGAACTTGATCTCCAGCGTCTCGCGGTTGTAACGTGCGCCCTTGCAGGTCTCGCATTCGACATAGACGTCCGGAAGAAAGTGCATCTCGATCTTGATGACCCCGTCGCCCTGGCACGCCTCGCACCGCCCGCCCTTGACGTTGAAACTGAAACGCCCGGGCTTGTAGCCGCGCGCCTTCGCCTCGGGCAACCCCGCGAACCAGTCACGGATTGGCGTAAACGCCCCCGTATAGGTCGCCGGGTTTGACCGGGGTGTCCGCCCAATGGGCCGCTGGTCGATGTCGATGACCTTGTCCAGATGCTCAAGCCCCTTGATCGTCTCGCAGGGCGCGGGCGTCTGGCGGGCACCGTTCAACGCCATCGAGGCGGTCTTGAACAGTGTCTCAATCGTCAGCGTAGACTTGCCCCCGCCCGACACGCCCGTCACGCAGACAAACTTGCCCAGCGGGAAATCGACGGTCACGTTCTGTAGATTGTTCCCGGTTGCCTTGACGACGGTCAGCTTCTTCTTGCCCTTCTTGCCCTTGCGCCGCTCCAGCGGCAACGCAATCTCGCGCTTGCCGGACAGGTAGTCGCCAGTGATCGAGCCGCTCGCTGCCAGTGTGTCCGGTGTACCATGCGCCACAACCTCGCCCCCATGCACCCCGGCACCCGGCCCAATGTCGAACACATAGTCTGCCTCGCGGATGGCCTCCTCGTCATGTTCGACCACGATCACGGTATTGCCCTGGTCCCGCAGGTTCTTCAGCGTGCCGAGCAGACGGTCATTGTCGCGCTGGTGCAGCCCGATGGACGGCTCATCCAGCACGTACAGCACCCCCGTCAGCCCCGATCCGATCTGCGACGCCAACCGGATACGCTGGCTCTCACCCCCGCTCAGCGTACCGCTGGCCCGGGACATGGTAAGATACTCAAGACCAACATTGTTCAGGAACCCCAGCCGCTCACGAATCTCCTTCAGAATGGCGCGCGCAATCTCGTTATTCTGGTCGGTCAGATATTTCGGAACCTCCTGGCACCAAGCATAAGCCTCGCGGATCGACATTTCGACCACGTGCCCGACATGCAGCAGCTTGTCCGGATCATCTCGCGGCCCGATCTTCACCGCCAGCGCTTCGGGGCGCAAACGGTAGCCGCCGCAATCGCCGCAGGGCCGGTTGTTCTGATAGCGCTCGAATTCTTCACGAATCCAGTTCGAATCCGTCTCGCGATAGCGGCGCTCCATGTTGGGGATCACCCCTTCGAACACGCGCGTCACCTGATAGACACGGCCGCCCTCATCGTAGCGGAACGGGATTTCCTCATCATGCGAGCCATACAGAAACACCTGCTGCACATGCTTCGGCAGGTCCTTCCACTTGGTCTGCGGATCGAACTCGTAATGCTTGGCGATTGCCTCGATGGTTTGCAGGAAGTACGGCGACTTCCCCTTCCGCCAAGGCGCCAACGCACCGTCATAAACCTTCAGAGTCTGATCCGGCACCACCAGCCGTTCATCAAAGAACAGCTCATGCCCCAACCCGTCACAGGATGGGCACGCGCCAAAAGGCGCATTGAAGGAAAACAGCCGCGGCTCAATCTCAGGGATCGTGAAGCCACTGACCGGACAGGCGAATTTCTCGGAGAACGTTGTGCGCTCCGGGTCACCTTCACTCGGCGCCGTCTCAAGAATTGCGATGCCATCGGCCAAGTCTAAAGCCGTGCGCAAGCTGTCCGCCAACCGCGTCTCCAGCCCCTCACGCACGACGATCCGGTCCACCACCACATCAATGTCATGGCGAAATTTCTTGTCCAGCGTCGGCGGCTCGTCGAGTTCATAGAACGACCCATCTACCTTCACCCGCTGGAACCCCTGCTTGCGCAGTTCCAGAAACTCCTTGCGGTACTCGCCCTTGCGGTCGCGGATGATCGGGGCGAGCAAATAGGCGCGCGTCCCCTCGTCCATCGCCATGATGCGATCGACCATGTCCTGCACCTGCTGCGCCTCAATAGGCTTTCCAGTCGCGGGGGAATAGGGCGTGCCGACACGGGCAAAGAGCAGCCGCATATAGTCGTAAATCTCGGTCACAGTGCCGACGGTCGACCGGGGGTTCTTCGACGTCGTCTTCTGCTCGATGGAAATCGCTGGGCTCAGGCCCGAAATATGATCCACATCCGGCTTCTGCATCATGTCCAGAAACTGCCGCGCATAGGCCGAAAGCGATTCTACGTACCGGCGCTGCCCCTCGGCATAGATGGTGTCGAAGGCCAGCGATGACTTCCCCGACCCCGAAAGCCCAGTGATCACAACCAGTTGGTCACGCGGGATATCCACGTCGATGCTCTTGAGGTTGTGCTCGCGCGCGCCGCGCACCTCGATATTCTTTTGCTCGGCCATGTCAGCCCCCCGGATTAACGATCTGTACATAGGTCAGATGGCCCAAACAGCCAACGGAAAAATCAGAACACAGCGTGAACATGCGCGTTGCTGCCGCAACCTGTCAGGAACGGCGCGCCGCCATCCACGCATGGGCCGCAATCCCACAGGCAAAGACAGCGATGCAGGTCCACACCAGGCCCGGAAATCCCGCCACGCTCAGGACAGCCAGCAACACCGGCGTGCCCAGCGTGTTGCCCAGATTGCCGGTCTGCGCCAACCCGCCATAGGCCTGGCTTTGATGGGCCGCCGTGTCGTTCAACTGCGGCACGGCGGCAAAACTCGCCCCCTGCACCAACCCCAGCGCACCCGCCAGCGCCAGACAGGCAACCGGCAGGCCGGGCGCGACCCAAAGCCACAAAAGCGACGCGATGCACAGCGCAAAACCAACCTGCACCAGCATCACCGCAGAGATAAAGCGCAGCAGATAAACGCCAAAGGTCAGCGACACCGCAATGGCCACCAGCGGCATCGCCCCGATCACCCAGGCCCGCCATTCCTGCGCGATATAGGGCGGCAACACCGTCAGGATGGCCAGAAAACAGAATGTGTAAAACATCCACCCCGCCCCCGGCGCCGCGATCCGGGGCGAGCGGTAGATGGTCACATGGTCGCGCAGGATACCCGACAAGGACAACGTGCCTTCTGGCGGCACCTCGATGGGGCGCAAGAACAGGCCCAGGATCACAGCAAAGACCGCCAGCCAAACAGCGTGCGCGACAAACAGTGACGGCAACCCCAGCGCATCAACCAGTGGCAGACCAAGCGCTACCAGCAGCGTAAACGCGACTGAGAAAAACGTGCTCCACAGCGTTAGCGTAAAGCCGCGATGCCGCTCCGCACTCAGCTGCGCGATCAAGGTGGGCGCAGCGACCACCATGGCAAGATGCGAGACACCCTCCAAAGCGCGGCTCGCCAACATCAAAGGCAGGCTCGGCAACGTCGCCTGAAACAGCGACAGCGCAGCCCCGGCCCAAAGCGCCCCGAGCATCGCACGCCGGTAGCGAATGCGCGCAACAACCAGCCCGGCAACGACGCCAAATACGATGCCCAGAAACCCCACCAGGGACACGATAAAGCCCAAGGCGGCCCCGGCATCCGGGTAGACCGCCGGAAGCTGGTCAAAGATGACTGAGATTTTGGCGTATTGCCCCGCCGCACCAAGGCCCGCGCCCCAAAGGGCAAAGACAAGTGGGAAGGAGGTGCGGTCGACCATGCCCACCGGCTACGCCTGAACGCGGGGGGCTGCAAGGCCGCGATATGTGCGCGGCCTGCGCTTTAGATGTGGATCAAAGGTTCCGCTTTAGCACGCGGCACAGCGCTGTTCAGCCCGCCGCCTCATATATCTCGACGCGGCTTACGGCACTGCCATTTCCAAACACACGGACAAGGACAAACCCGACGACGGCGGACCGGATGCGCGCCACCGTGTGATGCGCTTTACTGAATTGACACCGTCCAGCGATCATCGCGCGCCGCTCTGCGGTGGTAAAGAACGGATCAACACTGTCGCCCGCGTCCCGCCGTCCAAACTTGTGCACATTCGCCCGGTCTTGCTGGACGATGCCGCAGACATCGTTCAGCGGCGCCCCCCGCGAATTGTATGTGTCCTGCGGCGTCAGCATCGTATAATATTCGAACATGAGTTGTTGTGCCGATACGGGCTTGGCCAAGACCGACAGCCCGATTACCACAGCAAGAAAAGGTGCAAAGACATTGCGCATGACATCCCCCAGAATCAAAAAACCAATGGCTGCACTGTAGCAGCCATTGGTTCTGCGGAATCAGGAAAAGGAGTGCGCTTACATGTGGATCACGCGATCATATGCATCCAGCACACTCTCGTGCATCATCTCCGACAGCGTCGGGTGCGGGAAGACGGTGTGCATCAAGTCTTCTTCCGTCGTCTCAAGCGCCTGGCCCACGACATAGCCCTGGATCAGCTCGGTCACTTCCGCCCCGATCATATGCGCGCCCAGCAGCTCGCCGGTCTTGGCGTCAAACACCGTCTTGATCATGCCTTCAGGCTCACCCAAGGCAATCGCCTTGCCGTTGCCGATGAACGGGAACTTGCCGACCTTGATCTCGTGCCCGGCCTCTTTCGCCGCTGCCTCGGTCAGGCCGACGCTCGCCACCTGCGGGTGACAATAGGTGCAGCCCGCAATGGAGTTCGGCTTGATCGGATGCACGTCGTTCTTGCCCGCGATCAACTCGGCCACCATGACACCTTCGTGGCTCGCCTTGTGCGCCAGCCACGGCGCGCCCGCGATGTCACCGATGGCATAGATCCCCTCGACGCCAGTGCGGCAGAATTCATCCGTCACCACGTGGGTCCGGTCCACCTTCACGCCCAGTTTCTCAAGGTTCAGCCCCTCGACATTGCCAACAATTCCTACTGCGGAAATGACGGTGTCAAACTCGTGCTTCTCGACCTTGCCGCCCACTTCGATATGCGCGGTCACCTTGCCCTTGGCGCGGTCCAGCTGCTTGACCATCGCTTTTTGCATGATGGTCATGCCCTGCTTTTCAAAGCTCTTCTTGGCAAAGGCACTGATTTCCTCGTCCTCGACCGGAAGCACACGGTCCATGACCTCGACCACGGTCGTGTCGGCCCCAAGCGTGTTGTAGAAGCTCGCAAATTCAATCCCGATTGCACCGGATCCAATGACCAGCAACTTCTTCGGCATGCGGCTTGGCGTCAGCGCCGCCTTGTAGGTCCAAACCAGTTCGCCATCCGCCTCAAGCCCGGGCAACTCGCGCGCGCGCGCACCAGTGGCGAGGATGATGCTCTTGGCCGCCAACTCCTCCGTCCCTTTGTCGGTTTTGACGCTGACCTTGCCCTTGGATGGGATCGTGCCCTCGCCCATGATGACGGTCACCTTGTTCTTCTTCAGCAGGTGCTGCACGCCGCCCGATAACTGCCCCGCGATCTTGCGGGACCGGTCGACAACAGCAGGCAAATCATAATCAATGCCATCGGCTTTCAGACCAAACTCCTTGGCACGGTGCATCAGGTGAAACACTTCGGATGACCGCAGCATCGCCTTGGTCGGAATGCAGCCCCAGTTCAGGCAGATGCCGCCCAGATGCTCACGCTCGACAACGCAGGTGCTCAGACCCAGCTGCGCCGCCCGAATGGCGGCCACATAACCTCCGGGGCCAGAACCGATCACCACCACGTCAAAGGATTTCGCTGCCATATCAAGCTCCTTGCCAAGCGCTGCGTCAGATTTAGTTTACCGTTAAACTATTTCTGGACAAGTCTCAACGAAAGCCGAGCGCGACAAATCGACTGACGCAGGGGAAAGCCCCGCGTCACAAACGCCTCAATCCGGGAAAAGGTTTCAGGCGGCCTCTGCCCCCTGCAATCCACGCACAACCTCGCCATAGCCGCCCGCCTCAAGATGCGCCTTTTCGGCGGCGGTCGTGGCCCGGCCCAGCACTGCGTTGCGATGCGGGAAACGACCGAACTGGCGGATCACCTCGCGGTGAGCGCGGGCATGCAGCAGGAACGTGTCGTCCTCCATCCGCTCGCAGATCAGGCGCACGGCACGCTCCTGATCACACAGGTTCTCCGAATGCTCGAGTGGCATGTAGAAGAACTGCCGTGCCGGCGGATCAATGCGCATGTCCCACCCCTTGCTGATCGCAGACTTGGCAGCGGCCAAGGCCGCGCGGTCGGTGGAAAACGCACCTGCATCATCGCGGAACATGTTGCGCGGCAACTGATCGGTCAGAATGATGTAGGCCAGTGCCCCCGAAGGATAGGTCAACCACAGCGCAAACTTGCCTTCGGTTGCTGCCTTCCAAGTGGCGCCAAAACGGTCACGTATGGCCTGATCAAACAGGGGATCAGACTTGAACCAATCCTCCGGACTGCACTCGTCCAACCAAAAACTCAATACATCGTCCGGACCCATCATGGTTGTCTCTCCCTACCCATGTCCCGCCAAAAAACCGTTACACAGTTTACCTTGGGTCCCAAATCACGAAATACAACAGGTGCGACACATTACGCGGCTCGGTTGTCGTCCTCGCCCTCCAGATCGGTCTCGATGGCGTATTCCTGAGCAATTTCCATAGCCACGGGGGTGGTCGTGGCCTGCGACATGACCACATACGCCCCCGTCTCGTCCACCGGAATGGTCGCACGCTGCGTCGTCCGATAGGCGGCATAGGCGACAAGGGCCGCAAACAGAACGCCGGTGAACATGTAAAAGCCGGATGGCCCAACGCTCTCCATCAGCGCACCCACGATCAACGGGCCAAACACGGCGCCCAAGCCGTTGATAAACACCAACCCGCCTGACGCGGCGGCCATATCCTCGTGCTCCAGAAAGTCATTCGTGTGCGCCAGCAGCAGGGAATAAAGCGGGTTCGACATCCCCCCGACCACAAAGGCCGACACAAGCAGCATCACGAAATTGCCGCCCAGGATAAGACCGATGACCGACCCCACCCCGCCAATGGCCGCCACGATCAGGATCAGCACGCGCCGGTCCATCCGGTCCGAAATCCAGCCGATGGGATATTGCAGCACCACCGCCCCGATAAAAAACGTCGATACAAAGGCCGAGATTTGGGCGATGCTCAGCCCCGCCGCCGTGCCATACACCGCTGCCATCCCGAACTGCGCGGCAAACACACCGCCCAGCAGGAACATGCCCACGCAGCCCAAGGGCGAATAGCCCACCAGCTCGCGCAGGGTCATCGGTTTCGTGGTGTCAAAGGCGGGCACCGGACTGATCGACAGCAGGATCGGCGTGATCGCCAGCGACACCAGCACCGACGGAATCACAAACAGCACAAAACCCGACGGATCAGCGGTCAGCAACAGATACTGGCTGACCACGATGCCGGTGGTCTGCACGATCATGTACAGCGACAGCGCCTTGCCCCGGTTCGAATTGTCCGCCGCATCGTTCAGCCAGCTCTCCGCCGTGACGTAAACGGCGGAAAAGCAAAACCCGATCACGACCCGCCCCACCGTCCACGCCCAAGGGTCAGCAAAGGTCGGGTACAGGATCATCACGGCAGAGATCAGCGAGGCAAGTGCCGCAAACACGCGCACGTGCCCCACGCGCTGGATCATACGGGGCGCCATGCGACTGCCACCCAAAAAGCCCAGAAAATAGGCGGACATCACAATCGACATCTCAGCGGTCGAAAAGCCTTCGATCTCGCCCCGGATGCCCAGCAGCGTGCCCTGCATCCCGTTGCCAACCATCAGCAGCCCCATGCCAAACAGCAGGGCCCACGCGCTTGTCAGTACCTGGAACATCTCGCCAAACTCCTTGCTGGCACGGGTCCCGTGTCACACGGGCACAAAACTCGTGTCGCAGATAAGTGCGACACCTCAACGTCGGTTTCCGGTGTCACGTTTGCGGCAACAAAAGCGACGCGTCCCCATAAGAGAAAAACCGATACTCGGACCGCACCGCGTGATCGTAGATGGCCGCGATCCGCTCCTGCCCCATCAACGCCGACACCAGCATCATCAGCGTCGATTTGGGCAGGTGAAAATTGGTCATCAAACCGTCTGCCACGCCGAAGGTGAAGCCGGGATAGATGAAAATGTCCGTATCCCCTTCCCAAGGTGCAATTCCACCGTCGCGGGCCATCGTCTCGATCAACCGCAGCGCCGTGGTGCCCACGGGAATCACCCGGTTGCCCCGCGCCTTGGCCGCTGCGATGTCCCCAGCCGCCCGCTCAGACACCTGCCCCCATTCGGCGTGCATCTTGTGCTGTGTCACGTCATCGACCTTGACCGGCAGGAATGTCCCCGCCCCCACATGCAGCGTCACATAGGTCGTCTCGACCCCGCGCGCGGCCAGCGCCGCCATCAGCGCGTCATCGAAATGCAGCGATGCGGTCGGGGCCGCAACCGCGCCAGACTTCTTGGCCCATATGGTCTGGTAATCCGTCTTGTCCTTGTCGTCAGCGGGCCGTTTGGCCGCAATGTAAGGGGGCAAGGGCATTGCCCCCGCCTCGGCCAAGGCCGCATCGAAATCATCACCAGTCAGGTTGAACTGCAAATGCCCCTGCCCGTCTGCACTGCCCGTCAGCGTAGCCGACAGGTCGTTGGAAAAGCGCACGACCTCGCCGGGCTTCACCTTCTTCAGCGGCTTGACCAGTGCCGCCCAATTGCCATCGGCGCGCGGCTCCAGCAGGGTCACTTCGATCCGCGCCTCGGTCAACCCCTGCGCACTTTCGCGCGCCCGCGTGCCGAACAGCCGCGCCGGGATCACGCGGGTGTCATTCAGAACCAGCAAGTCGCCGGGGCGCAGCCAAGACACAAGGTCCGTCACATGCTGGTCGTGGATCGCGTCGCCATCCGCCACCAAGAGCCGCGCGGACGATCGCGGCGCAGCAGGCCGGGTCGCAATCAAGCCCTCGGGCAGGTCGAAATCGAAGTCATCCAGTTTCATGCGCGTCCCCTAGCGGCGCGCTCAGCGTTCATCAATACGTTGCTGACGTTCCTGCCGCCGCCGCTCTGCGTCACTTGGTCCGGGGTCCGCCGGGGCAAAGGCTTCGGGCACAACCGGTGCCGGTGTTTCGCCTTCGACCTGCGGCAAATCCGGGGGCGGCGTGCGGAAAATCTCGCGAAACAGGCCCGGCGTGAGTGCCGATAGCGGGTTGACCTGCACGCGCGGGTCGGCGGCCGGTCCGCGCAAGGTGTAGTTGAACCCGATCAACCCCTCGCCCCGCCGGGTAAAGATGCTGCCGATCCCGTTGATCAGAAACAGGGGCGAAATCACACCCTGCATATTCAACTGTCCCCCCGCCACATCATACACACCGTCCATCGACAGCCCCATCGACGGCCCCGTCGCGCTCGCCTGGGTCAGCGTCATGGTCGAAGGCGTCAGCCGGAACGACGCGCTCACGTCCTGAAAGTGAATGCCACTGCCGCCCATCTGCTCGATCAGGCCGACCACGCTCAACGCATTCAGCAGCGCCGCAATCGCTGGCGCATCCTGAATACGCGTCTCCTTGACCGACAGCGTGCCGTCAAAACCCGCGGCGCCGACAGGCAGCAGCGTCAGATCCAGCGTCCCGCCCCGCGCCTGTTTGAGGATCCTGGCCGAAGCCGCAACCCCGCCCGCATCACTCGATGTGATCCGGATGGCGCTGCGCCCGCCTTGCGGCAGCACCTGCCCGCGAATGGGCGTGCCCCCGTTCACCCGCGCGGTAAAGGTGCCATCAAGACCGCCCGACATATTGAACTGACCCGACATCCCGTCCAGCGCGATAGTGTCCGTGATCTGCAAACGGTCCAGCGTCAGGCTCAGTGGCCCACCGCCCTGCTGCCCGCCGGTTCCGGATCCCGAGCCGCCGAAGTCCGCCTCGCGCAAGTCCAACGTCCCGCCACGGACCACAACGGCAGGCGGCGCACCCCGGCCCTGGCCCACCAGTTCCACGGGACCGTTCATCCAGTTGCCCACGCGCACGGAACTGAAGCTGGCACGCTCCAACCCCACGCCCGGTGTCGCGGTGATGCTGCCTTCGGCCTGCAACCCCGGCGCATCGAGCACCAAGCGGTCCACCCGCGGCGCTTCTCCCAACGCGCCGGACAGCGACAGCGATGCAGGTGTTGCAGCAGGTTTCGACCATCCCAACGGGGGCGACGACAAACGCACCCCGCGCAGGTTCGTCGACAGCACAAAGGACGGCACGCCCTCACCCGCAGGCAACGCGATCTCGATATCCCCGCTGCCCCGCCCCGTCACAAGCCCCGCAGGCAGGCCCAGATCAAAGGCGTCAATCGTCCGCTCCGACAGCTCGATGGATCCGCGCACCGTGCTGGGCTGCGGCCCCTGTCCCAAAGGCTGGGCCCAGGTCACGTCAAATGGCACGCCATCCAGCGTCCCTGGCCCCGACACCGCGACACCCGATTGCGAGGCGACGACCTGCAATCGGTCCGCCGCCACCCGCCGCCCCTCGATCAGCGCCGTGCTCAGCACGTCGCGGGCCGTGCCGCTGGCGTCATATTGCACATCCTTTGGCGTCAGGCCCTTTTTCATTGCAAAGGCCAGAGTACCCTCCGCCGCAATCCGCCCATCAGCGATGCTGGGCGACAACCCGGCCCGCTCCATCACGTTGAGCGGCGGCAGATCCAGCAGCGACAAACCGGCCGTCACCGTCCCATCGGTGGCCAACCGAACAACGGCAGGCACGCCCTCGCGCGCGCGCACATCCGGAATGATAAAGGACGACCCACTCACATCAATCCGCCCGCCCTGAGGCGCTGTCACATGGCCCTGATCGACGGACACCACGAACCGACCGTCCAGCAGGCTCGCGCTGCCCCGCGCCTTTTCGACCGGGGGCAAGGTCTTGAGGTACCGCACCTTCGCATCTTCGTAGGCAAAGCTGGTATAGGCGACGACCTCGCTGTCGGGCGTGTCACGCAAGGCGAGCGCAAGATCGCGCATCTGACCCTCAAGCAGGTTGTCCAGAACCCACTTGCGGGCCTTCGGCGCATAGCGATCCGGCCACAGTTCAAGCAACCGCTCGGGCGCCATGCCCGCCATCTGCGCATCCACCTCATAGCTCCATCCACCCGGGTCGGCCAGCAGCGCGCCCCGCGCAATCAGGTCCTGCCCCTCATCCTGAAACAGCGCCTCCCCGATATCCAGCCGGAACGGATCCAGCCGCAACCGGAAGTCCATCTGCGCCGCCTCCATCTCAATCGGCTCGGGATACAGATCATCCGGGTTCGCCCGCAGGGACGAGGCGCGGAACTGCCCCACCAGGTCATCCAGGCCACCACGCGCGTCAATGCCCAGCACGGCCTGCCCGTCGATCTGCGCCGTGATCCACGCACTGTCGACCGACAACTCGTCAAACAGCAGAACAGTGCCCTCGGGATCATAGCTGAAATAGCTGCGCGCCGACCGAAACGGGACAGGTCGGGTCGCGTCGGTGGGTTGGATCACACCTTCGCCGATGTTCAACGCCACATTGATCGGGGCCAGCGTCCCGTCCACGCCGAAAACCCCGCGCACCGCGCCGGAAATCGGCGCACGCACCACATCCAGCCACTCAAAGGCGGGGGCGAGCACGGCAATATCACCCGCATCCACATCATTGACCAACACACCAAAGGTCGCGGCCGAGGCGCCCACGCTGCTCTCGTAACTCGCCTCCAGCGTGGCCACCCCCTGCCCGCCACTCAACAGAGCAAGGTCCGAGGTCACGCGCAGCATGTCGCCCTCGCGGGTCAGACGCATCCGCCCACCATCAACGGTCCAGGCGCGGGCGGACCGCACATCCTCGACCTCAAGGGTCAGCGCCTGAACGTCGGCCTGCGTCAGGGCCGACAGGCCGGGGATCGACACCAAGTCGTCGATGCCTTCGATCAGCTTGGCAAACGTGTCGGCCTGTTGCGACGGCGCGCCCAGGTCCAGGCCCCCCGACAGGATCACCGATCCGTCGATCTCCCGGCGCAGCTTGGCAAAGACGCCCGTGATGCCAATCTCGGTCGGACGGAACGCGCCTTGCACCAGATCGGCCAGCGACAGACCAATCCGCATCTCGGAAAAGCCGACAATTTCGACGCCCGCATCATTCAAAACCTGCACATTGGTCATGCGCACGCGCGGCTTCGTGCTGTCCTCGACCACCAGATCCAGCGCGTCAAAGCGCAGCGATGCCGCCCCCAGCGCCTCGCCCGCCCGCGTCTCGATCCGGTCGCGCAGCCAACCGGGGGCCATCACGGGCTGCCCGATCAGCACGTAAACCGACGCCCCCATCACGGCGGCAAACACCAGGCTCGCGCACATGCTTCCCAGCCCAAGGCGACGCCACAGGCTCTTTTTCCGCGCGGGGGGCGGGTCGGTTACGGGGTCGGCACTGCTCATGTCTTTATTCTTGTCCGCTCAGCCCTATCATGCCAGTCACAACTTTCCCAAGAGTAATGAAAAGGCCAAAACATGCTCGACATCGCTTCGCCCGCCCCTGATTTCACGCTGCCCGACGCGGACGGCAACGACGTGACGCTCTCGGCACTACAGGGCGGTCCGGTTGTCCTCTACTTCTATCCGCGCGACGACACACCCGGCTGCACCAAGGAATCCATCGCGTTTTCGGAACACATGTCCGAGTTCGAAGCCGCCGGCGCCAAGATCTTCGGCATCTCCAAGGACAGCGTGGCCAGCCACGCCAAGTTCGCCAAGAAACGCGAGCTGACCGTGGGCCTTTTGTCGGATGAACACGGCACGGTCTGCGAAGATTACGGCGTGTGGAAGGAAAAGAACATGTACGGCAAAAAGTACATGGGCATCGAACGCACGACTTACCTGATCGACGCGGCGGGCAATGTCGCAATGACCTGGCCCAAGGTCAAAGTGCCGGGCCACGCCGAGGCGGTTCTGGCTGCTGTGAAGGCGCTGTAACGCATCGGGGCCTGCCCACGGGCTTTAAACATCGGCGGGCCCCGTCGCCACCTGACACATCACGTCTGTGGAGGCCCTGTACAGCTCCAACAGCGGCTTGCTGTTTTTCTTGTGTCGCTGAACCAATGCCCTTTGGCGTTTGCCATCCGGTATGGGCAGCGCCGCGACCGGCTCATAATTCGCTAATGCCAGCTCCGGGCGCAGGCGCCGCAACTGCCTCTGTGCCGATGGTCCGACCGCCTCCATGGCCTGTGGCCCCGTATACAGGCTTTCGGTCGGCACACCTTCGGTCAGGATGACGTCATGCTTTTGCAGAAAAATGTGGAAGTATTCGACGCCATCCACCGTGTGGTCGACGTCAATGCCCGGCAGTCCAACCAGTTTATTGGCCGCGATCAGGACGGCGTCAGTGTCAAACATGCGCAACACGATCCTGGATGATACGACCACCCGGTGCTGCCGCGATATCCACAGATCGCGTCTGGGAAAGCCTTCTGCCAGTGCCGATCTTTGGATTTTGACAGGAAACAGCTTTGGCGTCGCCGCCAGCATGGATGCGCTGACCGTGGAATGACCAATCCAGAGAATAGGCTCAAGGCGGTTGTCCATCGTGCGCAGCAACTGCCCGACCTCAAGGTCTTCGACGGCAACATCGCCCGCGCTGGTCGAGATCAGAGTGCCGCGCACGAGACAGGGCACATCCGTGAGCTCACCGGCAAGCTCATCGGTATTGGGCGCATTCGTCGGGACGACGTTCGCGGTTGTGAAGGGATAGTTGACGCCCGGCTGCAGAGGTTCGGAAACGATGTAGCCGACAAACGTGCCCTCCACCTCGACGCGGAACAGGTTGATCGTTCCGCCCGCCGGTTTCGTCAGCGCGTATGATTGCTCGAGGTAAATCCGGCCCGACGCGAATGTCGTGCTGCCGTCCAGACTTGTGACATCGCCCACCTGTGTGGCGTCATCGCCAAGCTCGTTGCTGAACCGGTCCCCATCAAACCGTATTCCCTCGTCCGCCCTGCCGCCCTGAACAGTTCCCCCGGCCTCATCGGTGACATCAAAGACCCGCCGGTCAGTCGCGGGATCGAAAGACGCCGAAAGCGTTATCGAACCACCAGAAAAACCGATCACGCCCGGGTCGTACCCTATGAAGGAATAGTTCGGCACTTACTTACATCTCCATCTCCTTCGCGACGCGTCAGACGTGTAACTTGCCCCGCGACGGATCAGATTATGTCTTGCGCAATCGCAAGCAGTAGGGCGCGTCAAATGTATTGCGAAATACCCGCTCAGGTAGAAAATATAGCGGCTGAGCCAGAGCATACCAGTCCGGCGCCGCATATCATTGGAATTGATGATGGACCGATGCACATTGGTCGCAAATCAGGCAGAGTTAGACCCCGTTACCGCCATCCGGCCTCCATCCATTGGCACATGCGCCGGGCACGCATCAGCGACACGCCTGAGGGTCGCGAGACCGATGACGCGGCCCAACGACCCGGGTATCGTGGCTGGATCAGAACAACCCGACTGCGTCCTGCAGCCACGTCTTGCAGGCCGATCAAGCACTGACAGCCGCCTTCCTAAAGCGGCTGGATCAGGCTCATTTTTCCGCTTCGACCTTGTAGGATGGGAACGATCCGTGGATACCAGTTCCACAGGGACGCACGCCACGGGCGGCTCAGCGCCGCATGAACTGCCGGGAGCAGGACAATGCCACAGTTTGAAAACGCCGACACCACACTCCTGGCCGCCCGGCCGGCCCGCGCCCCATGATGCCGCTCGCCCAAATGGCCGAGGCCGTGCTGCGCACCGCCGATGGCCGCGAAAAGACCGCGCTGTCGCGCAAACTGGCTGCCGAATGGAAAGCCGCGCGCGCCGATGGCCACACGCCCGAGATCGGCACCGCCGATCCGCCCATGCACCCCGCGCGCCCGGCCCAGCCCGAACTCCTCAGCCCACGCGAGGTGCCCCGCCGCCGCCCCGGCTCGCCCCAAGGCCGCATCGCGCTCCTGCACGCCGTCGCCCATATCGAACTCAACGCCGTTGACCTGCACTGGGACATCATCGCCCGCTTCACGCACATCCCCATGCCCATGGGCTTTTACGACGACTGGGTGAAGGCAGCGGACGAAGAATCCAAGCACTTCAACCTCATGTGCGACTGCCTCGAGGAACTGGACAGCCACTACGGCGCCCTGCCCGCCCACGCGGGCATGTGGCGCGCGGCCGAGGATACAGCCCAGGATTTCATGGGCCGCCTCGCCGTCGTGCCCATGGTGCTCGAAGCCCGCGGGCTCGACGTCACACCGGGCATGATCGACATCTTCCGCACAGCCAAGCTCGACAGCGCCGTCGCCGCGCTTGAAACCATCTATGCCGAAGAAGTCGCGCATGTGGCGTACGGCTCGAAATGGTTCCACTTCCTCTGCGGGCGCGACAACCTCGACCCGAAAGACGCCTTTCACACATTGGTGCAACGCTATTTCCACAGCCCCCTCAAACCACCCTTCAACGAAGAAAAGCGGGCCGAGGCGGGCCTGCCGCCCGACCTCTACTGGCCCCTCGCGGTGGCCGACTGACCAAACCTAACCGTATGGTTAAATGGGCGGTTTTCCGCCAATCTGACACATTTCAGCACCGCTTTTCGCCAGATCGTCACGTCAGACTTGCCGCCAAAGCGGTGTGACTTTATGCACAGGCGTCAAGGCGCCTCGTTTGGGGATATGAGCGCCGACATTGGGATGGGACAAGGGACGAGGATTTTGCGGACACGCCTCGCGATCAAATGGCACGGCCTGCTGGAACACTATTTTCCGGAGCGGCGCGTTTTCCTGAAATCGGACAATGACACCCGGTTCATCCGGCTCCGACCCGGCACCCAATTGATCGCCTTCACTGGCAGCTCCTTCCTCGTTGCGTGGGCGATCATCGCCACCGCAATCCTGCTGATGGACAGCATCGGATCGGGCAATTTCCGCGAACAGGCCAAGCGCGACCAACGCACCTATGAGGCGCGTCTGAACGATCTGGCTGGCCAGCGCGATGCCCGCGCCGAAGAGGCGCTCGCGGCCCAAAACCGCTTCAACGCCGCCCTTGAACAGATTTCAGTCATGCAGTCGGAACTGCTCTCATCCGAAACCCGCCGCCGCGAGCTTGAGACGGGGATCGAGGTGATCCAGGCCACGCTGCGCGGCACGATGAAAGACCGCGAAGCGGCCCGCAACCAACTCGCAACGCTGCAAGAGAAGGTCGAAACCGGAGGGGCGGGCACCGCACTGGCCGCAAACTCTGGTGGGGCACCCATAGATTTCGTGGCTCAGGCGCTCGCCAAAACCGCCGCTGAACGGGACCAGATCGAACGTGACGCGCAGGACGCGCTTCTGGCCGCTGACGAAATGGCGTCCGAAATCGCGCTGATGAAAGAACAGAACGACCAGATCTTCCGCCAGCTCGAAGAGGCGATGACCGTCTCCGTCGCACCGCTGGACAAGATGTTCCGCGCCGCAGGCATGCCCACCGACCGGATCATCGAAGAGGTGCGGCGCGGCTATTCCGGCCAGGGCGGCCCGCTCACGCCGCTCAGCTTCTCGACCCGCGGCGAAGAGCCCAGCCCAGACACCCGCCGCGCCAACCGTCTGCTGAACCAGATGGACACGCTCAACCTCTACCGGATCGCCGCGCAGAAAGCGCCGTTTGCAACTCCGGTCAAAAATTCCTTCCGCTTCACATCTGGCTTTGGCTTCCGCCGCGACCCCAAAACCGGCGGGCGGCGCATGCACAATGGCGTCGATTTCGCCGCCTCGCTCGGCACCCCGCTTTATGCCACCGCCGACGGCGTCGTCACCCATGCAGGCTGGCAATCGGGCTACGGACGACTTGTCAAAATTCAACATGAATTCGGGATCGAAACGCGCTACGCCCATCTGGCACGTCTTCGTGTGAAAGTTGGCCAAAAGGTCTCGCGCGGGGACCGGATAGGTGATATGGGAGCCTCCGGACGGGTCACCGGCGTGCATCTGCACTACGAAGTCCGCGTCGGCGGAAAAGCCGTCAACCCGATGATCTATATCAAGGCAGCCAACGATGTTTTCTAAGAGCAAAATCAACGAACCTGGCCCGAGCACGGACGCGGCCAAACCCGCGGCACCGGCCGCGCCTGCCCCCGCAGCACCCAAATCGCAAAGCGAATTCAAGGCCAGCGCGCCCAAGGCGAAACCGCCCGCCTCGCTGCTGTCTGCCGACCTGCATGTGACCGGCAACATGAAAACCACCGGCGACGTCCAGGTCGAAGGGACAGTCGAAGGCGACATTCGCGCCCACCTGCTGACCATCGGTGAAAGCGCCACGATCAAGGGCGAGGTCGTCGCCGACGACGTCGTGATCAACGGCCGCATCGTGGGCCGCGTGCGCGGTCTCAAGGTGCGCCTGACCTCGACCGCACGGGTCGAGGGCGACATCATTCACAAAACCATCGCCATCGAATCCGGTGCCCATTTCGAAGGCTCCGTGCAGCGACAGGACGATCCGTTGAACGCCGGTGGCAACAAGCCCCGGGCGCAGCCGCCGCAACAACCAGCACCTGCGCCGCAGCAAAACGGCTAAGGGTCTTACCACATGACAGACCAACGGGCGCCCCAGACACCTGCGGCGCCCGTTTTTTATGCGGGCTTTTGTGCGGAACGCAGCCGTCCCTTCATCCTTGTCGCTGCCATCCTCGCCTCGTCGCTCGGCTTTATCGACGGCACGGTTGTCGCCATCGCCCTGCCCGCCATGCGCGACAGCCTCGGCGCCGATTTGATACAGGCGCAGTGGATCCACAACGCCTACATGCTCACGCTCTCGGCCCTGATCCTCGTGGGCGGGGCCATGGGCGACCGCTTTGGGCTGGGCCGCGTCTTTGGCCTTGGCATCGCGCTCTTTGTCGTGGCCTCCATCTTCTGTGCGCTCGCCCCTACGCCGCTCTTCATGATCATCGCACGCGCGGTACAGGGCATCGGTGCGGCCGTCATGGTGCCGGGCTCACTGGCCCTGATCGCCCGCGCCTATCCTCGGGAAAGCAGGGGCCGCGCCATCGGCATATGGGCCGCCGCCTCGGCGCTGACCACCGCCGCAGGACCGATCATCGGCGGTCTGGCGCTGACCGTGGGCGGGCCAGAAATGTGGCGCTGGATCTTCGCCATCAACCTACCCCTTGGTGGCCTCGCCCTCTATCTCCTCTGGCGGCACCTGGCCGAGGACCCGTCAAGGGACGACGCCCGCGTCGACATCCCCGGCGCCCTCACAGCCACCTTCGCACTTCTCGCCATCGCATGGGGGCTGACCTCGCTCGACCAGGGCGGCGGGGCCACGCTGTGGTTAACCGGCGGCGCGGTCATGCTGCTGATCTTCCTCTGGACCCAAAGCCGCAGCACGCACCCGATGATGCCGCTCACACTCTTTGCCTCTCGCCCCTTCTCTGCCGCCAACGCGCTCAGCTTCGCGCTCTATTCGGCCCTGTCGATCATGTTCTTCTTCATGCCCATGACCTTCATCGCCGGATGGGGCCTGAGCGAGATCGAAGCCTCCGCCGCCTTCGCGCCCATGTCGGTCTTTATCTCGCTGCTCTCCGCTCGCGCGGGCAGGTTGGCCGATCGCATCGGCCCCGCCCCCTTGCTGATGGGCGGATCGCTCGTCGTGGCCATGGGCTACGCCACCATGGCCCTCCTCGCGCCCTACCAGAACTTCTGGGCCCACATGCTGCCCGCCATGTGCCTCGTGGGCCTTGGCATGGCCGCGGTCGTGGCACCTCTGTCGACCGCCATCATGGCCGCCGTGGACGAGGATCAATCGGGCATCGCCTCCGGCATCAACAATGCCGTCACACGCATGGCTGGCCTGATCTCGGTCGCTGCCGTCGGCGGGATCGTCGCCGCGCTCTACACCGGTGCGGGCGGCACGGCGAGCTTTGGGGTGCAAAGCGATACGGCCACGCATGGCGCCGCCATGACAGCCGCCTTTTCGGGTCTTGCTTGGATCGCCACAGCCCTCGCGCTCATCAGCGCAGGCCTTGGCTGGCTAACACGCGACGTAACCAGATCTTAACCTTGGTAAATGTACAGGTAAGGTGAATGTCGTCCGGTAAGCGGTTGTCTTTGAAATAAAAAAGGGCGCGAAATTCTCGCGCCCCTCCATTTTGTCCCCGCGGGGACAGATTTTCACTCGGTGACAGAGACCTTGGTCATCACGTCCGGTGCGCCCTCAATGGCCCCCGACCGCGGATGCCCGCGCTTGATCCGATCCAGCACCTCCAGCCCTGAGGTGACACGCCCCACGACTGTATATTGCCCGTCCAGAAACGGCCCCGGCGCGAACATGATAAAGAACTGGCTGTTGGCGCTGTTCGGGCTCTGCGACCGCGCCATCCCGACGACGCCCCGGTCAAAACTGATGTCTGAAAACTCCGCCGGAAGGTCCGGCTGGTCCGACCCGCCCGTGCCCGCGCGACGCCCGTTGTAATTGGCGCCGGTATCGCCGAACTGCACGTCGCCCGTCTGAGCCATGAAGCCGTCGATCACGCGGTGAAAGGCCACCCCGTCATACTCGCCACCTTGGGCCAGCGCAGTGATCCGCTCCACGTGCTGCGGCGCCGTGTCTTCCAGCAGATCGATGGCGATCGTGCCATTGGCCTCGCCCGCCACCTCGATCTCGAGCCCAGAAGCGAGCACTGTCCCCGCAGGGACAGCAAGCACTGCGGCTGCGATCAGGTTACGCCACATCGGCGGCGACCTTCACGCTGATCATCCGGTCGGGCTCCGCCGGCGGCTCACCGCGGGTGATCGCGTCCACATGTTCCATCCCCCCAACGACCTGACCGTAGACGGTGTACTGCCCGTTCAGGAAATCATTGTCCTTGAAGTTGATGAAAAACTGCGAGTTCGCGCTGTTGGGGTTCGCCGAACGGGCGGCGCCAAGAGAGCCGCGGGCGTGCGGGATCTTGGAGAACTCGGCTGGCAGATCGGGTTTGTCCGAGCCACCCGTTCCGGCCATGCGGATGTTGAACCCGTCTTCCATGTCGCCGTGCTGCACATCGCCCGTCTGCGCCATGAAGCCGTCGATCACGCGGTGGAAGGCCACGTTGTCATACTCGCCCGCGCGCGCCAGTTCCTTCATCCGCTCCACATGCGCGGGCGCCACGTCGGGCAGCAGCTGGATGGTGACGGTGCCGCCCTTCAGTTCCATCAGGATCGTGTTTTCGGGGTCTTTGATCTCGGCCATGGATGCCTCTTTCCTTTTGTTTGGGCACCTACCTAAGCCTGTGAACGCCCAGGGACAAGCCACCCGGTTGACCCAAGGTGCATTTGCCGCGATGGAAGGGCTGACCCCCAGACAAAGGAGTGCGCGACATGGGCTGGAAATCGCTGGATGACATGGACCTCTCGGGCAAGCGCGTGCTGACCCGTGTGGACATCAACGTGCCCATGGAAGACGGCCGCATCACCGACGCCACCCGGATCGCGCGGATTGTGCCGACCATCGCCGACATCCGCGCCAAGGGCGGCAGCCCGGTGCTGCTGGCGCATTTTGGCCGGCCCAAGGGCAAGCCCAACCCGGAGATGTCCCTGCAGCGACTGGTGCCCGCGCTGGAAGAGGCGTTTGGCTGCACCGTCACATTTGTCGAGCGTCCCAGCCGGGACTGGATTGATGCGCAGCCGGGAGACGCGGTGATCCTGGTCGAGAACACGCGCTTTACCCCCATGGAGGAAGCGAACGATCCGCAGATGGCGCAGTTTCTGGCGACCCTCGGCGACGTCTTTTGCAACGACGCGTTCTCGGCGGCGCACCGGGCGCATGCCTCGACCACGGGCGTGGCGCACCTGCTGCCCAGCTGTGCGGGGCGGTTGATGCAGGCCGAACTGGAAGCGTTGGAGGCGGCGCTGTCCACGCCGAAGCGTCCTGTGGGTGCGGTCGTTGGCGGGGCCAAGGTGTCGACCAAGCTGGACCTGCTACAGAACCTTGTGAAGAAGATAGACGTGTTGATCATCGGGGGCGGCATGGCCAACACCTTTATCGCAGCCCAGGGAGCGGACCTTGGCGCATCACTTCAGGAAGCGGACCTGCACGACACCGCGCGCGACATCATGGCGGCAGCCAAGGACGCAGGCTGCACCGTCATTCTGCCGACCGATGGGCGGGTGGCGACCGAGTTCAAGGCGGGTGCGGCGCATGAGATTGTTGCCCTTGGGCAAGACACAAAGCTGGCCGCCGACCAGATGGTGCTGGATGCGGGCGATGACGCGGCAGAAACCATCGCGCGGTGCTTTGACGACTTGGAAACCTTGATCTGGAACGGGCCGCTGGGCGCGTTCGAGATCGCACCGTTCGACACGGCGACGGTTGCGGCGGCCAAGGCGGCGGCGGAGCTGACCAAAGCGGGCAAGCTGGTTACCGTTGCGGGCGGCGGCGATACCGTGGCCGCGTTGAACCAGGCAGGGGTGGCGGATGATTTCACCTATATCTCCACCGCCGGGGGCGCTTTTCTGGAATGGATGGAGGGCAAGGAATTGCCCGGCGTCGCGGCCCTGACCCAATAAGGACCGCCCACGGTTGGCGCGGCAGGGCCCTGCCCCCATATTACCCCGTATTGACACATTGAATACGGGGATCACCACATGGCCTGGACACTCATCACCGGCGCATCCGAAGGCTTGGGCGTGGAGTTTGCGCGCATCGCAGCCAAGGAGCAGCGCAACCTGATCCTTGCTGCGCGCTCAGAGGACAAGCTGAACAAGGTCGCGGACGAGGTCCGCGCGCGCGGTGTCGAGGTTGTGGTGATCCCTGCCGATCTGTCCGACATGGACCAGGTCGAGCGGCTGTGGACGCAAGCCACCGACGGGCGCGAGATTGATGTGCTCGTGAACAATGCGGGGCTTGGCTACAACGGGCCCTTTGACGAAGGTCAGGGCTGGGCGCGCGAACTGGCGTCGATCAATGTGAACATGCTGGCGCTGACGCGGCTGATGAAGCTGGCGATCCCGCATATGAATGCACTGCCCAAAGGGCGCATCCTGAATGTGTCGTCTGTCGCGGGGTTCACGCCCGGTCCGAACATGGCGGTCTATCATGGCACCAAAGCCTATGTCCTGTCGTTGTCAGAGGCGGTGGCAGAAGAGCTGCGCGGATCGAATGTGACAGTGACCGCCCTGTGCCCCGGTGCGACAGCCACGAATTTCTTTGAAGACGCCGACATGGACGGTGTGCGGCTGCTGAAAATGGCGAAACCGATGAAAGCCGGAGAGGTCGCCGAGTTGGGTTGGCTTGAGGCGCGCATTGGCAAGCGCATCGTCGTGCCGGGCATGATGAACAAGGTTTTTGCCTTTCTGCCCCGGATCAGTCCGCGCGGGATCACAACGCGGGTTGCGGCGCAAATGATGGGCAAGCACTGACGTCTGCATGGGTTCGGGCGCATCAGGATGCGCCTTACCGCGTAAGGCGGACGTGTCGTCCGCCCAAATCAGCCAAATAAAACAAAGGGGATTCACAGCGCGAATCACCTGTGCCATAGTGATCAAAACCGCCCATAGAGGCGGATCAGAGGCAGAGTAGTATGACCCGCACCGCACGCCCCGCTTTGGGCACCTTCGTCTTTTTCTCGGTCGCATTTGCGCTTGCGACCTATTTCACCTTTGCCGCTGTGCAGGGGGATTTTGGCGTGTTCCGCCGGGCGGAGATCCAGGCCGAAGCGCGCGATCTGGCCGCGCAACTGGTAGAGGTGCAGGCGCAGGTGGCCGAGATGGAGAACCTGACCAAGCGGTTGTCGGACGGTTATCTTGATCTTGATCTGCTGGATGAGCAGGCCCGCAGCGTGCTGGGGATGTTGCGCAGCGACGAGATTGTCATCCGCTGATCTCCCACAAAACATGCCTGATATGCACGCGCTTGCCGTTGCGGCAAATTGACTGTCGCGTATGGGAACCGAATCCTGTAGGGAATAGTTTAACGCTAAACTATTCCATTTATGGGAGGTCGCCGCATGGCCGCGCGCAAAGCCGCAAGTAAACCGAACGTGTCAGCGGAGGAGCTGAAAGGCTACTACCGCGACATGCTTTTGATCCGCCGCTTCGAGGAAAAGGCGGGCCAGTTGTACGGCATGGGTCTGATTGGCGGCTTTTGCCACCTGTATATCGGGCAGGAGGCCGTTGTCGTGGGGCTGGAGGCTGCGGCCGAGGAAGGCGACAAGCGCATCACGTCCTATCGCGATCACGGCCATATGCTGGCCTGTGGCATGGACCCCAACGGCGTCATGGCCGAGCTGACGGGCCGCGAGGGCGGCTATTCCAAGGGCAAGGGCGGTTCGATGCACATGTTCTCGAAAGAGAAGCATTTTTATGGCGGCCACGGCATTGTGGCCGCTCAGGTGCCGCTGGGGGCCGGTTTGGCTTTTGCCGACAAGTACAAGGAGAACGGGCGCGTGACCTTTACCTATTTCGGGGATGGGGCCGCGAACCAGGGGCAGGTTTACGAATCCTACAACATGGCCGAGCTGTGGGACTTGCCTGTCGTATTTGTCATTGAAAACAACCAGTACGCCATGGGCACGTCGACCCAGCGGTCCACCAAGTCGCCCAGCTACTGGGAGCGGGGTGCCGCCTATGGCATTCCCGGTGAGGAAGTGGACGGCATGGATGTGCTGGCCGTGAAGGCCGCCGGTGAGAAGGCCGTGGCCCACTGCCGGTCTGGCAAGGGACCTTACATTCTTGAGATAAAGACCTATCGCTATCGCGGGCATTCGATGTCGGACCCGGCCAAGTACCGGACCCGCGAGGAGGTGCAGAAGATGCGCGATGAGCGTGATCCCATCGAGGCGGTGCGCTCGATGTTGCTGACGGGCAAGCATGCGAGCGAAGAGGATCTGAAGGCCATCGACAAGGAGATCAAGGAGGTCGTGAACGCCAGCGCCGAGTTTGCGAAGGAGAGCCCAGAGCCAGCGCTCGACGAGCTTTGGACCGACATCTACGCCGAAACGGCGCCGCAGAACGCGTAAGGGGAGCAAGACACATGGCAACCGAAATTCTGATGCCCGCCCTGTCCCCCACGATGGAGGAAGGCACGCTTGCGAAATGGCTGGTGAAGGAGGGCGATACGGTGTCGTCCGGCGACATCATGGCCGAGATCGAGACCGATAAGGCGACGATGGAGTTCGAAGCTGTTGACGAGGGGATCGTCGGCAAGATCCTGATCGACGAAGGCACCGAAGGCGTAAAGGTGAACACCCCCATCGCCGTCCTGATCGAGGAAGGCGAGAGCGTGGACGACATCGAGACGTCAAGCGCCCCTGCCCCCGCTGCGTTGAACGGCGAAGAGGGCAAGGCCGCCTCCCCCGCGACCGCCTCTACCCCCGATACACCCCCTGCCCCAAAGGTGGATGCGAGCCCTGACTGGCCGGAAGGCACCGCCATGAAGGAACAGACTGTGCGTGAAGCTTTGCGCGACGCGATGGCTGAAGAGATGCGTGCGGACGAGACCGTGTTCCTGATGGGCGAGGAAGTGGCCGAGTATCAGGGCGCTTACAAAGTGTCCCAAGGCTTGCTCGATGAGTTCGGCGCAAAGCGCGTGATCGACACACCCATCACAGAACACGGTTTTGCCGGGATCGGGGTCGGCGCCGCCTTTGGCGGATTGCGCCCTATTGTCGAGTTCATGACCTTCAACTTCGCTATGCAGGCGATCGACCAGATTATCAACTCCGCTGCCAAGACGCTGTATATGTCCGGCGGCCAGATGGGCGCGCCCATGGTCTTTCGCGGTCCGAACGGTGCCGCCGCCCGCGTGGGTGCCCAGCACTCCCAGGACTACGCCGCGTGGTACATGCAGGTGCCTGGTCTTAAGGTGGCCATGCCCTATTCCGCCTCGGACGCCAAAGGGTTGATGAAGACCGCTATCCGCGACCCCAACCCTGTGATCTTCCTGGAAAACGAGATCCTTTATGGCCGCACCTTCGACGTGCCCGACATGGATGACTTCTCGATCCCATTCGGCAAGGCACGCATCTGGCGCGAGGGCGAGGACGTGACCATCGTGTCCTTCGGGATCGGTATGCAATACGCTCTTGAGGCCGCCGACAAGCTGGCCGAAGAGGGTATCAACGCCGAAGTCATCGACCTGCGCACATTGCGCCCTATGGATACGGGCACCATCATCAACTCGGTGATGAAGACCAACCGCTGTGTGACCGTTGAAGAAGGTTGGCCGCAAGGCTCCGTCGGCAACTACATTAGCTCTGTCATTATGCAGCAAGCGTTCGACTACCTTGATGCGCCTGTCATCAACTGCACGGGTAAGGATGTCCCGATGCCCTATGCCGCTAACCTCGAAAAGCACGCGTTGATCACCACAGCTGAGGTGATCCAGGCCGTCAAACAAGTTACCTACCGCTAAGGAGCCGCAGACATGCCGATAGAAATTCTCATGCCCGCGCTGTCTCCGACGATGGAGGAAGGCACGCTTGCAAAGTGGCTGGTGAAAGAGGGGGATACGGTATCGTCCGGCGACCTTCTGGCCGAGATCGAGACGGACAAGGCGACGATGGAGTTCGAGGCCGTCGATGAGGGGACGGTGGGCAAGATCCTCGTGGCCGAGGGCAGCGAGGGCGTGAAGGTCAACACGCCCATTGCGGTACTGCTCGAAGACGGTGAAAGCGCCGACGACATTGGTGACACATCCGTTCCAAAGGAGGCGGCCGGCAACAGTGCGGCGCCGGAGGATGCATCAGACGAAACAACGTCGACAGAAGGCCATGGTCATGGAGAAACAGACGCAACCACCGCAGCGGCAGCCCAAAAGAGCGGCGACGTCAAACGCATTTTCGCCTCGCCCCTCGCCCGCCGTATCGCAGCGCAGAAAGGTTTGGACCTGAGTGCCATCAAGGGGTCTGGCCCACATGGGCGTATCGTCAAGGCTGATGTTGAAAGTGCTGAAGCCGCGCCTGTGACGGCGGCTGAGCCCACCGCAGACGCAAGCCCGGTGCAAGCAGCGCTCGCTGCGCCAAGTGGCCCATCAAGCGACGCAATTGCGAAAATGTATGCGAGCCGGGAATACGAAGAGGTCGAGCTCGATGGAATGCGCAAAACCATCGCAGCGCGTCTTACTGAAGCCAAGCAAACCGTGCCGCATTTCTACCTCCGCCGAGACATCAAGCTGGACGCCCTGCTTGAGTTCCGCGGCACTTTGAATGGCCAACTGGCGGATCGCGGTGTGAAATTGTCGGTGAACGATTTCATTATCAAGGCGTGCGCTTTGGCCCTACAGCAAGTGCCGGAAGCGAATGCCGTTTGGGCTGGCGACAAGGTGCTAAAATTGACTCCGTCTGATGTAGCGGTGGCCGTAGCTATCGAAGGAGGTCTTTTCACGCCGGTCTTGCAAGACGCACATCAAAAGTCGCTGTCGGCCTTGTCCGCCGAAATGAAGGGTCTGGCAAGCCGCGCACGGGACCGGAAGTTGGCACCGCATGAGTATCAGGGCGGCAGCTTTGCAATTTCGAACCTTGGCATGTTCGGCATTGATAATTTTGACGCTGTTATCAACCCACCGCACGGTGCAATTCTGGCCGTTGGCACTGGCGTCAAGAAACCGATCGTGGGCAAGGATGGAAAACTGGGCGTGGCGACGGTGATGTCTGTCACCTTGTCCGTCGATCACCGCGTCATCGACGGCGCGCTTGGCGCACAGTTGCTGCAGGTCATCGTAGACAACCTTGAAAACCCACTGGCAATGCTAGCCTAAGGCCCTGCGTAAAAACAGAAAAAGGCCGGAGCAAAGCTCCGGCCTTTTCGAAATCGTATCCACGATCTAGTGATCTTTGCCCAGCATGTGGTTCATGGATACCGATGGCTGATCGCATCCCGCTTCACCCACAATCCTGGCCGGGATGCCCGCAACCGTCTTGCACGGCGGAACTTCCTCCAAAACAACCGAACCCGCCGCGATGCGACTGCAATTGCCGATCTTGATGTTGCCCAGAACCTTAGCCCCGGCACCAATCAAAACACCATTACCGATCTTGGGGTGACGATCTTCTTCCTCTTTGCCGGTCCCGCCAAGCGTCACCGAATGCAACATCGACACGTTGTCACCAACAATCGCCGTCTCGCCGAT
This sequence comes from Tateyamaria omphalii, assembly GCF_001969365.1. Classification (NCBI taxonomy): domain Bacteria; kingdom Pseudomonadati; phylum Pseudomonadota; class Alphaproteobacteria; order Rhodobacterales; family Roseobacteraceae; genus Tateyamaria; species Tateyamaria omphalii. Next base: position 1,066,575 of record NZ_CP019312.1, on the reverse strand, counting down.
GACAATCGAATGGGCGTGATCAATCATTATACCCTTCCCAATGTGCGCGGCGGGGTGAATATCGACGCCGAAAATCTCTGACACCCGCATCTGGAAGAAATAGGCAAGGTCCCGATGCCCCTCGGTCCACAAATAGTGACCAACGCGGTAGGCCTGCATGGCTTGGTAGCCCTTGAAATATAAGATCGGTTGCAGCAACCGATGGCACGCTGGATCTCGCTCATACACGGCGACCAGATCGGCGCGCGCCGCTTCAACCAAAGCAGGAGATGTCTGATATGCCTCCTCAACAATCTCACGCACAACCACCATCGACATCTCATTTGACGCCAGTTTCGCGGCAATTCTGTACGACAGCGCCTTCTCAACCGACTTGTGATGCAGGATGCATGCGTGCACAAAGCCGCCGATCAGAGGCTCGTCTGAAACAGCCTGTCGTGCTTCTTCCGTAATCTGATCCCAAACCGGGTCAATGGAAGAAACATTCGTACGTAGGTCAGCCATGGTGCGTCCTTTCAGCCTGTCCATAACCTACATAAGGACACTTCTCCAAACGCAAAGCCGTGATGCCCCACATTCCAAAACACTATTGATGGCGACGCTAGCGCTACCGAACACGCATGTCAGACGCTTGGAACGTCCCAAACCGCAGTCGTGAAGGGACCCGAACCGAAACGGGCTGAGTTCTGTGCGACTGCAACTGCAAACGCGCCAGACACTCCATCCAACTGCTGCATCGCATCAGAATAAGACCAGTTCGGCGAAGCAACGGTCGTTTCCCGCAAGATCTGTCCCGCCTGCAAAACGCGAACCGAGTAACTTTCGGTTTCCTCTGCCAATGGCACATCCGGCAATTCCCACTCGTCACCATCAAGCCGCGTCCGCCTGATCCACGTTGCGTTTACGCCTGCCGAACCACGCGACAGCGTCAAGTGAACTGGCGAATAAGGACGCAAACCATTGCCGTTAAACGCGTGCTGCACCTCCGTGTAGGAAGGATCATCGTAGCTGCGCCGCGATGGCCCGACGCGAAATGTCTGCGAAATGCGCCGCAGGGTACGCTGAAGGGTAATCTGCGAAGGAACACCATTCATCAGGACGAACCATGAACCGGTCGGCCATTCTTCGGGCATGAGGGCGTCGGTGCCTGCTTGACCGCGTAACCTGTGCGACAACAAATACTGGTTCTCGGCAATCAACTCGACATCTCTGAACTGGATGAGTTCCCAATTGTCGGGCGAACCATCTCCGATGGCAGCCAGGTTGCGACCATTCAAAAGCCCGGTATCCGGAATGGACTGCAGCGTGCCGTGAACCATCTTCACTTCAAGCGGCTCGCCGTAATCGATCAGACCACTTTTTGCACGCAACAACGGGCGGTTCAGAAAACCGACACTCGAACGCGCTGCGACGATAGAATTCAGTTGGAAATCCGAATCCGAAGATGACTGGTAGACGGCAACGCCGCCCGGCCATGGTGTTCCGGTAACCGCGACATGTGGTGCGTGCTCGACCTCATCACCAGTCAAGAGCGGCAAATCCATGAACACAGATGTCAGTGGTACCGGCGGAACGAATTCGCGCACGCCTGCCAACTCGTCAGAAATCTCAGACGGCGTATAGATTTCAGGTTCGATCCTCACGGCTTCAAGCAGTTGCATCTCGCCTTGTTCAACGCGATCCACTCGATAAAGCCCAGGGCCCTCCGATTTGTCTGCCGCGACTTCGATCACATCGCCAGCACCAACTCCAATGAGAGAAGGAGGGAGGGCGAGCTTGACTCCCTCCCGCGCAATCCGCGCTTCGGTAAGCCAGCGCTCAGCTACTTGTCGCCCTTCCGGGCGCGTCAGGGCCATCGGAATCTCACTTGTAGATACCGCGTGCGTGGCGTCATCCGCCAGCACCGCTTCTTCCGATAAAACGTCAAAATTGCCATCTGTCTGCACGAATCTCAACCGAACACGCCCTGCCAGATCAGCGTCTGACTCGCGAGATTGCTCGAGGCTTCCGTTAAGATCGGAATGCAGTGCAAGTGTGCCGGAAGGCAAAGCGACGGCGTTCTGGCCCGTCCGCGTGATGAACTTCAAAACCCCATCCCGCTCCACCGCATCAAATGCAAAGCGCAGCATCAAGGGTTGCAAGGCACCACGCGCATCCGTGACGTCGTCCACAACGTACCCGCTAACAAAACCGTAAAGCTCTGAAGTGTCATAGTGCACCAAACCGGAACGGTCACAAATTTCACCGACAACAGACGCAATTGACCGTCCGGACGTACGGCCATTGATCCAATGCCCACGGGGATAGTTGTCGCCATCAGACCAGATCCGCAAAGAATTTGGAAAAAACGGGTACGGACGCGCATCCCAAGCCCAGACAAACGCTCGCGACATATCAACCATTGGACCGGCATATTCATCGGAAACCGGGTTGTTTTCCGGCGCGCGCCAATGGGAATGCATTGCGCGCAGGTACTGTTTCTGCATCAAATCATCGCGCGCACCGTTTGAGTAGCGAGGCAAGCTGCTTTCGGATGATTTCTGGTCAAGGAACTTGTTAGGCTGGTTTGTGCCTTTGTCTATCGCAGCACAGCCCATTTCTGTGAACCAGATGGGCTTCGATTGAGGCACCCACGCCGTCGGTGTCTCTGACCGCACACCGGCGACACGTTCATGATGGGCGTTGCTCCACCAGTTTCGCAAATCCTTGAAACGATAAACCCAGGGTTCGTCATGCGCGCCATCGGTGATGGGTGTTCTGATCTGTGCAGCGGCAGCTTCATCTGAAGCGTAGTACCAATCGTACCCTTCGCCGCCCTCAATATTGCCGCGCAGATAGTCTAGGTTGTAAATGCTGCGCCAGTCAGCATCCGCATGGTCGTCGCCGTCGCGCCAGTCTGAAATTGGCATGTAATTGTCGATGCCAATAAAGTCGATGTTGTCGTCGGCCCAAAGCGGATCCAGATGAAAATAGCGGTCTCCGGTCCCGTCCTGGGGCTGGTACCCAAAATATTCTGTCCAATCAGCTGCATAGCTGATCTTGATACCCGGCCCAAGCAACAGACGGACTTGTGCGGCAAGTGATCTCAGCTTTTCCACGGCATAAAAGCGGTTGCCGGCACCCCTTATCTGGGTCAGCCCGCGCATTTCGGAACTGATGCAAAACGAGTCGATACCACCGGCGGCACGACACACAGCCGCGTAATGCAGGATAAAGCGCGACAGAGACCACTCGGTCGGTCCGGTGTAATGAATTTCATTGTCGATGTAGAAATCGCTGGCTTCTACCGTGCCAAAGAAGGCGTCGACCTCCGCTTCCGCCACTGCTGTGCCGTCAGGTGATCCTTCGACACCTGGCGCCGTGGACAGGGTAATCCGACCGCGCCAAGGCAAATGCGGCTGGCTGTCTTCCGGACGGTATGGATTCGGTAGCGCATTGCCCTCCAGCTGATCCATGAGAATGAAGGGGTAGAACATCACCTTCTTTCCAACAGAAACCATCGCCCGGATGGCTTCGACAACCGATTTATCCGAAGGTGTCCCCCCGTAAATCGGACGACCATCGACCTGTGGAATGGCATGGGCCGATGTCCGAGGCAAACCACTCACCGACCACGGCATGTTTTCGCCCTCGACATTCCATCGCTCGACTTTTGGCTGCAGCTGACACTGGCCGCAGCGCAGGTCGTTGCCAAACCAGGACACAATCAGTGATGCCGCCTCACAGTTCGGCAACTCCGTCTGCAATGCGTCCAATGACACACTGAAATCCGGCCGTCCGGCAGGGGTGTTGATGTTGGCGCTCCACCGTCCGTTGTTGGCGTCGACATAGTTTACAGGCGTTGTTGCCAGCGCATACTCACCGGTGCCGGGCATCAACGCGACGGCTTCAATCGCGCGCGTCATCTCCTCGTCGGCGTCGTCTTGTTCGGCTTGCTCGGGCCGCACCACTTCAAAAGAAAACTGCGGCACGCGGTTCCCAAACCGACCCAAGGCAAGATGTTCAATCACGACATAGGCCGTACCGCGATAGGCCGGAACCATTCCTTGACCTTCGATGGCCTCAATCAGCGGGTCTGGAAGCTGATCCATCGATCCGGTGTACACGCGCATGTTCAGATCATTCAGCGCGACCTCTTCGCCGTCGGCCCAAACCCGTCCGATCCGGGTGACTTCGCCCTCACAGACCGCAAGCGCAAGGCTGACGGAGTACGAGTATTCGCGCCGTTCCGGTTCGGGCGGCGCAGAGGGTGCACCTTTGCCACCGCCGCCGCCTCCGCCACCTGTTACAGACACGGTTTCCAGAAAGTCCGACGTCCAGATGACCTGTCCCCCCAACCTCATGCGACCATAAAGCTGAGAAATTGCCGCCCCTTCGCCGGAATTGGACAACCGAAAACGGTCAACCTTTCCATGCTCAACAACTTCAGAGCCTTGGCCCATGACGCGTTGGTCAATAAGGCGCCCCAGGGTCGCGCCGACGGCCCGCCCAATCGCCACCGACGACAGGCCAAGAACGGACCCGCCAACCGAGCCGCCAATAGCCGCACCCGCGGCAGATAGTACAACGGTCGCCATCAGCTGGCCTCCCCATCAGGAAACTGGAAACGGGCCACGACGCGGCGAGCCCAGGGGGCACTCAACGGGCTTTCGACAACGCCATGCCCGCTATACGCGTGCACAAAGCGCGGCGTATCTCCAACCTCAGATTGAATACCCAGATGCTTTGCGACAGATCCATCGCGCATTCGAAACAGGATCACGTCGCCCAGCGCGTGCGCAGCATGGTCTTTGAGTTCCAAATGGCGCAACGCCGCACCCCAAAGCAGTTCCCGCCCCTGCGGCTCGGACCAATCCATGCTGTAAGCAGGGGGCCGCTCCGGCTCTTGCCCGATGACAGCGCGCCACACACCCCGCACAAGACCAAGGCAATCCGTGCCTGCTCCGCGCACCGCCATCTGGTGGACATACGGGGTTCCGATCCAGCGGCGGGCTTCCTCAACCACCAACAAAGCGTGATGCGTCATCTCAGGCTCCCTCCGCTATTCGACCCGCCCGAGGTCGGATACGCCATCATCCAGTCATCACTGGGCAGGTCCGGGAAACCCTGGAAGTTGATCAGGTTGTTGAATTTCAAACGGCAGGTCTCAAACCGTTTGTCGCAACCGGCGGTCAAGCGGATCTGGTCCTCCGGAGTGATCTCTCCGCGTATCGCTTCCCACAGCTCGATCCGGCGGACACCGTCTTCGAACACGTCACGCTTGATCATGCCCCAAAGTCCGCCTGCGGCACCCGACACCACGTCAAGCCGTCCGCGCATGAACCACTGCGGCTCAAACCCGCCCAGATCATCCCATTCGAAGACGCGCCCATTGACGATACGATCGGCAGCGCCCTCATACCTGTATCCCGGCACGTCGAGGTCGAAGGTACATGACCGGTCACCCAGGACAGCAGTACAGGGCTTCTGGTAAATGCGCCCGAGCGGCCGGTTAAGTGCTTCCGTAAGCCCCCGGAGTTCTGCATGAAACGCGCCGCCCGCGCGGCGCAACTCCCCGATCGTTCCGCGAAACTGCAACCATCGCACATCGGGATCAGACCAGTTCACCATCCACGCAAGCACTTCGGCATTGTCGAAACGGCCAGCCTCGATCTCATCTTCACGCACCGAGGCATCCGTAAGTGCGCCCAGCGCTTCCGTATTATCGACGCTCAAGCCGGTGCTCTGCGCCAAGGCCGCTGCGGACAGACCAGTGTCCGCCCGAAACGTGATGTCATCGAATGTCAGTTCAGTGTCGTGGTCCGTAAACCCAAAGGTCTTGCCGTCTTTCCGAACAATCGCCCAGGCGCGGCACAGTGTTGTGATACCTGTCGCTGCATGGGCCAGAAACGCGTCGCTTTGCCCGCTCATTACACACGCACCTCGATGATGGGCACGTTTGGAACCGTACCGGCCTGAAAACTTGCAACCGATGTCTGGATCTGATCCGTGTCAAAACGCACGGGCACATCGAACTCGAAACCGGCGGTGATTTCTTCATTCTCCTCTGGCGGATGCTGGAAGGTGACCAACCCGGTGGCAAGGTCAACTTCGTAATCGACGCCCTCCTGCATTTCGTCCCGCCCCAGCCCTACACGCACCGAACCAGCGACCGGCTTCGCGATCGGTCGTGCGTAGGAAAATCCACCGGAACGGTACGTCTTCACCAAGGGAAAGACAGCCTGAACACCGTCACCAGTGGCAATGGTCTGGTCCAGAAAGTCCGGATCAACGCTGGCAGAACCGGATTTGAAGTCTGCCCAGTCCTTCCACCGGAACCCATACATCTGGCCCATGCGAGCTTCGAAAAACGCGATCAGCGTCTCGACATCGTCCAGCGACCGCATGCCCAGCCCGGCGTCATAGCGGCGACGCGAATGCGCCCAGGGCGTGTTGCGCTCTTCATACCCGTTGGCAAGGGTCACAACCTCTGTGCGACGCTCCGGCCCGCCAACAGAGCCAAAGCTCAGCGACGCGGGAAATCTTACCTCGTGAAAATTCATGGCGTTGGCTCCCCTTCAGTTCCTTAACGGTTGCGGTTGGCGCGACTCAGCGCGCGGTTCATCTGTGCCGCGATCTGGTTCTGCGACCGGGCAAATCCCTGCACGTCCGGCGTGGTGATGTTCATCACCACGGTCGGACCGCTTTGCGTGCCGCCACCGCGAACACCCAGTTTTCCATCGGGTCCGCGGGCCAGCGGCATGATCGCCTCGGGGCCCGCCTCACCCATCACACCCATCCCGCCACGCATGCCAAAGGGCGTGGCCGAACTGACCACACCGCCCGATGCAAAGGGCATCACGCGCCCCTGGCTGAACGGCGCCCCATCCGCAAAGGGCAGGATGCTTTCAAAAATGTTGCTCGCGCCCGTCGCCAACAAACCGCCGACATGGTCGGTGACCGGCTTCATCGCGGCATTGTACGTTGCGTTGATCATCGAATTGGCGAGGCCATCAAGCGCATCCGACAGGCTCATCCCGTCAAAGACCAGCCCGTCAAAGGCCTTGCGCAAACCGCGCGACAGCCCCTTTTCCAGCGTCGCCACATCCTTGTTCGTCGCGGCCAGGCTCTCGCGCATCCGGCGCAATTCGCCATCAAACCCCGTCACCATGGCCGAGGTCGCATCCAGCGTCTGTCGCAACCCGTCCGTGTTCTCTTCGAGGTTCTCGATCTCGTCGTTGTAATCGCTCATCCGCGGTCCCCTTCCGACTTTTCGTCCGGCCAGGCGGCCATCAGCGCGTCCAGCCCCCGCTCAGCAGCGGTGCGGCCTGACCGGGCGTGCCCAGCATCATCTGCAATTCGGCGGGGGTCAGCGCCCAGAACGCGTCAGGCGTCAGGCGCAGCCCCTGCATGCCGGCCCGCATCAGCGCGGGCCAGTCCAGTGTCTTGGTCATGCCTCCGGCACCACGAACGCGCGGGCGATCAGCTCGGCAGCGGCACGGGCCGCCCCCATCGGGCCGCCCGCGATCTCGGCATGGTCCAAGGCGACAGGATCAAAGCTGGACCCGCCCCCGACCAAACCCGCCTTCAGCACCGCCAGAACATCCGCACTGGAAAACCGGCCCTGTTCAAACCGCTCGACCAGCGCCACCAGCGACGGCTCAGCCAACGCGGCCTCAAGCCCGGCCAGCGCACCAAGCGTCAAACGCATGACCTCCGGGTGCCCGTCGATCACCAGCGGGACCTCTCCCCTCCACGGATTGGTCATCAGGCCACAAGCGCCGTGAACACAAGCGCACCGGCTGACGCCAGCGACACCTCATAGGTGGCCTCGCCATTGTGGCTGCCGGAATACTCCAGCGACGTGACCTGGAACGGGCCCTCGACAATGCCAAAATCGGGAATGATCACCTGAAAGTTCGGCGTCTCGCCGTCGAAAAAGATCTGGCGCGCCCGCTCGTCTGTGCCCTCATCCTTGAACACACCCGCGCCCGTGATGCTGGCCGACCGCACACCGGCCCCGGCCAGCAGTTCACGCCACCCGCCCTGACTTTCCAGACTCGTGACGTCCACGCTCTCGGCGTTAAAACTGACACGCGTGGCCCGCAGACCCGCGATGGTTTCGAACTGCCCGTCCGAGGTCATGTCGACCTTCAGCAGCAGGTCCTTTCCGTTCTGAGCACCCATGGGTTTTCTCCATTCAATGTGGTTGGTTAGTTGTCTTCGGTCCGCGCGCGGAACGTCAGGTCGATGCGGCGGCCCGTGCCCTTGTCGATCTTGACGGCACGGGCACGATCAAAACGCAGCGACACCAGACGCCCCCGGTCCAGCGAAAGGTCGGCGTCATGCAGCACGTCGCACACATGACCCGCGACTTCCTTGGCGGCAAAAAACCCAGGCACCTCGGTCACGACAGACACGACAAATCGGTGCTCTGCCCCGTCGCCGGTCTTGTCGTCGGCGGCACGCACGGTCTCGGGACCGATGCTGACATATATGCTGGGCACGGCACCGCTGGGCAGCGCGTCATACACGGCATCACCCACCGCATCGCTGACGGCGATGTCTGAGGCCACAGCAGCAAAGACAGCGCTCTGAAGCGCTGCGGAAACGGCGTAACTCATATCGCGATCTCCTCGTCAGCCATGCAGACCAGATACCGGCCCTCCGGATCACGCTCCGCCACACTCCGCACATGGAACAGGCGGTTGCCGTCCCGAAACCGCTGCTCGGGCACAGGCCGCTCAGGGTGGCCCACTGGGGCACCGCGCACGACAACGGCATAGGGCACCGCAGACACGGCAGCCCCCGCCGCGAGAGTCTCGCGCCCCGTCCTTGCGGTCAGCTCGGCCCACAGAACGCCCATAGGCGTCCAGCTTTCGGTATACCCCCCGGCCCCATCGGACACGCGGGCCGGGCTCTCAAGGGTCAGGCGCCGGTTCAGGCGCGGCGCCTTCACCGGACACCCCCGCCCAGACGAATGGGCTTGTACCGCTCAATCAGGCTGGTCACGCCAAAGGGCATGCACCCCTCGCTCAGGCTGGTCTCGTTCCTGAACTCGTAATAATGCGCAGCCAACAACATCACGGCCTGAGCCAGATCTGCAGGAACCTCGGACCAAACGGCACTGTATCCTGCGGAAAAGGACACGGTCAGCGCACCCGCCGCCGGAATGGTCGGCAATGACACGCCAACGGACCGCACACGCGGACGATGCATGTCACGCTCCAACCAATGGGCGTCGCCGGGCACCGGCGTTTCGACCCCGGCACGGTCCACCAGCGCCACCGAATGGACGGCAACAACAGGGGCCACCGGCAAAGCAACCGCATCCCATGCGGCCAGCGACGTCACTGACAGCACAAAGTCACGCGCGATCAGCACCTTGCCGGTCCGCGCCTCAATTGCCGTCACAGCCGCGCGCAGAAAGCTGATCAACACAGCATCCTGCACACTGTCATTGCCAAAGCCACTGCCCAGACGCAGATGCGCCTTGAATTCTTCGACCGGCAGCGCGCCATCGGGCACCGTGGTCACCTCGTTCAACATCATGGAACATCTCCAGGAAAAGTCTGCCCCTCGGCTCCAAAGGCCCGGGCGCGCGCCAGTCCGCGTTGCTCGGACGGAGGGGAGCAGCTAGACAACACGGCGCAATTCAGCGCGCGCCCGGAACCGGGGGCAGTCACCCACCCCCGGCCATCCACAACTGCCCTTAGGCGGTTGCGAATTTCAGCAGTTTGATCGCGGCAAAGTCGCTCACGTCACCGCCCACGCGCTTGGTGGCATAGAACAGGACGTGGGGTTTCGCGCTGAAGGGATCACGCAGCACACGCAGATCGGGGCGCTCGGCCACGGTGTAGCCTGCGTTGAAGTCACCAAAGGCAATGGCGTCTGCGCCGTTGCCAGCATCAGGCATGTCTTCGGCGATCAGCACCGGGTAGCCCATCAACGTTGCGGGCTGACCAGCGGCCAGACCGTCCGACCACAGGAAACGACCGTCATTGTCCTTCAGCTTGCGCACCAGACCAGCCGTCTTCGAATTCATGACAAAGGTCGCGTTGGCGCGGTACTCGGCACCCAGCGCATAGACGACGTCGATGATGGCCTCGGCAGTCACGTCACCGTCCACACCGGTGGGCACATAACCGAGGTTGCCCCAGGCCCAGACGTCATTGTCGACCGTCGTATGGGTCAGGAAACCCTTGGGCTTGTCGATGCCATCACCGTTGATGAACGCCGCCGCCTCGGCACGGGCGAACTTGTCGGCAATGCGACCCGCCAGCCAACCTTCAATGTCGAACGCGCTGTCATCCAGCAGACGCTGCGAGGCTTTCGGCAGGGCCGACAGCTCGTGCAGCGGGATGGTGATGCGGTCGATCGTGGGGGTGTCGGTCTCGGCCTGCGTGGCGGTCTCTGTCGCCCAGCCTGCGCCCACATCGGTGTGGTCGACCAGTACGTCATAGGATGTCGCCTCGACATTCACCACCGACGCGATGGAACGGATCGACGCGGTCGCGTTCAGCACCGATTTCACTGATTCCGATGTCGCCGGATCGACGAGGTAACCGCCATCCGAATTCACAGCCGTGGACAGCGACTTGCCCTCCAGCTCCAGGCCCCGCAGGCCATCATCTTCGCCCGACCGCAGATAGGCATTGAACGCCTTCTGATGGGGGGCACCCGTTTCAACCGCACCAGCCAGAGGGGTGCGCGCCGCAGTCATGTTTTTCCGATCCAGCATGGTCAGTCGCTCTTCCGTTTGTTGAAGTTTGGTTTGAATGTCGGCCTTGAAGCCTTTCAGTTCATTGACGAAACTATTCATGGCCTCGGCAATGTCCTGGGCTGGGGACAAACCTTCCCCGGCCCGAGCCTTGATCTCGGTCTTGCTCATCAGCATGTCCTTGATGGTTGGTGTGAAACGGCGCTGCGCGTCAGCGCGTTGCCAACTCCGCGCGCGCAGCCCGCAGGGCCGCCGCCATGTCGCGCAGATGGGCGTCCTGATCCGAAGACATCTCTTCGGCCTTGGCCGCCACCCGCGCACTGGGCAGCATCGGGAACGTGACCAAAGACACCTCCCAAAGCTCCAGTTCGGTCAAGAGCCGCTGGCCCTTGTCATTCTTCGTGGCCTTCACGGTGCGGTAGCCGATGGACAGCCCATCAATGGCCCCCGCCCCGATCAACTCCGCCGCCTCGCGACCCTTGGCAATGGACGGCAGCAACCGGCCCTTCACCCAAAGCCCCTTGGCATCCTCCCGCACCTCATCCCACACGCCGATGGGATGGGCCGGATCGTGCTGCCACAGCATCTTTACATTGCGACCCTCGGCAGCAATGGCCTTCAGGGACGCCGCATAGGCCCCCTTCGTCACCACATCGCCACCCTGGTCACAGGCCCCGAACAGGCTGGCATAGCCCTCGATGACCGTCCCGTCCTGCACTTCGACACCCTCGCCAAAGCGCGCAAATTTCGTCTCCAGACCGGTTTCCACCTGCATCCGCTCACTCCTCATATTCACTGGGGTATCGCCGCCATGATCGACTGAAACCCGGTCGCCAAAACAACGGCCACAACGCCGTAAACGGTCAGCCACAACCGCTTCTCCAGCCGCTCCATCAACGTCTCGAGCCGCGCCAAACGGTCCAAGATATTGGCAAAATGCACCTCGGTCAGCCGCTCATGCGCCTCCAGCTTCAGGCCCGGCCCACAGGCGAACTTTTCCCACAGCTTGGCGTCATTCATCCGCACCGTCCTCGGCCACCGCAGGCAAGCCCAGCAACCGGCGCTTCTCGGCAACGCTCAGGAAATCGGCCGCCGCCACCCGTGCCCACTGCGCATCCCGCTCAGCGGACAAGGCCGGCACCTGATCCAGATCCGGCGCCAACACCACGTCCTCGCCCGTATGCGCCCCCAACCACTCGGCCAAGGCGGCAGCGACCCGCGTCGCCAACGGCAGCACCGTCAACCGATAAAACGCACGGTTCGCCTCCTGATAATTGGCGTAAGTGGCATCCCCCTGAATGCCCAGCAGCATCGGCGGCACCCCAAAGGCCAGCGCGATCTCACGCGCTGCGGCCTCCTTAGTCTTCTGAAACTCCATGTCGGAGGGCGAAAAGCCCATCGGCTTCCAATCCAGACCACCCTCAAGCAGCATCGGCCGCCCCGCATTCCGTGCGCCCGAATGGTTGGTCTCGATCTCACTCACCAAGCGCTCGTACTGATCTCCCGACAGCTGCGACTGCCCATCAGATCCGCGATATACAATCGCCCCCGAAGGACGCGCCGCATTGTCCAGCAAAGACTTCGACCACCGCGACGCCGCCGTATGGACATCCAGCGCCATCGCCGCCGCCTGCATGGGCGAAAACCCGTAATGATCATCCTGCGGATGAAACGATTTGATATGACAGATCGGGCTCACCGCACCGCCCGCATCAAAGCGATGCTTGGCACCACCGACAGCATACTCATAGGCCACAGGCCACCCATCCGACCCCGGCACGACAGACATCCGATCCGACCGCAACACATGCAGCTCCAGCGGCGCCCCGCTCTCACCCGCTACCGCCTCGACATAGGCATTGCCCGACAACAGCAACTGCGCATAAAGCGCCTCCAGCAACTCGGCCCGTCCCTGCCCTGGATTGGGCCGCTTGATCAGGCTCAAAAGCGGATGCGTCTCAAACCGCTGCTCCACATCCTGCAACACCAGCGGCAGCGCCGCCGCCGCCTCGGCAATCAGCTTGACGGACCGAAACCCCACGGGGTTTCCGGAAAACCCGGACCGGGTCAACGACACCGCATCGCGCGGGGACCACGCCACCCGACCGCCGGTCTGCCAGGCCACAACCTTCCCCGTCGCACTCGCCTTCTGCTCTGGTACATCCGCCACAGCCCGGTTTCGAAAGAAATCAAACACGAAGGGTCTCCTTTTGATCCCAAAGGGGCCGCCCGGCCCGCCGTCCAAAGAAAAAGGCGGCCCGCACCGAGCCGCCTCATCAGGCCAAGATCACATCTTCACTTGGCACTCTAAACTCGCCCCGCAGGGCCGCTCACAAACTGCGCACCCCCGGCCTGCGATAGGCATTGGCAGGCTCGATCATCAACTCATGCAGGGCCCAAACCAGCGCATCCACCCGATCGGGCGATCCCTGCCCCTCATATCCGGCCCGCGTCATTCGGGTCATCTGATCCTCAAGCGGCCCAAGGTTCAAACCATGCGTCACCCGGTTCTGTTCATACAATGCCGCGACAGGCTCCGCCCGCGCGACCTTCCCCTTGGAGGCATGGACCGTCTTCAACGACACCATCGGATCGACCTGTCGGATCACCTCACTGACCAGCTGCCCGCCCTGGTTCACCTCGGCCACCAGCCGATCCGCGTTGTACTTGTCCATCGCCGCTATCGCCGCCCTGGCCCAACCATTGGGCCCCACCCCCTGCACCGTGCAATCCGCAATAACATGGGCGCGCCAATCCTGCGGCGGGCCGTCCATCGACACCCCTGCGACGATGATGCCACAGGCGTCAGAGGAGCGGCCGGCACTCACCGCGGGATCCAGCCCCACCACCACACGGTCCAACTTCGGCTTGCGCTTGCGGCGCACCGCATCCAGCATCGCCGTGGTCCAAAACGCCCCCTCGACGTCGCTCAGCAACACGCCTTCCAATTCCTGCCGTCCCAGACGGGTCCCGGCATAGCGGCGACGCACCTCTTTCAAAAACCCATCGGCCAGGTTGGCAGCGTTGGCCTCGGTCGTCGCATGGGTCATCACGGTCGACGATTGCGCCAGCAACTCCTTCAAAACCTCTACGTTGCGGGGCGTCGTCGTCACGCAACAGCGCGGATCGTCGCCCAGCCGCAACGCAAATTGCAGCATGTCCCAGGTCTCGGCGCCCCGCTTCCACTTGGCCAGCTCGTCCACCCAGGCACAATCAAACTGTGGCCCCCGCAGCCCTTCAGGGTCATGCGCCGTGTGAATGGTGGCAATGGCGCCATTGGGCCATTCCAGCATCTTGCGCCCGACGTGATATTTCGGTCGACGGTCCGACGGGCTACAGGCCAGCAAGCCGCTGTCACCAAACACCATCACTTCGCGGACCTGCTCGATGGTCTCGCCCACCAGCGCAACGCGCCGGGCCTGTCCCTTGTCCAGCGGCATGTCGCCCTCGACCATGGACCGTACCCATTCGGCACCCGCACGGGTCTTGCCTGCACCGCGCCCGCCCATGATCACCCAGGTCCGCCAATCCCCCTCCGGTGGCAGCTGGTGCTCCATGGCCCAGAACTCGAATAAAAAGGGGAGGGCACCCAGGGCGCCCTCCACTTCCAACTCATTCAGAAACCGTTCCTGTGCCTCCACAGGTGCGGAGGCGACCAAGCGCGCACCGAACCTGAGCGCTGGCAATGTTAAGGTCGAAGGCATATCCGTTTTGGGCAATGCCACTTCGGCTTTCTCGAAACTTGTCAAGTTTCTGCTCCGCTCCTTGAAGGGCAACGACCAGCTTGGACAAGGATGTCAGCTGACCGTTCACCTCGGTTTCCTTGAATTCCTCCCCGGCATTCGCCCTTTCTTTGAGGGCTTGAATGGTCCGCCGCAATTCTGCGAGCGACGCCTGCATCGAAGAGACAAGCTCCTCGCTGCGGGCCTCTTCAGCCTCCGGGGTAATCAATGTCATGTGATATGACCTCTCATGCGTTGGAATGTTTTCCGCACGAGAGAAACAGAAAAACGACCACCGGGTCACCCCGAGGTCGCTTGCCCACTTCTTCTAGCTTGACACAAGTTATACGTGTGACCGTTCGCAGAGTCAAGCGAAATCCGGATGAGCTATGGACGCTAACCGTACGGTACGATTAACAAAACCCTAATTGCATGGTTAAGATGTGGTTAACGGAGGCCGTAACCCGTTGAGAACGCAAAACAACCCTTGCGTGTCCCCGCGGGGACAAACGGGTAAAGGTCACCTCCGCCTCACACGAGGCCCGTAGGGTGCGCATTCACTGCGCACCGCAGGCACGTCACCCACCATCATTCTGATTGGCCCGCTCTGCCTCAATCTCACGCCACCGCGCCACGTTCCGGTTGTGCTCATCCAGCGTCTCGGCAAACGCGTGCCCGCCCGTCCCATCCGCGACAAAGAACACATAAGGCGTCTCATCGGGCTGCGCCGCCGCCATCAGGCTGGCGCGACCGGGGTTGGCAATGGGCGTCGGCGGCAGCCCCAGAATGACATAGGTGTTCCAGGGTGTCGCCGCCCGCAGCTCCGATCGGCGCAAACCGCGCCCAAGCACGCCCTGCCCACGGGTGATGCCATAGATCACCGTCGGGTCGGTCTGCAGGCGCATCCCCCGGTTCAACCGGTTCACAAAGACGGACGCCACCTGCCCCCGCTCCTCGGCCACACCGGTCTCCTTCTCGATGATCGACGCCAGGGTCAGCAACTCCTCCGGGCTTTCCAGCGGCAGGTCCGCATCGCGCGCCTCCCATGCCGCAGACACCCACAACTCCTGCTGTTCGGCCATCTGCGCCAGTACATCCGCCCGGCTGTCACCACTGCGCACTTCATAGCTGTCGGGTGCCAGAGCACCCTCGGGCGGTACATCGTCCACCTCCCCGTCCAGCACATCCATGTTGCGCAGCGCGTCCACAACCTGCCAGCTTGTCACCCCTTCTGCAAAAGCAATGCGGTAACGGGTGTCCGCCGCGGCGCGCACCTCAGTGTAAACAGCGGGCGCATCTTCCTCACCCGGCTCAAACTCCGCCCGTTCCACAAAACGGTTGGTGGCAGGGTCCAACTCCCGCACCTGCGCGCTCAGCCTGTTCACACCGATCCGGTACACCACTTCCGTCCCGCAGGTGCTGGCCCCGCCCCGGGTCACGACATCCACAATCTCTTCCATGGACGCCCCCGGTTCGACCAGAAAGCTGCCCGCCTTCAAATCGCCCGACTTGCCGGAATAGTCCGCGCCCGTGCGAAAGATCCAGCCATACTCAACGGCGCCCTGCTCTTCCAGATCACGGCTCACGCGGCTGAAATTCGACCCGCGATCCACCTGCACGCAAATGGCCTCGCTCAGCGGACCCGGCCCCTCGTACTGGCCGCGTCCCCACAGGATCAAACCGCCCAGCACAAACAGGGCCACAATCAAAAATGTCAGCGCATTCGAGGCGATGGATCGCCACATCAGCTGACCTTTCCAAAGATCACGCTGGCATTCGTGCCGCCAAAGCCAAAGCTGTTGGACAACGCATAGTCCACCTTGCGTTCCCGCTTGGCATTTGGGGCCAGATCAACCGAGGTTTCAACGGCCGGATTGTCCAGGTTGATCGTCGGCGGACAGACCTGATCGCGGATCGCCAGGATCGAAAAGATCGCCTCGATCGCGCCCGCCGCGCCCAGCAAATGCCCCGTCGCCGACTTGGTCGAGGACATGGTGACGTTGCCCGCATGATCGCCCAAGAGCCGTTCAACCGCACCCAACTCAATCGTGTCGGCCATGGTCGAGGTGCCGTGCGCGTTGATATAGTCGATATCCGAAGGCTCCAGCCCCGCATTGCGCAAGGCCGCACGCATGGACCGCTCACCCCCCTCACCGTCCTCCGACGGCGCAGTGATGTGATAGGCATCGCCCGACAGGCCATAGCCCTTCACCTCGGCATAGATCTTGGCGCCCCGCGCCACGGCATGATCGTAATCCTCAAGCACCACGATGCCCGCACCCTCGCCCATGACGAACCCATCGCGGTCCGCGTCATAGGGGCGGCTTGCGTGTTGCGGATCGTCCGCGCGCTTGGTTGACAGCGCCTTGCAAGCGTTGAACCCCGCAATCCCGATCTTGCAGATCGCAGCCTCGGCCCCACCGGCAATCATGACATCAGCGTCGCCGTGCTGGATCAGACGCGACGCGTCACCGATGGCATGCGCACCTGTCGAACAGGCCGTCACAACCGAATGGTTCGGCCCCTTGAAGCCGTATTTGATGCTCACCTGACCAGAGATCAGGTTGATCAGCGCGCCGGGCACAAAGAAGGGCGACACGCGGCGCGGCCCCTTCTCTTCCATCATCACGGCGGTGTTCGCGATGGAGTTCAGCCCGCCAATGCCGGAGCCGATCAGAACACCCGTGCGCTCCAGGCTCTCTTGATCATCGGGCATCCAACCGGAATCCTCGACCGCCTGCTGGGCCGCGGCCAGACCAAACATGATAAAGGTATCGACCTTGCGCTGTTCCTTGGGCGCCATATAGGCATCGGCATTGAACGTCCCGTCCGATCCGTCCCCGCGGGGCACTTCGCAGGCGTATGTGGTGGTCAAGCCCTCGGGATCGAACTGGGTGATCGGACCTGCGCCCGACTGTCCGTCCAGAATACGGCTCCAGCTTGCCTCGACCCCGTCCGCCAACGGCGTCACCAGCCCAAGACCCGTCACGACAACTCTGCGCATCTGCTCATGCCCCTTTACGTTTCTGGCCCGCGTCATACCCTGCGCGCCTGTCCCTGTTCAAGTCCCGACGCGGGGGTGCGCGCCGAGATGCTCTATGGTGTCGCTGACAGCTTTTATTTTGCAAAAGCTGCCCTTGCCACCGGTCGCGTTTGCCTGCGCAACCGGAGACCGTTTCTCCCAAATGCTCCACGGTGTGGCTGGCAGCTTTGCTTGCAAAGCTACCCTTGCCACTGGTCGCGGTTGCCTGCGCAACCGCGACCGCTTTCGCTTTGGTGAGCCTGCGGCGCCAAACCGACAATGTAATGCGCCGCAAGGCGCGCATTTGGATCACGCCTGGGGCGGAGACTTCCGCAGCTTCAACTGGATCGGCCCGGCCCCATCCGCCGCCGCGCGCAGATCCACATAGCCAAGCTGTTCTGCAATCCGCGCCGATGCGCCGTGATCAGGGTCCATCATACAGACCAAAGGCCCCGTCACGACACGATCAAACCAGTCATGTGCCGCCGATGCCGCCTCAAGGCCCAGACCGCGCCCCTGTGCTTCGGGCGCAAGAACCCAGCCCGCTTCGGGCACGGAATCGAAATCCTCCCCCAAGCCCCGGGCGCCGTAGAAAAAGCCGACCTGCCCGACGAGCCGCTGGGTGGCGTGTTCTTCAATGCCCCACTGACCAAAGCCCGTGACCTGCCAATGTCCTGCGATGCCCAGAAAGGACCGCCACGAGGCGTCGCGGTCGCGCGGTGCGCCGCCGATATAGACGGCAACCTCGGGCAGCGCCCAGATCTCGGCAAAGCGGTCAAATTCGCCCGGCCGCATTGCGCGCAATGTCACGCGCGCCGTGTTGATGGTCGGCACATGTCTGCCCATGAATATTGTCCTGCCCGAACATGATTTTTGATTTTTCACAATCTTGTCCCCGCGGGGACATCAAAGGCAAGTGCCCATCGTACGGACAAAGAAAAACGGCGCCCTTCCGCAAGGAAGGACGCCGCCTGATCAGGCATATGCCCGAATGACTTACGAGGCTTTGGTGATGAAGCCCACTGCGTCGCCGAAAGTCTGGATGGTTTCGGCCGCGTCATCGGGGATCTCGATCCCGAATTCTTCTTCGAACGCCATCACCAGTTCCACGGTGTCCAGGCTGTCTGCGCCCAGATCGTCGATGAAGGACGCGTTTTCGCTAACCTTTTCTTCGTCCACACCCAAGTGTTCCACAACGATCTTCTTCACGCGATCGGCGATGTCGCTCATATGACTGTCCTCATTCTGTCCGGGGCAAATTTGCGCGCCCCCAAGTGGTGTCCCCGTGCAAGCGGGGCTCTGGTCTTGCCCCCTTGGGGCGGTGAGACATTGGGCCAAGCGATGGCCCGCTGCCGGAATCTGCGCCGCCTATAGCACATCCCGGATAGATGGCAATACGCGGCGTGTTAGCGCCTACAACATGGCCATGCCGCCATTGACGTGCAAGGTCGCGCCCGTGACATAGGCCGCTTCGGGGCTGGCAAGATAGAGCGTGGCGGCGGCGATTTCATGCGCCTCGCCCATGCGCCCGGCGGGAATTTGCCCCATGATTCCAGACTTTTGGTCGTCGGTCAGCTTGTCCGTCATGGCCGTGGCGATAAAGCCCGGTGCAATCGCGTTCACGGTGATCCCGCGGCTCGCCACCTCGTAGGCGAGGCTTTTGGACATGCCGACCATCCCGGCCTTCGATGCCGCATAGTTGGCCTGGCCGGGGTTGCCCGTCGCCCCCACGACGGACGAGATATTCACGATCCGCCCCCAGCGCGCCTTCATCATGCCGCGCATCACGCCCTTGCACAGCTTGAAGGTCGAGGTGAGGTTCACGTCGATCACCGACTGCCATTCGTCGTCCGACATCCGCATGAACAGGTTGTCGCGCGTGATGCCCGCGTTGTTGACCAGGATGTCGAGGCTGCCCATCGCCTCAGTCGCCTGTTTGGGCAACGCATCGACGGCGTCGAAGTCGCTGAGGTTGCAGGGCAGCACGTGCGCCCGGTCGCCCAGTTCGGCGGCCAGCGCCTCAAGCGGGTCGGTGCGCGTCCCGCTCAGCCCGACGGTGGCGCCTGAGGCGTGCAGCGTGCGCGCAATCTCGGCCCCGATGCCGCCCGATGCGCCGGTAATGAGCGCTGATTTTCCTGTTAGATCAAACATGTGAACCTCTTTTGTCTCAAGCTGTGGCGACGTCCATATAGACGTCACAGATATTCAAGGACGACTCACTGGCCATGAACCGATAGACCTCGCGCGCCCATCCCGTGCGCGTCAGTCCCCGTGCCTCAACCTCCGCCGTCAGCGCCTGGTAGACCTGCGGCAGCGTGTCGAACGCTCCATGATGACGCATGTGCAGCGCACGTGTCTCGGCCACATCGAACATCTCGAACCCCGGCATTGGTTTGCGCAGGGCCACGCCGATGCGGATGTCCATATCCTCCCCGGTCACCCGGTAGAGCGCTGTTTGCGGCCCGGCAAAGAAGATGCCCGCCTGTGCCATCGCCGAATCCATACGTCCGAAGACGTCCGGAATCAGTTGAAAGCGTTTGGCGAACGGCACTGTGTCGATCACGCCGCCCAGCGTCTCAGCCGGGAGGGTGAACAGATCAGCCATCCAATACGGCCTTGATATCATCCGGTGTGCCCACGGCGCGGGTGGTGATGGACCGGTCGATGCGGCGGATCATGCCCGACAGCGCCTTGCCCGCGCCGATCTCCCAGATATCGCTCACGCCTTCGGACGCCATATACATCACGCTTTCGCGCCAGCGGACCGACCCGGTGACCTGATCAACGAGATGATTGCGCACGAGCGTGGCACTTTGGCAGCTATGCGCCGTGACGTTTGGAATGACCGGCACGGCGGGGGCCTCGATGTCCACGTGGCTCAGCGCTTCGGCCATGACGCCAGCGGCGGGCTCCATCAGGCTGCAATGAAAGGGGGCAGAGACGGGCAGCATGACAGCCCGCTTCGCGCCGCGTGTCTTGGCGATTTCCACGGCGCGCTCAACGGCACCCTTGTGGCCCGAAACGACCACCTGGGCAGGGTCATTGTCGTTTGCGGCCTGGCAAACCTCGCCATTTGCCGCTTCTTTCGCAACGTCGGAGGCTGTCTCAAAGTCGAGGCCCAGCAGTGCGGCCATGGCGCCGACACCCACTGGCACCGCCTTTTGCATGGCCTCGCCTCGCGTACGCAGAAGCCGTGCGGTGTCCCCGACGCTCAGCGCACCGGCCGCGCAGAGGGCAGAATACTCACCAAGCGAGTGCCCGGCCACGAAACTCGCCTTTTCAATGGTGATCCCTTCGGCCTCGAGCGCGCGCATGGCAGCAATAGATGTGGCCATCAGCGCCGGTTGGGCATTCTGGGTCAGGGTGAGCGTGTCCTGGTTGCCTTCCCAGATCAGGCTGCTCAGCTTTTCGCCAAGCGCCTCGTCCACCTCGTCAAACACGGCTTGGGCTGCGGGATAGGCCTCAGCCAGCGCCTTGCCCATGCCGACGGTCTGGGCGCCCTGCCCTGGAAATACGAATGCCACGCTCATGGCCTGCCCCCCTTTTGGTCTTTTGTTCCGTGACGGGTGTAATCGGACGGCACGGGCCACACAAGAGAGTGCCGCACGGCATATGTGCGCCAATTGCATGTTGCCGTGCCGTGCGGACGCATAACATTAGGGGCAGAGGTGTTAGACCCCTGCACACGTCCGGAGACCACACATGTCCCTTTCCAACACCACTGACCGCTATGGCGATCTGGCCAAGACCTTCCATTGGCTGACCGCCCTTTTGATCATCACGCTGATCCCGTTGGGGATCATCGCCAACAACATGGCGTATGAGATCAAGGCATCGTCAGCGCCCGCTGACGCGCTGATTGCACGCACCGCCTGGTTGTTTTCACTGCACAAGACGCTGGGCGTCGCGGTGTTCTTTGTGGCACTCGCCCGCATCGCCTGGGCACTGAGTCAACCCAAACCGGGCCTCCTGCATCCCGACCGCAAGGTCGAGAGCCTGGCGGCAGAGACCGTACATTGGCTGCTTTATGGCAGCCTGGTGGTGGTCCCGCTGTCAGGTTGGATCCATCATGCAGCAGCCAGCGGTTTTGCTCCGATCTGGTGGCCATTCAGCCAGAACCTGCCCCTTGTTCCAAAGTCCGAAGCACTGGCAGGCGCCATGGCAGGCGCGCATTGGGTGCTGACCAAAGTTCTGGCCGCGGCGCTGGTCTTGCACATCGCGGGAGCCTTGAAGCACCACATCATCGACAAGGACGCGACGCTCAAACGCATGTGGTTCGGACGCGCGGATGTGCCTGTCACGGGTCACGCGCACAGGCACGCCCTGCCGGTGACCGCGGCGCTGGCCTTGTGGGCGCTGGCCCTGTCGGGCGGTGCGGCCTTGGGTGTTTATGCGCCGCACAGCGCCGTGGTGGACGCTGCCGAACTGGAAGAGGTCCAGTCGGACTGGCAGGTACAGGAAGGTACGTTGGGTATCACCGTCACACAGCTCGGTTCGGACGTTGTGGGGCAATTCAACGACTGGACGGCGGCGATCAGCTTTGACGAAACCGTAGAGAACGGAGTTGCGGGCAGTGTCGAGGTCACCATTTCCATCGGCTCGCTCACGCTCGGCTCGGTCACGGATCAGGCGATGGGGCCGGACTTCTTCCACGCAACGGACTTTCCGACTGCAACCTATGTGGCCGACATCATCCCGGTTGTTGACGGATACGAAGCGCAGGGCACGCTGACGATCAAGGGACAATCGGTGCCCGTCACACTGCCCTTCGGTCTTTCGGTTGACGGCGACACGGCTTCGATGGCCGGGGGCCTGACCCTCGACCGGCGCGACTTCAACATCGGCGAAACCATGGCCGATGAAAGCTCGCTGATGTTCGCGGTGGCCGTGGACGTGTCGCTGACGGCCACGCGGGCGGCAACGGAGTGACACCGCGCATATCTGCGCGCGGGCCTGCCCGTTTCTTCTGACTGAAAATACCACCGCCGGAGGCATATCCCAGGAGGGTCTGAAAAGGCCCTCCTGAATAGAATCGTGTCGCGCCACCGGCGCGTCATTTCGACAGCAGCCACGAGAAAGGGCCGCGCGAACGGATCGGGCGGCCCTGATGTGAGTGGTGGTCTTGGTTTACTCGGCCCTTTCGGCCTCGATCGAGATCTGGACCTGCACCTCGTCGCTCACTGCGGGGGCAAAGGCACCGACGCCGAAATCCGAACGCAGCAGCGTCGTTGTGGCGTTGAACCCGGCCCAGTCCTTCTGGTTGATCGGGTTGGCGCCCGCCTGGTTCAGCGTGGCGTCCAGCACGACCTCCTTGGTGACGTCGTTCATGGTCAGATCGCCAGTGATCTGGGCAGTCCCCTCGCCCGTCACCTCGATGGCGGTGGAGGTAAATGTGATCAGGTCCTCGTCTGTGGCGCCAAAAAAGTCTTCGGACATGAAGTGTCCGTCGCGTTGTTCCCAGCCCGTGAACATCGACGTTGTGGGCATCGACACAGTCACGCTGGAATTGGCCGGGTCTTCCTGATCGAACATGATCTCGCCTTCAAAGCCGGAGAACATGCCCCAGGTCGTGGAGAAGCCGAGGTGGTTGTAGGAAAACAGCACCTGGCTGTGGCTTGCATCCAGCGTGTAACGGTCCGCCGCGGCGGCAAGGGAAGCCGAGGCGGCCAATGTCGTGGCGAGGAGAAAGGATTTCATGGGGTGTGCTCCGCAAGAGTTTCTGTATGAGACCAAGATGTCGCAGATTGACGCAGAGACAACTGCACATCGCTCAACAGATTGTGCGCATGGCTGAACATCGCCCATGCGCATAAAGCGCATCCCCGACGTGTTACAGCTTACCGGCGTCTTGCAGTGCACCGAACAAGTGATTGCGCACCTGCGCGTCGTGCAGTGATACGTCCACCAGCACATCACCGTTGGCTGCCTTCAGTCGGACGGTCTCACCCATCACCTCGGCCCTGCCCAGATCGCGGATGGCCGTGCGCCGCGTGATCTTGCGACGGCGTCCGCCACCCGTGACGACCCGTACTTCGCGCCGCACCGTGTCGATTTCCACTTCGGGCACGTCATTTGCTCGGCGATCCAGTAGGATCAGGAACCCCGCCAGGCTGAGAAAGAGCGACACGGCCAGCTTCATCACGACCAGGTCTGCGCCCGCATAGGTGGTGGGTTCAAGCCAGACGCCGATGGCCCCCAGTACGAGGATCGCTCCGGCGGCATGTGTCGCAAAACCCGCAATCGCCCGCATGTCGAACGGTGGCTGTGGTCCTTTGGCCCCTTTGGTGTCTGTGGCGGCGTCGAAAGTGGCAGTCATGACAGTGATCCTCCAGCGTGGTTAATGTTGTTGGTGTCGTCGAATCGTGACCAAATTGCGGCCCGTCCAAGGAAAGGCCGTGGACGTGGCACATTTCCATTCGACCCTTGCGCCGCAGGCCCAGCGGTGTATATGGGCGCATCCCTGCAAACCTGTTTTGCCGCGCAGTCTCTCGTGACCATCCGCAGGGTTTATGGATCGGTCTATGAAATGCGCCTTGATAGAAGTGGAGAAGTCCATGCCTCTTTATGAGCATGTGATGATTGCCCGTCAGGACCTGTCGAACACGCAGGCCGAGGGGCTCATCGAACATTTTGGCACCGTTCTGGCCGACAATGGCGGTCAACTCGTGGATAACGAGTACTGGGGCGTCAAGACAATGGCCTACAAGATCAACAAGAACCGTAAAGGCCACTACGCTTATATGCGCACCGATGCACCGGCTCCTGCCATTCAGGAAATGGAGCGCCTTATGCGCCTGCATGACGACGTCATGCGCGTTCTGACGATCAAGGTGGACGAGCACGCCGAAGGCCCCTCGATCCAGATGCAGAAACGTGACGAACGCGACAGCCGTCGCGAGCGCCGCTGAGCAAAGGGAGCTAAACCATGGCTGCAAAACCGTTTTTCCGCCGTCGTAAAGTGTGCCCCTTCTCGGGCGAGAACGCACCCAAGATCGACTACAAGGACACGCGCCTGCTGCAACGCTATATCTCTGAGCGTGGCAAGATCGTGCCTTCCCGTATCACCGCCGTGTCGGCCAAGAAGCAACGCGAGCTGGCCCGCGCCATCAAGCGCGCCCGTTTCCTGGCCCTTCTGCCCTACGCCGTGAAATAAGGAGCGACTGATATGCAAGTTATCCTTCTCGAACGCGTGGCCAAGCTGGGCCAGATGGGCGACGTCGTCGACGTCAAGCCCGGCTACGCCCGCAACTACCTGCTGCTGCAGAAGAAAGCGCTGGTCGCCTCCGAGGCGAACATTGCCGACTTCGAATCCCAAAAGGCACAGCTGGAAGCCCGCAACCTGGAAACCAAGAAAGAGGCCGAGGCCCTCGGTGACAAGCTGGATGGCCAGCAGTTCATCGTGATTCGCCAAGCGTCCGACGGTGGGAACCTTTACGGCTCCGTCACACCCCGCGACGCATCCGACGTGGCGACTGCCGAAGGCTTCAGTGTTGACCGCAAGCAGGTCGTGATCCCGCAACCTATCAAGGAATTGGGCCTGCACAACGTGCACATCTCCCTGCACCCTGAGGTAGACGTGGTCATCCAGTTGAACGTGGCCCGTTCGGCAGAAGAAGCCGAGCTGCAGGCCTCGGGCAAGTCGATCCAGGAGCTGGCCGCCGAAGAGGAAGCCGCAGCCGAGTTCGAAATCCAGGAGCTGTTCGACGATATCGGTGCTGCCGCATCCGACGACGAGGAGCTGGCCGAGACCGCGGGCATCGCGACCGAAGAGGCCCCTGCGGAAGACGAGCCCAAGGCCTGATCCGGCCCATCGCTGACAGATTGAAACCGCGCCTTTCGGGGCGCGGTTTTTTCTTGGCCGGACCGGTTTGACGTTTGGTCTCGTGAGACCCAAGGTGCACCGCATGTTGCAACGGGTTGTCCTTTTACTTGTTCTGCTGACAGGGTGCGACGTCATTGACCCTGTGGGCGATGTCGGTGACATCGTGATGGCCCCCCGCGCCGTTCCGCAAACAGAGGCGGAGATCGCCTTTGCCGCAGATCTCTTCAACGATCTGCAACCCGCATCCATTGACGAGCGGCGCGAGTATTGCGGGCTGATCGGGATCACGGCGTCGGGGGACTATGTCGCCACCCCAGCCCGACGTGGTGGCGCATCCAGCTGCCTGCCGCCCGAACGGGCCCGGCCCGGAGTCACGGTTCTGGCCTCATACCATACCCACAGCGCCTATGACCCTGATTTCCTGACCGAAATCCCGTCCTACGACGACATGCGCACCGATATTGAGGACGGTACGGACGGGTATATTGCCACGCCGGGCGGGCGGTTTTGGTACATTGATGCCCGCGCACGGGAAGCGCGGCTGATCTGCGGGGCGCAGTGTCTGGTGAGCGATGCCCGGTTTGAGGAAGACCCGGAGTTTCCGGTGCGCGACCGCTACACCTTGCAGGACTTGCGCCCGTATTGAATCACGTCGCGTTTTCGGCAGGTAGATGAACCACCATCTCGACCTCGATCCGCAGATCCGGCGCGGCAAGCGCCGCAACACCGATGCCGGTCACGCTGGGCCGCGCGCCCTGAAAGAACGCCGTCAGTGGCGGCATGGCAATGCCCATCGCCGCATCATCCAGCTCCCTTACGTAGATACGCATCTGCGCAATGTCCTGCGGTGTGGCAGTCAGGGCATCAAGAGCGCGGCCCAGATTTTCGACCACCTGCGCCACCTGCCCCTCAAGCGATGCCGGGACTTCACCCCCGTCCGCAGGAATGGCGACTTGGCCAGAGACAAAGGCCAACCGGCCAGGTCCGGCGATAGAGATTTGTGAATATCCAAGGTCGCTGGTGTCGGGGAGCGTATCGGGGTTGAGGCGGATGAGTGCAGAAGACATGTGCGGTCCTTTCCGATCGGTTGAGCCTGACAGATAAATACCGCGAGACGGTCGCAATAGGGCCGTGGCAGCGCAGTGCGGAATACCGCCATGTGCGAATATGCAGTCCGCGCAAAGAAAAAGGGCCACACCAATGGCGCGGCCCCTTGTTCGCAAGTCTGATAAAGCGGCTTAGCTGTCGTCTTCTTCCAGCGCTTCGACGGCCTTTTGCAGGTCGTCCTTGCTGACCTCTTTGTCCGTCACAGCCGCGTTTTCGACGATATGGTCCACGACCTTGTCTTCAAAAAGCGGCGCGCGCAGTTGCTGTTGCATCTGGGCGTTTTGCTGCACGAATTCAAAGAACTGACGTTCCTGGCCGGGATACTGCCGCGCTTGTTGCATGATAGCTTGGCTCATCTCGGCGTCAGTCACTTCAACCTCTGCTTTCTGACCCAGTTCAGCCAACAGCAGACCCAGGCGCACGCGGCGTTCAGCCAGCGCGGTGTGTTCGTCCGTGGTCTCGATCTCGGGGTGATCGTGCCCTTCGACGTCTGGGTTGTCCTCGTGCCAGAGCTGGTGCGCGATCTGCTTGGCCTCGGCCTCGACCAGCGAGGGCGGCAGGTCAAAGTTGACGATGTCGTCCAACTGGTCGAGCAGACCGCGCTTCATCACGGCGCGCGCGGCACCGGCATATTCGCTTTCCAGCTGTTCAGAAATGCGCGTTTTCAGGCCGTCCAGATCCTCCGCCCCGTATTTCTTGGCCAATTCATCGTCGATCTCGGCGGCGACGGGCTTTTTCACCTCTTTGATGGTGCAATCAAAGGTCGCTTCCTTGCCCTTGAGGTTTTCGGCCTGGTAATCCTCGGGGAAGGTGACGGTCACGGCCTTTTCCTCGCCCGCTTTTACGCCGACGAGCTGCTCCTCGAAACCGGGAATAAAGCTGTTGGAGCCCAGCACCAGCGGATAATCCTCGGCCGAACCACCCTCGAACGCTTCACCGTCGACCTTGCCCACGAAATCCATGACGACCTGATCGCCGTCCTTTGCTTTGACGCCGGCCTTGCGCGGTTTGAAGTCTTGCGCGTTTTCGGCGAGCGAGCCCAGTGTTTCCTCGACCGCGGCGTCGTCGGCTTTGACCACCAGACGCTCGAGTGTGACCTTGCTCAGGTCCAGCTCGGGGATGTCCGGCAGCGCCTCATAGGACATCTCGACCTGCACGTCGTCACCTTCTTTCCAGTCCTCGTTGGTCATCTTGACCTCAGGCTGCATGGCGGGGCGGTCGCCGCTGTCTTCGAAATGCTTGCTCATGGCGCCGTCGATGCTTTCCTGCATCGCTTCGCCCATCAGACGCTGGCCAAACTGTTTTTTCAGCAGAGCCATAGGCACCTTGCCTTTGCGAAAGCCCTTCATCTCGACGTCGGGCTGCGCTTCGGTCAGCTTTTCGTTGACCTTCTCGTCCAGCTCGGCGGCGGTCACGGTGATGGCATAGCCGCGTTTCAGCCCTTCGTTCAGCGTCTCGGTGACCTGCATGTGTGCTCCCATGGGGTAAATGCCCCCTGTCTGCGGAGGGCTGTTCGTAAATTCGCGCCCTTCTATGCAGGGTGTGGGCTGTGTGCAAGGGCCTTGGGCCACCGCCGCGTGCAAATTTGAAGGACCCGCCAAAGGTCTGTCGCCCGCGCACCGAGAAACTGTCGCACGGCGTTTCTTGCAAAAAGATGGTGGGGGGCCGCTTAATTTGTTATCGTAAAACGAGAGTTCCATTTTGGACGGTGCGGTCCGTCGGTTAGGACACCAGCAATGCAGCAGCAAAAGAAAGTACTTCTGATCGAAGACGATCAGTTCAGTCGCTTCATGATGAAGGAAGTGATTGATATGCTTGGCGTCGGTGTGGACATTGCCGAAAACGGCAAACAGGGCTGCGACACGTTGGATGATAACCCCGAGGATTACGGGCTGGTTCTGATGGACCTGCATATGCCGGAAATGTCCGGCATTGATGCGACCAACTATATCCGCACGCGCGTGCCGCCGAATGCCGTGCCGATTATCGCCGTCACTGCCGATGTCGATTATCACAACGCGCAGGTCGTCAAAAAGCTGGGCATGAACGGTTTTGCCAGCAAGCCCGTGTCACCTGGCCATCTGATGGACCTGATCGATCAGTATTGCCCCGTGCACTAACCTGAACTTACCCCAGCTACAGAGACAAGCGCATCGCCGCCAGGAATACCCGAGGACTTAATGAGCGCGGATACGCCCGAACAGCCTGCAGCCCCCTCCGATAATACCACCGATACGGGAACAATCGAACCTTTGCGTGTGATTGGCATCGCCGCCTCTGCAGGTGGGCTGGAGGCCGTTTCCCTGCTGGTGCAGAACCTACCGCAGGATGCCAATGCGGTCTATGTCATTGCACAGCACATGTCGCCGACCCACAAGAGCGTTCTGTCGACGCTGATATCGCGCGATATCAGTCTGCCCGTTTTGGAACTGGGTCCTGAAACAGAGCTGGAGCGCGGCTATATATATGTGACACCGCCGAATGCGGATGTGGTTCTGGAAAGCGGCATTCTGCGTCTGCGCAACCCGTCTGGCCACGCGGCCTCGCCCAAGCCGTCGGCGGATCGCCTGTTCAAGAGCCTGGCCAACGAACAGGGTGAAAACTGCATGGGCATCGTGCTGTCGGGCACGGGGTCGGACGGCAGCTATGGGGTGCAGGCCATCCGCGAGGTGGGCGGCATCACCATCGCGCAGGAGCCAGCCAGCGCCAAGTATGACGGCATGCCAACTTCCGCGATCGAGACAGGGTGCATCGACCTGACCCTGTCGCCGGAACAGATCGGCACACATCTGGAAAAGATCCTGGCCCAGCCCCGCAACCTGGACGGTCTGCGCAGACTGCAGGACGAACCCAAACCCCTGGGCGAACTGTTCGGCATCCTGCTCGCCCGGACCCAGGTCGATTTCGCCGATTACAAGGAAAACACCCTGAACCGCCGCATCGTGCGGCGCATGACGGCCCTGGGTATCCAGAGCTATGACGACTACGTGGACTATTGCCGCACCAACATGCCAGAGGTCGACGCGCTGCACCGCGATCTGCTGATCTCTGTCACCCGGTTTTTCCGCGACCCCGATCAGTTCGATAAGTTGCAGCGCGAAGTTGACGCCAAGTTCAGCAGTCGCGATGACAGCCCGATCCGGGTCTGGATCGTTGGCTGCGCCACCGGCGAGGAAGCCTATACGATCGCTATCATACTGGCAGAGGTTCTGGGCGGCATCGAGATGCTGGCCCGCCGTAATGTTCAGATTTTTGCCACCGACATCGACCAGAACGCGATTGAGGTGGCGCGCAAGGGCATCTATCCCATTGCAGCAGCCTCGGACATTCCCGCCAAGCTGCTCAGCCAGTATTTCAGCGTTGGCACTACAGACATTACGGTGCGGCCTGAATTGCGCGCCGTCACGCTGTTTTCCCATCACAATGTGTTTCAGGACCCACCGTTCATCAACGTGGATCTGGTCAGCATTCGCAACTTGCTGATCTACTTCAACCTTGCCCTACAGGAACGGGTTCTGAGCCGCCTGCACTACGCCATGGCAGCAGGCGCGTTGCTGTTTGTCGGCACGTCCGAGACGGTGGGCGAGATGGGGGTTTTCTTCGAGGGCCTCCAGGGGGCGGACAAGGTCTATATCAAGCGACGCGGGATATCGGGCGAATTGTCTATTGATCCATCCGTGCGGGGATACCGGGGCGGCATGCGCAGCTATCCGGCGAATGAAAAGACACATTCAAAGTCCGAGCAAGGCGAAAAACGTGACCTTTCACTTGCCCGTGCCGTTGCCCCCAACGGCATGATCTGCACCCAGAACGGCAACATCATCGAGGTGCTGGGCGATCTGAGCCCGTTCATGGAGATCCGCGCAGGCGCGTCAACGTCATTGAACGTGCGCATGTTGATTGACCCCTTGCGAACCGAAGCAACCAGCCTGATCGCGGTTGCCATCCGAAACAGCGCGCGGCGGACAGGTCGCTGGCACAGGGTGTCGTTGCCGGTTGGCAACCAGGTGCAATTGCAGGTGTTCCCGTTCATGGGGCAACGCGGTGGAGAACCGCAATGCCTTATCGGGGTGAACGCAAGATTCGAGGACGTGTCCGACAGCCTCTCGGGCGACATCGAAAACCTCGACCATCGGTCCTATGTCGAAAAGATGGAGCTCGAGATCAAGTCGACGCAGGAAGCCCTGCAACAGACCATCGAAGAGCTGCAGACCGCAAACGAGGAACTGCAATCTTCCAACGAGGAACTGCAATCCACCAACGAAGAATTCCAGGCCACCAACGAGGAGTTGGAGACCTCGAACGAGGAGTTGCAGTCCACCAACGAAGAGTTGCTGACCGTCAACGAGGAGTTGCAGATCAGTTCGGCCGAACGTCAGGCGCTCGCGTCGGAGTTGGAGGCGACGATGACGTCTGCCCCCTATTCGGTGGCACTTGCCGATCAGGCGTTGATGGTGCGGCGCATGTCGCGCATAGCCATGGACTTCTTTGGCGTGGGCGAAATCCCCCCTACGGGCATTCACCTGAGCCAGTGCAACCTGCCCTCGGGCTTTCCGGCCCTGGCCCCGATCGCGAACACCGTGCTGCGCGTGCAGGAGCAACGCCGCGTACCTGTCCTGTCGCGCGGAAGCTACTACACGATGCTGATGTCGCCCGTGCATGATGTGCACCGCAAGCTGATCGGCCTGTCCATAACGATTACCAAGGACGTGAGCGACCCGATGAACCTGATCGTCGATATGATGAGCAAGGCCAGCAACATCGCGCATTGGTCCTACAATTTGGACACACAGGAACTGGTCTGGTCCTCCGAGATGTTCACCATTCATGGCCGCTCGGACTCTGGTGACATGCTCACCTGGGATGACACGATCAACATGATCCATCCGGCGGATCGGTCCGCATATCGGTCCATGATTGATGCGCTTCTGGACGAGGGAACATCGCAAACCTATGCGGCGCGTGTCTTTGGGCCCGAAGGCCGGATTGTGAAGATCAAGGGCAGCATCACGCTTATTCGCGATTCGGAAGGTGAGCCGGTACAAATGGTGGGCGTGACCTGGGATGATGCTGCCGGCCTCGCCCGCGACATTCAGCTTTCCAGCCTGGAAGCGGTACAGGACGATCTGGGTATCGGCTTCTACTCCTTTGATATCGAAAACAATATCGGGCTGTGGAGCAAGGCGATGTACGAGCTATTGGGCTTTGTCCCCGAACGGCACCCGCCATCGGTCGAGGCGCTTCTGAAACGCGTGGTCGAAGACCAGCGCGATTCCCTGGCCGAGGATTTTCAGGCCGTGTTGGAGCGTGGCGAGCCGTTTGATCGCATCGTGATGCTGCAAAACGAAGCGGGTGAGAAGACAACGTGCACCTGTCGGGGTCGGGCGCGGTCCGCCAGTGATGGCCGCGTCAGCCATGTCTTTGGCAGCTTGCGTCTGTTGACCGATGCCGAGGTGGCGCATCAAGACAACGCAATGCAGGTTCAATCCGCCAGTTAACCGTCCGTTCACCAACTCGGGCCACTATCCTCCGGATCGGAACTGAGCAGAGCCTATCTCACATGAATATGATGTCTTCGGCACACCCCGTCAAAAACCGCTATTCGCAGGATGTAGAGCGGGCATTGAACCTGCTGCCTGATGACGCGGATGTGGATCGTGACACGCTCAGCGCGGCTTTTCTGGCGTCACCTTACGCGTGTTTTCTACTGGATCAGGACGCCCGTGTGCTGGTCTGCAACCGTCGGGCCGAACGTCTGTATTGCAGACCGACAAACGATGCATCGGATGGCTTGCGCGGCATTGGCCTGCACAAATTGACCAAGCTGACACTGGAAGAGACGATGGACGTCCTGAAAACCGGGGCCGCCAGCAGTTCGATGGAATTACCGATGATCGCCATGCAAGGGGCCAGCGTCGTGCGCCCCACCCTGTTTCGAGTCGCCCTGCTCAGGTCAAGCGCATTGGGGCAACGGCTGTATCTATTGACGCAGGACCATCTGAAAGCGGCAGCAGAAGCGCTTGGCCAGATGAACAGGCGCCGTGTCGCGGCGCGCAATGACCTGGCCCAGATCGAGGCGCGCCTCGTGAACCTTCATGCGTCGTTGATCGCAATGGAATCCTTTGCGCATCAAGCCTCGCATGATCTGAGAACCCCGCTCAGCACGATATCCGGAATGCTGCAACTGTTCGCGTCGCGCTTTGGTGATGGCTTGCCCGAAAAGGGGCACGAATATCTGAACGTGATGCGCCGCGCCGCGGAACAGATGGACAACCTGACTTGTGACTTTTTAGAACACGCGCGCTCGGCGTCTGCCGAGGTCGCCGCAGAACCGGTCAACCTGCGCGCGATGTTAGAGGACGTGAGACGAGATCTGCAGAACGGGCTGACGCCGGAAGACATGGACTTTCGGATCACTGGCCCGTCCTCGACCGTGATGGCGGAGCCGACCCTGCTGCGCATGGTGCTCGCCAACTTACTGGGCAACGCCGTCAAGTATCGGCACCCGGAGCGCCGGTTGTGTGTCGAGGTCATGCTGCGTTCTGATCCCGATGGCATCGAAACGCTGACCATTTCAGACAACGGCAGCGGATTCGATCCAAAGCGCGCGGAAGAGATCTTTTTGCCATTTCGACGCCTGCACGCATCGGTGGAAGGGACCGGTATGGGCCTATCGACCTGTGCGGAAGTGTGCCGACGTCATGGATGGGCCATATCTGCGTCATCAGATGGCGAGAGCGGCGCAAATTTCAATGTATATTTCAGTAATTTACACAGAGCTCGACAAAAGGAACAAAATAATCCAATCTTTTCCGAATGATGGACTTCTTTACAGATTGAACGGCGTGTTAAACGTTTCTTTAATCTGTGACACATAGAAATCTGTCTCAAGAAAACGGAGTTGTTCATGGCTGTAGTTCTGGTGCTTGAAGATGACCCTAGCCTGCAGTTCACGTTCAGCGAGGCGCTGGAAGGCGCGGGGCACGAAGTGCACATCGCATCCGATAATGAGCAAGCCATGAACGAATTGCGGCGGTGCAACCCCGATGTTCTCTTGCTCGACCTGATGGTGGATGGCGGGTTGTCGACGGATGTCGCGAATTATGCCGGATATTCTGCGCCGGATGCCGAAGTGATTTATGTGACGGGCAGCGGACTTTTTGCGAAGGGTGAGTTGTTCACGATGACCCGCAACGCACGCATGGTTCTGCGCAAACCCGTCGATCTGCGTGAACTGATCACCATGGTCGGCCATGTGGCACCGGAATCGGTCGCCATGACAATCACCGCCTAGAACCATCTCACTCGGCGGGTGTGACCCCCTTTATCAACTGTTTCAAGCTCAGGCTCGCGCCGATGAATATGGCGGCAAACGCGCCCGGTGCGCTGAACACCAGCGTCGAAAATGCAAAGATCCCCTGCTCCACGTTGCACCCCATTCCCAGGATCGCCCCGGCCCCATCAGGACCGCACCGCTGATCTGACGCCGCAATTCACGCGGGTCTTCTCAGGCTACCCATCGGAAATGCCCTTTGGAGTAATATCCAACGGCCGCGCCAATCATCACCCCCAAAGACTGATCCCACGCTGAACGACAACGTGTTGCCCTGCGCTGTCGTCACGTAAAACAGCGTGTCACCGATCGGGGAAACAAAGCTGTGCCTCTCCATGGGTTCCAGAACCGCAATCGTGCCCCGCTCGCCCCGGATCCAGACATTCCGTTCAAACGACGGGAGCGTCCGCGACACCACCTCGCGCACCATGCCCAATTCCTGCGGGATGTCCTGCTGGATGCGCCCCACCGTGGCCGGTTGCCTGCCCAGACACCGCGCCAGCTTCGGATCGGTGCAAAAGCAGCGCGTCGATCACGTCCGTCAATTCGCCCTCCCGATGCGCAAAGCCGCGAAACACCGGTTCGCGAAACGCCGCATCGCGGCCCATCAGGGTCTGAAACCGTGCCGCACTGATGGCTACTGCCGTCACCGCCCCTTCGGCATAGCCATAGCCCTGATATGGCCGCCTGCCATTGGTCACGACCACCCCGTCGCCCGTCAGGATGAAACTCATGTTGCTGTGCCCGCTGTTTTCATGGGCCGGCGGCGCAGTGACGCCGATGGCGGACCAGACATGCGGGACCACCTTGACCGGTTTGGAACAAAGGACCGAGCCGGGGTGCTGGTCGGCAATATCCTAGCTGGCAAACGCGGGGGCTGCGCACAGCGCGAATGCGACAGCACAGCGCATCATGCGCGCTCAGGCACGAACACGTACCCTTCCGATGTCTGATCTACGCGCCACATCCCGCCGTGTGGCAAGTGAAAGCCAACAATCCGCATCGGCTCCGACACGGTGCGATCAAACAGCACTGCACGGGTCACAGCGGCCCTATCCCCATCCTGATCCAACCAACTGATCTACGCGGGCTTGTGAAAGGCGACATGATGATTGCCGATCGCATTGCCCAGAATCAAGGCGTTGTCACGCCCGCTGGGCGGCTCGAAACTCGCATGCCCCGGCGAAGCGACCGCGCCGATGCCCGGCAAGACGACGTCTTCATTCTCAAACAGCGCCACACTGTCCTCGATCACCCGCCTCCGGCGCTTGGCGCCCACGGCAAAGGCCGCGCGCACCTCGCCAATGGTGTCGACGGTCGCAGGGTTCTGCCAATATTACCACGCGGTCCGGCCCATCAGATCGGTGGCGTTGGCAAAAAAGCGGCTCATCAAAATCGTTGAACAGTCCCCTAATGTGATCGGGATGCACATGGGTGAACACCACATGGGTGATGTCCTCCGGCATCGGACCGAGGGCGATCAGACTGTCCGTCTCCACCCCGCCTTCGGCATGAAATCGGGACCGGAGCCCAAATCCAACGACACTGTGCTATGCGCATCGCGGTAAAGCGGGAGACTGCACTACGGGGTCAATTGCGTGGGCGACAGATCATAGGCGGCGAGGATCGGCTGCAACTGATCCTTCGGCATCGGGTCAAAGACAAATCTGCCGAGCAAGGTCAGGTTGCCATCGCTGACAGTGGTCAGGGTCGTATCCCCCACCTCCGCCCGCGCAATGGCCGGAGTAAAACCCGCGCCGCCCGCCGCCACATTTCCAGGCACCAGAAATGACCGTCGGTCCATCGGTGTCCCCTCTTCCTCAAATTCTCATACCAGAGTGTTTCAAGACGCGGTGAGGGAACACACCGCACAAATGTAAAGGCGGTTTATCCAATGGACGACCAGCAAGGAGAGGATGACAATGGTGCGGCCGGCGAGACTCGAACTCGCACGAGTGTTACCTCACAGCGACCTCAACGCTGCGCGTCTACCAATTCCGCCACGGCCGCACGCCTTGACTTGGTAGCCGGGGTTTAGCGACGAACGCAGCACTTGCCAAGACCGAAAACTCAAAGAAAAACATCGGTCCGAAAGTGGCCCGATCGGCGTCGCTCGCACCTTTTTGTTTGCAGCCACACTGACAATAGCGGCAATACTGGCGCCGACCGGAACATCGCGGATGGCAGCCACACGGTGTGCGTTGACTTGGACCGGGCCGATGCAGCATTCAGCGGTCTGCAAAACGCACCCAGGTGGCGCCGAGTCGATCCTGGCGTCCGCATGACTCCGACAACGGCCGCGCGCCGAAGGCAATAAGGACAAAAGACAATCTTGCCCCCCGAGACCGAACCGAAAACCGCACCCGTCCTCGATATTGATATCGTGTCGGACGTGATGTGCCCCTGGTGCATAGTCGGATTCCGGCAGCTGGAACAGGCGCTTGGCATGACTGGCATGGGTGCACGCATCCGTTGGCATCCGTTTGAGCTGAACCCCGACATGCCGCCCGAAGGTCAGAACCTGACGGAACATATTGCCGAAAAATACGGCGCCAGCCCCGCGCAATCCGCACAGAACCGCGCGCATCTGCAAAAACTGGGTCAAAGCCTCGGAATCGACTTCGCCTTTGCCACCGACAGCCGGATCGTCAACACGTTCGAAGCGCACCAACTGCTCGACTTTGCCCTATCGCAGGGCAAGCAACACCCGCTGAAACTGGCGCTTTTCCATGCGCATTTCACCGAAACGCGCGATGTATCGGACCGCAACGTGTTGCTGGATGTGGCAGAACAGGTCGGTCTGGACCGAAATGCAGCTGAGGACGTCCTGGCGACCGGATCGCATCAAGACCGCGTGCGCGAACAACAGGCGTTCTGGAACGGGCACGGCATCACTGGCGTGCCATCAATGATCTTTGGCGGCGCATACCTGGTCACCGGCGCCCAAGGGGCGGACCATTACGCCCAAATCCTGCGCAAGGCCGCGCAGGAGGCCGCCTGACACGATGGTCGAATGGATCACCACACCGGGCCTCACCGATTACCGTACAGCCGAGGCATGGATGGAAGCGCGCGCCACCGCCATCGCCGCTGGCGCGGCAGAAGAGTGCATCTGGCTGGTCGAACATCCAGCGCTTTACACTGCCGGCACCTCGGCCAAGCCCGAGGACCTCACCGATCCCGACCGCTTCCCCGTGTTCGACACGCGGCGCGGCGGGCAATACACCTATCACGGGCCAGGCCAGCGCGTGGCCTATACCCTGCTCGACGTAGGCAGGCGCGGGCGCGATGTGCGCGCCTTTGTCAAACAGTTGGAAACCTGGGTGATCGCCACGCTGGAGACGTTCAACGTGACGGGCGAGATCCGCGAAGGCCGCGTCGGCGTCTGGGTCGCGCGCCCCGAAAAGCCACGCCAGCCCGACGGGTCCATGGCCGATGACAAGATCGCCGCCATCGGCATCCGCCTGCGCAAATGGGTCAGCTTTCACGGGCTGAGCATCAATGTCGAGCCGGACCTCACCCATTTCGACGGCATCGTCCCATGCGGGATCGCAGAACACGGGGTCACGTCACTGGTGGACCTTGGTCTGCCGGTGACGATGGAGGATGTGGACGTGGCCTTGCGTCAGACATTCGACACTGTTTTCGAACCCAAGGCGTGATCCAGAGGCCGCTACGCGACGCAATTTAGTTTTTTGTTGGGGCTCTACTCCAGACACCGAAGTGTTTTTCGCCAGAAGAAGACATCAAGTCAGCATGCCTGCAAGCGCGCGCGCTTCGTACCCTTTCATGACCGGGCGGACACAGCGGCTTGCGCAAATCAGGAGTTCCGGGAACAGGCGCGCGATTTCCATCGCCACGGCCCCTTCCTCTGCGTCGCCATATTCGGCTGCCTCGACCGCTTCGCGGGTCAGGTGGAAGCTTTCTGTGGGTGCGCCTTCGGCATAGATCACCTCATGCCGATCCATCAGGATATGGTAGTAGGTGATGCGCGGTCTGGGCGCGCGATAGATCAGATCACCGCGCACAAGGTTGACCGCACCCACCAGCACTTCGTCCGCACCAAAGAGCATCTGTGCCCGCCAATCCGCGATCAGCATCCGGTGCGCAGGTGACACAAGCAGGTCCCGCGCATTGCCAAGCGCACCTGCAGAGATATGGACCGGCGCCAATGTACCCATCGCATCCACAGAACGCCGCAACACGGCCCGCACAGGCCGGTCGCCATTGTCCCAGGTGCGCAACCGCATGCCGCGGCGCAACCCGTCGACCGGAACCGACCCCTCGGTCGTCTCGATCAGGGCACCTTTGGTGAAACAGGCCACGTTGGTGTTGTCAAAGGTCAGATCGCCCCCGGTCACACCCGTCATGGTGATCGACCCGCCCAAACCGGTATTGTCGCCGAAATCGCCGACCGACTGGTTCAGAACACCGTCATCCGCGAGGTCCGCACGCAGCTCGAAAATATTGGTGTAATAAGTGCTCAGGTCGATGAAATCGTTGTTGGTCTGATCGCCGTCGCTGATCGTGCCGGTGTTGCCCGCATTGAAATCGGTGATGACATCGTCGCCATCACCGGAATTGAACACGTAGGTGTCGTCGCCCGCCCCGCCGGTCAGCGTGTCATTCCCGGTGCCGCCCTCAAGCGTGTCGTTGACCGTGTCCACCCGCACGACCGAGAAATTGTCGATCGCAAAACTCTCGTTCGTGATGCTGGAATTCAGCGTGCTGCCAAGGCCAAGCGTCAATTCGGCTGGCGCATCCGTGATCGTGATCACGACGTTCATGATCGTGTCTTGGGAATTTGACACGCCGCCGGACGTATATCCCAACTCGCCCGTTTGCGTGTTGGTGAAGTCGATGGTGTAGGTTGCCCCGTCGGCGCTCACGAAACTCTGGCTCGCGGGCGACGATGTATCCCCCGCCTGGTGCGAAAACCGCACCTCCTCACCGTTGAGTGTGATCACAAAGTCTTCGCCGTCCCAGCTGTCGAGCAGCAGGGCGTCGAATTCCACCTGCACCTCTTCGGAATCGGCACCCAGCTCAAACGTGCGTTCAGTCGCCACAACGCCATCGGTGGCACCAAAGCGGCCGAGCGACGTGCCCAGGTTCGGATCGGATTCCGTTGTACTGTTCGACCAGCCACTGGCGCCGGATTCAAAATCATCTTCAAAAAGTGTTGTGCTGTCGGACCCGTCATCGCCCACCAGCACGTCCGCACCGCCGCCACCGACAAGGCTGTCAGCGCCCTGCTCGCCCAAAAGCGTGTCGCTGCCGCCTCCACCCTCAAGCGTGTCGTCACCCGATCCACCACTCAGGGTGTCGGAACCGCCATTGCCCGACACGTTGTCGGCGCCGCTGCCGCCATCGACGCTGTCATTGTCCGCCCCGCCCGACAGCGTATCATTGCCGCCATCACCGGTGATTGTGTCATCCCCGGCGCCGCCGTCGATCACATCGTCGCCTTCAACCCCGGCGGGCGTGCCCGTGACCGAGTATTCCGGCCCCGGCGGCACCCCGATCATCGGGGACGTCAGAAGGTTTTCGCTGCTATTGCCGGTGTCCGGCCCACTGATCGTCGCCGACAGCGTATCGCCGCCCTGGTTTTCCCAATACCGGATCTGGATCGTATACGTCTCGTTCGGATCAAGCGTTACATCGCCAAAACGGGTTGTAGTCCCCTGGTGAAAGTCGTTGTTCAGATAGTCCAGCGTGCCGCCGGTCTGGTTGTTGAACTGGACAGGATTGCCACTGGAGTCAAAAATCTGAATCGTCGACCCATCATCCGAAGACGTGGTCAGCCGATACGTCCCGCCGCTCGTTACATTCAAAGTGCTGGTATAGATCACCCCGAAGTCCTCGGGGTTGCCCGTTGTGCCGCGCACCGTGTTGGTCAGGCCACCTTCGTTGAAATCGGTGACATATCCCGATGCCGTCCGTGTGCCGCTTTCGATGTCAAAGGCCTGCCCGGCGGAAGATGAGAAGTTGAAGTCGAACGTCTCGAAATGCCACGCGCCTTCGACCGGCCCGTCGCCGGACAGAACATCCGCCCCCGCGCCGCCCGTGATGGTATCACTGCCAAAGGCGCCGGTCAGCGTGTCCGCCCCGCTGCTGCCAGAGATCGCCTGACTGTCCTCTGTGCCCGGGTTCGTGTTGTCGTTCGTTGCCATTATCCTGCACTCGATATCGGATGCGCCGGGGCGCGTTTCTGTCAGGAATGGCGGTGGAATCGGGCTTAACAAGGGATGAAAAGCGCCCTTGGACGTCCCATAATGAGGCCATTCCGCGGCATTGCGTCAATTTTTGGAAACAATACCGCAATACACGTTTTAAGGGTATCACGGAAAAACACGGCCTGCACCCCCGCAACCGAGCGTGACCAAACGTTACCGGCAGTGTGCAGCATGTTTCACACGCGACAATTCATCCCGGCCATTCGCCGCATCTTCCATTGATGCGCACGTGGCAAAACTCTAGAACCATTCAAGAATCCGCGCATGGAACGGGAACCCCGTGTGCGAAGCAACTAACAGCCAGGAGGCACCGCATGGCAGACGCAGCCATTCACGGGCAAGAGCACGAAGACGAACGGGGCTTTTTCACCCGTTGGTTCATGTCCACCAACCACAAAGATATCGGGATCCTATACCTGATCACCTCGGCCTTCGTCGGCTTCATCTCGGTCGCATTCACCGTATACATGCGCCTCGAGCTGATGGACCCGGGCGTTCAATATATGTGTATGGAAGGCGCGCGCCTGACAGCCGCAGCCGCGGGCGAATGTACCCCCAACGGCCACCTCTGGAACGTGCTGATCACGGGCCACGGCATCCTGATGATGTTCTTCGTCGTGATCCCGGCACTCTTTGGCGGGTTCGGCAACTATTTCATGCCCTTGCAGATCGGCGCGCCTGATATGGCGTTCCCCCGCATGAACAACCTGTCCTTCTGGCTTTACGTCGCGGGCACCACGCTGGCGGTCTGCTCCGTCCTCGCACCGGGCGGCAACGGCCAGTTGGGCTCCGGCGTCGGCTGGGTTCTCTATCCACCGCTGTCGACCAACGAACAGGGCATGTCGATGGATCTCGCCATCTTTGCGGTCCACGTCTCGGGTGCCTCTTCGATCCTGGGCGCGATCAACATGATCACGACCTTCCTGAACATGCGCGCGCCCGGCATGACATTGTTCAAGGTGCCTCTGTTTTCCTGGTCGATCTTTGTCACATCGTGGCTGATCCTCCTGTCTCTGCCGGTTCTGGCGGGTGCGATCACCATGCTGCTGATGGACCGCAACTTCGGCTTCACCTTCTTTGACCCAGCCGGTGGCGGTGACCCCGTGCTCTACCAGCACATCCTGTGGTTCTTTGGCCACCCGGAGGTCTACATCATCATCCTGCCGGGCTTCGGCATCATCAGTCACGTGATCGCCACGTTCAGCCGCAAGCCCATCTTCGGCTATCTGCCGATGGTCTGGGCGATCATCGCGATCGGCGCCTTGGGCTTCGTCGTTTGGGCGCACCACATGTACACGGTCGGCATGTCGCTGAACCAACAGGCCTACTTCATGCTGGCCACTATGGTGATCGCCGTGCCCACGGGGGTGAAGGTATTCAGCTGGATCGCCACCATGTGGGGCGGCTCGGTCGAGTTCAAGACACCCATGCTCTGGGCCTTCGGCTTCCTGTTCCTCTTCACCGTGGGTGGGGTCACAGGCATCGTGCTGAGCCAAGCCGCAGTGGACCGCTATTACCACGACACATACTACGTCGTGGCGCACTTCCACTACGTGATGTCGCTGGGCGCCGTCTTCGCCATCTTTGCGGGGATCTACTTCTACTTTCCCAAGATGACGGGCCGCATGTACCCCGAATGGGCAGGCAAGCTGCACTTCTGGACCATGTTCATCGGTGCCAACATCACCTTCTTCCCGCAGCACTTCCTGGGCCGCCAGGGCATGCCGCGCCGCTACATCGACTACCCTGAGCAGTTCGCATACTGGAATGCCTGGTCGTCCTGGGGCGCGTTCCTGTCCTTCGCCTCGTTCCTGTTCTTCTTCGGTGTGATCGCCTACTCGCTGCTGCGCGGCGCCAAGGTGACCGAGAACAACCCCTGGAACGAATATGCCGACACGCTGGAATGGACCCTGCCCAGCCCGCCGCCGGAACA
Source organism: Tateyamaria omphalii (assembly GCF_001969365.1). Lineage (NCBI taxonomy): Bacteria > Pseudomonadati > Pseudomonadota > Alphaproteobacteria > Rhodobacterales > Roseobacteraceae > Tateyamaria > Tateyamaria omphalii. Next base: position 1,024,704 of record NZ_CP019312.1, on the reverse strand, counting down.
CACGTTCGAAATCCTGCCCAAGCAGGAAGACTGGGACAAGCAGCCCTCGCACTAAGCGACGGACTGACCTGAAAAACCAAAGGGCTCCGGTGGCGACCGGGGCCCTTTTTCATTTGCCGTACCGAGCCCGGAGGCGGATCACCGAACGATGAAAAGTATCTCGTCGCCAAAAACCTCGACACGTTCCCGCCCTGGGCTGGTCGCGACAAAAATAAGCTCCACGGCCGGCGTATCGCCATTGCAGGCCCCGCTGCGCCGCACGCCGGGCTTGCCGTGTTGAACCCGTCCTGTTGTCAGCGCCGCATTGATCCGTTCAGCCGACCGCTTCATGCGCGCCTGCGTCGGCAACTGACCACATTCTCCGCGATGGCCATGCACTATCATCGCCTGCCCGACGTTCAAACGCACCCGGTCCTTGAACGCGATCCGATTGGACGCGTCGGCATATGCGATGGCTCCGATCGACACGGCAAGCGCCCCTGCAAGACAGGCTGGCACGTACCTCTTTACCCCTGACATCATATCATTTCCTTCTGTTTACATCGTAACTGCAACGGCCTTGCCGTCCCCGGAACGCTAATCAAGATGCCCGGCGCTGCCCCCATCAGAATTGAGGGGGCCGTTCAGAGACGGCGCATGGTCCAGTCCGATGACACACGCACAACGTTTCGCTACACTGCGCAGAGGGGTCTGGGGGATCTGGTATGTCTTTTGAACAGGACGTTGCGCGGCTCTACAACGCGGCCTTCGATGATGCAGCACTCGCTGCTTCACTTGTTGATCTTGCCCGACACAACCATTCCAGTGTGCTGAACTTTCTGGCCTTCGACGCGCAGAGCGGAGCGCCTGTAGCCGGCATCACGAGCGGAGATCCGTCAATAGATGCCGAATTCCGCACCAACTGGGCACATCGCGACAAACGTATCGTACGGGGGCTTGCGCAACCTCGGGACCGGGTTTGGCACCAGGCCGATCTTTATACAGATGATGAACGCCGGACATGTCCGGTCTACAATGAGTGGCTCAAATCGCATGATGCCCAGGCGGGCATGGGTATTATGACACATGCCGGGCCACACCTGTTACTGTGCAGCACAGCCTTCCGACCCGAAAACCTCGGTAACTACACCAAAGCCGAAGTACGGATGTGGGAAACGCTTCACCTCCATCTGATGGCGATTGTCCGGCTGAGGCAACAATTTGTTGACCGAACATTTGCCCACCACAAGAGCACCGCCGACATGCAGCAAATGCTCTACCTGGATCGAGACGGACAAGTCATAGACAGCACGACCGCGGCACGGCGCTTCATCGCCGACACACCAGAGCTGTCCTTGCAATTCGGCCGGTTGTTTCTTGGGCGGAACCAGCTGACACGCGCCTTCGACATGCGCGTGCAGAACGTGCTGGCGGGTGATCCTGTGCTGCCGCTTGCTCTGCGCACGCTCGGCAATCGCCCCGTCGTGTCGATTGACATACTCCGTGCCGTCCCTGCGCCGTTCAACAGCCTGGGCACACGCCATGCCGAAGTAATGGTGGTGCTGAAAAATCTTCAATCCCCAATATGCGCCGATCCAAGGGAGGTCGCCGAAGTCTTCGGGCTCACACCGACCGAAGCCGAAATCGCCTGCGCGCTCGCACGCGGTGACACGCCCTCCGCAATTGCCCGACAACGCAACCGCGCGCTCAGCACCGTCCGGTGGACAATCAGGAACATTCTGGACAAGCTTGAACTGAACCGCACCTGCGACCTGCGGGCGTTGATCAACGGTTGCTCTTAAACGAAGACGCGGCCACCCCCGGTACCAGCACACAGTGCAGACCACCTTATTTCTTCTGGCTGAAAGTACCTCGGGGGCTGGGGGGCTGGCCACCCGGCCAATCGCCGATCACCCGGGCCAAAACCCGCAAAACAGCAGTATCACACGCGTTGTTATGCAATATCACGTAACAAAATTGGGCCATCCCCCGCCCACACACCTGCCAAAACGCGCAGATCACCGCCACCGCGCGCGCGAGGGGTACAAACCACCTTCCCCGGCACAGCACCCGGCCCATATGCAGATACCATAACAGCCTGCGACACCGTGCTGCCTGAACATCCCGGCGTCAGGCCATTTGAAGAAAGGAGCAGTCATGCTGTCCAAAACACTCATCTCCGCCGCCATCGCGGCCGCGCTCGCCCTTGTCCCCGCCACCCGTGCCGCGGCAGACAGCCGCGACTTCATCGCAGGGGCCATCATCGGCGGCATCGGCGGCGCGATCATCAACAACGAAGTGCGTAAGAACAAAGCGCGTCAAGCCGCGCGGCAGCGCGCCGTCGCCCCGCGCACCTATGCCACGCAGCCCCGCGCCTACCGCGCCCCGGCCAAGAAGACATACCGCCCTTCCATTCCGGCAACACCCGAAGGACGCGAGATCCAATCCTCGCTCAACTATTTTGGCTTTGACGCGGGCACGATCGACGGCAAGGTCGGGTCGCGCACCCGCGACGCCATCGCCGACTACCAGCGCTATATGGGCTACGAGGGCACCGGTACGCTGACCAGCTTCCAGCAGCACCTGCTGACGTCGGCTTATTTTCGCGCCGAAGCAGGCGGCAACCGTACCTTCCAGGACATCGCATCGCATCCCGACGGCACACGCGGGCTGCTCAAGATCTACCGCGAAGATCTGGCCACAGGCAGCACAAGCGAGCGTACCCTGCGCCCCGAACCGTCGGCTGCGACGACGGAGTTCACAGACCTGTAAATGACCCGAGTAAGCGGGGCGACGCAGCGGTGCCGCCCCGCGACATCCTGCCCTTCGACTTCGTGCATGTCCGGCGTATAACGATGGCATGCCGTATCGCTGGACATCACCGCCCGACGCGCAGGTGCAGGAACTGCACCTCTGGCCGCACAACTCTCTGCCCCAGCGGGGCATGGCGGCCTTTGTTCTGGCCACCTTCACCCTGATCCTGATCCCCGCCCTGCCGCTTCTGGGCAGCGTCGTGCTGTGGGGCCTCTTGCCGTTTGTCATGGGCGCGGTCTGGGCCATGTATTTTGCCCTGCGCCGCAACCGACGTGCGCGCCAGATCATTGAGGTGTTGACGCTCGACGCAGATGACACGCACCTCACCCGGACAGAGGCAAATGGCCGGGTCCAGGAATGGGACTGCAACCGCTACTGGACGCAAGTCACCAAATACGACGATGAGGGGCCTGTACCCCATTACGTCACTCTCAAGGGCAAGGGGCGCGAGGTCGAGATCGGAGCTTTCCTCAGCGAGGAAGAGCGGATCGCGCTCTACGATGAACTGCTGCGCGCGCTGCGCCGTTGACCAGCGTTACCAGCGCAATTTCGACCACTTGACCAAACACCCATTTTCCGTGTGAAAATGTGTAGTTTCCGCAAAACGGCGCCGAAACGACCGGTTTGGCGCTTTGCGGAGTGCGCAATTCCCCCGCCAAAAACCGCAGTTTACGCCGCGCGGGCGCGCCGCGATGCCACTGAAGAGCGGCCATTGACGGCCTTTAACACATCGCGCGCTGCCCGCTCAGGACGCGGCGCAAAGCCGATCCTTGACCATCGGGCCGACGGCGCCGAAATCCATCTGGCCGGTGTACTTGGACTTCAGCACGCCCATCACCTTGCCCATGTCACGGATGCTGTCGGCGCCCACTTCGGCAATGGCCTCATCCACCGCCTTGGCGGATGCCGCGTCGTCCAGTTTCTGCGGCAAAAACTCCTCGATGACCGTCGTCTCGGCCATCTCCCGCTCGGCCAGGTCCAGCCGCCCGCCCTCTTCATAAGTCTTGGCGCTTTCCTTGCGTTGCTTGACCATTTTGCCAAGGATCGCAAGGACTTCGCCCTCGCCCACCCCATCATCCTGACCGGCGGCACGGGCGTCGATATCCTTGTCCTTTATCGCGGCATTGATCAGCCGCAATGTCGACAACCGGTCTGCATCCTTGTCTTTCATGGCCTGCTTGAGCGCGGCCGAAATCTTGGTGCGCAAATCCATTTGATGTCCATCCCCATGGCACGTGTTGAATGCGTAAACTAGGTCATACGCCCGGTTGTGGCAAGGGCACGAAAGCCGCGTAAGATGCTGTTTTCATTACACAAAGTAAATTGATGAACAGGCTTGACCAATGCCTGCGCCCACACTAGTTTCCGCGCAATTTGCCTGCACCCACCTGTCTTTGCCCGCATCAGGAAGCCCCGCCATGACCCCTGCCAAACCGACCGCCTGCCTCGCCCTCGCCGACGGAACTCTCTTTTACGGTCAAGGGTTTGGCGCCACCGGACAGACCGAAGCTGAGCTCTGTTTCAACACCGCCATGACGGGCTATCAGGAAATCATGACCGACCCGTCCTATGCCGGGCAGGTCGTAACTTTCACCTTCCCGCATATCGGCAATGTCGGCGTGAACCCTGAAGATGACGAAACCGGTGATCCCGTGGCCTCCGGCATGGTGGTCAAGTGGATGCCGACCGACCCGTCGAACTGGCGCGCCGCACAGGACCTGTCACGCTGGCTGGCAAGCCGCGGCCGCATCGCCATCGGCGGTGTGGACACGCGCCGTCTGACCCGCGCCATCCGGCAGGCCGGGGCGCCACATGTCGCCCTCGCACACAACCCAGACGGCACATTTGACATCGAAGCGCTGGTTGCATCTGCCCGTAGCTTCGCCGGTCTGGAGGGGATGGACCTGGCCAAAGACGTCACCTGCGCGCAGTCCTACCGCTGGAACGAAAAACGCTGGGCCTGGCCCGACGGCTACACGCCCCAAACCGATCCCAAGTTCAAAGTGGTCGCGGTCGATTACGGCGCCAAACGCAACATCTTGCGGTGCCTCGCCTCTGCCGGGTGCGACGTCACCGTCCTGCCCGCAACGGCTACGGCCGACGACGTCATGGCTCACAACCCCGACGGCGTGTTCCTGTCAAATGGCCCCGGCGACCCTGCGGCGACAGGTGAATACGCCGTGCCGATGATCCGCAACGTGCTGGAGAAGGACCTGCCCGTCTTCGGCATTTGCCTGGGCCATCAGATGCTGGCCCTCGCCCTTGGCGCCAAAACGGTCAAGATGAACCACGGTCACCACGGCGCCAACCATCCGGTCAAGGATCTGGAGACCGGCAAGGTTGAAATAACTTCCATGAATCATGGCTTTGCCGTGGATGCACAAACCCTGCCCGACGGTGTGGTCGAGACTCACACTTCCCTGTTCGACGGCTCGAATTGCGGCATCCGGGTCGAAGGCAAACCGGTCTATTCCGTGCAATACCACCCGGAGGCCAGCCCTGGCCCGCAGGACAGCTACTACCTGTTCGAGCGCTTTGCGGAGGCCATGGCCTCCCGAACAGGTTGAATCTTAGCGATAAACGCACAACCTTAACCACTTGTTAACCACGGATTGCGATGGGTGAAGGGCCCTGATTTCAGGACCCTTTTATGAGTGATCCGCTCTTACGCTTGTCATCGCCGCAGCCGGTTGCGCGGCGGTCGCGTCCCGCAGTCCCTGTGGGACGGCAATTGGTGAATGCGGGGCTGATCAACCAGACAACTCTGCTCGACGCCCTCAGCAAGCAACATCGGCTCGATGCGCCGCTGGGCGAAATTCTGGTGGCGGACGGACATGTAGATCCAAGCGATGTGCTGGATGCACTGGCGGTCCAACACGATGCCGACCGAGTCGACCTGAACGTTGATCCGCCGAGCCCGCTGATGGCGCAGGCTGTTCCGGTTCATCTGTGCCAAAGTTTCGGCGTGGTGCCCTGGCGGTGGATCGGCAACACGCTGCTTGTGGCCACGACGCGCCCGGACCGCTTGGCGGATCTGGCGCGCGCGCTTGATCAACCTGCCTGGGCCGTGCTGCCGGTGCTGGCCCCCATCGACCAGATTCACGACCAGATCACCGCAATTTATGGCGCGGGTCTGGCACACAAGGCCGCGCACAAAGTGCCAGAGGCTCTGAGTTGCCGGACTTGGACACCGCGGAAAAATGCGCGCAGCGTGGCGATCTGGATCCTGTTTGCGCTCCTGTTACTCAGCGTCATGTACCCGGCCTGGGCCGCAACACTCGCGATCGGTTGGGCGGTTCTGACCCTTGCGATGACGACGGGCTTGAAACTGGCAGCACTTGCAGCACGGTTGATGTACCACATCCCGGCACAGACCGAACCAATGCCACCGCAGCTGCCGGAACGTTTGCCGCGCGTTTCTGTCCTGGTGCCCCTCTTCAAGGAAGAGCGCATTGCCGAGGCGCTGATCAAGCGGCTGTCCCGGTTGACCTACCCAAAGGCGCTTCTGGATGTTGTGCTGGTGCTCGAGGCCAAGGACAACGTTACCCGCTCCACACTCGCCCGGACCAAACTGCCCCAGTGGATGCGCGTGATCGAAGTGCCCGACGACGGCACCATCACCACCAAGCCGCGCGCCCTGAACTATGCGCTCGACTTCTGCAAGGGCGACATCATCGGCGTCTGGGATGCCGAAGACGCACCCGAACCGGATCAGATCGAAAAGGTGGTCGCAAAGTTCGCCGCTGCCGCGTCAGACGTGGCGTGTCTGCAAGGGATGCTGGACTACTACAATGCCCGGCACAACTGGCTCGCGCGCTGTTTCACCATCGAATATGCAAGCTGGTGGCGCCTTGTCCTGCCGGGCGTTGAGCAGCTTGGCATGGTCCTCCCGCTCGGCGGCACGACCCTGTTCTTTCGCCGCGACATCCTTGAAGAGCTTGGCGGGTGGGACGCTCACAACGTGACCGAGGACGCCGATCTGGGCCTGCGCCTGGCGCGGCGCGGATACCGGACCGAGCTGATCCGCACCGTCACCTATGAAGAGGCCAATTGCCGGGCGTGGCCCTGGGTCAAGCAGCGCTCGCGCTGGCTCAAGGGCTATCTGATCACCTATTGCGTGCACATGCGCAAACCCGGCGCGCTGTTGCGCGACCTGGGATTCAAACGGTTCTGCGGCGTGCAGGCGATGTTCCTCGCCACCGTCTCGCAATTTGCCGCCCTGCCGCTCCTGTGGAGTTTCTGGCTGCCCGCCGCCGGGCTACCGCACCCGGTGATCATCACACTTGGGCAGGCCGTAGTCTGGCCCATCGCCATCTTCTTTATCCTAGCCGAGCTGTTAAACTTGGCCATCGGCATGATGGCCGTGTCGGACCGGCACCACCGGCACCTGATGCCCTGGGTCCTCACGCTGCCCTTCTATTTCCCGCTGGCTGCCATCGCCAGTTACAAGGCGCTTTACGAGATGGTCTGCGCGCCGTTCTACTGGGACAAGACACAGCACGGGACGGCCACGGGTGACATCGTGCGTCCCCTGCATTGCGAAGACGGAAAGATGCCCTAGGCTTCGTCGCGCCGTGTTTCAGCGTCCTGTTTCAGACGCGTCATGAATGCGACCGAGATGTGGTCGCGCAGTGCCTGCCCCGCCTCACCTTCGTTCTTGGCCTCGATCGCACGGACGATGCGGTCATGCTCTTCCTGCGCAATACGGGTCCGTCCGTCCGCAGCCAGCGACGTCGTAGCCATCAGGGCCATGGTGCGGTGCACAAGATCCAGTTGCTGCACCAGATAACGGTTGTGCGAGGCAAGATGGATCTGCGTGTGAAACCGCCGATTGGCGCGGGCCAGAGCAGGCGGGTCGTTGACCAGCGCATTGTCGGCCTCGACCATCTCGCGCAGGATGCGCACCTCCTCTGCCGTCGCATGCTGCGCAGCAAGCGATGCGGCCAACCCTTCAAGCTCACGCCGCACGACGTAAAGCTCGGACATCTGGTTGTGATCCAGCGACGCCACGATCAGGCTGCGCCCGTCGCGCGACAAGAGCGATTGGGTTTCAAGTCGCTGCAACGCCTCGCGCACGGGCGTGCGGGACACGCCGAACCGTTCGGCCAATTCACTCTCCACCAGCCGGTCACCGGGGCGATAGGTTCCGATGTCAATCGCCTCGAGGATCATGGAATAGGCGTCGGTGTTGTTGGGGCGTGGGGCAGGCATGTCATCTTCGCAAGTCGTTGTTTTTCAACACCGTAGTGCGGGCACCCCGTTTCGCGCAACCCCAAGCGCTTGCAGATGGGCGCGGCACGCCCTATGCCCGGCGCCATGCCAGCCGCCGATTTCACACATGTCCGCACGTGGGTCTTTGACCTCGACAACACGCTCTACCCGCCGTCCGTGCGCCTGTTCGACCAGATTGAAGTGCGCATGGTGGCATATGTCATGAATGCCCTGAACGTCACGCGGGCCGAAGCCGACCGTCTGCGTGTGCACTACTGGCACACCCATGGCACGACGCTTGCCGGGCTGATGCGGGAACATGATCTCGACCCACTGCCGTTCCTCGACGATGTACACGACATCTCGTTCGATCAGCTGACGCCCGACGCAGACCTCGCCGCCCGGATCCGCGACCTGCCGGGGCGCAAGATCATCTATACCAACGGCTGCGCGCCCTATGCCGAACGGGTGCTTGCGGCGCGAGGGCTGACCGGGCTCTTCGACGCCACCTACGGCGTGGAGCATGCCGATTTCCAACCCAAGCCCGAGCGTGCCGCCTTTGCCCGCGTGTTTGGCCGCGATGGGTTGGCACCGGAAGAGGCCGCGATGTTCGAGGATGAGCCGCGCAATCTGGCCGTGCCACACGACATGGGTATGCGCACGGTGCATGTGGCCCCGGCCCGCGCCGACGGCGACCATATCCACCACCACACCGACGACCTCGGTGCCTTTCTGGCCCGGTTGACAGGGTAGGACAGGATGCCGCCTTGGCCGCGCAGCAGGGCAGCATAGGTTGCAGACGCGGAGGCACGACATGACCCAAACCTGTGACATTCTGATTTCCGGCGGCGGCATCGCCGGGCTGACAGCGGCGGCGGCCTTCGGAACGGCCGGGTTTGACGTGATCTGCGTCGATCCGAAACCGCCTGTGATAGACCACGATGCGGACGGCGCCGACATGCGCACCACGGCGATGCTGCAACCGGCCCGCGCGCTTCTGGACAGCGCGGGCGTCTGGGATGAGCTGGCGCCCCATGCCGCCGCCCTTGAGGTGATGCAGATAGCAGATGCCGCGACCGAAACGGATGCTGTACGCGAGGTCAAAGCATTTCGCGCTTCGGACGTGTCCGAGATGCCCTTCGGCTGGAACTTCCCGAACTGGCGGCTGCGGCGCGAATTGCTGGCCCGCCTTGATACGCTTCCGAGTGTCGATTTCCGCCCCGGCACCGGCACCACCCGTTTCCTGGGCCGCACAACAGAAGCGCGCGTAGGGCTGAGCGATGGCACATCCGTCAAGGCCCGCCTCGTGATCGCCGCCGATGGGCGCAACTCGCCCATGCGGCAGGCCGCTGGGATCGGCGTCACCACACGGCGCTATGGGCAAAAGGCGCTCGCCTTTGCTGTGACCCACCCGATCCCACACGACCATGTCTCGACCGAGGTCCACCGCACCGGCGGCCCCTTCACCCTCGTCCCCCTGCCCGACCGCGACGGCATGCCCTGCTCTGCCGTTGTCTGGATGGATGACGGGCCAAAGTCCGTCGCGCGGATGGCGCTGGACACAGACGCGTTCGAGGCTGAGATGACCGAGCGCAGCTGCCACATCCTCGGCCCGTTGACATTGGCCTCGCCCCGCTCCATCTGGCCTATCATCAGCCAGATCGCAGAGCGGCTGAACGGCACGCGACTGGCCCTGATCGCCGAAGCGGCACATGTCGTGCCCCCTATAGGCGCCCAAGGGCTGAACATGTCGCTAGCGGACACGTCCACCCTGCTCGATCTGGCGGTTGCCAATCCCGACACTCTGGGCGACGCCCGGATGCTCGATGCCTACCACGCGGCCCGCTACCGCGACATCCGCATGCGCGTGACAGGCATCGACCTTTTGAACCGCACGAGTCAGGCAACATCACCGCTGGCCCGCGACGCGCGCGCAATGGGGCTGAAAGCGCTGCACGAGATCGCCCCAGTGCGCAAAACGCTGATGAAACTGGGTCTCGGCGTGCAAGCGGCCAGCTAAGGCGGAGGACACCTCCGCCTTACGATTGGCCTACAGCACCTGATCCACCACACGGCGCAAGCGGGCGGCCGTACCATCAACGTCATAGAGTTTGTCGAGACCAAAAAGCCCAAGCCGGAACGTCCGAAAATCGGCAGGCTCATCACATTGCAACGGCACACCTGCGGCGATCTGCATGCCCTCTGCCGCGAACCGTTTGCCGGTCTGGATATCCGGGTCAGAGGTATAGCTGACCACAACGCCTGGCGCGCCATAGCCGTCCGCAGCCACAGATGTGACGCCTTTTTCTGCTAACATCGACCGAACCGCGCCGCCCAATGCCCACTGCGCGTCCTTCAGCTTGGCAAACCCATACGCCTGCGTCTCTTTCATCGTATCGCGGAAATCGCGCAACGCGTCCGTAGGCATTGTAGCGTGGTAGGCATGCCCACCCGCCTCATAGGCCGCCATGATCTGATGCCATTTCTTCAGGTCGATGGCGAAACTGTCCGACGTCGTCTCCTCCATCCGCGCCACGGCACGGTCGGACAGCATGACAAGGCCCGCGCACGGCGATGCGCTCCACCCTTTCTGTGGGGCAGAGATCAGCACATCGACACCCAGAGCGCGCATATCCACCCAAGCACAGCCCGAGGCGATGCAATCCAGCACCATCAGCGCGCCGACCTCATGCGCGGCTTTGGACATCGCCGCAATGTAATCATCCGGCAGGATCACGCCCGCGCTGGTCTCGACATGCGGAGCAAAGACGACATCCGGCTTCTGCTCGCGGATCGCCTCGACCACCGTGTCGATGGGCGCAGGGGCAAAGGGCGACGGCGCCGCATTGCCGGTCTGGCGTGCCTTCAGCACAGTGGTATTTGCGGTCAGCCCACCCGTCTCGAAAATCTGACTCCAACGATAGGAAAACCACCCGTTGCGCACGACCAGCACGTCGGCACCGCGGCCAAACTGACGGGCCACAGCCTCCATCCCAAAGGTACCGCCGCCCGGCACGATCACCACGGCATCCGCAGCATAAACCTCTTTCAGCATGGCTGAAATGTCGTTCATCACACCCTGAAAGGCGGAACTCATGTGATTCAGCGAACGGTCGGTGAACACGACGGAAAATTCTTCGAGCCCCTGCGGGTCAACGGTATCAAGCAAAGCAGGCATGACGGTGTCCTTTCTTCTTTGCGCAGGACATAGCGGCTTGGGTGCGTGGGAACAAAGCCTATCACGGTATACATTCGCGGCAGTGCAGCGACCGGTGCCGCCTATGGGAAACCTTGTCAGCCGATGGGCCCCGGTCTGCGCTCTTCGCTCAGCAAAACGTTGGCCTCAACCTCACCCGCGCCCGGCAGCGTCATGATACGGCGGCGCAGGACACGTTCGAAATCCGGCAGGTCACGAGCGACAACACGCAGACGGTAATCATAAAGACCCAGCACATGCTCAACCGTCTGGACTTCGGGAATTGCAGACACGGCTCGCTCGAAATCCTCAAGGCTCACCCGCCCTTTGGTCGCCAGCTTTACACCCAGAAAGACGGTTACACCGAATCCCAGCTTCTCGGCATCAAGGCGCAGCCGTTGGCTCCGGATCACCCCGACCTCTCGCAACCGCTTGATCCGACGCCACGCCGCAGGCTGCGACAGCCCGCACGCACGGCCAATCGCCCCAGCCCCCTGCCCTGCATCCTCGGCCAGCAACCGCAGGATCGCGAAGTCGGTGTCATCCAGATCATTCACAGCGGCAGCGCCTCATCGCTTTTGATCCGGGCAACATGCATCAGCGCCTCGATATCCGCGATATGCGGCAGGGTCAGAATACGACTGCGATAAAGGTGCTGGTAGTGCGCCATATCCCGCGCGATCACGGACAGGCGCACATCCACCCGGCCCAGAAAGGTCTGGATTTCGATCACCTCTGGCACCGCGCGCGCAGCGACAATAAACTCATCAAAAGCGCGGGATTGTGTCTTGTCCAAGGTCACGCGCAACGACACCTCAACAGCGTAACCCAACGCGCCCCAATCGATGACTGCCTGCACCCCCTTGACCACACCCGCTTCACGCAGTTTAGCCTGCCGCCGGGTCAACTGCCCGGGGCTCACGCGCGCCCGTTCCGCCAATTCCGCAGGTGCCAACGACGGGTCGGCTTGCCATTGGCGCAATACACGCCTGTCCGCATCGTCTAACATGATCTTGTCGCTTTTCTTTTATTTGACGAATGATCTAATCTTCACTTGGCCAAATAAACTCAAAATATAACGCTGACCAGCGACAACATCGTCCGTATAACGCGCCCCAGACACAAACTCCGGAGGGAACACCATGCGCGTATATTACGACCGCGATTGCGACATCAACCTGATCAAGGACATGAACGTGGCCATCCTTGGCTACGGCTCCCAAGGCCACGCCCACGCGCTGAACCTGCGCGACAGTGGCGCCAAGAACGTCGTCGTCGCCCTGCGCGAAGGTTCGGCATCGATTGCCAAGGCCGAAGGCGAAGGCCTGAAAACCATGGGCATCGCCGAAGCCGCCGCATGGGCCGATCTGATCATGTTCACAATGCCCGACGAGTTGCAGGCCGAAACCTACAAGAAGTACGTCCATGACAACATCCGCGAGGGTGCAGCGATTGCGTTTGCCCACGGTCTGAACGTGCATTTCGGCCTGATCGAGCCCAAGGAAGGCATCGACGTGGTCATGATGGCGCCCAAGGGCCCCGGCCACACCGTGCGCGGCGAATATGTCAAAGGCGGCGGCGTGCCCTGCCTTGTGGCCGTGGACAAAGACGCATCCGGCCGCGCCCTGGAAATCGGCCTGAGCTACTGCTCCGCCATCGGCGGTGGCCGCTCGGGCATCATCGAGACGAATTTCCGCGAAGAATGCGAGACAGACCTCTTCGGTGAACAGGCCGTGCTCTGCGGCGGCCTCGTGGAACTGATCCGCATGGGCTTCGAAACATTGGTCGAGGCGGGCTATGCCCCCGAGATGGCCTATTTCGAGTGCTTGCACGAAGTGAAGCTGATCGTGGACCTGATCTACGAAGGCGGCATCGCCAACATGAACTACTCGATCTCGAACACCGCCGAATATGGTGAGTATGTCTCCGGCCCCCGCGTGTTGCCCTATGACGAGACCAAGGCGCGGATGAAAGCGATCCTGACCGACATCCAAACGGGTAAATTCGTGCGTGACTTCATGCAGGAAAACGCGGTCGGCCAACCCTTCTTCAAAGGCACCCGTCGGATCAACGACGAACACCAGATCGAAGCCACGGGCGAAACCCTGCGCGGCATGATGCCCTGGATTTCAGCCGGTAAAATGGTTGACAAATCAAAGAACTAAACTTGGCTCTTCATGTTTCCGGAAAGGCCGCTGCAAAAGCGGCCTTTCCTTTTTCCGACAGCAGAACCGCCCGGCTACCCGGATCCCGGCGCATCCATCCCTGTTCCTCCATCCGGGTCAGCATGGCACGGCCCAGCGAGCCTGCGAGATGATTGCGCCGCTCTGACCAGTCGAGGCACGTCCGGCACAGACGCGTCCGCCCCGTTTCCAATGCAGCCAGGTCAATACCAAACCCGGTGGCAAACATGCGACCGGTGTCGGTCAGCGCCACATCCTCTCCAGTCTCGGCCAGCAATCTGCGCCCAATCAAACTGCTGTACATCTGCACGCCCATCCGCCCGGCCAAGTGGTTGTAGCACACACGCGCCACCTGCATCTGCGCATCGCGCGGCCCCGTGCGCACCCGTGTGGCACCCCGCCGCGCGGCCAGCCCCATCAGCGCCTCCAGCACACCTGCAACTTCGGCATCCGCCAGATTGAAATACTTGTGCCGCCCCGACTTGCGAGGCGCGATCAACTCCGCTTCCGCCAGCTTGGACAAATGCCCACTGGCCGTCGACAGCCCCACACCCGCCTCCTCCGCCAGCTCAGATGCTGTCAACGCCCGCCCATCCATCAGCGCCGTCAGGATATTTGCCCGCGCCGGATCACCGATCAGCGCCGCAATGTGAGAAATATCTGGTCCTTCTTTCATAGTTTGACCGTAACCGAAGCATTCCCGTTCGTCAAAGTGCTAGGCAAATCCCTGCAACGAAAGGATCCCCCATGCTCACCTGCATCATCCAGTACCAGATCGACCCCACGAAACGCGCCGCCTTCGCCGAATACGGGGCACGCTGGGGCAAGTGCATCCCCCGCTGCGGCGCGGACCTCGTGGGATATTATGCACCGCACGAAGGATCATCCACCCTCGCCTACGGAATCTATCACATTGAAAACCTTGCCGCTTATGAGGCCTACCGCGCCCGCCTCGCGGCCGATCCACTGGGGCGCGAGAATTACCTGTTTGCACAATCTGAGAAATTCATTCTCAAGGAAGACAGGACATGGCTGCAAAACGTGTCCGCACTGCAGGGAGGCGCCACATGATCGCTGTCATCTTCGAAGTTTGGCCCAAGGACGGGCAACGCACACCCTATCTGAACCGGGCCGCCGCGCTGAAACACCATCTCAGCGACATCCCCGGCTTCATCTCGGTCGAGCGCTTCGAAAGCCTGATGGAACCCGGCAAACTGCTCTCCCTGTCCGTCTGGGAAGACGAAGCCGCGCTCGAACACTGGCGCAAACTGCCCGAACACCGCGATGCGCAGAGCGCGGGGCGCGACATCCATTTCGACAACTACCGACTGCGCGTGGCGGGTGTGATCCGCGACTACGGCATGACCGAACGCGATCAGACCCCTGCAGACAGCAAGGCCCTTCATGACCGCTAACCCAAAGATCACGGGCGCAAACTGGCTGATGGTCGCCACTTTGGGCTTTACCTGGGGTGGCACTTTCCTTGTCACCGAAATCGCGCTGCGCGGCATCACGCCCTTCTGGCTCGCGGCCGGGCGCATCTGTTTTGCTGCCGTGCTCATGGTGGCCATCTGGCAAGCCTCGGGTGGAAAACTGTTCAAGAGCCCCATGATATCAAGTACTTGGACCGCCCTCATCGCCATTGGCGCGTTCAGTTCCGCCATCCCCTTCATGCTGCTCGCCTGGGGACAGCAATACGTCACCTCGGGCTTCGCTGGCGTCTCCATGGCCTCGGTCGCCCTGATCGTGCTGCCCCTGGCGCATGTCTTCGTCCCCGGCGAACACATGACGCGGCGGCGCACCCTGGGGTTCATCATCGGCTTTGTCGGCGTCTGCATCCTGATCGGCGGCCAGGCATTCGAAGCAAGCGGCGCGCAACTGGAAACGGCAGGACGTATCGCCTGCGTCAGCGCAGCCTGTTGCTATGGCATCTCGTCCATCCTGATGCGGCGCCTGCCGCCCGTGGATCCTGTCGACCTCTCAACGGTCCTGCTGCTCATCGCCGCCTGCATCACCCTACCCGTAGCTTGGATCGTCGAAGGGCCCCCACCTCTTCCCGACACGGACACACTGATCGTCATCGCCTGCCTCGGCCTGATCCCGACAGCAGCCGCCAACATGCTGCGCGTGCTGGTCATCCGCAGTGCGGGCCCGGTGTTCATGTCGATCACGAATTACCAGGTCCCAGCCTGGTCCGTGGTCATGGGCGCCCTCATCCTGAACGAACCTCTCCCCCCGAGCCTCCTTTCGGCCATGCTCCTGATCCTCGGGGGTGTCGGCCTCAGCCAATACGGCGCGCTACGCAGGCTCTTTGCGCGCTGATCAATGGCTTCACTTGGCCAGAAGAACTCCCCCCGGAGGGCCGATCGGACTACTGCGCGACAACCGCTTCTACAGCACTCACGACGTGCTCAACACTGGCGTTCAACACCGCCTCGTCCTCACTCTCGGCCATCACGCGGATCAGCGGCTCGGTCCCTGATTTGCGGATCAGCAAACGCCCGTTGCCATTCAGTTGCCCCTCCGCCTCGGAAATCGCCGCCTGCACGCTGTCTACCTCAAGCGGGGCTTGCCCGGCCGCAAAACGCACGTTTTTCAAAAGCTGCGGCACCGGGTCAAAGACATGGAGCACCTCGCTCGCGCGCTTGCCCGATTGCACCAGCTCGGCGAGGAATTGCAGCCCCGCCATCAGACCGTCGCCCGTCGTGGCATAGTCGGTCATCACAATGTGGCCCGACTGCTCGCCGCCAAGGTTGAAGTCGCCCTGCCGCATCCGTTCGACCACATAACGGTCGCCCACGCTCGTACGTTCCAGGGCGACGCCATGCCCTTGCAAGAACCGTTCGAGTCCAAGGTTCGACATCACCGTCGCCACCAGCGCGTTGTTCTTCAACCGCCCCTCTGACGCCCAGCGGGCCGCCATCAGCCCCATGAACTGATCGCCATTGCCGACGCGCCCCTGCTCGTCCAGCAGGATCACGCGATCCGCATCGCCGTCCAGACAGATGCCGACATCGGCGCCATGGGCCACGACCGCTTCGGCGGCGGTTTGCGGGTGCATGGAGCCGCAGCCTTCGTTGATGTTGTGGCCGTTGGGTGACGTGCCCACGGGGATCACGGTCGCACCCAGTTCCCACAATGCCTCGGGCGCCACGCGGTAGGACGCACCATTGGCACAGTCCACGACGACCTTCAGACCGTCGAGCCGCATCTGCCGCGGAAACGAGGATTTCACCCGCTCCACATAGCGGAACCGCCCATCGTCAATCCGCTTGGCGCGCCCGATTGTCCCCGCGGGGACAGGGTCAACGCCTTGAGATACAAGGTTTTCTATTTCCGCTTCCGCAGCGTCACTCAGCTTGTAGCCATCGGGGCCAAAGAATTTGATGCCGTTATCATGGGCCGGGTTGTGGCTGGCCGAGATCATCACGCCCAGATCGGCGCGCATCGACCGGGTGAGCAAGCCCACCGCCGGCGTCGGCACCGGACCCAGCAGCAGAACATTCATGCCCGTACTGGTCAGCCCCGCCGTCAGCGCGTTTTCGAACATATAGCCCGACAGGCGTGTATCCTTGCCGATGACCACGCGGTGTACGCTGTCACCATCCCTGCGAAAGTACCGCCCCACTGCGGCGCCGATGCGCAGCGCCATCTCGGCGGTCATGGGGGCCACGTTGGCCGTGCCCCGGACGCCGTCCGTCCCGAAAAGCTTTGTCATGTCAGGGATGTGCCACAGACGCCCGCCACAGCGCAATGGCCTGCGCATGGTCGGCGACGTCATGCGCACGGATGATCTGCACGCCTTGGGCGATGGCGGCCAGGGCCACCGCAACCGAGCCCGGCGCACGGGCGGCAGGGTCGGGCGCGTTACCGATGGTGCCGATGAAGCGTTTGCGCGATGCGCCCAGAAGGATCTGCACGCCCAGGCTGTGGAACAAGCTAATGCGGTTCAGCAGGGCGAGGTTGTGGTTCAGCGTCTTGCCAAAACCAATACCGGGATCTGCGATGATCCGGTTCCGGGCAATGCCCGCAGCCTCCAAGATCTCGATCCGCTCAGCGAGGAAATCATACACATCCAGCAGGACATCATCGTAGGCTGGACTGTCCTGCATGGTCTGCGGGTCGCCCTGCGCATGCATGACGCAGACGGGCACGCCGCGCGCGGCGCACAGGGGCGCGAGGTCGGTATCGTAGGTGAAGCCCGAGACATCGTTGACGACGGTCGCACCCGCGTCCAGCGCCGCCGCGGCCACCGCAGCCTTGCGCGTGTCGATGGAAATGGGCGTGGTCACACCCGCCGCGCGCAGGTCGCGGATTACCGGAGCCGTGCGCGCGATTTCCTCGTCGATCTCCACGGTCTGCGCGCCGGGGCGGGTGCTTTCGCCGCCGATGTCCAGGATTCCAGCCCCCTGCCCGACCAGCGACTGCCCGTGTGCGACCGCATCACTGCGCGCATTGTGCTGCCCCCCATCCGAGAAGCTGTCGGGCGTGGTGTTCAGGATGCCCATGATCTGCGGTGCATCCCACGCGCGGTCAAAGGCGGCGCGTTCGGGCCCTGTCATTTCTGACGCAGGACGCACACACGGGTTAGCGGTGCGCGACAGTATCTCGATATGTGTAAACCAGCACGCGCCGCACATGACGGCCCCTTCAGGCACCGCTGGACCAACCTGCATCAACGGACGGATGTAGCGCATCAGAGCGTGGCCTGATCCACCGGGATCGCGCGCAAGGCCACAGGCGCATCCTTGGGACCGTCATCGCCGATCACCAGCATCTCGCGCACGTCGAAGGTGGCTGCGAACCATGAGGCGAGCGCCACCGCGTCCGCACCCTTGGCTGACGGTCCATCGACCGCATCCAGCACGATCTTGGACGGGGCCCAGACGCAGGCTTGCCCGTTCCGCATGGCCCAATCCAGCTCGGTCCGCGTGTCAACAACCTTGCACCGCGCATCGCGCGCCGCCAGCACCCAAGCGTTCTGTTCTATGGCCAGCAGGTCGATGCGGCGTTGCGCCAAAGGATGGCTGGCTTGCGGTGCGTCTATGTCGGCAGGGCCGACACAGAAAATCAGCGGGCGGCCCATGGCTTCAAGCTGGTCGATCCAGCCGCTCAGGTGTTCAGAGGTGATGGCCGCGTTCGACAGATACACCAGCTCGGGGTGCATCACGTCCTCTTCCAAATGCTCAGCTGCGACGGGCCGGGCGGTGCCACGGCTGCGCACGATCTCGACCCCCAGCGCACCGGGGCCGCGGTCCAGCTTTTCGATGCGGACAAAGACGCGCATCGCCTGCGGCTCCATCAGGATGCGGTCGGCGACACGTTCGGACAGGGTTTCCAGCAGGTTCAGACGCTCGGCGGCCAGTTCGTAGGTGATGGCTTCGGTCACTTTGTCATAGGACAGGATACGGTCCACATCGTCGTCGATTGGGCCGGTGAGCGGACGCACCTCGACCACGATGTTGAAGCAGATGCGTTGCGTCACGCCGCGCTCGGCCTGAAAAGCGCCGATCTCGACCTCGACGATATGGTCGCGAACCGAGATGCGGTCGAGCGGGGCGGAGGTCGCCGTCGCCTCTGACCGTTCGGACGGATGCGAAAAGGCGAGGCGGATTTCGGATGCCATGGGTGCGTGGCCTTTGCAGAAGAACTCGCGCCCTTCTAGCCAAGCTGTCCCTGCGGGACAGGGGCAAAGACGCCGCCCCAGCGCCCGAAAACGTCAGTTCGACGCGGTGCGGAACGTATGCCGGTAAAAGACGTGGACGCCGATGGCGGCCGTCCTGGTGTAGACCCGCGCCCAGCGGGGGCGCACCGCCGTCGTGTGGTAATGCGTCGCCCCCTTGGTCAAGTCGGGTGCGCGGCCATCCAGCACGGCGCGGGCCACCTTGGACACACGTTCGAACGCGCGCGGTTCGCGGATGGTTTCGGGGTTACCGTCGCAGGTGTAGGTGAACTGGCACTGGTATTTGCGCCCCGTCCCCTGATTGATCACACCGCACACGTTGTCGGGAAATCGTGCGCTGCGGACGCGGTTCATGATCACCTCGGCCACGGCAAACTGGCCCTTGACCGTTTCGCCCCGCGCTTCGAAATAAAGTGCTTCGCTCAGGCATTTCCAGTGCGCGCCACCCTGGGCCTTGGGCTGGCCATCCAGCCAACTGCGGGAAAAGGAGACATCCGTCGGTTGCGCGGGAGGCGTCAGCAGATCGCTCAACAGCGCTTGCGACACACCGCGCAGACCACGTGCTTCAGCCGCGCGCAACAGCTCGCCGGTTGCCGCCGCCTCATCGGTTTCGGATGCCGCAAGCGGAGAGCCCACGAGCATGCAGCTCGCCAGAAGCGCCTTCACCAAACTTCGCATTGATCAACCCCAGGATCATTCTTGATCCGGCGCATTTAGTAAAAATTGGCCTTGACGTCCAGTTTTCGAGCGATTTGGTCGCACATGGCCGCTATGCATCAGCGTAATATGGCTTGTTGTGACACACTGAATGCTGCGGAACCGCGAACCGCGAGCTACTTGATTTTGTGGGAAATTGCCAGTTGAGCGGAAGCCAGCCGAGCCACTGGGACCCGGAACGGAGAGCAGGAAACATAGTCGAATCCGGCGTTGCGGCAGAACGCGATTGATTCGGGATTACCCCCATGTTCCCCGCACAGAGACAATGTCACGTCCGGGCGCGCGGCGCGTCCGCGTTCCGATCCAAGCTGCAAGAGCTCGCCCACCCCGTCGATGTCCAGGGAATGGAACGGGTCCTCCACAAACACCTCTTGTCGGACATAGTCGGACATGAAACGCCCCGCATCATCGCGCGACAGACCGTAGGTCATCTGGGTGAGATCATTGGTGCCGAAAGACAAAAAGCTGCAATGCTGTGCGATATCACCGGCCCGCAAGGCCGCGCGTGGCGTTTCGACCATCACACCCAGCTTGTAGTCGAACGCCGCCCCGGCGGTCATAGCGACGGTAGTTGCCACCGCGTCCACACGTGCGCGCACCAGTTCAACCTCGCGCTTGGCGCTGACGAGGGGGATCATGATTTCCGGCACGACCGGATCGCCTTCGCTGCTGGCCTCGATCGTCGCCTCAAAGATGGCGCGGGCCTGCATCTCGTAAATCTCGGGCACCGTGACACCCAAACGCACCCCGCGCAGGCCGAGCATGGGGTTGTATTCCATCATCGCCTCGATCCGCCGGGTCACGTCGGAGAGCGGCAGGTTCAGCGCGTCCGCAAGCTCGCGTTGACCGTTCCGGTCGGTGGGCAGGAATTCATGCAGGGGCGGGTCGAACAGCCGGATGCAGACAGGTTTGCCCTGCATGATCTTGAAAAGCTGAATGAAATCTGCGCGCTGCATCGGCAGGAGCCGCGCCAGCACCGCGCGGCGGTCGTCGCTGGTGCTGGCAAAGATCATCTCGCGCATGACGGTGAGGCGACCGGGTTCGAAGAACATGTGCTCGGTGCGGCAGAGGCCGATGCCCTGCGCGTTGAAATTGCGCGCCGTCTGCGCGTCGGCGGGCGTATCGGCGTTGGCGCGGATGCCGATATCGCGTTCCGCATCGGCCCAGTCCATCAGGTCGGTGAACGCGTCATCGAGCGCCGCCTCCTGCATCTCGGGCGCGCCAAGCAGGATGGTGCCGTTGGTGCCGTCGACGGTCACGATGTCGCCCGCGTTGAGGACACGACCATCCTGCGTCATCAGCTGCCCCTTGCGAGTCTGAAAGCGCATGTCGCTGACGCCCACGACACAGGGCAGACCGATCCCCCGGCCAATCACGGCAGCATGGCTGGTGATGCCGCCCCGTTCGGTGATGACGGCGCTGGCGGCATGCATGCCTCGAATATCCTCTGGCGAGGTTTCGCGCCGCACGAGGATGCAATCCTCGCGCCGGGCGGCGCTGGCCTGTGCTTCGTTCGAGGAGAAGACCAAGCGGCCAGTAGCCGCGCCCGGGCTGGCGGCGATGCCGGAGCCCAGAATATCGCGCTTGGCATGGCGATCCACTTGCCTGTGCAGAAGCTCGTTCAGGGTGCGCGGTTCGATCCGCATGAGCGCCTCTTGTCGCGGGATGACGCCGTCCCGGGCAAGCTGGACAGCGATGCGCACCGCCGCCCGGGAGGACCGGGACACGCGGACGCCATCGAGGATGTGCAAGTACCCGTTTTCAATGGTGAATTCGACCTGCATCTCTTCGCGCAGCTTTACCCGCATCAGACGGGCATGGTCGACCAGTTGGGCAAAGGCGCCCGGCACCTGATCCTCGAGCGAAGGGCCGCGCGGGTCGCGGGTGATGAACAGGCTGTTGGCATCACGGCGCAGGGCGTCGCGCCCCTGGCTTTGCCGCAGGTAGCGCCCGGTGATCTGGGGCATACCGGTCTTGGAGGACACAAGCTGCAGCACGCCCGACCCGCTTTCGCCCTGCCCCACGCCGAACGCCATTTGCTGCACGACAAGCCCAAGGCCCGCATCGGCAGGCGCGCCCTTCGCCTGGCGCAAGAGACGGGCAGAGGTTCCCTCCCACGCGCGGGCCATGGATTTCAGAACGCCCGCCAGCTGCTCGGCCCGTGTGGCCGGGAAGGGCGTTTCGGTTTCGCGTTCATACGCCTCAAGCGTTTGCAGCAGGGCTTGCGGCCCCTCGCCCGTCACATCATCGAACATGTCGGGATCAAGCCGGTCCACATGGATCGCGTAGCTTTGCACAAAGCGGTTGTAGAGGGCGGAGACGGCATCCACGCCGAGCGTGCCGCACAGTGTCTCGAACCGCGTGTCGTTCATGCCGATGTTGAGGATGGCAGACGGGCCACCCCAATCGGGGTCCTCAGACGAGGGGCGCACGCATAGAAGCGCATCGTCCGGGAATTGATCGAGAATCGCCCGGATGTCCGGCAGGTGTCCGTTCGCAATATCGTGCACTGCGCTAAAGGACAGCGCGACGGTTGTAGGCACCGGCAGGTCAAGCCGCTTGAGGCGTTGCAAGCATTTCGCGCGCCCGCCATGCGTGTCGTTCGCGATGGGGGCGTCGGGCGTGACCAGCGTGGTGTTTGGATTATTCTGCACTGCGGCGATCCTTTCGCCGCGCACCATACCTTGTGACATTGGTGTGACAAGGATTTTGAGCGGTGGTGCAGGTGTTTAGGCGGAGGGAGGGGGCCAGCCCCCTCGGGCTTGCGCCCTCACCCCCGTGGTATTTTCAGTCAGAAGAAGGGTTTAGCCTTCGACCTTGGTCAGGTCCGCGACCGACAGGCACAGCGTGCGTATACGGCTGAGCAAGTTCAGGCGGTTGCGGCGGACCGTCTGATTGTCGGCGTTGATTTGCACGGTTTCAAAAAAGGCGTCGATGGGGCCGCGCAGGGTGGCCATGGTGTGCATGGCGGTGGCGAAGTCCTGTGCTTGCATGGCCGGGGTGATCTTGGCCTCGGCGTCGTCGAGCGCTTCGAAGAGGGCTTTTTCCTGCGGTTCCTCGGCGAATTTGATGTCGGCACCGTAGGAGTATTCGACGCCGTCGGCTTCCTCGGCCTGGGTCAGGATGTTGTTGGCGCGCTTGAAGCCCTGGATCAGGTTTTCGCCGTCGTCGGTTTTGAGCGTTTCGGAGAGGGCGCGCGCCCGTTTTACCAGCAGGGTGAGGTCGTCGTTTTGGGGCATCGCGATGCAGGCGTCGATGATGTCGTGGCGGATGCCTTGGTCGCGAAGGTAGACTTTGAGGCGGTCGTGGAAGAAGGCGAGGAGATCACGAACTTGACCCATTCGCTTTCGAACAATTTCGAGACCCTCTTGGGTATCGACGTCGATCTCCATTTTTTTGAGTTTCGCATCGACTAATTCGTCAGAAACGTCGTCTACGCCGACTTCCTTCATCACCGACCCAAGAATGTAACGAGCTTCGCGCAACCCACGACCCTTTGCTTCGCCAGCAATCGTCGGAGCCAATATGGCCAGAATAGCTTCGAGTGGCATTCTGATGTCGTTGGCCAAAACAGACCTCACAACTCCCAGTGCGGCTCTGCGCAATGCGAAGGGGTCTTTGGATCCCGTTGGTTTTTCGTCGATCACCCAAAATGCCGTCAGGGTGTCCAGCTTGTCCGCCAGCGCCACGGCGACTGACACTGGCGCAGTTGGCACGTCATCGGACGGACCCAGCGGCGAATAGTGGTCTTCGCAGGCCTCGGGCACGCCGTCGTCGTGGCCGGCCGCTTGGGCATAGTAGCGCCCCATGATCCCCTGCAATTCGGGGAATTCGTAAACCATTTCGGAAGCGAGGTCGGCCTTGACGATGCGGGCCGCTTCGGCGGCGAGGTCGGGTTTGGCGCCGACCACGGGGGCAAGCTCGCGGGCGAGCGCTTCGATCCGGGCGACGCGTTCTGCTTGGGAGCCCAGTTTGTTGTGGAAGGTGACATCGGCCAGCGGCTTGGCCATGCCTTCAAGTCCCACGTCACGAACGGTGCGTAAGTCATTCTCCCAGAAGAATTTGGCGTCCGCCAGACGTGCGCTCAGCACCTTTTCGTTGCCCGCCAAAATCGTGGCCCCGTTGTCCGCCGTTTCGCGGTTCGCCACCGTGACGAACCGTTCGATGCGCCCCGTTTTGGGGTTGCGGACGGAGAAGAACTTTTGGTGCTCTTTCATGGAGGTTTGCAGCACCTCGGGCGGCAGATCGAGGAAGTCGCTCCCGATCTTGCCCATCAGCACCACGGGCCATTCGACAAGGCCCGCGACTTCCGCAAGCAGGCCCTTGTCCTCGACCACTTCGAGCCCGCTGGCGAAGGCCGCGTTGGTGGCGTCGTGCCAGATGGTTTCGGCCCGGTCGGCAGCGTTCAGGACGACGCGAGCTTGCTTGAGCTTACGCTCGTAATCCTCGAAGGACGTGACGGAAAACCGGCCCGGCGCCATGAAACGGTGGCCTTCGGTCGTGTCGCCGAACGTGATGCCGTCGACATCGCCAGGCACAACTTCTGTCCCGGCTTCATCCGTCAGGATGCACAGGATCGAGTGCAGCGGGCGCACCCATTTCAGGGCACCGTCGCCCCAGCGCATGGATTTGGGCCAGGGGAAGGTGCGGATGGTGTGGGTCAGCACCTCGGCGATGATCTCGGCGGCCGGGCGGCCCGGCTTTTCGATCACGGCGAAGAGGACGTTGCCTTTGGGGGTTTCGCGTTCCTCGACCTGGTCGCGGGTCAGGCCAGCACCGCGCAAGAACCCCTCGATCGCTTTTTCGGGTGCGTCGGCCTTGGGGCCTTTGCGCTCTTCGCGTGTGGTGGGGCTTTCCGCCAGCAGCCCCTCGACCGTCAGGCACAGGCGGCGCGGCGTGGTGAAAGCGGCGGCGGAGGCGTAGGTCAGGCCCGCCTCGACCAGACCGTTTGTGACCAGCTTTTGCAGATCCTCACCGGCCCGTTTTTGCATCCGCGCGGGGATTTCTTCGGAGAAGAGTTCGATCAGGAGGTCAGGCATTAGTCAGTGTCCCGTCTTGGGCATTCTTCGCCCACAATCGTGCCGTCATAGGCTTTTTCGCCGCAATCGTTCAGCTCGTGCCAGACATAGCCGCGCCCGTCTTCGGTGATGGCGACAACCCGGTCGACGCCGAAATCAACGTTCTTTTCGCCAAGGAACGGCAAGGCGGTCCCGGCGTCCAACTCGCCCGCAATGGCTTCGGCGTCGAAACAGTCGAACCAGCCCGGCGCGTTGCGGGGGGTGATGTCGTCGAGGCCCACATAGGTTTCCGTCAGCAGGGCCAGTGACAGTTCGGTCGTAAAGCAGGCCCGGTAGCGGATGGGCGAGCTGTCGGCGTCGATGGCCTGAAAGGTGTCGAAGGGGATCGGCTCGGGTTCGCCCGACACGACCGACACAAGGTTCACCTCGGCCACCTGCACCTCTTCATAAAAACCGTAGACTTGCAGGTAATAAAGGGCGGCGCCCGCGATGATCCCACTCAGCACGATGACAATTCCAATGATTTTTCCGCTCACGCCGCATCCTCGCCCAGGCAGATGACGTTGCCGTCGGGATCGGTCAGCTGGACCTCTCGCATGCCGTATTCGGTGACCGTTGGCCCCGTCACCGCGGTGCCGGTCGACGCGATATGGGCCAGTTGCGCGTCCAGATCCTGCGGGTAGAGATAAACGCGCCAGCCGTCATATGCGGCCTCTGCCCCCTCCCATGCGATCAGGAAGATCTGGGCCGCACCGGCCCGAAAGATGCCAAAACCGATGATCGGTTCGCCCGCTTCCTGCATGACCTCAAACCCGAGCACGTCCACATAGAACGCCTTGGCCCGCTGGTAGTCGGAGACGCGCAGCACCGGGGTGGCATTGGTATAGGTCACGCTGCATCCTCGGGTTGCCAGCCGCCTGCGCGGGTCTGCACGAAAGCGTCGGCGCATTGTTTTGCCAACGCGCGCACACGTCCGATATAGGCTTGGCGTTCGGTGACGGAAATCACCCCCCGCGCGTCCAGCAGGTTGAAGATGTGGGATGCCTTGATGCACTGGTCATAGGCCGGGTGCGCCATGATGATGCGCTTGCCGGTTTTGGGGTCGTCATGCTCTTGGGCAAGAACCTTTTCGCACTCGGCCTCCGCCTCTTCGAAATGGCGCAACAGCACCTCGGTGTTGGCGGTGTCGAAATTCCAGCGGGCGTATTCTTCTTCCGTCTGCTTGAAGATGTCGCCGTAGCTGAGCGCAATGGGCGTCTGCGGGTCGTTGAAGGGCATGTCCATAACGTGATCGACGCCCAGGATATACATGGCCAGCCGTTCGAGGCCGTAGGTCAGCTCACCCGACACGGGGTGGCAATCATGCCCGCCAACCTGTTGAAAATAGGTGAATTGCGACACTTCCATGCCATCGCACCAGACCTCCCAGCCAAGCCCCCAGGCGCCCAGGGTGGGGCTTTCCCAGTCGTCTTCGACAAAGCGGATATCGTGCAGGTCCATGTCGATGCCTATGGCGCGCAACGAGCCAAGGTACAGGTCCTGAAGGTCGGGCGGGCTGGGTTTGATCAGCACCTGGTATTGGTAGTAGTGCTGCAACCGGTTGGGATTCTCGCCATACCGCCCGTCGGTCGGGCGGCGCGACGGCTGGACGTAAGCCGCAGCCCAAGGCCGAGTGCCCAAACTGCGCAGCGTCGTGGCCGGATGGAACGTCCCTGCCCCCACTTCCATGTCGTAGGGTTGCAGCACGGCGCAGCCTTTTTCCGCCCAGTAATTCTGCAGACGCAGGATGATCTCCTGGAAGGATTTGGGCGTGGTCACGGTGTCGGACATGGGAGGCTGCCATCGGTTGAGTTTGCGTGCCTTTCCTACGGCCCGCCCCCCGAATGGTCAATTGCGCGCGAGGAGGCTTTTTGCGGGTATTCCACCATTTCCATTGTGGCGAAATCCTGCTTAATCTGCGCCGAAGTTCAAGTATGGCACCAAGACCAACCAAGGGGATATGGGCGGATGTTAAAGCGTATGATGCTGGCGTGGGTGATGGTGCTTGCATCGGTTGTCGGGACCGCGGCACAGGAGGATCCGGTCTGGATCCAGATCGAAGCCCAGCCGAACCTGAATGCCGCAACGGAACGCGCGCGCGCCTATGCCGCGGAATTGCCGGATGTGAACGGGTTTGCCCTGGGCGGCGGATGGTATGGCATTGCACTTGGTCCCTACGCACGGTCGGACGCACAGCAAGTGCTGCGCGTTTATCGGTCCGAGGGGGTGATCCCCCGCGACAGCTACATCGCACTCAGCTCTGCCTTTCGGCAGCAGTTCTGGCCCATTGGGGCGAATGTGCTGAACCGCGGCGTGGTGAACGCGCCTTTGCCTACGGCGCCAACAACACCGCAGACTCCCGAACCCACAGCAGAGCTGCCTGCCCCTGAACCCGCCGATGAAACGCCTGCGCAGGCGCAGCGCAGCGAGCGGCAGCTGAGCCGCGCCGAGCGCGAGGATCTGCAGATCGCCCTGCAGTGGGCGGGTACCTATCAGGGGGGCATCGATGGTGCCTTTGGTCGCGGTACGCGCAATGCGATGGCGGTCTGGCAAGAGCGCGAGGGCTTTGACGTGACGGGCATCCTGACCACGCGCCAGCGCGCGGCACTTTTGCAGGACTACAACTCTGTGCTGGACGGGCTGGGGCTCGAGATCGTGCGAGATGATACCGCAGGGATCGAGATGCTGATGCCAACAGAAATCGTGGCCTTCGATAAATACGAGTATCCGTTTGCCCATTACACAGCCACGGGCGACCTGGAAGCGACCATTCTGCTGATCAGCCAAGAGGGCGATCAGACGACGCTCTTTGGCCTCTATGATATCATGCAGACGCTCGACATCGTGCCGCTCGACGGGCCGCGCACGCGCACGGAGCGGTCGTTCACGCTTGTGGGCGAGGATGCCACGCGCGTGTCCGAAACCCGCGTGGCGCTTGAGGACGGGCAGATCAAGGGCTTTACCGTGGTCTGGCCTGCCGGGGACGAAGAACGACGCACGCGGTTGATGGACGAGATGGAGAAGAGCTTTGTCCGGATCGACGGCGTCATTCCGACCAGTGCCAGCACCGCCGAGCAGGCCATTGACCTTGTGTCGGGGCTGGAAATCCGCAAACCGCGCTTGTCGCGCTCGGGCTTTTTCGTGGATCGACGCGGCACGGTCCTGACCACGGTTGAGGCGGTCAACAGCTGCGCCCGCGTGACGCTCGATTCAGACATCGAGGCGGAGGTGTCGGTTCTGGATGACGCGCGTGGTGTGGCCGTGCTGAAACCTGAAACGCTGCTCGCGCCGCGCGCTGTGGCACGCTTTGCCGAGGCGCAACCGCGTCTGCAATCCGAAGTGGCCGCCGCCGGTTTCAGTTTCGAGGGGGTGCTTGGCGCGCCGTCGATGACCTTTGGCACGCTCAGCGATGTGCGCGGCCTGAACGGTGAGCCCGACGTGACACGGTTGGCGATGAACACGCTGCCGGGCGATGCGGGCGGTCCTGTGCTGGATGCAGGCGGCGGCGTGCTTGGCATGCTGCTCCCCGACGCGCAGACCGGTCGCGCGCTGCCGGACGGCGTGCGCTTTGCCCTTGACCGCGAGGTGCTGCAGGACGTGCTGTCGCAGGCTGGAATGGCCGCCGCGGGCACGAACAGCGCTGCACCTATTGATCCGGTGGACCTGTCAGAGGCGGCGACCGGTATGACCGTGCTGGTCAGCTGCTGGGACTGATGACCATTCGTTAAAATCCACCACATTCCGAGGCGCGCCGTTAGGTCCGCGTTAACGCGGCCCGGCTCACTGTCGGGGCAAGGCGTGGGGGCGCTGATCCTTTTTCAGTGAACGGAGTGTGTCATGTTCAAATTCCTTATCAAGGCGGCGGCTGCAGCCGCGTTCGTCATCGTGCCAGCGGCACAGGTTGTGGCGGCGACGGCCGTTGTGAAACCGCCGGCCTCGCATCAGGGGCAATGGTGGACGCATCCCCTGGGCTGTGAGTACAGCCGCGCGGGCCGTCCCGGTGAAACCATGTGGTTTCTGATCGTCAACACCCGCAAGAAAGGGTGCCCGGCTTACATCGCAGGCAAGACCTGGGGCGGGATCTACCGCGCCGAGGGATCCAAGATGTGATCCAAAGGACGCTGCGCGACACGATTTACGAATGAATGGGGGCTCTGCCCCCAAACCCCCGAAGTATTTTCAGCCAGAAGAAGCATCAAGTCGGAATGGCGATATCTGGTGTGAGGTAGATCAGTGTCGGACCGTCTGCGTCAAACGCCGCGCGGACGGCGTTTTGCATGTCGTGCAGGGTGTGGGGCGCTTCGGAAGACGCGCCAAAGGCTTCGGCCAGTTTGCAGAAATCCGGGTTGCGTGCGACGACAGCGTTGGGCGCGATCTGGGCGCGCACCATGCTTTCCTCGATCTCTTTCAGCTTGCCGTTGTCCCACAGGATGATGGGCAGCGGCAGGCCCAGTTCGACCGCTACGCCCAACTCCTGCATTGTGTAGTGGAAGCCGTAGTCGCCGATGATGGCCATCGTGGGCTTGCCGTTGCGGGCGACAGCGCCGCCGATGGCTGCCGGTGTTGCATAGCCGAGGGTGCCGAAGCCAGTCGGGTGGTGCCAGTGGCCGGGGCGATCCATATCCCAGACTTCCTTGGCCGTATAGGCGAACTGGGTCATGTCGGAATAGATCATGGTGCCGTCCGGCAGGCAGTCGCGCAGGGCATTGCAGACAGGGACGATGCCCGGGCGTTCGGCATCGACCTCGGCCCGCCAGCGGGTGCGTGTCTGCGCGATCTCTGCCGTGTTCCACAGGGTCGCGGGCGTCTGGCCCGCAACCGCATCGAGCACAGCCTCCATGATCTCATAGCCTTCGCCCAGCACGATGCGGTCCTGCGACCGCTGATGTGTGGCGAGCACCGCGGGGTCAATATCGATGCGGATCATGGGGGCATCACACCCCAATGCGCTGCGCCATAGATCGACTTCGGCCAACTCGCAGCCGACGACCAACACCAGATCAGCCGTGTTCAGCACCCGCGCAGACTCGGGGCGCGCGAGTGTCGCCCCGAACGACAAGGGATGGTCTGGCGGCATGATGCCGCGGCCTGCATAGCTGGTGAAAACCGCAGCGCCAACGGCATCTGCGAGCTTGGGATAAAGCGACGCGCCAATGGTCGCGCCGCCCCCCAGCACCATCGCAGGGCGCTTGGCTGACATCAGAGCATCCGCGATGCGCCGCACCGTCAGGTCATCCCGCGGGATGTCGCCTGCGAGTTCGCTGTTCGGTGTGGGCGGCGGCGATGGCGCATCCGCTTCAAGCACGCGAATGGGCACCTGCAGGTGCTTTGGACGGGCGCGGCGTGTGTCGAACTCCATCAGGGCTCGATCAATCAGCGCGTAAGCCGCCTCCGCCGTGCGCGCCTCTTCCGACCAGTCACAGACGGTTTCTGCTGCCGCGCGCTGGTCCTTCATCTGGTGCAACTGGCCCTTCGTCGCTGCCGTTTCGTCCAGACAAGACGAAATCACCAGCATCGGCACGCTGTCGCTGTACGCCTGCCCCATCGGCGTCATGATGTTTGTCAGCCCCGGTCCGGTGATGACATAGGCCACGCCCGGCCTGCCCGTCGCCCGCGCATACCCGTCGGCCATGAACCCCGCGCCCTGCTCGTGGCGCGCAAGCACGTGGGTGATCCCGGCCTCTTCGATGCCGCGGTACATTTCCTGATTGTGCACGCCCGGAATGCCAAAGATCACATCGACCCCGCGGTCTTTGAGCATGTGCGAAATCTGTGCACCAAGGGGGCGGTTTTGCGTCATCACGCTCTCCAGAATTGAACGGTAAACATCACGTAGACGGCCATCAGTTCGAGCCGCCCAATCAACATTGCGGCGGCCAGCAACCACTTGGCCGTGTCATTCAGGCCCGCGAAGTTGCCAGCGGGACCAATCTGATCCCCGAACCCCGGTCCAATATTGGCGAGCGCCGTTGCGGCCCCCGACAGCGCGGTGACGAAGTCGAGACCCGTCATCGCCAGCGCCACGGCCAAGACACCCAGCGTAACTACAAAGAACATGAAGAACGACATGACCGAGTTCAGCACATCCTCGCCCACTGGGCGGCCCGCGTAGCGTGGGGTGAAGATGCCATGGGGGCTGCGGGTTTTCTGCAACTGTGCCTTGATTGAGGCGAACAGCAATTGATAGCGAAACACCTTGATCGAACAGGCGGTCGAGCCCGCGCAGCCTCCGATCAGGCCGGTGAAGAACAGGACCGCGACCGCAAAGCTACCCCATTGGCCATAATCGGCGTTGGCGTATCCTGTGCCGGTCATCAATGACACGGTGTTGAACAGGGCCGCGCGCACCGCGCCCTCGTCTGCTGCATTTTGCTGCCACAGGTTCCAGGCCGCGATGACGCCGACGATGGAAAAGGCGGTGATCAGAAAGACGTGGATTTGCCGGTCTCGCAACAGCGGTTGGGCGGTGCCTGCGCTCAGCTGGACAAACCGGACAAAGGGCAGTGCCGCCAGGATCATGAACACGGTCGCGACGTAAGACACGGCAGGGCCGAATGCGCCAAAGGAGGCGTCGTAATTCGCAAACCCGCCGGTCGCGATGGTGGTCATCGCGTGCACGGTGGCATCGAACGCTCCCATACCAGCGGCGATATAGCAGAGTGCGCAAATCAGGGTCAAAGCCACGTAGATGACCGAGATGCGGCTTGCAATTTCAGTCGCGCGGGGCAGGATCTTGCCAAAGGTGTCGAAGGCTTCGGTACGAAAGATTTGCATGCCGCCGACCCGCAATTCCGGCAGGAACACCATGGCCACAACAATGATCCCGATGCCGCCCAGCCATTGAAGGATCCCGCGCCACAACAACAGCCCCTTGGGCAACGTGTCGAGGCCGGATAGGACTGTGGAGCCAGTGGTGGTCAGGCCCGACATCGCCTCGAAAAATGCATCGACAAAGCGGGCGTCCGTCTCGCCAAAAAAGAAGGGCAGCGCGCCAAAAATAGGCAAGGTCAGCCAGACGCCGGTCGTCAGAAGAAAAGTCTGCTGGATCGTCAGCCCTTCGCGCAGGCCGTTTTGGCAACTCAGCGCGATCATACCGCCGGTCAGAACGGTGATCAGGGCGGATTCCGCAAAGACCGGCCAGTGCCCCCGCCCCTCCGCCACATCGACGAGCATCGGCAGGATCATGGCCAGTCCAAGCACGGCCACAAGCAGGCCGATCACATATCCAACGGGGCGCAGGTCGATCATTGCGCTCAGCGTTGGCGGGCTGTGCGGGCGGTGTCAAGCAACTGGCACCGCGCCGTTAGGTCAGCATGTGTGCGACACCGATGGGCGCCGCAAACAGGTCACAGGTGCATCATGTCCCGGAAGACGTACGCCGCGATATCTTCGCGCCGCAGGTTCATCGCTGCCAGTTCTTCGTCCGACTTGGCGCGCAGCGCTTCGATGCGGCGGAACCGGCTTTCAGCGGCGGCCGACATGGCAGCCGAATGACCAAGAGCTGCAAAGAATGCAGTGACGCGGTCAAGGATGTTGCTCAGAAGGGATGAATTCGGATGGGAGACATAAGCCATTGTAAAACCTCGCATTTCATGCGTGAATTGTGTGTCCTCCCGTTGGAACAAACATAGGTCGACAAGGCTGAACTTACCAATGCCGATACTGCATGGCCGGGTTGCAAGACCATGCGTGAAAACGAAAAAAGCGCGCCATGGACGGCGCGCTTCTCACTTCGTAAGGCGGAGGTGCCCTCCGCCCCCACGTTAGCCTGTGTGGAACAACGTCTGGAACATCCGCGGGTCGATGCTGTCGCTCGCGAACGTGTCTCCTTCGGTCAGGACCGACACGGCATCATGGCTGTGCAGGCTTTCCTGATGGCTGGCCACGACGCGGAAGTCCCCAACACGCACATCAGCCAACAGCTGCTCGCTGAACAGACGCGCGGCATCCTCGACAAAGATCGGGTTGGCCGCATTCAATTCGGCAAAGGCCTGTTCATCTTCGCGTTTCACCATGACTTGCGTCTCAGTCGACACAGCGCGGCGGCATGCGTCGATCAGGTCCTCGAACCACAAAGTGTCAGCGTCGTCTTCCAAAGCCACGGAAATCCGCGCCACCGACCGCTGCGAATGCGGCGTGGCCAACTGACCACGGGTTGCGCGCGCATGCTCGCTCAGTTCCAGCGAACAGGGGCAGGTCGAGGAATAGACATAGTCGAGATGTACGATCCGTTTGCGCACACCGGCCTGTTCGACCAGTTCCAGCGCGATATCGTAATATTGGTATCCCGACAGACCCGACCGCAAGCTGTCGACACGCACGGGCATGGAAAACCGCATCTGAATGCGGGCGTCAAAGCTTTCCAGGTCCGACATATAGTCGTCCAGCGCCGCTTCGATCACGCCGAAAGAGAATGTTTCTTCCGCATGCTTGTAAAAGGACCGCATGATGCGGGACATGTTGATGCCCTTCTTGTCCGCCTCAAGGCTGACAGTGCCGGTCACCGACGTCTCAAGCGTCAGCGGTGCGCCATCGCGTGTTTCGATCCGGAGCGGCAGGCGGAAGTTCGAGATGCCCACGTGCTGGATGCGGGTTTTGGCCCCGCGGATCAGGCTGGATGGACCGTTCTGCAAATCGGGCAGCGTATCCTTATACCCTGCGTCCACGGCAAACCCTTCCGGGTAGTCGCGGGAAAAGGCCGGATAGTCGACGCCATCGCTGCCCGGCACAAGCCGCGCGACCGACGGGTCAAGCTCGATGATGTCTGTTGTCGTTGCGCTTTTGGCCCAGCGGCGGAGCGTTTCCAGTGCTGCTTCGGCCTCGTCGCGCTCGGGTATTGCGGTGATGTCGGGCGTATGAATGTTCATAAAGTAGCCCCCCTTTCTATCTGCGTGCCGTTCAGAGGTAATCCCCACCCGGCACATTTCCAATATTGCTAACGGTTACGTGTGACCGTGCAACATGGATGACATTTAGATAGGGAAACTGACGCTGCGGAGCAGCATAGCCCGTTTGTGCATTATTGTGCTTTTTCTAAGGCTTGCAGGATATCCGCCACCAGATCATCGCCGTGTTCGATGCCCACCGACATGCGCACCAGACCCGGCGTGATGCCCAGCATATCCTTTTGATCCTGCGGCAACCGCTGGTGCGTCGTCGTCGCGGGATGGGTCAGGATTGATTTGGCATCGCCGAGGTTGTTCGAGATGACGGGAATGGTCAGCGCGTTCAGGAACTTAAACGCGGCGGCCTGCCCGCCGGCCAGGTCCAGTGACAGCACCGTGCCACCGGCGCCACCCATCTGACGCGCCACGAGATCGTGCTGCGCATGGCCGGGATGACCGGGATAGATCACGCGCGCCAGTGCAGGATGCCGTTGCAACGCCTCCGCCAGCTGCAGGGCCGACGCGGCCTGCGCCCGGACGCGCAGTTCCATCGTCTCCAAACCCTTGAGCATCACCCAGGCCGTAAAAGGCGACATCGAACCGCCCGTATGCTTCATGTAGGGCTCAACCGTCTTGCGGATGAACTCTTGCGTGCCAAGGATCACACCACCCAGCGCGCGCCCCTGCCCGTCGACATGTTTCGTGGTCGAATAGATGACGACATCCGCGCCCTGCGCGATGGCATCAGAAAACACTGGCGTCGCAAACACGTTGTCGACCAGAACTGTCGCACCAACCGCATGGGCCAATTCCGACACAGCCTGAATATCCACAACCTCAAGCGTCGGGTTCGAGATGGATTCGAAGA
The DNA here is from genome assembly GCF_001969365.1 of Tateyamaria omphalii. Classification (NCBI taxonomy): domain Bacteria; kingdom Pseudomonadati; phylum Pseudomonadota; class Alphaproteobacteria; order Rhodobacterales; family Roseobacteraceae; genus Tateyamaria; species Tateyamaria omphalii. The sequence continues at coordinate 990,111 of NZ_CP019312.1, read as the reverse complement.
ACACCGCCGTCGTGCCGGGCGTAATCGCCCTGCGCCACGCTTCGATGTCGGTCCCGTCCACAAACTCGACCTCGACCCCGTAGCGGGTCAGCACCTCTTCCAGCACATAGAGACAGGACCCGAAAAGCGCCCGCGCCGACACGACCCTATCCCCGGCTTTCAGCATCGAGGTCAGCGCCCCCGACACCGCCGCCATTCCGGACGCTGTGGCAAAGCCGTCCTCGGCCCCCTCAAGCATCGCAATCCGCTCTTCGAACATCCGCACGGTGGGGTTGCCATAGCGGGCATAGATGAACTCGTCCTCACCCGCCTTCTCGAACCGCTGCGCAGCCTGCTCGGCGCTATCATAGACGAACCCCTGGGTCAGAAAAATCGCCTCGCTCACCTCGCCATATTGGCTGCGGCGGGTGCCACCGTGGACGGCACGGGTGCGCGCATTCCATGTGTCGGACATGTTCAGTCTCCATCGCGGGCCTGGAACGGGGTCAGGCCACAAAAAACCCCCAGACGCGGGTCAAGCGAAAGGGGGGCTTTCATCCTGACCTTTTAGCGGAAGTGTTTAACGTGGCCCGCAATCCGGTAACAAATCGCCACGGCGCATGGAGTACGCCCGCCACTGTTGCACGTCAACACCGTCACGGTGCTGTAACTTAAAATTCATAGCCGCGTCATATGTCTGCGTCATAGGAGCCCCACAAAATGTGGTAGGAGGCGCTGACATGCCCATCCTGAGACTGAACGCCGGTGCGGGCGGATTGGCACTGCACGGCTCCCCTGCTCCGGCGCTGCCTGCCTTGCGCCACGCAGCACGGGGTTCCGGCCCTATCATCATCCTGATCCACGGCTTCAAATACGATCCCGGCGACACGCGGTTCTGCCCGCATAGCCGCATCTTTGGCCGGACCCGACATCTCGACAACACGCACCGGCAATGGCTGCGTCCCCTGGGGTTCGCCTGCGGTCACGCGGATGAAGGGCTGGCGATTGCCTTTGGCTGGCGTGCACGCGGCAACCTGTGGCACGCGCAACGCTCTGCCCGCGCCGCGGGCAAGGCGCTGGCCCAGGCGATCCGCACCCTGCGCAGCATAGCGCCCGACCGTCCTGTCCATGCGATCACCCATTCCATGGGCTCCGAAGTGATCCTCGAGGCGCTGCACCATCTGCCCGGCCATGCCATCCAACGCATCGTGACCATCACCGGCGCCAGCTATGCCAGCGTTGCGCACACGGCGCTGTCCACGCCAGCGGGCCGCAGCGCCGAAATGCTGAACGTGACCAGCCGTGAAAACGATCTGTTCGACCTGATGTTCGAACGGTTGATTGCTCCGGACGTGTCCGGCGACCGGGCGATGGGGTCCGGGCTGCATATGCCGAACGCCGTCAACATCCAGCTGGATTGCACCCGCACGCTGACCGCCCTGACCCGCTTTGACGGTCATATCGACCAGCCGCGGCGGCGCGTCTGTCACTGGTCGGGCTACACCCGCGCCGGGGCCCTGCGCTTTTACGCCCGCGCCTTGCGCCAGGCCGACGCGGTTCCGATTGACGCGCTGCAAGATGCCCTGCCCAACCAGGCCGCGCCGCGCTGGTCGCGCATCTTTGCGCTGCCGCAAATGCCGCACGCCTTGCCGATAGGACAGAAAACCGCATCATGACCTCCGAACATATCGGAGGACATGATGATCGACCTGTATTATTGGCCCACGCCCAACGGCTGGAAAGTGTCGATCGCGCTTGAGGAGTTCGGCCTGCCCTACAAGGTCCATCTGATCAACATCGGCGCCGGTGACCAGTTCAAACCCGACTTCCTCAAGATCGCGCCGAACAACCGGATGCCCGCGATCACCGACCCGATTGGGCCGGACGGCGCGCCGATCTCGATCTTTGAAAGTGGCGCGATCCTGCAATACCTCGCCCGCAAGACCGGTCAATTCGGGGGCACGACCGAACGCGCGCGCATCGCGGTCGATCAATGGCTCATGTGGCAGATGGGTGGTGTTGGCCCCATGGCCGGTCAGGCGCATCACTTTCTGAAATACGCGCCGCAAATGGGCCATGACATCGCTTATGCCAAGGATCGCTACCGCAACGAAACCGCACGCCTATATGGCGTACTCGACCGGCGGTTGGCAGACCATGAATACGTCGCGGGCGACTACTCAATTGCGGACATGGCGATCTGGCCCTGGGCCTCGCTGTGGGAGGGGCAACAGCAAACCCTCGACGACAAACCGCATCTCGCCCGCTGGCTTGACCTTGTGGCCAGCCGCCCGGCCGTGCAGCGCGGACAGGCCCTGCACCTTGATCTGCGCACGGCCAAGCAGGACAGGACCGGGCAGCAGACCCTCTTTGGACGCAAGACGTAGATCGGGGTTTTGATGCAAGCCGTCTCAAAAAGTGCTTTGAGAATTGCGCGTTCCGGTCCACGCTTCCCGCCGGGGAAACGGGAAGACCTGAATGCTGAACGATTTGGTGCCGCCGGAGTGGATCGTGCTGGCCGCTGGCGTTGTCTTTACGCTGGGATATTTGATCATCAATCAGGTGATCCTGCGTCTGATGATCTTGACCGGCACGCTTCTGTACATCTGGTATTATGCCGTGGCCGCCGACGTTCCGCTGTGGGAGGCGATCTATACATCCATCGTGATGGGCGTGGCCAATGTCATCGGGCTCTGCAGTCTGTTTTGGCGCAACTCTCCCCTCGCGATCCCGCTGGCCCATCGCGACATCTATCCCCAGTTCGAAGGTCTGCCGCCGGGCGATTTCCGTGAACTCGTTACGCGCGCGCGGCGCTACACGTTGGACGCGGACACGGACATCTCAACCGAGGGCGCGCCGATGCCATCGCTGTTCTATGTCGTCTCGGGCGCCATCCAGATCGAAAAACGCGGCGAGCGTTTCGTGATGCCGCCGCATCTGTTCGTTGGCGAGGTCGCGTATCTGTCGCACCAACCCAGCGCCGCCACAACACGGTTGCAGGCCGGGGCTGAGGTGCTGGAATGGGACGTCGCCGCCTTGCGCGCCCGCGCCGCCCGCAAGTCGCGGTTCAAACTGGCATTGGAGGCGATGATCTCGCGCGATCTGGCACTCAAGGTCGCCTTCGCCGTCGCCCCGCGCCAAGGCAACTGGCAACATGATGCAGAGAAGGTCCGAAGCGCGCGCGCCTAGGCCTGCGGGCTTTCATCGTCTTCTTCGCTGATCATGTGTTCTTGCAGCGCCGCGAATTGGAGGAAGATGAACGCCACCAACGCGATGGGAAAGCCGAAGGTTTCGATCTTGACCCATGTGTCGGTGGACATCGTCCGCCAGATCACCTCATTGGCGACCGCCAGCGTCGCAAACATCGCGCAGAGCCGCCGGGTCAGGATCATCCACCCCTCGTGCCGCATCGGCACCGCATCGGCCAGCACATAAGCCAGCCAGCTTTGGCCCCGCAGCAGGCCGATACCCAGAAGCAGGGCGAACATCCCGTAGACGATGCTGGTCTTCATTTTGAAGAACCGTTCGTCGTTGAACCACGCGGTCAGCGCGCCAAAGAAGATGACCATGAAGGCCGTAAAGATCTGCATCCGGCTGAGTTGCCGTGTCAGGGCCCAGAGGACGCCCATGGCAATGAGCATGATGGGGACAAAGATCAGGGTCGCGACGATGAAGCCGGAGTATTCGGTGCCCGCGAATTCATAGGTCTCGTCCCGGATGCGCAGGTAGATCAGGAAAAAGACCAGCGGCGGGCCCAGTTCGAGGACCTGTTTCAAAAGCGGATTGATCTCGCGCGCGTCTGCCATGTTCTGCCCTTCTATCCGCCCATCTCGACGATCACGGCCCCGGCGGCGATCAGCGCCATCAGGGCAATTCTGCGCGGTCCTACCGTTTCTTTGAGCACCAGCCAACCGATGATTGCGGCAAATACGGTGGAAGTCTCGCGCAGCACCGCCGCCTCGCCCACCTTGTCCAGCCGGGTCGCCATCATGATGGAGCCGAAGGAGAAGAAGGCAACGAACCCGCCGATCACGCCGCGCGTCATGAGGGGGCCGACGGTGGGTGGGTTCTCCATCCGGCGCCAGCGCATGTAGGCGATGGGCGGCATGAAGATGCCGTCGATCATGAAGAACCACGCCAGGAAGGTGAAGGGGTTCTCCGTCGCCCGGATCCCATAGGCGTCATAGGTCGTGTAGAGCGCCACGAAGAGGCCCGTGATCACCGCGAGGCCGAGGGCCATCGGCAGCGTGTCGCGGTTGGTTTCGAGGTTCCGCAGGTTGTAGAGGGCGAGGCCGTAGATGCCGGCCAGGAGGACGCCGACGCCCAGCCATTGGATCAGGGTGAAGGTTTCGGAGAAAAGGAGGTAGGCGCCGATCACCGTGAAAAGCGGGCCGGTGCCGCGGACGACGGGGTAGACGACCGTGAAATCGCCCTTGGTGTAGGCCCAGGCTTGCAGGACCTTGTAGGCGACGTGGATCAGGAAAACGACGCCGAAGATGGGCCACATATGGGGCTCGGGCCAGGGCACCACGAAAAGGGCGAAGGGAGCGGCCATCAGGCCGTAGGAGACGTCGATGGCGCCGCGGGTCAGCCAGGGGTCGTGGCGGCCCTTTTGGAGGGCGCCGAAAACGGCGTGGAGAAACGCCGCGAGGATGGCCAGATAGAGGGCGACGGTGTGGCCGGTTTCGGTGCCTTCGATGCTGGCAAGCCAGGCTGTCATTTAGGGGGGTCCCAGTGTGGGACATTTTTCAACCCATTGATAATGGCTCACTTAAGAACCTTCCAAATTCGTTAACGCCGCTGCGAAGTCTTCGGGGTCGAAGGGGGAGAGGTCGTCGATTTGTTCGCCCACGCCGATGGCGTGGATGGGCAGACCGAACTTGTCGGCCAGCGCCACCAGCACCCCGCCCTTGGCGGTGCCGTCAAGCTTGGTCATCACCAGGCCGGAGACGTCGGAGACCTCCTGGAACACCTTCACTTGCGCCAGGGCGTTCTGTCCCGTCGTGGCGTCCAGGACAAGCAGCGTGTTGTGGGGCGCGCTGGGGTCGATCTTGCGGATGACGCGGACGATCTTGGCCAGTTCTTCCATCAGGTCGCCGCGGTTTTGCAGACGGCCGGCGGTGTCGATCATCAGAAGGTCGGCGCCGTCGGCTTGCGCCTTGGTCAGCGCGTCGAAGGCGAGGCTGGCGGGGTCGGTGCCTTCGGGGGCGGTGAGCACCGGCACCCCTGCCCGGTCGCCCCAGACCTGTAATTGTTCCACGGCGGCGGCGCGGAACGTGTCGCCTGCGGCGATCACCACGGATTTTCCGGCGGCGCGGAACTGGCTGGCCAGCTTGCCGATGGTGGTCGTCTTGCCCGAGCCGTTGACGCCCACGACCAGCACCACCTGCGGTTTTTGCGGGTAAAGCGGCAGGGGTTTGGCCACGGGGTCCATGATCCGGGCGATTTCCTGGGCCATGAGTTCCTTGATTTCCTGCACCGACAGCTTTTTGCCCATGCGCCCCTCGGCCATGTTGGCGGTGACGCGCAGGGCGGTGTCCACGCCCATGTCGGCGGCGATCAGCAACTCTTCGAGCTGTTCCAGCATGTCGTCGTCAAGCTCGCGCCGCATGACGGGAGCGGTGTCACGGCGACCGAGGAGGCGACCGAGGAGGCCGCGTTTGGGCTCCTCCGGGGCTGGGGCCGCATCGACGAGTGCAGAGGGATTGACGGCGGCCGGTATGGCCGCCGGCTCGGGGTCGACGGCCTGTGGCAATTCCTCGACCGCGGCGGCGGGGGTTTCCATTGCCACGTCCGTGGGGCGCGGTGTGGGTTCCGGCTCCGGGTCGGGGACGTTGATCGGCTCGGGCTCTGGCTCTGGCTCTGGCTCTGGCTCTGGCTCTGGCTCTGGCTCTGGCTCTGGCTCTGGCTCTGGAACGATGATCGGGTCCGGTTCGGGCGCAAGAGGCGGCTCAATTGGTTCGGAGACCGGCTCGGGGTCGCTGATCTGTGGCGCCTCAAGCGGGGCCGGAGCGGGCATGGGATCGGAGACCGGCGGCATTTCGACGGGCGTCTGCGCCGGGGTCGGGTCAGGGGTCGGAATGATCTCCGGGTCCGGGGCTGCGGCCTCTTCCACGCCGCCATCTTCGACAATCGCCTCCAGCCCCTCGTCGATCTTGGACGAGGATTTGAACAGACGGTCCTTGAGTTTCTTGAAAAATGCCATGATGCCCCGATACTTCAGCTGTCCTTCACCTAATACGGGCTTTGCGACATGAAAAGGTATGAGTTCTGGGCGGCGGTGACCCTGATCCTTGTGATCATGCTGCCGGGGCCGGTCGCAGCCCGCACGCCGGGCACCCTGTGTTCCGATGGCAGCCTCGGGCCTGTGGCCTGTATCCGGCCCGAACACGCGGCATTCGACATCTGCCAGCATATCGAGGATGCGAGCCGCCGCCACCTGCTGGATGCCGGATTCTTTGCCCGGCTGTTGTGGCAGGAGAGCCGGTTTGATGCCAATGCGCTGAGCCCGGCAGGCGCGCAGGGGATCGCGCAATTCATGCCGGGAACGGCGAAACTGCGCGGGTTTTCAGACAGTTACAACCCGGCAGAGGCGATGGAGCGTTCGGCGCAGTATCTGGCCGAGTTGCAGCGCCGCTATGGCAATGCGGGGCTGGCGGCGGTGGCCTATAATGGCGGTGAGCGCCGGGCGGACGGGTTCATGGAGGGCGGCGGGTTGGCGCGCGAGACCATCAACTATGTCCAGATCATCACCGGCCTGACGGCGGAGGAGTGGCGGGATGCGCCGCCCGAGGCCCATGATTTCGCACTGGAGGCGGACAGGCCGTTCATGCCTGCCTGCCTTGCCATGGCGCGCAGCCGGAAGGTCAGCAAGATCAAGGGGATACCGGGCAAGCCGACCCTGCCCAAATGGGGGGCGCAGATCGGGTTTGGGTCGACCAAGGCGGCGGCAGAGACGAAGGCGCGAGAGGTCGCGCAATCCTGCAGCGCGCTGAGCGACGCGAAGGTCGATATCCTGTTTGTCCGGAACCGGGTGCGCGGGCGGCCCGGCTATCACATGGCGCGTGTGTCCGGGAATGACCGTGTGGCCGTGTCGCGGATCTGTCAGGCCGTGCGGGCGCAGGGGTGTCCCTGCGCCGTTTACAAGAATTGGTAGTACCGGACCTGCCAGGTCTTAGATTTCGTCCGGAAAATGCTGGATCGTCAGTTTGATCGGGTTGGGGGCCGCCTGCCCCAGACCGCAGATGGAGGCATCGGTCATGGCGGTGCACAGCTCGGTCAGCAGGTTTTGGTCCCATGTGTCCGCCTGCATCAGCTTGACCGCCTTTTCGCAGCCCACCCGGCAGGGGGTGCATTGGCCGCAGCTTTCATCTTCGAAGAATTTCAGCATGTTGAGGGCGGCATCGCGGGCGCGGTCGTGATCCGACAGGACCACCACCGCGGCTGACCCGATGAAGGTGCCGTGCGGTTGCAGCGTGTCGAAGTCGAGCGGGATGTCGTTCATTGCGGCCGGGAGGAGGCCCGAGGATGGGCCGCCGGGTTGGTAGGCTTTGAAGACATGCCCGTCCGCCATGCCGCCTGCCGCGTCGATGATGTCGGTGATCGTGGAGCCCGCGGGCAGCAGGTAGACGCCCGGTTTGGCGACGCGGCCCGAGACGGAGTAGCTGCGCAGGCCGGTGCGGCCGTTTTTCTCTGTGCTGTTCAGCACCTCCGGTCCCTCGCGGCAGATGCGCGCGATCCAGTGCAGCGTTTCGACGTTGTGGACAAGTGTGGGGCGGTTGAAGATGCCGACCTGAGCCACGTAAGGCGGGCGGTGGCGCGGCAGGCCGCGTTTCCCTTCGATGCTTTCGATCATGGCGGATTCTTCGCCGCAGATATAGGCGCCTGCGCCGCGGCGGAGGTCTATGTAGCCTTTTGCGACGATCCCTGCGTCCTCGAGGGCGTGGATTTCGTCGGCCAGGATTTTAAGCACTGCCGGGTATTCGTCGCGCATGTAGATGAAGCAGGTGTCGGCCTCGACCGCCCATGCGGCGATCAGCATCCCTTCGAGGAAAAGGTGCGGGGTGCGTTCGAGGTAGTAGCGGTCTTTGAACGTGCCAGGTTCGCCCTCGTCCCCGTTGACGGCGAGGTAGCGGGGGCCTGCATTGGCGCGCACGAAGCCCCATTTGGTGCCGGAGGGGAAGCCTGCGCCGCCAAGGCCGCGGAGGCCGCTGTCCTTGATTTTTGCTTGGACGTCTTCCCAGTTGCCGTTTGTGCGGAGGGTGAGGAGTGCGTCGTACCCGCCTGTTTTTTGGTAGTTTTCGAGTGTTTCGTAGGCGGGGATGTGGGCGTGCGTGTCGTTTGCGGCGATGGCCGCCTGGACTTTTTCGGGGGTCGCGTGGTCGATGTGATTGTGACCCAGTTCGAGCGTTGGCGCCGTGTCGCAGCGGCCCATGCAGGGGGCGCGGAGGACGCGGACTTGGGCGGGGTCAAGGCCGGTTTCGAGGGCGGATTTGAGCTGTTGGGCGCCTGCCAGTTCGCAACTGAGGGATGTGCAGACGCGGATGGTGAGTGTGGGGGGCGGTGTTTCGCCTTCCTTCACCACGTCGAAATGGGCGTAGAAGGTGGCGACCTCATACACCTCGGCCATGGAGAGGCGCATCTCCTCGGCCAGCGCGCGCAGGTGGGCGGCCGACAGGTGGCCGTAGGTGTCCTGGATCAGGTGCAGGAATTCGATCAGCAGGTCGCGGCGGCGGGGCTGGTCGCCGAGCAGGGTGCGCACCTCGTCCCACGCCTGGTCTTCGAGCGCGCGGCCCTTGGGGCGGACACGGCCCTTGCCCTTGCCGGATTTCCAGACGCCCTTGCCCTTGGTCGATTGATCGAGTGCCATTGCACCACTCCTGCCCTGCGTGTTGGGCGGAGAGTATCAGCGCGGTTCGGGCGGGTTCAGCCCAAAAGCGACGCGTTGCGGATCATTCCACGCGCCTATCGTCACCATGTCGCCGCCAATCGGTCACGCTTTGGCAGCAAATTGGTGTCAGCTTTGCGCGCGCGTGCCCTGTGCTAGGCTGCGCCATCGAAAAATGGAGTGATTCTGTGAGCATGCCGCCATTGGCACCCTTTGCGATTGCGAGCTTTTTGCCGGGTCTGTGCCTCGCGGCAGCGTGTGTGTGGGGTGGGTTTTGGCCCGCTGTGGCGGTGCTGGTGATTACCGTGGTGGTGTTCTTTCTGGACAAGCTGCCGGTGCGTGTGACCGCGTCGGATGCGACAGGGCACCGATTGTCGGAAGTGTTGGGGGTGGCGCATTTCGTGCTGTTGGGGCTGAGCGTCTGGGCGATGGGGACGGAGCTGCCGACGCTCGACAAAGCCTTGATCATCGTTGCGGCGGGGCTGTTTTTTGGTCAGATCTCGAATTCGAACGCGCATGAGTTGATCCATCGGGCCGACCGCTGGGCATTTCGGCTGGGCGCGGCGTGCTACGCATCCATCCTGTTTGGGCATCACACCAGCGCGCACCGGCTGGTGCATCACATCCACGCGGCAACGGAGCATGACCCGGCGACGGCGCGGCGGGGCGAAGGGTTCTGGGCCTATCTGCCGCGCACATGGGTGGGCAGCTTTCGCGCGGGGCTGCGGGCCGAGCGGCAGCGGCATGGCGGAGCCATCTTGCCCGCGCCTTACACGTTTTACATCGCGGGGGCGCTGGGCAGTCTGAGCGCTGCACTCATGCTGGCGGGACTGTCTGGCCTGCTGGGCCTCGTGCTGATCAGCGCCTATGCGCAGGTGCAGTTGATGCTGTCGGATTACGTGCAGCACTATGGTTTGCGGCGCAGGATACGGGCCGATGGGCGGCCCGAACCGACCGGCCCCGCGCATTCGTGGAATGCGCCGCACTGGTATTCATCGGCCATGATGCTGAACGCGCCGCGCCATTCGGCGCATCATGCGCGGCCCGGCACGGCCTTTCCCCAGCTTGACCTGGATGCCGACCGGATGCCGATGCTGCCCCATTCCCTGCCTGTGATGGCGGTGCTGGCACTGATCCCGCCGCTGTGGCGGCGCATCATGGACACGCGGGTGGATCGGTGGGCGGATGCGCCCCCTCAAGGCGAGTTGATGCCGGAACCGGCCTGAGGCACTGGCGGGCGCGCCTGCCCTCTGGCACAGTGCGGGCATGTTGTTTCGCATCCTGATCGCCGCCTTCATGCTGTGCGCCAGCGCCGCGTCGTCCGAGCCGATGTCTGCCGCCGAATTCGAAGCCTATGTCACCGGCAAAACGCTGTATTACGGGCGCGCAGGCCAAGCCTATGGCGCTGAAATCTATCATGAAAACCGGCGCGTGACGTGGTCGTTCCTGGATGGTGAGTGCAAGGAAGGGCGCTGGTATGCCGAAGGGCCGCTGATCTGCTTTGTCTACGAAGACCGACCCGACCCGCAATGCTGGACCTTTGAAAAGGGGCCCGGCGGGCTGATCGCGACCTTTGCCAATGACCCGGCAAGCACGGAATTGTACGAGGCGCAGGATATCGGTGAGGAAATGATCTGCTACGGCCCCAAGATCGGGGTCTGAGGCGGATGACGCATCCGCCTTACCTGTAAGGCGCATCCTGATGCGCCCTAGAACAGCGATCCCTGTTCGGGTGTTTTGGCTGCTTTCCTGGCCGTCGCTTTGCCGCCGCCCAGTTTGAGCCGACCGTCTGCGAATTCAACTTCAAGCCCGCTGGCCTGTTCGGCCTGCGCCTTGGTCGTCAGCACGCCGCCCTCACCGCGCACGACGGCATAGCCCCGCGCGAGCGTCGCCTTGTAGCTCAGCGTTTCGCGCAGCCGGTCCATGGCATCGAGCTTGCGCTGCAGGCTGTCCACCTGCCGCTGGCCTGCGGCGTGCAGCCGGGCCGTCACATCCGTTAGCCGTTCGGATTTGCGCGCCGCATCCTGCGCGATGCGCGCCGGGGTCAGCTGGGCGGCGCGGGTGTCGAGCCGCTCGCGTTTCGCTGCCGCCACGCGGGCAAGCGCGGGTTCGAGCCGGGCCGAGAGCGCCTGCAACCGCCGTTTTTCCGCGTCGATGCTGCGCTGCAAGGTGGCCGGGCGCAGGCTGCCCGACACGTCCGACAGCCGCACCTTGCGCCGCTGCACGCCCGCGATCAGGGCCGGGCCAAGCTGGCCCCCCACCACGTCGAGCCGTTGGCGTGGCACGTCCACCAGCGCGTCGGCGCGCGGCAGCGCGCGGGCCAGATCGCGCAGGCGCTGTTCGCGCCGTTGCATCGCACCGCTGACCGCGCCGGTCATGCGCGCGCCCGCCTGTTCGACCCAGGCCAGCAGTTCGTGGCGCACCGGCACCGCCATTTCCGCCGCCGCCGTGGGCGTGGGCGCGCGACGGTCCGACACGAAGTCGATCAGCGTCGTGTCCGTTTCGTGCCCCACGGCAGAGATCAGCGGGATGTCCGAGGCGGCAGCGGCCCGCGCCACCGTTTCTTCGTTAAAGCCCCACAGATCCTCGACCGAGCCGCCGCCGCGCGCCACGATCAGCAGGTCGGGCCGGGGCATGGCGCCGCCGGGGGACAGCGCGTTGAACCCCTGGATCGCGCGCACCACTTCGGGCGCGCAGGCGGCCCCCTGCACGGCGACGGGCCAGATCAGCACCTTGCGCGGAAACCGGTCACGCAGCCGGTGCAGGATGTCGCGGATCACCGCCCCTTGGAGCGAGGTCACGACCCCGATCACCTCTGGCAGGTAGGGCAAGGGGCGTTTGCGGGCGTCGTCGAATAGCCCCTCGGCTGCAAGCGCCTTCTTGCGTTTTTCCAGCAGCGCCATCAGCGCGCCCTGCCCCGCAATGGCGATCCGTTCGGCGTTGAGCGAGAATTTGGACTGGAAGCCCGAGGCGGTCATGCGCCCCTCGGCCACGACCTCCATCCCTTCCTCGGGCATGGTGCCTAAGCCCGGCACCTGCCCTTTCCATGTCATGCAGGACAGGACGTTGCGGTCGTCCTTGAGGTCAAAGTAGAGGTGGCCGGAGCGGGCCAGGACGACGCGCCCCACCTCGCCCTTGATCCGGACCCAGCCCAGTTCGCCCTCGATCAGCTTGCGGACGCGGCCAGCAATCTCGGACACCGAAAACTCGGGCGTGTTCGAGCCGGGAACGGGGTCGTCGATCAGGTCCATGGGCTGTCCTTGTGCCGGGGGTCGCGCCAGCTTAGAACGCGGGCCAGCGAAGGCCAAGGAGCAAGCGATGAACATTCTGATTTTGGGCGGTGGCGGCCGCGAACACAGCTTGGCCTGGGCGGTGTTGCAGAACCCCAAATGCGACCGTTTGGTGGTGGCGCCGGGCAATGCGGGGATCGCGGCGATTGCAGAATGCGCGGCGCTGGACATCGAGGATGGCGGGGCTGTCGTCGGTTTTGTCGAGGCCGAGAGTATTGATTTCGTGATCGTGGGCCCGGAGGCGCCCCTGGCCGCGGGCGTGGGCGATCGGTTGCGCGATGCAGGCGTGCTGGTCTTTGGCCCGAGCCAGGCGGCGGCGCAGCTTGAGGCGTCGAAGGCGTTTACCAAGGCCGTGTGCGATGCGGCGGGTGCGCCGACGGCGGCGTATGGGCATTTTACGGAGGCCGAGGCGGCCAAGGCCTATGTCAGCGCGCAGGGTGCCCCCATCGTGGTCAAGGCTGATGGTCTGGCCGCGGGCAAGGGTGTGATCATTGCCGAAACGGTCGAAGATGCCCACGCGGCCATCGACGACATGTTCGGCGGTGCCTTCGGCGGGGCGGGCGCCGAGGTGGTGATCGAAGAGTTCATGGAGGGCGAGGAGGCGTCGTTCTTCGTGTTGTGCGACGGGACCGACGTGCTGCCCATCGGGACGGCACAGGACCACAAGCGCGTGGGCGAAGGGGATACGGGGCCGAACACGGGCGGCATGGGGGCCTACACCCCTGCCCCTGTGCTGACCGATGCGGTTGCAACGCGCGCGCTGGACGAGATCATCCGCCCCACAATGGCCGAGATGGCGGCGCGGGGGATGCCCTATCAGGGTGTGCTTTATGCCGGGCTGATGATCAAGGACGGCGCGCCGCGGCTGGTGGAATACAACGTGCGCTTCGGCGATCCGGAGTGCCAGGTGCTGATGATGCGGCTAGGCGCGCAGGCGCTGGACCTGATGCATGCCGCCGCCGAGGGGCGGCTGGAGACGGCGCAGGTCAACTGGGCCGACGATCACGCGGTCACGGTGGTGATGGCGGCGGAGGGTTATCCCGGCAGCTACGACAAGGGGGCGGTGATCGGCGGCCTTGATGCGCTGCCCGAGACCAGCAGCCGGATGGTGTTCCATGCTGGCACAACCGCGAAAGACGGCAAGATCACCGCGTCCGGGGGCCGGGTACTGAATGTCACGGCGCGGGGGGCCTCGCTGCGGGCCGCGGCGGATGCTGCCTACGCGATGGTGGATGCCATCGACTTTCCCGGCGGGTTCTGCAGGCGCGACATCGGCTGGCGGGCGCTGGACTGACGGGGGCGTTCGGTGGCCTAGGCTGCGGTGTCGCGGCCGCATGGGGCCGGGAACCTCTGGACGGAAACTGCGGCTGACAATGTGTCTCAGACGGTCCGAATTCTCTGGTTCAAAAAATCCCCGCCGGAGGCTCCCGCACCCTCAACCGGCGCAACGCGACAACAGCAGGGCGACAATCAGGACATCGGCGCTTGCGTACAGGATACGGGTTCGTCGCTGATCTCCACCACTTCCTGCACCTCGCCCAGATCGTCGGTGGACGCCACGAAAAGCCGCGCGTCGCGCAGGAAGGGCACCCAGCAGTGGCGCACGCCGGGCGGGTCGTCGTCGTAGTCGAAACAGACCTGCCCCTCCTCCGCCGTCACGAGGCCGTAGGCGCAGGTGCCGTTGGCGCGGGCCCAGACGGTGCGGCTGCGGGACAGGAATTGTTCCGTCCCCACGGGCTGGCGGCCCGGAAAGGTGGAAAAGGAGGCGGTGCGGTTTGCGACAAGGTCGAGGAACTGCTCGGGGGTCAGCCGGTCCTGTGCGGCCAGCGGCGCGGTCCAAAGGCCCAGAACAAGGGCGAGGGTGAGGCGGATCAGTCGCATGCCATGGCCCGGGCAAAGGCCGGGCGGGTTGTGTCGGTGCCCAGATCGTCAAAGACGAACTGGCGGCCATCCCATGTGATCGCGGCCAGATCGGACCAGTTGGCTGTGGCCAGCACCATTTCGGGGCCCGGGCCGCAGGTGCGGATGCCCCCGGCGATGTCCGTCTCGCCGATCCGGTGGTTGGTCACGCCGCGCAGGTCGGCCACGTGCTGCAGTGCGCCATCCCGGTAGCGCCAGATGCGCAGGGTCTTGGCCAGATGGGGGCGGTCGACATAGGCGATCTCGACCACACCGTCACCATCGAGGTCCGCGGCCCCCAGGGGTGCGAGCCAGCGGTTGCGCGTCCCGATATGCGGCGTCTCGGTGATCTTGCCTTGCGCACCGTAGACGGCAAAGGCGGCACCTTTCGACATGTCGGCCTCGACCACCATCACTTCGGGGGCGCCATCGCCGTCAAGATCGGCCAGACGCGGGGCGATATCCTCGAACACATGATCGCGCGGCAGCACGAAACGGCGCACGTCGCCGCCTTGCATCACCAGCTCAAGCGTGCCCCATTCGATGGCATCGCCCAGAACACCGTGTGCGTAGCGGTCGGTGGGATCGGCATAGCGCGCCTCGGTGATGACGTCGGCCCATACGGGTGCGACGGCCGCCATCAACCCCAGCGACGCCAACCAGGGGCGCACCGATTGCCGCGCGCCGCGGGCGGACGCGCACAAAAGGCGCGACAGCGGACGCGGCGCCTCCACCATGACTAGATCTGCTTTTCGGGCATCTGCACGACCAGACCATCGAGCGCGTCCGTGATCTTCAACTGGCAGGTCAGGCGCGAACGGGTCTCGTCCGGCTCGTAGGCGAAGTCGAGCATGTCGGTTTCCATGTCATCCTTGGCGGGCAGCTTTTCGACCCAGTCGGGATGCACATAGACATGGCAGGTCGAACAGGCGCAGGCGCCGCCGCAATCGGCCTCGATCCCCGGAATGTTGTTGTCGCGCGCGCCTTCCATGACCGTCAGGCCATTGGCGACGTCCACAACATGTTCGGTCCCGCCATGTTCGATATAGGTGATCTTGGCCATCTCTCTGCCCCTTCAATTCGCGTTCCGCATATCTCTACCGGGCAGGAGATAAGGCTGCCAGCCCCTTTTACGACCCCCCGCTTTTCCCCTTGCGGCACGGGGTATTTGTTCTATTTTTGTTCTCATGCAGATTTTTCAACCGCCCGGATCACACGCACACGCACAGGCGCCCTCAAGGGGACCTGCCCAATGGCCACGCCCCCCGGCCTGCATGCGCGCGTCCGAACTGGACTTGCCGCCGCTGAATGCGCGGGTGGCGGTGGCGGGGCTGGTGATCCTGCGCCAACGGCCCGGCACGGCCAAGGGGGTGATCTTTCTCACGCTCGAGGACGAGACCGGCGTGGTGAACATCATCGTCTGGCGCCATATTTACGAACGCTTTCGCCGCGCGGTGGTGGCGGGCCGCATGCTGAAGGTCACGGGGCGCATGCAGCGCGCCCACAATGTCACCCATGTGCTGGCCGAAGAGATCGAGGATATCTCGCCCCTGCTTGACCAGCTTCTGGCCGAGGACACGGGGCGGCAGATGGGGGCCGAGGCGCGGACCGATACATGGGACAGCCGCCGGAACCGCTGAGGCCCCCCGGCCCCTGCGCTCAAGGCAAGACTAGGCAGGGGGCACAGGCGCCGCTATGATGCCGTCAAAAGCCCATCCAGAGGCCCGAGCATGACAGTCAAACCCTTCGTCCCCGTTCTGGTGGCCGCCCTTGCGCTGGCGGCCTGTGCCGACAACGGCACCGTCACGTCGGCGTCCAATATCGACCCGATCTCGCTTGCCAGCGCGCCGCCCGGTGCGGCCCCCGGCACCTGTTGGGGCAAGTCCGTGACCCCCGCCGTGATCGAGACGGTGACGCGCAAGATCCTGTTGCAGCCCGCCCAGATCAGCAGCGATGGCCGCGTGCAGACGCCGCCCATCTACAAGACCGAGAGCCAACAGGAGGTGGTGCAGCCCCGCCGCGAAACCTGGTACGAAATCATCTGCGAAGACGACGTGACCCCGGATTTCATCGCTTCCGTCCAGCGTGCGCTGGAGGCGCGGGGGATCTACAGCGGCCCCATCACCGGCGAGATGGACGCCCGCACGCGGGCCGCCATCGGGCGGTATCAAAGCGCCGAAGGGCTGGAGAGCAAGGCGCTGTCCATCGCCGCCGCCCGCAAGCTGGGTCTGATCGCCATCGCGCGCGAGGCGTGAGGTGCGGGGCGCACCAGCAGGTGCGCCTTACGATTGGCGCGCCAATGCTGTCCAAAGAAAAAGGCGCCCCCTTGGGGCGCCTTTCGTCATTCCGGGGGTAACCTCCCCGTTACTCCGCGAGGCTGAGCGCCACGAAACGCGGGTCGCCCGCGCGCCGCACGAGCAGCAGAAGCGACTTGCGCCCGGCTTCGCCGACCTCTTCGAGCCGCACTTCGAACTCGCTGATGCTGTTGACCTTTTGCTGGCCCGCCTCAGTGATGATGTCACCGGCGCGCAGGCCCTTTTCGTAGGCTTCGGATGTCTCGTCCACCTCGACCACGGCCAGCCCATCCTGGTCGGCATCGGCGCCAAGCTGTTCGCGCAGCTCGTCCGTGAGCGTGCTGAGGGTCAGGCCAAGCACATCCTTGGTCTCCGCCTCTGCCGGTTCGTCCGGTGCGGGGGCGACGGCAGGCACGGCGCCTTCGGCTTCCTCGCGGCGGCCAAGGGTGACGCGCAGGGTCACCGTTTCGCCCTCGCGGAAGACCACGACGCGCACCGTCTCGCCCACGGGGCTGTTGCCGACCTGGCGCACGAGGCCACGGGTGTCGGCCACATCGACGCCTGCAAAGCTGAGGATCACGTCGCCATCCTGCATGCCTGCTTCCATGGCCGGGCCTTCGGGCACGGATGTCACCAGCGCGCCAGCGGTTGTTTCAAGCCCGATGGCTTCGGCGATGTCGTCGGTCACGTCCTGGATGCGCACGCCCAGCCAGCCGCGCCGCGTCTCGCCGAACTCCTGCAGTTGGTCGACCACGCGGGTCACAACGTTGGAGGCCATGGAGAAGCCGATGCCGATGGAGCCGCCATTGGGTGACAGGATCGCGGTGTTCACGCCGATCACCTGCCCGTCCATGTTGAAGAGCGGGCCGCCCGAGTTGCCGCGGTTGATCGCCGCGTCGGTCTGGATGTAGTCGTCATAGGTGCCGCTGAGCGCGCGGTTGCGGGCCGACACGATCCCGGCAGAGACCGAAAAGCCCTGCCCCAGCGGGTTGCCCATGGCCACGACCCAGTCGCCCACGCGGGCGTTGTCGCTGTTGCCGAAGGGCACGAAGGGCAGCGGGCCGTCCGCTTCGACCTTGAGAAGGGCGATGTCGGTGTTGGGGTCGGTGCCCACGAGTTCGGCCGTCAGTTCGTCGCCATTGAAGAACTCGATATTGATCTCGTCCGCGCCCTCGATGACGTGGTTGTTGGTGACGATGAACCCATCCTCGGAGATCACGAAACCGGAGCCGAGTGCCGAGGAGCGGCGGGGCCGGTCGCCCGGGCCGTTGCGGTCCTGGAATTCGCGAAAGAAGTCTTCGAAGGGCGAGCCTTCGGGCACGATGCCTTGCGGGCCGGTCCGGCCCTCGACCACGGTCGAGGTGGTGATGTTGACCACCGAGGGGCTGATCTGTTCGGCCAGGGGGGCCAGGCTTTCGGGGCGGGCCTGCGCCATCAGCGCCTGCACCAGCACAAAGGCGAGTGTCAGCGCGCCAAGCCAGAGGGCGCGCATGAGGGGCGTCGGGGAAAGCTGTCGTGAAACTGCGATTGCCTGTCGCTGCATCAGGGTACTCCTGCGTAATATTATTGACCTGATCGGTCACTTGCACACGGATCGTGCGCGGCTGCGCACAGGGTGCATGTAGGGTTGCATGCTTGCAACATCAAAGATGGATCGACCCCCGGACGTTTCAACAGGCCGTGATCGGCCCGTGAGCGAACGTGAGGGCAATCCCTTACAATCCAATGAAAAACGCCAGCCAGATACAAATGAGCCCGCTGACCAAAACAAGGGCGCCAAATTGCCGGCGCGCGCTTTCGGGCAGCGTGCGCAGCACCTCAAGCACCCGTTCGATAAGCGAAGGGGCCAGCACATAGGCCAGCCCCTCCACAAGCATCACAAGTCCGAGGGCCAAGAGGACCCAGGCCATTACTGCCCCGCGGCAAGCGCGTTGGCGGCGGCGCCGGTGGGCGATTTCAGGTAGTTGAAGAACTCGCTGTCTGGCGACAAAACCATGGTCGAGTTCGACCCCTGAAGCGACCGCTGGTAGGCGGTGAGCGACCGATAGAATTCAAAGAACTCCGGGTCGGCGCCAAAGGCATCCGCAAAGATCCCGTTGCGGCGTGCGTCGGCTTCACCTCGGATGATCTCCGCCTGCCGTTCCGCGTCCGACGTCAACTCGACCACCGTCCGGTCCGCCTGGGCGCGGATACGTTGCGCCGCTTCGTTGCCTCGCGCGCGTTCGTCGGTCGCTTCGCGTTCACGCTCTGCCCGCATCCGCTCGAATGTGGCGTCGAGGTTTTCGGCTGGCAGGTCGGTCCGCTTGAGGCGCACATCGACCACTTCGATGCCCAGCGCGAGAGCCTCGGCAATCGCGCCGTTGCGGATGCGCAGCATCAGGGCAGCACGATCCGAGCTGAGGATGTCGTTCGATGACACCGAACCCAGCACTTCGCGCAGCTCGTTCCGCAGGATCCCGTCGATGCGGCGGTCGGCTGACGCCTCGCCCCCTGTACCAACGGCCTGACGGAACCGGTTCACATCCGCGATCCGGTAGCGGGCAAAGGCGTCGACGACCAGACGACGGTCATCGAGCGGTGTCACCTCAAGCGGTTCAACATCGCGGCTCAGGATCCGGTCATCGTAGCGGACGACCTCCTGGATGATCGGGATCTTGAAAGCCAGTCCGGGGTCTTCCTTGACCGCGACGACGCGACCGAATTGCAGGACGAGCGCCTTTTCCCGTTCATCCACGATGTAAATGGACGACAGACCGATGGCCGCGAGCACCGCGACGATGGGCAGAAGAAATGCAGATCTTCGCATCAGTTGGCCTCCGCTGTGTTACGGCGCAATTCGTTCAGCGGGAGATATGGGACAACCCCCTGCCCGCCGGCACCTTCGTTTTCATCCAGAATGATCTTGTCCACGCGGCCAAGTACCTCTTCCATGGTTTCGAGATACAGACGCTTGCGCGTCACCTCCGGCGCCTTGAGATATTCTTCCAGCACGGCGGAGAAGCGGCTGGCTTCACCTTCGGCCTGGTTGACCTGCTGGGCCCGGTAGCCTTCGGCTTCTTCCAGGAGCTGTGCGGCCTGACCACGGGCCTCGGCCAGCACACGGTTTGCGTATGCGTCGGCCACGTTCCGCAGGCGGTCGCGTTCCTGTTCCGCCGCTTGCACGTCGCGGAACGCGTCGATCACGGAGACGGGCGGGTCGGCCTTGTCAAAGTTGACGCGGATGATGTTGACGCCGCTGTCATAGCTGTCGAGCGTGCTTTGGATCAGGTCCTGCAAGCGGTCGGCGATGGCACCACGGTCCCGGTTGAGGATCGGGGCCAGATCGGATTGCGCGATGATCTCGCGCATGGCCGATTCCGACACCGCCCGAATGGTCGGGCGCGGGTCGCGCAGATTGAACAGGAACTTGTCCGGTTCGGTGATGTTCCAGACAACCTGAAAGTCGATGTCGACGATGTTTTCGTCACCTGTCAGCATCAGACCTGCATCACCGCCGCGGCCGCCCACACCGATTTCCTCGGTCTGTTCGCGGGTGACCGGGATCACCTCTGCCGTGACAACGGGCCAGGGTGCGAAGTTCAGGCCCGGATCGCCGACCGACGAAAACTCGCCCAGGAACAGTTCGACCGACTGTTCTTCGGGACGGACGGTATAAAAACTTGCCAGCCCCCAGAGCACGAGCGCCGCAAGGGCCCCAAGGCCAAGCGTGCCGCGCGTCAGGAACGGACCACCGCCGCCGCCCGCACCGCGTCCACCGCCGGTGCCGCCACCGCCACGACCGCCCATCAGGACGCGCAGCTGTTCCTGGCCCTTTTTGACCAGTTCGTCGATTTCGGGGATCTGCGGACCCTCATTACCGGGTCCACGCCCGCCATTGCCGCGGCCACCGCCGCCGCCGGAGCCATTGCCGCGACCATTGTCGCCGCCGCCCGAGTTTCCGCCACCCCCCCAGGGGCCGCCTGTATTGCCAGCCATGTGGTATTGTTCTCCTCTTGCCGTGCAGCCTGTGCTGCACCTTGGTCTTAAACTGTGCTTTTTGCCCGGAAGTTCAAGCAGTCCGCATTGGTGTGCGCATGGTCACGATTTCTTCGGACATGGTGGGGTGCACCGCCACGGTTCTGTCGAAATCTTCCTTTGTGGCACCCATTTTGATGGCGACGCCCGCAAGCTGGATCATCTCGCCCGCATCCGGTGCGACGATGTGACAACCCAGCACCTTGCGCGTGGCCTTGGACACCACGAGTTTCATCAGCACCCGGTCGGGCTGGCCCGCAAAGGCGGTGCGCATGGGCCGGAACGAGGTGCAGTAAATCTCGACCTCCTCCTGGTCGCGCGCGTCCTCTTCGCTCAGGCCCACTGTGCCCATCTCGGGTTGGGTGAAGATGGCCGAGGGGATCAGATCGTGGTCGACCGGGGTCGGGTTGTCCTTGAACGCCGTCTCGACAAAGGCCATCCCCTCGCGGATTGCCACGGGTGTCAGGTTCACCCGGTTGGTCACGTCGCCGATGGCATAGACGCTGTCGGCGGCTGTTTTCGAGTACGCATCCACCTTGATTTCGCCCCGGCGGCCAATCTCGATCCCCAGATCCTCAAGCCCCATGTCGGTTGTGTTGGGATCGCGGCCCGTGGCGAAGAGAACTTTGTCATACACGTTTTCGTGGCCTGTGGTCGATTTGACCCAGATGGGGCCCGTGTGGTCAGGCCGCGCCTCTGTCGCAACACCGCCATGCGCCATGATCAGTTCCTGTTGCGCGCTGGCCCCCATGGTCGCGTCCGACGCGGTCGGCGTGGCCCCGGAATGATCCTCCGATGCCGGTCCCATCTGCATGATGTTGGTGCCGGTGAACAGGTTGATCCCCCGCTCGCGCATGGATTCCGCAATCAGGCCGCGCGCCTCGTCGTCAAAGCCGCGCAGGATCTGGGCGCCGCGATAGTATTGCGTCACCGCGACCCCCAGCCCGTGCATGATGCAGGCAAATTCGCACGCGATGTAGCCTCCGCCGATGATCAGGATGGATTTGGGCAGGGTCTCCAGATGAAAGATGTCGTCGCTCACGATCCCGAGATGCGCATTGGGCAGGTCCGGGCGCACCGGGTGCCCGCCGGTGGCGATCAGAATGGTCTTGGCCGTCTTCGTCTCACCCGTGGACAGCTCAACCGTATGGGCGTCCTTCAGCCGGGCGCGGGCATCGAATGTATCGACGCCGGAGGTCTTCAAAAGGGTGCGGTACACGCTTTCCAGCCGGTCCAGTTCGGAGTTCAGGCGGTCGCGGAACCCTTGCCAGTTGAAGCTGCCGGCGCTCATGTCCCAGCCATAGGCATTGGCCACGTCTGCGGTGCCCGAAAATTCGCTGGCAAAGACCATCAGCTTTTTGGGCACGCAGCCGCGTATGACACAGGTGCCGCCATAGCGGTCCTCTTCGGCCAAGGCGACACGTGCGCCCGCCTCGCCCGCGGCCACTCGGGCGGCGCGCACGCCACCGGAGCCGCCCCCGATCACAAAGAGGTCGTAGTCATACTCCGCCATGGGCCTGGTCCTTAGTCTGCAAGGTCGGTGAACAGGTTGTCGCTTTCGAGAAAATCGAGCCTGTCCTGTTCCACCGTACCTTCATTGATGTCGCGCAATTCGACCCGGCCATCGCCATAGCCGATCACGACAGCGTCACAAATATCAATGAAGAGCCCGTTTTCAACCACGCCCGGCATCTGGTTGATCACAAGGCTCAGCTGGCGCGGGTTGCCGATGCGCTGCAAATGCAGGTCGAGGATGTGGTTTCCCTCATCCGTGACAAAGGGGCGGTCCCCGTTCATCCGCAAGGTCGACTGGCGGCCCAGGACGTCCATGGACACAAGGGTTTCCTCGACCAGGGCCTGCGTCGTCTGCCAGCCAAAGGGGATCACTTCGACGGGCAGGGGGAAGGCGCCCAGATGCTCGACCTCTTTGCCGATATCGGCGATCACCACCATTTGATCCGAGGCGGTCGCCACGATCTTTTCCTGCAAGAGCGCACCGCCACCGCCCTTGATCAGGTTCAGCGCGCCATCGAACTCGTCCGCGCCGTCGATGGTCAGGTCGAGCCACTTGGCCTCATCCAGGCTGATCACCTCGATCCCGACCTCGCGGGCCAGATCGGCCGTACGGGTCGACGTGGGCACCCCCTGAAAGCGCAAGCCGCCCTCGCGGACCTGTTCGCCCAGGCACCGCACCAGCCAGGCGGCGGTGGACCCGGTGCCCAGACCCACGCGCATCCCGTCCTCGACATAGTCGGCGGCGCGCTTGGCAGCGACGAATTTGGCCTTGTCGATGGGCGACAATTCTCCGGACATATGTGACGACTCCCCCAAACAGTGTGGGGCTTATACGCATCCGGCGCGGCGCATGCGACCCCAAAGGCTGCAAAATGGTGCAGGATCGGCGTCATCGCGCGCCACCCCGGTCGGGCACCACGGCATATGGCAACATCACCGCACGGTGGCTTGTCTCAGGCCGGAGCGCCCAGCAGCGCAACAGCTTCCAGCACCTCGTCCAGCGCCACAAGGGCGTCGCCATCCAGATCAAAGGTCATCATCGCCCGCATGGCGGCCACCGCGCTTTCGGACATGCCCGCACGCGCACGCCCGTCCGCATGGCTGCGCAGTTCGGCCCAGCGCACGGTCCCGTCTCCGTCATCATCCGCGTTGCGGTGCCAGACCAGAAGCCGCCCCCGCATCGTGGCCGACGCGGCGCGGACCAGCACATCCAACTCGGCGCGCGTCACGCTCAGATCATTGTTCAGATCCGCCTCAAGCAATCGGCGCATCTCGCGCGCGCGCAGCCGTGCCAGTTCGGCCTCAATCGCCGTCTCGATATCCGCCGCGCTCAGTCCCCGCGGCCCACCATAGCCCAGAATCAGCCCCGCAGCCTCTTGCACAAAGGCGTCCGGGCGTTCGCGCATCCGGTCCAGCGTCGTCCCGGGCGTGCGCGCCACCAGCGCATCGACAAGCGCCTGACCCGACAACTCCTGCGCCAGAACCCCGCGCCACGGCATCAGGCAGGCCAGCACCGACATCAACACCAGAATCCAACGCATCGCACATCCTCCTGCCGGTCAGACAAGCGCACCCTTGGTAAATGCGCGGTTAATCTTGGCCCTTTCTTCGGCAATTTGGTCGTTTTGAGGCATTGGCCCGCCGGTGCAGATGTTTACATGGCAAGGATGGTTTATGTTCTGCACTACGCGCCCGACAACGCCTCGCTCATCGTGCGGATGACGCTCGAGGAAATGGGCGTGCCTTACACCACCGCGCTGGTTGACCGCGCGGCGCGCGCGCAGGACGGTGCCGCCTACCGGGAAATCAACCCGGTCGGGCTGATCCCCGCGCTGGAAACGCCCCACGGCGTGATGTTCGAAACCGCAGCCATCCTGCTGTGGCTGGCCGACACCCATGGGCAGATGGCGCCCGCGCCCGGCAGCCCCCAGCGCGCGCGCTTTCTGAGCATGGTGTTCTTTGTCTCCAACACGGTGCACGCGCAATTGCGCATGCTCTTCTATCCGGCGAAATATGTGGGCGATGACGCGCAGGCACAGGACCGGCTGCGGGCGCAGCTGACCGCGCCGGACGACGGTGCCATGACCCTGCCCGGCGCCTTGCGCGTGGTAGATGACCACATCGGCACGCATACGGCGCCAACCGCGCCGTCCATTCTTGACTGCTATATGGCGGCGATCGTCCGGTGGTGCGCGCTCTATCCTGCCGGTCTGACCACGTGGTTTGACCTGACCGCCTATCCCGCCCTGTCCCAGATGGCCAGGCAGTTGGACACCCGCCCCGCTGCCCAAGCCGTCGCCCGCGCCGAGGGGCTGGGACCCACGCCCTTTTCAAACCCCGTCCTGCCCACCCCACCCGAAGGATCCGCGACCTAACATGTTCCTGTCCGTCTTCGAGATGTTCAAGGTCGGCATCGGCCCGTCCTCCTCCCACACCATGGGCCCCATGGTGGCCGCCGCGCGCTTTCTGGAGATGATGCGCGCCTCGCCCTTCCAGTTTGCAGGTGTGCGGGCCTCGCTGCACGGCTCGCTTGCGTTTACGGGCGTGGGCCACGCGACGGACCGGGCAACAATCCTGGGCCTCGCCGGGTTCGTGCCCGACACCTATGACCATGACAAGGCCGAAGCGACGCTGAGAGCCCTGGCAGAGACGCACATGCTGCACCCCGCAGACCTGCCGCCCCTGCGCTTCGATCCCGCGTCCGACCTGATCTTTGACTACGACACCGCGCTGACCGGCCACGCCAACGGCATGATCCTGATGGCCACGGACGCGCAGGGCGACGTGACGCTGCGCCAGGTCTTTTACTCCATCGGCGGCGGTTTCGTGATGACCGAAGAGGAACTGGCCGCAGGCAAGGCCACGGACGAGGGCCCGCCGGTCCCCTACCCGTTCAAATCCGCCGCCGAGATGCTGGAGATGGCGGAGACCTCGGGCCAATCCATTGCCGGGATGAAACGCGCCAACGAGGTGTCGCGCAATGGCGATCCGCATCTCAAGTCCGGCACCAAGCGGCTTTGGCAGGTCATGCGCGACTGTATCGACCGGGGGCTGACGACCGAGGGCATTCTGCCCGGCGGTCTGCAGGTCAAGCGCCGCGCCAAGGGGATCCACGACAAGCTGATGGCCGAACGGGGCATGAACCTGACCGCGCCCCACACGATCAACGACTGGATGAGCGTCTATGCCATGGCGGTGAACGAGGAAAATGCCGCCGGTGGCCAAGTGGTCACCGCACCCACCAATGGCGCGGCGGGCGTGCTGCCCGCGACCTTGCGCTACTACCTGGACCACGTGCCCGGCGCCTCCGAGGCGCATGTGGAGGACTTTCTGCTCACCGCCGCCGCCATCGGCGGGCTGGTGAAGTACAACGCCTCGATCTCGGGCGCCGAAGCGGGGTGCCAGGCAGAGGTCGGGAGCGCTGCCGCCATGGCCGCCGCCGGGCTTTGCGCCGTGATGGGCGGGACGCCACAGCAGATCGAAAACGCGGCCGAGATCGCGCTCGAACACCACCTCGGCATGACCTGCGATCCGGTCAAGGGACTGGTGCAGGTGCCGTGTATCGAGCGCAACGGCCTGGGTGCGATCAAGGCGGTGAGCGCCGCGAGCCTCGCCCTGCGCGGTGACGGCACGCATCTCGTGCCGCTCGATGCCTGCATTGAAACGATGCGGCAGACGGGGGCGGACATGAGTGAGAAATACAAGGAAACGTCACTGGGCGGCCTTGCCGTCAACGTCCCAAACTGCTGAGCCTTCCTCCGCTTGAAGAGGGGAATCCATGCGTGCCACCGGCCGCGTCAGCCTGCGCAGCCCCGAAAGCCCTGCGCCCAGGTCCTCCACGGTGTGGCCGACAGCTTTTGCACGCAAAAGCTGTCCTCGCCACCGGCCGCGTCTGCCTGCGCAGCCGGACACGGTGTCGCCCAGGTCCTCCACGGTGTGGCCGACAGCTTTTGCACGCAAAAGCAGTCCTTGCCACCGGCTGCGTCTGCCTGCGCAGCCGGACCCGGTGTCGCCCAGTTACTCCACGGTGTGGCCGACAGCTTTTGCTTCGCCAAAGCAGCCCTCGCCACCGGCCGCGTCTGCCTGCGCAGCCGGACACGGTGTCGCCCAGTTCCTCCACGGTGTGGCCGACAGCTTTTGCACGCAAAAGCTGTCCTCGCCACCGGCCGCGTCTGCCTGCGCAGCCGGACACGGTGTCGCCTAGTTCCTCCACGGTGTGGCCGACAGCTTTTGCACGCAAAAGCAGTCCTCGCCACCGGCCGCGTCTGCCTGCGCAGCCGGACACGGTGTCGCCTAGTTCCTCCACGGTGTGGCCGACAGCTTTTGCACGCAAAAGCAGTCCTTGCCACTGGCCGCGTCTGCCTGCGCAGCCGCGGCCTCTTTGTCTCGGAGCCAGCGTCGCCTGATCGCCAAGGGACAGGGGCTGGGCTGCCGGTCCAGCTGAAATGCGGAGGGTCCCTGCAAGTGGAAACCGCATTTCTGCTTGAGCGGCAGACCAGCCCCTGTCACGCCAAAGATCATGCGGGGCTGGACCCGGGACAAAGGTTTTGTCTTGGTGAAGCCGAAGCTGGACACATCCGGGGTCGGTGGGTGGGCGAATTGGCAAAGCCAAGAGCGCACCCCCGGCCAAAACCCAAAAACGCTGACGCCAAACAGCGTCAACAACGCCCCAAACCAATTGTTGCACTGGGTCCACCAGCCGTTAGCGTACACACATGGCCCAAGATCGCCCCCTTCTCGGCATCCTTTTGATGCTTGGCTTCTGCATCGTGGCTCCGGTCGGAGACGCGGTGGCCAAGGTGCTGGGCCAATCGGTTCCCCTCAGCCAGCTTGTCCTGATCCGATTTGCTGTTCAGGTCATCATCCTGGTCCCCATCGTGTGGGCCGGAAGCCGGCTGTGGCGGATGCGCGGGCGGGTCTTTCGGCTAACGTTGTTCCGGACGGTCCTCCACATCCTCGGCATCGGCGCAATGTTCACGGCCCTGAAATATCTGCCACTCGCGGACGCCGTTGCCATCGCCTTTGTCATGCCCTTCATCATGCTGCTGCTCGGCAAATACGTGCTGGGGGAAGAGGTCGGCAGCCGGCGTTTCATGGCCTGCATCGTGGGCTTTGCGGGCACATTGCTGGTCGTACAGCCCAGCTTTGTCGAGGTGGGCTGGCCGGCCCTGCTGCCGGTGTTTGTGGCGATCAACTTCTCGGTCTTCATGCTGGTCACGCGCCAGATCGCGAAAGAGACGGACCCGATCGGCCTGCAAGCCGTCAGCGGGGTGATGGCGGTCGTGATCATGGGGCCACTCGTGGTCCTGCTGCAGGGACGCGACATCCCCGGCATCGAGCTGATCCGGCCCGACAGCATGGAATGGACGCTGCTGCTGGCCATCGGCGGGCTGGGCACCCTCGCGCACCTGCTGATGACCTGGTCGCTGCGCTATGCGCCCTCTGCCACGCTGGCGCCCATGCAATATCTTGAGATCCCCTTTGCCACGATCCTCGGGTTCATCGTGTTCCGCGATCTGCCCAACGGGTTGGCGTCTGTGGGGATCTGCATCACGATTGCGGCGGGGCTGTACATCGTGCTGCGCGAGCGGGCCATCTCGCGTCTGACGGCCCCTGCACCAGCGCCTGCGTAACAGGCGCCAGACAGCGGCGCGGCGCGATCAGGACCATGGCGGGCCGCTCCATGGTCAGCGACACGGGGCCCTCCGCCTCATTCGACGTCCCGATCCGTTCAATCGGATCGAACCGAAGCCCGCCGATCGGCCACCGCAGCCCGGTCGACATGCCCTGCACCGGGGCCAGCGGCACCAGCGACACAACGTCGCCCGGCACGGTCGGCAAGTCCAGCCGCGGCGGGCACAGCATCACGATCTCGTCCGGCCCAAGCAGAATGCACGCACGCTCCGGATACCGGGCCAGCACGCTCAGGCACCCCAGCTGATGGTCCACGCGCCCGCCCAGAAACCCCACGGCCAGCACGACGGGGGCAAAGATATGGCGCAGTGCCTTGTCAAAATCCGTGCTGTCCTGCTCTGCGATATGGTGCTGTCGCGCCGGTGGTATCTGCGCCAGAACATCGGCCGAAACGGAATCGAAATCCCCGATCACCGCATCCAGCGCCACCCCTGCCCGCACGGCCATGGCAGCCCCGCCATCGGCAGCGACAAACCGGGTGGCCAGGGTCTGAACCAGGTCAATATCGGCCATGCTGGCCTCTCCGCCGCCAAACAGGGCCACGGGCTCATCGCTTTGAATACGGGGGGGAATCATGGCAAATTAATGCAACTTTCGGAAATAGATCACAATGTCGCCCTGAAATGATACCGTTCATGGCACAGATTCGGGCCGCTTTCGCCCGGCATAGCCCCTAGTCAGGCCTTTGCATATCAGCAGAGGACGAGCATCCGATGATGAATAATAATAAAATTTTGACAGTCTCCTACGGCACGTTCTCGTGCACGTTGGAGGGATTCGACGACAGCTTTGGCACGATGAAGGCGATTGCGGAGTATTTCCGCGACCTTGCCGCCGATGACAGGTATTTCGGCGCAGAACCGCCCCAACCCGATGCCGAGATGCTGGCCCGCATCGCGGAACGCGAAATCTCGCGCCGCGTGGAAGCCCGCCAGCAGGAAGGACGCATTTTCCTGAGCGCGGAAACGCAGGCGCCAGAGGCGAGCGTGGCATCCCCTGCGGCCCTCGCCGCAGCCACGGCAGCGCCCGCGGTCGCCCGCGCAGCAGACCCGGCACCGGCCCCTCAGGCAGAAACCCCGGAGACCGCCGCCCCCGCAGTGGATGACGCCACACCGCGCACAGACGAAGCCGAAGCGCCGCACGCCGTGGTGCCGGAAGACCCGCAAGAGGCCGCACAGGTGGATGCAGCGCCGACAGACGCCGAAGCTGAAGCGATTGAGGCTGAACCGGTAGCAGCCGAAGCCGAAGCCGAAGCCGAAGCCGAAGCCGAAGCCGAAGCCGAAGCCGAAGCCGAAGAATTCTTTGCCAGCGCACCGGCGGATGCAACCCCGGTCGCGGACGAAACGGTTGACGCAGAACCCGTCCCAACTCCCGTGACCGACGCGCCCGCCGCACCCGACAGCATCGCCGCAAAACTGCAGCGCATCCGCGCCGTCGTATCGCAAAGCCAGGAAGAAGCGGAAAAAGACGAAATGTTCGAAGACGAACATGCCGACGCTTTCAACCCGGCCCCCGAGATGGAGGATGTCTCCACCGACGCCATCGCAGAGCCGCATGTGATCCTCGACAACGCAGCGCAAGCGCTGGACGCCGCACAGGATCAGGACACGCCAGACGCCATCGAGGATGAGGACGACGATCCCATCGCCGATATTCTGGCCCGTTTCGAAAGCGACAGCGCCGAGCAGGTCGAGACGGAAACGACCGAGGAGATCGAAGCCTCTGCCGTAACCGAGACCGAGACCGAGACCGAGACCGAGACCGAGACCGGAGACGCAACCGCATCTCAGTCCGACGCACAAGCGGGCCAGGACGAGGACGAAGACATGGGCCTCGACACTCTCGCGGCCCTGATGGCTGCGGATGACGATCAGCCAACAGCGGACGAAGACAAGGATGACAACATCTTTGACGACACCGCCGAGGACGACGCCCCGGCCAAACCGCGCGCCCGCGTCATCAAGGTCAAGCGCGCCGACATCGACGCAGCCATCGCCAGCGGCGCCCTCGAAGAGGTGGCCGAAGACGATGCGGACACCGACAGTACCCTGTCCGAGGCCGAAGAGGCGGAATTGCTCGCTGACCTCGCCGAGGTAGAGGCGGAATTGCCAACGGCTGATACGGCCGCCCAGGGCGATGCAGACGCCGATGACGCCGTATCGGACGCAAGCGATGCGGCCGAAGACACAGACGCTGTGTCGACCGAAGCCGACGCCGATACGCAGCCCGTCAAGGATGACGACGTCCAGCGTCTGATGGCCGAAGCAGACAACCAGATGGAAGAACCCGAAGGCTCACGCCGCCGGAACGCCTTCCAACATCTCAAGGCCGCCGTCATGGCGAAAAAGGCCGACGCCGACATCGGGAAAAAGGATGAAGAGGAAGAAGAAGGGGCGTTCCGCTCCGATCTGGCCTCTGTCGTCAAACCCCGCAGGCCCGAAGCGCGCGGCGACCGCGCCAACCGCCCCGGCACGGACCGCCCCGCACCGCTCAAGCTGGTGGCCGAGCAACGCGTGGACATCGACACCGCACCCAAGGGGCCGGTCACACCCCGCCGCGTCGCCGCCGTGGAAGAGGCGACCGCCGCCGAGGAAACCGGCAGCTTCGCTGATTATGCCGCCGAGATGGGCGCGCATGACCTGCCCGCCCTTCTGGAAGCTGCGGCCAGCTATCTCAGCTTCGTCGAGGGCCG
Organism: Tateyamaria omphalii; assembly: GCF_001969365.1. Lineage (NCBI taxonomy): Bacteria > Pseudomonadati > Pseudomonadota > Alphaproteobacteria > Rhodobacterales > Roseobacteraceae > Tateyamaria > Tateyamaria omphalii. Next base: position 959,847 of record NZ_CP019312.1, on the reverse strand, counting down.
CGACCAATTCTCGCGCCCGCAGCTGATGACCAAGGTGCGCCAGGTCGAACAAGACGATTTCAGCCGCGAAGACGGGCTGCGGTCGTTCGGCCAGCTTCTGCGCGCGGGCAAGATCGAAAAGATCAAAGGGGGCCGCTTTGCAGTCACCGGCGACATCGGCTACCGCCCGGACCAACGCGAAGCGGGCTAGGCCCTGTATCCAGTCACACCACAAGGGGCGGTCCACATGGGCCGCCCCTTTGCTATTGCGCGTCCGTCGGCACGTCGGTGCAAAAGATCAGCTTGTTTCCAAAGGGATCAGAGATCGTCATGTCGTCCATCCCCCAGGGCTGGCGCTGCACGCCGGGCCGCGCATGGCGATACCGCTTGGCATTCAGCGCCGCACAATAGCCATGGACATCGTCCATCTCGATCCGGATCGACGCGCCGGGGCTCGCATCCCCGAAATGCTCCGACAGGTGCAACGCGCAATCCCCCAGCCGCACGCCCATGTACAGCGGCGTGCCCGGCTCGAACCGGAACTCGAACGTCACTTCGAAGCCCAGAAAGTCGATGTAAAACGCGCGCGCCTGCGCTTCGTCGAAACTGCGCAGGATCGGGATGGGCGGGGCAAACCGGGGCATGGTGGCGTCCTCCTTTTGGGCACCACCACGTTAGCACATCTTCAGGCGTCCGGGTCCGCCTGACCGATCCCCTTGAACACCGCTCTCAACGGAAAGGCCCAGATCACGCCAAGCCCCACATAGACCAGCAGCTCCACCAGGACGGACGGCCGGTCAAACAGTCCAACAATGTTCACGGCCGCCACGATATACAGCGGCAGACCCACGATCAGGATCAGCAGGGACAGACGTTTCCGGGTCTTGTAACGCAGTGCCATGGGGCCTCCCTAGTCGGCAAACGGGTCCCGCACCAGGATGGTATCCTCCCGCTCGGGCGAGGTTGAGAGTAGGGCGACCGGACAGTCGATCAACTCCTCGACCCGGCGCACATACTTGATGGCGCCCGCAGGCAGGTCGGCCCAGCTGCGCGCGCCTTCGGTGGATTCGGACCAGCCGGGCATCTCTTCGTAAATGGGCGTGCAGCGCGCCTGTTGATCCGCGGCAGTGGGCAAATAGTCCATGCGCACGCCGTCAAGTTCGTAGCCGACGCAGATTTTCAGTGTCTCGAACCCATCAAGCACGTCCAGCTTGGTCAGCGAAATCCCGTTCACACCGGACGTCGCGCAGGTCTGGCGCACAAGGCACGCATCGAACCACCCGCAGCGGCGCTTGCGGCCCGTGGTGGTGCCGAACTCGTGGCCGCGCTCGCCCAGACGCTGGCCATCCGCGTCCTCCAACTCGGTCGGAAACGGCCCCTCGCCTACACGCGTCGTGTAGGCTTTGACGATGCCCAGCACGAAATCAATGCTGCCCGGCCCCATGCCGACACCGGTGGCCGCCTGCCCCGCAATCACGTTGGACGAGGTAACAAAGGGATAGGTGCCGAAATCAATGTCCAGAAGCGCGCCCTGCGCCCCTTCGAACAGGATACGCTTGCCCGCCTTGCGCGCCTCGTTCATCACCTTCCAGACGGGGGCCGCGTATTCCAGAATGGCCGGGGCCACGTCCTTCAACTTCGCAATCAGCGCATCACGGTCCACGGGGTCCAACCCAAGGCCCCGGCGCAGCGCATCGTGATGCACAAGGGCACGGTCCACGCGCAATTCCAGCGTCGCCTGATCGGCCAGATCCGCCACGCGCACGACACGGCGGCCCACCTTGTCCTCGTAACACGGACCGATCCCACGGCCCGTCGTGCCGATCTTGGCCACGGAATTCTGCGCCTCGCGCGCACGGTCCAACTCGCCATGGATGGGCAGGATCAGCGGCGTGTTCTCGGCAATCATCAGCGTCTCGGGCGTGATCTCGACCCCCTGACCGCGCAGGGTCTCGATCTCGGACACCAGATGCCAGGGGTCCAGCACGACGCCATTGCCGATCACAGACAGCTTGCCGCCGCGCACGACGCCAGACGGTAGCGCATGGAGCTTGTACACCTCACCATCAATGACCAACGTGTGCCCGGCATTATGGCCGCCCTGAAAGCGCGCGATCACATCGGCCCGCTCGCTCAGCCAGTCGACGATCTTGCCCTTGCCCTCGTCGCCCCATTGCGCGCCGACAACCACCACATTGGCCATGAGACATCCTTTCCATGAAACCCGCGCCCGTATAGCGACGCGCGGGCCAGAGGCAAACCGCTATCTGGTCTTCTTCTGACTAAAAATACCACCGCCGGAGGCGCCCACAGCTTGCAGCGCGCGCGCCATTCGGTCCATCAAAGCATCAGCACGATCAAGGAACTGCTTCATGGGCTTTCTCGCACGCTGGCTCTTTGCCTTCGGGCTCCTCGCCGCGACCTACAACCCCTCCGACTACAATTATGTGTCCTGGACCCTGCAATATGGGTCCGAGAACCTGTCGATTGCGGTCCTAAGCGGCCTGCTCCTCTTGATCGGCTACATCATCTACCTGCGCGCCACGCTGCGCTCCATCGGCGGCTTCGGCATGGCGCTGGTTCTCGCGGTCGTGGGCGCGGGTGTTTGGGTGCTCTACGATCTTGGGTTGCTGGCGCTCGACAATGGCAATCTCAACACCTGGCTCGGCCTCTTTGCGCTGTCGCTGGTGCTGGGCATCGGCCTCAACTGGAGCCACGTGCGGCGGCGCCTGTCCGGTCAGGCCGATATGGATGATGTCGACGAATGACAGAAGGGGGCCAGCCCCCGTCGCTGCCGCGACTCCCCCGGAGTTTATCTGGCCAAGTGAAAGATCAATCGAGTGACACCGGCTGGCCATGCGGCGTGCGCAGATAGGCGGCTTCCCAGGCTGTGCGCATCTCGGCCAGTGCTTCCGCCTCCGCTGCACCGGTTTCCGTCAACAGCGTTTCGAGTGTGTCGAGCCATGCGATGAAGTAGTCATCGCCGCCGTTCAGGTCCTTCTCCACCCCGTGCCGTTTGAGCGTCGCGCCGAACCGCGCGGCCCAGTCGGGCCAGTTGAACTGCCCCGCCTCGTTCAGATGGACGGTCAGCGCAAAGAGCTGCGCGTGCCATGGCGCCTCGAACACCGGTTCGGGTCTCATGGTGCCGCCAGATAGCTTTGCCACAGATCGAGGATCACCTCGTCCTCGGGGTGTTCGGGGTGCGCCCAGATGTCCCGCGCCTTCAACGCCACGGCATACAGCGGCTCGGGCGCCTCGCCCATGCGGTGCGCATTGCTGTCGGGCAGCACATGCGCGCCGTGCAGACGGATGACCGTCGCTGTCGCCCCCGCCGCATAACCGGGCAGACGCGTGTGACCGCCGGGCACCATCACGTTCTCGGGCATCGACCGAATGTTGACCGTGTCGCCCACCGCAAAGAGCGGTGCGACGTTGCTGGGCCGCGTGGCCGGTCCGCCCTTGGCCAGCACGCCCGCCACCGCAGCCGCCGCCAGCCGCTTCTCTGCCAAGTCGCTCGTCCCGTCGGCGGCACCGCGTTCCAATTCGTCCCGGCTCAGCGCGCCGGTTTCGACCAGAAGATCCGCCAGCGCAGCAATCCACTTTTCGTAGTAAGAGAAGCGGCCATAATCGTTGGGCGACAGCCCTTCACGGGCATGGCGCGAGATGTCGATGTTCCACAGGCCCAACGATCCACAGGCCAACGTGATCGCCAGCGCCCGCGGATGCCAATCGGCATGGAACTTCACATGCTCCGCTTCGGGCACCACCGCCCCGTCGCCGAACCGTCCACCCATGTCATACACGCGGGTCATGGCGCGCTTGCCAATCCACAGCCGATCATGCTGTCGCGGGTGACCAGCGCCATGAGTGCCGCCTCATCCATACCGTCCGTGCCTTCGGGGCGCTGCGGCAGCACCAGATACCGCACCTCTGCCGTCGAATCCCAGACGCGCACCGCCTGCCCCTCGGGCAGCGTCACACCGAACTCCGCCAGCACCTTGCGCGGCTCACGCACAGCACGGGCGCGGTAGGCATCGGACTTGTACCAGCCCGGCGGAATGCCCAGCAAAGGCCACGGGTAGCAAGAGCACAAGGTACACACGACCATGTTGTGCACATCTGCCGTGTTCTCGACCACGACCATATGTTCCCCCTGACGGCCATAATAGCCCATCCCGGCGAGCACCGGATCGGCATCCGCGAGCAGCGCCGCCTTGAACGCCGGGTCGGACCACGCCCGCGCCACCACATGCGCACCGTTCTTCGGCCCGATCCGGTTCTCGTAAGTGTCGATGATTTCATCCAGCGCCGCGGGGTCAATCAGCCCCTTCTGCACCAGAATGGTTTCCAGCGCCTTGACCCGCAAAGCAGGGTCTGGCGGCAGCAGCGAATGCGGGTGGTCGTGGTCGGCATGATCATGTGGCATAGGCCGATCATGGGACGCTGCGTGCGCATTTGTCCAGAGGCCCAAACCGCCCTTGCCCCGCATCCGAAACTTGCATAGATACCGCCCATCGCGCAGCAAAGGGCCCAACGCCTCCATGGAAAATGTCGTCCTCATCATCCATCTGATCCTCGCCCTCGGCCTGATTGCCGTTGTGCTGATGCAGCGCTCCGAAGGGGGCGGCTTGGGCATGGGCGGCGGCGGCGGTGGGGCCACGACGGGGCGGCCCGCAGCCACGGCATTGGGCAAGGTGACGTGGATCCTCGGGATCGCCTTCACCATCACGTCGATCACGCTGACGATCATCGCCGCGCAAAACGCCTCCGGCACTTCGGTCATCGACCAGCTGGGCATCACGCCGCCCGCGCAGAACGTGCCGGGCGACGATCTGGTGCCGCCGGGCAGCGACCTGCTGCCGCCCAGCGGCGACGACAGCGCACCGCTGGTCCCCAGCGCAGACTAAACAAAACCTTGCGGGCATCCAGAAAGCTGCAACATCATGTTGCGGCCACCTTGCCCCTTTGAACCGAATCCTGTTACACTGAGGCCCCGTGGGGAACGCATTTGCGCGTCCGCTCACAGTGGCCTTTGGCCAGACTGAACCACGGGGGATGCACCGAACATGGCACGCTATATCTTTATCACGGGCGGCGTTGTGTCATCGCTGGGCAAGGGGCTCGCCTCGGCAGCCCTGGGTGCTTTGCTTCAGGCGCGCGGCTTCTCCGTACGGCTCCGTAAGCTCGACCCCTACCTGAACGTCGATCCCGGCACGATGTCACCCTTTGAGCATGGCGAAGTGTTTGTCACCGACGACGGCGCCGAAACCGACCTCGACCTTGGCCATTATGAACGCTTCACCGGCGTGGCGGCACGCAAGACCGATTCCGTGTCCTCCGGCCGCATCTATTCCAACGTCCTCGAAAAGGAACGGCGCGGCGACTACCTCGGCAAAACAATCCAGGTCATCCCCCACGTCACGAACGAGATCAAGGATTTCATCGAGATCGGCGATGACGAGGTCGATTTCATGCTCTGCGAGATCGGCGGCACCGTCGGCGACATCGAAGGGCTGCCCTTCTTCGAAGCCATCCGCCAGTTCAGCCAGGACAAGCCGCGCGGCCAGTGCATCTTCATGCACCTCACGCTCCTGCCCTACATCAAGGCATCCGGTGAGCTGAAAACCAAACCCACCCAGCACAGCGTCAAGGAACTGCGCTCCATCGGCATCGCCCCTGATATTCTGGTCTGCCGGTCCGAAGGGCCGATCCCGGTCAAGGAACGCGAGAAGCTGGCGCTTTTCTGCAATGTCCGCCCCGACTCCGTGATCGCGGCGCAGGACCTCGGCACGATCTATGACGCCCCGCTGGCCTACCACGCCGAAGGGCTGGATCAGGCCGTGCTCGACGCCTTCCAGATCAGCCCGGCGCCCAAGCCCGATCTGACGAAATGGGAAGACGTCAGCGACCGCATCCACAACGCCGACGGCGAGGTGAAGGTCGCCATCGTCGGCAAGTACACCCAGCTCGAAGACGCCTACAAATCCATCGCCGAGGCGCTGACCCATGGCGGCATGGCCAACCGCGTCCGGGTCAAGGTCGAATGGGTCGATGCCGAGCTATTCGAGAACGAAGACCCCGCCCCCCATCTCGAAGGGTTCCACGCCATCCTCGTCCCCGGCGGTTTTGGCGAGCGCGGGACCGAAGGCAAGATCAAGGCCGCCGAATTCGCCCGCACCCGCAAGGTGCCCTATCTGGGCATCTGCCTCGGTATGCAGATGGCCGTGATCGAAGCGGCGCGCAACGTCGCCGGCCTCAAGACCGCAGGCTCCGAAGAGTTTGACCACGAGGCGGGCAAGAAACGTTTCGAACCGGTTGTCTACCACCTCAAGGAATGGGTGCAGGGCAATCACAAGGTCGAACGCAAGGTGGGCGACGACAAGGGCGGCACCATGCGGCTCGGCGCCTATGACGCCACGCTGACAGACGGCTCACGCGTCGCGCAGGTCTACGGCACCACCGCCATCGACGAACGCCACCGCCACCGCTACGAGGTCGACATCAAATACCGCGACCAGCTTGAAACGGCAGGGCTTTGCTTCTCCGGCATGTCCCCGGACGGGCGCCTGCCCGAGATCGTGGAATGGGCAGACCACCCGTGGTTCATCGGCGTGCAGTTCCACCCGGAACTCAAATCCAAACCCTTCGCGCCGCACCCGCTGTTCGAAGATTTCGTGCGCGCGGCCAAGGACGTCAGCCGCTTGGTTTGAGCGCGGCGAAGGTCCGCGGAGAGCCCAGTTTGCCAAATGCTGCGCGATGAACAAATGGCAGCTGACGAGTACCTTCTCCAACTGTCCCGCATTTGGTAGCAGTACGCATGGAGAGGACTGAAGCTAAGAAATCAAAGTTCAAGGCATGGGCTTTCGCCATTTTCGTGTGGGTCTTTTTGTGCGTGTGGTTGACCGGCATGACGGCGGGCCTGATGGCTGGAGCGTGCAGGAATGATCGCTACGACGGTGCCAAGAAACTGCGGTTCTGCAACATTTCACTTGCCGCCGGTTATATATTTAATGTCAGTTCTTTAGAACAAGCAAAGGGAGCCATCATTCACCTCGAGAAAGGGATCGCTTTAGCGCAGATAAGCAAAACAGATTTGGCACTCGAGGAGTTTTACAAAGCCTTGCGCGATGCAAAATCCAAAACCGGGCCATGGGAGCGACAACTGCATCAGCGAATGGATCAAATTAAAGATCGCAGCGCGCTTGCTGTATGGGCATCAGTCGTTCAGTCGCTTAAATAGGATACTCAAACCAAGGGAGTGCAGCAAATGCAGCCATTGGCGCAGCCGCAGCGAAAGCGCGCTTCGTCCAGCACAGCGGACCTTTCCAAGTAGCGCGCCACCATCACGACCGCGTGACACCGGTTTATCCGGCGTGTTACCTCATTACCTCATTGGCAACGCCAACTGAGGAGACATGACCATGACCACCTCACTGCCCCGCCGTACCGTTCTGGCCACAGGCAGCGCCGCGCTGCTGACAACCGCCATTCCCGCCCGCGCCCAAGGGGTCGCGCCCACGCCCACCATGCGCGGGGGCGCCAACAATTACCGTCCCGGCGCGCCCATCGTCGACCGCATCGGCGGCGGCGGGTTCCTGATGACGGGCACCGTTCTGCGTGCCGGTGACGGCGCTCCGATCCGGAACGCGCGCATCCAGATGTGGGCGCATACGACCGAAGGCCATGAACGCGACGAACGCAGCCACGGCGCCACGCTGACGGACGCCCAGGGGCGCTTCCAGATGGACATGCCCCAGATCGTGCCCGCCTTCGGCCAGCCGCACGGCCACCTCGCCTATGACGCCGAATTTGACGACAACGGGTTCGAGACGGTGTTCCTGCGCCCCATCATGCGCAGCGCCTCCGACACCACGCTCGACGTGCAATTCGTGCTCGTCCCGGCCTGAGCCACCCCATGCGCGCCGTCCTGATCTGGGCCGGGCTCGCGGTCGCGCTGACGGCGCCCTTGATCGCAGCGGCGTTTAGCCCCCTCCTGCAATGGCGCGACGGGATCTACATCGCCTCAGGCTTTGCGGGCATCCTTGGTATGGGGCTCCTGCTGGTCCAACCGCTTCTGGCCGCGGGCGACCTGCCCGGCCTCACGCCATCGCGCAGCCGCCGCATCCACCGCGTGACCGGCGCCTTGCTGGTGCTGGCCGTCGCGGGCCATGTGGCGGGCCTCTGGATCACCAGCCCCCCGGACGTGATCGACGTGCTGCTCTTCCGCTCGCCCACGCCCTTCGCCATCTGGGGCGTCACGGCCATGTGGGCCGTCCTCGCCGCCGCCCTCATCGCCGCCCTGCGCAAGCGCCTGCCGCTGCGCCCAGTCACATGGCGCCGAACGCACGCCACGCTGGCCGTCATCATCGCCATCGGCACCGTCACCCATGCCCTGCTGATCGAGGGCACGATGGAGACGGTCACCAAATTCGCCCTCAGCGCCCTCGTCCTGCTGGCGGCCGCCCGCATCGCCCTGATCAAGGGGATGTTGCCCCGTTTACCCTTTCGCAACACATCGCAGCGTACGCACCGTTAACCCGGCACATGGTGCACACGCGGTGTACGGATGGTGCACAGGGTGTGCACGCCCTGTGCATCGCCGTTTCGCCTTGTTTTACAGGCGTTAACCCGTATGTCCGGATCATTCCGGCAAACGGCCCATTCACCGTTGCGCGTACGGTGCCCCTCGGGCCATATGCGCCCATGCTCAGCTACCAGCACATCTACCACGCCGGAAACCTCGCCGACGTCCACAAGCACAGCCTGCTCGCGTGGATGCTCGCCTACCTCACCCGCAAGGACAAACCGGTCAGCTATATCGAGACACATGGCGGCCGCGCCCTCTATGACCTCGGCGCCGACGAGGCCCTGAAAACAGGCGAGGCGGCGCAGGGCATCACACGGGCGCAAAGCTGGTTCCCGGCCGATCACCCCTACACCAGGTGCCTCACGCAAACCACTGCAATACATGGGAAAAACGCCTACCCCGGCTCCCCCATGATCGCCGCACAGATCCTGCGCGACACCGACACCATCACCCTGGCCGAGCTGCACCCAGCCGAACACAACGCCCTCGAACTGGCGCTGCCCACGGCCAAGGTCCACCGCACAGACGGCTTCGCCATGGCCCATTCGATCCTGCCACCGACACCCCGCAGGGGCCTCATGCTGATCGACCCCAGTTTCGAGGAGAAGGACGACTACCAAACCATCCCCGCCCACATCAGAAAATACGCACGCGCCTGGAATGTGGGCATCATCGCGCTCTGGTATCCGATCCTGACATCAGGGGCACACAGCAACATGCTGAAAACACTCCAGAAAGATCACCCGGGCGCCCTCCGGCACGAGGTCCGCTTTGCCCCCGCACGGCCCGGCCACGGCATGGTGGGATCCGGCCTGTTTGTCCTCCGCCCACCCTTTGGCCTTGCCGAACAGGCCACAATTCTGAAAACTCATTTCGACCAGCTAAAGTGACCGCACATGTTCGAACGCCTTTTCCCGAAAAGACCGAAGGAAACCAAACCCTTACCCGACCCCACGCCGCAACTGGCCCTGGGCGCCCTGCTCGTGCGCGTGGCCATGGCCGACCGCGAATATCAGGCGCCCGAGGTGGCCGCCATCGACAACATCCTGTCGGCCACCTTCAACCTCAAACCGCTGGACGCGGCCAAGCTGCGCGCCACCTGCGAGGCGCTGGAACGGCACGCGCCCGGCACGCCTGAATTTACGGATATCCTCAGGGAAACAGTGGCTTACGAGGATCGGCTCATGCTGGCATCGGCCATGTGGCAAGTGCTGCTCGCCGACGGCGATCACGCCCGCATCGAAGAGGACGTGCTGCACCAGATCGAGGCGGCCCTCGCCATCACGCCTGACGACAGCGCCGCGGTCCGCACGCAGGCGCTTGGCGACTAGGGCAGACCGGCTTATATCCCCCCCATGTTCCAAGACCTTCTCAAGCGGCTGATCCAGCCCGAACCCGCCCCCATCGCTGACGCCGACGCGCGGCTTGCGCTCACCGCCTTGCTCGTTCGCGTGGCCCGGTCCGACAACGACTATTCCGGCGACGAACGCGCCCTGATCGACCAGATCACACAGGACCGCTATGGCCTTTCTCAAAGCGAAACCAACAGGTTACGCGCCGAGGCCGAAGCGATGGAATCTGAGGCCCCCGACACCGTCCGCTTCACCCGCGCCATCAAGGACGCCGTCGCCTACGAAGACCGCCTTGCCGTGGTCGAAGCCCTCTGGAAGGTCGTGCTCGCCGATGGGCAACGCGCGCAGGAAGAGGACGCGCTTTTGCGCCTTGTCACCAACCTGCTGGGCATCACCGATCAGGACAGCGCCAAGGCGCGCCAGCGCGTCAGCGGATGATCGCATCGCTCGGCATGTACGACATGCCGCATCTGCAAGGTGCCCATGACCGGCTCTGGGCGGGCATCCGCACGGCGCTGGGACATGGGCCCGAAACCCTCACCCGCGGCGACGATCTCTGGCGCGTCTGGCAGGCACCCGACCTGCTGCTGGCCCAGACCTGCGGCTTGCCGTACCGGGCAAGGCTGCATGGGCATGTCGCACTGATCGGCACGCCGGATTACGGCCTGCCGGACTGTCCGCCCGGCCACTATTTCAGTTACCTCATTCGTCGGCGTGACGATACGCGCGGCCTTAAAGCCTTGTGCAATCAGGGCGTTATGGCCTTCAACGAGCCGTTGTCGCAATCGGGCTGGGCCGCGCCCGTGACGCATCTTACCGCCCGCAACCTCGCGCCGCGTCGGATGCGCCAGACCGGCGCGCATCTGGCAAGCCTCAACGCGGTGGCTGCGGGCGACGCCGACTTTGCCGCGATTGACGCGCTGACACTCCTGCTCGCGGCGCAGCACGACATCGACACCACCGCAGCCGTCACGCCCTTCGACCGGACCGCACCCACACCGGCCTTGCCCTATATCACGGCGCGGACACTGGACCCCGCGCCCTTGGCGCACGCCATGCGCGCGGCGATTGCAAGGCTGTCACCGACGGATCGGTCTGCCCTTCGGCTCAAGGGGTTGGTCAACATGCCGGCCTCCGCGTACCTCGCCCTGCCCATTCCGCCCGATCCCTGATCAAACCGGCGTCACCAGACGTCAATTTGCGCAAAACACAGGCAAATCTTCCCTTTTGCCCGTGGACAAGGCACATCTTTTCCTCCCTTATACCCTCTGATCGAAACAGACGTAGCTGCCCCCAAGTGTCCGACACCGCCGTTATCGAAATCCGCAACCTGCACAAAGCCTATGGCGCACTCGAGGTGCTGAAGGGCGTGGATATTCGGGCAAAACGGGGCGATGTCGTGTCGCTGATCGGCTCGTCAGGTTCGGGCAAATCCACCCTTCTGCGCTGCTGCAACCTGCTCGAAGACAGCCAGCAGGGCGATATGCTTTTCAAGGGCGAACCGGTGACGTGGAAGGGGCGCGATCACGGTCGCCGTCCCTCTGACCCCAAGCAAGTGCTGCGCATTCGGACCAACCTGTCGATGGTGTTTCAGCAGTTCAATCTGTGGGCCCACATGACCATCCTGCAAAACGTGATGGAGGCGCCCGTGACCGTCCTGCGCCGCGACCCGGCCGAGGTGGAACAGGCCGCGCGCGCCTATCTCGACAAGGTCGGGATCGGCGACAAATGCGACGTTTATCCGGCGCAACTGTCCGGCGGCCAGCAGCAACGCGCCGCCATCGCACGCGCGCTCTGCATGGAGCCCGAGGCGCTCTTGTTCGACGAACCGACCAGCGCGCTGGATCCGGAGTTGGAGCAGGAAGTCGTCAAGGTGATCAAGGACTTGGCCGCCGAAGGGCGCACCATGCTGATCGTCACCCATGACATGAAACTGGCCCATGATGTGAGCGACCATGTCGTGTTTCTGCATCAGGGCCTGATCGAAGAACAAGGGGCACCCGACGATCTGTTCGGCGCCCCCAAATCCGAACGTTTGCGCGGGTTCCTTTCTGCGACCCACGCCGCGTAACCCAATAAAACAACGGGAGATATCACTCATGAAATCCATCCTTCTGTCGACGGTCGCCGTCGCAATGACAACCACATTCGCCCTGGCCGACGGCCATTCGGTCGTGCGCATGGGCACCGAGGGCGCCTACCCCCCCTACAACTTCATCAATGACGCGGGCGAGGTCGACGGGTTCGAGCGTGATCTGGGCGACGAGATGTGCGCACGGGCCGAACTGACCTGCGAGTGGGTCACCAACGAATGGGACAGCATCATCCCCAACCTCGTGTCCGGCAACTATGACACGATCATCGCGGGCATGAGCATCACAGACGAACGGGACGAGGTCATCGACTTCACCCAGAACTACCTGCCGCCGGAAGCCTCGCGCTATGTGGGCCTGTCCGAAGACGCCGACATCACCGGCATGGTCGCAAGCCAGGTCAACACGATCCAGGCCGGCTACATCGCCGACAGTGACGCCACGCTGCTTGAGTTCGCAACCGCCGAAGAGCTGATCGCCGCCGTCAAAAGCGGTGAGGCCGACGCCGTGTTCTTCCAGGGTTCGTTCCTTGAGCCCATCGTGGCCGAAGACCCAGAGATCGTCTGGGTCGGTGAGCCGGTGCCGCTGGGTGGCGGTGTCGGCATGGGCGTGCGCGAGACAGACGGTGAGCTGAAGGCGAAATTCGACGCCGTCATCACCGAGATGAAGGAAGACGGCACGATCAACACCCTGATCACCAAGTGGTTCGGCGACGACGCGGAACTCTTCTGATCCCACTTGACTGACGCGAGGGGGATGGCTGCGGTCGTCCCCCTCGTGCGCGTTTGGATGCTGCTTGCCCTGAACGATCGAGGACGCCCATCTTTAGCTTCTGCACAGATCCCAGCACCCTGCCCGACTGGCAGTGGATGGCCTGCTACCTGACCACGGTAAAGCACATCGCCCTTTACTGGTCGGTGCTGACGGTACTGCTGCTTCTGGCGATCACGGCGCCTGCCGCGCTGGCCTTCGGCTTTGCCGGGGCGTCGGCGGCGCGGTCGCGGATCCCGCCCTTGTCGTGGATCGGGCGCGGCTATATCGCCGTCGTGCGGGGCGTGCCGGACGTCGCCTTTTTTCTGTTTTTTGTCATCGCGTTGGATCAGGCCATCGAATATCTGCGCCACCGCGCGCTCTGCCCCGACTGGTCCGAACCGATCCGGCAGGGCAATGATTTTGTCGTCTGCCAGGCCGCCAAGATGCCGCTGGGCACGGCCCCGCAATGGGTACACGAAACTTATGGGTTTTCGCTGGCGGTCCTGACCTTTGCCATCGTGTTCGGCGCCTTTGCCGCCAACGTGCTTTACGGAGCGATGCAGGCCGTGCCGCGCGGCCAGCTTGAGACCGCCGAGAGCTATGGCATGAGCCCACGCCAGACCTTCTGGCGGGTTCTGGTGCCGCAGATGTGGGTCTATGCGCTGCCGGGCCTGTCGAACCTGTGGATGGTGCTGATGAAGGCCACGCCGCTGCTGTTCCTGCTGGGGGTCGAGGACCTGGTCTATTGGGCGCGCGAACTGGGTGGGATCAAGACACCACGCTTCACCGACTACCCCCATGGGGACTGGCGCATGTGGTATTTCCTTGCGCTGCTGATCTTCTACCTGATGTTCACCCGCGTGTCCGAAATCGTACTGGCCCGCGTAATGACCCGGCTGAGCCGGGGACAGGCGACCACCGCGGGTGAAGCGCAACGCAGGGGGGCGCAGGCGTGACGGGGGGTGCCGTCGCAGCTGTGAACTTTCTGTTTTTTGGCAGAAGGTTCATCACGTCCTCCGCACCGCGGGACGGCGCAGGATGAGCTGCCTTGAGACGATCCAGGCCTATGCGCTGCGCTCCATCGGCATTGGCGAGCGGAGCTTGCCGCGCGACGGTTTCACCTTGTGCGAACAGGTGACGCTGATCGGGTCGGGGATGATCTGGAACATCTATTTCGGGGCGCTGGCCATGCTCGGGGGCTTTGTCCTCGCGACGGTTCTGGCCCTGGGCAAGGCGTCCGACAAGCCGGGCCTGCGCAAACCGTCGGAATGGTTCATCTTTCTGTTTCGCGGCTCGCCGCTCTTTATCCAGTTCTTCTTTGCCTATTTCGTGTTTCTGAGCCTCAAGAACGTACATCCGTTCTTTGACCCCTTCGCCGCCGCGTGGCTGGGCGCGCTTATCGTGCTGTTTTTCAACACCGCCGCCTATTCCGGCGAGATCTTTTATGGCGCGTTGCAATCCATTCCAAAGGGCGAGGTCGAGGCGGCGGATGCCTATGGGCTGACCGGCTGGTCGCGCTTTCGTCGGGTGGTGTGGCCCACGATGCTGCGCCTCGCGTGGCCGTCCTACACGAACGAGGCGATCTTTCTGTTTCATGCGACGACGCTGGTCTTTTTCTCGGCCTTTCCGGTGCGGGGTCAGCGCGGCGATGCGCTCTATTACGCCAGCTACTTCGCGGACAAGACGTTCAACCCGTTCATCCCCTACCCGATCCTTGCGGCCTATTTCATCTTGCTGACGCTGGTGATCATCAGCCTGTTCGGTCTGGTGAACCGGCGGCTGAACCGCCATTTGCCCGCCAACACGCGTCAAAAGCTGAAGCTGCGCATGAACCTGATCCGGTAGATGATTTTGTGCCTCCGGCAGTGGTATTTTTAGTCAGAAGAAGAACAAGATGCACGATTGGCTTGTCGACAACCCAGAAATCCGCGCGATCCGTGTGGCGGCCGCCGATCTGAACGGCGTGGCGCGGGGCAAGCGGATGCCGGTGCGCTTTGCCGACAAGGTGACGCGCGACGGCACGCGGTTTCCCATGTCGGTGCTGAACCTCGACATCTGGGGCGAGGATATCGAGGACAGCCCGCTGGTGATGGAAAGCGGAGACCGGGATGGCGTGCTGCGCCCCACAGAGCGCGGCTTTGTCCCGATGCCGTGGCTGAACACGCCCACCGGGCTGCTGCCAATCTGGATGTATCACGAGGATGGGCGGCCTTTCATGGGCGACCCGCGCCACGCGCTGGCGGATGTGCAGCGGCGTTTTGCGGACAGGGGGCTGACCCCGGTGGTGGCGGTCGAGCTGGAGTTTTTCCTGATTGATGACGCGGGCGCCCGGTTGCGCGTGCCGCCGTCGCCCCGGTCGGGCAAACGGCGCATGGCGGGCGAGATCCTGTCGATGCGCACGTTGGATGCGTTCGACGACTTCTTTACCGAGCTCTATGACGCCTGCGAAGCGATGGACATCCCCGCCGACACCGCGATTTCGGAAAGCGGGTTGGGTCAGTTCGAGATCAACCTGGTGCACCAGCCTGACGCGTTGAAGGCCGCCGATGACGCGTGGCTGTTCAAGATGCTGGTCAAGGGGCTGGCGCGCAAGCATGGCTTTGCCGCGTCGTTCATGGCCAAACCCTATCCCGACTATGCGGGCAACGGGTTGCACATGCATTTTTCGGTGTTGGATGCCGAGGGGCGCAACATCTTTGATGATGGCACTGAAGCGGGCAGCGATGTGTTGCGCCATGCCATCCAGGGCTGTCTGGCGGCGATGCCGGGGTCCATGCTGGTCTTTGCCCCGCATGCCAATTCCTATGCCAGGTTGGTGCCGGGGGCCCATGCGCCGACGGGTATCGCCTGGGCCTATGAGAACCGGACAGCGGCCATTCGCGTGCCGTCGGGGCCTGCGCAAGCGCGGCGGATCGAGCATCGGCTGGCCGGGGGGGATGTGAACCCTTACCTGTCAGTTGCCGCGGTGCTGGGGGCGGCGCTGAGCGGGATCGAGGACGCGCAGGACCCGCCTGCGCCCATTACCGGCAATGCCTATGCTCAGGATCTGCCGCAGGTGCCGGGCACGTGGGAGGAGGCGATTGCCGCCTTTGAGACGAGCCCGGACATCGCGCGCATCTTTGATGCCGAGTTGATCCGCAACATGCTGATGACCAAGCGGCAGGAGCTGCGGGACATGGCGGAACTAAGCGCCGAAGAGCAGGTGGAAATCTACCTCGACACCGTCTGAGCGGGGCATTATCGTCGCGGTGTAACCATCGGGTGATCCATGAAAATCGGCATTCTGCAAACCGGCCACGCGCCCGACGAAGTGTTGGGCAGCTTGGGCGATTACGACGCCATGTTCGCGCGTCTGCTGGACGGGCACGGCTTTGACTTTCAGACCTTTGACGTGGTCGACATGGCGTTTCCGGAGGGGCCGGAGGTGTGCGATGGCTGGCTGGTGACCGGGTCGAAGCACGGGGCCTATGAGGATCATGCGTTTATCCCGCCTTTGGAGGATTTGATCCGGGCGATCCATGCCAGCGGGCGGCCCATGATCGGGGTCTGTTTCGGCCACCAGATCATTGCGCAGGCCATGGGCGGCACGGTGGTGAAGTTCGAGGGTGGCTGGTCCGTGGGGCGGCGTGAATATGTGTACAGGGGCGAGGTCGTGGCCGTGAACGCCTGGCATCAGGATCAGGTTGTCGCGCTGCCGCCGGGGGCTGAGGTGATCGGGTCCAACGCCTTTTGCGAAAACGCGGCGCTTGTTTACGGTGATCGGATCTGGACGATCCAGCCGCATCCCGAATTTGGGGCCGAGATGGTCGAGGCGCTGGCCATCCACCGCGCGCCCGGTGTGGTGCCGGAGCCTCTGATTGCCGAGGCCCGCGCGCAACTGGAGGCGCCTACGCAGCGCCACAAGGTGGCCGAGGACATGGTCGCCTTTCTCAAACAGGGGGCGCAGGCACATGTCTGAGCTGTGGACATCGAAGCTGCCCGAGGCGGCACAGCTTTACCTTGAGGGCAAGCGGCTGGATGAGGTCGAGTGCATCATTTCCGATCTGCCGGGCATTGCCAGGGGCAAGGCGGTGCCGGCCAGCAAGTTTGCCAAGCAGGACTATTTCCACCTGCCCGACAGCATCTTTTACCAGACCATCACCGGCGATTGGGGTGAGGCCGCGGACGAGGACGGCTTTATCGAAAAGGACATGATCCTGAAGCCCGACATGAGCACGGCGACGGCCGCGCCCTGGACCGGCGACTGGACGTTGCAGGTGATCCACGACGCCTATGACCGCAAGGGCGCGCCGGTGCCGTTTTCGCCGCGCAACGTGTTGAAGCGTGTGGTTCAACTGTATCAGGATAAGGGGTGGACGCCTGTTGTAGCGCCCGAGATGGAGTTTTTCCTGATCGCCCGCAATCTGGATCCCGCGCAGGAGATCAAGCCGATGACCGGTCGGTCGGGGCGTCCGGCGGCGGCGCGGCAGGCCTATTCCATGACGGCCGTGGACGAGTTCGGGCCCGTCATCGACGATGTGTACGACTTTGCCGAGGCGCAGGGGTTCGAGATTGACGGCATCACGCAGGAAGGCGGTGCGGGGCAGCTCGAGATCAACCTGCGCCATGGCGATCCGGTGAAGCTGGCGGACGAGGTGTTTTACTTCAAGCGGTTGATCCGCGAGGCGGCGCTGCGGCACGACTGCTTTGCCACCTTCATGGCGAAACCAATCGCGAACGAGCCGGGGAGTGCGATGCACATCCACCATTCGGTTCTGAATGCCGAGACGGGGGAGAACATCTTTGTCGGGCCGCAGGGCGGGGATACGGACGCATTCTTTCACTTCATTGCCGGGTTGCAGACGCACCTGCCCGCGGCCCTTGCGGTGATGGCCCCGTTCGTGAACAGCTACCGCCGCTATGTGAAGGACCATGCCGCCCCCATCAACCTGGCCTGGGGCCGTGACAACCGGACCACCGGCATTCGCATTCCCCTGTCCGAACCGCAGGCGCGGCGGGTGGAGAACCGGATCGCCGGGATGGATTGCAACCCCTATCTGGGGATCGCGGCGTCGCTCGCCTGCGGGTATCTTGGGCTGGTGCAGGAAAGGCGCCCGTCGCCGCAGTTCAAGGGGGACGCCTATGAGGGAGATGGGGACATTCCGCGCGTGTTGGGCTCGGCCCTTGATCTGTTTGATGCGGCCAGCGATCTGCATGAGGTGCTGGGGGAGGAGTTCGCGCGTGTGTATTCCATCGTGAAGCGCGCGGAATATGACGAGTTCCTGCAGGTGATTTCGCCATGGGAGCGTGAGCATTTGCTTCTGAACGTCTAAAGCAGGCCACCCGACCCTTCGGGGAGGATTTTTTTGAACCAGAGAATATGGACCTTCTGACTGCAAATGATCGTCCGGGCCAGTATCCCGGCAGTTGGTATGCGGCCACGGCTGATGTTCCGGACCCACGTGCGCCACTGCAAGGGGAGATGCGCGCGGATGTTTGCATTGTCGGCGCAGGATACACCGGCCTGTCGGCGGCGCTGCATTTGGCGCAGGCAGGTCGCAAGGTAATTGTGCTTGAGGCGCAGCGCGTTGGTTTTGGCGCGTCGGGGCGCAATGGCGGGCAACTGGGCACCGGGCAGCGGGTCGAGCAGCCTTATCTTGAAGCGATGGTCGGGCCGGATGATGCGCGCAAGCTCTGGGATATGGGATTGGAGGCGACGGACCTTGTCCGCCATCTGATCGACGCGCACGGGATCGACTGTTTCTATCGCCCCGGCGTGGCCTGGACGGCAGAGAGCGATGGCGACGTCGCGGAGCTGCATGCCTATGCCGCGCATATGGATCGGCACTATGACCATCAGATGGAGGTGCTGGACCGCAACGCATTTCACGCCATCTGCCCCTCGCCCGCCTATCGTGGTGGGGTGATCGACCCGAAATCCGGGCATCTGCACCCATTGCGCTTTGCATTGGGCCTCGCGCGTGCGGCAGAAGATGCGGGCGCCACACTCTGCGAAGGCAGCACGGTGACCGCCATCACCGAAGGCCCGGAGATCAAGGTGAGGACCGACACGGGCACCATCACCGCAGATCACGCCATCTTGGCCTGCAATGGCTATCTGGGTCGCTTGAATGCCAACGTCGCCGCGCGCGTGATGCCAATCAACAATTTCATCGCAGCAACCGCGCCGTTGGACGACCCCGCGCGCGTGCTGGCCCGCGACATTGCTGTGGCCGATGGCCGCTTTGTCATCAACTACTTCCGGCTCAGCCATGACAATCGGCTGCTGTTTGGCGGCGGCGAAAGCTATGGCTACAGCTTCCCCGCTGACATCGCCGCCAAAGTGCGCGCGCCGATATCAGACATCTTTCCCCATCTTGCCGACGTTCCCATCGACTATGCTTGGGGCGGCACGCTGGCCATCACCATGAAGCGCCTGCCCTATGTGACGCGACTTGGCCCCAATATGCTGAGCGCGTCGGGCTATTCTGGGCACGGGGTTGGCACCGCAACCCATGCCGGCATGTTGATGGCTCAGGCCGTGCAAGGACAGTCGGACGGCTTTGACGTCATGGCCGCCATTCCTGCGACGCCCTTTCCGGGTGGCGCACGGTTGCGCAGCCCGCTCCTTGCGCTTGCCATGACCTGGTACAGCCTGCGCGACAGGCTTGGTATCTAGGCGAAAACGGGCCCGTTCGTCACAAAACCGTTTCCTTTTGCCCCTATCGGATTTAGAAAACCTAAAACCGAGCATAAGGATTCTGAAATATGACCCTGCCCGACATGCACTCTGCCGAACCTATTCCCGCTGCCGCCCGCGCCGAGATTGATCGGCTTCTGACCTCGGGTGACCTCTTCCGCTACACCGCACCGCAGGATGCGACGGTGTCGCTGCTCGAAGCCGAATTTGCCGAGATGATGGGCAGTAAGTTCGCGCTGGCCGTGTCGTCATGTTCAGCGGCGCTTTTCCTGTCGCTCAAGGCGCTGGACCTGCCGCGCGATGCGCGCGTTCTGATCCCGGGCTTTACCTTTGCGGCTGTCCCCTCCGCGGTTTTGCACGCGGACTGTTTGCCGGTGTTGTGCGAGGTGCGCGACGACTACCGCATCGACATCGACGACTTCGTGGCCAAGCTGCCCACTGTGCAGGCCGTCATCATCAGCCACATGCGCGGCCATACATCCGACATGGACGCGATCATGACGCTGTGCCGCGCCGCACATGTCCCGGTGATCGAGGATGCGGCCCATTCGCTTGGCACGCTGTGGAACGGTCACAAGATCGGGACGCTGGGCACGATCGGCTGCTTTTCCTTTCAGTCCTACAAGATGATCAACGCGGGCGAAGGCGGGATCATGATCACCGACGACGCGGACCTGGTGGCCCGCGCCATCATCATGTCCGGCGCCTACGAGCACAATTGGAAAAAGCACCCGGTGCTGCAGGACGCCTTTGCCACCCATCAGAACAAATGGCCCCTCTACAACCTGCGCATGTCGAACCTAAGCGCCGCCGTGATCCGCCCACAGCTGCCGCACCTTGCACAGCGCGTGGAAGATGGACGGCGCAACCACGACCACGTGGCGCGCCTGCTGCACCAAAGCCATCACATCCACGTACCGGCCCCGCTGCCAGGCGAGGTGCGCGCGCCGGATTCCATCCAGTTCAACCTGATCGACATGACAGACGAACAGGTGGACGCCTTTGTTGCCGCTGCGGGCGCGCAGGGGGTCAAGGTGCAGGTGTTTGGGGCCAGCACAGACAATGCCCGCGCGTTCTGGAACTGGCAGTTCATTCCGGATTTGCCCGACTTGCCACACACGCGGGCCATGCTGATGCGGGCCTGCGATGTGCGGTTGCCGGTGCATCTGCCGACAGACACGCTTGATGCAGTGGCGGACGTCTTGTGCGCGGCGGTGGCAAAAGCGACGGAACAGCGCGCCGCCTAAGGGCAAAATTCCTCATGTTGCCGAGTGGGCGTTGTGCAGCTGTTGCGCGGCGCCCGAGGCTGTTATCTGAGCTGTCGTTTCAAGCTTACTAAATCGTTATCGTTGCGTCATGCGCAAGCGTGCGCCCAGACGGGCGCGGATGATCGCCCAAGCGAAACGTGGCCTCTTGCATTCTTCGTTTTCAGTTCGGCGCGACCTTGCTACGTCTTTGGCTGTCAGCGTTCGCTGGCAAATATTAACGCGAAACAAGCACTTCAGGAGTTTTTCTACGCCGCAAGGCGCGCGTTTCGACGTGCAATTTTTGACATCGCCACCGCACCGGACTGACCCAATCTTTGCCATTGGCCACGGGCAATCCTGCGGCATGACCATTGTACTGTAAATAATTTCCGCCCGGTTTCACCGGGTTCTCTAGGCATGTCTGTTGCGCACGCCAAAGACGTTTCGCGTTCTTCCCCATGGCAGAACAGCGGTTTTGGGGTCACTGCAATTTGTCCGGACATATTTGAACCGGGCGCAACCCAGGAGCAAAAAAATGACGACGAGATTTTTGGAGTCCACCGACGAAGGACTGTTCTTTGAATTCGACAGAGGCCCATTTGTGATTGATCAAGATATCACAATTTCCAATGTACGAGGCACGCTGCCGGCAGCTCTGTCTGTTGAATCAGTCTTTAACGCGAACATCACCAATTTTGGCAGCGTTCAAGGCATCGGCACGGGCATACGTGCCAGCATGACCAACAGTGCTATTTTCAATGCGGGCGGCGACATCGAGGGGAGCGACGTTGGTATCGATTTGGCTGGTTCGGGAAACACGATCATCAATGCACGGTCATCTGGTATTCTGGGCACTATCGGCATTACCAGTGCTGGCTCTGAAAACATCATTCTAAATTCAGGCGAAATTTTCGGAGACTTCTCAAATGGGATTGGCATTTACGACGAAGGTGCAGACAATCTGATCATAAATGATGGTGCGATCGAGGCGCAAAAAGGTATTGTTGTTGCATCCGAAAATATCGAAATCATCAACCGAGGCAGTGTCTCCGGTGGTTTCACCGATGGCATCGGCATTGAATTCACACAAGACGCAGTTGGCGGCACTGTGCTCAATTACGAAACGATAACTGGTGGCAATATTTTCAATTCAATCGCCATCAAAGGCAACGACACAGCCCAAACAGTCATCAACAACGGCTCTATTATAGGCGACGTACTTCTTGAAGGTGGTGACGATTTCTTTGACGGACGAAATGGTATTCAACGCGGTGATATCCGCGGTGGAAGCGGCAATGACACCATGCTGGGTGGCGATCAAGACGACAGGATTTATGGTGACGATGGTGATGACTGGCTGTCCGGCAATGGCGGCGCAGACACAATAACAGGCGGCGATGGCAATGACACACTCTACGGTGGCGCCGGACGCTTTGACGATTTGCGCGGTGGAGCTGGCAATGACCTCTTGTTTGGCCAGGATGGCGTGGACCTGTTAACCGGCGGTGAGGGTAACGACACACTATTTGGTGGCAGCGGCGGTGACTCCCTTCGCGGCAATGCAGGCAATGATAGCCTCCACGGAGGCAGCGGTGACGATTTCCTGAGGGGTGGCGGCGGCGATGATACGCTCAATGGCGGCGGAGACGACGACAGGCTGGACGGCAACAACGATAACGATCATCTCTCCGGCGGAGCTGGCGACGACCGCCTCATCGGCGGAGCAGGCAACGACACCCTCATCGGCGGAGCAGGACGCGATGTTATGAGCGGAGGCACCGGACAAGACACTTTCGTCTTCAACAGCTTGAGTGACAGTGCCGTGAATCTTGCGCGAACTGACGTGATTTCGGACTTCCAGCGGGGTCAGGACAAACTCGACATAGACGGTCTCAGCGACGCGGGTATGTTCCAATTGGTCGACAGTTTCACTGGATCGTCTACGGCCGAGTTCCGTATCGTAGTCGTCGACGGGAACAATTCCCGAGTTCTCGTAGATGCAGACGGGGACGGGCGCGCGGACATCGGCTTTTTGGTGAATGGCGTCGCCAACCTGACGATCGACGACTTTATTCTGTGATAACAAGATGCAGGCACTCGGCGTTTCAATACGTCGGGTGCTTGCGGTTTCTATGACGCGCTAAAAAAGTGCCGGGCGCCGCACACGACGCGCGTATCCGTTGGATCTTTCACACCGGACGCGGACACGCGGTGGCCCGGGCCTCTTTGTATCTCAGGACAGCTTCGACAGCTTGTCCTGCAATTCCGCCAACTGTTTTTTGATCGCGTCCAGATCCTCGCCCTCGTCCTTTTCATCCGTTTCTGGCACGGGGCCGGACGCCCCCCATGCGGTGCCAAGCCCGCCTGTCATCGCCTTCATGAACGCTTCCTGCTGGGCTTGCATCATCTCGAAACCCGGCATCTTGGTCATGGGGTTCATCGCGGTCATGTTCTCCATCACCTTGCTTTGCCCGTCGCGCAGCATCTCGAATGATGCTTGCAGGAACTGCGGCACCACGGACGCCCCACCGCCCATGTAGCTGCGCACCAGATCGTTGAGCACATCGACCGGCAGCACGCTTTCGCCGCGGCTTTCGTGTTCGGCGATGATCTGGAGCAGGTATTGCCGCGTCAGGTCGTCCCCGGTCTTGAGGTCCACGATCTGCACCTCGCGCCCGTCGCGGATGAAACCCGAGATGTCCTCAAGCGTGACGTAGTCGCTGGTTTCGGTGTTGTAGAGCCGTCGGCTGGCATACCGCTTGATCAACAAAGGTGCTGGTTTTTCTGTCACGTGCCTGATCTCCCCGATGCCGCGTGCTGCATTGCAGCTTAGGCGGGGTGTGGACAAAAAGAAAGGGTGTGTGCAGATGCGGCAAATCAGGCGTTTTTGGCCGCCAAAACATACGCACTCGTCTGGCTGGACAGTGATGTGGCAATCGCCTCTTGCACTGGTGTCTCTCGAAAGCCAGGCAGGGCGGTCCGCAGCTTGGTGCCGTCAACCTGGTGTGGGCGGTGCCAGATATAGCGCATCTCGATCACTTCGCGCATCAGCGGCGACCACAGCCCCGTAACGCGCACCGCCCACCATGGCAGGCGCGACACGCGCATCGGTTTCCCGATGACCTGCTCAACCACCGCGATGAGATCGTCGCCGGTCAACGCATAGCCACCAAAGCCAAACTCCTCGTATCCTTCGAAATCTTGGCGCCGCTCGGCAAGGCCGACCATGGCCCGAGCCATGTCAGGCAGGTAAGCCCAGGCGTGGATCAGGTTGCGCGGGCCGGGATAGGTCAGCTTCCCCTGCCCCGCCTTCGGCGCGATGTGGCTTTCGAACCAGTTGCCGGAGGCCCGGGTATCAAGGAAGTCTCCGCCGCGCAGCACGATGGTGCGTACGCCGCTGTCGCGGTAGGCCTGCTCCATACGGATGCGAATTCCGCCTTTCCGCGTATTGGCGACCCAAGGCGTGTCTTCCCGCAGGACCGGCGGCATCTCACGCCCGTAATTGTAGATGTTGCCGGGGATCATCACTGTCGCGCACGATGCGCGGGCTGCAGCGATGACCGCTTGCGTCACGCGCGGCACGGTTTCGGCCCACTGATGATACGGCGGGTGGACCGCATTTACGATCACATCCTGACCCGCGCAGGCCGAAACGACGGCGGCGGTGTCGGTGGCGTCAACCTCCACACAATCCGCACCGCTCAGCCCGCGCCCGGCACGGGTCACGTGCCACCCCGCTTCTGAGAACGCGTGAACCGCCGCGCGTCCAAACCGGCCTTTCGCCCCCAAAACAATGACAGATGACATGGTAAAAACCCTTTGTTCGTTGATCTGCCTTCTATCTAAGGCAAATATTTTCAAATATGATGCGCCTCAATTCGAAACCCTTCATGCAGAAATGAATAGATGGCCGAACCCGACTGGTCCCAGATCCAATCCTTTGCGGCTGTCGCCGAACACGGCTCGCTTTCGGCGGCCGCCCGCGCGCAGGACAGCAGCCAGCCGACCCTGAGCCGACATATCGCCCAGCTTGAGGCTACGCTGGGTGCGCGTCTCTTTGACCGCTCAAGCGGTGGCATGGTGCTGACGGATGATGGGGCCGACTTACTCGTCCATGCCACCGCGATGGCGGATGCGGCCGCGCGATTTGACATGACGCGGGATGGGCATGGCTCTGACATTGCGGGCACGGTTCGGCTGACGGCCAGCCATGTGGTGGCCAACTTCATCCTGCCGCCCATCCTTATGGAGTTGCACGACGCCTATCCGGCGATCCAGATCGAGGTCGTCGCGTCAGACAGCACCGAAAACCTGCTCAGGCGGGAGGCCGACATCGCCTTGCGCATGTACCGGCCCACGCAACCCGATGTGATCGCGCGGCATATCACCGATCTGCCGCTGGGGGCCTATGCAACGCCCGCCTACATCGCGAAACACGGGGCACCGGAGCGGCTGGAGGATCTGAGGCATCACACCATTATCGGGTACGACCGCAGCACCCTTATCATCGACGGGTTTGCGGCACTGGGGCTGAAGGTCGGGCGCGACTTTTTCGCCTTTCGCAGCGATGATCAGGTGCTGTGCTGGCATATGGTGATTGCAGGCTATGGGATTGGGTTTGCGCAAGTGCGGGTGGGCGACGCAGATCCACGCGTCGTCCGGGTGTCGCGGGACGGGGACGCGGGCAGCATGCCGCTTTGGTTGACGGCGCATCCCGATCTGCGGCGCATTCCGCGTGTGCGGCGGGTGTATGATTGGCTGGCGAACGCGCTGTCAGCCTGAACCCACGTGCTGCTGCATCATGTCAAGTACGGGCAAGAACAACGGGTGCAGTCGGTCCCGCGCGTCATAGACGTCGATCCAGAAGACATCAAAGACGAGACCCGTCTCATCGCCTCCTCCGGTTGGTGCGTGCTGCCACGCTTCCTCTGTTCCGACCGGCGCCTCTGCAACAAAGACGTGCCACAGCGCGGGCGGCGTTGGGCAGGACCATGTGCCAAGCGCGTGCAACGGGCCTTGCAACGCAAGCCCAACTTCCTCAAACACCTCCCGCCTTGCCGCTGTCGCGGGTGTTTCGTCAAACTCCACCGTGCCCTTGGGCAATTGAACACCCGCTTGCGGATGGCGAAAGACCAGGATGCCCGAACCTCGACGGATGAAAACGATCGACTTTTTCACGGCGACGCTGCTGACCATATCAGTGCCTTGCATGACGGCCAAAAAAGAAAAAGGCGGGCCAAGTGTGGCCCGCCAAAGTCATCGCATCTTTCAGGGAGGAAAGTTGATGCGATATCTCGGTGTGCGATTTACTTCGCAGCAGCAGCTTTCTTGGCCGCGGCGGTCATGTCGCCGGTGGCTTTCTTGACGACTGCTTGCGCGTCTTCGCTCATGTCCTTGCCTGCAGCCATCATCAGCTCGACAGTGTCCATCTGCACTTTCTTGGCAACTTCGGCGAAGGCGGCCATGTGCTCGGCTGTCACTTCGGCGTAGGACGACGCGAAGTCGGTCATCGCCTTGGCGTAGTCGGCAGGCTCTGCCTTGGCTTTGGACATGTCGCCCAGTTTCGCCAGAGTTTCCTTGGTCCACTTGGACGAGATTTCGGTCGACTTTTCAGCCGCATCAATCGCCACGTGGCTCAGTTTTTCGTTCAGCGTGGATGCCGTTTTGAATGCGTCTTCCATTGCTGCGGTGTCGACGGGGAATGCGCCCATCATGTCTTTGAACATCGCGGTCATGTCTTGTGCTTGCTTAGCCATTGTCTTCAATCCTCTTGCGCTCGGCCGGGCCATCCCGGTGTTTCTGCGTCTGCAAAAGATATACATGCTGCAGTGCAGCAAATCAAGCCTTATGCTGCACTGCAGCAAAAAAAATTTCCGTAGCGGAAAGCGGCTGTAAATTCAGGGCCTTGCCTTGACCGTGACGTAGGTCCCGGGTGCATCCCCCAGCACAGGGTGCGAAGAATCACCCGGCGCGCGTGCCTTGACCATCGCACCCCCGCGCTTTTTAAGCCAAGCGCCCCAGCGCGGCCACCAGGACCCTTCGGTGAAGTCTGCGCTGGCCTGCCAGTCCACGTGATCAAGCGTAAGATCCGGGTTCGTATAGTGCCCGTACTTGTTCTTGGTGGGCGGGTTCACGATGCCGGCGATATGGCCCGATTGGGTCATGATGAAGGTCTTGTCTTTGGACCCCATATGCTGAATGCCGCGGTAGCTGTCCTTCCAGGGCGCGATATGGTCCGTCTCACATGCGATGGCGCAAAGGGGCACGTCGATGTCCGACAATTTGAGCGTGTGCCCCAGCAGATCAAACCCGCCCTCGGCCAATTCGTTACGCTGGCACAGACCCCGCAGGTACTGCATCGCCATCTTCTCAGGCAGGTTCGCCCCGTCCCCGTTCCAATAGAGAAGGTCAAAGGCGGGCGGCGTCTCTCCCATCATGTAGCTTTTGATGGCGGGGGTGTAGACGAGGTCGTTGGACCGCAGGAACGTAAAGGTCCGCGCCATGATGACCGACGGCAGGATCCCCTTGTCGGCGCATTCGGCTTCGATCCCGTCGATGAAGTCGTCGGTGAGGAAAGGCGTGAACTCGCCCTGATCACCGAAATCGGTGAGCGCGGTAAAGAAGGTCGCCGACTTGATCGACTTGTCCTTGCGCTGCTTGAGCAGGCTGAGGGTCAGCGACAGGGTCGTGCCCGCGATGCAGTAGCCAATGGCATTGACCTGGGTTTGGCCGGTGATCGCCTTGGCCTCGCGGATCGCGGCGATATACCCTTCCTCGACATAATGCTCGAGCCCCACATCGGCATAGGCCGCATCAGGGTTCACCCAGGACACCACGAACAGCGTGTGCCCCTGATCCAAGACCCACTTCACCAGACTGTTCTGCTGTTTCAGATCAAGGATGTAGAACTTGTTGATCCAGGGCGGGAAGAGGACGACGGGGGTCTTGTGCACCTTTTCAGTGGTAGGCGTGTACTGGATCAGCTCCATCATGCGGTTGCGATAGATCACCTTGCCCGGCGTGGTGGCGATGTTGCCGCCCAACTCGAACGCCTTGTCATCGGCCAGCTTTACGACCAGCTCGCCATTGTTGGCCTCGAGGTCCGAAATCAGGTTCTCCAACCCGTCGATCAGGCTTTGCCCTTCGGTCGCGACTGCCTTTTCCAGAGCATCCGGGTTGGTGGCTAGAAAATTGGTGGGCGCCATCATGTCCACGATCTGGCGCGAGAAATAGGCCAGGCGCTGCTTTTCGACCGGTGCCAGCTCCGACACGTCCTCGACCGCCTGCGCGATGGCATCTGCGTTGATCAGGTACTGCTGCTTGACATAGTTGAAATAGGGGTGCGTGTCCCAGAGCGGGTTGGCAAAACGGCGATCTTTCGGGCCGGGATCTGCGGGCGCCTGCAGCTTGCCCTGTGCCAGTGCCTGCTGCGCTTCGACGAAATGGGTCACGGATTTGGACCAGAACTGCAACTGATGCTCAAGCACCTTGGCGGGGTCACGGAACGCTTCGGACCAATAGGCGGTAGCGGCCTTCTGGAACAGCTCCTGATTCGGGCCGTCCAGGGCCGCGTTGTGCGTGCTGCGGTGCGTCAAAACCTGCGTGAGTCGCTGCGTCAGCTCCTCAACTTTTCGGAGATTAGTGTTCAATTTGTCGAGGTTTTCGCCTGTGACAGCACCATCGGTTGTGTCGTTGGTTGTCATGTTAAGGTCTTCCCCGTAGTCTTCGCACATGCAGCATCTGTGCCTGTCGCACAGCCGCCGCCTATGTATGGTCGCATGTTTCAGGGGGCAAAGCGACAAACCGTCCGATGCGGGAGTGCTTACCCGCCCCTAGAGTGAAGGAGAGCGCCATGCGCTACATGATGAACTACGATCTCATGGAGACCGTCCGGAACACCAACCAGTGGCTGGGCGCAACCGCGCGTGCCATTGGCGCCTACCCTGCCTTTGCCGCCCTGCCCAACCCCGCCCTGCAGGTCATGTCGGCCTGGGGTGAGGTGACGGAACGTACCTTTGAACGCATGGTGGCCAAGCCCGACTGGGGCATCCGCACCTTCACCTGCGAAGACGGCCGCGACCATCTGGTCAGTATCGAAAAGGTCGTTGAAAAGTCGTTCGGCGACCTGATCCACTTCAATGTCTCTGGGCGCAAGACGCAGCCCCGCAAAATCCTGCTGGTCGCACCGATGTCGGGCCATTACGCCACCCTGCTCCGCTCGACCGTCAAATCGCTGCTGGTCAATTGCGAGGTCTACATCACCGACTGGCACAACGCGCGAGACATTCCTGTCAGCGCGGGCAAATTCGATGTGGAGGATTACACACTCTACCTCGTGGACTTTATGCGGGAAATGGGCCCCGACACACATGTGATCGCCGTCTGCCAACCCGCGCCGCTGACACTGGCGGCCACCGCCTATCTGGCGGAGG
This sequence comes from Tateyamaria omphalii, assembly GCF_001969365.1. Classification (NCBI taxonomy): domain Bacteria; kingdom Pseudomonadati; phylum Pseudomonadota; class Alphaproteobacteria; order Rhodobacterales; family Roseobacteraceae; genus Tateyamaria; species Tateyamaria omphalii. The sequence continues at coordinate 930,725 of NZ_CP019312.1, read as the reverse complement.
AAGACCCCAAGGCGCAGCCAGCCTCGCTCACCCTGATCGGCGGGCCAATCGACCCCGATGCAACCCCCACGGACGTGACCGATTTTGGCCGCCGCGTCACGATGGGTCAGCTTGAGGAAATGATGATCCAGCGCGTCGGCTTCAAATATCCGGGCGTCGGGCGCATGGTCTATCCGGGCCTTTTGCAGCTGGCGTCGTTTATGTCGATGAATGCGGAAAAGCACTCAAAAGCGTTCACCGACCAGATCAGCCGCGCGGCCCGTGGCGAGGCCAGCGATCACGACAAACACAACCGCTTCTATGACGAGTATCTTGCCGTGATGGACATGACGGCCGAGTTCTACCTTTCGACTGTCGAGCGCATCTTCAAGCGCGGAGAGATTGCCAAGAACGTCTTTACCGTGAACGGCAAGCAGATCGACATCGGCAAGATCACGACCGTCGCGGTCAAGACGGTCGAGGGGGCGAATGACGACATCTCTGCCCCAGGGCAGTGCGTTGCGGCGCTTGACCTGTGCACCGGCCTGCCGGACGACAAAAAGGCGAGCCATGTCGAGCCGGGCGCCGGTCACTACGGCATCTTCGCGGGCAAGAGTTGGCGCAACAACATCCGGCCGCTTGTGCTGGAGTTCATCGACGCCAACTCCCCCCCGCAGCCAGGCAAGAAAGCCGCAAACAAGAACAAGGCCGCGTAAGCTATGGCAGGCGTGGATCTTCCCTTCGCCTGCGACTGCGGAAAACTTCGGGGGACGCTTCTGGGCGTATCCCCCACGAATGGCACTCGCATTGAATGCTACTGCCATGATTGCCGCGCCACGGAACTCTATGCCGGTCAGCCCGACCCGGCACCGGGCGGCGTGCAGCTTTACCAAACGGTGCCGGACCGCGTGCGCTTTGATGCGGGCGAAGATCAACTGGCGGTCTTTTCGCTGTCCGACCAGGGGCTCTTGCGCTGGCAGGCCCGCTGCTGCGGTGCAATCTTGTTCAACACGGCACGTAAGCCAAAGATCGCTTTCGCATCTTTCCGCACAGACCGGTTGGCGGATGACAGCCCTCTCGGCCCGATCAAGGCGCGTGCCTTTGTTCGCAAGCCGAACGGCAAACGGGGGCATGAAGGCGGGCTGAAGTTCCTCGCCGGGTTTGTCGGGCGGGCACTGCCGAGGTTGCTGACCGGGCGATGGAAGCAGACACCGTTTTTCACCTCCGACGGACAGCCGGTGCGGGACATCCACGTTGTGACCGAGGCGGAACGCACCTCACTCTACCCCTCAAGCACGTAGCCAAAAGCGCATCATTGCCTTGACGCAGCGCCCTGGCGTGCGCCAACATTCCCGCTATTAGTTAATTTTTTTGAGGCGCGATATGGGCAGGCACCTGATCCTCGCGGTACATGGCATTGGTGAACAGAAGCCTGGTGACACGGTCGATGCCATTGTAGGTGCCGCGACAACCGATCTGGTGGATGGCAACAGCAAGGACGATCCCAGAGCCCGCAGGACCAACGGACCTGTCGATGTCTACCGGGACCTGATCGAGCTTCCGGAACGGGAATTCGACGGCACCCCGCGCAACGCCAGGCTGTTTCCGGTGAACCTGCGCCGGGTGCGGCCTGCCCAAAGCGATGACAGCGACAACGAAACCGTCTTTGCCGAGGTGTTCTGGGCCGACAAATCGCCCGCGCCGCAGGGGTTTTTCCGCACCGCATTCGACCTGCTTAGCGTGATCCTGGGCCTTGGTTACATCGGCATGGACAATGTTGAAAATACCCGTACGAAATCTTCAATCGCACTGTTTCACGGGTTCACATGGGCGTTTTATGGGCTGGTGGCACCCCTGAACGCGATCCTGTTGATCGGCGCAATGCTCTTGCTGATCGACACGACAGGGCTGCAGATTGGCGTGCATATCCCGACGGCGGCCACCTTGCTGGCGCAGGGTCTGATCGCGCTGGCCATCTCCGCGTTGATCTGGGCGGTGGCGCGGATGAGTTATCTGATCCAGATCTTCACCCTTGGGCTGGCGGCGTTCGGGGCGCTGATCGTTCTTATCTGGCTCGGCTATCAATGGCCGGCGATGGCGTGGGTAGCGGATGGGATCGAAACCGCGCACGCTTCGGTTATGTCGCTGCTCTGGGGCACCAACACCCCGCTGTGCGCGCCGCCCCCGGAAGACCTGGACGCGTTTCGTTTGCGCGCGGACCCGAACGGAACGCTCGAATGTTTTGTAACCTACACAGTCAAAGCGCTTGAGGCGTCTTGGTTTCTGACCATCAGCCTTGGCTTTGCCGTTCTTGTCAGCAGTTGGGTGCTGCCCCGGTCATTGAGCAGACCAGCAAACGAACAATCCGACACGCTCTACCCTGCCATCGTGGGCGCCATGATCATGTTCTGGATGACATTCACATCATCCTTCTGGCTGTTGTTCACAAGCCTGGTGGCGCGGCTCAGCACCGTCCGCGGTCACCCCGCCGACACACCCATACACAAGGCGCACCTGCCCGAAGGCTTCCTTCACGGTATTTTCGACCGTCAGTTCGGCGACGCGCAAGACACGCTGGGCCTGTCGATCTACGCGATGGGGATCTTTCTGCTCGCGGGCTTTGCGTTGGTCATCTTGCGGCGGTTCAGCCATTGGTGGCTGCGCAAACCCGATCCATCGCCGTGGATCAGCCGGGTCATCCTGCACCCCTTCCTGTCCTTTTTCCTGAAGCTGTTTGTGGTTGCCGTCTTTGCATTGGCCGTTGCGCTGTTTCTGGACCAGCAGTTCGACCTGGCCGTCATGGCGGAAGGCACCTATGCTCGTTACGCGATGGACCTCGTGGCTTTTAATGAGGCGCGCAACGGCGCCATCGGCGCCATCGCTCTGGGCCTTGGCGTGTTGATATACAATTTCCCGTCGTTGGTGGCCGGGGCATTGGGCGTGGTCCGCGATATCGTGTCCTACGCTGTTCAGGAGCGCTGCATCTGCCGTGTGAAACCGGGCAAGTACCGCGCCAATTTCATCCTGCGCAACGACATAAACCGGCGGTTCACCAAAGTGCTGCACTACACGCTCCAAGCGATGACGCCGTCCCGCATCACCGTCATCTCGCATTCGCAGGGGACGGTGATCGCCACCCAGATGCTGCAAAGCGGGCGCGTACATGACCTGCTTGAAAAGTACGACAATCCGCCCATCACGCTGATCACCATGGGTTCGCCCGTCACGCAGGTCTATCGCCACTATTTTCCGCAGGCATTCAAAGTGTCGACCGACAAAATGCCGGATGGTCTGGTATGGCACAACATCTACCGGATCGACGACTACGTCGGCACGCGCATCGACTTGGACACGGGTGTGCGCAAGAACCATGACGTCAATGCGGCCGGCCACCTTGGCTATTTCACTGATTACGAGGTGTGGACCCGCCTGTGGGAGGATGTTGAATTCAAACTGTTCAACACGCCCCCGAGGACGCAAGCAGAACCGGCAGACTAAAGGGGCGGCACATTTTTTCCCCGCGGGGACAAACGCGCCTTATCGCAGGATCAAAGGCTGTTTCAGCCAGTCCCTCAGGGCCTGCGTCGTCTCTGCCGGGGCTTCGAGCGTGGGCAGGTGCCCGGCATCATCGAGCACCTTGAGTTCGGCGCCGGGAATCAGTTCGGCCATGAACGTGTGGCGTTTGACCGGGCACAGCGCATCATGCGCACCGCACATGACAAGTGTTGGTACTTTGCACTTGCGCAGGGTGCCCTGCTGGTCCCGTCGACGTTGCAGCGCGCGGGACTGGCGCACGAACACATCGGGGCCCAGAGCGTCCGCCATGTCCATGACCAGATCTAGGATTTCATTCACATATGGACCCGGAGCCAGGTAGTTCGGTTTCATCTCGTCCCGCATCACCTCGCGCATCTGGCCCGTGCGCACCTTGACGATCTGCGGTTCGCGCGCGGCGGCCACTTGGGGTGTTTCAGCCAGCGGGTTCGTGTCCATCAGCGCCAGCCGCGTGACCCTGTCGGGCGCGCGGCGCAAAAGTTCCATCGCGACGATCCCGCCCATCGACAGGCCTGCGAGGGCGAAGCGTTGCGGCAATTCATCGAGCAACCCGCTTGCGATCTCTTCGATGCGTTCGCCGCGGGTGACGGGTGCGACCATCACCGAAAACTCGGAGGACAGTTCGGCGATCTGCGGGCCAAAGAGCCGCGCGTCGCACATCATTCCGGGAAGAAAAACAAGGGGTTCAGCCATGCCCCTGCCCTGTCAGTCTCGTCATTCGCTGCCTGCCGTTTTTTGTCGTTTACTTTTTGTTAACCATGGCCCGGCACGGCGAGAGCGACAAGCCCTGTCGGGTCTCAGCTTTTGATTTGATCCCAGAACAGCGCCAGGTGGCGGCTGACAATCTCGTTATAGCGATCCGATTGCTTAAGTCGCGCAAGACCTGCGTTGAAGCGGTAGAGATGCGCGGTCCCCCGCCAATGCTTTTTCGAGATGAGCACATGAAGCCCTTCGATGGACACGGGCCGGGAGAGTGGTGCGACCTGATCCGTCAGGTCCAGTTCGAACATCTTCTGCACGCCCAGGAACTCGTTCAGCGCGACCGCGTCCACGTCACCCGCGACCAGCATGTTGAAACAGTCGTCCGGCGTGGCGGGTTGTTTCAGCGTCACCAGCCCATCGGTCAGCCAGCGACGGTCAGCACGGTCCAGATCATGGGTGAAATACCCCGCCGGACGGCACAGCGTCTTGCCGTGCAGGTCGCTGTCCTGCTCGAATGTCAGCGGATCGTCGCTGCGGGCGAAAAGCAGGATCACCAGATCGACCAGCGGGTCGGAGAAATGGAAATGCGCGCAGCGCTCGTTCGACGGGTTGCCCGCGCAGTCCGGTTTGAACCAGGGGAAACCCATGTCGAACTCTTTGCTGTCGAGCATGGGGAAGAGGTGCTTGGACCAGTCATTTTCCCATTCGATGGAGTATGTCAGCGGGTTCGGCGTCGCCTCGAACGCCGCGTTGACCAGTTCGGTGAGCATCCCCTGCCCGGGCCAGTCCAGATCGGTGAACGGGGCGTAGTTCGAGGCGGTGACGAGTTTGATCTCGGCTTCAGCCCTTTGCTGGAGCGGCTTCGGGTCCGCCTGCACTGCGGGCGCTGGCGCTTCGGGTTGGGTTGCCAAATTCGGGCAAGGGATCGACAGCACGGCGCCCGCCGGCAGGTCGAGCAGGCTGCCGCCCTGAATATCTGGGTTGTTGTAGAAGATGAGCGACCAGCGCGACAGGTCGCCAAGTTGCTCTTCGGCAATGGAAAAGAGCGTGTCGCCGGGGGCCACCACCACGGACGGCGCGCAGGCCATGGCCGCCGAGCCCAAGCCGAGCGACAGGGCGGAAGCGACCGCAAGCCTACTCAGCGACATCAGAACGCGGCCCAGATCTTGGACATGTGCCGGTCGATGATCTGCTGGTATTCGCCCGACAGCTTGATCGCGTCGAGCCCGCCGTTGATCGTGGACAAGAGCGCGTCGGCCTGCGGGTGATCCTTGTGGACCAGCACGTGCAAGCCTTCGATCGAGATGGGACGGCCTTGCACCACCTCGACCTGATCCTTCAGCCCCAGATCCTTGATCGCGGCGCGGCCCGTGAACTCGTTCATGGCGACGGCGTCCACCTCGCCCGCGACCAGCATGTCAAAGCAGCCCTTGACCGTTTGCGGCTGTTTCAGCGTGATCTTGGCATCGCTGATCCAGCGCCGGTCGGCGCGGTCCAGGTCGTGGGTGAAGTAGCCTGCGGGACGGCACAGCGTGCGCCCCTCAATATCACTGTCCTGGGCAAAGGGGATGGGCCGCGTCTTGTCCACGAACAGCAGGATCAGCATCTCGAACATGGGGTCGGAGAAGTGGAAATTCGTGCAGCGGTAATTGTCGGGCGAACCTGCGCAATCGGGTTTGTACCAGGGAAAGGCCATGTCCATCATGGCGTTGCTCATCAGCGGGTCGAGATGCGAGGACCAGTCGTTGACCCAATGTACGCGGTAGTTGTTCGCCGATTGCGAGCTTTGCATGGCGGTGCGCACCACGTCGGTGATCAGGCCCTCATTTTCAAGCGTCTGGTCGGTAAAGGGGGCGAAGTCGCCAGCGGTGACGATGTTGATCGACTGTTCAAGTCTGCGGCGCGTCGGGGTGGCTGCGGTTTGGATCGTTGGTGTCGCCAACCCGGCGCCACCGGGCAAACCGACAGGCAGGCCGTCGATGCAGCCCAAGCGCAGTTGCATCCCCACGCGCAGGGCGTTGGGGTTCTCGCCGATGACCGACAGGTTGTTGCGATGCACTTCGGTCCATGTGGCGGCGTTCTTGTACTGCCGGTCAGCGATCAGAGACAGGCTGTCACCGCGCTTGACCGTATAAAACCCGCCGCAGGCCTGGGCCGCTACGGTGGTCGCAGATGCCGCCAGTACCAGTGCCGCCGCCCCCAAGAATCGTTTCATTGCCCGTTCCCCCAGGTTCTGTTGCGGTGCAAAATCCCTTATTTTGCTGGGCTGCGTCAACCAACAAACCAGATATTGTGGGGACGTATAGCTGTTGACAGTGTACGGATCGCAACCACCGCATCAGGGGTAGGCGATTCCCCGGAAGGGTGGGAAATCTTTGTATCTTGCTTGGCGCAGTTCTAACGGTTCGTTGGGTTCTTTCCCCCTGCGCAGAAGCAGTCCCTTGGGCGCGATGTAGCTGCCGATCATGCGTTGCGGCTGCGGGCGCCAATCGAGGTTTAAGGCGCAGAGCTTGGGGAAGAACCACATGCCGGAATACGGCAGGTGATCGTGGATCCACCACGCGAGGTCCCGCCAGTCGCGACCCAGTTCGTATTGGTCCGTGAACCATGGTATCGCCAGTGATGTGCCCGCGATAGCGCGGTCCCCATCGGCCCAATCCCAGATGTGGCATTCGATGGGATTGTCGTTGCGGGCGCAGTTCAGCTTGTTGTCGTTGCCGTATTGGTTGAGTTCGGGCGAGCGGTAGCCGGAGCGGATGGCAAGCCGTCCGAACGTGTCTTCCAGCGGGTCGAGCAGTTGGGTGCAGAGCTGTGTGCCGTTGGCGATGGCGAGATCCGGATCGCGCGGCAGGTTCTGGATCTGGTGGTAGTTCCCGATTTCGGAATAGAGGAAGTCGCGCATATAGAAGTGTTTGGACAGGCGCACGCGGCCTAGGTTTTCGAGGCTCCACATGCTGCCGGGGCGTCGCATCACATGATCCCCTCGATCCAGTCGAGCATGCCCTCGACCGCCGTTTCCGTCTGCCCCGGAGACAGAATGTCGCCCACGACAACATGGCTTTCGATGTCGTCTTGTGCCGTCATCACCGGGTGGACCGTTTTGGTTGGCGCGCCCCATTTGGCCGCGATGGCCTTGGTCCGGTCCGAGAGGACGATGTTGTCATTTTCCGCATACCAGAAGAGCGCCTGGACAGTTTGCTTGGCATGATCAAGCGCGTGGACCCGGTCGATCAAGGGCACCATCGGCATGACCGCGACGCTGGGGTAGTCCAACGTCCAGAAGGCCGCGTGCCGGTCGCTGCGTGCGACGAAGGTGCGGCGTTTGCCACCGATCCAGGGCAGCCAATGCCGGGCCAGCGGCCATTTGAGAAGCGGTGCCAGAGGGTTATTGATGCCGTAGTTTGGAGCCACGAAGATGAAGCCTGCGACGCCCTGCATCACCTGCGCGTTCTGGGACAGCGCGGTCACGATAGTGCCACCTGTCGAGGTGCTGATGACGATGATCTTGTCGCCCACTGCGCGTGCCGCCGTCAACGCTTCGCTAACATCTTCGGTCCAGGCGTCGGCTGTTGCTTCGGCCATGACATCGGGGTGGCGGCCATGCCCGGCCAGCCGGGTGAAGACGAGGTTGGCGCCCAAGGCCGTTGCGATGCGGTCGGGGACGGGGCGAATTTCTTCGGATGTGGCGGAAAAGCCGTGGATGTAGACGACGACCCAGTCGGTGCGTGCGCCGGGGTCGGACGCCCAGATGACCCGCTTTTCGGTGCCGGGTTTGATGTCGGGGAAGCGGGCTTCGGCTTCGGCAAAGTAGGCGTCGATGTCCGGGCCGATAGATGCAGGGTCAAAGGGCATGGTCGGCTCCGAGCAGCGCGCGGGCGCGGGGGCGGTAGATAAGCAGAAGGCCGAAGATGGACAGGGCCATGATCAGCGCAGGCAGCAGCGTGATAGACACCCTCAGGGCACCAACGGCGGCGTCGGTTTGATCCGTCACCCCTTCGGTCGTTTCCTGCCAGCCATAAGCAGACAGCACAAGCCCCAGGAACAGCGGTGCGATGGCGTTGGCGACCTTTTGGCCAAAGATCCAGATGGCGGAGAAGGCGCCCTCGATCGCGGCACCCGTTTCGCGCCGCGTCACGTCCATGAGGTCGGGGAACATGGCCCACGGGATCTGTTGATATGCGCCGTTGGTCATGCCCGCCAGAACGAACATGCCCGCCATAACCGTCGCACTGGTGCTGGGCAGGAAGGTGTAGAGCGTTGTCAGAAGCGCGATGTAGAGGGCAAGGCCAAGGACAAGGGCGAACAGTTTACCCAGACGGCCCGAGACCAGTACCCAGATGGCCTGGCTGAGGATCGCACCCACCACGAAGGCGGCAAAGAGGAGGGACAGCATCGACAGCGCTTGGGCTGCGGCGCTCAGCATCGTGTCACCCGTGTCTTGCACCAGATACAGTGCGGCGAACGGCAGTCCGGCGGTGATTGTGGCGACGGCCAGTGTCATCACGCCGTAGAGCACCACAAGCGTCGCGAAGGCGGGGTTCGACAGAACGAGGCGGAGGGACGCCAGCAGGCCGACCTCGCTGCGGTGCGTGATCCGGGGGGCCTTGCGCGTGAACCAGACCGACGCCCAGATCGGCAGCACCATCAGCGGGGCCGCGATCATCATGGCGCCGTCATAGCCGTTGCCTTGGGCCAGGCCGGGGATGAGTGCGCCGCCGATCAGGATGCCGATGGAGGCAAAGGCCATGCGCCAGCCTGTCATGGCAGAGCGTTCGCGGGGGTCCTGAGTCATCTCGCCCGCCGTGGCGCCGTAGGGGATCACCACCATGGTAAAGCCGATGGTTGCAACGACAAAGAACGCAGCCACCCAAAGCGCGCCGGAAGTGCCGACGCTGGGTGACATGAACATTGCGACGGTTCCAGCCGTCATCACCACAGCGCCGATGATCATCCAGGGTGCGCGGCGGCCCCAGCGGGTTTGCGTGTTGTCTGACAGGTAGCCGACCAGAGGGTCGGTGATGATGTCGAAGGCGAGGATGCCGGTGGTGATCATCCCAGCGATGCCCACAGGCACCCCGAGAACCGAGGTGAGAAAGGCCAGAACAAGCAGTTGCTTGACCACGACAAAGACTACGATGCCCATGTCGGCCAGGCCCCAGCCCGCCTTTTGCCCGCGCGACAGCGCCATATCGTCCCCTCCCATGGTCCCGTGCGCGCCACCTTGTCCAAATTCATCGTCAGCGCCAATAAAACGCAACGTCACCTTGGCAGGGCGCTCACCTCCTCCACCGCCTGTTCGATCAAGCTCAGGCAGGTGTCGTCGGAAAAGCGGTGGTCAGCATCCTTGACGAGGGTGAGCCGCATGTCGCGGCTGTCGGCGTGGTTCAGCAGACGCATGGCGGTTTCGGTCGTGACGGCAGTGTCCGCAGTGCCTTGCAGGCAACGGACCGGGAATGGCAGCGATAGTGGATCGCGCAGGACCAGGTTGTTGCGCCCGTCTTCGATCAGGCGCTTGGTGATAATGTAGGGCTCCATGTAATCTGAGGGCATGGCGATTTGGCCGTTGGCCTCAAGCTCGGCCTTTTGCGCGTCCGTAAAGCTGGCCAAATAGCCGTCCTCGGTAAAGTCGGGAGCTGCGGCGATGGTGACAAGGCCCGCCAATCGGTCGGGATAAGCGCGAGCATAAAGAAGCGATTGCCAGCCCCCCATGGAACTGCCCACGACGATCAGCTTGCCGGTTGTGAGCGTGTTCAGGGCATGGGCCGTATCCTCGGCCCAGTCGCCAATGCACCCTTCTTCGAATGTGCCGGAGCTTTGCCCATGACCGGAATAATCGAAGCGCAGGAACGCGCGACCCTGAGCGCGGCACCACGCTTCGAGGTGGATCGCCTTTGTCCCTTCCATGTCGGATTTTAGCCCGCCGAGGAACACGACGCACGGCCCCACCCCGTCAGTCCGGTGATAGGCCAGCCGCCGTCCCTGTGGTGTGTCGAGAAAATCCGGTCCGCTCATTTCCGCCCTCCTGCGTTTTGGCGGATCATCCCCGTGGCAGTGATAACTGTCCATCCCGACCTCGGCGATTTTTATACGTTACCATATTATCACGTGACTAATTATTCACATATAGAGAACACATGGATGATCTGTTCAAAGCCTTGTCAGACCCCGCCCGCCGCAAACTGCTGGACAGCTTGCGCGACTGCGACGGTCAGACCCTGCAAGAGTTGCAGGGTTTGCTCGACATGACCCGCTTCGGCGTCATGAAGCATCTGGGTGTCTTGGAAGAAGCCGGGCTGATCACCACGAAAAAGGTGGGGCGCTTCAAGCACCACTACCTCAACGCCCTGCCCCTGCAGGAAGCGATTGACCGCTGGATCGACCCGTACCGGGTCAAACCTGCGGCACGAGCGGTATTGAACCTCAAAGCTCAGCTTGAAGACGAAGGAGACCCCGAGATGTCAAAACCCGATTTCGTGATGGAGACGTATATCAAAACCACGCAGGACCGGCTGTGGAATGTGCTGCTGGATGAAGATGCGGTGCCGCATTACCACTTCATCTGCAGCAAGGCGACGCGCAATGGTGATGCGATCACAATGCACTTTCCCGACGGCTCACCCATGCTGACCAACCGATTGCTGTCGTCGGACCCCAAAAGCCGTCAGGAATGGACGTTCGAGCCGCATTGGGACCCGACCGCCGATATCCCGGCCAGCCGCGTGATTTACCTGCTGAAGCCGGAAGGTGACTTCATTCGTCTGACCATCGAACATTACGAACTTGGCGAGCCGGCCGTACCGGGCGAGGGCGTGGCAGATGGCTGGGTCCGCTGGGCGGCGGGCCTGAAGACCTGGCTTGAGACCGGTGAAGACGCGCATATCGGTCCGATGGACCGGGCGGAGGCGTGAGACATGGCAACTGAACTTGTTATTCTTGGGCTGCTGGCCTTGATGGGTGCGTCCCTTTGGATTCCTTATATCATCGGGGTGAACACGGCCCCTCAAGGATCGATTCCCGCCGACGCGCCTGATGGTTTTGTGATTCCACCAGATCCCACTCTGCAACGCCCTTGGGTGCGTCGTGCGTATCGGGCGCATCTGAACCTGCTGGAGCAGTCGGTACCCTTTGCAATTCTCGTGCTGCTCGTGGACCGGGTGGACGGGTTTTCGGCTCTGACTCTATGGGCCAGCGTCGCGTTTCTGGTGCTTCGGATCGCCCATGCGGTTGGCTACATCACCGCCACTGCCCGATTTCCGGGCCGCCCGCTGATCTTTACCGGCGGCTGGGTGTGTTGCCTGTTGATGGGTTGGGCTCTTTTTGCGGCTTGACGCCGGCCCGCGCCCTTGACGGGCGCGGGTTTGCCGGTTTGAGTGCAGGCATGAGAAACGGCATGGCGCATCTCTATTACTATGGCACGCATTCCCTGCGTGCTTTTGGTGTGCCTGCTTAGACCACCCAAAGCCGCGTTCGAGCGGCTGTTTCCCTGCCTTCCCGAACGCGGCGCGTTCAAGAGGAGACGGCGGAGATGCCCATCAAGATACGAAAGATGACCGAAGCGGACGTGCCGCAAGTCGTAACCATGATCAAGGGGCTGGCCGCCTGCCACGACGACGTGCCCAACATCGGCGCGGACATACTGGCCCGCGATGCGTTGGGCGAGCGCCCTTGGATGACGGTTCTCGTCGCTGATGGTGGGTCGCAGCTGGTGGGCTATGCGGCGCTGTTGCCCATGGCGCAGCTGCAATTCGGCGTGCGCGGCATGGACATGCACCACCTTTTTGTCGCCCGGGATGCGCGCGGAAACGGTGTTGGCGCGGCGCTGCTGCAAGGCTGTCGGGACGAGTGCAGATCGCAGGTCTGCGGGTTTATGACCGTTGGGACGCATCCCGACAATCACAAGGCAATGCGGTTCTACGAGCGTAGCGGGTTCCTGCGCCGCAGTGGGTCAGGCCCGCGATTTAGCCTACGGCTGGAGTAAAACTTGCCGCATGTCGACAAGCTGAGAAGTGCAAACCACTTTTCAGCGAAACGCCTTATCCGCCGACATAGGGCCCTTTGGCGGGGCGGTAGAACGTCTTTTGATTGTGCAGCCGCCCCAGCAGATCGTGGATCTGACGGACGTTGTCGTTTGCGGCTTTCGACGCAAGATCGTCATTGATAGCTGCGTTCTTGGACGCGCGCAGCGCATCCTCGATCAGGTCCAGGTCTTCAACGGACAGTTCAAACGTCTTGTTGTACTTGGGCACTGCGCGTTCCTCTCGCGATCAGAAGTTTCCGATAGTGAACACATTTGTAATTAAAGATTCGTCAGCGCACGTCCAGTGCAAAAGGTCGGTTTCCGTCTGGTTTTTGTCGTTTTTTCGGCATGCCTTTGTATGCTGCATTGAAGCTGCCTCAATATGCACCATAACCGGGCTATGACCCCGCCCCGTTTGCTGATCCCCATCCTGTCTGCCTGCAACTTCCTGATCGGGGTTGGCGGGTTCGTGATTGTGGGCCTGCTGGAACCGCTGGGCGCGGATTTCGGGATCACGCCGGCCTCGGCTGGCACGCTGATGACAGCCTACGCCCTTGGATACGCCTTGCTGTCGCCGGTACTGGTCTCCCTGACAGGCGCGGTGGGACGACGGCGCGTGATGGCGTTCGGCTTGTCCCTGTTTCTCGTTGCGGCGTTGCTTTCGGCACTGGCGCCCAACATGGTGGTGCTCAGCATCGCCCGTGTGATGGCGGCCGCCGGTGCAGGGATGTTCACGCCGGTCGCGGCCGCAGTGGCCGCAGCGCTTTATCCGGTCGAGATGCGGGCCCGCGTGCTGGCGGCTGTGTTCTTTGGCCTGACACTTGCGCAGGTCGTGGGCGTGCCTGCGGGCAGCTGGATCGCCTACACCTTTGGCTGGCGGTGGGCGTTCTGGGTGGTTGTCGCGCTCGCCTTGCCCGCCCTCGCCCTCATCTGGACCTTTGTCCCCAAGGGGCTGAGCTTTCAGCCCGTGTCCCTGCGCGACCTTGGCGGCGTGCTGCGCAACGGGCGGATGATGCTGGCGGTGCTGTTCACCGGGACGTTTCTTGGGGCGATTTACGTCCTCTACACCTATATCGCACCGCTGCTGAGCCAGACGATGGGATATGGCCGCGATGGGGTGACGCTGGTGCTGGCCATCTTTGGTGTGGGAGCTGTGATTGGCAACATCGCGGGCGGGATTCTGGCCGACCGGATCGGCTGGGCGCGCACGCTGATCCTGCTGTGTCTGTTGCAGATGACGGTCATGCCGCTCTTTTCCGTGCTGCCGCAGCCTGATCTGGTGTTGATGCTGATTGCCCTTTTGTGGGCCACGTCCGGGTGGGCGTTCATGGCCGGGCAACAGATGCGGCTGATCGGCCTGGCCGGGCCGCAGGCACCGGTGGTGCTGGCGCTGAATGCGGCGGCGATCTATGTGGGTGCTGCATTCGGATCTGCCGTCGGCGCGTGGGTCATCGACAGCTTTGGCATCATCTATGTGGGTCTGGCGGCCGGGATCGGATCGGCGTTGGCGCTTTTGCACCTCACCCTGTCGATCAAACGCAGCCCGACGCCACAGATCGCTTGACGCAAGGCCCCTGCCCTGTCACATCGCCGATACACATACCCTAGCAACCGGGCGTTCCGTGGGCGCCAAACTGACGAGGATGCCGATATGGCCAAAGATCAGCACCAGATTTCCCTTACTTTTCCCGACGGCAATGCACGCGATTACAACGCTGGCGTGACCCCTGCTGCCGTGGCAGAGAGCATTTCCAAGAGCCTGTCCAAGAAGGCGATCAGCGCCACCGTGGACGGCCAGCACTGGGACCTGCAATGGCCCATCGATGGCGATGCGCAGATTGCGATCCACACCATGCAGGACGAGGCGCAGGCCAACGAGCTGGTGCGCCATGACCTCGCTCACATCATGGCCCGCGCCGTGCAGGAGATCTGGCCCGACACCAAGGTCACCATCGGCCCGGTGATCGACAACGGCTGGTATTACGACTTTGACCGGGCTGAGCCATTCACCCCCGAAGACCTCGGCCTGATCGAAAAGAAGATGAAGGAAATCATCAACAAGCGCGATCCCGTCCGGACCGAGGTGTGGGACCGCGATGTGGCGATCAAGTATTACGAGGACCGGGGCGAACCCTACAAGGTCGAACTGATCGAGAGCATTCCGGGCGACGAGCCGCTGCGGATGTATTGGCATGGCGACTGGCAGGACCTGTGCCGTGGACCGCATTTGCAGCACACCGGACAGGTGCCGGGTGACGCGTTCAAGCTGATGTCCATCGCGGGCGCCTATTGGCGCGGCGATTCCAACCGCGCCATGCTGCAACGCATCTACGGCGTGGCCTTTACCGGCAAGGAAAAGCTGCGCGCGCATCTGAACATGCTGGAAGAGGCTGCAAAACGCGACCACCGGAAGCTGGGCCGCGAGATGAACCTGTTCCACATGCAGGAAGAGGCGCCGGGCCAGGTGTTCTGGCACCCCAATGGCTGGACCATCTACACCGAGTTGCAGGACTACATGCGCCGCAAGCAACATGCAGGCGGCTACGTTGAGGTGAACACGCCGCAGGTCGTGAACCGCAACTTGTGGGAAAAGTCCGGGCACTGGGAAAAGTACCAGGAAAACATGTTCATCGTCGAGGTCGAGGAGGAGCACGCCAAGGAAAAGGCGGTCAATGCGCTCAAGCCGATGAACTGCCCCTGCCACGTGGAAATCTTCAAGCACGGGCTGAAATCCTACCGTGACCTGCCCCTGCGCATGGCCGAGTTCGGGTCTTGCGCGCGGTACGAGCCGTCGGGCGCCTTGCACGGGATCATGCGCGTGCGCGGCTTTGCGCAGGACGACGGTCACATCTTTGCCGAAGAGGATCAGATCGGCAGCGAATGCGCGCGCTTTATCGCCTTCCTGACCGAGATTTACGAGGACCTGGGGTTTGCCAGCTTCTCGGTCAAGTTCTCGGACCGGCCAGAGACGCGCGCCGGATCGGATGAGGTTTGGGACAAGGCCGAAGAGGCGCTGCTGACCGCCACGCGTGCCGCTGGGGTCGAACCGGAGCTGAACCCCGGTGAGGGGGCCTTCTATGGCCCGAAGCTGGAATTTGTGCTGACCGATGCCATTGGGCGTGACTGGCAGTGCGGCACGTTCCAGGTGGATTTCGTGCTGCCCGAACGGCTGGATGCGACTTACATCGGCGCGGACGGGGCCAAGCACCGGCCCGTCATGCTGCACCGCGCTTGCCTTGGGTCGTTCGAGCGCTTCATCGGCATTCTGATCGAGGAACACGCGGGCAAGCTGCCGTTCTGGCTGGCGCCGCGCCAAGTTGTTGTGGCCTCCATCACCTCGGAAGCGGATGCGTATGTCGGCGAGGTCGTCGAGACCCTGCGCGCCGCTGGTGTCCGGGTCGAGGCCGACATGCGGAATGAAAAGATCAACTACAAGGTCCGCGAGCATTCGGTCGGCAAGGTCCCTGTCATCCTGGCCGTCGGTGCGCGCGAGGTTGAGGAAAAAACCGTGTCCGTCCGGCGCCTTGGCGAGAAGCAGACCAGCGTGCAAGCGTTGGCCGATGTCGCGGCGCAACTTGGGGTCGAAGCGACACCGCCGGACCGCCGCTAAGCGCCGGTTTTTGCAACATAAGGCGATACGACCTGCAACAATGTGCCGGAATCCCCGCGGATTCCGGCCCTTCTTCTGACATCTGATAACGGGTCTGTGACACACCGCCTCGTGAGTGGTAAGTTGTCGCGAAGCCGTCTTATGTATGGCTCACGAACGCACAGAAACCGATATCCGAAAGGGAAGTTGAAGATGTCGAAGACCATGAAAACCGTTGCAATTGTCGGCGCCGTTGCGGCCGCAATGACTGCACAGTCCGCGACGACAGCCGAGGCCGCTGGCAAAGAGAAATGCTATGGCATCTCGCTCGCCGGTGAAAATGACTGCGCCGCCGGCCCGGGCACCACATGCGCGGGCACATCGACCGTGGACTACCAAGGCAACGCCTGGACGCTGGTTGACGCCGGCACCTGCGCCAAGATCGACCTGCCCGCGATGGCAGACGGCACCGCACGGCAAGGCTCGCTCGAAGAGCTGAACCGCGACCTGCCCTCTGCCTGAGGCACGCCACACGCCTGCGTCGGACCTGTCCGGGTCCGACGTTTTCGCCTGATCCCCCGCCGCCCGAAGGTTTCGACATGCTGGATGCGACATTGACACCGCCCCGCCTGCCCGCAGCCCCCGGCGTGGGATACAAGGCCCAGCATTTCACCGATCTGCGTGCGGGCCCTGGCCCTGTCAAGTGGCTGGAAGTCCACGCGGAAAACTACATGGGCGACGGCGGGCGACCGCATGCGCAACTGCGCGCCCTGCGCGAGGATTTTGCCATATCCGTGCACGGTGTCGGACTGTCGATCGGTGGCGAGGGCCGCCTTGATCCCGATCATCTTGCACGCCTGAAGCACCTTGTGGGCTGGCTTGAGCCCGCCAGCTTCTCCGAACACCTCGCTTGGTCCACCCACGGGGCCGAGTTCCTCGATGACCTGCTGCCCCTGCCCTACACCGACGCGACGCTATCTTGCGTCGCCGACCACATCGACGAAGTGCAGGAAACCTTGGGCCGCCGGATGCTGCTTGAGAACCCGTCAAGCTATCTGGCCTTTGCCGAAAGCACGTGGTCAGAAACGGACTTTCTGGCCGAGTTGGTGCAACGCACCGGCTGCGGCCTGCTTTTGGACGTGAACAACGTGTTCATTTCGGCGACCAACCTGGGCTATACACCGCAATCGTATCTAGATGCCTATCCTCTTGCTGCCGTTGGAGAAATCCATGTCGGCGGCCATGACGAGGATGAAGACGACAGCGGCGCGCCGCTGCTGATCGACAGCCATGGACGCGAAGCGGCAGAACCCGTTTGGGCCCTGTTGGATCATGCTCTGAGCGGCACGGGACCTGAGCCCGTGCTGGTCGAATGGGACAATGACGTGCCCGATTGGCCGACACTGCGTGCCGAAGCTGACCGCGCGGCCCGCGCCTTGGCCACAGCCCCTGCCGGGTGATGTGATGACCACGACACAAGCCGCATTTCGCGCCGCGCTCCTTGATC
This sequence comes from Tateyamaria omphalii, assembly GCF_001969365.1. Lineage (NCBI taxonomy): Bacteria > Pseudomonadati > Pseudomonadota > Alphaproteobacteria > Rhodobacterales > Roseobacteraceae > Tateyamaria > Tateyamaria omphalii. Next base: position 913,376 of record NZ_CP019312.1, on the reverse strand, counting down.
CGGAGCGTGCGGTGCCCGAGGGGCTGACGGACCCCGCGGGCCAGCAGACGACCCGACGCTTTGCCGTCTATCGCAACAACGTCACTGTCGCCTTGATCAACGCGCTGCGCACCGGCTTTCCGGTATTGTGCAAGCTGTTGGGAGACCAAAATTTCGATCAACTTGCCCGGCTTTTTGCCCGTGCGCATCCGCCCAACTCGCCCATGATGATGCACTATGGTGAAGCGCTGCCCGCGTTTCTGGACGGGTTCAAACCGCTGGCGCATATCGGGTATCTGCCTGACGTGGCGCGCCTGGAACTGGCACTGCGCAGGTCGTACCACGCCGCGGATAGCGCACCGTTTGATGCGAGCCGCTTGGGCGCGGTGCCAGCGGATGTGCTGATGCAGACCCGGCTGCGCCTCGCCCCTGCCGCGCAGTTTGTCCCGTCCCGATGGCCGATTTTCGACATCTGGCGCTACAACACTGAGCCGGACGCGCCAAAGCCGCACGGGATAGCGCAGCCTGTCCTTGTCACGCGCGCCCAATTCGATCCCGCGCCGCATCCCCTGACATCGGCGCAAGCGGCGTGGCTACAGGCCATTTCAGATGACCAAACGCTCGAAGCGGCAGTGGACGCCGCCACTACGATCGACCCCGAATTCGACCTTGGGCCATTGCTGAGCCTGCTTATCCAGCAGGGCGCCCTAACCGACATCACCACTCCAGAGGAATGACCCCATGACTGCCCTTTCCCGTCTCCATGCCGCGATCTTTGGCCCGCTCGAGCATGTGGAGTGGCTGTTGCCCACCCTGGCCCGTTTCCTGTTCGCCGCAGTGCTGGCCGTGTACTTTTGGGTATCAGGGATGACCAAGCTGGGTGATGGGGTCTTTGGCATTTTCCAACCGTCACTGGGTGCTTATGCGCAGATTTTTCCCAAGGTAATGGAGAATGTGGGGTATGACGTCACACAGCTAAGTCTCTTTCATTGGGCTGTCGTGACCGCCGGTACTGTGGCTGAATTCGTGCTGCCGCTGCTCATCATCATCGGCCTCCTCACCCGGCTTGCGTCACTGGGTATGATCGGGTTTATCGTGGTGCAATCGCTGACTGACCTGAACGGCCACGACAAATGGGGCGACGGGCTGGTGCTGGGGGCGTGGTTCGATGCGCCATCCAACAGCCTGATCATGGACCAGCGTGCGCTTTGGGTGTTTCTGCTGCTGCTTTTGGTGATCAAAGGGGCCGGGCCGATTTCGTTTGATCGGGCCCTTGCCCCAAAACCTGCCCCGGCCGCCGCTTAGGCCACTCCAAGGGCCGCTTGTACATCTTTGGTCCAGCCCAGGTGCATGGCGCAACTGTCCACGATCAGCGGGCGTTTCATGAGTGTCGGATGCGCGGCCAGCAGCGATTTAGGCGCGATCTTCCGCTCCTCTTCTGACAAGCCGCGCCACGTGGTCGAGCGCGTGTTGACCAGCGTGTCACCGAATGCGGCAAGTGCCTGATCCATCACGTCATCAGGCACGCCTTCTGCCCGGACATCGACAAATTTCGCCCGCGGCAACGCCTTGATGGCCTTGCGGCAGGTGTCGCAGGTTTTCAATCCGTATATTTCCATATCCATCCCTCACATTTGCGTAGAATTAAGCGGCATCTCGCGCGGAATGCGAGGCCCAACCTTGATTTTCCCGCCCTGAGGGCAATCTCTGAGGGAGCGGCGCAGTCGTTTTGACTGGGTCGTCCAAGGCCCCTGCCCGACGGTCCGACGCGGGGGAGACTGCAAGGTAAAGGAGGCACGGGATCATGCCAACTGGCACCGTGAAGTGGTTCAACACCACGAAAGGCTACGGGTTTATCGCCCCGGATGAGGGCGGCAAGGACGTTTTTGTTCATATTTCAGCGGTGGAGCGGTCAGGATTGACCGGCTTGGCCGACAATCAGAAAGTGAGTTTCGAACTGCTTGAAGGGCGCGATGGGCGCCAGATGGCAGGCGATCTGAAACTGCTTTAGCGCCCCCCAAACGACAAAGCGGCGCATGACATGTTATCCTGCGCCGCTTGACCAACGTTCGATGTGATCAATCGAACGTGCAGCCCTTTGTCCCGACGGGACAGCTGGTTTGACGCACGTGTCTGACACGTTTCTTGACTGGATGCGCCAGTGCCCGTTGGTAAGTGATGTGCTGGTTGGGAACCCCGCAGCAGATCACGCCGTCCATCGTCACAGGCTGCAGCCCGGCGGGACAGTAGTTGTGCTGGCTGTGGTAGGCGTAGATTTTCGGACCGTTATGGCTTTGTGCGAGCACGGCGCCGCTGCCAAGAAGCGCAAAGACCGCTGCTGCTGTAATCACTTTTGTGAATGGCATATCTTCCCTCGTTCTCTCAACACACCACGACATCTATGGGGAAAATGCCCATAATGTCGTTTTTGCACGATGCCCGCGGTTGGGGCGCAAGTCCAGAATTTTTGCATAACCGGGCCACCGCACGCATGATTTACTCAAATTTTGGGGAATTATGGCTACGCTGGAAACAGTTTTTCGACGGGATGGTGCCCTGATGACCGAACTGATGCGACTGTTGGCCCTGTATTACGCGTGCGAAGTGTCTGCCGAAACGCAGTTTCCATCCCCGTCCGAATGGGCGCGGTGCATGGGGCACTACCACGCGGTCAAGGCGCATTTTGCGGGCGATCTGACCGGGCCACAGGCGCAGATCGAAGGGTATCGGGCCTGGAAAACGTGGGAAGACGACAACGGCGTCCTGGTCGCGCACCTGCGCGAGCGCGCCACCCGCTAGGTCGGATTTTTCGTTTCTTCCCAATGCTCTCCCATCGCGACGATGCATGAGGTGCCGCTGGCATAGCGCACCACCATGGCCCAATCGCCGCGCTGGTCCGTCCACACTTCCATCATCTGTTCGGGGCTGCGCATGCCCGAGGCGGCGCGGGCCGAGCGGAACTGCTGTTCCAGCTTTTGCTGCATCTGCTTGCTGGGCGCGCAGAGGATTTCGGCGATGGGATTGGCCGAAAGTGGCGTGGCCAGAAGGGTCAATATCGCAGCGGTTCGGAGCATGTTTTCAACGTAACAGTTTTATGACGACCTGTGGATAGAATTCAGCAGGCCTCACCGTACGATCCGTTCACAATTTGTTTCGAATATGATGTGTCGATCAAATGGCCGCGCCCCAGATTTTGCGTTTCTGGGCATGCACAATGTGTGCACAACCTGTGCACCGGGCGTGCACCGGTCTGGTGCATGGTGCGGGAGATTCCATTTTGAACAGGTAGCAAGATGGCGGGGGTGAGCATAGGTCCGCGCAGCGGCAAACCGTCCGGGGGACGGTTTGAGATGCGAACGGGCGGAGCCCCGGGGCGCATGTTCAAAGCGCGGAGCCGGGACAGCGCCGGGCCGCGGGTTGGCGCAGCGACGGGGCTGCGGCGCGGTTTATGGGTGTCATGGTAGTGAGTTTGGTGGGGCGGTGCGCTGGTGGGTGTGTAGCGTCAGCCCGGGTGGGGTGATTGCCGGTTCACGCAGTGACAAACGATCCGGGGGATCGTTTGAGGCCATCACGGGCGGAGCCCCGAGGTCGGCGCTGGCACGGCGGCCTTTGGCCTTGATTCCGTGCCGCTTTAGAGCACAGGAACGAAACGTGAAAATTATTGACAAATCAATACGAACTCACTTCACTGAAGGCTCACTGTACATCACACTCGCGAGGATCTCATGGCAGATCAGAACACCTTTCCGCAGATCCCGACCACCGTATGGTGGGGTATCAGAAACCTCATAAAGAAATCGCCAAAGACAAAATTTGATGCGAGCATGATCGGAGCATCACTTGGTGTCCAACCCGCGGCTTCTAGGCAATATGTAGCAGAGCTAAAAAGAGCCCAAATTCTTGACGAAGAAGGCGCCGCCACGGCACTTGCGCTTCGCTGGAGGCAAGATGACGAATACGCGAACGCAGTGAAAGAGCTCGTGAGTGAAATTTACCCTGAGAGCCTTGTGGCCATTGCACCCGTTGGTGAGGCGCAGCGAGATGTAGTTACGAACTGGTTTATTCAACAGAATTTGGGAGAGGGATCAGCAAGAAACAAAGCCGCGACGTACCTCCTTATCTCGTCAGAGCAGCCTGGGGAGGGCGGATCAAGACCAGCATCGCCTAGCAAAACTGGGTCTTCAACTAAGGCTTCCACTCAAAGTTCGCCCACTCGAAAAGTCTCGTCCAAATCGACCCCTCCGAGCGGCGCTCCTAAAAGGAACAGTGACGCGAATTCCAGCCTGCAAGGCTTTCCTCTTAACGTGAATGTTCAAATCCACATCAGCGCGGATGCATCAACAGACCAAATTGAGACGATTTTTGCTTCAATGAGGAAACATCTACACGATGTTTGAAAGAGTGCGGCGATTTCAAGAGTTCCTTGTTGAAAGCGGTTTTTCGCGAAATGTGCTTGCGCTGCCGGCGCCTAAAACGTTGTTGATTGAGGATTTCTCGGCGAAAGATGAGGCTGGAACGGTCGTGTTTGCGCGGACGGTCGTTGAACCAGAAATCGTTGAGGTTTCGAGAGACCTATTTGCCTCAGGTCACTACAACCTCGCTGTGCATAATGCGTTCAAAGCAGTCGACAATTTTGTTCGGACAAAATCTGGGTCTGGACAATCTGGCACCTCAGGAATGCGTGTTGCATTCAACAACAAAGAACCCAAGCTGGTTTGGAGCGACAGGACAAACGATGCAGAAAGGGACGAGCAGGAAGGATACAGCCACATCTTTGCTGGAGCGATGTTGGGAATCAGAAACCCGGTAACGCACGAGTTTGGATGGGTGTCCGACGAGCAAACTGCGCTCGAACTGTTAGTTGTTGCGCAACACCTACTGAGAAAAGCCAAAGTCGCGTACCGTCCATGATTTGACCGAATAGCGCAGCGTCTTATGCCGCACCCGCATGAGTTTGCCAAGGTCTTTTGGAGCGTTTTGCTCGCTGCTCTTAAGTGGTGCCGTTCAAAACCCCCATAAACTCCCGCCATTCCCCCTTGGACATGCCGGAGTTCTCCTGCGTCACCTCTTCCCCCTTCAACATCCGCTGCACACACGCAACCGCCGTCGCAGATAATGTCGCCCCACCCATCCGGTAATCCTCGAACGCCTTATACGCCGCGGGCACCCAATCCTTGACCATGTCGCAGATCGCATCCGCGTAGACCCGGATTTCGTATTGCGCGTGCGCATCTGCCCGCAATCGCAAAAAATGAAACAGGTTGTGCAGGTCCACCTTCCAGTACCATTGGGTGTAGATGTTGGCGGGCAGGTTCATGCGGGCCAGTTCTCGGGCGAGGCCCTGTTGGCCGTCCTGGCTGATCATCTCTTCGTAATGGTCGTAGCTGCGCATGGCGTCGTCGCGCAGGTAGTTGAGGACGCGTTGCGCCTCGTCCCCTTGCAGCGCCTCGCCCCTGCCCTGGTTGTTGACGACCGATTGGGCGGCGAGCGCGTCGGGTGCGGGGATGTAGAACTCGCGATCAAGGATCGAGTAGCGGGCGGAGTATTCGTTCACGTTGGCCGTACGGTGGCGGATCCACTGGCGGGCGACGAAGACGGGGAGTTTGACGTGCAGTTTGATCTCGCACATCTCGAACGGGGTCGAGTGCCAGTGGCGCATGAGGTAGCGGATCAGCCCCTCGTCATTCTGGACCGATTTGGTGCCCTTGCCATAGCTGACCCGCGCGGCCTGGCAGATGGCCGCGTCGTCGCCCATGTAGTCGATGACGCGGACAAAGCCGTGGTCGAGGACAGGTTGCGCCTTGTACAGATGCGCCTCCATCCCCGGGACGGTGGCGCGCAGCGTTTGGGTGGACTGGCTGCGCAATGCGTCGATTTCGGACTGTTGTTCGGGGCTGAGCGGCATGGGGCGCGTCCTTTATCCACAGAATCTGTCGGGCTTACACCTTATCTTGGGGATGGCGACATGAGAACCGCAATATAAGGGTCGTTTTTTGGCAACGGTTCTTGGCTGGCGCGAATCGCCCCCCATACGAAAGCGTTGACTTTTGGGGGGTTACGGCAGAATCTTGCCGCAAAAGAGGCAGCAAAATAGACCGCAAAGGTTTTTCAGGCATGACACGGACAGCAGCAGTGCTTGCGCTTGCCGCGCTTTTGGCGGCGTGCGGGGACGGTAACCCCTTTACCACAACAGGTGATGCGACGGGCGGCGATGCCGGCGGCGGAGAGGTGCCCGCGCAGCCGACCGATCCGACGGACCCAACCGCGCCAACGGACCCGCTGGCAGTGCCGGAAGCCATCGCGAGTGATCTGGAAAGCATCAGCTTTGACGCCACCACGAACACGCTGACCGTGACGGGCCTGACCCAGGACGGCGTGCCACTGGTCAACGAGTACCGGCATGTTGCCACCAGCTTTGTCGATGGCTACGAGACATTTACCGGGCAGAACGACCCCCTGGGCCGCCATGCCACCGCCTTTGTCGCCAGCCGTGACGGTGTGCAGGCCGGTGTGGTTTTGACCGGTCCCCAGTTCAACACGTTTTTCGGCGGTGTCTATTTTGACAGGACCGGCGACTATGTGGCACCGACCGCACCCGAGAGCCGGTTCGACGTGACCTACTATGGCAACTACGCCGCCGGTCTGAACGTGGACGGCCCACGCACCGATATTTTCCCGACACCGGGCATTGATCCGGATGTCAACACGCCGAACCAGGCGGGATATGTGCGCGGGTTGATGTTTGTGAATGTCGATCTGAACGACATGTCGGTCGAGGGTGAAATCTATGACCGGACGGCCGTGACGCGTGTCGGAAATTTCGACATGCAGGACATCGTGCTGGTGGACGGCACCCTGACTGGCGACGGCACGTTCAGCGGAAACATCGAAGTGGATACGAGGGATCCGTCATTCCCGGGCTCGACCGAACGAACGGATATTGGTGATTTCGCGGGCGTCATTGGTGGCAGCGCGGGCGAGTTCATGGCGGGCGGCACCCAGGTGGACCAGGTCCTCGAAGGCTTTGACAATGAAATCGAGCGCGGTGTGTTTGTTCTGGATCTGTGCACCGCCGCGGACACCGACCCGGTCTGCGTCAACGCGCTGCAGCCGTAAGGGCGGATGAAACGCGCGCTTATTGGTGCCCTGCTGACCCTGTGGGCGTCGGCGGGGTCCACAGACCCACAGCAGTCTGATGACAGCCAAACCTTCAACATAGAGCAGGCGCGCGTTCTGGCGCGTCAGGCGCTTTATGCGGGGCGGTTCGATCTGGCGCGTGATGTGGCCATGGTGCTGGTGCGCGCAGACCCTGAAGATGCCTATGCCTACGGCGTGCTGGCCGCAGCGCATTCGCGGCTCAACGACCCCAAACTGGCGCGCGCGGCGGCCCGGCTGTCTTACAAATACAGCGAAACACCCACGGAAAAGTTTGGCGCGGCACGCACCGCCGCCAGCGTGGCATTTCAGCAAGAGCGCCCCACCCTGTCGCAAGGCTGGCTGCGCCTGGCGGCGACCCATGCCGATACGGACGCGCAGGAAAAGGCGCTGGCCCAGGACTATGGCCGCGTCCGGGCGGCCAATCCGCTGCGGTTCAACATCAACTTTTCTGTTGCCCCGTCCGACAACGTCAACAACGGCACCGACAATGTGCTTGAGGTGATCAACGACGTGCCGACGCTGGGCGTGTTCCGGCCCAGCTCGCGCGCGCTGGACGGGATCGTCGGCACCCTGGACGTACAGTTGCAATACCGGCTGGCCCAGGGCGAAAAGAGCCGCACGACGGCCACAGGGCGCCTGTATACGCGGCGCGTTGACCTGAGTGACGAGGCGCAGGCGCGTGTGCCGGACCTGCGCAACAGCGATTTCGGATCCACCTATGCCGAGACGGGGGTGGACCACCTGTTCGCGCTTGGCAAGCCCGGTAACTTTGTGACGGTGGGCGGTGCCATCGGCGCAAGCTGGTCGGGGGACGAGCGGTCTCATGACTTTGCCAAGCTGTCACTGAGCCGGAGCCTGAAGGTGGGTGATGCGAGCCGCCTGACGTTGCGCAGCGGTGTCGAGAGGCGGTTTTCGACGGCCAGCAACCTGCGCGATCTGGATGTGCTGACGCTGGGGGCCACCTACAGCCACAAGCTGGAGCGCGGCGACAGGTTCAGCCTGGGGCTGACCGTGCAGGACATCCAGGGCGATTTCGTGAATGCCGCGTACCAGACCGCGAGCGTGCGGGCGAGCTACACATTTGGAAAACAGTTGGGACCGATGGAAATCTCGACCGGGCTGACTGTTGGCTATACGGATTACGAGGAGTACCGTCTGGTGCGCACGGTCCAGGGCGGGCGACAGGATGAGAGCCTTTATGGTGATGTGTCGCTGTTCTTCAAAGATTATGATTTTGCCGGCTTCGCCCCGACAATTCGCCTGCGTACGGGGCGCAGAACGTCCAATGTGAACAGGTTCGAGACCGACGAAACGACCATCACGCTGGGCATTCAATCAAAGTTCTGAGAGGCGGTGGTTCCCACGGGGGGCTATGCTAGGTTAGCGTCAACATTCACAGTTTGACGGAGACCTCCACATGGCTTTGACCTATTTGCACACAATGGTTCGGGTAAAGGACCTGGACGCCTCGATGGCGTTTTTCAAGCTTTTGGGGATGGAAGAGACGCGCCGCCACGACAGCGAGGGCGGGCGGTTTTCGCTGATCTTTATGGCGCCGCCGGATCAGCCGGAGTGCCCGGTCGAGCTGACCTATAACTGGGATGGCGATGACGCGCTGCCCAGCGACAGCCGCCATTTTGGCCACCTCGCCTACCGTGTCGATAATATTTACGAGATGTGTCAGCACCTTATGGACAATGGTGTGACCATCAACCGCCCGCCGCGCGATGGACACATGGCCTTTGTCCGGTCGCCTGACAATATCTCGATCGAACTGTTGCAGGCCGGTGATGCGCTGGCCCCGGCCGAGCCCTGGGCGAGCATGGAAAACACAGGGCATTGGTAAAACACGGGCCATTGGTGAGGACCGCGGCCTGTTTGGCCTTGTGCGTTGCGGCGTCGCCCGCCGCGGCGTGCAGGCTGGCGTTGCTTTTGGCGCTGGACGTGTCGTCCTCCGTGGATGCGACAGAGGATCAGTTGCAGCGTGGCGGGTTGGTGGCGGCGCTGACGGCGCCCGAGGTGCGGGCCGCGTTTTTTGCCACGGACGCCCCTGTGGCGCTGGCCGTTTACGAATGGTCGGGCCGCTACAATCAGGAGGTTGTGCTGGACTGGACCCTGATCGACGGCCCCGCGGCCCTGCTGGATGCGGCGGAGATTGTGGCGGCAAGCACGCGGTCGCACAACGAGTTCCCGACCGCCATGGGCTATGCGTTGGGCTTTGGGGCCGAGATGTTGGCGCGGGCGCCCGACTGCCTCTACCGGACCATCGACATGGCCGGGGACGGGCAGAACAACGAAGGCTTCGGGCCGCAATTGGCCTACCGCGAGTTTCCCTTTGACGAGGTGACGGTGAACGGATTGGTCGTGAACGCGGCCGAGTTCACGTCCGAAACCATGCTCATTGAGTTTTACAAGCGCGAGGTGTTGCGCGGGCCCGGTGCATTTCTGGAAGTCGCGCAGGGGTTCGAGGATTACGAGCGGGCGATGCGCCGCAAGCTGGAGCGGGAGTTGACCCCGCCCGTCATCGGCGCGCTCGACACCGGGCGGCGCGGCGGATGAAGGCAGCAACGCTGGTCATGGCCACCTGTGCGGCGATGATCGGGGCCGGTGCACAGGGAGCGTGCCGTCAGGCGCTGGCCCTGGGCCTGGATGTGTCGGGGTCGGTCGATGCGCTGGAGTATCAATTGCAGATGGAGGGGCTGGCCGCGGCGCTGGACAGCGGCAAGGTCCGGCAGGCGCTGTTGCAGATGCCGTCGGCCCCGGTGCACCTGCTGGTCTATGAATGGAGCGGGCCGGAAGATCCGGCGGTCATCCTGCCGTGGACGGCCATCGACGGTGCGCCTGCGCTGGACGCGGTCATCGGCCATTTGCGCGCCACCGAACGGCGTCAGGCGAGCCCCGGCACGGCGCTGGGTCTGGCCATGCGCGAGGGCGTCGCGCATCTGGCCAGGCGGTCCGAGTGCTGGAAGCTGACGCTGGATCTGTCGGGGGACGGGAAATCGAACCTGGGCATCCGGCCTGTCGATGTGAAACCGGAGGTGGAGGCCACGGGCATCACCATCAACGCATTGGTTATCGGTGCGGATGCGCCAAGTTTCGGTGACGCGCGGCAGGCGGAGATTTCGAGCCTGTCCGCGTATTTCCAGAACAACGTGATCGTCGGCGAAGACAGCTTTGTCGAAACCGCACTGGGGTTCGAAGACTATGCCGCCGCCATGGCGCGCAAGCTGGAGCGGGAGTTGGAGACGCTTATTCTGGGCAAGGGCCCCCTGCCCTACCCGCCCGGTCCGGACCGGCGGGCAGAATAGCCGTCAGTAGATATAGCGGATCTGGTCGGTCCAGTACCGCTCCATCCGTTTGAGCGATGCGGTGATGTCGATGATCCCTTCGGGGCCAAGCACGCCCTTGGATTGCAGCCCGTCCGCGTGCCGCAGGAACAGTTCGTTCACCACGTCGCGGATCTTGCGCCCCTTTTCGGTCAGCTTGACCCGGACCGAACGGCGGTCAATCTCGCACCGCTGGTGGTGCATGTAGCCCATGTCGACCAGCTTCTTTAGGTTGTAGCTGACATTCGAGCCCTGGTAATAGCCGCGGCTTTTCAGCTCGCCCGCCGTCACCTCATTGTCGCCGATGTTGAACAGGAGGAGCGCCTGGACCGCGTTGATCTCAAGCACGCCGACGCGTTCGAATTCATCCTTGATCACGTCAAGCAGAAGCCTGTGCAGTCGCTCGACCAGCGACAGCGCCTCAAGATATCCGACCATGAAGCTGGCGTTCGCTGCGTTTCGTTCGGCCATGCCCGGGACCTGGCCAATTGGGTCCTGAATGCTCATCCGTCTTCTCCGACCTGATCTGCTCGGATCAAAAGATGCGCATGATTCGGAAATATTCAGTTAAATGCAGAAAAACCCTTATTTTTCTGGCTGAAACGTGCGCGAGACATCCTCGACCAGCGCCTCGATATGCGCGGGCGGCGCCTCTTGCCCGGTCACCCAGCGATAGAGATCCTGATCGTTTTCGTTCAGCATCGCGTCGTACACATCAAGTTCGGCATCGGTCATATCGGCCAGATGCCGCCCAGCATATGTCGACAGGATCAGGTCCATTTCCTTGATCCCGCGGCGCATCGACCGCATGTGCAACCGCTTGAGCCGGTGTTCGCGCAGTTCCTCAGACATCTACGGGGGCCTGCATCGCGGCGCGCAGTTTCTTTTCCAGCCGTCCCAACTGCTCGGCCCGCGCCAGCATGTCCGAGCGCATGTCGCGCACTTCGGTCAGCAACTCGCGCATGTCAGATGTCAGCGGTTCTTCCTCGATGGGCGCATCGAGCCCCTCGCCCTCACCGTTGATAAGCCACATCATCGACACGTTGAGCAGGCCGGCCATCATCGACAGGCGGTTGGCGCGCGGCTCGCTCAGGTCGTCCTCCCATGACCGCAGGGTGGCCAGACGCACGCCCAGGCGCTTGGCCAGCTGCTTTTGCGTCATGCCCGCCTGTTCGCGCGCGCCTGCGACACGGTCGCCGAATGTTGCCGCTTCTGCACTGTACCAGTCTTGCACATCGTCCATGGGGGTCTTCTCCTTGTCGGTGCTGGCGCTTGATTGCGCGGAGGCTGCCGCCTATGAGGGTCTGGATATCGCCCTAGCATCCCGAGGCCAACATGACATTCCTTTCCGCGACACTCGACCGCGTCAAACCGTCCCCGACTGTCGCCCTGACGGGCCAGGTCGCGGCCCTGAAGGCGCAGGGCAAGGACATCATCGGCCTGGGCGCCGGTGAGCCGGATTTCGATACGCCGCAGAACATCAAGGATGCCGGGGTTGTGGCCATCGCCCTTGGAAAAACCAAGTATACCCCCGTTGACGGAATTCCAGAGCTGAAACAGGCCATCGTCGATAAATTCAAGCGCGACAATGGGTTGGACTACACGCCGGCCCAGGTGAGCGTGGGCACGGGCGGCAAGCAGATCCTCTATAACGCGCTGATGGCGACGCTGAACGAGGGCGACGAGGTGGTGATCCCGGCGCCCTACTGGGTGAGCTATCCGGACATGGTGCTGCTGGCGGGCGGCACGCCTGTCATTGCCGAGGCGTCGCTACAGACCGGGTTCAAGCTGACCGCCGATCAGCTGGAATCCGCCATCACCGACAAGACCAAGTGGCTGATCTTCAACTCGCCCTCGAACCCAACGGGCGCCGGATACACCCGCGAAGAACTGAAAGAGATCACCGATGTGCTGATGCGTCACCCGCATGTCTGGGTGATGTCGGACGATATGTACGAGCACCTTGTCTATGATGATTTCGAGTTCACGACGCCCGCAAAGATCGAGCCGCGCCTTTATGATCGCACGCTGACGGTCAACGGCGTCAGCAAGGCCTATGCCATGACGGGCTGGCGCATCGGTTACGCGGCAGGCCCCGAAGCGTTGATCAAGGCGATGCGCAAGGTGCAGTCGCAATCGACGTCGAACCCCTGTTCGATCAGCCAATACGCCGCCGTCGAGGCGTTGAACGGCACGCAGGACTTCATCGCCCCCAACAACGAGATCTTCAAGCGCCGCCGCGATTTGGTGGTCGAGATGCTGAACGCCGCCGCTGGCATCGCCTGCCCGGTGCCGGATGGTGCGTTCTATGTCTATCCGTCCATCGCGGGCTGTATCGGTAAGACATCCGCAGGCGGCGCAAAGATCGAGAATGACGAGGATTTCTGCACCGCCCTGCTGGAAGAGACGGGCGTGGCCGTTGTCTTTGGTGCGGCCTTCGGGCTTTCGCCGAACTTCCGCGTCAGCTACGCTACGTCCGACGAGGCCCTGAAAGAGGCCTGCACCCGCATCCAGACATTCTGTGCGGGTCTGACGTAACGAGGGCGGGCATATGGGCGCGGAGCTTCCTGACTATTACTTCCGTGTGCGCGAGAACGGCGCCGCCGTGTTCCGGATCGACACCGAGAACCGGCAGCGCCGGATCGAGATGGACCAGATCGCGGTCGTCAACATCCGCAATGGCGAGATCAAGCCGCATGGTGACCGCGCCCTGTCGGCCGAAGATCTGGCGCGGATCGAGACCTGGATGGATGAGCGCGCCGAAGTGCTGGCCCATCGCGACATCGACGACATTCACCGAGCGGTGGACTACCTGAACCTGACCACCCAGTGGGCGCAGAGTCGGGCGACGGATGATCAGTTGGAGAACGTGACTGACGCGCTGCTGCTGGCCATGCACGACCTGCGGTCCGTATTGGTGCGCAAGAAGGCAGACCGTCTGATCAAGGGCGGCAATTCCGCGTCCTGATCCAGCGCCCATCCGTTTCGGTATGGCGATTCTCAACCTAAGTTATGTGCAGTTTTGTCTACTTTTCGACAAAACTCCGCCGACGCGCGAAGGGCATATTAACCGTGCTTCGGCAAAAAGCTGGCCTGTGCCATGGGCGACATGTGTACGAACAGAGGAGCCAGCGTTATGCCAGCCATTACACCCCCCTTGTCCCTTGAAACCATAGCAGAGCTGACCGAGGTCGATCCCGGGCTGCTTGCCAATGTCATTCCATCCGAGATCAAGGCCGGCGCCGACGCCGCGCGCCAGATGAATGATGTCATAACGCAGGCCATGGCGGCCACGGGCGTCAATCAAGACGGCAAGCTGAGCCCTGACGATCTGGCCGTACTGTCCGCCCACATCCGCGCCAATCCTGCGCTTTATGCAGCCTTTATCGAAGGGCATGGCGATGACGAGGGCAACCTGGAGACCGGTTTTCACCTCGTGCAAGGGGATGGCGGCGCCTATATCTTTCAAGGCCGCAACTTTATCGACACCGTCGCCGACGCCATTTACCACGTGGGCTTTGCCATCGTGGACGGACGGTTTCAAAACGAGGATGGCAATGCCAATGAAACCGTCGAGGATGTCGCCGGTTGGATGAACTACTTCGTCAACGGTGAGAACCGGGTGTACGGCACCGACGAAGGAGAGACGCTGCATTCAGGACATTACAGCTTTGATCTGGTCGATGCCGAAAGCGAGATTTTCGAAGCGGGAGGTGGCGATGACCGCATCTGGGCCGGCGTCGGCGACGATTGGGTCTATGCAGGGTGCGGCAACGACCGATCCGGTGGTGGCGAGGGCAATGACCGTCTGTTTGGCCAGACCGGCAATGATCATCTGAACGGCGATGAGGGCAGCGACAAGCTGGACGGTGGCAGCGGCGATGACACGCTGGGCGGCGGCACCGGCGTCGATCACCTGCTGGGCGGCGCCGGTGAGGACAGGCTGTACGGGGATGGCGGCCGGGACCGCTTGCGCGGCGGCGATGACAACGACACGCTGAGCGGCGGCACCGGGAACGACACGCTTTGGGGCGATGGTGGTGACGACCACACCTGGGGCGGCGACGGCAATGACGTCATTTATGGTGGCGCAGGCAATGACCGTGCCGATGGCGGTCTGGGCAATGACCGCATTTTCCTGAGCACGGGCGACGATTACGCCTATGGCGACGACGGCCGGGACCGAATCCAGAGCGGCAAGGGCAATGACGAGGTTTATGGCGGGGCTGGCGACGATACGATTGCGGGCGATCTGGGCGACGATTCCCTGAACGGTCAGGACGGGCGCGATGTTGTCACCGGTGGAGACGGTGATGACACCGTACGCGGCGGTGACAATGGTGACAGCCTGGCCGGAGGTATCGGCAATGATCTGGTGCGCGGTGACGCAGGCAATGACACCGTGAAAGGTGGCAAGGGGCTGGACGATGTCCATGGCGGTGACGGGCGTGACATTGTTCTGGGCGGTGACGGCGCCGACACCGTGTCGGGCGGCAACGGTGAGGACCGTGTGTCCGGCGGGCGCGGCGCGGACGAGATCCTGGACTATGAGGACATTGAGGCGCGGGACGTTTTTGTCTTCAAGCAGGGTGACAGCGGCTCGTCGGCGGCGACGATGGACGTGATCAAGGGCTTTACCTCAATCATCGACAAGATTGATCTGACCGATTTCGGCGGTCTGACCTTTGTGAACCGCACCACGTTTTCGGGCAACAAGGCCGAGGTCCTGTTTGACGGTGATTATGTCCAGATCGACGCCGATGGCGACGGGACCGTGGACGAGATGATCGAACTGATGTGGGTGAATGCGGTCGAGGCCGCGGATTTCATCCTCTGATCATCCGCTTTTACTGCGCGTCTCACCCTGTCATGGGGTGGGAAGCACCGCGCCGTCGCTTGGGTGGCGAAGGGCGGGCACTGACACCGCCCAGAACCGCCACATGAGCGCAACCCCTGCGCAGGCCAATCCCAGGACGAGGCCCAGCCAGACCCCCGGCCCGCCCCAACCCAGCACAAAGCCCAGCACATAGGATGCGGGCATGCCCACCAGCCAGTAGGACACCGCCGCCAGCACCATGGGCACCGTCGTATCCTGCACTCCGCGCAAGAGCCCCAGTGCGATCACCTGGGCCCCATCGACGAGTTGGAAGAGCGCGGCCAGCGCCAGCAGGACGATCCCGATCTCGAGGATCTGGTCGCGGGCCGGTTCGTCGCGCTCCATGAACAGCGAAATCAGCGGTTCGGGCAATGCGATGAACAGGAGGATCGTGGCGAGCGCCATGGCGAGGCTCATCACGATCACGGTGCGCGCGCCGCGCAGCATATGATCAAGGTCGCCGCGCCCGTATGCGTTGCCCGCCCGGATCGTCGCCACGTTGCTGAGCCCGAGATGCACCATGAAAGTGATCGAGGCCAATTGCAGCGCGATGTTGTGCGCGGCCAGCGGGATCGTTCCCAGCCAGCCCATCATGAAGGCGGAGGCGGCGAACAGTCCCACTTCGCTGAGGTTCGTGAGCCCGATGGGCCAGCCCAGGCGGAACACCCGGCCCAGCATCTCCCAATCGGGGCGCCAGAACCGTTTGAACAACTGGTGTTCGGGCAGCGCGATCAGGGCATATGCCACGACACCCGCCAGCATCACGAACTGGGTCAACAGCGACGCAATTGCGGCCCCCGCAATCCCCCAGGTCGGGGCACCCCAGTTGCCGAAGATGAACGCGTAATTCGCAAGGGCATTGGCAACAGCCGCAACGAGCGTGATCCAGAGAACGATTTGGGTCCGCTCCAGCGCGGCGAGGTAGCTTTTGATCGTCATCACCAGCAGGGCCGGAACAATCCCCCAGCCTGCGATGGCGAGATATTCAGACCCGAGCGCCGCCACCTGCTCTGTCTGCCCCAGGGCGAGCAGCACCCGTTCCGACATCAGCAGAACCGGCAGGGCCAACACGGCAAAGCCGAGGCTTAGCCACAGTCCCATGCGTGTGGCGCGCCGCAGGTTCGTTTCATCCCCTTCCGCGTGGAAGGAGGCGACCATGGGCATGACCGCCCAGGCAAAGCCGGACCCCATCAGGAACAGGACAAAGAACAGGCTGCCTGCAACACCGAGGGCCGCCAGCTCTTCGACCCCGTACCAGCCCAGCATCACCGTGTCCGTGACGCCGATGGCGACCTGCCCCAGATGCCCGCCGATGAGCGGCAGACCGAGGACAAGGACCGCACGTGCGTGGGCCAGATATGACATCTGCTGGGTGGACATACCCCACCCTTACGCCTGCTTTTTGTGCAAGGAAAGACCCTGCGTTAGACGGGTGACAGGATACCGCCCCGGGGGCGCCCTGTTCAGAGAAGCGGCAGGACAAGCGCGGTGGCGATCAGGGCGATCAGGGCGCCTGCGGCCACCTCGATCAGGCCCATGGCCCGGACGGCCCCGGTGCCTGACCAGCCCGCAAGGACCGACTGGCGCGCACCGACCGCAGTGATCGCGACCAGAACCGTCACGCTGGCGGTGCCCAGCCCCATGACGAAGGCCCCGGCGATGCCCGCCCACGGGATGCCGAGGCCGAAACAAAGGATCAGCAGAAACACCGCGCCCGTGCAGGGCCGGATCGCGATGGACCCGATGATGGCCGCCGCATCCTGCCAGGACGTCACCGCCGCCGCCTGTGCGGGACTGGGCGCATGGGCGTGACCGCAAGTGCTGCACTGACCGTGTTCGTCGATGTGGTGCGCGTGGGACGCAGCGCCGCGTGTGCGGCGCAGGCCGCGCACCACCAACCAAAGCCCGACGAGGGCGATTGCGATATAGCTGGCGGGGGCGAGAATCCGGTCCGCCGTGTTTGTCATTTCGGTGCGCCCCCAGCCCAGCACAAATGCGCCAAGCGCCACGAGGACGACCGCCGTCAGCGCCTGCGCCAAGGAGGACGCCACCGCCAGCACCGACAGCCGTCGGGCCGTGACCTGTTCGGCGGCCCCGTAGCCGCCGATCACCAATTTGCCATGCCCCGGACCCGCCGCATGAAAAAAGCCGTAGGCCGCGCACAGGACCATGAGCGCAAGCCACGCGCCCGGTTCGCCCGCGCGGACCGCACGGAGCCCACCGGCAAGGGCGTTCTGCGTTTCACGCTGCTGGGCTGTGGCCCACTGGCCGATATCCGACATGCCGCCAAAGCCGAAGAGCCACAAAAGCGCGCCGCTGACAAAAAGCGCGGTGCCGATCCTTAGCCAGAGCATGAAAGCGTAACCGTATCGGCGAAGGCCTCGCCCACTTCCGGGTAAGCCTCTTCGACCTGTGATGTAGGTGTGGCGTAAAGCAACTCCTCGACCAAGGTGTAGGCAGCATCAAGGTCAGCCCGTTGAATTGCCGCATCGCAGGGACCGTCGACCGCGACGGGGCCGATCAGATCATACGCCGTATAGAAGGTCGGATCGTATGCCTTGATCACAAGCCCGTCCGCCGTGCCACTTGCCGGGCGAAAATGCACGGTTGTGATGCGTCCCGCGTCAACCGACACGCCGCGTCCTTGCGGCTTGCCCAGCCGGACCGGCGTTCCGTTGCGCAGCGCATAGCTGTCGCCCTCGAACCCCGGAATCCATTGCAGGTCAAACCCGTCGAGCCGCTTGAGTTCGCTGTCAGTCAACTGACCGTCGCCGTCATTGTCGAGGCCGTAATCCGTCAGCAGGAGCAGGGAATAGAAGTCGTCATAGGTCCACCGAACCTCGACCCCCTGAAAGCTGCCGTCATCGCCCACGACGACACGCAGCTTCGTGTCCACGAAGACATGCGGATGCGCGGCCAGCATCGTGGCGGGCAAGGCGATGGCCATTGCAAGGGCGAGGGAGCGGTAAAAACGCATATGTCCAGATTTAGGCGCAGCCGGATGCAGCCTCAACCCCGTTTCGGCATCTGCGCGAAGCAGCGCTGCCTCACAGCGCAAGTCCACAGCGCAAGACATTGCTTGCACTCGAAAATAGCTCTGTCAAAGTGGCAATATAGTTATTTGATATGTTACCATAGGTTGAATCTTGCCAAAGGAATTTCCAATGACCATCCCCCGCGCCACTGGTCTGGCCCTTGTTGCGACGTTGTCAGGCGCTGCCGCGTCAGGCAATCCGATCGACCAGGTCCGACCAGACGCCCCTGAATTAGCGCCCTATGGCCCCTTGCCCATCGGCGTGCAGACGCTCGAGGTTACCATGCCCGACCGGGTCGATGTGCTGAACGTGTCAGAAGGCGTCATTCCCAGATATGACCGGCCCCTGACGCTTGAGGTGTGGTATCCGGCGGCGGAAGGTACGGAACAGGGTGGGACATACACTGCCATGTTGCGGGATGGTGCGACCGAGGTGACACTGACTGGCCGCGCTGCCCGTGATGCCGCACCCGCGACCGGCACGCGCTATCCGCTGGTCATCATCAGCCACGGCTATCCCGGCAATCGCTTCCTGATGAGCCATCTTGGCGAGAACCTGGCCTCCAAAGGCTATGTCACCGTGTCCATCGACCACACCGACAGCCTGTATTCGGATCAGGCGGCCTTTGGCTCGACCCTCTACAACCGTCCGTTGGACCAGGCCTTTGTTCTGGATCACATGGCCGGGCTGGGCGGGCCCATTGGCGACATCATTGACGCCGACAACACGGGCGTCGTCGGCTATTCGATGGGCGGGTATGGCGCGCTTATCTTTGGTGGGGCCGGTGTGACGCAGGCCTCGACCGAGTTCAGCTGGGGGGCCCCGAACGGGTTGCTCGAAGTCCACCTGGAGCAGTCCGAAAGTCACGAGGCGTTGATGGACCCGCGGGTCAAGGCAATCATTGCCATTGGTCCGTGGGGCAACAACGCAGGCTTCTGGGATGCAAGCGGCGTGGCCGATCTGCGGGTGCCGACGCTGTTGATGGCGGGCAGCGACGACGACGTATCGGTCTATGACGCGATGCGCGCCTTTTTCACAGCAGCGGCCGGAACGGACCGGCACTTGCTGACCTTTGACTATGCCAACCACAATGCCGCCGCACCGATGCCTGCGCCCAAGGAAAGCTGGGAACCGGTTGAAGGGCTCGAGTTCGTACCGTTCGAACACTATGCCGATGCGGTGTGGGACACGACGCGCATGAACAACATTGCCCAGCACTTCGCGACAGCCTTTTTCGGGATGCACCTGAAGGGCGAAGGCGAGAAGGCCGAGTACCTTGAACTGGTGCCGAATGCCGCCGACGGGATCGTTGCCGTGGATGATGCAGGTACACCGACCGAGGATCACACCTATTGGCGCGGCTTTGCGCCACGCACCGCCAAGGGCCTGCGGTTCGAGACCTTGCCCAAGGGCCAATGATGCAGGTCAGCACCCGTACCTTGGGCGGGCACGCGTTCACGATCCGCAGTTGGGGTGATCCCACGCGGCCCACGCTGTTGATGCTGCATGGTTTCCCGGAATACGGCGGCGCCTGGGACGAGGTCGCGACGCGTCTGGCCGACACGTATCACTGTGTGGCCCCGGATCAGCGCGGCTACGGCGCAAGCTATGCCCCGGACGATGTGGGGGCCTATGCCACATCGAAGCTGGTGGGTGACATGGCAGACCTGATCGGTGATGCGGGGCCGGTCATCGTGATGGGCCATGACTGGGGCGCGTCCGTGGCTTACGGTCTCGCCATGTTCCGCCCTGATCTGGTGTCCCATCTGATCATTGCAAATGGCGTGCACCCTGTGCCCTTTCAACGGGCCATGGCCGCCGGTGGCGCGCAATCCGAGGCGTCGCAATACATCAATTTTCTGCGCAGTCCGGGGTCAGAGGATGCCTTGGCTGCCGACGACTTTGACAGGTTGCTGAGGCTGTTTTCGGCCAAGATGGATATGTCATGGCTGCATGGGGACCGTTTGGAGGCCTACAAGGCCGTGTGGCGCCAATCGGGCTTGAAGGGCATGATCAACTGGTATCGCGCCTCCCCCCTCATCGTTGCGGATCCGGGTGTGCCGGTGGCGATGCCCAAGCTGCCACTGGACCGGTTGCAGGTCCGCTGCCCGCATCTGCTGATCTGGGCCGGTGGCGACACCGCGTTGCTGCCCGTGTCGACAGAAGGGTTGGAAGACTTTGCGCCTGCGCTGACCCGGGCGCATGTGGACGGGGCCGATCATTGGCTCTTGCATCAGAAACCGGATGAGGTTGCGGGGATCGTGCGGGACTGGCTGGCCTAGCCCAACAGGCTTCACAGACCACCGCGTTCGCGCCATAGTCGTGTGAATATTTTTCAGCGACGGATGTTTTCAGTGACCCATAGATACGAAATCGCACGCGCGGCCAAGATGGTCGAAGCGGCCTACCTTCTGTTCAAGCGCCGCCCGCCCAGGACATCGCTGGATGCGAGTGTGAAGGACAAGCTGAACAAGAACCACGTGCAGGCCGTGTTCCTGAAGCAGAACATCCTGCTGATCCCCGGGTCGAACTCGGTGGCTGATTACATGAAGTTCAACCTGCGGGTTCTGAATTTTGGCGGCAAGAAGTACCGGCTGAACGACGAATTGACCGACAAATGGGGCGCGCATGACGTGATCTGGCACCAGGGGTTCATGCGCCATGCCAAGGTGATTGCCGACTGGATGCAGCAAAAACGCTACCGCCCCAAATACATCGTGGGCCATTCGCTGGGCGCCGCCGCCACGCAGATTCTGGTGCGCACCCACAATGTGCCGGGCATCGCCTTTGCCGCGCCGCGGGTGACGCGCGGGGTCGTGCAGCCGGCGCCCGCCTCCAAATGCCTTTGCCTGAACCGCAATGACGACAAGGTCTGTGACCTGCCGTCGAGCTTTCAGCATCTGGGTGAGGTTCATGCCGGCGAAGGTCAGCGACGGTTCCTGCGGTTCGACCACCAGATGGACCGCTATCAGGAGATGGTGACGGCGCAACAACTGGCAGGCCATCTCGGAACGCACTGGCCTGCCTGATCCGCTCTTCCCCCGTCTGAACCGCTCTGGCATAGTGGCGCGCAACCAACAAAGAGCAGCAGCCATGACCGATCTATTGAGCGGGACACCCAAGTCTTCGGATTATGACGCATCTTCGATCCAGGTGCTTGAGGATATGGAGCACGTGCGCCTGCGCCCCGGCATGTACATCGGGGGCAAGGATGACCGCGCGCTGCACCACATGGTGGCAGAGATCATCGACAACTCCATGGACGAGGCGGTGGCCGGGCACGCCACGTGGATCGAGGTGGAACTGCACGAGAACGGCCATGTGTCGGTGCGCGACAATGGGCGGGGCATCCCGACCGATCCGCACCCCAAGGATCCCGCAAAGAGCGCGCTTGAGATCATCTTTTGCACGCTGAACGCGGGCGGGAAATTTTCCGGCGACAGCTACGAGACGTCGGGCGGTCTGCACGGTGTCGGCTCCTCCGTGGTCAACGCGCTGTCCGACCATCTGCGGGTCGAGGTGGCCCGCAACCGCGAGCTTTTTGCCATGGAGTTTGCCCGTGGCGTGCCGCAGACAAAGCTGGAAAAGATCGGGGCCGCCCCCAACCGACGCGGCACATCCGTCACCTTTCACCCGGACCCGGACATCTTTGGGTCGCTCAAGCTGAAACCCGCGCGGCTGTTCAAGATGGCGCGATCGAAGGCCTATCTGTTTTCGGGCGTGGAAATCCGCTGGAAAACCGCCATCGACGACGGCGAGACGCCGCGCGAGGCGACCTTCCACTTTCCCGGCGGGCTGGCCGACTATCTGACCGAGGCGATGGGCGGCGCGACCACCTATGCCGACGCCCCTTTTGCCGGGTCTGTGTCGTTCGAGAAATTCCAGGTGCCGGGCAAAGTCGAATGGGCGATCAACTGGACCCCGTCGCGCGACGGGTTCATCCAGAGTTACTGTAACACCGTGCCCACGCCGGAAGGCGGCACGCACGAAGCCGGGTTCTGGGCCGCGATCCTGAAGGGGATCAAGGCCTATGGCGAGTTGGTCAACAACAAGAAGGCCAGCACGATCACGCGCGAGGACCTGACCACCGGCGCCGGCGCGCTGGTGTCGTGTTTCATCCGTGAGCCGGAATTCGTGGGCCAGACCAAGGACCGTCTGGCCACGGTCGAGGCGCAGCGGATGGTCGAAAACTCTGTCCGCGACCATTTTGACAATTGGTTGGCCGCGGACACCAAGTCCGCCGGGGCGATCCTGGACTTTCTTGTCCTGCGCGCCGAGGAACGGCTGCGCAGAAGGGCCGAGAAGGAAACACAACGCAAATCCGCCACTAAGAAACTCAGGCTTCCCGGCAAATTGGTGGACTGCTCTTCTTCAACCCGCGACGGGACCGAATTGTTCATTGTCGAGGGCGACAGTGCGGGTGGGTCTGCCAAAATGGCGCGGGACCGCAAGACGCAGGCGCTGTTGCCCCTGCGCGGAAAGATCCTGAACGTGTTGGGGGCGGCCTCGTCCAAGCTGGGCTCGAATGCAGAGATTTCGGATCTGACCCAGGCGCTTGGCGTTGGGTTGGGCACCAAGTTCAACCTCGATGACTTGCGCTATGACAAGGTCATTATCATGACGGACGCGGATGTGGACGGCGCGCATATCGCCGCGCTGCTGATGACGTTTTTCTATACCCAGATGCGGCCCATGATTGATGCGGGGCACCTGTATCTGGCCTGCCCACCCCTGTTCCGGCTGACGCAGGGCGCGCGGCGCGTCTATTGCCTGGATGAGGTCGAAAAGAACGACCTGATGGAGCGCGGATTGGGCGGTAAGGGCAAGATCGACGTGTCCCGCTTCAAGGGTCTGGGCGAGATGGACGCGAAGGATCTGAAGGACACCACCATGAACCCGGCCACGCGGAAATTGATCCGTGTGTCGATTGACGAGGATGAACCGGGAGAGACCGGGGATCTGGTTGAGCGTTTGATGGGCAAGAAGCCGGAGATGCGGTTTCAGTATATTCAGGAGAATGCGAGGTTTGTGGAGGAGTTGGATGTTTGAGTCACTTGGCATCGCCTCCGATCTAAGGCCCGCGCTGGTCGGCGCCGCCTTCGGTACGCTGGCAACGATTTTGATCCAGTACATCACACATCGGTACCGGCTCTTTATGTCGTTCAAGCGCTTCAAACATGATCTGCGCAATCTTGATCGACACATTCACGCATCCATCGAAAGCCTGAACATTCCGGACGGTAGCCCCCGCTATCTCATCGCTGCGCGCTTGCGATTTTGCAAATTCATGGATGGCATGCGCTCAATCGAACAGCTTGAATGGCTGACCCAGCGCCGCGACTCTGATCGCATATTGCCGACCTTGCTTGCGATACGAAACAGTGACACGTTCATGGAAGAAATCGCCTGCCGCATTGATGATATGACCGATGACGAGGTTGTAGCAGCGTTGAGACAAGGTCAGGTCAATTTGTCTTTTCTGCATAAGGCTGCGGAAAAACTAGGCTACGCGAATAGCATGGGCCCAAATGCGGCGTACAAGGTTCCCGTCAAAGAGATATTGGACGAGTTGAACGACAAGCGAATGAGTTGAGACGTATATCTCGCCGACTTGGAATTTAAGAATGCTCGAAGCCGCCCCATCGACGGGCCGTGGTGCGGTGATCCGACCTTGCCGCGGCAGAGCTTTATGGTCGCCACGTACATCTTCGATCTGAACGGCGCGCATACACCAACCCTATCGCCGTGCCGGGGGGCGTTTCTCTCGCGCATTGCTATGCAATGCGCTGCCGAATGATGCGGCAGAGCCGCTGACCCGGCGATGGGGCGTCGGCCTGTGGCCTTGATTCCGCCCTATTGCGCGCAGTTCAAACTGGGATCGGAGCAGTGTGTTGCGAGAATTGCAACGAACCCTTTCGCACATCACTTCGTGATATGCTGCCGGGCGACGCGCACGGCTTCGCCGTGCGCTGGGAAAAAAGGCGGAGGCTTTCGCCTCCGCCGGTACTCGCTAAATGAACCAGGCCAACGTGGCCCGGGTTCTGCCTCATATGCCGCGCAAATGGTTAACGAGCGTTTACCAAATCGAAGCATCTTCGGGGCATGTTAAAGGCGGCGGGGGCCATACTCATTAAGGGGGACACACAAAACGACCCTCCGCCGCGCGCATCACCTCCGGGACGTCCAGTTGACCGGCGGTGAAACCATCAAATCGTGGCGCCAACGATGGCCCACAGGCTCATCAGGCTGGCGAAGCCGAACATGGTCGGCACAATGACTTTTGCCATCTCTTCTCTCCTTTCCAGGCAGGCCGGGAACCCGTGAGCGGTGGCCTGCGGTGCGCTCCGCGGGGAGTGTCCCCGCGATGATGATAAAAACGTGGGGACGCGCCGCTGACACAAACACCCCCCGCGCCATCACCTCTGATCACGGGGCCGCGACACCTGCGCGAGTATAAACGCGGTTTCGTGTCTTGATCCCCGTCTCGATCTGGCCCCTACTGCGCATATGATCCTGCGCGCCCTTTTGATCCTGACGCTGCTGGCCGGTTGCGGTCGTCCCATGACGGACGCCGAGCGTGCCTTTGCCAGCGCGATCCACGGGGATCAGTTGAACCACAACCGCGTGCGGCTGGTGGACGGTGCGCCGACGCGGGCTGTCACGTTCAAACGCAAGGCGCGGCCCCGCACGACCTGCCGCGAGAAGATCCTGCCGCCGCCCACTACCGACATCGTGACGGCCAAGCCTGCTGCCGTGGCCCTGTGGCAGACGGTGCTTTTTGACAGGGACTGGTATCTGGACGACTACGTCCCGGACTACCCGGGCGAGATCAACCTGATCGCTGCAATGCTGTTCGCCCATGAGTTGACCCATGTCTGGCAATGGCAGAACCGGGACGTGACAGGCTATTCACCGTTGAGAGCCGCGCGCGAGCATCGGTTCAGCGACGATCCGTACCTGTTCGACGTGTCGGACGAGCGGCGGTTTCTGGACTTTGGCTTCGAGCAGCAGGGCTCCATCGTCGAGGAGTTCGTGTGCTGCCGTGCCCTTGATCCGCAAGGCGACCGGACGCAGCGTCTGCACGCCCTGATTTCGCAGTCCATGCCTGTGGCCCCCCTGCCCCAGTCCCGCCAAAGCGATGTGCTTTTGCCGTGGGACGGGGTGCAGGTGGACGGCATCTGCGCCTGATCCATCACAACCGGAGGAGCCACATGGCCCAATATGCCCTGATCATGCTTCTGGCCGGGATCGGTATTCCGATCCTTGCCGCCTTGAACGCGGCCCTTGGCACGCGCGTGGGCAGCCCGGCGGCGGCCGCCACGGTGCTGTTCATCATCGCATTTGGTACGGCGGCCACCGTCTTTGTCCTGACCGGCGCGCAGGGCGTATCCAAGGTCGCGTCTGCCCCCAAGCACTTGCTGCTCGCCGGTGTTCTGATCGCGTTCTACGTCCTGAGTATCACATATATCGCGCCGCATTTCGGGGTGGGCAACGCGGTGTTCTTTGTGCTGCTGGGCCAGCTCATCTCTGCCGCGGCGATTGACCATTTCGGCCTGTTCGGTGCGCAGGCGACGGCGCTGAGTGTGACACGAATGGGCGGGATTGCCCTGATGGCCGCTGGCGTTTGGCTGACGCAGCTGGCCTAGCCCGCGATCCCGGCCAGCGCTTGCGCCTGTGCCCAGGCGGCGGGGTCAACATCAACCGGGTCGGCGGGTGTGCGGGTCTGGCCGGGCATACGGCCTGACGGGTCTTCCGAGAGGTATTCCTTGAACTGTTCGAGCCTTTCCATGAAAGCGCCGGACGCGCTTGGGTCAATCAGGATATAGTATTGTCCCAGATCGTGCGGTGGCCCTTCGGGTGCCTTGAGCGGTTTCACGTCGCGGCTGAGGACACCGCCCGTGAGGCCCGCAGTCAGCAGTTCGGCCATGAGGCCGAAACCCCACCCTTTGGCCCCGCCTGTTGACACCAATGACCCGGCAAGCGCGGCCGTCGGGTCCGTGGTGGGGTTGCCATCAGCATCGACGGCCCAGCCTTCGGGGATCGTTTCGCCCGCGGCTTTGGCCATGGTGATCTTGCCCAGAGCCACCGTGGTGGTGGACTGGTCGAATTGCATCGCCAACCCGCCGTGCCCGTCCGGCACCGAGAAGGCGATCGGGTTCGTGCCGATCATCCGCGTTTTGCCGCCCGGGGGGGCCACGATGGGCGAGGCGTTGGTCATGCCCAGCCCGATCAAACCGGCGCGCGCGATCTGTTCGGTGAAGTATCCAAGGGCCGTGCACGTATGCGCATGACCCACGGCAAGGCTTGCGATCCCGTATTGGCGCGCCGCGTCCAGAGCGGGTGCCAGCCCATACGCAAAAGCAGGCTGGGCAAAGCCCATCTGCGCATCCACATAGACCGCCGCCGGGCGCGGCGCGGACACGACGGGCACCACGTCGCCCTTGACCCGACCAGTCGTGAGTTGCTGGCAGTAGCTTTCGAGATAATAAAGACCGCAGATCCGGTTCCCCAACGCCTCGGCCTGCGCGACGGCGCGCGCCACCTCTGCCGCTGGGAACGCATCGGCGCCATGGGCCATCAGGGCCGCTTGCACCGTGCGTTCGATTTCGGCCTGTGTGATCGCCGTCATGGTCGTCTTTAACCCCCGCAGCCATTACTGCGGAAACCAGACAGAGCAAACCGAACCGCAACCGTCAAGCAGACGTTTACGTTTGCGTCACTTTGAACAGGCCGCCTATGGCACCTTTGCCAGGTGTCCGGTGTCCAGGCGTACGGTGCGGTCCATGCGTTTGGCCAGGTCTAGGTTGTGGGTCGCGATCAGCGCCGACAGGCCGGTGTCGCGGACCAGCGCCATCAGCGCATCAAAGACCTGGTCTGATGTGGCCGGATCAAGATTGCCGGTGGGTTCATCCGCGAGGAGAAGCGCAGGACCATTGGCGAGCGCCCGGCAGAACGCGACGCGTTGTTGCTCTCCCCCCGACAGTTCGGCGGGGCGGTGGGACGCGCGGTGGCCCACGCCGACCTTTTCCAGAAGAGCCAGCGCGCGCGCGTCGGCGTCCGTCCGTGTGGTCCCGGCGGCCAGTTGTGGCAGGGCGATATTTTCGAGGGCGGAGAACTCTGGCAGCAGATGGTGGAATTGGTAAATGAACCCGACCTCGGCCCGGCGCGCGAGCGTACGGCGCCGGTCGGACTGACCCGTCAGGTTCTGACCATGCAGCGTGACGCTGCCCGCATCCGGCGTGTCCAGCAGCCCCGCGATGTGCAAGAGCGTCGATTTGCCGGCACCGGAAGGGGCAACAAGGGCGACGACCTCGCCCCGCTGGACATCAAGGTCGACGCCGCGCAGCACATCCACCTGCCCCGGCAGGCCGGTGTTGTAGGACTTGGTGATCCCCGCAAGCGACAGGACCGCGTCACTCATAGCGCAGCGCCTCGACCGGGTTCATCCGGGCCGCGCGACGTGCCGGAAAGATCGTCACGACGAAGGACAGGCCAAGCGACAGGGTGACAGCGCTTAGCACGTCGCGCAGGTGCAGTTCGGCTGGCAGGGCATAGATGCCGCGGATCGACGGATCCCACACGCCGCCGCCCATGATCTGGTTTACCAAGGCAAAGAGCGGGTCGATGTAGATCGCAAAGAGGCACCCGAGGATGACGCCCATTGCCGTGCCGATGATCCCGGTGAACGACCCGCAAATGAAGAAGACGCGCAGCACCGACCCTTCGGTCAGGCCCATCGTCCGCAGGATGCCGATGTCGCGCCCCTTGTTCTTGACCAGCATGATCAGTCCCGAGACGATGTTCATTGCAGCCACCAGCACCAGGATCGACAGGATGACGAACATGATGTTGTCCTCGACCTCGAGCGCGCGGAGAAAGCCGCCTGAGGCGTCCTTCCACGTCCAGACCTGTGCCCGCTCACCTGCGGTTTGCAGCAGGCCCGGCAGGTAGCGGTCGATGTTTTCGGGGCTGTCAACCATCACCTCGATTTCGTCCACGACCCCCTCGCGATTGAAAAAGCTCTGCGCTTCGGTCAGCGGCAGGTAGACGCGCACGCGGTCGATGTCGTAGCGCCCGGCAGAGAAGATATATGTCACTTCGTAGGCGTTGATCCGCGGGCTTGTGCCAAAAGCGGTGCGCACCCCGTTGGGCGAGATCAGCTTGATCCGGTCGCCCACCTGCGCGCCCAGTTCCTGTGCCACGCCGGAACCGATGGCGATGCCCTGTTCAAACCGGGCAATGTCGCCCTGCGCTGTTTCTGGATCGGCGATGCGCGGCAGACCGGCGAGGTTCTCGGCGCTCATCCCGAACACCTGAACGCCCGCGTTCCGGCTGCGCAGGTTGGCCATGACCTGCCCCCGCACAAGCGGTGCCGTGCGCACGACACCTGGCACGTCGGCCAAGCTGTCCGCCAGCGCATCATAGTTGGCAATGGTGCGGTCGATGCGCCCCGTCTCGGTCACTTCGCCGATGTTGTAGACGGTGACGTGGGCGTTGGCGCCCAGAATCGTGTCCACGAATTCGGCGCGAAAGCCCGAGCGCACGGCAAGGGTCGCGATCAGCGCAAACACGGCAAGAGTGATGCCGATCAGGCTGATCCAGGTCATGGTGCTGACGCCGCCCTCGGCCCGGCGGGCACGCAGATAGCGCCAGGCAATCATCCACTCAAAGGGGGCAAAGGGGGCGGTCTGTTTGGCCATTTACGGCTCCTGCTCGGGCTGTGCGAGATGTGGCCGGGTCCGGGGCCAAGGTCAAGTCCCGCGGGCGGTCCGCCGCCGCCCCGCAAAGGGCCAGAGCAGAAGTTTGAGCGTGGCCGACATCGCCAGGAGGCCAGCGAGAAACCCTGCGCCGGCAAATGCGGCACCCGCAAAGGTGAGCGGCAGGGCGGGTTTGAACGCGGTCAACGCCGCATTTGCCACCTCACCGTCCGTGGACCGGGCGGCGTGATAGGCGCGCATGAAGGGCCCGGCATCCTGAAGCGCCGCAAGATCCGCGCGCAGCCGGTCGTAGCGGTCAAAGGTGCGGGTCATGTCCGCCCGCCTGCGGTCCAGAAACTCGGTGCCCTGCATCTGGGCCAGCGCCGCATCACGGCTGAGCCCCGCGGCCCGCGCCGACGTATCGAAATCGGCCACCACCTCGGCCAGCGCATCCACCGCGCCGCCGAGCCGTTGCTGGTATTGCTGTGCGAATTCGGGGAATTGCGACGCTGTCGCACCGCCCAACAGCCCGCCCGCAAGCACCAGGACCCGCAGGATCACGGCCGATCCCCGTAGACTGCAGCACTCAGCCCGGCATCCAGATCGAACATCGCCCGCTCGTCTATGCACGCATCATACATGGCGAGCGCCGTGACCTTGCCTTCCCACATGACGGCGAAGGAGCCAGTGTTCAGCCGTTTGGGAAAGCACAATGCGCCGAAATGCCAGAAGTTGAAGCTGTCGCGAAACGGTCGAAACACCATGCCCATGCCGTAATACGCTCCCCCGCCCATCGCGGCGTGGGGCAAGGCAAAGGGGTCGGCGGCAATCCGGCTGTCCGGTCCGAAATGCGTCTGCATGAACCGCAGGTAGCCATCCACATCGGATACGAGGCCGCCCAAGGGCTGGAACACGCCGCTGTCCGCGCCGGCTTGGATGCTGTCCGGCAGGTCGAGGCGGTCCTGGCAGGCCTCAAAGAAGGGCTGGCCGGTGATGGTTTCGATCACCAGCCCCAGAAGGGCGTAGTTTTCGTTGTTGTAGGCGTATTGGCCGCGCTGGCCGTTTTGCGCAGGCCGCGCATTGACAAGGTC
Source organism: Tateyamaria omphalii (assembly GCF_001969365.1). Taxonomy (NCBI): domain Bacteria; kingdom Pseudomonadati; phylum Pseudomonadota; class Alphaproteobacteria; order Rhodobacterales; family Roseobacteraceae; genus Tateyamaria; species Tateyamaria omphalii. The sequence continues at coordinate 883,214 of NZ_CP019312.1, read as the reverse complement.
AAGCACCTGCCGGCTGAAATGCCCTTGCCCCCCGGCGTTCTGCCCCAGCCAGCCCAGCATGGCGATTTGCGTCACATCCGGACCTATGCCCGATGTGTGCGTCACCAACTCGGCCAGGGTGACATCCGGGGCAGGTTCAAGAAAATTGTGCAGGCTGTTGGACCAATCGGCCTGTCCATCTTCGACCAGATGCATCAGGCACACGGCAGTGACGGATTTTGAGACGCTCGCCAACTCGGCCACTGTTGCGCCAGTGTCATCGCGCCCATGGAAGCGATGCGCCTGCCAGGTTCCGTCCGGGCCAGCAACGCCCACACCGAGCATTCCGGTTGTATTGGCGTCTTTAAGCCACTCGGCGAAAGCCCTTTCCAGCCGTAAATCCACCGCCTCGGGCGTATCGCCGTTCGTATTGGAGGCGGGTGCCGCGGCCAAAAGTGCCGTGCAGAGGACTGATCGGAGAAACGCCTTCATTTGCATCAGGTTATCACACCCCCGCGTAGATCTCCGCCACTTTCTGCACTGCGGCCTCGGGCGGCAGTTCCTCGCTTTCGCCCGTGCGGCGCGACGTCAGTTCGACCACACCGTTCTTGAGCCCGCGCGGACCGACCGTGATGCGCCACGGCAAACCGATCAGGTCCATCGTAGCGAACTTACCCCCTGCCCGTTCGTTGCGGTCGTCATAGAGCGGCTCGAGCCCAAGGGCTGTCAGGCTGGCATAAAGCGCGTCGCAGGCGGCGTTCGCCTCTTCATCGCCCTGTTTCAGGTTCACGATCCCGCAGTGATAGGGCGTGACGCCCTCGGGCCATACAATGCCCTTGTCGTCGTGGCTCGCTTCGATGATGGCGCCCATCAGGCGGCTGACGCCGATCCCGTGCGAGCCCATGTGAACAGGAACCTGCTTGCCATCGGGTCCTTGGACGACCGCATTCATCGCCTCGGAATATTTGGTCCCGAAATAGAAAATCTGGCCCACCTCGATCCCGCGCGCCACGCGGCGGCGGTCTTCGGGAATTTCGTTGAACACGGTCTCGTCATGGGTCTCGTCCGTGCGAGCGTATTTCGAGGTGAACTCTTCCAGCACCGCCTGGCATTGCTCTAAACTGTCATAGTCGATCTCGCGGTCGCCGAAGGTGAGATCGGTGACGGCGCTGTCATAGAACACCTCGCTTTCGCCCGTGTCGGCCAGCACAAGGAATTCGTGGGTATAGTCCCCACCGATTGGTCCGCCATCCGCGCGCATGGGAATGGCCTGCAGACCCATCCGTTCATAGGTGCGCAGGTAGCTGACGAGGTGACGGTTGTAGGCGTGCAACGCATCCTCTTTCGTCAGGTCGAAATTGTAGCCGTCTTTCATGAAAAACTCGCGCCCCCGCATCACGCCAAAGCGCGGGCGGATCTCGTCCCGGAATTTCCACTGGATATGGTAGAGCGTCAGCGGCAGGTCCTTGTAGCTGCCCACATGGCTGCGGAAGATGTCGGTGATCAGCTCTTCGTTCGTGGGGCCGAACAGCATGTCGCGGTCATGCCGGTCCTTGATGCGCAACATTTCCTGTCCGTAATCATCATAGCGCCCGCTTTCACGCCACAGGTCCGCCGATTGCAGCGTGGGCATCAGCATGGGGATGTGACCCGCGCGCACCTGCTCTTCGTGCACGATGTTTTCCAGCTTGCGCAACACCTTGAAGCCCAGCGGCAGCCAAGAGTAGATACCCGCGCTCGCTTGCTTGATCATGCCCGCGCGCAGCATCAGGCGGTGGCTGACGATTTGCGCCTCGCTGGGGTTCTCTTTCAGAACGGGCAGGAAATAACGGCTCAAACGCATCATGCGCTCCCTCACAACATTTCGCCCTGATTAGGACAAAGCCCAGACGCCCGCAATCTCCCCTTCCCTGTTTCGAACAAATCCCAAGGAGTCGCGGCTGTGACGGGGCAGAGCCCGCACACAAAAAGGCGTGCGCCTTGACGATCATTGAAATCACGGCGTGACACCAAGACCCTTGAAGCCGCCGCCAAAACCCCGCATCTCTAGGCGCAACGCAAGCAACGGAACATCCATGGCCCTGCCCGTCCGCGAACAGTTCAAGTATTGGGGGATCGCGGCGGCGGTCTTTTTCCTGCTGCTCTATGCCTTGGGCGACCAACTTCTGCCGTTCTTTCTGGGTGCGGCCATCGCCTATTTTCTGGACCCGGTCGCCGATTGGCTGGAGGCGCATGGGTGCAGCCGCGGGCTGGCCACTGGCATCATCACCATCAGCGCCATCATCGTTTTCGTCCTCGTGGCGCTGTTGGTCATTCCGACACTTGTGGAACAGGCCGTCCAGCTGTTCGGCGCCACGCCCCAATTCGCGCGCGACCTTGGCACCTTTCTGACCGAGCGGTTCCCGAGCCTTCTGGATGAAGGATCGACCGTCCGGCAGACGATCAATTCGCTGGGTCAGACCATCTCTGAACGCGGCGGGCAGCTTCTTGAGACGGCGCTGACCTCGGCTGCGAGCCTTATCAACATCATCGTACTTTTTGTGATCGTGCCGGTCGTCGCGGTCTATCTGCTGCTGGATTGGGACAGGATGATCGCGCGGGTTGACGAGTTGCTGCCCCGCGACCACGCACCCGTGATCCGTCGCCTGGCCAAGGACGTGGACAAGACCCTCGCCGGGTTCATCCGCGGCATGGGCACGGTATGCCTGATCCTCGGGACCTATTACGCCATCGCGCTGATGCTGATCGGCCTGCAATTCGGTCTGGTCGTCGGGTTCGTGGCGGGCCTTTTGACCTTTATCCCCTATGTGGGCGCCATCGTGGGCGGCTTGCTGGCCATCGGGCTGGCGCTGTTCCAGTTCTGGGGAGAATGGTGGTGGATCGTGGCCGTCGCTGTCGTCTTTCAGATCGGCCAGATTGCCGAGGGGAATTTTCTGACCCCCAAACTGGTGGGCAACAGCGTTGGCCTGCACCCTGTCTGGCTGATCCTCGCGCTGTCGGTCTTTGGCGCGCTCTTTGGATTTGTCGGCATGTTGGTGGCTGTCCCGATGGCGGCCGCCCTCGGGGTGATCGTGCGGTTCGTGATCGAACAGTACCAGAGCAGCCGCCTGTATACTGGCGTCTCCGAAAAGGAGGAGACGTCGGCGCCCGAACCTCAAGGCCAATCCGAGGCCGAGGACTGATCATGGCCCAGCAGCTTGGCTTTGACCTTCCGGTGCGCGTTGCACTGGGGCGGGATGATTTCCTTGTCGCACCCTCGAATGCCGTTGCCTTGTCGATGGTCGATGCCTGGCGGTCCTGGCCCAACGGCAAGCTGGCCCTGACCGGCCCTTCGGGCGCGGGCAAGACCCATCTGGCCCATGTCTGGGCAGCAGACAGTGGCGCCCGGATCGTTGCCGCAGATACGTTGAACACGACGTCACCCGACGCATTGTTCGACGCCCCACTCGCAGTCGAGGATGTCGACCGGATCGCGCGGAACAGCGCCTGCCAGACTGCGCTGTTTCATATCCACAACGCGTTGCAGACCGCGGGCCACCCCTTGCTCATGACCGGGGAAAACGCCCCGAACCTATGGCGCCTGAGCCTGCCCGATCTTCAAAGCCGCGTGGATGCAGCAGGGCACGCAGCCCTGGATGCGCCGGATGACAGCTTGCTTGCCGCTGTTCTGGCCAAGCTCTTTGCCGACCGGCAACTGACCCCACGCCCGGACGTGATCCCCTATCTGGTCACGCATATGGAACGCAGTTTTGCCGCCGCGCGCACGGTCGTCGCTGCCATTGATGCGCGCAGTCTTGCGCAGAAAAAGCCCATTACACGGGCACTTGCGGTGGCATGTCTGGACAATCCCCGGTGATCCGGCGGATAGTTGTCACTCAACGTTTACACCCCACAGACATAAGCCGCGCATGACAAATGCTGACTTTCTTGGCTCCGACTTTCCAGAGCCCACACCACTGCCCGACCTCGACACCAACAGTCCGGGCCGTTTCTTCAATCGTGAACTCAGTTGGCTGGGCTTCAACTGGCGGGTCCTGGAAGAGGCGGAGAACCCGCGCGTGCCTTTGCTGGAACGTTTGCGCTTTGTGTCGATCAGCGCGGGCAACCTGGATGAGTTCTATACCGTGCGCGTTGCAGGCCTGCGCGAATTGGCCATCGCGGGCAATACGACGCCCGCCGCCGACGGGCTGACACCGGCCGAACAACTGGTGCTGATTGACGAAAACGCCCGCCGCCTGATCCAGCGACAGACCGAGGTGCTGTCAGACCTCAAGGCCGCTATGGAAGCCGAAGGTATCTGCGTCCTGACCGCCCAGGATCTGACCGCCGAAGACACCGAACACTTGTCCGAAGTGTTCCTGAACCGCGTCTTTGCCGTTCTGTCGCCGCTGGCCATCGACCCCGCGCACCCCTTCCCCTTTATCCCCAACACAGGCAATGCGCTGGCTCTGCAACTGGAACGCACAAAGGACAAGCGCCCCTTGCAAGCGCTGTTGCCGATCCCCGCGCAGATTGACCGCTTTGTCGCGCTGCCCGGCCCCGGCCACCGTTTCCTGCCGCTGGAAGAGTTGCTGATCCTGCACATCCCCAGCCTGTTTCCCGGCTACAAGCTGAAGGCACATTTCGGCTTTCGCGTGCTGCGCGACAGCGATCTTGAGGTCGAGGAAGAGGCCGAAGACCTTGTGCGCGAATTCGAGGTTGCCCTGAAACGCCGCCGCAGGGGCGAGGTTGTGCGCCTGACCCACTCGGCGGGCGCGCCAAAGGCCCTCAAATCCGTCATCATGGAAGAGCTGGCTGTCAGCGATGCCGAAGTGATCGAGATGGACGGCATGCTGGGCATGGCCGATCTGGGCGAACTGGTGCTGGACGACCGGCCCGACCTGCTCTGGCCATCCTTCACCCCGCGCGTGCCGGAACGGGTCACCGATTTTGATGGCGATATGCTGGCCGCGATCAGTCAAAAGGACATGCTGCTGCACCACCCTTACGAGACATTCGACATGGTGGTCCGCTTCCTGCAGCAGGCGGCGCGGGATCCGAACGTGGTGGCGATCAAGCAGACGCTCTACCGCACTTCCAAGAACTCACCCATTGTCGAAGCACTGTGCGAGGCCGCCGAGGACGGCAAGTCTGTCACAGCGCTCGTGGAACTCAAGGCGCGCTTCGACGAGGCCGCCAATATCCGCCAGTCCCGGCGGTTGGAGCGCGCGGGCGCGCATGTGGTCTATGGCTTTCTCGACCTTAAGACTCATGCCAAGATCAGCACCGTGGTCCGCCGCGAGGGCAAGGAACTGGTGACCTACACGCACTATGGCACCGGTAACTACCACCCGATCACCGCGCGCATCTATACTGACCTATCGCTGTTCACCTGCGATCCCAAGTTGGGGCGCGATGCCACCAAGGTATTCAATTACCTGTCCGGCTACGCCCCACCCGAAGGGCTCGACAACCTCGCTATCTCACCCACCACGCTGAAGCCCCGCCTGCTCGACATGATCGCGGCAGAGGCGGAACATGCCCGCGCGGGCAAACCGGCGGAGATCTGGGCCAAGATGAATTCGCTGATCGACAGCGAGGTGATCGACGCGCTTTATGCCGCGAGCCAGGCGGGAGTGAAGATCAGCCTCGTCATTCGTGGCATCTGCGGCCTGCGCCCGGGCATCAAGGGTCTGTCAGACAACATCCGGGTCAAATCCATCGTCGGGCGGTTCCTGGAACACAGCCGTATCGTCTGTTTCGGCAACGGCCACGGCCTGCCGTCGAAGAAAGCGCGCGTGTTCATCTCGTCGGCGGACTGGATGGGGCGCAACCTGAACCGGCGCGTCGAAACGCTGGTCGAGATCGAGAACAACACCGTCAAGGCACAGATCGTCAGCCAGGTGATGGCCGCGAACCTCGCTGATGTGGCGCAAAGCTGGGTGATGTCGCCGGAAGGGACGTTTTCCCGACCCAATCTGGCCGAGGGTACATTTGCGTTCAGTTGCCACCGTTTTTTCATGGAAAACCCATCGCTGTCGGGGCGCGGATCGGCCGGTGCCGCAGATGTGCCGAAACTGACACACACCGAGGACTAGCTGGTGCAAATGGGTCGGCGGGTGGGCGCCTTTCGGCGCGCGCCGAAACAGAGCCACCGGGCCGACGCTGTGATTGACCCACGTTGCGCGCTGGTCCATCAAAGGGTGCAAGTGCGCACTGCGGGGGCCCCATGAACGTATCGGTTTCGCCACAGACTGGCGACGGTAGCCTTTTTGGCAAGCCGCTGTTCGAGGATCCGTCGGCACGCGCCTTGTCGCGCGTGGGCGTGGTTGATGTGGGGTCAAACTCCGTTCGATTGGTGGTGTTTGACGGGGCCGCACGCTCGCCCGCCTATTTTTACAACGAAAAGATCATGTGCGCCCTGGGCGCCGGCCTGTCCGACACAGGCCACCTGAACCCCGAGGGGCGCGTGCGCGCGCTGGATGCACTGACCCGCTTTCAGCGTCTGGCAGAAGGGATGGGTCTGTCGGACCTGTCTGTCGTCGCAACCGCTGCCGTAAGGGACGCAAGCGATGGTCTCGAATTCCGCTCGGACGTACTGCGTGAAACCGGTCTGAATGTCCGCGTCATCGACGGGCGAGAGGAAGCGCGGCTGTCAGCCCAGGGGGTGCTGCTGGGCTGGCCCGGTTCCTACGGCCTTGTCTGTGACATTGGCGGTTCTTCGATGGAGTTGGCCGAGATTTCCGACGGTGAGGTTGGTCGGCGGGTCACCTCTGATCTGGGCCCCTTGAAGCTGCAGACCGTCAAGGGCGGTAAAAAAGGGCGCAGCGCGCATATCAAGGCAGTGATGGAGCAGCTGCACGAGGAAATGGGCGCGCAGCGTGATCGCCTGTTCCTTGTGGGCGGGTCCTGGCGCGCGATTGCACGGGTCGACATGCACCGACGCGGATATCCGCTGCACGTGCTGCATGAATACCGGATGACGCCGCAATCGGTGCAGCGCACCACGAAGTTTATCCACGAACACGACGATCACGAGGCGCTGCGCGCTGCCTGCGGTATCTCATCTGCCCGGATGGCGCTGGTCCCGCTGGCGGCGGAAGTGCTGTGGCGCCTGGTCAAGACGTTCCGGCCCAAGGACATCGCCGTGTCCAGCTACGGCATTCGCGAGGGGATGCTTTACGAACAGATGCCGCAGCGCTTGCGTGATCGCGACCCGCTGATCGAAGCCTGCCGCTTTGCCGAGGCGAAGGACGCGCGCATGCCGGGGTTTGGCAAACTGCTGTACCAATTCATCGAACCGCTCTTCAAATCCGCGCCGCTTGCCCGCAAGCGTCTGATCAAGGCCGCGTGCCTCTTGCATGACGTAAGCTGGCGCGCGCATCCCGACTACCGCGCCGAAGTCTGTTTTGACAACGCAACGCGGGCCAATCTGGGCGGGTTGAAACATTCCGAACGTATCTTCCTTGGGCTTGCCCTGCTGCACCGCTACACCAACAAGCGCGAGGGCACGCATTTCGAGGAGTTGTACGATCTGATCGACGAGAAGACGCAGCGGGATGCCGAGATACTTGGCAAAGCCATGCGCTTTGGCGCGATGCTGTGGATGGAGAAAGACGCCGAACGCGGCGAATTCCGCTGGTTCCCAAAGAAACGTGAACTGGAACTGCACCTATCACCCGATGCCATGCCGCTTTTTGGTGAGGTGGCAGAGGCGCGGTTGAATTCACTGGCGAATTCGCTGGACGCGCAGGTCACGGTCAAGAAACGGCGGCGCTAAATCTCGATCTCCGTATCGGGGTCCGGCGCGTTTTTCTGTTCTTGCGGTGCCTTGCGGCGGATGATGATGTCGCCGTTCTCGAGCATCTCGGGCGGGTGATAGACGCTCCAGTCCTCGATCTCTTCGAGCAGCCCACGCAACGCCGGGCCCATCTGGGCCGCAAAGTCGCGCATCGCCGGTCCGAAGTCTTCGGCCATGCCTTGCAGCCCGTCCATGGCGGGCTCCATCTCGCGCATCAGCCCTTCCATCAGCATCTGCGCGCCGCGTTCCATCAGAGACAGGCCGCGCTCGTCCTCAGGCTCTTGGGCGGCGGCGGTCCCTGCGAGGGTCGCAATGCAAATCGCTGCAACAATCGGTTTCATGGCATTCATATGGGGATCATAGCACGATATCCAAGCTGACCGGAAAATGATCCGAGGCGGTCACCAGCGCATCCCGCAACGTCGGGTCCGCCCAACATTGCGGATCATCTAGCGGGTGCCAGATGCGCCAGGTGGGCGCCAGCGCAGCCAGATCAGGCGACACCATGATGTAATCGAGCAGCGCTTGGAGAAAGCGCTGCTCGGGTCTGATCCAGAACCGCGCTGTCGTCGGTGTCGCCCCCAAGCGGCGCTGCAGGGCCTGCCGGGCGTGGGGGTCGAACAGGGCTTTTGCACCAGAGCCAAGAATGATCTCAACCGATGATCGCCCGAACAGATGTTCGTATTCATCCAGCCCCGGACCGTCGTTAAGATCCCCCAGCACGATCAGCGGGTCAGCATCCACCAAAACAGCGTCGATGCGTGCCCGCAGCCAGATCGCCTGCGCCAGCTGTTTGCGGCGGTTCGCGATCGAGATGCGCATGACCTCGTCCCGGTCGCGCGCGCCGTGGGGCGCCTTGGATTTCAGATGCGCGCCGATCATGCGAAGCATGGTGCCGCTTGACGTTTCGATCAACAACTCCAGCGGTGGTTTGGAAAACACAACCTCGTCCTCGGTCGCATCAATATCCAGGTCGATGCGGAAGCTGCCATCAAAACGGGGTGCGGCCGGGTGCGTTTGCGGGGCATGGGTGGCGGTCAGCACGTCCGGATCGTAAAGCAGCGCGATTTCCTGCTGCGTGTCGTTTGAAAATCCGATGATCGCACGAAGTGCGCGCAAGTCGGCAAAACGCGCGAAATTTTCAAGCGCGCGCACGGTGTCGCGGCTGCGGCTGGTGTCCGGGGCTTCGATCACCATGACGGCATCGGCATCCAAAGCGCCGAATACCGTTCGCAAGGCAGCGAGCTGTGCTGCACGCGTCACATCATGGCGCGACGACCATTCATCGTCATTGAGCAACGCCCCGTCATCATCAAACAGGCTGTTCATCCACTCGACATTATAGGTGGCGATGCGCATCAGCTTCGCGTGCTCAAGATTTCTTCCCAGGCGCGGTTGATGTCGATCATCCGCTTTTCGGCCAGGCGCACGGCCTCTTCCGGCACCCCACGGGCCATCATCGCGTCAGGGTGGTTTTCGCGCACGAGCTTGCGCCAGGCCACGCGGATGTCGTTCAGTTCCAACGCCGGATCGACCCCGATCACCGAATAGGGATCCGGGGTGGCATCCGGCACAAAGCGGGCGCGCAGGGCACGGAAATCCACATCGGAAATGTTGAAGATATGCGCCACTTCTTCGAGGAAGGCATCCTCGTTCGGATGATAAAAACCATCGGCCATGGCGATGTGAAAAAGCCCCTCGATCAAGTCGTTCAAGGTCTCGGGCTGACTTGCGAACATGGCGTGGATACGGGTCGCGTATTCCTCGAACCCCGCGACATCCTGACGGGCGAGGTTGAACACCTTGGCCGCGCCTGCCTCATCCTTGGCCGCGATATGGAACACCTCGCGAAAGGCGGTGACCTCATCACGCGTGACCTGACCGTCGGCCTTGGCCATCTTGGCGCCCAGCCCGATGACCGCGATGGCAAAGGCCACGCTGCGTTCAGGCGGCGCGCGCAGCTTGTCAAAGATGTCCGTCAGGCTTTCGCCAGCGGTCAGTGCAGCAAGTGCGTCGGATATGCGGGCCCAAAGGGACATGGGTGCAACCTATACCGTATCTTGGGGTGCGGCGTCTGCGCCTGCGGTCGCACCCAGCTGTTTTTGCATAAGGATCAGGTCAAGCCACACTCCGTCTTTACGACCGACCTGGTGCATATGGGCGACCTTTGCAAAACCCATGGCCGCGTGAAAAGCGATGGCCACATCGTTTATGCCGCTGATCCCAGCGACCATGATGTGATACCCTTCTCTGCGCGCGCGAGCTTGAAGCGCAGTCAAAAGCGCCCGACCCTTGCCGCGTCCGCGTGCGGTCGGGTCGAGCAGGATCGTATGTTCGACTGTCGCGGCGTAACCCGGACCGCCACGGAACGGTCCATAAGTGGCAAAGCCGCCCTGACGGGGAAGAACAAGCATCACGCGCGTGTCGATCAGATTTTCGATGTCGTCCAGAGTTTTCGGGGCCGTCGTAAATGTAATCTGGGTATGAGCAATCACGGCGTTCCAGATGTCCGCAATCCAGCCTGCATCATCGCGGTTGGCGTCCCGGATCACAGGCTTCGGGTCCCGTGCGGCGTGTCGAAGGTTGCGCTCATGCCGATTGGCCCAACCTCGACCGAGACGCGATCGTCAAATAGATGCGCGGCCAGGGCCAATACAAGCTGATCGCCTTTCGGGTGTGACAGTGTAAACCGCCGCAGACGGACCCCGGTCGGCTCAAGTTGGCGCGCTGGATGCACATCGCTTGGCCACTCGATCAACGCGGGCCAGAGATTATCGAATGGCGTCGTTCCATCCTCTGAAACGGCCATGCGCCACGACAGGCTGCCGCGCTGCACAGAGACCGGTGCGCCGGCCCCATCGGGCATTTCGCTCAAAGCCGTCTCCATATCTGTCACGGCGCACGCCCAGTTTGACAGCCGCGCCGGTCCCTCGAACCGGTCCAGATCGTACCAGCGCGGCCGCGCTGGCGCAGGCACCGCAGGGTTGGGCGCAATGGCTTCAAGGTACAGGCCATCCTCCAGCGCCATCAAGGCATTGTGTGTCTGAAACACGGCGTGTTCACCGCCCGGCTGCATCGGCACGCCCAACGCTTCTTCGATGCGCGCACGCGCCGAGGCGAGCGTTCGGCCTCCGACGACGAGATGATCAAATAGCATCGGCTTTCCAAGAAGTTGTGGACCAGTGGCACGCGGGCGCCCCCGCTGCTTACTATTGCAGCGCATCGTCACAAGTTGAAGGGTCAACACGCCAAAAGTGAGCCATCGCGCAACTGTGCGCGGCACCCAAAAAAGACACATGGCACCGCCAGGCGCGTATTTTCCTAAGACCGAACAGGTCATTGGCCGCGCTGTGCGCGCAGCCAATTGGGTGTTCAGGCAGCGCGCAGGATCGAGAGGATCTCTTGCGCAGCATCAGGAATATTGGTGCCAGGTCCGAAGATCGCCTTGACACCGGCATCATAGAGGAACTGATAGTCCTGCTGCGGGATCACCCCGCCACAGATCACGATGATATCCTCGGCATCCGCCTCCTTAAGCGCGTGCACAAGTTGCGGCGCCAACGTCTTGTGGCCCGCAGCTTGCGACGAAATTCCGATCACGTGCACATCGTTGTCGATGGCATCCTGCGCGGCCTCCGCCGGGGTCTGGAACAGGGGTCCCACATCCACGTCAAATCCGATATCGGCAAAGGCTGTCGCGATCACCTTGGCACCCCGGTCGTGGCCGTCCTGACCCATCTTGACCACCAGCATCCGCGGACGCCGTCCCTCGGCTTCGGCAAAATCCTCGACGGACTTCTGGATCGCGGCAAAGCCTGCGTCGCCCTCGTAGGCAGCACCATATACACCGGCGAGCGTTTTCACCTCTGCCCGGTGGCGACCGAACTCTTTTTCCATGGCCATGCTAATCTCTCCCACGGTTGCACGTGCCCGCGCCGCATTGACCGCAGCCTCCAACAGATTGCCTTCTGACGCGGCAACCGCGCTCAGCCCGTCCAAGGCGGCTTGGCAAGCATCCTCATTCCGGTCTGCCCGGATACGGGTCAGCCGCGCGATCTGACTGTCGCGGACAGCGGCATTGTCGATGTCGAGGATGTCGATCTCGTCCTCTTTCTCGAGCCGGAACTTGTTAACGCCGACAATCACCTCATCGCCCTTGTCGATCATCGCCTGCCGCCTCGCGGCGGCTTCCTCGATGCGCAGCTTGGGCATGCCGGAGCCAACGGCCTTGGTCATGCCACCCATTTCCTCGACCTCTTCGATCAGCTTCCAGGCTTCCGTCGCCAGATCGTGGGTCAGCTTCTCGACGTAGTAGGACCCGGCCAACGGATCGACGACATTGGTCACGCCCGTCTCGTTCTGCAGAATGAGCTGCGTGTTCCGCGCAATACGGCTTGAGAACTGCGTGGGCAGCGCGATGGCTTCGTCAAAACTGTTGGTGTGCAGAGATTGCGTGCCGCCCAGTACCGCGCTCATCGCCTCGAACGCGGTGCGCACGACGTTGTTGTAAGGGTCCTGTTCCTGCAGACTGACACCGCTGGTCTGACAGTGGGTCCGCAGCATAGAGGATTTGGGGTTTTTCGGCTCGAACTCGGACATGATGCGGTGCCAGAGCAGACGCGCGGCGCGCAGCTTGGCCGCTTCCATGAAGAAATTCATGCCGATGGCAAAGAAGAACGACAGCCGCCCTGCGAATGTGTCAACGTCCATGCCGCGCGCGATGGCGGCGCGCACATATTCGCGTCCGTCAGCGAGGGTGAACGCCAGCTCCTGCACCAGGTTCGCGCCCGCTTCCTGCATGTGGTAGCCGCTGATGGAAATGCTGTTGAATTTGGGCATTTCATTCGAGGTGTATTCGATGATGTCCGCGATGATCCGCATCGAGGGTTCCGGCGGATAGATATACGTGTTGCGGACCATGAATTCCTTGAGGATGTCGTTCTGGATGGTTCCGGACAATTGCGCGCGGTCGACGCCCTGCTCTTCGCCCGCGACGATGAAATTGGCGAGGATGGGAATGACGGCGCCGTTCATGGTCATGGACACAGATACCTTGTCGAGCGGGATACCGTCGAACAGGATCTTCATGTCCTCGACGCTGTCGATGGCCACGCCAGCTTTGCCCACATCACCAACAACCCGTTCATGATCGCTGTCGTACCCGCGGTGTGTGGCAAGATCGAAGGCAACCGACACGCCCTGCTGCCCGGACGCAAGGGCACGACGGTAGAAGGCGTTGGACTCCTCGGCGGTGGAAAAGCCCGCATATTGCCGGATCGTCCAGGGACGGCCTGCATACATCGTGGCCTTCACCCCGCGGGTGAAGGGCGCCTCACCCGGAACGGTGCCAAGGTGATCCACGCCCGCTAAATCGTCGGCGGTATAGATCGGAGCGACGTCAATCCCTTCCAGCGTTTTCCAGGTCAGGTCCTCGACCGGGCGGCCGCGCAGCTCACCCTCCGCGAGGGTCTGCCATTCGTCTTTCTTGGTTGTCATGTCCATGTCCTCTTGTCAGCGGGCCATGCGGCAGGGTTTGCCCCGCTCCTCTCTGGCCCAAATCCTCTGTCAGTGTTGCTAGTCCTTCGGCACCGGCAGTCAGCCAGTGAATATCGTCCAGATATGCCTCGCGCATGGCAGCGCTTGCGGCGGGGTCGAATGGAGTCCACCGTTCGGACGCCCCCCGTATCAGGTTGGGGTTGTCGCCGCGCTCGGCCAGCAGTTCGCGCAGTTGTGGTACACTCGGCGATCGGTTCAGCCAGGTTTCGGCTGCGGTTCGTGGACCATGCAGGCCTGTGAGCGCCTGAAACATCGCATCCGGACGGCCAGCGGTACGTTCGAAGGGTACGACGACGATGCGTGCACCCGGTACCGCGCATGCCACATCGGCTATAGCATCCCGCCACGTGCGTGGCCCAAACGCGATGCGCAACCGTTGATCAGGTTCCAGCATTGTGTGACCGCGCGCGACGCAATAAGCGGCAACCGAGTTCCAGTAGTGGTTCAGCGACCGCACTGAGATGACGACCGTGTCGATACGCCCGTCAAAGGCCGCAGAGTAACGCGACATCCTTTCGCCCACATCATCATAGAGCGACCGCTTGCGCATATTGCGGCGCATCGTGCCGATCATGTTCTCGTCCGAGACGAGCAGCGTTTTGGTGCCGTTCCGCTCGGCTTTGTGCAGGTTCAAATGCACCCGCCCCCGCGCCCTACGGGCAGATTTCGGCGTCGAGGCAAAGGAAGGCTGGATGCCCGAGAGCAAACCCTTGCGCGTGCGCAGAGGGCCCCAGAACCCGATGCGACGCGACCGCATGAAGTCCGCATTCTGTCGAATATAGGCCTGAAAGGACGTCGTTCCGGTCCGGTGTGCCCCAATGTGCAGAATAACTTTCATGCCGCTTTGATCCCTTGCCATGCGCGTCAACTGCCCAGCACGGGGCCGACGCAGATGGTTGAGAGGTCGCACGCCAAGCCTTGCGGAGCGATTAAAGCTAAAATTGACGCGAGCAGCCGTCGCAATTGCGGAAAAAGCAGCTACATTGATCCCAGCAGGAGAGCAGATGAAACAGTTACTACCTATTGTTCTGGTTGGACTTTTCGGCGGTTCCGCAGTCGCTGCGGAAAGCAATGGCGCGCCGGAGCCTTCCGTCTTTGTCACCGGAAATGTCCCGGATTTAAGCGAACTTGTATGGGAAAAACGACCCATAATCGTGTTTGCCGACAGTCCGAACGATCCAAACTTCGGGCAGCAGATGGAGTTTCTCGAAGCGCGTGCCGAGGACTTGGCCGAACGGGACGTTGTCGTGTTGACCGATACCGATCCCTCGGTCGATAGCGACTTGCGGCTGCAATTCCGCCCCCGTGGCTTCATGCTGGTCCTTGTCGGCAAGGATGGTGGCGTGAAACTGCGCAAACCCTTTCCGTGGGACGTGCGTGAGATCACGCGGTCCATCGACAAGATGCCGATCCGGCAGCGCGAAATCCGCGAACGACGCGGACAAGACAGTTGAACGAACCGTTGAGACTGCATTAACGGTTCGTCGTTAAACACCACAGCGCGCTTGTGAAACAGGGGTGGACAGCCTATATTCACCCTGTAATCGGGTGCCACATGCCACCCAACAGGAAAGGAGACGGATATGTCGGATACACCCAAACGTACCACTCCCATCACCGGTCGGAACGGGCCGAGCCCGGGCTACTGATCGCCGGGTCCGCGCCCAAATGCTTCAGCGCATCAATTGCATATGTGCGCGCGCGCTGTTTCATCTGTAGATATTGAAAATACGCAATTTCGCGCCGCTTTCGGCTGGCCTCATCCGTGCCTTCGACAAAAGGCTTGAGGCGTGAATCGGCAATCTGAACCTCAATTGCGTTGAGTTGCGAGTAATACTTCACCACCGGGTCAATCACTTCCTTTGGCAGGATGTGAATGTTGTCCAGCACCGACTGAAACACCATGTCATTGTATTCGGTGGGCAGAAACGGAACATAGCCCTCCGCAATGCGGGGCTGCATTGCCTCCCACGCCGCATTCAGATCCTCACCCTCCAGCACTTCAAGGTAATGCTTGATTTCGGCCACAAGCGCGCGTTGTACATCCTCGCGCTGCTCTCGCCGCAGCCGGGCGGCGTCGCGGCGCATTTGCGCGCCGTTGACGATCCACCCAACGGCCACGAAGAGCCCCGCGATGACAGCTTGCCAAATGCGGGGATCAACGGCGGCCAACCCGTCGAGGATATGACGGGTCGCACTCACTCGAATTCCATGATCACGTCGTCAACGGCCAGGCTGTCGCCCGCGCCCGCATTGATCTTGGACACGATGCCCTTCTTCTCGGCGCGCAGGATATTTTCCATCTTCATCGCCTCAATGGTGCATAGTGCTTGCCCTTCCTGCACCTCGTCGCCTTCGGCCACGTCGACCTTCACGATCAGGCCGGGCATCGGGCACAGGAGCATCTTGGAGGTGTCTGGCGGAAGCTTCTCGGGCATCAGGCGGGCCAGTTCGGCCTGCCGCGGGGAGCGCACATGCACCTTCAGGTCAGCGCCACGGGTTCGAATGCGAAACCCACCAGAGACCTTGCCCACCTTCAACACAAGCGGTGCGCCATCGACAGTCATCTCGGCCAGTTGATCCCCCGGCGTCCAATCGCCTGCGACGCGCACGGCCGTGCCGTTAAAGGACACCGTCGCACCCTCCTGATCAGCGTTAACGACCACATCATAGGATTGCCCGTGCAAGGTCACATTCCAATCCTTGCCGACCTTGCGTTCGTGGTTGTCCATCCGGCCCGACACGCGGGCGCGGCGAATTTCAGCCACGCGGTGCATGGCGGCGCAAGCGGCGGCCACGCGGCGCAGATCATCCTCGCCCAGATCCACGCCTTCAAACCCTTCGGGATACTCCTCGGCAATAAAGGCTGTGGTCATATCGCCCGAGATAAACTTTGGATGGTCCATCACGGCACTCAGGAACGGCAAGTTGTGGCCAATCCCCTCGACCTCAAAACTGTCGAGGGCCACGCGCATCGCCTCGATGGCCGTAGCGCGGTCAGGCCCCCATGTGCAGAGCTTGGCAATCATCGGGTCGTAGTACATGCTGATCTCGCCGCCTTCATAGACGCCGGTATCGTTGCGCACGACAATGCTGTCGGGCGTGACGCCGGGTGTGTAGCTGGCGGTCTCTGCGGGGGGGCGATAGCGGGTCAATCGCCCGATCGACGGCAAAAAGCCGCGATACGGATCCTCGGCATAAAGCCGGTTTTCAATGGCCCAGCCATTCAGCTTCACATCGTCCTGGGTGATAGACAGTTCTTCACCTGCCGCCACGCGGATCATCTGTTCGACAAGGTCCACACCCGTGATCAGTTCGGTGACCGGGTGTTCCACCTGCAAGCGGGTGTTCATTTCCAGGAAATAGAAATTCTTGTCCCCGTCCACGATGAATTCGACCGTACCGGCGCTGGCATACCCGACGGCTTTGGCAAGGGAGACGGCTTGCTCACCCATGGCTTTCCGAGTCGCCTCGTCCAGGAACGGACTGGGAGCCTCTTCCACGACTTTCTGGTTGCGGCGCTGGATGGAGCATTCGCGCTCACCCAGATATATGCCGTTGCCGTGGGTGTCACACAGAACCTGGATTTCGATGTGACGCGGCTGCGTGACGAACTTCTCGATAAAGATACGGTCGTCACCAAAGCTGCTCGCTGCCTCGTTCTTTGACGATTGGAAACCCTCGCGCGCCTCCTCGTCATTCCAAGCAATCCGCATCCCCTTGCCACCGCCGCCGGCAGAGGCCTTGAGCATCACCGGATAGCCGATCTCGTTCGAGATCTTCACGGCCTCATCTGCATCCTCGATCAACCCCATATAGCCGGGTACGGTGCTGACATTGGCCTCTTGGGCAATCTTCTTCGAGGTGATCTTGTCGCCCATGCTTTCGATAGCGCCCTTCGGCGGGCCGACGAAAGCGACGCCCGCAGCGTCCAGCGCCTCCGCGAACTTGGCGTTCTCGGACAGAAAGCCATAGCCAGGATGAACAGCCTTGGCGCCAGATTGCTTGATCGCATCCATCACCTTGTCGATGACGATGTAGGACTGATTGGCGGGCGGCGGCCCGATGTGGATCGCCTCGTCCGCCATCTGCACATGCAGCGCCTTGGCATCGGCGTCGGAATATATGGCGACGGTAGGGATACCCATCTTGCGCGCGGTCTTGATGACACGGCAGGCGATCTCCCCCCGATTGGCGATCAGTATCTTGTTGAACATAGGGCCTCACTTTTCTGGGTCTTGGAACGCAAAACACCGCCTTGCCCGAAGGCAAGACGGCGTTCCGCGTGTGATCTGAAATCGCGCGTCAGGCGCGCGGCGCCGGGGTCAACAGCGGCTTGGGTTCTGGTCGCAGTAGAGCACGTTTGCGCCTGCACCCACCGCGGCACCGGCAACGGCGTTGCCGCCCAGTGCGGCTGTGCCGACACCACCGACGGCGCCCCCAAGGACAGCCTGTTCGCCAACCGTGTCACCGCACGCGGCCAGTCCGAATGCTGCTGCCGTTGCGAGAATTGCGAATTTGATACGCATGATGTTCTTCCTTTATTTGACGTGCTTGTCCTGTGACAAACGCCAAGGTCGATCAATCGTTCCCGTCTGCAAACACTGGAACACGCACCCGACCGCCGAAACATGCGGATCGGACCGCCGGTTTGCCGCCGATGCGTATACCCGGCGGCAACGCGGTCAAATGTCGTCGCGTCGAGACGGCGTGACACGAAAAAAAAGGTGGGCAGCATAACGTCTTGCGACATCTGCTGCCCACCAGGGGAAGGGGTACGGAAATGGTACACAACGCCGCAGATAACCTGGGGAAGCGGCGCTGATAGTTCACGCTCGCACGCTTTTTCGGCATGCACAAAGGGCAAGTTATATGACCGGCGAGAATGAGCCATGTTTCGCCACATACGGGAATCGAGCGGCAAGAAAACGCCGATGAACCCTGCGCAAGTCATTCCAGGCCCTCTTGAAATGCTTCGGGGAACGAGGCGCGCGCCACATCTTCGTCAATCTGTAAAAGTGCTTCATAATCAGCAAGATCGAAGGGATCAGTCGCTGGAATCACTTCCCGCCCGAACAGCCAGGACAAGCGTCCGGCATCCAAATTGCCTCGCTCAAACGGCTCGGTGCCGAAATTGGCCCACAATGCTGCGAAAAAAGCGGCATCCGCACGCCGGTCTGCCGGTTTGCGGTCGGCAAAGCGCTCGCGCCGCTGAAGCGGTGTCACACCCTTGGGGTTCGGACGGCGAATTGTGAATTGGTGGTCAGTTCCGGTCAGGCGACCCGGGAAACCGCGATGTTTCAGCATTCGCTGCCCCCCGCGGTGAGGGATGTCAGGGCGGGCATAAACGCCCGCCCTGTAGAATTACTTGAACTTGCCCGTGTGGACAGGCTCTTGGCTGATGGGCTCGGGCTCGACAACGACGAACTCTTCGTTGTTGTTGCGGGCGCATGCTGCGACCAGAACCATGAGGCTAACCATGCCCAACACTTTGATGCTCTTCGACATCTGTCTCTCCTGTAGTCAACTTTCAGACACGCAAAATGACGCATCCAATGCGAGGTAAGGGGATCTTGGGGATCCCTCGACGACCATATACGTGATTTTCGGGCTGAAAGATACGGCGGCAGACAGCCTTGCGCCGGTTGTGGCCTCAAAGACGCATATGCGATTTTCCGCTGAGCCATCACAACGCCTCCCACACACACCCGTCCGGGCCCGGGCGAAACGCTTCGAAAAACTGTGTCGCATCCGGGTCAGAAGTGCCAAACGCCACAGGCCGATCCATGAGTGAGATGACAACGACATCTGCGTCGAGCGCGAAGTCAGCGATGTATGGCAGCACAAAGTCATCGCACAGCGCTTGAAAGTCGCCCTCGGCATCAGCGTAACTTACTTCGCCGGTATCACGTGCGATACCAGGTGCCAGAAACCGAAACCGCAGCCACTGCTCAGCACCCACTTCATCCACCAGAATTTCGGACAAGGTGACCGGTTGGCCGGATGGCACGTCTTGGGCAAGTCCGGGCGTAGCACAAAGCACAAAGGCCGATACGCAGCCCCGGACCCATTCCCGTTTCCAGGTCCGAGCTCCTCCCTCCGGGGCTGCTGTGCGTGCGGTGATAACCCGTCGCACTGTTCCATTCGGCACAGTATGTTGCCAGTCACCTCTCATCGTGCATCTTCTTCTTGCGTTGTAAAGGTGGCAGGTGCCGTGATTTCGATCAATTCCAGGTCGTCGGAGTGCCGAAATTCCCGATGCACAATCTGAGGGGGTTGCAGAACACATGACCCCACACGCAACACGTGTTCGCCCTGCCCCTCGTATTCAAAGACAACCCAACCGCGCGTGACATAGACCAACTGGAAATCCAGGTCATGCGAATGCCAGGTACCAGGGCTTTCCATCCCTGGCACGGCCCGAATGACATGCGCGCCATAGGCGCTGTTGGTGGCCTCGCCAATGCCAAGCTGGCGGTATTCAAAGAAAGGGCGCAAGCCTTCGCTTTCGAATGCACCGCCGTCCGCATGAGAGACGGTGAACGCTTGGCTCTTCCAAAGGCTCATCTTGCCCCTCCCGCAATTCGCATCCAACGGGCGCGGTTTGAAGGATCGTTCAGAACAGCGTCCACGCGGGCAATAACGGTGTTCGGTACACTGCCAGCGGCGCGCCCACCTGCCTCAACTGCCCAGCCGTCTTCAACACGTCGCAGCCGAATGACCGGAGAAAAGCCCCGCACCGTTTGCAGCGCCCGCCATACATCCTGCCGAATTTGATTGGCGAGCCGCAAAGCATCGCCGCTCGGTAGCTGTGTCTGCACAACAAAGTCGAAACGTGGCGGACTCTGACGATACAGCGTAACGCCGTCGCCCTCGCGCAGAACATGCCAGCGCCGCTTCACCGCAAGCACCGCGACACTGAATATTTCAGCATCCGACGGTGACGCACAACAACAACTATTTCACGGCGGAACCGTGCAACTGCCTGCGATGATGCGGTCGCGTTTTTCATCTGAAATACTTGATCGAACGACACGATCCATTCATGAACGCGGCTTGATTTGCAACCTTTGATCGCAGGCGAACGAACGCATTCCGTTCGGGATTTGGGACGTCCGGCCACAACATCCGAACGACGATCGACTTGGGGGGCTTGCCAGGAAAGGAGGCCGTAGCAGTCTGACGGAAAATATTGCACACCTCCTTCATTCTCGGAGTGCTGACACGCCACTGGGAATTGAACCGACCAAACATCGCGACTTCGATCAAAGCAGCATTCCTTGAGTTTGACCTCGACTGGCCGTCATCCCGTGTCAGGGTTTTCGTGATGGACGTTGCTCTGATGTCCAACAAGCAGCCCGAAGTACCATCACCCAACGTAAAACTCTGTTTGCCTTTACAAACCGCGCCCTGTTGCGCCCACGCGGGGAAGGCCAGCAACACAACAATGATCGTCAAAACATAACGCACTTACTTCTCCATTTCCGTATCGGGGATCGCACTGCGCGATTCCCCTATAGCGGGATGTTATCGTGCTTTTTCCACGGCATAGGAGTCTTCTTGTTGCGCAGTGACGCAAAGGCACGGCTGACACGTTTGCGTGTCGAGCGGGGCTGGATCACCTCGTCGATGAACCCGCGTTCGGCGGCCACGAACGGGTTGGCAAAGCGGTCCTCGTAGTCCTTCGTGTGCTGCGCCGTTTTGTCCGCATCCCCCAGATCGGCGCGGTGTATGATCTCGGTCGCGCCCTTGGCGCCCATCACTGCAATCTCGGAGGTGGGCCAGGCATAGTTGAAATCGGCGGCCAGGTGTTTCGACGCCATCACCACATAGGCCCCTCCATATGCCTTGCGCGTGATCACGGTGACCTTGGGCACCGTCGCCTCACCGTATGCGTACAGCAGCTTGGCGCCGTGCTTGATCACGCCGCCATACTCTTGCGTCGTGCCGGGCAGGAAGCCGGGCACATCGACAAGCGTCAGGATCGGTATGTCGAAACAATCGCAGAAGCGCACGAACCGTGCTGCCTTGCGTGCGCTGTCGATGTCCAAAACACCGGCCAGCACCATCGGCTGGTTGGCCACCACACCTACAGTGCGCCCCTCAAGCCGGATGAAGCCCGTGATGATATTCTTGGCAAAATCTTCCTGCAGCTCGTAAAAGTCACCCTCGTCGGCAAGCTTCACGATCAGCTCTTTCATGTCGTAGGGGGTGTTCGCGTTTTCCGGGACCAGCGTATCGAGGCTTGTCTCGATCCGGTCCGGCTCGTCAAAGAAGGGGCGGACGGGCGGCTTTTCGCGGTTGTTGAGCGGCAGGAAGTCCACGAGGCGGCGCACTTCGGCAAGCGCTTCGACATCGTTGTTGAAGGCCGCGTCGGCCACCGATGATTTCTTGGTGTGGGTGGATGCGCCACCCAGTTCTTCGGCGGTCACCTGCTCGTTGGTCACCGTCTTCACAACATCCGGCCCCGTCACGAACATATAGGAGCTGTCCTTGACCATAAAGATGAAGTCGGTCATCGCGGGGGAATAGACAGCACCTCCGGCACAGGGACCCATGATCACGCTGATCTGCGGCACCACGCCCGATGCCATGATGTTGCGCTGAAACACTTCGCCATAACCGGCCAAGCTGTCCACGCCTTCCTGAATACGCGCACCACCCGAATCGTTGATGCCGATGACCGGCGCGCCATTTTCGACTGCCTTGTCCATGATCTTACAGATCTTGGCCGCATGAGTGGCCGACACCGACCCACCAAGAACCGTGAAATCCTGGCTAAAGACGTAGACCTGCCGCCCGTTTATCGTGCCCCATCCGGTCACGACACCGTCGCCTGCGGGTTTCTGATTTTCCATCCCGAAGTCGGTACAGCGGTGGGTGACGAACATATCGAACTCTTCGAAGGACCCTTCGTCCAGAAGCAGGTCAATACGCTCCCGTGCGGTCAACTTGCCACGCCCGTGCTGTGCATTGATCCGTTTTTGGCCGCCGCCCAGACGCGCATCGGCGCGCCGGGATTCCAATTCGGTCAGAATATCTTTCATGCTGTCCCCGCTGGTGGTTTCCGGCCTTATACAAGTGCGGAAGCGTCCGGTTGAAGCATCAATCGGAATATTTGCAAAGTGTATTCAGCAACCCGATTGCAAATTGCAAATAAGCAAAGCACACCCATGCGTGCAACACCGCACTGGACAGTTCATTTTGCCGCGCATACGTCTGCAATATGCAAGCGCCGCCCAAGGTCCGCTTTCTGGACCGTACGACCCCACCACATATCATCACCCTGATCCTCCTGGCCGGAGTGTCGGCCATGGTGATGAACATGTTCTTGCCCAGCTTACCGAACATGACGTCCTATTTCGAGACGGAATACCGTCTCATGCAGCTTTCCGTTGCGCTGTATCTGGCCGTTTCAGCCATCATGCAGACAATCATCGGGCCCATCTCGGACAAACTGGGGCGGCGCAAGGTGCTGATATGGGGGATTGGCCTGTTCATGCTGGCCACTTTGGGCTGCATCTATGCGCCCAGCGCCGAGGTTTTTCTGTTTTTCCGCATGTGTCAGGCGGTAATCGCTGTCGCCATGGTCCTGAGTCGGGCGATCATCCGCGACCTTTATGATCAAGACCACTCCGCCTCCATGATCGGCTATGTGACCATGGGCATGGCCGTGGTGCCGATGATCTCGCCCTTCTTCGGCGGACTGCTGGACGAAGGGCTGGGATGGAAATCGGTCTTCTGGTTCTTCTTCATCACCGGCGCGTTGCTGTTGTGGCTGGTCCACAAGGACGTGGGCGAAACCGCGCAGCCGTCGTCAAAATCACTGATCGGCCAGTTCAAGGAATATCCCGAACTCCTCCGCTCCCCCCGCTTTTGGGGCTACTCGCTGGCGGCGGCATTCTGCTCCGGCTCTTTCTTTGCTTATCTCGGGGGCGCGCCTTTCGTTGGAACAGACGTGTTCGGCATGACGCCATCGGTTCTGGGCTTTTTCTTTGGCGCGCCAGCGATCGGTTACTTCGTGGGCAACGGGCTGAGCGGTCGGTTTGCCACCAGGTTCGGCGTCAACCGACTTGTTCTGTGGGGCTGTATCGCAAACGCCGTTGGCACATTCCTGTCGCTGGGGATATTCGTCGCAGGGATGGGCACGCCATTGTCATTCTTCGGCATGATGACCTTTGTGGGCCTCGGCAATGGGTTGGTGATCCCGAACGCAACGGCCGGCATGTTGTCGGTCCGCCCGCACCTGGCAGGCACGGCGTCTGGCTTGGGCGGTGCGATCATGATCGGCGGCGGCGCCGCCCTATCGGCGCTCGCGGGGTTCCTGCTGACCCCCGAAACCGGCGCATACCCCCTGCTCTACATCATGTGCATCACCGGTGTTTGCGCGCTTCTGGCCATCGGCGCGGTCTACCGTCGCGAACGGCGACTCGCCATGGCGTAGCCCTTGCGCCCAAGGCTTTGCAAACCTAGTGTCACCACACTGCAAAACTGCAAAGATGGAGCCCATGGCCGCCCCGAAACTCTACGCCGGAGCCAAGCTGCGCGAAGTGCGCACCCGCGTTGGCCTGACGCAAAAGGATTTTGCCGCCAAGCTTGGCGTCTCCCTGCCGTATCTGAATCAGATGGAGAACAACAACCGGCCCGTCAGCACCACGGTCGTGTTGTCTCTGGCGCAGGAATTCGGGCTTGATGTCACCGAACTCAACTCTGGCGACGGGGAACGGATCGTCTCAGACATGCGCGAGGCGCTGGCGGATCCAGTCTTTTCCAGCGACATGCCGCCGATGGCCGACCTGCGGCTCGCCGCCTCGAACGCGCCGGCCCTGGCACACGCCTTTCTCGAACTGCACCGCGCCTATCGGCAAACGCATGAACGGCTCGCGTCATTGGATGAAGCGCTCGGCCGTGAAGACGCCCGCGCACGTCCCAGCCCATGGGAAGAGGTGCGCGACTTCTTCCATTACTGCGACAATTACATCGACGCTGTGGACCGCGCCGCCGAACATTTTGCCAGTACACATGGTCATCACCACAGTGTCCGCGCGGCGGCGGTCGCGACACTCGCCGATGGCGGTGTCGACGTCAGTTTCGAGGATACCGACACCCTGCGCCGCTACGATGCGGAGAGCCAAAACCTCGTGCTGTCCTACCGCGCGAGCCAAGAAAGCCAGACCTTTCAACTGCTTCTACAAGTGGCGCTCTTGCGGCAGGACAAACTGCTGGAAGCGACGCTGGATTTCGCCCGCTTCCAGACAGACGAAGCACGCGCGATCGCCAAGATTGGCCTCGCCAACTATTTCGCGGGCGCAGCCCTTATGCCCTACGGCCAGTTCCTGCACGCAGCACAGGAGACGCGCCATGATCTCGAACAGCTTGCCACACGCTTCGGCGCCTCCATCGAACAGGTGTGCCACCGGCTGTCGACCTTGCAGCGCCCGGGGGCCAAGGGTGTGCCGTTTTTCTTTGTCAGGGTCGATCAGGCGGGCACGATCACAAAACGCCACTCCGCCACACGGCTGCAATTCGCCCGCTTCGGCGGCGCCTGCCCGCTCTGGAACGTGCACCGCGCCTTTGAACAACCGGGCCAATTCCTGCGGCAGCTGGCCGAAACGCCGGACGGCGTGCGCTATGTCAGCCTGGCTCGGGACGTGTCGAAATCCGGGGGCCGCTTTGGCGCACCGGTTCGACGCTACGCGATCGCGCTGGGGTGCGAGGTGACCCACGCAGGGCAGTTGGTCTATGCGGACGGGCTCGACATCGCGCGGGCCGAGGTGTTCGAACCTATCGGCATTTCCTGCCGGATCTGCGAACGCAAGATGTGCCACCAACGCTCCGTACCACCCCTGGAACGCAGGCTGTCGGTCGATCCCGACACGCGGGACGTGCTGCCCTATGCCGTGAACTAGGCGGATCACGATCCACTTTACGATTGGACCTAGCGCCGGGCTGCGCGCCACCCAGCCAGAATTGCCTCGGCCTCGGAA
This sequence comes from Tateyamaria omphalii, assembly GCF_001969365.1. Taxonomy (NCBI): domain Bacteria; kingdom Pseudomonadati; phylum Pseudomonadota; class Alphaproteobacteria; order Rhodobacterales; family Roseobacteraceae; genus Tateyamaria; species Tateyamaria omphalii. Next base: position 857,912 of record NZ_CP019312.1, on the reverse strand, counting down.
CAGAACCAGCGCTCGCCCCGCCTCTCGTTGATTCCGGTCCGGTCATAGAATTCCTGCCTCGGCACATGAAAAATCTGCCCACGCGTAGAAATATTGCCCTTGATCCGGCACGCTGTGTCCAACGGGATCCGCCGGTTGACGCGGGTCTTGCGGAAGTCAGCAGGCGATTGCACGCGGACCCCGTGCAGCCCCTGACCAGCAGCAAAGGCCGCCTTTTCATCCAGATCGTATTCCATCCCGTAGTGCCGATAGGCAAAGGCCCAGCCCGCCCGTACAATCACCTGGCCCATATCCGTACCCCCGACCGCACAACTCGCAACGACGCGCCCATACCGGTCGGTGTCACGTCGCACGCAGCGGGCAACACGCCCTTCAAACCGATCCTTCACCTGCCCGGTCGCCCAGACCCCGCAAGCAAAGGCAAATCCGTGTTCCGCCTCGCAGGACTGGTTCGTCTCAGGCGCATCAATCGCGTGCAGACGCACCCGTACATCACCAACGTCGACGGTATCGGCGTCGATGACACGGACCACACCGCGCAGCTCGGCGCTGGCAAAGGCGGGAAAAAGGAAAAGAACAAGAATTGAACAAAGTCTTAACATTCCGTTGATATGGCAACGGACCTGACCGTATTCAAACGCTCATTTCCAAATGCGTTAACGCTGCGCCGTCTGCCAATCGGGATGCACCCAAGGCACATCGTTGCTGCGCGGCAGGCTGCGACCCAGAATGTGATCGGCCATCTTCTCACCCGTCATGATCGACGGCCCGTTGAGATTGCCGTTGGTGATGCGGGGAAACACCGAACTGTCCACGACCCGCAGGGCATCCACGCCAATGACACGCCCTTCGGGGTCCACCACGCTCATCGGATCATCGGCCCTGCCCATCCGGCAGGTGCCGCATGGATGATAGGCGCTTTCGGCATGTTCGCGGATCGCCTCGTTAAGCTCATCGTCGCTTTGATGGGCATCACCGGGCTGGATCTCGTGCTTCACGAACGGCGCAAACGCCTCTTGCGCAAAAATCTCGCGCGTCAGTCGGATACAGGTGCGGAATTCATCCCAATCCTGCTCGGTGCTCATGTAGTTGAAGCGGATCACCGGATCCTCGGCCGGGTCTGCCGACCGCAAGGTCACCGCCCCGCGCGAGGTCGAGCGCATCGGTCCCACATGCGCCTGAAACCCGTGCCCCTCCGCGGCGGCCTGCCCGTCATATCGCACAGCCATAGGCAGGAAATGATACTGGATGTCCGGATACGGCACGCCGGCCCGGCTGCGGATAAAGGCCGCACTCTCGAACTGGTTCGACGCCCCGAGCCCCGTGCCGGTAAACAGCCACTGTGCCCCGATCACGGCCTTCGAGATCATGTTCCAATACTTGTAAAGGGTGATCGGCTGTTTGGAGGCGTATTGGATATACATCTCCAGATGGTCCTGCAGGTTCGCCCCAACACCTGGCCGATCCGCAATCACCTCGATCCCGTGTTCCGCCAGATGCTTGCCCGGCCCGATCCCCGACAGCATCAGGATCTTAGGCGAGTTGATCGACGACGCCGCCAGGATCACCTCGACCCGCGCCTTGACCACCTTGCCTCCGGCCAGCACAACACCCGTCGCGCGCCCGTCCGTCATCTCGACCCGCTCGACCAGACCACGCACCAGCTCGCAATTGTCCAGCTTCAGCGCGGGCTTCATATACGCATTGGCCGCCGACCAGCGCTGGCCCTTGTGCACGGTCTGCTCCATCGGGCCAAAGCCTTCCTGCTTTCGCCCGTTATAGTCGTCGGTGACCTCGTACCCGGCCTGCCGCCCCGCCTCGACAAAGGCTTTGAACAGCGGGTTCCGGCGCGGCCCGCGCGTGACATGCAGCGGCCCGTCCTTGCCCCGCCACGCAGGATCACCGCCATGCCCATTGCCGTCCCACGCCTCCATCCGCTTGAAATAGGGCAGCACATCGACATAGGCCCAGCCATCCGCACCGCTCTCGGCCCAGTGGTCATAGTCCATCGCGTGCCCACGGACATAGACCATGCCGTTGATCGACGATGACCCGCCCACAACCTTACCGCGCGGACAGACCAGCTTGCGCCCGCCCAGATGCGGCTCCGGCTCGGACATAAAGCCCCAGTCATAGCGCTTCATGTTCATCGGATAGGACAAAGCCGCAGGCATCTGGATAAACGGGCCCGCATCGGTACCACCATGCTCGATGACCAGCACAGACTTGCCCGCCTCGGCCAGGCGATAGGCCACAGCGCATCCAGCCGACCCGGCCCCCACAATTACATAATCGCTTTCCATCTCTCACCTTCCGTGATTCTCCGAAGGGTCAAGGATGCGCAGCACCACGCGCCAGCGCGGCCTGTCCTTGAGGCTTTGGAGAATCGCATCTCATCATCGAAACGGTGTCTTGAGGCGCACAAAGCGCCCTCAAGCACCTCTCAGCAAAATCCTTCACGTCTCCGACCGCGCAGCGCTTGCACCCTGCCCGCCCTTTTTCGAAAGACGGGGGCGGGTGGGTGGGACGGCTTTCGAAAAAGGGCGTCCCAACGTCTCAAAACGGCGCCTCAACATCGCCCATGCGCACATAGACCGACTTCACCTGGCTGTAATGCTCAATGGCCGCCTTCGAATTCTCGCGCCCCACGCCCGATGCCTTCACCCCACCAAAGGGCGCCTCGACCGGTGCGTCATTGTAGCTGTTGATGAAACAAGTCCCCGCCTCGAACCCCGCAACCACACGGTGCGCACGGGCCAGGTCGCGGGTGAACACGCCGGCGGCCAACCCGAACTCCGTGTCATTGGCCCGGGCCAGAACCTCGGCCTCATCCTCGAAATCCAAGACCGCCATGACGGGGCCAAAAATCTCTTCGCGCGCAATGGTCATGCCGTCGGTCACATCGGCAAAAACGGTCGGCTCCAGGTAAAACCCGTCCCGATCCAAACGCGCACCCCCGGTCACCAGCCGCGCGCCCTCGTCCTGCCCCTTGGCGATATAGCCCTGTACGATCTTCATCTGGCCTTCACTGACCATCGGACCAAAGCTCGTCTCGGGGTCCTGCGGATCGCCGATCACCGCCTTGCCCAGCCGCTCTGTCAGACGGGCCAGGAACGCCTCCTTGATGCCCGTCTGCACAAACACCCGCGTGCCGTTGGAACACACCTGCCCAGAGGAATAGAAGTTGGCCATGATCGCCCCCGACACCGCATTCTCGACATCGGCGTCGTCAAAGATGATCAGGGGCGACTTGCCGCCCAGTTCCATGGTGACGTGCTTCATCTCGGCGGCTGCGGCGGCATAGACCTTGCGCCCCGTGGGCACCGATCCGGTCAGCGATACCTTGTCGACGCGGCTGTCCGACACCAGCGCCGCGCCCACATCGCCAAGGCCCTGCACCACGTTGTAAACGCCCGCAGGCGCGCCTGCCTCGTGCAGGATCTCCGCCACTTTCAGGGCGCATAGCGGCGTCGTCTCGGACGGTTTGAACACCATCGTGTTGCCGCAGGCGAGCGCAGGCGCCCCCTTCCAACTGGCGATCTGGGTGGGATAGTTCCACGCACCGATCCCGACGCACACGCCCAACGGCTCGCGGCGCGTATAGACCCAATCGTCGCCCAACTGGATATGCTCGCCCGTCAATGTCGCCGCCATACCACCGAAATACTCCAGCGCATCCGCGCCCGAGGTGGCATCGGCCACGCTCGTCTCCTGATAGGGCTTGCCGGTGTCAAACGTCTCCAGCACCGACAGATCGTGGTTGCGCGCGCGCATGATGTCGGCGGCACGGCGCAGGATGCGGCCACGCTCGGTGCCGGTCATTGCGGCCCACGCGGCCTGTGCGGCGCGCGCGGCGTTCAGCGCATGATCAATGATCGCGGGCGTCGCGGAATGGACACGGCCAATGACCTCACCCGTCGCGGGATAGATCACGTCGATCGGCGTGCCTGCCGTGTCTTCAACATAGGCCCCATTGATGAAATGGCTGGCGGTCGGTTGGGTGTGCATTCAAATCCTCATGTTTCTGAGCGGGGCGGCAGGCCAGGCCCACCGCCCGCGCGATGTCTATTCTGCCGGGGTCGCGTGCACGCTGCGCAGATCGCCCAGAGTGTCCCGATGCGTCATGATCCAGGCCAGGCCCGCCACGTACATACCGATGACAACGGTGCCGACCCACTGGATCTGCAACCACTGGCTCTGGAACAGCAGCGTCAGCACAAACAGCAGGGACGCGTTGCCCAGCACGTACTGCACCTTGCCAAAGCGGTCTGCGGTCACGTTCAGGTTGTCGGTGTAAAGCCGGATCAGCGAGTCAAACGAGTTGATCACGAACAGGATGCCCACAACCGTCATTGACCAGTTCACAAGGCCGGTCATGTCGATGCTGTTCAGGTGATACCAGTAGGCAACCGTGAACCAGATGCCCAAGGGGATCGACGGAAAGATCAGAAGGGCGGCCAGCAACTGCCACGTCATCAACCCGCCTACAAAGCGCGAAGTGAACTGCCCGATCATGATCGACCACGCGAACCACCAGAACAAGTAGAACTCGTGATACTCAGTCAGCGGGATGATGAACTTGTGGATGTTGGCAAAGTAGCCGCCGATGTTGCTGCCCGTAGACAAGAACTCACCAAAGCCCATGCCCGCATTGATCCACATGCCGCCGATCAGCGCAAAGAACACGAATGTCGAGGCCACCGACAGAACCTTTACGTACTTGATGTCGGTCGACGAATAGGACGCCGCCAGGATCACCAGGAAGCAGATGATGTAGAAGGCCGGGATCACCGTTTCACCATCGCCCACCTCGGGGATGTAGTAGGGCATGTAAATCAGGAACAGCGCGCCGGTGAAGGCGCAGGTCGTAATGATCACCAGGTTGTTCAGCAGCTTCACAATCCCGTTCTCAAAGAACTTCACCCGCGGCTCGATGGCGCAGAAGTAGAAGGCCGTGAGGAAATAGAACGCCCAGATCAGAAAGCCCCAGAACCCGAACTCCAGCGCCAGCGGATTGGTGAACGCATAGGCGGGCTCGGCCGCCGTGTCGGCATAAAGCGGGAAGTCAAAGGCGATCGGGAACATGATCAATCCCACGTCCAGGCCGGACGTAAAAAGGATCGCGATGAACACGAACAGGCTGACAGGTTGCGGCCCGGTCAGGCGCACGTTCCAGTATTTGATCGTCACGAACACGACCAGCACAAAGGCCAGCAGCACCCCGAATGAGATAATCGTCGTAAGCATGAATAAGGTCCCTCCATATCGACCCGTTGGCTACGGTGCTTTTGTCAATCCATCACGCGCCCGCACCCAAGGCTTGATGTGACGGTTTATTCTCCGCGCGGAAAGCGCTGATTTTCTTCCAGAATGTTCAGATCCATATGATTGCGCATGTACCGCTCGGATGCTTTTTGCAGCGGCTGGTGATCCCAGGGATAATACCCACCTTGGCGCAAAGCCTCATAGACAACCCAGCGCCGCGCCTGGCTTTCGCGCACATCAGCGTCGAACCGCTCAAGATTCCAGCGCGCGTCCGCCTTTGCCTGCAATTGCATCAGTGTCCCCTGATGGGCAGGCACCTCGGCCAGATTGGTCAGCTCATGCGGGTCCGCCTCCAGATCAAACAGCTGATCGGGGTCGAGCGCGCATCGGTTATACTTCCACTTGCCATAGCGCAACGACACCATGGGCGCATAGGACGCCTCGGCCGCATATTCCATCGCAACGGGTTCGGTGCGCTCTACCCACTGCCCCTGCGGCACCAGCGACTGGCCCGCCGTCCACGGCATCACCTCGGACATGTCCACGCCCGCCAGATCACACAGCGTCGGGCACACGTCGATATTGCTGACCGGATCAGTGACCAACCCAGGCTCCATCGACGGGGCCGCAATCATCAGCGGCACCCGGGCCGAGCCCTCGTAGAACGACATCTTGAACCACAGCCCCCGCGCGCCCAACATGTCGCCGTGGTCTGACACGAACAGGATGATCGCCTCCTGACGCATGCCCTCGAGTGCTGCCAGCACTTCACCGATCTTGTCATCGAGATAGGAGATATTGGCGAAATACGCGCGTCGCGAGCGGCGGATATCCTCGTCTGAGATGTTGAAGTTATCCCGGTCATTGGCATCCAGAATGCGCTGCGCGTGCGGGTCCTGATCCTCGTAGGGGATCGGACCAACCTCGGGCATCAGGTGGTCGCAGTCCTCATACAGGTCCCAATACTTCTTTCGTGCCACATAAGGATCATGCGGGTGCGTAAAGCTCACAGTCAGACACCAGGGGCGCGGATCATGACCCCGCCCAAGGTCATAGATCTTGCGCGTCGCATGATACGCCACTTCGTCATCATATTCGAGCTGGTTGGTGATCTCGGCCACGCCCGCGCCGGTGACGGACCCCATGTTGTGATACCACCAATCAATGCGCTCACCCGGCTTGCGGTAATCCGGCGTCCAGCCGAAATCGGGCGGGTACACATCAGTGGTCAACCGCTCCTCAAACCCGTGCAGCTGGTCAGGCCCGACAAAGTGCATCTTGCCCGACAGGCAGGTCTGGTAACCCGCGCGGCGCAGATGATGGGCATAGGTGGGGATCGACGACGCAAACTCGGCGGCATTGTCATAAACACCCGTCGCACTCGGCAACTGGCCCGACATGAACGCAGCCCGGCCCGGCGCACACAGGGGCGAGGCGGTGTAGGCGTTGCGAAACCGGGTGGACCGGGCCGCCAAAGCCTTCAGGTTCGGGGCATGCAGCCAATCGGCGGGGCCATCCGGAAACAGCGTCCCATTCAACTGGTCCACCATGAAAATCAATATGTTGGGCTTCGTCATTGATGCCGTCCCGTCAACGTATCCAGCGCCCGCAGGGCCGTCGCCTTGGCCGCATCCCGCGACGCGTCCTTGGCCAGTGCCGCCCGCAGGTACAGCCCATCAATCAACGCCCCCAGCATCTCGGCATCGCCGCGCGGATCACTGCTGATCCCGCGCAGCGCATGGGTCAGGTTCGACCGCAACCGACGCTGATACAGCACCAGCAGACGATGCGTTTCAGGATGGGTCGTGGCATGGGCATAGAGGGTCATCCACGCGCCCACGGTGGCAGGCGTAAAGGACGACGGCGCAAAGCTCGCCTCGATCAACGCCTCTGCCCGCCCCCTCGGGGTCCGGGCCACACGCAACGCGTCAACAACCTCCACACCAAAATCGCGCAGGATCTGCTCCATCGCCGCTAGGAATATCTGGTGCTTGCCGCCAAAGTAGTGATGCGCCAGGGCCGTAGACATGCCCGCGCGTTTCGCAATCTGGCCCACGGTCACGTCAAGGGACCCCGCAGCGCCAATCTCGGCAATCGTCGCCTGCACCAGCGCAGCACGCCGGATCGGCTCCATTCCAACTTTGGGCATACGCCCCCCTCATGGTTCGGATGACACGCATGGTGACGGTTTTTTATTGATCCGTCAATCAATAAAAATTCTACAGCTTGGTGGCCGGGCTTGGCGGTGTGATGGGGCGGCGTTTCAGCACCGCCTCCCGCCAGGTGATGAACGACACCGCCGCCAGGATCAGCGCCCCGCCCAGGATCACCCAGATGTCCACCGGCTCGGCAAACACCAGCACGCCCAGCAGCACGGCCCAGACCAATTGCAGGAACGTCACCGGCTGCGTCACGGTCACGGGTGCGGCGGCAAATGCCATCGTCATCGTGTAGTGCCCCGCGGTCGCGAAACAGGCGACCAGGAACAGCAGCCCCAACTCCGCCCCCGTCGGCCACACCCAGTTGGCCAGCGCAAAAGGCGCCAGACAGATGGTCACGACGATGGACAGCATCGCAACGACCACAGCCGGTTTCGCCTCATCCGCCATGATCTTGGCCAGCAGGTAAGATCCCGCAAAGCTGACCGCGCAGAACAGCATCGCAATATGCCCCGGCGCCACTTCGCGAAAACCGGGGCGCAGGATCACGGCTGTCCCGATCAGTGCGACCGCAATGGCCGCAATCCGGCGCATCGCCAACCGCTCGCCCAGAAACAGGGCCGCACCGATGCTGACATAGACCGGGGCCAGGTAATTCATCGCCGTCACCTCGGCGATGGGAATGCGGGTCATGGCAAAGAACCACAGGATCACACCGCCCGTATGAAACGCCCCGCGCAGCGTGAACAGCCGCCATTGCCGCCCAGTCAGATGCGCAGCCCTCAGCGCCGGCAGCATCGGCAGCAGAAACACCAGCCCCAGCAAATAACGCAGAAACGCCGCCTCCGCCGGCGGAATACGGTCGCCCATGTATTTCACCAGCGCCGTGACCGCGACAAAGCAAAAGCCGGTCACCAGCATCCAGAAGATGGCAACAAGCGGACGAGAGGGGGAAGACGTCATGCGCCCATCAATCCCAAAACCAGGGGCAAGCACAAGGCGTCAGAGCAACAGCAGCTTTAGCGCAAGGGCCCACATCGTCAGCGCGATGATCCCGTCCAACACCTGCCACGCCCGTGGACGGGCAAAAAGCGGCGCAATCACCCGCGCCCCGTACCCCAGAAGAAGGAAAAACAGGATACTCGCCGCAGACGCCCCAATACCAAACGCCAGGCGGTCGGGATATTGCGACGACACGGATCCGATCAATACGACAGTGTCCAGATAGACATGCGGGTTCAGCCAGGTGATGGCCAGCACGGTCGCCACCGCCCCGCGCAGCGATTGCGTCTCGGACCCGGATGTGTCCAGCGCGGCGCCCCCACGCCAGGCCGACCGCGCATTTTGCCAGCCGTACCACAGCAGAAACAGCGCACCGCCATAGCGCATCAGCGGCTCGAACCAGGGCACGGCCGACGCAAGCGACCCGAATCCGAAGACACCCGCAGTGATCAGGATCACTTCGGACACCGAACAGGCCACGACGGTCCAGAACACATGCGCACCACGCAAACCCTGTCGCAAGACAAACGCATTTTGCGCCCCAATAGCGAGGATAAGAGACAAAGAGAGCAAGAAACCGGGAAGAAATGACGCCATCATTGTGCCCACATGCAAACCCGGTGAGGCTTAGCTATATCAGCTTCGCACCGCAAGCCCGCACGAGCTATACGTTTTTTGCACAGCAGCCTTGCAGAATTGTGCAGAGCAATCCCGGGCATCGCTTCCTATATCGGTCCGACCCGCGTGGCAGACCACGCGTTCACTGCTGCCAGCATATGTCATCTGATACAGGTATCACGTTGATCTGATCTTTGATGATTGGCGTATGACCTTTCAGACCCCATATGCTGGTCAACGATAACAAGGATGAAATCCGATGCTTGACGATACACATACCGTCGATCTGACCAAGCAGGACCTCGAACTGATTGAGGCTGCCTTGCAGACCCAGGAAAAGATCCTGTCCGTGCAAAGCCGCGCGGGTGGGGCAGCTGCGCGCACCCGGTTGAACGACCTCAAGGGCCTGATGCGCCGTTTGCGCCGTCAAACCCCCGCCCCCCATGCCGATGGCACCCAAAGCTGGAGCCAGGTGGCGCGGCAACTGTTCTTCTGATCCTCAGCAGAACAGCCGACCGCAGCAGGAATAGGCGCCGCCTCTGGTGACAGGGCGGCGCTTTGTTTTTCCGACCGGAAAGATGCCGACGCAAGCGAGGCGGAACACCCGCGTCGCAGTCGAGTGGGCCAAACACGCCCTGCACTGGAATGACGTGGCATAACAGACCAACCCAGTTTACGACCTGATACGGCGGCGGCTGCTCAGCACTCGGCATCCGGGCGCGGCAGATGGTCCTGAACCTCAATGGCATACCCACCTGAGCCGGACCGCTGCGGCGTGCCGTCCTTCAGCGCGAACCGCGCAATACCGTCGGCGTGGTCACGTAGCGGGTCCCTGGCCCAGTCCCGCGCGGTCCCGGATGCCGCCCCGATGGCCGACGAGGCCGCACGCGCCACGCGCGGAGTGGCCGCGCTTGTCCCACCCTGGCGCACGAACGTCCCGCTGCGCGATCCGGCGCTCAAGACCCCGGGCAGGACAAAGCTGTCGTCGCCCTTGGCCGCCAGATCCGGCCCATCACGGTCAGAACCTTGGGGCGATGACGGACGGTTCAGCGGACCCGCACCCGAATAAAGCGACACGACCTCCTCGCGTTCGGTATATGAGGCAACGGTGATGGGGGACTGCCCGCAGGCAAACCCGCTGATCGTCATGGCGCGCCGGATCGGCGAGGGCGTGTCCTTCGGATCCACCGCCAATGGCAGTCCGAACTTACCAAAGCGCCGGTAATCATCGTTGCTGAAAAAGGCCTGCCTGCCGCCCGGCCGGAACCCGGGCAACGTCTCGTCGCGCCGGATCCAGACCTCGACCGGCGGCACCTCTGTGGGCTCGGCGCCAAGGTCACGGATGATCTCCAGCCGCCAGGTGCCCGAGGGGGCCAGAACCTCATCCAGATGACTGGCGGTCGCATTGATGTTCAGCAGGAACAGCCCGCGCATGACAGGGGCGCCGACAAACTCATACGACAACCGCGCAGCCTCGCGCCCGTTGTCATCAATCAAACGCTGCGACATCGTATCTGTCGTACCGATCAGAGACAGGGCGCCATGCGGCGTCTCCACACTCACCTGAACGGGCGCAGGCTCAACGCTGCCGTTAAACGGGGTCCAGATCTGCACCTCCGACGTCGTACGATCATCGGGCAGCACATCTAGATCCAGCTTGGTCTTGGCCCCCGCGGCCTGCGCATGCAGGCGGCGCAGGTTGCTGTTGCCTGCGGGCAAAGTCAGCCACGCCCTTTGCGGGCATTGCGCATGCGCGCCAAAGTAATACTCAAAAAGCATCGCAAACAGGCCGGTGCCGTCATGCGGCCCTCCCGAGTTGCCATAGGAAAAGTTGAACTGCACCGGGGCATGGCCCGCTTGTGTCCTAAACCGGCGCGCCTGTTTCACAAGCATATGAAACGCAAGGTACAGGCTGGGCAAAAAGCTGACCCCGGTGGTGTCCTCGACCACCCGCGCAGGAAGGGCCGCACAGATAATGGGCCTGTTCTCGACCTGATCCTCCATCGCATAGCCCGCGGCCAGCGCGGTGACATGCGTGCCGTGCGACCGTCGCAAGGCAACAGTCGAAAAGACCTGCGTGCGAAAATTTACCTGTCCCGTGGCAGTGTAAAACAGATCCTCGTCCAAAAAGGCCCCGCGGGTGCACTGGCTCAGCAGATCTTCGATGTCGTCCTGCATCAACGCACGACCCACTGACGCCCGCGACCCCCGCACCAACGGCTCAGCCTCCAGAATCGCGGCAAACTGAACACGGCTGGCCGTCGGCCCGGTGCGAAAGAGGTTGTGGGCGATGCCGATCCCGTCATCAATCACCGCCATCACGACGGTGTCCTCGCTCACCGGGATCTCGGTCATTGGCGGGGGCGTCGCGTGTCGGTCCAGAAACCGCCTAGGTGTCTCCGCCCCAAGCAGAAGCGACAGAATCCCATAGGCCTCCGGTTCCATGTTGAAGGCTGCAATGGCAGTTTGTCGGGCGAACACGACCAGAGGCTGGCGCGACGCGGGCACAGTCCGGTCCTCAGCATCATAGGCCACGGGAATGATGATATCCTCGGCAAGCGGTGCCGCCCGCTCTGCAAAATCATCAATACTGCCCTCGATCTCCAACAGAACGGACCACCAGTCCTCAGGCTCATCGACGTGAATGGCACGGCCAAGCCGGAAATCTGCCGTTTGGCTCAGGACATCATCTTGCGCGGGCTTGGCCGCGGACCATCTCAACATGCTCGCCCCCTACCCTGCGCCGCCAATATCGGCCCATTCGCTGACGGCCTTGTCCCACAGCCACGACAGGATCGCGGACGCGTTGCCCGTGCCCCGCCGGTCGGCCACGGACGTGCCCCAGACACAGCCATCATGCTCCATCCGCGGGGACATCATGTCGTCGTTGACATCATAGATCTGGGTCCAGTCGAAATCCTCCGTCGCGCTAAAGGCGGGCCCGTCGAAACTGCTCGAGGTCCATTGCGTCCCCTTGACCTCCGCCTCGATATGCTGCGCCAGCGTCAGGCCAAGGATCGCGCCCGCAACGCTGTCCACGGGGAAATGCACGCCCGCCACGGTGCGGTTGATGGCGATGCGCGCCGCCTGCCGCATCAGCATCTGGCCCCAGTAATCCTCTTGATATTGGGGCGCGTTGCTGGCGCGCAGCAGCTTCCACAGCAGGCGCGCGATCATGAATGCCTCGGTGGCGTGGCCACTGGGCAGGGTGGCATGGGTCGGCGTCGGGATCATCGGCTGCACCTGCGGCGAAAACTCGATGGGCCGCTTGACGCCCAGCGAATACTTCGTGCGCTGGATCACGGTAAAGGAAAACGCGGCACAGGCCTCAAGCAACGCCATGGTATGGGGCGTGCGGTCCGGACCAAGATAGCCGATGGTGGCGTAAAACGGCTCGGACAGACCAATTTGCGCTGTCACCTCGGCCAATCGGTCGCTGCGGATCTGGGCATAGCCGATCACGTAGTCCAGCTGTTTGGCCAACTGCTTTGTATCCGGCGCGGTCATCTCGACCATCTTAACCTCGCGCTCACCACCCTGTCGGCGCCCCATCCGGCGCCAGACGGTCGTGGTCGGCCCGGCCTCGGACAACGATGCGGTGACCTCGACGCTCGGCGCCAGCTCTGACAGGTAAAGGGCTGCGCGCACTTCGGGGGACAGGCGCTTGATCGTCTCGGGATCATCCCACCCACCCGGAGCAGGACAGGTGATCGTGTCGATCTTGCTCGACACGATCCCGTCCCGGTTGGTGGTCAGCGCCAGCGCGGCTTCCGGGCTTTCACCGCCGAAGCCGCTGAACCCGGAAAACCCGCTAAATCCGCTGAAGCCCGAAAACCCGCTGAAACCACTGAACCCGCTAAACCCTGAAAAGCCACTAAATCCACTTTCTCTTGGCATAACCCCACCCTTTCCTTCTTTGAAATCAATCCGGAATCCCAAGATCCCGAAGCATGGTCGAAAATTGATCGCCAACCGCATATCCGGCACTCGGCGATGATCTGAGCCAGGAACTGACGCGCAGCCCCGGTTGCATGTCCATAAGCTCCGCCGCCGTGCGCCGCCCGCCATCGCCGTCACCGGCGCCCAGCTGGGCCACCGCCAACATGCGCATGGTCGACACGTGGGTGCGGTTCAGCCGCAGCGACTCCTTGGCCAGCGTCACCGCACGGTCGTAATCGCCCACCGCGATGCACGATCCTGCAGCCAGCGCGAGAAAGAAGAAACGATGCGGATCCAGCGGCGTCAGATGCAGCGCGCGTTCGGTATCGCGCTTGCCCTCACCCCCGCGGTCGGTAAAGGACCGCAACATGCCCCGCAGCGCGCGGCCATTGGCGTCGTTGGGATTGGATGCAAGGGCCGCGCTGTACCTGTCTTCGGCCGCATCCAGACGACGCGCCAGATGCACCAGCGCCTGGCCCTCACACACAAGGGCATGGGTATGGTGCGGATCAAGATCCAGCGCCATGGCGGTCAATTCCAGTGCGGTTTCAGAACCCGTGCGCGCATCCGTCCAACCCTGCACGGAGTTCAGCACATGCCAACGCGCCTTCCAGGCCAGCGGCGTGGGATGGTTCGGCGCCTGTTCGATCACATGCTCCAACAGCACCCGCGCCATCTGAAAATCGCGCGGTACAAAACGGTGCATCAATCCGACAGCGCCGTGCAGGATGCTGAACAGCTTGAGATCCCGCAGATGTTGCGCGCCCACACGGCGCACCTCGTTCAGCATGATGGCGCGCTGGATGTGCGCCACGATCATCTCGACGCCCTCGGTCTGTGCGGCCAGAGGATCGAAGGTCGTTTGCACCCGGTCCGACCACAGCATGAACCCGCTCTCGATCTCGGAAAACTCAAGCGAAGCAACGATTTGGGTGCCATGGGCCACGACAAAACCCGTCAATGCAAAATCCGCGTTCAGCTTGCGGCCCAGCACCTCATGGCCCAGATCATTTTGCCCCAGGGTCCGGGTCGACAACTGCGAGATGACGTTCACATCATCCAGCACACTCAGCGCCTTGGCGATCTCGCTGGCAAAGAACGTGCCGAACACGTCCGCGTCCTGCCCGCCCTTCGATATGAACGGGACAACGACAAGGGTCGGCAGCATGTCCCGCGGGTCCAGCTGCGGCGCGATGGCCCGATTGGACAGCGGCATCTGGGCTTCTGCAAACCCGGTCGCGTTCTGGTCCACGCTCCAGGACGGCTGAACCTCGCCCTGCAGCACATAACCGCGCTTCGGCACTGTCTTCAGGATGGATTTGGCACTGTCACCAAGCGCTTGCCGGATATCCTTGATGCACTGCGTCAGGCTGTCATCTGTAACGGCAACATCCGCCCACACGGTCGAGATCAGATCGTCGCGCGACACCAGCGCGCCATTCTGCTTCGCCAAATGTCGCAGCACCTGCAAGGATTGCGCACGCAAAGAGATGTCCCGCCCGTTCGGATCTATCAACCGATCAGAGACCGGAACATAGGTAACCGGGCCCAGCCGGACCAAGTCACCCCTATCGCCTGTCCCGTCCATAAGCCGAAACGCTCCCATCCAAGGGTGTAACGCCTGCGTTCGTGCCTCCCCCCGAAGTTGAAGGTGCCGCATTTCCCGGGGCGGACCAACCCTTTTTTTCAGGGCCGTTAACACGAGGATATCTCGCGCAGGAAAAGACTTGTGTCACTGGCCTGTGCGCAGCGCAGGTCTTGCAGACCAATGGTTTGCAGGGTGCGCAGGGATGTGGCCTTGATCGACACGCCCTCAGCCCCTTCGCACAGGTGCAACGGCAGGTGTGCCTCCTCGATCAGAAAACCGACACATGCGGGCACCACCGACGACAGCATCACCAACCAGCCCGCCCGGCCCAACTGCGCCTGGGCAAGGCCGACGCTCGGGTTGGGCGACGGGATCAGCGCGATCACGTCTCTCAAGGGTTCGAGCCGCAGAACCGCGTCCTCCAGCCCCCCATAAAGCGGAGCGACACATCCGGGCCGCGCCCAGTTCCGGGTGACGCCGAACCCGACACGGGGCGCAAGGTCCGTGCAAAACGTCCACATCGCACCGGTCGCCGTGCCATCGTCCAGATGCCCGCGCCAGCCATAGCTTGCACCGATGCTCAGCCCTTCGGGCGCCACATCCGCATCAAGGACAAGCCGCTCCTGCCCGTGGTTCAACAGACGCCGTTGCCGCCAAACCCCCGTTTCACACGACACGACCGGCTCGAACGTGGCGGCGACCCCGGGAACATAGGGAAAAATCGTAATGTCATGAACCGTCCGGGTCGTGATCTGCATGTGGCCTGTCTTGTCTTGCTACACCGAAAACGGGGGCGCCGCGCCCGGCAGCGCCCCGAACCTCTTCACTTCTGATCAGGCCCCGGGCACGCGCCCAGCAGCGCCATGACCGGCAAATGGTCCGACTGGGTATAGGCCGGGTCAAAGCTGGGCGGGATCTGTACCTTGGCCGGCGCATGGCTGTCGAAAACATAGTCGCCCGCGCGATTGCCCTTGGCGATGCCGCCACCGGGCGCGTTCCAGTTCCCGCCGGTATTGTTCTGACAACAGCTAAAGGGTTGATCCGGCCCGATATGCACCTCGGTCTGGATGTCCGCCTGCGCAAAGGGACGCCAGGACCGCGTGGTCAAAACCCCGCGCGACCAGTCCCACCCCGCCTCGTTGAAATCCCCGGTGACAATGACCCGGTAGGCACGCTCGGCCTCGCTCAGGGTGCGCCACTGAATGGCCTCGCTCAGCTTCTCGGTCAGCAGGTCGAACCCGTATTCGCGCCCATGCCCGTTGTGCACATTGACAAAGATCACGCCGCCATCGCCTTCGGTCTCGGCGCAGATCAGGATCTGAAACGGGCGCCCGCCACTCAGGGCACTCTCGATCGGTTCATGGGCCAGATAGTACCGCTCCGGATCATAGTAACAGGCGATGGTTTCCTGCCGCGACTTGCCATGCACCGCCTCCATCCGCCCAAGCGTGCGCGGCGCATGGTAGGTCAGCTCCCAGAACCGGCTCGCCTCCTGCAGCCCGACAAAAGCGTAGTTCGGAACACCCAGCCTCGATGGGAGCCCGTCAATGCAATGCGCCATGTTCAGCGCGCATTCGGTCAGCTTCTCGTGGCCCGGCACAATGGGACAGGCCTGGCACATCGGCCCGCAAGACCCGCGGCCCGAGGTATGGGTCATCGCCTCCCAGCAGACATTGTAGGTCAGGACAAGCGTGTCCGCAGTGTCATCTAATGGCATGTTAAAATCCAATTCACTGGTGAAAAATGGTCCCGCCCCGGTCACTCACGGGGCGGGACATTGGGCTCAGCCCGCATAGGCGACGGCGGCCTCATCGTCGGCACTGGCTTCAATGGCCATCATGACGGCATTGGCGCCCATCCCCAGGATCGAACATCCCGCAACCGCCCAGATCGAAATGGTCTTGGTCGGCTTGGACACCTCCTTGAGCAGGCCAAACCATAGGAACTGCGCGACAATGGGCGAAATGATGCCCCGCGCAATCGCAAGACCCGAGGAAAAGCCACCGGCGATCGCCTGGGCAACGGCCATAACGGTGTGCACCAGGCCCCATATGATCAGCCGGATGATGTTCACAAGCCCGGTGTCCTTGCCAAAGCGGACCTTGGCAAACCACAAGACTGCGCCGAACACCGGACCCAACGCCAACTGCATGATCCAGACAATCGCACCATAGGCCTTGCCGGACCCGCAGCCCGGCGCGGGGGCATCGCTGGAATTCAGCCATGGCGCCGAAAACACAGACGACAACAGCCGCAGGATCCAGGTACACGCGCCCACCAGCCCGGTGACAACGCTGCCAAAGTCAAAGGCCTTGATCTTCTTGATGCCGGGGCCCTCGTCGATGTTTGCAAGCTGCTTGGCGCCAACGATCATGTTCTGTAGCGGCTCGACAAAGATGCGGAAAACAAAGGTGCCAAAGGCGCACCATTGCATGACCTTCTTGACCGAATTGCCGACACCGACCGTCTTGCTCGCCTTGGCCAGGGCCCCGCCGCTCACGCTAAAGCCAGCAGACCGCGCCAGACTTTCAACCGTGACACTGCGCTTGAACTCATCAACGGCGGCCTGGTCCTTGAACGGGGCCGTACCGGTGCCCGCCTTGTACCCGATGGTGGCCGGAACAGCGACCAACAGCGCCATCAGGCCCGTCACGCGAAAGGTCAGCTCCTTGCCGGTAAAGAACTTGTAGATCGGCCCGACAATCGGCACTTCGATATCCGCGGTGGCCGCACGCTTCACCAGTTTCAGCAGCAGGATCAGCAAATCAAAGATCGACAGGATCACACCGCGCGCCAGCGCAATGGCCGTCAGCGACACCGCTTCCAGCACCTTGACCATCCCCGCCATCGCCAGATTGATCATATCGCCACGGCTCGACCCGATCTTGCTGAAATAGCCCAGCGCGTCGTCAAAGGCTTGCTTGCCGTCACCGAACTGAAAGTTCTGGCTCAACTGATCAAGGGTCGCAAGAATGTCGTCCAGCGCTGTTGTATCCTCATCGGCCAGCGCCTGCGCGGCCAGTGCGCCGGACGGATCGCGCGCCTGCTGATAATTGTCGCGAAACGCGCCGCCCACCGGGTTGTGGGCTGACAGATCGTCCGCCTTTTCCTTGTCGGCGGGTGTCTGATCCTTGTTCGAGAATGAATTGAACGATTCACCCGCGATGTCCTTGGCCCAGGAATCCATCGCCTCCTTCACCCGGTCCGAAATGGTATTCAGCCCCTCCTCGACCTGACCCCGGATGTGTTTGACAGCCACAATCGAAAAGTCGATGCCGACCTCGATCATATGTTCGACGGCCTCACTGGTGCGTGCGATGTCCTTGATGTCAAAAAGAAAGGCGAGCCACTTGTAGAGGTCCTCGAAGAACGCTTTGAGCTTGGCCCAAATGCCTTCAAGGAAATCAAATGCCTGCTGGATCAGCTTGATCGTCTGCTCAACCAGATACTCGATACCGTCGATGACAAGTTTAACAACGGCTTTGACGGCTGAAACGATCTTTTTGATCGGATCAATGATCGTGGTCACCACGATCTCTTTCAGCCCCTCTACAATCGTGGCCACCCCGTTCTTCACGGCCTGCCAAAGATCACCGAAAAACTCCCCGATGGATTGGCCAAGACCCAGGGATCTCATGGCCTCATCGGGCAGGGTGTTCTTGTTGGCGGCGGCGCTCAGGGTGGCGTGCGCCTCGTCTGGCGTGATGTCTTCGACGCGCACGCTGCCCTGATCGGGAAAGCGGATGCGCCAATGCTGTTCGGGGACGGCGGCAAGGTCAAGATGCGCCGGATTGTCGTCCCGCGCCCGGAAATGATAGCGCGGTCCGGGTCGGGAGTTGCCCCAAAGGTACGGCGTCTGCGACATGAGGCGCAGCTGATCCTGTGGCTTGCCCAGCGACATCGTCTTCTGGCTGATCTCGGCCATCGCCTTGGCGTTTTCCTTGCGCTCGTCCTCGGTCGTGCCCGGCACCAGCGGCTCACCATTGGCCTTCTTCTGGGCCAGCAGCTCATCCTCGGTCACCTTGCCCAGCCGGTCCTGCAGATCGGCATTCATCTCGCAGGTGATGGCCTCGTCCTCGCTCATGCCATCAAGGCGCATCACAAGGGTTGGCGAGGACAGCGAATTGGTCACAAACGTGGCCCGGATCACGCCGCTTGGATCGGTCACCAGCCGCACCGGCGCCTCCAGCGGGCCCATCGGATAGCTGCGCCCGTTCAGCCGCAAGGTGCCCGCCGTGTCGCACTTGATCGACACACCGGCGTCGGGCAGCGCCACCTGGGTGCCGTCCTGCACGGTGATCTCGACCGAATGGACCGGCAAGCGGATGGCTTCATCGGGCTGCGCGATGCGCAGATGCTCGGAATACCAGATGGTCGTGCTCGGGTCCTGCCAGAACCGGGTCACGGCTTGCGTGCCGCCGGTCACATCGGTCGAGATCAGGAACGCCTCGGCCAGATCCTGGGCATCCTGCGCCACGGCAAAGACGGCATGGGGCACCGGATTACCCAGCGGGAACGCAATGGTCCAGCCCGTGCGCCCGCGCCGCGCATCTCGGATCTCGCGGATCACATGCAGCCGGTTCTCCTCTCCATCGCCCAGCACAAAGATCGTCACCAGCCCGGTCGCATCCAGCGACACGCGCAGCGCCTCACCGTCCACCCGGTCCGAGATCTTGTCCCAGTCGTCCCACTCGATCCGCCCCGGCTCTGACGGGTACTTCTTCTGGCGCTTGACCCAGACCCCATCCGGGTCGGATGTCTGATTGTCATGGCCGATGGCCACGATGTTCAGCAGGTTGTCGCTGTCTTCGATCACCGCGATGTCACGAACGGTCAGGAACCCCAGATCCTGAAACTCGGTGAACCGGTTGCGGCTGTCGGCGAACCAGACGGACTTGTCCGGCGAAATGGCGTAGATGGCATTCTGGCGAATGTTGTTCTGACAGGTCGCGATCTTCAGCACCTTGGCGCTGCCACCCCCCGGCGCGGACAAGGGCGCCCAATGCTCCGACGCCCAGGCCTCGTCGCCCAGCTGCAGGAAATTGTTGGCCACCGTGCCATCATCGAACACCACATAGGCATAGACCGTGTCATCGAGGGCCACCGCCTTGAACTGCGACAACACCTCGGTCGCCTTTTCCGGTTGCGACACTTTCTGAACATACGCCCCCGTCTCTTCATTGAACTTGGCCAGCGTCAGCGCGCCGCCCTGGTCGATGCCCATGATGTCGGGCGTGTCCGCCCCCTTGACCTTGTTCGGCGCATCGAAAACGGCCAGCGCGCGCGCCTCGAACCCCAGATCGGCGCGGTCGTACTCCGTGGCCTGGCCAGCCGTCCTTCGCATCCGGAACACGTTCTGCCCGGTGCCGACCGTGTACAGATCCAGCCGCCCAGCGTCATTCAGGTGCAGGCTGAAATCCGTGCCCGGCGCCACGGTCTGCACCGGCTCCAGCACTTCGGTAAAGCGGGTGTTGAAAAGGACATTGTCGCTGGCCGGATTGGCCGTGGCGGCGAAAGGATATTGTGCCATGACAGCAAAAGGAGCTTGGGTCATTGGATCAGTCTTTCCTGTTGAATGTTCAAAGAGAGAGGATCGGCACTCAGGCCGATATGCGCGGCCATGGCTCCGTCCGGCGTCACCGTCAGGCTCAAGATCCCATGCCGCGCGGGGTCCGGTGCGGCGGCAGTGTCGGCCAGATAGGCAGCAGGATCGCCGCCCAGCAGTTCGAAAAGACGGGCAACGCGCGGGCGCAGGTTCGGCCCTCCACCAAACACCTGATCGGCATACAGCAGCACGGAAATCGCCAGCAGCCTGCCATCGGGCCCGTGGGCAAAACTGACCCCGACATCGTGACAGGCCAGACGCTTGTCTGCGGCCCCGGGATTCACCACCTGAAGCAGATCGAACAGGCGCGCCACGGCGCGCACGTCATGGAAACCAGCCTCAAGAAACAGACTGCTCAGCCCGCCGCGCGTGGCAGGCGCCCCACCAAAGTAAAGCTCCGTGACGACCCCACCGTCCCTGTCATCGCTCAGCCCGACCAACCGGGGCGACAGCCCCCTCCAGACGGGGTGGCCAAGGATCTGCAGAAGCTGCGGATCCAGATCGCGCGGCAACTCGACATAGATCTTGGGGGCCACGTCGCCGTCACGCACCCTCAGACCCAACCAGGCGCCAAATTCAAGCCCTGCGGGCGCGGCCCTCTGAAGCGCGACAAATCTTTCGTCGCAGGGCAAGGCAAGCCCGTGGCGCAGCGCCCTGGCATGCACCGCGCCCACACGGGCAAGAACCGGCGTGCCGGGTGACGCGGCCTCCAGCGTGTAGCGCGGTGTGCCCCCATGCGCGGCAAAGCCGATCTCAAGCGGGCTGCCATCTGCGGTCAGGACCGACTTCATGTTGGTGGCGGGCGCAAGGCAATCCGCCACCAACGCTGTCAACTGGCGCCCCGGACCCAGGGGCCGCCCCGGAAACGGGGCAGCGCCGTGGCCGGGGGCGGGCGTGGAAAAGTTCTCTAGCATCGCACCAATCCCCCCTTGCGCCTAATGCAACGCCGGCAGAACGGTGAAAGCGGTGTGCCGGTCGTCGATGGCCTGCATCACCACGCGGTCCTTGCTTTCTCCGTTGGGTGGCAGGATCACCGTTGCCAGATCACCATCGGTCTCCGCCACATGCGTGGTGGCGCCATCGCCCGTAGGATAATAGGCCACCTCGTAGTAATAGGACGGGCTTTGGCCTTCGGGATAAGAGAAGGTAAAGAACTGGTCGGGCGTCGGCAGCCGTGTTCCATCCGTCTGCTTGGGTTGCGCGCCAAACTCGATCGACTGCACCAGATCTTTCTTGTGCTCGATCTCCTGTTCCGCGCAATGACGGCTCAGGGTCTGGTCAGGCAGCACGGTAAAGACGTCCACCTTGACCAGCTGTACCTTGTCCCAATCCACAAGCGTGGCGTCGAACTTGACCGAGAATTGGCGGCGTCCGGGCACAAATTCCAGGAACGACGACCGCCCCGGCAGATACACGTCGCGCACCGGCTGGCTTGGGCTGTCTTTCATGCGGACAAGCCCGTTCAGACGCACATACGAGCCATTGGGGTTGTCCACCGCCAGGATCGAGATGTCCTGAAACGTCGTGTCAGAGGTCTTGAACCGCACCTGCTCACGGAAATTCAGCCCATTGATGTCATCATCATAGGTGGCCGTCAGGATGACCTCGTCGATCTCCGCCTTTTCACCGTCACCACCGCTGTCGCCGGTCACAATGCCATAGGAGACTTCCTGGAACGGATCCTCCAGCAAAACGGTGGTCTTGGCCTTGCCACCACCATTGACGATCGGGGCCATGACATAGGTTGCGCTGCCACCGCCATCCGGCCCGCCGTCGTCGCCTTGCTCATCCTGACCTGCCTTCACCGACGCGTGGTAAGTCAGCCGGTAGTAATAGTCGAAATTCTTCAGATGCAGGGACGTATCGCTTTTGAACTTGGCCGTCTTGGCCTCTTTGGTGATCTCTTCGTATTGATGCACGTTCGGCGCGCCCGCGGGCGTGTTGAACATAAAGTCGATGCCAACCTTGTCGATCACATCGAAATTCAACGCATCGCCGCTGAAATCGACCTTCACCAGCCCAAGATCCGAGAACCCGATCGAGATATTGGTGTCCGTGGTCTTTTCGGGCCCGACCTCAAAGCTCTGCCCGTCGGTCAGCACAACCTTGTAGGTGAATTCATATTCCGGATCGAAGTGACCGCCCCCATCCTTCTGCCCATCAACGTTAAACGCCCACTGGGTGGAGGCATCCGGTTTGAATTCATGGGTTTTCGTGGTGCCGTGATACACTGCCGACAGGTTCACGCTCTCGACCTGGGCGTCCTTCAAATCGCCAAGGATGTTGAAATTGGTGATCAGGCGCCGGAAATCCGCGGTGCTGTAATGCTCACCCCAATTCGAACTGATCTCATTTGCGGGCAGCTGCGTTTGCGGTGAGATCACCCATTCGATCACCTGGTTCTCTTTGTATTCCTTGGAAAACGAGGCCACGTATTTTGCACTCATCTTGTCGGCATTGCCGGGGCCAAGCGTGTTGGCCGCGGTCTCGACCGCCTGATCCACCAGGCCTTCCAGCGCCTTGAACGCCCAGTTTTCGATGCGCCGCTTGAACTCTTCGGACGGGTTTTCGATGTTGTAGTCGATCTCGGTCGATCCGGCCTGCGACGCGTTCAGCGACTGGCGGATCGTGGTCTTGCGGTCCGTGACGGACCCCCACATGTTCTTTTTGACATCGACGGTCTTTTCATACTCAAAGGCCTGGTCAGAGTTGAACGATACCGTCGCCTTCACCGCCTGCAGCTTGGCCAGCGTGGTCACGTCATAGTCGATGCTCAGCCCGGATGTGGCGGGCGCATCCGGCCCGAAATTGGCCTTGAAAAAGTTGACCATCGCCTGGCTTTCCAGGGGAATGATGAACGTCGCCTCATTGGTGCCCGCCATGCTGGGCTCGGCGATATAGACATATTCCTGACCCTCGATGGAAAAGGTCGCCGTCACCGCGCTCGAAATCCAGTCAAGCTGGCCAAAGGTTGCCCCGGGAATGGCCGCGCGCACCGCAGCCAGCGCCTCGGGCGACACGTCAAGGCGCACGGTAAAGGTGCAGGTCGCCATCGCGTCACCGGTTTGCGTGGTGTACTCCACCAGGCTGAACACAGGGATCTCCCGGTCCGCCACCGTGCGCTTGGCAAACAGCGGTTCGGGCACGACGTACCACATGCCGGACTGGGAGAAATCGGGGTAAACCGTGGCAAGCCTGGTGTCGTTGGCGTACCGGACGGTCTTGGCGTCACGGATGTTAATCATGTTCGTCTCCATTTGGATCAATGAGTTTGGGCCACGGCCCTGGAACCTGCGATGCCGCCAAATGTTGAAAGGATCTCGGTCAGCGGTCAGAACCGGCTGACACACACTCAAAACCCAATCGCAGCACGAGAACGGCTGAGACGAAAATGAAGTCTTGGGCCTCACAAGACCTGAAAGTTCTCCGAAACTTCCCCGAAAAGTTCTGAAACCACCGAAACGGCGCGCGCGCTCAAACGCATCCCTGGAACAAACGTCGGCACGCCCCAGGGGCGCCTTGAACGCCTCAATGTGCCGCTCACACGGCACACGCACCCGTCAAAACGGATGCGGGCAGAACAATGACTTAAATGATCATATAAAGTACGCCCGCATGCGGGACATCACCCGCACACGGCCCGCACACAACCCACCCGCAGGTGGACCAGCGCCGCTACCCGTCCAGCTGCGCCATTACTTCGTCACTGGCCTCGAAATTGGTGGTGACGGTCTGCACATCGTCATCATCCTCCAGCGCATCCACCAGCCGCAACAGCTTCTGCATGCCCTCAAGGTCCATCTCGGTCGTCGTGGTCGGGCGCCACACCAGCTTGGTGCTCTCGCTCTCGCCCAACTCGGCTTCCAGCGCGTTGGACACGTCATTCAGATCGGTATCCGCACACCAAATGACATGCCCGTCCTCGGTGCTCTCCACATCCTCGGCCCCGGCCTCGATCGCCGCCATCATCACGGTGTCGGCGTCACCAACCTCAACCGGATAGCTCACAGCCCCCTTCCGGTCGAACATGAACCCCACGCTGCCGGTCTCGCCCAGGTTCCCGCCATTCTTGGTAAAGGTCGAGCGTACGGTCGATGCCGTCCGGTTGCGGTTGTCGGTCATCGCCTCGACAATGACGGCCACGCCATTGGGCCCATAGCCCTCATAGCGGATCTCTTCATAATCCTCGCCCTCACCGGCCACCGACTTCTTGATCGCGCGATCAATATTGTCCTTGGGCATCGACTGCCCCTTGGCCTCTTTCACGGCCAGCCGCAGGCGCGGGTTCTTGTCGGGGTCCGGATCGCCCATCTTGGCGGCAATGGTGATCTCCTTGGACAGCTTGGAAAACAGCTTGGCGCGCAGCTTGTCCTGACGCCCCTTGCGGTGCTGAATATTCGCCCATTTTGAGTGGCCGGCCATGCGCGCCTCCTGTCTCGCAACTTCCGTGGTCCGCGCGTCTATAGGCCATCGGCTACCACAGGGGCAAGGGCACCGCACGCCACGACATCACCGCTTCTTCTCTTTGAAAATACGGCGGGGAGTTTGAGGGGTGGAACCCCTCATCAACAAAAATGAATCGCGTCGCGCAGCGTCCTTTGAATAGGTCCAAACGGGCGCACCCAAAAACAACTGGCCCCGTCACCCCCACATCCCTAACGTGCCCGAATGACGACAGACCAGATCATCCTCTTCGCCCTCTTCGGCGCCGTCTTCGGCCTCCTGCTCTGGGGCAAATTCCGATACGACATCGTCGCCTTCTCGGCACTGATGCTGGGCGTCGTGCTCGGGGTGGTGCCCAGTGACGACGCGTTCTCCGGCTTCGGCCACCCCGCGACACTGGTGGTGGCACTGGTGCTCGTGGTCTCCGCCGGTCTGGTGCGCTCAGGCGCGGTCTTCCTGATCACCCGCACGCTGGTCGACGCCTCCCGTTCTCTCGGCGCGCATATCACGCTGATGGGCGCCATCGGCGGCGTGCTCTCGGCCTTCATGAACAACGTGGCCGCCCTCGCGCTGCTGATGCCCGTGGACATCCAGACGGCACGCAAGGCCGGGCGCTCTCCGGGGCTCAGCCTCATGCCGCTCAGCTTCGCCACCATCCTCGGCGGCATGGTCACACTGATCGGAACCCCACCCAACATCATCATCGCCACCATCCGCGAGGATGCTTTGGGCGAACCCTTCCGCATGTTCGACTTCGCCCCCGTGGGCGGTGTCGCGGCCATCGCGGGGCTGGCCTTCGTGGCCCTCGTCGGCTGGCGGCTCATCCCCGCCCGCGCCGACGCCGACGGCCCGACCGAAGCGCTCTCGGAATATATCGCCGAACTGACACTCCCCGAAGGCTCCAAACAGTCCGGCAAACGGCTGGGCGAGCTGGAAGAGGACGCCGAAAAAGCCGATGTCGCCATCATCGGCCTGATCCGCGACGGCAAGCGGCGCTATGGCCGCGCCCGCAACACGGTGCTGCAGGACGGCGACGCGCTGGTGCTGGAAGCGACCCCAGACGCGCTCGACGAATTCCGCGCCGCCCTCAGCCTGTCGGTCGCCGACGCCAAGCGCGAAGAGAAGTTGAAAGCCGCAGGCGAAGGTGTTGAAATCATAGAAGTCGTGGTCGGTGACCAGTCCCGCCTGATCGGGCGCACCGCACAAAGCGTCGGGCTCAGCTGGCGGCAATCCACGGTGCTCATGGGCATTTCGCGCGGCGGCAAGCGGATCACCAAACAGGTGCGCAAGACCCAGATCCGCGCAGGCGACATCCTGCTGCTGCTGGTGCCGCGCGACACCGGGCAGGACGTGACCCAATGGTTGGGCGGCCTGCCGCTGGCCGAACGCGGGCTGGCGGTGACAGCGGATGACAAGGTGTGGCTCGCCATCGGCCTTTTTGCGGGTGCTGTCGCCGCGGCCAGCGTCGGCCTTCTCTACCTGCCCATCGCGCTCGGGCTCGTGGTCGTGGCCTATGTCCTGTCCAAGATCGTGCCCCTGTCCGAGCTGTACACCCATATCGAATGGCCCGTCGTGGTGCTCCTCGGCTCCATGATCCCGCTGGGCGCCGCGCTGGAAACCTCAGGCGGCACCGAACTCATCGCAGGCTGGCTTGTCACCCTGACCGAGGGCCTGCCCGCATGGGCCGTGCTGACCGTGCTGATGGTTGTGACCATGAGCCTGTCGGACGTGCTGAACAACACGGCAACCACCATCGTGGCCGCCCCGGTGGGCATCCAGATGGCGCAGACCCTTGGGGTCTCCCCCGACCCGTTCCTGATGGCGGTGGCGGTGGCGGCCTCCTCGGCCTTCCTCACGCCCATCGGGCACAAGAACAACACGCTCATCCTCGGCCCCGGCGGCTACCAGTTCGGCGACTACTGGCGCATCGGCCTGCCGCTCGAAGTGATCGTGATCGCCGTGTCGATCCCCGCCATCCTCGTCTTCTGGCCGCTCTGACAGGGCGCCGGCATTTCAGGAAAAGTTCCGGTCCGGTGTCTTCATCAAGAAGACGGCTGACCAAGCGTAAACATTGCGCGCCGCCGATCTGCCCGTCTAACCTGCCCGCCAGGGAGAGAGAGACATCATGGACATACTGATCAACGTGGTGCTGCCACTGTCGCTGGCCATCATCATGCTCAGCCTCGGCGTGGGCCTAACCTTCGCCGATTTCGGCCGCGTTCTGCGCACGCCCAAATCCTTTGCCATCGGGGCCATCGCACAGGTTATCCTGTTGCCCGTGGTCACATACGGGGTCGTCCGTGCCTTCGGTCTCGGCCCGGAAATCGCCGTGGGTTTCATGCTGCTTAGCTTCTGCCCGGGCGGCGTGACCTCCAACATGATCGCGCGGCTGTCCAGGGGCGACGTGGCCCTGTCCGTCTCGCTTACCGCTGTGGTCAGCCTGCTCAGCATCCTCACCGTGCCCGTGCTTGCCGCCTGGTCGGTGGTGCATTTCATGGGCGACGCCGCGCCTGACGTCTCGGTCACCGGCCTCGCCATCTCGGTCTTCATCATCGTGACGCTGCCCGTGCTGATCGGCGTCCTGATCCGCCACTTCGCCACCGATCTCGCCGTCCGGGTCGAGCCGTTCCTGTCCCGCCTCGCCACGCTTCTCTTCATCATCATTGTGGTGGCGGCGCTGGCCGCCAACTGGGACATCTTCATCGCCAATCTCGGCACGCTCGGCCCCGCCCTGATCGTCCTGAACGCCGCCCTCCTCCTCATCGGCCTCGTGCTCGCCCGCGCAGCACGCCTGCCATGGGACCAGGCCAAGACCATCTCGGTCGAAACCGGCATCCAGAACGCCACGCTCGGCATCACGCTGGCCGCCCTGATCGCGGGCCAGGCCGACGGGTTCAGCGCCATGGCCCTGCCCTCGGGCGTCTATGGTATCCTCATGTACATCGTCGCGGCACCCTTCGTCGCATGGTTCCGCAGCCGGTAAGGAGGCCCTCATGGATCAAGCAGACGCCATCGTCGTGGGCGCGGGCCTCGCAGGCCTCGCCGCCGCCGCAGAACTGGGCGACCGGGGCAAGCGCGTGATCATCGTCGACCAGGAACCCCGCAGTTTCCTGGGCGGGCAAGCCTTCTGGTCGCTCGGCGGCCTCTTCATGGTCGACACCCCCGAACAGCGGCGCATGGGCATCCGCGACAGCCGCGAGCTGGCGCTCAACGACTGGATGGGCAGCGCCCAGTTCGACCGGGACGAAGACGCCCTGCCCCGCAAATGGGCCGAGGCCTATATCGACTTCGCCGCCGGAGAAATGCGGCCATGGCTCCACGCCATGGGCCTGCGCTGGTTCCCCATCGTCGGCTGGGCCGAACGGGGCGGCAGCTTTGCTGACGGGCACGGCAACTCCGTGCCGCGCTTCCACCTCACCTGGGGCACCGGCCCCGGCATCATCGAACATTTCGTGCGCCGCTGCGAAGAACACGAACGCGCCGGCCGCATCCACTTCAACTTCCGCCACCAGGTCGACCGCATCGACATGGCAAACGGCACAGCCAAAGGGGTCAGCGGCACCATCCTCGCCGATGACAGCGCCGAACGCGGCCAGAAAACCAACCGCGATCCAGTGGGTGACTTCGCCTTCAACGCCCCCTCCGTCATCGTCACCTCCGGCGGCATCGGCGGCAATTTCGACATGGTGCGCCAGGTCTGGCCCACAGACCGCCTCGGCCCGGCGCCCCAGAAAATGGTCGCAGGCGTCCCCGCCCACGTGGACGGGCGCATGATCGGCATATCGGAGGCCGCAGGCGGCCACGTCATCAACGGCGACCGCATGTGGCACTACACCGAAGGGGTCAAAAACTGGGACCCGATCTGGCCCAGCCACGGCATCCGCATCCTGCCGGGTCCCTCGTCGATGTGGTTCGACGCGACAGGCAACCGGTTCAAGCCGCCAGCGCTCCCCGGCTTCGACAGCATGTCCACCCTGCGCGAGATCCTGGCCACCGGCTACGACTACAGCTGGTTCGTGCTGACACAAAAGGTGATCAAAAAGGAATTTGCCCTCTCCGGCTCCGAACAAAACCCTGACCTCACATCCAAAAAATGGTCCGAGGTGATCAAGCAACGCATCCTGTCGGGAAAGAACGCCACCGGCCCGGTCGAGGCGTTCAAGGAAAAGGGCGAGGATTTCGTCGTGGCAAACGACCTCGCCACGCTCGTGCGCGGCATGAACCAGGTCGCAGGCGGCAATCTGATTGACGAGGCGAAACTGCGCGCCCAGATCGAAGCGCGCGATGCGCAAATCGACAACCCGTTCTCGAAAGACGCGCAGATGATGGCGATCCACGCGGCGCGCAACTACCGCGGCGACAGGCTCCTGCGCACGGCCAAACCGCACAAGTTCCTCGATCCGGCCAACGGTCCGCTCATCGCGGTCAAGCTGCACGTGCTCACGCGCAAGACGCTGGGCGGGCTGCACACCACGCTGGACAGCCGGATGATCGGGGCCGACGGCACGCCCGTGCCCGGCCTTTTCGCGGCAGGCGAGGTCGCAGGCTTCGGCGGCGGCGGCTATCACGGCTACAACGCGCTCGAAGGAACATTTTTGGGCGGCTGCATCTTTTCAGGCCGCAACGCGGGCCGATCAGAAGCCATCGCATAAGGGCCTCCCGGACCCGACACGGCCTCACAAGGCGGCTGCCCCGCGCGTGCGCCTAAACACATGCACATCCCTTCACGCCCCTAAACACGCCGGACCGCCCGGCGGATCGCCAAACGCACGTGCACACCGCTGAACGCACGCGCACGCACCTGAACGCACCGCACGCCACCGTTCACTGCCCGTCAATCTGCACCGGGCGCGGCGCCGCCAGATGCACCGGCGCCTCCCCGAACAGATGCGCAACACCGGCATCGTCAAACAGCGCCCAGCGCGCGGCAATCAACTGGTGGTGCCGCGTCTCACAGCCCCAGGCATCGCGGGTAAACCGCGACCGCCATACCCCTTCGACCCGCAGGGGCAACTGCACCGTATCCACGCCCTCGGCCCGCCATCCCGGCGTCTTTGCCCGCGCGTGAAACAGAAGGGCGCGCAAACGCTGTTCAATCCCCAACGCGTGCCTGTTGCGGCGCCCGGCAAACACAACCTCGATCACCGCACCGTCGGGCAGAAAGCCCCGCACAACCAGGTCCTGGCGGTTGTTGCGGTGCGCCTGCGGAACAAGTCCAACGGTGATCCGGCGTACGGGCGACCGGAACAATCCATTGTCCTCATAGGCGGGCGTGATCAGATGCGCGGGGCGGCGAAGGTCAGGCATGGCGATTGCCGCCATCCCTAGCGCCGATGTGTAAACAATCCCTTACGGATCAAGCGGCAAAATTGTGCACCTCCGGGGCGCCACACACGCAAACGTGCCCGTCGGCGATCCCCATCCGATTCGCATGTCGCAAATGGCAGATTTGCGCCCACGCCCGCCGCGCACCTGTCCGTGTAATTGTTCCGTTGCAAACCGCTCCGTACCGTCGTCGCTACGTCATTTCCAAAACACGGGATATTATACAATGTACGATCTCGACTATTACGAAACGGCACTGATGCTCGACCCCAACTTTGGCGGTCACGGGGGATCCGACAATTTCCTCCAGGATTACTGGGACAGAAACCAACCCGCCCCCGACCCCGCAGACTATCAGCAATGGCAGATTGACGCCGCTGTTGAACTGTTCGAAACCGTCCTGCAGGATCCGCGGATCAACAGCGTGTTGGACGCCTACCAGAACATTCCGGAACCGGCTGAGCATGTGACGAACATGGTGGTGAACCAGACGTCGCAGTGGATGGCGGAAAATGCCGAAGCCGGCGCATATGACGATATCTTCGACCAGTACAATGAAATGTCCGACATGGCCGACGCATGGGAAAGCGCAAATGGCTTCGACGATCCGTTCCTAGACTGGCACAGTTTCGGTGAAACCTCATTCTGGCGCGATGACGGTCCAACTTGGTGGGGGGATGAATACGGGATCTACTGACGACACCCATGCAGTTTCCTGACCACATGACAGCACCCACGCGTGACGCGATCCAGTCGGTCAAGCGTGGGCATTATCCCGATGCCGTCGCAATCCTGCTCTATGGCTCGCAGCTCGATGGCTCCGTTGCTGACAAAAGCGATGTCGACCTCTTTGTGGTGACCCCGCCCGGTGACGAGTTGCACGAACGGCGCCTGATCAGAGATACCCTGCGCATTCAATGCAGCGCCGTGCCGGAAAACGCCCTGACCCATTTGCCCGATCTCAGCCGCCGTGCGGGGCGACCCATCGGCCTTCTCGGCCCGGCCTATGGTCAATTGATTGACGGGAAGCTGCCCGATTTTACCGGGCTGCAAGACGCATACCGCGCCGCGCTGCGCGACGTGAATGCGCAACTGTCCCATGCCACAGAGCACAACCTGCGCGCGGCCCTCGACACGGCCGAGGCGGCGCTGGCCCGCACCGGTCCTGGCCGCACGGCCCTGGCCCTGCGCGCCGTGCCCATGCTGCTCGAAGTGGCTCTGCAGCGCGCCGCAGACGACCATTTCGGCACCCGCAGCCAATACCGCAAACTGGCCGACGCGCATCCCGACATCGTCGACCGCTACGGCACACTCGCCGGGGCCGTATCCCAGGGTGATTTCGCCCCGCTCCGTGCCCTCGTGGCCGACCTGCGCCCGGGCGCAGGTTCGGACGCCCCCAACACCGTCTCCCGCCGCCTGTCGCTCAAGCGCCTGATCGGCGAAGGCCCCCCGCGATAGGTGAACAAAAGGTTAAGACGCCCCTGTAAGCCCTTGATATCCCTTCCCGCGCGCCCCGTCCCACGCTGAGACGGGGCGTGGGTCAAAGCGGCCAGATAAACGGAATGACCGCCGAGGCGAGCAACCCCACACTCAAATTCAAGGGGATCCCGACCTTCATGAAATCGGTAAATTTATACCCGCCCGGCCCATAAACCAGCATGTTGGTCTGGTATCCAATCGGCGTCGCAAAAGAGGCCGACGCCGCCACCATAACCGCCACCACCAGGGGCCGCGGATCAATCCCCAAAGCGGTCGCCAGCCCGATCGCGATGGGCGTCACAACCACAGCCACGGCATTGTTGCTGACCAGCTCCGTCAGCACCGAGGTGAGCAGATAAACCGCCCACACGATCAGAAACGGCGGCAGCACCATCAACCCCGGCGCGACCGCATCCACGATCAGCGCGACCGCCCCCGTCGCCTCAAGCGCGGCCCCGATGGCGAGCATCGAAAAGATCAGCGCCAGCAGGCGCCCGTCCACAAAGGAAAACGCCTCGTCCGCATCAATACAGCGGGTAATCAAAACGGTGGCCACCGCCAGGATCGACAGCATCAGGATCGGCGCCAGCCCAAAGGCGGCCAGCACAACGATCCCCAAAAGGGCCGCCAGCGCGATCGGCGCATGGCCGCGCCGGAATTCCCGCTGCGAGGGCTTCGACACGTCAACCATATCCATATCCGCGGCGAGCCGCTGAATATCCTCCGGCGCGCCCTCGAGCAGCAAGGTGTCGCCGATCTTGACCACCAGATCATCCAGCTGCCGCCCGATATTCTGGTTCCGCCGATGCACCGCCAACGGATAGACCCCATACCGCCGCCGCAGCCGCAGCGCGCCCAAAGACCGCCCGACCATGCGGCAACCGGGCGTGATCAGAACCTCAACCGTGGTCGTCTCAATCGCACCCACCTGGTCGATCCGCTTGAGTTCCTTGTTGCGCTGCAGGCTCAAAAGCTCGGTCATCTGCGTGCGCAGCACCACCCGGTCGCCCACCTGCAACTGAACGCCAGCCATGTTGCGGCGCAAGGATTCATCGCCCCGGATCACATCGACCAGACGCACGCCGTCCCGCTTGAACAGCTGCACCCCGGTTACATCGCGGCCAACCAGGTTCGATTCCGGCGGGATCACGGCTTCGGTAAAGAACTTCATGCGGCTTCGGTCACTGAGCAGGCCCGCCATGCTGTCCCGCTCCGGCAGCAGCATCGGACCAAAGAACCGCAGATAGATCATCCCCCAGATAACCAGAATAATGCCCAGCGGCGTCACCTCAAAGATCGTAAAGGGCGCCATGCCCTGCGCGCGCGCGACACCATCGACCAGCAGGTTGGTCGACGTGCCGATCAGGGTGAGGGTGCCTCCCAGAATAGCGGCATAGCTCAGCGGGATCAGCATCTTCGAGGGGGACAGCCCCATGGTCTTGGCCAATTGAATGATGACCGGGATCATCACCACGACAACGGGGGTATTGGACACGATGGCCGAACTGAGGATGACAAAGGCCATCAGCATGACAACCGCCAACGCCGGATTGCTGCGCGCCTTTCGGTCGGCAAGCCCGGTAAAGGCATCCAGCGCACCCGTGCGCACCAGCGCCCCCATGATGATGAACATGGCCGCAATGGTCCACGGCGCCGGATTTGACAGGACACGCAGCGCATCCTCGTAAGGCAGCGCACCTGTGGCCAGCAGCAACGCTGTTCCGCTGATCGCCACCACCTCGGTCGGGAACAGCTCGCGCAGAAACAGCACGAACATCACGCCCACCACGATGAGGGTGAGGACGGCATTGCCGGTTTGTGAAAGCTCGATCAGCCCCATGGTGCGGCCCCTCAACGTGCGCAGATCAGCGGACACTCTCCCCGAAGGAGGCTGGGTCTTCAACCCGGCTCCTGCGCGGCTGGACCAGAAACATCCCCAAAAGCATCAGGATGAGGGCGATCCAGACCGTGGGTGCATAATCTTCGCTCAGGATCAGCCGGGCCCAGAACACGCCGCACAGCGTCACAAGAAAACTGACCTGCACGGCAAAGACAGGACCCGCCCGCCCCACCAGCCAGACATAGCCCGCATAGACCAGCACATGCGTGGTGGCGCTGAGGACCAGAGCCGTCTCCGGAGACCCCAGCGGCAGGCGCGGCCCAATCCACTGCCCGCTGAACAGCGCAAGCGGCAGGGCGATGACCGCACCCACGATGGAGGCCCCCCACAGCACCTGGATCGCATCCAGGCCCGCGGTGCCCCAGCGCGCCACATAGTTCCCCTCAAACGCATAGAAGAGACCGGAAATGAGCCCGACACACACCCAAAGGATCGGAATGCCGCCGGATATGCTCGCATTGGGCAGCACGATCAGCATCACAGCCGCCAGGCCCACACAGATCCCCCCGAACCGGCGCCATTCAAACCGGTCCAGGCCCAGCGACAGCGCAATGGGAAAGGCCCAGATCGGGATCATGCTCAGCAGGATCGACATGATGCCCGAGGGCAGATGCACCGCCGCCTGATAGCTTGCCGAATTCGGCAGAACCGACCCGATCAGCGCGATGATGACATAAACGCGCAACTGCGCCCGCCGCAGGGGCAGGCGAACACGGCGCACAGCCGCAATGACGCTCATCACCACCGCACCGATGGCCAATTGCCAAAAGAGAAGCCCGAAATGCTGATACCCTGTGCTGACGGCGATCTTGGTCAGGGGCATGGTCAGCCCCCACCCGGCCCCCAACAGGATCAGGACAGCGGTAAAGCCCAGCGCCATGCGCCGTGTCATGGGCCACTGGCCTTCAGCAGACCACCGTCGCGCACCATCTCGATCCGCGTCGCACGGCCATCATCGCCCGTCTCGACATAGACCCCCGACAGCGTCGCAGGGCCAAGGGCGGGGGCAAAACGCTCCTTCGGCATACCGGTGATGAAGCGGCGCAGGGGCTCGTCCCGCTGCATCCCGATGACCGAGTTGTAGTCGCCGCACATCCCTGCGTCCGTCAGATAGGCACAGCCCTTTGACAGGATCATCGCATCGGCCGTCGGCACATGCGTATGGGTGCCGACCATCAGGCTCGCCCGCCCGTCGCACCAATGGCCCATGGCCATCTTCTCGGACGTCGCCTCGCAATGAAAGTCCACCATAATAGCGTCGGCCTGCCCGCCCAGCGGATGGGTCCGGAACACCGTCTCGAGTGCCGAAAACGGATCGTCAAAGGGCCGCTTCATGAACACCTGACCCAGAGCCTGCGCCACAAGCACCTTTTTGCCGTTCCGGGCCGTGAACAACCGCGCGCCCTTGCCGGGCGCCGCCTTGGAAAAGTTCAGGGGCCGGATGATGCGCGGCTCCTGCTCGATAAAGCCCAGCATGTCCTTCTGATCGAAGGCATGATCGCCAAGGGTCACGCAATCCGCCCCCGCATCCAGCAGCACCCTTGCATGCGCGCCCGACAGCCCCATGCCCGAGGTCGCATTCTCCCCGTTGACCACGACGAAATCGAGGTCCCAATCGGTGCGCATACGCGGCAGATGGTCGGCGATCGCCTGACGGCCCGCACGGCCCATGACGTCACCCAGAAAAAGCAATCTCATACCCGCCCATATGCCGCGACGGACCGCAACGGCAAGCGAAATACGCCAGTCCGTATTCCTTCTCTGGTTCCAAGAAATCCCGGGGACGGCCGCAGGCCGGGGGGCTGGCCCCCTCAGACCTCGATGACCTCCGCATCGGTCACAATCATGTCGAGCGGCTGGTCGGTCGGCTCGATGGGCATGTCCGGCACCTCCTGCGCACCGTAGGCAAAGCCGATGGCCAGCGTCGCGCGCCGGGCGCGCAAAATGTCGAGCGTGCGGTCGTAAAACCCCCCGCCATAGCCCAACCGCGCGCCCGAACGGGTAAAGGCCACGAGGGGCACGATGACAATCTCCGGCTCCATCAGCTCTTCGACCGCGGGCACCCGCGCGCCAAAGGGGCCTTCGGTCATCTCCGCATCTGGCGTCCAGCGGGAAAACACCAGCGGCTGCCCTTCGGCCCGGATCACGGGCACGCCCACGGGCCCGTGGGCTGCCGCCTCGGCCATGGCGGGTAGCGGATCAATCTCCGACCGGATGGGCATGTAGCCGGACAGCGGCACGCCGCGGTAGCCTGCCAGAACGGATGACAAGAGGCCCGACGCGCCACCCGCATCCAGATCAAACGCGGCCTTGCGCGCACGGAATGCGGCCTTGCGGATCGCAGCCTTGTCCTCGCTCACCCCCATGCGCGGACCCGTTCGGGACGGTGGGCGGGGCGGCTTTGCGCGCCAGCGCAAACAGCGTCCGCCCCCGTCACAGCAGCACCAGGGCAGCGAGGCCAAGAAAGGCAAAGAACCCGACCACATCCGTCACCGTCGTCACAAACGCACCCGAGGCCAGCGCCGGGTCGATCCCGATCCGGTCCAGCACGATGGGAATGCCCGTGCCCGCCAGCCCCGCAACCACCATGTTCACGACCATGGCCGCCGCGATCACATAGCCCAACGCGGGCGAGCCGAACCAAAGGATGCCGACAATGCCCATCACGACGGCAAAGACGACGCCGTTGATCAGCCCGACAAGAACCTCGCGCCGGATCACGCGCCAGACATTGGCGCCGGTCAGGTCCTTGGTGGCCAGCGCGCGTGTCGCCACGGTCAGCGACTGCGTGCCTGCATTTCCGCCCATGGACGCCACGATGGGCATCAAAACGGCCAGGGCCACGATCTGTGCGATGGCCGCCTCGAACTGGGCGATCACCAAAGAGGCCAGGATCGACGTCACAAGGTTCACCGCCAACCAAGGGATCCGCCGCTTCGTCGTCTCGCGCACGCTGTCCGACAGGGCCGATTCCTCACCCACACCGGCCAGACGCAGGATGTCCTCCTCGTGCTCCTCGTCCAGCACGGCCATGGCGTCATCAATCGTGATCAGGCCGATCAACCGTCCCTCGTCATCGACAACGGGGGCAGAAATCAGGTGATACTGGTTGAACGCATAGGCCACGTCGCTTTCGTCCTGGCTGGCGGGAATGACCTGAAACGTCTCCTCGACCAGATCGGCCAGCGGCACCTCGCGGCGCGAGCGCATGAGCTTGCCCAGGGTGATGTTGCCCACCGGATGCAGGCGCGGATCGACCAGCACAATGTGGTAGAACTGGGTGGGCAACTCGTCCTCGGTCGCGTTGCGCAGCCGGTCGATGGCCTCGCCCACGGTCCAGTGTTCGGGCGCCATGACCACTTCGCGCTGCATGAGACGCCCGGCAGAATATTCGGGAAAGGCCAGCGATTGCTCGACCAGCGCACGGTCCGTGTCTTCCAGCGCCTCCAGGATCTTTTCCTGCTGCGCGTCGTCCAGATCCTCGATCAGGTCGACCACGTCGTCACTGTCCAGATCCCGCACCGCCTCGGCCAGCACGGCGGGCTTGAGGACGGCAATCACCTCTTCCCGGATCGACTCGTCCAGTTCCGACAGGATGTCGCCGTCAAACTCGCGGTCATACAGCCGGATCAGGCGCGACCGGTCAAAGGCGTTGATCTGTTCCAGCAGGTCGGCAATATCGGCCGCGTGCAGCGGTTCCATCAACTTGGTCAGCTGATCGCGGTCTTCGATATCGACGGCATAGAGGATCGCAGAGACGTCTTTGCGCTCAAGGACATAAGCGTTTTCGTCCTGGCCGGGATCGGGCACGTCCGTCTGATCTGACATGGCCTGCATCTCCCTTCCATCGCGTCTGGCCAGACCATAGGGCGCGCCCCTTGGGCTGACAATGGGCCGCATTTCGCTTTGCGCAGGTGCACGCGCCCCGGCATAAGGCGGGCATGACGACTGCCCAGCTTTTGACCGGCCATGTGCTGACCTTCACCGACGATCCGTTTGTGGTCCCCTGGGCCGAGGCCGTGCGGATCGAGCAAAACGGCGCCGTGCTGGTGCAGGACGGTCGCATCGTCGCCACCGGCGCGGATGCCATGGCCAAAGGCGCGCACGCCACCCGCCACGACCATCCCGGCCACCTGATCTGCCCCGGCTTTGTGGATGCGCACGCCCACTATCCCCAGACGGCCATCATCGCGTCCTGGGGCAAGCGGCTGATCGACTGGCTGAACACCTATACCTTCCCCGAAGAGATGCGCTTTGGCGATCCGGCCTACGCCGAGGCGACGGCGGACACCTATCTCGACCTGCTCCTGGATCACGGCACCACCTCCGTCGCCAGCTTCTGCACCATCCATCCCACCAGCGTGGACGCCCTGTTCACCGCCGCTGCCACCCGCAACATGGCCGTGGTCGCGGGCAAGACCTGCATGGACCGCAACGCGCCGGACGGCCTGCGCGACACCGCCCAATCCGCCTATGACGACAGCAAGGCGCTGTTGGAACGCTGGCACGGCACAGGCCGCGCGCGCTATGCCATCACGCCCCGCTTCTCCCCCACCTCGACCGAAGACCAACTGGCCGCCCTCGGGGCGCTTTGGGCCGAACACCCCGACGCGCTGATGCAGACCCACTTGAGCGAACAGGTGGACGAAATCGCATGGGTCCGCGACCTCTACCCCCGGGCGCGCGACTATCTCGACACGTATGAGGCACACGGGCTGCTGGGCGCACGCGGCCTCTATGGCCACGCCATCCACCTCGCGCCGCGCGAGGTGGACCGCCTGCGCGAGGTTGGCGCGGGGCTCGTGCATTGCCCCACCTCGAACACCTTCATCGGTTCGGGCCTCTTCGACCTGATGGGCCTGACATCGCAAGGGCTGCGCGCGGGGCTTGCCACGGACACCGGGGGTGGTTCCTCTTTTTCCATGCTCCGCTCCATGGCCGCCGCCTATGAGATCGCGCAACTCAGGGGCGTGGCCGTGCACGCCTCACAGCTCCTCTGGCTCGCCACCGCAGGATCGGCCCGCGTGCTGCATATGGACACCGAGATCGGTCAGATCGCGCCGGGCCTTGCCGCGGACCTGTGCGTGCTCGACCTCGCCTCGACCCCGGCCATCGCGCAACGGCATGCGCGGGCAAATGACATCTGGGACGCCGTCTTTCCCACCATCATGATGGGCGACGACCGGGCCATTGCGGATGTCTGGGTCGCAGGCGCGCGGCGCTAGCCGTCCATCAACCCCTGCGCCAGCGCCGCCTGTTTGCGCAGCGCCGCTTCCAAATCAAACGTGATGACGTGACCATCCCGCACAACCTGCCGCCCCTCGACAAAGAGGTCGCGCACGGTTGTCGGGCCCGCCAGCAACACCGCCGCCGGATCCCAACTGCCCGCCGCCTCGATCCCGCTCACATCCCAGATGGCGACATCCGCACGCGCACCCACGGACAGGCGCCCACAGTCCGGGCGGCCCAGAATGTCCGCCCCGCCGCGCGTGGCCATCTCCAACGCCTCTTGCGCGCTCATGGCGTCAGCCCCCTGCGCCACGCGCTGCAACAACATCGCTTGCCGGGCCTCTGCCACCAGGTTGCCCGCATCGTTGCTGGCCGATCCATCCACGCCCAAGCCCACCGGCACACCCGCATCCCGCATTGCGCGCACCGGTGCGATGCCGGAGCCGAGACGGCAATTCGAACACGGGCAATGCGCCACGCCAGTGCGCGTCCGGGCAAAAAGATCAATCTCTGACGGATCCAGCTTCACGCAATGGGCGTGCCAGACATCACGGCCAACCCAGCCCAGATCCTCGGCATACTGACCGGGGCGGCAGCCGAACTGATCCAGAGAATACGCGATATCCTCGGCATTCTCGGCCAGATGCGTGTGCATCATCACACCCTTGTCCCGCGCCAGCAGCGCCGCATCGCGCATCAACCCACGGCTGACAGAAAACGGCGAACAGGGCGCCACGCCCACCTGGCACATCGACCCCGGCGACGGGTCGTGAAACGCGTCGATGACGCGCACCATGTCGGACAGAATGGCCGCTTCATCCTCGACCAGCGCATCGGGGGCAGGCCACCGGCGCTTTCACCAATACTCATGGCGCCTCGGGTCGGATGAAAGCGCAGCCCGACCTCGACAGCCGCCGCAATCGTATCCTCAAGCCGCGCGCCATTAGGGTAGAGATAGAGGTGATCGGACGACAGCGTGCACCCGGACAAGGCCAGCTCCGCCAACCCGATCTGAGCGGAAATATACATATGCTCCGGCGTAAAACGCGCCCAGATCGGATAAAGCGTCTGCAACCATCCAAACAGCAGCGCATCCTGCGCAGCAGGCACCGCGCGCGTCAGCGTCTGATAGAGATGATGATGTGTGTTGACGAGGCCGGGGGTCACGACGCACCTCTGCGCATCGACCACCTCGCCCACGGTGGTCAGGCCCTGCCCAAGCGCAACCACCTGCCCGTCCCACAGCAAGATGTCGGCATCCCGCAACACGCGCCTGTCGTCATCCATGCTCACCACATGAGACGCGCCGCGGATCAGGGTTTCGGTCAAACGAAACCTGCCAAAATATCCAGTGCCGCGCGATGCACATCCGGATGCGAGGCGGCGACCGCGCGACCGCCCTCGTGCACCGGCTGACCGGACCAGTCGGTCACAACACCGCCCGCCGCCTCGATCAGGCCAATGGGCGCTTGAATGTCATAGCTGTTGAGCCCCGCCTCGATCACCAGATCAATCTGACCCGCAGCCAGCAGCGCATAGGCATAGCAATCCATCCCGTAGCGCACCAGCTTGACTTGGTCCGCCACGGCCTCGAACCCCGCGCGCTCGGCCGCCGTACCAATCTCGGGGAATGTGGTGAAAAGCACAGCGTCCGACAGGCGGCGCGGGGCGCGCGTTGCAATCGGGCCCTCGCCCCGCGGCCCCTTCAGCCAGGCCGATCCGTCCGCGCCCCAAAACCGCTCGCCAATATAGGGTTGGTCAATCATGCCAAGGGCCGGGCCTTTTTCGTCCCCGACCGCGATCAGAACACCCCATGTGGGCGTGCCCGCCACAAAGCCACGCGTCCCGTCAATGGGATCCAGCACCCAGGTCAGCCCGTTTTGCCCGGACTGCGCGCCAAACTCCTCACCCAGAATGGCGTCCATGGGCCGCTTGTCCGCCAACACGGCGCGCATCGCCTGTTCCGCGGCGCGATCGGCGACAGTGACGGGGTCATACCCGCCCGCATCCTTGTTTTCGGTGCCCAGGTCGGTGCTGCGGAAATGCGGCAGGATCGCAGATGACGCAGCATCCGCCATCGTATGTGCCACATCTGTCAGTTCGGGAAGAAGCTGTTTCATGGAAACCGGGTGCCAGAGTGACCCGGTCAGCGCAAGAACAGACTTGATTTGGGTGCTAGGCGACGTCTGTCAGCACACGGGCCAACTCAAACAGGCGGCGCCGTTGCGCCTCCGGAATGGCGTAGTAGGTACGCACCAATTCCATCGCTTCCTTGTCGCTCAGCATGTCGGTGGGCACGTTTCCGGCGGGCGCGGCTGTCGACACGTCTTCCTTCAAACCTTCAAAGAAGAAAGCAACCGGAACGCCCATCGCCTCGCCGATATCCCACAGCCGGGACGCGCTCACGCGATTGGCGCCTGTCTCGTATTTTTGAATCTGCTGGAATTTGATGCCGACCATATCCGCCAGCTTTTGCTGGGTCATGCCGATCAACCATCTGCGCTGTCGGATACGTTTCCCGACATGTGTGTCCACCAAATGTGCCATGCTAATCCCAACCTTGATGCGCAATGTGTTGTCAGCGCGGCTCAAACCCGTGTTGAGCGTGTTTCCGCACATAACCGCTTATCGGACAATAGTCGGTAATGTGGCTGTTTTCAATGAAATCCACCCGCAACACGCGAATACGACACAGAAGCACCCGCTATTGCAGAGACATTTTGATGCCACGGACCCAAACCGTGCGCGTTTTGCACTGTGGCGTATGGTGCAAAGATTGCGCTGTTTGTTCGCACGGTTCAACACGTTAAGCGCTAAAAATAATCCGGTTGTTGCTACCTATAATTGAAAAGCAGGATCATATCTCGCCAATGGCCAGAGAAATTCGGCTATATGATCCCGTTTTATGCGCAATTTGAACCTATCGGCTAAATTCCGCTGACGCATTCGATTCGCCGTGCGGTTTCATGCACCCGACACGGCGCGCAACGCGACCCCGTCGTTCACCTGAAACGCCCTGCGCAGGAACCCGACCAGTGCGTCATGCACCTCGCCCGTGGCACCACCGGCCCCGTAAAGGTTGATGCTGTGCGCCGGCAGGTCCGGCAGCGCGCCGCCATGTTCGATCCGGTCCAGATGGGGCGGCTCCGTCCCTTCGATCATCGTGTGAACGGCCAGATCCGCACTCACCGTCGCCTCGATCGTGCGGTCGCTTTCGGTCTCGACCACCACGTCCCACAGAATGCCCGCCGCATCCAGCATCTCGATCACACGCGGGCGGAAGGTGCACTGCCGTCCGAAGGCGAGCTTCAGCGGGCGCTGCCGCCAGGCCGACCCGCCCGGCGCGCCCACCCAACACAGGGGCTTGGTGCACAATTGCTCTCCGCCCGCATCAATGCCGGTTTCCGTGGTCAGAATGATGTCGCACGCGCCCTTGGCGAATTCCGACTTCAGGCGTCGGGTGTAAGAACTG
The DNA here is from genome assembly GCF_001969365.1 of Tateyamaria omphalii. Lineage (NCBI taxonomy): Bacteria > Pseudomonadati > Pseudomonadota > Alphaproteobacteria > Rhodobacterales > Roseobacteraceae > Tateyamaria > Tateyamaria omphalii. The sequence goes on along the minus strand of NZ_CP019312.1, from coordinate 815,888 downwards.
TCAAGCTGCACCTTCACCCGCGGAAAGGCGGCGTGGAATTGCTTCAACACCCGCGGAATGGCCGGATAGACGATGTCATGCGGCACGCCCAGCGTGATCTCCCCCTCATAGGCCTGGTCGGTCAGGCGGGTGATCACCTCGTCATTCAAGGCCACCATGCGGCGGGCATAAACAAGCAACTGCTCGCCCGAGGCTGTCAAGGCAATCGTCCGGCCGGACCGGTCGAACAGGTCAAGGCCCAGCAGCTCCTCCAACCGCTTCAGCTGCATGGACACGGCCGATTGCGTCAGGTGCAGGAAACCGGCCGCGCGCGTGACCCCGCCGCTTTCCGCAACCGCAACAAAGGACCGAAGCGTCGTGATGTCCAGATTCCTCATATCAATCTCCCTGATATGTCACATCAAAAACATTCGCTTTGAGAATGCGTCATCCTCCACCATATACATCAATAGAAATGATGCAACGACCGCAATCAATCACGAATTCAGAAAGGAAGTCCCATGGCCTTTACCGATGTCAGCACCCGCCCCGCCGCCGCGAAACCTGCGGCACGTCACCACTTTTCGCTGCGCACGCTTCTGAACGTCTGGAGATCGCGCCGCGCGCTGGCGCGTCTTGACGCCCGTGCGCTGGACGACATCGGTGTCGACGCGACGTTGGCCGCACGCGAAAGCGCCAAGCCGGTCTGGGACGTGCCTGCCACCTGGCGCGCCTGATCTTGAAAGCGGGGTGTGCGGCATTTATGACAAAAACGGTCGGAATGTCGCACCTCACCTGCAGGAAACCCCTTAAAAACCCTTGAAAGACTGGGGCACTGACCCGATATTTGACCCAATGCGGGCGGAAATCCGCGACCGGTGGTTTCGCCACCGGCTTCTGTATCAATTTGGAGGTCAAAGAATGGCTGAGTTGAATACGATCCGGTCCGCGGCCGGTACACGCGCCGCCCAGATCGACGCGGGCCTGCGCGCCCACATGAATAAGGTCTATGGCACCATGTCCGGTGGCATGCTCATCACTGCGCTGGCCGCTTGGGCCATCGCAGGGTTGGCCGTCACCACAGACCCGACAGGCGCCACCGTCGCGTTGCGCGACGGGCAGTACCTGACAGGCTTGGGCGAAGTGCTGTATACCACACCCCTGCGCTGGGTGGTGATGTTCGCACCGCTGGCATTCATCCTGTTCGGTTGGGGCGCACTGATGCGTCGCGGCTCCGCCGCTGCGGTGCAACTGGGCTTCTTCATCTTCGCCGCCGTCATGGGCGTGTCGATGAGCTCGATCTTCCTGGTCTTCACCCCCTACTCGATCACGCAGACCTTCCTGGTCACGGCCATCGCCTTCGCGGGTCTCAGCCTCTATGGCTACACCACGAAGAAGGACCTGTCCGGCATGGGCACCTTCCTGATGATGGGTGTGATCGGCCTGCTCGTGGCGATGATCATCAACCTGTTCCTGCAGTCTGGCGTGATGATGATGGCGATCTCGGCCATCGGCGTCCTGATCTTTGCTGGCCTGACCGCGTTCTACACGCAGGACATCAAGAACACCTATGTGGCACACGCCGCACATGGCGACCAAGACTGGCTGGACAAGGCCGCAATCGACGGCGCGCTCAGCCTCTACATCTCGTTCCTGAACATGTTCCAGTTCCTGCTGATGTTCATGGGGCAGCAGGAATAACCTGCAACGCATAGAATGACGAAAGGCCGGTCCCCGCGACCGGCCTTTTTTTGTGCGTAGGACGGTGTGACGGGTCAGGGTTGCGTTGCGGCTGGCGGCTTGAGATGCTGCACCCAGTTGCTCCACGGAGTGGCTGGCCGCTTTTGCGAACAAAAGCAGCCCCTGCCACCGATTGCGTCTGCATACACAGCCGCAATCAGGAGCCACCCTCGCCTGATCTTCAAGAGACGGAGGGACAGACCATTGCCCAGAAAAATCGCCGAGGGGCCCCGCCCAAGCGGGGATACGGCTATTTTACTTGGGAAGGGGATGGCACTCTGTCACGCCAAAGATCAGGCGAGGGTGGATCAGAAACAGATCATCTGTCTTGGTGAGCCCGAAGCTGAAAAAACGGGGTCGGCGGGTGGGCGAATTTGCGCAAGCAAAGAGTGCACCCGACAGACCTCTACAGATCCCGCATCATCCGCACAGACGGGAACGAAATCCCACCCGCCAACGGCACGTCAATCAAACCGACGTCCCGGAACCCCACTGCCTTGTAAAACGGCACCGCCGTCCGAGTGGCCCAACACTCCATCTGCAACACACCATGCGCCGTGGCCACCGCAAAGCAGTGCTCCATCAACCGCCGTCCCACGCCGCGGCGCAATGCGCGGTCGTCGGTCACAAGGTGGCGAACATGACCCAAGCCCCGAACTCTTCGATCTGGCGTCCAGCCGCCAGCTCCAAGCACGGCACCCTCCTCCTCCACCACGTAATACGTGCCACAGACCAACAGCTCAGGTTGGGCACGGCTGATGATGGGCAAGGCTGTCACCAATACGGAAGGTGGATAATCTGCCTTGAGCAGCTTCGGATAGCTGCGCGCCAACAGCGCATCAACAGCGGCCATATCCGCCTTGGTCGTCGGCCTGACCTGCATCATGGCAGTCTCTCCTCGTCATCTGCATCACCGCCGTATGACAAATCGTAAATGTGGCTCTTGGCGTCTTTCGCTGTGACCCACGGCCCTTCCGGCGGGCGCCTGCCCTGTTCCGACACCGACAGCGCCCAGGTGCGGCCCACAAGCGCGCCGCTGCCCGGATCGCGCATGATCCAGCCCAGCGCCGCATCCCACCCAAGCGTCAGGTCGGGGCGATCCGCACGCCGGTAACACCGCACGGCCCCGGGATCGCGCGCAAAGCGGTAAACCAGACCATCTGACCGGCGCGTCAGCGTGAACATCTCCATGGTCCATCTCCACATACGAAAAAAGCCGCGTCCCGGTTGGGGCGCGGCCTTTGAATTCGAAAGAGGGGCGATCTTACTTGATCTTGCCTTCCTTGTATTCGACATGCTTGCGCGCCACGGGATCGTACTTCCGTACGACCATCTTCTCGGTCATGGTGCGGGCGTTTTTCTTGGTCACATAGAAGTGGCCGGTGCCTGCGCTCGAGTTCAGGCGGATCTTGATCGTGGTTGGCTTGGCCATGTTCTGTCTCCTGCATCGCTGTTCAGGCCTGCGCGGCCCGCCAGCGGGAAATTCGTATAGAACCGCGCTTTTACCCGCGCCCGGGCCCGAGTCAACCCCGACAGGGGGGGCGTTCGATCAAAGAATGGAAAAAACGCGCGGAGGGGCTGTAAGCCGGATTCTGTCTAGGACGGTCGCCCGCCCCGAGATGACCATTCATCTTGGGATGCTGTTGCCAACACCCCTCTAGCTGCCAACCCGGACCTGCTGGGGCAGAAGCGGCCCCGGGCCGTTGCCGGCCCGCGCGGTCCCTATTTGGCATTGCTCCCGGTGGGGCTTGCCATGCCCGGCCTGTTGCCAGCCCGGCGGTGGGCCCTTACCCCACCGTTTCACCCTTACCCCGTGCGGGGCGGTCTGTTTTCTGTGGCGCTGTCCGTCGGGTTGCCCCGCCCGGGTGTTACCCGGCACCGCTGCTTCTGGGAGTCCGGACTTTCCTCGACATCGCTGCCGCAGCCATCCGCCCCTCCGCGCCGGATGCGCATACGCGGCGGCCCGCCACGCGTCAATCGGAACCGTCGCACGGGCTGAAACTGCGGGAGCCTCCGGCGGCGGTTTATCTGGCGAAATGAAGGGGGATCACAGCACTGACGTCCAAAGGGCGGCGTGTCCAATAGGCGTGTAGTCTTCGGGCTCAATCGGGCCGGTCTTGAAAGACCGGTAGCGCAAACGCACCGCCGCAAGCAGCGTTTCCGCATCCGCATCCGCCGTGTACCCGGCCCGCTTTGCCAGCGTTGCAAAACGCACCAGATCCGGGCCTTCGGGCCCGCTATCACATCCGCGCCGCCCGGCCAGCCCGCATGCCTCAAGCCGCGCCCAGTCGAACCACGGCCCCGGATCGAACTTGCGGCCCGGCGCCATGTCCGAATGCCCGATCACATTCATCGGCGAGATGTCCCAGCCCTTCAGGACACGCCCCAAAAGCCATTCAAGGCTGTTCATCAGTTCAAGGGAAAAGGGCCCCTGCCCATCATTATCCAGCTCAATCCCGATGGAGCGCGAGTTGATGTCCCTGAGCCCCTGCCATTCCCCGGCCCCCGCGTGCCACGCCCGCAGGCCTTCGGGCACAAGCTGCGTCACCCGCCCCGTCTTGCAGATCACGTAATGCGCCGACACCTCCGCCGCCGGATCACACAGGCGGGCAATCGCCTCCTCTGCCGTGGCCATCGCCGTGTAATGCAGCACCACATGGCTGGGCCGCAGCCCATCCCGCCGCACCCCGCAATTCGGCGACGGGTGCCGATGGACGATCAGTTGCCGGCGGCCCGGCGGAACGGCGCCGGGTCCCACGCGCAGGCATATCCGTCGCCATCGGGGTCCAGCCCCTGGCGATCACGCTCCGGCCCGCCCCGCGCCAGAAAGTCGATCTGCGCCTCGTCGGCCGAGTTGTAGGCCGCACAATTGCGCTCGAACCGCGCGGCAGACCCGACGCTAAAGCGGCGGTGCACCTGCGTGCCCTTCGGATGCCGCGTCTGCAGCGCATATTGCACCACGTTGGGCTGCGCACCGCCCGTGCGCGAGGGTAAGGCCGTCGGCTGCACCACCTGGTACTGCTGCCGGTTGGCCTCCAGCCGCGCCGCATCGCTCTCGATGGACTCGCGGGAAGCAACGGCATCAAAACTGTTCTCGTCCGAGATGCCGGGATTGTTCAGGATCACAGGCGCCGCATTCGACGGGCTCGCATTCACAACCGACCGGCCCGAATTGGCCTGCGCCGCCGCCGCATCGTTGTTGGCGGCAATCTGCGCCAGTTCCGCATCCAGCGATGCGGGGTTCGACACGGCGCGCGGTGTCTGGCCCGCAGTCGGACGCACCGGCGCACCAGACGCCTGCCCAGCCGACGCCGGGGGCAACGTCTGCGCCCCCACAGGCGGTGCGGCCTGCACCGCAGGGCCGGTCAACTGCGCATCGCGCGCCTCGCGGGCGGCCAGCGTGTTGGGATTGTCAAACCCGACCCCACGGCCCGGATCGACAAACTCACCCGGATTGCTGTCGGGGATCGCGGGCTGGCACGCGGCCAACCCGGCCACGGCGCCCAGCATTAGGAAACTGCGGAAACATATCATCTGCTCTACCCTTTTGGGTTTTGGTCGACCGGGATTACCACCATTTGCCAGGTTTTGCCACAAACCCGGCCCGCGCCTCCAGCGCATAAGCGGTGTTCAGCAAATCCCCTTCTTCCCACGGGCGGCCAATCAATTGCAGTCCCAGAGGCAGGCCCTGCGCATCCGTCCCCGCTGGCACGGCAATACCCGGCAAGCCCGCCATGTTCACGGTCACGGTAAACACATCGTTCAGATACATCTGCACCGGATCGTCCGACGCCTCACCCAGACCGAAGGCGGCGGATGGCGTCGCAGGCGTCAGGATCGCGTCGATGCCTTGGGCAAACACATCCTCAAAGTCCTTCTTGATCAGCGTCCGCACCTTGCGCGCGCGGTTATAGTAGGCGTCATAGAACCCCGCCGACAGCACATAGGTGCCGATCATCACGCGGCGCTTCACCTCGTCGCCAAACCCCTCGGCACGGGTCTTTTCATACATCTCGGTGATGCCGTCGCCCTGGCTCAGCGTGGCCCGGTGTCCATAGCGCACCCCGTCATAGCGGGCGAGGTTGCTCGACGCCTCCGCAGGCGCAATCACGTAATAGGCGGGCAGCGCATACTTGGTATGGGGCAGCGAAATATCGACAATCTCCGCCCCCGCATCCGCCAGCATCTCGCGGCCCTGGGCCCACAGCGTCTCGATCTCATCCGGCATCCCGTCCATGCGGTATTCAGCAGGTATGCCGATCTTCTTGCCCTTGATGTCGCCGGTCAGCATGGCCTCGAAGTTCGGCACAGGCAGGTCCGCGCTGGTCGAATCCTTCGGATCATGGCCGCACATGGCCTCGAGCATGATGGCCGCATCGCGCACCGACTTGGTCATCGGCCCCGCCTGATCCAGGGACGAGGCAAAGGCCACGATCCCCCAACGCGAGCACCGCCCATAGGTCGGCTTGATGCCCGTGATGCCGGTAAAGGCCGCAGGCTGGCGGATCGACCCACCCGTATCGGTGCCGGTCGCGGCCAGGCACAGGTCGGCGGCCACGGCGGACGCCGACCCACCCGACGACCCACCGGGCGTCAACGCAGCCTCATCATTGCCGCGCCGCCACGGGTTCACCGCATTGCCGTAAACCGACGTTTCGTTGGACGACCCCATCGCGAACTCGTCCATGTTCAGCTTGCCCAGCATGACGGCACCCGCCTCCAACAGGTTGCCGCTGACGGTGCTCTCATATTCCGGCAAGAACCCTTCCAGAATACGGCTCCCGGCCTGGCTCGGCACGCCCTTGGTACAAAACAGATCCTTGATGCCGATGGGCAGCCCGCACATGTCAGGCGCGTCGCCTGCCTTGATCCGCGCGTCCGCCGCCTTCGCCTGATCGCGGGCAATTTCGGGCGTGTTGTGGACAAAGGCATTCAGCGCCCCCGCCCCCTCGATCTCGGTCAGGCACGCCTCGGTCAACTCAACGCTCGTCACATCACCCTTGCGCAGCGCATCACGGGCCTCTGCCAGCCCCAGCTTGTTCAACTCAGCCATCACTCAACCACCTTCGGCACCGCAAAGAACCCCTCGCGCGCATCAGGCGCGTTGGCCAGCACCTTGTCCTGCTGTCCGCCATCGGTCACCTCGTCCACGCGGCGCTTCAGGCGCTGCGGGGTGACGGATGTCATGGGCTCCACGCCCTCCACATCGACCTCGCCCAGCTGCTCGATAAAGCCAAGAATGGTGTTGAACTCAGCGGCCAGGGCCGGAAGCTGATCCTCCTCGACCTTGATCCGGGCCAGTTTCGCCACACGCGCGGCGGTGCTTTGATCGATGGACATGAAATCCCTCTCTTGCGTCTTAGGGCGGCTTTATCGCGGGGCGGGTGCGCCTTCAAGCCCGATGCCTGCCGATTGGCCGCGCATGAACCGCACATAGACCTCGATCATCCAACCCAGCATGACGCCGTTCAGGATATGCCACAGAAAATGCGTGCCCAGCGGGATCTGCGCGCACAGCATCTCGTCCACGGACCGCGCAGTCAGGGACACCAGCAGAATGGCGGCCCCAATGACAAAACCCCGCGCCAGGTCCTGCGCGCGCCGCCACAGCAACCCGGCATAGATCAGGATCAGCACAGGCACCGGCAGATACCCGGCCGACACGCCCAGAACCGGCACATATTGAAACAGCGGCACAGTCGCCGCGGCATAGGGAAAAAACAGCGCCGTCGCACCCAGGGCCCAGCCCGTGCGCATCCCCCACACATCCCGGTTGATGGCAAAGATATACAGCAGGATGAACGCGGCAATCGGTGCCACATCGGCAATGGCCGACCACACCTGCGCATGGGTGTGAAACAGGTAGCTGCCCAGCCCAATCAGCGCCAGCACGACGCACAGGGCACGCGCCAGCGGCACCCCCGCACTGCGCCGCCACATCCAGAGCGCGGCCAGAACAAAGGCGGCGTTGGTCACCGCATTCACCGGCTCGGCCCAATACTCCGGCCCGAGCCGCTCGCAATACCCGTCAATCTGGCGCAAGAGTTCCATACCACCCCACCTACCCCCGCACGCGCGCCATTCAAGGGGGGCATCGCACGTTGCGTTAACACTCCAGCGACCGCCCGATGGGGGTGTACCGGGGATGCACGGGCGGTGACACCCTGCCATCCCCCCTTAACCTCCCTGAACAACAGGTAAATCCCAAAGCGAATCGCATCCCCCTTCACTTGGCCAGAAAAACTCCCGCCGGAGGCTCCCGCAGCCTGCAACATGCGCTACACTCCCCCAAAAGGGAGACGCGACATGAACATCATCTGGCTCGGCCACGGCAGCTTCCGCATCGAAATCGGGGACCAGATCCTGCTGATCGACCCCTGGCTCACCGGCAACCCCATGCTCGCCGACGACCAGCACGACGCGGCCATCCAAGACGCCACACATATCCTCGTGACGCATGGCCATTTCGACCACACCGCCGACAGCGTCACAATCAGCCAGAAGACCGGCGCGCCCGTCTCGGCCGTCTTCGAACTGGGGAACCTCCTCTTCGCCAAGGGGGCGATCGAGGGTCATGCCTATGGCCGCGGCGGCACGATCCAACTTGGCAATGTCACCGCGACCCTGGTGCCCGCATCGCACTCATCCTCCATCGGCGATGACGAAAACCCACGCTATTCGGGCCAGGAATGCGGCTTCATCATCCGCGGTGAAGGAAAGACAATCTACATCTCCGGCGACACCGACATCATGGCGGACATGGCCTGGATCGGGGACTACCACAAACCCGACATCGGCATCCTGTCGGCGGGGGGCTACTACACCATGGACATGGCAGGGGCGGCCTATGCCGCGCGCCACTACTTCCACTTCGACACGGTAATCCCCTGCCATTACAAGACGTTCCCGCCCCTCGAACAGTCAGCCGAGGTGCTGAAGGAAGGACTTCCAGGCGTCAAGGTGATCGAGCCTGAGGTGATGCAACCCATCCCGCTCTGACCCGTCACACCCGGAATTTCTTAAAAATTCCGAACCGATTTCTTTCAAAGAAAACGGCTACCTCCGCGCCGCGAAAAACTCTTTAAGCAGGTCTTCGGCCTCACGCGCCCCAATTCCGTCGTAGACCTCGGGCGCATGATGGGATTGGGCATGCGAAAACACCCGCGCCCCATGCGCCACCCCGCCCGACTTCGGGTCAGACGCGCCATAGTACACCCGCGCAATCCGTGCCGCTGCAATCGCCGCCGCGCACATGGCACAGGGCTCCAGCGTCACATAAAGATCATGGCCCACCAGCCGCTCCGATCCTGCCGCGGCACAGGCCGCGCGGATCGCCAGCACCTCCGCATGGGCCGTGGGATCGGCCAACGCCCGCGTGCGGTTCCCGTCACGCGCCACGATCTGCCCCTCGGGCGACACGACCACGGCGCCCACAGGCACCTCGCCACGCGCACCTGCGGCCCGCGCCTCCTCCAGCGCCTGAACCATGAATGACCGAAACTCCATGACGGGTCCCTGCCACACCGCTTGCCCCCCGCGCAACCCAGGGGTAAGCCCGGCCCATGACCCAAAACACCCCCAAAGGCGACCGCATCGCCAAGGTGCTGGCCCGCGCGGGCATCGCCAGCCGCCGCGGCGCCGAAGAGATCATCGCCGTAGGCCGCGTCAGCGTAAATGGCAAACGGATCGACAGCCCCGCGCTGAACGTCACCGATACTGACAAGATCACAGTCGACGGCAAACCGCTGCAAGCCCCCGAACCCGAACGGCTCTGGCTCTACCACAAACCGGCGGGCCTCGTGACGACGACCAAGGACGAACAGGGGCGCAAGACCATCTTCGACGCCCTGCCCGAGGACATGCCGCGGGTGATGAGCGTGGGCAGGCTCGACATCAACTCCGAGGGGCTGCTGCTTCTGACCAACGACGGCGGCATCAAACGCAAGCTGGAACTGCCCTCCACCGGTTGGATGCGCCGCTACCGCGTGCGGGTGAACGGACGGCCCACCGACCCGCAACTTGAACCGCTGCGCAAGGGGATCACCGTCGAGGGCGAGCGCTTCCAGCCCATGCAGGTCACCCTCGACCGCCAACAAGGCGCCAACGCCTGGCTGACGGTAGGACTGCGCGAGGGCAAGAACCGCGAGATCCGGCGCGCCATGGACAGCATCGGCCTGTCGGTGAACCGGTTGATCCGGATCAGCTACGGCCCCTTCCAGCTGGGCGAGCTGAAACAGGGCACGGTCGAGGAGGTGCGCAGACGGATCGTGCGCGACCAGCTGGGTCTCGATCCCGAACCAGAGACCGGCACGGCAAAACCCAAAGGCAAACCGCGCCGCACCCGCAAGCCCACACGGCGCTGACGCCAGATATGATGCGGCGCACGTAATTTTCCCCTTGCGCCCGTCATTTGCGCGTCACACCTCTCATGCAGTGGAAGGACGCGCGCACCCCTAGTGCCGCATCCGCAAACGGGCTATATGTCTGACAGCCAACAGGGAAGTTCGGGATGGAGCCAACCGCATTTCAGAAAATCGCCTTTGCCGCGCTGCTTGCGCTGATGTTTGGCGTGACGCTGGGCCTGCTGGGTGGTCTCTAACCCGATGATAAAGCATCAACCTCACCGTGGCTGCACCCGCAGCGTTTTGAGTGCCAAAGCGCTTGCACTGGTGAGCGCTCTGATTTGCATGCCGGGTTCACCTCTGCACGCCAAGAATGTGGGCGAGCTTACATACCCGGCGGGCGCTCCAAAAATCATCTCGGATTTCCGGTCACGCGTAAACGTCCGCGGTGGTGTGCGGCGGTCGCTTCATCAAGGTATCGACGTGGCTGGTCCAAACGGCACCCGTATCATTGCCGCAGCCAACGGGCGGGTACTTGAGACAGACGTCGGCTCGTGCTGGGGCCCGACAGTCGTCATCGACCACGGCAATGGCTGGGACGGCAAGCGTCTGATCGCCGCCTACGGGCACCTTGGCCAGATGCAGGTCGTATCCGGTCAAAACATACGCCGCGGGCAGTTAATCGGCACGCTGGGGGACAACCAGCGAGACTTCAGATGTATCGGCGGCGTTCGACATCTACACTTCCAACTGGGCCGCGCCTGGCGTGGACCTGAAAAGGGAACCTTTTGGGGCCACATGCGCTACCTGCAGGATGGCAAGCGGGGCACCAATCCGCATCAATACTGGGCCGACGGACCGAACCGGGTCACCTGTTTCGAACCCGGACGCAGCTACCCGGCAGGCACGCTGACCTACCCCGTCCCCTGCGCCGGAGGATCGTAACGCATGGCCAAACGCTTTGGCGGCAAGTTCAGCCCCGATCCCACTGATGCACCCGCAACAGGCGACCGCCCCGCCTTTGACCGGGCCAAGGTCGATCCGGTCGGCGCGCGCGCCAACCTCATGTTTGTGCCCGCCGTCCCGATGGTGTTTCTCGCACTGAATGACGGGGCTGCGGGCCTTGTCACCGCACTGGTATCCGCAGGCTTTCTAACCGGCGGCGCGGTCATGCTGCGCGAGGGGCTCAAGGCCGAAGCAGCGTACCACGCCCGCAAGGTCGCCCGCCGTCCCGCCCTGCCGCGCAAGATCATCGCCGCCTTCCTCGTGGGCTTTGGCATCACGCTGGCCGCCTACCGCTCCGATCCCGGCATCATCGCGCCGCTGCTCTATGGCCTCGCCGCATTCGGGCTGCACTTTGCCGCCTTCGGCATCGACCCCCTGACATCCAAGGGGCTCGAAGGGGTCGACAGCTTCCAGCAGGACCGCGTCGCCCGCGTCGTCGACGGCGCCGAAGAGCTGCTGACAGACATGCGCGACGCCATGAAACGGGCCGAGGATCGCAAGATGGAACTGCGGCTCGACCAGTTCCAGACCACCGTGCGCGACCTCATCCAAACGGTCGAAGAGGACCCCCGCGACCTCACAGCGGCCCGCAAATATCTGGGCGTCTACCTGATCGGCGCGCGCGACGCGACGGTCAAGTTCGCCGACATCTACGGGCGCAGCCGCGACGCGCAGGCGCGCACCGACTATGCCGCTCTCCTCGACGATCTCGAGGAAAACTTCGCCGCCCGCACCCGCAAACTGCTCACCGAGGATCGCACCGACCTCACCATTGAAATCGACGTGCTGCGCGACCGCTTGCAGCGCGAAGGCGTGCGCGTGTCGCCCGCCGATGATGTCTAACGATAAGGATCAAGTCATGTCCGAAACAGTCCGCCAAAAGGCCGAAGCCGCCCTCACCCAAGTCGAGGAAGTGACCGCCGTGGTCCTGCCCGAACCCACAGACGCGACCGCCATCGTGCCTCTGGAACAGGCCGACGCGCCCGTCGGCACCGAAATCCGCTCCCGTATGGACGAGATTGACATGGACGACACGCAATCCATCGTGTCCTTCGGATCTGCCGCACAGGCCGAATTGCAGGAAATCAGCCAATCCATGCTGCAAGGCGTCCGCAACAAGGATGTCGGCCCCGCAGGCGACAGCTTGCGCGGCATCGTCACCACCATCCGCGGCTTTTCGGTCTCCGAACTCGACGTGCGGCGCGAACGCAGCTTTTTCGAAAAGCTGCTGGGCCGCGCCGCCCCCTTCGCCAAGTTCACTGCCAAGTTCGAGACGGTGCAAAACCAGATCGACAAGATCACCGATGACCTGCTGGCCCACGAACACACGCTGCTGAAAGACATCAAATCGCTCGACCTGCTCTACGAAAAGACGCTGCAATTCTACGATGAACTTGCCCTCTACATCGCGGCGGGCGAGGAAAAGATCAAGGAAATCGACAGCACCGACATCCCCGCAAAAGAGGCCGAGGTCGAGGCCGCCGCCGAGGATGACCAGGTGATGAAAGCGCAGGAACTGCGCGACCTGCGCGCCGCCCGCGACGATCTGGAACGCCGGGTCCACGACCTGAAGCTGACCCGTCAGGTGACGATGCAATCGCTGCCCTCGATCCGGCTGGTGCAGGAAAACGACAAAAGCCTTGTGACCAAGATCAACTCGACCCTCGTCAACACCGTCCCGCTTTGGGAAACGCAACTGGCCCAGGCGGTGACGATCCAGCGCAGCGCCGAGGCCGCCGCCGCTGTGCGCGATGCCAATGATCTGACCAACGAATTGCTCACCGCCAACGCCGCAAACCTGCGCGAAAGCAACAAGGCGATCCGCACCGAGATGGAACGCGGCGTATTCGACATCGAAGCCGTCAAACAGGCCAACGCCGACCTGATCGGCACCATCGAGGAATCCCTGCAAATCGCGGACGAAGGTAAGGCCAAGCGCGCCGCCGCCGAGGAAGACCTCAAGAAGATGGAGGCCGACCTGCGCGACACCCTGGCCTCCGCCAAGGCGCGCAAGGACGGGGTGGGCGACACCGCTGGCACGTCGGTCCCGAACTGACAACGTGACTATGGCGGGGGCACGGATCACACGCGGTATCAAAGCCTGGGGCGGCTTGATCGTCTTGGGCCTTCTTGGCGCGTGCGAGATGTTCCAACCGGTCGAACCCGTGCTGACCCCAAGGGCCCGGCCCGCGGGCCTTGCTCCGCCGCCCGTCCCCGATATCCAGGCCACCAGCCAGGAAAGTGCGGCCCTGCGCGCCTATCTCGCGCAGGTGCAATCAAGCCAGCTGACCGCCGGTCTGCTGCGGCAGGATGGCGGCGGGCCCGACACGCCCTTCACCGCCGACATGCTGGCGCGCAACTTCGAAAACATCGTGTTCTTCAACGAATATGCCGGCCCCGGCGTGCGCCCCGGATCGGCCAGCGCCCTGCGCCGCTGGACCGCGCCCGTGCGCATCGGGATAGAATTTGGCGCTTCGGTCCCGCCCAGCCAGCGCACACGCGACACCAATGACGTGATCGCCTACGCGCGGCGGCTGGCGCAGGCCACGGGCCACCCCGTCTCGGTCTCGGACAACCCGAACTTCTTGGTCTTCTTCGTGTCCGAAGATGACCGGGCCGACACGGTCAATGTCCGCGCGACCAGCCTGCCGGGCGTCAACCGGATCAATGTCGGCCCTGTCCGTGACCTGCCCAGCGACGCCTATTGCGCGGTCGCCGCCTATGCCACCGGACCGGAAAGGTCGACCTACACCGCCGCCGTGGCCGTGATCCGCGCCGAAAACCCCGACCTTCTGCGCCTGTCCTGCATTCACGAGGAACTGGCCCAGGGCATGGGCCTCGCCAACGACAGCCCCGACGCGCGCCCGTCGATCTTCAACGATGACGACGAATTTGCGCTGCTCACCGGCCATGACGTGAAACTGCTGGGGATGCTCTATGACGACCGTCTGCGCCCCGGCATCGGACTGACCGAGGCGCGGCCCACCGTGCGCGCCCTCGCGGCCGAGGCCACGACCATCGGCCCATCCTGACGACCAGACCAAAGGAGGCTCAGCATGAGCATTTTCGACTTCCTCTCCGGCCAGTTCATCGACGTGATCCACTGGGTCGACGACAGCCGCGACACCATGGTCTGGCGGTTCGAGCGCCACGGCCACGAAATCAAGTACGGCGCCAAGCTGACGGTCCGCGAAGGACAGGCGGCGGTCTTCGTCCACGAGGGGCAGCTCGCAGACGTCTTCACCCCCGGTCTCTACATGCTCGAGACCAACAACATGCCCATCATGACGACGCTCCAGCACTGGGATCACGGCTTCAAAAGCCCGTTCAAGTCCGAGGTCTATTTCGTCAACACCACCCGCTTCAACGACCTGAAATGGGGCACCAAGAACCCGATCATCTGCCGCGACCCCGAATTTGGCCCCGTGCGCCTGCGCGCCTTCGGCACCTACTCGGTCAAGGTCGCCGACCCCGCGCGCTTCCTCGTGGAAATCGTCGGCACCGACGGCGAGTTCACCATGGACGAGATCAGCTTCCAGATCCGCAACATCATCGTGCAGGAAATGTCGCGCAGCCTCGCCAAGTCCGGCATCCCGGTCATGGACATGGCCGCCAACACCCGCGAACTGGGCCAGCTCGTGGCCAAGGAAATCAGCGCCCAGATCGCCGAATACGGCCTGACGCTGCCCGAACTCTACATCGAAAACATCTCGCTCCCTCCGGCGGTCGAGGAAGTGATGGACAAACGCTCCTCCATGGGCGTGATCGGAAATCTGAACGAATACATGCAGTTCCAGGCCGCCGAAGCGCTGGGACGCGAGGGCAGCGGCGCATCCGACGCGATGCAAGCGGGCCTCGGCGCGGCCATGGGCTTGCAAATGGGCCAGCAGGCGGCAGCAGGCCCCTGGGGCGCCCAACCCGCACGCGGCGGCGCTGCCGCACCACCCCCGCCCCCCGTCGAACATGTCTGGCACGTGGCCGAAAACGGCGAGACAAAGGGCCCCTTCTCCAAAGCCCAACTTGGCCGCATGGCCCAAGCGGGCGAACTGGCCCGCGAAAGCTATGTCTGGACCGCAGGCCAGGACGGCTGGATGAAGGCCGAGGACGTCACCGAACTGGCGCAGCTCTTCACCATCCTGCCCCCGCCGCCCCCGCCCGGCGTGTAGGGACCAATGCGGGCACGCAGGCCAATCAAGGGCACCGGCCCGGTCCTGCACCGACAAAGGCAGCGAAACCTGCGCAGCGCGCTCAACCGGCGTCCCGATCCTCGCCCAAAGACGCACGACCAAACCGGGCGAACGCGCCCTGTTCGCGCGCACCGCAGGGTAAACATGCCCGCCCTCGACCCAAGCCTGTCGCCGCCACATCACCCCCATTCCATATGGCCATCACCGCCCAAGCCCACTACGCTCGCGCCCAGCTGAAAAAGGAGCCGCCATGCGCCGCAAAGCCACCATTGCCCTGCATTGGGCGAACTTCGTTCTGCTGATCCTGCTGGTGGCCGGCGGGCCAATCCCCGTCGTGGCATGGGCCTTCGTGCTGACCGGGCTGGGCATGTGCGGCGTCGCCATGATCAAGGGGCTGATGAACGGCCCCGGCCCCAAGCTTGAAGGGGCCCTGCGCCGCGCCCACCCCTGGCTCAGCCGGGGCATGTATGCCGCCCTCGGCCTCGTGGCGGCGCTGACGGCGTGGTACATGCTGGGCGGGCGCTGGGGCGGGCCTGCGCTCGTTGATCTCTATTTCTACCTGATCGCAGCCTCATCGCTGCACGCCATCTTCCACCTCTGGCGGCACACGGCATTGGGCGACGGCGCCCTGCGCCGGATCACACCGACGGCACTGCATTCCATTCTATGACCGACCTTCCCGACCCTCCCACCGCCGATCACCGCTTTCCCTGTGACAATTGCGGCGCCGACTTCCGGTTCGACCCGCGCGCGGGCCAGCTTGTATGCGACCATTGCGGCAACACCGCCCCCATGGATGCGGACGCGCCCCAAGCCGTCGCCCCCATCGCCGAACTGGACTACCGCGCCGCCCTCACCGCCGACCTGCCCAGCACGGAGATCGAGGAAACACGCGTCTCCACCTGCCCCAACTGCGCCGCACAGGTCGAATTTGACGCCACCCTCCACGCCACCGAATGCCCCTTCTGCGCCACGCCTGTCGTGACGGACACGGGCGCGCACAGGCACATCAAACCGCGCGGCGTCCTGCCCTTTGCATTGACCGAAGCGCAGGCGCGCAAGGCGATGACCGACTGGCTGGGCAGCCTCTGGTTCGCACCGGGGGGCCTGCAGGACTATGCCCGCAAGGGGCGCGCGATGCAGGGCATATACGTCCCCTACTGGACCTTCGACGCCGACACGCGCAGCAGCTATTCCGGCGAACGCGGCACGGTCTATTACGAAACCCGCACTGTCACGCGCGACGGCAAGCGCCAGCAGGTGCGCGTGGCCAAGGTCCGGTGGCGGCGCACACGGGGCAAGGTCGCGCGGTTCTTTGACGACGTGCTGGTGCTGGCGTCGAAATCGCTGCCCAAACGGTTCACCGATGCGCTCGAACCCTGGGACCTGAGCGCGCTTGAACCCTACACGCCGGAATTCCTCGCAGGCTTCCGCGCCGAAGGCTACGCCATCGACCTCGAAGAAGGGTTCGAGGAAGCACGGGCCAGGATGGACCGCGTCATCGCCCGCGACGTCAAATTCGACATCGGCGGCGACCGCCAGCGCATCCATGCCATCGACACGCAACTCGGCGCCATCACCTTCAAACACGTGTTGCTGCCCGTATGGCTCGCCGCCTACAAGTACCGGGGCAACACCTACCGCTTTGTGGTGAACGGACGCACGGGCCGGGTGCAGGGCGAACGGCCCTGGTCCGCGGTCAAGATCACCATCGCCGTCCTGCTGGGCCTGATCGTCGCGGCGGGCGTGGGTTTTGTGGTGGCGACCCAGCAATGACCCAGATCGACACGCTCGACGCGGTCCTGTCGGCCCGCTTTTCCTGCCGCGCCTTCCGGCCTGACCCAGTGCCGCGCGCCGACATCGAACGCATCCTGGCCACCGCGCAAAAGGTGCCAAGCTGGTGCAACGCCCAGCCCTGGCAGGTGATCGTGACGGCAGGGGCCGAAACCGACCGCTTCCGCGACGCGCTCTATGCAGCGGCCAGCCGCACGGCCCCCGCCCCCGACATGCCCTGGCCCGACGGCTACCCCGGCATCTACGGGACGCGCCGCCGCGCCTGCGGCTTTCAGCTTTACGATGCGGTGGGCATCGAGAAAGGCGACCGCGCCGCCTCGGCCCGACAGATGATGGAAAACTACCGCCTCTTCGGCGCCCCGCACGTGGCCATCGTGACCAGCCCTGCGGTGCTCGGCCCCTATGGCGCCATGGACACCGGCGGGTTCGTGACGGCCTTCTGCCTGGCTGCCCAGGCGCTGGGTGTCGCCACCATCCCACAAGCGGCCATCGCCGCCCAGGCGCCCTTCGTCCGCGCTCATTTTGACATCGCGGAGGACAGACACATCCTCTGCGCCATCTCCATGGGCTACGCCGACCCCGACCACCCAGCCAACAGCTTCCGCACCGACCGGGCCACGGTCGCAGACGTGATGGAGTGGAAGGAATGAGGGCGCTCCTGCAACGGGTGAGCAAGGCATCGGTCACGGTCGAGGACCAGATCGTCGGCCACTGCGGCCCCGGCCTCGTGATCCTTGTCTGCGCCATGCCCGGCGATACCTACGACACCGCAAAAACGTTGGCTGCCAAGGTCTCGAAACTGCGGCTCTTCAAGGACGAGGCCGGCAAGATGAACCTGTCGATCCTGCAATCGGGTGGCAGCGCGCTGGTGGTCAGCCAGTTCACCCTGGCCGCCGACACATCGCGTGGCAACCGCCCCGGCTTTTCCGGCGCGGCCAAACCGGATGAAGCAGAAACGCTCTATCTCCAATTCGCCGACGCTTTGCGCAATCTGGACATCCCGACCGAAACCGGCCGTTTCGGCGCAGACATGTCCGTCGCTCTGACCAACGATGGCCCGGTGACGATCTGGCTCGACACCCAAAGCTGATCCTTGTCTCGGAGCCGCCCTCGCCTGATCTTCAAGGAACGGAGGGACGGCCCATTGCCAAGAGAAATCGCCGAGGGGCCCCGCCCCGCGGGGATGCGGCTATTTCGCTTGGGAAGGGGACGGCGCTCTGTCACGCCAAAGATCAGGCGAGGGTGGATGCGTGACAAGGCTTTGTCTTGGTGAGCCCGAAGCTGAACCCAGACCGGGGTCGGCGGGTGGGCGAATTTGCGTCAGCAAAGAGAGCACCCGACAGACCAAAACCCTACCAAACCGTAAACACGGCCGCGCAACCCATTGAAATCAAACACGCGGACGCCCCGTCCCACCATGGGACAGATCAAGGCTCCCGAAACGCCTCGCGCGACTTATAAAGCGGCTTCATCAAATATTGCAGCACGGTTTTCGCCCCCGTATGCAACTCCACCTCCGCCTGCATCCCCGGCCGGATCGAAATGGACCGCTGCCGCTCCGTCAGCGCCGACATGTCCACCCGCACCGTCACCTTGTAATGCGCCTCACTGTCCGGCTTCCTCTCGTCCTTGAAGGTGTCGGCCGAGATCAACTTCACCTCCCCCTTCAACGCGCCATAAATCGTGTAATCATAAGCGCTCAGCTTCACGCTCGCCTCCTGCCCCGGCAACACATTCGCGATATCCTTGGGCGCCACACGCGCCTCGACGAACAACTCCTCATCCAGCGGGATGATCTGCAAGATCTCCTCACCAGGCCGCACAACGCCGCCAATGGTCGTCACGCTCAGATTGTTCACGATCCCGCGCATGGGGCTCACCAGCACGGTCCGGTTCAACTGATCCTGCGCGGATTTATAGGTCTGGCGCAGCGTCCCCAATTCCTTGAGCGTGTCGGAATAGGCCTGCGCCCGCTCCAGCTCCGTCTGGGTGATGATCTCATCCAGCTTGATCCGCGCGTCCGCATGGGCCTTGCGCGCCCGCGTCACCTCGATCAAGGCGACGATGTTGCGTTCCAGCAAGTCCTCAAGCAGCGCGCGTTCCTTGGCGGCCTGATCCAACACCCGCTGCGCGCCCTCGCGCCGGCTCAGAAAATCGGTCTGCCGCGCATTGAGGAGCGCCCGCTCCGACGCGACCAGCCCCGGCATCTGCTGTTCCAGCGCGCCGGGCACGGCAAAGTCAAACTGGCCCGCCAGCTCCGCCTCAAGTCGCAACTGGCGCACGGCCAAGGCCGTGATCTGGTCCTGCAAATCGTCGGCCTGGGATTGAAACTGTGTTCCCTGCAACCGCGCCAGCACATCGCCCTGCTCGACAACATCCCCCTCGGCCACGGCCAGTTCCGCCAGAATACCGCCCTCAAGGTTCTGGATGATCTGCGGGCGCGAGGATGAAATCATCTCGCCCGCGCCGCGCACGATCTCGTCCACCCAGGCAAAGGCCGCCCACAGGACAAAGACCAGCACCGCCCCGGCACTCAGCCACACAACCAGCGACGGGCCGCGCATGTCGCTTTCAAGCTGCCCGCTCAGATTGGTGTGCGCAATGCTCATGCGATCTTGCCTTTCAGCGGAACAGTCTTGCCGATATGGCTCAGCACCTCATCACGCGGTCCGTCGATGGTCATGCGCCCGTTTTGCAGGATCAGCGTGCGGTTGGTCAGTGACAGGATCGGCACGCGGTGGGTCGCGATAATGGCCGTGCGGCCCTGCATCCAAGTTTCCAAACGGCTGACCAGCGTCGTCTCCAGGGTCTGGTCCAGCGCCGCCGTCGGTTCGTCCAGAAGGCAAATCGCCGGGTCCTGCAACCACAGCCGCGCCCAGCCGATCGACTGGCGCTGCCCGATGCTCAGGCCCTGCCCGCCATCCAAAATCTCCAGATCCAACCCCTTGTGATGCCCTTTCACAAACGGCCCCAACCCCGCGAAATCTAGCGCGGCGTAGAGGCGGTCATCATCGCGTTCGAGGAGGGTCAGGTTCAGGTTATCCCGCAGCGTGCCGGAGAACAGGCGCACATCCTGCCCCAGATACCCGATCAACCGGCGCAGATCGCGCGGCTCGATCTGGGCCATGTCGGTGCCATCAATCAGCACACGGCCCTTGGTCGGCGCATAGACCCCCGACAAGAGCTTCAGCAACGACGACTTGCCCGCCCCGTTCGATCCCAGCACAGCGAGGCGCTGACCCGGAAGGATCTGTACACCGGGCAGGTCCAGCGTCGGCGCGCCGTCGTCTTCATATTGGAACTGCACCTCGCGCAGCTCGAAATGCCCCTTGAGCGTATCCCGGCGCAAATAGGTACGACTTGCATCCACGTCCTGCGGCGCATCCGCAATGGCGTCCAAGCCATCCAGTGCCGCCTTCACATTGCCCCAGCGCGCCATGGTGCCCGCCAGTTGTGTCAGCGGCGCCAACGTGCGCGACGACAGGATGCCGACCGCAATGATCGACCCGACCGTGAACTGCCCGGCAAAGACCAGATACGTGCCCGCAATCACCGCAGCGACATAGGTCATCTGCTGCATGCCCTGGCTCCAGAAGGTCAGGGCAGAGGCCAGACGGCGCTGCTCCGACGACTTCATGGCGCTTAGCGTCGTCAGCTCTTGCCACAGACGCATCACGCGGTCCTCGGCCCGCTGGGTCTTGACGGTATCGCGCTCGAAAATCGCCTCGTGCAGCAGACGCGACGACTTGGCGGATGCGCCCTGCGTCTCTTGCGTTAACCGCAGCATCCGGCGCTGCATGAAGAAGCCGGGCACCACCATCAGGATGCCCCCGAGGATGAGCACCCAGACAACCGGCCCCGCGATGGAGGCGACAAGCAACAGGAACACAAAGATGAACGGAATGTCGGCAATGGTGCCAATGGTCGACGCGGTGAAGAACTCGCGCACCGACCCGAACTCGCGCATGGCTGAAAACGTCATCGAGGGCGATTGCCCCCGCAGATCACTGCGCATGCCCATCACCCGCTGCATCAGGAGGGTCAGCACCGACAGCTCGATCTGCCGCCCCGCCCCGTCCATCAGACGGGCACGGGCAATCTTGATGAATGCTTCAAGCAGCAGGGCAAGACAGGCGCCCGCGGCCAGCACCCACAAGGTCGCCTCGGACTGGTGCGGGATTACGCGGTCATAGACCTGCAGGGAAAAGAGCGCGACGGCAACGGCCAACAGGTTGGCGACAAAAGACCCCAGCGCAATTTCTGCCAGCGCCTTGCGGAAGCGCGGGAACTGCCCCCAGAACCAGTGATTGCTGACGTGAAATGTCTTGTGCGTCTCCGCCACGCGCTCCAGCGGCGCCTCTGCCTTGACCAGATGCCCCGCAAAGAACGGCACGAACTCGGCCAGCGGCACATGGGCGCGGTTGTCCGGGCAGGTCTTGTCATAGATGATCAGATCACCGCGGTCCTGCCCCACAACCAGCACCACCTGACCGCTGGTCATATAGGCGAGCGCAGGCCAGTGTTCGGGCGTCAGCGCACGGGCGGACATGACCTGCGCCTGCAGGCCCGTGCCGCGTAGGCATGTGGCAAGCGTGCCCGCCTCGACCTTGTCACTTGCCCCCTCGCGCGCGTTCTGGCGCAGGGTTGTGAGCATATCAGACGTCGCTGCCGAAACCCCCAACAACCCGGCATAGGCCACGGCCACATCGGCGCGGGCACGCAGCCGGTCGGCCTCGTGATCGGCCCCATGATTGGTGTTGTCGGCTTTCGGCGCCTCTTTGCTCGGGGCGGCCGTGATCTGCGCTTGGTTTCCATTGGTGATGGTCAGGGTAAAGGGGCGTTTTTCGGTCAAATCTGCTCTCCGTCCGCAAGCACGCCTTGCACGCGGGCCAGTTCGACCTCCAGGCGGAGCGCTTCGAATGTCAGCAGCACCTCGGCGACCTGACGCGCGGCAAAGGTCTCGTAGACGCCCACCACGTCCATGACCTGCCGCTGCCCGGCGCGGTATTGGTTCTGAAATAGGTCCAGATTGGCCTTGGCCTGCGCGGTCAGACCCCGCGCCTCACCCGCCTGACGGGCGGTCGCACGGGCCTGCCCCTCTAGCCGGCGCAAGGTGCGGTTCGCATCCTCATTGGCCTGGGCCACCTGACGGCCCGCCGCTTCGCGCGCGGCTTCTATGGCGCGCAGGCGGGCACGTGTGCCAAGGCCGACGCCCATACCGCCCGCGGTGATGCCCGCGCCGCTGTTTTCGCCCGCCGTCGCCGTGGCAGTAATGCCCGGCAACTGGTTGGCGCGGTCGATCTGCGCCTGCGCGATGCTGCGGTCCTTTTCGGCCTCGGCGCGCGTCACGGCCAAGGGTTGCGCGGCTGTCGCACCGACGTCCAGCGGCCCAAGCCCGCGCAGATCGCCCAAGGGTTGGATGGACATCGCGTTCAGCTCGGCGATGGCCGTCGCCTCCGCCTCTTGGCTTGCGGCAATGGCGGCCCGGATCTCGGCCAGCTTCTGGCGGATCACGTTCAGGTCAGACATGTCCGACACGCCGCCCCGGACGCGTTCGGACATGATATATTCGAAATGCTCCATCTCGCGCAGGGTCGCGCGATGCACGGCGGCACTCTCGCGGGCCTCGGCGGCGGTCAGGTACAGATCCAACCCCGTGGCCACCCGCGCATTGGTATCCTCGGCCAGCGCGACGGCGGCGACCTCGACATCGGCCTTCGCAAAGGCGCGCTCGCCCTTCTTGCGGCCATTGTCGAAAATCACCTGTTCGACCACGATCTGGCTGATGATGTCGCCCAGCGAATTCAGCGACACGCGCGGCCCGATGGTCGGCAACCAGTTCTTTGACGCGGCAGAGGCGCGCAGGCGCGCGGCCCGCAACTCGGTTTCGGCCGCGCGTGCGTTGGCGGCCAGAACAGAAGTGGCAACGCGGTCATAGGCGCTGCCATCCGGCAGCACGGAGCGGCGCGCGAGCAGGCCCTGAATAACCGGGCTTTCAGCGTTCAACGTCTCGTCATGTGTGG
Source organism: Tateyamaria omphalii (assembly GCF_001969365.1). Classification (NCBI taxonomy): domain Bacteria; kingdom Pseudomonadati; phylum Pseudomonadota; class Alphaproteobacteria; order Rhodobacterales; family Roseobacteraceae; genus Tateyamaria; species Tateyamaria omphalii. Next base: position 792,818 of record NZ_CP019312.1, on the reverse strand, counting down.
TGGGTGTTGCGCGCAACGCGGCCTGCGACGGCGCGACGACAGTCGCCTCCGCCCCTTTATTGAGCCGGGACACAAACGGCATTTCGCCCATGTCTCCCAGACATCCCGCTGCCAGCGAAACGGCGGTGAAGGCCACCGCACACTTGATACCACCTTGCCCCATAGTCCTGTCCCGTTTCGGGTTTTTATCGTTTTGGAGGTGGGCGCGGTTGCGGTGTCCGGTCCGCGCCTCTTGTCTTGCTGGAGAATGCTCGATTTTGTTTTTGTTGCTCTTGCCCAGTGAAAGTTCGCTTTTGTCCCCGTGTCTTAGACGACGCCCGTGTTCACGGCGATGTCGTCGTCCAAGATGATCGTGCCTTCGGCGCCCAGGCTGTAGACGTCGTAGGTTTGGCCATCCACCGTGGTCGACCCAGTGCGCTGCGCCCCTGCAATCGTGACCGTATCGTCACGGCCGCCATGGATCGTCAGGGTGTTGCTGTTGTCCGACAGGTTCAGCAACTGCGCTTCGGTGATGGTCAGGCGGGCCTCTTCCGCGAATTGCAGATCGACCGCTTCGATCTGGTAGTTGCCCAGGTTCGAATTGCCCAGATCGACGCTGGAATTGGCGCTTTCGTCATCGAGAACCACATATGTGCCGACCGCGTTGCCAGCTGCATCCTGCGAACTGACCACAAGGTGCGACCCATCCGGAACGTCGGTCTGGAACTGGAAATTCGTCTCGCCCAGTACGTCGATGTCGACCTGATTGGCAACCACGTCGGTGATGGTCCCATCCGCATTGACCTGCGCCACCGACAGGTCCCCATCGCTCTGGTCGGTCGAAATGCCGCGCACCCCATGGCTGTCGCGCGTATAGCTTGCAATGACCGGACCTCCGGGTGCTTGCGTGTCGATGCGCACGGTGTCGCTGATCGCATCGGTGTTGCCGACAGCATCCGTCGCCATGACGGTGATGGCCGCGTCGTATTCACCCGCCGCAATGGCAGAGGGCGGAATATCAAGTGACCAATTGCCGCCCGCATCCACGGTCGCGGCCATCACGGTGCCGTTGAAATCCACCATCACGGTTGAACCAGGTTCCACCATGCCGCCCAGGTTGATGCCCTCGCGGGCTTCCTGCGCGTTGATTACATCGTCTGCGGTGACCGGACCGTTCAGGCTGAGCGTGCTGACCAGCGTGTCGACCTCGACCGTATCGGTCACCGTCGCCACGTTGCCCGCGCGGTCCGTAGCGGTGACAGAGATGTCGGCGGTGTATTCACCGACGGGGATCTGGTTGGCGGCGAACGGGGCCTGCCAGTTGCCGTTCGCATCGACAACAGCCTGCACCGTATGCGCGCCCATGGTCACCAAGACGGTCGAGCCGGGCTCGGTCGTGCCGGTGATCACCGTGCCATCCGCGCGTTCGGCGCCCGAAATGATCTGATCACCCTCGATCTGGTCGGCGGCAACGCTCAGATTGTCAACGTGAGTATCCACATGCACCGTGTCGGTGACTGTGGCGGTGTTGCCCGCAGCATCCGTGGTCGTCGCGCTGATCTGCGCGTCATAGGTGCCCGCGGGGATCTCGCCCGCCGCAAAGAACGCCTGCCAAGTGCCGTTTGAGCCAGCGACGGTCTGATGGGTCACGCCATGCAGTGTCACGTTGACGATGGCACCGGGGTCGGATGTGCCGGACAGCACAACGCCGTCGCTCGCCTCAACGCCGTTGATGACATCATCACCTTCTACCGGGCCGTTCAATGTCAGGACACTTGCCTGCGTGTCCACGTTGACGGATTGCGTCACGCTCGACGTGTTGCCTGCTGCATCTGTTGCTGTGGCCACCATGTCGGACGTGTATGTGCCCGAGGGCAATTGGCCGGGGGCAAATGTCGCCGTCCATGACCCATCTGCGGCCACCACAGCTGCGGTTGTCACGCCCGCCAGAGTGACCAACAGGGTCGAGCCTGGCTCGACCATGCCCGTGACGACGATGCCCGCCGCCGCCTCTGATGCGTTGATCGTGCCATCGCCGCCCGCAGTCGAGGTGTAGTTCAACGCGTTGACCAGCGTATCCACCTGTACATCGCCCGTGGCGGTGGCCGTATTGCCCGCCGTATCCGTCGCCACGGCCGTTGCGGTCACGGTGGTCTCGCCCGACGGGATCTCCGCTGCCGCAAAGGTCGCGCTCCAGTTGCCCGTCGCATCCACAGTTGCACTGCGGGTGACCGAACCAAAGGTGACCTCGACCGTCGAACCGGGCTGCGCGGTGCCTGTCAGGACAACGCCGTCCGATGCCTCGACGGCATTGATGATGCCATCGCCCTCGAGGGTCGCCGTCTCCATCGTGATCTCGGCCACCGTGTCGACAACAAGCGTATCCGTGACGGTCGTCGTGTTGCCGAAGTTGTCGGATGCAACAATGGTGACGTCAGTCGAATATTCGCCTTCCGCCAGCGTCCCCGCCTGCCACGTCGCCTCCCATGTGCCGGTGTCGTTTACGGTCACGGTGCGGGTGACGCCGGAAATGGTGACCTCAAGCGTCGCGCCTGCTTCACCAGTGCCCTTGAGGGTCACGCCACTCGACATTTCACCGCCGTTGACGACATGGCCAACAGAGTCCACGCCTTCGGTCACAGCGACATCTGGTGGCGTCGTGTCGATGACAAAGGTGGGTCCGGGCAACGTTGTCGCTCCACCGCCTGCATGTGAAAATTCGGCAAAGACATCCACCGTGCCGTCATTCGGGAAGGTCGCGCCTTGGAACGTGACGCTCCATTTGCCATCGTCGCCGATTGTCGTGGTGACAACCTGATGTCCGGCAGTGACCGTGACGGCGTCGCCCGGCTCACCCGTGCCGGTCACTTCGAAAACATGCGTCGCCGTATCGTCACCGCCAATGTTGGCTGACGTACCCGCGCCGTCGATGGTCGGGTCCGCTGGCACATAAGGCGTCGGCGCACTGCCTCCACCACCGCCTCCAGCGCCACCACCACCCGTGCCGCCACTGCCGCCGCCATTGTTCAGCAGCGCCGCACCGCCAACCACGGCAGCCGCCGCCGCCGCACCACCGCCCAGCAGGCCAGAGCCACCGAGCAGTGCCGCGCCGAGCATGGACACTTCTTCGTCGTCGGTCAGAGGCGCGCTCGCGACCTCGGTCCGACCCAGGTAAATCAGATCGTCAGAGGGGCTCCACTTGCCCCATTGCTCTGTCGGGCCGTATTGCGCGAACAGTTCGCCATCGGCCGTGTCAACAAAAGCAACCTCGTTCAGGTAACCATCCGACGAGATGAAGAGCCGGTTGGCCTCACCCGCGTCATTGAAGTAGTTCTCAAGCGTGACTTGACGGCCATCGACCAGCGTAATGATCAGGTCATCGCCGCTGCGCTGCTGACCCGCCAGATCAACCTGCCGCAGATTAAATGAAATTTCCTGCCCTTGTGTCAGCGATACCGCCGCATTGCCTTCAGCCGGCACGACTCCACGCTGGATTGCGCCCGCACCGTCGCGGACGACGAAATCAATCGCCTTCATTACACCACCACTCTCGCCTCAGACCGCTTTGTTGCGGACCCTTCTGGTAAACGCGTCGCCGGCCTTGTTTCGCCGTGCTGACCACTTGTTGTGAGTGCTTTGATAAGCGAATCACGATTCTAGGGCTAGAGTCTTTTTGGGAAAGCATCACAATTTGCAGCGATTCCGGGTAGATATTGTGCTGATTCGGACTCACTTTGATTCAGCGACAGGGTTTTCAACATGTCTGACGCCCCAGATCTTCTTTCGCTTTGGTACGCAGGCGTAAAGGCCGTCGAAGGATACGCTGCCGTTGGCACAGCACTTGAAACGCGCGACATCCCCAGACCTGACCGTATCGTATCGGTCGGCAAGGCTGCTGCCGCCATGGCGCGCGCAGCCGCGGAACGCTGGCCAGATGCACCATGCCTGATCGTGACGAAATACCGCCATACAGAAGGCGCGCCCGCACGGGCCGATATCATCGAAGCCGCTCATCCGGTGCCGGATGATGCGTCCCTTGCAGCCGGACGCGCGCTGATCGATGCGGTGGATGCGTGTGCAGCGGACAGCCATCTGCTGATGCTGGTCTCGGGCGGTGCCTCGGCGCTGGCCGAGGTGCCTGTGGACGGTTTGAGCCTCGATGACCTGCGGACAGAGACCGAAGCCCTGCTCGCCTCCGGCACTCCGATTGACGAGATGAACGCGCATCGCACCATGCGCTCGGAGATCAAGGGGGGCAAGCTGCTCGCCCGCTTCAACGGGCGCTGCGTGACCACGTTGGCGCTGTCGGACGTGGAGGGCGACAGCCTCGCCACCATAGGCTCGGGCATCGGTAACGCGGTGCCGGATGCGCCATTCACCTTTGCGCCACATATCATCGCCTGCAACGCCATCGCGCGCGCGGCGGTTGCGGCTGCGTCACCGGTCGCGGTGAAAACGAATGAGGAAACGCTGTACGCCAACGTGGCTGACCTTGCTCCGCAACTCGGCGAGGTATTGCGCAACGCTGCGCCGGGGCTGCATATCTTCGGCGGTGAGCCGGTGGTGCATCTGCCCAAGAGCCCCGGACTGGGCGGGCGCAACATGGCGCTTGGCCTTGCACTGGCCCGCGAAATCGCCGGAACGGAGGGGCTGCGCATCCTCGTGGCGGGCACTGACGGCACTGACGGACCCACGGACGCCGCCGGAGCATTGATCGACGGCGACACATGGCAGGAGAGCGCCGCAAAGGCACTGGCCCGCGCAGATGCGTATCCCTGGCTCAAGGAACACGGCGCGCTGGTGGTCACGGGCCCGACGGGCACCAATGTGATGGATCTGCTCATCGCCCACAAGGCGTGATCCACAGGCCGCTTGCGCGACGACAGTCTTCATTGGGGCTCTGCCCCAAACCCCGAAGTATTTCCGGCCAGCAGAAAAAGGGGGAAGGCGTTTGGCCCTCCCCCGTTGAAGAAAGGTGTCCCCTTCTCCTGGCACGGCCATCGGCGCTTCCGCCTGTGCCGCATGGGCAAGATGCGCCAACACGGTAAACAATTCCTTTCTTCTGGCTGAAAATACTTCGGGGGTGAGCGCGTCAGCGCGAGGGGGCTGGCCCCCGGCCCGGCTTGACAGCGCAGCAAGACGCCGCCCACCGTGCGCATATGGAACATACCCTCCGCACAATCGAAGAGCAGCCTGATCTGGGCATCGCCCTCAGCGACGGCACGCGGCTCTCCGCCCGCATGTGGGCGCCTGTGGATGCAGGCGACCATCCGGTCCCGGTCATCCTGGAATACCTGCCCTACCGCAAGCGCGACGGCACCTGCGCCCGTGACGCGCTGACCCATCCGTACTTCGCCCAGCGCGGTTATGCCTGCCTGCGCGTGGACATCCGCGGCAATGGCGACAGCCATGGGCTGATGACCGACGAATACACCCAGCAGGAGTTGGATGACGCGGTCGAGGTGATCCATTGGGTCGCAGAGCAGCCCTGGTGCAATGGCAAGGTTGGCATGATGGGGATCAGCTGGGGTGGCTTCAACAGCCTGCAGGTCGCCGCCATGGCGCCCGCCCCTCTCAAGGCCATCATCACGCTCTGTTCCACGGTCGATCGATTTGCCGACGACATCCATTACAAGGGTGGGTGCCTGCTCAACGAGAACCTCGGCTGGGGTGCGACGATGTGGAGCTATTCCTCGCGCGCGCCCGATCCAGCCTTGCGCCCCGACTGGCGCGAGATGTGGCTGGACCGGCTGGAGCACGAACCCTTCCTGCCCGCCACCTGGCTGCGCCATCAAAGCCGCGACGCCTATTGGCGGCACGGCTCTGTCTGCGAGAGCTATGACGCGATCGAAGCAAAAGTGCTCGCCATCGGCGGCTGGGGCGACGCCTACAAGAACGCGGTGCCGCAGATCGTCCAGAACATAGAAGGCGCCAAGGGCATCATCGGTCCATGGGTTCACAAATACCCGCATTTCGCCGTGCCCGAGCCGCGCATCGGCTTTCTGCAAGAAGCGCTGCGCTGGTGGGATCGCTGGCTCAAGGGCATCGAGACGGGTGTCGAAGAGGACCCCGCCTTGCGCACCTACCTGATGGATGGCGTGCGCCCGGCCACATGGTACACAGACCGTCCGGGACGGTGGCTGTCAGACGCGCGGAGCGATACGCAGACATGGCACCTGACCGACGAAGGCTTGACCGACACACCCGGCGCCCTCGCCTGCCCGATCTCTTCTCCCCAGCACACGGGCGCAGATGCTGGCGAGTATTGCGCCATCTGGCTCGGCCCAGAACTGCCGGGCGACCAACGCGCCGATGATGCGCTCAGCGCCTGTTTCGACAGCGCGCCCCTGGCCGACGATCTCTGCGTTACCGGCGCGCCAACACTCGACCTGGCACTTAGCTCGGACCGACCCGTTGCGCATATCGCAGTGCGTCTCAACCACATCCACCCCGACGGAGCCGCGACCCGCATCACTTATGGTGTGCTGAACCTCGCCCGCGATCTTGACCGCCCGCTGACCCCTGGACGGGCGGAACAGATACGTCTGTCGCCGGATCACATCGCCTACCGTGTGCCTGCCGGGCACCGGATTCGCGTGGCCATCTCGACATCCTACTGGCCGCTGATCTGGCCCGCGCCCGAGGCCGCCAGGATCGCCTTGCACAGCGGCACGCTGTCCGTCGATGCCATGACCACTGCCGGCGACTGGACCTTTCCCCCGCCCGACGCGGCCGCCCCCTGGAACACAGAAGAACTGCGCCCTGAAACCCACATCAGACGGCAGGAAACCAACATGGTCACCGGCATCACCTCCCTGATCATCGAAGACGACTTTGGCAAGCTCCGCGACCTCGACCACGGGCTGATCGCCGGATCTATCGCCCGCGAACGCTGGGACATCCACCCGGACGACCCGCTGTCGGCGCGCGGCACCTGCCACTGGACGGACGAGCTGACGCGCGGCGACATCCACCTGCGCACCGAAGCGCATTGCGCGATGTGGTCCGACGCCACGCATTTCCACCTCACAGCCACCATCGAGGCGTTCGAGAACGACACGCGCATCTATCACCGCACCACCCAAGACAAAATCATGCGCAATCTGCTGTGAATGAGGCACTCGCCTCGCCCGGCCGTGCATCCTTGGGGATTGGCCCTTGAAGGCTGTCATCAAATGCGTACCCTATGCGTGTAAGCAAAAAACGCGCCGCAAAAGGCGCAGGGGACCAACCGGGAGAAACCGATGTCTAACGAACTGGAACACCTGTCCGCCAAAGTGGCGGCAGGCACGATGACGCGCCGCGACTTCATGGCGCGCGCCGCCGCACTGGGCGTGTCGGCGGCCGTTGCCACATCCATGATCGCCACGCAAGCCAAGGCGGCGCCCGTCGCGGGCGGCACCTTCAAGATGGGTGTGCAGGGCGGCGAGAGCACCAACAGCCAGGACCCCGCCACCTGGGCCTCTGACGTGCCGATTGCCGGCGGTCAGCTCTGGGGCGAGGGGCTGGTCGAGGTTGAGCCGGACGGATCCCTCACCGGCCTTGTCGCCGAAAGCTGGGAGGGGAGCGCAGACGCCAAAACGTGGCGCTTCAAGGTCCGCCAGGGCATCACATTCTCGAACGGCCAGGCTGTCACCGCCGAAGACGTCATGCAGACCATGGCTCGTCACTCGAATGAAGATTCCAAATCCGGTGCCCTCGGCATCGTGCAGGGGATCGAGAGCATGCGCACCGATGGCGACGTGTTCGAGGTGACGCTGGGCGTCGGCAATGCCGACCTGCCCTACCTCATGGCCGACTATCACCTGATGATCCAGCCGAACGGCGGCTTTGACGACCCCACCGCCGCGATCGGCACCGGCGCCTATACGCTGGACAGCGATGAGCCCGGCGTGCGGATGATCGGCAAACGTCGCGACGATTATTGGGGCGGCGACCAGACGGTCACGGCCCACTATGACACCGTGGAAGTCATCGTGCTGAACGACGCCACGGCGCGCACCGCAGCCCTGCAATCGGGCCAGGTCGATACGATCAACCGGGTCGAGCCCAAGATCGCGAAGCTCCTGGACCGTGCTCCCACCGTGAACGTGCTGTCCACGGCAGGCCGTGGCCATTACGTTTTCATCATGCACATCGACACCGCGCCGTTCGATGAAAACGAATTGCGGCTGGCCCTGAAACACGCGCTCAACCGCGAAGAGATGGTCGAAAAGATCCTGCAAGGCTACGGCTCCATCGGGAACGACATGCCGATCAACGCGGCCTACCCGCTTTTTGACGACACGATCCCCCAGCGGACCTTTGATCTGGACAAGGCGCGCGAGCACTATGCCAAGTCCGGCCATGACGGCTCGCCCATCATCCTGCGCACCGCCGATGGCGCCTTCCCCGGCGCTGTGGATGCGGCGGCCCTGTTCCAGCAGTCGTGCCAAGCGGCAGGCATTCCGCTGGAAATCAAGCGCGAACCCAATGATGGCTACTGGTCAGAGGTCTGGAACGTGCAGCCGTTCTGCTGCTCTTACTGGGGCGGTCGGCCCGTGCAGGACCAGATGTACACCACGGCCTATCTGTCCACCGCTGACTGGAACGACACACGCTGGAAACGGCCCGAATTCGACGCCATGCTTCTGGAAGCCCGCGCCGAACTGGACGAGGCCAAGCGGAAAGAGATTTATTCCAAGATGGGCCGCATGCTGAACGAAGAGGGCGGCCTGATGGTGCCAATGTTCAACGATTTCGTCGACGCCGTGTCGACATCGGTGCAGGGTTGGGAAAGCGACCCGAATGGCCCGCAAATGAACTGGTACGCGTTCAAGAAAACCTGGAAAGCGTAACCTGAAATAGCCGCGCCCGGTCCCTCCGGGCGCGGTTTTTCGTTGGGCTTCGCAGACTTTCAAGCCCCACGGGCGCACCCAAAGAACTGACCCTTTCATGCACCCCATCCTGACACTCGTCCTACAGCGCCTCGGCCTTGGCCTGATCCTGCTGGTGGCGGCCTCGGCCCTGCTATTTGGCCTGACCGAAATCCTGCCCGGCGACGCGGCCCAGGCCATCCTCGGGCAAGCGGCCACCGCCGAAAGCCTCGCCAACCTGCGCGAGGAGATGGGCCTCGATCGCCCTGCCCTGACCCGCTATGTCGAATGGCTGGGCGGCATCGTGACGGGCGATCTGGGCACCGCGCTGACCAACAAGCTGCCCATCGCCGATCAGGTCGCCCGCCGCATGGGCGCAACCCTGTTCCTGGCGTTCTGGGCCGCCATCATCTCGGTCCCGCTCGCCATCCTGCTGGGCCTGATCGCTGTCCGCTACCAGAACCGCTGGCCTGACAAGCTGATCTCCGGCGTAACGCTCGCTTCCATCTCCCTGCCCGAGTTCATGATCGCCTACATTCTCGTCTTCTTCTTCGCGGTCAAACTCTTCTGGGCGCCCTCCTTCGCTTCGATCAGCCCAGGCATGCCACTGCTAGACCAACTCCACGCCATCTCGCTGCCTGTGGCGGTGCTGACACTGGTGGTGCTGGCGCACATGATGCGGATGACACGCGCCGCGATCCTGAACGTCATGCAATCCGCCTATATCGAAACGGCAGAACTCAAGGGGCTGACGACGTTCCGCGTGATCTACCGGCATGCCTTTCCCAACGCGATTGCCCCCATCGTGAACGTGGTGATGATCAACCTCGCCTACCTTGTGGTGGGCGTTGTCGTGGTCGAGGTCGTTTTCGCCTATCCGGGCATGGGGCAATACCTGGTGGACGCCGTTGTCAAACGCGACGTGCCCGTGGTGTTGGCCTGCGGCGTGATCTTCGCCGCCGTCTACATCATCCTGAACATCGTCGCTGACGTGGTTTCCATCCTGGCGAACCCACGCCTCCGCCATCCAAAGTAAAGGAGAGGACCAATGCTAAAAAACATCCCCCTCTCCGCCGCCATCGGCCTTGTCATCACTGGCACATACTTCCTCGCCGCACTCCTTGCACCACTCATCGCCCCCTACGGCATGGCCGAAACCGTAGGCGACGTTTGGGAACCCTCGTCTGCCGCCCATTGGCTCGGCACCGACCAGATCGGGCGCGACCTGCTCACGCGTATGATCTTCGGCGGGCAAACCACGATATTCATCGCCACCGCCGCCACGATCCTCAGCTTCACCACCGGATCGGTTCTGGGCTTCATGGCCGCCGTTTCGGGCGGCTGGGTGGACCAGGTCATGTCCCGCCTCGTCGACCTCTTCATGTCGATCCCGTCACTGATCCTCGCCCTCGTAATCCTCAGCTCAATCGAGGCAACAGTCGTCACCCTCATCGTCATCATGGGCCTGCTCGATTCTACACGCGTCTACCGCCTCGCCCGCGCGGTGGCTGTCGACATCTCCGTCATGGACTATGTCGAAGCGGCGCGCCTGCGCGGCGAAAAACTTGGCTGGATCATCTTCCGCGAAATCCTGCCAAACGCGCTCTCCCCGCTCGTCGCCGAAATGGGCCTGCGCTTTATCTTCATGGTGCTCTTCATTTCGACACTCAGTTTCCTAGGTATCGGAGTCCAACCCCCGCTCGCCGACTGGGGCGGTATCGTGAAAGAAAACAAGGAGGGGATCAACTTCGGCATCGGCGCCGCGCTCTACCCGGCGGTCGCCATCGCCACGCTGGCGATTAGCGTGAACCTCATCGCCGACTGGATCCTAAATCGCACCACCTCCCTCAAGGGAGGCCGCGGATGACCCAAACCCCATCTTTCTTCTGGCTGAAAATACTTCGGGGGTCCGGGGGCAGCGCCCCCGGGTGTATCCAACCATGACCACACCTCTCCTGAAAGTCCGCGGTCTCAAGATCGGCGCCACAATCTACCCGCCGGGGGAAAAACCCCACGACATCGACATCGTGCATGGCGTCGACTTCGACGTCGAACCCGGCAAGGTGCTGGGCCTCATCGGCGAATCCGGTGCGGGCAAATCCACCATCGGGCTCGCGACTATGGCCTACGGAAGGGGCGGAGTGACGCTCACGGGCGGCACGGTCGAGGTGAACGGCCGCGACGTGCGCCAGGCCCCGCTCAAGGACATCCGCAAACTGCGCGGCGCCGAGGTCACGTATGTCTCCCAATCCGCAGCCGCGTCGTTCAACCCCGCCAAGCAGATCATGGAACAGGTGATCGAAGCCGCCGTCGGCCAGGGCAAGTTCACCAAGGCGCAAGCCCAGAAACGCGCCGTAGAACTCTTCAAGAAACTCGGCTTGCCGAACCCCGACACAATCGGCAGCCGCTACCCCCACCAAGTCTCGGGCGGGCAACTGCAACGCTGCATGACGGCCCTCGCCCTCTGCCCCGAACCCGACCTCGTGGTCTTTGACGAACCCACAACAGCACTCGACGTCACGACCCAGATCGACGTGCTCAAGGCGATCAAGGACGCGATCCGCGACACCGGCGTCGCCGCCCTCTACATCACGCACGACCTTGCCGTGGTGGCGCAGGTCTCCGACCACATCATGGTGCTCAGGCACGGCAAGATGGTCGAATACGGCACCACCGACCAGATCATCAACGCCCCGCAGGAAAAATACACACAGGCGCTGGTCTCCGTCCGCTCCATTACGCACGAGGAAAAGCAACCCACCGCACCCATCCTGCGGGTCGAAAACATCACTGCCCGCTACAAGGGCACAAGTTTCGACGTCCTGCACAATGTCAGCGTTGACATCAGCCCCGGCCAGACACTTGCCGTTGTGGGCGAAAGCGGCTCCGGCAAATCCACCCTCGCCCGCGTCATCACCGGGCTCCTGCCGCCCACGGCGGGCAAGATCACCTTCGCCGGGCGCACGCTGACACCCGAGTTACCCTCCCGCAGCATCGAAGACCTGCGCGAGCTGCAAATGATCTACCAAATGGCCGACACCGCCATGAACCCGCGCCAGACGGTCGGCACGATCATCGGACGGCCACTGGAATTCTACTTCGGCCTTAAAGGCGCCGAAAAACAAAAACGCATCCAGGAGCTTCTGGACGAGATCGAACTGGGCACCGGCTTTCAGGACCGCTACCCGGCCGAGCTTTCGGGCGGGCAGAAACAACGCGTCTGCATCGCGCGGGCGCTGGCGGCAAAACCCAAACTGATCATCTGTGATGAGGTCACCTCCGCCCTCGACCCGCTCGTCGCGGACGGCATCCTCAAACTGCTGCTCAACCTGCAAAAGATCGAGGATGTGGCCTATCTCTTTATCACCCACGATCTCGCCACGGTCAAAGCGATCTCCGACAGCATCGCGGTGATGTACCAGGGCCGCGTCCAGCGCTATGGCACCAAATCCGAGGTGCTCACGCCCCCGTATGACGACTACACCGACCTGTTGCTCAGCTCAGTCCCAGAGATGAAGCTCGGCTGGCTGGAAGAGGTCATCGCCAACCGCAAGATGGAAAGCGCCGGGAACTGATTTCCCGCGACGGAACCCGACAGCACCTCCGTATCACTTCCATGTCCTGCAGATATGGAGCGACCGATGCGCAAACACGTCCTGCCCCCTCTGACCATCTTTGCGGCCATTTGGCTGCCGTCGCTTGCCGCGGCCCAAGAGGGTCAACTTGATTTTGCCAAACTGGCAGCCGGCCTGAACCTGACCGAAGAACAGGTCCAAAACTGCATTCCAGCCGACGCGGTCCCCGGCCAGCGGCTGTCGCGCGCTCAACGCGGCACCGTCATGGACTGTTTCAAAGCGGCGAACCCGGCGCTGACAAATGGCGACATCCGCAACGCCATGATGGCCCTGCGACCTTGAAGGGCCACTTGCGCGATTGAAAGATTGAGGGCCTGCGGAATTGGACCTACGCTCCCGTCAAAACTCACCGGGTTGCGGTCCAATGACAAACAAACTCCTGCTCATCATCCTCGACGGCGTGCCGTTGCGCAATTTCCGCCGCCTCTTTGGCAACCTCGAAGGCTGGGTGGACAGCGGCGACGCGCAAACATGGACGCACCGCAGCGTGATCCCGTCGATCTCCGCCTCCTGCTACGCCTCGATCCACACCGGAGTCACACCGGCGCAACATGGCTGCACCGGCAATGGCAACGTCTTTCGGCTGACACAGCCGGACGTCTTCGGACAGGTCCGCAAGGCGGGCGGAACCACAGGCGCCGTGGCGCATTCCTTCTGGTCCGAATTGTTCAACCGGCACCCTTTCGATTGTGTCCGAGACATCGAATATGACGAAACCGAAAGCGACACGATCAACCACGGGCGCTTTCATACGATGACGGGATACGGGCTGATCAACCAGATGACGCCCTCGGACGTGGACCTCTTCGGCACGCTCACCAACCTCTGCGCGCGCTTCGACCTGACCTACGGGATGCTGCACACCTGCACGCTCGACAGCATGGGGCACCGCTTTTTCCACGACTGCCAGGAGATGGATCACGCCTGTTTCGTCATGGACGAGATGCTCGCCCCTTTCATCCCCCGCTGGCGCGACATGGGGTACGAGGTGATCGTGACTGCCGATCACGGTCAGGACGACCGCGGCCATCACGGCGGGCGCGGCGCACTGCAACAGGACACCGCGCTCTACTATTTTGGCGATGCCACGGGACCTGATGCGGGCACAGTGATTGACCAGCTGCAACTGGCCCCGACCATACTAAACCGTCTGGGCGCTGACATCCCCGACACGATGCGGGGCGCTCCGTTCCTGTCCTGATCAGACCGCCGCTTTGTGCGCCGAAAACACTTCGGCCAACTGCGCCGCTTGCTGCACCCCTTGCACCCGGCGCTGCAACTCCCCCTGCCCGTCAAACAGCAGCAGGGTCACATTCGGCGCATTGAACCGGCGGGCAAAGGCCGCGCCCTCTGGCGTGTTGATATCCGCCACCAGATAGGCCATCCCGCAATCGTCAAAATCGCGCAGCGCGCGCCGCGTCTGTTTCTGAAGGGCGGTGCAGGTCGGACATTGCGGATCGTGAATCTGCACAATGGCCGGATCGCCCTGGCCGACGCGGGTCAGGTCATGCTCCGCCGCATAGGTCCGGAACGAACTCACACCCCAGAACCCACCGCCCAGCACCACGGCTGACGCAACCGCCCCGCCGCTTAGCAGCACCCGGCGCGAGACGGCTGGCAACGTGTCCGATGACGTTGTCACCGCTTTCACGCGCTTCCTGGATTTGGGCATGGGGATCTCTCACTGACAGTCTTTGGTGCCGTAAAGATACCCGACAAACGGGTGCGCCGCCGCTCACGTCTCTGTCATGTCAGAGTAAATATGACCGATCCGTTGACGCCACGCCGCACCGTTTGCCAACCTGCCAGTCGTTGCCAGATCGTGTGCGGCCCCAAGGGGGCCGAAATACGCGGAAGGCGCGACAGACTTCGCAGTTTCGCGCCTTCCCCGGTCTCACAGCGCGCCGCGCACGGTGCGCTACGGATTACTCGGCCGCCATTGCCTCCGACGCCATTTCCCAGGGCCGGACAAAATCGCCCAGAACCGTCTGGATCGCCGTCTCGCTCTCGCCACTGGCAGCCACCTGCGCCACCAACCCGCGCTTCTTGTCGTCCGTCACTGCGACCACCTGCGCCTTCAATCCGGCATCGGTCAATGCCGCATTGTAGATGCGCGTGATGGCTTCTTTGCGCAGGTCGGGCTTGAAGATTTTGCCAACAGCCGTCTTCGGCAATTCGCCCATGATGGTCATGTGCTTGGGCTGCGCCGCGCGCTCGTGCACATGTTCCTTGCAGAAGGCGATCAACTCGTCCGGCGTAACACTGGCCCCATCGACCAGCTCCACATAGGCGCATGGAATTTCACCAGAATGCTTGTCCGGTTGCCCGATGGCCCCGGCAAAGGCGACGGCTTCATGACCCAGCAGCGCCTCTTCGATCTCTGCGGGATCAATGTTGTGACCGCCGCGAATGATCAAATCCTTGGCGCGGCCGGTGATCCACAAATACCCATCCGCATCCCGGCGCCCCAGATCGCCCGTGCGCAGGAATTTCTCATTGTAGAACAAGTCCTTGTTCTTGTCCGCCTCGGTATACGTATTGCCGGGCCAGACGCCCGGATTACTGACACAAATCTCGCCAATCTCGTCCACACCCGCCTCGATCGGGCCTTCGGGGGTGCCTTTGTAAATCTTGACTTCGGTATAAGGGAACGGGATGCCGACGGACCCGATTTTCTTCTCTCCGTCGATCGGGTTGCCGGACACAAGGCAGGTTGCCTCGGTCATGCCGTACCCTTCGACAATCTCGACACCCGCGGCACTTTCATAGCGCCGGAACAGCTCTTGCGGCAGCGGTGCAGAACCCGAGAATGTGGATTTCACCGTGCTGATGTCAGCATCAATCCCACGCTGCATCATCGCGGCGATGGCCGTCGGAACAGACGCGATAAAGGTGATCTTCCAGCGCTCCGTCAGCTTCCAGATGTTGTCGAACACGCCCTCGCCCCGGTAGCCTTGCGGCGTGGGGAAGATGCAATGCGCGCCCGATGCAACAGCGCCCAGGAGCAGCACATGCGCGGCCATCACGTGGAAAAGTGGCAATGGCGCCAATATGTTATCTTCTGCGGTCAAGAGCGTCGTCGCCCCAACCCACCCATTGTAAACCATGCCGGAATACTTGTGCTGCGCCACCTTCGGCATGCCGGTGGTGCCGCCCGTGTGGAAGTAGCAGGCAACCCGATCTTCCTGCACGTCCTCGAATTGCAGGGTGGTCGGATGCTTGGCGCACTCCTCGTTGAAATTCAGGTAGGTAACGCCAGGCGCTTTCTCCATCTTGGGACGGATCAGCGGGATGATAAACGACTTCAGGCCCGACACGTGGCCCAGCAGATCGACCTCAAGCACGGTCTTGACGTTCGGCGCCAGCTTGACCGCCTCGGTCGTCTTCTGCGCCACGTCCGTCTTGGGAAACGCGCGCAACGTGATGACGGCCTTGGCGCCCGTCTCGCGCAGAATGGCGCCGATCTGTTCGGCATCCAGCAGCGGGTTGATCGGGTTCACGATCCCCGCCGTCGCACCGCCCAGAAGGGCCACGATGGTTTCGGTCGCGTTGGGCAGAACATAGGCCACCACATCTTTGGGCCCGATACCGTGCGTGCGCAGCATGTTGGCGCATTGCGCGGTCCGGCCCTGCAACTGGGTCCAGGTCAGCGTCTCTGCCTTGGACTTCGGGTCCGAGAATATCTGGAAACTGACTGCATTGTGGTTGGGAAACTTCTCAGCCGTGTCGCTCAGCATACCAAAGAGGGTTTTAGCGACATCGCGCTCTTCCCATGGCATTTCGTTTTCAATGGCATCGCGGTCCGCGAACCCGGCATATGTCATGGTCTTCCTCCCTGTAGCGCCATGTCTTTTTTCGTATGGGCGCAATGATCCCTCGCCCAACAAGATGCGGTGGATTGCCGCAATGTTCAAGCATTGCAAGGGACAAGCGTCCTGTCGGACGCCGCGTCAGATCAGGTGACCTTGGGTCAGAACAACCCGCCGCTGTCTACTCGGCGGCGACCCCATCGGTGAATTGCAAGCGCGCCAAACGCGCATAAAGCCCGTCCTCGGCGACCAGCTGGTGATGCGGCCCTTGGGCAACGATCCGGCCCTGATCCATCACGACAATGCGGTCGGCCATCTTCACCGTCGCCAGCCGGTGCGCCACGATCAATGTGGTGCGCCCCTGCGCCAGCGTATCCACCGCCTCTTGCACTGCACGCTCGCTTTCAGCATCCAGCGCGCTGGTCGCCTCATCCAGCAGCAAAACGGGCGCGTCACGCAGGATCGCACGGGCAATGGCGATGCGCTGCTTCTGCCCACCCGATAGCATCACACCACGCTCGCCCAAGGGGCTGTCATAGCCCTGCGGCAAGGCGCTGATGAACTCATGCGCCGCAGCGGCATGCGCGGCCGCCTGTATTTCGGCCTGCGTCGCACCGGGGCGACCAAAGGCGATGTTTTCAGCAGCTGATGCAGCAAAGATAATGGGATCCTGAGGGACGAGTGCAATGTGTTGGCGGAACGCCTCGCGCGCCATTTCGGCCACATTGACCCCGTCCAACCGCACGCGCCCGTCCTGCGGGTCATAGAACCGCAGAAGCATCTGAATAATGGTGGTTTTCCCGGCGCCGGACGGCCCAACGAAAGCCACTGTCTCACCGGGCTGGATATCAAGCGTCACGCCATCCAGCGCGTTGATGCCGGGCCGCGAGGGGTAGGCAAAGCGCACGTCTTCGAACTGGATATGGCCCCGAACCGGCGCAGGCAGCGCGGTAGGCGCGGCCACATCCTGCACCGCATCCTCGACCTGCAAAAGCTCTACCAGACGTTCTGTGGCGCCGGCGGCGCGCTGCAATTCCCCGATGATCTCGGACAGGGCGGCAACGCCACCCGCCACCATCACGGCATAGATGACAAACTGGATCAGCGCCCCCATTGTCATCACGTCCGACCGCACGTCGTTCGCTCCGATCCACAGGACGCCGACAATACCAACAAACACAAGAAAGATCACAATGGCCGTCATCAGGGCCCGAACGGCGATACGCCGACGGGCAGAGCCAAAACTCAGCTCGGTCACATCCGAAAACATCGCCCGGCTCGTGGTCTCATGGGTGAACGCCTGCACGGTCTGCACCGCGCTCAGCTGCTCCGACGCGCTCCCGGACGACGCGGCGATCCAGTCCTGATTCTCACGGCTCAGCACCCGCAAACGGCGCCCCAAAACAAGGATTGGCACGATGACGGCCGGAACGATCAACAGCACAAGACCGGTCAGCTTGGCCGAGGTCAGCAGCATCAGGATCAACCCGCCCACAAAGATCAGCACGTTGCGCAGCGCGATCGAGATGGACGAGCCGATGACGCTCAGGATCAGCGTCGTGTCGGTGGTGATCCGGCTGAGCACCTCGCCCGTCATGATGTTTTCATAGAAACTGGGCGACATCCCGATCACACGGTCAAACACCGCCTTGCGGATGTCTGCCACAACCCGTTCCCCCAGCCGCGTCACCAGCATATAGCGGACCGCCGTGCCAATGGCCAAAAGACCCGCAATGCCGATGGCTGCCAGAAAATAGAGGTCGAGGATTTCGGACTCGGCCGTATTGAAATTGTCCACCACACGCCGCACGGCCAAAGGCAGCGTCAGCGACACGATGGCCGTCGATACAAGGGCCGCGATGGCCGCGCACATCAGCTTCCAATAAGGAAGGACAAAGGGCCAAAGGGCGCGCAAGGCACCGATCTGCTTGGATTTTTCGCGCTCTTCCGTGCCCGGATTGGGCGGTGCGGCGGCGGTCGTCTGGTCGGCCATGCGGTCTCCGGCAACTTTTGCACCCCGCACATGCCCGTACCGGTGCTGTCAGGTCAAGTGGACAGGGCGGCGCATGGGAAAGGTTTGGAGCGGGCGGCGGGAATCGAACCCGCGTCATTAGCTTGGAAGGCTAAGGTCTTACCACTACACAACGCCCGCGGCTCCGCTGCATCAGATATGACAAGGGCCGGGGCGGGTCAAGCCGCCCCTTGGCCCATCGTTCAGTGATCCAGCTTCACCCAGGCCGCATTCCGGGCCGAGGATTTCACGCAGGCCGAGACGAACTGCACGCCCTTCAATCCATCATGCACAGTCGGGTACAGCACATCCGCAGGCGCGTCCTGCCCTGCCTTGGCCGCCATGATCGCATCCGCCGCCTCGGTGTAGACGTTGGCAAAGCCCTCAAGATACCCCTCCGGATGGCCCGGTGGAATGCGCGACACTCGGGCGGCAGCATCGCCTGCCCCCGCCCCGTTGCGGGTGATCAGGCGTTTGGGTTCGCCGAACGGCGTGTGCCACAGGTAGTTCGGGTCCTCCTGCGCCCACTCCAGTCCGCCCTTGTCGCCATAGATGCGGATGCGCAGCGCATTCTCATTGCCCGGCGCCACCTGGCTGCACCACAGCATTCCCTTGGCACCACCTTCAAAGCGCAGCATGACGTGGCCGTTGTCATCCACCTGCCGCCCCGGCACAAAAGCTGTCAGATCCGCAGCAAGGCTCTCCACTTCAAGCCCGGTGATGAAGCAGGCCAGATTGAAGGCATGCGTGCCGATATCGCCCGTCGATCCACCCGCACCCGAGCGCGCCGGATCGGTGCGCCATTCAGCCTGCTTAAAGTCCTGCTCAACCGTCAGCCAGTCCTGGGGATACTCCACCTGCACCACGCGAATGGTGCCGATGTCGCCGTTTGCCACCATCTCCCGCGCCTGACGCACCATCGGATAGCCGGTGTAGTTGTGGGTCAGGATAAACAGCGCATCACTGTCCTCTGCCGCCTTCACCAGCTTCTTGGCGTCCGCGAGAGTCGAGGTCAGCGGCTTGTCGCAGATGACATGAATGCCGCGCTTCAGAAACTCGCGCGCCGCCGCATAATGCACGTGGTTGGGGGTCACGATGATGACGGCGTCAATCCCATCCTTCCGCCGCGCCTCGCGCTGCGCCATCTGCTTGAAGTCGTCATAGATGCGCGGCAGGCCCAAAGCCGCCCCACTGGCTTGCGACTTCTCGGGTGTCGAGCTAAGCGCGCCCGCCACCAACTCGAAACGATCATCAATACGGCTCGCAATACGGTGCACGCCACCGATAAAGGCGTCGTTGCCGCCGCCCACCATGCCCAGTCTAATTCGGCTCATCTCATCCTCCCGGTCAGCATAATTGCGCGACCGCCCCTCTTCTCTGGTTCAAAAAATCCTCCCCGAAGGGCCGATCTGCCAAATGCGCCAACGCTAGCCCTCGATGCCCAGCATCTTGCGATTGGCCGCCTCGTCCGTCCCGCCATCGGCAAAATCATCAAAGGCCCGCTGGGTCACGCGAATGATGTGATCCTTGACGAATTGCGCGCCTTCGCGTGCGCCGTCTTCGGGGTGCTTTAGGCAGCATTCCCATTCCACCACGGCCCATCCATCAAAATCATTGGCCGCCATTTTCGAGAACACCGCCCCGAAATCCACTTGCCCGTCGCCAAGCGACCGGAAGCGACCCGCGCGATCCACCCAGCTTTGATAGCCGGAGTAGACCCCCTGCCGCCCCGTCGGATTGAACTCGGCGTCCTTGACGTGGAACATGCGGATACGATCCTTGTAGATGTCAATATTATCAATGTAATCAAGGCATTGCAGCACGTAGTGGCTGGGATCATAGAGCATGTTGCAGCGCGGGTGGTTGTCCAGCCGCTCAAGGAACATCTCGAAGGTCACGCCGTCATGCAGGTCCTCGCCCGGATGGATCTCATAGCAGACATCGACGCCCATATCCTCGGCATGATCCAGGATCGGGCGCCAGCGCGCCGCCAACTCGTCAAACGCCGTCTCGATAAGGCCCGCAGGACGCTGCGGCCACGGATAAATGTAAGGCCACGCCAAGGCGCCAGAGAAGGTCGCATGCGCCTTGATCCCCATGCGGGACGAGGCAGACAGGGCGTATTTGACCTGCTCCACCGCCCATGCCTGACGCGCCTTGGGATTGCCGCGCACCTCTTCGGCTGCAAACCCGTCAAAGGCGGTATCGTATGCGGGATGCACGGCCACAAGTTGACCTTGCAGGTGGGTCGACAGTTCAGTCACCTCGACCCCGTTCTCACGCGCCTGCCCCATGAACTCATCGCAATAGTCCTGCGAGCCGGCGGCCGTCATCACGTCAAAAAGCCGTCCGTCCCAGCTGGGGACCTGCACGCCCTTGTAGCCGCACTCAGCTGCCCATTTGGTGATCGCGTCCCACGAATTGAACGGCGCTTCATCGCCTGCGAACTGCGCCAGAAACAGCGCGGGGCCCTTGATGGTTTTCATGATGTCTCCTCCCTCCATGCCGCTACGGCGACGGCATGTTTTCCTTCAGATAAATGTCGATACGAATGCGTTCCTGCGTATGGTCAATGGGTTGCCTGTCGGCGGTGGCTTTCATCAGCCGAACAGCCGACCGCACCAGATGGCCCGTGTCCTGCGAAATGATGGCATCAAACACGTCCCGCTCCAAGGCCGTCCGCGAGGTCGGTGTCAGCTCGTGCGCGATGACCACAAGACCGGGCTGGGGATTGTCACTTAGATACTGGATCAACCCCGGGTTGCCTGCCGCAGACGAGTAGATGCCGCAGAGGTCTGGATAGGACGCGAATACATCGGGCAGCATGTTGCGGATCAAATCTGGATCATCCCGCCCCTCGATACTTGCAACCACATCAAGGTCCTGAAACCGGTCCGACATGACCGCATCAAAGCCCTTGCGCCGTTCCAAGTGGTCACGCGCCAGACGCGAGCCCGTGATGACCAGCACCCGCCCGCCCCGCTTGGCAAAACGCCCCATGAGATGGGCCGCTGTCCGGCCTGCGGCCACGTTGTCAACGCCGATGAAGTGGTCGCGGTCCGAGCTGGGCAAATCCGCGACAAGAGCGACAACCACGATCCCGCGCGCCCGTGCCCGTTTCACCGCATCCCGCACCGATGGCGTTTCAGGCCCAAAGACGGCAACCCCATCGGTGCGCGTGGCGTCCACGTGATCCAGCGCCTGCACGATCGCCTGCGGATCAAACGGGGGCACACGCACAGTGTCCAATGTCGTGCGCTGGTGCCGCAGCTTCGCCCCCTGTTCGGTCACATGCGCATCCAGCGCCACGACGAACTCATTTGCCGTGTCAGGCAGGATAAAGAGCAGGTTGTAAACCCGCCCACGCGCCAGGTTGGCGGCCGCCGTGTCACGGACATAGCCCAGATCGGCGATCGCCTTATTCACCTTTTCTATGGTCACGGACCGCACGCCGGGGCGCGCGTTCAGGACACGGTCGACCGTCGCCAGCGACACGCCCGCCACGCGGGCGATGTCGTTGACGGTGGGCTTGAGACCGCTTTTCGTGTCCTGTTTGTTCAACCGAGCCTATCCCTTCATGGCCTGTGCCAACCCCTCGAACACCAGCGCCACCGCCTCCGCCCCCGGATCGTTGTGGCCCTTGAGGTTTTCGGAGGGGACATATGCCGCCCGGCCCGCCTTTGCACGGTGAATATGCGCTGTGCTGTCTGCCCCTTGCCGCGCCGCAGTGGCGGATGCATCAATCCCGTCCGACAATGCCTGCAAAGCAGGCGCCAACGCGTCGATCATCGTCCGGTCGCCCACCTTGGCGCCGCCGACATCGCTGACCCGCTTCAGGCCCTCCGCCAGCGCCTTGTGCACCGGTGCGCCACCCGCGCAAGCATCACCCGCCGCGTTGAAGTAGATCGCCAGGATCACGCCGGACGACCCCCCCATGGTCTGGCTCAACTCATTGCCAAGTGCCGGGAAAAGCTGCGTCAGGTCGGCGAGCGGCATCGCGTCCAACCTGTCCTTGAGGGCCCGCGCCGCCGTCGCGAGCGTGCTGCCCGTATCGCCATCGCCGGACTTGGCGTCCAATGCGTTCAAATCGTCTTCGGCAGAGATCAGCACGTCCGCCACTTGCGCGATCGTCGCACCCGTCTGGGCATTGGCAGACGGAATTGGTTCGATGGGCGTCAATCCGTCGGGCAAAGCAGTAACCGGCACGTCCACAATGCCCTGCAGACCGGGCCATGCCGCCATGGGCACTGGGGCCGCAAGCGCATCAAGGTCGTCCGCAGCAACGGGCAGGATTGAGACCGAGAAACCGTGCATATCCAGCGAGGTCATCATTGGCGCGGGGCCGATCACGTGACTGGCAATCCCCGACTGGGCCAGACCGTGACTGAGCACCGACATCTCGAGCGGTGTGGTCGAGCCAAGATTGTTCACAAGCGCGACACAGGGCCCTTGTTTGCTGTGTTCAGCGAGCTTGTCGAGCACCATGTTCATCGCTTGGGACGCGCCCGCGAAATCCACCTGTTCGACGCCCGGTTCCCCGTGAATACCGAGGCCAAGCTCAGCCTTGCCAGCGGGGATCCGGTTCTCTTTCGGCGAGCCGGGAACGGTGCACGTATCAAGGCTGGTGCCGATGGAAACGACGCTGGCGATGACCCTGCGGGCGGCCTCTGCCACGTCCTCCAGCGGTTTGCCCGCCTCGGCCATGGCGCCGGCGATCTTGTGCACGAAGAGCGTGCCCGCCACACCGCGCGGTTGCGGCAGGTCGGGCAGCGCGATGTCGTCATCGACAACCACCATCTCGACCTTGCGGCCCAGTGCCCGCGCCCGTTCGGCGGCAAGGCCGAAGTTCAGACGGTCGCCGGTGTAGTTCTTGACGATCAGCAGGCAGCCTGCCTCTCCCGTGACCGCCAGAATGCCAGCCAGGACCGCCTCGACCGAGGGGGAGGCGAACACTTCGCCACAAACTGCGGCCGTCAACATGCCGGGGCCCACGAAACCTGCATGCGCAGGTTCGTGACCCGACCCGCCGCCGGAGATCAGCGCGACGCGGTCGCGCACCCAATCGGCGCGGTAGACGACCTTGATATGCGGATACCCATCCAGCCGCGTCAGCGCGCCGCCGGAACACGCGAGCAGACCGTCGATGGCCTCTTTGACCAGATCCTCTTTCGCATTGACGAATTGTGCCATGTGCTTGTCCTTTCTCAGGTGATCCGTGCGCCTGCCGCGTCAAAGAAAACGGGGTTTTCCGGTGCGATTTGAATGGTTTCGCCCGGGCTGAGGCTGGTGTGCGGATCGGTCAGGGTGATCACATCGTGATTGGCCACTTTCAGGTGCAGACGCGTCTGATCGCCAAGCCGTTCAACACGCACGACCTGTGCGTCGCGCCCCGTTCCGTGGCGGATGTTTTCGGGCCGCAGCCCTACCTGATGCGCGTCTGCCGGGGCGTTTTCACCCAGCAGCCCCACAGGCAGCAGGTTGATCCGCGGTTGTCCCAGACGTGCCGCGACATAGGCTGTGCGCGGGTTTTCATAGATGTCGCGCGGGGTGCCGAACTGCACCATCCGCCCCTCGTCCAGCACGCCCACATGGGTGGCCATGGTCATCGCTTCGATCTGGTCGTGGGTCACGTAGAGCAGCGTGGCAGCCAGTTCGGCGTGGATGCGTTTCAGCTCGATCCGGAGGTCGGCGCGCAGCTTTGCGTCGAGCGAACTGAGCGGTTCGTCCATGAGGTAGACCTGCGGGTCGCGCACCAGCGCACGACCGATGGACACGCGCTGCATCTCGCCCCCAGACAATTCGGTCGCCTTGTTGTCGAGCTTATGTGGAATGTGAAGAACCTCCGCCACCTCTTTGACTTTGCGTGTAATTTCATGCTCGGGAGTCTTGAGGATGGGGGAGCGTAGAGGGAAGGCCAGGTTGTCGCGAACGGACATGTGCGGGTAAAGCGAATACTGTTGGAACACCATCGCCACGTCGCGCTGTGCGGGGGTCAGATTGGTCACGGAGGTGCCGCCGATCTTGATGTCCCCGGTGTCGGGCTTTTCCAGTCCGGCGATCAGGCGCAGGGTCGTGGTCTTGCCCGCCCCGGTGGGGCCAAGCAGGACGACGAAGGCGCCGTCGGGAATGGTCAGGTCCATGTCGATGATGGCCTGCGTGGTTTTGAAAGATTTTGAAACCCCGGTCAGTTGTACCTCAGCCATGGGCCAGCACTCCTTCGTTCAGTTCCGAGCGCAGGGCGTGGCCAGTGGCCTTGTCGAACAGGGTTATCGTTTTGCTGTTGAAGCCAAGGCCCACCGTCTCGCCCACCGTGGCGGGCTGGTCGGAGGCGATGCGCGCCTTGACCTCTCCGTTGGGCGTGTCGAGCGTGATGATCTGGGTCGTGCCGAGGTATTCGGTGGCCAGCACTTTGCCTCGGTAGGCGCCGTTGTCGGAGAGGTGGATGTGTTCGGGGCGGACGCCGAAGACGAGGTCTCCGGCTGCGCCCTCGCGCAGGGTCGGCACGCTCATTGTCTGATCGGCAAGCGTGACCAACCCTTCGCCGTTCGCGATTTTTCCGTTGAAATTCAGGAAGTTCATGGAGGGGGAGCCGATGAAATCCGCCACGAACATGGTGGCGGGCATGTCGTAGATGTCCTGCGGCTTGCCGAATTGTTCGACGACGGCGTTGTTCATCACGACGATCTTGTCGCCCATCTGCATGGCTTCGAGCTGGTCGTGGGTGACATAGACAGTGGTGGCGCCCATGCGGTCGTGCAGGGCGCGGAGTTCCTCGGCCATGTGTTCGCGGAATTCGGCGTCGAGCGCGCCAAGGGGTTCGTCCATCATGAAGGCCTTGGGTTCGCGCACGATGGCGCGGCCAAGGGCCACGCGCTGGCGGTCGCCGCCCGACAGACCGCCCACGGGCTTCTTGAGGATGTCCTTGATCCCGAGGATCGTTGCGACCTCGTCCACCTTGGCCCGGACTTGGGCGCGTGGCATGCCCTGGCTGACCAGCGGATAGCTGAGATTCTTGTAGACGTTCATGTGAGGGTAGAGGGCGAACATCTGGAAAACAAAGGCAATATCCCGTTCGGAGGGTGGGCGCTGACCGATCTCTTCGCCGTCGAGATAGATCTCTCCGGAGGTGGGCAATTCGAGCCCTGCGATCATGCGCAAGGTGGTGGTTTTGCCGCAGCCCGAGGGGCCCAAAAGCATAAAGAATTCACCGTCTTCGATGGTAAAGCTCGACTCGCGCACGGCGACGAAATCGCCGAATTCCTTGCGGACGTTTTTGATGACAATCTCGGCCATTACTCACCTTCCGGGAAGTGGCTGACGACGATGAACATGACGGTGCCCACCAGTGTCGTGATGAAGGAATAGGTGAACGCCCAGAGCACGAAGGGTTGCATCAGCATGAAGACCCCCAGCGCGATGATGATGGTCGCCAGCGCCTCCCACGGGCCGCGGCGCAGGCGCATGAGACCGGTGAAGAACCCTTTCATGTCGGCACCTCATTCTGTCGAAAACCGGCATGCACATCCCGTGCACACCCTGTGCACAACCCGTACACCGCTGCGGTGCACCAAGATGTTGTGTCAGCGCATGGTGACATCATTTGCGGACCGCTCCGAATGTGATGCCGCGCAGCAGGTGTTTGCGCAGCAGGATGGTGAAGATCATCACGGGCAACAGGAAGATCGTGGCCCCCGCCGCAACCGCAGGCCAGTCGAGACCGCCGACGCCGATGATCGTTGGGATGAAGGGCGGTGCCGTCTGCGCCGTGGCCGAGGTCAGCAGCACGGCGAAGGCGTATTCGTTCCATGCGAAGATCAGGCAGAAGATGGCCGTCGATGCGATGCCGGTGGCGGCTTGAGGGAGCACCACTTTGTAGAACGCCTGGAACCGTGTGTAGCCGTCGATCAGGGCCGCCTCTTCGTACTCGCGCGGGATTTCGTCGATGAAGCCCTTGAGCAGCCAGACGGCAAGCGAGATGTTCACGGCCGTGTAGAGCAGGATCATGCCCAGATGCGTGTCCGACAGCCCGAGGTTGCGGTACATCAGGAAGATGGGGATCGCGACGGCGATGGGGGGCATCATCCGCGTGCTGAGGATGAAGAACAGGAGGTCGTCGGCCAGCGGGATTTTGAAGCGCGAGAACGCATAGGCCGCGAGGGTGCCGAGGAAGATGCTCAGGAACGTGGAGCCGAAGCCGATGATGACCGAGTTGAGGAACCGTTCGCCGAATTTCGAGGGGCCGACGATGACCATGTCGTAATCGCGCACGATCTCGTCCGCCCAGTTCTGCGGCGGGTTGGCATCCAGGAATTCCTGCGTCTGCCGTGTGCGGGTGGTAAAGAGGTTCACGTACCCTTCGAGCGTGGGTTCGAACACGACCTTGGGCGGGTAGCTGATGGCGTCGCTGGGCGATTTGAAGCCGGTGAGCATGATCCATGCCAGCGGGATCATCGTGATCAGCGCGTAGAGGATGACCAACGAGCCGGCGAACCATTTCGACCGTGTGCTGGGTTCGGTGACGGAATAGGCGCTCATGATCTGAGGTCCGTTTGGGGTGTCGGGGTTCGGAGGGGGGCTGTCTGCCCCCCGGTGCAGACGCACCTCCCCCCGACGGTTTTTCTGGCGAAATGAAGGATGGATCTGGTCATGCTCAGCGTTCCTTCACCTTGTTGAGGGCTTTGACGTAGATGCTGGCGAGGCCGAACACCGTCACGAAAAGAATGATGGCGTAGGCAGACGCGTAGCCGGTGCGCCATTTTTCGAACGCCTCGCGTTTGAGGTTGATGGATGTCAGTTCGGTGGTGGAGCCGGGGCCGCCGCCGGTGAGTTGCACGACGAGGTCGAACATCTTGAAGTTCTCGATCCCGCGGAAGAGGACCGCCAGCATCAGGAAGGGCAGCACCATTGGGATTGTGATGGTGAAGAATTGGCGGAGTTTGGAGGCGCGGTCGACCTCGGCCGCTTCGTAGATGTAGTCGGGGATGGAGCGGAGCCCGGCGAGGCAGATCAGCATCACGAAGGGCGTCCACATCCAGGTGTCCACGATCACGATGGACCACGGCGCCAGTTGGACGGAGCCGAGCATTTCGAAGCTGCTGGGGTCCTTGCCGGTGAAGAAGGCGACGATGTAGTTGAAGAGCCCGATTTGAGGCTGGTAGAGGAATTTCCAGAAGTTGCCGACCACCGCGGGCGACAGCATCATCGGCAGCACGATGATCGTGGTCCAGAGGTCGTTGCCCTTGAATTTCTTGTTGATGAGCCAGGCCAGCGTGAAGCCGATCAGCACCTGCAGCGCGATGGTCCAGAACAGGAAATGCGCGGTGGCCTGCATGTTCAGCCAGATGTCGCTGTCCGTGAGGATGCGTTCGTAGTTGCGTAGACCAATAAATTCCGGTTCGCGCGTCAGACGGTTGGCGCGGTAGTTGGTGAAGCTGAGCTGGATCGTCCAGATCAGCGGGAAGATGTTGATGGCCAGCAGCAGGAAGATCGTGGGTGCGACAAAGATCCAGGCGATTGCCCGGTCACTGAGCCCCTTGATCTTGCGCGCGACGCGGGGCGGCGTGGCCTTGGCGGCGCGGTCGGTGATGGTGTCTGTCATAGGGCTACCGCAAGGCAAAGAGGAAGGTGCGGTGCGCGGAGACCGCGCACCCGACGGATGGTGGTGTAGGGTGCGCATTCACTGCGCACCGCAGGTGGTTTAGAGCTTGCCTTCGTCTTCGAAGGTTTCGGTCCAGTCCTCGATCAGCTTGTCGAGTGCTTCCTGTGCCGTGCCCTGATCGGCGACCACGTAGTCGTGGATGCGCTTTTGCATGGCCAGCAGCAATTCGGCATAGGCCGGTTCCTGCCAGAAGTCCTGCACCGCGCCCATCGCTTCGAGGAAGTCACCGGCGAAGGGCGCGCTGTCCTTGAAGCCCGGATCGTTCAGGACCGAGTTGTGGGCCGAGTAGCCACCCAGTTCCCACCACTTGGCCTGCACGCCCGGATCGGCGAACCACTTGATGTATTCCAGGGCGGCGTCCTGCTTGTCGGAATAGGCGACCACGCTGATCCCCTGCCCGCCCAGGGTCGAGCCCGCCTGGTTTTGCGGTGGGTTCACGAAGAAGTCGATCTTGTCCCCGCCGGTGGCCGGGTCGGCGTAGAGGCCGGGGAAGAACGCGAACCAGTTCATCGCCATGGCGACCTGCCCGGATTTGAACGCGTCGAGCGACTCGCCCATGTAGGAGTTGGTGTAGCCCGGCGGCGTCGCGGTTTCGTAGAATTCCTTGTAGAACTCCAGTGCTTCGACCGCTTCGGGCGAGTTCACCGCCCCTTCCATGTCGTAGGCGCCGGGGGTGTTTTCGTATTTGAACCCCCAGGGATAGAGCGCGGATGTCACGCCCATTGTGATCCCTTCGGAGCCGCGTTCGGTGAAGATCGAGGCGCCATAGACCGTCTTGCCGTCGATCTCGCGGCCCTGGAAGAACTGGGCGATTTCAAGCAGTTCTTTCTGGCTTTGCGGCTCGCCCAGGTCGCGGCCTGTGGCCTCTTTGAAAGCGGCCTGGATGTCGGGGTCGGCAAACCAGTCGGCGCGGTAGAACCAGCCGTTGGCGTCGCCCATGGCGGGCAGCGCGTAGTAGTTGGGCGTGCCCTTCGGCCATGTGGAATAGGCGTAGACGGTCGCGGGGGCGAAGTCGTCCATGCTGATCCCTTCGGCATCGAAGAAGTCGTTCAGCTTGACGTAATGGCCGTTTTCGGCGCCGCCACCGATCCACTGGCTGTCGCCGATGAGCAGGTCGCACAGTTTGCCGCCCGAGTTCAGCTCGTTCAGCATCCGGTCGGCGAAGTTAGGCCAGGGGATAAACTCGAAGTTCATGGTGTGGCCGGACTGGGCCTCGAATTCCTTGCTGAGTTCTACCAAAGCGTTGGCCGGGTCCCAGGCGGCCCAGCACAGTGTCAAATCATCTGCCATGGCCATCGTCGGCACGCTCACAGACGTCATCAGGGCCGCACCTACGGCGGCTGAAGTCACTTTTTTCATATGATCCTCCCTATCGGTCCCGTG
This sequence comes from Tateyamaria omphalii, assembly GCF_001969365.1. NCBI lineage: Bacteria > Pseudomonadati > Pseudomonadota > Alphaproteobacteria > Rhodobacterales > Roseobacteraceae > Tateyamaria > Tateyamaria omphalii. The sequence goes on along the minus strand of NZ_CP019312.1, from coordinate 763,488 downwards.
TTGGCGGTGACCTTGGGGAAACGCTATTTGAGGGGCGTACATCATGTCAACGGATTTTTGAGGTGCGTTCATCATTCTGGGATGTGAAACCCCGCAGAACATTGAGAGTAAAAGGCTTTTATTCGCCTTCCAGAGCAAGCAGATGGCAATGAGTATCGTCGGTCGCGCCCAAGCGAGTCGCGGGTTGGCACCTGTTTCGGCCAGCGAGACGTCGGCCCGTCACTGCAATCCGTGGGGGGAGCCGGCTCTTGCCGCACGATACGCGGCCCCACTGCGACCGATTGAACCAGAGGTCGTTCTGCGGGAACACTGATGGAAAACGCGCGTTCCTTCCCCGAGCAACGAGAAAGGACACGGTATGAACATCGAAGCACTTATCATTGTCCTGCCTGCGCTGACCTTTGGTTTGGTTTTGGGTTGGGCCTATTTGAGCAAGCGACGCACAGAGGCGCGCCTGGAGGATCCGGACGCGGAGAAATCGAGCCTCGCGAAAGATGGGTAAGACATGCAGGGCGCCTTCGGGCGCCCTGTTTCATTCTGTCTCGTCGATCTCGGGCCGGATTTGGGCGTAGGTCATCATCGTGAACACCGCCGTGCCGCCGATGACGTTGCCGACCAGGACTGGCAGGAAAAACCTGAACACGGCCTGCGGTGCGCTGATCATCCCCTGAACGGCCAGCACTGCCATTTCAACCGAACCCGCGATGATGTGGGTGAAGTCGCCCAGTGCAATCAGCCATGTGAAGATGATGATCAGGAGCACTTCGTTGTTCTGCGCCGATGGCAGCATCCAGACGATGGCGGCGATGAGGATGCCTGCGGGAATGCCGCGCACCAGCCCCTCGACCGGCGAAAAGCCTGTCGCGTGCTTGCTGAGGTCCGTGACAATGGCGAGGAGGTCAGGCGTCAGAACGGGTGTGTAGACAAGAAAGGTCGCGATCAGGAAGGCGCCGATGATGTTGGCAAAGAGGACCACCGACCAGAGCGTTGCGACACGGACAAAAACCGCGCGGCACGGGTCAATCACAGCGGGGACAACGGTGGTGATCGTATTTTCCGTGAACAGCTGCATCCGCCCCAGAATGACGAGCAGAAAGCCCAGCGAATAGCCAAGGTTTTCGACAATGAAACGCCAATCGGCGTCGGGCAGGTATGCGCGTAGATATGCTTCGCCCAGGACAGAAAAACTGATCAGAATGCCTGCGGCGATGCCGGACCAGAAGAGCGTATTGAGGGGGCGCTTCAACTCTTCTTCGCCATGACGTCGAATGGTTTCAAAGATCAGACGGGGCGACAGGCCGGACGCTTCTATGACCGCCTCGTCTTCGACTTTCTCTTCGACGAGGGGGGAAGAAGATGTCTGCGTCATACCAATATCCTGAACCGAGCCGTTTGATGCGAAACGCCACGCACTTCTTTTGGTTCCAATTGCGATTTGCACGACACGCCAAGGCTTTGCCGTGGTCATCACGGGATGCGCCAGCACCAAGCCTGAATGTCATCTGACACATGGCACATGGAACTCCGCGCTGGTTCGAGCGTTAAGCCCACAACGCAGAATGACAAGGAGACGGAAGATGTCGGCACCCGACACAAACATTGAAACCCAGACACGCAAGCATTGGTTTGTCCTGGCCGGGATCGGAGCGGTCGTCTTGGTCGCGGGCTTCTTTTTCGTGGCGAATGTCTATTCCAGCATGGACGACGATGCCGCGCTGGTTGACGATGACGCACAGATGATTGAGCCGCAGGGGTAGCTGGCGTGATCACGCCTGATGTGTGCCGCCTGTGGACGGCCCGTCCCGCATGAGATCCGCGATGCACCGATCCAGCTGGGTGTTGGAGTAGGGGCGTCGCAGGAACGCGGCATGCAGAGCGGGGGCGCGCGCGGGATCGCCGTCGATCAGAACCTGACGGCAACCTGCGTGATGCAGTCGCGCGCACAATGCGTCCGCCGCGTCGTCAGGGCCGTGAAACGACAGGATCGCAAATGCCGGCAACGGGGCATCGCCCGCAAGTTCGGTAGCGGCATGTTCAATAGACCGAAAGTGAACGACGTCATCGAAACCGGCCCGGCGCAACGCGTCCGAGACATCTTCGGCTTCGACAAAATTTGGGGTGATGACCACAGAAAACCTGTGATCGCGGCATGTGCGCACGGTCATCAAATCTCGCTCTTGTTTTCGTTTGACGTCCTCATTCCATGTGCCTGCTCAGGGGAGCAATAAACTGTGACATACCAAGGTGATATTTCGACAATCAGCTGTGACAACTGTCCGCTGCGACGCAAGGACGGTTTTCTGCCGTTCAAGTCGGAGGAGGTTGCGTTCATGAACCGCTTCAAAACCGGCGAAATGGTTGCAGACTCAGGCACGCAACTGTTCATGGAGGGCGCACGTGCGGCGCAGCTGTTCACCGTACTGTCGGGTATGGGGATACGTTACAAGACACTGGAGAACGGGCGACGTCAGGTGATCGGCTTTGTGACGCCGGGCGATTTCATCGGATTGCAGGCGAGCGTGCTTGATGCGATGTGCCACTCGGTTGAGGCGACGACACCGATGCGGTTATGCGTCTTTAACCGCAGCCGGGTGTTCGAGCTGTTCCAGAACCAGCCCGAACGTGCCTTTGCCCTGACCCACATCGCTGCGGTCGAGGAGCATTTTCTGGGCGATGCGCTGACCACTGTTGGCCAGCGCGGCGCGTTGGAAAAGATCGGCTGGAGCCTGCATCGGTTTTATCGCCGGGCCCGTTCGCTTGATCTGCACAAGGACAACACATGTCCCCTGCCCTTTCGCCAACAGGATCTGGCCGATGCATTGGGCCTGTCCCTCGTGCACACCAACAAGACGCTGGCGAAGTTGAAGGACAGGAAGATCGCGCATTGGAGCAACGGGATATTGCGCATTCTCGATGAAAAGGCGTTGGCCGAATTGTCGGGCATCGACCCCGACAATATCCACCAGCGCCCGTTGATCTAGCCGTCGACCGGCCCGTGCGGGGTTATCCGGTCGCGTGCGGTTGCGCCCATAGTTTCGGTGCTTCGGGCGCGACCTCCGTCAGGGAAAAGGTGACGCTGTACGTGAAATGCGTCTCGGTTTCGTCGCGGCTTTCTTCTCCGTCCAGCTGTGCGACGAAGGCGCGCATCAGGCGCGTACCGATGCCGGTGCTTTCCATCATATCGGGTGTTCGATCGGATCCTTGACCGATGGAGTTGATGATCGTGAACGTCAGTGTCTGTGCATTGTCCTGTGTGAGCGAGATGTCCAGGGTCAGCGGCTGGCCTTGTGGGGCGTCGATATACTTGACGGCGTTGGTCAACGCCTCCGCCGCCAGCATGGACAGCGTGACGGCCTGATCCTGTCCCAACTGAACATGTGCAATGTCGGTGGTGGTCTGGATGTCGCGTTTCAGAGCATCGGCCATGGGGATCAATTCCCTGACCAGCCGCCGGATCAGGCTTTGCGCATCGACGGTGGAATCGTCAGTGTCGGCATTCAGCGTCTGGTGAACGGTCGCGAGGCCGCGTACCCGTTGCTGAAGTTGAGACAGCAAGGCCCGCGTTTCCGGCGTTTTGGCGGCACGCGCGTGCATATTCATGATCGACGCAATGAGTTGCAGGTTGTTTTTGACCCGGTGGTGTATTTCACGCAGCAGGATTGTCTTTTCACTGAGATCCTGTTCCGCCTGACGTTCCGCGTGGGTCAGAGCATAGACCATGCGATTGAATGAGGTTTCGAGCACTTCGAATTCGGCGGGCGGGTCATCAAGCTGCAATCCCGGCTCGTCGCGCTGGCCCAGCGCAAACTGCCGCATGGATCGGCGCAGGGCGTAGATATGGCGGATCACCAGACGGTGCAGTCCAAGAAAAGCCACGGCAAGCCCCGCAAACCACATCAGGACGGGAAAGAGCAGCGGCACCCAAACGGGTGTCGCTCCAAGGCTGTTCAACGTGCGGCCCGTGGACCATGATCCGACCACGACCACCTCGCCCGGTACGATGGACGCGATGGCAAACAGCCGTTCACGTCCGTCAATCGACCGTGCGAGGAACGTTTCGCCGTCGCGCTCGAGGAACGCTGTCGGATCCGTGTCGGTCGGGAGGATGCCCCCGGCAGAGGACAGTTCGCGCGAGGAAAACAGAATGCGGCCGGCCCGGTTGATCGTGACGTGATCGAACCGGCTGTCTTCGGTCAGGCCAGCGGCAGGCGGTTTTGCCGTTTCGTGCGGCATTGACAGGGAGACGAAGCCTGCGAACCTGCCGTCGATCTTAACCGGATTGCTGATGATCACCACGGAATCGCCCGTTGCGACGCCTGACAGGTTCACTTCAAAGATCTGCCCCTCCTGCTCGATGGCGCGGGCAAAACTTGGATCATCTGCAAAGTCGAAGGTGACACCGTTGGATGTGCATTCCATCATCCCGTCCCGACCGATGAACCCGGCAAAGACGAACGTGTCCTGACGGCTCACAAAACGCGCCATCATCTCGGAACATTGAGCGGCATCGCCGGCAACAGGGCCCAACAGCGCGGCCAGCCCTTCGGCTGCGCCCCGGCCCCGTTCCAGCAGGCGCCGTTCACTGGCGGCGGCCCGCTCGGTTTGTGACAGGACAATCTCTTCGGACAGTCTGACCGTGGCGCTCACCACTTCATTGGTCTGCCACAGCGCGATTGCGCCCAACGGGAACAGGGCCAAGGTCATCAGCCCGGCCAAGCGCACGAAAAGCCCGCGTGTCAACCTGTCTTGTGCCACGAACTACGCCATGTTTTGGGCTGAAACGATCCCCACAGTCACGCTGTCCGTCAACTCGATATCGTCGGGATCGTCCACCGCCATCAGCTCTGCCAGCCGCGCGCGGCCCCGGTTCACGCGGCTTTTGATGGTGCCGACGGCAACACCGCATGTCTCTGCCGCTTCCTCGTAAGAAAAGCCGCCTGCACCGACCAGCACCAGTGCTTCGCGTTGTTCGTCGTTGAGTTGGTCGAATGCGACACCGAAATCCCGCATGGCCAGCCGCCCGTCGTGATCCGGTTTTTGCGACAGGGTATCGGCATAGGCCCCGTCGACATCCTCGACCTCGCGTTTGCGCTTGCGATGCAGCGAGTAATAGGTGTTGCGCAGGATGGTGAAGAGCCAGGCCCGCATGTTCGAACCCGGTTCGAACTTGTCGATATTGGTCCATGCCTTGATGAGGGCTTCCTGCACCAGATCATCCGCCGTTGCAGAATTCCTGCACAGGCTGAGTGCGAAGGCACGGAGCGGACCCAAATGTTCGACCAACTCGTCGCGCGGGTCAGTCGTCATGGCGGTCTCCCTTGTCCGAAGACGTCTGTGCGTTTCCGGTCCGCAACTGGTTGAGCAAGTCCGTGAACCGGTCTGGCACGGGCTCCTTTGCGAGGGTGTCGAAGGCGCGTTTGAGGTTCGCGTCGATCTCTGCGTCGATCTCTGTCTTGTGGTTCTGCCGTGTCATCGGGTTTGGTTTCTCGATTAATTTTATGTGCGTCTGACGGAACCAATACGCATGGCCGCGCGTAAGGTTCCAAGACTAAGTCAAAAAAGGCAAACAAAATGAACAAAGACGCTAGGGAGCAGCTCGCGGACGACGTGGGCGCGAACCTTCCTTACCTCCGTCGATATGCGCGGGCGCTGACAGGCAGCCAGGACAGCGGCGACACGTATGCGATCGCGACGCTTGAAGCGATCTTGTCAAATCCCGATCAATACGAGGGCGGTTCAGATGCCAAAGTGGCACTGTTCCGCAGTTTTCACGCCATCTGGACCACGTCGGGCGCCGTGTTCGGCAACGATTCAGATGTCACGGGCATCGCCCGAAAGGCCCGCGACCATCTGTCAAAGCTGACACCGAACACCCGCGAGGCGCTGCTCTTGCACACGGTCGAGGAGTTTTCGCCAGCTGAGGTCGCAAAGGTCATGGATGCGCCCCTTGAGGAAGCGCAGGAGTTGATCAACATCGCATATGCCGAAATGAGCCAGCACGTGTCCGGTCGCGTGATGATCATCGAAGACGAGGCCATCATTTCGATGGATCTGGAATCCATCGTTGCCGATATGGGCCACCGGGTGACCGGGATTGCCCGGACCCGTGACCGCGCCGTGCAACTGGCCGGCGAAGAAAGCGCCGACCTGATCCTGTCGGACATTCAACTCGCCGACAATTCAAGCGGGATTGATGCGGTTAATGACATTCTGGGCGTGCAAGGCGACCTTCCGGTCATCTTCATCACCGCCTTCCCCGAGCGGCTGCTGACCGGGCAAGGGCCCGAACCGGCGTTCCTCATCTCGAAACCGTACACAGAGGCGCAAGTGAAATCCGCTGTCAGCCAGGCGATGTTCTTTTCGTCAACCGAGACGCTGAGAGCCTAGAACCTTGTCGTCATGTCGTAAAAGACCCCGCCGGATCGGTCCGGCGGGGTCTTTTCATATTCAGCTTTTGGCGATTGCACGCAGCATCCATGCAGCTTGTTCGTGAAAGGCAGACCGTTCGGTGGCCAGATCCTCGGTCACGATATCGCGGTTTTCGGCTGCCAGTTCGGCCAGCGCGTGCAGACGATGCGCGATCCGTTCGTGATCTGCGGCCAGATCCTCCACCATGTCAGCCGTCGACATCTCACCTTCGGCATCCTCAACCCGCGACCGGCTTACCACATCCTTCAGTGCGGAGGGTGCCAACTCGCCCAGTGCGCGGATACGCTCGGCCAGTTCATCGGCGGCTTCGAACATGTTCGAATAGTGCTCTTCCGTAAGATTGTGGACCGAATAGAATAGAGGTCCTTCGACGTTCCAGTGATACGCGTGGGTCTTGAACACCAGGCAATATGTATCTGCCAGAACGTCAGACAGACCAGTTGCGACCGCCTTGGTATCCTGCACGCCGGTTGAAACGTCGTTTCTTTTGGGAATTACTTTGAGGGCATCGGCCATTGTGATCTCCGTCGATTGGTTACGTTACCCATTCAACGGGACAGGCGCGCAAGAGTTCCGTTTTTTCGGCGAAATCCGGCAGGCCGCATGTCGGATGTGGCAGACGCGGCCTGCGCGCACAGCGCCGCCTTTTGGTTCGCCACCCCGTCACTTCAAGGGCGCCAAGACGGCAAGAGCACCATTTTGCTTAAAATTACACGCCATCGGCGAATCTTTGCGTATACAAATTCTCGTTTAGGTGGCATTCTGCCGGTATTCGATACCGGAGACAATTTCATGTGCGCCCGATTTCTCGCCACCGTCCTGTTCGCCCTGTTTTCCTTTTCTCATGTCACATCAGCCAAAGAGGTCGCGCACGCGGCGCAGAGCGCCCAGTTGCCGTTGCCGAGCACCTTGCCGTTGATCGACTACGAGAACGTATTGTTTCCGTGGATCGCAAAGCGCGAATATGTGGGGCTGGGGTGGAAACGGGACAAAAGCTGGCGCGATACCGGCCCGTTCGTGTTCGACATGAGCTTTGGCGTCCACCCTGCGGTGCGCATGTATTACTCGCCCGAGATCATGGCGTGGCTTGAAGGGGGACGGCAAGGCGCCATCGCCGACGGGGCCATCGTGGTCAAGGAAATGGTGACCCCACCGTCGGCCCGCTACAACGAATATTACGCCAGCCTTGTCGCCAAGCATCCCAATGACCCCGGAAAGGTCGCAGAGGAGATGGCGAAATACGCCTATGACCATGGCAAGCTGAACTGGACCGTGATGGTCAAGGACAGTGCGCTGTCGCATGGCGGCTGGTTCTTTGCCTCGGTCTATTTCGCGGACAAGGCGGGGATGGAGGCGCGCATGCCGGTCATCGACACGTTCGAGCCCCCCTACAGCCCACCCCTTGGCGCGGGTGGTGACGGGATGTGCATGCGCTGCCATGCCTCTGCCGCCGAGGAGTTGATCTTTTCCGCGCTTGAAAACATCGAGGGGTATCCGGGCGAGCCGGTGATCTACCGCGTGGACGAAAGCTGGCGCGACCTGCCGATGGCGCAGAAGCCTGCCTTTGGCGCCAGCCTTGAAGAGATGATCAAATCCTATGTGAACGACCCCCACGACCCTGCGGCCATGCGCGCCGCCCATGTCGCCGCGGCCAAGGCATCGCCCGTCAATCAGAACAAGGCATTCATCGACATGTTCCCAGGCACCGGCGGTGTCGATATCACTCGTGCCAACCTGCAGACCCTGCCCAGCGAGTGGCTGGACCACGTACCTGCCCGTCCCGACGACACCCAGCATTTCCTGACATCGGACAATTGCCTGGGCTGCCACGGCGGCCTGGGCGGTGCGCCGTCGGGCGTGACCATGTTCATCAAGGACGGACCCAAATACGGGGACGGCTACAACATCTCGGAATATGGCGAATGGCGCTGGTCGCCCATGGGTCTGGCCGGGCGAGATCCGATTTTCTATGCGCAGCTCGAATCCGAATTTGCCCTGCTGGACGCGGCCGGCGTCGGGGACCTGTCCGAAAACCTGGGCACCACCTGCCTGTCCTGTCACGGTGCGATGGGCCAGCGCCAGCTTGAGATCGACGCACATGCCGATCCCGAAAGCGGCCTTGACGGGAACACGTTCAAAGTCGCCTACACGCTGCTGCATGATCCGCTGACCGAGGCCGAGAAAGAGCAGCAGATCGCGGACGGGACGTTCGAGTACCACGAATACGGCAACCTTGCGCGCGAGGGGATCTCCTGTGCCGTGTGCCACCACATCGCCCCACCGGAACGGGCCGAGGGGCAGCCCGACTACAACACGCTCGACACCTATCTGATGAACGGCACGACGGGTGTGTTCCGCACCAACCCGGCCAATGAGTTGATCGGTCCGTTTTCCGACGTGCGCCAAAAACCGATGCAGAACGCCATGGGCATCACGCCCCTGCATGATGACTACATCACCGACAGCGAGATGTGCGGCGCCTGCCACACGATCAACCTGCCCAATGTGGATTGGGCCACGGACACGCCCCTGCCCGGCTTCACGGTCGAAGAGCAGGCGGTTTTGAACCAGTCGGCACAGAATGCAGTGGATTTTCTCAAGGACGAGTTCGGCGTGACCTATCGCGAGCCGCTCGTGCAGTTCCAGCACTCGGTCGAACAGGCGACATTCCTGGAATGGCAAAACAGCCAGTTTGCCGACGCGGGCACCGCGCAGTCCTGCCAGGACTGCCACATGAAGAGCAATTTCGAGACGCGGGACGGCCGTATCAAGATCGGCAGCCTGACCACACAGATCGCCAGCATTCAGGACACAAACCTGCCCGAAGTGCCGAACGCGCTGCCGCACGAGGAGCTGGATGTGCCCTTCCGCGACGACTACAAACGGCACAATTTCGTGGGTCTCAACGCCTTCATGGTCGAGATGCTGTCACAATTCGACGAAGAGATGGGCATGAGCCCCAAGGACCCGATGACCTACGCCACCAATGGGGCGCAATTGTCGCTCGACACGATGGCGCTGCAGGCGCGGGACGAGACGGCGGATGTGGCCATCGAACGCCTGACAGCGGCGGATGGTGTGCTTGAGGCAGTCGTGAGCGTCGACAACAAGACCGGGCACCGCCTGCCGTCCGGCGTCGGGTTCCGGCGCGCATTCCTTGAGGTGAAGGTGACGGATGCAAGCGGCGCGCAGGTCTGGTGTTCCGGCTGCACAAACGGTGCGGGCGTGATCATCGGGCCGGACGGCAAGCCGCTCAAGACCGAGTTCCTGGACTACGTGCCCGAGGGCGCGACGGAAGCGCTTTACCAGCCGCATCACAACCTGATCGACGATGAAACCCAGGTACAGATCTATGAAGAACTGACGCAGAATGCCAAAAAGGAGTTCACCTCCAGCTTTGTGCACCGGGTCTACCATCCCAAGGACAACCGCCTGCTGCCCTGGGGCGCGGAGGAGCCCGGCACGGACGCGTTCAAGGCCCGGTTCGGAGACTCCGAGGTTACCGCCGCGTTCATGAAAGCCACGATGCCCGAAGGGCGTGCCGAACATGATGCGGGCGTCAAGGCGGGCAAGGACGAGTTGACCTACAAGATCACCCTGCCCTCTGGCGTGGACGCAAGCGGCGTGACGGTGTCGGCCACGCTCTATTCGCAGGCGATCCCGCCCTACTACCTCAAGCAGCGGTTCGAAACGGCCCCGACCGGGCCGGCGACCCAGCGGCTTTACTATCTTGCCAGCCGTCTGAAGACCGAAGGGACGTTGATTGAGGATTGGAAACTGAAGATCCAAAGCGACAGCGCGCAAGTGCAGTGACGCGGACCTGCGACGGCACCAGCCGGCATGGTTTAGCCGGTGGCGTGCCATTTGCGCGGCCTGTTGCGGTCAGGTCGGCGCATTTGAACTGACCCACCCGCGAACGTGACCCTTTGGGCTGCGAGAATAGTTTTCCGGAATTGGTGTAAGTGGATTTTCATCGAAAGCCCGCTTGGCCGTGTCTTGTCCGTGGTTGCCAACAGCGAGACGGTCGCGCGCGGGAGGATCTACACGGCCAGCACGCGCCTGGACATGATGCGCCTGCAAGCCGCATGGCGCTTTGCAAATACCGCTTTGGCGCGCGACGGTCGTCGGTGATGCGCGGCTTCATTCCAATGCGGGGCAAACACGTAACAATTGCTGTTGCATTCATATTGTATCTGCTTAGGTTCCGCGACTCGCTTGCCATTTCACGGAGCCCTCTTCATGTCAGACACGCGCCTTTCGGTTACAGCCATCGCTGGTTGCCGTAGCGCGGGCAGGACGACGCCTGCGGATGGTCCGTGCGACACGTGCGCACGCGCCCTGGTCCTGCCACCGCATCGGGGCCACGACGCATGAGCCGCAATCTGGGACAAAGCAGCCTGCGGCGCAAACGCCGTTCGAGTGATCCGATGGCGGCCTATGACGCTCTTCCCACACCGTTGCGCCGCTGGCTTGCGCAGGCGGTGCTGCCGTGGTCGCCGACCTCGGCACGGCGCATCTGGACAAAATCGCTGGCCAAGGGACGGACCGCAGAAGAAACGCTTGTTTCGCTCAGCCAGGCCGAGGCCCGGACGTTGGCAAGGGACCGCCTGTCGACCGTGTCCAATCTAAATTCTCAAATCTGAAGGAATTGAAATGTCGCTCTTACCTCGTCTCGCATGTGCAGCGTTCCTGGCGCTTAGCGGCACATTTCCCGCCCTTGCCCAGAATGGCAGCCTTACCATTGCCGTCGGGTCGGGCCCAACTGCCGAGGTGCCTGACCCACGGGCCGGATATAACGGCTGGATGTCGAACCAGACCGGCGTGACGGAAACGCTGATGGGCATCGACTATGACCTGAACCTTTACGCCCGTCTGGCCGAAAGCATGGAACAATCCTCGCCCACCACCTGGCGGGTCACATTGCGCGACGGGCTGACCTTCCATGACGGATCGCCGGTTACCTCGCAGGCTGTCATTGATGCGATCACGCCGATCTCGATCGAGGATCACGCGGGCCACAATGCCCGCGTGTCGAAACTTCTCGATCTTGCAGGCATGTCCACGGACGGTGACAGCGTGGTGGTGTTTGAAACGAACAGCCCAAATGCCGCCTTCCCCTGGACCCTGTCGGAACCGGGCATTGCCATCCTTGGCGAAGCGTCCGCCGACTTCCCGATCAATGCGACCGGACCGTACATCTTCAAGGAAGCTGTTCCCGATCAACTGTACAGGGTCGAGGCTGATGCCGACTATCGGCTTGGCACTCCGGGGCTGGACGAAGTCCGTGTCGTGGTCGCGCATGATCCGGCAACCGCTGCGCTGGCTTTTGAGGCCGGTGAGGTCGATATGGTGATCAACTATCCTGAAACTGACTTTGAGCGCATTCAAGGCACTGGTGCGCTTGGCTTTTCTGCTCCGACGGCGCGGCTGTATTTCTATACTGTGAATGCGGTCTCTGGTCCGATGGCGAACCCGCTGATACGGCAGGCGGTGTCCATGGCGATTGATCGGCAAGGCGTGGTGAATGCCGTGCTGTCCGGCGTTGGCGGTGTGCCTGCGCAGACGATCTTTCCGCAGGGCAAGGGCTGGGCCGCCGACATCTCAGTGGCCTATGACCCTGCCCGCGCCGAAGAGTTGTTGGCCGAGGCCGGAGCCATCAAGGAGAGCGGGCGCTGGATGCTGGATGGCGAGCCGCTGGTGATCGACATCGTCACCTATTCCTCTCGCGCTGCTTTGCCGCCCTCGGCTGAACTCACGCAGGCCTTTCTGTCGGCCATTGGCGTGGGTGCAAATGTCCGGGTCGGCGAGTGGGCCGCCAGCAATGATCTGATCGCCGCGGGCGAGGCCGACATGTTCCTGCAGGCGTGGGTCACGACACCGCAAGGTGACCCCGGCGCGGTTCTGGAAGCGCTCCTGAAATCCGACGGTGGATCGAACGCGGGTGGCTACGCAAACCCTGCCCTCGACGCACTTCTGGACGCAGGTCGCCTGACCTTCGACCAGGACGAACGCAAGGCCATTTACGACGAGGTGCAGGAGATCATTGCTGCCGACGCGGCCATGATCCCGGTGTTCCACGTCAGTCAGGTCAACGTCGCCAGGGCGGGCCTGACGGGATATGCCGTGCATCCGACCGAGACATATTGGATCACGCACGAAACGGCCCTGACGGAATGACGTTGTCCGCAACCGGACTGAGTGCTGTGCGCTCGGGCCGGACCATCCTTCACCCGACATCGGTGAAGATCTCACCGCGCGACCGGATCGGCGTCGTTGGCGCATCGGGGTCGGGCAAGTCCACTCTGGGCCATGCCTTGATTGATGATCTCAGATCCCAAGGCAAGAGCGTGGCCCATGTTCCACAAAGCCCGGACGATGCGCTCGACCCGCTTCGGAGCATGGCGTTTCATTGGCGGGAGGCGGAAAATGCGCTGGATCTGGCACCGGGTGCCGCGGATCGAGGCATGCTGTTTGAGGCGCTCAGGATCAGCGGCGCCGACCTGCGAAAGCGGCCCTGGGGTTGGAGCCGGGGCATGCAGCAGCGGTTTGTCATCGCGATGGCCCTAATCGGCGCGCCGGACCTGATAGTCCTGGATGAACCGACATCGGCCCTGGACCCGGTGGTGGCGGCGGCCACGATGGATCTGCTTGACCGCCACCTTCACGGCCGGGACACGGCAATGATGTTGATCACCCATGACCTGGGGCTTGCGGCGCGGCGGGTATCGACGCTGGTGGTCATGGATGAGGGCCGGATCATCGAGCAGGGGCCGACCGAAGCGGTCCTGGAGCGCCCCCGAACGCCAGCCGCAAAATCACTGGCCTCGCATCAAAACTGGATGGCTCTGCCGTGCTGAGCGTAGATCGGGTTTGGGTCAAACGCGGCAATGCGACCGCACTCGAGGATATCTCGTTGTCATTGCTGCCGGGACAAACGCTTGCCGTCATCGGCGAAAGCGGCGCCGGCAAGTCCACGTTGATCGGTGCAATTCTTGGTCTGCTGCGCCCATCGAAGGGAGAGATCACCTGGGACGGCGGCCCCATCGGCGCCTGTCGCCCCGCTTTGGTGATGCAAGAGCCACGCGCCGCATTCAACCCGGTGCTGCCATTGCGACAATCGGTAATGGAGCCGATCCGTGCGCAAAAGGCGCGGGTGCCCGACGAACGGATCAAGCGACTGTGCGACGGGCTCGAAATTCCGATAGATCTTCTGGACAGGCGCCCTGGCGAAGTCTCGATCGGACAGGCGCAACGGGTGGGCATATTGCGCGCCCTGATTTCCGCACCGCCGCTTATTCTCTTTGACGAGCCGCTTTCGGCACTTGATGCAGTGACCCAGAAACATACCGGCAGGCTGATTTCCGATCTGCAGCGCGAGGAAGGGTTCGCCGCATTGATCGTCACGCATGATCTTGGCTATGCTGTGGCCCATGCCGACGACATTGCCGTCCTGAAATCCGGTCGCATCGAAGAGGTCGCTCCATCCCGGACCTTTGCCCTTAGTCCCAAGACCGACTACTGCCGGGCGTTGCGTGATGCCGCCATCGCGCTGGGTGCGCTGGGTGCCGTGGGATGATTGCGGGCGTGATCGGCCTTGTCCTGCGCGCAGTCGTGGTTCTGGCGGGGGCGGCGATCCTGACATTCGCGCTTTTGTGGCACGCGCCGGGTGATCCCGCGCAGGCGATTGCCATGGCGCGGTTTGATGCCTTGCTGACCAAGGATGTGATTGATCAGGTGCGGGAGGAGGTCGGACTGAATGCCAGTTTCTGGACGGCATTCCTGGATTGGGTTGGCCCGTTGCTCGTGTTGGATTTTGGGAACTCGGCCGTCACTGGCCGCCCGGTCTGGCCCGATCTGTGGGCCGCGATCACCTACACCTTCCCCTTGGCACTTGCCGGGTTGGCCATTGGTCTGGCGATTTCCCTGCCATTGGCCATCCTGGCCGCAAAACGGCCCGGCGGCCTGCTGGACCGCTGTGCTGTGGCCATCGCGTCCTTGGGTGCCGCCATTCCGGCCTATTGGCTGGGACTTTTGCTGATCCTTCTTTTTGCGGTTCAACTGGGCTGGCTGCCAGCCATGGGGGCCCGCACCACGGCCCATGCCGTGCTTCCGGCCCTGACCCTTGGCCTGGGGGTGGCCGCCTCGCTCACCAGGATCATCCGGTCCGGCATTCTGGAAGCACGGGGCAAGCCATTCCTTCCGGCGATCAAACGCCGCGGTGTGTCGCCCAAATCCATTGGCCGCGACCACGTGGCCCCACACGCAGCGATCCCGGTGATCACCGTCTTTGGTTTGGAACTCGCCTTTCTTCTCGAAGGCGCGGTCATGGTCGAGGTCATTTTTGCGCGCCCCGGCCTCGGAACCTTCCTGCTTACGGCGATAGAGGCCAGGGATTTTCCGCATGTTCAGGCGGTGGTCGTCCTGACGGCCCTGCTCTTCGTGACGGTCAACCTGATCATTGATGTTCTTTATCGGGTGATTGATCCCCGGATTGGCGGGCATCATGCGTAGTGTAGCACTCATCGCGGGCGCCTTGCTTGTGTTCGCGGCGGCGGGCCCGCTTGTCGCCCCCTATGACCCCGTCGCGATCAACATTCCCAAACGCCTTTCGCCGCCGGGTGCTGAGTTCATACTGGGCACGGATGCGTTGGGACGGGACATCCTGTCCCGGCTTCTGCACGGGGCGCGATGGTCGCTGGGTCTCGCCCTGCTTATCTCGCTCATCGGTCTTTTGATCGGCACGGTTATCGGCCTTGTGGCGGCCCTTGGCGGCAAGCTGGCCGATTGGGCGGTCATGCGCACAACGGACACCTTTCTGGCCTTTCCCGAACTGGTGGCGGCCGTGGTCATTGCGGGTCTGATGGGGGCCGGCACCTGGAGCCTGATCTTTGCCCTCAGCGTGACCGGTTGGATGCGATATGCGCGTGTGGCCCGGGGCATCGGCCTGTCGCTTCGGTCCCAGGGCTATGTGGTGCAAGCCAGACTGGCGGGTCTTTCGCACCTGTACATCGCCCGCTGGCACTACCTTCCCTCACTTCTGCCGACACTCACTGTCGTGTGGACCGGCATGTTCGCCCGCGCCATCCTTGGGATCTCGGCGCTGGGTTTTCTGGGCTTCGGCGTTCAGCCGCCGACACCGGAATGGGGCACGATGCTGCTGGACGCGCGTATCCACTTGCGGTCAACCCCGTTGCAGATGATCTGGCCGGGGCTGGCCGTCGTGATCTGTGTTCTGGCGATCAACCTTGCGGGCGACGCGCTCAGAGACGCCGTGGCGGACGAGGATCATCCTGCGTGACGCATCCGGAGCGTCCCCGGCTCGGGATTGGCCTTCGTGTTCTCTCAGGTGGTCTTGGCTGCTCTTGGGGCCGGCATGTTCATTTGCGTCAAGGCCGTCAGTCACCATGTCCCCTTGGGTGAAATCGTCCTTTTCCGATCGTTTTTTGCCCTTGACCTGCGCCCCTGTGAGTCCGCATTCCTCAGTTAGTTCTGTTTAGGGTTTGGTCCTCTCTTGACCGTTGGTGATACTCCCACGGGGTGAGCCCGTCGAGGCTGGAGTGAGGCCGGTTGTGATTGTAGTCGGTGCGCGATGCCGCGATCATGCGGCGGGCATGGCGCGGAGACGGGAACAGGTGTTCGTTGAGGCACTCCTCACGCATCCGACCGTTGAAGCTGTCGACGAGGCCGTTTTGCATGGGCTTGCCAGGCGCGATGTCGTGCCAGCCGACCTGGCGATCCTCTTGCCATCTGAGCATCGCGTTGGAGGTCAGCTCCGTCCCGTTGTCTGCGACCACCATGCAGGGATACGCTCGCAACTCGGCGACCCGGTCCAACTCACGGGCGACACGCGCACTGCCAATGGATGTGTCCACCACGGCGACCAAGCGTTCCCGGCTGAAGTCATTGATGATGTTCAGCACACGGAACCGGCGACCGTCCTCCAGAGCATCCGACATGAAGTCGAGCGACCATCTCTGGTTCGGGCCTTGCGGGATCACCATGGGCGTCCGCGTCCCGACAGCGCGCTTGCGACCGCCCCATGGACATTGCAACTGCCCGCGCGCCGGGATGCCTCAGGACTGGCGTTCCGTGCCCAACCGCACGAGGTTCAGAGCCGCGAAGATGATCGCCGCCACGCACACAATCGACGGTCCTGCAGGCGTGTCGAACAGGTAAGCACCGCGCAGACCGACCACGGCCGACACGCCGCCAATGGCGGCGGCAATCCCGGCCATCGCCTCAGGGGTTCGGGCCGTGCCCCGTGCGGCGGCAGCCGGAATGATCAGCAACGCGGCAATCAGCAAGACGCCAACCACCTTGATCGCGACCGCAACTGTAATCGCCAAACACATCGTGAGAATGAGCTGCTCGCGCTTGGGATTGAACCCGCTGGCATAGGCCAGGTCCTCGTTCAGGGTTGATGCCAAAAGGGCCGACCATCGCCACGTGATCAAAGCGACCACCAGCGCCGCGCCACCCCAGATCACCAGCAGATCCGTCCGGGACACAGCCAAGATGTCACCGAACAGATAGGCCATCAAATCAATCCGTATCCCCGACAGGAAGGACACCGCCACCAGCCCGAAGGCCAGCGCGGAATGGGCCATCACCCCCAGCAGCGTATCCATCGCATATCCACGCCCGGCAAGTTGGGTCACAGTTAGGGCCATGATGAGCGCCACAGCAAGCGCGCCAGGGAAAATGGACATCTCGAAAGCGAGCGACAGCGCCACGCCAAGGATGGCCGCATGGGCCGTCGCATCCCCGAAGTAAGCCATGCGCCGCCACACCACAAAGCAACCCAACGGGGCAGCGGCACCGGCCACACCGATCCCGGCAAGGGTCGCGCGCGTCATGAAATCATCCAGCATTATTCGGCAGCCTTTGGACGGGTATCGTGGTGATGATCGTGATCGTGCCGATAGAGCGCCAGAGCACCGCCGGTGCCAGCACCAAACAGCGCGCGGTATTCCGGCGCAGAGGCCACCACCGCCGGTGTGCCCTGACAGCAGACATGGCCGTTCAAGCAGACCACCCGATCAGAGGCGCTCATCACCACGTGCAAATCGTGGCTGATCATCAGCACCGCGCAGCCCGTTTGCTCTCTGACCGTTTCAATCTGGCGATAAAACGCGGCAGAGCCAGGCTGATCGAGGCCCTGTGTCGCCTCATCCAGCAACAGGATGTCCGGCGCGTTGATCAACGCGCGCGCAAGCAGCACGCGCTGGAATTGCCCGCCCGACAGTTGCGACATCTGGCGGGTCAGCAGGTCAGGCATACCAACGGCATCCAGCGCGTCCCTGCAGCCGCGCCGATCAACCGGCGCGGTCAGACGCATAAAGCGTTCGACCGTGATGGGCAGCGTCGGGTCGATGTGCAGCCGTTGTGGAACATATCCGATCTTTAGCCCGGGTTTGAGCTGCACGCTCCCCTTGGCCGGTGGCGACGCGCCGATGATCGCACGCAACAGGCTGGTCTTGCCGGAGCCGTTCGGGCCCACAATGGTCACGATCTCACCAGATGATACGGCCAGTTCGACATCGCGCAGGACGACATGCGCGCCATAGGCGACGCTCAGGTTCGTGACAGTGACTAAGGTCATGCGTCAGCCTTGCCGACACACTCCGGGCAGACGCCTTCGGCTTCGACAACTGTTTTTTCAATCTGAAAGCCTGCCGCCTTTGCGGCGTCGCCCAAAGTGCCTTTGGCCGGGGACGACTGCGCCTCAACCACGGCATCACACAGACGGCAAATCATGAATGCCGGTGAATGATCTTGGCCCGGATGGCTGCAGGCCACAAAGGCATTGAGGCGCTCGATCTTGTGCACAAACCCATGTTCTGTCAGGAAATCGAGCGCGCGGTAGGCTACGGGCGGTTGCGACCCGAACCCCGCATCCTTCAACAGATCCAGAAGCGCATAGGCCCCGAGCGCGCGATGCTCTTGCAGAAGCAGTTCCAGAACTTTCCTGCGAACCGGGGTCAGGCGCAATCCGCCTTTGGAGCAGCGCTCCTCTGCCGCGGCCAAGGCGGTTTTCACGCACTTGTCGTGATCATGATTTGTAAACCCGACGGGCCGCTGCGCGGCAGCAGACGCGGATGCTTGATTGCTTGTCATGGAAACTTTGATCATGTACGGCAACAGTAACGTTATAAGATCACAAGGTGACCCTGATGTCTAGGAAGCTTCTTTATCTTACAATCTATGCCGCGCTTTTGGGCGGAACTGCAATGGCAGACATGCCGCGTGTCGCCGTTGACATTGCGCCCGTGCACTCGCTGGTCGCGCGCGTGATGGACGGTGTCGGCACACCAGACCTGGTCATTCCGTCCGGCGAATCCCCGCACGGGTTCAACATGCGCCCCTCCTCGGCACAAGCGCTGCAGGATGCTGACGTGGTGTTCTGGATCGGTTACGATCTGACCCCGCAACTGGAAGATGCCATTGAAACACTGGCGGAGGACGCATCCGTCACAGAGCTGCTTGAGGCCGATGGCATCACTCTGCTGGATTTCCGCGAAGGCGTGCTGTTCGAAGCACACGACGACGATGATCACGACGATCATGGCCACGACGAAGCGAAAGCTGAAGGCCACGACGATCACGCGCATGACGATCATGGGCATGATGACCACGGGCACGAGGAAGTGAAGGCCGAAGACCACGATGATCATGGGCATGCCGATCACGCACATGACGATCACGGCGACGAAGATCATGCGGGCCACGACGATCATGACGATCACGGGCACGACGACTACGCCGGACATGACCACGGCGATCACGACCCCCATGCCTGGCTGTCACCGCAAAACGCAAGTGCGTGGCTGAATGTCATCGCGGCAGAGCTGTCCGCAGTGGACCCCGACAATGCAGGGGCATACTTCGCCAACGCGTCTGCCGCGCGCACCGAGATGGAGGCCCTGTCCGCAGAGATCAATGCGACGCTGGATCCGGTGCGCGGCGGCAGCTTCATCGTCTTCCACGACGCCTACCAGTACTTTGAGGCTGATTTCGACTTCCCCGCCTCCGGCGCGATTTCGATCGGGGATGCGTCTGATCCAAGCCCGGCGCGTATCGCCGAGATCCAGGACCGTATCCGTGATGAAGGTGTTGATTGTGTTCTGGCCGAGCCGCAGTTCAACGCCGGCCTGATCGCAACAGTGCTGGAAGGCACAGAAGCAAGCACAAGCGTCATTGATCCGCTTGGCGCGGCCCTTGAGCCGGGCGCCGCACTCTATCCGCAGCTGATCCGCGATATGGCAAACGCCCTGGTGGAATGCCTGTAAACGCCAAGCCACGCGTTTCGGTCGCCATGCGATCGGCCGCCGCTCACGGCCCGGCGCGGACGCCAAACCGCGCCAGGCTCTTTGCATTGATGTCGGCAGGCATCGCCTTGGCTGTCGTGATCTACGCGCTGGTGCCATGGCCCAGCGTCTTGTTCTGGGCCGCCCAGGAACAGCGTGCGTTTCAGGCTGCCATGACAGGGTCACTGCGCGCCATCCGTAGCGGCGACAGCTTTGCCATTCTCGCTCTTTGCGGCGCCACGGCGGCATATGGCTTTGTTCATGCGCTTGGGCCCGGGCATGGCAAAGTCCTGCTTGGTGGCGCGGCCTTGGCAAGCGGCGCAACGATGCGGCGCATGGCGTCGCTCACACTCATCTCCAGCCTTGCCCAGGCAGGATCAGCAATCTTGCTGGTTTTTGTCGCAACCCACATGCTGGGCTGGCTTGCCAACGACATTGCGAGCTGGACCGAAGACTGGCTGGCGCCCGCGAGTGCCATTGCCATCGCCGGGATCGGCCTGCTGCTCGTCGGACGCGGTTGCCTTGCCTTGCGTGAGCCAAAATCAGAGCACCGCCATCATCACGACGATCACATGTGCGGCTGCGGCCACTCACATGGCCCAACAGCATCTCAGGTCCAAAGCCTGCGATCCACCAAGGAAGCGGCGGCAATTGTTGCCAGTATCGCCATGCGACCGTGCACGGGTGCGCTGTTTCTTTTGGTAATTGCCTGGCGCCTTGATATTTTTGCAGTTGGGGGTCTTGCCGTTGTCACGATGGGTCTTGGTACGGCGGCGTTCAACCTGATCGTGGCTGCGTCCGCAGTGGCCGCGCGACATCTGGCGGCGCGTCCGCTGGACAGTTTCGCAATGCAGCGCTTTTCGGCAATCCTTCATATCGCGGGTGGGACGCTCATTGCGTTGGCGAGCCTCGCGCTCACCCGAACATATCTGGACGGCCCCTTTGTCTTGCCCTAAAAATGTAATGTTATCACATAAGTTTCGACCGTAGAACGCGTGACACCCTCTGCACAAACCACCCCCGACGCCTCGAACACTCAGCGTATGCGCTGCATCCGCAAAGCCAAGCACGACACATAGGAGTCTCTTCGCCATGACTGACACCCGACTACCCGTAACTGTCCTTTCCGGTTTCCTGGGCGCAGGAAAGACAACACTGCTGAACAGGGTCCTGAACAACCGCGAGGGGCGCCGTGTCGCTGTGATCGTGAATGACATGTCCGAGGTGAATATCGACGCGGACCTCGTGCGTGCAGACACCGAATTGTCACGGACCGACGAAACGCTGGTCGAGATGTCCAATGGATGTATCTGCTGCACATTGCGCGACGACCTTCTGGACGAAGTGCGCCGCCTCGCAGGCGAAGGGCGTTTCGACTATCTGCTGATCGAGTCAACAGGCATTTCCGAACCGCTCCCTGTTGCGGCAACCTTTGATTTCCGGGACGAAGACGGCGAAAGCCTGTCTGACGTGTCACGGTTGGATACGATGGTCACGGTCGTCGATGCCGTGAACCTGCTGAATGACTATTCCAGCCACGACTTCCTGAGCGACCGGGGCGAAACACTGGGCGAGGAAGACGACCGCACCCTGGTGAACCTACTGGTGGAACAGATCGAATTCGCGGACGTGGTCATCCTGAACAAGGTGGCAGATGCAGGACCGCAACGCACCGATGCTGCGCGCAAGATCATCCGCAGCCTGAACGCAGACGCAAGGATCATCGAAACCAACCATTCGGATGTCGCTGCCGAAGAGATCCTGAACACCGGCATGTTCGACTTTGAAAAGGCGCACGAACACCCAATGTGGGCCAAGGAACTGTATGGCTTTGCCGATCATGTCCCCGAGACGGAAGAATACGGCGTCGCCAGCTTTGTCTACCGGGCGCGCCAACCCTTTGAGCCGGAAAAGATCATGAAAACCCTCAATGGCGATCTGCCCGGTGTGATCCGCGCCAAGGGGCACTTTTGGCTCGCCACACGGCCCAACTGGGTGGCCGAGTTTTCGCTTGCGGGGGCTCTGTCATCGGTGAAGCCCCTGGGCACGTGGTGGGCGTCTGTCCCCAAGGACCGTTGGCCGGATCACGACAGCGCGCGCGCCTACATGGAGGCGCATTGGTCCGAACCCTGGGGGGATCGTCGGCAAGAGATTGTCTTTATCGGTACGGGCATCGACTGGCCTGCGCTTAAAGCGCGTCTTGATGAATGCCTGGTCCCCGAAAGCCTGGCGCCAGGCCCTGATGTATTGCCTCTGGATCTGCCAGATCCGTTTCCCGGTTGGCGCCGCGCGGAAGACGCGGCATGAGCCTCGCACCCGCACGGGCCAGGGAGGCCGCCGTCGGCGTCGGCGTCACGGACCGGGTTGAGAACCTGTCCGCGATCCAAGAACCCGGATGCGCTGCTGCCATTTGGCGGCGGCAACTGCCGGACGGCTTCCAGACATGGATTGACGACCTGTCCGCTGCCTCGCTTCCAGCGGCACGGCTGGTCCTGCGCCCCGAAGAGGTCGGCGCCGCCGTTCAACACCTCTGCGCGCGCACCGGCATCGCGGATGACGCGAAATGCGCGTGGCTTGTCGCAGATGTGTCAACACTCGCGGCATGCTTTGCGGATATCATGCAGGCACCGTATCTGCAGGTGCGCCTTGATGTCATTGAAACAAACGCCTGCCGCCGCTTCCACATTGACGCAATCAAAGCGCGTTTGATTTGCACCTATCGCGGTACTGGCACGCAGTACGGCACCTTTGTTGACGGGGCAGAGCCTGAACTTGTGTTCACCGTGCCGACGGGATCACCCATGATCATGCGCGGCACACAATGGCCTGAGACACCGAAATCGGGGGTGCTGCACCGCTCACCGCCGATCGAGGGCACCGGTGAGACACGTTTGGTCCTGGTTCTGGACCCTATTTTTGAGCTGGGCACGGATTAGGCAGGCATCCACGCACGAAACGATCTTGATCAGGCTTGATTGCCCCCCCGCATCCCTGCAAGCCCGCTGGTTAAAGGCGCCGTTCTTGCCAGGGTTCGTTCTTTGCAATGATGCTTGGATCGACGCTGGCTGGTCGCAACAGAATGCAGCTACTGCGCGGCGTGCCGAACATCGGCAATTGTTGTGCGCGACAGGCGCTCGATCAGGCTCGCCTCGACGTCGTTCATGATCGTTGAAACGCGGATCGCCAAGGCGTGCTCGACCGAACACATATCCTGCTCGGTCTCCGATGGCGAAGCGACCAGGCTTTCCTCAAGCGCCAGGTACACATCCGCCAGCGTTATGTCCCTTGGCGCGCGCGCAAGCCGCCAGCCCCCGGAATGCCCACGTTCTGACGTCAAAAGACCCGCCTCGCGCAATTTGCCCAAGACCCGGCGGACAACGACGGGGTTGGTGCCTGCATGCGCGGCAATGTCGGCAGATGTGTGCGGCTGATCGGTGTTGAACGCCATGTGGCTTAACGCATGCAAGGCAAGAGACAGGCGTGAGTTACGTTTCATCCGTTCGCTCCGACATCATGGCACGACATCGCAACATCGGCGCGCTGGGGTACTTGGCAACTTGAATAGCCCTGTTTCATTCGGGTGACATCTGCTGTTGTTGTGTTTGCTGCGTGCACAACGGTACCACCGGACCTGACGGCTGAGAATATGTCTCTGTTCCGCGCCGTCTGAGCTTCGACCGATCCTGCCTGATGCGAATGTGAACCCGTGCCGTCCGAAACAACGCGAGATGACCGCGGCCCTACCGTGCCAACGCTGGATTATTCATCGACCGGTGGAAACCACGTCAAGGACGAGTGGTGCAGCGAAATCAGGACATGTCCGTCCAGCCTGTGATCGGCAAATGTGTAGTCCTCGCGCGTCGCATTGCCGTCACCATCGACAAATGTGTAGTGCCCCATATCCTTATACCCAAGCCCATCGGTCTTGAGGATCGGGCCAACCGCACTTTGAAATTCGACCTTCTTCCAACCGCGTTTCAAAAACCCGCTGTCCTGCGGGTAGTCGGGGTTGCCGCCGACGAAATAGGCGCGCGCGCCCTCACGATCCAGCCGGATCACATCGGCCAAGGTGGGTTTGAACAGCAGCGGTTCATCCGGATCGCCGAAATCATAGAGCGCCAGCAGGCCCTCGACATCCTGCTCGGTCACGCATCTGGCCCACGCGCGCTGCGCTGCGACGACTTCGGCTTTGGTCATGCGTTCAAAGTTGCGTTCGGATATTTGCGCGCTCCCGTTCACTTTGTGAGCCTTCGGGTGCGTATGGGCGCTACTCCACCTCTGCGCGCCTGCCCGGCTGCACGAATTCCGGGGTGGACAAAACAACCGGCGCTCGGAAACAAGTCCGGTTCACTGAGGCACACGTCCCTGCTCAGTCGGATTTCGGTCCATCGAACGATACATTGGTGATGCCCTTCGAAGGCCGCCAGCCCCCAACCCGGCCAAACTCCGCCATCCAATGCAAAAAGATCCTGGCAGCGACCTACTGCGTCGGTTCCAACATATCTTCGGCCGCGATCCGCTGCTTTACATCATGGAACGCGCGGCACACGATGTCAGTCAAGCCATTGAAAGAGGGGCCAATGCAACACTTCAACATGGGTCAAGTTCCACCTGTCACCTTCGGCGCCGGACGGATGACAAAAGTGCCCCGCATCGTGGCGTCGCTGGGCGGCGGCCCTGTTCTGATCATAGCTGACGCGATACTGGCCGAGCTGGGCGTCACCGAACGGCTGACACAGCACCTGGGAGCCAAAGGGGTGTCGTTTGAACTGGCCGCCGACGTCTCCGGCGAACCGAAGGAGACCTTGATTGATAATCTCTGCGTCCGCGCGCGCGAGATGGACGCGGCCGTGGTCATTGGCCTGGGCGGCGGCGCCGCTATGGACGCGGCAAAGCTGGTGGCCGCCATCGCACGCTCGGGTCAGCCTGCGCAGGATTTCGCGCTCGCCGCACGCCCCCTCCCCGCGAACGGAATACCCGCCATCGCCATTCCGACCACCGCCGGGACAGGCTCGGAAGTGACCCGTACGTCCGTCATCTCGAAGGCCGATGGATGGAAAACCTGGTTCTGGGGCGAAGACCTGATGTTCGCCCAAGCGGTGTTGGACCCAGAACTGACACTCAGCCTGCCGGCGCACCTGACCGCATGGACCGGTATTGACGCCGTCGCGCACGCGCTGGAGGGGGCCACGGCGCGCAACACCAGCCCCGCAGGGCAACTTTACGGACTGGAAGCGCTGCGCCTGCTGTCTGACGCTTTGCCCCGCGCCGTCGCCGATGGTTCTGACCTCCAGGCGCGCGGGCAGGTGCTGTGGGCCAGCATGGTCGCGGGCCTCGCCCTGCACAACTGCAACACGCATATGGGTCACAACATCAGCCACGCGCTCGGCTCTCTCGTGCGGGTGCACCACGGTCTGGCGACCGGGCTCGCGCTGGAGGCAAGCCTACCCTGGCTGGTCGTGCGTCCCGACGGCGCCGAAAACTATGCCAAGGCGGCGCAGGCCTTGGGCGGGGCCGCATCGGCAGAGGTCCTGCCAGACGCGTTTTCGAAGTTGATGCGCGCCTGCAAAATACAACCGGAGCTGCCCCCGGACTGCACCAGCGTGACACCACAGGCATTGTCGGCAGAGATGCAAAACGCCGCAAACATCGGCATGGCCAAAAACGCGGCCTGCCCCGTCGTTGATGCGGATTTTGACGAAATCGCCGGATTGATGCTGCGCATGCCGGTTGCAGCCACGGTCGCCTAAAACGATCATCCGTCGCGCACCCGTCATTTGATCGCCACAGACAGGGCAACGCGGGGCAGGCTTCGGGCCGCATGCTCCTATTGCCTTGGTCTGTCGACAAGCGACCTGCTAAAGTCTCTACAGGGCCAGTACATCAGGCTCCGGCCCGGGACGGAAAGATAGCATGATGACAGGCAAAACACCCCTCTGGCAATGGAGCGCGACAGACATCGCAGCAGCCACGCGGGACGGATCACTGTCCGCGATTGAAGTCACCGAAGCCGCCCTCGCCCGCATGGATGCCGTAAACCCGGACCTGAACGCGGTGGTCGAAAGCCTTGCGGACACCGCACGGGCCGAGGCCGAAAAGCTCGACGCGCAAAGTGGACCCAAAGGGCCGCTGCACGGCGTGCCCGTGACCATCAAGATCAATGTCGATCAAAAGGGGCATGCGACATCCAATGGCGTGCCTGCCTTCAAAAACATCATCGCGCCGGATGACGCGCCCGTCGTCCGCAACCTGAAAGCGGCAGGCGCAATCGTGATGGGACGCACCAACACACCCGAATTTTCGTTTCGCGCGGACACGGACAACCCGCTTCATGGCCGCACCCACAACCCGTGGGGACGTCACGTGTCCGCCGGTGGGTCGTCGGGCGGGGCCGGATCCGCTGTCATGGCCGGGATCGGCGCTCTGGGTCACGGCAATGACATTGGCGGATCGCTGCGGTTTCCGGCAGCCGCGAACGGCGCGGTCACGGTCAAGCCGGGCTTGGGCCGCGTGCCGGCCTTCAACCCGAGCCAAAAGGCCGAGCGGGGCCTTCTTGCGCAATCCATGTCCGTCCAAGGGCTGATCGCGCGCAATGCCGCCGACCTGCACCTGTCCATGCCGGCACTGATCGCCGCGGACCCGCGCGACCCGTTTCACGCGCGCCTGCCCTGGCGCGGCGCAGAACTGGATGGTCCCATCCGCGTGGCCGTGTCGCGCGATGATTTCGGCTTTGGCCTGCATCCGGAGGTCGCAACCGCACTCGACAAAGCCGCCTCTGCCCTGTCGGACGCGGGCTATGCGGTTGACGCCGTGGAACCGCCACTGGCGAAAGAAACCGGCGACGTGGGATACCGTGCGCTGATGGGCGAGGTCAAAGCCCTGCTTGGCGCTGACATCCGGCAGTATGGATCGGCAGAACTCAATAGTATCTTCGACGAATACTACCGCCAGTTCCCGCCCTATGAGGGTCCAGAGCAACTGACGATGCTGGCGCAGCGCACTCATTACGCGCGGCAATGGGCGCTCTTTCTGGACGACTACCCGCTGGTCCTGACGCCCTTCATGCTCAAACCCTTCTTTCGACCGGGGCGCGACGCCGAAGGGGCGGAGGGGGTGCGGGATGCTCTGGGCGCCTCCCAATGGTCCTTCATCATGAATTTCACGGGGCTGCCTGCTGGCAACCTGCCAACCCATATCGCCGACCTGCCCGACGGACCGCAGCCCATTGGCGTGCAAATCGCAGGCAGAAGGTGGCGCGAGGACCTGATCGTGGACGCCATGCACGCCATCGAAGTCCGCATCCCCCCGGCCTGCAACACCTTGTGGACGCACCTCGATTGACCCGCTGCGACGGCCCCGGCAAAACACGCCGCATTCACCCCCGAAGAAGCATAAGATGTCACTGAACTACGTCATGCTGGGCTCGAACGATGTCGCAAAAGCCCATGACTTTTTCGATGCCGTCCTGCCAGAGATTGGTGGCAACATGATTGCCGAATTCATACCGCACGCGGTGTGCTACCAATTGCGCGGCGGCCGACGCATCTGGGTGGCCACCCCGCATAACGACAAAGCGGCCGCGGCCGGAAACGGAAACATGGTGGGCCTGGAATGCCAAAGCAGGGCGCAGGTTGAAACAGCACACCCCATCGGCTTGGCCAAGGGCGGCACCGACGAAGGCGATCCAAGCCCCCGCCCAAAATACGTACCGGACTTTTTCGGCGCCTATCTCGGCGACCTCGACGGCAACAAAATGAGCTTTGTCTTTTTGGGGTGACGAGTGCGCAGCGCGGGCCAAACATCGCCATCAATTGTCGCAGGCAAGACTAGTCAAAACAGACTATGCCGCTCGCGGGTTCCGCACAGGCCACTTGCCGATACAATGCCGCGCAAAACGCTGTCCGTTGCCAACAAAACCACCGTTTTGTCAGCCGCTTACGCAATCCAATCATATGAAAATGGCGGAGACGAAGGGATTCGAACCCTCGAGACCCTTCCGGGCCTACTCCCTTAGCAGGGGAGCGCCTTCGACCACTCGGCCACGTCTCCGCTGACCGCTCTAACGAAGTGAGCACAGAGGTGCAAGGCGGGAATGCCATCACCCTTAAACAGAAGTGGCGCTTGTTTCATTTATCGCCGTCGCTTGCGCCAAGCCTCGATCAGCCGGGCGAGCCCGCCAAATTCAATTGACCATCCCTTGTCGTGGGATTTGGTGAAATAGATGCCACCGGATGCGAACAATACAACCGTCAGTATGATCGCCCATTCTGGCAGGTGTGTCAGGGTATCTTGCATATCCAACCTGCGTGAAAGGACCGCATAGACTTGAGGTATCGGGCCAGCAGGTCGGACCTGCGTCAAAGAACAACCATCGCGCCCACAGAACGAGGTTGGATGGGCTCTTGCTTATTGACTGCCCGCGCCGACTGTCCATGCCACACTCATCCGTATCGCGACAGTTCAGCGAACTATTTGTGACGCCGGGCGGTCAGGTGTTGAAGAGGAAGTGCATCACATCGCCGTCCTTGACGATGTAACTTTTGCCTTCCGCACGCATCTTGCCCGCATCCTTGGCGGCCTGTTCCCCGCCCAGACCGACAAAATCGTCATAGGCGATGGTTTCGGCCCGTATGAACCCCTTTTCGAAATCGCCGTGGATCACGCCCGCGGCCTTGGGCGCCGATGTGCCCGATTTGATGGTCCAGGCACGCGCTTCTTTCGGGCCGACTGTAAAATATGTTTCTAGATGCAGCAGCTCGTAACCCGCACTGATCAACCGGTCGAGGCCCGCTTCGGACAGGCCCATCTCTTCGAGGAACATCTGGGCCTCGTCATCTTCCAACTGGCTGATCTCTTCCTCGATCTGGGCCGAGATGACGACATGGCTGTTGCCTTGGGCGGCGGCCATGTCGGCCACCTTCGCGGAATGGACGTTGCCTTCGGCGGCTTCGGCCTCACCGACGTTGCAGACATACAGAACGGGCTTGGTCGTCAGCAACTGCAACATGCCCCAGGCCTTTGCATCGTCATCGTCGATCTCGACGACACGCGCCGGTTTGCCGTCTTCCAAAACGGCCAAGGCCAGCTTCATCAACCGTTCCTGCTGCACCGCCTCCTTGTCGCCACCACGAACCTTGCGCACGATGTTCTGCAACCGCTTTTCCAGGCTCTCGATATCGGCCAGCATCAACTCGGTTTCGATGGTTTCGGCATCAGCGACGGGGTCCACACGGCCCTCGACATGGGTGACGTCCCCATCCTCGAAACAGCGCAGTACATGGGCGATGGCATCAACCTCACGGATATTGGCCAGAAACTGATTGCCCAGCCCCTCACCCTTCGACGCACCTTTGACCAGGCCCGCGATATCGACAAACGTCATGCGGGTCGGGATGATCTGCTTCGACGCGGCAATGCCAGCCAGCGTGTCCAGCCGCGCATCCGGCACCGCAACCTCGCCCACATTGGGTTCGATGGTACAGAAGGGAAAGTTGGCGGCCTGCGCGGCGGCCGTCTTGGTCAACGCGTTGAACAGGGTCGACTTGCCGACATTCGGCAGGCCCACAATACCCATTTTGAAACCCATCGGAACGATCCTTCTGTGCGGTTGCGCCGCTTCTAGCAGGACAGCCAACAGGTGCAAGGCGGTGACATATGCGGAAAAAAACGAAAGGGACGGGTTAAAAGGATTTGAATTTGCCCCCAATCCCGAAGCAGGTTGCGGGTCGGCGCGCCCGTACGGTGCCGAAGTCACACTAAAGACACAGGACAAGTACTGTGACCCGCATTTACATTTCGATATTTGTTTTCCTTTTAAGCATGGCAGGGGCAACGGCGCAGGAATGGACGCTGGGGCTCGGCTCCACCGATTTCGGGGATCAGGGCTCGGACAGCGCTGCGCTTGACCTCGAATACCGCCACACGCCCTTTGTCCAAAAGCGCGTGCTTTCCGTGGCATGGGGCGCCAATCTGGGCCTCTCGGCCGAAGGCGACGCCTTTATCGGCGGCGGACTTTGGTCGCGCTGGCAATGGCAGAGCGGCTGGTTCATCGACAACAGCATCATGCCCGGGTTCTTCGAGAAAGGGACGCCAGGCAATGATCTGGGTTCGTCCTTTGAAATCCGTTCACTTCTGGGCGTCGGTTATCAATTTGACAACGGCCGCGCGCTGTCGGCCTCCATCTCGCACAAGTCAAATGCCAGCCTGGCCGACGATAACCCGGGCATGAATGTTTACAACATCCGGTACCACTTCCGCTTCTGACGGCGCTTGCCTTTCCCGCACCGCTTTGGCAGGGGAAGCGGGACGCAAAGGGAGAGCAGGATGAAAACCCGGATCGACGCCAAGTTCGCCGCACTCAGGGCCGAAGGCCGCAAGGCGTTCGTCGCCTACATCATGGCGGGCGACCCCGACTACGACACGTCGCTCGAGGTTGTGCGCGGCCTGCCCGGCGCAGGCGTCGATGTCATTGAACTGGGCCTGCCCTTCACCGATCCGATGGCCGATGGACCCACCATTCAATTGGCCGGCCAACGGGCGCTTGAGGCGGGAATGACCCTGGACCGCACGCTCGATCTGGCCCGTGCATTCCGCGAAACGGACAACACGACCCCCATCGTTCTGATGGGTTATTACAACCCGATCTATTCGCGCGGCGTCGACACGTTCCTGGCGCAGGCAAAAGAAGCTGGGATCGACGGTCTGATCGTTGTAGACCTGCCGCCCGAGGAAGACAGCGAACTGTGCACGCCCGCACAGGCCGCCGGGCTCAACTTCATCCGCCTCGCCACCCCCACAACAGACGACAATCGCCTGCCGCGGGTGCTGCAAAACACATCCGGCTTCGTCTACTACGTCTCGATCACCGGGATCACCGGCGCGGCAGAGGCCGAGGCAGGCGATGTCGGCCCCGAGGTGGCGCGCATCAAATCGGCAACCGACCTGCCGATCATTGTCGGCTTCGGCATCAACACGCCGGAAAAATCGCGCGCCATCGCGTCTGTGGCGGATGGCGCCGTGGTCGGCTCGGCCATCGTAAGCCGCATTGGCGCAGGGGACAGCGTCGACAGCGTTCTGGAATTCGTCAAAAGCCTGGCAAACGGCGCACACGCTGCTTGACAGGCAAATCCCTGCCGAAAAATCTCCCGCCAAACGGGAAACATCTGTAATTATTGAATTTTAGCCGAAATGCGGCGATGTTCGGAATCATTCTGGACGTCTAAATAGTTTGATTAAAACCACCGCATCCCCCACCGAGGTTTCCGAAGCCCTGCTTGAACGCACGGGCAACGCATTGCTGTCGAACGACTTCAACACGTTCGCCGCGTGCTTCAACCTCCCCTACACCATCGAGACCCTAAACGGCCGACGAGCCGTCGAATCACGGGCAGATCTCAGCGCCACCTTCGACGCCGTGCATGCACATATGTCGAAACAACAGGTGACGATCATGGCGCGCCATTGCGTGTCTGCCAGCTTCCGATCCCCGGACGAGGTGGCCGCCACACATGAAACACGCCTAATCAGCCGCGACATTCTGGTTCAGGACCCCTACCCGGCCTTTTCGCTGATCAAGCGGCAGCCAGACGGATCATGGCAGATCACCTTCACGTCCTACATGATCGTCGATTCCGCCGATCTCAACAACGCGCTGCACGCCTAGCGCAGCGGCACGCCGCCCCTTGCCTCGACATGGGCGATGGCAGCAGCCACAGCAGCGTCAATCGACATCTCAGAGGTGTCGAGAACCATAGAGCCTTCTGCGGGCCGCATCGGCGCTGCATCGCGCTGGCTGTCCCGCGCATCCCGCGCAATGACATCGTCGAGCACCTCGCCCAACGTGCGTGTGTCGCCCTTGTCGCGCAGTTCGCGCCACCGCCGATCGGCCCGCACGTCCGGGCTGGCCGTCACAAAGAACTGCGCCTCGGCGCCGGGAGAAATCACCGTACAGATGTCGC
Organism: Tateyamaria omphalii; assembly: GCF_001969365.1. Taxonomy (NCBI): domain Bacteria; kingdom Pseudomonadati; phylum Pseudomonadota; class Alphaproteobacteria; order Rhodobacterales; family Roseobacteraceae; genus Tateyamaria; species Tateyamaria omphalii. The sequence goes on along the minus strand of NZ_CP019312.1, from coordinate 731,795 downwards.
GCCCATCCAGCACCGCACCGCCCGGCCTCCGGGCAAAGCCGCGCTGAAATTCCAGCAGCGCCGCCCGCACCTCCGGAATGACAGCCACGCGGCTTGCAGCCTGCGCCACATTCGCCGTACGCAGGCGCGCATCCTCAAGTGCACGCGGATCCAGCGCCCGCGCCGCCGTAACCGGATCGGCCCCGTCCAGCGTGAGCGCCCCAACGGCCCGGTAAAGCAGCCCGGTGTCCAAATGCGCAAACCCGAAATGCCTCGCAACCGCACGCGCGATGGTCCCCTTGCCCGCCGCCGCAGGCCCATCAATCGCAACCGTGAACGCAGGTGCCGACATCACCCGCCGCGGCGCATATCAGCGCCCAGCCCCGACATCAGCGGCTCAAAGATCGGGAATGATGTCGCAATCGGCCCCCCGTCATCCACGCCCATCGGCTTTTGGGTGGCCATGCCCATCACCAGAAACGACATGGCAATCCGGTGATCGAGATGGCTGGCACAGGTCACTCCGCCGGGCACATTGCCATGGCCCAGCCCTGTCACCGTCCACCAATCCGGCCCGTCCTCCACAGCAACACCGGCAGCCCGCAGACCAACAGCCATCGCATCAATCCGGTCGCTTTCCTTGACGCGCAATTCCTTGACCCCCGGCATGTGGGTCCGTCCCTTGGCAAAGGACGCCACAACCGACAGCACAGGATATTCATCAATCATGCTCGCGGCGCGCTCGGCTGGCACCTCAATGCCCACCAGATCCGGCGAAAACCGCGCCCGCAAATCGGCCACAGGCTCCCCACCCTCTTCCCGCTCGTTCTCGTAAACCAGATCTGCACCCATCTCACGCAGTGTGGTAAACAGACCCGCGCGCGTCGGGTTCAACCCGATATTGGGCACCAGCACGTCCGAGCCGGGAACAATCAGCGCCGCACAGACCGGAAACGCGGCAGAGGACGGATCGCGCGGCACATCAATATGCTGCGGCGCCAGTTCCGGCTGCCCCTTCAGCGTGATGACCCGGCCCGCCTCAGTGACTTCGGTAGAAATCTCAGCCCCAAACCCTGCAAGCATCCGCTCGGTATGATCGCGCGTCGCCTCCTCCTCAATCACCACGGTCTCCCCCGGCGCATTCAGGCCCGCAAGCAGAACGGCGGATTTCACCTGCGCCGACGGCACCGGCACGGTGTAGCGCACAGGAACCGGATCAGCGGCCCCCACAAGGGTCATCGGCAACCTTCCCCCCGCACGGCCCACAGCCTGACACCCAAACAGGGCCAGCGGATCGGTTACCCGCGCCATAGGCCGGCCGTTCAGGCTCGCGTCCCCGGTAAAAGTCACAGAAATGGGCGAGGTCGCCATCGCCCCCATGATCAGCCGCACACCGGTGCCGGAATTGCCGCAATCAATGACCTGATCCGGCTCTGCAAACCCGCCGACACCGACACCATGCACCGACCACGACCCACCGCCATGGTTCACAACCTCAGCGCCAAAGGCCTGCATGGCCTTCCCGGTGTCCAAAACGTCCTGCCCCTCCAGCAATCCGGTGATGGTCGTCTCCCCCACCGCCATGGCTCCCAAAATCAAGGACCGATGCGAAATGGACTTGTCGCCGGGCACCTCCGCCACCCCGGACAGTGGCCCGCAGGCAGAGGATGTCATGGGGATCGGATCACCGTGGCTGGACATGTTTGCGCTCGCATCAATTCGTTCGGCGCAGACCTACCCCGCCCGCACAAGGCCGTCCAGACCGCGCGACACCCCATGTTTCTTCTGACCGAAAATAACACGGGGAGCGCGAGGGGCTGGCCCTTCGCTCCCGCAGTCTCAACCCGCGCAACAGCAGATCAGCCGCCCAACCGCCGAAAAGTCAGGTAATGCGGCACACGCCCCTCGCGCAGCGCCTTCTGCTCATAACGCGTACTGATCCAGTCATCCCACGGGGCGCGCCAATCGGCGGGCCGCTCGGCCAGCCACTCAAACCCGGCCTTGGGCACCTCTTCCAAGGTCTGACGCACGTAGTCGGGAATGTCAGTGGCCATGCGAAAGATGGCACCGGGCTGCAGCGCACGGGCCAAGGGCTCAAGATGCTCCTGCGTGACAAAGCGGCGGCGATGGTGCCGCGCCTTGGGCCACGGATCGGGGTAGAGCAAAAACGCCCGCGCAATCGACGCATCGGGCAGAACATCCATCAAATCACGCGCATCACCGGGATGCACCGCCAGGTTCTGAACCCCGGCCCGCCGGATCTTGCCCAGCAGCATCGCCACGCCGTTGATATAGGGCTCGGCCCCAATGATCCCGACGCCGGGGTTTGCCGCGGCCTGATGCACCAAATGCTCACCACCGCCGAAACCGACCTCCAGCCAAACGGGCTTGCCCCCGAATAAGGCGTCCAGATCCAGCGGCGTTCGGTCAGGGTTGTCGTCCCAGGACACGAGGCCCGGCGACAACGCGTCCAGATCCTCATCCAGATAACGTTTTTGACTGTCCTTCAGGGTCTTACCCTTCAGGCGGCCATAGAAATTGCGATGCGGACGATCTGTCATGGCGCGCCATTTAACGCGGGCGCGGAGCCGGGGCAATGGGGGGCCAATCGTAAGGCGCAGGTGTCCTGCGCCCCCGCCCCCTCAATCCCGCGCGGCATCCAGATAGGCGCGCAAATCGCTCAGCACGGGTGTGATATCGACCAGCCGGGCCACGTCAAAGCCGCGGGCCAATTCATCAAAATCGGGGCCAAGCGCCACAATCACGTCAGCACGCAAATCGCGCCCGGCCTCGGTCAGCCACACGCGCTTGGACCGGCCATCGTCGGGATTGGGCCGCATCTCCACCAGCCCGTGCGCCTCCAGGCCCTTGAGGGTGTGGGTCATCGACGTCTTGGGCACCTGAAAGGCGCGCGCCATGTCGATGGGCGTGCCGCCATCCGACACGCGGGTCAGATGGTTGAGCACAGCAAAATGCGGCGCAATCAAACCATGCGGCAGCCGCGCCTCCAAAAGGGCGCGGCTCAGTTGTTCGATGATGGCGATCTCGTTGAACAGTTGGAAAAAGACCGACGGGTCGGTGTCACGCATGCACGATCTTGCTCTCCACATCCCAGCGCGGGCTTTGGGCGATATCCGGACCATATCCGATCCGCGCAAACATTTGCACGGTTCCACCCTCGGGCGCCAGCCTGTCATGCACCTCTGTATAAAGCGCGGACATCTCGGGATATTCCTGCAGCGCCTGGCTCAGCGGCTGCATGCCCAAGCCTACCTTCGTCGCGGCCAGATTCAGGCGCAGCCAATCCCGCCCTGCCGCGATCTGATCGGCCCGCGTATTGGTCGGCGTGACCTGCCACAGATGCCCCATGGCCGTGTCCGTGTTGGCAAACACAGCCTTCAGCCCCTCGGTATAGGCCATCGAACTGCGATCCAGCGCGCCCTCTCGTGTGAACGTGCCGGTCAGCGCCATCGCCTCGAACATGGGGCCTGTGAAGTCGATGCCATCGGGGCTCGCATCCACCTCCCGCCGGCCAATACGAAACAAGTCCACGCTTTCCTTGTAGGTGTGCGGCGTCTCGATCTCGATCCGCAGCGCCTCATGGCTCAGCGCGCGCAACTCCGCAATGTCGCGCGGCACGACAGAGCCTGCAACTTGGCTCAACGTGGCAACGCCCAATACCTCATCGAGCGTCGCTTGATCGACCGTCTGCTCTGTATCGAACGGCTCTTTCAACGACCGGCGCTGCATGACCTGCCCAAAGAGATCCGGCGCAGCTATGCCAGTGCCTTCGGTAAAGCGCGCCACCGCCACGCGCCGCGTATCAAGCGTGGTCGGGTCTTCGCCATCGGGAAACAGGTCCAGATCCACACCATATCCCTGCTCCGCCGCAGCTAGGGTCATAAGCTCCAGAAAACACCCGAGCCCGATGGTGATCTGACGGCTGAACGGATCGGTGTGTGGCAACAGCCGGTCGGTGTCCACGCGCAGCGTCACCTCGCCGTCTTTGCGCAGATCGACCTGCCAGGGCTGCCGATTGTGCGGGTTCGGTGCCAGAATGGCATAGGACAGCGCCCGCATCCGCGGCTCGGCATAGCTGCCGGCCTGAGCCCAGGGCTCCAGCGCCGTGCGCGGCATGCGCGTCACGGCATAGGCGCCCGCGCCAGTTGCGGCGAGGATGGATCCGCCCCCCAGTAGGGCGAGGGTTTTGCGACGAGAGAGTGACATTGCGACCTCCAATGGTGCGACATGGTACTATCGTTCAGATATAATACGATATCGCACCAAACAAGTCCTAAATCGCACTTTATTCAAGAAACCCGATCCCCACTTGCCTGAAACTCACCCAATTGGTAATCAAACCTGACCAATATCGGAAGTTTATCATGCCCGTCATCACCACCATCGACGATCTGAAACGCATCTACGAACGCCGCGTGCCGCGCATGTTCTACGATTACTGCGAATCCGGCAGCTGGACGGAACAGACCTTCCGCGACAACTCCTCTGATTTCGACGACATCCGCCTGCGCCAGCGGGTGGCCGTGGACATGTCGGGCCGCTCGACCAAATCCCAGATGATCGGCCAGGACGTCGCCATGCCCGTGGCCCTCGCACCTGTGGGCCTCACCGGCATGCAGCACGCAGATGGCGAGATGAAAGCGGCGCGCGCGGCGGAGAAATTCGGCGTGCCCTTCACGCTCTCGACCATGTCCATCAACTCGATCGAGGATGTCGCGGGTCACACGGGCGCCCCCTTCTGGTTCCAGCTCTACACGATGAAGGACCAGGATTATGTCAGCCGCCTGATCCAGCGGGCCAAGGATGCGAAATGTTCGGCCCTCGTCATCACGCTCGACCTGCAAATCCTCGGCCAACGGCACAAGGACCTGAAAAACGGTCTCTCCGCCCCGCCCAAACTGACGGCCAAGACCATCGCGAACCTCGCCACCAAATGGGCCTGGGGGATTGAGATGCTGTCGGCCAAGCGTCGCGAGTTCGGCAATATCGTGGGCCACGTGGACGGCATCAGCGACGCTTCATCTCTCGGCGCATGGACAGCAGAACAGTTCGACCCGACCCTCGACTGGTCGAAGGTCGCCAAGCTGAAAGAGCAATGGGGCGGTAAGGTCATCCTCAAGGGCATTCTGGACGCCGACGACGCGAAAATGGCGCTCAAGGTCGGCGCCGACGCCATTGTGGTCTCAAACCATGGCGGCCGACAGCTTGACGGCGCGCTGTCGTCCATCCGCGCGCTCCCCTCGATCCTGGACGCGGTGGGTGACCAGGTCGAAGTGCATCTCGACAGCGGTATCCGCTCCGGTCAAGACGTGCTCAAGGCCCTCGCGATGGGCGCCAAGGGCACCTATATCGGCCGCGCCTTTGTCTATGGGCTTGGCGCCATGGGGCAGAAAGGCGTGACCGAGGCGTTGAACGTGATCCACAAGGAACTCGACACGACCATGGCGCTCTGTGGAGAGACGCATGTGGCAGACCTTGGGCGCCATAACCTGCTGGTGCCGGAGGGATTTGAGGGGCGCTGGCAGTAGAAATTTCGCCGCAGCGCACTGCGGCGACCGGCTGGGGCTCTGCCCCAGACCCCGAAGTATTTTCAGCCAGAAGAAGATATGGGCGCGGGTTGGCGGGCGAGCATACGGCCCCACGTAGGCAGCAGGATCGCGGCCACCGCGAACATGATGCCCGCAACCGCGTAGAAGGAGACACGCAGGCCGAACCCTTCGGCGACAAAGCCCATGATCACAGGGCCAAGGAAAAAGGCCGCATAGCCAAGTGCAGCGGCCTGACTGATCGCTGCCAGGCGATGTTTCGGGCGCACGGCCTGTCCCACCAGCCCCAAGGCCAGCGGGCCCACGACCGACACGCCCAAGCCCCCCAGCAGGAACCCGGCATAGGCCATCGGCAAGCCGGTCGCCACACCTGCCAGCGCCAATCCCAGGCCGGCCAGGCACGAGGCCACGACCATCACCCGGAAAGGCGGCCAGCTTGCGCCAAAGATATGCGCACCCAACCGTCCCACTGCCATGCCGGTGGCCAAAAGCGCGGGGCCCATCGCGCCCTCTGCCGGACCGCCGCCCAGCGTGCGCTCCACATGCAGCGCAGACCACCCCTCTGACGCGGCTTCTCCCAGAAAAGCGGACAGAACCACGAGGCCACCCACCCAGACCAAGAGCCGCGGCATGCCGCTGGCGTCCTGCGTGTCCTCCTCGGCCAGGCGGCGCATGGGCAGGATCAGCCAGGGGCTCAGAACAGCGACCGACAGCACGACGCCCGCAAAGATGGCGACAGGCCCCAGACCGCCCTCGCGCGCCACACCCACGGCCACGGCCGCCAGCGCATAGGACACCGAAAACAAACCGTGGTTCAGGTTCATCAGGGATCGTCCCGTCTCGGCCTCTGCCTCGCTCACCTCGGCATTGGCCAGCACATCCGCAACCCCAGACCCGCCCGCGGCCAGAAACAGGGCAACACCCATCACCAGCGGCGTCTGCGCGGCCCCCGACAGCACAAAGCCCGCTGCCATGACAGTGGCGCCGACAACCATCGCCCACTGTCCCAGCAGCCGGTGCATCAGCGGCGCCAGCCACATGGCCATGATTGCACCGGTCGATCCGATCAGCACCAGCGTGCCCCAGGCCCCGTCGCCCGCACCCACCTGCGCCTTGATCACGGGCATCTGCGCCGAAAACGCAGCCCAGCCAAAGCCCACGATCACGAAACCCGCCAGGGCCCGCCGCGAGGCCACGATGTCGTCTAAAAGTCTCATGGCCCAGCGGTGACATGCGCCCCTGCCATGGTCCAGCCCCAAGACACGCATTTTGCGTCTTTTCACGCCTCCGAAACCGGTCTATAGCGCAGCTTTCACGCGGGGTGACAGCCTTGGAGGCACCCTGCCCTAACTTTGGAGAAATACGATGGCTGGAGAGATTCCTGATCTCGAAGCCCTGGAACGCACGGGGACAGGCAAGGGCGCCGCTCGTCAGGCCCGCCGCGACGGCATGGTTCCAGGGATTGTTTTTGGTGGCGACACAGATCCGCTGCCGATCAATCTGCCCTTTAACAAATTGTTCAAAATGCTGAAGGCCGGTCGGTTCAAGTCGACGCTCTTCAACATGAAGGTCGACGGCCACGACGATGTCCGCGTCATTTGCCGCGACGTGCAGCGCGACGTGGTCAAAGACCTGCCGACCCATGTGGACTTCATGCGCCTGCGCCGCACCACCAAGATCAACCTGTTCATCGGTGTTGAAGTCGAAGGCGAGGACGTGTCGCCCGGCCTGAAAAAGGGTGGCGTGCTGTCCCTGGTCCGCCCCGAGGTGGAACTGGTCGTCACCGCTGGCGACATCCCCGAAAGCATCTCGATCGACGTGAGCGACGCCGAAGTGGGCGACAGCATCACCATCTCGTCCGTGACGCTGCCCGCGGGCGCCAAGCCGACCATCGACCGCGACTTCGTGATCGCCACGATCAGCGCACCGTCCGGTCTGCGCTCGTCGGAGAATGAAGAGGACGATGCCGAAGGCGAAGAGGCGACTGAAGAGGCCAGCGAAGAATAATCTTCGCCGCCGTCCAGTTTGACATCAGGCCGCTCCGATCCGGGGCGGCCTTTTTCGTTTTGTGAGGGTTGCCCCTCAAAAGTGACCAGATGGTTACGGCGCGGTTGAAAAGGTCAAAACCTGACAAACGGTGAGCGGCTCTGTGTGCTTCAAAATGCGCAGTTTCATCGCCAAATTGTGCGGTTTGCGGAACACGGCCCTGAAAGCAGGGACTCTGGCCACGGCAAAACATGCACTTTGGACCGCAAACTTCGCGCTTTGTCTCTGATCCAGCGCGATCAGCCCACGGCACGGTACGTTTACACTTGGCTGGACCCGGTCCAGCCCTGCCCCTATGCTGCGCCGCAACATGCACTGGAGGCGTCCATGAAACTCATCGTCGGTCTGGGCAATCCCGGTGCCAAATATGCCCGCAACCGGCACAATATCGGCTTCATGGTTCTGGACCGGATCGCGTCCGATCACGGTTTCCCCGCATGGAAATCCAAACACCAGGGGCTGGTGTCTGAAGGGCGGTTCGGATCGACCCGCGCAGTGCTGCTGAAACCGGAAACCTATATGAACAAATCTGGCGACAGCGTGGGGGCCGCGATGCGTTTTCACAAGCTGGACCCCGAGGATGTCATTGTTTTACATGATGAAATCGACCTCGCGCCGGGCAAGGTGCGGTGGAAGCTCGGCGGCGGGCATGCCGGTCACAACGGGCTTCGCTCGGTCCACGCCCATATCGGCGCAGACTATGCGCGCGTGCGTCTGGGCGTCGGACATCCCGGCCACAAGGATGCCGTGCCTGGCTACGTACTGCGCGACTTTCCCAAGGCGGACGACGCCTGGCTTGACGATGTCATACGCGGCTGTTCCGACGGCGCGCCTCACCTGGCGCTTGGCGATGGCGCCAAATTCATGAACGCTGTTGCCTTGCGCGTCGCTCCGCCGCGGTCCAGCAAGAGCGTAGAAAAAGAAGCAAAAACAAATACTCCCGAACCACAGGCACCAGCCGAGACCGACACACGGTCGCCTCTGCAAAAACTGATGGATCGTTTTTCATGACCCTGCGCCAGGCCTTCTTGGACCAGTCCAAAACCTGCGCGCATATGGGCTCGCCCTTGATGGGGCGTGTGTTCGGCATCCTTGCGGAACGCTGGGATCCGGACACGGCACTCGGCCAGAAAATAGCGGAGTATCAAGGGGATATTGGCCCAGCAGGACATTCCCTGCCCCTTCGGATCGGCGGCGGCCTGCACGCGTTGGTGCTGCGCGGTCAGGACGCGGGTTTAATGCAAGCCTACCCGCCCAACACCGTCGATGACGCGACGCTTGAGAATGCAATCCTCAACGCATTGAAAACGAAGGAAGATTTCTTCCTCGATTGGACAAGGCACGCGCCGCAGACCAACGAAGTCCGGCGCAGCGCCGCGCTCATTCCCATGGCGCATGTCGCGCTGTCGCATTTCGACCGGCCCATCGTGCTCTCCGAATTGGGTGCGAGCGGCGGGTTAAACCTGATGTGGGACCACTTCGCACTCGCCACACCCACGCGCCGTTTCGGCCCCGAAGATGCCGTGCTGACCCTCAACCCCAACTGGACTGGCAAGGCGCCCCCACAGGGTTGTCCACAGGTTATGGAAAGATCCGGGGTGGACCTCAACCCACTGAATCTGAGTGATAATACGGACCGCATGGCGCTGCTGTCCTACCTCTGGGCCGATCAACCGCACCGGGTTGAATTGACCCACGCGGCGACATCTGTGCTGACGGCGAAGGTGGACCGGGGCGATGCCATCGACTGGCTCGAACATCGACTGACGACGGCACCCAAAGGGCACATGCACATGATCCAACACACGGTCGCCTGGCAGTATTTCCCAGCCGAGGCACAGGCGCGCGGGACGGCCATGATCGAAGCGGCGGGCGTTGATGCCACACCCGAAACACCACTGGCATGGATGCAGATGGAAACCGATGGCGACACGACGGGCGCCGTTGGCGCTGCGTTAACCTTGCGCTTGTGGCCCGGCGACATCACCGTGAACCTTGGGCGTGCCGATTTTCATGGCCGTTGGATCAAGTGGGCAGCATGAACGCTGGCAGCGGCTGCCCCTGATCACGGTCCTATGGAGTGCATGCCGGGTTGGAGGATAAGATTGAAAAAAATCGTAAAATGGATATTTCGGGCCCTGTTGACCTTGGCAATTGCCGCGTTTGTGATCGGATTGTGGAAGCGTGAGGAGATCACACGCCTCATGGCCGTCAACACATTATTCGATGAAGAGTGCATTATATCGAACTTCTCGAACATGGACGGCGCTTTCCTGCACCGGGAGATCTCAAAGGGCGACACACCTGTCAGCCCCCTGCCCATCGGCACGCCGCTCGATATGCCGCGCGGATACGCGGAATGGGTCGTTGACCGCACGGTGACATCCACGCTTGTCCTCAAGGACGGGCAGATCGTCCACGAGGACTATTACCACGGAACAGAAGTCGACGATCTACGCATCAGCTGGTCCGTTGCCAAAAGCTACCTCTCCGCCCTGTTCGGTATCCTCGTGGACGAAGGCGCGATCACATCCCTGGATGCGCCAGTGACGCAGTATGTCCCCCAACTGATCGGCGGGGCTTATGACGGCGTGACCATTCGGAACGTCTTGCAAATGACAAGCGGCATCACGTTCGACGAAGACTATCTTGATTATAACAGTGATATCAACAGGATGGGCCGCGTCATCGCTTTGGGCGGGCAGATGGACAACTTCGCCGCTGGTCTGACCGAAACCTTCGCCCCCGCCGGCGAAACATGGCAATACACGTCGATCGACACCCATGTGGTGGGCATGGTGGCCCGCGGCGCAACAGGCCGCGACATCCCAGACCTGATGGCGGAGAAACTGATTGAGCCGCTCGGGCTGAACCGATCCCCGCTGTACCTCACCGATGGCGTCGGCGTCGCCTTTGTTCTTGGCGGGTTGAACGTCACGACACGCGACTACGCGCGTTTCGGCCAAATGATCCTGCAGGACGGGCAATGGCAGGGCCAGCAGATTGTGCCCGCATACTGGATAAAAACATCCACAAGCCCCAACGCACCCACCGCGCCGGGCAAGATCGGGTACGGCTATCAGTGGTGGATCCCTTTTGGCGCAACAGAGGGACAGTTCATGGGCCGTGGCATCTACGGTCAGTACCTCTATATCGACAAGCAGGCGGGTGTTGTCATCGTGACCACAGCCGCAGATCGCAAGTTCCGCGAGGCGGGCGTGAACGCCGCGAATGTCGACATGTTCCGCCAGATCGTGGCCGCAACGGAGTGAACCATGGAACCCGACGACAGCATCAACGTACTCGGCACCGCACTTGATGTTTGCGGTATTGACCCTGTCACCGGGTTTTTCCGCGACGGTCACTGCAACACCTGCGCTGCCGACCAGGGCAGCCACACCGTCTGCGCCGTAATGACGGCCGAGTTCCTGGCCTATTCCAAATATGTCGGCAATGATCTGAGCACACCGCGGCCCGAGTACCGGTTCAAGGGACTGAACCCCGGTGACAGCTGGTGTCTGTGCGCCTCGCGCTTCCTGCAAGCGCATGAGGAGGGCTGCGCGCCCAAGGTCAGCCTGACGGCGACGCACCTGCGGGCGCTGGACGTGGTTCCGCTTGATATCCTGAAACAGCACGCAACCTAGTGCTGCAACGGCCCCTCCATCAGATCATCAATGAACAGGCTGAGCAATTGGGGGCGTCCGGATACGCCGGCCTTGCGATAGATCGCGTTGGTCTGCGCCTTGACCGTCCCTTCGGACGTTTCGCGCAAAGCGGCGATGTCCTGCGTGCTGAACCCCTTGATTGAAAACAACGCCACGTCCCGCTCTGCAGGGGTCAGGCCCCACAGGGTGAACTTGTCCTCCAGCAACTCCATGAACGCGCCAGAGGCGGCGCGAAGCTGGCTTTCCACATGTTCTGAGCGGCGCACTGCAGCGCGCAGCATATAGGCACCGACGCCGACGCCAATAATCAGACCAAGAGCGGCAGCAATTTCAATCAATTCGTGGACCTGCCAACTGATCGGCGCAATGGGAAGGCCCAGCAACGTAACGAGAATTTCGGATACGAAGAACACGGCACACAACGCTTGAACCAGAAGCACTATCGAAAAAACCACCGTGCGTCGTGATACACTGAATGTCACGCGACCCTCAGTCGTCGTCGCCATTGTCGCCTCCGTCATCCCCCCCGTCGTCGCCGCCGTCGCTATCATCGCCGTCGTCGTCGCCGTCGTCATCATCATCGTCATCGTCATCGTCACGATCATCATCACCGTCGTCGTTGTCGGCGCCGCCCAAGCGTCCCGGATTCACGATTTGCGTGTTCTGGCCGTCACCATCCAGTTCCCGCCAATAGTCACGCAAAATCTCCCCGGTAACGGGGCTGACCACGATCTCGCGATACAAATCTCTGCTGCGCGCCACGATGCGCGAACGGCCAAGCAACGTGCGCCGCACCTCGATCTGAGAAAACCCCTGGTCACGCAATTGCCGGACGATGCTGTCCTCAATCGGACCGGCAAAGCTCGGCGCGCTGACGGCGCAGGCAAACGCCATGGCACAAACCCACATCTTCATGTTATGCCCCTCGATCCGCAATGCCGCGCCGAAACCGATTTGCGGGTCTTTGGTTGCATTGAAGTTCACGCATGGCGGCTTCAGTCGTCGCCACCATCATCCCCGCGATCATCGCTGGCATCCCCGTGATCATCATCATCCTCATCGTCATCATCGCCCCAATCGTCGTCGCGATCACCATACCAGCCCCAACCAGCGTCGTCGTCATCGTCATCATCGGACATCGACGACCAGATCCTGTCCCGGTCAAACAGGTCCGAGAATTTGAACCGTCCGTCGGTGTCGGCGTCGGCCATTGTTGCAATGAGCATGGCAATCGCGGTCAAAGTCACTGTCTTTTTCATCTCACTTCCTTTCTGTTTGTGCACCGCGGCGGAAATCCGCGACGTGTTTCAGAAAAGGGACGAGAATGCGCTATTGCCCATGCGCTATGGGTTTAAACCGCGCGGAGTAAACACATAGCCAAGGGCCCTAAACCGGAGTTTATACGCGACACCTGGGTCGGTCCGGATCGAAAAGGTCACAAAAGGCGGCCAAAATCCCACCTTTTTCAGTCACATAACAAAGGAACTACTCGACGTTGCGCCCTTCGGGACCGGTCATGTCAAAGCCCAGGTGCCGCGCGACGGTGAAAATATCCTTATCTCCGCGCCCGCACATGTTCATGCAGATGATGTGATCAGACGGCAGCGTCGGCGCGATCTTCATCACATGCGCCAGCGCGTGAGACGGTTCAAGCGCGGGAATAATGCCTTCTGTCGTGCAGCACAGTTGGAACGCCTCAAGCGCCTCGACATCCGTGATCGAGACATATTCCGCCCGGCCAATGTCATGCAGCCATGCGTGTTCCGGCCCGATGCCAGGGTAATCCAGACCTGCGGAGATCGAAAACCCTTCGAGGATCTGACCATCATCGTCCTGCAAAAGATACGTCCGGTTGCCGTGCAGGACGCCCGGGCGCCCCCCGGTCAGGGACGCGCAATGCTCCATCTTGGCATTCACGCCTTTGCCACCGGCTTCGACGCCGATAATTCCGACCTCTTTTTCATCCAGGAAGGGATAGAACAGGCCCATCGCATTCGACCCGCCACCGATCGCAGCAATCAGTGTATCCGGAAAGCGCCCTTCGGCCTCCACCATCTGTTCGCGGACTTCCTTGCCGATGATGCTTTGGAAATCGCGGACCATGGCCGGATACGGGTGCGGACCAGCCACCGTGCCGATGCAGTAGAACGTGTCGCGCACGTTTGTGACCCAGTCGCGCAGCGCATCGTTCATCGCGTCCTTCAGCGTGCCACGGCCGGAGGTGACCGGGATCACTTCGGCGCCCAAAAGCTTCATGCGGAACACGTTGGGCGCCTGCCGCTCAACATCATGCGCACCCATGTAAACCACGCATTTCAAACCGAATTTCGCACAGACCGTCGCTGTTGCAACGCCGTGTTGGCCCGCGCCGGTTTCTGCGATGATGCGCGTCTTGCCCATGCGACGCGCAAGGATGATCTGGCCCAGCACATTGTTGATCTTGTGGGCACCCGTGTGGTTCAGTTCGTCCCGCTTCATATAGATCTTGGCGCCACCCAGATGGTCGGTCAGGCGCTCGGCAAAGTACAGCGGGCTGGGGCGACCGACGTAATGCTTCCACAGATGGTCCATCTCGGCCCAGAAACTGTCGTCGGTCTTGGCCTTTTCGTATTCCTCTTCCAGCGACAGGATCAGCGGCATCAGCGTCTCGGACACAAACCGCCCGCCAAAATCGCCAAAGCGCCCGTTTTCATCGGGGCCGGTCATGAAGGAATTGAAAAGATCGTTGGCCATCGTCGCCTCCCGCGTTCAGGTCAGATCGCGTTTATACCCGATGTGGGAAGGGGTAAAGCCAAGGCGCTGATAGAAACGCGCGCTGTCGGTGCGACCTTTGTTCATCGTCAGTTGCATCAGCTTGCAGCCTGCCGCGCGGGACCGCGCCTCGGCATCTGCGAACATGGCCTCGCCCACCCGCTGCCCGCGCATATGGCTGGCCACGCGCACCGCTTCCATCTGGGCGCGGCGCGTGGCGCGCAAGGACAGGCCGGCGATAAAGGTCAGGTGATAGGTGGCGATAACAGCGCCATCCAGTTCACCGACGATGACGGCGTTGTTCGGATCGGCTGCGATCTCCCTGAAGGTCGGCAGATACGCATCAGCAGAATTGCTTTCGCGGGTCACGCCCAGCTTGTCATCTCTCAGCAACGCCAGGACGGCAGGTACATCCGCTTCGGTTGCCTCGCGAAAGACAACGGTCATGCGGATTGTGCCGCAGACATGAAGCGGCGGATAAGCTGTGTGTCCTTTTCCCCGGGCGCCGTTTCGACGCCAGAACTGATGTCGAATTGTTGCGCACCGGTCAGCGCCTTCGCCTCGCGCACGTTGTCAGCGGTCAAACCACCGGCCAGCATCCACGGCACGGGCCACCGGCGCCCCGCAACCAGCCGCCAGTCAAAGGTCAGACCGTTGCCCCCCGGCAGATCTGCGTTCTTGGGGGGCTTGGCATCGACAAGGATCTGATCCGCGACACGCACATACGCTTCGAGTGCGGGCAGATCATCAGCATCGGCGACGCCCACAGCCTTCATCACCGGCAGGCCGTAGCGCGCCTTGATCTCGGCCACACGTGCGGGCGTCTCGGCCCCGTGCAGTTGCAACATATCGAGCGGCACGCGCGCCGTAAGCGCGTCAAGAAAGGCGTCATCGGCATTCACGATCAGCGCGACCTTGGCCACCCCGGGCGGCACGTCCAAAGCCAGCGCACGTGCGTCTTCGATGCTGATATTGCGCGGGGATTTCGGGAAAAAGACGAAACCAACGTATTTTGCCCCGGCCTCGACGGCGGCGGCCACGTGTTCAGGGCGGCGCAGGCCGCAGATCTTTACAGACACATCTGACATGGGATCGGATTAGCTGGCTTCGTCGAGAAGGGCCAGCACCTCGTCCTTGCCCTCGTGCTTTTCCGATTTCAAGCGTTTGACCTCGCGTTCGAGGCGGCGCTTTTCACGCGCGTTGCGCGCATTCTCGGCGCGGATGGCGTGCTCGCGCATCCACTCCCAGACAAAACCAACCAGCAAGCCCGCGATGATACCGCCAAAGATCACCACAAACAGGGGCAGTTCGATGGTCGGCGCGACCGCGAAAAGACCCGCAATTTCGCCCGGCAGCAGCTTGAGCGTCACCATGCCCCGATTGGCGAGGGCCACGGCAATCAGCGCAACAGCAAAAATAGCAATGCAGGCGTAGCGGATATAGCGCATCAGGCTTTCCCGTTCAGACGATCACGCAAGAGCTTGCCCGTCTTGAAGAAGGGCACGTGTTTTTCTTCGACTTCAACTGTCTCACCAGTGCGGGGGTTCCGGCCGGTCCGCGCATCGCGCTTCTTGACCGAAAAGGCGCCGAAGCCGCGCAGCTCGACCCGGTCGCCGCGGGACATCGCGTTGGTAACCTCATCAAAGATGGTGTTCACGATCCGCTCGACATCTCTCTGATACAGGTGTGGGTTTTCGTCTGCGATCTTCTGGATCAACTCTGACCGGATCATCTTATTCCCTCCCGAGAGACTCGGACATTTTTTCTTTAGCCGTCCCGTAACTATAGGAACAAACGTGGCTTTCGGGAATAGCCCGTATTTGGGCTTGGGTCGATTTTTTGCCTTCTGCACAGGAACATGAGCGGTTTTTAGACCCTCATCTGGCACAATGCCCGCGTGTGTCCCATCGTGGGACATTTGAAACGAGAACGATTCGACACGTTAAATGACATAGAAAAAGGGGCCCCGCGGGGCCCCTTCGAAACGCTCAGCAAAGTGCTGCGGGCTTACTCGTCGCCCTTGAGCGCGGCACCGAGGATATCGCCCAGCGATGCACCGCTGTCGGACGAACCGTACTGTTCCACGGCCTCTTTCTCTTCGGCGATTTCGCGCGCCTTGATCGAGACGCCCAGACGGCGGGTCTTGCTGTCGATGTTGGTGATGCGGACATCAACCTTGTCACCGACCGAGAAACGCTCGGGGCGCTGTTCGGCACGGTCACGCGACAGGTCGGAGCGGCGGATGAAGGATTTCATGCCTTCATATTCCACTTCGACACCGCCATCTTCGATGGCTGTCACTTCCACGGTCACGATCGAGCCGCGCTTCACGCCGCCCACGGCTTCAGCAAACTTGTCGCCGCCAACCGCTTTGATCGAGAGCGAGATACGCTCCTTCTCGACGTCCACTTCGGACACAACCGCGCCAACCATGTCGCCCTTGCGGTAATCCTGAATGGCTTCTTCGCCACGCTGGTCCCACGACAGGTCGGACAGGTGAACCATGCCGTCGATGTCGCCTTCGAGGCCAACGAACAGACCGAATTCGGTGATGTTCTTGACTTCGCCTTCGACCTCGGTGCCCTCGGGGTGTGTTTCTGCAAACACTTCCCATGGGTTGCGCATGGTCTGTTTCAGGCCCAGAGACACGCGGCGCTTGGCACCGTCGATTTCCAGAACCATGACTTCGACCTCTTGCGAGGTGGACACGATCTTGCCCGGATGCACGTTCTTTTTAGTCCAAGACATTTCGGACACGTGAACGAGGCCCTCGACACCGGGTTCCAGCTCAACAAAGGCACCGTAGTCGGTGATGTTGGTCACGCGGCCTGTGTGGGTCGATTCCAGCGGGTACTTGGCAGCCACCAGATCCCATGGATCTTCTTGCAGTTGCTTCATGCCCAGCGAAATGCGGTGGGTTTCCTTGTTGATCTTGATCACCTGCACCTTGATCGTCTCACCGATGGTGAGGATCTCGGACGGGTGGTTCACGCGGCGCCATGCCATGTCGGTGACGTGCAGCAGGCCGTCAACACCGCCAAGGTCAACAAATGCACCGTATTCGGTGATGTTCTTGACCACGCCGTCGACGTTCTGACCTTCGGTCAGGTTGCCGATGACTTCGGCGCGCTGTTCGGCACGCGATTCTTCGAGGATCGCGCGGCGCGACACAACGATGTTGCCACGACGACGGTCCATTTTCAGGATTTGGAACGGCTGCTTCAGACCCATCAACGGGCCAGCGTCACGTACGGGGCGCACGTCAACCTGAGAGCCGGGCAGGAAGGCCACGGCACCACCGAGGTCGACCGTGAAGCCACCCTTGACGCGGCCAAAGATGGCCCCTTCGACGCGGGCGTCGTCGGCATATGCTTTTTCCAGGCGATCCCAGGCTTCTTCGCGGCGGGCCATCTCGCGCGAGATAACAGCTTCGCCGCGGGCGTTCTCGGCGGCGCGCAGGTACACTTCGACCTCGTCCCCGACAGAGATTTCGGGCGCTTCACCGGGATTTGCGAATTCTTTAAGCTCGACGCGGCCTTCCATCTTGTAGCCTACGTCGATGATGGCTTGGCCCGCCTCGATGGCAAGGACCTTACCTTTGACAACAGACCCCTCTTCGGGCGTGTCCATTTCGAAGCTTTCTTGCAGGAGGGCTTCGAATTCCTCCATCATTTTATCAGCCATGTGGCGTCGGTTTCCTAACTATGTTCAGTTTTGCGGGCCGTGCGGTTGTCTCCGCCGGTCTTGCTGGGTTTGAGCTTTTGACTAGAACCCGACATCGGCAAACGCGTTGAGGCCCTTGATAACTTGGGGCCCGCCTGCTTTCATGACTCGACATCTGGCATAGACGCGCGCGGTATAGTCCAGGTGAGCCAGTCTAGCAAGCCACATCCCGCTTCGCACCGTTCACCCTGTAACACGACATCGCTGGCGTATTGCCACATGGCCAAGCGTCCCGTTGACCGGAATACGGACACGTTTGGTAGGTCTGGGCGATTGACAACGCAAGATTGTAGTCATTATGACTACGGCTTAGGGTGTATGCGGCGAAGATGTTCTGACTTTATAAGATAAAAAAGGGTGTTTTCGAGCCGGGGCTTTCGTTATTACTTTCTTGGGGAAGAAAATGGACGACTACGAACACGAGTGTGACACGGTTGATTCTGAATTTTCCGTGGATGTGAAACCGGACGTGCCAGCGCGACCAGATATCATCGCGCCTGACGTGAGACGCGTACCAAGTAACATTGTCGCCTTTCCGGGCAACGAAGATGACGGGCATTCATCGCCATCAACAGATCCAGCATTTACAACAATCACCGATGCGCTGGACGCGGACAACGATCTATGGGCGCGCGACGTTTTCCTCGTGTGCGGGCGCACATCCAAAGCGCCCGAGACACTGGGCGCGCTGTCCGAGCGCATGAGATCCTTGACGATATCCGACGATTTCGATCCCGCATTCCAGTTGGCGACCTGCTGCGATGGATCGGAGGTTCTGCTCGCGCTTGATCTGGACGCATCATCCGACATCAAAGACGTGTTCATTCAACTCTCCGAATTGCGACGGGCCAACCGTCCGCTTGCAGTGCTGACAATGTCACGTTCATTTACGCGGACGTGCGTGATCCACCGTGAGAACTCCGACTTCTCTGATGCAAGCGTCCGACTTCCGGCCTCAGAGTATGAAATGTCGATGGCGCTGCACTTCGCGGTAACGAACGCCTTCTTGCGTGCATCTTATGACGATGACAGCCAAATGTGAGGAGTTTTGACTACGGATCGGGCAAAAGGGCGCCTTTTCGCCGGTATCTTGTTGTCAGAATGAATAATCGCAAGTATTTAACGTGGAAAAGCGGCGCCAAACAATGGCGCAGGTTGGGTGTATAGTGGATACGAAAATATTGGGGCAGATCGCACAACTCCGCGCTTTGCTCGAAGAGATGGAAAAAGACTTTGGCATGCACGAATTGTCGCGCAACGAACGCGACATCGTGTTGGCATTCTGTGCCTGCATTAAGGAGAACAAGTCTGGCGACAACATGTGTTCCACCGACGTGGTGCGGGCTAATCCCATCGTCAAAGAAATCTCGCAACCGACTTTTCACAGAACTCTCAAACAGTTGATCAAACGGGGATTGATCGAACGATGCGAAGGGTTTCCCATGGGGCTTTATCGGCTCTCGGACCGCGCGTCAGGCCAGTTGTAAGGAGCTGACGCCCAAACAAAAAAGCATCTCGCTTGTCAAAATCCCTGAACACATCAGCCCGACTAAACAACGATGTATTACTTAAGATTGGCTTGCACAGCGGTGCTTTGATCATCGCCTATTTCTTGACGTGGGAACTGATCATGGACGGCCAACGCATGTTCATGCCGATGTTGCCCACTCTGGCCACGCTGTTCTATCTGCCGTTCGGCATCAAAGTGATCTCTGCCTTTTTTGAAGGGTGGCGCTGCATCCTGTATCTGGCGCCGGGCATCGTCATTGGAAACATCTTCTGGGTCGGGATGCCATTTGATACGGTGGTGACCTACGTCACGTGGCTGGCAAGCTATGGCACAGCGCCGGCCATATTCGCAGCGCTCGACTGGGCGACGCGTGATGATCGCCGCAATGTCACCGCAGGTCGGGCTTGGCGCACCATGATTGCGGGCGGGGTTGCGGCGTCCGTCGTGATATCGGTGCTTGTCCACGTCATACGACACAGAAACATTCCCCAGGACGATTTCATCTTGAGCATGCTCAAATACATGATCGGCGACATGCTTGGGCTTTTGCTTATTCTTGGCGTGTTGATGGGCCTGTTCCGCTACATGCGCAAAACGCGCTAAACGGAACGGGATCAGATTTCTTCCCCCAACTCCTGAAGTTCCTTCAGGAGTTCCCGGTATATCCCGTTGCTGTCGCCGCCGCCAAAGACGGTTGCACCGCCCGAATAGGTCTGCCCATAAGTGCGCGCCACGTTGATCGTCTGCACAAAGGCCGACAAAAGCTGATCTTTTTCAAGCGGGCTTAGTGGGTGGATGAAAACGCCCCAAAGTCGTCCCTGCGCCACGGCATAGCGGGCATCAAGGGCGCTGTCGAAATTGGCCTGCATCAGCCGCATCAATTCTGACGCATCCAAGCCGTCAGCCGACCGGATGGGCACCATCGCCCGCATCCGGTCCGCAACCGGGTCTGCAATTACGACGATCGGAATGTCATCTATGGTGAACTGGATGGCGTTGCCCGCAGGCTGCGCCTCGGGATCAATGGCGCGGATGATCTCAGCCATCCGCAAAAGCGTCATGGGTGGCTCAAGCGGCGCCTCTGGCAAGGCCTCTGCGTCCGGCAACACGTCTGCATCCGAGCCATTGTCTGATGACTGCGCATGAGCCCAGCCAAAGACGGCCATGCCGGCCAAAAGGGCAGCCAAAAATGTTTTACGAAGAAATGCCATGGCGGACGCCTTTCATCTTGGAATAGACGAAAGCTAAGCCAGCCATGGCTCAAATACCAAGCACCGTTTGGTGATCTGTTGAAACAGGTGCGCGCGCATTCGCCCCTGCGTGAGCTTAGATCGCGGAGGTCAGTGCGTCCGCCAGATCGGTGCGTTCCCAGCTGAACCCACCATCGGGGTCCGGCGCACGACCGAAATGGCCATAGGCCGCCGTGCGCTGATAGATCGGCTTGTTCAGCGACAGATGCTCGCGGATCCCGCGCGGCGTCAGATCCATCGCCTGGGCGACGGCACTCTCGATCTTGGCGTCCGGGACCTGGCCCGTCCCAAACGTATCGCAATAGATCGACAATGGTTTCGACACGCCGATGGCATAGGACAGCTGGATCGTACACTTCTCCGCCAGACCGGCGGCCACGACGTTCTTGGCGAGGTAGCGCGCCGCATAAGCCGCCGAGCGGTCTACCTTGGTCGGGTCCTTGCCCGAAAACGCGCCGCCACCATGCGGGGCTGCGCCGCCATAGGTGTCCACGATGATCTTGCGCCCGGTCAGACCCGCATCACCGTCAGGACCGCCAATCACAAACTTGCCTGTCGGGTTCACGTGCCATTCTGTTTCGGCCGTCAGCCACCCGTCCGGCAACACCTCTTCAATGTATGGGGCGACGATAGCGTGGATGTCGTGGCTGCTCAACGCATCGTCGAGATGCTGGGTCGACAGCACGAGCGAACTGATTCCCACCGGTTTGCCATCGCGGTAGATCACCGAAAGCTGCGACTTGGCATCGGGGCCCAATGCAGGTTCGCTGCCGTCCTTGCGGACCTCGGCCAGACGCCGCAGGATGGCGTGCGCGTAGTGGATGGGGGCCGGCATGAGTTCAGGCGTCTCGTTCGTTGCAAAGCCGAACATGATGCCCTGGTCCCCTGCCCCTTCATCCTTGTCGCCAGCCGCATCAACGCCCTGCGCAATGTGGGCGGACTGTTCGTGCAACAGGTTCGTGATCTCGCATGTGGCGTGATGGAACTTGTCCTGCTCATACCCGATGTCCTTGATACAAGCGCGTGCAATTTCGTCGATCTTGCCCATGTAATCGTGAAGCTTGTCCTGATCGCTCAGGCCAACTTCGCCGCCGATGACAACGCGGTCGGTCGTGGCAAATGTCTCGCAGGCGACGCGGGCTTCTGGCTCTTCTGCGATTAACGCATCAAGCACGGCGTCGGAGATACGGTCGCAGACTTTATCGGGGTGGCCCTCGGAAACGGATTCCGAAGTGAAGGTATAGTTTTTGCGGGACATGAGCGCTCCATTAGGTTCAATCACGCCACGTCAGGAAGCCGTTGTGGCGCGTCCGAACCCGCTTACGCCTCGGGCGCGGGGGCGTCAATGGGCTGCGCGCGACGTGTCTGTGCGCGGTGCAACACAGCACCAATCAAACCCAGCATCACAAGCAGAACCCAGGGTAGATCGCCCGTCCGGCTATAAAGTGTGGGCGCACCCGGTGCGGGCAGCCGTGCGTCCATGTATCCCGCCTGGTTGAGGGCCAGCGATGCCGTGATCCGACCCTCTGGATCAATGACGGCAGAGATGCCGGTGTTGGCCGCGCGGATCAGTGGCAGTCCCTGTTCAATGGCCCGCATCTGTGCTTGGGCAAGATGCTGTTGCGGGCCGGACCGCATGCCGAACCAGGCGTCGTTGGTCAGTTGCATCAGGAAGTCCGGACGCTCGGGAGACGCCCCTACGTCATGAGCGAAGACCGCCTCATAGCAGATAAGCGGCAGCGCTTTGCCAAGCGGTCCCATGTCCAGCAGCTGTGGGCCCGGTCCGGGCGTGTATCCGCCATCCACACGTTCCGCGATGGATTGAATGCCCAGCCTGCGAAACAGGCCCGGCAACGGCATGTATTCACCAAACGGCACCAGATGGTGCTTGTCATAGATCTGTGTGACGTGTCCTGTGGCATCAAGGGTCACGAGGCTGTTGTAATACTGTTCCGCCTCTTCGCGCTGGATCCCCAGGACCACCGGTGCGCCACGCGCTGCCTCGGCGATCACGTCCAGCGCCGGTTGTGCCTGGTCCAGCAGGTACGGCAAGGCGGTTTCGGGCCAGACGACAAGGTCGGGCACATCGCCATCGGCCGTGTAGTCAATCTGGCGATTGATGAAGGTCGGAATGCGCGCGGGATCCCACTTTTCCTGCTGCGGCGCATTCGGCTGGATAAGGCGGACGGTCTTGTCGGTCAGCGGGCTGTCCGCACTGCGCAACGGTATCACGTCGATCACCGCTGCCAAGGCGACGACAATTGCGACTTTGACCCACTCACGCGGCACAGCCCAAGCCAGACCTGCCGCGGCCATCATAACCAGCATCGTGCCATGTGGCCCGGCCCAGGACAGCAAGTGCCCGGCCATACCACCGACGAGAGCTTGAGGCGGCGTGGCCCAGGGAAAGCCGGTCAGAAGATAGGCGCGCAGCATTTCTGTCCCGGTCATCGCAAAGACCAGAACCCAGCTGTGTGCACCAGCCCAGCGCGAAAGGGCCAGGGCCGCCGCCCAGAAAAGCCCCAGGCCCACAGACATGAACAGCAACGCAAAGGGCGCCATCCAGCCCGTCGTCGCGGCATCAACCTGAAAGGGTTCGACGATCCAGGTCAGCGTGGCGGCAAAGTAACCGGCGCCAAGGGCCAGACCGAGCAGACCGGCCGACGTGACCGACCGCGCAATCGAGAGCAACCCAAAGGCAGCGATCAGAGGGATCAGGATCGCGATGGGCAGATCAAATGGCGCGTGGGCAAATGAACCCGCTGCACCGGCTGCCATCGCAAGCGGGACCTGCGCCCAGATCGGAGCATGCTCAATCCGGGCACGTAGTCTGGTCATTCAGCTGGCTCCGGTCCCGTCAGCCGCACGCGCATACGCTTGATGCGACGCGGGTCTGCGTCGATAACCTCGAACTGTGGGCCATCGGGATGCAACACGACCTCGCCCCGGGCGGGCACACGACCGGCAAGCATAAAGACCAGGCCGCCGAGCGTGTCGATCTCCTCCTCATCCACGTCGTCGTGGGTGGTCAGGGACACGCCAATCTCGGCCTCGAATTCCTTGAGCGGGGTTTTGGCGACCGCGAGGTAGCACCCGGTCTTTTCGCGGGTGAACAGCACACCTTCGTCCACGTCATGTTCATCCTCGATCTCGCCAATGACCTGCTCGATCAAGTCCTCGATGGTGACGAGGCCGTCGACGCCGCCATATTCGTCGATGACCAGCGCCATGTGCCGGCGTTCCGTCTGCATCTTGGTCAACAGGACGCCGATGGTCATGGATGGCGGTACAAACAGCAGCGGGCGCAGCCGCGCACGCAGATCGAAATTGGCCGCGCCGCCATTGAACCCGTGTTGCAGCGCCACGTCCTTGAGATGGGCAAAGCCGATGGGCGTGTCGAGCGTGCCCTCGAAAACCGGCAGGCGGGTATAGCCGCTTTCCTTGAACACTTGCACCAATTCATCCAGAGACACCGTGTCGGCGACGGCGGTGATGTCAGCCTTGGGGACGGCGACATCTTCGACCCGCAAACGGCGCAGGTTGATCATGCCATGAGATTGAGGGCGCAAGGCGGGCATGTCGGATGACGCATCATCGTTGTCATTCGGGCTGAGCGCGCCAATCACACGCGACAGAAAGCCACCGCTTTTCGAAGGTTTGGTCATGTCAGTGTCTGACTGCGCGCGTTGCGCCGCGTCAGACGATCCGTCGGTATCGCCCATTGGCTCCTATCCAAGTCACAGTTGGGGCCAGCCCCACAATAGCGCCTAATATGGGTCAGGCAGGCCCAGTTTGCCAAGTATTTCGACCTCCAACGCCTCCATACGCGTGGCGTCAAGGTCACGGATGTGGTCATAGCCCAGCAGATGTAACGTTCCGTGAACAAGCAAATGGGTCACGTGGGCGTCAAACGGCTTGCCCTGCTCCGCCGATTCCCGCGCGCAAGTGTCATAGGCGATGGCAATGTCGCCGAGGCTGAGCGTACCGCCGGGATCCGGCACCGGCGGGTGCGGCGCGGCGCCAGCCTCCTCTGATCCCAGATCCTCCTCGGGCCAGCTGAGCACGTTGGTTGGCATCTGTTTGCCGCGGAAATCCGCATTGAGCGCAGCGATGCGTGTGTCGTCACAGGCCAGCACCGACACAGACGCCTCGGGAATATCCTGATGCTCGACTGTGGCCGCGATGGCTGTTTGAGCCAGCATCGTAAGTCCGGCCTGCTGCCAGCGGTCGTCTTCGATCAGGATGTCGATATCGTGTGGCAGGTGTCGCAACCGGGGGCCAGCCCCCGGACCCCCGGGATTTTTTTGAACCAGAGAAGAAACTAGGTGCTCTCCGTATCGGCCTCATAGGCTTCGATGATTGCGGCCACAAGCGGATGCCTTACCACATCCTTCGATGTGAAATAGTTGAAGCTGATGTTGGGGATGGATTTGAGCAGGCGTTCCGCGTCCCAGAGCCCCGAGGCCACGCCGCGCGGCAAGTCGATCTGGGTGCGATCACCCGTGATGACCATGCGCGAGCCTTCGCCAAGACGCGTGAGAAACATCTTCATCTGCATGGTCGTGGCGTTCTGGGCTTCGTCCAGTACCACGAAGGCACGGCTGAGCGTGCGCCCCCGCATGAAGGCGAGCGGTGCAATCTCGATCGTCTTTTCCTCTTTCAGCTTCGCCAGCTGCTTGCCCGGCAGGAAGTCATTCAGCGCATCATAAAGCGGCTGCATGTAGGGATCGACTTTTTCTTCCTGTGTGCCGGGCAGGAAGCCCAGCCGCTCGCCAGCTTCCACAGCGGGGCGGCAGAGAATGATGCGATCCACATGCCCCGAAATGAACATCGAAACACCGACCGCCACGGCGAGATAAGTCTTGCCAGTGCCTGCAGGGCCAATGCCAAAGGCCATTTCATTGTCAAACAGTGACTGCACATATGCCTTTTGCGCGTCGGTGCGGGGTTCGACCAGCTTCTTGCGGGTCTTGATCTCGATCCGGTTGCCTACGGCCATTTCCAACTGGTCGCCCTGGCGGCTGCCGGTGCCTTGCTCGGACTGGCCCATGCGCAACTCGCGATCTACATCCGCCGGTTCGACGTCCTTGCCCGTCTCGAGCCGCAGGTAAAGGGCGTTCAGCACATCACCTGCCCGCTTCTGTGCGCCCTCGTCGCCCATCACCGCCAACACATTTCCCCGTCTCACAATTTGCACCTCAAGGGCGGATTCGATGGCCGTCAGATGACTGTCATAAGGACCGCACAGGTCAATCAGCAGACGGTTGTCGGGAAATTCCAGGACCAGTTCCTGGGTGGGTTGGTCTAGGGTCAAATGCGGCTCCTCGAGTCTCTGGTTGTCTCAGCGTCGCAAGTTCGCACAGAGGGTGCAACGGGCGCGGGCCGTATTTCATGCAAATGAAACAAAAAAGGCCGGGGCGCACCCTGCGCTCCGGCCCTTGTTTCTGTGGCGCAAAAAATCAATTCGGGTCGTTGACCCGCGATCCGCCTTTGAAGTCCCCGGCGGTGTAGGTGGGCTGCGCCACGCCGGAACAAACCGGCTTGCCATACTTGTCGAGCCGCGCCGACAGATATCCTTCGACACCGTCGTCGATGATCCAGTGGTCACAGCCGTTCGGATCCACCCAGATGCCAGCTTGAAGCTGGCTCAGGTCCTTGCGGTCGGTACCGCGGTCAATGGTCTTGTCTGCCGGCAGGCCATCGCCACAGGCGACCAGCGTCAGGCCTGCGATCACCAGCGGGACGAATTTCAACTTGGTCATGGTACGTCCCTTACTGAATGCAGATGATTTCGACACGGCGGTTGGCTGCCATGCCTTTGGCGGTGTTGTTGGGCTGCGCCGGGAGGCGTTCACCATAGCCGCGTACATCCGCAATCCGTGCGCCCGATTGCTGCGCCACCGCGGCAACCGCATTGGCCCGGTTGAGCGACAGGCGCAGGTTGTAGGCATCGCTTGCGCGGCTGTCGGTGTGACCGGTGATGATAAAGGCCTGGGCCGTCGAGCCGCGGAAGAATTCGGCCAGCCGCTGCTTGCCCGCCGCGTGAATGCGGAAGCTGTCGGTGCCAAAGAACTGGTCGGTGTTCATAACACCGCACAGATTGCCACGACGGCAGACTGGGATGCCCTTGCGGTTGACGTGCGGGGTCATGTAGCCCTCGGCCCCGTCGTCCATCACCCAGTGCTCACACCCGTCCGGATCAACCCAGATTGTCGGAATGTACTGTCCCAGGTCACGGCCCTGTTGCGACGGCGTGTTCGTGCTGAAAGTCTGTGCAGATACGTCCGCAACCATGAGCGACGTCAACGCCACCGCGGTGGCAGCCGCCGTGGTCATAAGCCTATCAACTGTTTTCGAAATGAATTTCGCCACAGCCCTGTCCTTTTTTGTTGGTCCCCCACAAGGATCACCAACATGCCTGAAATCAGGCGGACCCTTGCTACACTGCTAGGAACCGTAGGAAAAAATTAACGATCTGTGAACCCGTTTTTACCAGATATTGTGCCCTCAATGGGCAGACTTACAACTGACCCGAGCCTTTTCTGCCCAAATTGGCGGCAATGGCTCCGGCTCAGGCGATCACGCCGGCCAGGGAGTTTGCTGCAGCGTCAACGATTCTCACCGCTGCGATGTCACCGATGCCAACAGGGGCATCTGCGACATGGACCGCGTGCAGATACTCGCTTTTGCCGCCCATTTGACCGGGCAGGCGCCCTGGTTTTTCAAAGAGCACGTTGACGGTTCGACCGACCATGCTGTTCTGAATGTCGCGCTGCTGGCGTGTGATCAGCGCCTGAAGCCGCTGCAGCCGGTCATCCGCCTCAGCCGGGTCGACCTGCGCACGTTCTGCCGCCGGTGTGCCGGGGCGCGTCGAATACTTGAAGCTGTAGGCATAGCCGTAGGTCACCTCTTCGACCAAATCGAGCGTGGCCTGGAAATCCGCTTCCGTTTCCTCTGGGAAGCCTACGATGAAGTCGCCGGACATCAGAATGTCGGGCCGCGCGGCGCGGATGCGTTCGATCAGGCGCAGATAGCTGTCCGCCGTGTGGCTGCGGTTCATGCGCTTGAGGATCCGGTCGCTGCCCGACTGCACGGGCAAGTGCAGGTAAGGCATCAGCTTTGGGCATGTGCCATGCGCCTCGATCAGATCGTCGGTCATGTCATTGGGGTGGCTGGTGGTAAAGCGGATGCGCTCCAGCCCGTCGACCTTGTCGAGGTCCCAGATCAGCTTGGCCAGAGTGTAGTCCGACCCGTCCGGCCCGGCGCCGTGATAGGCATTGACGTTCTGGCCCAGAAGCGTGATCTCGCGCACGCCGCGCTCAACCAGATCGCGCGCTTCGGTCAGGATCCGGTCCACCGGGCGGCTGACCTCGGCCCCGCGGGTATAGGGGACAACGCAAAAGGCGCAGAACTTGTCGCACCCTTCCTGCACCGTCAGGAACGCGGTCGGACCGCGCTGTGCCTTGGGCCGCCCTTTCAGCTTCTCAAACTTGTCTTCTTCGGGAAAATCGGTGTCGAGCGCCTTTTCACCGGCGCGCGTCTTCGCCTCCATCTCGGGCAGGCGGTGGTAGCTTTGCGGGCCCACGACCAGATCGACCATGGGCTGGCGGCGCATGATCTCCTGTCCTTCGGCTTGCGCCACGCAGCCCGCCACGCCGATCTTCAGATCGGGTTTGTCGGCCTTCAGCCCCTTGTAGCGGCCAAGCTCGGAATAGATTTTCTCGGCCGCCTTCTCACGGATGTGGCAGGTGTTCAGCAGGATCATGTCTGCGTCATCCGGCGACCGGGTTTCAACATACCCCTGCCCGCCCAGCGCTTCGGCCATGCGTTCGCTGTCATAGACGTTCATCTGACAGCCATAGGTCTTGATAAAGAGCTTTTTGGGCGTCGTCATGGGCTTGCGTCCCGGATTGTGCGGATGGAAGCCGTCGCTTACCAGTCCCTCGGGTGTCTTGCAATGCGGCCCAGATTAACGGAAATTTGACGTCACGGGCGCCACAAGGAACAGGCCATGCATTTCGACAGTCTGAGCAGTTTTCTCAACGACGCCGACGCGGTTCCCAAGAAAGGACCCGTGGCCCTGATCCTGGCCGAAGACGATGTCGAACTGGACACCACGTTGCGGCACCATCAGCAGGCCGGCTTCAAGCACATCATCGCATTCATGGCCAAGCGCCTCACCCTCGCGCGTGACCTGTCCGAAGCGGTGATCCGCATCGACTTCGACGCATCGGCCGCTGGCGCTTTGGAAACGGCAGTCAATGCCCTGATCAAGGCCGTGCCGGAAGGGACGTGGATGTTTTACTGCTACAACGCAGAATTTCTGTTTCACCCGTTCTGCGAAACCCGATCTGTCGGAGAGATGCTGGCCTTTCATGCGGAAGAGCGGCGCGACGCCATGCTGACCTATGTCGTCGATCTTTATGCAGAGGACCTGTGGGCGTGTCCGAATGCGGTATCGCTGGACCATGCGCATCTTGACCGGTCCGGCTACTATGCCCTGGCGCGCAAGGGGCTGAATGGACATCCGAAGGATCGGCAGCTCGATTTCTTTGGCGGGCTGCGCTGGCGGTTCGAGGAACACGTGCCCGAAGCGCGGCGCAAGATCGACCGGATTTCGCTGTTCAAGACCAAGCCCGGTCTAAAGCTGCTGGCCGATCACACGTTCAACGACGAAGAATACAACACCTATGCCTGTCAGTGGCACCACAACCTGACTGCGGCGATCTGTTCGTTTCGGACAGCCAAGGCCCTGAAACTGAACCCCGGCAGCACCTATGACATAGAGACGTTCAAATGGCACAACTCAGCCGCTTTTGAATGGCATTCGCGCCAGCTGCTGGACCTTGGGCTTATGGAACCGGGGCAATGGTTCTGAGGCGGTCGCCGGACGTCTAAAGGCGGTCAGCCAGGTCGCGGACGGTAACAGTGACCGTCCCGGCGGAGGTTTGAATGGCCTCGGACATCGCCTTGACCTCGGAGGCGATGACGCCAAAGGCGCGGCCCGCGTCACCCGCCCGCGCAGCCTCAACCGAGGCGTTGAGCGATATCAGGCGCACCATCTTGCTGATCGAAAGAATATCGGTGACAGCGGCATCTGCCCTCGCGCGCATGGTTTCGGCATATGCGACCCGCGACTGCTCCTGCGCCTCAACCTCACCGGTCAGGATGTCCAGCAAGGCGACGATTTCCGGGGCGAGCTCTGTGATGATGTAGTGGGATGTCTCGCGATGAAGTGCCTTGGCCCGCTTCGGATCGTCGAGTGCGACATCGTGGAGACGAAGCAGTTTTCCTGCTGTCACCCGAAACGGTTCGGCCCTTTGCGGCGCGCGATTGAGGCAGTCGCGAAACCAGTCCAGCGCACCGGGGTGGTATTCCGGAATGTCCGCGGACAGATCAAAGTACCGCATGACGGCATCAAGCGCGGCTCGCGCACGTCCGATATCTGCCACGACACGCGCGCGATCCTCTTCATCGTCCAGATAAGGCAACAGCGCACAATCGTAGTTTAACCACGTACCAACCGCCCGAAATTCGTGCGGAACGGCCGCCAGCGCCCGACATTGCAACTGCAATACCCGCGTCAGCGGCGCGTCAGGATCGTTGGGGTCCACATCGAACAAGTTTGGGCGTTCCGTTTCCTCGGATGCCCCATGCGTTATCAAAAATGTATTATTGGTCGGTAAAGGCGCGCCTAGCTTTTGCGGCGCAACCGGATCACGACGTCAACGGATGCAATCTCTGCACCTTCGGGCGCATCCGGCAATTGTGCAATGACCAGCTCGTCCGACGGTGCATCCGTCAGCTTTGCCTCATCTTCCCAGAAGAAATGCGGGTGGTCGTGGGTGTTGGTGTCGAAATAGCTTTTCGACCCGTCAACCGTGACTTCCTGCATCAATCCGACGTCACAGAACGCCCGCAGCGTGTTGTAGACGGTGGCAAGCGATACGGCTTCGCCCTCGGCCTTGGCCGATTCAAACAGGCTTTCCGCCGTGACATGTCGGTGCTGACCGTCGCCGATCAACAAGGTGGCCAGCGTCACACGCTGCCGCGTCGGGCGCAGCCCGGCCCCGGCCAGCCATCTGATACCTGTCTCTTGCTGCGTTTGGGTCATACCGTCCTCGTGGCGTTACCTTACATATAAAGGGCCATCGTTTTGCAATTCAATCGCAAAACAGGTTCGAGGGGTGGATGCGCATTATGCCACACGTCCGAAAAAGCCCATCTGTTCGTCCGCGGTAAAGGCGCAGCCGGGTGTATCATAGTGCGACAGCACGGACACAATACGCGAGGTTCCCGGTCCCACGGTCGACACGCGATGGGCCGTGTTCACACCCAGAAAGACATTCAGCGTCCCCGCTGACTGTGCCAGCGTCGTGGGCGCGATCCGGCCCGCCAACAGCTCAGCAATGCCCGCGTGATTGGGATCATCGTCCCGGCGCAGGTCCTTGGCATATTCGAAAAGTCCCCCATGGCTCGCCTCCTGCAACAGCAACGTGGTGGTAAAGATCGAGCGGTCGAAATGCCAGTTCAGCGCCTCGCCCGGGCGGTATTCCAGCACGTTCAGCCCCGCCAACGCATCGTCCATCGTATAAAGCTGCGCCTTGTCCATGACCGCGGCAAGGAACGTTGCGAACTCCGGCCACTGATAAATCTCGTCCAACGCCGTGCCGCGCATCTGGTCATGGCACAAGGTGTGATTGGCGGTTTCGACCTTCTTCAGCGCCGGGTGATCAGGTGCCAAACCATCGACCGCATCCTTGAAATAGATGTTGTGGGCACGGCGGTGGTGAAAGCTCTCGACTGCCATACGTGGGTGTACGTCACCCAAAACGTCTGCCAGTGCTTGCGGTTGCATGAACCCCTCTAAATTGAACAAGCCATCGCGCGCCAACCCGGATTTGGCGTGATGGACCAGCGCGTGCCAAGCAGCCGACTGGGGCCTGTGCAGCGGATAGCGGTCAAGGTCGATGATGTGCTCCATACGACCGACCGTGCACCGCCTCGTTCAACCTGACAAGCCAAGTCCACTGCCCTTGCGCCCTTTGCCCGCACGGTGCTAGAGGGGCCGGAACCCTGTGACGGGACCAGATGCGCGACCAATACGAGGCCCCAATGGCAGACTACCCCACCCGTTTTGACAAAGAAGACCTGTTGAAATGCGCCCGCGGCGAGCTGTTTGGCCCCGGAAACGCGCAACTGCCCGAACCGCCGATGCTGATGATGGACCGGATCACCGACATCTCCGGCGACGGCGGCGCGCACGGCAAGGGCCATGTGGTGGCTGAATTCGATATCGTGCCGGACCTGTGGTTCTTTGAGTGCCACTTCCCCGGCAACCCGATCATGCCGGGATGCCTCGGCCTTGACGGTCTGTGGCAACTGACCGGTTTCAACCTTGGCTGGCGCGGTTGGCTGGGGCGCGGCTATGCGCTGGGTGTCGGCGAGGTAAAGCTGACCGGCATGGTCCGCCCTGACCGCAAGATGTTGACCTATTACGTTGATTTCACCAAGGCCGTTCAAACCCGACGCCTGACCATGGGCGTGGCCGACGGGCGGGTGGAAGCCGACGGCGAAGTGATCTATCAGGTCAAGGACATGAAAGTCGCCCTGTCAGAAAGCTGACCTGTCGGAGCGAGGCCAGAAAGGACCCTGATCATGCGCCGCGTTGTTATCACCGGTTTGGGAATCGTGTCGTCCATCGGCAACAATTCCGAGGAGGTTCTCGCCTCCCTGAAGTCCGGCACCTCCGGGATCGTCGCAAGCGAAGAGATGGCAGAGCATGGCTTTCGCAGCCAGATCGCCGGGACGCTCAAACTGGACGTCAAGGAACACGTGGACAAGCGCGCGCTGCGGTTCATGGGACCCGGAGCCGCATACGCCCATATTGCGATGACACAAGCCATTGCGGATGCAGGGCTTGAGGAAAGCGACATCGTGAACCCGCGCACCGGTTTGGTTGCCGGTTCGGGCGGCCCGTCCACCTCGGCCATGCTCACGGCGCACCAGACTGTCCTGAAAACCGGCGGGACCAAGCGAATCGGCCCCTTTGCCGTGCCCAAGTGCATGTCCTCGACCATCAGCGCGAACCTGGCCACGGGGTTCAGGATCAAGGGCATCAACTATTCGATCACCAGCGCCTGCTCGACCTCGCTGCACTGCATCGGCAACGCGGCAGAACAGATCATGCTGGGCAAGCAGGACGTGATGTTCGCAGGTGGCGGAGAAGAGCTGGACTGGACGCTGTCCTGTCTCTTTGACGCGATGGGCGCGATGTCGTCCAAATTCAATGACACGCCGGAAAAGGCCAGCCGCGCCTTCGATGCGGACCGGGACGGGTTCGTGATTTCCGGCGGCGGCGGCATACTCGTGCTTGAAGAGCTTGAACACGCCCGCGCCCGTGGAGCCAAGATCTACGCCGAGGTGACCGGATACGCTGCCACATCGGATGGCCACGACATGGTGGCCCCCTCGGGTGAAGGTGCCGAACTGGCCATGAAACTGGCCCTCGACACCCTGCCCGAAGGGCGGGCGGTCGGGTACATCAATGCCCACGGCACGTCGACACCGGCAGGTGACGTGCCGGAAATGGAGGCCGTGCGGCGCGCCTTTGCAGGACGCACGCAACCGGTTGTGAGTTCGACCAAGTCGATGACAGGCCATGCGCAAGGCGCCGCTGGCGCTCTGGAGGCTGTGTTCTGTCTGTTGATGCTGGAGCATGACTTCATCACGCCATCCATCAATGTCGACACGCTGGATCCTGCCTTTGAGGCGGGTGAGGTGGCGACGGCCTTGGTCGAGAACGCGGGGCTCGACAGCGTCATGACCAACTCCTTCGGCTTCGGCGGCACCAACGGATCCATGATCCTTTCCAAATTTCACGGGTAACATTTCGCTATGACGGGATTGCTGACAGGAAAACGCGGCCTTGTGATGGGCGTGGCCAACGACCGGTCGATTGCGTGGGGCATTGCCAAAGCGCTGCACGGGGCCGGGGCCGAACTTGCCTTTACCTACCAGGGTGAAGCTTTCGGCAAGCGGCTCGAACCGCTGGCGGCAAGTGTCGGCTCGGACTTCATGGTCGATGTGGACGTCACCGATGACGCGTCACTGGATGCCGCATTCGAGGGCTTGCAGGCGCGCTGGCCGACCATCGACTTTCTGGTCCATGCCATTGCCTATTCCGACAAGTCGGAACTGACGGGCCGGTTCCTGAACACCAGCCGGTCGAACTTCAAGCATTCCATGGAAATCTCCGCCTATTCCTTTGTCGAGGTCGCGCGCCGCGCGCATCCGATGATGGTCGACAATGGCGGTACACTTCTGACGCTCACCTACCTGGGGTCGAACCGTGTTGTGCCAAACTACAACGTCATGGGCGTTGCCAAGGCAGCACTGGAATCTGCCACGCGCTATCTGGCCAACGATCTGGGCCCCGAAGGGATTCGTGTGAACGCCATCTCGCCCGGCCCGATGAAAACGCTGGCGGGCTCCGCCATTGCAGGCGCGCGCAAGACCTACAAGCACACGGACCAGAACGCGCCGATGCGGTCAAACGCAACGCTCGATGCTGTGGGCGGAACGGCTGTATATCTGTGCTCCGATGCGGGGGCCTGCACCACGGGCGAAGTCATACGCGTCGACGGCGGCTTCCACGTGCTGGGCATGCCGCAGCCTGATCACCTCTAGGATCTGCCGACGGCGGAGCGTCAGACCTGGGGTGGGTGGGGGAGCCAAGCGACGGAAAGTCGGCATGCGCGCGTTCAAATCACATAAAGACCAGAACGCTGGGCACTCAGCCAATCGCGCTATTAGGGCGCGGATCGCATTTGCACGGCAACCTTAACCAAGGCTCAACCATTACGCCTGCAAACTGCCCACACCCGCCCAAAAATTGCCAACTTTATCAACTAGGCATCAACCATGTTCGCGAAACCCAAAGACCCGGCACAGCATGCGCGCATCCTTGAACGACGCGCTGCGCGTACCCGTCGATCAAACTGGCTGCGCCGTCTCGTGTTCTCTCTGACGGGCGTGGGCCTGATGTTGCTTTTGCGCATGAACCCAGGCCTGGTCGAGGATGTGATCGCCATGGCCCATGACGTGCCGCCGCGCGCTCAGCAGGACAGCAGTTTCGACGCACCCCGCGATGTCCATGTGCGGCGCATGCCCACAGACGCCGTGCCTGTGCACCGCCTTGGCGCAACATCGCCCGCAGATCCACAACAGATCGACGCGCAGGCACAAGCCAACGACGTCGCAAGCACTTTGCGCACGCTTGTACCCGGCGGTTGACGGGACGGTGGGTGGGGCGTCGTTCCGCGCCCGCGTGAACGCGCGTCAGCCAGCGTCGACCGACACGACCTCGAAATCGAATACCAGATCCTTGCCCGCCAGCGGGTGATTGGCATCCAGCATGATCTCTTCCGCGCCCAGCTCGACCACCGTAACAGGCATCGGCTGGCCCTGCGGCGTCTGCATCTGCAATTGCAGCCCGACCTCCAGCGCGATGTCGTCTGGAATGGCATCGCGCGGCACGCCCTGACGCAAGGCCGGGTTGATCGGTCCATAGGCTTGATCGCAGGGAATATTCACCTTTTTCGTCTCGCCCTCGGCCATACCGGGCAGGGCAACATCAAGGCCCGGAATGATCTGGCCCGAGCCGACGACGAACTCCAGCGGATCGCTCCCGTCCGAACTGTCAAAGACGGTGCCATCCAGCAAGGTGCCGGTGTAGTGGATGCGCACCGTGTCGCCGTTCTTGATTGTCGCCATGGTCCGTCTCCCAATCCTTTGTCCGCCCGACAGATGCCACACCCTGCCCGGCGCTGTTAGTGGGGTAAACCCCACCTCGCCCCTTTTCGTCCCGCGCGCCGCGTGCCAGTCTGCCGACAAAGGAGAGCGCCATGCCCATCACCACCTGTGTTTTCGATGCCTATGGCACCCTCTTTGACGTCGCCGCAGCGGCACGTACAGCAGCCTCCGAACCGGAATTTGCACATCTGGCCGAAAAGTGGCCCACCCTGGCCGAAGATTGGCGCCTGAAACAGTTGCAATACACTTGGCTGCGCGCCATCACCGATGCCCATACGGACTTTTGGAAGGTGACCCAGGACGGTCTCGATTGGGCGCTTGAGCGCAGCGGGCTGGGCGACGACGCGGCGCTGCGCGCACGGCTGCTGGCGCTGTATTGGGAATTGCAGGCCTACCCGGAAGTGCCCGGAATGCTGCACGCCCTGAAAGACGCCGGTCTCAACACCGCAATCCTCTCCAACGGCTCCCCCGACATGCTGAACGGCGCCGTCCAGTCGGCCGGTATCACGGCCGTTCTGGACGACTGCCTGTCCGTCGAAAGCGTCGGCATCTTCAAGCCGGACGCACGCGTCTACGACCTCGTGGGCCAGCGCTTTGGCTGCGCGCGCGACGAGGTGCTGTTCGTCTCCTCCAATGGGTGGGACGCGGCGGGTGCGACCGGCTACGGCTTCACCACGGCCTGGGTCAACCGCGCACGCGACCCAATGGACCGCCTGCCCTGGACACCCGCCCATGTGCTGAGCGACCTCACGCCCATCCCGGAGCTTGCCACCGCATGACCACCTTTCAAACGTCGGACGGCCTCACCCTTTATTTCGAGGATGACGGCCAGGGCCTTCCCCTGCTTTGCCTGCCCGGGCTGACACGCACAACCCGGGACTTTCAGTACGTCACGCCGCATCTGCCCCCCTGTCGCCTCATCAAGATGGACTACCGCGGACGCGGGCAATCACAGTGGGATAAAAACTGGCAGAACTACGCCCTGCCCATCGAGATCCGCGACGTGATGGAATTGATGGACCACCTGTCACTGTCTTCGGTCGCGATCCTCGGCACCTCCCGCGGCGGGCTGAACGCAATGGGCCTGGCCGCTGCGGCACCCGACCGGCTTATTGGCGCGGCGCTGAACGATGTGGGGCCTGAACTTGATCCTGCGGGCCTCGCCGGCATCATGACCTATCTCGGCAAACGCCCCGCAGCCAAAACCCATCAGGATGTTGCCGCCGCTTTGCCGCACGTCCTCAAGGGGTTTGAAGGCGTGCGGCCCGAACGGTGGATGCAAGAAGCGCAGACGCATTTCGTAGAAACCGACGATGGCCTCGACATCACCTATGATCCCCGCCTGCGCAACGCGGTCGAGGCGGGCGGCGACATGCCTGACCTCTGGCCGTTCTTCGATGCGCTTGCGGGCAAACCGCTCGCCTTGCTCCGCGGCGCCGGATCGGACCTGCTCAGCGCCGAAACCGCCCGAAAAATGCAGGACCGCCGTCCGGATATGATCTATGCCGAGGTGCCGGGCCGTGGGCACGTCCCCTTCCTTGACGAACCGGACGCTGTCATGGCCCTTCATGCCTGGATGGAGCGGATGACGTGAATATTGAAATGATCCGAGCCGCCGCCGCCCGGCTCAATGGACACGCTCGGATGACGCCGCTGCTGAATTCCCCTTTTCTGGACGGGCTTGCAGGCCGCCGCGTGTGGATCAAGCCGGAATGCCTTCAACACACCGGCAGCTTCAAGTTCCGCGGCGCATGGTCGGCGCTGTCCGCGCTCGATGATGCAACACGCAGCGCAGGCGTCATCGCCTTTTCCAGCGGCAACCACGCCCAAGGCGTCGCGCTGGCGGCACGTATGCACGGCGTGCCCGCCGTCATCGTCATGCCCAGCGATGCGCCATCGCTCAAGATCGAGAACACCAGGGCGCTTGGGGCCGAGGTTGTGCTCTACGAACGCGGCTCAGGCGATCGCGACACCATCGGCGCCGAGCTCGCCGCAGAACGCGGCCTGACGCTGGTCAAACCCTTTGATGAACCGCAGGTCATCGCAGGCCAGGGCACAACCGGGCTCGAAATCGCCGAACAGGCGGCAGCCGTGGGGGTCGTTGCCGCCGATGTGATCGTCTGCTGCGGCGGCGGCGGGTTCACCAGCGGCATCGCCCTGGCGCTCGAAGCCGAAGCACCGGGCCTGCGTGTCCGCCCGGCCGAGCCTGAAGGGTTCGATGACGTGAGCCGGTCCCTGCGATCCGGCGGGATCGAGCGCAACAACGCAGTGTCCGGCAACATCTGCGACGCGATCATCACCCCACAGCCCGGCGATTTGACCTTTCCCATCATGCACCGCCTGTGCGGCCCGGGCCTGGTCGTGACCGAGGACGAAGCGC
The DNA here is from genome assembly GCF_001969365.1 of Tateyamaria omphalii. Taxonomy (NCBI): domain Bacteria; kingdom Pseudomonadati; phylum Pseudomonadota; class Alphaproteobacteria; order Rhodobacterales; family Roseobacteraceae; genus Tateyamaria; species Tateyamaria omphalii. Next base: position 694,110 of record NZ_CP019312.1, on the reverse strand, counting down.
TCTACGCCATGGCCCAAGCCTTCCTGCGCCTGAAACTCGTGGCCGAACCGGGCGGCGCCGTCGCCCTTGCTGCCGCATTATGTCGGCAGGATCAGATTGAAGGGGACGACGTGATTGTCACCATATCCGGCGGCAACGTGGACCCAGACATTTTCCAACGCGCATTGGACACACTTGCATGACCGACTTCACCATCGCCAGTTTCAACGTCAAGAACCTGATCGGACCGGATCAGGAATACTACCGCTTCCAATCCTACACGCCCGAGGAATACGCCTGGAAGGTCGACTGGCTGTCGGAACAGGTGCAGACCATGGACGCCGACATCGTGGGCTTTCAGGAGATCTTCGAAGAAAGCGCCCTGCGTGCCGTAATCGACGCCGCCGATACAGAAGGGACCGCTGACAACGCCCAGCACATTCCCGGCCCGGACAAACGCTATCGGCGCAAGGCGATCTTCCGCAAACTGGCCTACCGCCCCTACACCGACGCCGCTCTGGCCGTCGCCCCCAACATCAACGATGGCGGGCCGGGCCAGCGGCGTCCCGGTGTCGCGATCCTGTCGCGGTTCGGCTTCGCAGAGGAACCGGAAATCATCCAAGACCTACCTGACCCCATCGACATCGACTTTGGCCCCATGGGTCCCGATGGCGGCGGCAGCTTTCGCCTGTCCCGCCTCAGCCGCCCCATCCTGAAGGTGCGCGTGCCCGTGGGCCGCCATGTGATCACGGTGTTCAACTGCCATCTGAAGTCGAAACTGGGCGAATACGTGCGGCCCGATGGCGCGGACTATCCGCCCGAGGTGGACCTGACCCGATACGACCCGGTCGCCCGGGCGTTGGGCAGCGTCCGCTCCGCCCTGCGCCGCATGGCCGAAGCATGGGTTCTGCGCCGCGCTATCGTCGCCGAATTGCAGGCAGGCCACCCCGTGATGGCCTTGGGCGACTTCAACGATGGTGAACACGCCGTCAGCTCCGAAATCATCAGCGGCGAACACCCGTTCAAGAACTACGCCTGGATGCTGCGCCACGACGCCGAAACCCCGCGCGACCGCTATTCCGAAGAAGAAGACGCCCAAATCCGCGAGGATATCGAAGCCGTGCGCCTGCACTCCGCCGAAAAACAGTTCATCCGCAAGTCCAGCCGCGACATGGTCTATACGGCAGCGTTTGGCGGCGTGTACGAAAGCATCGACCAGATCTACATGTCCCGGCACTTCCTGCCTGACGCTCCGGCAAGCATCGGACAGATGGACTATTTCAGCGTCCTGAACGATCATCTGACCGATGGCAGCCATGCCGAGGCGCCGTATAACAAGCTCGCCTCGGATCACGGGCAGATCATCGCGCATATGCGACTGAAGGATTAAGCACCATGCACATGGCCGACCTGGGCGACGTCCGCCTGCACTACCGCATCGACGGACCGGACGATGGCGCACCTGTGGTCTTCGTGAACTCGCTGGGCACCGACTTGCGGCTCTGGGATCCGATCCTGCCGCTGCTGCCGGACGGCCTGCGCATCCTGCGCTTTGACAAGCGCGGGCACGGCCTGTCCACCTGTCCAGCCGCGCCCTATGCCATGGGCGCGCTCGTCAGCGATTGCGAGGCGCTGATGGACATGCACGGCTTCAAGGACGTGATGTTCGTGGGCCTGTCCATCGGCGGCATGATCGCCCAAGGGCTGGCCGTCAAGCGGCTCGACCTGATGCGGGCGATGGTCCTGTCGAACACGGGCGCCAAGATCGGCACCAAGGCGATGTGGGCCGAGCGGATCGAGGACGTGCAAACCGGCGGCATCGAAAAGCTGGCGGACGCCGTAATGGACCGCTGGTTCTCCCGCGACTTCCACCAAGGCGCCGAACTGGAGCTGTGGCGCAACATGCTGACCCGGCAGGAGGACGCAGGCTATGCCGGATGCTCCGCCGCCATCTCCGGAACGGATTTCTATGCCACCACCGCCACCCTGCGCCTGCCGACACTGGGCATCGCAGGGGCCGAGGACGGCTCGACCCCGCCCGATCTCGTGCGCGAGACGGTCAACCTGATCCCCGGCAGCAAGTTCCACCTGATCCGCAAAGCAGGCCATCTGCCTTGCGTGGAGCAACCCGAAGAATACGCACGCGTCCTGACCGATTTCATGCGCGCCACAGGCCACATCTGACCCATGGCCGCCTCGGTATTTGCCTCGGCACTCTACGCCAAGCTGTTTCCCACGGGCGAGGTCGGGCGGCTCTGGACCGACAGCGCAGAGGTGCGCGCCATGCTGCTGGTCGAAGGGGCACTGGCCAAGGTCCAGGGCGCCCAAGCTGTGATCCCGGAGATCAGCGCCGCCTTCATCCACCGCTCCTCGCTGGAGGTGCAGATTGATCCTGCGGGCCTTGCCGACGCGACCGGGCAAAACGGCGTCAGCGTCCCCGCCCTGGTGGCAGAGTTCCGCAAGGCGATGGAAGCGCCCGAACACGCGCAATACGTCCATTGGGGGGCCACAAGTCAGGACATCATCGACACCGCCCTCATACTGCGTCTGCGCCAAACGCTGGCAGCGCAAGAGCTGGTGTTGCGCAAACTGCTTCGACATCTGGGCGAACAGGCGGCGGCCCACGCAGAAACCCCCATGGTCGCCCGCACCTACGGCCAGCACGCAACGCCCACAAGCTGGGGCGCGGTTCTGGCGCAATGGGGCGCGCCGCTCGCCGATGCGCTTGACGATTTGGACACGGTGAAAGCGCGCGCGCTTTGGGTGTCTCTCAGCGGGGCGGCAGGAACGGCATCGGCCCTCGGTCCTCACGCCAGCGACACACGCGCCAAACTGGCGGACGCGCTAAAACTGCGCGACCCCGGCCGAAGCTGGCATACGGACCGAAGCCCGATCCTGCACATCGCGGACTGGATGGGACGCATCGTGGCAACGCTGGCCGCTGTCGGGCAAAGCACCGTGGGTTTGACCGCGACAGAGTGCGCAGAGGTTGCACTGGCAGACGCAGGATCATCCTCGACCATGCCGCAAAAGCAAAACCCGGTCGGGCCGTCTGCGCTCGCCGCACTTGGCCACCAGATGGCCGGACTGCGCACCAGCCTGCAAGCAGCGGCCAGCCACCAGCACCAGCGCGACGGCGCGGCCTGGTTCAATGAATGGATGGTCCTTCCGCAGATCGCCCTGTCCTGCGCCGCCGCCCTGCACATCGCTCAGAACCTTGTCGAACACTGGCAGCCGGACACGGATGCCATGGCAAACACGTTCACGGGACTGGGCGCCATCCATGCCGAAGCACTCAGCTTCGCCCTTGCATCCCGGATGGCCCGCCCGGATGCGCAGGCCGCGACAAAAGCGCTGATTGCCGACGCAATGGCGCAGGGCAAGACGCTGGAAACGGTGGCACGCGCCGCCTATCCGAACCTGCCGCCAGATCTGTTCACACCCGCACACCACATGGGGACAGCCCCCGAACACGCCCGCAACTTTGCCCAGCGGGTGGCCGCCCTGTGAAACTGCCCGTCGTCTTCATCCTGCTGACTGTGATGATCGACGCCATGGGCATCGGCCTGATCGTGCCCGTGATGCCCGCGCTGATCCAAGAGGTGAATGGCGCGGGCCTTGGCACCGCAGCGCTTTGGGGCGGGGTGCTGGCGACGAGTTTTGCCGCGATGCAGTTCCTGTTCGGCCCCCTCCTTGGCGCGCTGTCGGACCGTTACGGGCGGCGTCCCGTCCTGCTCTTGTCGCTGGTGGTGCTGGCAGTGGACTACCTCGTGATGGCGGTGGCAGGCACCATCTGGCTGTTGCTGCTTGGCCGCGTCGTGGGCGGGATCACGGCGGCCACGCAATCCACGGCCAACGCCTACATGGCCGACATTTCACGACCCGAGGACAAGGCCGCCAATTTCGGACTGATCGGCGCGGCCTTCGGCATGGGGTTCGTGCTGGGCCCGGCCCTGGGCGGCTTTCTGGCTGAATACGGCACCCGCGCGCCCTTCTATGCCGCCGCAGCGCTCGCCGCCGCCAACGCCGTCTTCGGCTACATCGTGCTCAAGGAAACCGTGGACGACCGCATCCGGCGCCCCTTCGCCTGGCGGCGTGCGAACCCCTTCGGCCTCTTCCGGCACCTGGCAAAACTGCCGGGGCTTGGGCCACTGCTCCTCGTGTTCTTCATCTACCAGGTGGCGTTCACCGTCTACCCGGCGATCTGGGCCTATTACACGGCAGAGCGGTTCGACTGGTCGCCCGGTATGGTCGGCCTGTCGCTCAGCCTCTTCGGCATCTCCATGGCCATCGTGCAGGGCGGCTTGATCCGCCCGATGCTGCGCCTGATGGGCGAACGGGGCGCCGTGATCTACGGGCACGTCGCGGACGTCATGGTGTTCCTGATGATCGGGTTTGTCAGTTCCGGTTCATGGCTCTTGATCCTCACGCCGCTGGCCGCCCTGCCCGCCGTCATCACGCCCGCCTTGCAGGGGATCATGTCCAAGGCCGTCGGCGACGACCAACAGGGGGAACTTCAGGGGGCACTCGTCTCGATCTCGGCCCTCGCCATGATCATATCGCCGATGCTGATGACCTTCGTCTTCTACCGCTTCACCGAACCGGCCAACGGCATCTACCTGCCCGGCGCGCCGTTCCTGCTGGCCGGCGTGCTGATCGCAATCGCGCTGATGGTGTTCATGCGCAGCGCCCCGCCGCGCCCATCCCTCAATATCGGTGGCTCAACGCCGCCCTAAGCCGGTCGTTTTCAGGCTTGCCTGCCTCCGACCACTACGCCACCGTCATCCAAACACGGACGGAGCACGCGCAACATGAAACTCAAGGATCTCGACATCATCGTCACGGCACCGCCCGCGCCGGGCTGGGGGGGACGCTACTGGATCCTGGTCAAGCTCACGACGGATGACGGGATCACCGGCTGGGGCGAATGCTACGCCGCCTCCGTCGGGCCAACGGCGATGCGCGCCGTAATCGAAGACGTCTTTGCGCGCCACATGGCAGGCGAAAGCCCCGAAAACATCGAACTGATGTTCCGCCGCGCCTATTCGTCGGGTTTCACCCAGCGGCCCGACCTGACCGTTATGGGCGCCTTTTCTGGGCTCGAGATTGCCTGCTGGGACATCCTTGGCAAAGCGCGCGGGCGGCCCGTCTGGGCGCTTCTCGGTGGCAAGATGAACGACCGCATCCGCGCCTACACCTACCTCTATCCCCTTCCACATCACGGGCTCGATGCGTTCTGGACCTCGCCGGTTCTTGCAGCCGAAGCCGCACTTGATTGCGTGGACCGCGGATACACCGCTGTCAAATTCGACCCCGCGGGCCCCTACACCATGCGCGGCGGGCACATGCCCGGGATGCGCGATATCTCCATGTCGGTGGATTTTTGCAAGGCCATCCGCGAGGCCGTCGCCGACCGCGCCGATCTGCTCTTTGGCACCCACGGCCAGTTCACGACCGCAGGCGCCATCCGTCTGGGACAGGCGCTCGAACCCTACTCCCCGCTCTGGTTCGAAGAGCCTATCCCACCGGATGCAGTCGAAGAAATGGCCAAGGTCGCGCGCGCCGTGCGCATCCCCATCGCCACGGGCGAACGCCTGACAACCAAGGCCGAGTTTGCCCCCATCTTGCGCAGCGGTGCGGCCACGATCCTGCAACCGGCCCTGGGCCGCGCGGGCGGAATATGGGAGATGAAGAAAGTCGCCGCCATGGCCGAGGTCTACAACGCCCAGATGGCCCCGCATCTCTATGCCGGGCCGGTGGAATGGGCCGCCAACATCCACCTCGCGGCCTCCATCCCGAACCTCTTGATGTGTGAAACCATCGAAACGCCGTTCCACGATCAACTGATCAAGGGCAGCATCCGGGTCGACCGCGGGTTCATCACGCCGCCCGAAGCCCCCGGCCTCGGGATCGAAGTGGACGAGGATCTGGCCCGCGCCCATCCCTACACCGGCGACGGGCTGCACCTGCAGATGCAGGACGCGCCCTGCGACTACGAACGGGGCAACAATTTCGAAGGCGGCGCACCGGCGCCGCGCGACTAGCGGTAAAACCTTACGCCCGACACGGCAATGTCCGCCTGCATCTCCCGCCCGATGGCGAGGATGCCAACGCGACGCAATCGGCTCGGGTCGAATGCGGCCTCCGTGCGATGGGCCTCAAATGCAGTGAAGGGGACGCCGATCGTGGTCCAAACCTCCGGCGCCACGAACTCAGACCGGAACGATTGCCAAGGTCGGGTAAGCGCATCGGTGCGCAGGCGCAAATCATAGCTCTCGCCGTTCCCTAGTACATCCAGCGCAACACCGGTGAAATCGCTCGCGTCAAACACATCACCGCCCGCCAGATCAAAGGCGATCTGCACAAAGCCACCGTTGTTCTCCAGCGACACGGTCCCGGTCAGCCGCACCGCCTCACGCCCCTCGACCGTCTCGACGCTGGCCTGCCCCGAAGACACGCCGCCCATGACCGTGTCAGCCACGTATTCCCAGTCAGGGTTCAATTCCAAATCATCCGCCATGACCGCAGGACATAGCAGGGCAAAGACGATTGCCCAGCGGATCACGTCCGCGCCGCCTCGAACGCGGCCCAGACCGCCTCGAATTCCTCAAAGCTGATCCGCTTGCCCTTCACCGCGTCGAACACGATCTTCTCGGACCGCATCAACGTCGCGATGGCCTCCGCCAGTCCAGCCTCCAAATCCTTCGGCACGACGACAGCGCCATGCCGGTCAGCATGGACAAGATCGCCGGGCCGAATGTCCAAGCCATGAATCCGCACCGGGGCGTCAAAATCCACCACATGCACAAACCCATGGCTCGGCCCGACAGAACCCGCAACGACGGGGTATCCCTCGGCCAGATCGCCAAGGTCGCGCATCACCCCGTCGGTCAGCGTGCCCGCCAGACTGAACGCCTTGTGAATATTGGTGTTCACCTCACCCCAATAGGCACCGATGGCGTTCGGAACATCCAGATCCTGCACCACGCAAACCGCCGGGCGCGGACCTTCGGACATATACTTGTAATAGGCCATCCGCCGCGCCTTGATCACGTCAGGCGCTTCGGTGGGCGGGGCCAGCGCCCGGATGCGCGCGGTGCGCGCATAGCCCACCATCACCCCATCCGGGTCCGACTCCAGCATCGTCCCCCGCGTGAAGGCGTTGAACCCGCGTTTGCCCTGCGCCACCTCAATGGCGTTGCACACCGTGGGCGTATCAACCGATTTCAGCAGGTCATGCAGCGCGTCATCCATGGCTCAGCCCTGCGCCATCGCGGCACCCTCGGACAAGGCATTCAACTTGGCATAGGCAATCTCGGGATCAACCGACCCGAAGCCCGCAAAGGTGCCAAACCCGCAATCGCTGCCCGCGATCACCCGGTCCGCCCCGACAATCTCCGTAAACCGCTCGATCCGCTGGCGCACGACCTCTGGATGCTCGACAAAGTTCGTCGTGGTATCGACAACACCCGGCACCAGCACCTTGTCGCCCGGGATCTCCGCCTTGCGGTCGCGGAACACGGTCCACTCATGGGCGTGCCTTGGGTTCGACGTCTCGAACAGCACATAGCGCGCCTTGGTCGCCATCAGCGTGGGAAAGACGGTGTCCATCGCCACATCACACACATGAGGCCCCTCGTAATTGCCCCAGCAGATATGCACGCGCACCTTCTCGGCTGGCACATCCGCCAGCGCATGGTTCAGCGCCTCCACATGCGCGTCCGCGATCTTCACAAACTCCGCATCGCTCAGATCATTGAACAGCATGTGCCGCGACAGGGCCAGGTCCGGGCAATCCAGCTGCACATCCAGACCAGCGGCGACAATGGTCTCGTACTCAGCCTTCATCGCATCCGCGAGGGCAGCCAGATAGGCATCGCGCGTCGGATAGAAATCGTTCTGCAGGAACAGCGAAATCACACCGGGCGACGCCGCATTCATGAACCCACGCTCAACCCCGTGCTTTTCCATCGCAGCCTTCAGGTTCGCGATATCCTTCTCCAACTCGCCCTGCCCGCGGCTCTTCACCTCACCCGTACACATGGGCCGTGCATACTGGGGCGTGCCACCATCCTCGGCCAATCGCTTGAGAAAGCTGGGAAACTGCTTGAGATCGGCGGGCGCATTGCGCGGGCTGTCGCCGGAAAACCCGGTATAGCGATCCTTGACGTAGGTGGCATAGCTGATCTTCGACGTCTCGCCATCGCTGACGATGTCGACCCCGGCAGCCACCTGCTTGGCCACCGTGTCATCCACCGCCTCGGCCATGGCCGCATCGAAATCGACCTGATCAAACGGCTCCTCCCGCTCGCGGGCAAAGATGAAATCGACGACCTTCTGCGTCCGGGGCAGTGACCCGACATGAGTGGTGGGTACGGGCATCATGGTCTCCTTCAGATCTTGCGCGCCATCAACACCGTGTGGCCGTTGGCATCGGGGTCTTCGGCCAAAAATCCGGTCAGGCGCAAGTCATTTTCATCAAGGCATGTGGCATATTCCGCAGGCGAGAGCGAGGCGTGATAGACAGGCTCATTGCCCACCGTGCCATCCCCCTCACCTGCCGATGGCCCGACGGTCAGCATGAGACTTCCACCCGGCTCCAGATGCGCGGCCATATGCGCAATACACCCGCGTTGCGCGTCTGCCGTCAGGTGGAAAAAGCTGTTCCAGGCAATGATGCCGTCAAACGTCTCACCCAGATCCAGCACCCGCATATCGGCCTGCCGCCAGTCTCCCTCCGGCCACCGCTCCCGCGCGATGGCCAGCATCGGCTCCGAAAAATCAACACCGGTGACCACAAAGCCCTCGGCCTTGAACCACCGCGCAATCGGATCGCCGGTGCCACAGCCCAGATCAAGTACCCGCGCCCCACCGGGCAAGGCCGCCGCGAACCGCGCCAGCCACCGCGCCTCGAACAAAGCGCGCGAGCGTTGGGCATCAAAGACCGCCGCCTGACGGTCATAGACGCCCTGGATATCCTCGGGATCCGCGCTCATCCCGTCCACGTGGGGCCAGCCGGATCGTCAGTGCCAACAATATGATACAGCGCCGCCTCCCCCGTCATCGACGGCACCACGGCGTGCGGCAAATCCTCGGGCAGGCTCATCGTGTCACCGGGCGCCAGCGTCGTGCTGCCCCCGTCCCACGTGACCTTCCAATGCCCCTTCACCGGCATCAGAACCGACGGCTTGTCATGCGCGTGCATCTCATCCGACGCACAGCTGCGCGTGACCAGATCCACCTCAAACCCCGGCTTGTCGCGAATGATCCCCGTCTCACCAATCACCTTGCACGGCGCGTCCTTGGCCAGACACACCATGTCCCAATACCGCCGCACACCCATGCCCACGACCTGCATGGGCGACATCTCGGGGAAGCCTTTCAGCTCCTCCTCGGTCAGCAGCGGCATCGGCCTCACACCATCGGGCAGCGCCTCACCCTTCTTGCTGTCATAAAGGCTGCCATTGTCGCCCAGCACCAGCCCATGCGCGCCCGCTTCTTCAATCACCTGCGGAGCCCAGATCACGCCGCCGCCCGCATCGTCGCCGCCCAGGATCGCCATGATCATCCCGTAATCCGTGCCGATATTCTCGAACCCGCGAAAAATGCCGGTGGGGATGTTGATGATGTCACCCTCTTCCAGCACCACCTCGCCCGCATCCCCCCAGCGGCCCCAGAAAAACCGCCAACGCCCCGAAAGGACAAAGAACACCTCCGCCGTCCGGTGCGAATGCAGCGAGTTGCGGCACTTCGGCGGCTGCCCTGCCGCCCCGATGTTGAACCCATGCGGAATGCTGATATGCACATGCTGATCCGGGCTTTCCGACACCCCGCCCCCGATGATGGTAAAGTTCTCCTTCTGGTCCGACCCCGGCGTGTGCGCGTCAATGAACGCGGTCTTGCAGGGCATCAGATCGCCATAACGCACGATGCGCGGCTCCATCTCGGCGGGGGTCATGTGGGGGTCCTTTCATGTGGCAGGGTTGGATCGGGCAAGGGATCGCCCGGCGTTGTATTGGTGATATCGGCGTGGATCCAGACCATGCGGTCCACGAACCAGACCTTCGGCAGAACGATGGCAACCACGCCCAAGACGGTCGCCCAAGGGTTCAATACGATCAGGCCATAGATCAGCGGCAGCAGACCCACCGCAGACAACGCCGTCAACACATTGGCGATACGGATATGATGCGCGTCGATGTCATAGCGGTCACGAGCCAGAAAGACGCGCTCGCCCAACGTACCGCGCGACGCCCAAGACCCAAAGTCCGAAGGCGCCGGAAAGGCGCGCGGGTTCACCCAGGTCCATGCAGCAGCCAGTAGCAAAAGCGGCAGCGCCCACCATCCAATCCACTGGCGGGCGTATATCGCCAGCACCATCAGCGGCAGGCAGGTAAACCGCGTCCAAACGCTGAGCGGGTTCGCATGACGTCGCCAATCGGCGTCCTGCATCCCCATCAGACGTTCGGCTGCGCGGTAGATGTCGGTCATGCCCTCCCCTTCAGCCGCGCATTTTTGGCTTCCAGCTCAGCGATCCGCGCGTTCAGCTTGTCGATCTCCGGCGCCACCAATTGCGCGATCTCCGCCGCATCAAAGCGCGGCGTGATGAATTGAGGACAGTTCCAGTCGAACGCCTCGACGCGAATTGTCACCACCCGCTCGACCCGCCCCTGCCCCGCGACAGCCAGCCGCTCGGCAAGCTCGGGCGCGTCCGCCGCCGCCTCGAACGTCGCCCGCCCCTGCAGCTTCATGCGCGCCTTGCGTGGATAGTCCATCAGAAACAGCGACACCCGGTCATCGCCCGCCAAATTGCCCTCGGAAATATGCTGCTTGTTGCCGCGATAATCCGCAAATCCCAGCATGTGGTCGTCCAGCACCTTCAAAAACCCCGCAGGCCCCCCGCGATGCTGGATGTAGGGCCAGCCGGTCTCCGACACCGTGCCCATGTAGAACGACGTGCGCGAGGTGATGAACGCCACCTCATCCGCCGCAAGCGGATGTGTCCGCGCCCCGTAGCTGCGCGCGTACATGTCAGCAGAACCCTCCGCCTCCTGCAGCGCCTTTACGGCATCGGTAAACATCACCTCATCATAACGGCGCACGACCCTGATCCTTCATTGTTCTCCAAATATGCAAATGCGACCTCAGCCGGTCTGCAACAAGATCTGCTTCCAGATCGCCGTCTCATCAAACAGCGCATACTCCCGGCGCACGGTGGGCGGGGCAGCACCGAGGCTCCCGAACTCGGCGTGCGAAATCCCCAGCACATAGACCTCGGCCCCGGTTGGCGCACCAAAATACCCCCACCCATCATGCTTGCCATGCAAGCTCCACCGGATGGCCGCACGCGGCGGCATCATGGCGTCGTCGCGCCCGATCTGGTGGTCGATGGTAAAGGTGGCATCCGGAAACGACGCCCGCAGGCCCATCCAGAACCGGTCCACCGGCCCCGTCCCATGGCCCGTCAGCCCACCGGGATATTCGGACTGCACCGCCCTGTCATATGCCGCCGGGATCACAGCCATATCGGCCCCCATGATCCGGGTCAGGATGTCGGCATATGTCGCGCCCCACTCATTGTCATTGCCCCGCCCTTTGTACGGCCCCGGCTGATCCGTCGCAGGCGACAGCGGGCGCACGGCGGTCTCCATCCCACCCTCGCGCTCGATCAGATCGGCGGCATAGGCCTTCGCCTCCCACCCGATCTGGTTCACGATGGCGGTCTGATCCCGGATCAGCCACTCGTCATTGATCTGGTCATTGATGGCGTGGCAGTCGGCAATAATACGGTATTGCAGCTTTTTACCGCTGGCGGGACCATACACACCGTCCGCCGTGTGCGTGGCCGTCGACAGGATACGGTGCGACGACAGCATCCCCTCCTCCGGCGTCCCGCTCCAGATCACATCCTCGCCCAGCAGCGTCCGGTCGGGAAACTCGGCCAACGTCGCCATGGTGGCCCCGATCACCTTCTCATTCCCGATCACGACGCTCGCAGGCGAGCGCACCACGATGTCGGGGCTGTAATAGTGATGCAGGGTCGCGATGCCGCGATCTTCCCAGATCTCCTTGGTGATGCCGATGATGTAATCGGGGAAATCTGTCCACCGGTTCGAAAAACCCTTCATGAGGTCCATCCTTTGGGTCTGCGGGCCGACCCGCGCAGGACCAGCGGTCCATCCAGCGCGACGCGGCGGGGTTTGGTGTCGGGATCGGCAAGCCGGTCCATCAGAATATCGACCGTGGCATCCGCCATCTGGCCTGCAGGCTGGCGCACGGTGGTCAGGTCATAGCTGGGCCAGGCGGCCAGGGTCACATCGTCATAGCCCACGACCGACACGTCACCCGGCACATCCAGGCCCAGCTCAAAGCGCAGCACATCCATCACGGCAAAGGCCATGTGATCATTGGCACAGAAGACCGCATCGGGCCGCTCCGGCCCCGCAAACATCTCGCGCGCAACGGTCTTGGCCACCTCGAAGTCAAAGTCACTGACCCCACGCGCAAACAGGCGATGACCCGCCGCCTGCAACCCCGCGACAAAGCCCGCCTCGCGGTCGCGCTGGGTCGAGGCACCCTCCCACCCCGCCACATGCGCGATGCGCTGATGGCCAGCCGCCACCAGAAATTCCGCCAGCTTGCGGCCGCCGTGATAGTTGTCGGACGTGACCGACGACAGCCGGTCATCATCCTGCGCCCGATTGAACAGCACGATGGGAATGCCCGCCGCCTCGCAGCGCTGGGTCAGGTCGTTCGACATGCCCACACTGGCCGCGATTATGCCATCCACCTGATAATCCAGCAGCTCCCGCATCACCTCATCCGCGTCCTCGTCCGAGTTCGACGCGATAAAGACCAGCACGTGATAACCCCGCTCCTGCAGCTTGCGGCTCAGCCGTTCGATCGCCTCAGGGTAGAAATGGTTTTCCAGATAGGCGACCAGCAGCCCGACAATACGGCTCCGTCCAGTTATCAGCGACCGCGCCAGCACATTGGGCCGATAGCCCAGATCATCCGCAGCCCGCCGCACCTTGTCCGCGGTGCGCTTCGACACCGATGCACCGGGGGTGAAAACACGACTGACCGCCGACCGGGATACCCCCGCCCGCTCCGCCACATCCAGTGCTGTCACCTTGTCAGGCATCAATCCGCCGTCCAACCTCCGTCGATCAGCATAGAGGTGCCAGTGACCATCGCGGACGCATCCGACGCCAGAAACAGCACCGCCCCCATGATGTCCTCGACCTCCGCCACGCGCGGCAGCTTGATCTTGTCCATGATCCAGGCATAGCGCTCGGGGTCCTCGAACGACTTCTCGGTAAAGGCGGTGCGCACAAAGGTCGGGCAGACCGTGTTGATGCGGATGCCCGCCTTGCCCCACTCGATGGCCATGGCCTTTACCATCCCCTCGACCCCGTGTTTCGTGGCGCAATAGACGGCGCGGTCGATGCCACCCACATGTCCCATCTGCGATGAGATATGGATGATGGACCCCGGTTTGCCCGCCTGCGTCAGCGCCCGGGCCGCAGCGGTGGACAGGAAATACGCGCCTTTCAGGTTGATCCCGACAACAGCGTCGAAATCTTCCGGCTGCGTCTCCATCGACGGACCATGCCGCGCCAGACCGGCCGAATTCAAGACGATGTCGTATGGCTGATCAAACGCCGCCTTGATCGCACCCATATCCGACTGGTCGAACTGCAACGCCTCCGCGCTCCACCCCTGCTCGGTCATGGCGCCCACCACATCGGCGAGGGCATCTGCCCGCCGCGCGGCACAGACCACATGTGCACCCGCCTCGGCCAGCGCCACGGCGCAGCCCAGACCGATACCGGACGACGCGCCGGTGACCAAGGCACGCTTGCCCGACAAGTCGAACGACGGTGTCCGAGGCAGGCTCATGCCGCCCGCCCCGTCTCGGGATCAAAGCCCGCGCGCGCCTTGTTGAACTCGCGCATCCGCGCCAGCACATCGACCCCGATCTGGTCATACATCTGCAGCAGGTCCACCATCACCCAATTCTCCCGTATCAACCCGTTCTCCACACGCCAGAAATCAAGCGACCGCATCTCGATCCGCTTGTCCGTGGGCGGCAGGCCCAGCCATCCGCCATGCGTGACCGTCTGGACCATGTTCGGCCACCCCGTGACGGCAGCATAAGGCCCGTCGCCAAAGAAGTGATAGACGATCTCGTCCACATATCGCCCCCGGTCCGGCATCGCGTTCAGGAACGGGATCTGGTGCCAGTTGCGAAAGCCCGCAATGCCGCGCCCCGACCCTATGCCAGCGGGGCCATACCACATCATCTTGGGGTGCCAGAACCGCTCCATCTCCATCACCTCGGGCCCGCCCTCGCCGGGGTGCTTCTTCATATGGGCCAGCATGTCGATGATGTGCTGGCAGGACGCCGCAGACGCCGGGGCATCATAGGGGCCCGGCACCAGCCCATCGCAGGAGGCCGGACCCGGTACGTGCCATTCGCGACCCAAGGACGGCACCATCGGCCACGCCCGCGCCTGCATCATCACCTCGGGAATGTCCCAGAGCGCCTGCATCTCGACGATCTTGCCGTTCTCGAGGCGGTAGAACTCGTGGAACCGCATATGCACGATACGCCCGGTCGGCGGGATGTCGAGCCACGGGGCAACGTACGTACCCGTATAATACCCACTGCACCCAACCCAATCGGCGCCTTCCGACGTGGGTCCGGCCATGACAATATGGTCCCGCCGCTCCAGATCCGGGATCGCGGTGGCCAGCGGCGCAAACGCCGCCTCCACAAACGCATCCACACCCACGATACTCTCGAACGGAAAGGCAAGGCGAAACACGACATCAGGCGCACACAGGTCATGCAGGACACTGCGCACAGCACCCTCATCATAGTCGTAAAGCGCCGCGCGCAATGGCGCGATCAGCGTCTTGTGATGGGTGTGCCGGTCGGTCATGCGGCCCCTCGCATCCGGGCAAACAGATCCACGCCCATCTGCTGGAACAGGTGGATCATGTCCACGAACACCCAGTTCTCGGTAAATTGCCCGTCCGTCCGCAACCAGAAATCAAGGCCCGACACCTCGATCGGGGCGCCCGTCGCCGCATGACCCAGATACGTTCCGCCATGGCTGCCCACGACGCCCTTGGGGCCAGAGGCAGCGACCATCCGGTCTTCGGCAAACAGGCTTTCCAGATGCATCACCTTGCGGTCGGGAAAGGCCGCGAGCCACGGCTGCTGGTGCAGCGTCTCGAACTCGGCCAGCGACAGGCAAGCGCCGATGCCGCCCGGTCCGTACCACTTGATATTGGGATGAAAGAACCGCGCCATGCCCATGCTGGTCAGATCATTTTCGTCAAAACTGTTGAGCCCGCCAAATATTAACGCCCGCCCCAAAGTCATTGATTTTATAGACTCAACTTCCAGTTGCACGGCTGTCAAAACACCGTCATATGCAGTCGGCGCCGGATACACATGCGCCGCCCCGCGCGGGCGCGGCAGGGCGGGCAGGCCGATCTGGTCAAACCAGTCCACAAAGTCCCAGATCGTCTGGGCGTAAGTGATCCGTCCATCCTCGTCAAAGCGCAGGAACTCACCCCAGCGGATGCGCAGATCGTGGCCCGTGGCGGGAATGCCGAACACCTCCGCCGCGGCCCGCCCCGTATAGTATCCGGTGCCCGCCACCCAATGCGCGCCGTCGCCTTCGCCGCTTTCATCCGCCGAGGATGCGCCGCCCATGAAGATATGTGTCTGCCGCCGCAGGTTCGGTATCGCCGCACGCAGGGGCGCAAAGAGCGCCCCGATGATCGCGTCGGCACTCCCCTGCATCCCGATCGGCGCAGGACCATGCCAGCCCTCCAGCGCGGGCAGAAGAGCCGCCGCACTCTCCGGGTCGCGGTCAAGGGCAGCCCACAGCGTCAGCGCCGCGGCCTTGTTGCGTTGGTTCTGCTTGGTCACGGTCTACTCCGCTGCGTCGCGCGCAGGGGCCCCCTCACCATAAGGCACGTTGATCCCGCCATAGCGGCGGACGCGCAGGTTGCACTGCTCGGCATGGCCCACGAACCCTTCGAGCATGCACAGACGCGAGCCGTAGGCCCCAATCTCTGCCGCCGCCTCGTCCGTGGTGACCTTCTGGTAGCTGTGTGTCTTGAGATACTTGCCGACCCAAAGGCCACCCGTATACCGCCCCGCCTTTTTCGTGGGCAACGTATGGTTGGTCCCGATCACCTTGTCCCCATTAGCGACATTGGTACGCGGCCCAAGGAACAGCGCGCCGTAACAGGTCATGTGTTCCAGAAACCAGTCGTCGCGATCCGTCATCACCTGCACGTGCTCGCTGGCCACGTCATCGGCCACCTGCAACATCTCGTCATAGGTGTCACAAAGGATGATCTCGCCATAATCCTCCCAGCTTTTGCGGGCGGTGTCGGCGGTGGGCAGGATGCCCAGAATACGCTCGATCTCTGCCGCAGTTTCATCCGCCAACTTGCGCGAGTTGGTCAGCAAAACCGCAGGCGAGTTGTAGCCATGCTCCGCCTGCCCCAAAAGGTCGGTGGCGCACATCTCGGCGTCCACCGTCTCATCCGCAATCACCATCGTCTCGGTCGGGCCTGCGAAAAGGTCGATGCCCACACGGCCAAAAAGCTGCCGTTTGGCCTCGGCTACAAAGGCGTTGCCGGGACCGACGAGCATGTGGACCGGGTCGATGGTTTCCGTCCCGATGGCCATCGCGCCCACCGCCTGAATGCCGCCCATGACATAGATCTCATGCGCGCCGCCCAGATGCATGGCCGCAATCACCGCCGGGTTCGGCTTGCCCTGCCAGGGCGGGGTGCAGGCGATGATGCGGGGCACACCTGCAACCGAGGCCGTCGCGACCGACATATGAGCCGACGCCACCATTGGGAACTTGCCGCCCGGCACGTAGCAGCCCACGGACTGCACGGGGATGTTCTTGTGGCCCAGGATCACGCCCGGCATCGTCTCGACCTCGATGTCCAGCATCGAGTCGCGCTGCGCCTGCGCGAAGTCGCGGACCTGCTGCTGGGCGAACTGGATGTCGGCCAATTCGCGCGGGGTCAGCTCCGCGATCAGCGCCTCGATCTCGGCTTGGCTCAGGCGAAAGCTGTCAGGGCTGTAGCTGTCGAATTTCTCCGACAACTCACGCACGGCGGCATCGCCGCGCGCCTCGATGTCGGCCAGCGTCGCCTCGACAATGGCGCGGGTCCTGGCGTCGTCCTCGGCACGCTCGGCTTCGGGCTTGCCGCGTTTCAGATACTCGATTGTCATGTCCTCACCTCATGCGTCGGGTCGCGGCGGAGTTTTCTCTCCGCGATCAAAGGCTTCCCAGCCCTCACCATCGAAAACGTCCCGCCCCAGTTGGGCGAGGACGTGGGGAAAATCGACCATCACGTAGTTGTCGGTGATGCGGCCATCCTCGACCTTCCAGAAATCCATGTACCGGATCTCGATCCGCTTGCCGGTGGCCGCGATCCCCATGAATTCACCGGCATGGGTGGCCTCCTGCCGGCCAAAGGCGGCGGCCCACTCGCCCATGTAAAGCCGCGCCTCGTCCACGCAGACCTTGTCGGAAAAGGCCGCCTGGAACGGGCGCTGCCAGTTGTCCTGAAACTCCTGCAGCCCGGTCTTGGTGCCGCAGCCGGTGTTGCCCATCCAGCGGAAGGACTGGGCAAAGAACTGGCCGATATCGTCGATCCGGTGGTCGTTCAGGCCATCGACCATCCCTTCGATCACCGCGCGGGTGTCATCGGTTTTGGTCATGTCCGTGTCGCGGGTCAGAACCGCTTGCTCAGGCCGTGAGCCTTTCATTTTACGCTCTTTCCTTGTTGAAATGGCGGACCGGGGCGCTGCCCCGGACCCCGTGGTATTTTCAGTCAGAAGAAGACATCAGCCCTTCACCGCCCCAGCCGTCAGCCCCGATACGATCTGGCGCTGGAAGACCATCACCAGCAGGAACAGCGGTGCCGTGATGGACACGGCGGCGGCCACCGCCTCGACCTGGTCGGTCGTGGTGGTTTCGCGGTTGAAGTAGCCCGCGATGGCCGGAACCATCGTCTGGTTCTGCGCATCCAGCAGCAGGGCCGTGACGAGGAAGTCATTATAGCCCAGCAGGAAGCTGAAGAGGCCCGTGGTGATGACCCCCGGCCACATGACCGGCATGATCACGCGGCGGAACGCCTGGAAGTGGGAACAGCCGTCGACGCGCGCCGCCTCGTCCAGTTCGGAGGGGATGTTCTGGAAGAACGACCGCAGCATCCAGATGGTGAAGGGTTGGTTGATCGCCACCAGCACCGCGATGATCGCCAACGGCTGGCCGTAAAGCGTCGGCGCAAGATCGCCCAGGATCGGGCGCAGGATTTCGGCAGAGTTGATGAACCACGGCAGATAGCCCGCCACCAGAACCGAGTGCGGCAGCGCGCGGAACACCAGCGCGATGATCAGCAGCCAGAAGGCAAGGTTCGAGCCGGAGCGCGCCAGCCCGTAGCCCGCGAGCGTGCCTACGGTGAGCGAGACCGTCACGACACCCGCCGTCACGATCATGGAGTTCATGAAGTTGCGGTAGAACTGGTTTTCGCCCCAGACCGCCACGTAGTGTTCGGTCGTCAGGCCCAGGATCGGCGTGCCCAGCGGCCCCGCAATGCTGTTGAGCGCACCGAAGATCACCGGCAGGGCGCCGAAGAAGATCAGCACGAACAGGATGCCATAGACAGCCGCGCCCACAAGCCAGCCCAACACGATCAAGCCGGGGGGCGAATACTGTTGCACCAGCCCCGGCAGACGGGTGAAGGCCCAGCGGATGGCGAAGTAGAGCACGATCAGGCCGAGGATGATATCAAGCAGGCTCAGCCCGTTGCCCGCGGCCCGCGTGGCCGGGCCGGTGATCACGTTCCAGGCGCTCGCGTCAAATGCGTCGCGCGGGGACTTGACGCTCATCACCGCGATCCAGGCGATGGGGAAGGCCGCGATCAGGCACCAGAAGGCGAGGAACGCGCCGGAGGCGACCTTGAGCGACAATGGCTGTGCGGTGGCTTTACTCATTGCGGTTTTCCTTTGGAAAAACAGACATCAATGTGCCCCCCCTTTGTGGTCGCGCCAGGTGCGGCGCAGCGGCAGGATCAGCAGGATCACGATCCCCACCATGGTCAGCATCGCGCTGGCGGCGGCCCGGCTGATCGCCCGGTTGCCCGCGTCATCCGGTGTGAGGAAATCGAAGGTCAGCCATTGCAGCGAGATGACATGCGCCTGGCTGCGGAAGCCGATGATCTCGTCAAAGACGCGGTAGCAGTCCATCAGGTGGATAAGCGCGATGAAGATGATGAGCGGCATCAGGTGCGGCACGATCACGTAGCGCAGCCGTTCAAAGCGCGAGGCACCGTCGATGATGGCGCTTTCCAGTGTGTCCATGTTCACCGTCTGCAGCCCCGCATAGAAGATCACGAAGGCGAAGGGCGCCACGTGCCAGACGCGGTAGAAATACATCAGGAGTTCAATCGTCCAGGCCTGTGCGAACATGGCGATGTCCTGCCCGGTCCACCGTTCCAGCGTGGCCGTCAGAATGCCGTCGCCCACGAACAACCAATAGATCGACAGCGACCCGATCACTGGCGTGATGATGAAGGGTAGAAGCGATATGAAAATCACCGGCCCGCGCAACGACTTGGCCGCGTTGTTCACGGCGAGCGCGATCATCAGCCCCACCCCGATCACCAAGGGCAGCGTCACAAGCGTGAACATCAGGGTAAAGCGCAGCGCCTTCCAGAAGTCGATTTGCAGGATCTCGCCCCAATTGCCCGACCCGATGGCGGCCCAGAATTTGTCCATCTGCAGGACGTTCTGGTAGCTCTGAAATCCGACCCATGCGGTTGTGGTTTCCGTGCGCCCGGTTTCTTCGTTGATGATGGGCACCGTCTTGACCTCTGTCACGCAGGTCTGGGTGAGAAAGCCTGGCGTGCAGGTCTCGACCTCGATCTGCTGCATGACGGGCTGGGTGATCTGAAACGATTGGATCAGGACCGAGATCAGCGGCGCCGCGATAAAGAGCAGCATCATGAAGACCGATGGGGCCACGAACCAGAAGAAGGTCTTGAACTTCATGCGTACGTCCTCAAGTAGCTACGCGGCAGGACGCGGCGGGCGTCGCTGTCGCGGCGGCGGCCACGTGGCCCCCGATCTGCCAGCCGATCATCATCGACGGCGCGTTGGTGTTGGCGCTGGTGATGCGCGGCATGACCGACGCGTCCGCGACCCACAGATTTTCGATGCCCTTGACCGCGCCCCGGGCGTCCAGCGGGCCGCCCAGCGCGACCGTGCCGACGGGGTGGTAGGCGGTGCCTGCGCGGGTGCGGATCACCTCGCGCAGCGCGTCCCCGGTCACACCCGTGCCGGGAAAGCCTTCGGGCGCGCCGCGGTGTTCGAACGGGGCGGTGTCAAGGATTTGGCGCAGCCGTTCGACGCCCCGCACCATCATGTCGAGGTCCCAGTCGTCGCCAAAAAGGTTCAGGTCGATCAGGGGCTGGAACCGGTCCTTGCCGATACGCAGCCGGCCCCGCGAGCTGGGTTGGCACAGGCAGACATCGGCAAAATAACCTGAACCCCAGATGATCGCCTTGCCCTGCCAGCCCATGAGGAACGGCAGGAAATGGGTCTGGATGTCGGGCACGTCGCTGTCCGTGACGCTGTAGAATGCGCCCGCCTCGACCGTGTTCGACGTGAGCCGCCCGGAGCGCATCAGAAGCCATTGGACCGGCGACAGCGCCCAGGCGGGCAACTGGCCGAGCGTGAGGCCGTAGCCGGACCCCTGCCCCTTGAAGTGCAGGCCGAAGCCTGGGTGATCGTGCAGGTTTGCGCCCACGCCGGGCGCGTCGAGGCGCACGTCGATGCCCGCGCCTTGCAAGTCCGCGCCGGGGCCGATGCCCGACCGCATCAGGATCATCGGGCTTTCGATGCTGCCTGCTGACAGAACGACGCCTGCGCGCGCCTTGAGCGTCCGGCCATCGCGCAGCTTTACTCCGGTTGCGCGTGGGCCCTCAAAGGTGACCTGATCGACCTCGGCCCCTGTCACCACGTCAGCGCCCGAGGGCCGCAAGAACCCGTCGGCGGCGGACCAGCGCGCGCCGCGCCGCATGTTGGTGTGGAACACGCCCGCGCTTTGCCGTTCGGGCGTGGGCGGGGCGTTCGGGTCGTTGGCCGGGAACACGCGTCCAAATGCGTCAGAGAGCGGATGCGGGTGCGGCAGGCGCGCGGGCGTCATCCGGCCCTCGATACTGTCGAAGGCATCCCACACGGTCGTGCTGTCCCATCCGGGCAGGCCCCAGGCGTCGAAATCGGCTCGGGTGCCCCGAAACCAGACCATCGAGTTGATCGACCCCGACCCGCCCAGCATGCGACCGCGTGGGACGGCGACCTGTCGTCCTCCGGCCGACGCCATGGGCACGGTCTGCCGCTTCCAGTTGCGCACGTTGGATCCCAGCAGGTTCACCAACCCAAAAGGTATCTTGACCCGGATGTCTTGATCGGACGGCCCCGCCTCGACCACGCACACCTGTGCGCCCGGTCGTTCGGCAAGACGCGCGGCCACCGCGCATCCAGCAGAGCCACCGCCCACAACGATATGATCGTACTCACGTGTCATCTGTCCCCCGGTGAAGATCGCTGGCCGAGGCTGTCCCCCGGCCAGCGGAGTGGTGGCTTATTCGAGCACACCGGCCTCTTTGGCCGACGTGGTGTAGGCTTCTTCGATGGCGACGAGCGTGGCTTCTGCCCCGCGCTCACCGGTCAGGAAGGCGGGCAGTTCGTTGCCCAGCGCCGTGTGCAGCAGACCCATCTGCGTGGTCGACGGATACGCGGGCGGTGCCGGGTTCGCCGTGGCCGTCGCAACGGCACCTGCGGCCAGCGGGCCGGGCTCATAGCCCGGCACCAGCCAGATGGCGGCCTCATTCGCGCCCTGCACCGTCTCGGCATCCAGCCCTTCCATCGCCAGACGGAAGGCGGCGTCCGCTTCCTCATCCGTGATGTTGGCCGCGATCACGATGCCGTCCCACCAGAGCGTGGTTGCGGGTGCCCCGCCTTCCATCGCCATCGGCGCTGCGGCCATCGACACCTTGCCGACCACCTGGCTTTCGTTCTCGTCATTCATCGCACCGGCGCGGCTGGCCCACAGGTTCGCCATGGCAATCTTGCCCTGCTGGAACTGCTGTTGCACGTAGGTCGAGTCGCTGACCAGAACCTCCGGGTCGGTGAACTCAAGCGTGCGCTTCATGGTATCAAGCGCCTTCATCCCCGCCTCGGAATTCACCGCGGTGGTGTTGTCGGCGTTAAAGAACGACCCGCCAAAACCAGGGTACATGTTCACGAATTCCTGGGCGAGGTTCCAACCGGATTTCATGGTCGCGCCGATGGCGTGGTCAACGACGCCTGCTTCCTCGATCTTTTCTGCCGCGGCAAAGACTTCGTCCCATGTCGACGGCGTTTCGATCCCCAGATCGGCGAGGATGTCGGCGCGGTACATCAGGTGCTGGGTGTTCACCATCATGGCGATGGCCATGATCTTGCCGTCCACCCGGATCAGTTGGTTGGGCGACAGGTTCTCGCCATACTTTTCGACCAGGTCATCCAGCGGGCGAATGGTGCCCGCGTTCAAGAGGGGGGTGATGGTGCCGTTCGACACGCCACCGATCTGATAGAGCGACGGGTTCGCCTCGAACGCGGCGGGCTGCTTGGTGCGGAACTCCTGGTCCAGCTCGGCCTGGAAATTGCCGCATTCGGCCATGGCGTCGGTGACGGCTTTCCATGCTTCGAAGCCCGCTGTCAGCGACTTCAACGGCACCTCGTTTTCGTAGGAACACGCGGCAAAGGCCGTGCTGCCCAGCAGCGAGACAGCGCCCGCAAGTGCCAGTTTCTTAAGATACATGTGCAAACTCCCTGTTGCGTTTGGCGCCAGTGCATCTTGCAAGCCTGCACTGGCATGGATTGGGCCGCGTCTGGGTGCCCCCGCGCGGCCGGGGTCCTCAGGCGAGACGTTCGCCGGAAGAGGAATCGAATGCGTGGCAGATGCCTGCAGGCACTGCAAAGGACACCATGTCGCCGATCTCGGCCCGGAATTCCTTGTGCGCCTTGACGGACACCAGCTGACCACCTGCCCGGACTGTGAGCATGGTGGCATCGCCCAAAAGTTCGATCGTGTAGATGGGCGCCGTGATCTGGCCGTCTGTTTCGGCCAGTGTCGCGTCTTCGGCCCGGAAGCCGACGGTCGCGGCACCGTCCGGCGCGCTGAGGCCGCTGATCGATACGTTGTCGCCGGTGAAGGTGCCGCCGGACATCGTCCCCTCCATCAGGTTCATCGCAGGCGAGCCGATGAAGCTGGCGACAAAGGTGTTGGCGGGCCGGTCGTAGATCTCCGTGGGCGTGCCCACCTGCTGGACCTTGCCCTGTTTCATCACGACCACCCGGTCGGCGAGCGTCATCGCCTCGATCTGGTCGTGGGTCACGTAGACGGTCGTGACCTTCAATTCGTGGCTCAGGTTCTTGATCTGGGCGCGCGTCGACACGCGCAGCTTGGCGTCGAGGTTCGACAGCGGCTCGTCCATCAGAAACACGTTGGGCTCGCGTACGATGGCGCGGGCAAGGGCCACGCGCTGTCGCTGGCCACCAGAGAGTTCAGCCGGTTTGCGATGCAGGAAGTCGTCGAGTTCGACCATGGCAGAGGCGCGGCGCACCCGCTCGTCATGGGTGGCCGGATCGACCTTGCGCACCTTCAGCGGGAAGCGGATGTTTTCGTAGACGTTCAGGTGCGGGTAGAGACCGTAGGACTGGAACACCATCGCCACATCGCGGTCCTTGGGGTCCAGATCGTTGACGCGCTTGCCGTCGATCATGATGTCGCCCTCGGTCGCGTCCTCGAGCCCCGCGATCATGCGCATCGTCGTCGTCTTGCCACAGCCCGAGGGGCCAAGCAGCACCAGAAATTCCTCGTTCCCGATGGTCAGGTCGAAATTGTCGACGCCCACGAACGTGCCCCACCGTTTGTTGATGTTGCGCAGCTGTATCTCTGCCATGTGGACCCCCGACCATTAGGTTGATGAATAAGGCTAGACATCCGGGCTTTGACTTGGCAACTCTTTTTTGCACACGTGTGCAAAACCACCTTGGGACAACCACCATGACCTCCGACATTCCCGCGCTCAGGGCGGCGTTGCATGCGCTTTGGGCAGATGACGATGCTGCAGCGCGGCAGGCGTTTCAGACCTGTTTCGCAGCCGATTGCGCCTTTTATTTCTCGCATCCCGCGAACGTTCCCGGTGACGCCTGGGCTGATGTGTACCGCCCCTTGCGCGCTGCACTGCCGCATGCGCGGCGGCGCGATGAAATTTTCATCACGGGCGCCAACAGGCGCGCGGTCGGCGGGCAGTGGATCGCGGCCTTCACCCATTATGTCGGGACATTTACGGCCCCCCTGTGGGGCATCGCGCCGTCGAATCGCCTCGCCTTTCTGCGCTCGGGCGAGTTTTACCGGGTCGAAGGCGCGCAAATCGTCGAAGCGCGGATCATCCTGGATCTGCCAGACCTGATGCGTCAGGCGGGGCGCGATCCGTTTGGCGGGCTTTTGGGGACGGAGATGCTGTTTCCCGGCCCCGCAACCCATGACGGCATCCTGCCGCCAGGTGACGGCACGGCCAGCCTGGACCTGATCGAAGCGATGCTGGGCGATCTGCATGTCTACGACCCGAAAACGGGCACGTCAAAGGGGCAGACCGGAGAGGGTGGATATTGGGCCGATGACATGCTGTGGTACGGCCCCGGCGGGATCGGATCGAACCACCGCTGGGACGGCTTTGTCAAAGACCACCGCGCACCGTTTCTGGCCGCCTTTCCAGACCGCAAGGGGGGCAATCACTATGCAAGGATCGGGCAAGGCAACTATGCCGCGATCTCGGGCTGGCCGTCGATGACGATGACGCATCGCGGCCCGTATCTGGGCGTGGAGCCCACGGGCAAGGATCTGACGCTGCGGGTGATGGACTTCTATCGCTGCGACGGCGGCCAGATCGCCGAAAACTGGGTCATGCTCGACTACATGGACCTGTTTCAGCAGATGGGTGTGGACCTGATCGCGCGATCAAATGGCCCCGCGCACCCAGTTTCTTCTGACTGAAAATACCATCGGGGGTCTGGGGGCAGACAGCCCCCAGGTCCGACGTTCAGAAAAACGCCTGCAGCCCGGTCTGCGCGCGCCCGAGGATGAGGGCGTGCACGTCATGGGTGCCTTCATAGGTGTTCACCGTCTCAAGGTTCACCATGTGGCGCATCACCTGAAACTCGCCGGAAATCCCGTTTCCGCCATGCATGTCGCGGGCTGCGCGGGCAATCTCCAGCGCCTTGCCGCAATTGTTGCGCTTGACGATGGAAATCATCTCGGGCGCGGCTTGTGCGGCGTCCATCAGGCGGCCGACTTGCAAGGACGCTTGCAGGCCCAGCGTGATCTCGGTTTGCATATCCGCGAGTTTCTTCTGGAACAGCTGGGTCTGGGCCAAAGGCTTGCCAAACTGCTTGCGGTCGAGGCCATATTGGCGGGCAGCATGCCAACAGAACTCAGCCGCACCCATCGCACCCCACGAGATGCCGTAGCGCGCGCGGTTCAGGCAACCGAACGGTCCCTTGAGCCCCTGCACGTCGGGCAGCAGGGCGTCTTCCCCAACTTCGACGCCTTCCATCACGATCTCGCCCGTGATCGAGGCGCGCAGGGACAGCTTGTTCTCGATCTTGGGCGCGGACAGGCCCGGCATCCCTTTTTCAAGGACGAAGCCGCGGATCTTGCCGCCATGGGCCTCCGACTTGGCCCAGACCACAAAGACATCGGCGATGGGCGCGTTGGAAATCCACATCTTGGACCCGTTGAGCACATAGCCATTGTCCGTCTTTTTCGCCGTCGTCTTCATGCCGGCGGGGTCGGAGCCCGCGTCGGGTTCGGTCAGGCCAAAGCAGCCGATCCATTCACCCGACGCCAGCTTGGGCAGGTATTTCTGCCGCTGCTCTTCGGAGCCGTAAGCGTAGATGGGGTAGATCACGAGCGAGGATTGCACCGACATCATCGACCGGTAGCCGCTGTCGATCCGCTCGACCTCGCGCGCGACGAGGCCATAGGAGACGTAGGAGCCACCGAGCCCGCCATACTCCTCGGGAAGGGTCACGCCCAGAAGGCCCATATCGCCCATCTCGCGGAAGATATCCGGGTCGGTCGTCTCGTCTGCGAAGGCGCTGATTACGCGGGGGGCCAGCTTTTCCTGGGCGTAGGCGTGGGCGGAGGCCTGGATCATCCGCTCGTCTTCTTGCAGCTGGTCCGCCAGGCGCAGCGGGTCGGCCCAGTCAAAGGACCCGAGGTCCGGGGCGTCCTTGGCTTTGAGGATCTTCGTCTCGATGTTCATGTGCTTCTCCCTCGGGCGATGCGCCGTATTGGCGCCCAATTTGACCCTTATCTAATGCGCGGCACGGCGCAAGACCATGCGACACTGCCACGAGCCGGTCTGATACATTCAAACGATCCGCCGCAGGGCCGCCCGATCCTTGCCTCAATTCAGCCGCATTCGGCGCGCATAGACAGCATATACAATTCTGTCTTCCGGGTGGGGCCGAAGCAAAAGGAGTGCTGGCATGCAGCGCATGATGCAAATTGGGGCCGTTCTGGCCACGCTGACCACGGCGACCGCCGTGTCCGCAGCCGAACACGAGATCCTGATCCTGCCGGACGCCTATTTCCCGTCCATCCTGTATATCGACGACGGCGACACCGTGATCTTCGTCAACCTGACCGAAAGCGACCATAATATCGTTGCCAAGAACGGCAAATGGGCTGTCGGACCGATCGGCCCCAATTCCACGCACTCGATGGTCGTCGAAAAGGGCACTCAGACCACTTTCTATGACGCGGATGTGGTGTCGGAAGAGGACGGCACCTTTCTGGTCGAAGGCAAGATGAGCTTTGGCGAGGCGCCGCTAGATTAATCCTCGATAGGTTCGGTGAGTTCGCGGCCCGACGCCCGGTTGGAATTGACCGTTGTCGACACACGGTGCCAGGTCAAGGCATCCTCCGGGGCGGCCCGCATCAGCGTGGCGGCCCCTTTTCCCTGTTCGCCCAACCACAAGGCAATGTCGTCCGGTTCCAGGATCACCGGCATGCGGTGGTGGATGGTGGACATGGGCGCGTTGGCCCCGGTCGTCACAATGGCGGCTGTCGGTTGCCGGTCCTCTTGTGCGCCGGGTGCGTGCCACTCCTGCCAGACGGCAGCAAAGGCCAGCGGCGCGCCATTGCTGCGCGTGATGTACCACGGCAGGCGCGCGTCGCCCTGCCGCGTCCATTCGTAAAAACCCGACGCGACGATCACCGCCCGCCGTTCACGGCAGGCCATGCGAAAGGCGGGCTTGTCGGCAATCGTTTCGGCGCGCGCGTTGATCAAGAGCGGGCCGTCGTTCGGTTTCTTGTACCAGTGCGGAATGAACCCCCAACGCATCGGCGCCAGCCGCCGCTGCCCGTCAACGGACGTGACCGCATGTACCGGGTTGGTCGGGCAGACGTTGTAATTCGGCACATCCGGCACATCGTTTGCCGGTACGGCATCAAACAGCTGCGCCATGGCATCGGGCGGCAGGGTTATGGAAAATCGTCCACACATGTGCGTATGCGTAGCGCAGCGCGGCGACATGAAAAAGGGGCGGAACATCCGCTCCGCCCCGCGGTGGATCGTAAGGCGCAGGTGTCCTGCGCCCTCGGCCGTTACTTCGCCGTGATCCGACCGTCGGTATAGGGCGTGAACGGCCCCTGCGCGGCCAGGTACTCTGCCGTCACGTCCGCCAGGTCCGGTCCGAAGTCATAGGCGTTTTCGGCATCCACGAACATCGCGTAGCCGTCGCCACCATTGCGCACGTAGTTGTTGCTGACCACGCCATAGACCTTGTCCATCTCGATGGGCGCGCCGCCGACCATGACGTCGCTGACGCGCTCGCCTGCGGGCTTT
Source organism: Tateyamaria omphalii (assembly GCF_001969365.1). Classification (NCBI taxonomy): domain Bacteria; kingdom Pseudomonadati; phylum Pseudomonadota; class Alphaproteobacteria; order Rhodobacterales; family Roseobacteraceae; genus Tateyamaria; species Tateyamaria omphalii. Next base: position 666,111 of record NZ_CP019312.1, on the reverse strand, counting down.
GACACGTCAAAGGCAAAGCTCATGCCCGCAACCTGCGGGAAGCGGCCCGCGCCGTCTTCGATCTGGCCCACGCCGTTTTCAAGCGCGGCGACAATGGCCGAGCCGGGCACCTGGAAGGTGGACAGCGTGTTCTGGAAGGGCAGCACCGTCAGCACTTCGCCCATCGTGATTTCGCCCGCGTCAATTGAGGCGCGGATGCCACCGCCGTTCTGGATCGCGATCTCGATCCCCTGATCGGCCACCCGGTCGAGCATCGCGTCGGCGATGAGCGACCCCATGGGGCATTCCATCGCGCGGCACACCGAGCGGTCGCCTTCGATGGCTTCGGCGGCTTCGGCGACGACGCGTGTTTTCATCTCTTCGATCGGTGCGCCCATTTCGGCGATGCGGGCGAGGAAGTCGGCATCGGGCTCGACCGAGGCATCGAGCAGCATCGGATCGCCCGAGGCCGCCGTTACGTTGCCGTCATCGTCAAAAGTGACAGTCAGGTGGCCGAGATACTTGGTATAGGCATAGGCCTGCGCGACCGCCGCATCGCCCACCATGGTGGGGTATGCCGGTGTTTCGGCGTCGTCATTGGACATCAGCGTGTGGCTGTGCCCGCCGATCACCACGTCGATGCCGTCTACGGCCTCGGCAATGGCTAGATCCTTGTTCAGGCCCACGTGGTTCAGCGCGATGATGATGTCCACTCCTTCGCCTTGCAGCGTGGCGACGTCAGCCTGCAGCGCCTCGATCTCGTCCTGGAATACGACGTTGGGACCGGGCGAGGAGGTTTCGACCGTGTCGGTGGCGAGCGCCGAGACGATGCCGATCTTCTTGCCGCCCACCTCGAGCACGACGTGGTTTTCGACCTTGCCGCTCAGCGTGTCCTCGGCCGACAGGTCAAGGTTGCCAGAGATCACGGGAAAGCTCACCGCGTCGATGAACTCGGCCAGTTTTGGCGGGCCATCGTCGAATTCGTGGTTGCCGACGGCCATGGCGTCATAGCCGATCTTTTCCATGAACTCGGCCTCTGCCGCACCCTTGTACGTGGTGTAGAAGAGCGAGCCCTGGAACGGGTCGCCTGCGTCCAGAACAACAACGTTCTGGTTGTCCAGGCTGGCCTTCTTGGCGTCGATGGCCGATTTGACCCGCGCCACACCGCCAAAGCATTCGCCTTCGGCCTCGCCCTCGGCATTGCAGGTCGAATCGAAGCGGTTGATCGATTCAATGCGGCTGTGCATGTCGTTGGTGTGCAGAATGTGCAGCGTGTAGTCGGCGGATGCCATGCCAGCGCTCAGCGCCAGGGCGGCCGTGCCCATCAAAAATCGGGTCATGCGGTGTCTCCCTTGTTGAATATGACAGTTACGTGACAGCAATCCGCGCCACGAGTCAAAGCGGTTCCTTAGGGAACGCACGCAACAATTCGGTGACAGCGCGCACTTGACCAGCGCTTGGGCAATGGGCATCAGGCGCTCATGCTGATTTACAAGATTTTCCGCGCCCCGGAATGGGCGGCCCTGCGCGAAAACGGCACCACGCCGGGCGCACCGATTGATGTGCAGGACGGGTATGTCCACTTTTCCACCGCTCCGCAGGCGGCAGAGACGGCGGCCAAGCATTTTGCGGGCGAGGACGACCTGTTCCTGATCGCGGTCGATGCGGATGCGCTTGGCGATGACCTGAAATGGGAGGTGTCGCGCGGCGGTGCGGACTTCCCGCATCTCTACCGCGAGATGCGCCTGTCTGACGTCCATTGGGCCCAGCCGCTGCCGCTGGAAGACGGTGTGCATCAGTTCCCCGCCGGTGCCGGGTTCGACGCATGACTCATATCGACCCGACCCGCGATCAGTTCGACGCGTTCAAGGGCCTGCGCCGCGACACGCCTATCGAGATGCTGAACCTCGTCCGGTTCAACGATCTGGCAAACTATCCCGGCGATCACGAACTGGCCCGCGACGGGCTGACGGGCACGCAGGCCTATGCGCTTTATGGCAAGCACTCCGGCCCCGTGCTGGCAAAGGTCGGGGGCACTATCCTATGGCGCGGCGGGTTTGAAACCGCACTGATCGGCCCGGCGGATGAGGCATGGGATGCCATGTTCATTGCCCGCTACCCCAATTCCGCAGCCTTTCTGGCGATGGTCACCGACCCAGACTACAAACGCGCGGTGGTCCACCGGCAGGCGGCGGTCAAGACCTCGCGCCTGATCCGATGCAGGCCCGCGGATGGGGGCGCGACCTTCGGATGAAACAGGCGCTGGAACAGATCGGCACGCGGGCGCTGCGCAGGCTGGACCCCGAAACGGCGCACGGACTGGCGCTCAAGGCGCTGCACACACCGCTGGCATCCCTGCCCGGCCCCGTCACCAGCGACCGGTTGCGCACGACGCTGGCGGGCATGGACCTGCCCAATCCCGTGGGCCTCGCCGCGGGGTTCGACAAGAATGCCACGGCCATCGCCCCCCTCAGCCGCGCAGGCTTTGGCTGGATCGAGGTGGGGGCGGCCACCCCCCTGCCCCAACCCGGCAATCCCAAGCCGCGCCTTTTCCGGCTGGCCGAGGACGCCGCAGCCATCAACCGCTTTGGCTTCAACAATGATGGGATGGAGGCGATTGCCGCTCGTCTGGCAAAACGCCCCAAAGGCGTGCCCGTTGGTCTGAACCTCGGCGCCAACAAGGACAGTGCCAACCGGGCCGAAGACTTTGCAAAGGTGCTGCAGCACTGTGCGCCGCATATCGACTTTGCCACGGTCAACGTCTCAAGCCCCAACACCGAAAAGCTGCGGGACCTGCAGGGGCCGATGGCGCTGGCCGCCCTGCTTGACGGGGTGATGCAGGTGCGCGGGGATATCCCCGTGTTCCTCAAAATCGCGCCGGACCTCACGGATCAGGACCTCGCCGACATCGCCAAGGTGGCGGAGGACGCGCGGGTGGCCGCCATCATCGCCACCAACACGACGCTGGATCGGGAGGGGCTGCGCAGCGCGCATGCGCGGGAAAAGGGTGGCCTTTCCGGCGCGCCGCTCTTTGAAAAATCCACCCGCGTGCTGGCGAAACTGCACGGCCTGACGCAAACACCCCTTGTCGGGGTTGGCGGCATTTCGAACGCGCGCGACGCTTATGCCAAGATCCGCGCGGGGGCCTCGGCTGTCCAGCTTTACACCGGGCTTGTCTATGGTGGGCTCAGCCTTGCTGCGCGCATCGCGGAAGGATTGGATGAGCACCTGCGACAGGACGGCTTGCAATCGGTCTCCGAAGCGGTCGGCACAGAAACAAGGGACTGGCTGTAGTCTTCTTCTGACCAAAAATACCACGGGTGGTCGTCCTTTGGGCGCCATCGGTCCGAGCCCGATGGACGACGGGCAAGCGCCCCAGTCCTCACCCCGCCGCTCGCTCCAAGGCCGGATACCGCACCCCCAACGTCACCCCACGCGCGACGAATGAAATGAGGAGCGCGGCCCAAAGCCCGTGATTGCCCATCAATGGCAACAGCGCCAGCACCGCCAGCCAATACATCACAAACGAAATCGCCATCATGTTGCGCATGTCGCGCCCACGGCCTGCGCCAATGAAGATACCGTCGAGCATCCAGGCGGCGCAGCCCAGTAGGGGTGCGGCGACCATATACAGCAGATACTCCCGTGCCTCCGCCTGCACCTGCGCGTCCTTGGCCATCACGTCGATCAGCCATGGCCCCGCCAGCAGGAACGCCAGCGCGGTCGACCCGCACACCACCATCCCCCAGATGCTGGTCATGATGGCCGATCGGCGCACCCGGCCCGGATCGCGGCGGCCATAGGCCCGCGCGATCAGCGTTTCAGCCGCAAAGGCAAAGCCGTCCATGGCATAGGCCGTGATATACATGAACTGGATCAGCACCTCGTTTGCCGCCAATGTCACATCGCCAAAGCGCGCACCCAGAAAGACGAAGCTGGAAAAGATGATCATCAGCATCAGCGAGCGCAGCAGGATGTCGGTGTTGAGAAGCGCCATCTTGATCAGCTGTGCCCGGCGCAGCACGCGCGGCCACTCGCGCCAGGCTGCACGGGCAAAGGCGGCACGGCAGAACCACAGGCCAAGGCCAGCGCCGATCACCTCGGCAATGACCGTCGCAATTGCCACGCCGGGCACGCCCCAGCCAAGGCCCAGCACAAAGACGAAGTTGAGGATGATGTTCACGCCGTTCATCACCAGCTGGACCCAGAACACGCCGCCCGTCCGCTCCATCGCGACCAGCCAGCCCGTGAGTGCGTAGACGGCGATGGCCGCGGGCGCGGTCCAGATGCGGATGAACAGGTAGTCGCGGGTCAGGCTTTCGACCTCGGCACTGGCGGGCGACAGCTGGAACGCGGCCCAGAAGATCGGGATTTGCAGCAGGATCAGCGCGGCGCCCCCGACGCCCGCCACCAGCAGCGCGCGGGTCAGCCAGGCCGACACCTCGTCCTCGTCCCCTGCGCCTGCCGCCTGACCCACCAGGCTGACCGTGCCCATGCGCAGAAAGCCAAAGATCCAGTACATCGTGGTCAGGATGATGGCGCCCATGGCCACGGCCCCGATGGGTGCCGCCTCTCCCATCTGGCCCACAACGCCCACATCCACGGCCCCCAGGATCGGCACTGTGGCGTTTGACAGCACGATGGGCACCGCGATCTTCAGCACGCGCCGGTGGCTCAGCGGCGCCGGTGGGGCGGTCGCCTCCATCTACCGTCGCTGCGGCATGACGAAATGCCCCGTGGCCTGGGCAAAGAGCCGGTCGCGGTTGTCCTGCCAGCCTTCGACATGGACCGACGCATAGCGGCGCCCCGAGCGGTTGATGCGCGCCCGCGCATAGGCGTCGCGCGGCAGGCCGGAACGTAGGTAATCGACAGAGAAATCCACCGTCTTGGGCAGCCGCGGCATCCGCACCCCGCCGCCCGGATCGAAATCGAGGCTGCCGTTTTCGATGTCTTCCCAAAGGTACGACCACGACAGGGTGATCACCGCCGTCATCTCCATGAACGCGGCCGTCACGCCGCCATGCAGGGCGGGCAGGAGCGGGTTGCCGATCAGCTTTTCATCAAAGGGCAGCACGCCCGTCAGCTCATCCCCGCGCCGGTCAAAGGTGACGCCGAGATACTGGATGTAGGGCACGCCATCCACCAGCGCGCGCAGCGCGGCGTCGCGGCGTTGCTTGACCACCTGCACGGGTTCGGGCCGCCTCATGCGCTGCCCTCCACCGTGAAGGCGCCGGTGGCGGTGGCGACAGGGTTGTCGGCATCCTCGTCGCAGGCCGTAGCCCGCACGAACGCCACGGAACGGGTCACGTGATAACAGGTGGCGCGGGTCGTGATCGCTTGCCCCGGCGTGGCAGCGCGCATGTAGTCGATGCGCAGATCAAGCGTCGCAGTGCCTGCGAGGTTCTTGGGGTGGCTCATCGCGGCCGCCCCGCAACAGGTGTCCATCAGCGCCGACACCGCGCCGCCGCTGATCACGCCCGTCTCCGGATCTCCGATCAGCTTTGTGTCATAGGGCATCGTGATCACGGCCACGCCGTCGGCCATGTCGGTCAACTGCATCCCCAGATCGCGGGAATGTGGAATGGCTTCAATGAATTGGCGGGCTAACTTCAGTTTGTCGGGATCGGACATTGGGCCTCGTCACGCGGTCTGTAACCCGAGTTATGGGCGCTCTGCGGCCTTCGGGCAAGGCGCCTGTTGCGCGGCCCGTGTCTGCGGCTTAGGTTGAAGTTCAGGGATGGAGACAAGGCAAGCCATGGCAGACGACCGCTTGAGCTTTAAGCAGATGTGCGCGGAATTCGATGTGACCCCGCGCACGCTGCGCTACTACGAGTATATCGAGCTTCTGCAACCAGATCGCGAGGGGCGATCCCGCTTTTACGGCCCCCGCGAATGCGCCCGAATGAAACTGATCCTGCGCGGCCGCAAGTTCGGCTTTCAGCTTGAAGACATCCGGCAGTGGCTGATGATCTATGAAAACGAAGGGACAGAGGCGCAGATGCGCGCCTGGGTCGACTTGGCGGACGGGCAGCTCAAGGAGCTGGACGAGCAACGCAAGCAACTGGATGAGGCGCGGGACGAATTGCAGGGCCTGCGCGACAGCGTGGCGAGCGGGTTGAAGGGCTAGGCCCTGTCGGGCCCCGGCCCCGCCAGAAACTCCCCCAGCGGTTTGAGCGCGTCGATATGCTTGCACAGCACCGACATGGTCACCAGCAGCGGCACCGCCATGATCATGCCCATGATCGACCAGAGCCAGGCCCAGAACGCCACCGCAATCAGGATCACCACCGTGTTCAGGCGCAGCTTGCGCCCAACCAGCCAGGGCGTGACCACCTGCCCCTCGATTGAGGTAAGCGTGAAATAGACCCCCGCCACGACAAAGGCGTCGAACAGGCTGGGCAGGTTCACAAGTGCGACGGCAAAGGACAGGACCAGCCCCACCAGCGCCCCGACAAAGGGCACGAAATTCATCACGAACGCCAAAAGGCCAAAAGCCAGCGGGTTCGGCATGCCCAGCGCGCCAAGTGCGATGCCCACCGCGATGCCCAGACCCGCATTGATCAGCGTGATGTGCAATAGATAGCGCGACACCTCGCGTTCCACGTCATAGGCGATACTGATCGCGCGGCGCTTGTCGGAAAAGTTCGGCATGACCGACACCAGCCGTTCGTGAAACAGGCTGCCCGATGCAAGGATGAAAAAGGTCAGGATCAGCACGAACACGGTCTGCGCCACGATCAGCGGCGCGCCGAGGGCCACTTCGGTCAGGGGGCCGCGCTCTTCCACCACCACTTCGAGCGGGCCATTACCCTCATCTGCCGCTGCGGCTGTTGCGGCGGCCTTGGTGATCTGCTCTTCCGCCTCGACCACGGCGGCGGCCATGCCGGAAAGGTTGCGCAGCTTCCATTCGACCTCTTGCGCCATGCGCGGCGCATCCTCGATCCAGCCTGCCACGGGGATCGCGAGGGCGGCGGCGAAAAAGGCAACGCCCGACAGCAGCGACAGGACGATTGCGGCGGCGCTGACGGGTTGGGGGATGCCGCGCCGCCGAAGCCACCGGCAGGGTCCGCTGAACACCAGGGCCAGGAGGATCGCGAGGATCACTGGCACCACAAAGACGCTGGCGAAGGACAGCGCCGCAAGCACAGCGAGCACAGCCAGCACTGTGATGGCGGCCTTGACGCCACCGTCAAGCGGTGCCGTCGGTGCCGTGGGCTGGTCAATCGCGGCAGACAAGGTGGCGCGCGCGCGCGGCGCGCCAAGGTCAGAGGACAAAGCTCACAATCGCCAGGACAATTACAACAAGTCCAACCAGATAGATAATGCGGTTCATCGCGGTCTCTCCTTTTTCAAGCCGTAGGGCGTGCAGGACAAACCGCGCCCGGGCCGGTTATGTTCCGGCGCGGGCCAAATCAGTGCCTTTCAGGGTGACTGCTTGGCCCGTCAGATCACGGACAGCGTGGCGCATTTGGCCAGGTGGTTGACCTGCTGGCTGGTGCTGCCCTGCACGAGCGAGCCGATGCTGCCCAGGCCCCGCCGTCCGGTGACGATCAGATCGGCGCCGACCTTTTGGGCAAACCCGGTGATTTCTGCGCCAGGATCACCCTGTTCAATCTGCGTGCTGACAACCGCGCTGCCGCATGTCTTGGCCACATCGGTCGCGGCATCGACGATCTTTTGCGCCGCTTTGACCACCTCGTCATGGCTGGGCATGGTCGTGACCGCGTGATAGCCCGCCACCGCCCCAAGGGCAAAGGCCACGGTTTGCGGTTGCGGCGTGTGCACGATGTGGATTTCGCTGCCGTATTTTCCGGCCAGATCGCACGCGATCCGCACCGCATTGTCAGAGGTTTCGGATCCGTCGACACCCACCACGATTTTACTGAACATGCTTCATCCTCCGTTCGCTTGAGCCTTCAGCCTAGGAGATGAGGCGTGTGCCAACCTTGACCTGAATCAACGCCGTATTGGCGCCAATCGGCAGCGCAGCGTGATGGACATCGCCAGAAGACACGGTCGAAAAAATCCAAAAAACCGCTTGACGCACGTCACGGTCACGTCAACCTTGAAAGTGACGCAACGTACAACTTACGTCAACGTCACCTGACGGTTGCATTGAGTTCGCGGCTGTCCCATGTCCTTGCCGTAACACGAGATGCGAGTGATCCGAATGACCGAGAAAACGATGACCATCCGCGAGATGTGCGACGCCTTCGACGTCACGCCGCGGACCCTGCGCTTTTACGAAGCCAAGGAATTGCTGTTCCCGCAGCGCGTCGGCCAAAAGCGCCTGTTCACCAAGCGCGACCGCGCCCGGCTGAAGCTGATCTTGCGCGGCAAGCGCTTTGGCTTCAGCCTCGAGGAAATCCGCCAGCTTCTGGACCTCTATGACATGGGCGACCAGCAACAGACCCAGCTGGCCCGCACCTATGACATCGCGCGCGACCGCATGGCCGACATGGAGCGCCAGCGCGATGAGCTGACCGAGGCCATCGACGACCTTAAGGACCAGTTGAAATGGGGTGAGAAGATGATCGCCTCGATGAACACAGCGAAAAAGGCCGCTGAATAAGCGACAAAGACCCAGGGAGAGAGACTTATGCCAAGCTACACGCCCCCCACCAAAGACATGCAATTCATCCTGCACGACGTCCTGAACGTCACAGGGTCCGACATCCCCGGCTATGATGAGTTGGAAGCCGACTTCACCTCCGCCATCCTGGAAGAAGCAGGCAAGCTGACCTCCGAAGTCCTCGCCCCACTGAACGTCGTGGGCGACAAGGAAGGGTGCCGGTTGGAAAACGGCGTCGTCTACACCCCCACCGGGTTCAAGGACGCGTTCGAGCAGGTGAAAGAGGGCGGCTGGCCCGGTCTGGACATGCCCGAGGAGTTCGGCGGCCAGAACATGCCCTATGTCATGGGCACCGCCGTGGGCGAGATGTTCTCGTCCGCCAACATGGCCTTCACCATGTACCAGGGCCTGACCCATGGCGCGGCCTCGGCCATCCTGGCGCACGGCTCGCAGCAGCAGAAGGAAACCTATCTGCCCAAGATGGTGTCCTGCGAATGGACCGGCACCATGAACCTGACCGAACCGCATTGCGGCACCGATCTGGGCCTGATGCGCACCAAGGCGGCCCCGCAGGATGACGGCACCTACCGGATCACGGGGCAGAAGATCTTCATCTCCGCCGGTGAACACGACATGGCCGAGAACATCATCCACCTGGTCCTCGCCAAGATCGAAGGCGGGCCCGAGGGGATCAAGGGTGTGTCGCTCTTCATTGTTCCAAAAATATGCGTAAACGACGATGGCTCCCTGGGCGCACGCAATGGCGTTTCGGTGGGCAGCATCGAAGAGAAGATGGGCATTCACGGCAACTCCACCTGCGTGATGAACTACGACGACGCCGTGGGCTACCTTGTGGGTGAAGAGCACAAGGGCATGCGCGCAATGTTCACCATGATGAACGAAGCGCGTTTGGGCGTTGGCATGCAGGGCCTGTCCCAGGCCGAGGTCGCGTATCAGAACGCGCTTGAATATGCCAAGGACCGCCTGCAGGGCCGCGACGTGACCGGGGCCAAGGCGCCCGAAAAGCCCGCCGACCCACTGATCGTGCATCCCGACATCCGCCGCTCGCTGATGGAGCAGAAAAGCTTTGCCGAGGGCGCGCGCGCCTTCATCCTGTGGGGGGCGACCATGATCGACGCTGCCCACCGCGCTGGCGACAAGGACGCTGACGGCCTGGTGTCGCTGCTGACCCCGATCATCAAGGGCTTCCTGACGGATGTCGGCTATGACAACACCATCAAGGCCCAGCAGGTCTATGGCGGTCACGGCTACATCGAGGAATGGGGCATGTCGCAATACACCCGCGACGCCCGCATCGCGATGATCTACGAAGGGGCCAACGGCGTTCAGGCGCTGGACCTCGTGGGCCGCAAGCTGGCGCAGGACGGCGGCAAGCACGTGATGGCATTCTTTGATCTGGTCAAATCCTTCATCAAGGACAATTCCGGTCAGGACGAAGCGTTCGACAAGGAGTTTCTGGAGCCGCTCAAGGTGGCCTCCAAGGACCTGCAAGCCGCGGGCATGTACTTCATGCAGAACGGCATGACGAACCCGAACAACGCGCTGAGCGGAAGCTACGACTTCATGCACATGTTCGGCCATGTCTGCCTGGGCCTGATGTGGGCCAAGATGGGCAAAGCCTCACGCGAGGCGCTGGCGAACGGCACGTCTGACACGGACTTCCACGAGACCAAGCTGGCAACCGGTCGCTACTACATGGCGCGGCAATTGCCGGCCACGGCGCTGCACCTGACGCGCATCCAGTCGGGGGCGGATACAGTGATGGCACTGGAAGCGGCAAACTTCTAAAGTCTGTAAGGCGGGGGACACCCCCGCCTTACTTTTTTGGAGGGACCATGCCCAAACGCTTTCGCCTGACCCGCCGCTTTCCCGTGGCCATGACCGAAGACGGCTATCGCCGCCTCAAGCGGTTTGCCGCCGATGCGGGTCTGGACGAGGGCGAGGCCCTGTCGTTCCTGTTCGAGAATTTCGATAGCGTTATGAACGAGGAAAACCTGACAGCCCGCCTGCGGCTGTTCAATTCCGAGTTGGAGGCGCGCAAGCGCTGATCCAATCTCCTGGGGAGGAGAGATATGAAAGATATGGCTGCCGGTCCGTCCACATGGATGACCGAAGAACACCAGATGATCGCCGACATGACGGCGCAGTTCATCACCAATGAATGGGCGCCGCATTTCGACCGCTGGCGCAAACAAGGCGAGATGGACCGCGAGACTTGGGCCCAAGCCGGCGAGCTGGGCCTGCTCTGCCCGTCGATCCCCGAAGAATACGGCGGCGCGGGCGGCGATTTCGGCCACGAAGCCGCAATCCTCATCGAAGCGGCCCGCGCGAACCTCGCGGCCTGGGGCCACGGTATCCATTCGGGCATCGTTGCGCATTACGTGCTGGCCTATGGGACCGAAGATCAGAAACAGCGCTGGCTGCCCAAACTGGTGACGGGCGAATTGGTGGGCGCGCTGGCGATGACAGAGCCGTCAACCGGGTCCGATGTGCAGGCGATCAAGACCCGCGCCACCCTCGACGGCAACGCCTACCAGCTGACCGGTTCGAAAACCTTTATCACCAACGGACAACACGCCAACCTGATCGTGGTCGCGGCAAAGACCGACCCGACCCAGGGCTCGAAAGGCGTGTCGCTGGTCGTGCTGGAAACCGACGGGGCTGAGGGATTTCAACGCGGCCGCAACCTTGACAAGATTGGTATGCACGCCTCGGACACGTCCGAGCTGTTCTTCGACAATGTCGAGATCGCACCCGAAAACATCCTCGGCGGCACCGAGGGCCTGGGGTTCTATCAACTCATGCAGCAACTGCCACAGGAACGGCTGGTGATCGCCTGTTCGGCCGTGGGTGCCATGGAAGGGGCAGTGGAGCGTACCCTGGCCTACTGCAAGGAACGCGAAGCCTTCGGCGGCAACCTCCTGCAATTCCAGAACACCCGGTTCAAGCTGGCGGAGGCCAAGACCAAAACCATGGTCAGCCGGTCCTTTTTTGACGAATGTATGGCCGAACACATCCGCGGGGAACTGACCGTCGACAAGGCCGCCATGTGCAAATACTGGACCACGGACACCCAGGCCTGGGTGCTGGACGAGTGTTTGCAACTCCATGGCGGCTACGGTTTCACCAATGACTACGACATCGGCGGCATGTGGACGGATGCACGGGTGCAACGCATCTACGGCGGCACGAACGAGATCATGAAAGAGTTGATTGCGAGGGCGTTTTGATGCGTCTGGCGGAGCGGCTTGTGTCGGGTCGGCCCTCCGGGGGCGGTTTATTTTGCGAAATGAAGATAGGATCCACCCTGCTTTCCGCGGGCGGTGTCCACCGAGGCCGGGAAAGCAGGGCTTCACTTCGCACATGGCTCAGCCCCGCAGCCTGCCATGCCCATCTACCATCGGGGCATTAACCTTAATGTGGCGTAAACGAGATCATCTTCATTTCGCCAGATAAACCGCACGGGGGGTCCGGGGGGTGTGAAACCCACCGGTCCTGCCTTCTCAATTCTCAAGACCGGAAAGGCCCGCACCCATGACCTTCAAACTGCACTGCTTTGGTGAAAGCGGGAACTCCTACAAGGCGGCCCTCGCGCTGCAACTCTCCGGTCTTGATTGGGAACCGGTCTTCGTCGACTTTTTCGGCGGCGCCGCGCGAACAGACGAGTACCGCGCCCTTAACCCGATGGGTGAGGCGCCTTTGCTTCAGGATGGCGATCACTGTATCAGCCAGTCTGGCGTCATCCAGCAGTACATCACCGACAAGACCGGCAAGTTCGGGGGCGAAGGGGACGACAAATACGAAGTGCTGCGCTGGGTGCTCTGGGACAACCACAAGCTCAGTTCCATGTGCGGGATGACCCGTTTCCTGATGAACTTCCTGCCCGAAGACAAGCGCCCTCAGGAGGTCATTGGGTTCAACCAGGGGCGTCTCAAAGCGGCCTATGCCGTGCTGGACAGTCATCTTGAGGGACGCGACTGGATCGTGGGCGACGGGATCACGAACGCCGATCTGAGCTGCTGCGGTTACCTCTACTACCCCGAACCCTTTGGCTTCGACCGCGCCGACTGGCCCAATATCGACCGCTGGCTGACCAACATATCTGACCAGCCCGGCTGGAAGGCGCCCTACGACCTCATGCCCGGCTCCCCTGCCGATCGTGCGTAAGTTTACCTGAACCGCCGCAACGTCACCCTTGATTAGACCATCCGGTCTACCCCACTTGAAGACAAAGACACGCCACTTGGCAGGAGGACAAACCCGATGACCGAAGCCTATATCTACGACGCGATCCGCACGCCGCGCGGCAAGGGCCGCAAGGATGGTGCGCTGCACGAGGTGACCTCGCTGCGCCTGTCCACGCTGACCCTGAACGCGCTGAAAGAGCGCAACAACATCGAGGGCCACGTGGTCGAGGATGTGATCTGGGGCAACGTCACCCAAGTTATGGAACAGGGCGGCAACCTCGCCCGGACCGCTGTGCTGGCCTCGGACCTGGATGAAGCCATTCCCGGCATCGCCATCAACCGCTTCTGCGCCTCCGGTCTCGAAGCCGTCAACATCGCCTCCAACCAGGTGCGCGGCGGCGCCGGTGACGGCTATATCGCCGGTGGCGTCGAGATGATGGGCCGTGTTGCCATGGGCTCAGATGGGGCGGCCATCGCCGCTGACCCTTCCATCGCCATGGAAAGCTACTTTGCCCCGCAGGGCATCGGCGCGGACCTGATCGCCACCGAATACGGGTTTTCCCGCGATGACGTTGACCAGTATTCGGTCGAGAGCCAGCGCCGCGCGAAAGAGGCGTGGGACGACAAGCGGTTCGAGAAGTCGGTCATCACTGTCACCGACCAGAACGGCCTGCCGATCCTCGACCATGACGAATACATGCGTCCGCAGACGGACATGCAGTCGCTGGGTTCCCTCAACCCCGCCTTTGAAGCCATGGGCAAGGTCATGCCCGGCTTCGACAAAGTGGCGCTGATGAAATACCCGCACCTTGAGCGCATCAACCACGTGCACCATGCAGGGAATAGCTCGGGCATCGTGGACGGTGCCGCCGCCCTGCTGATCGGCAACGAGGAGTTGGGCGAAAAGCTGGGGCTCAAACCCCGCGCACGCATCAGGTCCACCGCGAAGATCGGCACCGATCCCACCATCAACCTGACCGGCCCCGTGCCCGTCACCGAACGCATCCTGGCCCAGACCGGCATGAACATTGGCGACATCGACCTGTTCGAGGTTAACGAAGCCTTTGCCGCCGTCGTCCTGCGCTTCCTGCAGGCCTTTGATGTCGACCACGGCAAGGTGAACGTGAACGGCGGCGCCATTGCCATGGGCCACCCGCTCGGCGCCACCGGGGCCATGATCCTCGGCACACTGCTGGACGAGATGGAGCGGACCGACAAGGAAACCGGCCTTGCCACCCTCTGCGTCGCCTCCGGCATGGGTGCGGCCACAATCATTGAACGCGTGTAAGGGGAGAAGAAAACCATGGCTGACTTTACACTGACCAAAGACGCCGACGGCATCGCGACCATCACATGGGACGTGCCCGGCAAGACCATGAATGTCATGTCCCTCGAAGGGCTTGCGCAACTCAATGACCACATCGACGACGTGCTGGCCGATGACACCGTCAAGGGTGTCGTCATAACCTCCGGCAAGGACACCTTCGCGGGCGGTATGGACCTGAACCTGCTCGCCAAGATGAAGGAAGACGCGGGCGACAACCCCGCCAAGGGCCTCTTTGAAGGCACGATGAAAATGCACGGCCTCCTGCGCAAGATCGAACGCGCGGGCATGGACCCCAAGACCAACAAGGGCGGCAAGCCGATTGCCGCTGCCCTTCCCGGCACCGCCGCGGGCATCGGTCTGGAATTGCCGCTGGCCACGCACCGCACTTTCATCGCGGACAACCCCAAGGCCAAGGTGGGCCTGCCCGAAATCCTTGTCGGGATCTTCCCCGGCGCAGGAGGCACGACCCGTCTGGCGCGCAAGCTGGGCGCGATGGACGCCTCGCCCTTCCTGCTGGAAGGCAAGATGGTGTCGCCCGACAAGGCCAAGGGCAAGCTGGTGGATGAGGTCGTCGCCGACCCCGTTGCCGCCGCCCGCGACTGGGTGCTGAGCGCGACGGACGCCGACCTTGTGAAACCCTGGGACCAGAAGGGCTACAAGATGCCTGGCGGTGCCCCCTACCACCCTGCGGGCTTCATGACCTTTGTGGGTGCGGCCGCGATGGTGAACGGCAAGACCCAAGGGGTTTATCCCGCTGCCAAGGCGCTGCTGAGTGCCGTCTATGAAGGCGCGCTTGTGCCTTTCGACACCGCGCTGAAGATCGAAGCGCGCTGGTTCACCAACGTGCTGATGAACCCCTCCTCCGGTGCCATGATCCGATCGCTCTTCCTCAACAAGGAAGCGCTGGAGAAAGGGGCCGTGCGGCCCCAAGGCATCGAAGACCAACGGGTCAAGAAGCTTGGCGTGCTGGGCGCGGGCCTGATGGGCGCGGGCATTGCGCTTGTTTCGGCTCAGGCGGGCATCGAAGTGGTGCTGATCGACCGCGACCAAGAGTCGGCGGATCGGGGCAAGAACTACTCCGAGAAATATGTCGAGGGCGGCATCAAACGCGGCAAGACCACGCAAGAAAAGGGCGCAGCACTCCTGTCCCGCATCACCGCCACGCCTGATCTGGACGCACTGAAAGGCTGCGACCTGATCATCGAGGCCGTGTTCGAAGACCCAGCCGTCAAGGCCGAGATCACGCAAAAGGTCGAGGCGATCATCCCCGACGACTGCATCTTTGCCTCCAACACCTCGACCCTGCCAATCTCCGAACTGGCGAAGGCCAGCAAGAACCAGGACCAGTTCATCGGCATCCACTTCTTCTCGCCCGTCGAAAAGATGCTGCTGGTCGAGATCATCAAAGGCGCGAACACCGGCGACCGAGCCGTGGCCAAGGCGCTGGATTACGTGCGCCAGATCCGCAAAACGCCTATCGTGGTCAACGACGCGCGCTTCTTCTACGCCAACCGCTGCATTATTCCCTACATCAACGAAGGGACGCGGATGGTCACAGAAGGGGTCGAACCCGCGCTGATCGAAAACGCCGCCAAGATGGTCGGCATGCCGCTGGGTCCGCTGCAATTGACGGACGAAACGGCCATTGATCTGGGCGCCAAGATCGCGCGCGCGACCAAGGCTGCCATGGGCGACGACTATCCCGACAGCCCCTCCGACGACCTGATCTTCTGGCTGGAAGAGTTGGGGCGCATGGGCCGCAAGGCGAACGCGGGCTTCTACGACTACGATGAGAAAGGCAAACGCACCGGCATCTGGCGCGGCGTGCATGACAAGTACCCGCTGATGGACGACCAGCCCGAGTTGACGGAAGTGCAGCACCGCTTGCTGTTCTCTCAAGTGCTCGAAGCCGTCCGCGCGCTGGAAGAAGGCGTGTTGATGGACATCCGCGAGGGCGATGTGGGCGCGATCCTCGGCTGGGGCTTTGCCCCTTGGTCCGGCGGTCCGCTTAGCTGGCTCGACATCATCGGCGCGCCCTACGCCGCCGAACGGTGTGATCAGTTGGAAGCCAAATACGGCGAACGGTTCAAATGCCCTGACCTGCTGCGCGAGATGGCGGAAAAGAACCAAAGCTTCTACGGCCGCTTCGGCCCCGACGCAGCCAAGGCCGCCTGACCGTAGGGTGCGCAGTCACTGCGCACCGCACCGAAACACCAAAAGGGGCTGTGCATCGCGCGGCCCCTCTTTGCTGTTAAGTCAGCTGGGTCAGTTCACCCAGCGCAGATACAAAAGTTCGCTTTCGGGCACGCCCCCCTCACGGATTGCATCCGGGCGCACCCCGTATTTCTGAAACCCCTGACGCTTGTAAAACGCAATGGCCCGCGCATTGTCAGGTGCCACCGTCAGCTCGATCTGTTCGACGCCACCCGCGCGTGCCTCTGCCAGAACGCCCTGCATCATCACCTGCGCGGCGCCTGATCCCTGCCGTGAGGGTGTGACGTAAAACGGCCCCAACTCCGCCCGGTGCCGGATGCGTCGCAACCGCTGCGGGCGGTAGCCGCAGAACCCGACAAGGGTTTCGCCCTCGAACACGCCACGCAGTCCGCCGAATTCCAGCGCCGTCTGCGCCCGCGCCTCGTCCATCTCGCGCACTTCGTCCAGTGTCACCAGAAAGCCGTCCGGAGCGACGCGCGCACCTTCTATCCGCATCGCGAGCCAGGCGGAGGCGTCTGCGGCAGTGAGCGTGCGATATAAAAACATGGCCGTCCGTCCCGATGAACTACTACCGCCATTGTGTAGCGACCCGCACAGGGCGTTTGAATATCGCGCGCCCACAGCGGCAAGGACCGGCCGACGCCCCGTCGGGTGCACAGTCTTTGCGCACCGTCACCGCTTGCGCGTAAACACCATCTTCTGCTGCGCCAGTTTCTCCGGCGCGCCCTCCCACGCATAGAACAGAAGCGCAGGCACATGGTCGGCGACCGTGATGCGGTGCAACTGCTCCGGCGGGTTGAAGATCAGCGAGCCGGGGCCGTAGACACCCTGATCGTTCTCGGACACAGCCCCCGACAGGCAGATGTAGCTTTCCGTGATGCCGTCATGGGCGTGCGCAGGATAGGTGCAGGCGGGGGCAAACAGGACCAGCCCCAGGATCACCTCGTTCGTGATCACCGGCCCGCTCGGCCCGACCAATTCCGCATACGCAAACTTCCGTTCCAACCCGCGCGGCACTTTTTCATATCCGTATTGCCAGGTCAGCCGGTGCCGGATCGCATCCAGCGAGCGGATGAAGGGCGCGTGCCGCTCCATCCGTCCATTGTCGAGCGCGCGGCGCAGGTGCTGGGTGACGGGCTTATCGGCAGGTTCGGGAAAGCGCACCTCGGCATTCGCCTTGATCACCCGGTTGATGCGTTCCCGCACACTGCGCTGATGGGTCCGGATCTTGGCACTGCCGCCCGCAGACTGACGGCGGTAAAAATCGTAGCTGTCGCGCAGGACATAGGTCCAGTCCGGGTGGTCCTTGAGGGTAGAGCGGTCAGACATTGGCGTGCCAAGATTTGTTGCGGTCCTACCCGCCCACATGGCCGCAAATTCAGCGCTGCGCAATGCAGGGATGGTCCAACCGCTTGGCTTGTGAATAGCCGCACGCTGCGGTGCCCAATCCTTGCTCAGCAGGGACCGCCGACGATCGCGCCAAAAGGCGCAGCTGCTGATCGCCAAAGTGCACAGGGCCGCCCATGTACAGACGGCCCCGCGCGCATATGCTTAGGCTGCAAAGCCCAGCTTCGACACGTGAATTTCGAATGTCGGGTGCATCTCGGCGCCGACGATCTCGGGCTTGTGGTGGCGGTAGATCGACCGCCAATAGGGCTGCACCACCACGCCTTCGTCCTGCATGATCTGCTGCAGCTTGGCCATCACCTCCCGCCGCTGATCGGCGTCGGCAATCGCGAGCGCATCCGACAACAGGCTGTCGAACTCTTCATTGGCGAACGCACTCTCGTTCCACGGCTCGCCCGACCGATAGGCCAGCGCCAGCACCTGCACACCCAGCGGGCGCTGCGCCCAGTCGGTGGCCGACAGCGGGTACTTCGCCCAGTCGTTCCAGAAGGTCGAGCCGGGCAGGATCGTCCGGCGCACCGAAATGCCCGCATCGCGCAACTGACCGGCGGCGGCATCCGACGTGTTCTTGCGCCAAGTGTCGTCGATGGAGATCAGCTCATGCTCGAAATCCGCCATGCCCGCCTCGGCCATCAGGGCCGCAGCGCCTTCGGGGTCATGCACCGGGGCCGGCAATTCGGCATATTCGGGGTGGATCGGCGACACGTGGTGGTTTTCACCCACACGCCCGTTGTTGTTGAAGCCCAGTTCCAGCAGCACGTTGTTGTCGATGGCCATCGCCAGCGCCCGGCGCACACGCGCGTCGGCATAGGGGGTTTGCCCGTCGACCTCCGCCGCCTGGTTGGCGCGGATCACGACGGTGTTGGCGGTCACGGCCTCGGACTTCGTCCATTCGAGCGTATCGAACAGCTCGATGAACTCGCCCAGGCTTTCATAGATCATGTCGACCTCGTCCGCATCGACAGCGGCAAAGATCGCCGCCTGATCGGTGCCGAAGTCGATGTACTCGATCCGGTCCAGATAGGCGCCCTCGCCCCACCAAGCATGATCGGGGTTCTTTTCCAGCACGGCGCGTATGCCGACTTCGAATTCGCCGGGCAGGTACGGACCGGTGCCGATGGGATTGTCCAGCGGATCGCCGCCAAAGCTCTGGTGTACAACAGCCGCAGGATAGTCGGAGAAACCCGCAATCAGCGTAATGTCGGGCTGGCCCAGGACCAGACGCACGGTTTTGTCGTCGACCACCTCGATCGCGCCCTCGCGGGCCACGCCAGTGTCGGCATCGACCAGCGACGCCATGCGCGATGCCATCGAATTGCCCTCGACCTCCCGTTCGCACCAGCGCGCGATGTTGAAGGCGACGTCGGCCGCCGTGAACGGATCGCCATTGGACCAGGTCACGCCCTCGCGCACGGTCAGAACGTATTCGGTGGCATCCGCGTTGACCTCCCACCCCGACAGCAGCATCGGCTCAAAGCTACCGTCGATCTGGTATTCGACAAGGTATTCCAGGTAGCCACGGGTATAGTTCGACATCTGCGGCCAGTCATAGGTGCGCGGGTCTTTCAGCGCCTTGACCGTGGATTCGATGCGCAGCGTACCGCCCGACTGCGCATGGCCTGCGGCCCGGGCGGGGCGGGCCATGCCAAGCAGGCCATAGGCGGCGGTGGCCGTGACACCCAGCGACGTCGCGCGGGTTAGGAATTCGCGCCGCGACAGGGATCCGGCGGACACCTCCTCGGCATAGGCGCGCGCTGCGGGATGAACATAGGAAGGATGGTTCATGAAACTGAAAACTCTCGTCTGTTGGAAAAGAGATGGGGCAGCGGCATGTGTTGAGGCTGCCGGGCGCGCGCTCATCGCGGCCGTTACGACAAGGAGATAGGTCAAATGCGACACAATCAATCAAAAACGACAGATTCGGACCGAACAGACGGGGCCGTGCCTTGCACTTTTGCAAGTCCCCCCGCAGTTCGGGCGGATCGCAATGGCCAGACGCTCCGTTACGGTGGCGACCACGGCAGAGCGCAAGGGGGGGAGACCATGACCGACAGAACCACCATACCGATGCACAAAAACGTCCTGGGCCATGGCGGCCTGATCGTGTCGCGCATGGGGCTGGGCACCATGACATTCGGGGTCGAGACGGAGGCGGAAGAGGCGCACCGCCAGCTTGACCTCTTCGTGGACCACGGCGGCACCATGATCGACACCGCGGACGGCTATGGTGCAGGCGCCTCCGAAAAGATCATCGGCGATTGGGCCCGCGCACGCGGTGGGATGAACGACCTGATCCTCGCCACCAAGGGCCGCTTCGCCCCGCCCCCCGGCAGCCATGGCGCCTCGCGCCGCAGCCTCGTGCGGTCCATCGACGCCAGCCTCACGCGGCTTGGGGTCGAGGCGATCGACCTCTACTATGTCCATGGCTGGGACATCCACACCGACATCGCCGATACGCTGGGCGCCCTTGGCGACCTGCGCGCAGCGGGCAAGCTGCACCATATCGGCTGGTCGAACCTGACCGCCTGGCAGTTGCAAAAGCTGCTGGCGGTGGCCGAGCGGTACAACCTGCCCAAACCCATCGCGGTGCAGCCACAATACAATCTGCTGGAACGCGGGGTCGAGCTGGAGCTGATGCCCTGCTGCCTTGAGGCGGGTATCTCGCTGGTGCCCTGGTCGCCTTTGGGCGGCGGCTGGCTGACCGGCAAATACAGCGCCGACGCGCGACCGACTGGCGCAACCCGGCTGGGCGAAAACCCCGCGCGCGGGGTCGAGGCCTACGACCTGCGCAACACCGATCACACCCATGCCGTGCTGAATGCGGTATCCGATGTGGCCAACCAAACCGGGCGACCACCGGCGCATGTCGCGCTGGCCTGGCTTGCGGCGCGGCCCGGCGTGGCCTCGATCCTGCTGGGCGCGCGGACCCTCGCGCAGCTCAAGGACAACCTGGCCGCAGCCGACTTCACGCTCACGGATAGGCAGATGGAAACCCTAACGGCAGCATCGGCCCTGCCGGCCCTGCCCTACCCCTACAACTTCCTGCGCGACCTGTGCGGGATGGACGTCTGGGACAGGCTCGGCACCTGACGACCTCAGGCCGCCTGCACGTAAAGCTCATCCTCGACCTTCATGCATTCCACCAGGAACGCAGCGTCGCGAGCGGGCAGCACGTCATAGGCATCATGGGCGATGCCCAGCGCGTCGATGGGCCGAACCGCGGGCGGGCAATGCGCCAGCGCGCCCCCTTCGGCATAGACAACCTGCTCATCGGCAAAAATGAGGGTCACAATCTCGATCTGCGGTTGTGGCACCATGCGGCGGATGCCGCGAAATCCGTCCAGCGATTTGGCCGACAGCACGGCAAAGGGATCGCCAAACGCATCGCAAGCCGCATCGCTTTCCACCAGCACGCCCTGATCCGGCAGCAATTCCAGATCGGCGGAATTCCCGAGCGCCCCCGCGGGGACAAAGACGGAATGATAGGCCGCGGGCACCGGCGCGTCCGCAGTCCAGAAGATATCGCGCCGCACCTCAACCAGCGGACGCAGTCCCGCATCAAAGGTCAGCACCAGATCACCCACCGCGAGCGCATCCACCGCGCGCCAGCCCATCGACGTGGCCACCCGCGTGCCGCCCAGCAGCCCCCGCGTTGTCATGACCCCACCGTCCCAGGCGGCTGACATTTCGGCCATGCGGTGCGCCGCGCGTGTCTTTGTCCATCCAAACATCTTATCCATCCCCATGGTGCAGCGCTGGCAGCGCGCCGGTTTGCATTTGATGACGACAATTGAAGTGATTCCCGCGGCCAAGACGGGCCACGAACGGGGCAGGATTTGGGCATTGTGATCCGTTTGTGCGCCAGTCGCGCGGAGCCCATGACATTGGTGCAAATTTGCGAACAATTTTCGTTAAATGCGAGAGAATGCAACGCGTCAGTCGAAGCTGTAGCCGAATCTCTCGATGTCTTCGGCACAGGCTTCGGCCACCGCGGCGCGCGCCGCATCGGTGTAATAGCCCCTGTAATCCGCATCGCGCCGGGACCGGTTGGCATGGGGCAGCGCCAGCGCGAACCCCAGGTGATCCCAAAGCGGCGCGGCATCGTCGTCAAAGTGCTCGAGCCGGATGTAAAGGTCGCAGCGCTCGTGCCCCTGAGCGTCGGTCATGTAATGTCGCGCGGGGCTGGCCCGCATCGAAGACCGCGTGTGCATCGAACATGTGAACGCGACAAAGTCCATCTGCCGCGCCAGCGCCACCGCCGGGTGGTCAAACTCCTGATCGCGCAGCCAATGGTAATAACTGACCATGCGGTCCCACGGATTGCGCACGAGGGTAAAGGCAAAGAGCCCGTCAAGGCTGGGCACCAGGCCGTCGATATCCGCCAGCGTCGCGTGTTTCCACAGTCGCCCGCGCGTCTTGATCCCCTGCACCCGCCGCCGCCGCTTGAGCGCCTTAGGCGTGTCGCCCAGCATGATATCATCCTTCATCGCGCGGTTTTCAAGCGCCAGCGCCAGCGCCGTGCCGCCCGTCTTGGGCGCGTGGACAAAGACGTATTTGCGGCCCGTGCTGAGGATCATGCGCCCAGACTACCCGCCCCTGCGCCTGCGTCCACCGGCGCATGCATATTTGGGGAACAATGAAGCATCAGGGGGTCGAACTGCGGATGGCGATGATGATCCCGGCACCGGCAATCAGCGCGATGCCCAGCCCCTGCACCCATGTGACAGGTTGGCCCAGAAGCCACCAGCCAAAGAACGGGCCGAAGATCATCACTGAATATTCGAAGATTGCCACGTGGCTCGCCTCACCCAGCTGGTAGGCGCGGTTCAAAAGCCCGACGCCCAAGACCGAGCCGACGACCTGCAAAAGCAGATAGGGCCACGCGTCTTCTATGGGCCACACCCAACCGCGCGAGAGGAAGGCCATCCCGCCTGCGCCGACCTCTGGCTGTGCAACTGTAATGATCGCCAGAATGGCCGTGCCCAGAACGCCTTGGGCCACAAAGATGCCAAGCAGCAGGCACAGCGTGCTTTCGCCTTCGCACAGCGCGCGCGTGGCCACGACGCCCGAGGCATAGAGCATGCCGCCCAGCACCGGCAGAACGATCACCCAGCCGAGGCTGCCACCCGAAGGGCCAAGGACGACGAGTATGCCCGCAAAACCCACGGCGACGGCACCGATCCGCCATGGCCCGATCCGCTGGCGCAAGACAAAGGCGGTCAGCAGCAGGACAAAGATGGGCGAGGTGAAGAGGCCCGCCAGCGCCATCGCGATGGGCATGAAGGCGAGCGCGCCAAAGTAGCAGAACATGCCTGTGGCGATCAGCGTCGACCGGACCGCAACGGCCCTGACCCCGCGGGGACGCACCGTGCCAAAGCCCATGGCTGACAACGCAAGCACGATGGGGGCGGCCAGCAAAAGCCGCATGATCAGGAATTGCCAGAGCGAGAGCGTCTGCGCGATCACGGCGACATAGATGTCGATTGCCCCGATGATACACATCGCGCCCACCATGTTCAGCGCCGCTGCGGTCGGGCGATGCGCGGTTTGGCTTGTCATCAGGCTTTCCATTGCTTGCGCCCCTCGCCATAACTGCGCAACATCGTGACGGACCAGCGACGGGGAGGACTGATATGGGTTGGATGGCAGATGAGACGGGCCTGGGCAAGACGGCTGCGAACTATGTTCCCCTGACGCCCCTGTCGCATCTGCGGCGGGCGGCGAGCGTCTTTGCCGACCACACTGCGGTGATCTATGGTGCGCACCGGGTGAGCTATGCGGAGTATTACGAGCGTTGTTCGCGCCTGGCATCGGGTTTGACCGGGTTGGGTGTGGCCCCCGGCGATGTCGTGGCGACCCTGCTGCCCAACCTGCCTGCGCAGGCGGAGGCGCATTTCGGCGTGCCCGCTTGCGGCGCCGTTTTGAACACGATCAACACGCGGCTCGACGTGGATACGGTTGCCTACATCTTTGACCACGGTGGCGCCAAGGCCGTGCTCGTCGACACTCAGTTTCTGGAGCTGGCCGAAGCTGCGGCGGAGCGGATGGAGGGCGCGGCACCGACGCTGATCGAGTGCCCCGATCCGCATGCCGGGTTCCCCGCGTCAGGGCGGCACCGGACCTATGACGATCTGCTGGCGGCGGGCGATCCATCCTTTGACTGGATCATGCCGAAGGATGAGTGGGAGAGCCTGTCGCTCAACTACACTTCCGGCACGACAGGGCGGCCCAAGGGGGTCGTCTATCACCACCGCGGCGCGTATCTGATGACCATGGGTACGGTCGTGTCCTGGCGCATGGTGCTGCACCCGGTCTTCATGGCCATCGTGCCGCTGTTTCACTGCAACGGGTGGAACCACACGTGGATGATGCCGCTGGTGGGCGGGACACTGGTGTGCTGCCGGGACGTGACGGCTACGGCCATTTACAATGCCATTCACTACGACGGCGTGACCCATTTCGGCGGTGCGCCTATCGTGCTGAACATGATCGTGAACGCGCTGGATGAAGACCGCCGGACCTTTGATCACAAGGTCGAGGTGTTCACCGCGGGAGCGCCCCCTGCCCCCGCGACGCTGGAGAAGATCGAGGCGTTGGGGTTCAACGTCACGCAGGTCTATGGGCTGACCGAGACCTATGGCCACGTGACCGAGTGCTTGTGGAAGAGCGATTGGGACGGGGCCGAGGATACCGCCGCGATCAAGGCGCGGCAGGGCGTCGCCTTTCCCATGATGGAGCACATCACGGTGATGGACGGGGACATGGCGCAGGTGCCGATGGACGCCGCCACGCAGGGCGAGATCATGATCCGGGGGAACTCCGTCATGAAAGGGTATCTGAAGAACCCAGCAGCGACCGAAGAGGCGTTTGCGGGCGGGTATTTTCATTCCGGAGACATCGCGATCCAGCATCCCGACGGCTATATTCAGATCGCGGACCGGGCCAAGGACATCATCATTTCGGGCGGCGAGAATATCAGCTCGGTCGAGGTGGAAGGCGTGCTGATGGCGCACCCGGATGTGAACCTCGCGGCTGTGGTCGCCAAGCCCGATGAGAAATGGGGCGAGGTGCCGTGCGCCTTTGTCGAGTTGAAGCCGGGCACCTCCCCGAGCGAGGCCGATCTGATTGCCTTTTCGCGCGAGACATTGGCCGGGTTCAAGGCGCCGAAGGCGGTGGTGTTTCAGGAATTGCCCAAAACCTCGACCGGGAAGATCCAGAAATTTGAATTGCGGAAGGTTGCGCAAGATTTGTGATTTTTCGGAACAGGTCGGGCGGCGCCGCGTTCGTCCAGTGGATCACACACACGCACAGGAGACCGACCATGAACTGGGATACGATCAAGGGCAACTGGAAGCAGATGACAGGCTCCATGAAGGAGAAATGGGGCGAGTTGACGGACGACGATCTGCAACAGGCCGAGGGCGACCGCGAGCAATTGGCGGGCAAGATTCAGGAGCGCTATGGCATGGCCAAGGATGAGGCCGAGAGCCAGATTGACGCGTTCATCGCAGAGAACAAAGCCAAGTTTTGAGGCTTGAAACCTGTCCCCGCGGGATTTGTCCCCGCGGGGACACCGTGTTCTGGGGCTTTGCCTGATCTTAAGCCTTTTGTGATTTTTACCTATTTTCAGTCACTTGATGCACCGTGCGGTGCATTTTCCCGATTTTAACCCGAAAAATTCAAACTGGCGGCCAAGGGCCTGCGGTTTTCCTCTATGCGTCTGGCGCACTTGGTGGTCTGGTCCGGCGCGCCCATGTAGATTGGGTGCAGAAAGGGACCGCTGATGAGCCTTGATGACGCGCCTGCCCCGCCGGGCTACCGCATTGATGTCGCACCACTGCCGCATCCCGTGCGCATTTTCCACGATGACATCCTGCTGGCCGAGACGATGCGCGCGCGCGTCATGTATGAGACGCGGTTGCCTGCGGCCATCTATGTGCCGCGCGAGGATATCCGCGTGCCGCTGGGGCCGAAGACCGACCTTCAGACCTTTTGCCCGTTTAAGGGGACGGCGAGCTATCACGACGTGCTGCTGGACAGCGGGACAATTGAAAACGGGGTCTGGAGCTATGTCTCTGCCCTGCCCGAGAGCAAGGGGATCCAGGGCTATGTCGGTTTCATGCCAAATGCCGCGACCCACGTTGATCTGGGCCAGAACGAAGTGCAGGCGGCCCGTGATGGCAGCATCACCGGCCCGCTGGTGGATTGGCTGATGCGCGAGGCGGGCACGCTGTCTGACCCCGAGACGTTTACCCATGCCGTTGCCACCAAGATGCGCGAGAACGGAATTGCGGTATCGCGCTTGGCGGTGCTGATCTGGTCCCTGCATCCGATGATTGCGGGCAAGAACTATATCTGGCGGGCGGAGACGGACGAGGTGCGGACCTTTGCCCCGTCTTATGACATTCACGAGCGCCCCGGCTTTCTGAACAGCCCGTTGCAACACGTGTCGAACGGTCTGGGCGGGGTGCGGCAGCGGTTGGCGGACACCGACACCGCGTCGTCCTTTCCCATCATGGACGATCTGCGGGCCGAAGGAGCAACGGATTACGTCGCCATGCCCCTGCCCTTTTCCGATGGACGCACGAATGTGCTGACCTTGACCTCGGACCACCCGGACGGGTTCACGACCGAGAACCTAGGGCTGGTGTTCGAATGTGCCACAGTCATCAGCCGCTACTACGAGGTGTTCATGCAGCGCGAGAATGCGCAGGCGCTGTTGGAGACTTATGTGGGCAAGCGGTCGGGTGCGCGGGTGCTGGGCGGTGAGATCCGGCGCGGCGATGGGGACGAGATTGATGCCGCCATCATGTTCTGTGATTTGCGCGGCTCCACCCGATTGGAGCAGGAGTTGCCGAGGGGTGAGTATATTGCGCTGCTGAATGCGTTTCTTGAGATCACGTCGAACATTGTCGATCAGCGCGGGGGCGAAGTGTTGAAGTTTATCGGGGACGCGGTGCTGGCCGTGTTTCCCGCGGGTGAGGATGCGGCGGCGGCCTGTGCGGCGGCGCTGGATGCGGCGCGGGCGGTGGTGGACCAGGTGTCGGCGGATGATGCGACGGCGCGGACATCCTGCGCCATCGGCATCGCCTTTGGCTGCGTGACCTATGGCAATATCGGGTCGAGCACGCGGCTGGATTTCACGGTGATTGGGTTGGCTGCGAATGTGGCGGCGCGCCTGTGCGACGCGGGCAAGCGCCATGGCCACGCCATTGTCGTGACAGATGAGGTGGCGGCGGGCCGGACCGGTCTGACCGATCTGGGTCCGCTGGCGCTGCGCGGGTTCAGCGCGCCGGTGCGTGCGTTTGGGGATGGTGCGTAAGGCGGATCCTGATCCGCCGTACACTGGCCTTTGGCCCTATCCTTTGGCGTAGCCGATGGTTTGCAGCGCGTCCTTGATCTCGTCCAGGATGGCCGGGTCGTCGATGGTGGCGGGCATCTTGAACGCCTCGCTGTCGGCGATTTTCACGACTGTACCGCGCAGGATCTTGCCCGAGCGCGTCTTGGGCAGACGGTCCACGACGACGGCCTGTTTGAAGGCGGCGACCGGGCCGATCTGGTCGCGCACGCGCTTGACGCATTCGGCGACAATCTCGTCATGGGCACGGTTCACGCCGGTGGTGAGGCAGAGGAGGCCGACGGGCGATTGCCCCTTGAGCTGGTCGGTGACGCCAACGACCGCGCATTCGGCGACGTCTGGATGGCCTGCGAGCACTTCCTCCATCGCGCCCGTCGAGAGCCGGTGGCCTGCCACGTTGATCACGTCATCGGTGCGCGCCATGATGTAGAGGTAGCCGTCTTCGTCCATCATGCCGGCATCGCCCGTTTCGTAATAGCCGGGGAAGGTGTGGAGGTATGATTTGATGAACCGATCCTCGGCGTTCCAGAGCGTGGGCAGCGTGCCGGGGGGCAGCGGCAGTTTGACGGCGATGGCGCCCAACTCGCCCGGTGCGACGGGGTGGCCCGCGTCGTCGAGGATCTGCACATCGTAGCCGGGCATGGCGACGGTGGGGGAGCCGATTTTCACAGGCAGCGCCTCGAGCCCTGCGGGGTTGCCCGCGATGGTGTAGCCGGTTTCGGTCTGCCACCAGTGGTCATAAACGGGCACGTCCAGGATGTTTTGCGCCCATTCGATGGTGTCGGGGTCGGCCCGTTCCCCAGCCAGGTAGAGCGCGCGCAGACCCGACAGGTCGTATTTGGCGCGGTATTCGCCCTTGGGATCCTCGCGTTTTACGGCGCGGATGGCGGTGGGGGCGGTGAAGAAGGATTTGACGTCGTGTTCTTCGATCACGCGCCAGAAGGTGCCCGCGTCGGGGGTGCCGACCGGTTTGCCCTCGAACACGATGGTGGTGTTGCCGTGGATCAGGGGCGCGTAGCAGATGTAGCTGTGACCCACGACCCAGCCCACGTCTGAGGCGGCCCAGAACACCTCGCCCGGGTTCATCTGGTAGATGTTTTTCATCGTCCAGTTCAGCGCCACAAGGTGGCCTGCGGTGGCCCGCACGACGCCTTTGGGCGCGCCGGTGGTGCCGGAGGTGTAGAGGATGTAGGCGGGGTGATTGCCGGGCACGGGGACGCAATCGGCGGGTGTCACGTCCTTTTGGACGGCGTGCCAGTCCACGTCACGGGGGCCGAGCGCGCAGGGGCATGCGTCCCGTTGCAGGATGACGCAAAGGTCGGGTGTATGGTCGGCCAGGTCGATGGCGCCGTCGAGGAGCGGTTTGTATTCCACCGTGCGTCCCGGTTCGAGCCCGCAGGACGCGGCGATGATCGCCTTTGGCGTGCAATCGTCGATGCGTACCGCCAGTTCGTTGGCCGCGAACCCACCGAACACAACCGAATGGATGGCCCCGATGCGGGCGCAGGCGAGCATGGCCACCAACGCTTCGGGGACCATGGGCATGTAGATGATGACCCGGTCGCCCATGGTCACGCCCCGTGCCGCCAACGCACCGGCCAGTGACACGACCTGGGTTTGCAATTCGGCGTAGGAGGTCTTGGACTTTGCCCCGGTGATCGGGCTGTCATAGATGATGGCGGTCTGGTCGCCCCGGCCTGCTTCGACATGGCGGTCGACGGCGTTCCAGCAGGTGTTCACCTCGGCGTCGGAGAACCATTCATAGAGGTTCTCGCCCCGCTGGCTGAGCGCCCGTGTTGGTGCCTTGACCCAGTCAATGGCCTGAGCCGCCTGCATCCACCATCCTTCGGGGTCCGCTTTCCAACTGTCATATTCCGCGCGGTAGCCCATGGCCGATCCTCCTCCGTCGTCGTTCTGCGCAGGGTTACGCGGCGACAGGTGGCAGGGGCAAGGGCCGTGAGCGCCAACAGTGGCAGAAAATCACGCCCGGTGGGCCAGAATGTCAGTCGTTGCTGTCGAGACGCTCGTAGGAAATGGCGGCGGCACAATCGAGATCGTCGGTGGCCGAGCAACTGACAGCGCGGTTGCCGTCATAGACGACGCGCTTGGTGAAAGTGCGGCCGTTTGCATCGTAGTCGCGGATCACGGCCCGGTAGACGTCGCCGCGATAGGTGAAGGTTGTGTCCTGTTCCGACACAACCTCCGTACAGGCCGCGAGGGCCAGAGACAGCGCAAGAATGGTGGTCACACGCATGATCATGACGTTGGTCTTCCCTAGAATGCGCCGCGGTCGCGGTTATAGGTGTCGATGAGCGCGGTTTCACAATCAGCGCGGTTGCCGGGGATGCAGCTGACCCGCTCGGCCCCCACCTGGATCGTCATGCGGGAATAGGTGCTGCCATCCGCGCGCTGGAATTGGCGGGTCGTGGTTGGGTAGGTCTCACCGCGGGCCGTGAACGTACCGCTTGTCTCGGATACAGTGTCGGCACAGGCCGCTAGAAAAACAAAAATCAAAGCTGCTGCAAAAAATTTCATGACATCTCCTGCCTATCTCCGGTTGCATATGGGTATGGCGACAGCGCAGTGAAAGTCCGTTACGTCCTTCTCTGTCTCAAAAAATTCCGGGGAAAGGCGCCGCCGGGGGCGGGGGTGCCGCCCCTGTCCGCTTGGAACAGGCGCCGCGCCTAGCCGTAATGTGCCACCGGCGTGCCCGCGACCGCGGACATATTCAGAAGGCCCCGCGCAGTGATCGAGGGCGACACGATATGGGCGCGGTTGCCCATGCCCATGAGGATCGGGCCGACCTCGAGCCCGCCGCCCTTCATCTTGAGGATGTTGCGCACGCCGGACGCCGCATCGGCGTGGGCGAAGACCAGCACGTTCGCCGCCCCCTGCATCCGGTTGCCGGGGAACAGGCGGTTGCGCAGGTCGGGATCAAGCGCGGTGTCGATGTTCATCTCGCCCTCGTAGCAGAAGTCGTGGCCCTGCGCGTCGAGCATCCGGATCGCCTCGCGCAGGCGCCAGCCGGAGCCGTCGCCCTGGTTCCCGAACTGGCTTTGCGAGCAGAAGGCGATCTGCGGCTCGATCCCGAAGCGGCGCACGTGCCGGGCCGCACCCACGGCGATCTCTGCGATCTGGTCGGGTTCGGGGTGCAGGTGGACCTGGGTGTCAGCCACAAAGAGCGGCCCGTCTTCGAGGATCATCATGCTGAGCGCGCCGACGGGATTATAGCTTTCACGACCAAGCACTTGGGTGACATAGTTGAGGTGCCACCTGAACTCACCAAAGGTGCCGCAGATCAGGCTGTCCGCCTCGTCCCGGTGGACCATGACCGCGCCGATGGCGGTGGAATTGGTCCGCATGATCGCGCGGGCGATGTCGGGCGAGACGCCGCGCCGGCACATCAATTCGTGGTAGGTGCCCCAGTAGTCGCGGTAGCGCGGGTCGTTTTCCGGGTTCACCAGATCGACCGTGTCGCCGATCCTGATCGTCAGGCCCGCGCGGGCGATGCGCGCCTCAATCACCTCTGGCCGTCCGATCAAGATGGGGCGTTCGGTGGTTTCCTCGACCATGGCCTGGGCCGCCCGCAGCACCCGTTCGTCTTCGCCCTCGGCAAAGACGATGCGCCGGGCCTTCGCGCGCGCCGCCTCAAACACCGGGCGCATCAGGAGCGCCGATTTGAAGACCGAGCCGTCGAGCGAGGTTTTATAGGCTTCGAGGTCGGCGATGGGCCGCTGGGCCACGCCCGTTTCCATCGCGGCCCGTGCGACAGCGGAGCTGACCACGCCCACGAGCCGAGGATCGAAGGGTTTGGGGATCAGGTAGTCGGCGCCAAACGTGAGCTGTTCGCCCTGATAGGCGGCGGCGGCTTCGGCGCTGGTTGTGGCGCGGGCGAGGGCCGCGATGCCGTCGATGCAGGCCAATTGCATCTCGTCGTTGATCGTCGTGGCACCGACGTCGAGCGCGCCGCGGAAGATGAAGGGGAAGCACAGGACGTTGTTGACCTGGTTCGGGAAATCGCTGCGACCCGTTGCGATGATCGCGTCGGGCGCAACGCTGCGCGCGTCGTCTGGCAGGATTTCGGGATTGGGGTTGGCGAGCGCGAAGATGATGGGCTGCTTGGTCATCCTGGCGACATGTTCGGGTTTCAGCACGCCGGGGCCGGAGAGGCCAAGAAAGAGGTCGGCGTCGTCGATCACGTCGTCCAGCGTGCGTTTGTCGGTGGGCTGGGCGAAGGCAGCCTTGGCCGGGTTCATGTCTTCGGCGCGTCCTTCGTAGACGAGGCCGTGGATGTCACAGAGCCAGATGTTTTCGCGTTTCACGCCGAGCTTCAGGAGCATGTTGAGGCAGGCGATGCCTGCCGCGCCGCCGCCGGTGCTGACGATCTTGATGTCTTCGAAGGTTTTGCCTGCCACGTGCAGGGCGTTCTTGGCCGCGGCCCCCACCACGATGGCGGTGCCGTGCTGGTCGTCGTGGAACACGGGGATGTTCATGCGTTCGCGGCAGAGCCTTTCGACGATGAAGCAGTCGGGGGCCTTGATATCTTCGAGGTTGATGGCGCCGAAGGTGGGTTCGAGCGCGCAGACGATGTCGGCCAGTTTTTCAGGGTCGCTTTCGTTCACCTCAATGTCGAAGCAGTCGATGGAGGCGAATTTCTTGAAAAGGACCGCTTTGCCCTCCATCACCGGTTTTGATGCGAGCGCGCCGATATTGCCCAGGCCCAGCACGGCGGAGCCGTTGGAGACGACGGCCACGAGGTTGCCGCGTGCGGTGTAGCGGGCGGCGTTTGCGGGGTCGTCCTTGATCTCAAGGCACGCCTCGGCCACGCCGGGGGAATAGGCGCGCGCGAGGTCGCGCCCGTTGGCCATGGGTTTGGTCGCGCGGATTTCGAGTTTTCCGGGCTTGGGGAATTCGTGGTAGGCGAGTGCGGCGTCGCGCAGGTTCGGTGTGTCGGACATGGAATCCCCTCGGGTGTTCGGATTTGGTTTAGCGTTAAACTATTTTTCAAGAGCCGCCAATTGACGTTTGGTCATATTGTTCAAGCGTGATCCTAATGAGCGCTGCGCGCACGATATTTTTTGGGGGGCCAGCCCCCGTTGCATTCGCAACGCCCCCGCGGTTTATTTGGCGAAATGAAGGGGATTGGGATGGCTGAGGTTCGCGCAGAGATACGGTTGCCGACGCAGGCGTTGCGCGACGACATTCCGTTTTTTACCAACGTGTTGGGGATGCGGATGGATATGATCTATCCTGCGGATGATCCGTCTGTTGCGGTGTTTTCCGGCCATGGTTTGCGGATACGGATCGAGGCCGGGGCCAGTGAGCCACCCGGCATGTTGCGTATATTGACCGACGATCCGGACGGGTTTGCGGATGGAGCGCGCGATCTGGTCGCGCCGAATGGCACGCGGGTTGAAATTGACGTGTTGAATCCGCCTTTGCTGATGCCTGAGACTGTGCACAGTTTTGTCGTGCGGCGGCTTGCCGATCAGGCGCCATGGGTCATTGGCCGGGCGGGCATGCATTACCGGGATCTGATCCCGGACCGATTGGGTGGGTCCATTATCGCGAGCCACATTCGCATTCCGGATGGCGGCCCCGTGCCTGACATGGTGCATTACCATACGGTCGGGTTTCAATTGATCTTTTGCTACAAGGGGTGGGTCGATCTGGTCTATGAGGATCAGGGGGAGCCGTTTCGGCTGGAGGCCGGGTGTTGCGTGATCCAACCGCCCGAGATCCGGCACCGGGTGCTTTACGCCAGCGACAATATCGAGGTGATCGAGATTGGGGTGCCTGCGGAGCATGTAACCACCATTGATCACGAGATGGAGCTGCCCAATGGCCCGGCGCGGCCCGGGCGGCGATTTCAGGGGCAGCGCTTTGTCCATCACAGGGTGGATGGGGCCGTTTGGGGGCCCTTTCGCCTGCCGGGGTTTGAGGCACGCGATACCGGGATTGCGGAGGGCACGCAGGGGGTGGCTGGCGTGACCGTGGCGCGCCGGAGCGCGGGTGATACGGCCTGGGCCGTGCATGACAGTGACATCCTGTTCACCTTTGTGATGGAGGGGTCGATGACGCTTGAGGGCCAGGGGCGGACGCCGTTTTCGCTCGGGGCGGGGGATGCGTTTGTGGTGCCGCCGGGGATGGCGACGCGCTATGCGGATCTGTCGGAGGATATTGAGGTGTTGGAGGTGTCCCTGCCCGGCGTGTTTACAACCGAACTGCCTTAGCCAAACTGTTTATGCAGTGGCCAAGGAAACGCCCTTTGGCTAGGGTCGGGGTCCGGACAAGAGGGTCAGTATGGACGAGTTGAAAGCGGCGGCGCTGAAGGTGCGGGACAACGCGCACGCGCCCTATTCGAATTTCAAGGTGGGGGCCGCGCTGCGCGCGGGTGACGGCACCGTGTTTGTGGGCTGCAATGTGGAAAACGTGGCCTACCCGGAGGGGACCTGTGCCGAAGCGGGTGCCATTGCGGCGATGGTTGCGGCGGGGCAAGGACGGATCATGGAAGCCTATGTCGTGGCGGGCAGTCCGATGCCGGTGACCCCATGCGGTGGGTGTCGTCAGAAGCTGGCCGAGTTTGGCGCTGGTGATGTGCGCGTGACCATGGCCACGACCGGGGGCATCGAGCAGGTGATGACGCTGGCCGAATTGCTGCCCGGTGCGTTTGGCGCGGCCCATATGGACGGCGACAAATGAGCGACGCGCGGTCGATTATTGCCAAGCTGCGCCAGCGTCAGACGCCGTCGCGGGACGAGTTGGCGTGGTTTGCCCAAGGATTGGCCGACGGGTCGGTGACGGATGCACAGGCGGGCGCCTTTGCCATGGCGGTGTGCCTGAACGGATTGGGTGATGTGGGCCGGGTGGCCCTGACCATCGCCATGCGCGACAGCGGTCAGGTACTGGACTGGGATGTGGATGGCCCGGTGCTGGACAAGCATTCAACAGGCGGTGTGGGCGATTGCGTGAGCCTTGTTCTGGCCCCTGCCCTTGCGGCATGTGGTGCCTATGTTCCGATGATTTCGGGACGGGGGCTCGGCCATACTGGCGGTACGCTGGACAAGCTGGATGCCATTCCGGGCGTGTCGACGCAGTTGAGCGAACGGCGGCTGAGGGATGTGATGGCGCGGGCGGGCTGCGCCATTGTCGGTGCTACGGCGACGGTGGCCCCTGCGGACAAGCGGCTTTATGCGATCCGGGACGTCACGGCGACGGTCGAGAGCATGGACCTGATCACGGCCTCGATCCTGTCGAAGAAGCTTGCCGCGGGTCTGGATGGTCTGGTGCTGGATGTGAAGGTCGGCTCTGGCGCATTCATGAAGGATGCCAGCGATGCCCGCGCGCTGGCCGATGCGCTGGTCAAGACGGCAAACGCCGCCGGGTGCAAGACCACCGCCCTGATCACCGACATGTCGCAGCCGCTGGCCCCTGCCTTGGGCAACGCGCTGGAGGTGGCCGAGGTGATGCGGGTGCTGAGCGGGACCGTGCAAGGGCCACTTGTCGAGATTTCCGCCGCCCTGGGCGGCGTACTGTTGGCGAATGGTGGTTTGGCGAAGGATGTGCAAAGCGGGGCTGACGCCATCGTCGCCGCCATCGCCGACGGGCGTGCGGCAGAGCGGTTTGGCATGATGATCACGGCCATGGGCGGGCCAATGCAGTTCACCGAGAACTGGTCGCGCTTTTTGCCCGAGGCCACCGTCATTCGCGAGATCACCGCGCGGGGGCCGGGCTATGTGAGCGCGATTGATGGCGAGGCGTTGGGGCTGGCTGTTGTGGATCTGGGGGGCGGTCGCAAGGTTGAGAGCGACGTGATCAACCCCGCTGTTGGCCTGTCGGATGTTCTGCGTCTGGGGACCAAGGTAGCGAAGGGGCAGCCGCTGTGTGTTGTCCACGCGGCGCGGTTTGCCGATGCGGACCGGGCAGAGGCTGCGGTGCGGGCCGCCATCACCGTTGGCGCGCAGGCCCCGGCGGTGCCGGAGCTGATTGCCGAGCGGGTCGGCTGATGGCGCGCGCGTTCCTTGTCGTCATGGATTCCGTCGGGATTGGCGGCGCGCCGGATGCGGGCGACTATTTCAACGGCGATATGCCGGATACGGGCGCCAACACGCTGGGGCATATTGCGGAGGCCTGTGCCGCAGGTGAGGCCGAGGACGGGCGCAGTGGGCCGTTGGCCCTGCCGCATCTGGCGGCGCTGGGAGTGTTCGATGCGATGGCCCGGGCCAATGGTGAGCAAGTGACGCAAGGCCCATGGGGTGCGGCGACCGAGGTGTCGCGGGGCAAGGATACCCCTTCGGGCCATTGGGAACTGGCCGGTGTGCCGGTGCCTTGGGAGTGGCATTACTTTCCGGATGCGGTGCCTGCCTTTCCCGATCATGTGGTTGAGGCGGTATGTGCTGCGGCGGGCACAGACGGGATACTGGGCAATTGCCATGCGTCGGGCACGCGCATCATTGCCGATTTGGGGGCCGAGCATGTGCGAAGCGGGCAGCCCATCTGCTATACCTCTGCCGACAGCGTGTTTCAGATCGCGGCACATGAGACGCATTTCGGGCTGGAGCGGCTTTTGGACCTGTGCCGTTCCGTGGCGCCCGCGCTGCACGGCATGCGCGTCGGTCGTGTGATTGCGCGGCCCTTTGTCGGGGAAGATGGCGCATTTGAGCGGACCGTGAATCGCCGTGACTTTGCCATCACACCGCCCGCGCCGATCCTGACCAACTGGGTGCAGGATGCAGGCCGCCGCGTGTACGGTGTGGGCAAGGTGGGCGACATTTTCTCCATGCAGGGCTTTGACGCGGTGCGCAAAGGGGCGGATGTGGACCTGATGCGGCATCTGTCTGATCTGGTTGATGAGGCCGAAGACGGCAGCCTGACCTTTGCCAATTTCGTGGAATTCGACAGTCTTTATGGTCACCGCAGGGATGTGTCGGGCTATGCCCGCCATCTGGAATGGTTCGATGCCGAGATCGGTCGGATGCTGCCACGGTTGCGCGACGATGACCTGCTGGTGTTGACGGCAGATCACGGCAATGACCCCACCTGGGTCGGCACCGACCATACCCGCGAACGGGTGCCGGTGCTGGTCCATGGCAGTGACGGCGCGCCGCTGGGGTTGATCGGGTTTCAGGATGTGGCCCATCTGGTGGCGCGGCATCTTGGCGTGTCACCCAAATGAGCGCCTGACGGCGCACGGCATGGTTTGGGGGGCGCTGCCCCCGGCGCGATGCGCCTCCCCCGCCGTATTTGCAAAGAGAAGAAGACAGGGATTGTGGAACCGAACGGCGCGTTGCAGAACGTTTGCAGCAAAGGAGCCGCGCCCATGTCCGATCATCTGACCGTCGTTGACCACCCGCTTGTGCAGCACAAGCTGACCATCATGCGTGACAGGGACACCCCGACAGCCGTGTTCCGGCAGCTCTTGCGCGAGATTTCGCAGCTTTTGGCCTATGAGGTGACGCGCGGTTTGCCGATGACCACCAAGCGGATTGACACGCCCATGCAGGCGATGGATGCGCCGACGCTCGACGGCAAGAAACTGGCGCTGATTTCGATCCTGCGCGCGGGCAATGGGCTGCTGGACGGGGTACTGGAATTGATTCCGTCAGCACGGGTCGGATTTGTCGGATTGTACCGGGACGAAGAGACGCTGCAGCCGGTCGAGTATTACTTCAAGGTGCCCGAAGCATTGGAGGATCGGTTGGTCATTGCGGTTGATCCGATGCTGGCCACCGGCAACTCCTCTGCCGCCGCCATCGACAGGTTAAAGGCGGCTGGCGCGACCAACATCCGGTTTTTGTGCCTGTTGGCCGCACCGGAGGGAATCGCCCGGATGAAAGTGGCGCATCCGGACGTGCCCATCGTCACCGCAGCCGTTGACGATCAGTTGAACGACATTGGCTATATCGTTCCGGGCCTTGGCGATGCCGGGGATCGAATGTTTGGCACCAAATAGCGGGGATCGCCGCTTTACTCAGGATCGGGGTTGAGGCATCGTGCCTCCCATATCTTGTGGGGGATATGATGAGTTTTACCAGAATTGCAGCTTTGGCTGTGTGTGTTGCGTCCTTGTCCGTTGGTATGGGCCAGGCGCAGTCCTTGCGGAATGGGCAGACCCCGGCGGAGTTTCCGCCAGCCTCGTTCAACGGAACCCAATATGTCGACAGCAGGGGGTGTGTGTTCATCCGCGCGGGCATTGACGGCAATGTCACCTGGGTGCCGCGCGTCAATCGGCAGCGTCAGTTGATCTGTGGCCAGACGCCCAGCCTGTCGGCCAATGCGGCCGCCGCGGCCCGGTCGACGCCGACCCAGACGACACAGGGCACGCCGGAACAGATCACGGTCGCCCCACCGGCCCGCCCGACGGCGACGGCAGATGCGGCCCCCTCCGCGGCTCCGGTGCCCGCCCCGCGGCCTACTGTGCGGACGACCCGACCGGCGGCCACAACGGCCCCGACGCCGCAGCCTGCACCCCGTGTGGTTGTGCAGCGCCCTGCTGCCCCGGTTGTACGCCGCACAGCACCGCCACCCGCGCAGCCGACCGTTGTGCAAGCGGCACCCCGCACGGTGACAGCACAGCGCGCGGTGCCCGCTTGCCAAGGGGCGTCGCCCGTCAGTGCGCGCTATATCAACTCTGGTCAGTACGGGCCCGTGCGCTGCGGACCGCAGCAGATCGCGCGCGGTAGTGCTGCCGCTGTTGGCCCCGAAACGCGGGTTGTGCCGCGGCATGTTTACGAGAACCGCACCTTGCAGCGCGCGGCGCGTGTGCCCGAAGGCTATGTGCCCGTGTGGAAGGATGACCGTCTGAACCCGCGCCGTGCCGAGCAGTCGTTGAACGGGATTGCGCAGACGCGCCTCGTGTGGACACAGACCGTCCCCCGCCGCCTGATCGAACGCAGCACGGGGCGCGACGTGACGGCCACCGTGCCGCTGGTCTACCCCTACACCGATGTCGCGACGCAAGAGCGGAACCTGGGCACCGTGACGCTGGTGCGCCGCAACGGGCAGTTGATGAAGCGGGTGCAGCGCAAGTCGTCGGCCACGGCAAGGCAACCGGTTGTGTCGACGCGGTCGGCACCGGCCCCGGTGGTGAAGGCGCCCGCGCGAACAGCGCCGAAAGCAGCGGGCAAAGCGCCAAGCGCCACGACGCAAGGGCGTTATGTTCAGGTAGGGACCTTTGGGGTGCCTGCCAACGCGCAAGCGGCGGCGCAGCGCATTGCCCGCGCGGGTCTGCCGGCCCGGATCGGGCGGGTGACGCGGGGGGGCAAGTCGTATCAGGTTGTGCTGGCGGGGCCCTTTGCCTCGTCCACAGATCTGTCGCGCGGGCTGCAGAGCAGCCGTGCCGCAGGCTTTTCCGATGCGTTTGTGCGCAAGTAGCGCTTAGCTTTCGCAAACGGCCTGAAGCTGCAGCCAATCCCGGTCTGCCATGATCGGGGCTGGCGCCTGTCCGGCCATCGGATCGGCTTCGATAAGGGCAAGCGTCGCCTCGCCAGAGATGTCGCGCGCACGCGCATAGGGTGTGCTGCGGAGGCCTGCCGCTTCAAAGAGCGGAAGGAGCCTGTCCACCGGCACCTCCGCCGCGAAACGCGAGAGCTGATCCTCGGCATAGGCCTCGAGCGCATGGGTGGGAAGCGAACCGGTGGTGAGCAATGTGCCCGTCGCGCGCGGGCCCGAATGTTCCAGCAGCTTGCGCAAGGGCAGCTTTGTCATGTTGCGCGCCTGTTCGACAAGTATGTAACCGGCGGCGACATCCGGCTCTTCATAATCCTCGACCAGCGCGCGGTTCAGCAGCACGGTGCCGCCGGGCAGCGACAGCGCCTCGCGCACGCCGCCGGGCAGGATTATGACACGGGCCGCCCCCGTGCGCCCGGCCAGCGCGACAAGGCCTGGCCGCGCCTCAATGCTGCTACAGGGCTGGCCCGACACCCTTTCGATATGCGCCAGAAGCGCTGTGCCGATCTCGGCCTCCTTGACCGCAGGCACGACGCGCATGGCGTGATCCACCAGCGCACCCGGCAGCCAGAAGACGGCAAGGGCGGCCACGGCAGACACCGAGATGGCGGCGCCCAGCCACCGCAGCCGACCCGGTTTCGGGCGGGACCGTGCGACAGCACGGCGCAGCGTGTCGATGGCGTCGATCATTGCGGCCTCGTCCGGGCCAAGTTCCAAAACTTCGTCAGGATCGCCGTCCGGGTGAAAGGCCGCCCCACCCTTGTCCGGCGTCTCGCCCTTTTCGACGGCAGCGAGCGACCAATGGGTGATCGCGCGATCGTTGAGGTCAGAGATCACAAGCGTTGCGTCACCGACAGACACGATCACCTCGCGCCGTTGCGCATCGCCAGATGCGCGCCAGAGGCCCGTCGCTTCGAGCCGGTCATATTTGCTGAGTGCGGTCATACCTGTAGGTCTGCGGGCTTTGGTTTTGCCTCTTTCGTGGGCAGAACGGTATCAGACCTGCCCGCCCACGCCAAGCGATCACAAATGGGCGGACCCGAAAAGCGTGATTTGACCGATGCGCAAGCTGCATGTCAGCGTGCGGTGACAGAATTGGACGAAAGGCTGCATGATGCGATCACTCATTTTTGGCGCCCTGGCTGCGATAACCCTACCGATGGCCGGTCAGGCCGCCGAAGGCACACGCATTCAGGTGACGGGCGAAATCATTGACACGTGGTGTTATTTTTCAGGCGTCATGGGCAGCCCGGATGCTGTTGTGGGATCGGCGCATCACACATGTGCACTGTGGTGCAGCGCCGGTGGCATTCCCGTTGGCCTGCTGGCCGAGGACGGCACGGTCTACATGGTGCTGAAGGTCGGCGAGGATGACCAGACCGCCGGAGGCGACG
Source organism: Tateyamaria omphalii (assembly GCF_001969365.1). Classification (NCBI taxonomy): domain Bacteria; kingdom Pseudomonadati; phylum Pseudomonadota; class Alphaproteobacteria; order Rhodobacterales; family Roseobacteraceae; genus Tateyamaria; species Tateyamaria omphalii. The sequence continues at coordinate 626,204 of NZ_CP019312.1, read as the reverse complement.
GCATTCTGAAGCTGGCGGCACATACTGTCGAAGCCGATGGCACGCTCTATCAGCGCGATGGGTTGAACTACATCGTGGTGAATGAGGTGGTCTCTGATCTGGATATCACCAACCAGAACCACGACGATTATGGCACTGTACCGCCGTTCTCGATCCCCGACTCTGCGAAGCCGCAAGGAGAGTGAGCATGTTGAAACATTTGACAGCGATATGCGCATTGGTTGCCACACCGTTGATGGCACAGGATTTTTCCGAAGGGTCGGAGGCGCGCAGTTGGAACCTGTATGCAGAGGTGCCCGCCACGTTCGAGGCGACGGTCGTGGACCTGATCTGCGAGTTCACGGGCGATTGCCCGGCGGATTGCGGCGCGGGCAAGCGGCAGCTTGGTCTGATCCGCACCGCCGACGACGTTCTGGTTCTGCCGATGAAGAACAGCCAGCCTGCGTTTACGGGGGCTGCGGTCGAGTTGCAGCCGTTTTGCAACCAGACCATCACCGTTGATGGGCTGATGTTGGAGGACCCGGAACTGGGCGCCAACAATGTCTATCTGGTGCAGACCATCGTGCCACCCGGCGGCGGCGAAAAGATCAAGGCGAACCAATGGACCAAGACCTGGGCCGCTGAGCATCCCGAGGCCAAGGGTAAGGGCCCGTGGTTCCGCCGCGACCCGAGCGTTGCCGCGATCATCGAGGAAGAGGGCTATCTTGGGTTGGGCCAAGAGCTGGACAAAGCCTGGATTGCGGAGAATTTCTGAGATGTGGCGCGCTTTGGTGACTGCGTTTATGGTGGCGGTGGGGATACCTGCCGCTGGTCAAAGTCCGTTCCCCGTAGATATCGGCGGGCCATATGAACTGGTGGACCAGTTCGGTGAGGTCCGGACCGAGGCCGACCCGGACGGCAAGTATCAATTGGTGTTCTTTGGCTATGCCAACTGTCTGAATATCTGTTCGGCGGCGATGCCGTTGATGGCGCAGGTGGTCGATGAACTGGCAGGCGATGGGATCGGCGTGACGCCCGTGATGATTACCGTAGCCCCCGATCAGGATCGGGTCGAGACGATGGGCGCGCCGTTGGCCGATATCCACCCGAATTTCATTGGTTTGACGGGGGATGAGGGAGCCTTGCAGGCCGCTTACGAGGCCTTCAAGGTCGAGGTCGAGCCGCTGTTTGAGGACCCGGAACATGGGTGGATTTATTCCCATGGCAGCTTTGTACATTTGCTGGATGCTGACGGCGCATTGCTGACGCTGCTGCCGCCGGTGCTGGATGTGGAGCAGGTCGCGAAGATCGCGCGGGGCTATATTCCCGAGGCTGGCTAGGGCGCGCCAGGCTACGCCTTACGTTTGGCGCGTTAGTTGAACTGTTCCGAGATCAGCCGCTCTTCGAGCCCATGACCGGGGTCGAAGAGGATGCGGTGCACGATGGAGGGCTCGGATTCGATCTCGACCGACGACACGTTTGCAAAAGACCGCGAGTCCGCCTCGGCCATGACAGGGCGCTTGTCCCCTTCGAGCACATCGAAGCGGACCTTGGCCATCTTGGGCAGAAGTGCGCCGCGCCAGCGCCGGGGGCGGAAGGCGGCAACGGCTGTGAGTGCCAGTACGTCCGACCCGATGGGCAGGACCGGCCCGTGGGCGGAGTAGTTATAGGCGGTGGAGCCCGCAGGTGTGGAGACCAGCGCGCCGTCACAGACAAGTTCATCCATCCGCAACCGTCCGTCCACTGTGATCCGCAGCTTGGCCGCCTGCGGTCCTGCGCGCAGCAGGGACACTTCGTTGATGGCGAGCGCCTTGTGGCTTTGGCCCTCGGGCGTGGAGGCTGTCATGGAGAGCGGGTTCAGCTCGGCCTCTTCCGCCGCTTCCAGCCGCGCAACCAGATCCGACTCGCCATATTCGTTCATCAAAAAGCCGATGGTGCCGCGGTTCATACCGTAGACGGGGGCGTTCAGGTGCTGGCTGCCGTGCAGGGTTTGCAGCATGAACCCGTCCCCGCCCAGCGCCACGATGACGTCCGCCTGGGCAGGGTGCGCATCGCCATAGCGCCCGATCAGCGCGGCCCGCGCGGTTTGTGCCACGGGCGCGCGGCTGGCCGCGAAGGCGATCTTGAGGGGCATTTCAGTTTCCTATGGCGTGCGTTCTGCGCCGAAAGAACCATATCTTTTCGCCCCTTACCAGCGCCCAGCGCGCTTTGTCGCTGGCAGTGCGCATGTTGTCGGGATACATCCTTTGATCAAATGGCCGGTTTCCGATAGGAAACGGCAACCCAAATCGACTCAGTCCATGCAGGAGAGTTCATATGAATGCGCCCCATCGCACCGACGGCTTTTTCACCCAATCCCTCGCTGACCGTGACCCCGAGCTGTTTGGCTCGATCCGCGACGAGCTGGGCCGCCAGCGAGACGAGATCGAGTTGATCGCATCGGAAAACATCGTCTCTGCCGCAGTGCTTGAGGCGCAGGGGTCGGTGATGACCAACAAATACGCCGAGGGCTATCCGGGCCGTCGCTATTACGGTGGGTGTCAGTACGTCGATGTGGCCGAGAACCTCGCCATCGAACGTGCCAAGCAGCTGTTCGACTGCGGCTTTGCCAATGTGCAGCCGAACTCGGGTTCGCAAGCGAACCAAGGTGTGTTCCAGGCGCTGCTGCAACCGGGCGATACCATCCTCGGCATGTCGCTGGACGCAGGTGGTCACCTGACGCACGGGGCGAAGCCCAACCAGTCGGGTAAGTGGTTCAACGCGGTGCAATACGGCGTGCGCCGCGACACGCTGGACATCGACTATGACCAGATCGAAGCGCTGGCGCTTGAGCACAAGCCGCAAATGATCATCGCCGGTGGCTCTGCCATCCCGCGCGTCATCGACTTTGCCCGTATCCGCGAGATTGCGGATAAGGTCGGCGCCTGGGTCCTGGCCGATGTCGCCCACTTTGCCGGTCTGATCGCGGCGGGTGAGTACCCCAACCCATTCCCGCATGTGCACGTCGCCACCACGACCACCCACAAGACCCTGCGCGGCCCGCGCGGCGGCATGATCCTGACCAATGACGAGGCGCTGGCCAAGAAATTCAACTCGGCCATCTTCCCCGGCATTCAAGGCGGCCCGCTGATGCATGTGATCGCGGCCAAGGCCGTGGCCTTTGGCGAGGCGCTGGATCCGTCCTTCAAGCTGTACCAGCAGCAGGTGATCAAGAACGCGCAGGCGCTGGCGGATCAGCTGCACAAGGGCGGTCTGGACACGGTGACACACGGCACCGACACCCATGTGATGCTGGTGGACCTGCGCCCCAAGGGCGTGAAGGGCAACGCGACCGAAAAGGCATTGGGCCGTGCGCACATCACCTGCAACAAGAACGGTGTGCCGTTTGACGATGAGAAGCCGATGATCACGTCGGGCATCCGTTTGGGCTCGCCCGCTGGCACCACGCGCGGATTTGGCGAGGGCGAGTTCCGCCAGATCGGTGACTGGATCATCGAAGTGGTCGATGGGCTGGCCGCCAATGGCGAGGATGCCAACGGCGCGGTCGAGGCGAAGGTGAAAGCCGGAGTGTCCGCGCTATGCGGCCGCTTCCCGATGTATCCGAACCTCTGACGAACCGTCGGGGATCTCAGAACACGCTGTGATCCCCGCGTTCCACCGGCGCCTCGCCCCGCAGGACGGCGGCGTAGTAGTCGAACAACGTGTCTGTCCCCTTGATCGGGGTCGCGTCGCGGTCATATGCGCCGGTGTCTGGGTTCACGGCCAGCATGGATTCGGTCGCGTAGTATAGGCCGATGCGCGCGAACTCGGCCTTGGCCGACAGCGGCGGCACGATCCGGCTGGCCACCCCCAAAGCGCCCGCGATGGTGCGCATCATTCCAACCGGCACGTGTTTGAACTTTGGCGGCTGGCCGGACAGGTCGAACAGCTTTTGCCCCATAGCACGCGGCGTCAGCGCGGGCCCCGGCCCGCCGATGGGCAGGATCTGGTTCCAGCGATCGGGCGTATCGAGACACTCTGCCAAATACGTACCAAGGTCACGGTCGCTGATGGGCGTGCAGGCCGTCAATTCTCCGTCTCCGAACAGCAAATAGGGCTTGCCGTTCTGCACCCGGGCGATCTGTCCCGCCAGTGATTTGAAATACGCCGTCGGACGCACAATCGAATAGGTCAGGCCAGAGGCGATCAGCGCCGCCTCGGCCCTAAGCTTGGCGTGCTGAAACGCGAGGCGCGGTTTTTGCACGCAGATGGCCGACAACAGGACCATCTGGGGCGTCCCCGCAGCCTTGGCCGCCTCGATGATGTTGACAGTCGCGTGGTGGTCGATGGCCCACGCGTCTTGCGGCGCGCCAGTCCGCGAGGCGAGGCAGGAGATGACCGCATCAAAGGGGATATCGCCGAATGCGGCCTGTTGGACCGATACCGGGTCTGTGACGTCGCCGTAGCGCAGCAGAGCACCAGACAGGTTGGACGGGGTACGGCTGCGGTTGCGCAGAAAACAGGTGACATCGTGGCCGTCGGCAATCAGTGCGGCGGTGGTGGCCCGGCCAATGGTGCCTGTCGCGCCGAAGACGAGAACGCGCTTGGACCGCTTTGCAGGCGATGCGTGTGCGCTCAAAACAAGTCAGTCCGGTGATCACACATGGCCTGCCCACCACATCCAAAAGACGACGCCGGCGACCACCAAAAGGATATTAAAGGCGACGACACCGGCGATGCCCAACCAGAACCCTTTGCGCCGATCCGCCCGGTCGATCCCTTTGAGGTAAGTCACCACACGGTCCTCGGCCGCCGCCAGCGCCGCCCCGTCCACCTGGCGCATCAGCTTGGGGTGTCCGCCAAATCCCTGCGCATCGACGATCTTGTGCGCATCCTTGTGCAGACGCCGCGGCAGACGGCGGCCCGTTTTGCGCAGGGACGCATCGAGCGTCTTGCCGCCCACGCCAAACGCGGCGTGCAAGGCGGCCTGAACACGATCGGCCCGCGTCTGGATGCTCTCTTGGGTTTCCATGCGGTTTTCTACCTTGGTGCCTTGCGCTTCTCAATGCCTCTGGCAGAGCGTGCGTGATGCGGCTAAGCGTAGGGGCATGCTCAGCTATTCCGAACATGGGGCGGCCGATGGCATCCCGCTTTTGATTGCGCACGGCCTCTATGGTTCGGGGCGCAACTGGGGTGTGATTGCCAAGCGGCTGTCCGACACCCGGCGGGTCATCACAGTGGACATGCGCAACCATGGGCACAGCTTTTGGTCGGGCAATCACGGCTATGCCGATCTTGCGAGCGACCTGGCCGATATCATCGACGCATTGGGCGGACCGATGGACGTGGTGGGCCATTCCATGGGCGGCAAAGCGGCGATGATGCTGGCCCTGTCGCGCCCGGATGCGGTGCAACGGCTGGTCATCGGCGATATTGCGCCGGTCAGCTACAGCCACAGCCAGATGCAGTTTATCGACGCGATGCGGGCCGTGAACCTGAGCGCAGTCACCCGCCGGTCAGATGCAAATGCGCAGCTCGCAGCACAGGGCGTCGAACCTGCGCTATGCAGTTTCCTGACCCAATCGCTGGATGTGGCAGAGCGGCGCTGGCGGTTGAACCTGGATGCATTGGCGTCAAACATGCCTGCGATCCTTGGGTTTCCCGAGGTTTCGGGCCAGTTCGACGGCCCCACCCTGTTCCTATCGGGTGGACAAAGCGACTATGTCGCGCCGGGCTATCGCCCGACCATACGCACCTTGTTCCCAGCTGCGCGCTTTGTGAAAATTCCAAATGCCGGGCACTGGCTGCATGCGGACGATCCGCGGGCATTCGAGGGCACCGTGCGCGCTTATCTGGACGCAACAGCCGCCTGACCCTTGACGTAACCCCAGTGCCCGCCCCAGATTTTAGGGCGGGAGTGACTGCAAGGGTGCGATCATGTGGGAGACGCTGCTTGACCGTTTTCTGACCGGCATGATGGTCGAGGACCGTCTGAGCCTGACCTATCCGGACGGAATAACGCGGGACTACGGCCCCGATACCGGCGCTTCGGCGCATCTGGCGATTTCGGACAGGGCCACGTTGCGCGGGCTGATCGTAAACCCCGATCTTGGTCTGGGCGAGGGGTACATGAACGGCACGATTACGCCGCGCAACTGCACACTGGATGACGCGCTGACCGTCATCGTGCGCAACCGGTTCAAGGGACATATCCCACCCTGGATCGTTGCGGCAAACCGCGCCCGCTTTCACATGCGCCGCTTCATACAGAAGAACGCGCCAAGCGCGTCCCGCCAGAATGTGGCGCATCACTACGACATCTCGGACGACCTCTACCGCCTCTTTCTGGACGCGGACATGCAGTATTCCTGCGCCTATTTCCGCGACGACGCCATGACGCTGGAAGATGCGCAGGTGGCAAAGAAGGCGCATATCGCGCGCAAGCTGCGGCTAGAGCCGGGGATGCGGGTGCTGGACATCGGCTGCGGCTGGGGTGGCATGGCGCTGACGCTGGCCCGCGACTACGGTTGCCAGGTCACCGGCATCACGCTCAGCGAGAACCAATTGGCCACGGCGCGAAAGCGGGCGGAGGACGCGGGACTGTCCGAGCAGATCGAATTCCGGTTGCAGGACTACCGGCATATCGCCGGCACCTTCGACCGGATCGTATCGGTCGGCATGCTCGAACACGTAGGCGTGCCGAATTTCAACACGTATTTTGGCCGCTTGGCCGAATTGCTGGACCCCGACGGCGTGGCGCTGATCCACACGATTGGCCGGTCGGCCCCGCCGATGGCGCATTCATCCTGGATCAACAAATATATCTTTCCGGGCGGTTACGTGCCGTCGCTGTCCGAACTGGCACCCGCGATGGAGCGGTCCGGCCTGTGGCAGACGGATATCGAGGTGTGGCGCCTGCACTACGCCAAGACCATTCGCCACTGGCGCGACAGGTTTGAGGCACATGTTGATGAAATTTCGCAGACCTACGACGACCGCTTTGTGCGCATGTTCCGCTACTATCTGACGGTTTGCATCATCGCGTTCGAACAACAAATGCAGGGCGTGTATCATCTACAACTGGCGCACCGTCGCGATGCTGTGCCGCTGACGCGCGACTATCTGTATGCTGCGCGCCCGACCGCCGCGACCGCAACCGTGCGTCAGACCGAAGACGCCTAGGCGGCGACCGGTGCCGCGCGCAGGATGGACACGTGGGGTACATCAATCACTTCGACGCCTTCCCCGAATGACCGGTCGCGGGACTGTTCACCCGGATATACCAGCGTGCGGATGCCAGCGGCCACGGCGGCCTCTGCGCTTTCGGGCGTATCTTCGATAGCGAGGGCCGCGTTCGCGGTGACATCCAATTGGCGCAAAGCCTCATTATAGATGTCCGGGGCCGGCTTGGTGCGGGCCGCAATCGTGCGGTCGCCGATGAAGTCAAAGATTGAAGAATCAATCGCGGATTCGAGACCCTTGAGCAGTGCAGCGACCTGGCGCGGATCGGTGGCGGTGACAAAACCGATTTTCATCTCCTGGGTCCGTGCCTCCGCAATCAGGTCCGCAATGCCGGGCCGCAGCTCGACGCCACCGGCAAGCACCGTTTCGAACGCCTCCAGCTTGGCCTCATAGAGCGCGTCGATATCCACCTCGACCGCCTGTGCCTTGGCGTAGTAATTCAGGCGCGCCTTGCCGCCCGGCACTTCAAGCAGCGCGCGGTACGTCTCTTCGTCCCAGTGCCAATCGACCTCGTTCAACTCGAAAGCGGTGTTGAACGCGCGACGTTGAATGTCGGATGTTTCGGCCAGAACGCCAATCGATCCCAAAAGCAGTGCAGAATAGGCCATGTTCGATCTTCCCCTGTGACTGGTTGCGGTGGCGCACAGCGGGGAAACTGTGGCAATGGACAAAGAGTTCCACCCTACGCCGCAGATTTACCGCAGGCGGGCGACCGCGCCCTCTTGCACCTTCTTGCGCCATCCCTATAAGGCAGGACAATTTGCACATTTGGGGGGCCAAGATGCCAAAGCGTACCGACATCAAGTCGATCATGATCATCGGCGCGGGCCCCATTGTGATCGGGCAGGCCTGCGAGTTCGACTATTCCGGTGCGCAAGCCTGCAAGGCGCTGCGGGAAGAAGGATACCGGGTCATCCTGGTGAACTCGAACCCGGCCACCATTATGACCGATCCGGGCCTCGCCGACGCAACATACATTGAGCCGATTACACCCGAGGTTGTCGCCAAGATCATCGAAAAGGAACGGCCGGACGCGCTGCTGCCCACAATGGGCGGACAGACCGGGTTGAACACGTCGCTCAGCTTGGAAGAAATGGGCGTGCTGGACAAGTTCGGGGTCGAGATGATCGGCGCCAAGCGTGACGCCATCGAGATGGCCGAGGACCGCAAGCTGTTCCGCGAAGCGATGGACAGGCTGGGCATCGAAAATCCACGCGCGACCATCGTCACCGCGCCCAAGGACGACAAGGGCAACAAGGATCTGGCCGCAGGCGTTGCGCTGGCGCTGGAGACGTTGGAAGACATTGGCCTGCCAGCCATCATCCGGCCCGCCTTTACGCTAGGTGGCACAGGCGGCGGCGTCGCGTACAACCGCGAGGATTATGAAGCGATCTGCCGGTCAGGCATGGACGCAAGCCCCGTGGGTCAGATCCTGGTCGATGAGAGCCTGCTGGGCTGGAAGGAATACGAGATGGAGGTGGTGCGCGACACTGCCGACAACGCCATCATCGTCTGTTCCATCGAAAACGTGGACCCGATGGGCGTGCACACGGGCGACTCGATTACCGTTGCCCCTGCCCTGACGCTGACGGACAAAGAATACCAGATCATGCGCAACCACTCGATTGCGGTCCTGCGTGAGATCGGAGTGGAAACCGGTGGGTCGAACGTGCAATGGGCGATCAACCCGGATGACGGGCGCATGGTGGTGATCGAAATGAACCCGCGCGTGTCGCGGTCATCGGCCCTTGCATCGAAAGCGACCGGCTTTCCCATCGCCAAAATCGCGGCGAAGCTGGCCGTGGGTTACACGCTCGATGAGCTGGACAACGACATCACCAAGGTCACGCCCGCCTCGTTTGAGCCGACGATTGACTATGTGGTCACCAAGATCCCGAAATTCGCGTTCGAGAAATTCCCCGGCTCCGAAGCAACGCTGACCACCGCCATGAAATCCGTGGGCGAGGTCATGGCGATTGGCCGGACCTTCCACGAGTCGCTGCAAAAGGCGATGGCATCAATGGAATCGGGCCTGGTGGGCCTCGATGACATCGACATCCCGGGCGCGCCGGACAAGGCCGCGGTGGTCAAAGCAATATCGGCCCAGACCCCGGACCGCTTGCGCCTGATCGCGCAAGCCATGCGCCACGGATTGAGCGACGATGACATCTTTGCCGCGACCAAGTTCGACCCGTGGTTCCTGGCCCGCATCCGCGAGATCGTGGACATGGAGGCGCAGGTGCGCGACGCTGGCTTGCCGATGACCGAAGAAGGTCTGCGCGCCCTCAAGATGATGGGGTTCACAGATGCCCGCTTGGGCCAGTTGACCGGACGGGACGAGGCGCAGGTGCGCCGTGCGCGCGAAAACCTGGGCGTGCGGGCCGTCTTCAAACGGATTGACACCTGCGCCGCCGAATTCGAGGCGCAGACGCCCTACATGTACTCGACCTATGAAACGCCGGTATTCGGCGACGTCGAATGCGAAGCGCGCCCGTCGGACCGTAAAAAGGTGGTAATCCTTGGCGGTGGCCCCAACCGGATCGGCCAGGGGATCGAGTTCGACTATTGCTGTTGTCACGCCTGCTTTGCACTGACCGACGCGGGCTATGAGACGATCATGATCAACTGCAACCCCGAGACGGTCAGCACCGACTACGACACCTCGGACCGGTTGTATTTCGAGCCGCTGACATTCGAACATGTGATGGAAATCCTGCGGGTCGAGCAGGACAATGGCACCCTGCACGGCGTCATCGTTCAGTTCGGCGGTCAGACCCCACTGAAGCTGGCCAACGCGTTGGAAGATGCGGGCATTCCGATCCTGGGCACCACACCTGACGCCATCGACCTCGCCGAAGATCGTGAACGGTTCCAGGCGCTGGTGAACGATCTCGGGCTCAAGCAGCCCAAGAACGGCATCGCGCACTCCGACGCTGAAGCGCTTGAAATTGCAGATGATATTGGTTTCCCATTGGTCATCCGCCCGTCCTATGTCCTGGGCGGCCGCGCGATGGAAATCGTGCGTGATCAAGCGAACCTTGAGCGGTATATCTCAGAAGCCGTCGTCGTATCGGGCGACAGCCCCGTGCTGCTCGACAGCTACCTCGCCGGTGCGGTCGAGTTGGATGTGGACGCGCTTTGCGACGGGACGGACGTACATGTTGCCGGCATCATGCAGCACATCGAAGAGGCGGGCGTGCATTCGGGCGACAGCGCCTGTTCCCTGCCCCCGTATTCCCTGCCCTCCGACGTGATTGCCGAGATTGAGGCGCAGACTCATGCGCTGGCCAAGGCGTTGAATGTGGTTGGCCTGATGAACGTCCAATTCGCGATCCAGGGCAACGACATCTTCCTGATCGAAGTGAATCCACGCGCCTCGCGCACCGTGCCATTCGTCGCAAAATCCACCGACAGTGCCATTGCGTCCATCGCCGCCCGCGTCATGGCGGGAGAGCCACTGTCGAACTTCCCCCAGCGTCCCGCCTATGACGCAGACGCCAGTTATGACAGCGTGTTGCCGCTGGCCGATCCGATGACGCTGGCCGACCCGAACATGCCGTGGTTCTCGGTCAAGGAAGCGGTGCTGCCCTTTGCCCGTTTCCCCGGTGTGGACACGATCCTTGGACCCGAAATGCGCTCAACAGGCGAGGTCATGGGCTGGGACCGCACCTTTGCGCGCGCATTCCTCAAGGCGCAGATGGGGGCTGGCATGGTGTTGCCGAACGCGGGCTGCACCTTCATCTCGATCAAGGATATGGACAAGACGCCCCAGATGCTTGAAGCGGCTCAAATCCTGCACGGCATGGGCTTCACGACTGTGGCGACCAGTGGAACAGCGGCGTGGCTGGAGACGAATGGCGTGCCCTGCAGAACGGTGAACAAGGTCTATGAGGGGCGTCCGGACGTCACTGACATGATGAAAGACGATGGCATCCAGCTTGTCTTCAACACAACCGAAGGCGCGCAGGCGGTCGAAGACAGCAAGTCGATCCGCTCCATCGCGCTCTACGACAAGATCCCTTATTTCACGACGGCCGCCGGCGCCTATGCCGCCGCCCTCGCCATTCGCGAACAATCGCAGGGCGATGTCGGTGTCAAAGCGTTACAAGGCTGAACATCACAACGCCTGAAACCGATCGGATATGTCATCCAGATTGGCAAGCATCGCGTCGCCCAGCACGGAAGCAAGCTGGGCGTCGCGTGAGTCCACAGCCTCACCACGCGCAGCGGCAAGCAAAATAGGTTTGAGAGTTTTCCATTTCGCGGCGACCTTTCCCAACGTGACCTTGATATGGATGTTGGGCGCGGCAACAAGCCCGGCAGCGGCATCACCCTTTGTGATCTGTTCAAGCGCCTGCTCGAAGCTGACAATATCATCAGACAGCGCGCCTGCCGCACCATCAAGTGCTAGATCGGTCAAAAACAGGCACAGGTCCCGCTGAAACTTCTGTGATAGCACCCGCAAGTCCTGAACAGCGGCGAAGGATCCGTGAAATTCTGCTGGCACATCCGATTGTGCATGTGCCCGTTTTTCTCGATACCTTGAGGAGAGGACCGGGTTTGTCTTAAGCAGTAGGGACACCGCCACAGTGTGGCGATCTCCAGCAGCGATCTGCCGCGCCGACCGCGTGAGTGTTGCAACATCTGCTGCCAGTTTCAGATCTGCAGCGGCCATGATGCCAAGCGTGCCGGATCGCGCCATCAAACGGGCCGAGGACTCGGCCACGTCGTCCAAATGAACCGACGTGCTGGACCCGACAAAGAGCAAGCAGACTGATTTGGTCACGCGATGCACCAGCACTGCCTGATCCGCCCAATCCCGGATCGTAACGGTACCGGCACTGTCCGCGGGCCCGCAGGCCCCGAACGCCAACGCCACCGCACATATCAGATGCGCCAAAACTCGCATGGATCACTCCAAAGTCGCCATGTGTCGGGGCTTACAGCATGAGGGCTTAAAGGTGGATTAAAGCGGTTGTATTTTCAGTTCAGCTGCACTTGCCCTGCCCCGAACATCGAGTATAACGCCTGCCCAAGCCGCTGTAGCTCAGCTGGTAGAGCACGTCATTCGTAATGATGGGGTCGGGGGTTCGAGTCCCTTCAGCGGCACCACGCAGGCTTTTGCGCCTGTTGCTCCACGTCTTGTCACACGTAGCGCCGATCCGGCCGATGCGTACGCCACACAGCGCCACAGCACAGGCCGCGACGTGCCAGCGCAGGCATTGAGCCCACCCGACCGGCAGTAAGGACACATACGGCACACAGGAGCACCGCCCGTTCCATCAGGATTTACTTGATCGCGCTGACGCCGCTTGCCACGGTGATCGCGCCCAACCCGATTTCCTTTCGAGTGCAGCCCTTTGATGAGGACACACAACAATGGCACGGCCCAAAACGATCATCACCTGCGCTGTCACCGGTGCGATCCACACGCCCACAATGTCTGACCACCTGCCCGTGACGCACAACGATATCGCCGCGCAGGCCATCGCCGCAGCCGAGGCGGGCGCATCCATCCTGCACCTTCACACCCGCCATCCCGCGGACGGGCGCCCGTCGGTCGAACCTGATGACTACAGCGGCATTCTGAGCCGCGTAAAACAATCGACCGATGCCGTGCTGAACATCACCACCGGCGGCGCGCCCACCATGCGGATCGAGGAACGGATTCAGGCCGCCATCCGCTTCAGCCCCGAAATGTGCTCACTCAACATGGGGTCCATGAACTTCGCCTTTCACCCGCTGGCCGACCGCTACGACACGTGGAAACACGATTGGGAAAAGGACTATATTGCCGGATCCGAAGCGAACATCTTCCGCAACACCTTCGCCGACATCAAACAGGCGGCCACCGAACTCGCTCCCCACGGCATCAAGTTCGAACACGAATGCTACGATGTCGGCCACCTCTACAACCTCAAACACTGCATGGACATCGGCCTGTTCAAGGCACCCGTCTTTCTGCAATTCGTATTCGGTGTGCTGGGCGGGATCGGGGCAGAGGTCGACAACCTGATCATTATGAAACGCACCGCCGACCGACTTTTTGGCGACGGTTACCGCTGGTCCGTTCTGGGCGCAGGGGCAGCACAGATGCCGCTGGCCACGACCGCCAGCCAGATGGGTGGCAACGTGCGGGTCGGACTGGAGGACAGTCTGTTCATCTCACGCGGCAAACTGGCAGAGTCGAATGCCCAGCAAGTCACGAAAATCCGCCGCATCATCGAAGACCTCGGGCACGAGATCGCCACCCCGGACGAAGCACGCGAGATCCTCGACCTCAAGGGCGGCGACAAGGTCGCGTTTTAATCGTCATCCAGCAGGATGCGCTGCGCGTCGCCGTCAGGGTCGGCGTACTGATCGCTTTTAAGCGTCCAGACAAAGGCGACCAGCGCCCCCAGCCCCAGGATCAGCGAACACGGCACAAGTATGACAAGTACATTCATGGTTTCGCCCTCGTACGCAAAGCGTTGACAGTCACGGTGATCGAACTGGTGGACATGGCCAGCGCCGCCATCAGAGGCGAGGCAAAGCCCGACAAGGCCAGCGGGATCGCCACAGCATTGTAGCACGCGGCAAGGCCAAAGTTCTCAAGAATCCGCCGCCGCGCACTACGGGCAATCGCGATGGCGTCAGGAATGCCGGACAAGTGTTGGCCCAGCAGCACCACATCGGCGGCATTCTGGCTGGCTTCCAGCGCGTTGCCCGGCGCCATCGACGCCCAGGCGCGGGTCAAGGCCAGCGTGTCGTTCAAACCATCACCGACCATGACAACCTTACGGCCATCGGCCTGCAACGCCTCGATCAGGTCCTGCTTGGCCTCCGGGTCCACCTCGGCATGGACATGGTCCACACCCAACTCTGCGGCCACGCGCGCGGCATTTTCCGCACGGTCACCGGTCAGCATGTGAACCTCCAGGCCCATAGCCCGCAAGCGCTCCAGCGTCTCATCCGCGTCGTCAAAGACCTGTTCGCGGCGTGCAAGCAGATGGTGCGCCTCAGCGATGCGCAGGACAGTGCCCTGCCCCGCTCCGACCCATGCGGCATTGCCGAAGCGCACCTCCCGTCCACGCCAAACGCCAGACACGCCTTTGCCGCGATGTTCGGTGACCTGTTCCAGGTCCGCGGGCGCCACATCCTTCAGCACCGGCAGCACCGACCGGCTGAGCGGGTGCGCAGACGATTGCGCCAGCGCCTTCAGAACACCGCGCGCCGCATCAGGCATATCGTTGGGCGGAACAAGGGCAGCGGCCGACAGCGTGCCCGTCTTGTCCAGGACAACCGTGTCCACTTCCGCCAACCGCTCCAGCGCCGTCTCGGACTTCACCAGCAATCCCATGCGAAACAGACGGCCCGTGGCCACAGTGGCCACCGCAGGCACGGCAAGGCCAAGCGCACAGGGGCACGTGATAATCAGCGTCGCAATGGCAATCTTCAACGCGTTGTACCAATCGCCCGTGGCCAGCGACCACACGACAAAGGCGGCAAAGGACAACCCATGCACCAGCGGTGCATAGATGGCCCCGGCCCTGTCGGCCAGGCTGGTATACCGGCTCCGCGCGCCCTCTGCCTGCGACGCGATCTGGATCAGACGGCGCAAGGTCGAGCCCTTCGCCGCAACCGTCGTGTGCATGGTCACCGGACCGGTCAGCACAACCTCACCGGCGGTCAGCGCCTGCCCTTGGGCAACAGCAATCTCATCGCTTTCACCGGTCAACGCACTGCGATCCACCTGCGCGCCCGCGCTGTCAAGGATACCATCCACAGGCACCCGTGACCCGGCTGCCAGCCACAGGGTATCGCCTTGTGCCACCTCATCGACGGGGACAGTGACGCGCTTATCGCCTTCGATCCGGGTGACACGCAGCGGCTCAAGGGCCGCCAGATCAGCAGCCGCCGACCGCGCCGCCTGTCGCATGCGTTTCTCCAACACCCGACCGCCAAGCAAGAAAAATGTTAGGCTCAGCGCCGCATCGAAATACGCATGCTCGCCGCTCTGCGTCGTCTCATAAAGCGACAGACCGCAGGCCAGAATAATCGCCAGCGAGATCGGCACATCCATGTTCAGACGCCGCACGCGCAGCACCGACCAGGCCGACCAGAAAAACGGCTGGGCACAATAGACGGCGGCAGGCAGGGAAATCGCCGCAGCAATCCAGTGAAAGAAGTCGCGCGTCGCATCCGTGGCACCGGACCACACCGCCACCGACAGCAGCATCACGTTCATCATGGCGAACCCGGCGATGCCGAGGCGCAGGGTCAAGCCGTCGTCTTGCGCATGGCGACCCGCATCGCGGGCCTCATGCGCCTCGAACCCGATCTCGGCCAGGGCCGTGATCCAGGGGGCAGGGTCCAGTCCCGGCTCGGCTGTGATCGCCACACGCTTGCGGCTCAGGTTGACGCGGGCCGCAGCAAGATCGGTGCGGGCATTGAGCAGCCCCTCCACCGACCGGATGCACGCCGCGCAATGAATGCCCGGCAGGATCAGCTCGTGGGTGGGCAGGCCCGCATCACGCCCCGCACCTTCGGCAATGGGACCGGCGGCAACGCAGCCGGGGCAGGACGCGACGCTCATGGGCGCACCCGCAGCACCACACGCTGGCGAAAGTCCGTGCCATCAGGTGCCACGGCAGCCAAACGCAGGTTCCAGTTGCCGGGTGCAAGCGGCGGGATCGTCGCGACAAAGCGCGTCCCGTCATGGCGGAAGACGGGGATCATATCGTCACCCACATGGGTCGCACGGCCCAGCGTGGCCGCCTTGATGGTCGGCACCACCGGCCCAATCTCGTCGTCAATGTACAGCGTCAGCTGATCGCCACCGGTTTCAAGCCGCACATCCCATCCCAGCGCCACTTGCGCGTCACGCTCTTCGTCAAACAGCTGGCTAACCATGTAGGAATTCCTGGTCTCCAGCCCCGGAAAGGTGCTCACCGCCTGAAACGCCATCGTCAGGTTCACGCCAATTATGATGGCAAAGCCGGTCACGAAAATTGCCAGCACGTGCCAGCCCGTCAGTTCCTTGATCATATCTCAGCCCTTTCCGTTGAAGATGGTGGCGACGCCTGCCCGATCGTCAGTCTCGACGTCCTCGACCCACAGGCGCAGGTCAGTGGTTTCGGCATCGGCGGCCGGGTCCTGTGGGCGTGCCGTCACATACACGCGCGCCTGCATCGTCTCGTTCGCAGGCACGGTGACGTGGTTGGCCACCGCGCCATCGCTTTCCACGTCGATGCGCAGAATATCGTCCGAGGTCAGCATGACCCGGAACTCCCGCGGCTCTGCCGTCAGGTTGCGGATGCGCAGGGTATAGGCGTTGCGCACCGCCCCGTCCGACAGGGTCACGAATTGCGGGTTGCGCACCGGCTCGACCGTCAGGTCGATGTCGGACCGGATGAACAGCGCATAGACCAGCGCCACACCGATCAGCGACCACATCGCGGTATAAAGGATCGTGCGAGGGCGCAGCACATGTTCCAGAATGGGACGCGGCGGCGCACCCTTGGTCTCGGCTTCCTCGTCTGACAGGGCCAGATAGTCGATCAGGCCGCGCGGCTTGCCGATCCGCTCCATCACCTCGTCGCACGCGTCTATGCAGAGCGCGCAGGTGATGCACTCCATCTGCTGCCCGTCCCGGATGTCGATGCCCGCCGGGCACACGTTCACGCAGGCCATGCAATCGATGCAGTCGCCGCGCTGATCCGCATCCTCTGCCTTCATATGTTTGCCGCGCGGCTCGCCCCGCCAGTGACGATAGGCCACGGTCAGCGTGCTTTCATCCATCATCGCCGCCTGGATGCGCGGCCACGGACACATGTAGTTGCAGACCTGCTCGCGCATGAACCCGCCAAAGACAAAGGTTGTCGCGGTGAGGATCAGCATCGTGGAATAGGCAACAAGCGGCGCGTCGAAGGTGACCAGATCACGGGCCAACGTCGGCGCGTCGGCGAAATAGAACACCCAGGCGCCACCGGTGGCGAGCGCAATAAAGAACCACACGATAAATTTGGTCATGCGCAGACGGACCTTGTGGAACGACCAGTCTGCATTCCACAGGCGCACGCGCGCGTTGCGGTCCCCCTCGATCCAGCGTTCAACGAGGATGAACAGGTCGGTCCAGACGGTCTGCGGGCAGGTGTAGCCGCACCAGACCCGGCCCAGCGCCGATGTGAACAGGAACAGGCCCAGCCCCGCCATGATCAGCAGGCCAGCCACGAAATAGAACTCGTGGGGCCAGATCTCGATCCAGAAGAAGTAAAACCGCCGACCCGCCAGATCGACCAGAACCGCCTGATCGGGCAGGTTCGGCCCCCGATCCCAGCGGATCCACGGGGTCAGGTAGTAAATGGCCAGGGTCACGCCCATGATCCACCACTTCAGGGTGCGGTACGTGCCTTTCACGCGCCGGGGAAAGATCGGTTCGCGCGGCGCATAAAGCGGCGGCGGAGAAGCCGGTGACTGTGTCATATTCGGTTGTCCTGTTCGTAAGCGTACCCTGCGCGTGGGCGGGTCTCACAGCCTTGATCTGGATCAAGCATCAAAAGGAAAATCCCGGTCCCTGCATGGTACGAACAGGACAGAGACCGGGACCGCCGCGCGCCTCCTCCAGAGGGACGCCCCAGGCGTCCGACGCGCGGCGTAGTGCGAAACGGCGAGAGCTACTCGCCGCCTCCCAATTGGTGCAGATACAGCGTGACCGCCTTGATCTCATGCTCGTCCAGACGCGGGCCCCATGCGGGCATCACGCCAAAGCGGGAATAGGTGATCGTCTCGGTCAGGGTCTCGCGGTCGCCGCCATAAAGCCAGATGGCATCGTTCAGCGTGGGCGCACCCAGCTCGCGGATGCCTTCGCCGTTCTCGCCATGACAGGCGGTGCACTGTTCCTCGAACCACACCATGCCCTGTTCGGCCATGGCCGCGTCATGCTCCTGACCCGACATGGCCAGCACGTATTCAACGGTCTGCGCGATCTCTTCATCGGACAGGATGTCGCCAAAGACGGGCATCTCGGACCAGCGGGCATCGGGGTCGGTGTCGTTCCGAATGCCATGGCGCACGGTGTACTCGATGTCTTCAAGCGTCCCGCCCCACAGCCATGCATCATCCAGCAGGTTCGGGTATCCCGCCGCCTGCACACCAGCAGCGCCTTGCCCGTGGCATTGCGAACAATTGGCCAGGAACACGGACGCGCCGCCCGCCACACCAAAGCGGTGGGCTGGGTCATCGGGCGCCAGAGTGGACAGGTCGGCAGCCGCCAGTCGCTCTGACACCTCGGCATTGCGCGCATCAACCTCTGCGATGCGTTCGGCCACCTCGGCGCGTGTCGAATACCCCAGAACACCCTGTGTGGCCGAATTGATCAGCGGCCAGGCCGGATAGGCAATGGTATAGGCCAGCCCCCAGACCACAGTGCCGTAAAAGGTCCACAGCCACCACCGCGGCAACGGATTGTTCAGTTCCTTGATCCCGTCCCACTCGTGGCCGGTGGTGTCGGTCCCGGTGACCTCATCAATGTCTTTCTTGTCAGCCATCTTGCTTGGCCTCCGGTTCTTGCGCCGTCACTGGCGCATCAGTGTCGTTTCTGAAGGGAATGTGGGCCGCGTCCTCGTTTGCCTTGCGGGCCGACGGACGGACCGCATAAAGACAGGCCGAGATGTAAAAGAGCATCATCGCGATCAGCGCCCAGCTGCCCGCAAACTCCCGCAGGATGGAATAGGTTGTTTCCATGTCCGCCTCCTATCGGCTTGGGTCTGGGGTGAAGGTCGAGAAATCGACCAGCGTGCCCAGCATCTGAAGGTAAGCGATCAGCGCATCCATCTCGGTCAACTCGGGTTGCCCGTCGAAGTTAGACACGACGGCACCGGGATAGCGTTCAACCAGCCCGTCCCAGTCGCCATCGGGATCCGCCTGCACCGTAAAGTCGGCGGAGGCGGAGGCGATCATCTCATCTGTATACGGCACGCCGACAAAGCGGTGGGTGCGCAACAGATCCTCGATCCGCTCCCCATCAATGACCGCATCGGCAAGGAAGGCATATTTCGGCATGATCGATTCCGGCACCACGGATTGCGGGTCCATCAGGTGATCCACATGCCAGGCATCGGAATACCGACCGCCCACACGGGCCAGATCAGGCCCCGTGCGCTTTGACCCCCACTGGTGCGGGTGGTCGTATTTCGACTCCGCCGCCAGCGAATAGTGGCCGTACCGCTCGACCTCGTCCCGCATCGGGCGGATCATCTGGCTATGGCACACATAGCACCCCTCGCGGATGTAGACATCGCGCCCCGCCAGCTCAAGCGGGCTGTAGGGGCGCACGCCCTCCACCTCTTCAATCGTGTTTTCGAGGTAAAAGAGCGGTGCAATCTCCACGATCCCGCCGATGGACACGGTCAGCAGCGAGAAGACGAACAAAAGCGTCGGGCTGCGTTCCAGGATCGCGTGGCGCGCGATGAAACCGGACTGATGCGGCAACTCGTTGGGGATCTCCTTTGGAAAGTCGCTCAGCGTGCTGACATTTGGATCCTGTTCAGGATCGGTGATTTTTGGATTGTCGGCCATTGTTGTTCAGCCTCCTTATTCTGCGGGGACGCCAACGGGGGCCGAGACGCGCTCGGCTCCGCGGATCGTCATCCACATATTCCAAACCATGATGATCGCACCGGTCAGGTACAGAACCCCGCCCAGTCCACGCACCACATACATCGGGAACTTCGCGCTCACGGTGTCAGCGAACGAGTTCACCAGGAACCCTTGGGCGTCGACTTCGCGCCACATCAGGCCTTCCATGATGCCGGTCACCCACATGGACGCCGCGTAAAGCACGATGCCGATGGTAGCGAGCCAGAAGTGCCAGTCGATGGCCTTCATCGAATACATCTGCTGACGCCCCCACAGGCGCGGCGTCAGGAAGTAAAGCGCGCCAAAGGTGATCATGCCGTTCCAGCCCAGCGCACCGGAATGCACGTGCCCAATGGTCCAGTCGGTGTAGTGGCTGAGGCTATTGACCGCCTTGATCGACATCATCGGCCCCTCGAATGTGGACATGCCGTAGAAGGCGAGGCTGATCACCATCATCCGGATGATCGGATCGGTGCGCAGCTTGTCCCAGGCGCCTTGCAACGTCATCAGACCGTTGATCATGCCACCCCAGCTCGGCATCCACAGGATGATCGAGAACACCATGCCCAGGGTCGAGGCCCAGTCGGGCAGCGCGGTGTAGTGCAGGTGGTGCGGACCGGCCCAGATATACAGGAAGATCAGCGCCCAGAAGTGGATGATCGACAGCTTGTAGCTATAAACCGGACGACCCGCCTGCTTCGGCACAAAGTAATACATCATGCCCAGGAACCCGGCGGTCAGGAAGAAGCCCACCGCGTTGTGGCCGTACCACCACTGCGTCATCGCATCCTGCACGCCCGAGAACACCTGCACGGACTTGGACCCCAGCAGGGACACCGGAATGCTCAGGTTGTTGACGATGTGCAGCATGGCGACGGTGATGATGAACGCCAGCAGGAACCAGTTCGCGACGTAAATGTGCTTTTCCTGCCGCTTGAAAATCGTGCCCATATAGACGACGAGGAAGGCGACCCAGACGATGGTCAGCCAGATATCCACGTACCATTCAGGCTCGGCATATTCCTTGGACTGCGTGGCCCCCAGCAGATAGCCGGTCGCGGCAAGTACGATGAACAGCTGATAGCCCCAGAACACGAACCACGCCGTGTTGCCGCCCCACAGCCGCGCGCCGCATGTGCGCTGCACAATGTAGAAGGACGACATGATCAGAGCGTTGCCGCCAAAGGCGAAAATCACCGCACTTGTGTGCAGCGGGCGCAGGCGTCCAAAGTTTGTGTAAGGCTGTCCCCAGTCGAAGTTCAGCGCGGGAAAGGCCAACTGGAAGGCGATGAACACCCCCGCCAGAAAGCCCACGACGCCCCAGAACCCCGTGGCGATCACGCCCGCGCGGATCACACCGTCCATGTAGCCGCTGGTGTCGATCTGCGGCTTTTCGGTGTCGATCTGGCGGACCTGCCAGATGAACATGCCCAGCGCGATCACAAAGATCAGCGCTGCGTGTACTTTATAGGCCAGATCGTGGCCCCAATCCGCTGCGATGGCAGCGCACAGGGCCACAAGGCCAAGCAAAATGAGTTTAAGATAGTCCCACATTCTCTTTCCTTTGCATCTTCGCACTGATCGCCGTGGCTATCGGGACCTGCGCGCGTCTGCGCACTGTCCCCGCGGGGACAACAGACCTGTTCGTATGTTTTCGGATTAGGGAAGCGCCCTGGGCCGCGCGTTGATCTGGATCAAGATGCACAAATTTACCGGATCACATGCACCGCGCAGGGGGCGTGCCGTGTCACCCAGGCCGCAGTCGACCCCAACAGGATATCGGACAGGGCCGGTTGATGCGATGGCATCACGATCAGGTCAACGCCATGCTGTTGCGCATAGTCGGTGATGCTGCGCCCAGTGGCGCCCTCGATCAGCGCGCTCTGGCCGTTCGGCAACTCTGCGGCCATGACCTGCAGGCGCGTCGCCAGACGCTCGCGATTGCCGATCACCAGATCAGAGGGCACGAATTCCGCCGCATAGACCGGGATCTGTTCCAGCACATGCAAAAGCGTGATCAGCGCGCCGTCGGACGACAGGTGTTTGGCCACCTGCTCGGCCCGCGCATGGTCACGGTCCTCCCCGAACGCGACGGGGATCAGAATGTTATCGTACATGAAAACGCCCTCCTTTGACCTTTCGGTCAGAAGGGATAGGCCGCAACGCGCGCGGGTGCGTTGATGTGGATCAAGAGCGGATCAAATCAGATCAGCGGGCCGCCATCGGAATCGTCGCCGCTTTCCAAAAGCAGCGTCTCAAGATCGGGCACGATCACGCTGCGATTGCCATCCAGCTCGATGACCCCGTCCTTGCGCAGACCGGTGAACTGGCGGCTGACCGTCTCGATGGTCAGGCCCAGGAAATTCGCCATCGCCTCGCGGCTGATCGGCAATTCGATGCGCGACGTGTTGCCCAGCACACGCCCGTCGGGATGCACGGTGCGCTTCGCGATCAGCATCAGGAAACTGGCGATCTTCTCCCGCGCCGTCTTGCGGCCCAAGAGCAGCATCCAGTCGCGCGCCGCGTCCAGCTCGTCCAGCGCCATCTCCAGCATCCGCTCCTGCACATGCGGTATGCGCACCAGCAGCGCTTCGAACGGTTTGCGATAAAAACAACACAGCGTCACGTCGGTCACCGCCGTCACATCATATTGCAGCGTCGCACGGCCCGGGCGGCCGATGAAATCCGACGGCAACAGCAGACCGACCAACTGCGTGCGCCCATCTTCGATGGCACGCTCCAATGTTGCTGTGCCGCTGACCACCGACGCAACAACGTCCAGCGCATCACCGCGCATGGCGATGGTCTGACCGGCGGAATAGGATTTATAGAACTTGATCCCGTTCAACTCGACCAGCTCGTCATCATCGCATCGCGCACACACCGCGCGATGGCGGATCGGGCAGCTTGAGCAGTTGTCGATGGCCGTCAGCGGCTTGTTCATCTCGCCCTCCGTTGATCTGGGTCAATGCGCGCAACCTGCGCCTCACTCAACTTGGTGGCATGAAACACGTTTCCGAACTCCGCCGTCATGGCCTTTTCGATGCAAGGGTGCCGCGCTTCACAAGCTACCCTCCCGCCAATTGGTTCAGCGAGGAGGTCGACGCGGACTGCGTCCGCACCTGGCAATCCAATGCGCCCAAGGATGCAGAGATTTCGCTATATGTCCACATTCCGTTTTGCCGCAGATTGTGCTGGTTCTGCGCCTGCCGCACCCAAGGGACGCGCAGCGAAGCGCCGCTGGCGCCTTATGTCGAGCGTGTGCTGACCGAAGCGCAGCAGATGCGCAACGGCTTTTCGAACGGGGTCCAGACCCGGCGCCTGCATTTGGGCGGAGGAACGCCGACGATCCTGCCCGCGCCCGTGCTGAACGACCTCCTGACCGGACTGAATGACATCTGGGGCCTCGGCGCACTTGACGAGTTTTCGGTCGAGGTGGACCCGACGGATGTCGGCCCCCAACGCCTCGCCATGCTCAAGGACCACGGTCTGTCGCGCGCCAGTCTAGGTATCCAGGACTTCGACCCCCAGGTCCAACAGGCCATTGGGCGCGAACAGTCCCGCGACCTCACGGCCAGCGTCGTGGACCAGCTTCGCGCGCTCGACGTGGACGCGTTGAATTTCGACCTGCTCTACGGTCTGCCCTACCAGACGGAACAGACGCTTGCGACGACGCTGGATGCGGCGCTCGAGATGGAGCCGGGGCGTATCGCGCTCTTCGGCTATGCCCACGTGCCCTGGATGTCGAAACGCCAGTCCCTCATCCCGAGCGAGGCGTTGCCCGCCCCTGAAAAACGCCTCGCCCTTTTTGATCTGGCGCGGCGCACGCTGCTAGGCCGCGGCTATGTGCAGATCGGCATCGACCACTTCGCCCGCCCCGACGACGCGCTGGCCAAGGCGTTCTTCGACAAGCGTCTCACGCGGTCCTTTCAGGGCTACACCGACGACACAGCACCGTATCTCGTGGGGCTCGGGGCATCGGCCATCTCAACCTACCCGCAGGGCTTTGCCCAGAACATCCCCGTGACCGGCAAATACGCAGCCCAGGTCGAAGCGAACGCACCCGCCATGTGGCGCGGCTACGTGCTTACGGAAACGGACCACCTGCGCGCGGACATCGTTGAACAGCTCATGTGCTACCACGCAGCCACCCTGTCGCTGTCGCAACGGGCCGATCAGATGATCCTCTCCTGCATCCTGCACATTGTTGAACGGTTCGGCGATGCCGTGTCCTGGGATGGCAAGACACTGACCATCGCCCGCTGGGCACACCCGCTGGTGCGGATGATCGCCGGTACGCTGGCCACCGACCAAACTGCGCAGACCGACCAGCGCACCTACAGCGCGGCGATCTAGCTGAAATCCAAGGCCTGCGGCGCCCCCGCCTCGTACGAGGCTTGCGCCGCATCCGCCATCACCTGCGCCTTCAGGCCGTCGATCCCGCTTGGGTTCGGCGGCGTACCTGCGGTCAACACCTCGACAAAATGCTGCATCTCGGCGGTGTAGGCGGCCGCATAGCGTTCCAGGAAAAACGGTTCAGTCGGCGCGCGAGTAAAACCGCCGGCATCCGACACTTCGACGGTGGACGTCAGCACATTGTCAGCCCGTAACATCCCGGCTGACCCATGCACCTCGATCCTCTGGTCATAGCCATATGTGGCGCGGCGCGAGTTGGAAATCTGGCACAGCTTGCCCGACCCCGTGCGCAAGGACACCATCGCCGTGTCCACATCCCCCGCCTGCCCGATCGCAGGGTCCACAAGGCACGACCCATGAGCAAAGACCTCCACCGGATCCTCGCCCAGCAGAAACCGCGCCATGTCCAGATCGTGGATCATCATGTCGCGGAACAGCCCGCCAGAGGTCTTGATATACCCGATCGGCGGCGGCGACGGGTCACGGGACAGGATCGTCACCATCTCGACCTTGCCTATGCGGCCCGCGTCAATCTGGCTTTTCAACGCGCGAAAGTTCGGATCGAACCGCCGGTTGAACGCGATGAAAAACGGCACGCCATGCTGCTCGACAACGGCCAGACAATCGCGGATGCGCCCCGCGTTCAGATCAATCGGCTTTTCACAGAAAATCGCCTTGCCCGCGCGCGCCGCGCCATGGATCAGGTCATAATGGGTGGTCGTCGGCGTCCCGATCACCACCGCGTCGATGTCAGAGGAGGCAAGGACATCCTCGACCTCCATCACCTTTGCCCCTGTGCGGACCGCCAGCGCATTCGCCGCCTCTGGCATGGCGTCCGCGACAGCGGCCACCTGCGCGCCTTCCAGCCCCATCAGGCTGCGGGCATGGACCTGCCCGATACGGCCACAGCCCAGAAGTGCGATATTTATCATGTATGTACTCTCATTGTCCGCAGGACGGTCCGCGTCGCCGCAACCAACGGCTCATGCGTGTCCTTCAGAATCTGCACCCGGTCAAAGCGGTCCGGGTCACTGTTCACCGCATCACGCAGCGCATGGCCAAAGGCCTGCCGTAGCTCCGTCCCGATGTTGAACTTGCAGATGTTGGTGCCCGTCGCCAGCCTGCGCCGCTGGTCCGCGGGCACGCCCGACCCGCCATGGATGACCAGCGGCACGTCCGTGACGGCCTGAATAGCCGCGATCCGGTCCTCATCAAGGCCCCCTGACTGGTCCGTCTGCAAATGCACATTCCCGACCGATATCGCCATCGCGTCCACCCCGGTCTCGGCAGCAAACTGCGCCGCTTCTTTAGGATCAGTGCCCGCCGACTCTTCCCCATTGTCATAGCCCACGAACCCGATCTCGCCCTCGCAGGAGATGCCAGCGCCATGCGCCATCTCAACAATGGCCCTTGTCTGCGCAATGTTCTCGGCCAAGGGCAAGCGCGAGCCGTCGAACATGAGCGAAGTGAAACCGCTCTCCAACGCCTCCTTGCACTCTTCAAAGGTGTAGCCGTGATCCAGATGCGCCACGACCGGCACGCTTGCCCCTTCCGCCAGATGGCGGAACATCTTGCCCAAAACCGGCAGCGGCGTGTGCGTCCGACACGACGGCCCTGCCTGCAGGATCACGGGACAGCCCTCGGCCTCAGCCGCCGCCACATAGGCGCGCATGTCTTCCCAGCCCAGCGTGACCAGACCGGCCACGGCGTGGCCTTCGGCCTTGGCCGGGCCCAGCACCTCTGCCAGCGTCGCAAGGGTCATTTGAACTTCGCGATCATGTCCTTGATGCCCGGTATCGTCTCGATCTGATAGGCATGGGTGGGCTGGAAATACTGCACCAGACTGCGCTGGCTCAGCCCACCAAGGATGGTGAAGTAATACATCTCGTATCCCGGCAGCACCGCGCAGGGATGATAGCCGTTGTCGAGGCAGATCGTCGACCCATCCACGATGTGATAGGCATCCCCCGCCTGACCTTCGGCACGCTGCAACATCTGCACGCCCGAGCCATGCTTGGGCCGGAAGCGGAAATTGTAGGTCTCGTCATGCCGCGTCTCGATGACCTCGCCGGCTTCGGACCGGTCGGTGTCATGCTTGTGGCTGGGAAAGCCGGACCAGCCGCCCTGCCCGACGGTGAACAGCTCCGACACCAGCAGGCGGCCCACCTTGTCGTGGTACTTGGTGCCCAGGATGTGCTTGATCTTGCGATGGGTCTTGGTGTCGTCCGACCCGTATTGCACCAGATCCAGCTCGTCATTGCGCACGGCGAAGGCCTCCAGCACCTTGTCATGGCGCGCACCCGCCACGAACACCTCGGCCTCATCCGACACGCACACCATCTCGGCCTTCGCAGCCGTAGGCACATAGACGCCCTCCGGCTCGCCATCCCACACATCCACACCGCGCCCGCCAAGGCCGTCCGCCTTGAACCCCTCGACATCCACATCGACGGTGCCAGTCGCAGGCACGATGCAGGTCTCATACCCCGGCACCGCATATTCAAACGCCTCGCCCTTCTTCAGCTTCACGATGTTGAAGTAATTCAGCGGGACGGTGGCATCCTCCACATCCACGATCGGCTTGTTCTGGTTGTCGTAAGGCGCGATGTGCATCGGCTTGCCTCCTTCTTATGGGGTTGTCGGACCGGGATGGGTGGTCAGGAAATCATCCAGCAGGTCGGGGGTTGGCATCGCAGGCGCGCAGCCCGGTTGCGAGACGGTGATGGACGCGCAGGCCGACCCGCGCAGGATCGCCGTTTTCAGGTCACGCCCGTCGGCCAGCCCGGTCATCAGCCCCGCCATGAACGCGTCCCCGGCCCCGTTGGGTTTCACGGCGGTGACAGGGTAAATGCCGGTCGCAATCTCCTTGCCACCGGCATAGGTCACAGCGCCCTTCTCACCCATCTTGTAGATGACAATTTCGGCGGCGGCCTCGGACAACGCACGGGCCTTGGCCTGCCCCTTGTCCATGTCCCCGGCCATAAATCCGAACTCTTCGTCATTGCCGACGATCATGTCGGATGCCTCCGCCGCGCGGCTCAGCACATCGGCGGCCACCTCTGGCGACGGCCAGGAATAGGGGCGGTAATCGACGTCAAAGATGATGGGCAAACCGGCGGCTTTGGCCAAGTCAAACGCCCGGAACGTGGCACTGCGCGACGGCTCGGCAGCAAAGACCGTACCCGCGGTGATCAGAGCGCCATACTTGGCGTAATCCACCGCCTCCACATCCGCGACGCTCATCTGAAAATCAGCCGCCCCGTTGCGGTAGATGACGTTCCGGTGCCCTTCGAGCACACTTTCGTAGAAGGCCAGCGAGTTGCGGTGTTCGCCGCCAACCTTGTTCACGTGAGTGGTGTCTACGCCGTAGTGCTGAAGGCGGTTGATGCAGTAGCTGCCGACCGAGTCGTCGCTGACAGAGGTGACAAGTGCGGCCCTGCCACCCAGTTTGCAGATGCCTGCCCCGATATTGGCCGCTGATCCGCCAAGGTCCACCGTCAGCCGCTCCGCATCCTCGGCCCGCACGCCCACATCGGTAAAGAAATCAATCCCCGCCCGGCCCACGATGACAAAGTCATTGGCCCTGATCCCGTCCAAAAGCGCGCTCACGTGATGCCCTCGGCATTCACGGCGTCTGCCTGATCCAGGATCTCCGGATACTTGTAGTCAAAGCCCAAAAGCTGGCGCATCTCCGGGCTCGCCGCGTCCAGAAACGCCTGCGGCAGCGCACCGGGCATGTCCTCCAGCGGCTTCACAAATTTCGGGATGTAGTTGATCAGCACCGCGTTGCGGTCGTGATCCGCGCCATTCGGCATCGCACAATGCCACGCCGCACCAAAGAAAATCACCGTATCCCCCGGCGCACCCGTCATCCGGGCACAGTTGGCATAGAAATGATCGTGATCCTCTGCCGTCGGATATCGCATGTCCTTTTGCGAACCCGGCAAGAACGCGGTCGCCCCGCTTTCTTCGGTAAACGGATCCAGTGCTACGGTCACCTGCGCGTTCATCGGAAAAGACGCATTCAAGCCCATGGGATGCGTCTCGGGCGCATGAAAATCCCAGTACGGGAAGTCGATATGCGGCTCCTGTCCCGGCCCGCCGGGCAGCAGACGGTTCGCGGCGATGGAGCCCATGATGAATTCGGACCCGAGCCACCGACGCAGCACCGCCATGATGACGGGATGCGTTGCCATGTCCGAAAACACCGCGCCCTTGGCCAGCAGGTTCCACACCCGGCGCTGCAGGTTCGCCCGACCGTCCTCGACCGCAGCGCCCTGAAAATGCGTGACCTTTTCGCCCTCGCCATCCGAATGCGCCATGATGCGGGCGCGGGCATCAGCGATCTGGGCATCCGAAAACAGGCCGGTGATGCGCACCGCACCGGGGCCGTTCAGCATCTCGTCGCAGATGGCGGCGGGATTGGCTGTGTCGGCGGTAAAGGTCCGCATCAGACGCCCTTCCGCTGTTTCGGGCGGGACGCTTCCCAATCCGCATGGGCCTCGGCCACCTTGGCATTTTCCGTCACATGCGGCGTGCCGACCTCCCACCAGGCATGTCCGCCCTCGGTCCAGCCCTCGAACGCGTCGACCTTCATGCAGATCACGTATGTCTTGTCGCTCGCCTTCGCGCGCGCAAACGCCTCCGCCAATGCGGCAGGGTTCTCCACCGTCTCCGCCGCAGCACCCATGCTGGCCGCATGCGCCTCAAAATCGACGGCGAATGCCTCCGGGATCGTCGGCGCGTCACTCAGCAGGTTGTTGAAGCTTTCGTTGCCGGTGTTGTTCTGCAACTTGTTGATGACGGCAAAACCGCCATTGTCCAACACCAGCACAATCATCTTTTTCCGTGACAGAACAGACGAATAGATATCCGAGTTCATCAACAGATACGATCCATCTCCGCAGAAGGTGATCACATCCTGATCCGGCTCACGCTCGGCCTGCGCGATCCGCGCACCCCAGGCGCCCGCAATCTCATAGCCCATGCAGGAAAAGCCGAACTCCACATCGACCGTCCCGATATCCAGCGTGCGCCAGTTGGCCGTCACCTCGGCAGGCAAACCGCCCGCCGCCGCCACAACCCGGTCGCGGGGATCACAGGTGGCATTCACGACACCGATGGCCTGCGCATAGGAATTGGGCCGGTTCCCATGCGCCACATTCTCCGCCACATAAGCCGTCCACTTGGCCCGCGCGCCCTTGGCAAAATCCGTCCACCCGGACGGTGCCGTATACCCCGTCATGGCGGCATCCAGCGCCTCCAGCCCCAGCTTCGCATCACCCACAACGGGCAACGACCGATGCTTGCCCGCATCATGCCGCCCGGCGTTCAACCCGATGATCTGCGCGTCCTGGGCAAAGGCCGTCCACGACCCGGTCGTGAAATCCTGCAACCGGCACCCGACGGACAGGATCACGTCCGCCTGTTCGGCAATCGCATTTGCACTGTCCGATCCGGTCACGCCCATGGGTCCGCAATTCAGCGGATGGGTGTCGATCATATTAGCCCTGCCCGCGATGGTCTCGACCACCGGGATGCCCGTCGCCTCTGCAAAACCGGTCAACTCCGCGACCGCGCCGGAATATTGCACCCCGCCGCCCGCGATGATCATGGGCCGCTTGGCCCCCTTCAAAGCGGCAGCAGCGTCCGCAACCTCAGCCGCATCCGGGAACTGACGCCGAATGCGGTGCAGCTTTTTCTCAAACATCTCAAGCGGATAGTCGTAGGCCCAGCCCTGCACATCCTGCGGCAAACCCAGAAACGCAGGCCCGCAATCCGCAGGGTCCAGCATCGTCGCAATGGCGTTGGGCAGGGACTGGATGATCTGCGCGGGATGCGTGATCCGGTCCCAATACCGCGTCACCGGTTTGAACGCGTCATTCACGCCGAAAGTCGGATCGCCAAAATGCTCAAGCTGTTGCAGCACAGGGTCCGGCAGGCGAGTGATGAACGTATCGCCGCACAGCATCAGCATCGGCAATCGGTTTGCATGGGCCAGCGCCGAGGCCGTCAGCAGGTTCGCCGTCCCCGGCCCCGCACTCGCCGTGCAGAACATGAACCGCTGGCGCAGCCACGTCTTGGCATAGGCGGCGGCGGCAAACCCCATGCTCTGCTCGTTCTGGCCTCGGTACAGCGGCAGCGCGTCGCGATGATCATACAGCGCCTCGCCCAGACAGGTCACATTGCCATGGCCAAAGATGCCGAAACCACCGCCGCACAGGCGCCATTCCTGTCCGTCAATCTCGATATACTGTGCCGCCAGATAGCGGATGATCGCCTGCGCCGTCGTCAGACGCACGGTGTCGCTGCCCGCCATTCAATCCTCCCGTGGCTTGCGCGATATGCTGGTGTGACGATTCTGTATTGACCCGTCCGCCTGTATGACGATACCGGTATTGCAACCGGTTGCAAATACTTTTTGGGGAGGAGCCCGAATGGCCGAAATCGGCATAGGCATCGTCGGCGGCGGCTATATGGGCAAGGCCCATGCGGTTGCGTTTGGCGCCGTGGCCGCCGTGTTCGACACGGCCCTGCGCCCGCGGCTCGAAATGGTCTGCGCGACCTCTCAGGCGTCGGCAGAACGCTACCGCGCCACCTATGGTTTTGCCCGTGCCACAGACGATTGGCGCGTGCTGGTTGACGATCCAAGGGTCGAGGCCATCGTCATCGCCTCCCCCCAGGACACCCACCGCGATATCGCACTTGCGGCCTTTGCTGCAGGCAAGCCCGTGCTGTGCGAAAAGCCCCTTGCCGAAACCCCCGACCACGCACGCGAGATGGTGGCGGCAGCCAAGGCGGCAGGCGTGGCCAATATGGTCGGCTTTAACTACGCCAAGACCCCCGCCACCCAATACGCCCGCAAGCTGGTGGCCGACGGCCGCATCGGGCAGGTCACATCGTTCCGGGGCGAGATGACCGAGGATTTCTTCGCCGACCCAAACGACCCCGGCACATGGCGCGCCCAGGGCGACGCCAACGGCTGCATGGGCGATCTCGCCCCCCACCCAATCAACTGCGCGCAAGCCCTCATGGGCCCGATCGAGGCACTCTTTGCCCGTGTCGAAACCGTCCACCCTATGCGCGGCGGGGTCGAAGTCACCAACGACGACCAGGCCTACCTCACGCTGCGCTTCGCCTCCGGCATCAACGGCAGCCTCTTCATCAGCCGCGTCGCGACAGGGCGCAAGATGGGCTATGCCTATGACATCTATGGAACCGGGGGCGCGATCCGCTTCGACGGCGAGGACCAGAATACCCTCTGGCTCTACACCGCCGAGGGGCCCGAGGCCGAACGCGGCTTTCGCAAGATCCTGACCGGTCCGGCCCACCCCGACTACCTGCCCTTCTGCCAGGGGCCGGGCCACGGCACCGGCTACCAGGACCAGATCATCATCGAGGCAAAGGACTTTCTGACCGCCATCCACACAGGCGATCCGGTGTGGCCGACGTTCGAGGAAGGCTTGCGCGTCAACCAAGTTGTGGCTGCGGCCCTCGCATCGTCTCGGTCCGAGACATGGGTCAACATCGCAGATTTCTAAAGAGGCAAACACATGATCAAGATCGGCAATGCCCCCTGTTCCTGGGGCGTGGAATTCGCGGACGACCCGCGCAACCCCGCCTGGCGCAAGGTGCTGCAGGAAAACGCGGATGCAGGCTACACCGGCATCGAACTGGGCCCCGTGGGCTTCATGCCAGAAGACCCCGCACGCTTGGGCGACGCGCTGGAAGAGTTCGGACAGGAACTGGTGGGCGGCGTCGTCTTCCGCCCCTTCCACGACCCAGACGCATGGGACGACGTGATGGACGGCGCCGTACGGACCTGCAAGGCGCTCAAGGCCCATGGCGCAAACCACCTCGTCCTCATCGACTCGATCTCGCCACGCCGCGCCCCCACCGCAGGCCGCGCGTCAGAAGCCGAACAGATGGACACCGCCGAATGGACCGCCTTCCGCGACCGCATCGCAACGGTGGCGAAAATGGGCACCGAAGACTACGGCCTCACCGTCGGCATCCACGCCCACGCCGCAGGCTTCATCGACTTCGAGCCGGAGCTTGAACGGCTCCTGGGCGACATCGACGACACAATCCTCAAAATCTGCTTCGACACCGGCCACCACTCCTACGCGGGCTTCGACCCCGTCGCCTTCATGCGCAAACACATCGGCCGCATCAGCTACATGCACTTCAAGGACATCAACCCAAAGGTGAAGGCGGACGTGATCGCCAACCGCACCGGCTTCTACGACGCCTGCGCGCAGGGCATCTTTTGCAATCTGGGCGACGGCGATGTCGACTTCCCCGCCGTCCGCCAGGTCCTGCTGGACAACAGTTTCGACGGCTGGTGCACGGTCGAACAGGACTGCGACCCCGCAGGCGACACCTCCCCATCGACGACGCGAAACTCAACCGCGCCTACCTGCAATCCATCGGCTTTGAGGGAGCGTAAGCCATGACAAAACTCCAATGGGGCATGATCGGCGGCGGCGAAGGATCCCAAATCGGCCCCGCCCACCGCCTGGGCGCCGGGCTCGACGGGCTCTTTGACTTCACCGCAGGCGCGCTCGACCACCGCCCCGACGCGGGCCGCGACTATGGCCAGCGCCTCGGGCTTGGCGACCGCGCTTACGGGTCGTGGCAGGACATGCTGCAGGCCGAGGCCAAGCGCGCCGACAAGGTCGACCTCGTCACCGTCGCCACCCCCAACGCCACACATTTTGAGATCACCAAAGCCTTCCTCGAAGGGGGCTTTCACGTGCTCTGCGAAAAACCCATGACCATGACAGTCGAGGAAGGGCAGGAAATCGTCGAGATCGCCCAGAAGACGGGCAACATCTGCGCCGTGAACTACGGCTACACCGGCTATTCGCTGGTGCGGCACATGCGGGCCATGGTGGCACGCGGCGACATCGGCAAGGTGCGGCTGGTGGTGGCGGAATTTGCCCACGGCCACCACGCGGATGCGACGGATGCCGACAACCCCCGCGTCCGCTGGCGCTACGACCCGGCGCAGGCGGGCGTGTCCGCGCAATTTGCCGATTGCGGCATCCACGCGCTGCACATGGCGTCCTTCGTGACGGGCCAAGAGGTCGAAAAACTCAGCGCCGACACCGTCTCCTGCATCGACGTGCGCACGCTCGAGGATGACGCCATGGTCAACTTCCGCATGGATGGCGGCGCGGTCGGGCGGCTCTGGACCTCGTCCGTCGCCATCGGGCGGCAACACGGGCTCACCCTCCAGGTCTTTGGCGAAACCGGCGGCCTGCGCTGGTCACAGGAACAGCCCAACCAACTGCACTACATGCCCCTGAACGAACGGCTGCAAATCATCGAACGGGGCGAGGCGAACCTCTCGCCCGAGGCCGACCGCACCACCCGCGTCACCATCGGCCATGCCGAAGGGATGCCGCTGGCCTTCGCCAACATCTACACCGACCTCGCCGAAGCGATCCGGGCGCGCAAGGAAGGGCGGCTGATGGACCCGGCGGCGAACCTGTATCCACGGGCCGAAGATGGATTGCGGTCGATGGCCGCCGTGTTTGCAGTGGCAGACAGCGGCAAACAGGACGGCAAATGGCTGGATGCACGACCACCGATGTTCCGGTAGGCGCGGCGCGTATCGCAGGGGGGGGAACCCGCGCGCCGCACAGGCCCGCCGGATTGGACCTAAGGACCGGTGTTTGCCCGATATGCACATGTGTTCAATCAGGGCCGCATAGGCATGTCCGAAACGTGCCGCCCTTGTTGGCGGACATACGCATCTGCGCATTGATGAAAACCGGCGCGGTCGCAAGCCTGCAAGGGCGGTGGCCACCCCGAAAACCACAGGACACCGGTATTTCCTGCTGACGCCGCGCGACAACCCGTTCATGCTCCATCTCGTGGATCACATGGTCTCAAGGCAAGAGCGCGTCACAGTCGGGTTGAAATGGATCGCCCGACGCGGCGCACCGAAGGGTCTGAGGTGGCAGACGGCAATACGGACAACGACACGACATCGACGCGACTTGTCGGCATCGCCTGGATCATTCTGGGTGTTGTGGTTTTCACATTCTTCTTCGCGTCGGCGAAGTTTGTCGGAACCACGGACATCACGCTCGACATCGTGTTCTATCGCTACGTCGGCGGGTTCATGTCAATCTGTTGCGTCCTCGCACTCAGGCGCATCACGCCGCTCCAAACAACGCTGCGGAATGTCGGACTGAACCTTGTTCGGTCCACCTGCGGTGCCACGGGTGGGTCCATGATGATCGCCGCAACGGCGGTCTTGCCCGTCGCAACGGCAACCGCCATCGGTTTGCTCGACGGTGTATTGATCTTTCTGCTCGGTGCCCTGCTTCTGAAAGAGACGCCAAGCCGCACGACGTGGTCCGGTCTTGTCCTATGCCTTTCGGGTGCGCTGTGCGTCGTCGTCATCGGACAGGAGGGAACGTTCGCGACCGCCTCCACGCAGGGGCTGCTTCTGGCCGTCGGCGGCGCATGTTTCATCGCGTTCGAGGGGGTGTTCATCAAGGTGACCGGCACACGGGACCGACCGATCATTGCCCTCTTTTACGTGAATCTCTTCGGTTGCTTGCTGGTGTTTCTGGCGCTTGCGATCTTCGGTCAGCTTGGTGCCTTGACGGACAACATCCTGTTCATCGCCTGGGGACCGCTCGCCGTTTTCGGCCAGTTCTGTTTCTTCATCGGGTATCGCCTGGCTCCGTTGGTGATTGCCGGTCCGGTCGGGTACACGTGGATCATATTCTCGATGCTGGTCGGCTATCTCTTTTTCGGCGAAGCAGTCACGATGATAGCGGCGCTTGGGGCGCTGTTGATCTTGCTTGGCGGCTATCTGCTGTCCAAAGGCCCTGCATAGCGGTCCGCGTCCGGGCATCCCCTCCGCTTCGATGACGGATCGCACCTCTGCGCCTGTTGCAGATCGCCGCCGATTAAAACACCTTCCTATTCAGCACGTTACCCCTCAACCCTCCCTTGCCGCGACATGCGCTGGCCCCGCGCGGACCGCCCGACAGACAAGAACACGCTCACGGTCACCCCATTTGCGAAGCCAGTTTTTGTTGCCCGCGCGGCTGTGTACCACCACGCGACCCATTGATTTAGAGCGCGTCGCGCGCACCTGTGCGAGCTGTTCTGGGACCTGCGCGACGATCGCAAGGCGGCGCTGCGCTGGTCGCTCAGCAAACTGCGCAAGGTGGTGGATGCGGCTCTGGCGCGAGGCCGCCGCAGACGACGCGCCATCGCCCCCGGACCAGCGCAACTGGCCCCGTGCGCAGGCGCAAGGCAACACAGGCGCCGCGCACACCCGCGACACGATCACGGCCACAACCGGATCCCGGACCAAGACGATACCGGCGCGCGGCGCGCTCGATGTCCTGCGCGCGCAGCGCATCGGGTTCTGCGATGCGGCAGACGGTGTGAAAATCGCCTACGCCACATCGGGCACCGGGGCACCCATCCTCAAGACAGCCAATTGGCTCACCCATCTCGAATTCGACTGGACCAGCCCGATCTGGGGCAGGCGCTTTTCGGAACTCGCGCGGGACAGAACCCTGATCCGCTACGATGAACGCGGGTGCGGCCTGTCGGACTGCGATGTCAGGGATCTGAGCTTCGATGCCTTCGTCGAAGACCTCGAAGCGGTGGTCAACAAACTGGACATTGAACGCGTTCCGCTGCCGGGCATTTCCCAGGGCGCCGCTGTCGCGGTCGAATACGCGGCACGCCATCCCGAACGTGTATCGGGCCTGATCCTGATCAGCGGATACGCCGCCGGATGGCGCCACATGGCAAGCCCGGAGGAACACGCCAGACGCGAAGCGGTGCGCGACCTGACCAAAGTGGGCTGGGGCACGGACAACTCCGCCTACCGGCACATATTCCCAAAAACCTTCATGCCCGACGCCGGGATCGAGGATCTGGCCTGGTTCGATGAACTCCAGCGCCTGACCACATCACCCGACAATGCGGCCCGCGTCATTTCGGGGTGACACGGCGCACGTCGCCATGTTCCACTTCAAATCACACGAAAATGCCGGCATCGGCCCAGACGGACCGCGTCGGCGCAGATCGTGTTGCCTTTCATGAAAATACAACGGTTGCGGCACCGCATTACAACGGGTCCTACAACGCTCCCTACAACGCAAGGGGACTAGGTCGGGCGCGAAACACCTGACGCCGCACGCCCGACAAGACATGGGGCCTGCCGCGATCAACCAAGACCCAGAGCCAGGAATGAACGAACAAAACCGTCCCCCGTCGCGACCAAAGCGCCGTTGATCGACCGCGCACGGCTGAACGCCGCACCGCACGAACGCCTCAAAGGCATTGCGGGAACAGACACCCATCGTTCAGCTTGGCACCAATCAGTACCTCGTGCTGCGCGCGGCACATGTGCAATCCCTGTTGATGGACCCCAGAACGCGCCAGATCGAAGGCCGCGACCTTGTGGCGCTGAACCGGATCCCGCAGGGGGTCATGGCGCGCTTCATCGCCGAGATTTTTCTGTTTTCGAATGGTGAAACGCACCGGAAAAGACGGGGACTTTTCGCCCGCAACTTCGCGCACCGCACAATTCGGGACATGCGGGCCCGGGTGCGCGGCGTCGCCGACGCCATTGCCGCCGACATGCCCCGGGGGCACAGCTTTGATTTCATTGATCACGTGGCCGCGCGCGTGCCCGCCGACATCATTGCCGAAATCCTCCGACTGCCAATCAAGGACACCCGGCATGTTGCAGAGCTTGTCTATGTCGTCGGCCAGGGCCTGACGCCGATCCACCCGCATGACAAACATGCCACGATCAAAAAGGCCGCCAGAGAGCTGTTCCGATATGTCGAGGGGCAGATCCGCGCGCGCCTGACATCTCCGCGCGACGACCTGTTGTCCAGCCTTGCCGCTGATCTCGGGGCACAGCGCGACGTGTCATTCGATGCCCTTGTCTTTCAGGTCATGGGGCTGATCATCGGCGGCAGCGATACGACCCGTGCCGCCTTTGCCATGTTGACGGCAATGCTGCTTGAACGGCCCGATGACTGGCACGCGCTGTGTGCCGATCACAGCCTCATTCCCGGCGCAGTGTCAGAGGCGCTGCGCTTTGACCCCTCCGTCGCCTCCATTCCGCGCGTGACGACCTTTGCCATGGACCTCGACACCGTTGCACTGCCTGCCGGATCGTTTTTGCGGCTCAGCACGATGTCCGCGAAGCGCGATCCCGCACTTTACGAAAACCCCGAGACATTCGACATCCGGCGCGACGATCATCCGCGTCTCCATCTGGTCTACGGGCTTGGACCGCACCGCTGCATCGGCGAAATGCTCGCCCGCGTTGAAATGGAAGAAAGCCTCGCCGCGGTTCTGAAGGCAGCACCGGATATGGAACTGGAAACCGCCCCGCGCATGGTCGGGTTTGGCGGCCTGCGCCAGATCACACCGATGACAGTCAGGGTGCCCTGGCTGCGATCCTTGGATCGGCATAGAGACCGTCAGCGCATCTGCACCCAAGACGGTTGCGACAGCCGACCGGCCCTCGACCGCTCGTCGGCCGCAGGACCCGCACCGCAACAGTCCGGCCCTCTGTGTCATCCGGCGCGGTGTCGCGCACGATCCTTAAATCCCGGCTTCCCCCCGTTTGACCTCGAACTGTTTTCGCGGATTTTTCGGGCTCTAAAACAGCATTTTAGTAGGTTTCTGAACAGCCATCAGCCACCAGCAAAACGGCCTCGCCGCCCTTTGCAAGCCGCGCTTCTGCGGCTCAAACCCATGAGAGGTCACTTGAAACGCCCATACAACCCAAGGGCATCACCCCGCAAAAGCAGGTCAATCCCCGTGCAGACATCACCGCGGGCGCAACGCGCGCAGTCACGCTTTCGGACGGCTCCTTGATCGTCGTCTTCAACGACGATCCGGGAAGCATTCTGTTCCAACAGTTCGACGTCACCGGCGACAGAGAACCGGCGGTCACACGTTCCTGCCCGGTCAGGACGGCGCAGATGGCGTCATGGTCGAACCCTGCGACATCTCGGAAGGCACGGCGACGTTCAATGACACCATGGCCGTCACCTTTGCAGCCGATAAAGGCACCAAATTCTTGCCCGGGCTGAGCGGCAACGACGTAATCCTTTATGGATGCGTCGATGATGTGATCGAAGCGGATGGCGGGCAGGACAGGCTGATCGGCCAGACCGGCGATGACATCCTCTCAGGCGGCCTGGGCGCAGACACATTCGTGTTCAGCGACGGCGACGGGCGCGACAGCGTGACCGGCTTCGATGCGCCTCAGGGCGATCTGATCAACCTGCGTGGCCACGGTCCGGCATCGGGCTGTGATGACGTGTCGATCGTTCAGTCAAAGCGAAACGCCATCGTCACCTTTGACAGCAACATCTTCTGACGGCGTTTTGCCCCAGCCTGAACCGACCGCAGGCCGCACACGCACTGCCACCCGTTTTTATTGGTGCACCCCGCATGTTGCGGGCGTGCCGTCCCGGCTGCTTTCGACGCGGGCAGATTGCCATGCCGGGTGGGTTTTCCCGCGCCGCTTTGCGCGCGTGCAGCACCTTGCCAACAACGACAATCCTGCCACGCATACACGGCGCCTCGTCCTGCACCACGTCCTCTGCATGTCACCAGGTCCGACGTGCTCGGGGCTATAACGGCGCGCTTTTCAACGGGTGCGGCCCTCGGCCCTCCGAACAGCCCTCCATGACGGCCTCCTAAGCACTCGTTGACCCGGCCCCGCAAACACATCCGCGCTCCACCGAAACCGCCGATCCAGCCCCCCTTCGGCGCACCCATCCGGCCGACCAAACCCTAAAATTTGGTTAAGCCGCCTCTGCAAGCCCTTGATATTCCACGGTCCCACGCCTGTCCCACGCAGGGACACGCCTCAGCCCGAAACCGGCCTCAAAGTCCCTCTCTCGACCACATGGCAGTCAAAAGAAAGGGACTGCGCCACCGTCTCCTCCCCGTCCAGCATCGCCTCCACAAGGTCCACAGAGGTCCGCACGATCTCATCAATCGGGTTGTGAATCGTGGTCAGATCAATCAGCTCCCAAGCCGCCATTTCCATGTTATTGAGGCCCAGAATCCCCACATCCCCCGGCACCGAAAGCCCCGCCTCCCGGATTGCCGAAAGGGCCCCGATAGACAGCACATCATCCCCGCAGAAATACGCCTCCACCGGCCCCATGGCGAGCAGCCGCGCCATCTCGTCCCGACCCGCATTGAAGGAATAGGCGGCGGCATAGCTGACCGAAAGCAACACGTCCGGATGTCGCCCCAATTCCTCTGCAAATCCGGTGTGCCGGTCTCGGGTCGAGGTGGCGCTGAGCGGCCCCGCCAGGAACCCGACCCGCCGATACCCCCGCCGGATCAGCTCCCGCGCCGCGATCCGCCCGGCCTCGATATTATCGATCCCAAGAACGTTGATTTTCGGCGCGTC
This sequence comes from Tateyamaria omphalii, assembly GCF_001969365.1. NCBI lineage: Bacteria > Pseudomonadati > Pseudomonadota > Alphaproteobacteria > Rhodobacterales > Roseobacteraceae > Tateyamaria > Tateyamaria omphalii. Next base: position 586,528 of record NZ_CP019312.1, on the reverse strand, counting down.
CGTGAGCCGCCCGAAGGAATGCACGACCCGCATCCCCGCCTCATGAAAACTCTCCGCAAAACTGACCGGCAGCGTGGAGGAGGCCACGATGACCGCATCCACCGAGTATTGCTGCAGCAGGCGCACCGAGTTCGACGGGTCCGTCTCATCCGAAAGGTTCACCAGCAAGGGGCGCAGCCCGCGGGACTGAAGCTCGCGCGTGACCAGGTCAAAGACTTCCAGAAAGATCGGGTTGTGAAAGTTGTTCGAGATCACCCCAACCAGCTTGGTTCGTCCGGTGGTGAGGGATGAGGCCAGCGCGTTGGGACTGTATCCCAACTCCGCTGCCGCCTTCTCCACCTTCTCGCGCGTCTTCCCGCTGATCGACGCGCCCGGCGTGAAACAGCGCGACACGGCAGAGCGCGACACCCCCGCCCGTTCGGCGACATCCTTGAGCGTCACCGCCATAGATCAGTGCCCGCCATCGTATCTGGACCAGTCAACCTTGCGGAACTGCCAGAACGCGAAGGCCGCGATGCCAAGGAAAATCGCCGCCCATACCATCTGGCCGGTGGCCAGTTCAAACAGCCCCCACACCACACAGATGATCACTGTCAACTGCCGCCGCCAGAGCTGCGCAAAAAACGGATGGTCGAGGTTCAGCATCGCGCGCCCTCAGGCCGCGTCCTCGTACCCCTCCTGCGTCTTGGCGCCCGTGATATAGGCGACCACGTCCTGCCCATCGGTGTCTTCCTTGGCTAAATTCGCGCAAATGCGTCCGCGCCGGAAGACCACGATCCGGTCCACCAAGTCAAACACCTGCCGCATGTTGTGGCTGACAAGGATCAGCGGCTCGCCCTGGTCCTTCAATGTGCGGATGATGTTTTCGACCTGCGCCGTCTCCTGTACGCCCAGCGCCGCGGTGGGTTCGTCCATGATGGTGAGCCGTGAGTGGAAGGTTGCCGTGCGCGCAATCGCCACGCATTGCCGCTGACCGCCGGACATGTTGCGGATGGTGTTCCGTATGTTGGGGATCTTCACAGCCGTCTTTTCCAGCCCGTCCATGGTGGCCTGCCGCATCGCCTTGTAATCCAGCAGCCGGAAGGGGCCGAGCCAATCGAATCTGGTCTTTTCACGGCCCAGGAACAGGTTGTCGGGGACGTCCAGATCGTCAGCGAGCGCCAGCGTCTGGAACACGGTTTCGATCCCCGCCTCGCGCGCGTCCAGTGGGCCGGCGAAGTTCACCGGTTCACCGTAGAACATGATGTCGCCGCGCGTGCGCTGTTCGACCCCGGTGATCTGGCGGACAAAGGTGGATTTGCCCGCGCCGTTGTCGCCCATGATCGCCACGTGCTCGCCCTTTTTCAGGGTAAAGTTGGCATCGTTCAGGGCGTGGACACCGCCGTAATGCTTGGTGAGTCCCCGCGTCTCCAGGACAATATCGTCGCTCATGATCGCCTCCCTCAACTTCGCATGGCCGCGCGTTCTTGCCGGACCTTGTCCAGCACCACCGCGCCGATGATGATCGCGCCCATCGCCATCAACTGGTAGAAGGCGTCGAGCTTGATGTAGGTGAACCCGGACTGGATGACGCCGAAGACCATGGCGCCAAGCACCGTGCCGATGATCGAGCCGCGCCCGCCGGTCAGGCTGACGCCGCCGATGACGGCCATGGCGATGGCGTAGAGTTCGTAGAAGATGCCCATGCCGGATTGTGCTGTCAGGTTCTTGGAACTGAGCACGATGGCGGCGAAGGCGGCGAGCATCGAGGCGATCATGTAGACCAGCACCTTGTGCCGTTTGACGTTGATGCCGGACATGCGTGCCGCGTCTTCGTTCGAGCCGATCGCATAGGTGTGTTTGCCGTAGACAGTGTATTTCAGGATGAAATGGAACAGGATCGCGAGGGCGAGAAACAGATAGACGGGCATCATCCCCTTGCCGATCAGCGCGTAGCTTTCCGTCGGGAATGACACGGGCTGTCCGCGTGTCCAGGCCTGCGCGATGCCGCGGCAGATCAGGAACATGCCCAGCGTCGCGATAAAGGGCGGGATCTTGGTATATGCGATGAGGCTGCCGTTGATGGCGCCGATGAAGGCCCCGAAACTGAGCCCGACGATCAGCGGCACGATCACCGGCAGGTCAAAGGCCCAATCGCCGAACACCGCCTTGGGGTTGGGGCCGCCATTGACCAGTTCGGTCTGGGCGAAGGACATTACGATCATTGCAGTGGCGCCCACCAGCGGGCCGGAACTGAGGTCGATGCCGCCCGAAATGATGACCTGCGTCACCCCCAGCGCGATGATACCGATGATGGCGACCTGCAGGATGATGATGCGCAGGCGGGCTTCGTTGAAGATGCTGTCAAAGCGGTCGCGCGTGTCGAAGAGAAAGCTTTGCCCGTTCATGTAGGGCAGCAGTTGCCCCGCAGCCTCGAAGGCCAAGATGATCAGGATCAGCGCGAAAAAGATGTTGAGCTCGTTCGGCCAAGCCCGCCTCTTACTGTCGAATGTCAGCCCGCCGGTGCCTTGCGATGCGTCGGCCATGGGTGCCTCCTGGTTGAGCGGTCCTGCGGGGCCGCTTCTTTTGTCAGGGTGAGAGGTCGGGCGGCACAGATGCCCCGCCCGACCCTGTTGTCTGGCCTAGTTCAGGAATTCGGACACGTTGTCCGGTGTGACCAGCTTGAAGGGGATGAAGACGGTTTTGTCGACATCTTCGCCCGCGGCCAGCTTGAGCGCCGTGTCGATGGAGCCTGCGCCTTGCCCTGCCAGATCCTGGAATACGGTCACATCCATGTCGCCGGCCTGCATCGACACCAGCGCGTCGGGGGTTGCGTCGACGCCGCCCACCTGCACGTCGTCCATGGAGATGCCCGCCGATTTCATCGCCTGGATCGCGCCAATGGCCATTTCGTCGTTGTTGGCAAAGACCGCGTCAAACGGCTCACCCGAGGAAATCCAGTTGGTCATCAGGTCCTGCGCCTGGTCGCGCGACCAGTTGGCGGTCTGGCTGTCGATCAGGGTGATGAAGTTGCACATGTCCATGCCAAGCACGTCCTCGACGTCCTTGGAGCGTTGCACGGCGGCCTGGTTCGACAACTGGCCCATCAGCATGTAGGCCGTCGCGCCACCCGACTTGCCAGCGGCGCGCAGGTTCTTGCAGATTTCAAACGCCTTCAGGGTGCCGCTTTCAATCTCGTTCGAGGCAACGAAGGCCTGGCTCTCGGGCAGCGTGTCCATGTTGATGGGCTGGCGGTTCACGTAGACCAATGGCACGCCGGCTGCCTCGGCCGCCTGGCTCATCGCCTGGGTCGCGTTGGTATCGACCGCGTTCACGATGATCGCGTCCACGCCGGATGCGATGAAGTTGTTGATCTGGTCAAGCTGGCGCGCCACGTCGTCCTGCGCGTCTTCCATGATCAGTTCGACACCGTCCAGCGTTTCCACGTGGTCGGTCATGCCGTTGCGCATGATGGTCAGGCCGTTGTCGTCAAACCGGGCCACGGACACGCCGATGGTTTCGGCCATGGCCGTGCCGCCCATCAGCATGGCGAGTGCGCCCACTGTCACAAATTTCTTCATGGTTTCCTCCCAAGGTGCGTGTCCGGATCACGCCGTTTTTTGCCGGACCGCCGACCGGAAACCGTCTCTCCTCGGACTGAGTCTCTGGCTGGCGACGGGGCGATGATATGCGAGTCGCCGCATTTTGCAACCGGTTGCATTCAAAATCTCAGGGCGAGGATCCGATCCGGCGGAGGGCGTTCTTTGCGTTGTCTGTATAATTGGGGTGCCGTTTGCCGGGTTCGATTTGCCCTGGCGCGCGGCACTCGTGCGACCGGGACAGCAAAAATTTGCGCGCGGAAATAATTTTGACTACCGTCATTCGGTATCGGCCTGCGATTGCACCCTGCGACGGGCCTGGGATAGGGACGACATGGGCGAGCGCAAGATCCGCAACATGGAGGAGTTCGCATCGGTCAGCGGCATTTCGCGCCCGACCGTGTCGAAGTATTTCAACGATCCGACAAGCGTGCGCGCCTCAACCCGCGCACGGATCGAAGCGGCGATCGAGCAATATGATTACCGGCCCAACATCTATGCGATGAACCAGAACCGGCAGCTGACCAAGAATATCGGGATCGTCGTGCCGTACCTTACCGACCCGTTTTTCGGCGAGATCGCACGCGTGATCGAACAGCGCTGTATCGAAGCCGGGTTTTCGCCATCGCTGTTCAGTTCGCACGGCGAAGCAGAACAGGAACGCGATATTCTCGACACCTTGCGGTCGCTGAAACCAGCGGGGGTCTTGCTCGCACCGTTGGGGCGGACATCCGACAAGTCGGTCGTAGAAAGCTTCTGCCGGGACGTGCCCACTGTGCTGTTTGACAGCAATATCGAAGGGATGGGCGAGGCGTTTGTCGGGTCGGACAATTACAGTTTTGTGTCCCAAACCGTTGAATACCTGAGCCGAACCGGCGAACCGCCCAGCTTTTTCGAGATGAAGCACCCGGCCAACCCGAATGCGAACAAACGCCGCCGGGCCTACCTCGATATGATGGAGCGGCTGGGGCTGGAACCACATATGCTGCAGATAGACGGTACCGGCTGGGCGTTTGAAGAGATCGGGCGCAAAGGGGGTCATGACATCCTAGCGCGCAAGGCACTGACTACGGACACGATCCTGTGCAGCAACGACCGGTTGGCCATCGGCCTGCTGTCTGCCTGCTACGAGGCAGGCTACAGAGTTGGCCGCGACGCGGGGCATGACCTGCGTATCGCATCCCATGACGATCACCCGTTCTCTCGGTACACATGTCCCGCCTTGACCACGGCGGCCCATGACTATGCCAATGTGTCGGGTCATGCCGTGGACACACTGTTTCACCTCATCGAATCGGGTGGCCGCTTTTCGACGCGGGAAGAAACTCTGTTTTCGGCCCGTTTGATCATGCGAGATTCGGCTTAGGCTCTGAATTTGCGAACATTATCGCAAATTCTTTACGCGCGTAAAAAATAATTTGACGCAGCGACAGTTCTGACAGTACCGTTTTGTACGCAACATCCAATCAAGGGAGGAGTCGGATGTACCTTAAGAACGCACTTCGTGCGGCGACGGCGCTGTCGCTGGTCACGGCGACGGGCGCACTGGCCGACGGCCACGCAAAATCGCTCACCATCGCGATCGTGAACAACGGTCACATGATCAACATGCAGAAGGTCGCAGAGGCCTATACCGAAGAAACCGGCGTTCAGCTGGAGTGGGTGTCGCTGGAAGAAGGCGTGCTGCGCGAGCAGGTCACGTCCGACACGGCAACCGGTGGCGGTCAGTACGACATCATCAACATCGGCATGCAGGAAGCGCCCATCTGGGGAGCCGCCGGCTGGATCGAGCCGCTGGAGTTCGGCGCTGAGTACGACGTGGACGACATTCTGCCCGCGATGCGCGCTGGTCTATCCCACGAAGGCACGATGTACGCGGCACCATTCTACGGTGAATCGTCCATGGTCATGTACCGCAAGGACCTGACCGATGCCGCCGGTGTCACAATTGCCGACAACGACAGCTGGGACAACGTCAAGGCTGCTGCCGCGGCGATCCACGATCCCGACAATGGTGTCTATGGCGCGTGCCTGCGCGGCAAGCCGGGCTGGGGCGACAACATGGCGTTCATCACGACCGTCGTGAACTCGTTCGGTGGTGCCTGGTTCGACGCGGACTACAAGCCGACCATCGACAGCGACGAGTGGCGTGCTGCGATCAACTTCTATGTTGATCTGTTGGGCAACTACGGCCCGCCCGGATCCGAAGGCAACTCGTTCAACGAGATCCTCGCGCTGTACAACGAAGGCAAGTGCGGCATGTGGATCGACGCGACGATCGCGGCGTCTTTCCTGGAAGTGGACGGTGTCGCATACGCGCAGTCGCCGAATGCCGGTAACCCGGTTGGTGCGAACTGGCTGTGGGCCTGGGCCATGGCCGTGCCCGCAGGCACCGAAAACGCAGAAGAGGCAAAAGCCTTTATCGAGTGGGCCACGTCCAAAGAGTACGTGCAGGCCGTTGCAGATCACCCTGAGTTCGGTTGGGCCAAGGTCCCGACAGGCCAGCGTGCATCCACATATGCCAACGCGGACTTCCAGGCCGTTGCGGGCTTTGCCTCAGCGGAACTGGCAGCCATCGAGTCGGCGGCACCTGAAGCCACAGACCTGAAGCCCTATGTCGGTGTTCAGTTCGCAGCGATCCCGGAATTCCCCGAGGTTGGATCTGCCGTCGCTCAGGAAATGGCCGCGGCGCTGTCGGGTGCGAAGTCGGTGGATGATGCCATCGCAGCATCGCAAGATGCGGCCGACGCGATCATGCGCGAAGCCGGTTACTACTAAGTCTTCCCAGACTTACGGGAGGTCCGCTCTGGCGGTCCTCCCACCCAAACCAGCGCCTTGGTTTGGTCAGAAGGGTTCCGCGGAACCGCATTTGGCCTAAGCTGGTATTCGCAAAACACAACTTCGTTCCAATTGGCACCGCATGAATAGCGCGGCGCCGGGGTTTAGGGTCATGTCCGACAGAAAGCTTCCCCGCCTCCTTCAAACACCGGCCGTTGTGCTGCTGTTGATCTGGATGCTGATCCCGCTGGGGATGACACTATACTTTTCGTTCATCCGCTATGTGCTGAACAGCCTGCGCCGCCCGGAGTGGACATCGCCTTCCTTGAGCAACTGGCGGGGCTTCGGCAACTACCAATTCGTGCTGAACAACAAGGATTTCCTGTTCGCCATACAGAACAGTCTGGTGATCGTGTGCAGCATCCTTTTTCTGACCGTTATCCTGGGCGTCCTAATCGCCGTCCTGATCAACAAGTCATTCCCTGGACAGGGCATCGTGCGGGTGCTTTTGATCTCGCCCTTCTTCGTGATGCCCGCCGTGAATGCGGTGCTGTGGATCAACATGATCCTCGATCCGGTGCTGGGTCTACAAGGCTTGGCCGTCGGCGGCATCAACGGCGTGATCACATCGCTTCAAAACGCGCCGGGCGTCGGGTGGTTCTTTTCCCTTTGGCCGCAGCTTGAACCGATTTCGTTCCGCGCCACGCAAACCTCGGCCTATGCCGTCATCATCATGGTGACGTGGCAGTGGACACCGTTTGCCGTCCTGATCTTCATGACCTCGCTGCAATCCGAGGATCAGCAGCAGAAAGAGGCCGCCGTGCTGGACGGTGCAAGCACATGGTCGCAGTTCCGGTTCCTGACCCTGCCGCACCTGTCGCGCCCCATCGCCATCGTGGTGATGATCCAGGCGATCTTTCACCTGTCGCTTTATGCCGAGATTGAGATTGTCAGCCGCGGCAACGGGAACAAGAACCTGCCTTATTTGATCGGTGAGTTTGCCAACAACAATATTGGCGCCGCCAGTGCCACGGGCATCTTTGCCGTCATCCTCGCCAACATCGTTGCCATCTTCCTGCTGCGGATGATCGGCAAGACATTGATGGAGTAAGCACTATGGCCATCGTTGCAGAAACATCCCGCTTTTCAAAGGTCAGCCGACCGGTTCTGGCATGGATCGTGGGCCTGCTGTTCTTCTTCCCGATCTTCTGGATGATCCTGACCAGCTTCAAGACCGACGCAGATGCGGTGAAGCCCGAGTTCCTGTTGTTCTTTACGCCCACGCTCGACAACTACCTGAACATGACCGAGAACTACGACTACTGGCGCTTTGCGACCAACTCGGTCATCACATCGGTCTTTGCCACACTGTTCACGCTGTTTGTCGGCATCCCATGCGCCTACGCCATGGCGTTCAACCCATCCCGCGCCACCAAGGACGTGCTGATGTGGATGCTGTCGACCAAGATGCTGCCGGCCGCTGCGGTGCTGTATCCGATGACGTTCCTGACCAAAAGCTTGGGGATATTCGACACCCATTTCCTGATTGTTCTGGTCCTGAGCCTGATCAACCTGCCCATCGTGGTTTGGATGCTGTTCACCTATTTCAAGGAAATCCCAAAGGACATCATCGAAGCGGGCAAGATGGACGGCGTGAACACCTGGGGCGAGGTCAAGGAGATCCTGATCCCGCTGGCTTGGGGTGGCATCGCCTCAACCGCGCTTCTGTGCTTCATCTTCTGCTGGAACGAGGCGTATTGGACGGTCCGCCTGACAACCACCGAAGCCGCGACCCTGTCCAAGTTGATCGAAGGCAACCGTGCGCCCGAGGGTCTGTTCTTTGGCCGCCTCTCTGCCGTGTCGGCCGCCGCCGTTGGCCCGATCATCGTGCTGGGCTGGTTCTGTCAAAAGCAACTGGTCCAAGGTCTGACCTTCGGTGCCGTGAAATAGGAATGCCCGCGCTCAAGCAGCAAAGCGGTCGCGCATAAAAGGAAACACAATGGGACGTATCGTACTTGAAAACGTGACCAAGAGCTTTGGGGATGCACAGGTCATCCCGCCCCTGAACCTGACCATCGAGGATGGCGAGTTTGCGGTCTTCGTCGGCCCGTCCGGGTGCGGGAAGTCCACGCTCTTGCGCCTGATCGCGGGGCTGGAAGAGACGACGTCTGGCCAGATCCTGATTGACAGCAAGGACGCAACCGAAGTGCCACCGTCCAAGCGCGGACTGGCCATGGTGTTCCAATCCTACGCGCTTTACCCGCATATGACTGTGCGCAAGAACATCGCCTTCCCCTTGCGGATGGCCAAGATGAGCCAGTCCGAGATCGACAAGAAGGTCGAAGGGGCCGCCAAGATTCTGAACCTTGCCGACTATCTCGAGCAGAAGCCGGGGCAACTCTCTGGCGGTCAGCGCCAGCGGGTTGCCATCGGCCGTGCGATTGTACGCGAGCCAGCGGCGTTCCTGTTTGACGAACCGCTGTCGAACCTTGATGCGGCGTTGCGTGTCGGTATGCGGCTTGAGATTTCGGAACTGCACAACCGTCTGCGCACCACCATGATCTATGTGACCCACGATCAGGTCGAAGCGATGACAATGGCCGACAAGATCGTGGTGCTGCGCGCAGGCAACATCGAACAGGTCGGCTCGCCCCTCGACCTCTACCACACGCCGCGCAACATCTTTGTGGCCGGGTTCATCGGCTCACCCAAGATGAACATCATCAGCGGCCCAGAGGCCGAAAAGCAGGGTGCGACCTCAATCGGGTTCCGCCCAGAGCACACAGATGTCAGCAAGACCGAAGGCATGTGGAAGGGCCGCGTGGGTGTGGCCGAACATCTGGGGTCCGACACGTTCATCCACGTCCATGACACAGGTCTGGCCGACATGATCACGGTGCGGATCAACGGTGACATCGCGGTGACCCACGGCGATGACATCTATCTCACGCCGCAATTGGACAAGCTGCACAGGTTCGACGCAGACGGGCTGCGCATGGCATGAAGCGATTGGACGGCAAAACAGCGCTGATCACGGGTGCCGCGCGCGGCATTGGACTGGCGTTTGCCCGCGCCTATGTGGCCGAAGGGGCACGTGTGGCCATCGCCGACATCGACATTGATCGCGCCAGCGCGGCGGCAGCCGACATCGGCGACGCCGCCATCGCGGTGGATATGGATGTGACCCGTCAGGACAGCATCGACGCTGCTGTGACGCGTGTGGTCGAAAAATTCGGCCAAATCGACATTCTGATCAACAACGCTGCCCTCTTCACTGCCGCGCCCATTACCGAGATTGAGCGCAGCGATTTTGACCGTGTGTTCGACATCAATGTCAAAGGCGTGCTGTTCACGATGCAGGCGGTGGCACGGCATATGATCGACGCAGGCGTCAGGGGGCGCATCATCAATATGGCGTCCCAGGCCGGACGGCGGGGCGAGCCGCTTGTGGCTGTCTATTGTGCGACCAAGGCCGCCGTCATCAGCCTGACCCAATCAGCGGGCCTGAACCTGATCCAGCACGGCATCAACGTGAACGCCATCGCCCCCGGTGTGGTCGATGGCGAACACTGGGACGGGGTTGATGCGTTCTTTGCCAAACACGAGGGCAAGGCACCGGGACAAAAGAAACGCGAAGTGGGCGCGGCGGTGCCCTATGGCCGCATGGGCACGGCAGAGGATCTGTCCGGGATGGCCGTGTTTCTGGCCAGTGACGCCGCCGAATACATCGTCGCGCAAACCTACAACGTCGATGGCGGACAATGGATGAGCTGATGGCAGATGGTTCGACAAAGCGCCCCGCTCTTCCCTTGTCGGAGGCGGCCCTTGCAGCGCTGCCTGATAGCGTCCAGCGCCCTACCTATGACCGGAGCGCCTTGCGCCCCGGCATCGTCCATATCGGCGTAGGCAATTTCCACCGTGGTCACCAGGCTTGGTATCTGCATCGGCTGATGCAGGGCGGCCTCGCACAGGACTGGGCCATCATCGGCGCAGGCGTCCGGCCCGGCGACGCGGTGATGCGGGAGAAGCTGCTGGCGCAGGACTGCCTGACAACGCTGGTCGAGCTTGATCCGAGCGGGACATCCGCCGAGATCGTTGGCTCCATGATCGACTTCCTTCCAGTCGAAGCGAACAACGCAGCGCTCATCGACGCCATGGCGCGACCCGATATCCGCATCGTGGCCCTGACGGTGACCGAAGGCGGCTATTACATCGACGCTGCCACCGGCGGCCTGGACCTGAAACACCCGGATATCGCCCATGACATCGCCCATCCAACGGTGCCCCGCACGGCATTTGGCGCGATGGTAGCGGCCCTGTCGCGGCGCATGGCGGCGGGCCACGGACCGTTCACCAGCCAAAGCTGTGACAACCTGCAGGGCAATGGCGATATCCTGCGCAACGTGATCGTATCACTCGCACGTGCAACAGACCCCGACCTTGCGGATTGGCTCACCACTCACGCAACATTTCCCAACTCCATGGTCGACTGTATTGTACCTGCCACCGGACCGAGTGAGATCGCGCTGGCCGCCCAGTTCGGCATCGCGGACGCCGCCCCGGTCACACACGAAGACTTCCGGCAATGGGTGATCGAGGATGCGTTCTGTGCCGGGCGCCCCGATTGGGACCTGGCGGGGGCCATCTTTACGGATCAGGTGCACGCATATGAGGCGATGAAAATCCGCATCCTGAATGCTGGGCATCAGGTTCTGGCCAATGCGGGCGAATTGCTGGGCTTGGAAACGATTGCCGACTGTATGTCGCACCCGCAAATCCGTCCCTTCTTTCGCACGGTCCAGATGGAAGAGATCGCGCCGTACGTCTCCGAAGTGCCGGGCGTCACCCCCGCGTCCTATGTCGATCTGATCGAAACCCGCTTCTCCAACCCCGCGATCCGTGACACCACGCGGCGCGTGGCCTTCGACGGCTCCTCCCGGCACACGGGCTTTGTGCTACCGATCCTGCGCGACGCGCTGGCGGCGGGCGGCAGTGTCGAAGGGTTGAGCCTGGTCGAAGCGCTCTGGGCCCGCATGTGCGCCGGCACGCGCCAAGATGGAAGCCGGATCGAGGCCAACGATCCCCATTGGGATACGCTTGTGCCCGCAGCAGAGGCGGCCAAGACCGACCCGCGCACTTGGCTGGCGCAAAGCCAATACTATCAGGACCTGGCGGATGTGCCCGCCTTTGCCACGTCGTTCGATACGTGGTTGCGTGTGATCTGGGCCGACGGCGTGGATGCCGCCCTGAGCAGGTATCTTGGCAAGGGCGCGTAAAACCGCGCCCTTCGCCTTATTTCAGCAATGCTTTCGCGGCGTCTTCCGTCAATGGCTCTGGTCGCGTGCAGGTTGTGGCAAGCGTGACCATCTGCCCGGTCTCACCAGACGTGAGAACCGACGTCATCACGTCAACCGCATGAAGCGCCAGTTCCAGCGAACACCGGTGCGGGCGTCCGTCGTTCATCGCCGCCGCCATCTCGGCGAGGCCTGCGGTGCGATAGTTCGCCTTGGCCGTTCCGTTGTTTTCCTGATTGGGCACGCCCAGCGGGTGGGTTTCCGTCTCAAGCGCATGCGTTATGCCGTCCTTGCCAGTCACTTCGACCGTGCCGGAAAACCAGTTGGGGTCGGGCAGGAACATGGTGCCTTCGGTCCCGTACAGCTCCATGTTGCCGTGGCGGTGCGCCCAGACATCCCAGGACGTAGACAGCGTGATGGTCGCCCCGTTCACGAATTCTAGCAGCGCGTGGATGTTGGTGGGCGTCTTGACCGGAATCACCTCTCCGCGCCGAGGCTCTGACAGAATGGTGCGCGTCGGCGACGGCGTGGACGTCAGCGCACCGACGCGCTGCACCGGCCCCAGAAGCTGGACAAGATTGGTCACGTAATACGGACCGATATCCAGCATCGGCCCGGCACCGGGCAAAAAGAAAAAGTCGGGGTTCGGATGCCAATGCTCCATCCCATGGCTCATCACATGCGCCGTGCCCGCCACCACGTCTCCGATCTGTCCTGCATCAATGGCCGCCCGCGCAGCCTGATGCGCGCCGCCCAGGAACGTGTCGGGGGCCGACCCAATGCGCAGGTTCTTTTCAGCAGCAAGGCGGCGTAGCACCTCGCCCTGTTCCTGGGTCAGAACGATGGGCTTTTCGGAATAGGCGTGTTTGCCTGACTCTAGGATGGCGCGTGTGACCTCGAAATGCGCATCCGGGATGGTCAGGTTCACGACAATGTCGATGTCGTCAGCCGCCAACAGCCCATCGACCGTGTTGGCCCGCACGCCAAAGGCCGCCGCCTGCGCCTGCGCCGTTGCAGGGTTCAGGTCGGCGACCGCGCGCACCTCGAGCCCTTTGAACAGAGGCGCGAGGGTGAGATACGCGGTCGAGATGTTGCCGCATCCGATGATGCCAATGCCTTGCATGGCCGTCTCCTTCAAAAAGTCTGGACCGCGTCGAATGACCGTTGGGCAAATCGACGGTGATCGCTGGGATTGTCGTGTTCCGCCGCGAAATGCTTGGTGCCCGCGGCCTTCAGTGCATTGAACAGAGCGGGCCAATCCATGGTGCCGTGGCCCACGTCCGCCCAACCGTCCTCGTCCGCGGCTTCACCTTCGGGGGCGATATCCTTGAGATGGGCAATAGCGATGCGGGCGCGGTAGCGGTCAATCGGTGCCATCGGATCGGCACCTGCGCGCACGGCCCACGCCACGTCGTATTCGAACAGCACGTCCGGCGCGGCATCCAGGATCAGGTCGATGGGCAAGCTGCCATCGGCAAGCGGCATGAATTCGAAGTCATGGTTGTGGTAGGCCAGCGTGCGGCCGGACACCGCCAGCCGGTCCGCGACCGCTGCAAGGCGGGCGCCGTATGCGCGCCATCCCGCAGCGTCCGTCGGTCGGTCATCGGGCATGATGAAGGGGATCACCACGGTTTCGATCCCGAACCGTTCCGCAATGGCCAGAACCGCATCTGGATCGCCCTCGCACATCGCCAGACCTACATGGCAGCTTGGCATCGTGAGGCCCGTGGTCTGCAAGCCACGTTCCAATGCGTCCATCGCGTCGGCATCGGCGACAAGCGCGCCGTACCCCTCCACTTGGGCATAGCCGATCTCGGCGAGCATCTTGAGCGTGTCTTCGAGCGGCGGAAACAGACGGGAGCTGTAAAGCTGGTAGGACAATGCAGTCATATCGGGGCCTTTCAGGTGTGATACGTGGCAGAATGAAGGTCGCGCAGGGTGAAAGTCGGTTGGACCGTCCCATCGCGCGGTTGGAACCGGATGGTCACGGGGCGGTCCGGGGCCAGATCAAAGCAATTGTCGCTGAAACGGCCGGGCTGATCAGCCTCGACCGCTGCAAACAACGCGAGATGCTGTGCGGTGAACGTGATGCGCCACGCCGATCCGTCCGGAACGATGTCGGTCGAGATGCAGGGCGCGACAAGCGGATAAGACTTGTACCGGCGCGGTGCAAAGTGATCGGACCGCGTGTCCCCGCCATCCACGGTCCAGTCGAACCATAGGACCTCGTCCTCAGTCAGCGCAGTTCCGGACACGGACAGGATGCTGGCAGCGTGCTCGGTCGGCGCCGTCATGGATGCGCGTTCAAGCAGGCGCATCTGGCCTGACGGCGCCACGGCAAACGCTTCGATATCTACGTCGCACGCCTCCGCGGTGTCGTTCACAGCCCGCAACGTGATCTGGTCACCCTCCGGCAGCGCAACCACGGTCACATCCGCATAGAACCGGCGCGCGGCGTAGTGCAGCAGCTTCCATCCGCCGCCGTGATCGAGGCTCGACCAAGAACAAACCGGCCAAGTGTCGTTCAACTGCCAATACAGCGTACCCATGCAATGCGGCTTCAGTCCGCGCCAATGGGTCACCGCGGTCTTGATCGCCAAGGCCTGCTGCACCTGGCTGAGATAAACGAAATCTTCGAACCCGTTCGGAAAGCGGAAGTAACGGAACATCGTCTCGGCGATGCGTGCGTTGCCGCCTGCGTTCTTCTGATGGCTCTCCATCACTGGCGAGGCAATGTTGAAATCGGCAGGTTCCGCAAATCGGCGGATCACGTCCGTCGACGGGTAGGACTGAAAGCCAAATTCGGAACAAAAACGCGGGCGCACGTCGCGGTAGTGTTCAAAATCGCGGCCCTCATGCCAGACAGACCAGAAATGCATGTCACCCGACCGGTCATCGTGCCAGTTGTCACTGAAATCCATCAGCCCCGGCGACGGGCTGGAGGGCCACCAGATCGCGGTGGGCGCCGTGTCTTTCAGGGCGGTTTCAATCGTCCGGTTCAACCTGTCATAGGCGACAAGATAGCGGTCCCGGTGCGCCCGGCTTTCGGGGTACCAGTTGAGGGCGCCAAGCAACTCGTTGTCCCCGCACCACAGCGCAATGCACGCGTGGTGGTTCAGCCGGGCAACCTGTTCACGCACCTCGCCATCAATGTCGGCGAGGAACGCGTCGGTCGATGCGTAAAGATGGCAGGCGAACATGAAGTCGTGCCAGACAAGCAGGCCCATCTCGTCGCACAGATCATAGAACCAGTCAGGCTCGTAGCGGCCCCCGCCCCAGATGCGGATCATGTTCATATTCGCATCGACCGCCGAGTGCAGCAGATCGCGGCACCCATCCGGCGTGATGGCACCGGCAAGCGCGTCGGCGGGAATCCAGTTCGCGCCCTTCATGAAAACAGGTCGCCCATTGATGTGCAGGGCAAAGCCTGCACCGCTGTCGTCAGGCGTGGTCACCAGCTCAATGTCACGCAGGCCGACACGGCGCGTGACCTTGGCACCCGCAACCGAAACCACCAAATCATGTAAGACCTGCAATCCCTGCCCCACAGGCCACCACAGCTCCGGCGCCTTGATTTCAATGGAAAGCGTTGCGCGGTTCTTGGCCATCTGACCCACAACCCTTTCACCACACAAAGACATGGATACGTCTAGGCCGTCGGCGATCCCTTCGCCATGCACAGTGCAATCGACGACGACGTGTCCCCCAGCATGGCGCTGTGCCACCACGACATCGGCAATGCGCGGGCCGTGCGGTTCTAACCGGATGTCGCCATACAGGCCAAATGTCGCAAGCGCGATGTTCCAGTCCCAACCGAAATCGCACTCCGGTTTTCGCAGCATATTGCCATGCGGGATCGGGCAATTCTCGGCCTGAAAGGGCACAGGGAACGGTTGCGCGTCCGCCCGTGCCTTGGCGACCCGAGGGGCAGATCGGAAATGTAGCGTAATCACATTCTCCCCCGCCAGCAGCGCATCCGACACATCCACACGGTGGGTGCGAAACATGCTGTCGGCATTCAAAACGGTCTTGCCGTTCAACGACACGTCAACCACGGTGTCGAGCATCGGCAAGACCAGGGTCATATGGCGGCCCGTTGCGCGAAAGGTACGGGTCAGCAGCCAGTCGCGTTCGCTGATCCATCGCAAGTCATGTTCATTGCGCCCCCAATATGGGTCCGGAATGACCCCCGCGTCCCGCAAAGCACTGATCCCGTCGCCGGGCAACACCATCGCCGCGGTGTATTGACCCGTCTCATCCGACAGGTGCCAGAGGCCGCTCAGGTCCAGCATTCGTGTTAGAGCCTTTCCTCGGTCGTCTTGTCGAAGAGCGATGCGCGCGCCGGATCAAAGCCAATCTTGATCCGATCCCCTGTGCCGACGGCCGCTTGGCCATCCATGCGGATGCGCAGCGGCATTCCAGCAAAGGTGGCCCAGGCGAGCGTGTCGGACCCCATCGGCTCGACCAGATCGACGGTGACCTCGGCGGTCACGGGTAAAGAAGCGGCAGCCTCACCCGACACGATGTGCTCGGGCCGAATGCCCAACCAGGCCGGACCGCCTGACACCGCCCCCTGAAAGCTGTATCCATCCAGCGCGAACCGCTCACCGCCGGTGACAAAGCCACCGCCCTCGACCGCGCCTTCGAAGAAATTGATCTCGGGACTGCCGATGAAACCGGCCACATATTTGTTGGTCGGCCGGTTGTAGATCTCTGTCGGTGTGTCCAGTTGCTGGATGATCCCGCCCTTCATTATCGCGATGCGGTCGGCCAGCGTCATCGCCTCGACCTGATCATGGGTGACGTAGATCATCGTGTTTTTCAGGCTGTGATGCAGCCGCTTGATCTCGACCCGCAGGTCAGCGCGCAGCTTGGCGTCAAGGTTCGACAAGGGTTCGTCAAACAAGAAAACGTCCACGTCACGGACCAGGGCGCGGCCGATGGCAACGCGCTGACGCTGCCCCCCTGACAGGGCTGCGGGCTTGCGGTGCAAGAGCGGCTCGATCTGCAGGACCTTTGCCGCGCGTGCCACGCGCTCCTGTATCTCGGTCTTGGGCATCCGCGCGTTCTTGAGGCCGAAAGACAGGTTCCCCTGAACCGTCATCTGCGGATAGAGCGCATAGGATTGGAACACCATTCCGATACCCCGGCCCGACGGTTCCTCCCACGTGACATTACGGTCATTGATATGGATTTCGCCGTCGGTGACGTCCAAAAGCCCGGCGATGCAGTTGAGCAGCGTGGACTTCCCGCAGCCCGATGCGCCCAGCAGGACAAGGAACTCGCCCTCCGGAATATCGATGTTGAGGTTGTCCAGCACGGTCAGCGCACCGAATTTCAAAGTCAGGTCTTTGACAAGAACAGAAGTCATGGGTCAGCCTTTCACCGCGCCAGCGGCGATGCCCCGGACAAAGAGCTTGCCGGATGCGAAGTAGATGATGAGGGGAACAAGGCCGGTCAGCAGCGTGGCGGCCATGTTGACGTTGTATTCCTTCACGCCTTGCACCGAATTGACGATGTTGTTGAGTTGCACCGTCATTGGGTAATCGGCGGGCTTGGTGTAGATCACGCCGAACAGGAAGTCGTTCCAGATGCCCGTAACTTGCAGAATGATCGCCACGACGAAAATCGGCAGGGACATGGGCAGCATGATGCGAAAATAGATACCCCAAAACCCTGCCCCATCGACGCGCGCGGCCTTGAACAGCTCTTCGGGCACAGAGGTGAAGTAGTTGCGGAAAAGCAGCGTCAGGATCGGCATTCCAAAGATCGTGTGCACCAGCACAAGACCCCAGATGCTTCCGTATAGCCCCATCTCGCGTAGGATGATCACCAGCGGGTAGAGCATCACCTGATACGGGATGAAGGCCCCAACGATCAGGATGGTGAAGAACACCTCGGACCCCCTGAACCTCCAGTTGGCCAGCGCGTAGCCGTTCACCGATGCAATCGCGATGGACAGGATCACCGACGGGACCAGGATCTGGACCGAGTTCCAGAAACCTCGGCTCAACCCATCGCAATTGATGCCGGTGCAGGCTTCGGCCCACGCCTTGACCCACGGCTGGAATGTGACCTCGACCGGCGGGGCAAAGATATTGCCGATGCGGATTTCAGGCATCCCCTTCAGCGACGTCACGATCATCACGTAAAGCGGCAGCGCATAGTAGGCGGCCACGACAATCAGCGTGCCATAAAGCATAATGTTGGTGCGTGAAAAACGGGGGCGCGGCTTGGGCCCGCGCGGGGTCACTGCGTCAGCCACGTTTCTTGCCTCCGAATTCCAGATAGGCCCAGGGGATCAGGATGATGACCACGCTCAAGAGCATCATGGTCGACGCGGCAAAGCCCTGGCCCAGGTTCTGAGCACGGAACATGTAGTTGATCACATATTTCGCAGGCACTTCAGAGGAGATACCCGGGCCACCATTGGTCTGGGCCACGACGAGGTCGTAAATCTTGATGATCCCGCTTGCGATCAGCACCAGCGCGGTGATGAAGACCGGGCGCATCATAGGGATGACGATGCGGACATAGGTTTTCACCGTCCCAATCCCGTCGACGCGCGCGGCTTTCCAGATCTCCTGATCAATGCCGCGCAGACCGGCCAGCATGATGCACATGATCAGCCCCGTGCCCTGCCACAGCCCGGCAATCAGGATGCCGTAGATCACGATGTCGGGGTCGTTGAGCGGGTTGAAGGTGAAGCTTTCCCACCCCATCGACCGCACGACACTCTGCACACCCAGATCGGGGTTCAGGATCCATTGCCACGCAAGGCCCGTCACGACGAAGCTGAGGGCAAAGGGATAAAGGAAGATGGTGCGGAACACGTCCTCTCCCCGGATCTTGCGATCCAGAAGTGCGGCCAGCGTGAACCCGATCAGCAGGGTGAAGATCATCGAAAAGAAGCCGTATACGGCAAGGTTTTCGATCGAGATCAGCCACCGCCGCGTGCTCCAAAGCCGCTCGTATTGATCAAGCCCGACAAAGTTCAGCTTGGGCAGCAGCTTTGACGACGTAAAGGAATACAGCACTGTCCACGCCGTCCCGCCCACGAATACCACCAGTGCGGTAAGCACCATTGGGATCGAGGCGATCTTGGCCGACAGGTTGCGGAACAGACCCGCAGGCCGCCGCACATTCGAAGAAGAAGACATGACAGGATCCCCGCCCTATGCCGCACTGCACCTGCCCGGTCGCCCGGGCAGGTGACTGGGAGGTGCGCCCTTAGTCGGCGGACGCAATGATGTCTGCGTACCGCTCTTGCGCGTCGGCCGCAGACATATCGGAGGTCCAAAATTCCGCCATCAGATCCTCGATCTGCGTTTGCGTATCGGCGGTCAGGTTCATATCGCCCGACGGCATGATCCCACCTGCGTTGAGGATATCGAGACCCTTTTGCATGCAATCGTTCGCAGCAGTCAGATCAACGTCACCACGAACAGGCAGCGACCCTTTCTTGAGGTTGAACGCCACCTGCACTTCCGGAGAGATCAGCGTGGAAGCCAAAGCCATCTGTGCGGCCTTCGTCTCTTCATCGTCGATCACGGGGAAGTAGAACGCGTCGCCGCCGGTATCGAGAATTTCGTTCACGCCAAGACCGGGCAGGCAGGTATAGTCTTCTCCCGCGACCTGTCCGGCCATCTGAAATTCACCCTGCGCCCAGTCGCCCATGATCTGGCCCCCGGCCTTGCCTGTGATGACCATGTTTGTGGCAAGGTTCCAATCTTGCACGTTCGAATTCGCCGCGAAATTGCGCGCATCCACCGCTGCCTCGAACACAGCGGCATATTCTGGCCCACGGGCCGTGTCGGCATCTTTGTCGATCACGACTTTGCTCCAGGCATCAAGGCCTGCGATGGCAATGGTCATCACACCAAAGGCGCCGTTTTGCTGCCATCCCTGCTGACCCATGGCAAGCGGCACAATCCCGGCCGCTTCCAGCTTGGGTGCGGCAGCGGCAAATTCGTTCCAGTCCGATGGAACGGCGGTATCAATCTGTGCAAAGGCGTCATGGCTCAGCCAGATCCACTGCCATGAATGGATGTTCACAGGCACGCAATAAATGCGACCCTCGTAGGTGCACGACTCCAGCAAAGACGACGGATTGACCAGATCGGTCCACCCTTCAGCCTCGGCGAGTTCTGTGAGGTCGGTCATCAGACCGGCTTGGATCAGTTCTTCGGCCTGACGGCCATGGTTCAACTGCGTAGCACCCATTGGATCGCCACCCAGAATACGACTGATAATGATGGGGCGTGCCGTGCCACCCGATCCGGCAATCGCGCCGTCCACCCACGTATTGCCGGTGGCATCGAACGCCTTGGCAAACTCTGACACGGCGGCAGCCTCACCGCCCGATGTCCACCAATGCGTCACCTCCAACTCGCCCGCATGCGCCGCAGACGCACCCAGCAAGGCGACAGAGCCCAGCAGTTTCGAAAAAGTCTTCATCTTGAGTCCTCCCTGACTTCTAAATCGTTATAGTAATTGCTACAACGATTTAGATTTTGCGATCAAGGTAGAATTTCGCTGTCATCCGAATTAAGCATCAACATATGACCAACGGCTTGATTCCGCTGGCATTCCGCGCGACGAACACTCGCTTACAAGCCGCGTTGCGCATCAGAAAGGGCCACCCATGACAAAGTCAGGCACCGAGAACGCGCCCAAAGACATCGTCATGGCACCCGGTGAACGGCCCACTCTAAAGACAATCGCGCGCCTCTCGGGGTTGGCGGTGCCCACCGTCTCCCGCGCCCTCGCCGACGCGCCGGACATCCGCAAGGACACCAAAGAGCGGGTTCGCACCATCGCGCAACAGATCGGCTACCGCCCGAACCGCGCTGGCGTCCGTTTGCGGACCGGGCGCACGAACGTGATCTCGCTTGTGATGTCCACCGAACACGACGCGATGAACAACACCGCCCGCCTGATTTCCGCCGTCACATCGGCCCTGCGCGGCACACCCTATCATGTGATCATCACGCCCTATTTCCCGGATGAGGATCCCATGACCCCCATCCGCTATATCGTGGAAACCGGCTCTGCCGACGGGTTGATTATCAACCAGACCGAACCGGATGACCCGCGCGTGCGCTACATGATGGAGCAGAAGTTTCCTTTTGTTGCGCATGGCCGCACCACATTGTCGCCAGAACACGCATATTTTGACTATGACAACACAGCCTTTGGTGCGCTCGCCGTTGAAGCACTGGCTGAGCGCGGCAGACGGCACGTGGCCCTGCTTGCCCCGCCTCAAACGCAAACCTATGCCCAGAACATGATCGAAGGCGCTCGCAAAACGGCCGCGGACAAAGGCGTGCAGTTTTCGATCGTCGAAGGCGCGACCTCGCACAGCACCATCGCAGCCGTCGAAGATGCTATCACAACCCTGTTCAGCCAAGCGAAACGACCCGATGCCCTGATCGCGCCCAGCATCGGCGGGTGCGTGACCATGGTTTCAGCGCTTGAGCAGATGGGCCTCGTTTTGGAACAGGACTTCGACATCGCGGCCAAGGAAGCGGTCAGCTTCCTGCGCCGCTTTCGCCCCGGCATTCTGGTGCTGGAAGAAAACGTGGACATCGCCGGCGATTTTCTGGCCCGCGCGCTCATGCACCGGATCAGCCACCCCGATGAGCCACCTATGCAAAAGCTGGTCCACCCGGACGCAAACGCCTGGAAGATCGACCGCTAGTGGTCAGTTCCGGATGCGCCCAAAGGTGGACAGGCGATTGATCTCGTCCAGCCGCTCCAGGTTCACGACTGTTGACAGCATCAGACGGTCCTGGCTCCAGTCTCCCGGGCGCTGAATGGCCACTGCCGTCAACATGATAGCTGCAGCCAGCGGCATCAACGTCGCCAGATACAGCAACCGGGGCCGACGAAGGTGCCGCATGTCCAGCAGGGACAGGATACGCCGTTCAAGAAAACTCATGCGCCCATCGCGCAGCGCAGACCGGTCGGCCGTGACAAGCGTAACTTTCGGCACGGCAACAACAAACATACGATCCCGGCGCAGCGTTTGCTGGCACACCGCCAGCAGCGTATCGCAATAGGCGCGCACGTCGATCCGTCCGCGGGTCAGCACCTCGGCGTCACAAGACAACTCGCGCAGGTTTTCAACTTGCCGCTTCCAGGCGTGAAAGGCCGGGTTGAGGAAAAAGAAAGGCTTGAGCGCCTCCAGCACGATCTCCCACTCGATATCGCCCTGCCGCAAATGCTGGAACTCGTGGGCGAGCGACACGCTCAACTCTCGCGGCTGCCCCAACATGTGGGACGGAACGACGACATAATAAAACCACACGCCGCGCGTGGAAAAGGGCACCAGCGTCTTGTCCGACAGACGCAAGCGGACGCGCCCGAATTGTCGCCACGCATAGCTGGCCGATACGATCCGAAACAGGCAGAAGGTCGAAAACACCAAGCGCCCGGCACCGACGGCAAGCCCCACAAGAAACGCCGCGATCACCAGCCAGGCCACCCACCCGGCCGCGTTGACCACGTCATTCAGGAACGTGTCGCGCAGGTTGACCAGCCGTTCAAACTCGGTCGCCTGCATGCTGAAACCGCCATTCAGGTAGTAGGCCACGACCATATCCGACAGGTTCACGTTGACCGCCTGCGCGTACCCGTTCGATTGGAGTGTGGTAAACCCAAGGATCACGAAGGGCGACAACACGATCACAACGAACACACTGTTCAAAAGCTGCAATTGCGTCGAAAAACTGTGGCTCAGTCCAAAACGATGAAACAAAAACCGCGCAGCCGACCAAAGGCCATAAGCTACGACAAGAAGAATATTGGCATTAATGAATGCGTCGAGCAGCGCGTCACCCGGAATCATTTTTCAACCTCCGATCCACAAGTGCCCGGATTTGCCCCAATGCTTCCTCTGTCAGCGCATCGTCATTGACCAGCCGCGCCACCAGGGACGCAGGCGTGTCGTCAAACAGCTTCATCGACAGATCCTTGAGCGAGCGGGTCTGGTACGCATCCTTGCCCAGCGTCGGCTTGAAGACATGGCGCTTGCCATCCTTGCGGCTGGTCACAAACTCCTTTTGCTCCAGAATACGCAGGATGGTCGCAGCCGAGGTGTAGGCAAGGTTCCGGTCGTCCGGCAGCTTGTCCAGAACGTCACGTACGGTGCCTTCGCCCAGGTCCCAAAGTTCTGTCATGAACTCCAGTTCAACCTCGGTCAGCAGCTCACTTTTCTTCTTTTGTCTCATGCCGTCCTATCCAAGACGTATCGCTCACTCATTACGCCCGAGCGAGTAAATACGAAGTCTTTCGTTTTACAAAACGCTTTCTCACACCTTCCAGAAGCAGAAGACACCCCAGGCGATGGCCAGTCCCAGCGGGATCCACAGCGGCTGCCCCATCAACCCCAGCCACGCCAGAAAGATGTAAGCCGAGCCCAAAAGCGAGATGAACAGCCGGTCGCCCAGCGTCGTCGTCAACCCTAGGACACCGCGCCGCTCGACCCCGTCACGATACTTGAAGCCTTCGAGCAGCCCAATGACCGCAATGGCGCCAAAGATACCGCAGAACAGCACAAAGGTCGCGGGTGTCCACGCCATCCAAAAACTGGGCCACAGCGGATCGGTCCAGGAAAACCCCGTCTCCTCTTGCTGGTTGGCGACATTGCCCCAGCCTTGCGCCCACGCAGTTGTCGGAAACGCGGCGGCCAAAAACAAAAGTCGTTTCATCACACCCTCCCCAGGGCAAAGCCCTTGGCGATGTAGTTGCGCACAAAATAGATCACGATGGCCCCCGGGATGATCGTCAGCGTCCCCGCCGCCGCAAGCAGCCCCAATTCATAGCCCGCAGACGACGCCGTCTTGGTCATCTCGGCCGCGATGGGTTTGGCCTGCACCGCCGTCAGTGTCTTCGCCAAAAGCAACTCCACCCAAGAGAACATGAAGCAGAAGAACGCGGCCACCCCGACCCCCGCCTTGATTGTCGGCAGGAAAATCACAATGAAAAACCGGGGGAAGGAATAGCCATCAACATAGGCCGTCTCGTCCAACTCCTTTGGCACGCCGCCCATGAACCCTTCGAGAATCCACACGGCCAGCGGAATGTTGAACAGGCAATGCGCCAGCGCCACGGCGATATGCGTATCGAACAGACCCACGGACGAATACAGCTGGAAGAATGGCAAGGCGAAAACCGCCGCCGGGGCCATCCGGTTCGTCAGCAGCCAGAAGAACAGCTGCTTGTCGCCCAGAAACCGGTAGCGCGAGAACGCATAGGCGGCAGGCAGGGCCACAGCGACTGAAATCACAGTGTTCAGCGACACATAGATGATCGAGTTGATGTATCCCCAATACCAACTTGGATCGGTGAAGATCACCTTGTAGTTGTCCAGCGTAAAGGTCTGGGGGAAAAGGGAAAACCCCGACAGAATCTCGTTCGTCGTCTTGAACGACATCGCCACCAGCCAATAGATCGGCAGCATCAGGAACGCGATGTAAAGGATCGGGATGAGCGAACGTTTTCTCATTTCGCGTCATCCTTCGTCATCAGGGTATAGAACAACCACGACACCAGCAGCGTGATCGCGAAATAGATCAGGCTCATCGCCGCCGCAGGGCCCAGATCAAACTGCCCAAGCGCAATTTTCACAAGGTCGATAGACAGCAGCGTCGTCGAATTTCCCGGCCCGCCACCCGTCAAAACAAACGGCTCCGTATAGATGTTGAAGCTGTCCATGAACCGCAGCAGGATCGCAATGGTCAGCACCGTCTTCATCTTCGGTAGCTGGATGTAGCGGAACACTTTCCAGGGCGAAGCTCCATCAATCTTGGCAGCCTGGTAATACGCATCCGGGATCGACACGAGGCCTGCATAGCTCAGCAGCACAACCAGCGACGTCCAGTGCCACACGTCCATGACAATGATCGTGATCCACGCCGCCAGCGGGTCTTGCGTCATGTCATAGTTGACGCCCAGCACATCATTCAGGAAATACCCCATCAGGCCGATCTTCGGCAGGGTAAAGATGTTCCACATCGCGCCCACCACGTTCCACGGGATCAGCATGGGCAATGCCATCAACACCAGACACACCGGCACCCACATCCCCTTCTTCGGCATGGACAACGCAATAATGATGCCCAGCGGAATCTCGATGATCAGGATCAGGAAGGTGAACAGGAACTGACGCCCCAAGGCCGCCTGAAACCGGTCCGACCGCAGGATCTGTTCAAACCAGTCCAGACCCTGCCAGAAGAACACGTTGTTCCCGAACGTCTCCTGTACCGAATAATTGACCACCGTCATGATCGGCACCAGCGCGTTGAACGCGACCAACAACAAGACCGGCAGGACAAAGAACCACGCCTTTTGATTTTCGGTCTTCATTGCGCCACCTCTGTAGAAAGCCAGCCATCGCGGTACAGCCGCGTATGGGACGGGCGGAATGCCAGATGCACTTCCGCTCCTTGTTCAGGCAACGCGCCCTCCACAATGGCTTTGACGGGCGTGTCACCCACCATCGCCTCGACCACCGCATGACGGCCCACATCCGACACGTTACGCACGCGCGCGGGCAGACCCGCATCGGCAAGCGACACAAATTCGGGCCGGACGCCGATCTGCGTCGTGCCACCCTGCCCCGTCACTGCCCCCTCAAGCGCTACCTGACGCCCTTGAAACCGCACGCCACCATCTGTCACCTCAGCGGGCAAGACATTCATGCCAGGCGACCCGATAAAGTGGCCCACAAACGTATGCTGCGGGCGCTCGAACAGCTCAACCGGCGTGCCGATCTGCACCACCTCGCCGTCCTGCATCACCACGACCTGATCGGCAAAGGTCAACGCCTCGGTCTGGTCGTGGGTGACATAGATCATTGTCGCCCGCACCCGCTGGTGCAGTTCCTTCAGCTTCGACCGCAGCTTCCATTTCAGATGCGGGTCAATCACGGTCAGCGGCTCGTCAAACATCACGACATTCACGTCGTCCCGGACAAGGCCACGGCCCATCGAAATCTTCTGCTTGTTGTCGGGCAACAGGTGTGACGCGCGGATGTCCAGCATCTCCTCGACCTCCAGCATCTGCGCAATCTCGGCGACACGGGCTGCGATCCGCGCCTCGTCCACTCCGCGATTGCGCAATGGAAAGGCAAGGTTATCACGCACCGTCATCGTGTCGTAGATCACCGGAAACTGGAACACCTGCGCGATATTGCGTTGGTCTGGAGGCAGGTCCGTCACGTCGCGATCGTCAAACAGGATGCGCCCCTCGGACGGGACCAGCAGGCCCGAGATGATGTTCAAAAGCGTGGACTTGCCACAGCCTGACGGCCCCAGCAGCGCATAGGCCCCACCGTCCTGCCAGTCGAGGTCGATTTCCTTCAGCGCATAGTCCTGCGGCCCGCTTGGGTTGGGCATATAGGAATGGCGCAGATTCGAAAGGGTGATCTTGGCCATCACATCGCTCCGGTGCGGTGCGCATGAATGCGCACCCTACGTGTGAATGCCCTGCCCCGCGTCTGACCATCCGCAGGACATGTCGGGTGTGCCTTCATGGCGCACCGATGCTGGCGAAACCGCTTCATGCGACCAACCGCCCGTCTTCAGAGAAGTAGAAGGCATGACTGGCGTCCATGTAAAATTCGTGCTGTTCGCCCACCTCATAGGGGTGCACGCCATGGGCCAAAGATACCCAGCCGTCGCCCCCCAATTGGAAATGCGCACTGGATTCAGAGCCGGACAATTCTGTTACCAAAACCTTACCGGATAATTTAACATAATCTATCCCCGCGGGGACAGGTGTCACGTGGTGCGGTCGGATCGCCAATGTGTATGGCCCATCTGCCAGCTGCGCCGCCGCACCTGACAGCGCCCAACTTGCGCCGGTGTCCATGCGCGCGCGGTCCCCTGCCTTCACGACCTGCGCGGCATTGATCGGCGGGTCCGAGAAGACGCGCGCTGCGGTCAGGTTTTCCGGCTTGCGGTAAATCTCGGCCGTGGGTCCGAATTGCGTGACAACACCGTCGTTCATCAGCGCCGTCTTGCCGCCCAGCAGCAGGGCTTCCTCGGGCTCGGACGTGGCGTAGACGACCACCGCCCCTCGTCCCGCGAAAAGCTCAGGCAATTGTTCCCGCAACTCCTCGCGCAGCTTGTAGTCGAGGTTCGCCAGCGGTTCGTCCAGAAAGACCGCCCGGCTTTCCTTTGCAATCGCGCGGGCCAGCGCGCACCGCTGCTGCTGCCCGCCTGACAATTCCTGCGGGCGGCGGTTCAGCATGGGCCGCAGCTGCAGAATGTCAGCAGCCTCTTCCACCCGCCCCTGAATCTCGGACTTCGCCATGCCTGCAACCCGCAAGGGGGAGGCGATGTTGTCGTAGACCGTCATCTGCGGATAATTCACAAAGAACTGGTGGACGAGACTGATGTTCCGCTTCTGTGTCGACAGGCGCGACACGTTCTGCCCGTCCATCCACACCTCGCCCGAGGCGAGCGGATCGAGCCCCGCCATCAGCTTGATCAGGGATGTCTTGCCAGCGCCCGTCTGACCCAAAAGCACATTGAAGTGCCCTGTTTCCAGCACCAGCGAGGTCGGCTTGATATGGGTGATCCCGCGGATCGTTTTGACCGCCGATTTCAGCTCGATTGTCATTTGTCCTGTCCCGTAGGCCGGGCTTTAGCCCGGCGCACCCCGTAGAAAGCCGGGCTGAAGTCCGGCCTACTGGCGTGGCCCCCGCACAAGACGGGGACCACAGTTCGCTTACTGCTGCCAGCGCGCGACCAGCTCGTCATAGTTGACGGTCTCGCCCTGCGGCTTCTCGTTCTCCAGCTTGGGCTTGGCGCCGCCATTGGCGAACCACCACTCGGCATCTCGCTCTTCGTTCAGGCGTGGGCCACAGCCGCCATAGACACCAGCCGCTTCGTCCGCCTGCTGCATCCGGGCCATGGTGATGTCCATCTCTTCGGCCAGACGGTTCATCGCTTCTTGCGGAGTGAACGCGCCCGAGTTCACGTCACCGATCTGCTGCCACCAGATCTGGGCCAGCTTCGGATAGTCAGGCACGTTGATGCCTGTCGGCGACCATGCCACGCGGTCGGGCGAGCGGTAGAACTCAACCAGACCACCCAGTTTGGGCGCGCGTTCGGTGAACGATTCATGGTTGACCGAGCTGTCGCGGATGAAGGTCAGACCCACATGGGACTTCTTCACGTCGACCGTCTTGGACGTCACGAACTGGGCATAAAGCCAGGCGGCCTGTGCACGCTCGGACGGGGTCGATTTCAGGAAGGTCCACGACCCAACGTCCTGGTAGCCAACCTTCTGCCCTTCGGTCCAGTATGGTCCATGCGGGCTGGGCGCCATCCGCCACAGCGGCATGCCATCCTCGTCCACAGTGTTGTTGCCCTCGGACTTCGGCTTGACCATGTCGGCGGTAAAGGCGGTGTACCAGAAGATCTGCTGGGCCACGTTGCCTTGGGCCAATGCGGGCAGCGACTGGTAAAAGTCGTAGGATGCCGCTCCGGGCGGGGCATAGGCGCGCAGCCATTCGTCCCACTTGCGGATCGCATAGACCGCCGCCGGACCGTTCGCCGCTCCACCACGGGTGACGCTTGCACCGTTGGGGTTGCACGAACCGGCTTCCATACGGATGCCCCACTCG
Organism: Tateyamaria omphalii; assembly: GCF_001969365.1. NCBI lineage: Bacteria > Pseudomonadati > Pseudomonadota > Alphaproteobacteria > Rhodobacterales > Roseobacteraceae > Tateyamaria > Tateyamaria omphalii. The sequence goes on along the minus strand of NZ_CP019312.1, from coordinate 558,242 downwards.
TCGATCGGCACGCCGTTGGGCTCACCCACCGACCCTGCGCCGGCCATCGAAAGCCAGGCATCTGTCATGCGCCAGCCCAAGTCGGGCGCGCGCTTGCCGTAGTCCATATGACCGTAGATCGCGACGCCGTCGATCTCCTTGACGTCTTCGCTAAAGAACTCAGCAATGTCCTCGTAGGCAGACCAGTTGACCGGGACGCCAAGCTCGTAGCCATACTTGGCTTGGAACGCGGCCTTGTTATCTTCGTCGTCGAACCAGTCCTTGCGGAACCAGTAGAGGTTCGCGAACTGCTGGTCAGGCAGCTGGTAGAGGTTGCCGTCGGGACCAGTAGTGAACTGGATGCCCATGAAGTCCTCAAGATCGAGCGTCGGCGATGTGGTCGCCGCCCAGTCACCCGCCATCTGTTCGGTCAGGTTGTAGGCCAGTTGCAGGCGTGAATGTGTGCCGATCAGGTCAGAATCGTTGACGTAGCCGTCATAGAGATTCCGCTGCGTCTGCATCTGCGTTTGCACGGCTTGCACCACTTCGCCCTCGCCAAGGATCTGGTGGTTCACCTTGATGCCGGTGATTTCCTCGAACGCCTTGGTCAGCACCTCGGATTCGTAGCCGTGGGTCGGAATGCCCTCGGACAGCACGTTGATTTCCATGCCAGAGAATGGCTCTGCCGCCTGGATGAACCACTCCATTTCCGACATCTGCTCGTCTTTCGAGAGCGTAGATGGCTGGAATTCCTGATCAATCCATTTCTGGGCCGCCGCCGTGTCGGCAAAAGCAGTCCCATGCCCCGCAATGACTGCAACTACAGCCGTCGCGGAGAGAAGATACTTGCGCATCTTTAATCCTCCCAGATTTCTATGTGAGCCGGTTTTTGCCGACTGTGCCAACGATAGGCGCAAAGTAAAATTTCTGTCAAACTAAAAAGTTAGTAGAAATTTTCCTTTTAACTACAGAACCATACACCTCGAAGCCCCATCCAAAGCCCTTTGAAAGATGCCACGACACCGACAATAGAGCGAGGTCTGGCGGCGTTCGAAAATGATCAGGATCACGCGCCATTTCACAACACGATACCAAATTTCCGGGGCCATCGAGATGTACCAACCTGAACGGACACATCGCGATGTGCAGGTTTTTCGGAATTTTGCAGGCAACCTTTAATTGAATATTAAACGCAAATGCCGTCTTGATACGGGCACTTTTCCAGATGGTTGCAGGAACCACATTAAATGAGACCTCTTCACCTATCGCTGGCGCTTTGGACCTGCGTGGCGACAGCTCTGTACGCCGACGACAGCACACCGACCATTCGCGTGGTCGCTGACGAGTGGCCGCCCTTTTCCGGTGCTGAACTGCCCGAAAAAGGGTTGTCGTTGCATGTCATCTCGGCCGTCTTTGAACATGCTGGCTACGCCGTCGACAGCGATGTCCTGCCTTGGGCGCGCATTATGGACGGTGTGCGGCGCAACGAATACGATGTGGTGGGCAGTCTGTTCTTCGATCCGGACCTGACCGAATTTCTTGAGTATTCGCAGCCATTCTATTCAACGGACATACAACTGGTCCAACGCCGTGGAGAGGGCCACAGGTTTACCAATGTTGGAGCTCTGGCGCCGCACACCATCGCCGTTGGCGACGGTTTTCTGTACGAAGACGAGTTCGACGGCGCGGACCACTTGAACAAGGTCACTGTGACGACAACGCTGCAAGCACTGCAGATGGTCGCCTTTGGCCGCATTGAATTGACGCTGGATAGCGTAGATGTGGTAAATTACGCCATGAACACGCTTGACCCGCCTCTGGCTGATCAACTCGAATTCGTGCCGGGGATCATGACATCGCAAGAGGTGCACATGGCCATGCGAAAGGACTTTCCGAACCGTGACCAAATCCTGTCAGATTTCAACGCGTCCTTGCAGGCGATGCAAAGCGACGGAACGCTTGCCGACATCCTGGCGGTGCATGTTGACCGGTGACAGATGACTTTTGTTCGGACAGCGCTGAAAGACAGGCTGGGTCTGCGCCTTGTGGTCGTGACCCTGCTGGTCAGTACTGTCTTTTCGGCCTTTGCCGCCGGGCTGCAGTTGTATCTCAGCTACCAGCGCCAGGTGGGCGCCGCCTTTCAGATTGTCGACCGTGTCAGTGCGACGTCTGTCGATCCCTTGCAGAATGCTCTTTGGCAATTCGATTTCGACCAGGTAGATATTATCCTGCGTGGCATCCACTCTGATCCGGCCGTTGCCCATGTTGAATTGCAATCCACGACCGGGCACATGTTCGAGTATGGCGATCCTGACTATGTAGAACGGCGCAACGAATTCGATCTGGTCCGTGAGTTGAATGGGCTGAACGAGCCCATTGGTACGCTGACGATTTACCTTTCACTGGACAGTATCTGGGCGGATTTGTGGGCGCAGTTCTTTGCCCTTGTGGCAACCAACTTGATCAAGGCGTATCTGGTCGCCTTTGCCCTATTGCTTTTGTACTACTGGATGGTGACCCGGCATCTGAGGGATGTCGTTCGACAGGTCGACGCGTCAAAATCGCTGTCGGCGCCCCTCAATCTCAGGCTTGATCGCGAACCGCGACAACACACCGATGCCATCGACAGGATCGTCCTGGCGCTGAACGACATGAGCAAGCGTTTGACGCAACAGATCGGCACGCTCGAGAACGAGGTCGCTCAGCGCAAAAGGGCCGAACGCGATGCCGTCAAGGCATCTTTTGCACGCAAACGGTTTCTCGCCAATATGAGCCATGAGGTGCGCACGCCGCTCAACGCAATGATGGGTCTGTTTCAATTGATCGAAATGTCGGATGTGCCGGACCGGCAGAAACAACAGGCTGCAACGGGGCTGGAAGCAGCACAGGTGCTGCTGGCGCAATTGACCAATGTGTTGGAGGTGTCCCGCCTGGAGGCGAATGCCGTCACGTTGCACCCGAAGGAGACAAACCTTGCCGCCATTGCCCAACAGTGGTGCGACACCGCAAACGGATCCGTCAAACGCTATGGCAAGGAGATCGAGGTGTCGGTCAAGGTCGCCGATGATCTGCCAGAAACAGTGGACATGGATGACAAACGGGTCAGCCAGATCGTGCACAACCTGTGCGACAACGCGGCCAAGTTCACGACAAGCGGCGCGCTGCTGATCGACCTGCGTTTGACCCACGATGACGAGGGGGCCGCCGGGATGATCGACATTTCAGTGTCTGACACCGGCCCAGGATTGTCGCCCGAAGATGCCGGCAATGTCTTTGAACGCTTCCTGCAGGTCGATGACAGTCTGACACGCCGCTACAGTGGCACGGGGTTGGGGCTGTCCATCAGCACGGACCTTGCGAAACTGATGGGTGGACACCTTGAGGTTGAAAGCCCGTCGCGTTACTTCGGATACACGACCACGTTCACCCTAAGCATCCCGACGCAGGATATCGAGGAAGCAGCGGCATGACTGCCAGATCAAAAAAGATCCTCTTGGCCGAAGATGACAGCTTTACCCAGTACATGATGGGTGAGATTTTCCAGACGCTTGGCTACGATTTCGAAATCGCCAAGGATGGGCAAGAATGCCAGGACAAGGTGCGGGCCGACCCCGATGCCTATGGCGTTATCCTCATGGACATCCATATGCCCAAGGTATCCGGCGTCGATGCCACCCGCGAGATCCGCAACGCGCTCTCCGACCCGCCGAAGAACATCCCGATCATCGCGGTGACTGCTGACAGCGATTATCACGATGATCGGACCATTACATCGTCCGGCATGAATGGCTATCTGCGCAAACCCATTGTTGCCTCAGAAATCAACGCGATCATCGACCGGTATTGCAAAGCGGACTAGGCCCTGTCAGACGGAAACCGCAGCCAAGAGCTTAGCGCGTTCTACGCCCGACTTTGGCCCTTCCAATTTGACAGCTCCGCGTTCCAGCACCGTGAACCTGTCGCCAAGGTCAAAAGCGAAGTCGAAATACTGCTCGACCAGAACAATCGCCATCTCCCCCCTTTCGCGCAGGGTCGAGATGACGTTGCCGATCTGTTTGATGATGTTGGGTTGGATGCCCTCGGTCGGCTCATCTAGCAACAAAAGCTTGGGGTTGGTCACAAGCGCCCGCGCGATGGCAAGCTGCTGTTGCTGCCCGCCCGAGAGGTCGCCACCGCGGCGGTGGAGGAATTCCTTGAGGATGGGAAACAGCTCGAAAATCTCGGCTGGCACGCGCCGCGCGGCGCGCGGCAGGCAGGCAAATCCGGTTTCCAGATTTTCCTGAACGGTCAGAAAGGGGAAAATCTCGCGCCCCTGTGGGACATATGCGACGCCCCGTTGCGCCAGGGCATGCGCGCTGAGCTTGCCAATCTCTTGCCCGCTCAGCCGGTAGTGCCCGCCGCTGCGCAGATGCGTGCCCGACACCGCCTTGAGCAGACTGGTCTTGCCCACGCCATTGGTGCCCATGACACAGGTCACTTCGCCCGTCCGCGCGACCAGATCAACGCCGCGCAGAATTTCACTGCCGCCGTAGTGCAGCGTCAGACCTTCGATTTCCAGCAAGTTACCGGCCAAGATACACCTCGATCACCGCTTCATCCGACGTGACATGGTCGATGGACCCTTCGGCCAGAACCGACCCTTCGTGCAGGACCGTGACCTTGCAATTCAGGCGGCGCACGAACTCCATGTCGTGTTCCACGACAACAACGGCCCGTGTCTTGGCCGCTTCGACCAGAATGTCGGTCGTGTGTTCGCGCTCGGCCGGGGTCATGCCCGCCGCGGGTTCATCCACGAGCAGCAGTTTGGGTTCCTGTGCCAGCAGCATGCCAATCTCAAGCCATTGCTTTTGGCCATGGCTCAACTCGCCCGATTTGCGATCCAAGGCGGCGGACAACCCGATCTCGTCTGCCAATTCGGCCACGCGGGTATGATCGGCGCGTGAGGCACGGAACCCCAGCACAGCGAGCGGCGAGCGCTTTTTCTTGAGCGCAAGCATCAGGTTTTCGGCAACGGTCTGATCCTCAAACACGGTGGGCCGCTGAAACTTGCGCCCCACCCCGGCCTGCGCGATCTGGCTTTCAGACATGGACAAGAGCGATTGCGACTTGTCGCCCCACAACACGCGGCCTTCGTCGGGGCGCGTCTTGCCCGTCACGATGTCCATGAAGGTCGTCTTGCCAGCGCCGTTGGGTCCGATCACGGCGCGCATCTCGGCCTCGCCGATCTGGAACGTCAGATTGTTGATCGCCTTGAACCCGTCAAAAGACACCGACACGCCCGACACTTCTAGAAGCGAACTCATTTCTCGGCCTCCTTCTCGCGCAGCGCACCGACATCGGGGCCGAGGTCCGCACCGTGCCGGTCCGGTGACCGACGTGCGGCAATCAGGTCAAAGAGACCGCCAAGCCCCTTGGGCGCAAACAGGGTCACCACGACAAAGGACAGGCCCAGCAGCACGGTCCACCAGTTGACCCACTGGATCGTGTAGAAGCCCAGGTTGATGTCGGGCGCCTGACCTCCGGTGAAATAGGTGGACAAGAGTGACACGAAAGCAGCGCCGATCACCGCGCCATAAAGCCGACCGCGGCCCCCGATGGCGACCCAGACGGCAAGGTAGATGGAGGCGATGGGTGCAATCTCTGCCGGGTTGATGATGCCCGCTTGGGGATAGTACAGCGCGCCCGCGATGGCGGCGATCACGGCGGTGAGCGTGAAGACAAAAAGCTTGTAGGCCTCGACCGGGTAGCCCAAAAATCGCACCCGGCTTTCGTCATCGCGGATGGCACGAATGACAGAGCCGAACTTGCCCGACACGACCCACGTGCACAGCACGTAGCCAAGGCCCAGCGCCAGAGCCGACGCCCAGAAAAACCAGATCGACACGGTGGATTGGGGCACGTCGCCCAGCCCCGGCAAGTTTTGCAACCCCGACAGACCGTTGTTGCCGCGCAGGCCGCTGTCGTTCTGAAAGAGATATAGCGCGAGGGCCAATGTCATGGCTTGGGTCAGGATCGACAGGTAAACGCCCGTCACGCGGCTGCGAAAGGCCAGCCAGCCAAAGACCAAGGCCAGCAGGCCCGGCACAAGAACGACGGCGGCGAGTTGCAGCGGCAGCGAGTGTGCGACGGCCCAGATGGGCGGGAACTCGGACGCGCCTACGACGCCGAAAATCTGCGCCGCGATCCCGTCCGATATCTCTTGCACGGTTGGGGGCAAGGGCGCGGCGGAAAGGCTTTGGACCACGATGATTTCCGTGCGCGCATACATGAGCCACATGCCGATGGCATAGCCGCCGATGCCAAAGAACGCCATGTGCCCCAAGCTGAGGATGCCGCAATAGCCCCACACCAGGTCCATGGCGAGCGCCACGAGGCACAGGCACAGCGTCTTGCCCAGCGTTTTGACGAAGCTGGTGGAGATCACACCGATCCCGAACCCTTCGGACAGGATGGTGATGCCAAGGGTGAACAGTGCCAGGCAGCCCAGAAAGACCAAAACGACTGGATAGCGCCGAACGATGGGCTGGCGCGCGGGGGCGAGGGTTGCGTCGGACATTTTATGCCTCCGCCGCGCGGCCCTTGAGGGCGATAATGCCCTTGGGCCGGAACTGGATGAACAGGATGATGAACAGGATCATATAGGTTTGCGCGGCCAGCGTATTTGACGGGTTCAACCACTCGATCCCCTTTTGCAGCGAACCGACCATCGTGGCCCCGAGGAGCGTGCCCCAGATGTTGCCGACCCCGCCGACCACCACGGTCATAAAGGATTGCACGATATAGTCGCTGCCCATCTCGGACGTGACCTTGGCATAAAGCCCGATCGCGACACCCGCGATCCCTGCGATGCCGGAGCCGAATCCGAAGGTCAGCATGTTGATGCGATCGGGGTTGATCCCCATCGACGCGGCCATGCGCGGGTTTTGCGTGACCGCGCGCACCTCGAGCCCGAGCCGGGTGCGGTTCATCACGATCAGGAACAGGGCGAGGAACAGCAGCGCCAGGACGAAGATGGCGATACGGATATAGCTGATCGACACGATGTCGTTGATGACCCAGGAACCGTCCAGCCAACCCGGCGCAGTGAGCGGGCGGGCTTGGGTGCCAAAGATGTTCTTGGCCAGTTGTTGCAGAGCGATTGAGATGCCGAAGGTGGCAAGCAGTGTTTCCAGCGGACGGTGGTAGAGCCAGCGGATCACCAGACGCTCCATCGCGACGCCGGCGCCGAAAGTGACCATGAACGCGAGCGGGATCGCCAGAAGGATGCTGAGCGTGTAGTCGGGTACGAACAGCTGCACGACATAGCCCGTGTAGGCGCCCATCATGATAAACTCGCCATGGGCCATGTTGATGACGCCCATGACACCGAAGGTGATGGCAAGTCCGATGGCGGCGAGGAAGTAGATCGACGCGAGCGACAGCGCATCAAGGCCCAGGTCGATGGTCTGGTTGACCGCCACCTTGTTCTCGATCCCAGTCAGAACAGCCTGCGCGGCCAGTGCAATCGCGGGCGACGCAGCGCTGTAGCGTTCAAAGAAGACGTGGGCCGACAGCGCCTCATCCACTTCGGAGTCGGTGGCGGCAGGCTCGACCGTGCCCTGCTGGACCAAAGCGGCGTAGGCGAGGTCGCGTCCCGCTTCGGTGTCGAGGAAGGCGACCTGGATACCACCGACGGTGCCCCCGTCGATATGTGCAATCAGCGCCGCTTTCTGTGCATCGCGAGAGATGCGTTCGACAGCCAGTTCATTGGACACCAGCAAGGCGTAGGCCGCGTCCACACTTAGCGCGTCGCTTCCGGGGTCGACCTGGCGCACGACATCGGCGTCTTCGGGAAGCGTCGTGCCCACATCCAGCTGCGTGACGACCAGCGGATTAAGCGCTGCCCGCACGTCCACGCCCAGATCGCCCTCAAAGCTTTCGATGGCCGCGATCCGCTCTGCCTCGCCTTCAGCAAACCGGATGGTCAGGATACGCTCCAACCGGTCCATGCGTTGGGCGATGTTCGGGTTGGTCTCGGCCTCGACCACCGCGCGCAGGGCGCCAAGGTGGCTTTCGTCGGCATCGCGTTCGATTGCGTTCAGCGCCGCGATCCGCGCAGCAGGGTCCGGGTCGGTCAATTGAAAGCGGACCAGCGCCGCACCGATCAGACCGCGGATGCCACTATTGGGCTTGAGTTGTTTGTAGTCCCTGTCCTCGAATTCGCCCAGCACGGTGCCAGTGGCGAAATCGAACGTGCGGATCGTACGGCGGTCGATTTCCTCGGCATATACAAAGACACCGGTTTCCTCGTTGAGCCACATTTCCTTGTCGCGCCAGCGCTCCAGCACGGTTTGCGCCTCGTCCAGACCGCTCGCGGCGAGCGCGTCGATGGCCGGGCCAATGGTGCGGCGCGAGCTTTTGGCGATCACCTCGCCATGCTCTTGCAACAAGCGTTGGATCGGGGCCGTGACATCCTGGGCAGACAGTGGCAGTGCGGCCCACGTCACCAGAAGGGACAAAGCCGCAACAAAAAAGCGACGGAAAACCGACATTGGCATCCAATCCTAATAGATGATCGGGGGCGGCAATCCGCCCCCGAAGGGTCTCAGGTCAGTAGTTCGACTTGATCTGTACGCAGCTGGACGTCTCGGTGTTGTACATGCCGCAGCCCAGTTCTTTCCAATCTGATACCAGAACGGCCGATTCAGGCAGGAAGTCTGTCCAGGCATCGCCCGGCACTTCCTCGGTCTCGCTGATGATGTCGAACTGACCGTCTTCCTGGATCTCGCCGATCAGGACCGGCTTGGCCAGGTGGTGGTTCGGCAGCATGACGGCGGTGCCGCCCGTCAGGTTCGGGAACTCCTGGCCGTACATGGCGGTGCGGACCGCATCAACATCGGTGGTGCCCGCTTGGGTCGCGGCGTTCACCCACATGTTAAAGCCGATGTAATGCGCCTCCATCGGGTCGTTGGTCACGCGCTCTTCGCCCATGCGGGCCTTCCACGCCTCAACCCATTCCTCGTTGGCTTCGGTGTCGGCGGACTGGAAGTAATTCCACGCGGCCAGGTGGCCGACCAGGTTCGATGTGTCGAGGCCCGAAAGCTCTTCCTCACCGACCGAGAACGCAACGACCGGGATATCATCTGCAGAGATGCCAGCGGCAGCCAGTTCTTTGTAGAAACCAACATTGGCGTCGCCGTTGATGGTCGAGATGACGCCGACCTTCTTGCCGTCAGCACCCAGTGCCACGACGTCCGCCACGATCTTGGACCAGTCCGAATGACCGAAAGGCGTGTAGTTGACGAAGATGTCTTCGGCAGGAATACCCTTCTGCTGCAGGTAGGATTCCAGGATGTTGTTCGTGGTGCGCGGATAGACGTAGTCGGTGCCCAAAAGCGCGAATTTCTCGACTTCCAGTTCTTCGAGGAAGTAGTCGGTCGCCGGGATCGCCTGCTGGTTGGGCGCGGCACCGGTGTAGAACACGTTTTTCGAGCTTTCTTCGCCCTCGTACTGAACGGGGTAGAACAGCAGCCCGTTCAACTCTTCGATCACGGGCAGGACGGATTTGCGGCTGACGGACGTCCAGTTGCCAAAGATCACATCGACTTCGTGCACGGTCAGCAGTTCGCGCGCCTTTTCGGCAAAGAGCGGCCAGTCGGAGGCCGGGTCGACCACCACCGCCTCAAGCTGGCAGCCCAGAACACCACCGGCGGCATTTTGCTGCTCGATCAGCATTTCCATCGTGTCCTTGAGCGTGGTTTCCGAAATCGCCATTGTCCCCGAAAGCGAATGCAGAACACCGACCTTGATTGGGCAGTCTTGAGCTGCGGCAGGCAGAGCGGCCATCATGGCCAAAGCCGCGGTTGTTGTGAGTAGTGTCTTAGACATCGCGTGTCCCCTTGCGTGTCGCGCAGGGCGTTGCATTCGGAATTCCGAACATCCATATGCCCCCCTACGCATCTGATGCGGAGTGCGGTGGTGTTTTTTGGTTTCCTACGCCAACACCATCGCACGAACTTGGGCCGTCTAGCCCGCCGCAAGTGGTATCGTTCTCGTCCGTACTCTCACGCGTTACCGCACAATTAATGAGCCAAATCGGTCCACCTTGCGCTGTTTTTATGCGCAAAACTCGAATTCGCACAAATTTTCAGCGCAAATAACGTCAAGAACTGAATTGTGTTCGCTCGGGTCCCATTCAAGCCGACAGTTGGTGCGGCCCAAATGTCTATGACCATAGGGGTTTTAGGCACAGACCCACGGTATCATGCCGCAGCAGCGGAGCCATCTTGTGTCACGCCCAACCGCAGCGGCGCGCCCAGTTTCAACTGCGCCTCTCTGTCAGACGTCACGATAAGAACCGCCGCACCTATGCTTTCGAAATGGGCCAGCGCGTCGGCAAGCGCTGCACCCTCCAATCCGATCTCATCGGCGTCAATCAACGCAAGGTCGGGGCGGGCAATCAACCCACGTGCCAGAAACAGGCGCCCGCGTTCGGTCGCGGTCAGGTTGCGCCGCCCTTCGGCCACCTTGCCGTCCAAACCGCCAAGCCGCGCGGCAGTGACGCACAGGCCCGCGCGGCGGATCACATCGTGCAGGGCATCATCTTTGGGGTTGCGGCCTGTGCCAAGGGTCAGTTCACGGCGCAACGATCCTTTCAGTGTCGGCGCGTGCGCTCCAAGATACAGGATGCGACCACCACGCAGCGCTTCGGGCGCGCTGCCCAGCACAGTCAGGGTCCCGTCGCTTGGCGGCGCTTCGAACCCGGCCAGGGTCATAAGCAACCGGCTCTTGCCGCTGCTGGCCGGGCCGCACAGGCGCCGTATCGCGCCGCGCGGCAGGTGTAGATCAACGGGCGCTGTACCGGGCCATTGCAGGCCTTCCAAGTCGATGGCCGGCGCCTTCGGGTCCGCCTTTTTCTTTTTGACGGTGGGCATCCGGGGGGCCGACAGGGCCGCATCCAGTTTCGCACGGGCGACGCCAAAAGCCTTTTGCCTGTCGCGCGCATCCGCGAGATGGCGGAGCGGCCAGACAACAAGGGCAAGTGACGTAAGCGCAGCAACAGCGTCGGCGACGCCAAGGCCCAGGTCCAGACAGACCCACAGGCACAGGGCACCTGCGATACCGGCGGCAGCGTCAGGCATGGCGCGCACCGTCTCCGCCAGCCAGGCACGCCACACCGCGGCGCGCGCGATCTTGCCCGACTTGGCGTCAAGCGCGCGCAGCTCGGTCTTGACCCGGCCAGAGCGGCGCAGGGCAATGCCTTGCGGCAGACGTTCGGCCATATCCGCTGCCATTCGGGCCCGTTTGGACCGAAGGGTTGCATGGGCGTCCGCCAAGGGACGGCCCAGCCAGAAGATGGCCACCATGACGATCCCAATGGGAACAGCAGCGACAAGCGCGAGGCGCGGCTCAAGCCAGTAGAGGATGAGAAAGGCCGCGGGAATCGTCGCCCCGGCCGAGATGAAACGCACAAGACCCCGCGCAACCCAGCCTTTGAAGGCCGTCAGGTCGCCAACATAGCGCAGGGCTGTCGCGCCAGCACGGCGGCGCGCCATGGCACTGGCGGGCACCTTGGTCATGTGAAGAAACAGGGTGCGGCGGATCGCAGCCGCATAGCTTTGGCCGGTGCGCTCACCAATCGCCCCTTCGGCCGAGCGCAGCGCGAAAATCGCAAAGCCCGCCAGGACCATCGCCACAAGGGCCTGCATGGGAACAACACCGCTGCCATCCCGCAACGCGCCAATCACGTCGCGGGTCGCAAAGGCGGTCACAACCATGGTGACCGCCTGTCCGATCGCCAGGCAGACCAAGGCGCACAGCCCCATCCACCGGCGATCGGCTGTTATGGCCGGTCTGCGGCTCATGCCACATGCTCCGGGCGGGCATCCGACAGCAAATTGTGCAGCGAACCGGCGGTTGCCGGGTCCGACAGGTCCTCACGCGACAGAACCGGCAGGCCAAGCGTTTCCGCTTCGCGCGCTGCAAGCGGTGCCTGGGTCATCAGGCCGGTCTGTGCAATCGGCGTGATGCCGTGTTCCGCGAGCCAGGCCAGCGCGCCGCGCGATGCCAGCGCGCCAGGTGCGGCCAACACAAAGGCATCGAACAGGGCGCAGTAGTTCGCGCGGCTCAGCAGCTCAGCCGTCTCAACCTGGCTGACCCCGTCGGCAAGCTCGACAACCGCGACGTCGCAATCCGATGCGGCAGACAGAAGGGTGCGGGTCAGCGCTTCGATCTTGTCCACCGGCTGCCGGAAGGTCGAGGCGAAGCCTGCATCCGTGAAGTCGAGCGTGCGCGCGGCACCTGCCGCTTCGTATTGGTGCACATCGCCAAAGGATCCCGTGCCCGTGGCCTTGATCGCTGCCACCTTGTCACCGTGGCGCGTGAATCCGTTGACCAACCCGGCAGCAGCTGCGGTTTTGCCTGCGTTCATGCCGGTGCCGAGCACACCGATCACCCGTGCAGGCGCTGGCCCGTGGTTTGACGCAAGGGCGAATTGATCAAGGTTCAGAACTTTGCCGTCGGCATCCGCAAGACGTCCGATCACGGACAGGCTTGTCGGGCACTTTACTCGGCCATTGCGCGACAGCATCGTACCGATAACGCCGCCACCAGCCAGCAGGTCTGCGCCGTCGGTTGAGATTTCTGCAATGCCTTCGAACTGATCCTCGGCAAAGCGGTCGCCGCAGGCCAGCACGATGCGGTCCTTGGGATAAAGCGCCGAATAGCGCCCGTCGCTCAGCTGCAGTCGCTTGTGGCTGCCAATCTCCTGAACTTCGGCCAGCACAAGATCGCCGGACCGCGCAGCACTCAGGTCTCCATCCAGTTTCTGCACAGCCCCACGGCGCACGCGGCGTGTGACAAAGCTCCATTTGGCACCCGCGATCTGCGGGCCCGCGTCGGTATTCATATCAAGAAGATGCATCATGCCACCTTTTCAAGTTGGTCCTGCCCGCGAAAGGGCAGGGTTTGGGTTTGGGAAGTGAAGTCAGGGACAAAGGCGCGATCCAGCCGCGCATTCGCAACACAGTCGGAAAAGCTGTGAACGCAATTTGGCATCAGCTCGAAGGACACGCGCGGTTGTACGCCGACCCGTCGTGCTGCACGGATGACCGCGGCACTCCAGCGCCGCGCACGGGCCACCCGGTGCGGGCCTTGCGCCGCATTGACCTCAGGGTCCTGGCGCAGGTTGCGGTCCAGTTGAACATCCAGGGCACCGACCGAGACACGGATGTCGCGATCAAGGAAGCGTTTGAGGTTGGCCCGCAAACGAAACTCCCGCCCGTTAAAGCCCCCACCGATCGCCAGCGGAAATGAAGCGCGCGCATCGGGAAAGGTCCACCAGCCCGGCGCCACGAGGCACAGCCCCGCGACATGGTTAGGGTGCAGCCATGCAAAGCGGTGCGCGAATTGTGCCCCGCCGGAAAAGCCCGACAGATCCGGCCGTCCGTGTCCGATGACACCGTCGTCCCGCAGCACGCGCAGCAGAGACAGCAGCGCCCAGTCCGACCGTTGCTTGCAGGCCGCGCGCTGATAACGGCGCCAGGACGTCCGGTCGAAGATCGGCAGGATAATGGTACGACCGGTCACGTCGGCCCGCGGCGCGAGCAGATTGGCCATCACCTCCGTCTCGCGGTTCAGGCCGTGGACGGCAACGACTGGGGGCTGACCGCTGCTGCCCGCGTCGGGGTGAATCACCCAGGCGCTTGGAACAGCGCCCGGAATACCGTGGCGAAAGTGAATACGTGACATCGTTCAGGCCGCCTTTTCAAGCTTGGCACGCGCGCTTTCGGTCGCGGCAGCGGCCTTGGCGCGCATGTCTGCGGGCAGCAGATCAAAGATGATGTGGACGCGATCCTCGTCACCATCGTTGAACGCTTCGTGCATCTGGTCGTTGTCAAACCACCACAGCTCACCCTCTTTCATCCGGATCTCTTCATCACCGGCCTTCAGCCAGGACCCGGAGGACGATTTCAGAACAAAGTGATAGCGACCGCGGAACCGGTAATATTCGCCCCGGTCGATATGCGGATAGACGCGGCGACCCGCAGGCAGGCAAACGATCTTGGCTCGGCTCATGTCCGCGTCGAGTTCGTTGGCCACATCCTCGATAAAGGCGCGAGCGACGGGAAACCTGATGGAGCCCGTGGTCCAGCGGCTTTCGTGCACATCCCGACGATTGCGGCCAAGCAGCATCGACTTGCGCAAACCCCGCAGAGGAATGGCCAGCGCCTCGCGTTGCACGGCGATCTTGTCCTGGCGGCCCGTTGCCTGCGCCCATGCGTCATCAACGCTGGCGATTTCGTTGAGGAACGGCGTGACGTCGACGTCGCTCCGAATCCTTTTGAAATACTTCATGTCTTTCTCCTTGCTGCTGTGCACGAACCCCTGCGGCGCGTGCTGTGAAAATGAGGGGGGCACCGGGTGTGCGCCGGATTGTTCCAAAACGTGGAACAGGCGCTGGCATTTCGAACCGCACAGGGCGGCGTGCGGGCAACGGGGGACGGGATGAAGGGTGTTGCACATCACGCGACCGCCTTCTGCTGATCGTGGCGTGCAATGATGCACCCGGTCAAAAACGCCCGAGGTCCGCAGGCCCAGACCTCGGTGTGCTGCGCGCCAAAGGCCAAAAACAGGTTCGTGAGTGATGGCGTCGCAGCGTGAGCAATGGTGTTCAGGTTCAGTGGCATGAGCGATCAACCTTTCTATTTCACGGCGACGTGATGCGCCGTTGGTTGATCAACAGATTGTGCACCGGTCATACCGGGTCGATAGATTACCGGTTTACGAACTGGTCAAACCGGCGCCTATACCTTTAGTTTACGGCGTTGGGACAAGAGCCATTATTCTTCAAACAACTGCAAACAAAAGGATTTTTACCTAAATCACCTGTACAGGCCGATGGTTGAGAGCAAGAAGAAACCTGCCTGCCTTCGGCAGCCAAATGCCTTTGGAAACCGACCGTACATCAGGGGTTTATGCGGGGTTTACGCAGACACAGTTTTCAGCGGTTCCGGGTACTTGAGAAATGTCAATTCGAGGCCGCGGAAGGGCTGCAAACAGTGGCCGTGACCAGCACATCGGCGCTGTCGAAGCACTAGTCGAACTACGTGAATGATGTCCCAGGGCGGGCGCGTACCGCAGACTTTCTGACGACAGATCGCCCATAGGTAGTTCCGCCCCATTTCGCCGCAGCGCTCTCATCACGCATAAATGTCTGATTTATAAACTTTTCATTGGCGACCTGTGCGCCGACATGCATCACCCATCCCTTGAAACGCTGCAAACCTGTCCGAAGAGGTGGGACCACTTCAGCCGAGCGTACAGAACGAGCAGAAGACACCACCGGGAAGCTGGATGGGGCCAAAGACCGATACGCGTTTTTGAAACGGGAACGAAGTGAGGCCCTGTAGCGCAAGATATAAAGTGGCGCATGACAAATGCGCCGCGATCCTCAGTTAACAGCGATAAGCTTGGCAATAGATGGAGCGGAAATCAGGCTTCCTCTGCAATCACAATCCAAACATTGCAAAGCGTTACAGAGCGGACACAGACATGCCAACTTTGCCGCTACATCCAAATCGGCGGCTCACCCAGTCTTTTCGTTGGGTCATACAAGTGTCGCAACGAGCCTAGGAATTCCTTGAGAACAGGTTTGGAGTCCATCAAAGTTAGGTATCGTCCCGTCTCATGGAGGCAAACATCATTGAAGTGAGCGTGTACTTAGGAGAAACGCAGCGTTCATGGCGCCGATGTCTGCACGTTACAAAGAGCAAGTGCGCATATGTCCTTACGACAAACTTTTGAACCTGCCGTCAAGCCGGATCGGCGCCGCACCGGTTAGGTGGCCCTCAGCGGCAGGTAGATGTCGGCACTTGTGAAGCCCAGGGTTAGTTCAGCAAGAAACATCCGGGTGATCGAGATGGCAACAGAGCAAAGGTCGACGTGGCTTGCTTGTACCCTCCACGCCAGCCATTCGGTGACACATCCCACAACCTGTTGCGACTTCGCGGCCCGCGCCGCGTGAGCGCCGTCTTCGATCTTGGTGGTCAGGGAGATACCGGCGGGCCAGCATGACGATCTTGTTGTAGAGAGAAAGATGCAATCGACGCGGGTGCATTGTGGGTCAATGTCTGCACGCTCCCGGGTCCTGCCGTCGTCCGCACCGAAACGCGCGCCCGATGCCCATTGAGCTTCGGACGCGCGGTGAGCGTTGAGGGTTTGGGACGCCTAGAACAGGAAGTCGTCCGTGGTCAGGGAGATGCCCGCGCCGTCGAGGCGGATGTTGCCATCGGACTGGCCATCGCCATCAAGGTCGATATTCAGCACGGTGCCTGTGTTCCCGATCACCTGCTGGATCTCACCTGCAGTGCCGGAGAAGTTGCCGTTGCCGATAAAGACCAGGTCGTCGGACAAACCGGACAGGTCCAGCACGTCCTCGCCGCTGTCGAAATCCGTCACCCTGGCCACGCGGGCGCCGTCGTCGAAGAGGTTCGCATCGTCAAAGACGAAGGTGTCGGACCCGCTGCCGCCGCGCAAGAAGTCAACACCCTCGGACGCGATCAGCCGGTCGTCGCCGCTGCCGCCGCGCACGACGTCACGGCCAGCGCCACCATTCAGCACATCGTCTCCGGCGCCGCCAAGCAGGTTGTCGTCGCCCGCGCCACCGTCAAGAGTGTCGGCACCGTCACGGCCAGACAGGACATCGTTGCCCTCGCCACCCAGGAACGTGTCGTCGCCGCTGCCACCGGTGATGGTGTCATCACCCTCGCGGCCCTCGACCTCAATGTTGAGCGCGGCTGTCGCGCCATTGATGACGTCGTTGCCGGTGCCGCCGTTGATGTCGAGCTGTTCAACATCCAGGTCCAGGGTGAAGTTGCCCAGGTTGGTACGCTCGAACGCGGTCCGGTCGCCATCTGCAGAGATCGTGACCAGGTTGGCGGCATCTTCGGCCAGGTGGACCATTTGCGTGTCGTAGCCGTCGCCACCATCCACAGTGTCCGATCCATCGCCATTGCGCCAGACCGCGCGGTCATTGCCTGCACCGAGGTCGATGACGTCTTCACCGGTGTTGCCCGCAACGATGTCGTTGCCCTCATCACCGATAATTGTATCGTCGCCCTCGCCGCCGGTAATCGTATCGCGACCTTCTCCGCCTTCCAAGAAGTCGTCGCCGTCACGGCCATTCAGCCGGTCATTGCCGTCGCGGCCGCGCAGGCGGTTGTCCTGCTGATCGCCGGAGATCTCGTCGTTCAAGTTGGAGCCGGACACGTTCTCAATGTTGAGAAGCACGTCGCCTTGAGCGTCGCCACCCGACTGGGTGCCCTCACGCATGTCGATCTCCACCCCTTCGTCGGACCCTATATAGTCGGCCGTGTCGATGCCTGCGCCACCGTCAACCGTGTCAGCACCTGTACCGCTGCGGAAGATCGTATTCTGGCTGTCACCGATGAAGAGATCGTTGAAATCTGACCCTTCGATGACTTCGATGTCGAAGAAGCTGTCACCATCGGCAGCGCCAACGCCCGAGTTCGGTGCCTTCATGTTCAATGTGATGGCGGACGTCTCGTTGCGATAGGAAACGACATCAAACCCGTTGCCCCCGATGTGAATATCCAGACCGGCTCCGCCGAAGAAAAAATCGTTGCCATTGCCGCCGATCTGGATGTCATTGCCCGTGCCGCCAAGGAAGAGGTCGTTGCCGTCGCCACCGTCCAGCACATCGTTGCCAGCATCACCGATCAGGCGGTCATCGCCTTCACCACCACTGATCTCGTCCTGGTCGTTGCCGCCGATTAGGCTGTCGTTGCCGTTGCCGCCGCGGATCGTGTCGTCACCGCTGCCACCGGTGATGGAGTCATTGCCGTCCTCACCAAAGAACTGGTTGGCGCGGCCGTCGCCGTCCAGCGTGTCGCCAAAGGCCGAACCGATGATACCGTCGATCCCGCTGATCTGGTCACCCTCTGCGTGGCCCCCCGAAGCGGTTCTGGCCGCAATGTTCACCGCAACGGCTGCGTCGGATGCGGAGTAGTCGGCGACATCTTCGCCACTACCGCCGTTCAGAATGTCGGCGCCTTCACCGCCGATAAGCAGATCATCATTGTCTCCGCCGAATAGGCTATCATCGCCTTCGCCACCGTTCAGTGTGTCCTTGCCATTGTCGCCTTCAAGGCGGTCATCGCCTTCCAAACCGGACAAGTCGTCATTGCCGCTGCCGCCGTCAAGGCTGTCATTGCCGGTCGAGCCGATCATGACATCACGGTCGCTTTCGCCGATGACACGGATGATGTCATTGTCGGTGAACCCGATAAACTCGATTTGCGAAAGGTCCACATCGGCGCCATCCATGACGATGGCAATGTCGACCGCCGTGTCGCCGCTGCCATTGTTGATGCGGATGCGTTCGATATCATCAAGCTGCGACGAGTTGATGTTGAAGCCCTTGCGGCCGCTGGTGCTGTCGTTGATCAGGATGTCTTCGAAGCCCGAGATCGTGTCGTTGCGGAATTCTTGGAACTCGCGCAATTCGAGCGTGTCGAAACCGTCGCCACCGTCAAGCCCGACGTTGTTACGGTCTTCTTCGAGGCGCAGACGGTCGTTGAAGGCCGACCCGATGAAGCCGTCGATGCCGGAAAAGGTGTCGCCCTCGGCGTCGCCGCCGACACCGATGCCCCGGTTCAGGCTAACGATCACGCGCTCGGCGGAGTCGGCGTAGCTGACGGTGTCACGATTGTCGCCGCCGTTCAGTTCATCCGCGCCCGCGCCGCCAATCAGAATGTCATCGCCGTTGCCGCCAAAGATCGTGTCATCGCCGTCGCCACCATCGACCGTGTCGTTGCCGCTTCGGGCCTCGATCCGGTCGTTCTGTGTCGATCCGACGATAAAATCAGCGTCGTTCTCACCTTGGACCCGAATGGTGTCGTTGCGGTCAAAACCGGTGAAGTTGATGCCAGACAGGTCAGCGTTGACGCCGTTTTCCATGTCGAAAAAGAGGTCAACATCGCCCGAGAAGCTGCGGACATTGATCTCTTCCAGGTCAGCAAGCTGATCGGACTTGATATCGAAGCCGACGCGCCCAGAGGTGGAATCGGCAATAACGATACGCTCGAAGTTCAAAAGCGTGTCGTTGCGGAGATCCTGAAACTCGTTGAGAAACAGGGAGTCGAAACCGTCGCCACCGTCGAAGAACAAGTTGCTGCGGTTGGCGTTCACATCGAGCCGGTCGTTGAAATCGGACCCGATAAAGCCGTCGATGTTATCCAGCCTGTCACCCTCTGCATGCCCGCCGGTGCCGACACCAAAGTTAAGACCGATGCGCACACCCTCGTCAGAATTCGCGTAGCTGACAATGTCGTCTCCGCCGCGGCCATCGATGAAGTCCGCGCCCGCTCCGCCGTCGATTGTGTCTTGGCCGTCACCGCCATTGATGCTGTCGTCGCCGTCGCCACCGAACAGCAGATCATTGCCGCCGTCGCCAAAGATCGTGTCGTTGCCACCAAATCCGTTGACCGTGTCATTGCCTCCGTTTGCATCAATGTTGTCCGCGTCATTCGTCCCGTTCAAAATTTCCGAAGTATTGTCACCGTTAATATTGGCCATCTGTCTTGTCCCTATGTTGGTGCCCAAATGGGCGTTGGATATGGATGGGTCGGTGGACCTCCGCATTCGGTTCAAACTTTTTTGACCTTGGGGAAACTGGCCGCTCCCTGCCGGGTCGCGGCGGCATCGGCAAAAGCCATTGAATCGGGCATACGGCCATGTAAGGTCGCCGGTGATGACCGAACAGAACATCCGTCCCCGAAGCGAATCTAAGGATGCGACCCTTCTGGCTCGTATTGGGCAGGGCGACATGGCAGCCATGAAAATACTGTACGAAGCCCATGCCGACGCGGTGGCCCGCTTTGTTCGTCCACGCGTCAGGGACGCTGCCGAGGCCGACGACATTGTCCATGACACGATGCTGAGCGTATGGCGTGGTGCAGCGGGCTTTCAGGGTCGTTCAAGCGTGCGGTCCTGGATCCTGACCCTGGCGCGCAACAAGACCGTTGATCACATTCGCAAGCAAGCTCGCGTCACTCTGGTCGAGGCTGACGAGACGCGGCCAGATGATGCACCGGACCCGGAGGCTGTGATCGGCGCCTCACAGGATTCGGCGCGGCTGCGGGCTTGTCTCGACAAGTTGCCAGAGCGTCAGCGGGCCGCGATACATCTGGCGTTCTACGAAGAGATGACCTGCGCTGAGGTGGCCGTGGTGGAAAATGTCCCAGAAGGCACGATAAAAAGCCGCATTCATCACGCCAAGCAGAGCTTGATGCGGTGCCTGTCACGCGGCAAGCTGAAATGATTTTGAACCGTTCCGCTTCTCGCTCGTCCAATATGTACGGCATAACCTGGCAAAGAGGTTGACATGGACCGACCAGACGGATTGAGCGAAGACACATTGCTGGCGCACCTGCGCGGTGAAACCGACCCCGAGACGGCAGCCCGGATCGAGGCGCAGGCCGAGGCAGACCCCGCCCTGCGGGCGGAACTGGCGTTGATGGCTGGGCTGCGGGGCGCATTGGCGCAGGGTGAGGGCGCTGCGCAAGGAGGTTGGGACAGGCTCGCCGCCGAAATCGACCGAACCAAGCCTGCCAACTTGCCACACCGGCCCGTGTGGCGCATCGCGGCCCTTTTTCTAGGAGCGGTGGTGTTGGTTCAGGGGGCCTTTCTGGTCGTCGGTGACGGTTCTGGGGATGGCCCGCTGTATCGTACGGTCACCGAAGCGCCGGCGGAGGCGACCCTCGCCGTGGCGTTCGAGGCGGAGACCACCGCGGCTGAGATCGAGGCCTTGCTGCGCGAGACCGGCGCAAGCATCATGGATGGGCCGTCGGCGCTTGGTCTTTACCGGTTGGTCTTCGTCGATGCCGCGGCGCGCGAGGCGGCGCAGACGGCGCTGGAAACCTCACCGCTGGTCGAAATCGTTGCCGAGGAGTGATATGATCCGTTTGACCGTGTTCTTGTGTCTTTTCGTGGCCGCCTGCGGACCTGTAGGGCCACCCCGCGGCGCCGGGCCGGGTGGCTTGCCCTTTGCCGTGACTGACGAACGGCAGTTGGTCGTGCTGACGGCCGAGGCGCCCGAGGTGCTGATCACCGAAGCCGAGGCGCGCGGCTACGTCCTGCTTGCCCAGCACCCGTTGCCCCGTCTTGACGACACGATGGTCGTGTTTCGCATTCCCATCGACACCACCATCCCCGAGGCCATCGACGAGATCGAGGCCGCCGTCCCCGGCGTGACGGCAGGAGCCAACCACCTCTACCGTTTGCAGAGCCAGGGACAGGCGCGCCTTGACTATGCCGCATCCATGATTGGCTGGCCCGATGGGGGCTGCGTTTCCCGCGCTCGTGTGGGCATGATCGACGGCGGGGTGGCTCCGGGCCATCCCGGTCTCACCTCCGGTCAGATCGTTCAGGACGTGTTTGGCGACGGATCCAACGCAGCAGCCATGGATCACGGGAGTCGGATTGCCGCGCTGCTCATAGGGCCGGGACGGTTGCGCGGCGCGCCGCTCTACAGCGCAAACGTCGTCGCTGAGGGCGACGCGGCGGGTGTCGTTCCGATCCTGCGCGCCCTAGACTGGCTGGCGGCGAACGAGGTGCGCGTTGTCAACATCAGCATGGCCGGGCCACGCAACAAGCTGATGAACCGGGCCCTGTCGCGGGCGGTGGCAGACGGTATGGTTCTGGTGGCCGCCGTCGGCAATGATGGCCCGAGCGCGCCACCCCAGTTTCCCGCCGCCTTTCCCTTCGTGTTGGGCGTGACGGCAGTCGGCAGCGACGGCGCGGTGTTCCGCAACGCAGGACGTGGGCCCCATGTGGACGTGGCCGCGCCGGGCGTCGATGTTATCGTGCGCGACGGTGCGCGCCTGCGGATCGCCAGCGGCACCTCAATGGCCGTGCCTTTCGTGACCGCGTCCATCGCGGCGGACGCAAATCTGGTGCGCCGACCGGTCGAGGCGATCCGTAGGCATTTCACTGCCACATCGACAGATTTGGGGCCCGCCGGGCGCGACACAGTTTTCGGAGCAGGGCTTTTGCAGTTTGCGGGATGCTGAGATCTGTCAAGCGGTCCTGATCAACCCCAGCTTAGTGGTCCAATTTGATTGTTAGTGCATGGCCGGCCTGGGGTCCATCTGGACGATGGTTTCCGGGGCCGGAGGGCAATAGCCCAGAGCCCTATGTGGGCGTTTGGTGTTGTAATGTTTCCTCCATTGTTCGATCAGGATTTGAGCCTCACGCAGGCTGTAGAAGATTTCGCCCTTCAAGAACTCGTCCCGGAACCGTGCGTTGAAGCTTTCGCAGTATCCGTTCTCCCAGGGTGATCCGGGTTCGATGTATGCCGTCTTTGCCCCAACAGCCTTAATCCAATCTTCACGGCCTGAGCAACGAACTCTGGGCCGTTATCCGAACGAATGAACGCAGGGATGCCACGCAGGATAAATAGGTCGCTCAGCACGTCGATTACATTGGCTGGGTTTAGCTTGCGATCCACGCGTATTGCCGGGCCAGCTCGATCATATCCGCTACAAGCTCTTCTTCATCAGTACGTCCAAAGGGGACTTTGCGTTGCGTGGATCGATGCTGCCTCAGAACACGGCAAGCGCGGCGCTCCGAGACATTCAGGTCTATCCGCCTGCACTCCAGCGATAATAAGTTTGCTCAGTCACACCGATCTGTCGGATCGCATCCAGACGCGGCATGCCTTGCCCTGTCAGGACCTCAACCTGCCGTAACTTCGTGGCAATCTCTTCGGGCTTCGGTCGCTTGTTGGCCATGGCTTTCCTCCGTTTTTCTAAACATAGCGGAGGACCACTTCAGTAGGAGAAGACCGCGTTTTTAACGCGATATGCAGGATTGGCCTGTTCTTTGCCGTAATCGCGCCACGTGTCTGCCCGCAAATAGTCTGCCTCTGGCAAAGCCATCCGGGAAATATGATCAAGAATATCGCGATCACAGATGCGGCGCTGATTTGCGCCAAGTATGTGCTGTTCGAGTAGCTGGCGAGGAAGGTCGATATCATGTCGGCTCTTGAGGCGGAGAAGAGCAACACCCAAAACGGCTCGTTCCAGTAAGCATGGCGGATAACGCAAACATCGACCTGATTATCAAACTAGCCAGTAGGATCAGAATGAGCATGATCTCCCTTAAAGGGCTTGCCCCATTAATCTCGCGGCTTTTGAAAGCTCTATCGGAATATCCCGCACAAAAAATAAAAAGTGCATCCAGACGACGATCGTTAGACTAATGAGCATCACAATACACACCAGCTCGAAACTCATGTCGAGCAGTCCCGGATTGATGCCGATCAGAAGGATCGGCATTGAAAGTGCGATGGATGGCATCATCGTCTTGGGCGCCATGCCAAGAGCAATTACTCTCGCCCGTCTGAGTGGCATGCAGGCCAAGGATCAAGCGGCTGGGATCGCGACAAGCAAGGTAGCGGTGGTGAACCTACGCGAAGTGAGGGTCGAGTTGAGCAAGTATCGTCCGGTGTCTGTCCCGTCCCAAAGGGTTCGGAAAGCACCCATAGCCCACTCGAAATTCACAAGAACCGGCGGAGACCTCAGCACGTCTGAATGTGATCTGAAGGTTGTCAGTGTAATCCAGAGGACTGGAAAGGAGATGATCCCTCCAACAATCTAGCGGACAACCGCGAACAGCAGCTTGTGCGACTTCGGGACTGCTCTCGCCACAGTTTTAGTCCTCCGCGAGACCGGGGGACACAGAAGGTTTCCAATCTGTGGAAGTAACGCCCCGGACGCGCATGTTCGTCCGCGCATCCGAGGCCCTTTGCTCGTTTTCTACGATATGACGCTATCGTCGGGGCTTGTGTCGATGCCAATGATGAGCGGATCGTGGTCAGAGGAGGCGAAACGACTTGGCTCATAGAAGTTGGGGTTGTTGAAGGCCGCGTTGTAGCTCAACAAGTCCGGCTCATCCGCGTTGATATGCCATTCTTCCGCACCTGTAATCATGTCAGCCATGCCACCCGATGCAATCGCATGATCAAGTGCACCTCGCTGACCGTCGAAGACAAAGCTGTAGGCTTCATCCTGGCCAATGAACTGATCTATCAGATCTACAAGACCGGGGTCATCCGTCAGCGATTGCACCGGGTCTTCCTTCGCATAGGCGTTCAGATCCCCCATGATGATGAAGTTGTCGACGCCTGTGCCCATGTAGTCGTTTTCGATCCAGCTCTGGACTTCACCCGCGGCGTCCGCACGGACCTGGTTCCAGAACGCCTGGCCATCGCCCTGGTCATAGTTCGGGTCATTGACCAATGCGTCGATATCGGCCTGGGTGATGTCTGTACCGCCGTTGTCGAGATAGTCCTGAGCGGCCTCCACCAGATCATCCAGACCGCTTGGACCTTTGGACTTGAAGTGGTTCGAGACGATGGTGAACGTCTCGCCCGTTTCGTTGTCCTCAAAGGTGGCGGCCACCGCTGGGCGGTTCCGCTGGAAGTCGCCGACCTGATCTTCCTCGGGAACCACCGCGTTCAGCACATCGGCCAGCGCAAAGGTGGTCGCCGCGGACGCCTCATCGAAAACGAGGAATTCGGCATGGGTGACCGTCACCGCGTTGGCGTCGTAGATGATGCCGGTGGTGATTGCATCGGTGCCAATAAAGCCCGCATCTGCCGTTGGATCGACAAAAGCGTAGTTCGCGCCAGAGCCGGACATCGCCGCATCCTCATTCAGGGCGTCCACCAGCGCGTCGATGGCCGAACCCTCGGCAAATCCACCGTTCTCGATTTCTTGCAGCGCAAAAATCTCGGCGCCTGTTCCGGTTATCGCGTCGACCAACTTATCGGTTTGCCGCTCCAGATCGGCGTCGGAGGATGCGCCACGCGGGTTAAGCTCACCGGGACCGGAGGTGCCCTCGCCACGTAGCGTCGTGAAATAATTCAAGACGTTGATCGACGCGACCTGAATATTGCCACCTACATCTGGTGCGTCTTCTTCGCGCGCTTCCGAATTCGTCGTCTCATCAATGTTCAACTGACCATCGACCAGCATCCGATATTCGCCGAAGCCAAACGTCATGACGCCACTGGTGGGACCGTCAATCTCTGCCCCCAAACGCAGTGTCGGGCCATCGGCTGTGAACGTGTCGCCCGCGTCCAGATACCCGTTGCCATTGTCGCCTTCCGTGGTGTTCGGGATATAGACGAATTCGTCCGGATTTTGCGCCGACACGCCATCGTCGATGATGAGACGGTTGTTCAGGTTGGCTTCGATCAGTGCTTGCACCTCATCCTGTTCGGTTTGCGCATCGAAGAGCTGTGTGGGCTGGGTCTGAATACCGGCCGAGACGGTGATCTCGCCGAAGCGGTCGAGGTTGAAGTTTTCGATGACCGTGATGTTTTCGCCGTCCACGCCGCTGTCGAGGGTAAAGCGCATCCCCTCAATCGCTTCAAAGTTCTGCTCAGCACCACTGAGCAGCACAGCCGCTGCCATGGGCAGCGGGTTACCCGAGGAGACAACCCGGACAAAATCCTGACTGAGCTGGGTTTGACCGAAGACTTCATCGACCACGCCACGGGTGACGACCAGATCACCGACAGCTGGCTGATCCACGCCGCCGGTAAAGACAAAGATGCCTTCGGAGGTCAGCGCATTGCCGTCACTGTCGCTGTCTTGCTCTTGCAGGAAGTACCCATCCGACGTCACGTAAGTCACGATGGCTTCGACGGTGACGACCTGGTCGACGAGGGCGCTGGCATCGCCCTCGCCCTGCACATCGGAGATCAGTGTGATGTCATCATCGTCCAGAATCTCGACCGAGGCGCTGTCTGTGGTGATTTCTCCACCAACCGGGTTCGACAGGGTGACTGTAAAGGTCTCATCATCTTCGATCACCTCGTCACCGGTGACCGTAAAGGTCACCGTGGCGCAGGTTTGGCCCGCCGCGAACGTGACCGTACCAGCTGGCAATGTACCGCCGAAATCGTCCGCATCCACATCACCACCGATGGTGAAGTCCACGCTGCCTGCCTCCGACACGTCGCCATCGCGGGTAATGAGGAAGCTGTATTCGGTGCCCCCCTCGTCGCCTTCGAGCGCGTCACCGCTGCTCGTTGAGATGGAATAGGTTGGCGGTTCCGGCTCGCTCGTGCCACCAGTCCCTTCGATGACCAGGTTCTGAAAGGCAAATGCCTCTGACCCGCCATCGGTTTCCGCGGTAAAGGTAAGGTTCAGGATTGAACCTTCACCCTCAATCGCGCCGCTCAGCGTCTGCAAGACGTTCGACAGGACTTCACCCGAGCCGGCAACCGTCAGCGGGTCATTGAGCGTGAACACATCTCCATCCGCGAGCGTATAGTCGAGTGAGGCCGCCTCGTCCGCGACGAAGTCGAACAACGTCATCTCGGTGCCGCCGTCGATATTGTAGGTGAAGGTGAAGCTGTCCGAGCCTTCGAAGTCGCCCATCGCACCTGCGTCAAGCGACAGGACCAGATCGCTGAACCCCGAGATGTCAAAGGCCCAGGTCGCCGAAACTGGGCCAGTGGTGTCGCTGTTTACCGAATCTGTTACGCCAAAGAAGGACGTTGTGTTGGTTGCCGCGTCGATGATGCCCAGAGTATCGTTTGCAAAACCCGCATTGCTGTCATCGACAAGGCTGAACGGGATCGACGCGCTGGTGCCAACCTGAAAGATGCCAAAGCCGTCCCCTGGGCTGGAGAAGGCAGGGGCGTTGTTGGTGAAGCTGATAAGGTTCCGATCAGCATCGCCCGTCAACGCCGATGCCACGACCTGCGGCCCCGAGGGTGCGGCCGCTTCGATCACAAGGTTCTGCATGGCAAATGCCTCGGACCCGCCATCGGTGCTGGCGGTGAGAGTCACGTTCAGGACCGAACCGGTGCCTTCAAGGCTGGCGCTCAGCGTTTGCAGGATGTTCGACAGAACCTCGCCGGACCCGGCGACTGTGAGCGGGTCGTCCAGTGTTTCGACGTCGCCATTGGCGAGGGTATAGTCCAGCGAGGCGTCCTCGTCCGCGACAAAGTCAAACAGGACGATCTCTGCGCCGCCATCAATGTTGTAAGTCAGCGTGAAGCTGTCAGAGCTTTCAAAATCTCCCATCGCACCCACGTCGACAGACAGGCTCAGCTCAGTCTGGCCCGCGATGTCGAAGGACCATTGCGCCTCATAGGCTTCGTCGGTGGGATTGTCGCTGTTGATCGTGTCGGTGACACCAAAGAACACATCCGTGTTCGAATTGCTGTCAATGATGCCCAGGCTGTCGCCTGGGAACACGGCCGCGCTGTCATCAATCAGGCTGAATGGAACAGACCCCGCGCCAACTTGAAAAAAGCCAAACCCGTCACCCGCGCTTGAGAAGGCGGGGGCCGTGCTCACAAAGCCCAGAAGGCCAAGCGAGGCGCTGCCGACCATATCAAAGGCAATCGGGCCGGAGCCGCCGTTTCCAGGTGTGCGCTGCACCTGCACCTGGATTTCCTGGCTGGTTGTATTCGTGCCATCAGAAACCAGAAGTTCGAGATCGTAGATACCGTCGCCCCCTTGATCGAGGGGGTTGTCTGCGGTGGGCGTGGTGATGAAGCTGATGGCGCCAGTTTCTGCATCAATTGTGAACAGCTCCGCATCGACCCCGGCCAGAGCGAAGCTGAGCATGTCGCCTTCGACATCAGAGGCCGCAATGACCGCTTGGAATGTGCCGTTGCCCTCGATCAGGCAGATTTGATCCACGGCCAGCAGGGTTGGGGCGTCATTCTCCCCCTCGATCGTCACAGTGACGGTAGCAGTCACTGTGCTGCCTTGGTTGTCAGTGACCGTGTATGTGAAGGTGTCGGTTGCAGTTTCGCCTGAACCCAGCATATCGAACAGATCGCCAGGGGTGTAAACGACCTGCCCGTCTACCAGTTCAACAGTTGCACCTGACGCACTGGTGCCCGACACGCCGGTGATTTCCAGTGTATCGCCGTCAAACTCCTGATCATTCTCCAAAAGCGCGCCGACACCAATCGTCAGGGTCGTATTTTCGCCAGTGGCAAATGCGTCATCGCCCGCCAGGACAGCATTGTTTCTGCCATCCAGAAACAGGGTGTAGTCGTCCTCTTCGAAGTACAGAGCTTCGACGCTATACAGCTTGTCGCGGCCCGCATCGTCGACGGCATTGATGGACTTTACAATCGTGGGCCCGGACTGACCAAAGGTTGAAATGCTGTAATCGTTGATCGAGCCAGAATATGCGGCCGTGTCAAAACCGAAGCCGCCAAAGATGCGATCATTGCCCGCGCCCCCGTGGATCGTGTCATTGCCGAATCCTGCAAAGACCAAGTCATTTCCACCGCCCGCTTTGATCCTATCATCGCCAAAAAAACCAAAGATGAAGTCTCTTTTGTTCGTTCCATTCAAGGTGTCCGACCCAAACGAACCAAAGATGAAATTCGATGAAAAGTAGCCCATTGCATATTCCTTAAACTGCCAAACACGGCGTGCTATCGCACCTCTCTATGACACACGTTTGACGATAGTTTTGATAGCTCGGTGAAAGTGGCGACCCCGAACGTCAGGCAAGCCCGCGACGAGAGACACCAAAAAAGGCATTTCCGCCCATGGTTCTTCTCGCCGCGGGTATCAAGCGGACTGTTCTGCCGCGCAGCCAATGGCCATCCATCTGCGACGAGGCTACGAAATCAGCTCACGCCGATGCGACGCAGCCTTCGAAGTCGGAAAGGCGCTCAGAAGGCCACATGTCCGCAGGATAGCAAATGTCGACATGGCGCTAGAAGATGAAAGCATCTGCCGACAGGGTGTCGATATCCATATCTTCAAGACGGATGCGATCAGCGCCGCTGTCAGAGGTGATAATGGCGTTGTTGTTTGAATGAACGATTGACAGATCATCGAAGCCCGATGCCTGACCGTGGCCGCTCAGGTCGATCAGATCACCTTCGGCCGTATCGAAGTCGGTCACGCTGTCGCGCCCGTCGCCGTCGTTGAACACGAATGTGTCTGCGCCACCTCCGCCATCCAGGATATCGTTGCCCTGGCGCGCTCGGAACAGGTTGTCCTGCTCATCCCCTTCGAGCAGTCGTTGAACGACGACCCGAACAATCCCTCGATCGAGATGAACGTGTCGCCCTGTGCATCGCCGCCGATCCCAGTGCCCGCGACCAGATCAACGTCAACGCCCGCTGCCGAAGCAACGAAGGATGCGGTGTCTGTAGATATGTACGGTCACGAAGATCGGGCCTTGCGATAACGCGATATCATTGTTCAATTTTGGGTCAGGCCAGGCACCGGCGACGGTCGTCGCGCTTGGATCTTTGACCTTTGGCATGTCTCGCCTCGTGACCTAGATCCTGCCGATGCTGCGCCGCCTGCGAGGTTCGCAACGAACCCACACCGGAAATCTCTGAATCTTGCCTAGAGAGCGCGCAGCACAGACATCTCTGCCGATGTGCAGCTTGGCGTGCTGCTGCGCGATCGACAAACCGGCCATTGGTGCGCTGCGGAGCGACGCTTGCTGCGGCAATCAACTAGTCTCGAACACTGCTGACCTCAATCAAAACAACGAAAACAGCCTCTTTTAGTTTTCTTGCCTTTGGTTCAGGCATCAAAAGCAGACATTAGCCCATATAGACTTGCTGTCACTGCAAACCCCAGGCCGATTGCACCCGGCGTACTGCCAAAGCCAAGCCACCCAATTGTTGATCCCGCCAACAGCCCAATGAAACCACCAATGCTCGGCTTCATGACTGTTTCCTATCTCCTCGATATTGCCGCTTTAGTTCAACGGGTGAACTTATTATTGCCGGTTCTGATCGGGTGGACCGATCAGAACCTGTGTCGTTTAGCTGATGCTCTTTATGCACGCTGCACAAAAAACGAGACAACGTGAACGGGTTACTCAAAACCTGCGGCTGTCGTAGCAAGGGTCTGATTTCTGGCATCAACCCGAGCCTGAACTGCAGCGCACGCCTCGATATTCCCTTCCAAACAGGCGGCATCCAGCTGTCGGCTAGCTGAGATTTCCGCAGGAGAGTCGCAGGCGCTCAGTCCAAGCACTGCAAGAAGTGCGTATCTTTTCATTGATGTTCTTTCTTATGTTTTGGTTTCGTGCCGGGTGTCGAATGAGCACGGGTTAGTGGACAAGGCTTTCAGCCCCGCGAGGAATCCGCGAAGCCATGACCTTCTGGTTTCAGGTGTTCGTGAGTGGTGATTGGTTCGTCCTGGTCAGTCTTGATTGATCAGGTTTCGCCTGGCTGTCCTGTAATGTCGTCCACCCCATCACGCTTAGACATACTTTTTCGAAAACTCGTAGGTGTTTGTCCGGCATGCCGTTTGAAAGCATTGTAAAACGAGGAGCGGGCGTTGAAGCCGACGTCGTACGTTATGTTCAAGACAGATTTGTCTGTCGTCGCCAGCAAGCTTTTGGCCTCGGCGATTCTGTAGCTGTTTACAAAATCGAAGAAACTCTCACCTATCACCTCATTCAGTGTCTGAGAGATGTAGTTTGATGACGCGCCTATGTGACTGGCCAGAGCCCACAGCGACAGGTTGGCATCTCGATGCAAGTGGTCCACTTCCATAGCGCTGCGAAGTTTGCGGCACAAACGCTCAGAAGCTTCAGGGCTCAAAGCCGATTTCTCGTACTTTCCCGATGGCTGCGCGTTGGTCGCCGAGGCATCATCTTCAGTGGCGGGTGACAATGGGGGACGCTGGCGTATCCCCCAGAGCGTCAATGCGCTGACAAGTAAGAAACCGACGCAGCTTGCCAAAATGACAACTGACGGTGGGGCTTCTTCGAAGCCTACGGCACCCAACAATAGCAGTGTCATGGCAAGCCAAAATGAAGAGCCCAAGCCGCCGATGACGTATATCCAGCGCAACTCGAATTGTTCGGTGCTGGAGTAGTAGTCACGCAGCTTGAGACGGAATCTGGAAAGGCGGCGCAGAATGAGGACCAGGTAGAATGCGATCTGGGGAAAAACCGCAAGTTGGAGTAACCCCATAAATACCATAAGCGTCACATACCCTGCTGATGTCGGCTGTGAATCGTTCGAAAACAGCGCCTCGCGAATGGCTGGCGGCGATGCCAAGACCATGATCACGACGACGACGCTCGCAGCAGGCAGGGCAAAATGTCGGGCAAGGCGCGTGGGCAGCTCCTGTTCTGATGATGTTAAGATCTGCACATAGAGCCAAAAAAGAGGTGCAAGAAAAAACGAGCTGGGCCATGTGATCAAGTCCGCTGTCGATGCATAGACACTTGGCAAGGATACAAATACCTGGGTGAAGGCATCTGGGAGGTTGTTCACTGCGATGGCTGCGAGGAAAATCGCGAAACTCCGGCTGACGCGTGAGTGTCGTGTTTGCATCAGGCAGAAAGCAGCACCAAAAAAGGCGATTGCGACCGAGCCAAGGCTCGTCATCTCGACCAGAATGTCGTCCATAAACCCAACTTCCTCGCGTATGCCAGACTGCAATTCATAAAGGACGCAGCCCTTGTGCGTAGCGTTCTATAGCACCATTTCGGTTGGTAACTGCCGCGCGGACCCGGCCAGTTGCAAGTTCGGCTGCCATAATGGCATCGAACCCATAATTTCGCCCCTCGTGCCAAATGACGCGTCCCGGTTCAACAAACAGGCCCAATCCGGATTGCTGGCTCACCGGTGTGATCATTCGTGAGACCAACTCGAACGGCAAAATAGCGCGACGTTTGTAGTGCAAGGAATCGAGTATCGTTTGAAGAATTTTTGCGAGGTCCGAAGCCGTAGCCCATAGTCCGGCAGCTGCACTTTCCGGGTGCCTTCTGAACCCACCTTCCACGGGTTCGCCGCTCTCCAAGACGCCATGGGCGAAGGCCGCTTGCGGCGTAATCGCGAAGGTTGCCGAAGACGCGCCAATGGGCTGAAGAACCGCTCTTGATGTATAGGTTGACAAAGCCTCATTGGTGACCTCTTCGATCAGCGCCTGTAACACCATCGTTCCTCCACCGCTATATCGGAACTGACCGAACAGCCGCGGACCGGCCCGCACCGCACCGGAATTTGCAGGCGTGCGCCCGTCGAGGATTTCAAATAGGTCGGGCAGGTCTTCGGATGGGCCGTATCCACCAAATCCATGGGTTGAAGTGCCTGAAGTGTGAGACATAAGTTCCGCAACCGTCGCTGTATCGCCTCGTAGACCAGGCAATTGCCAGCGCCTCAGGTATTGGTTCACTGGTGCGTCGAGCGCCAAGTGACCATCACGGACCAAGGTCAGAACGGCAAGTGATGTCACGGTCTTTGAACATGACGCCACTTGAAAAAGCGTGTCGTCATCGACCGCGAGGCCATCCTGCGCCATACCTCCATGTTGCACGGTCAGAAGGCCGTCGTTTATCGCGGCAATTTGATAGCCAACTTCGGTTTCGTTAGCGTGTTGCTGTCCAAAAGAAAGGCGCGCCAGCGGCATAGAAGCTGCTGCGAGACCCAGCATGTAAAATGTTCGTCGGTTCATCGGTTTGATCTTCCTGCCCCCGGCTCTGGCCAGAATTTCTGGCTGTTCATGGCGGAGATGGGTCAAGCCGGAACCGAAGTCGCCTGTGCCTATAGGTTTGGACGGAAGGACGACGTTTCAAATCCGCCTTTCCCGCCACGGTCAGCGGCGCGGGAAAGATAAGAAATCTGCGGAGTGCACTGATGATCAGCCTGCACAGAACAGTCGCTATAGTTGCTTGTCCCCATGTCGGCCTCCTCGCCGCAAGTTAGGGGGCAAAGCGTCTACAAATCTAGGGGCACCTCAAAGAAAGGCTCAAGACGCGCCATCTGCGCGTCGCTCGACCGAAAAAGATCAGACATGTTCACCGCTCGATTTTCGAACCGTGAACCACGCCGTTAAGTGAAAATCAACGGGTCCTGACCCTAGGCCCAAGTTGTATCCGCTTGGAGAACTTCCCGATTTTCTCGAGACGTGCAACATGTTGAGGTGAGTACAGAACCAGCTCCTTCACCTGCTTCTTCGATAGTATCCGCATCACAAACTCTCCATAATTGAACACCATTGCGATGCCCTAGGGTTACGACAACCTCGGCACCACAAGAGTGTGTAAGGTCGGCAGGTGTGCCTAGGCTGAACATGGCAACACCCTGTTTCGCTGATTTTTTGGCGAACCAGAAGGTGGACCAAACTCTCAAAGTCCTGAGTTTGCCAACAAAAATGAATGTTTATGATGTGAAATGGTGCCCCCACACGGACTCGAACCGCGGACCTACTGATTACAAATCAGTTGCTCTACCAGCTGAGCTATAGGGGCCTTGGGCGCACCGTCTACTCCTTGCGCTTCGTGGTGGCAAGATCGTTTTTCCATCCGGGTCAGAGGTTTTATCTCGGTCCGCTTTCCGTGTATCTACCGCGTGTCGTTCACAGTTCCCGGCAGGTCGATCCGCATGCAAATTGTCCTTCACGCAGGTGCCCACTTCACGGAAGAGGAGCGCCTTGTCCGCTGCCTGCTGCGCAACAAGGAGGATTTCTCGAAGCGCGGGGTCGCCGTTCCGGGACCGGGAAAATACCGCACCCTCCTGAAACAGACCATGGCCGCCCTACAGGATGCACCGCCTGCGCCGGATGCACGGGATGTCCTGCTGGACCTCATTCTGGATGAGGAAACCGCAGAACGCATGATCCTGAGCCATATGTTCCTGTTCGGCGCACCGCGGGCCTGCGTGCGCAACGGCTTCATTTACGAAGCGGCAGCCGAACGCATCGCGCAATTGTCAGCCCTTTTCGTAAATGATCAGGTCGAGGTGTTTCTGGCCTTGCGCAACCCGGCAACCTTTCTGCCCGCGCTCTTTGACCAGGCGCCGCAGGACGACATGGACGCCTTCC
This sequence comes from Tateyamaria omphalii, assembly GCF_001969365.1. Taxonomy (NCBI): domain Bacteria; kingdom Pseudomonadati; phylum Pseudomonadota; class Alphaproteobacteria; order Rhodobacterales; family Roseobacteraceae; genus Tateyamaria; species Tateyamaria omphalii. The sequence goes on along the minus strand of NZ_CP019312.1, from coordinate 524,409 downwards.
TGCGCGGGGCCGATCCATATGCCGTCCGCTGGTCCGACACGATCAACGCCATCCGCTCGGCGGCACCCGACGTCACGATCACCACATGGTGTTTCGAAGACATGCCCATGTTGTGGGCACAGATCGTGCGCGAATTGGCAGGGTTGGAACCCGGCGAAAAGATCATTGGCGGCTTCGATCTTCTGTCCGAGATCATGTCCAAGGAAGGCATGCAGCGCTTCCGCGCATACCTCAAATCCCACCCGACGATGACAGAGGCGCAAAAGCGGCGGGTGATCGTCGCTTTCCTCGACAAGTTCGCAATCGAGGAAGAGATTGAGGAAGAATTGAACGCCCCCGGCTGGACGGATGAGGTCATCGAAACGATGACCAACCTGTATGAAGAGGACATGGCACGCGTGGCCGCCATTCCTGGCGTGACCTTCATCGCGCCCTAGCCCGTCGGCAGATCCTCAAACACCGGGATGCCATCCGGCACATGACGGAACGGTTGTGCCTGCGCATGGCAGATGGCCACGCGCGGTTTGAAATGGCTTGCGTCATCGAAGGTTGTCGATTTCCGATCGGACATCGAGATCCCGAAATTAGTTTCGTCGGAGCGGCTTTCGCAAATCGTGGAAAATGGACTGGCCTGCAAGCGGGCCTTTCGCGACGGGTCATCGCGGACGCGTCACGCCTATGTTCTTACACAAAACGGGCGCGATCTGGCGCCGGTGATCCTGGCGCCCAAGCAGTGGGTCGACAAACACATGAAGGATGGCCCATCCGCGCGCGCACTGACGGACACGCAGTCCGGCGTGCCGATCGAGATCGGGATCGCTCGTGCGCAAGATGCGCTGCCCCTGTCCCGGCTGACCTACAAGGTCAAAGGCCGCTGAATGCGGGGCTGCGCCATGGGCGCTCAGCTCATGCCAAGCGCTTCCTTATACAGCTCCAGCACCGCCTCCTCTTCGGCGATGTCGTCGCTGTCGCGCTTGCGCAGGGCGATCACCTTGCGCATCACCCGAGTGTCATAGCCGCGCGCCTTCGCTTCAGCCATCACTTCCTTTTGTTGCTCCGCGATGTCCTTCTTTTCGGCCTCGAGCCGTTCGAAACGTTCGATGAACTGACGCAATTCATCTGCCGTGACACGGTAGCTTTCTGCGTTGGTGGCGGTGTCGGTCATGGCGCGCTCCTTGGCTTGAGTGAGCCTGCTGGATAGCGATGCAGGCACAGTGTCGCAAGGGGCTTGATCCCTTGTCATCCGAACGGCGCTCGGATAGCCCCGGGGCATGGAGCAGGATAGCAGTTTTACCGTGTTCGACGGCATCATCTGGGGCGGGGCCGCCCTGTCAGTTGTGGGCCTGATCGGCCTTGTTTGGTGCATTCTGAAGGTATGGCGCGCGCGCGCCGCCGGGTTGGAAGACGCGGAAATGCGCGCCGTCGTGGCGCGTGTGCTGCCGTTGAACCTCGGCGCGCTCTTCGTATCGGTTCTGGGCCTTATGCTCGTGATCGTGGGTATCTTTCTGGGATAGAGGACGGACACGTGCCAATCGACTGGATTTGGGGCCTCGCTGGCGGGCTTTTGATCGGCACGGCCGGGGCTGTTCTCCTGCTGGGCACCGGACGGATCATGGGGGCCAGCGGCATGGTGGGCGGCCTCGTCGACGGCTCCGGCACGGACAAGGCAACCACGGCGGCCTTCCTTGTCGGTCTCATCGGCACGCCCGCAGTGATGAGCCTTGCCGGATGGCAGGTCAGCACACAGGCCACCACCTTCCCATGGCTTCTGGTCCTCGGGGGCCTCTGCGTTGGCATCGGGACCCGGTTTGCCAATGGCTGCACGTCGGGGCACGGGGTGTGCGGCATGTCGCGCCTGTCGATGCGCGGCTTTGTGGCGACCGCCGCCTACATGGGTGCCGGTGTGCTGACGGTCACTGCGCTGCGCCTTGGGCTGGGCCTGTGATGCGGGCGGCCATCGCACTGGTCAGTGGGGCGCTCTTCGGTGCTGGTTTGCACATCTCGGGCATGACAGACACGACCAAAGTGCGCGGGTTCCTCGACATCGGCGGCGCGTGGGATCCGACACTCGCCTTTGTAATGGGCGGCGCCATGCTCCCTATGATCATCGCCTGGCGGCTCACCGCTGAGCGGACGCCCGTCGCGGGCAGGGCTTTTCCCGCACCACCACGGTCAGAGATCACGCGCCCGCTTGTGCTGGGCTCTGTGCTCTTCGGCATCGGCTGGGGGCTTGTGGGGCTTTGCCCCGGCCCCGCACTCGCGTCCATCAGCTATGGCGGCTGGCAAGGCGCGCTATTTCTCGCCGCGATGCTGACCGGCATGTGGGCCGTGCCGCCCCTGCGCCGTCTGCTGGACAGTCGCCAGCGCGCGTCCTAAACCAAGCACATGGACATCAGACAGATCACGCCCGCCTATTTCGTGGCCCCGCAACTCGATCCCGCGGACATGCCGGATATCGCAGCCGCCGGGATCAAGACGGTGATCTGCAACCGCCCCGACGCCGAAGTGCACCCGGCCTTTCAGGCCGACGCACTCGAGGCGGCGGCGCTGGCCGCCGGGCTCACCTTTCACCGGCTGCCCCTGACACACCAAACCATGACGCCGGACAACGTGGCCCAACACATGGCCTATGCCGAGGAAACCGAGACACCCGCGCTGGCCTATTGCGCCTCGGGAACCAGGTCGACGGTGGTGTGGTGCTTGGGTCAAGCGGGGCGTATGCCCTGCGACGACATCCTGCGGGCGGCGCGCGCGGGCGGCTACGACCTTGATGCACTGCGCCCCACGATCGAAGCGATGGCCGCACACAAGACCGGCTAGCCGCCGGTCGCAGCCAGATCCGGCAAGTCGGCCAGATCAGGCAAGTCGGCCAGATCAGGCAAATCAGCAAGGTCAGGCAGCGCGTCAAGCTCCGGCAACTCCGTCAGCGCAGGCAGGTTTTCCGCAGGATCAGACGCCAACGCCGCCGCATTGTCCGCCACCGGTTGTGACGGATCACCAGTCTTCACTGCATCGGGCACGGCCAGTGCGTCTTCCACAACCGCCTCTGACATCTCGGCCCGGGCTTCTCCAGTGCGCCGCGCAGGCCCCTCAATCTCTTCAACGCGCGGCATGTCCACCAACGGCTCATCCGATGCGCGTCGCAGGGGTTGCGACGCGTGGCTGGGCTTGCGCTGCGGTTTGACGGCGCGCACACCGTTCACATGCCCCACAACGCCCCGCCCGACAATGCGGCCCGTATTGGTCAGGATCTGCACGTTTGGAAAGGCGCCCGGGGGCAGTGGCAACTCGTCACCGGGCGTTAGGCTTTGCAGCGTGCCAAGCGGTAGATGCAGACTGCACAATACCATCTTCAAATCCGCGTTGAGCGCCATGACGGTGTCGGTCATTGTCGGCTGGTCCAGCGCCTCCGCATCCTCCTCATCGGGATGCGCCTGCTCAAGCGGATCTGGCAAGGGTAGCACGAACAGAATGTCGCCCTGCCGGGCACCGCGTGCCACATCCACCGTCAGGCGGATCACCATGTAGTCCTGCGCATCAAGCGCCATGGCCAGCGTTCGGGTATCGTCCGCCTTAGCCCCAAAGCGGAACCCATCGACCAGGGACATATCCTCCGGGTCGTCCAGAACCGGCAAAAGACGGTCAAACACCATGTCGATCAGCGGCGCGCAGATCGCAGCGTCGGTTCGGGTCATGGCCCGTGCGCTGCCGGTATCGGGCTGCACGCTGCCCATCGTCTGTTGCTGGATCAGCCCGCCCACCAGCGCGGGATCAAAGGCCGCCGCCCCCACGTGACCATCCGGGCCATCCAGCAGCATCAGCAGCGCATCATCCTTGAACTGAGCCTCGATCCCATCGCCCGATGTCTTGTCCACAACGGCACCGATCACCGCCATCGGCAGGTCCATCAGCGCATCCGCAACCTTGGCCAGGGTCAGACGCATGGCTTTGGCCAACGTCATGGCCCGCGCCTGACGCACATCGCGCCCCGCCGCAGCGATACGTCCCAGAACACTTGTTTTTGCGGTCTCGCCCATAGCCTCCGCCGTTTCTACGGCCTGCACATGCCGCTCCGGTCTAAGGACGATAGGTTACCAACCGCTTTATGCGGCCCAAGGTTTTGGCCTATTGCGCGGCCAAGGCAACGCGACCCGGCAAATGCACGATAAATGCATTGCCGTCCGCGCGCGGCTCATATGTGATGTCGCCGCCCAGCCGGGTCATGATCTCGCGGCAGATGGCCAGGCCCAGACCCGCGCCGGACCCATCTTTGTCATTGATTCGCGAAAACTTTTCGAAAATCAACGCCCGCGCTTCGGATGGGATCGGCACACCGTTGTCGTGGAACACGACCTGCAGACCGTCGCCTTGCTGCAGGATTTCGACGGTCAATTCGGGCGCGGCGGCGGCACAATACTTCTGCGCATTGGTGATCAGGTTGATAAACACCTGGCGCAGCCGGTCCAGATCGGTGCTCAGCGGAATGTCCAGACTGGATTGCACGTGATGGATGCGCAGCCGTGTGGTATGGGCGCTGCCCGCCGACAAAACCGCCTGCGCAATCACATCATTCAGGTTCCCGTTCTCCAGGTTCAGGCTCACCTGACCGTTTTCCAGCACGCTCAGGTCCAACAAATCGTCCAGCAGGCGGGTCAGGCGGATCGTCTCGCCATGAATGATCGACGCGTATTTCGTCTTTTCTGCCTGATCCAGCGTGTCTGTGTCACGCAGGATTTCGGAAAAGCTGCGGATCGAGGTCATGGGCGTGCGCAGCTCGTGGCTGATCTGCCCAAGAAACGCATCCTTTTGCACCGACAAGGCCGTCAGCTTCTGATTGGCCTCGCGCAACTGGCGGGCCGTGCGGCTCAATTCGGCCGACTTGGCCTCAAGCCGGTTCGAGTATTCCAGGATCTGCGCGGATTCGTCGGCCACCGCCATCAGGTCCTCGACCGACACCGACGTACCGCCCACAAGCTGGCTGATCATCGCATGGGCCGTGGCCGATCCGACGGAGCCCGACAACTCGCGCTCAAGCGTTTGCAGAAAACCCTGCGTCGGCTCCGGCAAATGCCCGGTCAGACCCTGCCGCTGCGCCTCGGCCCGAAACAGCGACAGCGCGTCCGCCGGGCCCAGGATGCGCTGCGCCATGATCATCAGGTCTTCGGATGTGGCCAGTGCCGCATCCCAGCCGCGCGCCTGTGTCGAATGATCAAAGATGTTGACGAACTGCGCGCCCTGCAGCCGCTCCAGCGGGGTTGGAAAGGTGGCCAGGGATACAGCCACGAAAACCGCCATGTTCAGGGACAGCGACCAAACCATCGCATGCACGGTCGGATCAATCCCCTCGATCCCGAACAGCGCTTGGGGCCGCAACCAGCGCAGTCCGCCGATCCCCTGTTCGAAGACGGCCGCACTCAGAACCGCATCGGGCCCGAAGCTCGGCAAGAGCGAGCAGAACACCCACACCGCAAACCCGACAAGCAAACCCGACAAAGCGCCCCACCGCGTCGCACCGCGCCAAAAAATACCCCCAGCATCGCGGGTAGAAACTGCGCCACCCCGACGAAAGAGATCAGCCCGATGGCGGCAAGCGCCGCGCCGCCACCCGACAGACGGTAATATATGTATCCAAAAAAGATGATCATCAGAATCGACGCCCGGCGCGCCAGGATCACGACATTGCGCACATCCCCCGACACCTGCGCCCCGGTGCCCTGTGTGCTCAACCAGACAGGCATCACCACGTGGTTCGACACCATGGTGGACAGGGCCAGCGTCGCCACGATCACCATCGACGTGGCCGACGAAAAGCCGCCAAGGAAAGACAGCGTCGCCAACCCGCCCTGCCCCTCGGCCAGCGGGACCGTCAGCACAAACAGGTCCGGGTTCGATCCCGCAGGCAGGATGTCGAGGCCGACAACGGCAATCGGCACCACGAACAGGCTCATCAGCATCAGGTACAGCGGAAACGCCCAACTCGCGATCTGCAGGTGCCGCTCATCCTCGTTCTCGACCACCATGACCTGGAACATCCGCGGCAGGGCCAGGAACGCGGCGGCGGACAGCACGGTCAGCGCGGCCCATCGGCTGCGATCCATGCTCCACTCGCCGATGGCCGAATTGTCGATCTGCTCCATCATCGGGCCGATGCCTCCTGCCACGCCCCAGACGACAAAGACGCCAACGGCCAACAGAGCGACCAGCTTCACGACCGCCTCCACCGCGATGGCAATGACGACACCGTCATGGCGCTCATTTGCGTTCAGGTTGCGCGTGCCGAACAGCACGGTGAACAGCACAAGGCCCACGGCCACCCAGAACGCGGCCGCCGCCTGGCTCAGACTGTCGGGCTGCCCCGGCTCGGAAAAGATCGACAGGGACAGGGTGACCGACTGCAATTGCAGCGCGATGTAAGGGGTCACACCGATGACGGCCATCACCGTCACCACAATGGCCAAGAGGTTCGACTTGCCATACCGGGCCGAGATCAGGTCCGCGACCGACGTGGCCCTCTGCGCCCGCCCGATGCGCACCAGCTTGCGCAACACCCACCACCAGCCGATCATCACAAGGCTCGGCCCCAGATAGATGGTCACGAACTCCATCCCCGACCGGGCGGCATAACCCACCGCGCCATAGAACGTCCAGGCCGTGCAGTAGATAGACAGCGACAAGGTATAGACCATGGGCGAGCGCAACCAGCTGCCCTTGCCACGCATCGACGCGCGTTCAGCAAAGAACGCGATGGCGAACAGAAAGGCGACATAGGCCAGGCTGACGCCCAACAGCTGGTTGACCGAAATCATGGGTCGGGCTCCGCGCGGCCCCGCTCCCCGATGACCCACCACAGCGCGGCGGCGGCCAGGATCAACAGGACCCAAACGACAAAGACGTAAGTAATGGCACTCGACATGGCGACAGGCGCCGGATCAGCGGGGTGCCCGCCGCCACTGGGCCAGAACACCGGCAACATCCACAAAAGCACCCCAACGACGGGCAACAGACGCAGCGCATCCTTCAGCCGACGACGGCGATAGCTGCGCTTTTCCAGAAACAGGGTCGCATTGGTGGACTGGTCGCTCATTGCGCCAGTTGAACAAGGTCACGCACAGCCGTCATGACCTCGGTGTTGGAAAACGGCTTGGTCATGAACCGGCTGACCCCGGCTTTTTCGGCCAGTTCCCGGTCGCGGCCCTGACCACGAGCAGTGAGCATCAGAATGGGCAACCGGGCGAACTCGGGATCGGCGCGCAGCTCGGTCAGAATGTCGATGCCGTTCTTGCCGGGCAACATGTAATCCAGCACGACCAGGTCAGGCTTCATGGCACGAACCTTGTCCACGGCAGTGGCCCCGTCGGAATGGGTATCGACATCCCACCCTTCCCGGCTCAGCAAAAACTGCATGGCTTCGATGATATTGATCTCGTCTTCGACGAGCAGCACATGCTTGCCCATGTCTGCGTCTCCTCCCCACATTGCACAGGCCGGTGGATGTATCTCCGCCTGAACCGCGCGCGCCAACTATGTGCGCAAATGGCGAACCTGTCAAAAACCACTGAACCCTTCGCTCAGGATCGACGGCTCGCGGCGGCCAGGGCAGCCAGAGCGCGGGCAGATATGACAGGCCGGGCCGACCTGCTCCGGGGGCAGATCGGGCACGCCCGGCCCCTCGGGCGCGGGCAGGATCAGCATCGTCGCCTCCAACAGCGGCGGCGCATTCAGCAAGACAGGGCCAACCGGCTCGGCGGCAGCATAGCAATCGAACACGGCGGCATCGCGGGTGGGCATCTGCACGCGCGCGCGCATGATCTGCCCCGGCTGGCCCATCACCTGGAACAGCGGCCAAAGGGGGCACGCCGCACCGTGCCGTGGTATGGCAAACCCCTCGGTATCCTTGCGAAACAGCAGGCTACCCGCCCGGTCCGCCACGACCAGCCCGGCATCCAGATCTGGCACAGCCGCCAACCGGCGCATGATATGGGGCACCGACACCGCGAAATGCGCGGCTAGGGCAATCACATCCGGGCCCAGCGATGACAGCGCCGCCTTCAGATCCGCCAGACCAACCTGCGCGCTGTCCTGTACCATGCGGTCCAGGATCGTCCGCGCCAGATGGCGCGACTGCGCCGATGCAAGCTCGGGGGCAGCGCTTACAATACGCTCCCTATCCTCGGCGCCATCCTCGACCGCCTCAAGCGCCTGCGCATGGGCGCCCAGAAACGCCGCAACCTCCTCCTGCGGCGAACCGGACGGGGCCGCCTCTCCGGTTTCGGCATCAAGGAAACCCACAAGCGCCTTGGAACTGTGGGCCAGACGGCGGCTGTCGGCATCAATATTGGCATGAAACCGATCGCGCCATTCTTGCGTGATGGTCTTGTCCTCGGCCAGAATGGAAGCGGTTGATCGGATCGAGGCGGCAGTGGACAACACCTCGTGGACCGATGCGGCCAACTCGGGGTCATGGGCCAACCGGTCGCTCAGGGTCTCTACCGTGCGCTGCAAATCGGCAATCTTGCGATGCGCCGCGGCCAGCGCCTCGGCCCAGCCGGGAAAGCGGCCCGCAAATTCCTCGGCCCGCGCGCTTTCCTCTTCGGGCAGACGGGCGCGTTGGGCGGCCTCCTGCAGGGACGCGATCAGCGCGGCCTCCGCGCCCTCACTCAAAACCGTCGGCTCAACATCAAGAACGGCGGCAATATCCAACAGCAGCTTGCCGCCGATTCTGCGCCGATTATGCTCGATCAGGTTCAGGTAGGACGCCGAAATACCGATCTGCCTGGCCAGGTCGGACTGCTTGAGGCCCCCCATCGCCCGCCGTTCGCGAATTCGCGTGCCTGTCAATGCGTCGCGCGCCATGCACCATTCCCCTGCGTTTGTCAGTCATTTCAACGCGTTTCTGCGCTGCGACATAAGGAAGTTTACAAAGTATACCGTGGTGTTGTGCAATTGTTTACAAAATAATTCTGCAAAACAAAGGGTTTATTGCGCAATTTTCCAACCATACGCGATAGTGGCTTTGCACAATGTGCGCGCGCGGTCCGGTTGAGGAGCAGGTCCGCGCATTTCAACAAATGGGAGGATATTCATGTCCAAAATGAATCTGACGCGTCGTGGCGTGCTCAAGACCGGCGCCGTCGCAGGCGCAGGCTTTGCCGCACCAACGATTTTCACGGCGCAGTCTGCTGCCGCATTCACGAACGAGCCGACAGGCTCATCCGTGACGCTGGGCTTCAACGTGCCGCAAACCGGCCCCTACGCCGACGAAGGCGCGGACGAGCTGCGCGCCTATGAACTCGCGGTCGAGCACCTGAACGGTGGCGGCGACGGCGGCCTGATGAACACCTTCTCGTCCAAGGCCCTGCAAGGCAACGGCATCCTCGGCAAGAAAGTCGAATATGTCACGGGCGACACGCAAACCAAATCTGACGCAGCCCGCGCATCGGCCCGGTCGATGATCGAAAAAGACGGCGCTGTCATGATCACCGGTGGTTCGTCCTCCGGCGTGGCCGTGGCCGTGCAAGCACTCTGCCAAGAGGCTGGCGTGATCTTCATGGCCGGTCTGACCCACTCGAACGACACCACCGGCAAGGACAAGAAAGCAAATGGCTTCCGCCACTTCTTCAACTCCTACATGTCCGGCGCGGCGCTGGCGCCGATCCTGGCCAACAACTACGGCACGGACCGCAAGGCCTATCACCTGACCGCAGACTACAACTGGGGCTACACGACCGAAGAAGCCGTGCGCACCTCGACCGAAGCCATGGGTTGGGAAACCGTCGCCGCCGTGAAAACGCCGCTGACACAGACCGACTTCTCCTCCTACATCGCGCCGGTTCTGCAATCGGGTGCCGACGTGCTGGTTCTGAACCACTACGGCGGAAACATGGTGAACTCGCTGACCAACGCGGTTCAGTTCGGCCTGCGTGACAAGCTGGTGAACGACAAGAACTTCGAAATCGTTGTTCCGCTCTACTCCCGCCTGATGGCGAAGGGTGCGGGTGCCAACGTGAAGGGCATCTTCGGCTCCACCAACTGGCACTGGTCGCTGCAGGACGAAGGCTCCAAGGCGTTCGTAAAATCCTTCGGCACGAAGTACGGCTTCCCGCCGTCCCAGGCCGCGCACACCTGCTACGTCCAGGCCCTGCTCTATGCAGACGCCGTGGAACGGGCCGGTTCGTTCAACCCATGTGCGGTTGGCGAAGCGCTCAAGGACTTCGAATTCGACGGCATGGGCAACGGTCCCACGCTCTATCGTGGCGAAGACCACCAGTGCTTCAAAGACGTGCTCGTGGTGAAAGGGAAAGAGAACCCGACATCCGAGTTCGACCTTCTCGAGATTGTGGAAGTGACACCTGTCAGCCAGGTCACATACGACGCGTCGATCTTTGGCGGCGAGCTGGGCACCTGCAACCCGGGCGCGTAAGCCATTGAAACTATTGGGTGGGCCTGCGCGGCCCACCCCTCCCTGGCACCAGATCCCAGGCATCCGGCACATTTAACATAATACGTCCCATCATGGGACAAATGCCCCCAACCCAGAGGTTCGGCCGATGGAAGCGATCATCCTTCAAATTCTAAACGGGCTCGACAAGGGCTCGGCCTACGCGCTGATTGCGCTGGGTCTCACGCTGATTTTCGGCACCCTGGGCGTGGTCAATTTTGCCCACGGCGCCCTCTTCATGATCGGGGCCTTCTGCGCCGTGACCCTGAGCCGGATCATCTCGGCCAGCCACACCATCATCGACGATACCCAAACCGATTTCCTGGGCAACCCCCTCAAGGTCGAGGTGCCCTATGTGATGGATTGGTTCGGGGAGGCGACCGGTGCCGCCATCATCGACTGGGCCGTGCCCCTCTCGATCCTCTTTGCCATTCCGGTGATGATCGCCATCGGCGTCATCATGGAGCGGGGACTGATCAAGCACTTCTACAAGCGCCCCCACGCCGACCAGATCCTCGTGACCTTTGGCCTCGCCATCGTGCTGCAAGAGATCATCAAATACTATTACGGCGCCAACCCGATCCCGACTCCGGCCCCATCGGCTTTTGTGGGCTCGTTCGATTTCGGCACCATGCTCGGCTTCGAAGCCAACCAGATCATCTACCCCTACTGGCGCATCATCTACTTCGCCTTTGCCGCCGTCATCATCGGCGCCGTCTTTGCCTTCCTCCAGTTCACCACCTTCGGGATGGTCGTGCGGGCGGGCATGGCCGACCGCGAGACGGTGCAGCTTCTGGGCATCAACATCGACCGCCGCTTTACCCTGATGTTCGGGATCGCCGCCGCCGTCGCGGGCCTGGCAGGCGTGATGTACACGCCGATCAACTCGCCAAATTATCACATGGGCATGGACTTTCTGGTCCTGTCGTTCGTAGTGGTCGTGGTCGGCGGTATGGGCTCGCTGCCCGGCGCTGTCGCTGCGGGCTTCCTGCTTGGCATCCTCGAGAGCTTCGCTTCGATGCGCGAGGTCCTGGCCGTGCTGCCGGGCCTCAACCAGATCATCATCTACCTGGTCGCAATCATCATTCTGTTGACCCGTCCTCGGGGCCTTATGGGCCGCAAGGGCGTGATGGAGGAATAAGACATGTTCGGACTGGACAAAAAAGACACCCGCCTCCTGATCCTCGTGGCCGTCCTCGTGGCGCTGGCCCCCTTCCTGCTGAACCCCTTCCCTGAAGGGTCGGCCATGGCGCAGTTCAACGCGGGCTATCCCGACCTGATGCAGCGCTTTGTGATCTTTGGGATCTTCGCCATCGGGTTCAACATCCTGTTTGGCCTCACCGGCTACCTGTCCTTCGGCCACGCCGCTTTCCTTGGCGTCGGTTCTTACGCGGCGATCTGGATGATGAAGCTGCTGACCATGAACGTGATCCCGGCCATTTTCGTATCGGTGATCGTGGCGGGCATCTTCAGCCTTGCCGTGGGTTGGATCAGCCTGCGCCGGTCGGGCATCTACTTTTCGATCCTGACGTTGGCCTTTGCGCAGATGTCATACTCGCTCGCCTATTCCGTGCTGACGCCGATCACCGGCGGCGAAACGGGCCTGCAGCCGAAGATCACGGATGCACGCATCCTCGACGGCGCACTGGCCGAAGGCGCGACACCCAAGGCCAACCTGTTCGGGTTGGAGATGGGATCGAGCCTGGAATGGAGTGTGGGCGGCTGGCTGTTTACCTTCAACGCGGGCTACTACGTGGCCGCCATTGTGATGCTGCTGGCCTTCTACATGTCGATCCGCATCTTCCGGTCGCCCTTTGGCATGATGCTGCGGGCGGTGAAGTCGAACCAGCAGCGGTTGAACTACACGGGCCTGAACGCCAAGCCCTACACGCTGGCCGCGTTCGTTGTCTCGGGCATGTATGCTGGCCTCGCCGGTGGTCTGATGGTTGCCATGGACACGCAGGTTGGGGCGGAACGGATGTTCTGGACTGCGAGCGGAGAGGTCGTGCTGATGTCTATCCTGGGTGGTGTCGGCACGCTGATCGGCCCAGTGCTGGGCGCGGGTGCGATCAAGTACATGGAAAACATCCTGTCCAAGATCAACAAGGAGATCCTGCACCAGTGGTTCGCCTTCATGCCTGACGGAATCGAGGACATCCTCGTCAGCCTTGTCTACCCCTTCATCGGCAAGGGCTGGCACCTGACGCTGGGCATCATCTTCATGCTGGTCGTGATCTTTCTGCCCGGTGGGCTGGTTGAAGGGGGCCAACGCGTGGCCCGGCTGTTCAAGCGCAAGAAGCCGACCACCAACACGCCTGACGGCAAAACCACGCCTGCGGAATAAGGAGAGAATCCAATGGGTATTCTTGAAGTTAAAAACGTAGGCAAGCGGTTTGGCGGTCTGCAGGCGCTCGGGGACGTGAACCTGAGCGTGGCTGAAAACACGGTACATGCCATCATCGGGCCGAACGGCGCGGGCAAGTCCACGCTTCTGAACTGTCTGGTGGGCAAACTGATCCCCGACACCGGGTCGGTCATGTTCGACGGACAATCCGTTTTGGGCCGAAAGCCATTTGAAATCAATCAGATGGGCATTTCACGGGTGTTCCAGACCCCCGAGATCTTTGGCGAGTTGAGCGTCATGGAAAACATGATGATCCCCTGCTTTGCCAAGCGCGACGGGGCGTTCACGCCCAACGCATTCCGCGACATGTTCAAGGATCGCGAGATTGTCGAGCGGGCCGAGCAGATGCTGGAAGAGATGAACATGGCCGATGCGCGCGATGACAACGCGGCGACCATGTCGCGCGGCAACAAGCGGCGGCTGGAGATCGGCATGTGTCTGGCGCAGGAGCCGCGACTGCTGCTGCTGGACGAACCGACGGCGGGCATGGCGCGGGCCGACACGAACAACACCATCGACCTGCTCAAGCAGATCAAGGATGAGCGGGACATCACCATTTCGATCATCGAGCATGATATGCACGTGGTGTTCTCCCTCGCCGAGCGGATCACCGTTCTGGCGCAGGGCACACCACTGGTCGAAGACACGCCAGACAACATCAAGGGCCACCCCAAGGTGCGCGAAGCGTATCTGGGCGAAACCCAAGATGCTGCATAAGGAGCTGAACAGATGAACGTCAAACCTGACTTTTCCAAAGGCGTGAACCACGCCGCAACGGCCCCGGCTTTCCTCAGCGTCTGGGACATGCACGCGTATTACGGCGAAAGCTATATCGTGCAGGGCATCAGTTTTAACGTGCATGAGGGCGAGATCCTGGCGCTGCTGGGCCGGAACGGTGCGGGCAAGACATCGACCCTGCGGTCCATCGCGCGCATCGGCGATCCGCAGGTGACCCATGGCGAGATCTGGCTGGACCACAAGCCGCTGCACAAGATGGCAAGCCATGAAGCCAGCCAGGCGGGTCTGGGTCTGGTGCCTGAAGATCGCCGGATTATCCCCGGTCTGACGGTGGAAGAAAACCTGAAGCTGGCGCAGATCGCGCCGCCGATCGGCTGGTCGATCGAGCGTCTGTACGATCTGTTCCCGCGTCTGGGCGAGCGGCGCACCCAAGAGGGCACGACCCTGTCGGGTGGCGAACAGCAGATGCTGGCCATCGCGCGGGCGCTGGCCCGTGACATCAAAGTGCTGTTGCTGGACGAACCCTATGAGGGCCTGGCGCCCGTGATCGTGGACGAGATCGAGAAGACCCTGACCGTGATCAAGGAGCAGGGAATCACCACCGTAATCGTGGAACAGAATGCTGTTCGGGCGCTACAGCTTGCTGATCGCGCCGTTATTTTGGACACGGGTGGAATTGTTTTTGACGGAACTGCTGCGGAAGTTCTGGAGAATGAAGAATTGCGATCTGAATATCTGGCAATTTAGATCTCAATTACCAATCTGCGGTTGAAAAAAGGGGTCGTGCGCCCCTTTTTTTCATTAATTTACTGCCATTTGCGACATTGTATCAATTTCAGAAACCTACGGTCGCGTCTGTAGAAACTGTGGCGAAAGTGAGGCATAAAACCGGCCGTAACCTGGGGGTTTTGATATGACTACTGACGCACGCGGTCTCTTTGACCGCGCATCTTTTCTGTACAATAACGTGTTGCTGCCAGCGGGCTTTGTGTTTGATTTCGATCCAATTGTCGAAATTGAACAGACCGATACACAGGCGCGCAATTTCCTGTTCCTCGAAGACAATGAGGCCCTGTTTCTGAATGACGGTTTCGTTCGCGATTTCGTTCAGGGCGATGGGTCTTCGGATGTTGTGATCAGCAACACCGGTGTCATTGGCAGCAGCGGGCGTGCCGACACATCCATTTCGCTGACCGGAACGGGACAGCGGGCCATTCTGAACGAGGGGGACATTATCGGGGACGTCCAACTCGGTCTTGGTGACGATTTCGTTTACACGGCTGGGCTGATTGACGGGAATGTCAGCACGAGCGGCGGTGACGACATTGTTCTTGTCCTCAGCTTTGATCTGGGGCCGGACAGCTTTGCTGGTGAGATTACGGGGCGCTTGGATACAGGCTCTGGTGATGATGTCGTGATCAATGCCGGGACGATTGGCGACGTGAACCTGGGCAGCGGAAACGACCTGTATCTTGCTTTGGCCGGTGATGGCGAGTTGGGGCCCGTTGGCCGTGTTCTGGGTGGCGAAGGCAGCGACACGATGCGCGGCGGCGCGGCTGACGAGCGGTTCTATGGCGGTCAGGGACGGGACCTGCTGGAAGGCAATGACGGCGACGATCGGCTGGCCGGGAATGGCAGCAAGGATACGCTGCGCGGCGGCGAGGGCGATGACATGCTGATCGGCGGGCGCGGCAGCGACTTTCTGGCTGGCGGTCAGGACGATGACGAACTGATCGGCAACAGCGGGCGCGACCGGCTTTTGGGGGGGCGCGGTGACGACACCCTGGAAGGCGGATCCGGTGCGGACACGTTCTTTTTCAGTCGCGGTAGCGGCGAGGACGTGATCGTTGATTTTACGGACGATGACTTGATCAGGCTGCCGCAGGAAACACGCGCCGTCGTTGACGCCGGCATGACCGGGCCGGTGGTCGGGTTCGACGACATCGAGATGTTCATCACCTATTCAGGCGGCAATGCGGTGATTGATCTGGACGGCCTCTATGCGTCAGTCGATCTTGCCTATCTGAGCAACGGCCAGATCAACACGATCACGCTGCTGAACATCGTCGAAAACGGCCTGACGGCGGACGATTTCGTTCTTTGATCGACCCCACGCATGTGTTGATGGGCGTGCGCGCTTCGGCGACGCGCCCATCACCCCCTGTCCCTACGTCAGCAACTGCGCTTCCCACCGCGAAAAAGCCCGGCTATAAGCGGCGCTGAGCATGCACCTTGCCCGGTTCGGGGGGTGCCGTCGCCCACCGGTTGAGGACAAAAATGACAAAAAGCAATCATGACGCGGACGTGGCCTTTATCCAGGCCTTGGCCGAACTGCTTCGGGAAAACGATCTGACCGAGCTGCAGGTCAAACGCGAATATGGTGAAGATGACAGCCTGAATGTGCGCGTGTCGCGCCAGATAGCGCAACAGGTTGTGACCCAGGCGACTGCACCGCAGGCCGCTGCCAGCCCGGCCCAGATCGCGGCGCCCGCGGCAGAGCCGGCGGCAGACGCCCCTACCGACCCCGCAAACGACCCTGGCGCCGTCACGTCGCCCATGGTCGGCACCGTCTACATGCAGGCCGAACCAGGCGCACCGTCCTTTATCAAAGTCGGTCAGGACGTCAGCGAAGGCGACACACTGCTGATCGTCGAGGCCATGAAAACCATGAACCACATCCCTGCCCCGCGTGCAGGCACGGTCAAGCGCATCCTGGTCGATGATGGTGCCGCCGTGGAGTTTGGCGCCCCGCTCGTGATCCTCGAATAAGGATCCGGGCCCATGTTCAACAAAATCCTGATTGCCAACCGCGGAGAGATTGCCCTGCGCGTCATCCGCGCGGCCCGCGAGATGGGCATCGCCACAGTTGCCGTGCACTCGACCGCTGATGCGGACGCGATGCACGTGCGTATGGCGGACGAGAGCGTGTGTATCGGCCCGCCCGCGTCGCCCCAATCGTATCTGAGCTTTCCCGCCATTATCTCGGCCTGTGAGATCACGGGGGCCGAGGCGATCCACCCGGGCTATGGGTTCTTGTCCGAGAACGCGCAATTTGTGCAGATCGTTGAAGATCACGGGCTGACGTTCATCGGACCCACGGCAGAGCACATCCGCGTCATGGGCGACAAGATCACAGCCAAAGACACGATGAAGGCGCTTGGTGTGCCTTGTGTGCCCGGCTCGGACGGCGGCGTGGCGACCCTCGAAGAGGCCAAGGCACTCGGGCAAGAAATGGGCTATCCCGTGATCATCAAGGCCACCGCAGGCGGCGGCGGGCGCGGCATGAAAGTGGCGCAGACCGCTGCCGACATGGAAAGCGCGTTCATGACGGCGCGGGCCGAGGGCATGGCCGCATTTGGCAATGACGAGGTCTATATCGAGAAATACCTGACCACGCCGCGCCATATCGAGATCCAGGTGTTTGGCGATGGCAAGGGCCGTGCCGTGCATTTGGGCGAACGCGACTGTTCGCTGCAGCGCCGCCACCAGAAAGTGTTCGAAGAAGCGCCGGGCCCGGCCATCAGCGCCGAAGAGCGGACCGAGATCGGGCGCGTCTGCGCCGACGCGGTCGCCAAGATCAACTATATCGGCGCAGGCACCATTGAGTTCCTCTACGAAAATGGCGAGTTCTACTTCATCGAGATGAACACCCGCCTGCAGGTCGAACACCCGGTGACCGAGGCCATCTTTGGCGTCGATCTGGTGCGCGAGCAGATCCGTGTGGCATCGGGCCTGGATATGTCGTTCAGCCAGGATGATCTGGAGATCAATGGCCACTCGATCGAAGTGCGCCTGAACGCAGAGAAGCTGCCCAATTTCTCACCGTCGCCGGGGCGGATCACGCAGTATCATGCGCCGGGCGGTCTGGGCGTGCGGATGGATTCTGCGCTTTATGACGGTTACCGGATCCCGCCCTATTACGACAGCCTGATCGGCAAACTGATCGTGCATGGCCGCGACCGGGCCGAGGCGCTGGCGCGTTTGAACCGTGCCCTGGGCGAGTTGATCATCGACGGCGTCGACACGACCGTGCCGCTGTTTCACGCCCTTCTGGCCGAAAAAGACATCCACACCGGGGAATACAACATCCACTGGTTGGAAAAGTGGCTTGAAGCGCAGGCAGAGTAAGCAAAGCGTGAACTCAAGATCAGGGATCGCCACGGCGGTCCCTTTTTTGTGGGGCACGGGCGCGGTAGTCTAGGCACATCACCGCGGGATCCGCATATGAAGGACGATATCAGACTGACCCCTGACCTGCTGCTGCAGGGATATGCCGCGGGCATCTTTCCGATGGCCGAGTCGCGCGACGATCCAGAGGTGTTCTGGGTCGATCCACGGATGCGGGGGGTATTGCCGTTGGACGGTTTTCACATCTCGCGCTCGCTTGCGCGGGCCATGCGGCGCACCGATTGGGTTTTGCGCGTGGATGCGGATTTTGCCGCTGTGGTCGACGGCTGTGCGGACCGCGTGGACACGTGGATCAATCCCGAAATTCGTCGGCTTTATCTTGACCTGCATGACCGGGGTCAGGCGCGTTCGATCGAAGTTTGGGATGGGCGCGCGCTGGTCGGCGGCGTTTATGGTGTTGTTTTGAAAGGTGCATTTTTCGGCGAAAGCATGTTCTCGCGCCGGACAAACGCGTCAAAGATGGCGTTGGCAGCGGCGGTGGACCATTTGCGGCGCACCGGCTTTACCCTGTTTGATACGCAGTTTCTGACACCGCACCTGGCCACGTTGGGGGCGCAAGAGATCACGCGCGCGACCTATCACGCGCGTCTGGGCCACGCGCTTGGCGTTCATTCAGCGGATTTTACCGCGCTGGCCATCGGTAGTTTTCAGGACGTCGTGCAGCGCATGACCCACACATCGTAGCGGGCGTGTTCCATCGCATTCAGCGCGGGCGCCGAGGCGATCATCCAACCGGAGAACACAACCCCCTCGCGCCCCACTTCGGAGATTTGCAGCCCGGCATACGCGTTGCCCGATGGGTTGCCCGACGGATAGCGGCATTCGGTCAGCGTGATGTTGAGCCGTTCGAACCGCACGGTCCGGCCCGCCAGCATTTCGATATCGACGACCTGCCCGCTGAACTTGTCGAGACCCCGCAACACTGCGCCAGAGGCGCTTTCGGTGGCGTCCTGGGCTGTGGCACCGGTGGCAACACACACCGCCAGCGCCGCAATGCGCGCGGCGCAGCGGATCATTCGCCGTCTCCTCCGGACACGAATTTCAGCAGAAGCGAGATGAGGCTAACCGATCCCTGGGTGTCGGTGATCTCGTCCCCTTCCTCGAAATAGAACGGCGACCCGCCCGGCACGATTTCGACGAAATTGCCGCCAAGCAGCCCTTCGGAGCTGATGATGATGGCGCTGTCATCGGGGATTTGCGTATCGGAGCGGACCGACACGACGGTGTCGGCGCGGTAGGTTTCGGGGTTCAGGGTCACGTCGGTGACCGTTCCGACCTTGACGCCTGCCAGGCGGACATCGGTGCCCACATTCACCCCTTCGAGGCTGCGGAAGCTGGCCGTGAGCGGGTATGCAGCGCCCCCGCTGCTGCCAAGGCCCGCCACCTGCGCGCCGTAGACGGCAAAGCCGATGGCAGCCGCCAGCACGACGCCGCCCACCAGAACTTCGGTCGTGTGTCCGGCCATGTTATTCCGGTGTCCAGGCTTCGTAGTCGGAGCGTTCGGCGGGTGCCGAGCGCCGGATGGACCCCGCAGGCGCATAGGCCATGGCGGTGCCGGTCAGGTTCGGCTGGTGCGGTTTTTCCCAGTCCTTGCGCTTGAGCGGCTTGTCGGTGGGCGGCTCGTCCCAGGTGCGATGCAGCCAGCCGTGCCATTCGGGATCGACGCGGCTTGCCTCCGCCTCACCGTTGTAGATGACCCAGCGCTTGGCGTCGTCCTGCGTCTTGTAAAAGACGTTGCCTTGGCTGTCTTCGCCCACTTTCACACCCTTGCGGGCGGTGAAGAGTTGCGTGTTCAGGGTTTGGCCGTTCCACCAGGTGACGGCCCGCAGCAGCGTGTTCAGAATGCCCATGTGTCGCCTCCAGCGCTTTGGATCGTCTATGCCGCATCAGGCCCGCGCCGTCCAGAGGACACGGACGCACAGGCCGGGTTCCGGCGTGAAGTGGATCATGCGCCTGTATACGCCGTCACCTCGATTTCTATCCGGTCCTCCGGCGTGATGAGCCCGCATTCGATCATTGTTGCGGCGGGCGGGTTTTCCCCAAACGCCTCGCGCAGCATGGGCCAGCACGGGGGGAATTCATTTCGGTCCGGCAGCATGTAGGTGACGCGCACCACATGGCTGAAATCGGCGCCGCAGTCGGCCAGTGCCTTGCCGATGATGTCGAGGGCGGAGCGGCATTGCTCGACCGCCGTGGTGCCGTGGCCGACGGTTCCGGCGACGTGGATCCAGCCGCCAGCGGTCACGGCGCGGCAATAGCCGACCTTGGGTTCGAATTCTCCGCCGGAATGGATGCGCTTTATGGTCATGTTCTGTCCCCCATATGCGAGATGGTGGCGCACGCATAAGTGCGCCTTACGATTCACATCTGTGATCAAAGAAAAAGGCGGGTGAAACACCCGCCTTGTTGTTCGTTGCCGCCTGGGATCAGCCTGCAGAGGCGGGCTCTTTCTCCGCTTCGGCATGGATCATCAGCGGGGCCGCGTCGGATGTCACGGCCTCTTCGTTTACAACGACCTCTGTCACCGACTCGAGGCCCGGCAGCTCGAACATGGTATCGAGCAGGATATCCTCGAGGATCGAGCGCAAGCCGCGTGCGCCGGTCTTGCGTTCGATGGCGCGTTTGGCGATGGCGCTCAGCGCGTCCTCGGTGAAAGTGAGTGTGGTGTCCTCAAGCTCGAACAGGCGCTGGTACTGTTTGACCAACGCATTCTTGGGCTGGGTCAGGATGGTAACAAGCGCGTCTTCGTCCAGATCCTCGAGCGTGGCGAGTACGGGCAGACGACCGACAAATTCCGGGATCAGGCCGAATTTCAGCAGGTCCTCTGGTTCGAGATCGGTGAAGATTTCGCCCACACCGCGTTCATCGTTGTCGCGCACATCAGCGCCAAAGCCCATGGCCGAGCCCTTGCCCCGCTGCGCGATGATCTTGTCGAGGCCAGCAAAAGCGCCGCCGCAGATGAACAGGATGTTCGTGGTATCCACTTGCAGGAATTCCTGCTGCGGATGCTTGCGCCCACCTTGCGGCGGGACGGAGGCCACGGTGCCTTCCATCAGCTTGAGCAGCGCCTGTTGCACGCCTTCGCCCGACACGTCGCGGGTGATCGAAGGGTTTTCGGACTTGCGCGTGATCTTGTCGACCTCATCGATATAGACGATGCCGCGCTGCGCGCGTTCGACGTTGTATTCAGAGGATTGGAGCAGCTTGAGGATGATGTTTTCAACATCTTCGCCCACATAGCCAGCCTCGGTCAGCGTCGTCGCATCCGCCATCGTAAACGGCACATCGAGAATGCGCGCCAGCGTTTGGGCCAGAAGCGTTTTACCGCAACCGGTTGGGCCGATCAGCAGGATATTGGATTTCGCCAATTCGATATCCCCACCCTTTTGGGCGTGGTTGAGACGCTTGTAGTGGTTGTGCACGGCCACGGAAAGCACGCGCTTGGCCATGGCCTGGCCGATCACGTAGTCGTCAAGCACCTCGCAAATGTCCTTGGGCGTGGGCACACCGTCGGTGGACTTCAGGCCTGACGCCTTGGTCTCTTCGCGGATGATGTCCATGCACAACTCAACGCATTCATCGCAGATGAAAACGGTCGGGCCCGCAATAAGCTTGCGGACCTCGTGCTGGCTCTTGCCGCAGAAACTGCAGTAGAGCGTGTTCTTGCTGTCGCCGCCCGAATTCGTGGCCATGTCGCGTCCTTCCCGGCAGATGCCGCCATTCCAGGTGCCGGAGATATCCGGCGCGCCCCGCGTTGGCGGTTAGCTTAGGCCAGCCCCGCGAGGTCCACAATCGTCTTTTTGCCTGACCTCACGGTCAGATCACACTGCCCGTGAGGTATGCAGCAAATGCCTTATTTTTCGTCGTCGTCCGACTTTGATCGCTGGTCGACGATGTCGTCAAGATGGCCCCATGCCTTGGCCTCTTCCGGTGTCATCCATGTGTCGCGGTCGAGTGCCTGTTGCACCGTGTCGTAGTCCTGGCCCGCGTGCTTGACATAAAGTTGGTAAATACGCTCACGCGTTTGTTCGATGTGACGGGCCGAAATCAGGATATCGGAGGCCATCCCCTGTGAACCGCCCGAAGGCTGGTGCACCATGATCTCGGAGTTCGGCAGCGCAAAGCGCATGCCCGGTTCACCCCCGATCGCGATGACTGACCCCATGGACGCAGCCATGCCGCAGATCAGTGTCGACACCTTGGGCTTGATGTACTGCATCGTATCGTAGATTGAAAAACCTGCCGTCACTTCGCCGCCGGGCGAATTGATGTACATGCTGATTTCCTTGGACGGGTTTTCCGCCTCAAGATGCAGCAGCTGCGCCACGACAAGGTGGCTCATCCCCGAATGGATCGGGCCGTTGATGAATACGATCCGTTCCTTCAACAGGCGCGAAAAGATGTCATAGGCCCGTTCGCCGCGGCTGGTCTGTTCGACCACCATAGGGACCAGGTTGTTGGTGATGTGTGCATATTGATCAATGGGATCGCGCATAAGTCCTGCCTCGTCAGACGTCTGCGAGACCATACCCGCAGATGTGTTACCCGAGTCTTAGTATTGGCCACCGGGGGCTGCAAGGGCATGCGGACGCTTGAAGATGGCGCACGCCCGTCTAGCTGTGCCTGCATGACCGAAGCCTTGGCCCGATTTCCCCCGACCCGCACCGCTGCCCTTGAGCGGTTGAACCGATTTGTTCCCCATGCCGGGCGCGACTATGCCACGCGGCGCAATTATGATCTGGGGCGCGACGGCCACGACGGAGTGTCCACCCTGTCCCCATACATCCGCGCCCGGTTGTTGACTGAGGCGGATGTGTTGGAGGCGACACTGGCGCGGCACAGCGCCAGTGCGGCGGAGAAGTTCATTCAGGAGGTGTACTGGCGGACCTATTGGAAGGGCTGGCTGGAGATGCGACCGGCGGTTTGGGGGCAATACAAGACCGCGCTTAAGGGCGCGTTGGACAACATACAGACGCAATCGGGCCTGCGCGACCGGTGGGAACAGGCCTGCAAGGGCGAGACGGATATCGAATGTTTCAATGCCTGGGCGCGGGAGTTGGTCGATACGGGATACATGCACAACCACGCTCGGATGTGGTTCGCGTCGATCTGGATCTTTACCCTGCGCCTACCTTGGGAGTTGGGGGCTGAATTCTTCCTCCGTCATCTGCTTGATGGCGATCCGGCGTCGAACACGTTGAGTTGGCGTTGGGTGGCGGGCATCCAGACGCCGGGCAAGACGTATTTGGCGCGCACCTCGAACATTTCGAAATACACCGAGGGGCGGTTTGCCCCGAAGTGGCAGTTGGCGGGCGAGGCGCCCGCGCTGTCCGGTCCATCAAAGCCGGCCACCATGCCGCTGCCCGACGCGGATCTGCCCATCCCGAGCGCACGCACGGGTTTGATCCTGCATGATGACGACCTGAGCCCCGGTTTCATTCTGGATGCCGGGATCGCGCCGTTGGCGACTGCCGTCATAACGACACGGTCGGGGGTGTCCCCGCTGAGCGTGGCGCCGCATGTTGCAGCGTTTGCCGACGCAGCCGCGCAGGATACGGTTGATCGCTTTGATGCGCGGTTGGGTGCGGTTTCCGTGGTTGCGCCAACGTCCGACGCACTGGCGGCTTGGGCAAGCGCTGCGGGCGTTGATCAGCTGATCACGCCCTATGCACCTGTGGGGCCTGCGGCCGATGTGCTGGCCCGCTTTGGCAATCTGGATGATACACCGCCGCTGCGGCGGATCCGCCGCCCCTATGACAGTGCGGCGTGGCCCCATGCCACGCATGGTTTTTTTCGTTTCAAGGACAAGATCCCGAAACTGCTGGGCGAATTACGCGGATTGCGCGCAGCAGAGTAGAGCAGGTGATTTCAGACGCCGAGGTAGGTGTTCGCGACCTCTCCGGCGACGCCGGACATCGGGCCCGTCCATACGGATCGCCCACGTTCGAGGATTGTGGCGCAGTCGGCAATGCGGCCCAACTCGGCCAGCGACTTGTCCACCACGATCAGCGCCAGTCCGGTCTCACGGCGTACGGCATCCAGTGCGTCCCAGATTTCCTGTCGCACCACAGGCGCCAGCCCTTCGGTCGCCTCATCCAGAAGCATCAGGCGGGGGTTGGTCATCAGGGCCCGCCCGATGGCCAGCATCTGTTGCTCACCCCCCGACAAGTGACGCGCCACTTGGCCCTCGCGCTCTGCAAGTCGCGGAAACAGCCGGGTGACCTTGGCAAAGTCCCACGGGCCCGGTCGTGCGGCCGCGATCAGGTTCTCGCGTACCGTCAGCGGGGCAAAGACGCGCCGTCCTTCGGGAACCAGACCCAGACCCGCCCGCGCCGCGGCATGGGGCGACAGCTGCGCCAGATCACGCCCGGCGAAGTGCACTGTTCCCCTCGAATGCTTCATCAAGCGGCAGATGACGCGGATGGTCGTCGATTTGCCCATCCCGTTGCGCCCCATCAGGGCCAGCACCTCGCCCTCTTCCACGCTCAGATCGACGCCAAAAAGCGCTTGCGCTGCACCGTAGGAGGCCTCAACCCGTTCAAGGTGCAAGAGCGTCACAGCGGCACCTCGTCCCCGAGATAGGCAGTGCGCACGTCGGGGTTGCTGCGGATCTCGTCCGGCGTTCCGGTTGCGATGACCTTGCCCGCGACAAGGACGGAGATACGGTCGGCCAGGGTGAACACCGCATCCATGTCGTGTTCAACCAGCAGGATCGGTGCCTCGCGGCGCAGGTCGTTCAGGAAGGACGTCATGCGCGCCGTCCCCTCGGCACCAAGCCCCGCCATCGGCTCATCCATCAGGAACAGCTTGGGGTTCAGCGTGAGCGCCACGGCCACTTCGAGCAGGCGGCGCTGGCCATGACTGAGCGTGCCGACGCGCGCGTGCGCGACGTCTTGCAAGCCGACGCGTTCGATCGCTGCCTTCGCTTCGGCGCACAGGTGCGTGTCCTGCATCACCGGTTTTAAAAAGCGCCAGACGCTGCGCGTGGCCCCGACTGCGCCGAGCATTGCGTTCTGCAAAACCGTGTTTTCCATAGCCAGCGCGCTGATCTGGAAGGTGCGCCCAAGCCCGCACTTGGCCCGGTCCGCGGTGCCCAGGTCCGTCACGTCCCGACCGTTCACCATCACGCGCCCGGCATCCGGGGCCAGACCGCCCGCAATCTGTTGGATCAATGTGGACTTGCCAGCCCCGTTTGGACCGATCAGCGCGTGGATTTCGCCCGGCAGCAGGGTGAGGGACACATCGTCGGTCGCGCGCAGTGCGCCGAATGACTTGGACAGCCCGCGGATATCGAGGAGCGGCTCAGTCATGGGCGGCGCCCTCTTTCGACAGCGCACCGATCACGCCGCCGCGTGCAAACAGAACAACCAGCAGCAGGACGGCCCCAAGATAGATCAACCAGAAATCGCTGACCCCGCTCAGCATATGCTCCAAAAGAACAAACAGGCAGGCCCCCACGACGGGGCCATAAAGCCGCCCGATACCGCCCAGCACGATGAAGACGATGAACTCGCCCGACATCTGCCAGCTGAACATGGTGGGAGATATGAAGCGGTTGAGGTCGGCAAAAAGCGCGCCCGCGAGCCCGGTGACGGCACCGGAGATGACAAACGCCACCAACCGCAGGCGAAACGGGCTGAGCCCGACGGTTTCGACCCGGACCGCGTTTTGGCGCGCGGCCCCGATGGCGAGACCGAAAGGGGATGTCTCGATCCGTCCCATCAGCCACAAGACCGCCGCCAGAACCGCAAAGACCAGCCCGAAGAACTGAATGGGGTCGAGCGTGTTGACGCCGGGAAAGCTATTGCGGACATAAATGCTCAGCCCGTCCTCGCCCCCATAGGCGGGCCAGGAAATTGTGAAGTAGTAGAACATCTGCCCAAAGGCGAGCGTGATCATGATGAAGTAGACACCCGCCGTCCGCAGGGCAAGCAGGCCAATCACCAAAGCCGCCAGGGCACTAACCAGAATCGCGACCAGCCAGATGATCGGCATCGACTTGGTTCCGTCGAACATGACAAAGCCCAGATCGAGCGGCGTGAAACTTTGCGCGTGGCTGGCCAGAATGCCCATGGCATAGCCGCCCAGCCCGAAGAACACGGCGTGACCCAGGCTGACCAGCCCGCCCAAGCCAAGGGCGAGGTTCAGCCCAACCGCGGCAAGGGCGAGAATGGCGGCGCGCGTGGCCAGCGTGATGGTGAACGGCTCATCCACGACCACGGCGACCACAGCAACCAGTGGCAGTGCGAGAAACGCGATTATGTTGAGCATGCGTTCGGGCAGCATCATGCGGTTCCGTAAAGGCCGGTGGGCCGAAAGATCAGCACGACGGCCATCAGCACATAGATCAGCATCGACGCAATCGCCGAGCCGATGCTTGTCGCCGAAGATGCGTCCATGATCCCCCCCAGTGCCAGAGGCAGAAGAACGCCCCCGAGCGTATCGGTGAGCCCAACCAACAACGCCCCCACAAGTGCCCCTTTTATCGACCCGATCCCGCCGATCACGATGACGACAAAGGCGAGGATCAGGACCGGTTCCCCCATGCCCACCTGCACCGACTGGATGGCGCCAACGAGCGCACCCGCCAGACCGGCAAGCGCAGCGCCGAGCGCGAAGACCAGCGTGTAGAGCGCCGAGATGTTGACGCCGAGGGCTGCAATCATCTCTCGATCCGCTTCGCCCGCGCGGATCTGGATGCCGATGCGGGTGCGGCCAATCAGCAGGAAAAGGCCCGCCGCAACGGCAAGGCCCACGAGGATGATAACGAGGCGATACGCCGGATAGGCAATGCCGCCGGGCAATGTCACCGGCCCGGCAAGGACCGACGGCACGTCAAGATAAAGAGGAAACGATCCGAAGAGCCACCGCGTCCCCTCGGACAGGATGAGGATCAGCGCAAAGGTGGCAAGCACCTGGTCGAGGTGATCACGGTCATAGAGCCTGCGGATCACGGCCAGTTCAATGACGACACCCGCTGCGGCTGCTGCCACAAGGCTTGCAAACAGGGCCAGCAGGAACGAGCCAGTGGCGGCGGCGACCGCTGCAGCCGCAAACGCGCCGATCATGTAGAGCGAGCCGTGCGCGAGATTGATCAGGCCCATCACGCCGAAGATCAGCGTCAGGCCAGCCGCCATCAGGAACAGCATGATCCCCGATTGCAGACCGTTCAGCACCTGTTCGATCAACAGAAGCGTCGTCATTTGCCCCGCCCTGCACGACGACATCCGCCGCGCAGGCTCCCTTTGATTTGAAAAGGCCCCGGCAGAGCACCGGGGCCAAAGTGCTTAGAGGTTGCAGTCTGCGCCGTAAGGATCGCTGTGATCGGTTGCAGCGGTGCCCACAATCCGGTTGGTGACCAGGTCACCCTCCTTGATCACCTCGCGCAAATAGATGTCCTGCACCGGGTGATGGTTGGCGGCGAACGAAAACTTGCCGCGCACCGACTGGAAGTCCGCCTCTTTCAAAGCTGCGCGGAACGCATCGGCGTCATCGACATCGGCCTTGGCCGCAGCGGAGGCCAGCAAAAGCCCCGTGTCGTAGCCTTGCGCCGCGTAGATCGACGGCAGGCGCCCGAACTCTTCCTGAAAGGCTGCGACGAATTCCGCGTTGCCCGGAACATCCAGGTCCTTGGACCAGTGTGCCGTGTTCTTGGCCCCGACAGCGGCATCGCCAATGGCACCCAGGATACCCTGATCAAAGCTGAAGGCAGGGCCGGATACGGGCTTGTCCACACCCGAGCCCGCATATTGTTTCATAAACGAAATGCCCATGCCGCCCGGCAGGAAGAAATAGATTTGATCGGCATCGCTCGCCCGCATTTGCGCAATTTCAGCGGCATAGTCGGTCTGGCCCAGCTTGGTATAGACCTCTGCCGCAATCTCGCCCTGATAGGTGCGCTTGAAACCCGCCATGATGTCCTGACCCGCCGGGTAGTTCGGCGCCATCAGGAACACCTTGCCCGCCTCGCCGCTGAGTGCTGTGCCCGCCGCTTCGGAAAACGCATCGTTCTGCCAGCTGACGTTGAAGTAGTTCTGGTGGCACCCCTTGCCCGCCAGGGCCGATGGCCCGGCATTGGGCGACAGGTAAAACTTGCCCTGCGCTGTTGCCGCAGGCACGACCGCCATGGCGAGGTTCGACCAGATGATGCCCGTCATCACGTCGACCTTCTCGGACTGGATCATCTTGTCGGCCAATTGCACGGCGATGTCGGGCTTGCGCTGATCATCCTCGATCACGACCTCGATATCGTCGTTGCCCTTCACGGCCAGCAGGAACCCATCACGCACGTCGATGCCAAGGCCCGCACCACCGCCGGACAGCGTTGTGATCATGCCGACCTTTACGCCGTCCGCTTGCGCACCCGCACCGAAAGCCACGACGCAGGTCGCAGCCAGAAGCTGTTTGAATGTCATAGAAGTCTCTCCCTTGTTCACCGGGCTCTTGCGGCCCATCTTTCACGCCTATCAGGCGCCCAAACGCCCCTCATCTGTCAAGCCTTAGGTCACACGCTGGCGGGTCATGAACGCCGGATCGTCCCACAAACGGTCACCCATGACCGTTTCGATATGATCCACGGCGGCCAGGACATCACGTTCGTCCAGATACAGCGGCGTGAAGCCGAACCGCATGATGTCGGGCGCGCGGAAATCGCCGATCACACCGCGGGCGATCAGGGCCTGCATGGCGGCATAGCCATGCGCAAACCGAAAGGACACCTGGCTGCCGCGCTCGGCGCTGTTGCGCGGGCTTGCGAGGGTCAAGTCAGGCACGCGCGCTTCGACTTCGCGAATGAAGGTGTCCTGCAAGGCAACTGAAGCGGCGCGTATGTCTGACATGTCCACAGTCTCCCAGACCTCCAGCGCTGCTTCCAGGGCAGTCAGCTGGATCACAGGGGGCGTGCCAACGCGCATCCGCTCGATGCCCGGCGCCGGGCGGTAATCAAGGTCAAAGGCGAAGGGCGCATCGTGGCCCAGCCACCCCGCCAACGCAGGTTCAACATGGTCCGCAAGATCTTGGCGCACATAGATAAAAGCAGGCGCGCCCGGACCGCCATTGAGGTACTTGTACGTGCACCCGACGGCAAACTCGCAGCCGCACCCCGCCACATCGACCGGCACGGCCCCCGCCGAATGGGCCAGATCCCAGATCATCACGGCCCCGGCACTGTGGGCCAGTTCGGTCAGCGTCTTCATGTCGTGCATCCGCCCGGTACGGTAGTCGACCTGCGTCAGCATGACGGCGGCCACGCTGTCGTCGATGGCGTCGGCAACCGCTTCGGGCGCGACCACCCTCAGGTCGTAGCCGTTGCCAAGCATCTGGATCAGCCCCTGGGCCATGTAAAGGTCGGTCGGAAAGTTACCGGAATCGCTCAGGATCACCTTGCGGTCGGGCCGCATCTTCAGCGCCGCAGCCAGCGCCTGATACACCTTGATCGACAGCGTGTCGCCCATGACGGTCGTGCCGGGCGGCGCCCCGATCAAACGGCCCACCGCATTGCCCACGCGGCTGGGTTGTGCCATCCAGCCCGCACTGTTCCAACCCTTGATCAGCTGCGCGCCCCACTCGTCCTGCATCATATCGGCGACGCGGTCCTTGGCGGTTTTCGGCAATGGACCCAAGGAATTGCCGTCCAGGTAAATGATACCCTCCGGCAGATCGAAAAACTCTTTTCTCAGAACCATCTACAGGGCCCCTCTCACGTTCCAAAGCTCAGGAAACAGAACAACATCCAGCATCTTGCGCAGGTAACTGACCCCTGCCGTCCCGCCCGTGCCGCGCTTGAACCCGATGATCCGTTCAACCGTCGTGACGTGGTTGAAGCGCCAGCGGCGAAAGTAGTCTTCCAGATCTACCAGCTTTTCAGCAAGTTCATAGAGTTCCCAATGTTTTGCCGGGTCTTCATAAACCTTTTGCCACAGCGCCTGTACCTCGTCCCGGTGGATCCACGTGCCGGTATGACGGCCCGGCTCTACCGTTTCAGTGCCAAACGCTGCATCCAGCCGTATCAGCGCGACCTGATACAAACTGGGCCGGTCCAACTCATTCGACAGGGTCTGGAAGGCTTCGGGTTTGTGTTCGTGCACCTTGGACACAGCCAGCTGCCGGTTGCCTAGGATATACTCAATCTGCCGGTACTGATGCGACTGAAAGCCGGATGAATTGCCAAGGCTGGGCCGAAAGGTCGTGTATTCGCTTGGCGTCATGGTGCGCAGCACGTCCCATGCGCCGTTCAACTGTTCAAAGATACGGGCCACGCGGGTCAGCATCTTGAAGGCCGGGGCAAGGTCACCGGCACCAATCGCATCACGTGCAGAATTCAGTTCATGTATGGCCAGCCGCATCCACAGCTCGGACGTCTGGTGCTGGATAATGAACAGCATTTCGTCATGCGCGTCCGACAGGGGATGTTGGGCGGCAAGGAGCGCATCAAGCCCCAGATAGTCGCCGTAAGACATGTCACGGGCAAAATCGAGTTTTGCACCGTGGTGCTCGGCGTCCTTGTCATCGTGGGTGTGCATCATCAGCCTCCGCCCGACGATAATGTCCGGCTGCGGCGCGAAGTCCACATCAAGCGTCAGAATTTTTTACGGAGGGCCTGTTGGTTACGCGCCACTTGGCAGTCCCAAGCGGCTCGTCACTCGGCCGCCAGCATTTTAAGCAGCACGTCGGCGTGGCCATCTCGTAACTCATCCACGGGAAAGTGGTCATCCAGATCGTCAAAGGTCGCGAACATCTCTCGGGACAGCGACAGGGTGACCATGGGTCCAAAGGCGATGTGAAAGAACTGGTTCTTGTCAAAATCCCGAAACGCACCGCTGCTCTGCCCTTCTTCTACGATACGCCACAGGGTCGCGCGCTGCGGCTCGATGTATTCGGCGTGAAAGGACCGCGCGACATTCGGAAAGGCGCGCGACACTTCGGCGATCAGGGGTGACATACGCCCGACGGGCGCTGTGATCATGGTTGTATACAGGGCACCAACCCCTGCACGCAGCTTCTCCTCTGCAGAGAGCGCTGCATCGTCGGCAATTTTGGCCAAGGCGTCCAAAGCCGCTGTGTATCCGTAGGTGACGCAGGCGATAAACAGGTCTTCCTTGCCATCAAAGTGGTGGTACAGGCTCGCCTTCGTCATGTTGCATGATTTGGCGATGGCACTCATCGACGTGCCCGAAAATCCCTGCTGAAGGAACATGTCCGTCGTCGTTGCGATGATACGGGTGCGCGTGTCGATCTGAGTTTTTTCGGTTGTGTTCATTGACGCCGCTGCCCTGCCCCCTAAATGCCTACCGAACGGTCGGTTACTTCCCGCCCCGCCACCGCTTACTTAGGAGTGTAATGTGATGCTGCAAGTCCGAACTAGCCTGAAAATCATGGCAATTGCACTTGCCGCCCCGACGGCGCTGGCAGCAGAGCCGGTCGGTGACGCAGCACCCATCTTCGTACAGACCACGATGGTGCCTGCGGCAACTCAAACCGTGTCGCGGACCTTCTTCGGTCAGGTTGCGGCGCTGGACACGGTCGACATCTCCTTCGAAGTGGGCGGGTATTTGCAGACATTGAACGCACGCGAGGGCGCAACGGTTCCGCGCGGCGCTGTCCTGGCAGAACTCGACAATGCACCCTTTGAACGGGCGGTCGAGCGCGCCGAGTTGAACCTGCAACAGGCCGAGCGCGACCTTGAACGCGCGAAAACGCTTGCAGCACGCAATGTCGCCTCTGCCGTTCGGGCCGAAAATGCCGAGACGGCGCGCGATCTGGCCGACGTTGCCTTGCGCGAAGCGCGCGACGCGCTGTCCGATGCGCGGATCACGGCACCCTTTGACGCGCTGATTGCGGACCGGCTTGGCACCCCCTTCACCACCATTGAACCCGGCAGCCCAATTCTACGACTGCACAACATGGCGGAACTCCGGGTGGAATTTGACATCCCGGAACGCCTGTTCGGCACCATCAAAGACCCCACTCACGTGACCTTCACCGGCCAGATCAATGGTCCAAACGACCCCATTCCGCTCATTTTCCGCGAATTTCGGGCAGAAACCGGACGCATCGGGCAGAGCTACACGGTGTCACTGGCGGCTGATCTGCCGCAAGGAGAAATTCTGCTGCCCGGGCGGGCGATCACGGTCAGGGCTGAGGTTGAGCGCGATCTTGGAGGCATCGTCCTGCCCGCCACCGCCATCGCAACACAACCGGAGGGCGGGCATGTCGTCGTCGCCCTCGACCAAAACGAAACGGGCCTCACGGCACGCCATGTCGACGTGACAGTATCCTCACGCAACGGCACCCAATTCACCGTGGACGGTGTGCAAGCCGGAACCGAAATCGTCGAGGTCGCCGCGCATATGATCGAGGACGGGCAACCGGTGAAACGGTTCCAAGGCCTCACCGTGGAGGGGTCCTAAACCATGCAGATCGCCCGCCTTGCCATACAGAAGCCGCTCTATACCTGGCTGCTGATCCTGTTCTGCCTCTTCGGTGGGGCCGCCGGCTACATCAGCGTGGGCAAGCTTGAGGACCCGGTGTTCACGCTCAAATCCGCGCTGGTCATCACCGCCTACCCCGGCGCCACGGCGGCCGAGGTTGCCATCGAGGTGTCCGAGGTTCTGGAGGCGGAAGTCCAGCAAATGGACGAGGTGGACTTCATCACCTCCAACAACACGCCCGGCCTGTCAGTGATCGAGGTCACGATCATGGACACCTATGACGGAACGGAACTGCCGCAGGTCTGGGACGACATGCGCGACAGGATCGCAGACGCAACGGGCGATCTGCCCGCAGGCGCCTTGCCGCCCGTCGTCAATGACAGCTTCGGCGATGTCTATGGGCTGCTCTACGCCGTCAGCGCGCCCGGCTACGACGATGCAACGGTCTGGGACATCGCAACCTTTCTGCGGCGCGAACTTCTGACGGTGGACGGTGTGGCAAATGCCGAGGTTTTGGGCTTGCCGGAAGAGGCGATCTTTGTCGAACCATCAAGCGACATCTTGACCGCACTGGGCGTGCCGCCCGATGTGGTCATTGGCGCAGTATCATCCGCAGACACCGTCGTCGCAACCGGCACCGCCGACAACGGGCGCAGCGACGTGCGGATCAACGCGCCGCAACCCGATGATAGCGTGAGCGAGATCAGCGCGCTCACCTTCGGCTTTCAAGGCGAAGTGTTGAACCTCACAGACGTGGCAGATGTCTACCGGGGGCGCGTTGACACGCCGCGGCAGATCATCCGGCACAACGGGGTTGAGGCATTTACCATCGGCATCGCCGGGCTGACATCGGAAAACATCGTCAATGTCGGCGCAAGGATCGAACAGCGCGTGGCAGAGATCATGCCGCTTCTGCCTGCGGGCGTGACGCTTGAACCGATCTACGAACAACACCGCGTCGTGGATACGGCAAACCAGGATTTCCTGCTTAACCTCGCCATGTCGGTGGGCACGGTCATCGGCGTTCTGGCGCTGTTCATGGGGTGGCGCGCGGCCATCGTGGTGGGCGGCTCCCTCCTGCTCACCGTCAGCTTCACCTTCTTTTTCATGTACCTCTTCGACATCAAGGTCGAGCGGATCAGCCTGGGCGCACTGATCATCGCCATGGGGATGCTGGTCGACAACGCCATCGTCGTCGCCGAAGGGATGCAGGTGCAGATGCGCCGCGGGCGCAAGGCGGTCGAGGCGGCGGCCGAGGTTGCGCGCCGCACCCAAGTGCCTCTGCTGGGCGCCACGGTCATCGGCATCATGGCCTTTGCCGGGATCGGGCTTAGCCCCGACAGTTCTGGCGAATTCCTTTTTTCGCTCTTTGCAGTAATCGGGATTTCGCTGCTCCTGTCATGGGTGCTCGCCGTTACGGTCACGCCGCTGCTTGGCAGCTATTTCTTTCGCACCGACGCCGGTGGCGGGTCCAAGGATCCCTATGACACGATGTTCTTTCGGGGCTACGGCGCGGTCGTGCGCGGCGCGCTGCGTCTGCGTTGGCTGGTGATCATCGGCCTTGTCGGTGCGACGGTCGCGGGCGTTGCCTCCATGGGGATGGTGAAACAGCAGTTCTTCCCCCCAGCGACAACCCCGCTCGTCTATCTGAACTACAAAGGGGCCGAGGGCACCTCGATTGCCGCAGCAAGCGATGATCTGCGCGTTCTCGAAAATTGGCTGCTCGATCATCCGTCGGTCGAGGCGGTCACAACCACCATCGGCGGCAGCATGACCCGTTTCCTGCTGACCTACACGCCCGAAGATCCCGCGCCCTCCTACGGTCAGTTGGTCATCCGCGTGACGGATCACGCGCAGATCCCCGGATTGCGCAATGAGCTGACGGATTTCGCGTCACAGGCCGTGCCGTGGGCCGAAACGAGGGTGCAGCAAATCATCTACGGCCCGCCCGTGGGCGCCGATGTCGAAGTGCGCTTGTCTGGCCCGGATCCACAAGTCTTGCGCGATCTGGCCGAGGAAGCGCGACAGGTCTTCGCACGCGAAACCGACCTTTTGGTGACGGAACGCACCGATTGGCGCGAGCCGCAGTTAACGACGCAGCCCATCTTTGCCACCGACCGCGCGCAAGCTCTGGGCATCAGTCGTCAGGACGTGTCACAGGCCATTGCGCTCGCGACGGACGGTCTGCGGGTCGGCACATTCCGCGAATTCGACCGGCAGGTGCCGGTTCTGATCCGAACGCCGCGCGCGGAACAAGGCACGCCCGACTATATGCTGGATCAGCCCATCTATGCACCGTCCGCCGGGACGTTCACGCAGCTAGACCAAGTCATTGACGGGTTCGAGGTGGTGACCCGCGACACCCTGATCCAGCGCCGCGACCGCAGCCCCACCGTAAGCGTGCAGGCGTTCACTGTGCCGGATGTCTTGCCGCCACAGGCTTTTGCCGAGGTTCGGTCGGCCATCGAAGCGATGCCGCTGCCCCCGGCTACCGCATGGAATGGGGTGGCGAGTTCGAAAGTGCCAGCACAGCCCAGCAAAGCCTTGGGCGGCAGATGCCGCTGGCCTTCGGGACAATGCTGCTGATCACGATCCTGCTCTTTGGCAAACTGCGTCAAACGGCTGTGATCTGGACCGTGGTGCCCATGGCCGTCACCGGTGTCGGCTTCGGGCTGTTGTTCACGAACCTGCCTTTCAGCTTCACGGCCCTTCTTGGCCTGCTCAGCCTTTCGGGCATGTTGATCAAAAACGCCATTGTTCTGGTTGAAGAGATCGACGCCCAAAAAGAAGAGGAAGGGCTGGACCAGTCCGAGGCCATCGTGACCGCCTCGGTCAGCCGCTTGCGCCCCGTCGTTCTTGCCGCCGCAACGACCATCCTCGGAATGGTGCCGCTCTTGGGCGACGCATTCTTTGCCTCCATGGCCGTGTCGATCATGGCCGGGCTCGGCTTTGCCTCTATCCTGACGCTGATCGGCGTTCCGGCCCTTTATCACACCTATCTGCGCAAAGAGCGGCGACAGGAGCGTCAAAACTCCGACACCAAGCGGAGTACCGATGCAGAAGTCAGGACACTGGATGCCACCTCGGACAACAAACAAAAGCCACCCGAGAAAATCGCCGCTGAATAATCGGACGGTGTCCGCGCCTGTTTGATGCAACACGTGTCCGGCAGCAGTGCGGACCACAGCCCTTAAGAAAACGTGAGGAAGCGTCCCGAGGTGCCGCCCTGGTAGGCGTCCAGCATGCACATGCCGATCCCCTCAGCACTCTGGAACAAGCCGGGCACAAATGGAAAACTGTGCACGCACTCGAAACACCGCAGACGCGGCACCCCGTGCACCACCACCTCCGCCAACAAAGACGTCGCAACATCCCTGCAACCGTCATTTAACGGTTGTGAGGCCCGACGCTAGTAATTCGCTTGAATCCGAACGATCTGGTAAGTGTGGTATCCTGAGGCTCTGTGAGCTTGGGGAGGACAATGTGCACGACAGTGACCACTTGGTGGAAATTGACCGTGTTTTGAACGGTGTGGACACGGGGCGCGACAGTCTTGTGACTGCCAGCTGGCAACGCTGTATCGAATCGTACGGTATGGATCCGTCCCGGCGGGAGCCCGCACATATCCTCTCACAAAACGAATTTCGTGAACATCGCGAACAGGCGGAACGGCTCATCGCCACCGCACGCTCAGGCCTGCAGTCCCTGTTCGATCAGGTGGCTGGCCAGAACTATGTGCTGTTGCTCGCTGACGACAAAGGCGTCTGTGTCGACTTTTTCGGTGACCGAAGTTTCGAAGACGATCTGCGCGCGGCTGGTTTATATACCGGATACAAATGGACCGAAGAACTGGCGGGCACCAACGGGGTTGGATCCTGTCTGGTGACACAACAGCCCGTCACTATACACCAAGGCGACCATTTTTCGCTGGCCCACACGCCGTTATCCTGCACGGCAGCCCCTATTTTCGATACAAAAGGGACACTGGCTGCAGTTCTTGACGTTTCGCTGTTGCGGGGTCCTTCGCCGAAGTCCTCGCAAAATCTGGCCATGACGCTGGTTACCAATTCGACCCGTCGCGTCGAACTGGCCAATCTCATGGCTGCGACACGGCGTGATTGGGTCCTGCGATTCTCGGTCAGCCCGGAATTTCTCGAAGTGGACCCCGAAGCGGCCGTCGCACTGGACGGATCGGGGCGAATTGTCGGCATGACGTCCGGCGCGCAACGATTGCTGAGTCCCGAGGGCGGAGGCAAGCTGATTGGCTCCCGCCTCGAGGACTGGCTGGAGATGTCAGTCGACGACCTGCCTGACTTCATGCGCGGGCGCCCTTCGGAACAACGCATTTTGCGAATGACCGATGGTCGCGCGCTCTATGGTCATGCCATCGCTCCCCAGACACCCGGGATGGTATCCATGCTCAGGCGCCGAAAAGCGGAACTGCCTGGTGCACTGGGCAGTTTTGCCGGTCCTGACGCGTCATTGCACACATTGCTTGCCAAGTCCGCCCAACTGGCCTCAACCAATGTGCCGTTGTTGATTTCCGGCGAGACCGGAACCGGCAAGGAGAAGCTCGCCCGGGCGATCTACCTCGCCGACCCGCGGGCGGGCGGGTTTCAATCTGTCCGCTGTGGTGGCTTGGTTGATTGCGAACCCTTCCTTGATGCGGATGCCAGGACGCTGTTTCTGCGCGGTATAGAGGATCTTACTCCACAGTCCCAAACTGGCCTACTGTCCGTTCTCGAAAAAAGACCCGAACTGCGTGTTATCGCGTCCTGCAGATGCGCGCCGTCAGCCCTCGCAGATGTGTTGCGCACAGATCTTTTGCATCGCTTGGTCGGGGCGACGTTGGCATTGCCGCCAATCCGAAACAGGGCTGATCTTGACTGGCTGATCGACCGGGTCCTGCGGCGCTGTTCCAGTGACGATATCCTGCTGTCGCCCCTCGCCCGCGCGGAGCTTAAGTCGAGACCTTGGGCCGGCAACATAAGAGAGCTTGAGCATGTCCTGGAAAGTGCCGTGGCGCTCTGCGAAGGCACCTGCCTGGATATTGCCGACATACCACCGCCGGCCTTGTTGCTGCCTTCGGAGCAACAAGCCGCCGGTACTGCGGAACTTGAGGCCTTGCTGACAGCCTGTGACTGGAACATGTCCGAAGTGGCGCGGCGACTTGGGCTAAACCGTTCCACGATCCTGCGCAGAATGCGCAAGGCTGGGCTGGCAGCCCCTTATTAAGTCTTGCAACCAACCTGTTGCGTCGCTGTTGCACGCGCAACAGGGCAGGCTTCGATTTGGCCTTTCCTTCTGATGCGCTGCATTTTTGCTTTGCCCGGGAAACGCGACGACTGCCAAGCTCATCTGCGGAGCACGATATTTACAAAAAGGGAGGAGCATATGCTCGATACAACTCATGCGGACCAAACCCAAGCGTTTCTAGACCGTTTCGGTGAGGCTTTGGTCGATGGTGACATTGCCGCGGCATGCGACATGTTCACTGATGATTGCTATTGGCGTGATCTGGTCACGTTTACCTGGAACATCAAAACCGTCGAAGG
The DNA here is from genome assembly GCF_001969365.1 of Tateyamaria omphalii. Classification (NCBI taxonomy): domain Bacteria; kingdom Pseudomonadati; phylum Pseudomonadota; class Alphaproteobacteria; order Rhodobacterales; family Roseobacteraceae; genus Tateyamaria; species Tateyamaria omphalii. The sequence continues at coordinate 486,657 of NZ_CP019312.1, read as the reverse complement.
TCGGGACCAGGTGGAGGACATGCTGAAACATCAGCTTGTCACGACCAAACCGTCCGGCTGGAAAATCGCAGAGGGCGAGATGCCGACCGAGGAAGGTGGCGTCACAACCGCCTGGATCGAGTTTGAGACAAGCGTTGCGCGCGGGTATGGCCTGGTGCGCCTGAAGGAAGGCAAGATTTGGACCCTGCTCACCACAATGGTCGAGCTGAAGGGCCATGAGGAACCTGCTGGCGACAACCGCGCGCTTGGCGCCAAGCATGGCGCCGGCAAGAACCGCGAGACCTGGGCTGAGGAGCGGGCGCGAGAAGAAGCAGAGCTTGGCTACAAGACGCAACCTTATTGCCTGATCATCGGCGGCGGTCAGGGTGGTATCGCGATGGGAGCAAGGCTGCGCCAGCTTGGGGTGCCCACCATCATCGTGGAGAAGAACGACAAGCCCGGCGATAGCTGGCGCAACCGCTACAAGTCGCTGTGCCTGCATGATCCGGTCTGGTACGACCATCTGCCCTATATCAAGTTCCCCGAGAACTGGCCGGTCTTTGCGCCCAAGGACAAGATCGGCGATTGGCTGGAAATGTACACCAAGGTGATTGAGCTGAACTATTGGAGCCGAACCACCGCCAAATCCGCCAGCTTTGACAATGCCAGCGGGACATGGACCGTTGTGGTAGACCGCGATGGGGCAGAAGTCACACTCAAGCCCACACAGCTGATCATGGCGACGGGCATGTCCGGCAAAAAGCGCGTACCCGACTTCCCGGGCATGGACATGTTCAAGGGCGTGCAACAGCACTCGTCGGAACACGATGGCCCGGATCAGTGGACCGGCAAGAAGGTGGTGGTCGTGGGCTCCAACAACTCGGCCCATGACATTTGTGCCGCTCTTTGGGAACATGATGCGACTGTTACTATGGTGCAGCGCTCCTCAACTCATATTGTACGCTCCGAGACGTTGATGGATGTGGGGCTGGGAGCTTTGTATTCCGAAGACGCCGTGCGCAACGGTGTGACCACCGAAAAGGCCGACCTGATCTTCGCCTCACTGCCCTACGCGATCCTGCACGAGTTCCAGATTCCCGCTTATGCGGAGATGAAGGAACGCGACAAGGATTTCTACGACGGGCTCGAGAAAGCCGGGTTCTGGCTCGATTGGGGCGATGATGAAAGCGGCCTGTTCCTGAAGTATCTCCGTCGCGGCTCGGGCTATTACATCGATGTCGGTGCCAGCCAGTTGATCATCGACGGTGAAATCAAGCTCACGCGCGGTCAGGTGGAGCGGCTGGACGAGACCGGTGTGATCCTTGATGACGGTACGCATCTGGCGGCCGATCTTGTGGTGTATGCCACCGGCTACAACTCGATGAACGGCTGGGTTGCCGATCTGATGGGCCAGGAGATGGCCGATCGCCTCGGCAAATGCTGGGGCCTGGGGTCGGACACCACAAAGGATCCGGGCCCCTGGGAAGGCGAGCAACGCAACATGTGGAAGCCGACGCAGGTGCAAAACCTGTGGATGCACGGCGGCAACCTGCATCAGTCGCGGCATTACTCCCAGTTTCTGGCGCTGCAAATCAAGGCCGCGATGGAGGGAATCGACAGACCAGTTTATGGCTTGCAAGAGGTGCACCACTTTAGTTGAGGGACGCGTTGACCCATTGAAAACAGGCCGTGCCCCAAAATGGAGGGCGCGGCACAATTGGCATTTGGGTCAGTTATGTCTGTCGTCAGGGTTTCTGGGACCAATGGCGGCCTGAACTGAGAGAGGGTCTGGCTCATCTTGCTGGTTTGATTATGCGGCGTGGTGGCGGTGATCCAAGCGGCGCTTTGAGTGTTGTCCGTTTGATCCTGTCGCGTTTCTGTAGAATGGCTTTGTCGCGTCCGAAGTAGACTCCAGCGGCTGTGACGTTGCTGAGGCTCTCGCGGAAGCGCTGATGGATGCTGCGATGCTTCCAAGGTCAGCCGGGGCTCAATTGACTCCACGGACGACAAAGTTGTAATTTTAATGCGCAGATCTGAGTGATGTGGCAACTATAGTTCCTTCGCGCTTCAAATAGACGCCTGCTGAAGTCGCATGTTTTCATCCTGCGAGGCGGAACCGATTTCGGCGAGGCTCGCCATGACTGGGACGACGCGAAAAGACGCGCAGCTAATTGAACCTGATGAATTGCCCACTTGGGTGCCGGGAAAAGTTCTATGCGAAAGCAAGGGGCTCGGCTGGAAGGATGTGTCGCAACGGACCTATCGCTACAATGGGCAGGACGTACACATTCCGCCGATGAACACATTCATGATCGTGCAGTACCGCAAGGGCGACACGCCGATGGATCGGCAGTTTGACGGGCGTTGGACGCGTACTCAGTGCGGGCCGGGGCAATTTTCGCTGTTGTCGCATGCAATGGAGTCGCACTGGAATTGGACTGAAGGGCTGGTGGTGTCGCATCTCTATCTGACCGACGCGTTGATGACCCGCGTAGCGCGCGATATTCGGGCAAGAGATGTCAAACGGGTCAGGCTGCATGATGTACTGCAAGGCCGCGATCCAGTGGTCAGTCATATCGCTGACCAACTTACCATAGAGGCCGCCAAAGAAGGTCCCGGAGGGCGGCTGTACGCAGAGGCCCTGTCGGTGCAACTTGCAGTGCACCTCCTGCGCAACTACGCGTCGGTCGACAGCCACCCTCTTGCATCGGGACGGTCGGGGCTGTCGCAAAGACAGCTTGCCATGTTGGAAGAGTATATAGACGCGCATATGCATGAAACGCTCACTCTGAGCGAACTTGCGGGCGTTCTGCACCTGGGCGTGTGGACTTTTAATCGCCAGCTTCGCAAAAGCGTGGGTCTGCCCGGCTACGCCTTCGTACAGCACAAGCGGATAGTGCGCGCCTGCGCCATGCTACGCGATCCGGGACGCGCGATGAAAGACATCGCCGCTGCGTGCGGCTTTTCAGATCAATCGCATATGAGCCGCAGCTTCCGCAAAGCCATGGGCGTAACACCCGGCCAGTTCCGCTTAGGGCACTGACGGGCATCGCACCACCTCTGCCCGTATCGTTCAAAACTTACCTCGCGATCTTACAAGACTGCCCCTGCCGCCTAAAGCCAAACTTGGTGCGCGGTGGATTCGGACTTGGAATTCGAAACCGGAGGAGGTCGCCGGAGAAACCGGCTGCTGCCGCAGTGGAGGACAATATGCTAGACGCACAAAAAGAGACCGTTTCGACGGCTCGCAACCCCGTGCCTGCGCAATTGGATGCGCTGGTGATCGGGGCCGGGGTCGCCGGACTCTATCAATTGCACCAGCTCCGTCAGATGGGTCTCAAGGCGCATGCCTGCGACACCGCCACAGACGTAGGCGGGACCTGGTACTGGAACCGCTATCCCGGTGCCAAATTCGACAGCGAAGCCTACATCTACCAGTACTTGTTCGATGAGAAACTCTACAAGGGTTGGACCTGGAGCGAACGTTTCCCCGGACAGCCAGAGATCGAACGCTGGCTGCATTACGTCACCGATGCGCTCGATCTGCGGGGTGACATGTCGTTCTCGACCACGATCACCAAGGCTAAATTCAACGAAGAGACGGGACGCTGGCGGGTCGAGACGGATCAGGGCGATATCATCGACACCCAGTTCCTCATTGGTTGCACCGGAATGCTCTCGGCCCCGCTGGAGGACCGGTTTCCGGGCCAGTCCAGCTTCAAGGGACAGATCGTCCACACCGGGCGCTACCCCAAAAGCGGGCTTGATATCGAGGGCAAGCGCGTTGGCGTGATCGGTGTGGGTGCCACCGGAATTCAGGTCATACAGACCATCGCATCACAGGTTGGCCAACTGACCGTCTTTGCCCGCACACCCCAATACGTGCTGCCGATGAAAAATCCGAAATACGGGCCGGACGAAGAAGCCTGGTACAAGAGCCGCTTTGACGAGTTCAAATCGAACCTACCGCATTCATTCACCGGCTTTGAGTATGATTTCGAAAACACCTGGGCTGATCTAACACCGGAGAAACGACTTGAGGTGCTAGAGGACACTTACGCGGACGGCTCGCTGAAGCTGTGGCTCGCCTCTTTCGCCGAAATGTTCTTTGAGGAAGAGGTCAGCGCCGAGATATCGGAATTTGTTCGCCAAAAGATGATCGCGCGGCTCAAGGACCCCAAGCTGATCGACACGCTTGTGCCCAAACCGGGCGACTATGGGTTCGGCACCCATCGCGTGCCTTTGGAGACCAACTATCTCGAAACATTCCATCGCGACAATGTCGAGGCCGTCAATGTCCGCGACAATCCAATTGCCGAAATCGTGCCCAAAGGCGTAAAGCTGGAGGGCGGAACGGTTTATGAGCTTGACGTGATCATCATGGCGGTCGGCTTTGATGCGGGCTCGGGCGCGCTGGCGCGTATCGACATCAATGGTCGCGATGGCCTCAACCTGGCGGAAGAATGGCACAAGGACATGCGCACCACGCTGGGGCTGCAGAAATTCGGCTTCCCGAACCTGTTCATGACCGGTGCACCCCTCGCACCGGCGGCGGCCCTGTGCAACATGACCACCTGCCTGCAACAGCAGACCGAGTGGATCACGCGTTGCATCGATGATCTGCGCAAGAGTGGCAACGACGTGATTGAGCCCACTGAGGAGGGTGAAGCAGCCTGGGTCGCGCATCACGACGAAACCGCCGACGCGAACCTCATCTCAAAGACCAGATCGTGGTATACTGGCTCCAATGTCGAGGGCAAACCGCGCAGAGTGCTGTCTTACACCGGCGGTGTCGGAGCCTATCGCGACAAGTGCGATGAAGAGGCCAAAGGCGGCTATCCGCTCTTTGCGATGAGCAAGGCCAAAGCGCCCCAAGACGCCTGATCTCCAAACAAACAACGCCCTGCGCCAGCTTAAAGCGCTGGCAGCAGGGCAAACATCAATCAATGGGAGGACATTGTTATGAGTCATGAATTCAACGCGGACGCCATCCTAAATGGCGTCGTAAACTCCAGCCCGGGCGTCCCCGGTGTCGTCGCAATGATCACGGATCGCGACAAGAACATCTATGAGGGCGCGGCCGGGGTGCGCCGGACGGATGGCGACACGCCTATATCAACCGACGACGCCTTCGCGATATTCTCAACCACCAAGGCGATCACCGGTACAGCAGTTCTGCAATTGGTCGAAGAGGGCAAATTGGACCTGAACGCGCCTGCGAAAAACTATGCGCCAGACATCGGCAAATTGCAGGTGATCGACGGGTTTGACGCCAATGGGGAGCCGCAGCTGCGCGCGCCTAAGCGGGACATCACAACCCGGATGCTGATGCTGCACACGGCGGGTCTTGGCTATGACTTTTTCAGCGAGACCTATAACCGCCTGGCCGAAGAGAAAGGCCAGCCCAGCGTCATCACCGCCTCGAAAGAGTGCCTGATGACCCCACTTCTATTCGATCCTGACGAGAGCTGGGAATATGGGACCAACATCGATTGGTGCGGGCAGGTCGTCGAAGGCATCACCGGGCGGCGCTTGGGCGAAGTCTTCCAATCGCGCATCTTCGAGCCACTTGGCATGATCGACACCACTTTCGAGTTGAACGATACGCTCCGCAAGAAACTGGCCGGGATGCATGCGCGCGGCGAGGATGGCAGTTTGACGCCGATGGATTTCGAGCTGCCCGACACACCAGAGGTCCATATGGGGGGCCATGGCCTTTATGGCACGGTCGGCGACTACATGCGCCTTATCCGTATGTGGCTGAACGATGGTGCGGGGGAAAACGGACGCGTGCTGAAGCCGGAAACGGTCGAGATGGCGGTGCAGAACCATCTGGGCCAGCGTAAGATCACTCCTTTCAAAGGGGTCATCCCGTCGCTTTCAAACGATGCAGAATTCTTCCCCGGCCAGCCCAAATCATGGTCCTACACCTTTATGGTCAATGATGATCAGGCGCCCACCGGCCGACCTGCCGGGGCAATTGGCTGGGCCGGACTTGCCAATCTGTTCTACTGGATTGACCGGCAGAACGGGTTTGGCGGTTTTTGGGCCACTCAGATCCTGCCGTTTGGCGATGCGGCATCCTTCACCGGGTATATGGAGCTCGAAAGCGCCTTCTACGCCTCGATCAACAAGGCTAAAGCCGCCTGATCCGAAAAACCCCATCGACCGCCACCGCTCGGCGGTCGACCCCCAGAAGCCGCTGCGATTGCCCCTATGTCTCATCTTCGGAAACACCGCGTTCCGGTTCCAAATCGCACGACGTGCTACGAAACCCCGCGGTGTTTTTGCTTGGTTGAAGCAGGCAATCATTTGAGTTGCTCGAGGCAACGGCGGTAAAGTCCCGCAAAACTCCGGCTTGGGACATCCAGCAGCGGCGACATGGCCTGTGCCAATACATCATCGACTTCAGTAAGCGGGCGCACGACATCATCAAAGCTGCCATGCTGGAGCGTTTTGGGCAGACGAAGTCCGAAAATCTTCAGCAGCCCGCGCACCTCATGCGCTAAATCAATTATCTTTTTGATTGGAGCTTTGCAGCAGCTTAACAAAGCGCACATTTCGTGCGGCTGTCGGCTCTTCATGTGAACCAGGCTGAACCATCCTGTCCGCAAAATCTGAGCGATACCCCAAGCATCGCTCTTGTCTGTCTTGTTGCGCAGCGCCGATAGAGCAACATTGGCCTAGCGAGCCTCAATGCAGACGACGTCGAAACCCTCACTCGTTAGGCCGAAAAACAGATGCTGACTCATCTGCCCGCCTCGAACCCAATCAAAATGATCGGACGCGGGAAGCGTGCCAAACGCTTGGTGATTTCGCAGACATCGCATGCCAGCGCGCGCTGAAAGGCGACGGCACCTCTGGCATCAACAATGCGCAATGCGCACGACCGCGGCGCCACATCCAGTCCGGCAACGCATTCCATCATCTTTCTCGCTTGCTCACAGTTTTCCCGTGATCCTAACGGGAGCTCGACCTTACTTAGGGGTCAGCCCAATTGCGCATGCTTTGGGCGACGGCGGGTCATCCTGTTACCATATCCAGAGCGGTTCGCAGTTCGAGACCAGATCGGGTCAGGGTCGCCTCGTGGTTTTTGCGTCAATGCGTTCTTTTCAATTCAACCTACTCTTTCGTGAACGAGCGTCATCGAAGCATACTTCAAGCGGCCATAAACGCCAAAATTTCCTTAGTTTTCAGAATGTCATTATTGGCAGATGTCACGCAAGCCGTGACTATTTCCAGAGGTTATACCCCTCATTCAGAGTAAGAATTTCCAAAGACGCATCGCCTCCACACTTGGTGAGACGGCGGAGAGACCAGCCTCCTGGTTCGATCTTCGCCATACAGCAATCACTTGCGGAGCCTTGCTATGCTATCCGAAATTCTTGCCAGCTTGCGCGCCAGACTGCTGACATCTTCGTCACTGGCCCAAGAAACCGTCCGCGACGGACAAACCCTGACCAACGGCTTTTTCCAAAGCGTCGTGGTCGACAACACACCTGCCTTCATCCTGAACAATGACCTGGCCCGGTTCCTGAACTTTGGTCAGGTCGAAACCAATGATGCGGCCTCCGCCGTATCGGTCGACGCGGACGATGTTCAGGTCTTTAACTTCCGCTCGGGCAGCATCGACGCCAATGGCGCTGACGCCACCGGCATTGAAGTCACGGACGGCTCCAGCGGTGACATCCGCAACTTTGGCAGCATCGCTGGTGAGCAGAACGGCGTTGAATTCGGCGGCGCGAACAGCTCGGGCACGCTCGACAACTTCCGCGGCGGCGTGATTTCGTCTGACAGCCGCGCTGTGGAGATCGAAGGCGAAGGCATCAGCGTTCGTAACTTTGGCAACATCATCGGGACCAGCAATCAGCGCAACGGTACCATCTACACCAACGCCACTGCCGAAAACGTCAGCATCGGCAACTTTGCAGGTGGCACAATCGACGCCGGTGAAGGCAACGACGGCGCGGGCATCTCGTTTCAGGTTGGCGACGAGGTGGGCGATGTTGTGTCCAATTCGGTGTTCAACGGCTTTGGGGCGACAATCCAGGGCCGTGGTCAGGCTGCCGCGAACACTCCCGGTGCGGGCGATGGCATTCGGATCAACAATGGCGCTGAAGGCACGGTGTCGGACACTGACATCGTCAACAGTGGCCTGATCTCATCCGAGAGCAATCAAGGTACGGCGGGCGGTATCCGCATCGCAGATGGCGTTGCCGCCGAAGGCCGCATCCTCAACACCTCGACCGGCACCATCGAAGGGGTGCGCAACGGCCTTTACATCGGTCATGGCGAACACGATCTGGACGTTCTGAACTTTGGCACGATCCAATCGGACAGCCGCGCGGTAAACATCGACGGATCAGGTGTCGATCTGATCAACGGTGGCGACATCCTGGGTACGGACAACCAGCGCAACGGCACAATCTATGCCGATGACACCGCGCGGGACTTTTCGATCAACAACCTGGCTTCAGGAACAATCGACGCCGGCCAAGGCAATCAGGGTGCGGGCATCTCGCTGTCTTTGGCCGAAAATGGCAACGGAGACGTTGAAATCACCAACGCCGGTACAATTGCCGGGCGTGGCGAAGGTGCCGCCGGTGCGGGCAATGCGGGTGATGGTATCCGCCTCGAAGGTGTTCGCGTGGACGGCGGATTTGCTCCGGCGCTGTTTGAAGGTGTGATTTCCAACGCGGGTTCCATCACATCCGAAAGCAACCAGGGTACAACCGGCGCATTCCGGGCCGTGAATGGTGCGAACTTCCGCGGCGAGTTCGTCAACGAGGCCACGGGCGTCTTTGCTGGCGTGCAGAATGGTGTCTACTTCGGCACCGGCGATCATACCGGCGGGTCTTTTGTGAACCGTGGTCTGGTGTCGTCTGACAGCCGTGCGCTGAACATCGATGGCATCGGTCTGAACGTCCTGAACGAAGGTACGATCCTTGGGACTGGTGATCAGCGCAATGGCACCGTTTATGCGGACGGCACTGCCGACACCTACACCTTTACCAACAGGGGTCTTGTCGATGCGGGCGAAGGCAACGACGGTTCCGCCGTGTCGCTGCAAACTGGTGATGTGACCGGTGACGTCGTGTCGGCCGCCGTTGTCAACAAAGGTACCTTGCAAGGTCGGGGTGATGCGGTCGAAGGCAACACTATCGGCGACGGTCTGCGCCTTTTCAGCAACGAGGAAGACGCGAGTTTTGCCGGTCTGGTTCAGAACGAAGGCATTATCGCCGGGTCCGAAGACAGCGACGCAGCCGCAGGTATCCGGATCGATGGTGGCCTCAACCTTCTGGGCGCGATCATAAACGAAGGCGAGATCACCGGTACTGTGAACGCCGTCGATGCGCGCGAGGCGGGCGATGTGACTTTCGTCAACGATGACGAAGGTGTGGTAAATGGTAATGTGTTGCTTGGTGATGGCGGCGACATCGTTGTGGATCTCGGTCAAATCAACGGTGTCGTCGACGGCGGTGCGGGCGATGATGTTCTGATTGCAGGTGACGGCGACAATGTGCTTGTCGGTGGCCTCGGCAATGATTTCATCGAAGGCGGCGACGGGTTCGACACAGCTGATTTCTCGGATTTCGACGTGGCCGTGACGGTCACATTGGATGAGAACGGCAACGGTACGGCCACCCGTGAAACCGGGTTCTCCGTTTCGGTGCAGGACGTTATCGTTGATCCCAGCTTTGTGGATCAGGCTCTTGCCGGAAACTTCTACTACAACGTCCACACAGCCGACTTCCCCGGAGGTGAGATCCGTGGCCAACTGTTCGTTGTCAGCGATACGGGCCAAGGCCATAACCGCGTGATCGAACTGGCGGGATCGCTGGACGCGGCTCAGGAACCTGACCCAACCTCCGACAGCAAAGCCACAGGCCAGGCCACATTGACCATCTCGTTCAACGAGCAGGGCGACGTTCTCTATTCGTCCGAGCTGAGCGTGACCGGTCTCAACGAGGCGGACCTGCAAACCCCGGTTCCGGGTGCAGTATCGGCCATCCACCTCCACAACGCTCCGGTCGGCATAAACGGCCCAATTGTTCAGGACACACTTGTGGACGCAGGCGGCGTGATCGACGCGCTGGCGGCATTGGGTATCTCCGGTGCGGACGTGATCGATGAGGTGGTCGAGATTGACATCCTCAGCTCGATCGAACGCGTGGTCGGCTCTGGCGATATCGACACGATTGACCTGAGCGCTTTCAACGGCGTGACCATCGATCTGGACGTGAACACGCCTCGACCTGGGCCCGCGTCCCAAGACGGTGTCATCCGCGTCGATGGCGAGGTTGTGGCCGAAGTCGCGGACTTTGAGAACGTCCTGGGCTCGGGTGGAGATGACCTGATCCTCGGCAACAATGAGATCAACGTTCTCGAAGGGCTGGGCGGCAACGACAGCATCCACTCCTTCGGCGGCGCGGATACCATTGATGGCGGCGACGGCATCGACACGGCCCTGTTCTCTGCCGGTGGCGGTGTGGTCGTGGACCTGGACGAAGACGGCAACGCCATCGCTCAGATCAACGCGCATGAAGGCGCCTTGATCGACACGGTTCTCAACTTTGAGAACATCAACGGGTCGAACAATGCGGGCAGCGGCAATGGTGGCGCCGACATCCTATCAGGCAACTCGGGCGCCAACGTGCTTAACGGTCAGGCGGGCGATGACGTCCTGAACGGTGAAGGTGGCGATGACATCCTGATCGGCGGCCAGGGATCTGACACTTTCACCTTCGAGGGTATGTTCGATGACGACGTCATTAACGACTTCGAAGTGGGCGTTGACCGTTTGGACTTTACCGACTTTGGCAACGACTTTGCCGATCAGATCGAAATCGAAGACGGCGACAACGGCACGCTTCTGACCTTGGGCGACTACGGGTCAGTCCTGCTGGCTGGCGTGAACGACTTCGACTTCGACGACGACTTCGTCGGCTAATCTCCCGCAAGACACAGGATGGCGGCGCGGGTCGCCATCCTCCTATCACCCTGAAAAGAGATCACCCAAATGTTTCAGAAAAAATCCGCCGTCACATCCGCATGGAGCGCGCTGCGCCCCGGATTTCTGTCCATCGGCTTCTTCAGCCTGATTTTAAACGTCCTCATGCTCGCCGGGCCGCTCTACATGCTGCAGGTCTATGACCGGGTTCTGACCAGCCAGAACATGGATACGCTGATTGCGCTTACCATCCTGCTGGTCGGCGTGTTTGTGGTGACGGGTCTGCTCGACCTGATCCGCATGCGCATTTTGGGCCGGCTTGGTGCGCGGTTTGAACTAAACATCGGCGCGCCCATCCTGCAATCTTCCATCCGGCGGCGTGTGCAAGGGAACACCCAGTCAGAAAACCCGGCAGCGGATGTGAACGGGCTGCGTGATTTTATCTCCGGTCCGACGCTGATCGCCTTTTTCGACGCGCCGTGGATCCCGCTGTATCTTGGGGTGCTCTATGTGCTGCATCCCTATCTCGGTGCGCTTGGCCTCGCTGGCGCGCTGATCCTTACGATCATGGCCCTGATCAACAACGCGCGGTCCTCTGACGTGATGCAAGACGCCAGTGCCGCACGCGCCAGGTCCGACAGTTTGTTCACCGCAAGTGAACAGAACGCAGAGCTTGTCCACGCGATGGGTATGACTGGTGATCTCGCCCGTCGCTGGACAGCTCTGCAACATGATGCCCACCGCCTGAAAGCCCGTGTCGCCGACCGCATCGCGAGCTTTTCGGTGCTGTCCAAGACGATCCGCATGGCGCTGCAATCGGGTATGTTGGGCCTCGGGGCCGCTTTGGCCGTCGCAGGCGAGGCAACGGCCGGTGTGATGATCGCGGCGACGATCGTGCTGTCCCGCGCTCTGGCCCCCATTGATCAACTGATCGGGCAATGGCGGACATTCCTGGCCGCCCGCGGATCCTACAAAACCCTGCGCGCCCTGTCTGAAACCTATCCCCAAGCGTCCAAACGCTTGTCGATGCCGCGCCCGCAAATCTCGCTGAACGCCGCGATTGCGCAGGCCGGACCACCATTGGCAAAGAACGCTACCATCGGCGGGATCGAGTTTGCTCTGTCCGCAGGCGATGTCGTCGCCGTGATCGGCCACAGCGGCTCGGGCAAGTCGACGTTGGCGCGTATGCTTGCCGGGATCTGGGTGCCGCAACGCGGTGCCATCCGCCTCGATGGGACCCCGATGGACAAGTGGGAACCCGCACAGCTGGGCCGCCAAGTCGGTTATCTGCCACAAGACGTGCAGCTGTTTGACGGCACGGTCCGCGAAAACATCGCGCGGTTCTCGACCAGTATCGACGACAGCAAGGTGCTGGCGGCGGCCACGGCTGCAGATGTGCATGGGCTGATCAGCGGCCTGCCCGATGGCTACGCCACCGAGATTGGCAACGGTTTTCACCTGTCGGGCGGTCAGCGTCAACGGATCGCGCTTGCGCGCGCTCTTTATGACGATCCGTTCATTCTGGTACTGGACGAACCCAACTCGGACCTCGACGGCAAAGGCGAGGCAGCGCTGCGCGACGCCATTCGCAGGGCCAGTGCCCGGGGTGCCATCACGTTTGTAATGACCCACCGTCCGAGCACGCTGGAGGCCGTCAACAAGGTCCTGACCCTCAGCAAAGGGGCGCAAACCGGCTTCGGCGACAAGGATGACATCCTGCGCCCGCGCCAACAGACGCCTGAAATGCCCCAGTCGGCCGCCGCACAACTGGCAGCACGGCGCGCGAAAGCCCCCGCTCAAAAAGGAGCAGCACAATGACGCACGCACTTACACCCGCCACCCCGACTTCGGTCCTGCGCCTTGAGGATTACAACCGCATTCAACCCAAGACCGACGGGTCCGGCATCAAAGGCTTGGTCTTTTTCGGCCTGTGTGTCGTGTTCTGTTTCGTCGGTGGTGCTGCGTATTGGGCGAGCGCGTCGAAACTCGACGGCGCGGTCGTCGCCCCGGCCTTCTTCGTGGTTGAAGGCAACCGCAAAACGGTCGAGCATCTGGATGGCGGAATTGTCCGTACCATCGCGGTCCGCAATGGTGATCTGGTTAAGGCGGGGCAAACCTTGCTAGAACTCGACAGCACCGATCTGGACGTCGATCTGGACGTGATCAAAAGCCAACTCAGCGACCTGATGGTGCGCCGTGCCCGCCTTCTGGCACAGTTGAACGGCAAGGACCGCTTTGACGAACAAGACGTGGGTGCATCGCTGAGCGTGCCAATGGACCAGTCCGAATGGGCTGCGGCCTACACGACGCAAAAGCTGCTCTTCGATGTGGAACGTCGCTCGCGCATTGCAGAACAGGCGCTGATGGATCAACAGGTTTCGAACCTGCAGGATCAGGTGCAAGGGCTTCAGGCACAGCGCCTTTCCAACACGCGTCAGTTGGACATCACCCGTCAGGAGCTGGGCAATCTGGAAACATTGCTCAACAAGGGGCTCGTAGCGGCGGCCCGTGTCAACGGGCGACGGATCGAGGTTGAGCGTTTGAACGGTGTTGATGCCACGCTCGCCACGCAAGAGACCCAGGCGCGCAACCAGATCAATGAATTGCGGCTTGCCGCGATTGGCACACAGACGCTGCGCGACGAAGCCGTATCCGGAGAATTGGCGCAGGTCGAAGCGTCGCTCACCACACTTGCCCCGCAATACATCGGCGCACGCGAACGGTTGAAGCGTGTCGCCATCACCGCGCCCGTCAGTGGCCGCGTGGTTGAGATGACTGTGTTTACAACTGGTGGCGTGGTACGTCCTGGCATACCCATCCTCGACATCGTTCCAGTCGACCAACCTTTGGTGGTCGAGGCGCGTGTGAACACCGCCGACATCGAAAAGCTGCATGTCGGTCAGTCATCTCGCGTGCGCCTTTCGGCCTTTGATCAGGGTGATGCGCCCGAAGCCGAAGGGCGCATCATCGACATCTCAGCCGATAGCCTGGAGGACGACCGAACGGGCCAGTTCTACTACCTGGCGCGGATCAAACTGAACCAGACGCAGACGAATGATATCGCCGCGCTTGATCTGGTGCCGGGGATGCCCGCAAACATCTTCGTCAACACCGGGGAACGCACGGCCCTCAGCTATCTCGCGCAGCCATTGAGCGAGCGGCTGGCCCGGACGTTTATCGAATGATGGACAGGTCACGCCCCGAAGGTGGGCGTGACCCCTTTGGGCGGATTGCGCTGGATATAGGCCCCGATCTTGGCCAGCAGCGGTTTTCGCGGGCAGTTCAGACGAGACGCGGCGCCAAGGTTCCTCATGTTGCCGGGCGCCTCGAACGGGACGAATGACAAAGGCCAGCCATCAGCCCGAAACTGCTCGGCGGCCAAACCCGAAACAATTGTGCAATCGTCTGTATGACATATATGCCGACAGATCGTCTCGAACCGCAAAGCCGTCAGATCGAACCGTTTTGCTGCCCGGGCGTGGCGATCCGGCCGGGGCAATCGGTTTTCCAATTCATAGCCAAAGGAATGGGGCAACCGGATAAAGTCGTGCATCGGCACCTCCTCGGGACAGATAGAGGACAGGGTTTCCAGCGGGTGCCCACGGCGCATCGCCAAAAACAGCGGTTCGGACCAGATTGATGTAAAATCCAACGTCGGATTGTGATTAAGTTCAGCAACAAGGGCTACGTCAAGTGTGTGATCCTCGACGCGTTTCAGCATATTTTGCGGCAAATCCTCGATCATCGTCACCCGCATTCTAGGGAACAATTCACTGAACAATTGCGAGAAGTACTGGGACAGGTAAGGCGCAAGTGTCGGTGTCAGGCCAATCAGGAATGGCACGGCTTCCGGCTCGCGAAACTCGGTCGCGGCATCCTTTATGCGCTGCGCGCCCACAAGCATCTCATCAGCGATACCGACAACCCTTGCGCCAAATGCGGTGAGCCGCGTTTCACCGCTCGCACGGATAAACAGGTCCACGCCCAGCTCTTTTTCAAGCTTCCGGATTTGGTTGGACAATGCGGGCTGCGACACATGACAGGCCTCAGCGGCTCCGCTGAAACTGCCGAGTCTCGCGATAGCGGCGACATATTCCAGATCTCTTAGATTCATCAAAACTCACAGATGATGTTTGGCTGACACTTATGCCTCTTTTGGATATCGGAAGAAGTCATGTTTGCGACAGGTATGTTACAGGTCACGGCTGTGAACCAACCTTGCGATATCTGGCAGGGTGCTCATCGCAAGCTGAAAACCCAAACGAGAATGAGACATCAAGACCGCCACCGAAGGCAAGTTGGCCGAGGTCAACCCAATCCTGTGTCAGAGCCCTCTGGCGCACAGAAAGGCTGCATGAACCGTGAGTGTCAGGTAGGGGGAAGCAAAGCCTTGCAATATGCGTCCAAATGAGTGCCCTGCGCGGACGTACATGGACCCCGCTACATTGCAACGGTCTGTTCGGTTTTGGAGACGAAGCCGCGATTGCTGACGTACGCCCGGCTTTTTATGGCGGCCCGATAACTCGTTGCCGCGAGCCCCGATGGACTTCCGTTTGCGTCTCCCTCATCGCTCCCAAGGCATTGGTGTCGACCTTGCCGATCCACATATCAGGTTCGAGAAGCAACGGGCGTGACCCTTTCCATCTGCTGGCCGGTCCTGCAATATGCCTGAACATGGTCCTCTGTTTCTCAGTCTTCCTGCCTCAGGACCCATTGATTTCCTCCATGTGGGGTGCTTCACGGGTCGAAAACGGGCGGTGAACATGTTTGCCCTTTTCTGGCTGAATGACGCGCAGATGGCATACGGCAAGCCTGCCAACTTCGATGCCGGGTGTCTTCATTTGGACCGGTGAACGCCTGGCAACAGTGCGGTTTGTCTGCCGCATCGGGATAGACGTTCATGCGATATTTTGCGCGTGGTTCGGGTGATCGACACCGTCTAATCCTTGCAACCGTCAATCACAGTAAATCCCGTGCGACCGCGTGCATATCTGTGGCGACGTGTGTTCAGATGCATTCGTTGCCAATGGGCAGGTATGAGGTCAGTCATACGACCCAACCGGCATCTGACGCGTTGACGTTGCTATAGGATATATTGTTTTTGGCGGAGGCTGTGGGATTCGAACCCACGGGACGCTCTCACGCCCAACGGTTTTCAAGACCGCCGCATTCGACCACTCTGCCAAACCTCCGGTGCGACGTGCTTTAGGGCTGCAAATGCGATTCTGCAAATGCCTACAGCGCCGTGGAAATTTGCCGATCCGCGAATCGCCTGCTTTTCAGAACGTGTCGTTCACGCTATCATCGGGCCAGAACCCTGCATAAGCGGGGCGGCATTCCGTGTCGGACGCGGCACCAAAACAGCCCAAAACAGGGCGCACAGGCAACAGCAGGCAAGGACTTGGTCCATGAGCAGACTTCCATCCCGTTCCACATTTCGCAGCGGCACTGCCGCACTTTTCGCTCTTGGCCTGTTGGCCGGATGCAACGAAAGCGGCCAGTTTGTCGCCATGGACGCGTTCAAACGCTCGAACACATCCGTTGAAGACACGCCAAAACCGGGCGCACCCGTCAAGACGGTCGAGCGTGAAGTCGAAGCGCCCGGCGTGTTTTCGGCCACCGAAGCGGGTCTGTGGGACGGTCGCCCGTCGCTTGGCGGCGTGTGGGTGGCGCACCCGGATGTCACGGACCCCGAGCGTGTGATCATCCGCAACACCGAAAACGACCAGTTCGTTGTGGGCGCGCTGTTCCGCCGCGAGCGGGACATTCCCGGCCCGCGCATTCAGATCAGTTCGGACGCGGCCGAGGCTTTGGGCATGTTGGCGGGCGCACCGGCGCAGCTGAACGTGACGGCGCTGCGCAAGGAAGAAGTGGCGGTTGAGCCCGAAGCAGCGCCTGTGGACGCCGAATCCGTCGCCGCCCCTGCGGAAGTTGCGACCACGACGCTTGATCCCATCGAGAGCGCCGCTGCGGCGCTTGACGCACCAACACCAGCGGCTCAGGGCATTCAGCCCGCCGCGACCATCGAGCCCACCCCTGCCGCCGCAACCGCGGCGCCACCGGCATCCACCCTCGACAGGCCGTTCATCCAGATCGGCATCTTCTCGGTCGAGGCCAACGCCGAGCGCACCGCCAAGCAGATGCGCGGCGCCGGGGTCATTCCAACCGTGAAATCCTTTGAACGCGACGGCAAACCGTTCTGGCGCGTCGTTGTCGGCCCTGCGGGCACCGCATCCGAGCGCAGCCAGCTGCTGGAGACCATCAAGGGCGAAGGGTTCACTGACGCATACGCCGTCACCAACTGATCAGGAGCAACTCACCCGTGATCCGCCCCCTCGCAGCCGCTGCATTGCTGATTGCAAGTACCGCCCTGCCCGTCACCGCGTTCGAGACGCGGGCGACGGCGGCCTATGTCATCGACCACACCACCGGCACCGTCCTGCTGAACAAAAACGCGGACGAGCCGCTGCCGCCCGCGTCCATGTCGAAGCTGATGACGCTGTATATGGCGTTCGAAGCTGTCGAGCGCGGACAGCTCTCCATGACGGACGAGTTGGTCGTATCGGCGCATGCCAACAGCTTCGGCGGCTCGACGCTGTTTCTGAAGCAAGGCGAGCGGGTCACGGTCGAGGACCTGATCCGCGGCATCATCGTCCTGTCAGGCAACGACGCCTGCGTGGTCATCGCCGAAGCGCTCAGCCCCGACGGAACCGAGGCGGGCTTTGCCCGACTGATGACCCGACGGGCGCAGGAAATGGGCATGACCAATTCGACCTTCGCCAATTCCAGCGGCTGGCCTGCCGCCGGGCACCGGATGTCGATGCGCGATCTGGGTCTTTTGTCGCAGCGATTGATCACGGATTACCCCGAATACTATCCGATGTTCTCGGAAACCGAGTTTCTTTTTGACGCGACCGAAAGCTCTAACCGCTTCAACCGCAATCCGCTGCTGACGCTCGGCATCGGTGCGGACGGGCTCAAAACCGGGCACACGCAAGAGGCGGGCTATGGTCTCACCGGATCCGCCAAACAAGGCGACCGGCGCGTGGTTTTCGTAATCTCGGGCATCGACACCGTGGAAGCGCGGGCGCAGGAATCGGAAGCGATCGTGAACTGGGCCTTCCGCCAATTCGCCGAACGCACAGTGGTTGAGGGCGGCACACGTGTGGCCACCGCCCGTGTGTGGGAAGGGGCGGAGCCCGAAGTGGGCCTGGTGCCGCAAGAGGACGTCACCGTGCTTTTGCCCATCCTGTCGGGAAAGACGGTGAACGCCGAAGTGGTCTACACCGGCCCGGTGCAGGCCCCCATCGCGGCAGGAACGACGCTGGGCGAACTTGTGATCCAACCCGAAGGACTGCCCGAAGTACGTGTGCCTCTGTTGGCCGAAGCGGACATTCCCCATGGCGGCTTCCTTGCCAAGATCTCGACAGCCGCGCTGTCCCTGATCGAAAGGTTCAACGAGGAAACCGCTCCTGAAGGTGGCGCGTGACGTCCAAAGGGCACTTTATCACGTTCGAAGGCATCGACGGATCCGGCAAATCCACGCAAGCGCGGCGGCTGGCTGAACACCTGCGCAGCCTGGGACATGACGTGATTCTGACCCGCGAACCGGGTGGCAGCCCCGGCGCCGAGGAAATACGCGCCCTGGTCCTGCAAGGGGACCCGGATCGATGGTCTGCCGAAACAGAACTGCTGCTCTTCACCGCGGCACGGCGCGACCACATGGAGCGCCTGATCCAACCAGCTGTCGATGCGGGCAAAATCGTGATCTGCGACCGCTTTGCCGACAGCACCCGGATGTATCAGGGGCTCAGCCGCGGGGACCTGCGGGGCAAGGTCGATACGCTGCACGATCTGATGATCGGGCGCGAACCTGACCTGACGATCCTGATCGACATGAACCCGGGCCAAGGTCTGGCCCGTGCAAAGGGCCGCCAGGGCACGGAAGAACGGTTCGAAGATTTCGGCACCGATCTGCAGGAAAAGATGCGCGCGGGTTTCCTTGGCCTGGCCAAGGAATTCTCTGACCGCTTCCGCACGATCAACGGCGCGCAGGACATTGACGCCGTCGCTCAGGACGTGCAGGCGGCAACCGCCGCATATTTGTCTTCTTCTGGCTGAAAATACCTCCGGTCGAGGCGCGCATGCGCCCGGGGGGCTGGCCGCCCTCCCACGTCCAATGCTAGGTCACACCCTATGGCCGAAGACACCCCAGACCCGACACGCATTCCCGGTGCGCCACACCCGCGCGAGACGCTTGAACTCATTGGCCAGGACGTCGCACAAAACGCGTTTCTCGATGCGTTCAATTCCAGGCGCTTGCATCACGCATGGCTGCTCACGGGCCCGCGAGGGGTGGGCAAGGCGACGCTCGCATGGCGCATCGCGCGTTTTCTGCTGTCCACCCCCGATCCGGACCCGGATGACATGTTCGGCGCGCCGGTGCCCAACACGCTTGATGTTTCACCAGAGCACCCCGTGGCCCGGCGGATCGCGGCTGGTGCGGATCCGGGCCTCAAATCCGTACACCGCACCGAAAATGAAAAGACCAAACGCCTGCGGGATCAAATCACCATCGACGACATCCGCGCGTTGGGGTCCTTTTTTCAACTGAGCGCCACGGATGGCGGGCGCAGGGTCGTGATCATCGACGCGGCTGACGACATGAACGTGAATGCGGCCAATGCACTTCTGAAAATGCTCGAAGAACCGCCTGCGCGCACCACACTGCTATTAATCTGCCATCAGCCAAGCCGTCTGTTGCCGACGATCCGTTCACGGTGCAGGACCCTGCGGCTTGGTACGCTGGACCCATCGCAGATGGAACAGGCCATGGCACAGGCAGGTGTGGATCCGGGCCCAGACGCGACCGCCCTCGCCGAGCTCAGTGCCGGATCGGTTGGCGATGCATTGCGCCTGTCGCTGCTGGGCGGGCTGCAGATCTACCGCGAGGTGGTCCACCTTCTGGGCACTCTGCCGAACCTTGATCGGGGTCGTGCCCTTGCCTTGGCCGAAGCCGCCGCGGGACGCGGTGCGGAGGAAAAGCTGGACTTGCTGTACACCCTGATCGACGTCGCGCTGTCGCGCCTTGCGCGCACAGGTGCGTTGGGTCACCCGCCAGCCGTCGAGGCCGCACCGGACGAAGCGGCCATCCTGATGCGCCTTGCCCCACATGCGGCGCAGGCCCGCGCCTGGGCACACACGGCGCAAACGGCACTGGCCCGCGCCCGCCACGGCAGGGCGGTCAACCTTGACCCTGCCGCACTCGTCCTAGATACGCTGTTCAAGCTCTCCGAGACGGCCCCCGCCCGATGACCCCAGAAATAACCGACAGCCACTGCCACCTCGACTTTCCGGATTTCGAGGGCCAGCTTCCCGTCATTGTCAAACGCGCGGCCGACGCGGGTGTGACGCGCATGGTCACGATCTGTACAAAGCTGCGGCTGGAACCTCAGGTTCGCGCCATTGCCGAGGCGCACGCACCGGTCTTTTACGCCGCCGGAACACATCCGATGAGCGCGGCGGACGAACCGCTCGCCACCACGGACGAGCTGATCGCCCTCGCCCGGCACCCGAAATTTGTGGGCATTGGGGAAACCGGGTTGGACTATCACTACACGTCCGACAGCGCCGAAATCCAGAAACAGTCGCTGCGCGTCCATATAGCGGCAGCCCGAGAGACCGGCCTGCCACTTATCATCCATGCGCGAGCCGCCGACGATGACATGGCCAGCATCCTGACAGACGAGTACAAACAGGGCGCCTACACCTGCGTGATGCACTGTTTCTCCTCATCGCGGGATCTGGCGCGGGCCGCGCTTGACATTGGGTTCTACCTGTCGATGTCCGGCATCGCGGCGTTCCCCAAAAGCCAGGAGCTGCGCGACATCTTCGCCGCCGCACCTATGGATCGCATCCTGGTGGAAACCGACGCACCCTACCTTGCGCCGCCGCCTCATCGGGGCAAGCGCAACGAACCCGCCTTTACCGCACACACGGCGCGCAAGGGGGCCGAGACGATGGGCGTCGACTACGCCACGTTCGCGGCGCACACGCAAAAGAATTTCGACCGCCTGTTTGCCAAGGCAGCGGCCTACACGGTCGCCGCATGACAGATACGCTGACGTTCACAATCCTGGGCTGCGGCTCGTCCGGTGGCGTGCCGCGGCTGGGCGGCCATTGGGGGGATTGCGATCCGAACAACCCGAAGAACCGGCGCCAGCGCTGTTCCATGCTGGTCGAGCGCACGGGCGATGCCGGCACGACCACGGTGCTGGTCGACACATCGCCCGACCTACGCAACCAGCTTCTCAGCACCGGAACCGGGCGCCTTGACGGCGTCATCTATACCCATGCTCATGCCGATCATGTGCACGGGATAGACGACCTGCGCATGATCGTCTTCAACATGCGCGAACGGCTGCAAGTCTGGGCGGATGGGGACACGCAAGACGACCTGATCAGTCGCTTCGGATATGCCTTTGTTCAACCCAAGGGCTCGCCCTACCCGCCGATCCTGGAACTGAATACAATCGACGGAGATACGGTGATCGACGGCCCCGGCGGCCCCATCACCTTCACCCCATTCGAGGTCAACCACGGCAGCATCGACGCGCTTGGTTTCCGCATCGGCGATGTGGCGTATCTGCCTGACGTGGCCACTATCCCGGATGCGGCGTGGAGCCACCTCGACAACCTCGACATCTGGATCGTCGATGCGCTGCGCCGCGACCCGCACCCGACCCACAGCCACCTGGACAAAACGCTCCAATGGATCGAGCGGGTCAAGCCACAACATGCCATTCTCACAAACATGCACATTGACCTCGACTACGACACCGTGCTGGCCGAAACCCCCAGCCACGTCGAACCTGCGTATGACGGCATGACGGTGACGCGCCCGGTGTCCTGACCGTCTCTGTTTCAGAAAATCCCCGCCGGAGGCTCCTGCCCTCTGACCCCGCCGCAAAGGCCTGATCATGCAAGCGCTCCTCGACGTCATCCTGCCCGTCTTTCTGGTCATCGGGTTCGGGTATGTCGCTGTCTGGCGCGGCTTCTTCACCGAACAGGGCATAGACGGTTTGATGAAGTTTGCCCAAAACTTCGCGATCCCCTGCCTCTTGTTCTCAGCCATCGCAAATCTGGACCTGTCCACGAGCCTGGACCTGCGCTTGCTGACCAGCTTTTACGTCGGCGCGGCTGCGGGTTTTGCCGTTGGAACTGCGGGCGCCTACTACATGTTCAAACGCAACATCGAGGACAGTATCGCGATCGGCTTTTGCTGCCTGTTTTCGAACTCTGTCCTGCTGGGTCTGGCGATCAACGAGCGTGCCTACGGCCCCGAGGCGCTGTCTGGTGCGTTCACTATCATCGCGTTCCATTCACCCTTCTGCTACGGGCTGGGCATCACGGCGATGGAGATTGCGCGCAACCGCGGCCAAAGCCCGCTCACCATGGCCAAGGGCGTTGCAAGCGCCATGTTTCGCAACGTGCTGGTTCTGGCCATCATGGCAGGTTTTGTCGTGAACCTCAGCGGCGTTGTCATCCCGGGTGTCCTGCAGGACGGGCTGGATCTGGTGATCCGTGCCGCACTGCCGACGGCTCTTTTTGCCTTGGGCGGCGTTCTGATCCGGTATCGCCCCGAGGGGGACGCGCGGGTGATCGCGATGGTCTGCGGCATCTCGCTTCTGTTGCATCCGGCGATCACTTTCGTGCTGGGCAACGCGCTTGCCGTACCACCC
This sequence comes from Tateyamaria omphalii, assembly GCF_001969365.1. NCBI lineage: Bacteria > Pseudomonadati > Pseudomonadota > Alphaproteobacteria > Rhodobacterales > Roseobacteraceae > Tateyamaria > Tateyamaria omphalii. The sequence goes on along the minus strand of NZ_CP019312.1, from coordinate 463,986 downwards.
GACACGCACAAAACCACTGTCCTCACGGCTGCGATGGCACCGGGCGTGAATGGCTATATCTTTGCGAATATGTACGGCCGGGCAAAGCGGGTCGCCGCGACATCAGTGCTGGTTGCGACGGCGTTGACTATCGTGACTGCGTGGATGTGGCTGGTGGTTCTGGGATAGACAGCTTGGCCCGCCGCGCCCGTGCCAACTCGGCGTTCAAAGCGCCACCCAACAACACAAGATAGGCGCTGATGAACAGCCACATCAGCATGACGATGACGGCGCCGATTGAGCCGTAGATTTCGTTGTAATTGCCGAAATTCTGCAAATAGACCGAAAAGCCAGTCGACGCGGCCAACCAGAAGATGACCGCAAACGCCGCACCGGGCGAGATGAGGCGCGGACGTTGGCCAGACAGGTTGGGACCAAGCCGGTAAATCAGCGCGAACCCAATAAGCAAGACACCGATGCCCACGCCCCAACGCAGGAGCTCGACCCCGAAATTGGCCCACGGGCCAAGGGGCAGAAACGCCAGAATGACAGGTACAACAACAATGCAGGCCATCGCGGTCAGGACCACGCCGATCAGGCTGAGGGTCAATAAAAATGCCCTGATGTAATGCGACAGCCCCGATCGGTTTGGCGCGTCGTAGATGGCGTTGAGACCCTGCATGAGGGCGGCCACACCGGCCCGTGCCGACCAAAGGGCAAAGCCGAACGACAATAGTGATGCCCACCCCAGCGTCAGGCCATCGGTCGTCGCAAGCTTGAGCAGTTGCGCAGAGAGCAAAGCGTAGACATCCGCTGGGATCAGCGCCTGAAACTCCTCCATCTGCTGAAGCGCCAACGCAGGATCCCCCACGATCCCCCAAAGGGCAATCGTTGCCGCGATACCGGGAAAGACAGCGAGGATAGCATAGAATGCGACACCTGCCGCGATCAGACCCAAGTGCTTTTCATCATTCAGGCGCACGACATGACGAATGGCGCGCCACCACAATGCAGGATCTTTCGGCGGGACGTTGTTTGTTTCTGACTGGGTCATAAGCGTGGAACGTATGAAACCCGCAATAGTTTCTCAATGTCGTTGCTGGAGTGCCTGTTGGGCCTGTTCGAAAACTGTTCGATCTCAGTCGAGGGCTGGGGCGCGGTATTTGACGAAAAATAAATGGTGCGGGCGCCAAGACCGACCTCGACCAAACCGGTTTCAAGAAGCCGACGGCGTTAGGCCGTTAAGAAATGGTGCGGGCGGGGAGACTCGAACTCCCACACCTTGCGGCGCCAGAACCTAAATCTGGTGCGTCTACCAATTCCGCCACGCCCGCAACACGCGCCCCAATAGCAAAGAGCGCGCGGGGAGGCGAGACGTATTTGACGAAAAATCACGCGACATTAAGGGCCTGTTGAGCTATCCTGCGCTTAACCTAGAGGCAGGTTACAGAGAGAGACGCCATGAAACCGAATACGGTCGGGCGCGAAACGGTCGGGCGGATGCCCCCTTTGCGCATTGATATTGCTCATGTCGGGCTTGTGTCCGGCACCCTTCTATTGACTTCTGACGGTGAAATTCCCGTCGAATACCTTTCAGCCGGGGATCGGATTGTCACACGGAATGCGGGACTTGCCCCACTGACCGCGACACAGTCCTATCGAACCACTGATGAGGCGGTGAAGATTGCTGCCGGGTCGCTGGGCGATAGCAAGCCCAGCCATAACGTTATCATCCCGGCGGCCCAAATGGTACTTGTGCGCGACTGGCGCGCGAAGGCGCTTCGCGGGGCAGCGCAGGCGGTCATGCCCGCGGGTTGCTTGATTGACGGTGAGTACATCACGTCGCTTGGCCCACGCCAGATGACATTGGTGCGGCTTGGGTTCGAGGCACCGCACGTGGTCTATGCCGACGGCTTGGAACTGTCGGTGCCCGCCATGACGTTGACCGGGGTAGAAGCCGCTTAAGCTTGTAATGCACGCAGCACCTGCGGCAGGAGTTCGGGAAGATCCTCGGCGATCAGCCCGGGCCCAAAGGCGCGGCCGCATTCAACATGGACCCAGGCGGCAGCTTCGCACGCAACCATGGGATCAAACCCGCGCGCTAGAAGACCGGTTATGAAGCCAGCCAGCACGTCCCCGGCCCCGGCAGTGGCCAGCCAAGGTGCCTCGCGCTCGTACGCGGCGGAGTGAATAGAGCAACGCCCATCCGGGTGGGCAATCACGGTGTCCGGCCCCTTGAACAGAACAACCGCGCCGCAGCGTTGTGCGGCGTCGCGGGTCGCATCCACTTTGGAGTATGCGGGCCCGTGATCCGGCGCCGCGGTCAGCCTTTCAGCAATGTCCGGAAACAGACGGGCGAACTCTCCGCCATGTGGTGTCAGCACGGCATGTTCGTTCAAAGCCGCCATGCGCCTGCTATCCTGTCCGAGCAGTGTGAGCGCATCGGCGTCAAAGACAACACGCCTCGTAAGGCGGAGGTGTCCTCCGCCCAGCACCGCATCCACCCGTGCAGCGGCCTGATCACCGAGGCCGAGGCCTGGACCAAGGCACAACGCGTTGATCCTTTGATCTGCCAGCAGCGCATCAACGGCGCTGGCATCCTCAATCCGTGCGAGCATGAGCGCGGTGATCTGCGATGCGACCTCCATCTGTGCGGAGGGTGGCACGCCCAAAGTGACCAGGCCCGCCCCGATCCGCAATGCACCTCGCGCAGCAAGCCGCGCCGCGCCAGTACGCCCGGGCCCACCTGTCAGAACCAGGGCATGACCGTGGTCGAACTTGTGCCCCGATCCTTTTGCAAGATCCGGCAACGCGTTTTGATCAATCAAGCTGACAACAGACATCTTGCACCTCCCGACCGTGTTCGAGCGTCGTCTCGCCGCCACATCACAAGCCAATATCCACAACTTTCAATTTGCCGCACAGCTTTGGGCCGCGCGCAAGATAGTGACCCGGTTTTGCGCGATGGAACGTCACCGTCAGTTCCGCCGGGATCACAGTGCCAAGGACGCGGCCGCTGTCGCTGCACAGGCCCGAGGGGATATCGACTGCCACCAAGGGCACGCGCTTCTGACGCCGCAGATCGGTTGTGTTTGCTATCATTGTGAACACGCCCCGGACCGGGCGCGTCAAACCCGTTCCGAAAAGGGCATCGACCATCAGGTCGGGCGACCCGAGCGCAAGGCTGTCATCGACCAGCGGTGACGGGTTGATGGCACGCACAGTAACGTCACCGATGGCACGCCAGCGGTCGTAATTCGTGCGCGCATCCGCGGGAAGCTGGTCAGGCGAGCCATAGAAGAACACCTTGACCGCCCAACCGCGCGCTGCCAGCAGTCGCGCAATGACGAACCCGTCACCCCCGTTGTTGCCGGGGCCGCACAGCACCACAGCGCCATGGGCGCCCTCAACAAAGGTTGGCCACTCATCGAACACGGCCTCGACCACACCGGCACCGGCCCGTTCCATCAGTTCAAGGCCGGTGATATGGCCCGACTCGATTGCGGCCTGTTCAACCGCCCGAATTTGCGCTGCCGTCAGGAGTTCCGTCATGCTGAAATCCCCAGAGTTTCCAGTTCGCATAATTTTTATGCGCAACGCACAATTCCAAGGCGCGCACCTCACAATCCGCCCGCAGCATCCTTATTCTCTACCCCATCCCATGGACGTCCCAAACCCGGAAGTGGTCCATCCCAACCCAAGGCGCGACAAAGGGAGGCCAGCCCCATGAAAAAGATCGAAGCAATCATCAAGCCATTCAAGCTTGATGAGGTGAAAGAGGCCCTGCAAGAGGTCGGCGTTCAGGGGCTTTCGGTCATCGAAGTCAAGGGATTTGGTCGCCAGAAGGGCCACACAGAACTCTATCGCGGCGCGGAGTATGTCGTCGACTTTCTGCCCAAGGTGAAAGTCGAAGTTGTGCTTGATGACGATCAGGTCGATGCTGCCATCTCCGCAATTGTCGACGCCGCCAAGACCGAGAAAATCGGCGACGGAAAGATCTTTGTCACCCCCATCGAACAAACCATTCGCATCCGTACCGGTGAGACCGGTTCGGACGCGCTCTAAACTCTTACCAAAAGACAGGAAGGACCAATAGGAATGGCCAACCCCGTTCTCGACATGATCAAGGAAGAAGACGCCGAGTACGTCGACATCCGTTTCACAGACCCGCGCGGCAAGCTTCAGCACGTGACCGTCATGGCCGACCAGGTCGATGAAGACTTCCTTGAAGAAGGCTTTATGTTCGATGGCTCATCCATCGCGGGCTGGAAGTCCATCGAAGCCTCAGACATGAAACTGATGCCCGACCAGGCCAGTGCTTATGTCGATCCTTTCTATGCGGAAAAGACGATCTGTGTGCATTGCTCCATTGTTGAGCCTGACACCGGCGAAGCCTACGAGCGTGACCCGCGCGGCACCGCCGAGAAGGCCGAAGCATACCTGAAATCCACAGGCATCGGCGACGCGGCTTACATGGGCCCGGAGGCAGAATTCTTCCTGTTCGACGATGTGCGCTTCTCGAACTCGATCAACAAGGTGTCTTATGAAGTCGACGCGACCGACGCGTCCTGGAACACTGATACCGAGTACGAGATGGGCAACATGGGCCACCGTCCCGGCGTCAAGGGCGGCTACTTCCCCGTGAACCCCACGGACGAAAGCCAGGACCTGCGCTCCGAGATGCTCTCCACCATGAAGCGTCTGGGCATGAAGGTCGACAAGCACCACCACGAGGTCGCGTCGTGCCAGCACGAGCTGGGTCTGATCTTTGACAGCCTGACCAAGCAGGCCGACGAGTTGCAGAAATACAAGTATGTGATCCACAACGTCGCCGCCGCCTACGGCAAGTCGGCCACGTTCATGCCCAAGCCCATCGCAGGCGACAACGGCACGGGCATGCATGTGAACATGTCAATCTGGAAAGACGGCAAGCCGCTCTTTGCAGGCGACAAATACGCTGATCTGTCCGACGAGGCTCTGTTCTTCATCGGCGGCGTTCTCAAGCACGCCAAAGCGCTCAACGCCTTCACCAACCCATCGACCAACAGCTACAAGCGCCTGATCCCAGGCTTCGAGGCCCCCGTGCTGCGCGCCTACTCGGCCCGCAACCGCTCGGGGTGCGTCCGCATCCCATGGACCGAGTCGCCCAAAGCCAAACGGGTGGAAGCGCGCTTCCCAGACCCGTCGGCCAACCCCTACCTGTGCTTCGCGGCCCTACTGATGGCGGGCCTTGACGGCATCCAGAACAAGATCCATCCGGGCGAGCCGTCGGACAAGGACCTCTACGACCTGCCTCCAGAAGAGCTGGCCGGTATCCCGACTGTGTGTGGCTCGCTGCGCGAAGCGATGGAAGAGCTGGAAGCAGACATGGACTTCCTGCTGGCTGGTGACGTCTTCACCAAGGACCAGATCGAAGGCTACATCGCGCTCAAGATGGAAGAGATCGAAACATACGAACACACGCCGCACCCGGTTGAGTTCGGCATGTACTACAGCTGCTGATCCTCCCTGGCAGTTGAAACTCAAGGCGTCCCGTACCGGGGCGCCTTTTTTAGTGGGTGCAGGCGCCGGATCTCTGATCTGGCTTGATGCCCGCGCACGCGCCGTTCGCTGGGGCGGTCTGTCGGCCGACCTTCTGTCCAAATACGCCGAAGGCGCGAGTTCTTTCCAGACCGGCAGAGCGCGGCATCATGGGCCACAGCCCCTGCACAAAGCCTGAATGAACTGATACATCCACAGCCTGATTGAGCGACGATGCGGCCGTCCAAGACGCCTCAAAAGAAACGGCCATCGCACGACCTTGGCGTGCGCTCACACCATTCTGCTGCGATTGCGTGCACAGTAAAAACCCTTGTAAACAATACCATGGGCCAGCAACGCCAAAGAAATGAGCGTAATTTCGCCGATCCTGCTGCAATGCAGCGGGGGTCGTGTATTCCTTACTTGCATCTGCACCCCTCCAAGCGGACGATGACGGTATTAAAAGTTAAAGAATGGTGAATTTTATGACCACAACTCAATTCTGTCTTCGCGTTTGTGTCGCTGCCTCGGTCATTATGGGGCTGCACATGATCCTTACGCACATGGCCTGACGGCACATTTGAAAAAGGGCTTGGGGCCGTGTGCACAGACACGATATCTTGGCCCAACAGTGTCAGTGGGAGAAAGATAAATGTGTTTGAAACGTCTGGTCGGCGGCACTTTTACCGCCGCTCTTGTGCTATGCGCACATGCTGCGTCCGCTCAGTGCGGAAACACTTCTGCCGGATTTGACGCATGGAAATCGGATTTTGCTGCTGACGCCCAACGCGCGGGCGTGCAATCGCGCGGATTACAGGCCCTTGCAAACGCACGCTACGCCACCCGGACAATCGCCGCAGATCGGAACCAGAAATCGTTTCGGTACAGCCTGGACAAGTTCATGCAGGTCCGCGGTGCCGACACGATTGTCGCTCAGGGGCGCAAACGGAAAGCACGAAGCCCGGACTTCTACGCCGCCCTCGAACGCCAATATGGTGTACCCGCGGGCGTCCTGATCGCGATCCACGGCATGGAAACTGCCTTTGGTGGGTTCATGGGCGACAGTTCCGTCGTGTCCGCCATTGTCACCCTGACATACGACTGCCGCCGCTCAGAGTTTTTCAAACCGCATGCCATTGGCGCGCTGAAACTGGTGGACCAGGGGTCGATCACCGGCGCGACCAAGGGGGCAAAACACGGTGAGTTGGGGCATACCCAATTCCTGCCCGGAAACGCTTTGACCTATGGCGTGGACGCCAATGGCGATGGCCGCGTGGACCTGTACAACCAGACCGATGCCTTGGCGTCGACCGCGAATTTTTTGCGGCAAAAAGGATGGAAGCCCGGCCAGGGATACCAGCAAGGGCAGCCAAACTTTGCCGTGATCAAGCAATGGAATGCGGCCACTGTCTATCAGCAGTCCATCGCCATCATGGGTGCGCGGATCGACGGTTAACGACCACACCCGAAAAGATCTGCTTGCGCCGCTGCGCTGATCTAAGTATTTGGCCGCTCAGGGTTCAGGCCCCTGCCCTCCGCACCATGGTGAAGCCCTGATTGTCCGACCCTTTGAACGGTCGCAGCCTCGGCAACGCGGAGCCCCGAACGCCAAACCCACGCGACCGGATAACGGAGCTGGATATGGATATTCCCTTACCCTCACGATCTGCGCTCAAGGCGCAGGCGAAACGATTGCGACAGACGGTCAATGCGACCGGCACGCCATTGACCCACGCACAAGCCCTCGAGGCTGTTGCCCGTCAATGGGGCGCGCGCGATTGGAACACGCTCAGCGCACGAGCGCAGGACGCGCCGCAGCACGGTTATTTTCCGGGCCAGCGCGTGAGTGGCCGGTATCTCGGGCATCGCTTCGGCGGGATCGTCAAATCGGCACGCCTCATGCCCGGCGGACGCCACGCTTTGACCCTACGCTTTGATGACACCATTGACGTTGTGCGATCGCATCAATTTTCGGCCTGGCGGAAACAGGTGAACTGCGTTGTGAACGGCGCGGGGCGTTCCATTCGCGCGACATCCGATGGGCAACCCCATGTCGTGATCCACGACGCCTGGTCACGGGAATGACAACTTGCAACGCTGACGTGTCGCCCGCCTAATCCAAGAGCGGCACGTCAGCACGCGCCAACACATAAGTGTGGATGACAAAGACCACGGCCCGGCTTTGCGGCAGCCGCAACAGGGTTTGCCGTTCGGTCCGGTAATATGGCCTATCCTGCAACCCGGCACCCACGCGTCTTGGTTCGTATTGAGAGCGTGGCTGAAAAAGTTCGGGGTCTTCGTACCAAAGCTGGTTGAACCGCCACAGCGGTCGCCCAACCCCTATCCCGTCAAACAAGCGCTGAACACGGCGCGCCAGATCCTCTGTGTAGTCATCAACAGGAACATGGATGTCGGTCAACGGGCGCCCCGCCTTTTCACGCAACCGCCACGAGGCCGGAAAGCACAGCACGGCGCCGGTCAGCACATGTTCGTCTCCGCGCTGTTGCATCAACACGAAATCGTTCTGGCACAAGCGCCCAAGGGTCGCCATCGGCGCGGACGGGTCAATGTGCACAACGCGTTCGTCCGGGCGTCGGACGCAACTCTCACTCAGATCAAAACCAATCCCAGGCAACTCCGCGAGCACAGTGGCCAAAAGCTCATCCGCCGCCGGACGCGCATCAGGGTCAAGGTACAGAACGTCAGCCGGATGCGCCGCCAGCAACTCCTCGCGCCGGGCCATCTGCTCGGCATAGGCTTCATCCACCCGCAACCACGGTCCAGTTTCAGGCCGTATGCCGGGCAGTGCGCGCGACATGCGCATGTCTTCGGGCAAATGTGTGTGCAAAATCGCAGCCATGGCCCGTTGTGACACGCACATTGCGACGTCTCTAGCGGAAAAAAACGCCAAATCCCTGTCGGAAACTGGCAATTCGCCGCGCAGTTTCCACGGCAGGCTGACGTAAGGGAAGGAGCGGCTCATGAACCAACACTATCGCGATACGCGCAAGATCGACCCAAATCGCGGCGCAATCCTGGGCGACGGCACCCCAAACGATGCAGACCGGATCGAGATCGGGCCAACGCAGCTTGCCTTTCAGGAATGGGAGGACGCGGGGCTCACCCTACCCAACCTTGCCGACATGCGCGAATATCGGTGGCGGCGCCTGACCCAACACATCGTCGACCGGGACTATGCCGGCCTGTTGATGTTCGACCCGCTCAACATCCGATACGCCACCGACTCGACCAACTTGCAGCTGTGGAACACGCACAACCCGTTTCGTGCGGTGCTGCTGTGTGCTGATGGCTACATGGTGATCTGGGACTACAAGAATGCGCCCTTCTTGTCCTCGTTCAACCCGCTCGTGCGCGAGGTCCGGCATGGCGCCGACCTGTTCTATTTCGACCGCGGTGACAAGATTGACGTCGCCGCCGATACCTTTGCCAATGCGGTGCGAGAGATCTGCGCCAAACATGCGCCGGGCGTCAAACGCCTCGCCGTCGACAAGCCCATGGTGCACGGTTTACGCGCGCTCGAAGCGCAAGGCTTTGCCGTCATGGATGGCGAAGAGGTCACCGAAAAATCCCGCTCGATCAAGGGCGCGGACGAACTTCTTGCAATGCGCTGCGCCGTGCACGCCTGCGAAGCGGCCGTGCAGGCGATGGAAGACTTTGCGCGGGCAACTGTCGGCGACGGGAAGACGTGCGAGGATGACATCTGGGCCATTCTGCATGCAGAAAACGTCAGACGCGGCGGCGAGTGGATCGAAACGCGTTTGCTGTCGTCCGGCCCACGCACCAATCCGTGGTTTCAGGAATGTGGCCCTCGCATCTGCCAGCAGAACGAAATCATCAGCTTTGACACCGATCTGGTGGGCAGTTACGGAATCTGCGTCGACATCTCGCGCAGCTGGTGGATCGGGGATCAGAAGCCGCGCGCCGACATGATCTATGCCATGCAGCACGCGCATGAGCACATCATGCAGAACATGGAGATGATCAAACCCGGGGTCATGATTCCGGAGCTGACCGCGAACACCCATGTGCTGGACGACAAGTTCCAGGCCCAGAAATACGGCTGCCTGATGCATGGCGTCGGACTGTGCGATGAATGGCCGCTGGTCGCCTACCCGGACAAGGCCGTGCCGGGCGCCTTCGACTACCCGCTTGAACCGGGCATGGTACTATGTGTCGAGGCGGCAGTGGGCGAGGTTGGCGGCGACTTTACCATCAAACTCGAGGATCAGGTGCTGGTGACCGAAACCGGATACGAAAACCTCATCACCTACCCGTTTGACCCGGCGCTGATGGGAAAGACTTGACCGGTCTTACGGAACCACCGGGAAACTTTTGCATGAGCATATCACAAAGCATTTTTGTAAATGCCATTCAGGTGCTGGGCACACAGTGCAATATCCACAAAACTTTCTGAAAACAAATTATAGGCCAAATGCACATTCTCGCATAACGTGAAGTTAAGGATCGATTCTTGAAATCGGTTCACAGAATTATTTTGATAAATTCGTTTTGAAGGGCCTTTGGATGCAGCCAAGCGACATCAAAAGCATATCCATACATCCGGCCATTGGTGTTGCGCGCGTTGGTAATTCCGAAGATGGTTACTTCCTTGCGGCAGATGTCATAGGTGCGACACCGCACGACACGGATGGCTTTCGCGATGCGCAGGGTTCCCTCAAACGGCAAGTCGCGCGGTTCCGTGTGTACGCCACGCTCACCTCAGGCGAAGTACGCGAACTTACCGACGCTGACGCCCAAATCGACTGGCGGGTGGAAATCGCCAACCTCAAGGCCGGATGGTACGAGTTCCAGCATGCGATGGACCTGCCACCGGAGCAGGTGTTCGAACCCAAGAAGCGTAACGCGACCTTCAATGGCGATGATCGCGAACGGCTCAGTATAAGACCCTCTCCCCGCACAGTCTCAGGGCCCAACCAAACATCGGCGCCTTTCGATGATGGCACGTTTTTCGGCAAGCCCGTGTATCTGGGCGAATTGCGCACGGACGAGGCTGGCCGGCTTTTGTTCTTTGGCGGCCATGGCACATCCGAACCTCTGGTGCCGGGCACTGCCCCGACCACCTTTGCAAACAATGACGGCTGGCACGACGACACCAGCGATGGCCCCGTCCGGGCAACCGTAACAATCGGTGACACCGCGTTCGAGGCGACACCGGCTCACGTCATCGTGGCGCCCCCGAATTTCGGTCCGGGCCTCTTTGGCGTCGTGACGATGGACGATGTCGTCCGCGATCTGTTCTTCCGCGAAGGGATCCTGGAACCGCCAGAGGGAACCAGCTTCACCCGCGACATCTGGCCCATCTTCGACCGGATGACCGGGCACCAATGGGTCTGCGACGGCATCCTGCTGCTGGCGGGTCAGGGCACACCGCTGGATGCCCGCGATCCGGACATCATCGCGCAAATGGCCGACCGGACCGATGCCAGCGCCCCCTACCGCCAGGCCGTGTTCAACCTGTTCCGCAACAGCAACACCGAAGCGCTGAACCACGCGGCCCTGCCGCCCTTCTACGGCGACACATATGGGGACAAGTATCTTGACGGGCCGCGCGAGGGTGAACTGGTGAATCCTGCGCGCGAAGATCTGTTTCTGACCAAGACGCAATACCAACATCTGCAAAACTGGGCAGACGGCAATTTCGACAGCGATTGGGCAGGCATACCGACCGTTCCGGTATTTGACGACATTCCGACATGCGACCAACCGCGCGAACTCGACCGCGCCGCATTGCACGAATGCCTGGGTGGCCCATTCCATCCCGGCATCGAAATGACGTGGCCCATGCGGCTGGCCTCCATGTGGAACCCGGATATCCCCTACCGTTTGCGCCCGCTGCCCGAAGGCGAACCCGTGCGTCAGGATTACGGCGACACGCTCAGCCGCGCACAGGCGCTCGCCTGGGACGGACCATGGGGGCCGACAGGCCCAGGCAGTCTGACCCGCTGGATGGGCGTGCCCTGGCAAACGGACGAGGCGTCCTGCAACTCAGGTCTGGTCTACACGCCCAGCCTGTATCTCTCCTCTCCCAGTTTTTGGGGCGCCCGTGTCCCGAACCAGGTGTTACCGACCGAGGCCTACGCTATTGCCACCACTCCGGAGCTGGCCCCGCTTCAGGTACAACGCCATTTCAGCAATCGCCGCTTTTGGCTGCGCGATCTTCAGGGCACGGGCTATGCAGCACGGATCGACAACATGGTCCACAAATGGTGGATGACCGGTCTGGTCGAGGCGCATTCACCGCCCGAAGGGTCCGGGTTGCCCGATCCGTGCTTTGTCGAAACAGGGCGCTCGCCGACATTTACCCAAGGGGATCCAAGCCTGAAACTGGCGCAGGACATCGTCGCGCTGCAATCGACAGAAGAACATATTTCTGTATTGGCCCGGCGCCCGGAACCCGAGGCAGGCGCTGAAGAGGTTCTTGAACATCAGACATTCGAGCGGCTGGGCCGCGGCGAGGTCTAATGCAGCAGGTGCTGATTGCCGGTGGCGGCCCTGCCGGGCTTGCCGCTGCCATTGCACTGGCCGAACGCAAGATTGCCGTGACCGTTGTCGATCCCGCAGATTGCATCGCGGGAACACGGGCGGAAATGCTGGCCCAGGGCGCCGGTGCCATCATGCAGAGGCTTGGCCTTGGTCACGTTCTGCAAGATGCGCTGCGCATCGAAACCGTCAAAAGCATGTGGGGTGCGGCACACCTACAGTCCCACGGCACGGCACCGGGGCTCGGCGTGCACGGCTGGGGTCTTGACCGCCACGCTCTCAGCATCGCCATGCGCAAACGCGCGCGGACGCTCGGTGTCCGTACCATTAAGGGGAGGATTGGACGAACGGTTCAAACCTGTGAGGGCTGGCGCACCAACCTGTCGTATCTGTCGTCAAACAAGGCTGTCACGACGCCATACATGATCGACGCAACGGGCCGCCCGGGCCATATCGCCCGCCGCAACGGCGCCACCACATGCCATGGACCAAACCTGGTCGCCGTCCTTTGGCATGTGGCGGAGAATTCCACTGCGGTTATGGCAGCCGAAGCAACACAGGTGGGATGGTGGTACGCCGCGCCCGCCGATCAAGGCACAACCGTTGGATTTGTCACCAGCCCGACGACAGCCAAAGAGGTCTTCAACGACCCGCAGGGGACGCTTGCGCACGCTGCACGCACCCTTACTGCCATTCCCGTTCCGGCCCATGGCACACCTTGCATCACGGTGGATTGCCGCAGCGCGGTGCTGGACCGGATCTGCGACACAGGATGGGTGGCGACGGGGGATGCGGCAGCGGCTTTTGACCCGATCTCGTCCCAGGGACTGTTCAACGCGCTGTCGGGCGGGTTTTTCGCAGGCAATGCGGTCGCGGATGCAATTGGCGGCGATGCCGAAGCGCCGCTTGTTTACGCTGCCCTCGCGGCCCGCACCGCTGAACGGACGCACGCGCAAACACGCCTCCAATACGCCGCCCTCCCCTTCGACACAGCCTTCTGGCGCGAACATGCGGGCCATCAGATTGCAAAACGCCGGCGGACTGCAGCTGAGCAGAGACAAGACCAAACGGCAATGCCAGTGCCAGCTCCGGGTTGACGGTTGCAGGTCGGCACATTGGCAAGACACGACCCACCCGACCGGACCCGCAAGACTGTGTCACCGTGACACCTCTGCGTGAGATCTATGTCATGCCCCTTCCCAGCTTGGCTCCCGCGTCCCATTCTCCAACTCAAGGAGACAGAACATGCCCACAGAACGCATTACCTTCACCGGCCACGCCGGAACGCTCGACGCCCGGCTCGACCTGCCCGAGGGGCCTCACCTGGCCACGGCAGTCTTTGCCCACTGCTTCACCTGCGGCAAGGATATCCCCGCCGCTCGGCGCATTGCAGCACGGCTGACGACCATGGGCATCGCAGTGCTGCGCTTCGATTTCACCGGCTTGGGCCACAGCGATGGCGAGTTTGCCAACACCTCCTTCACCTCCAACGTGCAGGACCTGGTCAAGGCCGTGGATTACCTGAACGACCGTAACATGCCACCCGCCCTCCTGATCGGCCATTCACTTGGCGGCGCGGCAGTGCTCAAGGCGACCGCGCAACTCGATCAGATCAAGGCGGTGGCCACCGTCGGCGCCCCGTTCGACCCCGAACACGTGACCCACAATTTTGCGGACGCGCTGCCAAAGATCCTCGAACAGGGCGAGGCCGAGGTGAGCCTCGGCGGCCGCCCTTTCCGCATCGGCAAAGGGTTTGTCCAGGATGTCACCGACGAAGCCTTGCAACCCGCGATCGCCCGGCTGAACGCTGCACTTCTGGTCCTGCACGCCCCGCGCGACGCCATCGTCAGCGTCGACAACGCGAGCGAGATCTTTATGGCCGCCAAACACCCCAAAAGCTTTGTCACCCTCGACGATGCCGACCACCTTGTGACCAAGGCCGACCACGCCGAATACGCCGCCGACATCATCGCAACCTGGGCCAAGAAGTACCTGCAACTCAAGCCGCCCGCTCCACCCATCGGCGCACCCGAAGGGGTCGTGCGCAGTTCCGAAGCCGATGCAAACGGCTTTTTGCAGGACATCACACACGGCACACGGCACCATATCCTCGCCGATGAACCGCGCGCCTATGGCGGCACCAATCAGGGGCTGTCGCCCTACGGGCTGCTTGCCGCGGGGCTGGCGGCCTGCACCTCGATGACCATCCGTATGTACGCGCGGCGCAGGGAGTGGCCCCTCGACCACGTACATGTCGATGTCAGCCACAACAAAGTGCATGCACAGGACGCGGGCACAGTCGAAGGCGACAAGATTGACGAATGGAAACGCAGGATCACGCTGACCGGGACGCTCGACGACGTACAACGACAACGGCTGCTCGAGATTGCCGACAAATGCCCCGTGCACAGAACGCTTGAGCGGACATCAAAGGTACTGACGGAACTTGCCCCTGCGGGTGAGATTGTGGAAGCAACCTAGGCAAGACCGAGCTCAGGCCCGCGACCCGACCCCAAAATGAAACGAGGCGCGGTCCCATCCGGGGCCGCGCCTCTCGATTTGGTTCCGGGGTGGATCAGCCGCGCGCGCGGCCAACCAGCGTCCAGGCCAAGGGCAGAACCAGCGCCGCCAGCGCCAGTTTCAGCGCGTCACCGATCAGGAAAGGTGTCAGACCCCACTCCAGGATCGGCTTGTCCCAACCATAAAGCTGACCCAACCAAGCAAGACCCGGAACATAAATCAGCACGTTGCCCAGCAGCATCGCCAGCGCCATCAACAGCACCGACCGGTCCCAGCCACGGCGGGCCAACGCGCCCAGCGCGAGCGTCGCGAGAACGTAGCCGACCAGATAGCCGCCCGTGCCGCCCATCATGTATTCCAGACCGAACTTCTCGGCCGACGAGCCAGCGAAGACATCAAATCCCAAAGCGCCGATGATCATGTAGCCAAGGATCGTCACCAGCCCCAGACGCGCGCCATAGGCTGCGCCAACCGTTAACACGGCGAAGGTCCCCATGGTGATCGGAACAGGCCACATCGGCACTTTGATCTTTGCTGCAATCGCAAGAAAGGCAATGCCCAGCACCACAAGGGCCGCTTGCTTGATCCGCAGCGCTGTGCCCTCATTCGCGCCAAACGCTTCGCTCAGCACCTTGTTATTCCACGTCGTTTCCATGGTTCCCACCTGTTCATGTGACACAAATTTAAACATCTTGTGCCAAGGGCCTGCACTTTCTGCAAGCGCAAAGCCAATGTTTGCGATCACGGTCGCCGCTCACGCGTACGCATCACGCGCGACGGCGGTAACAGTTGGTCATGACGTAAGACTTGCGCGGCCCCTCGACGGTCCATGTGGCGCGAAAGTGGGGCCAACCCGAAAAATCATAAGACACGGCATAAGCATCCGGATCACACCAATGCGACGCCTCGCCTCCGGCCGCTGGCACCGTGTGAAAGAACCGCCCATCATCGAAATAGACATGCAGACAGGGCGTCCACAGATACCGCCGCTCCGCTTGCATCGGCGCGGCCCCGTCCAGATACAACGTTCCCGCCTCGGAATAGGCAAGGTCATCGTCCCGCGCCGTCCACGTCGCGACACCTGAAAATCGCGCAGGTGCGCCAACCTTGGGCGTGATGACGCGCTCAAGCTCCCACGCCCCTTCAAAATCGGCCAGCACCCGGTCAGTCTGCATAACCTGCCTCGGTGATGTCACCGCTCTGTCCGACAAAGCGCAATGCATCGCCGTTGCGGTCCATCCCATAGCAGGCCCACATGTCGTTTGGCGGCCACTGGCTGCAATAGCGGCCATCCTCGACCCGCCAATAACCCCAGCTTTCGCGCCCCTTGTGGATGTAAAGCGTCCGGCCCGAGGCCCGGAAATCCTGCGTGGTGTCAGGATAGGCCAGCACCCGCCCCGTCAGGGCCACCCGGATCTCCTCGCCGCTCATCGGCTTCCAGCCATCGGCCGCAACCGGGCCAGCCAGCACCGCAAGGATCAGGGCAAAGCGTCTCATATCTGGGCCTTCGTCTTGTCGTTCACCGGACCTCAGTCTAAGGACGCGGCAACTGATCCGACAGTCATAAAAAGGTGCCCCATGATCCCACGTTACTCCCGCCCCGACATGGTCGCGATCTGGGACCCGGCCACCAAGTTCCGCATCTGGTACGAGATCGAAGCCCACGCCTGCGACGCCATGGCCGACCTGGGCGTGATCCCGCGAGAGAATGCCGAGGCCGTCTGGAAAGCCAAGGATGTCGAATTCGACGTCGCCCGCATCGACGAGATTGAAGCGGTCACCAAGCACGACGTCATCGCCTTTCTCACCCACCTCGCCGAACATGTCGGCAGCGAAGAGGCGCGTTTCGTCCACCAGGGCATGACATCCTCGGACGTGCTCGACACCTGCTTCAACGTCCAACTGACCCGCGCGGCTGATCTGCTAATTGCCGACCTCGAAGGGCTGCTCGCCGCCCTCAAGCGCCGCGCCTACGAACATAAGGACACGGTCCGCATCGGGCGCAGCCATGGCATCCACGCAGAACCCACGACCATGGGCCTGACCTTTGCCCGCTTCTACGCCGAAATGGACCGCAACCTGTCCCGCATGCGCGATGCGCGAGCCGAGATTGCAACGGGTGCGATCAGCGGCGCGGTGGGTACGTTTGCCAATATCGACCCCGCGGTCGAAGAACATGTCTGCGACAAGCTGGGCCTCGTTCCGGAACCGATCAGCACGCAAGTCATCCCCCGAGACCGGCACGCGGCCTTCTTCGCGACCTTGGGTGTTGTCGCCTCCTCTATCGAAAACATTGCCGTCGAAATCCGCCACATGCAGCGGACCGAGGTGCTGGAAGGGGCCGAGTTCTTCTCGATGGGCCAAAAGGGCTCAAGCGCGATGCCCCACAAGAAGAACCCTGTGCTGACCGAAAACCTGACGGGCCTCGCCCGTATGGTCCGCTCTGCCGTGATCCCCGCGATGGAGAACGTGGCCCTGTGGCACGAACGCGACATCAGCCACTCCTCCGTCGAACGCATGATCGGGCCCGACGCGACCATCACGCTCGATTTCGCGCTGGCGCGCCTCACCAGTGTCGTCGACAGGATGCTGATCTTCCCCGAGAACATGCTCGACAACATGAACAAGTTCCCCGGCCTTGTGATGAGCCAGCGAGTGCTGCTGGCCCTGACCCAAGCGGGCGTGAGCCGCGAGGATGCCTACACTTATGTCCAGCGCAACGCGCTGAAGGTCTGGGAACACCGCACCGACTTCAAAGAAGAGCTGCTGGCGGATGCAGACGTGACCGCAGCGCTCAGCCCAGCCGAGATCGAGGAAAAGTTCGACCTTGGCTACCATACCAAGCATGTCGACACGATTTTCGAACGGGTCTTTGCCGAAGAATGAGCCAGCCAAGGCGGAGGACACCTCCGCCTTACGAGGCCTGCATTCTATGCAGTAAGGCGCATCCTGATGCGCCCAGATTGCTTTTCCTTTGGCAGAACAGCATCGGTGCCCTACCCTTACGTCACCCGAAAACAAAGGAGACGAAAGATGACGACCAAGACCGTTCTGGTGGCACTGGCCCTCACCCTCGCCCCCACCCTCAGCCTTGCCATGGGCTGCAACTACGACAAGCTCGAACAGCAAGCGATGTCCTGTGCTGCGGGCACTGTCTATGACGCCGACACAAACAGCTGCGTAGCGACCACGGGCTAATGCTCACGTTTTCGTGATCGCATAAGATCGAGGTGCGACGGGTTACCTCTACATCGAACCTGACGCACCTCACGACGGAGAACTGACATGCTGCGCGCCCTGATCCTGACAACCGCCATCACCTCGGCCTTGGCCCTGCCCTCGACCGGCTTTGCCGCAGGCAGCGACGACAATGCCAAGCCCAAGAAAACCGAGACGACGCAGAACTGCCTGAACGTGCGTCAATGGGATCCCGACAAGAACGCCTATGTCCGCTTTTCGCAGCCCGTGAACGGTGTCTGGGACGCCAAGATCGGCAAATGCGTGCGCCCGGACAAGACGTCCTATCTGGACGCCGACGAGCTCTACAAAGCCGTGCGCGAACTGGCCTATGCCGGGCGTTACAACGAAGCCAACACCGTGCTCGACCAGATGCCCGACCAGGCCGAGGACCGCGTGCTGACCTATCGCGGCTTCACCGCCCGCAAGACGGGCCAACTGGAACTGGCAAACGTCTTCTACCAGCAGGCCATCGACGCGAACCCCGACAACATCCTCGCCCGCTCCTACATGGGCCAGGGCAAGGTTGTCGAAGGGGACACGGTGGCCGCGATGATCCAGCTGCGCGAGATCCAGGCCCGCGGCGGTGCTGGCACCTGGGCCGAAGCCAGCCTGCGGGACGCTATCGAAACCGGCACCACCTACAATTACTGATGCTTCTGCCCGGTTGAGGGATTCTCAACCTTTGCCTGCCAGAACGGTGCCAAATCGTTTCGAGGCAGGACATGACAGACTTGGTACCCATGTCCGCCGCCCCTGCACCCATGCAGTCGGGCGGCGGCGTTTCTTTGACACCTGTACCGGTGACGCGAGCGCCCGCGAACCTGTCGCGGCGGGCCAAGGCGGCGATCGTCGTGCGGCTGTTGCTGAACGAGGGCGCCGACATCCCGCTTGAGGAATTGCCCGAAGACCTGCAGGCGCACCTGACCAAGGCGATGGGATCCATGCGCGTCGTCGACCGCGACACATTGCAAGCCGTCGCCGCCGAATTCGCCGAAGAGGTAGAACGCATCGGCCTCAGCCTGCCGGGCAGCATGGCGGGCGCGCTCGACGCACTCGATGGCAAGATCAGCGCGCAAACCGCGGCCCGGCTCAGGAAAGAGGCAGGCGTGAAACGCGGCGGCGATCCGTGGCAGCGCATACGCGACATGGGCCCGGACAAGCTGCTTCCGATACTGGAAGAGGAAAGCATCGAGATCGCGGCCGTCATGCTGTCGAAACTCGATGTATCCAAGGCAGCGGAGCTGCTGGGCCTGCTGCCGGGCCCCCGCGCGCGCGCGATCACCTATGCCGTATCACAAACCAGCGCAGTCACGCCCGAAGCTGTCGAACGCATCGGCCTGTCGCTCGCCAGCCAGATGGATTCACAACCTCTGCGTGCTTTCGACAACGGCCCTGTGGAACGTGTCGGCGCGATCCTGAACTCCACAACCTCTTCCACACGCGACGACATGCTTGCCGGGCTCGAGGAAACGGATGAAGGGTTCGCAACCGCCGTGCGTAAGGCCATCTTCACTTTCGCCAACATCCCGAATCGCATCGCGCCACGGGATATCCCGCGCATCCTGCGCAATGTCGAGCAAGAGGATCTGATCACCGCCTTCGCAGGCGCCGCGGACATGGGGCTCGATACCTCAGCCGAGTTTGTGCTGAACAACATGTCTGCCCGCATGGCCGACCAAATGCGGGAAGAGGTGCAGGAGGCAGGCAAACAAAAACCCACCGATGTCGAGGATGCGATGGGCAACATCGTCAAGGCGATCCGCGACATGGAGACCAGCGGCGACCTGATGCTGATCACGGAAGACGACGAAGACTGATGCGCACAAGGCACACCCGCAAAGGGATGAAACAGGTCACATTGGCCCTACGCACAAACTGATGCGCAACCGCACCTTGCCGGATCAACCCCGGACGCTGGACGGAAAGCCAAGCCACGCAAAGACACCACTCAAACATGCAACGCAGAACCGCCCGCTTGTGAACCCTGGGGGCTGGTTTTATGTCTGGCTCCAAGATTTGCCCGCCAACACATGGCGCGCTCAGGACATGGACCCGAATGCGACACGATTCCGAAGACCTGCCATGGCGGACCAAGCTGGCCTACTTGGCCACCAACGCCGTCGCGCGCGGGTGCATCGGCGCCGCACTCGCCCTGCCATACACCTGGCGCGTCCCATTCATGGGCTGGATCCTGTCCCGCATCGTTGGCCCGGCGGCAGGGTTCAAAAAGCGCGCCGCCGAACATATCGCCCTCGTCTTGCCCGAACTGCCAAGCACCGAACATGACCGCATCGCGCGAAAAAGCCTCGACAACGCCGGTCGCACCTTGATCGAAAACTATTCGACCGGCGCGCTTCTCGCCCGCCAGAAAGGCGCAGAGATCAACGGCCCCGGCATCGAGGCGCTTGAACAGGCTGCGCAATCCGGCCAGCCCGTTATCCTCGTCACCGGCCATTTCGGCAATTACGAGGCCCTGCGCGCCACTCTCGTTGGGCGTGGTTACGATGTCGGCGGGCTCTACCGCGATATGTCGAACCCCTATTTCAACGCCCATTACGTGCGCACCATGCAGGCCTTTGGCGGACCTGTCTTTGCCCAGGGGCGCAAGGGCACGGCAGGGTTCGTCCGGCACCTCAAGGCGGGCGGCCAACTGGTCCTGCTCTTTGACCAGCACGTGCAACGGGCGCCGATCCTCGATTTCCTGGGGCATCCCGCACGCACGGCAGTCTCTGCCGCGGAACTGGCCTTGCGCTACAACGCGCGGCTGATCCCCTTCTACGGCATCCGCAAACCCGACGGGCTGGGCTTTGATTGTGTGATGGAGGCGCCCATTGTCCCTTCAGACCCCGAGACAATGACGCAGGCCATGAACGACAGCATCGGCGCACGCATTCGGGCCAACCCCGAACAATGGCTTTGGGTCGCAAGACGCTGGCGTATAGACGAATACTACCCCGAAACCGCTACTTGATTTGAGCAGCGGCAAGAATGGGGCCATCGACGCCCTTCTGCACCATCACGACCAAGGGTTTGTCGCCCGGCGCGTCCGCTTTGATGGCCAGGTCCGTCACGCCGTCCCACTGCTGCAAGATCTTCCACCCTTCGGTGACGTTGGCATAGGTGATCGTGTGGCCTGCATTCTCCCCCCGCGTGATGCGCGACGTGCGTTCGGGGGTGTAGCGCAGCATCTGAACAACCAACGGGCCGCTCGGTTCTGCGCTCTGGGCGGTGATGTTCACTTGGTCGCCCGACCGTGTCACGGCCAGCGTGATCGGTGTCATCTTGTCAGAATGGTCCGAAATCACCTTGGACAGCTCCATCGGGCGCGCACCCACAATGTCCGCCTGCCCGTTGATGATCATCTGCGGCGTGTAAACAGACCTGCGCCCCGCGGCTATGGCATAGCCACGTTGCCGTTCGGCATAGGCAGGATCGGCAAACTCGTCCTTCCACCCGATGTAGTCCCAGTAATCCACATGCAGCGCCAGCGCGATCACATCGTCCCGCTTGGCCAACTCATGCATCAGCTTGTCGGCCGGCGGACAGGACGAACAGCCCTGCGACGTGAACAGCTCTACCACCACCGGCGACTGCGCCGCTGCAGGAGTGACAAGGCTTGCAACAGCAGCAAGAACAAGGGGGATCAGACGTTTCATAGAAGAAGCACACTCATTGCGTCGGGAGTGGTTTTTAACCGTATAGCGTAACTAGGAAAGACTTTGCCAAAGCGCCAATCAATGTTTGTTGAGCGTATGTGACAGCCGGATCACGGCATTGCGCACAAAAACTGTATGCAATAGTATACAAAATCGTCGCAGGGACGCCAAATACGGTTGATTGCACCCGCCCATTTGGGGCATCACGCACCCAATTCGTTGCCCCATCCGTTTCAGGAAAGGAAAAACTCCATGCCCATCACCGTAGGTCATGATACCGCCAAGACGCGCAAGACGCTGACCGTCGGCGGCCAGTCCATCGACTATTACTCCATCCCCGCTGCGACCGACGCGGGCCTGGGCGATTTTGCCAAGCTGCCCGCCGCCCTCAAGGTCGTGCTCGAAAACATGCTGCGCTTCGAAGACGGCAAGACCGTCAGCACCGACGACATCAAGGCCTTTGCGACATGGGGCGCCCAGGGCGGCAAGAACCCGCGCGAGATCGCCTACCGCCCCGCCCGCGTGCTGATGCAGGACTTCACCGGCGTGCCCGCGGTCGTGGACCTCGCTGCCATGCGCGACGGTCTGGTGGCCCTGGGCGGTGATCCGGAAAAGATCAACCCGCTGAACCCCGTCGACCTGGTCATCGACCACTCTGTCATGATCGACGAGTTCGGCAACCCCCGCGCCTTCCAGATGAATGTCGACCGCGAATACGAACGGAACATGGAGCGCTACACGTTCCTCAAATGGGGCCAGTCCGCGTTCAACAACTTCCGCGTGGTCCCGCCCGGCACCGGCATCTGCCACCAGGTGAACCTGGAATACCTGGCCCAGACCGTCTGGACCGATCACGACCAGAACGGCGCCGAAGTGGCCTATCCCGATACGCTCGTCGGCACCGACTCGCACACCACCATGGTCAACGGCGCCGCCGTTCTGGGTTGGGGCGTTGGCGGGATCGAGGCGGAAGCCGCCATGCTCGGCCAGCCCATCTCGATGCTCATCCCCGAAGTCATCGGGTTTGAGCTGACCGGCTCCATGCTCGAAGGCACCACAGGCACCGACCTCGTCCTGAAAGTGGTCGAAATGCTGCGCGCCAAGGGCGTCGTCGGCAAATTCGTCGAATTCTACGGCGAGGGTCTCGACCGCCTGCCGCTCGCCGACCGTGCGACCATTGCAAACATGGCCCCCGAATACGGCGCCACCTGCGGCTTCTTCCCCATCGACGACGAAACCCTGCGCTACCTGCGCAACACCGGCCGGGACGAGGACCGCATCGCACTGGTCGAAGCCTATGCCAAGGAAAACGGATTCTGGCGCGGCGCGGATTACGCACCGATCTACACTGACACGCTGCACCTCGACATGGGCACCATTGTGCCTGCCATCTCGGGCCCCAAACGCCCACAGGACTACGTGGCGCTGACCGAAGGGCAAAACGCCTTCCGCAAGGAAATGGAAGAGACGTTCAAGCGTCCCATGGGCAAAGAGGTTCCGGTCGACGGCGAAGACTACACCATGGAATCGGGCAAGGTCGTGATCGCCTCGATCACCTCGTGCACCAACACATCGAACCCCTACGTGATGATCGGCGCGGGCCTCGTGGCACGCAAGGCGGCGGCCCTGGGTCTCGACCGCAAACCATGGGTCAAAACCTCGCTTGCACCGGGCAGCCAGGTCGTGTCCGCCTACTTGGAGGCGGCGGGCCTGCAAGAAGACCTCGACAAGATCGGCTTCAACCTTGTGGGCTACGGCTGCACCACCTGCATCGGCAACTCCGGCCCGATCCAGGAGGAGATCAGCAAAGCCATCGCCGACGGCGATCTGGTCGCCACCTCGGTCCTGTCCGGCAACCGCAACTTCGAAGGGCGGATTTCGCCTGACGTGCGCGCCAACTACTTGGCCTCACCCCCGCTGGTCGTCGCCTATGCGCTCGCGGGCACGCTTGACATCAACCTTGCCGAAGACGCCATCGGCCAAGACGGGGACGGCAACGACGTCTTCCTGAAAGACATCTGGCCCACCAGCCAGGAGGTTGCCGAACTGGTCGAAGCAACCGTGACGCGCGAAGCCTTTCAGGAGAAATACGCCGAAGTCTTCACCGGCGACGAAAAATGGCAGGGCGTGGAAACCACCGACCAGAAAACCTACGACTGGCCGCCAACCTCCACCTATGTCCAGAACCCGCCCTACTTCCAGGGCATGTCGCCGGAACCGGGCGTGATCACCAACATCGAAGGGGCCAAGGTTCTGGCCCTGCTCGGTGACATGATCACCACCGACCACATCTCGCCCGCTGGCGCGTTCAAGGAATCGACCCCCGCAGGGCAGTACCTGACCGAACGGCAAGTCGCCCCGCGCGAGTTCAACTCCTACGGCTCCCGCCGCGGCAATCACGAGATCATGATGCGCGGCACCTTCGCCAACATCCGTATCAAGAACGAGATGCTGGACGGCGTCGAAGGCGGCTACACAAAAGGGCCCGACGGCGAACAGACGTCGATCTTCGACGCGGCCATGGCACATCAGGAAAACGGCACACCGCTCGTAATCTTCGGCGGCGAACAATACGGCGCAGGGTCATCCCGCGACTGGGCGGCCAAGGGCACCGCGCTCCTGGGCGTCAAGGCGGTCATCGCGGAAAGCTTCGAACGCATCCACCGCTCAAACCTCGTCGGCATGGGCGTCATCCCGTTCGAATTCACGAACGGCGACACCCGCAAATCGCTGGGCCTCAAGGGCGATGAAACCGTCTCCATCTCCGGCCTCGACACGATCCAGCCCCTGCAAGAGGTGCCCTGCACCATCACCATGGGTGACGGCTCGGTCAAAGAGATTACGCTGAAATGCCGGATCGATACCGCGATCGAGATCGAATACATCGAACATGGCGGCGTTCTGCACTACGTGCTGCGCAACCTTGCATCCGCCGCCTAAAGCGGATGTGATACCATCAGAACGGGCGCCCCTCGGGGCGCCCTTTTTTGTTTCGGAGCCGTCCATGAAAACCGCACTCGTTACCGGAGCCGCAAGGGGGCTGGGGCGCGCCATCGCCGCTGATCTGGCCCGGGACCACCGGGTCGTGATCACCTGGCGCAGCACCGAACCAACCGAATTGCTCAAAGACCATCCAGACATTGCCGCTTTCCAGGTTGATCTGGCGGATCCCGGCGCAACAGCGGCCCTGCCGCAGCAAGTCATCGACCACTTCGGTCGTCTCGACATCATCGTGAACAACGCAGGCAGCCTCCTGACCGATGACGCCGAAAACTACGACGCGGATGCCATCGCGACCAATTTCAACGTCAACGTAAACGCGCCCATGGGTCTCGTGGCCGCCGCCTTGGAACATCTCCAACCCGGTGCGGCCATCGTCAACATCTCGTCCCAAAACGCCCGCCTGCCCGCCATGGTCGCGCACAGCTACTCCGCAAGCAAAGCCGCCGTCGACACCTGGACCAAGATCGCCGCCAAAACGCTCGGCCCCAAGGGCATCCGCGTGAACGCCGTGGCCCCCGGCGCCGTCAACACCCCCGAAGCGACCCGCCCGGACGACATCACCGATATGATCATCAACGACAGCGCCCTGCGCCGCATGGCCACCCCAGACGACATCGCCGCCGCCGTCCGCTTCCTCGCCTCCGACGCGGCAGCAGCCATCACCGGCACCATCCTGGACGTCAACGCAGGTTACCGTTTGTAATCAATGCGGACCGCGTCCATCTTCTCTGGTTCAAAAAATCCCCGCCGGAGGCTCCCGACATCGCGGACAGGCGCCTCCGGCATTGGTATTTCAAGTCAGAAAAAGCAGGGCGGATCAAAGTAAAATGCGCCGTCAGGCGCTCAATTTGACAGCGCCTTTTCCAGCGCGGGCAGAAACCGATTTTCATAATCCGACCCGACAAGCGGCCCTTGGAACCGGTACAGAATTGTGCCATCCCCATCCAGAATGAAAGTCTCGGGCGGCGCCGTCACACCCCAGTCGATAGCCGACCGGGCCGCGGGATCAAACGCCACGGCGACAAACGGGTTGCCGTCTTCGTTCAGGTATTTTGACGCCGGCCCCTCGGTGTCTCTGAAGTTCACGCCGATGATCGGCATCCCCTCCGCCGCCATTTCCAAAAGCTTTGGATGCTCGGCACGGCACGGCGGACACCAAGATGCCCAGAAATTCACCAGCGTGACCTCACCGCGCACCAGATCACCGTCCATCACCGGCGCATAGTCGGCAAGCTGCGCGTCTGTCAACGGCGGCGCAAGGGCACCAATACGGGTCGACGGTAACTCGTTGGGGTTCTCACGAAACATGCCCACAGCGGCCAACGCCACAAAGCCCGCAAAAATACCGATGGGGGCCAGCATCAGCGGCGATACCTTAGCCACCCTGCACACTCCGCCGCTCAACCGCCTCCATCTCCGCGCGCACGCGGCGCCCACGCCAAACGGTCAACACGACAATGGCGACCAGCAGCACGATCGACACCGCATAGGCAGACAGCACTGCATCTGCGTATTTCCCAAGATCCGGCATCACGCCTCCTCCGCCCGCAGGTTCGCACCGCGCGTCTCACGCGCCATCAACGCGCGCGTCCGACGCACCCGTATCTCCGTTCCCGTCCGGTAAAGCACCAACGCCAGAAACAGCAAAACAAACCCGCCAATGCACACGAGCAGCGGGAAATAGAACACGTCCGCTACGTTCTCTTCCTTATCCAGGCTCAGCGACGCCCCCTGATGCAGCCCTTGGTTCCAGAACAGCACGGCATAACGGCTCAGCACGGCAAAGACGGTGCCCACCAGACACAGGATAGACGTCAAATCCGCCGCCGTATCGGGATCCTCGATGGCCTCCCACAAGGCCACGTAGCCCAGATAAAACAAAAACAGGATCAGGAACGAGGTCAGGCGCGGGTCCCACGCCCACCATGTGCCCCACATCGGCTGCCCCCAGATCGCCCCGGTAAAGAGTGCAATCAATGTCATCACGATGCCCACGGGCGCCGCCGCCCGCGCAGCCAGCGCAGACACATGATGCCGCCGCACGATCCAGATCAGCGACGCCACCAGCATCATGAACCACGCATTGATCGCCATCAGTGCCGAAGGCACGTGCAAATAGATGATCTTGACGGTCGAGCCCTGCCGGAAGTCATCCGGCGTAAAGAAGAACCCCCAGACCAGCCCCACGACCAGACAGATGGCGGCCCCGGCCCAAAGCCACGGCTGCACCCGTTCGCTCAGGCGCAGAAACTTGACAGGGTTGGCGTATTCCCAAAGTGACATGATCTACATTTAACCCCTCGGGGCCCCCTCCTCAATCGACATCCGCGTTATCGCAGGTTCACGCGCAGCACCGCCCCTGCGGCAAATGGCATCGCGGCCAGCACGGCCAGCGTGATCCCCGCCAAAAGCAGCAAAGGCGTGGCGCTGTCCAACCCCTGTGCCGCCCGCCGCGCTGCCTCCGCCCCAAAGATCAGCGTCGGCACATACAGAGGCAGCACAAGCAACGACAAGAGCAGCCCACCCCGCTTGATCCCCACGGTCAGCGCCGCACCAAACGCACCAATCATCGACAGCGCCGGCGTCCCAAGGGCCAGGCTCACCACCAGCACCCCATACCCAGACGGCGCAAGGTTCAGCAGCACCCCCAACACGGGCGCGGCCAGCACCAAGGGCAACCCGGTCGTCACCCAATGCGCCGCCGCCTTCACTGCCACGATCCCCTCTAGCGGCAGGGGCGACGTCGCCAGCAGATCCAGCGCCCCGTCCTCCCAATCCACTGCCAACAGCCGGTCCAGCGACAACAGACACGCCAACAGCGCTCCCAACCACAAAACTCCCGGCGCAATCTGGGTCAAGAGCGCCGATTGCGGCCCCACGCTGAAGGGCACCAACACAACGACGATCAGGAAAAAGGCCAAACCCAGGCCAAAGCCGCCCCCCGCCCGCAAGGCCAGCGCCAGATCCCGGAAAAACAGAGCCCTCACAAAAACGCCTCGTCCGCGGCATCCATCCGCGCCGCTGCCGCGCGAAAGCGCGACACATCCAGCGCCTCCGCCTCAAGCCCCAGTTCAATATGCGTCGCCATCAACGCCGCCCCGCCCCGCGCCAGATGCTCCCGCACCGCAGCGGCAAAAAGCGCAACAGATGCCGCATCCAGCGACACCGTCGGCTCATCCAGAACCCACACATCGCGCCCCGTCACCATCAACCGCGCCAACCCCAACCGGCGCTTCTGCCCGGCCGACAAACGGCCCGCGGGCCGGTCCACCAAATCCTCCAGATCAAAGGCGGCCAAAGCAGGCGCAATATCCGACTGCCCAAACACCGACGCCCAGAAGCGCAGGTTCTCGGCCACGCTCAGCGCCGCCTTCAACCCGTCCGCGTGGCCAGCATAGGCAATGCGATCCTCGGCCCCCGCCACGACACCCGCCATTGGCACCTGCAACCCGGCCACAGTGCGCAAGAGCGTCGTCTTGCCCGACCCGTTCGGCCCGCGCAGCACAAGCGCCTGCCCGGACCCAACGGCAAAGGACACGCCCGCCAGCACCGGCACGCCGCCACGGCCCACGGCCAGATCAGTGACAGTCATTTCCATGCCACAGCCGTAACCCATTGCGTGCAGGCACAAAACCCTACGCGTCTCTTCTCTGTTTCAAAAAATCCTCGGGGGGATGCGCCAGCATCGGGGGCAGACAGCCCCTCCAACCTCTCAGACGGGCAACACCGCCAGCGCAATGCGGCGGCCTTCGCTCAAAAGCACGTTGTAGGTCCGTGCCGCCGACGGGGACGACATCACCTCAAGGCCCAGACCAGCCTCTTCCAACTGCGCGCGCAATGCGGCGGGGATGTGGGCCGTGTCCGCACCGGTGCCGATGAACAAGACATCGACCTTGCGGGCCAGGGCGACCAAAGGGGCCACATCCTTGTATCCCGCCCAGGCCACCGTGCCGGTGGGGCCCGTCAACATGCCCCCGACGATCACCTCGCCCCCGATGCGGAAAAACCCGGGCCCGTAGCCCTCCACAGGTTTGGCATCGGTGAACGTGATCTCATTAAGGCGCATGACCCATCTCCCAAATCGGCAGGCCCAGAATAGCGGATGCCGCGATGACGATATAGGCCACCGTGCGGAAAAGTCGCTCCGCCCCCGGATCAAACAGCCACGCGCCCGCAACGTTGGCGATCATATACAGCGGCACCAGCACCAACCCGATAATGACCGCCTGCGCATCCAGCAGACCAAACACCAAAAAGATGCCCAGCATCATCACGTCAATGCCCAGCAGATATAGCAGGAAATTCGCCCTTATCACCGCAATCGCCTTGGCCGACGCCATGTACAGCAGAATGACCGGCGGACCGGGAATACCGGCCAGTCCACCCAGAAACCCGCCAAATGTGCCCACACCCACAGTCGTGCGCGGCCCCATCGGCCCGCGATAGCGCCAGCCCGACATCAGCGCAGCCAGCAGGATCAGGATGGCAACCGACACTCCCCAGCCGAACGCATCGGGGTTCACAAATGACAGCGTCCACAGCCCTGCGGGCAGGCCAATCGCCACGCCCAGCAGCAGCCAACCCGCCTCGCGCAGATTGCCGTTGCGCAGCGCCGGGCGCAGGTTCGGCAGCGGCCCCCAGAACTCCACCACCACCAGAAACGCCAACGCGGCAAAGGGTGACAGGACCGAACTGGCCGCCGCCATGATGATCATGCCTGACCCGAACCCCGCAAAGCCGCGCACTAACCCGGCGGCTAGGATCGCAGAGACAAGCCACCAAATCCCCGGCAGCGCCAGCGCCTCCCCCACCGCCGCGATCATCCGCCGAACACCGGCAGGCCCATGATGATGGCAACGGCGATGATGACATAGGCGACGCGGCGGTAAAGCACCTGCCGGCCCGGATCGAACAACGCCTGCCCAACGCGCGAGGCAATGCCATAAGGCACGATCAACAACAGCCCCAGCACCACGGCCTCGACGGTCAACAGCCCCTGCATCGCCATCAATGGCACGGTCAGCAGACCCGTTACGGTCAGAAACACCAGCGTATTTGCCCGCGCCCGCGCCACGCCCTCCTGCCCGCTCAACTGAAACAGCACCATGATCGGCCCCACCAACCCGGTCGCACCGCCGACCACACCAGTGGCCGCAGCCACGGACACACGCGCCGTGCGCGTGGGCACGGCCTTGTACCGCCAGCCCAGCACCAGTGCGACCAGCGTCAGCGTCGTCACCGCCAGCACCGCCCAGCGCATGGTCGTCACATCATTCAACCGAAGGATCGCGATCCCCAGCGGCAAGGCGAGGGTCGCCACGACGATCATCAGCACGACATTGGGCCGATCCGCCTGCCCCCACGCCCGCGGCACCACGGACACCAGCGACGCCAGCGCGGTCACACCAAAGGCCGCAATCGCCATCTCAACGGGAACAAAGGCCGTAGCAATCGGCATGTAAACCAACGCCGCGCCAAACCCGGCAAATCCGTAGACGACGCCCGCCACCATCGTGACGGCCAGCACCCAGACAAAGCCCGGCAACGCCAGCGTATCCGCGATCATTTCTGTCATGATAAGCCCAGCTTGCAGCCCAGAGGCGAACAAGCAAGGACCAGTTCCACCGCGGCTCTAGGCCAGCGCCGCCTCAGGCATCCACATTCGCAAACTGATTGCCCGCATTGGCGTCCGGCTTGGACCAGTCCCGCTTGACACCCAGCCACAGCAGAATGGTCGAGGCGACAAAGACCGAAGAGTACGTCCCCACGATCACACCCCAGATCATGGCAAAGACAAAGCCCCGGATCACGTCCCCGCCCAGCACATAAAGCGAAATCAGCGCCAGCAGCGTCGTGACCGAGGTCATGACCGTCCGGCTCAACGTCTCATTGATCGAGATGTTCAGCACCTCGGCCAGCGGCTTCTTCTTGTATTTGCGCAAGTTCTCTCGCACCCGGTCGAACACGACCACAGTGTCGTTCAGCGAATAGCCCACAATGGTCAAAAGTGCCGCGATGATGGCCAGATCAAACTTGATCTGCAGTTCAGAGAATATGCCGATGGTCAGGATCACATCATGGACAAGCGCCGCCACGGCCCCCAGCGCAAACTGCCACTCAAAGCGCAACCAGATGTAAACAAGCACCGCCCCGATGGCCAAAACAACGGCAATCGCCGCCGTCTGGATCAACTCGCCCGACACTTTCGGGCCCACGGATTCCACCGATACGAACTGAATATCCGGCACCGCCGCACTCAGCGCGGCCTGCACGGTGCGGATGGTCTCGGGCGTGACCGCCTCCTGCCCCTCCTGCGCCTGAATGCGGATCATGGCCACGTTCTGATCGGCGTCAAAGGTCGGGTCGAACACTTCCGTTATCGAAATGTCGCCCAAGGCCAACGGCGTCAGCGCATCCCGGTAAAGACCAATATCAACCGGCTGCGTGCTTTCGGTCCGCACGGTCGTCCCGCCGCGAAAGTCGATGCCATAGTTCAGCCCCTGCAACAGGAACGACCCGATCCCCAACAGGATCAGCAGGCCCGACAGACCCAGCCAGATCTTCCAGCGGCTGAAGAAATCGAAATTGGTGCCCTGTTTGACCAGCTTCAGTCGCATCTTACACCTCGATCGTTTTGGGGCGGCGGCGTTCAAACCACATCACCACCATCAGCCGCGTCACGAAAATGGCCGTAAATACGGATGTGAGGATCCCCAGACCCAGCGTGATCGCGAACCCGCGCACCGGACCCGACCCCATCGCAAACAGGATCACGGCGGTGATAAAGGTCGTGATGTTGGCGTCCAGAATGGCCGACAACGCCTTTTCATAACCAAGCTCAATAGCCCGCGCAGGCCCGCGCGAGGATTTCAACTCCTCGCGGATCCGCTCGAACACCAGCACGTTGGCGTCCACCGCCATCCCCACCGTCAGCACGATCCCCGCAATGCCCGGCAAGGTCAGCGTCGCCCCGATCATACTGAGCAGACCAAAGATCAGCCCGATATTGATTATCAGCGCGATGTTCGCAAACAGCCCGAACAGCCCGTAACTCAGCCCCATGAACACCAGCACGGCGGCAAAGGCGACGATTGTCGCGATCTGACCCGCGTCAATGCTGTCCTGCCCCAGTTCCGGCCCGATGGTCCGCTCTTCAAGGAACGTCAGTTCCGCAGGCAACGCACCCGCGCGCAGCAGGACGGCCAAATTCGTCGATTCCTCAACATTGAAATTCCCGGTGATAATCCCCGACCCGCCCGGAATATGGCTCTGGATCACCGGGGCGGACACCACCTCGTCATCCAGCACGATGGCAAAGGGCGACCCGATGTTCTCAGCCGTGTAATCCCCGAACCGTCGCGCCCCGGTCGTGTTAAAGCGGAAGGACACAGCCGGGTTACCATTCTGGTCAAAGCTCGGCTGCGCATCGACCAGATCCTCGCCCGTCACCACAGGCGCGCTCTCGATCACATAAAACAGCCCCGGCTCGTCCAGCGACGGCACCAGCTTGTTGCCAATCCCCGGCGCGGTGTTCTGATCCGACGTCCGGTTCACCACCGGGTTGAACGTCAGCTGCGCGGTCGTCCCGATGATCTCTTTCAACTCGGCCGCTGACCCAATGCCCGGCACCTGAATCAGAATGCGCTGCGACCCCTGCCGCTGAATGGTCGGCTCGCGCGTGCCCACCTCGTCAATCCGGCGGCGTACGATCTCAAGACTTTGCTGCACCGTCCGCTCGTCGCTCGCCAGCTTCTCCTCATCGCTCAGGGTCACGACAACAACGTCGGCCCCATCCGCACGCACCTCGATGTCATTGGCACCCACACCGGTCAGCGTCTGCACCGGCTGCTCCAACGTGCGCACCAACTGTATCGCACGCTGCAACCCCGCAGGTTCCCCAATCCGAATGCGCAGCACATCAGCCGCCGAAGGCTGCAACCGAATGGTGCCAACAGTCGCCCGCTCGGCGCGCAAAACATCACGCACCTCGGGCCACATCGCCTCGATCCGGCTGGCATAGACCTGCTCGACCTGCACCTCAGCCAGCAAATGCGCACCACCGCGCAGGTCCAGGCCAAGGTTCACCAGCGCCGACGGCATGAACTCGGGCCACTGCGCCAGCAGCGCCTGGTTCTCAGGCGTGTCAGCCCCCAACTGGATGGCCTGGGCCGCATCATTGTGCTGCTCAACGCGATTGTAGAACCCGTTGGGCAAGGCCAGGATCAGGCCAAGCGCACACAAGGACCAAATCAGTACCCGTTTCCACGCATCAATCTGAAGCATTACTTCGCAGGCTCGGTCTTGTTCAGGACCTGCGCGATGGTGGATTTGACGACGCGCACCTTCACACCATCCGCCACTTCTACCTCGACCTCATTGTCTTCCTTGACCTTGCTGACTTTCCCGATCAACCCGCCCTGGGTGACCACCTGATCACCGCGGCGCAGCGCCTCCACCATGGCGGCATGTTCCTTGACCTTCTTCTGCTGAGGCCGGATCAGCAGGAAATACATGATCGCAAAGATCAGGATCAGGGGAATGAACTGGCCGATGGCTTCCATGGGAATTGTCCTTGGTCTTGGGGCGGATTCTGGCCCGCTTCAAAGTTTGGCAGAACCTATGGGCGGGGGCGGGACTGTGCAAGGTGGAAACACCGGCCCGACCGGGTTTTGATCCGCTTTGCATTGGCCATTCCAAATGCCATCCTGCACATATGCGGCGCATTCGACAGTTTGGTGTGGCTTTGCTCGGCTTCGCCGTGTTCGTGACGTCTGCCCAGCTGGCGCGGGCCGAGGGCACAGGCTTGCCGCGCCTGCCGGAACAGGACCACGCCGAATGGACCGCCATCGGGCGGCTCAACATCGCCGGGTTTCGCACGCGGCGCGCCTGCACAGGTACATTGATTGCACCGCTATGGGTACTGACCGCGGCGCATTGCGTGCGCAGGCCCGACGGCACGACCGAGCCGCCGGGCAACGTCCATTTCGTGGCGGGCTGGTTGCGGGGCGATGTTCTATGGCACGGGCGCGCCGCTGCCGTCCACACGCATCCCGACGCGGCGCGCGGCCCTTCCGCCGATGTCGCACTGATCAAACTGCAAAGCCCGGCACCGGCCGAAATCCTCGCACCGATACCGCTTGGCACACTGCCTGTGGGCGACGACCGCGCAAACGCCATCATCGGCTACCAATCGACCCGCAGCGCCATGCTCAGCGCCGCATTCGATTGCCCGGCAACACGCACGTTGGACCAGATGCGCGTGCTCGACTGTCCGGTCACGCCCGGCCTGTCCGGCAGCCCCGTCCTGTCCCGCACGGCGTCCGGGTGGCGCGTGACCGCCGTCGTCTCGGCCCGCATCGAACAGGACGGCCATGCGCAGGCGGTCGTTGTGGCACCGGGTGCATGGGCGTCGGGCCTGGTGGATGGGACTCCATAGCCAAAGGGGCTGCGCAGGTTCAAATCCTAACAAACCCTTACCCCACCATGACGATGGGGGTGCACAGGGGGTGTACGGATGGTGCACGGGGTGTGACACCCTGTTTGCCCCCCTTTTCGCGGGGCCTCGGATGGGGCATACGACCCCCACTGCAACACCAATATCAGAGGCCAGACATGCACGACATCCGCGCCATCCGCGAGAACCCTGCCGCTTTCGACGCCGCCCTTGCGCGCCGTGGGGACGCTGCGATGTCGTCGTCCCTTCTGGCCCTGGACGAGGCGCGGCGTGCCAAGATCCTCGCCGCTGAAACCGCCCAGGCCGAACAGAACAAAGCGTCCAAGGAAGTGGGCGCCGCCAAGGGCCGCGGGGACGAGGATGAATTTCAGCGCCTGCGCGCGCTTGTGTCTGAAAAGAAAGCAGAAATCGCCCGGATGCAGGAGGAGGCTAAGGCGCTCGACGCCCAGCTGACCGACGCCCTTGCACGCATCGCCAACCTGCCCGCCGACGATGTGCCGGACGGCGCGGACGAGGAGGACAACGTCGAAATCCACCGCTGGGGCAACCCGCGAAACTTCGATGTCGCGCCCAAAGAGCATTTCGACATCGCAGGCGTCGCCGCCTCCATGGACTTCGAAACCGCCGCCAAGACCTCTGGCAGCCGCTTTGTCATGCTGAAGGGCGCCGTCGCCCGCATCCACCGCGCCCTGGCCCAGTTCATGGTCGACACTCACGTTGATCAGAACGGTTTACTGGAAGTTAACTCACCTGTGCTGGTCCGCGACGATGCGATGTACGGAACGGACAAGCTGCCGAAATTCGGCGAAGACAGCTACCGGACCGAAGATGGCATGTGGCTCGTCCCCACGTCTGAGGTGCCGCTGACCTACAGCGTCGCGGGCGACGTTCTGGATGAAGCCGCCCTGCCGATCCGCATGACGGCCCACACCCTCTGCTTCCGATCCGAAGCGGGCAGCGCCGGCCGTGACACCGCAGGCATGCTGCGCCAGCACCAGTTCGAAAAGGTCGAGATGGTCTCGATCACCCATCCAGACGGGTCCGAAGACGAGCAGAAACGCATGCTCGACTGCGCACAAGGCATCCTCGAAGCTCTTGAAATTCCTTACAGAACTGTCGTTCTGTGCACGGGCGACATGGGCTTTGGCGCGCGCCGCACCTACGATATCGAGGCGTGGTTGCCCGGCCAGAACACCTACCGGGAGATCAGCTCAGTCTCCACCACCGGCGACTTCCAAGCCCGGCGCATGAACGCGCGGTTCAAGCCAGCAGATGGCGGAAAACCGCAGTTCGTTCATACACTTAACGGCTCCGGCCTCGCCGTGGGGCGCTGTCTGATCGCGGTTCTGGAGAACGGCCAGCAGGCCGATGGCTCGGTCAAACTGCCCACAGCGCTCGCCCCCTATCTCGGCGGCAAGACGGTGCTGACAGCGGACGGCGCGCTGGCCTAGATCCGCAACGATCCGGGGCGGTAATCGCCCCGGCCACCCCGGCGCTCATCGACAGATGGATGGATTTCCCATTTTGAAACAGGGCCTTGCCGCCACCTCTTGAGCATGGACCACCCATAGTCGATATCTGCATCGGCCAGCGGATCGGGATCCGATGGCGGGAATCTCGCGCCGGTGTCAATCGTCAAACGCCCGGCCCCCTGCACCACCCAATCCAGCGCGATCATCGACAAGGGCTGCGACGATCCGGACCCGCCGACGATCCCGTGATCGCCCACGAACCAAAGCTGCTGATAGGCCCGCAGCGGCCCTGTGTCCCCGTGATTCAACCCCTTGTCACCGTCCAGATTGGACCACATCGCAGGCTTGTACATCACCCGCCGTTCGTCCAGCGCCAGCGCATGCCGCGCCGATTGCACAAGGCTGGACAGTTCCATGTCATGGAACTTGTACTGTCGGTTCCACATCGACGCGACAGGGCCCAGAAGCGAAGGCGGAATGCCCCGCGCACCCACCGTGTCCCACACCCCGACATAGGAAATCGCAACCATGCGCGAGGTATCGTCGCGCCAGGCCAAGTCACTGACAGACGTGGCAAATTTCGGCGACATCGCCCGCCGCGCCTCGCGGATATGGGGCGCGTCAGGGTGGTTGCGCTTGCCCCGTTTGCGGTACAGTTCAAAGGCCGCGTTCACGCCCTCGGGGCTCGTGTCAGAGATGATGCCGCATTTGCGGATCATCCCCGCCACGGACCGCGCCGTAAACGCCCCGCGCGAGAACCCGAACAGGTAAATCTCGTCCCCGTCCTGATAGGCCTGCGCCAGAAACTGGTAGGCCTGCTTGACCTTGGCATCCAGCCCCCAGCCAAAAGCGCCGCCGCCCCATCGGTTAAAGAACCGCTTGACCGGCCCGTCAAAGCGGCGGTCGGTGCCAATGCCCGCGAAATAGGCCGCCACCTGTCCCTGGGCGGGATCATTGACCAGCGCCTGTTTGAGCTTGTGTACGCTGGTCGGCTCTTCAATATCGGGTGAGTTCCAGGTTCCGTCGCAGAAAATAGCAATACGTGTCATGGTGGGCCAAGTCCTTGAAATGCAATGCGCCAGACTAGGTTCTGACTGGCTGAAATACGGGCGTCATGGCAAGGATGATCCGGAGCAGAAATTTTGTAAACGGTGGAAAACCATGCCTGTACTCGTGCTGATCCTCGCCCTGACCTTTGCCGCGTCGCCCTTCTGGGTGCCCGATTTTGGCGGGTTCGAGGGCGACCAGTTCCCGGTGCCGCAGATCGACCCGCCGGTGCAGCCCGCAGGATATGCCTTTGCGATCTGGGGCGTGATTTACCTGTGGCTGTTGGTCGGCGCGGGCTTTGGCGCACTCAAACGCTGGTCCGCACCGGACTGGGCGCCGATGCGCGCGCCGCTCGCTGTGTCGCTGGCAGTGGGCAGCGTCTGGTTGCCGGTGGCGGTGCAAAGCGCGATCTGGGCGACCGTGCTGATCTGGGTGATGCTGATCAGCGCGCTGATCGCGTTATGGCGCAGTCCGCGGTTGGATGGCTGGGCGGCAGCCTGGCCGGTAGGGCTCTATGCCGGGTGGTTGAGTGCGGCCAGTTGCGTGGCACTTGGCCTGCTGTTGGCCGGGTATGGCTGGACGTCTGGGCGGACCGCGGCGTGGATCATGGTGACGGTCGCCGTCGTCCTGGCGCTTGTGGTCCAACGCAGCTTGAGCCGTGCGCCGACCTACGGCGTCGCTGTGATCTGGGCGCTGATCGCGGTTGGGGTACAGAACGGGTTTGATCCGCGGTCTGTTGGCGCCTTGGCGGTGTTGGGCGCGGTCATCATGATCCGACCCACCATCGGTGCCTTTCGGGAAGAAAATCTGTCCCCGCGGGGACAACACTGATTTCAAACGCTTTTTTCGTTAAATTCGGTTAATAAAGGTTAACCGCGCCGCCCTTCGGTGTGCTTGCGCAGCTTCGATGGCACCGGCTTTTTGCGGCCCTTGTAGGGGTTGGCGTCGTTCTGGCCGCGCATGAACAGGCGGATGGGCGTGCCCGGCATGTCAAAGTCGAGACGCAGGCCGTTCACCAGATAGCGGTTGTAGCTTTCGGGCACCTTGTCGGGATGCGAACACATGACAACAAAGCCCGGCGGGCGCGTCTTGGCCTGGGTCATGTAGCGCAGCTTGATCCGCTTGCCCTGCGGTGCGGGCGGCGGGTGCTGTTCGAGCATCCCCGTCAGCCAGCGGTTCAGCGCTGCGGTGGGCACGCGGCGGTTCCAGACGTCATAGGCGCGCAGGATCGCGCCGTGCAGACGGTCGAGGCCGCGGCCCGTCTTGGCCGACACGGTCACGAGCGGCGCGCCCTTCAGCTGCGGCAAAAGCCGTTCAAAGCTCTCTTTCAGCTCTTTCAGCTTGGCCTGTTTGTCGTCCTCGATGTCCCACTTGTTGATGGCGATGACGACGGCCCGCCCCTCGCGTTCTGCCAGATCCGCAATGCGCAGGTCCTGCTGTTCGAAGGGGATCGCCGCGTCGAGCAGAACCACCACAACCTCGGCAAATTTCACAGCCCGCAACCCGTCCGAGACCGACAGTTTTTCCAGCTTTTCCTGCACCTTGGCCCGCTTGCGCATACCGGCAGTGTCAAAGATGCGCATGGGCGTGCCGTCCCAGTCGGTGCGCAGGGAGATGGCGTCGCGGGTGATCCCGGCCTCTGGCCCTGTCAGCAGGCGGTCTTCGCCGATGATGTGGTTGATCAGGGTGGATTTGCCCGCGTTGGGACGGCCCACGACAGCCACTTGCAGGGGTTTGGCGGCCGTGGGTTGAGGGGTCTCGTCAGTGTCCTCCTCGTCCACGATCACGTCGGTTTCGGGGGCTTCTTGCGCGTTCTTTTCTTCGAAGAGATCAGCAAGGGGCTGGAGTTGGGCATAGAGGTCGTTGAGCCCCTCGCCATGTTCGGCAGACAGGCGAATGGGCTCGCCCAGACCGAGCGCGAAAGCTTCCAGCACACCGGCATCGGCGGCGGACCCTTCGCCCTTGTTGGCGGCCAGCAGGACGTGGTCCGCGCGTTTGCGCAGGATTTCAGCGAAGACCTCGTCCGTGGGGGTTACGCCCGTGCGCGCGTCAATCATGAATAGGCATACATCGGCCATGTCCACCGCGCGTTCGGTCAGGCGGCGCATGCGGCCCTGCAGGCTGTCGTCGTTGGCTTCCTCAAGCCCCGCCGTGTCGATGACGGTAAAGCGCAGATCGGCCAGCCGGCCCGGACCCTCGCGCAGGTCGCGCGTCACGCCGGGTTGGTCATCGACCAGCGCCAGGCGCTTGCCCACAAGGCGGTTGAACAGCGTCGACTTGCCCACATTGGGCCGTCCGACAATGGCGAGTGTCATGGTCATGGGGTGCGTATCCGACAGATCAAGCTGTGCACATAGACCATGTGGGCGGTCACTTAAAGGGGGGCTTGCATTGCAGCGCCTGCCCGCATTTGCTGGGCCCATGGAGTTCCAGAAAGAGCTAAGAACCGATCGGCTGGTGCTGCGCCCGGTCGCTCTGCGGGACTGCCGGTTTTTCGTCCGGCTGCTCGGCAATGCGGACACGCGCCGGTATCTGGGCGGACCGGTGCCGTGGCGCCACGGGATCCGGCGCTTTCGGGAGTACCTGCCATTGCCGGACGGCAATGCGGCTTGGATTGCCTGCCGCACAACGGCAGAACCGCAGGCGCTGGGGCTTGTCGAACTGGGTCCACACAAGGACGGAACCGATCATGAAGTGTCGTACCAGTTTGATCCTGCCGTCTGGGGCCACGGATTTGCCTGCGAAGCTGTCAGCGCCGTCATTGTCCATGCCTTGCATATGGGCGTGCTGAGGCGGGTGATCGCGGAAACCCAGAGTGCAAACGCCGCATCCTGCAGACTACTGGAGCGCGTGGGTATGACGGAGATGGTGCGTGTTCAGCGGTTTGGAGCGGAACAGATCATCTACTGCACATCTCCAGATGGAGGAACCCGGCCGAGAGTGAGGCAGTTTGATCGCGGTTAAGGCCACGCGCAATCATGCGCGCGTCGGGATCCGTCAGCGATAGGCAAGCAGCTGCCCTTTGCGCGACACAACATACAGCGTTTGTCCCGCAACCACGGGTGCCGTGGAGGCACCGCCGGGAATATCCGTCACACCGGCCAGCCCGCCGGTTGTCGGGTCAAAGCTGCGCAGCACCTCGTCCGAGGACGCGACAAGTAAACGACCACCCGCGAGAACCGGGCCGTGGTGGGCAAAAACCTCGGACTGGCGCTGGGGCCTGTCCCTGACGAAATTGGGCAGGCGGGTGCCCCAGACGCGGCTGCCATCTGCGGCATCGAGCCGGAGCAGTTCGTTGCGGTCGGAGATCAGGAAGACGCTGTCGCCGACAGGCAGGACCGTGTCGATGGCCCCTTCGCCCGTGGTCCAGATCGGGGTGCCGGAGCCTGCGTTCACCGCCACCGTGCGTCCGGATTGATTGCCTGCGTAGATCACGCCGTCCTTGGCGATGGGTCGGCCGGTGACGTCATCGACCTTGGACAAGGCCCGCCCCTGTCGTTCGCCCAGAACAGAGGCGTCCCAGCGCCGCAGCCCGCCCTGACGGAACACCGCCTGCATCTCGCCCGAGCCGAAGGAGAATACTGTCAGACCATCTGTCACGATGGGGGCCGGGCCGCCCAGCACGTTGGTGCGGGTTTCGGAACTGGTGACTTGCCAGGCGATGCGCCCGTCGTCTTTTTCGATGGCCCAGCCGGTGTCGTCACCCGCCATGACATAGACGAGGTTTTCGAACACGGTGGGGCGTCCGACGCCGATGGCCTCAAGCTCTTGTGTCCAGAGTGTGCCGCCGCTGCTGGTGTCCAGCGCGGTGAGCGTGCCGAGGCCGCTGGAGACATAGAGTACGTCGCCATCGACGGCGAGCCCGCCGCCGGTGCCGTCGCCATCCTCGGCCCGGTCGGGCAAGATGTCGCGTTGCCAGAGCAGCTGGCCCGAGGTCGAGACGGCAGAGACGGTGGTTTCCGCATCAAGCGTAAAGACCCGCCCGCCTGCCACGACCGGGTCCGCCACGATCCGGTGTTTGCGGCTGTCGCCGTCCCCGATGTTCACCGCCCAGATCGGCGTGAGTGTCTGGTTGAGTTGCGGGTGATCGGTGCGGAAGGCCGGTGTGCCGAAGCTTTGCGTGGCGTCCGCGTTGGCGACCTGGGGTGGCAGGGTGATGTCGCGCGCAGCGTCCGCCAGTGCTGCGGCTTCGGACACTTCGCCAGATAGCGCGGCCGATATCGGCTCGCGTTTGCCGGGCAGGATGATTTCCCGTTCGGCGCACCCGGCCAGGATGGCCAGCGCCACCAGTCCAAGCACGGCACGGCGATGTGCGTAAAGTCCCATGCCCCGATCCCTCATCGTCCGACCCATCTTATTCTCCGGCGGTCTCTGTGGCCTCTGGCGCGCCGCCCAGGGCCACCATTGCCTGTAGGGCACGGCGATGCAAGCCCGGGGTCGCTTCGGCGTCGTCGAGAATGGACTGAAAGCGGGCGATTGCCGCGGCGGTGTCACCGGTTTCGATGTCGATAAGCGCCAGTTGCTCTTCGGCGTGCAGGCGGAGGCGGACACCCGGCACGGCAAGTGCGGCGAACCCCTGACGGCGGGTTTCGGCGTCCTGCGTCGTCGATTGCAACATAAGCGATTTAAAGGTGGCGATCTGGCGGTAGATCAGCGGCAGGTCGGCCGCTTGCGCGACCGGTGCGAGGGTTTCGATGGCTGCCGTGTCCTGCCCGGCCTGCGCCTGTGCCCCTGCGGTCATGAACGCCAATACGGCGGCGCCTTCCGGCGTTTCGGCAGAGACGCCTGCCAGCGCTTCGGCGCGCACGTCGTCTTCGTTGGCGGCCAGCGCGGCGAGCATGGCGTCCCCCAGCGCTTGTGCCCGCGCCTGTTCCTGTGCGCGGCGATATTCGTTAAAGCCTGCGGCGCCCACAATCAGCAGGATGACCAGCCCGGCGATCCAGCCGTAGCGTTTGACATACCCGAACAGGCGGTCGCGGCGCACCTCTTCGGTGACCTCATCAATAAAGCTGTCGGTGTCGCTCACGCCCGCGCTCCCAATTCCGATGGCGGCTCGTCCGCCGCGTCTTTGATTTCGCGGTTGTCTTACCGTGCTGCTGCGCCCAAGCCAAGAGCAGGTGATCGTGCTTAAACGTGCGGCAATTGGGCAATATTGCGAATGTGTCTCGAAAAAAGTAATCTGAACTGGTTAGTTTAGACGTAAGACCCCTTATATCGCTCGTGACGTTCCGTCAGTTTGCGGAATGCAGGTCTACCAAGGAAGAACACGAAATGCGGATTGTGTCGTTGATCCTGGCCATTGTTGTCGGCGCCGGATTGTATTTTTGGATTATTGAGCGCGAATGGACCCTGGCGTTGATTGCCGGTGAAGCAGAACCCGCCGAAGGCATGCCCCAGGACGCGGGTGCTGCGGCATCGGAGGCGTCTGATGCAGAGGCACAGGCCGTGATCAAGGTGGTCGCCCGCGCCTCTGTCGCGCGCGAGATTGACAATGCCGTGATCCTGCGCGGCCAAACCGAAGCCGCCCGTCAGGTCGAGGTGCGGGCCGAGACGTCGTCAACCGTGATCTCCCCGCCCTTGCGCAAAGGCGCATTTGTCGAGGCGGGGCAGCTGATGTGCGAGCTGGACCCCGGCACGCGCGCCTCTGCCCTGGCCGAAGCGCGCGCGCGTCTGGCTGAAGCCATCGCCAACAAGACCGAAGCCGAAAGTCGGGTGCCCGAAGCCGAAAGCCGGGTGATCGAGGCGCAAGCACGCATTGACGAAGCGCTGGTGAACCAGAACGCCGCACGCCGCCTGAACGAGGGCGGGTTCGCAGCAGAAACCCGCGTCAAGAACGCCGAAGCCGCCGTCGCCGCAGCACAGGCATCGCTTGAGGCAGCGAAGGCCAGCGTCACCGCATCGAAATCCGGTCTGCAGGCCGCAGATGCCACCATCGAGAGCGCCAGCGCATCCATTGCCACAGCCGAAAAGGAACTGGAACGGCTGGAGATTCGAGCACCTTTCGCCGGTCTGCTGGAAAGCGACACCGCAGAACTCGGCACGTTACTGCAACCGGGATCACTGTGCGCGACCGTGATCCAGATTGATCCGATCAAACTGGTCGCCTACGCCCCCGAGACCGAGGTGGCGCGCATCGAGGCAGGGGCCCTCGCCGGTGCGCGACTGGCGGCAGGCGGGCAGGAAGTGACCGGTGAGGTCACATTCCTGAGCCGCGCTGCGGATCAAACCACCCGTACATTCCGCGTCGAAATTGAAGTGCCCAACGCCGACTTGAAAATCAGAGATGGCCAGACCGCCGAGATCGCCATTTCTGCCGCCGGAGCAAAGGCGCATTTGCTGCCCTCGTCCGCGTTGACGCTGAATGAGGATGGCGCATTGGGCCTGCGCACGGTCGATGATGCGGGTGTGGTCGCCTTTAACCCCGCAACGGTGGTGCGCGACACGGCCCAGGGCATCTGGCTGGCCGACTTGCCCGACGAGATCAACGTGATTGTGGTGGGACAGGAATTTGTGACCGCTGGCGTTACCGTCGCGCCCACATTTCAGGAGCAAACCCAATGACCGGTATCGTAGATTGGGCCGCATCCCGCGCGCGGATGGTTGTGGCCTTTGTCTTTCTGTCCATCGCGGCGGGGGCATTGGCCTATATCGTGCTGCCCAAAGAGGGCGAGCCGGACATCGAGATCCCGACGCTGGTCATCTCGCTGCCCTTCCCCGGCATTTCCGCGGCTGATTCCGAGACGCTGCTGATCAAGCCGATGGAGACACAGCTGGCCGATCTGGACGGTTTGGACCGCATGACTGCCACCGCCGCCGAAGGCTATGCCAACGTCGTGCTTGAGTTTCAGTTCGGCTGGGACAAGACGCAGGTGATGGCGGATGTGCGCGACGCCATGGACAAGGCCGAGGCTGAGTTCCCCGAAGGCTACGAGCAATATACAGTGGACGAGTTCAACTTTTCCGAATTTCCCATCGTGATCGTCAACCTGGCCGGC
The DNA here is from genome assembly GCF_001969365.1 of Tateyamaria omphalii. NCBI lineage: Bacteria > Pseudomonadati > Pseudomonadota > Alphaproteobacteria > Rhodobacterales > Roseobacteraceae > Tateyamaria > Tateyamaria omphalii. The sequence continues at coordinate 420,578 of NZ_CP019312.1, read as the reverse complement.
CCGGTGCCCGAACGCACCATCGCCAGGGTTGCCAAGGATTTGCAGGACGAAATCGAGACGCTGGACGCGGTGCTGGAAGCGAGCCTTGTCGGCAACCGCGACGAGATGGTCGAAGTGGTCATCGACCCCTTGCGCCTTGAGTCCTATAACGTGACCGCAGGTGAATTGATCACCGTCGTTCAGAACAACAACCAGTTGATCGCCGCGGGTGAGGTTGAGACCGCCCAAGGCGCCTTTGCCGTCAAGATCCCGTCGTCGTTTGATGACGTGCGCGACATCTACGAATTGCCGGTCAAGACCAACGGCGACCGGGTGGTGACACTGGGCGATCTGGCGCAGATCAATCTGACCTTTGAGGACCGCGTATCGACGGCCCGTTTCAACGGCGAAGGTACCGTTGCGCTGCAGGTCGTCAAACGCAAGGGTTTTAACCTGATCGACACCGCGACCGAGGTGAAGGAGCTGGTCGATGCGCGTGCCGGGCAGTGGCCCGATGGTTTGAAAGCCGTCGTCAATGTTGGCACCTCGAACGACCAGAGCCGCGAAGTGGCGTCAATGGTGCGCCAGCTTGAAGGATCGGTCCTGACCGCCATTGCGCTGGTGATGATCGTGTCGCTCGCCTTTTTGGGACCGCGGGCCTCTGCCCTGGTGGGTTTTGCCATTCCGACCTCGTTCTTGTTGTGCTTTGTCCTGTTGGCGATCATGGGCATTTCGGTGTCGAACATCGTGATGTTCGGCCTGATCCTGTCCGTGGGGATGCTGGTGGACGGCGCGATTGTCGTCGTGGAATATGCGGACAAGCGGCAACAGGCCGGGGTTGGGCCGATGCAGTCCTACGTCGATGCGGCCAAGCGCATGTTCTGGCCCGTCGTGTCATCGACCGCGACGACACTGTGTGCGTTCCTGCCCATGCTGTTCTGGCCCGGTGTGCCGGGTGAATTCATGGGCATGTTGCCCGTCACATTGATCTTTGTTCTGTCCGCATCACTGATCGTGGCGCTGGTGTATCTGCCGGTGATGGGCGGCGTGCTGGGCCGGTTCATTCAGGCCTTGGGCAACGGCAACCGGCGCATCGCCACGATGCCGATCCTGGCCCATATCGGTCTGTTCCTGATGTCCGTCGTGATGATGGCCGGGCTGATGGTCGTGCCCGGTCTGCTGGAGCGCGTCAGCGGCGCCTTCGCCGCGATGGACCAGCAAGAGGTGTGGCGGTCCGTTCTGCCCACATTCATCGAAGTGTTCATGTTCGGCCTTGGCATGTTGGTGCTCGCCGCCCTCGCCTTTGCCGGGGCTGTGATGCTGCTGTTGTCGATGACGGCCCTGCTTCTGCGCCTGGGTTTCGGCGTGACCTGGGGGTGGCGCAAGGTGTTCGGCACCCGCAATCGCCGGGTGAACGCGGGCTATCAACGCTCCACCTTTGGCCGTGTCATTGAGGGCGTTGTCGGAAACCCCGTCATGCCGCTGGTGATGATCGGCTGTGTGTTTGTCTTTGTCGGGACGACGCTGATCTATTTCATCAACAACAACCGCGGCGTCGAGTTTTTTGTCGAGACGGAGCCGGAGCAGGCCCTTGTTTACGTGCTGGCGCGCGGAAACATGTCGCTGGAAGAGAAGGACACGCTGCTGCGTCAGGCCGAAGCGATCGTGCTGGACCATCCCGGCATCAAGAGCGCCTTTGCCTTTGCCGGTGCCGGTGGCCTGAACGCCAATACCGGCGGCGCGCAGAGCCCGCGCGACACCATAGGTCAGATCCAGCTGGAGACCATTGCGTGGGAGGACCGGCCCAACACGTCCGAACCTTGGTTTACGATCCCTGTGATCGACCGCACCGTCATGCGGCAGGTCAAGGCGTCGGATTTTGACGGCAACACGGTTCTGGACGAGTTGACCGCAGATTTGTCGCAGATCCCTGGCATCCGGACCGAGGTGCTGGCCCTGGCCCAAGGGCCCGCGTCGGCCAAGCCCGTGCATCTGCGCATCAAGGGCGACAATTGGGAGGACCTGCTGCAATCTGCGGCTCTGGCCCGTGCCGAATTCGAACGAACGCCGGGCCTGACCCGGATGGAGGACACGCGCCCCCTGCCCGGCATTGACTGGCAGATCGACGTGGATGTGGAAAAAGCGGGCCGGTATGGCGCTGATGTGGCCACAGTGGGGGCCATGGTACAGCTTGTCACGCGCGGTTTGTTGCTTGACACCATGCGCGTCGACACCTCGGACGAGGAGATCGAGATCCGGGTGCGCCTGCCGGAGGATGACAGGGTGCTGTCGACCCTTGATACGCTGAAGGTGCGCACGGCGGACGGGTTGGTGCCGCTGGCCAACTTCATCACCCGCACCCCTGTGGCCGAGTTGGCGCAGATCAGCCGTGTAGATCAGAAGCGCTATTTCGATGTGAAGGCCGACGTGCTCGACGGTCTTCAGAAGCTGGTCCGCACCGAAGAGGTCGATGGCGCCGATGTGGAGCAGATCGTTGCCACCGTGCGTCCGTCCGAAGATGCCGCAGTCACCGTCGACGGCCAGGGCTACGCCATCTTCAACATGGCTCCCGAAGGCCGCGGGCTGGACTTGCAGGCGGAACTGAACCAGGGCGTCTTGCGGATGATCCCGATCAACGCCAACGAGCGTATAGCCGAGATTTCCAAATGGGTCGAAACAAGCCCGTTCCCCGTTGGCATAGACAGCGAGTGGACCGGCGATCAGGAAGATCAGGCCGAATCCGGCGCCTTCCTGATGCAGGCCTTTGCCGGGGCGCTGTTCCTGATGTTCATCATCCTGCTGGCGCAGTTCAATTCGATCTACAACGCGCTCCTGGTGCTGGGCGCTGTCGTGCTGTCCACAGCCGGTGTTCTGATCGGGATGCTGGTGATGGGGCAAGCGTTCTCGATCATCATGACGGGCACGGGTATCGTCGCCCTGGCAGGGATCGTGGTGAACAACAACATCGTCCTGATCGACACCTACCAGGAGTACGAAAAGTACATGCCGCGGATCGAGGCGATCATTCGCACGGCGCAGGACCGTATCCGGCCCGTGCTGCTGACCACGATCACGACCATGGCGGGCCTTGCACCGATGATGTTCGGCCTGTCACTCGACTTCGGCAACGGAGGCTACACGGTCGACAGCCCGACCGCGCTGTGGTGGAAGCAGCTTGCAACGGCAGTGGTGTTCGGTCTGGGGATTGCAACGGTCCTGACGCTGATGGTGACGCCCTCGCTGCTGGCTCTGCGCGTGTGGGTCGTGACCTATGCGGGCTGGCTAAGCCGACTGTTCGCCAAGCTGTCGATGGGCCGGGCGAGCCGCGCGGCGCAAGACTGGGCGCTGTCGCGCGACTGCAAGACCATGGCGAACGAAGAACTGGTCTGGGATTTCGGCGACGAGCCCGCCCATGCAGAGGCGACGTTGCCTAAAACACCACTGACGGCCGCGCCGCTGAAAGCGGCGGAGTAAGCGCCCGAACAGAAATGACTGAGGGAAGCGCCGGTATCGTCACAGGCGCTTTTCATTTTGCGGGTGTCCCGAAACGTCGCTCAGGTGGTCCTGCGCGCCCCGACATGGGGGCCGGACATATTCTCACGCAGCCACCGCAATCACACGCAGCTTGTTCACCGCTTCAGGACAGAGACTGACCGCTGCCTGCAACAGACCGCGCCGTCATCGCGAGGACGGTGTTTTCACGCGGCGGGTGCGGGACGGTGAGCGGGGCGATTTTGACCGAAGGGCAAGAGCGTCGCGCGGCGTCAGACCTCGTCCGCTTGCTGGCGTTGCCAAAGCTGGGCGTAACGTCCATCCTTCGCCAGCAATTCGTCATGGGTGCCTGTTTCCACGATCTCGCCCTGTTCCAGAACGACGATCTGATCGGCTTCGGCAATCGTGCTCAGCCGATGCGCGATGGTCAGGACCGTGCGACCCTGCCCTGCGGCGTTGAGCGCTTCCTTAATGTCCTGCTCTGTCTCGGTGTCGAGCGCGCTTGTCGCTTCGTCCAGCAGCAGGATCGGCGGATTCTTCAGCAAGGTGCGCGCGATGCCCACGCGCTGTTTTTCCCCGCCTGACAGCTTGAGGCCACGCTCGCCCACGGCGGTGTCGTACCCGTCGGGCAGGCCCATGATGAAGTCGTGGATCTGGGCCGCCTTTGCCGCCTTTTCGATATCGGCAAACGTCGCCTCGTCCCGACCATAGGCGATGTTGTAACGGATGGTGTCGTTAAAGAGCACGGTGTCCTGCGGCACGACGCCGATGGCTGCGTGCAGGCTGTCTTGTGTCACCTCGCGCACGTCCTGCCCGTCGATGCGGAGCGCGCCAGACGCCACATCGTAGAAGCGAAAGAGAAGCCGCCCGATTGTGGACTTGCCCGACCCGGTCGAGCCCACGATGGCCACCTGCTGGCCGGGTTCTGCGACCACCGACACCCCCTTGAGGATCGCGCGCGCGGTGTCGTAGCCGAAATGGACGTTGTCCAGCTCGATCCGCCCACCGGTCACATTGAGTGCCTTGGCGTTCGGCGCATCCACCACCTCGGCCGGTTGTTCGAGCAGGTCGAACATCTCGCCCATATCCACCAGCGCCTGCCGGATCTCACGGTAGACTGTGCCGAGGAAGTTGAGCGGCATGGTGATCTGGATCATGTAGGCGTTGACCATGACGAAATCGCCCACTGTCAGCGTGCCGTTCTGCACGCCGATGGCGGCCATGACCATGACACCGACAAGCCCACCAGTGATAATGAGCGACTGCCCGAAGTTGAGAAAGGCCAGGGAATAACTGGTCTTGAGGGCGGCCGCCTCGTACCCCTCCATTGCCTTGTCATAGCGGCCCGCCTCGCGCGCTTCGGCGCCGAAATACTTGACTGTTTCATAATTGAGCAGGCTGTCGATGGCCTTTTGATTGGCGTCCGTGTCCTGATCGTTCATGACCTTGCGCAGCTTCACGCGCCATTCGGTGACGGCGAAGGTGAACCAGACATAGAGCCCGATAGTCCCGGCCACGACGACCAGATACCAGATGTCGAAGAGGATCGTCAGCACGACGCCGATCATCAAAAGCTCCAGCACCAGCGGCCCGATGGAGAAGAGCAGGAAGCGAAGGAGGAATTCGACGCCTTTGACCCCGCGTTCGATGATACGGCTGAGACCGCCGGTCTTGCGCGTGATGTGGTAGCGCATGGACAATTGATGGATGTGCTGGAAGGTTTCAAGCGCCAGCATCCGCAGCGCCCGCTGCGCCACGCGGGCAAAGATGGCATCCCGCAATTGCTGAAAGCCCACGTTCATGAGCCGTGCCAAACCGTAGGCCACTGTCAGGCCGATGGCGCCGAGGGCAAGGTCCGACACCCCTTCGCCGCTCAGGACGTTGACGGCGTCGCGGTAGATGATGGGGGTGTAGACCGAAACGACCTTGGACAAGATGAGCGCCAGCATCGCCAGCACGACCCGTTTCTTGACCCAGGGTTTGTCGGCGGGCCAGAGGTAGGGCGCGACCTTGCGGATCGTGCGCAGACCGGAGGCACGTTCGGCGTCGGCCACCTTGTCCTTGGGATCATTCGATCGGGGCGCTTGGTCAGCGGGTGCTGACGACGCGGAGCTGTCTGCGGGCATGTGGGTAGGTTCCTGACGTTCAGGTGCCACTATCTAAGGCAGCGATGGATGAGTTGCCAGCGCGCCGGGCAATTTACACGTCAGTTGGGAAGGGCAAAGACCTGGCCGGGGAAGATCAGGTCGGGATTGCGGATGCGGTCGCGGTTCGCCTCGAACACCTGAACATAGAGCGTCCCCTCCCCGTAGCGGTCGCGGGCAATGGCCCAGAGCGTGTTACCGGCCTGCACGGTGATCTGCGTGGCTGGAGCGGCAACACTGTCCGCTTGGAGCAACACTTGGGGATCTTCGCGCCGGAACGGGGTTTCCACGCGGCTGGTGACTTGCCCCGCGGCGTCCAGTTCGTCCACGCGCAAGGTGTAGGTGCCTGTGTCAATGTCGGGCAACGCCCCCTTCCAACGGCCATCGGACGCCACGTCGATATCGGCGACGGGCGCATTGTTCACATAGACACGCACCGCATCGGCGTTTGGCTGTGCTCGGCCGGCCAGCTCTACGTCGCCCTCTTCGGTATAGCTGATGCTGTCGAGTGCGATGTTGTCCAACGCCTCGGGCGCGGTGTTGCCCAGCACCTCAACGCCCTCTTCCGTGGATTTGAGGACGGTGACCTGTTGGGCGCTGTCGGCCGGGGCGGTTTGCACCGGGTCTGGTTGCGGTGCGTGAGCTGCGGCCACCGGGGCTTGCGTGACCGAAGCCTCTGCCGGAGCGGAAGCCGTTTCCGTGGCGGCGGTGTCCTCGGCTTGTCGGTTGGGTACGACGGGTCCGGTTGGCGCGGCGACAATCACGTCGCTCTGCACGGTCGGCACGGGGGCTGGGGTGGTGGTCTGAGCGTCCGGTGTGACCGCTCGCGAGGTCGCCGCTTGCGCCGTGTCCGTTGCCGGGGTCGCAGGCGGCCGCGTGTCCTCGATCGGTGCGGTTGGTGTGGCCATGGCCACCGCTTCCGCTTCCGTCTGCTCTGGGTCTGAGATCGGTTCCGAAGGCGCTGTCGCGACGATATTCGGCGCGACCGGCTCTGGCTGGCGTTGCGGCGCGAGGATCACCTCGTCCACCGATGCGATCTCGTCGATGCCGACGCGCTGTACGACCGTCAGCACCTGCGCCTTGAGGCTGGGTGGCAATATGGTGATTGCGGCAAAGCTGCCGCCGTCGTCCGTGGTTGTTTCGGCGTTCCGGGCGCCGTCCAGCAGTACCGAAACCTTGCTGCCGGGTGCTGCACGGCCCGCGATCACGGTCAGGCCGTCAGGCTCCACCCGCACCTCGTCGATTGAGGGCGGATCGAGGGGAGGGGCAGCGTCAGGCGCGGTTTCGGGCTCGAGCGCCACGGCAGCCACTTGGGGGGCGGTCGCATCCTCGACCAGTTGCGCGACGGGTGCGGGGCCTGATTGGTTGGCATTGAAGTAAAGCCCAGCGCCAACGGCGGCTGCAATCACAACCGCAACCGTACCCACCAAGGCACCGTTCGACCCGGCAAATGCCGCCCATTTGGACATGTAGACCCTTTCCACCGCACCGGTTTTCCCGGTTTCGTTGCGCTTGCATAACAGGCGGCGCTATAGCGGTCAAAAGAACGGCGTCACAAAACCATCACTTTCGCGCGCCCGTTACAGGAGCACCACATGTCCCACCTGTCCGTCTGCGTGTATTGCGGGTCGCGCCCCGGTGGATCGCCCGCATTCAGCGTCGAGGCCGAAGCCCTTGGCGCAGGCATTGCGGCGCGCGCCTGGCGGCTGGTCTACGGCGCGGGCGACGTCGGTCTGATGGGGTCGGTTGCGCGCGCGGCCCAGGCCGAGGGCGGAGACACGTTTGGTGTCATTCCGCGCCATCTGGTGGACTGGGAAGTCGGCAAGACCGACCTGACCCGGTACGTCGTGACCGAGACCATGCACGAGCGCAAAAAGGTCATGTTCATGAACTGTGATGCCGTCGTGGTGATGCCCGGCGGCGCCGGATCACTGGATGAACTATTCGAGGTGCTGACATGGCGCCAGCTTGGCCTGCATGAAAAGCCGGTGATCCTGATGAATGTCGAAGGATACTGGGATCCGTTGATCGGCTTGCTGGAGCATGTAGTGGCACAGGGGTTCGCGGACGCATCGCTGCTGGATTACTATACCGTCGTTTCAGGTGCCGCCGCCGCACTGGCCGCATTGGGGTAGGACGGCGGCGCCTTTACCGGTCAGCCGCCCGACACCTCGACCACGGTGATTTCAGGCACCACATTCAACCGCACCGGCACGACCGAGCAGCCGATACCGCCTGACAGAACCAGGTGCTGCCCTTCGGACGTGTAATGCCCCCAGTTGAACTCTTCGTTCGATGCGGCAGCGATGGTCGGGGACCAGTGGCGGATCTGGATCTGCCCGCCATGGGTGTGCCCCGACAACGTAAGGAACACACGTTCGGGGACGTCGGGCCAGATGTCGGGTTCATGCGCCAGCAGGATGCACGGTGCGTCATCGGTCACGTCGAGAAGAGCGGCGTCGAGGTCATCGAAACCCTCGCCTTCGGGCCCTTCGTCGAGGGGACGCTGATCGCCCAGGCCGATGAGCCAGAACGCATCGCCCCCGTCGCGCAGCCGAACCGCGCTGTTGTCAAGGAGCGGGATGCCGTGATCGTGCAGGGCTTGTGCCGCCTGGCGCGTGGTGCGTGCGTTGGCCGCTGCCGAATCCTGCCACCAGTTATGATTTCCAAGCACCGCAAAGCGGCCCAATGGCGACGTAAACGCCGCGAGGCGTTTAATGATGTCAGACTTGGTCATCTGACCAAGTGTGAGCGGATGTGCGGCCTGAAAGTCACCCAGATGCACGGCAAGATCGGGTTTGAGCGCATTGACGCGGGCCAAGATGCGCGAAATCCGCGACAAGGAGATTTGCGGCGCCCCCGCGTGCAGGTCGCTGATGATGACGATGCGCAACGGAGCGCGCCCACCCCAAGCGGGATCGGATATTTGCCAGGTTACAACGCGCAAGCGCTACGCCGGTTCGATCCAGAAGGCGTAAATGACAAGGGCCAGCAGCAAAGCTGCCAGCCCCCATCCGAGAAGTGTGAACATGGGTCGCTTCGCTTACATGCGGCTTGCGACGTTTTCCCAGTTCACGAGATTGTCGAGGAAGTTTGTCAGGTAGGCGGGCCGCTTGTTGCGGAAGTCGATGTAGTAGGAGTGTTCCCACACATCGCAGCCCAGAAGTGCCGTCTGGCCGAAGCAGAGCGGGTTCACGCCATTTTCGGTCTTGGTCACTTTGAGGCCGCCATCCGTGTCCTTGACCAGCCACGCCCAGCCGGAACCGAACTGGCCTGCACCTGCGGCAGAAAACTGTTCCTTGAATGCATCGACCGAACCGAAGCTGTCGGTCAGGGCCTTTTCCAACTCACCTGGCATCGCGCTGTCGCCCGGGCCCATCATTTCCCAGAACTGGTTGTGGTTCCACAGCTGGCTGATGTTGTTGAAAATCCCGTTTTGGGCCACGGCGCTCGCATCATAGGTGCCGACAATGATCTCTTCGAGCGACTTGCCCGCCCATTCAGTGCCTTCAATGGCCTTGTTGCCGTTCGTGACATAGGCGTTGTGGTGCAGATCGTGGTGGTATTCCAACGTCTCTTTCGACATGCCGTTGTCCGCCAAGGCGTCGTGAGCATAGGGAAGGTCGGGAAGTTCAAAAGCCATGAGGGCCCCCTTTTCAAGTCGTTCAAGGTTGTGCCTGACAGATTGTGCGCACAGGGGCAAGTTCAAGGCAGCACGGGAACAATTCCTTGATCGGGTCACCGATTCAGGTTCAGCGCGCCCTCTTTGCAGACGCCATTGCCGTTCAGTGAATTCGTGACGCCACGCATGGACCCCCGGACGATGATCCTGTTGGTCTTGATGTTGATGATCGCCTGGTAACCGATGCGAATGGGTGACGGCCTGGCTGGCACATTGCTGAGAGCCCACGAAATCCTGTACTCATCCGGGTTGAGTGTCCGCTGGCGCAGCGTCGCCTTGATCGGTTTCCCATGCACGGCAGCAATGTACCGATCATAGACAATCGCCGTCGACTGGCCGGGCTCGAATTGCACTGCAATCGCCGGAGAGATGAACCCGTCGCCAGTGCTGCGCACGCTACAGGCAAAGTCCAGCGCGGCGGCGGGTGCCGCAAAGCCTGCTGCCATCGCCAGCGCGAGTATCAATTTTTTCATGTTCGCTTCCCGTTTTCTCATGTCTGACGCGATATTGCGTCAACGCTCGGGAAAAGGGAATATCGCTGCCCTTCGACGATATCAACTGCGTCAGAATGCGCCAACATCCGAGCCTGGCTGCGCCGCGATTTTCAACAGATCAAACACATACTGCGCCTGACTGCGGAAACAGATGATGCGGAAGTGATCGGTGTCGTGCAGCCAGAAGGCTGCGGGCACCTGCGCCATGCGGGTGCGTCGGAACATGCCCGTGGTAAACTGGTCCTGCGCGAGGTCCACCGGCACGAGCTTGGCCAGCACCTCGCGCGCGTGGGTGCCGGACAGATCAAAGACGGCGCGCGCATCGGAGACATCGACACACAGGCTGTGGATGCCCTTGAGGGTTGTTTCCATCTTTTCAATGTTTGCGGTGACCTCATCATACGGGCACAGGACCAGCAACTCGTCCGGCGACATCCAGCAGATACCCCTGTCGTCCATGCACTGCGCCTGTCCCTGATCGGGCAGATCCACCGCGGCCACGCCGGTCGCCGCACCTTTGACGGCCGGGTCGCCCAGATCACCACGCAGGGTGATCATGCCCTGCGGCGCCAATTCCTCGATCATTGCGATCCCGTCGGACCACGCGGCGCCGTTCAAGGCGCTGACAGCCTTAGACATTCTGCTTCTCCCCCTCGGGGTCGTAGAAGACCGGGCTTACGATCCGGGCCTTGTAGGTGGTGCCATCGGTGCCGGGGAAGTCGATCACCTCGCCCATGCGGTCGGGTCCGTGCATGACGAGGCCCATGGCGATCCCCTTGTTCAGGTTGGGCGAATGGTAGGACGACGTCACCCGCCCCTGCATGTTGCGCTGCCCGTTTTCGTTGATTCCGTCAGCCACCGCATAGGACCCATCCGGCAGCACAGAGCCGTCGAGCGTTTCCAGCCCGACAAGCTGCCAGCGCTCGGGATCGGCCATATGGGTCCGCGCGTGTGCGCGCTTGCCGAGGTAATCATCTTTCTTCTTCGACAGCGCCCAGTGCAGGCCAAGGTCCTGGGGGATCACGGTGCCGTCGGTTTCGTCCCCGATCATGATGAACCCTTTTTCGGCGCGCAGGATGTGCAGCGCTTCGGTGCCGTAGGGCATGACACCCAGTGCGTCCCCGACAGTCATCAGCGCATCCCAGAACGCCTGCCCTTCGGAGGCCTTGACGGCGATTTCATAGCTGAGTTCGCCGGAGAAGGAGATGCGGTAGGCGCGGACGTCGAAACCGCCTAGCGTACCATCGGCCCATTCCATGAAACCCAGCGCGTCGGCCGAGACATCCATACCGCCGAGTGCCTCCAACGCCTTGCGCGCGTTTGGGCCAACCACGGCAATCTGAGCGTATTGTTCCGTCACGTTCGCAACATAGACCTGCATGTCCCACCATTCGGTCTGCAGCCACTCCTCCATATGCTGGTGAATGCGCTCGGCCCCGCCGGTGGTCGTGTGGCACAGGAAGGTATCCTCGTCGATCCGCGCCACGACGCCGTCATCTATCAGGAACCCGTTTTCGCCACACATCAGGCCATAGCGGCATTTTCCTGGTTTCAGCGTGCTCATCATGTTGGTGTAAAGGAGGTCGAGGAACTTGCACGCGTCGGGCCCTTTGACAACCAGCTTGCCGAGCGTCGAAGCGTCAAGCAGGCCGAGGTTTTCACGCACGTTTCTGGTCTCGCGCATCACGGCGTCATGCACGGTCTCGCCGCTGCGGACGTAAGTGTAAGGACGGCGCCAATGGCCCACCGGCTCCCAATGCGCGCCGTTTTCATCATGCCAAGCATGGATTGGGGTCTGGCGGACCGGCTGGAACACCTTGCCGCGCGCTTCGCCTGCGATGGCACCCATTGAGATCGGCGTATAGGGCGGTCGGAACGTCGTGGTGCCCGTCTGAGGGATCGGTTGGTTCAGCGCGTCCGACAGGATCGCGAGCCCGTTGATATTGCTGAGCTTGCCCTGATCGGTGGCCATTCCGAGGGTCGTGTAGCGCTTGGCATGTTCGACGCTTTCGAACCCTTCTTGGGCTGCAAGCTGAACATCAGATACCTTGACGTCGTTCTGGTAGTCCAGCCATGCCTTACCGCGCAACGCCGCACCAGCCCCTTGCGGCATGAGCCAGACAGGGGCCATGGGCGCCTCTTCGGCGCTGGTGGCATTGGGTGCAGGTTTGGGTGTGGCCTCGTGTCCGGTCGCCCGGGCCGCTGCGTGACCCATGGCGTGCGCATCTCCGACAATCCCGGTCAGACCGAAATGCCCGTTCGCGGATCCAGCCGGGGTGACAAACGCTGTGCCATCCGCGCCGGTCGGCGCTTTATCCACATCGGGGCGGAACATGGCGAAATCATTGTCCCAGAGCAGTTTGCCGCCGCAATGGGACCACAGGTGAACGACCGGCGACCAGCCGCCCGACATGGCGACGGCGTCGCATGCAATCTCTTCCAACACGGCGCCCTCGCCCGCCTGTGAACACACGGCCACGCCGGTTACGCGCTTGCCGCCCATAACCTTGGCCACGCCGTGGCCCATCACGACGCGGATGCCTGCGGCCTTTGCCTCGGCCATCAGCGGGCTGTCGACCGGCAGGACGCGTGCGTCGAGAATGGCCGGAACGTCGAGCCCGGCGGCTTTCAAAGCGGTTGCGGTGCGGTATGCGTCGTCATTGTTGGTGACGACAACCGTGCGGTCACCGGGGCTGACACCGTAGTTCACCACGTAGTCCCTCACCGCCGAGGCCAGCATGACCCCCGGCACGTCGTTGCCTGCAAAGGACAACGGGCGTTCAATTGCACCCGTTGCCGTGATGATGTGCCCGGCGCGGATACGCCACAGGCGATGGCGCGGCCCATCCGCGTCAGGCGCATGATCCGTCAGCCGTTCGTATCCCAGCACATATCCGTGGTCATAGATCCCCGCACCCATCGTGCGTGCGCGGAGGGTGACATTCTCCATGTCATACAACTCTGACACGAGATCATCCACGATCTTATCCACAGGCTTGCCGTCGACCTCGCCCCCGTCCACGGGTGCGCGACCGCCCCAATGAGCGGTTTGTTCCAGGATCAAAACGCGCGCGCCTGTACGTGCCGCAGACCGCGCCGCCAACAGACCCGCAATCCCGCCACCGACGACCAGTACATCGCAGAAGGCATGGAAATGCTCGTACGTGTCCGCGTCCCGCCCCTTGGGGGCCTGACCCAATCCGGCGGCTTGTCGGATGAAGGGTTCGTAGACGTATTTCCACAAGGGGCGCGGATGGATGAACATTTTGTAGTAGAAGCCTGCGGGCATGAAGCGTGCGAGCCTGGCATTGATTGCACCCACGTCGAACTCAAGGCTCGGCCAGTGGTTTTGGGATGTGGCAAGCAGCCCCTCGAACAGCTCGGTCGTTGTGGCGCGCTGGTTGGGCTCAAAACGGCCCTCGACGCCAAGGTTCACCAGCGCGTTCGGCTCTTCCGCACCGGCCGCCACGATGCCGCGGGGGCGGTGGTACTTGAAGGACCGCCCGACCAGCATCTGATCGTTGGCAAGGAGGGCTGAGGCGAGCGTATCGCCCTCGAACCCGCGCATCTGCTGGCCGTTGAAGGTGAACCGGACGGCCTTGTCCTTGTTCAGAAGACGGCCGCCTGTGGCAAGACGTGTGCTCATGTTCGGGCCTTGTCGCGGGCAGAGGCGTCGGAGCCTCCGGCGGTGGTATTTTTGGTCAGAAGAAACATCAGGCGAAGTTCCTCCACGTCCAGCCGGGACGCTTTTTCGAGATCGTGTCGAGGATCTCTTGCGGCGGTTGGGTCACCTGAGCGGAATAGGTGCCGAAGACTTCGAGCGTGGTGGTGCACCGTGCGGCGTGGAACCACTTGCCGCATCCGTAGACGTGGCGCCAGCGTTCGAAATGCACGCCCTTCGGGTTTTCGCGCATGAAGAGGTAGGTTTCGAAATCATCGTCCGACGATCCGGGTCCGAAGCGGGTCAGATGCGCCTCGCCGCCTGCGTGAAACTCGGTTTCTTCGGCTGTAACGCCGCATACGGGGCAGGTCAGGATCAGCATGCGCGCGCTCCGATGGCTGGTGCGGACACGCAAAAGGCGGACGTCCGAAGACGCCCGCCTTGTGCGGTCCGAATAGTTGGGGAGGAGTTATTCGGTTGGTACCGCCATACCTGCAGCGCCTGTCGAGTCGATTGCCGCCGGTGCGATGGCATCCTGTGTGGGCGCGCCTTCGCGACCGCCGGATCCGACAGAGCCGAGGACGGCCAGCAGGGCGACGACGGCCACGATGACCGCAAAGGAGATAAGCAGCCCGCGGCCCGACACGCCGTCGCCGCGATGGATATTCGGGTTTGGATAGTCTGACATGGGTAAGCCTCCGTTTTCTGGGACTTCATGTCAGCATTGGGACGGTTGTGCGCAATTGAAGCGTCGGATGGGGCCGAAAACGGGCCGAGGGCAGCCGGTTTGGTACAAAATGAGCGGCTGCGTTCCGCCTGTTTGGTGATTTTGCGTGACCTGAGCGGCGATTCTGTGCCACTGTCAACCAAAGTTGACAGGAGATCACCATGGATCATACAACCGGCGCCATCCTGGTCTTTGGCGCGATCGCAGTGGGCGCGGTCATCATGTTTATGCTCGAACGCCGTGCGGCTGCAAAACGGCTTGAGGCGCGCGGAGGGCGCGAGGTCGACGTTGCAAACCTTATCGCCTTTGGCTCTGCCGCGGGCGAAGGGGAAAAGACGCACGACTGAGCCACGCGCCTTTTCCTCTGGACGCAGCATCTTCGCTGCGCCGGATTTTGTATGTGCAGTGAGAAGATCAGTTGCCTTCGCCTGACACGGCGCCTTCAACTTCGGTTGCGGCCCCCTCGACAGCGGCGCCTGCGCCTTCAATCGTGATCGTGAGGTCATCGCTGGGTGCGTTTTCGCCACCGGCAAACATGAAATAGGCCATTCCGGCGACCACGACGACAAGAACCCCAACGACAAAGGCAAGGCCCGAGTTCCCGCCGGAATTCGTGGTTGTGGTCGTGGTTGTGTGGTTCGTGCCAGTGTCTTCCGTGCTCGACATGTCATTGATCCTTTCGAAATGTGTATCGAAAGGGAAACGTCGCGACTGGCGGGGCGGTTCCGACGAACCGCCCTCTGCCAATGCGATGAGGTGTAGTGGAGCGCGCTCAATGCGCGACCCCCGCGGCGACGCTTTCGTCGATGAACCGGCCCTCGCGGAAGCGGTTGAGCCCGAACGCGTCGGTCAGCGGTGACCGGCCTTTGGCCATCAGTTCGGCCATGGCCCAGCCGGAGCCCGGGATCGCCTTGAACCCGCCGGTGCCCCAGCCGCAGTTGATGAACACGCCGTCCACGGGCGTTTTCGACAGGATGGGCGAGCGGTCGCCCGTCACGTCCACAATTCCGCCCCATTGCCGCAACATCTTGAGGCGGCTAATCATCGGGAACGTCTCGACCAGCGCGCGGACGGTCTCTTCGATATGGTGGAACGACCCGCGCTGGGTGTAATTGTTGTAGCCGTCGGTGCCGCCGCCGATGACCATCTCGCCCTTGTCGGACTGGCTCATGTAGCCGTGGACCGTGTTGGCCATTACCACAACATCCATGCAGGGTTTGATCGGTTCGGACACCAGCGCCTGCAGAGCGACGGATTCGATTGGCAGACGGAAGCCAGCCATGTCGGCCAGGTGGCCAGAATGACCCGCTACGACGATGCCCAGCTTGTCGCAGTCGATGGCGCCCCTGGACGTATCGACGCCCACGACCGTGTCGCCCTCGCGGCGAATGGCGGTGACTTCGCATTGCTGGATCACGTCCATGCCCATGTCGGAACATGCGCGCGCGTAGCCCCAGGCCACCGCGTCATGCCGCGCCGTACCGCCGCGCGCTTGCCAGAGGCCCCCCATGACCGGATAGCGCGGGCCATCCAGATGAATGATCGGCACCAGTTCCTTGACCTTTTCGGGACCGATAAACTCGGTCTTTACACCTTGCAGCGCGTTGGCATGGGCCGTGCGCTGGTAGCCACGGACCTCGTGGTGGGTCTGGGCCAGCATGATCACACCGCGGGGGCTGAACATGACATTATAATTCAGGTCCTGGCTCATCGTCTCGTAGAGGCTGCGCGATTTTTCGTAGATCGCCGCCGACGGGTCCTGCAGGTAATTGGAGCGGATGATCGTGGTGTTCCGGCCCGTATTGCCGCCGCCGAGCCATCCCTTTTCCAGGATCGCCACGTTCGTGATGCCAAAATTCTTGCCCAGGTAATAGGCGGTGGCCAGGCCATGCCCACCCGCCCCAACGATGATCACATCGTATTTCTTCTTTGGCTCAGGCGCGCGCCAGGCCCGTTCCCAGCCAATGTGGTAGCGCGCGGCCTCTCGGGCGATGGCAAAGGCAGAGTATCGTTTCATGGGCAGCCGTCTGGAACCTTGGAATCGCGATGCGGATTTCTGACGTTTTAATCGCCTTTGCGCCCGAAAAAAGGGGCCGCGCCCGCGTCGCTTTTTGACGGATTTGCGACACGGCCGCATGTCCTGCGACAACACGGGCCGGACATCGCCCCTTTTGCGTGGCGCATGCAGGGGTTACATGACCTCAGAGCTTGGATGTGAGGCGCATGTATTTCTGGATTGTGACGGCCCTTTTGACCCTTGTGGTTCTGGCAACGCTGGCCCGTGCGATGTTGCGTGGTTCAGTCGGGGACCGCCCGCCGGCGGCGTATGATCTGGACGTGTACCGGGATCAATTGCGCGAGGTGGACCGGGATCTGGCCCGCGGCGTGGTGTCCGAAGCCGATGCCGACCGGGTGCGCACCGAAGTGTCGCGGCGCATCCTGGCCGCCGATGCGGCCCTGCAAAAGCAAGAGCAGAAGCTGGACGGCTCGGGCGGGTATGTCACGCTCGGGCTCACCATCGGTGCGATCGTGGTCGGCTCTTACGTGATCTACAACGAGCTGGGCGCGCCGGGGTACGGCGATCTGGCTCTGGCCGATCGGATCGAAGCGGCGCAGATCCTGCGTGAGGAGCGCCCCAGTCAGCAAGCGGCGGAGGCCAGCCTGGATCAACGCCCTCCACCCACAGATGTCGATCCTGACTATGTCGCGCTGGTCGAGCAATTGCGGCAGGCTGTCACGACGCGCCCGGGCGACATTCAAGGCCACGAATTGCTCAGCCGGGCCGAGGGGCGGCTTGGTAACTTTGCGCGCGCCCATGCCGCCAAGGCGCAGGTGATCAGCCTGAAGGGCGCCGATGCGACCGCATCCGACTTTTCAGAATATGCGGATCTGATGATCCTGGCGGCTGGCGGCTATGTCTCGCCAGAGGCGGAGGGGGTGTTGGAGCGCGCCTTGTCGATGGATCCGACGGACGGACCTTCCCGCTATTATTATGGCCTGATGAATGCACAGACCGGGCGCCCGGATACGGCGCTGCGCATATGGGACCAGCTGTTGCGGGAAGGCCCGGCAGACGCCCCGTGGATTGGCCCCGTTTCGTCCCAGATCGAGGACATCGCCATACGCGCCGGGGTGAACTATGCCCTGCCTGCCATCGGCACGGGCCGTGGACCCAATGCCGACCAGATCGAAGCAGCCGAAAACCTGAGCCCGGCAGAGCGCATGGAGATGATCCAGGGCATGGTGTCTGGCTTGTCCGACAGGCTCGCGACCGAGGGTGGCCCGGTTGAAGACTGGGCGCAGCTGATCTCGGCCCTTGGTGTGTTGGGTCAGATGGAGCAGGCCCGCGCCATTCTGATCAACGCCCGCGACGTGTTCGGTGACGACCCACGTGCCGGGGACATTCTGAGCGAAGTGGCCGACCGCGTAGGCCTCGAATGATCACCGACGATACGGAGGCCTTTGTGACCGCCCTGCCCCCGATGCAGGCCCTCATCGGCCTCGATCTGGGCGACAAGACCATTGGCGTGGCGGTGTCAGATACATTCTGGTCCGTGGCTACGCCGCTTGAGACCGTGCGTCGCAAGAAGTTTGGTGTGGATGCCGCGCGCTTGCAGGAGATCATCGCCGCACGGCGGGTGGGTGGCATTGTGCTTGGCCTGCCCCGCAACATGGACGGGACCGAGGGGCCGCGCTGCCAATCCACCCGCGCCTTTGCCCGGAATTTCGAACGGTTGTGGGATGGCCCGATTACATTCTGGGACGAACGGCTAAGCACGGTTGCCGCGGAAAAAGCGCTTCTTGAGGCGGATACGACCCGTAAACGTCGCGCCGAGGTGATTGATCACGTGGCCGCAGGCTATATCCTGCAAGGACTGCTGGATCGGCTGGCAGCGATAAAGAGGCAGGCATGACCGACGTACCAAGTTCAGTGGTTTGGAAACGCAACGAGATCGAAAGCCCGTGCGTGCAGATCTGCGTGATCCATCCCGAGACGCGGCTGTGCACGGGCTGCGCGCGCTCCATTGACGAGATTGGCGGATGGAGCCGGATGAGCGCCGAGGAACGGCGCGCGATCATGTCGGATCTGCCGAACCGTGACGCGGCGCCCAAGGGGCGACGCGGTGGACGTGCCGCTCGTTTGAAACGGTAACGGAGACTGAAGCAGTCTTCGGCTCTTTTCAGGCGCGCAAACGCGTTGGCAAAAAGGGAAATCGCGGCAATTTCGATGCACTCTCTGCGTCACAGATCGCGCAGCCAGTCCCGAGGTTCTGAGACGTCCGGGCGGAAAAAGGCGATCATACGCCTTGCGCCCGAGGGCCCGTTCCATGGCGCGGTGCCGTGGAGCGCCATGCGGTGGATCAGAAATGACTGACCCGGGCGGGCGCGCATTGGCACGGCGTCGCACCGTTGGAACACCTCGCGTCGCGCGGCATGATAGGCATCTGTCACGTCGACGGTCATAGGATCACGGTCCCCGATTGCGTCGGCAAGAGTAGCCTGCATGATGACGTGGCTTCCCTTCCATACGACTGTTGGCGATGCGGGTACGTCGGTCAGCGGCAGCCCGAGGATGTACGCGTGGAACTCACGCGGAAACCGGCGGCGGTCTGGTCCTTCAGGCAGCAAACCGTCCACATGGGCAGCCAAGCGGGTTATCCGGTAACGATGATTGCCCTCGGTCTGGTCCGGATCACGCGCGGGATAGCCGGGATAGACAATCGAAACCTGGGCCCGGTGGAGCCGGAGGTCGGGCACGTGAGTTTGCCAAGGACCTGCAAGTGGGACACCGTCGATGGCGCCTTCCGGGTCGTTTGGCAGCAGGTCAACGCCCACAAACCACGTGTTGCCGTGGCGCAAGTTGCGTGCTTGGATCTGCGGATTTTCCGCCAGGTTTGCAGCGACCTCCTGCGCAGCCTCGGCCCAGCGCGCCGTTCATGGATCGTGATCGAAGACCACAAACCCGTCGCGGGACATCATCCCAGAACAACCCTGCGCAGCATATTGAGGGCGACCAGTACTAGAAACACGGCAAAGACCCGTTTCAGTGGGCCGGGATCCATCGCATGCGCCAATTTCACACCCCAGGGCGCGGTGATCAGGGTCATCGTGATGATGATACCAAAGGCGATCAGGTTGACCGCGCCGATGGTCAGAGGCGGCACCGGCCCCTCAATCCCAACCAGCAGGAAGCCGATGACAGAGGGTACGGCGATCAGCACGCCAAAGCCCGCGGCGGTGGCGACGGCGCGGTGGATCGGTACGGAAAAGAGGCTCATCATCGGGACACCGAAACTGCCACCGCCGATGCCCATCAGCACCGACAGGAACCCCATCGCGGGTGACAGGCCAGCGCGGCCCGCGCCCGTGGGCATCGACGCCCCCAACCGCCAGCTTGCGCGACCAAACCCCATATAGAGCCCGACGATAAGGGCGAGGATGCCGAAGATAGCCTGCAGCGTCGTTGACCGCAGCTGCGCCACCAAGAACATGCCAAGTACGGCGCCGATCACGATGCCGGGCGCCCATCCTTTCAGGATGTCCCAGTCAACGGCACCTTTCTTGTTGTGGCTGAGGACCGAGCGTACCGATGTCACGATGATCGTGGCCAGCGATGTGGCCAGGCACATCTGCATCAGGTCCGGTCCATTATAGCCAAGCGTCTGGAATGCGTAGAAGAATGCTGGGACCAGCACGATGCCTCCGCCCACCCCCAAGAGGCCGGCCAATACACCCGCGCACCCGCCGATGCCCGCGAGGACCAGCGACATCTGGATAAGGAGAATGGTGTCCGGCATCAGCTGCTCCACGAAACGTCGCGCGGTGCTACACCGCTTTGGCGTCAGGGGCCAGTGCAGTGACGTGGGCAAGGGCGGCGTCCACGAGCTCCGGCCCGGCCCCGTCACGCGTCGCGCCTTCGCTGAGAACGCGACGCCATCCGCGGGCACCGGGACGCCCGGCAAAAAGGCCCAGCATGTGCCGCGTGATCTGGTGCAGGCGCCCGCCCGCAGTCAGATGGGCCTCGATATAGGGCATCATGGCGGTGACGGCCATCTCGGCAGAGCCGTCCACACCAGACCCGAAAATCCTGCGATCCGCCTGTGCGAGGATATCCGTCGGCTGGTGGTAAGCCGACCGCCCGACCATCACACCGTCAAGCCCGCTGTCCAGCAGCTGTTCGGCTTGATCCAACGATGTGACCCCGCCGTTGACGGAAATGTGCAGATTGGGGAAAAGCTCCTTCATCCGCTGCACGAGGTCGTAATCCAGAGGTGGAATGTCCCGATTTTCCTTGGGGCTCAGCCCCTTGAGCCAAGCCTTGCGCGCGTGGATCGTAACCCGCTCGCACCCGGCGGCAACAATGCGGGACAGGAATTCGGGCAGCACCTCTTCGGGATCCTGGTCATCGACACCGATGCGGCACTTGACGGTGACCGGCACGTCAATCGCAGCCCGCATCTCCGCCACACAGGCGGCAACAGTTGCGGGATCGCGCATGAGAACCGCCCCGAAGGTCCCGGACTGGACACGATCGGACGGACAGCCGCAGTTCAGGTTGATCTCATCATAGCCTGCCGCAGCCCCCAAACGGGCAGCCTGCGCCAGTTCGACCGGGTCGGAACCGCCCAGTTGCAAAGCAACGGGATGTTCGGCGTGATCGTGGTCCAATAAATGAAGGGCGCCGCCACGGACCAAGGCCGCTGCCGTGACCATTTCTGTATACAACAGCACATGCCTGCTCAGCTGTCGGTGCAGATAGCGGCAATGCCGATCCGTCCAGTCCATCATCGGCGCGACGGATAGGCGTGCATTGCGCGACAGGTTGGTTGGTGGAACACGCATGGCGTTGTGATCTCACTGGCGGAAAAACAGGGCGCCGGGATAGTGCAAAACAGGATGGTGGACAATAGGCAGGGACAAGGCAGCAGAGAGGTGACCTGGCTGACCGTGAAACGCGGAACATGTCTGGAACAGTCTGATTTATCTGTCCGGATGCGTCCGCAAGGCAACTCGTCGAAGTGGAAGGCACCGGGCCATCGGGTCCGTCATTCCGAATTTCTGCAAGGACACATCAAATGTCATACTTTGATCCAGACGCGCTGAAACGCGCGCCCACCGAAGCGATGGAAGGATTCGCCAATCACAGCCCCGCTCCCGCAGTGGTGATCGAGATTGCCCGCGACGGCCTGTCTGTGCGCAACGCGATAGGCACGGTGGAACGTGATGGAACCCAAGCGGGCACCGCCGACCACCAGCTCGAAATCGGCTCGTAAACCAAGATGATGACATCGGTGATCGTCCAGCAACTTGTTGGCGAAGGTGCAATCGACATTGACGCGCCGCTTGCCGCACAGATGGACCTGACCGGTCTGGAGGACATCCCGAATATCCACGACGTTATGGTTCGGGAATTGCTGTCCAACCGCCCGGGCATCCCGGATTTCGACAGCATCCCTGGTCAGAGCGGGTTGCGAGCCTTCATCGAACGGCTGATGCAGCATCCGGATCGGCCACTTGAAACCGGCAAATTGCTCGCACTGGCCTCCGGTCAGGACGCCTCTTTCGCGCCGGGCGAAGCCTATGAATACTGGAACACGAACTTTCTCTTGCTGCAAAAGCTGGTCGAACAGATCACCGGGGACAGCTTCGGACAGGTGTTTTCGAACCGCGTCTTTTCCGTTGCAGGGATGAAAGACAGCTCCTTGAAGTCTGACGGCACTTTTGAAAACGGTCTGCTCTCTTATGCCGAGCTTGTTCCAGATCAGATCATCGACGTCACCGATGCGCCCCTGGACTTCGGCGCGTCTGGCGGCGTGGTGTCGACGACGTCCGACATGATCCGCTTCCTTGACGCGCTGCTTGTTTCACGCGCATTGCTGTCACCCGGTCAGATGGAGGAGATGCTGGACTTTCGAACCCCGGACAGCACACCCAGCCAGGATGGTTAAAGCCTTGGACTGTCTTCCGGCACGATATTTGGTCGATGCGTTTGCCCAGATTTTCAACGATGACGCATGGGCCAGTTTCGATCCATCCAGTGACAGTTTTACCATTGCGGGAACGGCTGCCCAGATCATGTTGGGCGAAGTGTCGGGCGGTCTTGGAGACATCGAAACCGTACTGGAACTGGATGACGCCCGCCTGACATTCGAAGGTGGATTGACCGACTTCGACCTTGGCCGTTTTACTTTTTTCAATGGCTCAACCCTTTGGATCGGCGAACAGCGCAGTGATGTCTTCGACGTGCTTCGACATGCGCCCGCTTCGACTCATGCCGATAATCAACTGATCGGATTGGACGGCAATGATCACCTGCTTGGCGAATATGGAGACGACAAGATCGACGGCGGCGAGGTCCATGACCATATCTGTGGGCAGGGCGGCGACGACATGATCCAGGGCGGTGCGGGAAACGGTTTTCTCAACGGCGGACAGGGCAACGACGTGCTGCACGGCGATAATGGTCGCGACAATCTGCGCGGGGGAGTGGCGATGACAGCCTGACGGGCGGGTCGGGAAGTGACATGCTGCGTGGCGGCGATGGCAATGACGTGCTGGAGGGGGGTGCCGATTCAGACGACTTGTGGGGCGGGAACGGGGCCGACAGGTTTGTTTTCAAAAACGAGACCGGTCATGACCGCGTATTCGGTTTTGATATGGCGGAAGACGTGCTTGATTGCTCGCAAACCCGACGGAACCTCGACGACCTACACATCGAAAACTGTGGTCGCTCCGCCCGGATCAGTTTGGGTGATGCTGAGATTTCGGTCGTTGGCGCGGGTTGCGAACCATTGACAGAGGACTGTTCTATCTTCTGAAACAGCACGCGTCCGCACCATCTGCGGGCGCGTCCACATCCATTTTCGTGACGTGCAACCTTTCCATGGCCCCAGAACACCTCGACTTCGATCAGGAGACACTGCGCCTGACAGCAGCCGTGGGGTTGCTCGTCCTGACTGCATTTTGCGCCCACCTTCTTTTGCTGCCCGATCGGCACCGCTATGTCAGGCTGCCACTTGCACTTTTTTCATGATCAGTGCCGTGGAAATGCTGGCCATCTCAGCGGCCGTTGCGTTTCCAGTGAGACAAGGCAGCATGATCGCTTTCGCAATCGAATTGGCGGAAGTGCCATTGACCATGTGCAAGCCCCTCTTGCTTTGCCTGTATGTTCAACGCCTGACCCATGATCCAACTCAGGAGATGCCTCATCACCGACGGCCTTGGCATGGGCTGCCCGTCGCTCTCTACATGTACATCTTGCCGTTGCCTGCGCCGCTGAAGGCGGGATTGCACCCTGGTGCGCATGACCGGGTCGGGGTGCGCTTTTTCGACTGCGTGAACCACTGGCGCATAAAAGATGCAGCAGACAAGCTGCGCCACACAGACGCCACGATCCCTGAGATTGCGTATGCCGTGGGCTTTAACCCGCGGTCTTCCTTTTATACCGCGGCCAAGCGTGAGTTGGGGATGACCCCATCACAATATCGAAAAGGTGCTTAGCGCGTTACCGCTTGCGCGCGGCTTTCAGGGCTTGCGACAGAATGGCCCGGTCGCCGATGTGGTTGGCCAGGATCAGCAACAGACGCGCATTGAGCGCATCACTTTCTTTTTTGCTCAGGTCCTTATGTACTGCCAATAATTCGTCATAAAATCCGTCCGGATCGGGAATGTTTGGGTCGAGGTTAAGCGTCATACGTACGACCTCGTCCAATAGCAGTCCGCAGCGCATTGGCGATTATCTGGTCGTCTGCCGTGGGCCACCGCGCCGCAACGTGTTGATCTGGCCGAATGAGGTAGAGGGCACAGCCCGCGTCACCAAGATACCTTTCTCGCAACGCGCCTGTCGGATCATCTTCCTGCGTGGAAAGCGCAAGTGTTTTCACAGGAATACCGTCGATCTGCGGGAGCGCGGGAGGGGTGGTGTTTATTGCGAGGATCGTGAAAGCGCCTGTGAGTTCATCCAGCAAAAATCCGTTTTGCAACGGTGCATCAACACAGGGCGCGCCGACCCGTGTTTTGTCTGGCCCGGCAAGACGATCAGGCCCATTCAACGACAAACCATCGTACACACAGGGCACAGACAACCGGCCCGAGTTGACCATCGGGCGGGCAAAACTGTGATCTTTCGCAAGATCAAGGATCGCGTTGCGGAAGACTTTGCTGATCTCGCTTTTTGGTGTCAGGAAATCCGTGGCTCGGGTCGAATTCAGGATGTTTTCGTCTGCTCCGTGCGCACGTTCCTCGGAATAGGTGTCGAGCAGGGCATCGGGTGCGAGGCCGCGCAGAACCAGGTCCAGCTTCCAGGCCAGATTGTCCGCATCCTGCACACCGGAATTGGCCCCACGCGCGCCGAAGGGAGACACTTGGTGCGCGCTGTCACCGGCAAAGATCACGCGATCATGGCGAAATTCTTGCATCCGACGGCATTGGAACGTGTAGATCGACGTCCATTCCAGTTCGTATTCCGCACCCTCGCCCAGCATCGCATCGACGCGGGCGCGGATGTTTTCCTCTTTCAGCTCTTTGTCGCGGTCGATGTCCCAACCCAGTTGAAAGTCGATGCGCCAAATATCGTCCGGTTGCTTGTGCAGCAGCGCAGATTGGCCCGCGTCCTTGAACGGCGGTTCGAACCAGAACCACCGCTCGGTCGGGAAATCGGCCGTCATCTTGACGTCAGCGATCAGGAAGTTGTCTTCGAACACGCGGCCATCAAAGCCTAGCCCCATCATGTCGCGTATGGGTGAGCGCGCGCCGTCACACGCGATCAGCCATTCGGCTTCAAGTTGATAAGGGCCGTCAGGTGTGTCGACATCGAGCAGCACATGGTCGTCGCGCTGATCCATAGCAGTGACAGCGTTGCGCCCGCGGATCTCGATTGGCGCGCCTTCTGATTGCGCCGCGCGGATCTCGTCCACCAGGAACTTTTCAAAATAGGGCTGCTGCAGGTTGATAAAGGCCGGGCAGCGGTGCCCATCCTCCGGCTGCAGGTTAAACTGGAACACGCGGTCGTCGCCGTGAAAGACCTTGCCCACGTTCCAGACAACGCCTTTGTCCATCATCCGCTGGCCTGCGCCAAGACGATTGGCAATCTCCAGCGTGCGCTTGGCGAAACAGATGGCACGACTGCCCTGCCCCACGCCGTCATGGTCATCAAGAACCACCACTGGGGTTCCCTTGCGCCCAAGGTCCAGCGCCAAGGCCATTCCAATCGGCCCACCGCCCACAACAACCACTGGGTGTCTTTGTGCGGGCAACGTCTGAGCCGCAACGGGGGCGTATGGGTAAAGTTGGAACTCTATGTCGTAACGTACATCGACCATGTCCTAACCCTGCAACGCCTCCCACATCTCTATGTCCCGCTTGGCCGTCCAGACACGCGGATGCGCGATGCCGCGGGCCTCGTCATAAGCGCGGGCGACGTTGAAAGGCAGGCAGTGCTCGTAAATCGCGTAGTCATTGAATTTTGCGTCACATTCAGAGCGCACAGCATCCCATGCCTCTTTCAAAGAACCATTTCGCGCGGCAACCCGGGCGGCCGGGCGGTAGGTGCTATCCACAAAATCCCGCGTGTTTTCGATGGCTTTGTTCACCATCTCTGATCCGACGAGTGCATCCCCGCGCCCCGGTGCGATGGCGTCAACGTCATAGGCTTTGATCTTGTCCAGGGTGCCGCCCCATGCGCCGAAATACCCGTCACCGCAGTAGCAGGCTGAATGATATTCCACGATGTCACCCGTAAACATCACGTTCTGATCAGGTATGTGAATGACAGCATCCCCTGCCGTATGAGCGCGGCCCAGATGTTTGATGTCCACCCTTCGGTTTCCAAGATAAACGGTCATTGCATCCGTGAAGGTCGTTGTCGGCCAGGTCAGGCCCGGAATGCTCTCGTGCCCTTCAAAGAGACGCGGGAAGCGTTGGAATTCACTGTCCCAATCCTCTTGTCCGCGCTCGGCCACCATGCCGCGGGCCATGTCGGACATGATGATCTGATCCGCGCCATAGGCGGATGCGCCCAGCACCCGCACCGCGTGGTAATGGGTCAGCACCAGATGCGTGATCGGCTTGTCTGTCACCGACCGCACCTTTTCGATCACCTTCTCGGCCAGACGCGGGGTCGCCTGTGCCTCGACAATCATCACGCTGTCGTCGCCGATGATAACGCCGGAATTGGGGTCCCCTTCGGCGGTAAACGCCCACAGCCCCTCACCAATCTCGTCAAAGGTGATGGTCTTTTCCGTCATGTCCCCCTGGGATGCGAAAGCCTTGGCCATGGTTTTGTCCTTGTTTATCGCGCGGCCTGCGCCCGCCGTGCCGTGCATGTTTCGAAATCGGGTATCAGTTGCTTTTGTAACTAACAACGCGGAAGCGCCGGGCGCTCACGTTATCTGGACTGTTCCGTCGGCCACCCAGCCGTCAACGATGGCAAGTGCCGCCTCGACAAATGCAGGGGCGTTAATGTGACACCCCAATTCGGAGAATTGGATCGGGTCAGTCATCTGCGTCCGCATCTCATCGCAAAAGGCCGCAAGGGCTTGCGCATTATGTGCTTTGCCGCCGCGGCGGCCCACTCCTCGATCCCCTGGTTTGGCAGCAGCACATAAACGGGCGCGTCCGACTGCTTCAATCGCTGCGCCATCTCGCGCGATGCTCTCAAAGGCCATGCCGCCCATACCGGTGGCGTGGCAGATCGCGACCTCGGACCCGCGCCTGCCGCCTGGGACAAGGACGACTTGCAGACAGAGTTGAGGCCGTAGAGACCGCCCGTCCATAGGATCATTTGGATGTCGGCTGACAAACGTTGCGGTTCTATCAGAGGCGAAAAGGAGACCGTTGAGACAACGTATTTGAGCACACCAAGCGGCAGGACCCGGCAGATATCGAGCGCGGCATCGGTCCCCATTGTGCCTCCCACAATGATGATCCCGTCAAAGCGGCCTTCGGTGAACAGGCGTTGCGCGAAAGCGCTGGCACCCTAGCCATGATCTGCATTGCGGTGTTTTCTGCGTCCCTTTCGATGGTGGCCTGGATAATGTAGTTCAGTCGTCATTCTTGGTGTCGTAGGTACTGACCACCAGGATCGTCTTGTCCGGCATCATCGCCTCCGTCCGCCGTTCACGCGAGTGAGGGCAACCACAGCACGATTGCGGGGAAGGCCACAAGAAGTGCGATCGTGATCGCGTCCGCGATGAAGAACGGCGTCACGCCTTTAAACACATCCTGCACACTCAGGTCATCGCGTACGCCCGCCACGACGAAACAGTTGAGGCCGATGGGCGGCGTGATCAGACAGAACTCCGCCATCTTCACCACGAGGATCCCGAACCAGATCGCGCACATGGGCCCTGACATGCCAAAGGCGCTGTCCTCGGCGCTCACGAACTCGCCCCCGTTCAGGGCCATGACCGCCGGGTAAACGACGGGCAATGTCAGAAGGAGCATGCCTATGGCGTCCATGAACATACCCAGCACGGCGTAAGCGAGCAGGATGCAGATCAGGATCAGCATGGGTGAAACGGTCAGCGAGGTGATCCAGTCGCTGAAGGCGCCCGGCAGGTCGGCAAAGCCCAGGAACCGGACGTAGATCAGCACGCCCCAGATGATGGTAAAGATCATCACGGTCAGCTTGGCGGTTTCGATCAGCGCGTCCTTCAGTTCGGACAAGCGCATTCCGCGGTAGAGCGCCATCAGGAACACGATGAACGCGCCCACAGCACCGCCTTCGGTCGGCGTGCCCCATGCATCACCGAAAGGGTTGTAGACGAAGAAGATAATGATCACGACCACGGCCACGATGGGCAGCGCAGGTGGCAACGCGACCAGGCGTTCGCGCCATGTGAAACCGCCAACCGGCGGTCCGACATTTTTGAAGATGACCGCGATACCAATAATGAGAACGGCATACACAAACGCGGAAAACGCACCCGGAATGAACCCTGCGAGCAGCAGTTTGCCCACGTCCTGTTCCACGATGATGGCGTAGATAACGAGGATGGCGGAGGGCGGGATCAGGGATGCAAGCGTTCCACCTGCGGCCACGACACCCGCGGCGAACTGCTTGTTATATCCGATCTTGAGCATTTCGGGGATGGCGATGCGTGCAAACACGGCTGCAGTCGCGACGGATGCACCTGATACCGCGGCGAAACCGGCAGTCGAAAAAACTGTCGAAACAGCGAGCCCGCCCGGCACCCATGCGATCCATTTCTTGGCCGCATCGAACAGGGCGGTCGTCAACTTTGCGTAGTAGGCGAGGTAGCCGATCAGGATGAACGTTGGGATCAGGCTGAGCGCGTGGGCAGACACCTTGGAATGTGGCACCTGACCTGCGATTTTCACGCTGATCTCGACCGCCTTCCCGAACCGTTCGGGCGCATAGTCGAACCCGTTCCAGCGCAACCACACCAGCCCCACAAATCCCGCCAGGCCGGCGGCGAAAGCGACGCGCATGCCCAGAAAGACGAGGCACAGCATGCCGCCCGTGGTCCACAGACCGATTGTGATCGGATCCATCAATCCGCCCCTTCCAACGCGTCGGCCTCGGCCCTGGCCTGGGCCGCCACGCTCTGTATCAGCGGCACGGCCACGGGGCGATCCAGGTTCAGCCAGAGCGCCCGCGCGTAGCCGACGGCTTGCAAAACCAGGCGCGCGCAGAGCACCACAAAGGCGATTGGCACCAGCAGCTTTGACGGCCAGAGCGGCATCGAGATGTCGATGGAACTGTCGCGACTGCACAAGGGTCGCGCGCAATCAAAGGAGCGGTCGAAATGCGCCCACGCCCCCCAGACGAGCGCGATCATCAGAACAAGGATCAGCAGCACCATCACCAATTCGACAAACCACAACACACGCCCGCGCATGGCGCCGACAATGATGTCCATGCGGATATGGGTGCCACTGCGCTGCACGTAAGACACGCCCATGATTGCGATCAGCGGCATCAGCGCTTCGATGTAGTCGACGTACCCCAGCAGCGGCTTTTCGAAGAATTCGCGCGCCGACACGGAGTAAGCCGCCAGGAACATGAGGGAAAAGGCGGCCAGGCCACTGAGCAAAGCCATCACGCGCTCGATGGGCAGCAAGGCCCGGTCCAAGCGACTTAGTAGGCTGGAATCCTCCAGCACAGTGGATGTACCTGCCATGCCCGCCCCCTTAATGAGGTTGTTCGTTCTGGCTCGGCAGGTAGTAGGACCTGCCGAGCCAGTCTTTTAGCTGCCGCCCTTGGCGTCCGCGAGAGTCTTGACGACCAGATCATAGAGTTCCTGGCCTGGGATCCCTTGGGCTTCCATATCAGCGATCCAAGCATCACGTGCAGGATCGGCCGCCGCAGCACGGAACTCTTCGATCACGTCAGGTGCAATCTCGACCTTCTGCACGCCCTTCTCCTCCAACACGCTGTCCCAGCGCTCCAGCAGTTCCGCGTAGTTGGCCAGGTAGTGATCCAGTGCTTCGGGGATCGAGCTTTCAAGCGCGGCCCTGTGGTCATCCGACAAGCTGTCATAGGCGTCGATGTTCACGACGACAGGGCAGTTCACGGTACCGGGGTTCAGATTGGCCGTCCACCAATCCGCCTGGTTGATGGTGCCAAAGGACAGGTGCGCGTGCTGGGCGAAGGCCACTGTATCCACAACGCCCGACTCCATCGCCTGGTAGGCTTCGGTCGCCGTTACAGACGTCGGCACGCCGCCAACACTTTCAAACGCTTTGCCCAGCCCACCGGTCGCGCGCACGCGCATCCCTTCAAAGTCGGACAATTTCGTCTTGGGCTCGCCCGTTCCCACGATGTTGTATTGCGGCATCGGCGAGGTCATCAGCAGCTTTGCGTTCCACTGCTCCATTTCCTCTATTGCGGCGGGGTGTTGATACACAGCAGAAGCAACAGCCACTTCCTGTTCCAGGTTCTCAACACCCAGGAAGGGCAGTTCCAGGACCGTGATCACGCGGTTCTTGTCGCGGTGATAGCCCGCACAGAACTGCGCCATCTCGAAGGCGCCGATGGAAATGCCATCCAGATTCTCGCGGTTCTTGGACAGCCCCCCGTAGCTGATGTTCATTGTGAATTCGCCGTTCGTCTTTTCACTGACCAACTCTGCCAGTTTCTCGACATGTTCAGTAAAGGCACGGCGCTTGCCCCACACCGACACATTCCACTCGGTCGCGGCCGCTTCGAGCGCGAAAGTGCAGGAAATAGCTGCGGCGATGCCGCCCACTGCGATCGTTTTCATGATATCTCTCCCTTGCTGCGGGACGTGTCGGCCCGCTTGCGGAGAGGCTAACGTGGCGATGCTGCGCTGCCAAGGGCTCGCAAGCGAAGTGCAGCCGTTTGCGCGGGCTCGCTACAGCGGCTGGTCGCGATGATCCCCTACAACCAACGTCTCATTTATTTCCTTCTGCGCTGCGTTGCGTATTATCACAGACAAGAGGGAGGAGACCCGCCGCAGGTGTGGCGGGGTGCGCGGTTTGTGCGCCTCCGATCACACGACTGCACGACCGGGAGGAACCATGTCGGATACCAAGACCCACGCGCCAAACCCAGAATTGGCCGCACATGCCCATGTAGACGCCGCAAAATACAAAGAGATGTATGCTGCATCCATCGCCGATCCGGCTGGCTTCTGGGGTGAACACGGCAAGCGCATCGACTGGATCAAACCCTACAGCCAGGTCAAAGACGTGTCCTATGACTTCGGCAACGTGGCGATCAACTGGTATGGTGACGGAACATTAAACGTCTCGTCCAACTGCATTGATCGTCATCTTGCGGCGCGCGGCGATCAAACAGCGATCATCTGGGAACCGGACAGTCCGGAGGATGAGGCCAAGCACATCACGTATCGCGAACTGCATGCCGAGACATGCAAGATGGCCAACGTGCTCAAGGATCTTGGCGTTGGCAAAGGCGACCGGGTTGTCATCTATCTGCCCATGATACCAGAAGCGGCCTATGCCATGCTCGCTTGCGCGCGGATCGGGGCCATTCATTCCATCGTTTTTGCGGGCTTCTCGCCCGACGCGCTGGCGGCCCGTGTGTCGGGTTGCGACGCCAAGGTCGTTATCACCGCCGATGGCGCGCCGCGCGGGGGCCGGGTGACGAACCTGAAGGACAACGTGAACCAAGCGCTGATCAACGTGATTGATGACACGAAGTGCCTTGTCGTCAAACGCACGGGTCAGCAGATCGCGTGGCGCAACGGACTGGACTATTGGCTTCACGAAGAAGCTGCAAAAGCAGCTGACGATTGCCCGCCAGAGGAGATGGGTGCCGAGGATCCCTTGTTCATCCTTTACACCTCCGGGTCCACAGGACAGCCCAAAGGCGTGGTACACACAACCGGCGGCTATCTTGTTTACGCCGCGTTCACCCACGAGATCACATTCGATTACAAGGACGGCGATGTCTATTGGTGCACCGCAGACGTGGGATGGGTCACGGGGCATAGCTACATTGTCTATGGCCCGCTGGCGAATGGTGCCACGACCCTGATGTTCGAAGGGGTGCCGACCTACCCGGACGCCTCTCGCTTTTGGCACGTATGCGAAAAGCACAAGGTGGCACAGTTTTACACGGCGCCCACCGCGATCCGCGCGCTCATGGCGCACGGGAACGATCCTGTGACGAAATGCGACCTGAGCAGCATCAAGGTGCTCGGCACGGTGGGTGAGCCGATCAATCCCGAGGCGTGGAACTGGTATAACGACGTTGTGGGTGGCGGGCGCTGCCCCATTGTCGACACCTGGTGGCAGACCGAGACGGGTGGACATCTAATGACCCCCCTGCCCGGCGCCCACGCAACCAAGCCGGGCGCGGCGATGAAGCCGTTTTTCGGGATCAAACCGTTGGTGCTGGAGCCCGCTTCCGGCGAGATCATCGAGGGCAACGGGGTCGAGGGCGTGCTCGTCATCGCGGACAGCTGGCCCGGACAGATGCGCACCGTCTGGGGCGATCACGAGCGGTTCGAGAAAACCTATTTCTCGGACTACAAGGGTTACTACTTTACTGGTGACGGCTGCCGCCGGGACGCAGATGGCGACTACTGGATCACCGGCCGCGTCGATGACGTCATCAACGTGTCTGGTCACCGCATGGGCACGGCCGAGGTCGAGAGCGCGCTTGTTGCGCATTCCAAGGTGGCAGAGGCGGCGGTCGTGGGCTACCCGCACGACATCAAGGGTCAGGGCATCTATTGCTACGTGACCCTGATGAACGACGAAGAGCCCAATGAGGAGCTTCGCAAGGAACTGCGGACCTGGGTTCGGACCGAGATTGGACCGATTGCGTCACCCGATCTGATCCAATGGGCACCTGGCCTTCCCAAGACCCGGTCGGGCAAGATCATGCGACGCATCCTGCGCAAGATTGCCGAAGATGATTTCGGCGCACTTGGCGACACGTCCACCCTTGCCGATCCGTCGGTTGTTGATGATCTGATCGAAAACCGGATGAACAAGAGCTGACGCGCAAAGAGCGCCAATACATTTGCAGATCCCGCCACAATACTGGCATTGCTGGCGTGCGCACGGCACAATGCGCGCATGGCAGCAGCGCATGACACATACTACAAGATCGGCAGGACGACGGAACAACTGTGCGGCCTGCTTCACGTTGACCCCACAGCGGTGATGCGGCGGATGCGGTTTCCCACTGATTTTTTGCGGAACGAAGGGCGTGGGGTGAATGCGGCAGATTACTTTTCCGGATGGAACGCCATCATGGCAGAGGCCAACCGCAACGACACGCCGCTTGTCCTTGGGCGTGCTTACGCTCGTGGGCCGTTCAACCCCGCCTTTTTCGCGTTTACTTGCAGCCCACGCGTCGCCGTCGGATTGGAGCGGCTTTCGCTGTTCAAACCGCTTACCGGGCCGTTGTATCTGGGTCTCAAGCGGACGCAGACACAGGCGCTTGAGGTCACGAAAACCTCAAACCAGCCAAACCTGCCGCTGCCATCGACATTTGGGGCAGCCGAACTGGTATTCCTGACCGAAGCGATCCGGGGATGCACCGGACATCACATGGTGCCGCTACGCGCGCAGCTGCCGGAACAGCTGCCTTGCCACCGCGCACTCGAAGAGTTTCTGGGTGTGCAGATCACTTTGGGAGGTCCAACAAAGCTGACATTGTCGCCCGAGGATGCCGACCGCAAGCTCTTGTCTGCCGATCCCGCGCAGTGGGCGCAGTTGGAACCCAGTTTCAAACGCCAGATGCGCCTGCGGACCGAGGAACAGGCTGTATCGGCTCGGTTGCGTGCAACCCTTGCAGAAATGCTGCCGGCCGGGGAAGCAACAATTGAAGCGGCCGCAAGGAGGATGCGCCTGAGCACACGCAGCTTACAACGCCATTTGAGGGATGAGGGCACGCGTTTCCAGGCGGTTCTGGACAGAACGCGCGCCGATCTCGCCCGCGAATACCTGACCTCGACCGACCTGAATGTTGCCGAGATCAGCTACTTGCTCGCGTATCGTGACCCGAACTCTTTCTACCGGGCATTCAACGCGTGGACGGGCCAAACCCCGCAGGCCTTGCGGGACAGACTTGGCGGTTAAGTCTGGCCCGTGACATCATGGCGGTAGACCCAGTCCTGACGGGCGTGAACCAGGCTGGGAAACAGGCGTGCGCCCACAGCCATTGGTCCATAGAAACCAATACGCCCCAAAACAGATGCTTTGTGAAACATCCGCGCATTTGCTGCCGATCCTGCCTGAATGCGAGCGGTGCGGCCGATGCGCCGTTCGTAATACTGCCCCAATGCAGCTTCGATATCGTCAGCTCCGTCCAGTATGGCTGCAAGTGTCCAGGCGTCTTCCAGTGCCTGAACAGCTCCTTGCGCCATGGATGGTAGCATCGGGTGGGCGGCATCGCCCAACAGGGCGACCCGGCCATCATGCCAACGCGGCAATGGCGGGCGGTCAAAAAGTGCCCATCGGTTCAAAACAGGCGCGTGTTCGATCAACCTGACAATTGTCGGGTCCCAGCCCAAAAAGGCCGCCAGCGCATCGTCGCGGCTGCCCTCGACCCTCCAACCTTCCGGTGCAGGTTCGTCTTGTTCGACCATGCCCACGAAATTGGCCATCGTGCCCGCACGCAACCGCGTGGTCACCGCATGGCGCTTGTTCCCCGCCCAAACGCAAGCGGTTGGCGGCGGCGGGTTTTCCAAATCGGCCAGAGGCACGACCGCCCGCCATGCGACATTGCCGGTATAGCGGGGGGACTGACAGCCGAGCATCTGGCGCCGGATGATCGAATGCAGTCCATCGGCACCCACGACAAGATCCGCGTCTTGTGTCTCACCATCGTCGAACTGCACCACACCCGAAGACGTGTAGCCGGAGACGGGACGCGCGGTTCGAACCGCGTCTGGCGCGAGCTCAGCCAAGCGCGCCGCCAAAGCATCGACCAAATCCGACCGATGCACATGAAAGTAGGGCGCGCCCCATCTCTTCAGCGCGTAACCCTTCATCGGCAAGTGAAACACACGGCGGCCGGATGTTCCCAGCCGCATTTCAATAGCCTCGGGTTCGAAAACCACCTTCGCCAAGTGGTCGGCCACGCCCAGCGCTTCAATGACGCGCCAGCCATTGGGCGAGATTTGAAGCCCTGCGCCAACTTCGGTCAATGCCGGCGCCTGTTCGCAAACACAGACGTTCCAGCCACGCAGGTGCAACGCAATTGCGGCAGACAGTCCGCCGATGCCGCCACCCACGATAATTGCCTTCATGTCAGGTGCCTTTCACGACGCAGGTTTTCGATGCGCGCGTCGTCGTAACCAAGTTCGGACAGCAATGCATGTGCATCCGCTCCGGGCGGCGTCGGCGGTGCCGGGGTGCGTGGGGCGGATCTGCTGAAACGCGGCGCTGGCGCCGCCTGTACGATACCGTCTGGTGCAATATAGGTGCCGCGGGCCTTGAGATGTGGATCGCGTTGCGCCTCTGCCATCGACAGAACCGGTGCAACACAGGCATCGGTGCCCGCAAAGGTTTCGACCCACTCGTCTCTTGAACGGCTGGCAAAGAGTTCTTTGAACATCTTCGTCATCGCAGGCCATTGCTCGCGATCATTCTGATCAGACAGTGTCGCCGCATCCAACCCCAAACCGTCGAGCAAGGCGGCATAGAACTGCGGTTCAAGCGCGGCAACGGCGATGTCCCGCCCGTCAGCGCACCGGTAGCATCGGTAGAATGGCGCACCGCCATCCAGCCAATTCGTACCTGGCTCTTCCGACCAAAAACCGCTCGCCATGAACCCGTGCAACAGCCCCATCATGGCGGGTACGCCGTCGATCATCGCAGCATCCACAACCTGCCCTTTGCCGGTGCGTCCTCGTGCGATCACAGCTGATAGAATGCCAAAGATCAGGAACATGCTGCCGCCGCCATAATCGGCGATCAGGTTCAACGGCGGTTTCGGTGGCGCGTCGGCCGTTGCGAGTAAGCTCAAAACACCGGTTTGCGCCAGATAGGTCAGATCATGGCCCGCAGTTTGGGCCAGCGGACCCTCCTGCCCCCAGCCTGTCATTCGGCCATAAATCAGCGTGTCGGGCAGATCGGCGGGTCCCAGCCCCAGCCGTTCCATCACACCGGGCCGGAAGCCTTCGATCAGGATATCGGCTTGGCAGATCAGATCGCGGGCGACTGCAAGACCCACATCGGACTTGAGGTTCAGGGCGATCGACCGTTTGCCTCGTCGATTTATGTCGTGCACGTCCGACGGCGCGGAAGCACGGTCAATAACCACAACCTCCGCACCCATGTCCGACAGCAACTGGCCAGCAAGTGGTGCAGGACCGAGGCCGGCCATTTCGACGACCTTCAACCCGTCAAGCGGCCCTGCCATGATCATCACCCCCGCGCTGCTGACATGCATGTTTCATGCCGCCACATCATCACGCTGAAACCTAAATCACCAGAGGGACGACAGACGTTTGTTCACCGCGTGACGCGCTGATGCACCAAGCGAGATCATGGCTTAAAGCCGCGCAGCGTCGCGACGAGTTCGTCGCGCCGTTCCTGCACGATGGACTGACAGCGTTGCACGCGTTCCGGCGTGAAATGGTGCTCTTGGTCCAGCACATTCACCGTCCCAATCACCTGATCGTTGTCCAAAACCGGCACATTCAGGGCGGATTGACAGCCCAGGCTTTCGATCAATGCGTGATCACCGAAATAGATGGCAAACTCTGCCACCGTGTTTGCCACAAAGGTTTCTGCGCGGTTGATGACCATGTCAGTCCACGCGCCCTGCGACATCGGCTTGGTTCCCGAAACTGGATAAGCCTCAGGGTCCGACGAATACACACGCTGTGCAAGCCCTGCCTTTCGGTCAAGTACGGTGACGGTGAACAAGCGCCCCCCGATATTCTCGTGCAATTTGGCAAAAAAGGCATCCGGGGACGCTGTTTCCATCACTTCTTTTCAACCAGGCGGTAGAAAACGTAGTCGGAGGTGGCACCGTTCACGAACCCCTGGATAGTATCGCGCATCGCGACCTGCTTGATCGCCTGGAACATGATGACAAAGGGTGCTTCGGCTTGCGTCGCTTTCTGCAGTTCCAGATACATCTCCAACCGCGTGTCGGCATCCTGTTCTGAGAGGGCGGCCATGGTCTTCTCATTCATCTCGGCGGGCGGCATCCACGCGTTCCGCCAAGTGGTGGTCGATGCATACTTGTCGTCCGAATTGTCTGCGTTGAAGGCGAACGCCTTGGCGTTGGAATGCGGGTCCATGAAGTCCGGTCCCCAGTACAGCATCATCGCCTCATGCGTGCGGGCACGGTACTTTGTAATGACCTGCGCCCCGGTGCCCGGCACGATCTCAAGGTTGATCCCGCCCTGGGCAAAGGACGCCTGCAAAGCCTGCGCCATCTCGACAAACGTCGGGGCAGAAATGACGTCCATCGTCACGCTGATCGGCGTCTCGACCCCGGCATCTGCCAGGATCTGCTTGGCTTTCTCCGGGTCGTAGGTGAATGGCGTGTCCGTCAGCGCACCCGGAAAACCGTCCGGCCAGAAAGCCTGGTGCACCTTCATCTGTCCCTTGAGCATACCGTCGGCCATCCCCTCGTAATCCACCAGATACCGCGCAGCCTCCCAGACCGCTGGATCGGTCAGGCTTTCGGTTTTCTGGTTGAAGGACACCCAGTGCACCGCTGCCTGCGGATAGGTCTCGACCCTGACACCATCGACGCCCTCAAGCCCGGCAATCTGGCCCGGATCGAGGTTCTTGGCCATATCAATGTCGCCTGCTTCCAGCTGCAGACGCTGTGTGGCTCCTTCCGGATTATGCTGGATCACGACGCGCTCCATGGCGGGGCCGCCCAGATAGTAATCCGGATTGGCATCCAGCGAGAGAATGTCGGCGGGGCGATAAGTGCCAAGGCTGAACGGCCCTGTGCCAGCTGAATTCCGGTTCATCCAGGCGTGGCCCATGTCGCCATCGACCTCATTGGCCATAACGGTTTCCATGTCCACGATCGACGCCGGGCGCGCGGCCAACACGTTAAGGACAAAAGACGGGGCGAAGTCGCCCTCATACCGAACGGTGATCGTGTTGCCGTCGGCGGTCACCATCTCTTCGATGTTTTCGGGGGTCCAGCC
Organism: Tateyamaria omphalii; assembly: GCF_001969365.1. Lineage (NCBI taxonomy): Bacteria > Pseudomonadati > Pseudomonadota > Alphaproteobacteria > Rhodobacterales > Roseobacteraceae > Tateyamaria > Tateyamaria omphalii. The sequence goes on along the minus strand of NZ_CP019312.1, from coordinate 382,811 downwards.
GAGTTGGGTCAGGATGAAAGCGGGCGCCTTGTCGAGTGACACCACGCGTTTCCAAGATCCGACCACATCTTCACCCCTGAGCGGGTTGCCTGAGTGAAAGGTGACATCATCGCGCAAGGTGAACGTGACTGCCTTGTTTTCGGCATCGACCTGCCAATCGGTCGCCAACGCCGGCGCAAGAACGGTCGTGTCCGTGGCGTCGTAACGCACCAGCGTGTCATAGGTGTTGGCCACGTATTCGCCCGAGCTGAATTCATACGCCGATGCGGGGTCGATCGTGACGATGTCGTCTATGTTTTGCGCAACCACCAGCATGTTGTCCGGCGTCTGGGCGTCTAGCGGCGCGACCGCCAGAAACCCGGCGGCGACACCGGCGAGTAGACGATTTCTGATATGATACATGAAGTCCCCCTGTTGAATTGCGCCTCAGACCGACGCCTGAAGCAAGTGCTGTGAATATGGATGCGTGGCCTGCATGGCGCGCAGGGCTGCAACCTCCATAATCTCGACAATCTCGCCGTCCTTCATCACCGCAAGCCGGTCGCACATGTGACCCACGACGCTCAGATCGTGCGAGACCATCAAAAAGGTAAGGCCATGTTCCTGCCGCAGATCGGCGAGCAGGTTGAGAATTTCGGCCTGCACTGAAACATCTAGCGCCGAGGTCGGCTCGTCCAGCAGCAAGAGCTGTGGTTCTGGGGCCAGCGCGCGGGCAATGGCCACGCGCTGGCGTTGCCCGCCCGACAACTGGTGTGGATACCGGAACCGAAACTTCTGTCCCAACCCAACATCATCAAGCAATTTCACGACACGTGTGTCGATGTCAGAAAATCCATGCAATTGCAGCGTCTCGCCCAGAACCGCATCGACAGAGTGACGCGGGTGGAGCGACGCGTAGGGATCCTGAAACACCATCTGGACCTGCTTATAGAAGGCGCGCAGGCGGGCCTTTTCGATAGCCCGACCATCCACGGTGATCCTGCCCGACCAGGTCGGCGCAAGGCCGGTGATCGCGCGCAGGATGGTGGACTTTCCCGAACCGCTTTCACCGACAAGGCCGAAGCTCTCTCCGGCCTTCACATCAAATGACGCGCCTTTGACGGCGTCCACACGGTCTCTGTCGCGTCCGAACCACACGTTCAGGCCCTCAATGCTCAGCATTGTCATATGCGCCCACTCACGCTTGGGGTGTCTGACCAGGCGGGGTCACGCGCCAAAACGTCCAACCGGTCGCGCGGCGTGTCGAGCCGCGGCAGCGAGTTCAGCAAGCCGCGTGTATAGGGGTGTTGCGCATCATGCAGCTTGTCGGCATCGCACACCTCGACAATCCGGCCCGCATACATGATCAGAACCCGGTCGCAGAAATCGGCAACCAGATTGAGGTCGTGGCTGATGAAGATCAGTCCCATGCCCCTGTCCTTGACCAGCTTGTCCATGATGTCGAGCACCTGACGCTGCACGGAGACATCGAGGGCCGAGGTCGGCTCGTCTGCGATCAAAATCTCCGGATTCGGGATGAGCATCATCGCGATCATGATCCGCTGTCCCATACCGCCCGACATCTCGTGCGGGTAGGCGCGCATGACGCGTTCGGGGTTGCGGATCGACACGGCCTCCAGCATCTCGAGCGCCTTGGACCGCGCCTCGGATTTCGACGCCCTGTTGTGCAGCCTGTAGGCTTCGATGATCTGGTCTCCGATGGTCATCACCGGGTTCAGCGAGAATTTGGGATCCTGCATGACCATCGAAATGCGCTCGCCCCGGACGGCACGCATCGCCTTTTCCGACTTCTGCAACAGGTCCACGCCGTCCAGCTTGATGTGATCCGCTTCGACAATACCCGGCGGACGGATCAGGCGTAGGATGGCCCGACCGGTCATCGACTTGCCTGACCCACTCTCACCCACGATACCAAGCCGTTCGCGCCCCAGCGTAAAAGAAACACCGCGCACCGCGTCAAAGACACCCTGACGCGTCGGGAACCGCACCCAAAGGTTTTCGATATCCAGAAGGGAATCCATCATTCACCCGCCTTTGGATCAAGCACGTCGCGCAGGCCGTCACCCAGCAGGTTGAACGCCAGGGACACGGTGAAAATCGCAAGCCCGGGCATGGTGGCCACCCACCAATGGTCGAGAATGAACCGGCGTCCTTCGGAAATCATCGCGCCCCATTCCGGGCTGGGCGGTTGCGCGCCTAGCCCCAGAAACCCCAGACCCGCCGCGGCCAGAATGATCCCCGCCATATCCAGCGTGACACGTACGATCAGCGATGAGATACACAGCGGCCAGATGTGTTTCGTAATGATCCGCAGGCCACCTGCCCCCTGAAGCTTGATCGCCGAGATGTAGTCGGACGACCGGATCGTCAGCGTCTCTGCCCGTGCAATCCGGGCATAGGGGGGCCAAGCGGTTAGCGAGATGGCGATGACTGCGTTTTCGATCCCGGCGCCCAAGGCAGCAACAAAAGCCAAGGCCAGCACAAGGCGCGGAAAAGCGAGGAAGATATCGGTGATCCGCATCAGGACGATATCAACCCATCCACCCAGATAGCCGGAGACTGTCCCGACCAAAAGACCGACCACAGGCGCGATGAGCGCCACAAGCGCCACAATGTAAAGCGTGATCCGCGCGCCATAGATCAGACGGGACAGGATGTCGCGCCCCAAACTGTCCGTGCCAAGAAGATGCCCCTCTGACCCGAGCGGGGCCAGCCGGTTGCCAAGGTTCTGAACAAATGGATCATGCGGCGCCAATAGCGGCGCGGCTGCGGCGATCAATACAAGCGCCAGCAAGATCCCAAGGCCAATCATCGCCATCGTGTTCGACCGAAACGCAAGCCAGCCCTGGTACAGCGCGGAGAGTTTGGCGTGGCGGCGCGAGGTCGGTGTATCCGTCAGCAGCCACTGCCGGAGGGTCATGTCCGCCATCTATTTGGCCCTCGGGTCAAAGACTTTGTAGAGCAGGTCGGAAAAGATATTGAGCAGAATGAAGATCAGCCCGACAACGACTGTGCCACCCAGTACAGCGTTCATATCCGCACTCAAAAGCGCCGTGGTAATGTAGCTGCCGATGCCTGGCCAGGAAAAGATGATCTCGGTCAGCACGGAGCCTTCGAGAAGGGTGGCATAGCTCAGTGCAATCACGGTGATCAGTTGCACCCGGATGTTCTTGAACGCGTGTTTCCAGATCACGTCCCACTCGGACATGCCCTTGACCCGCGCGGTGGTGATGTATTCGGCGCTCAGTTGCTCAAGCATGAACGACCGCGTCATGCGGCTGATATAGGCGAGCGAGAAGTAGCCCAGCAGCGATGCGGGAAGGATGATGTGGCTGAAGGCATTTTTGAAGACGTCCCAGTTGCCGTCCAGTGCCGCGTCAACAAGGATCAGGCCCGTCACGCTGGGCACCACATCAACATAGAAGATGCCGACGCGACCCGGTCCACCGACCCAACCGAGAATGCCATAGAAGATCAGAAGGCCCATCAGGCCCAGCCAGAAGATCGGCATCGAATAGCCAACAAGGGCCAGGACGCGCGCAACCTGATCAATCCAGGATCCCTTGCGTGCCGCCGCAACGACGCCCAGTGGCACGCCGATCACGATGCCGATGATGATGCCGAGCGTTGCCAGTTCAAGCGTTGCAGGAAAGACCCGGGCGATGTCTTCAGACACGGGTCTTGCGTTCAACAGCGATGTGCCGAAATCCAGATGCAGCACGTCCCAGATGTAATAGCCGAATTGCACAACCAGCGGCTTATCCAGACCCAGTTCCAGAAACACCGCGTCGTAGGTGGACTGCGACGCACGCTCGCCCACGATCGCCAGCACCGGGTCAATCGGCATCACGCGACCGATGATAAACGTCACAAACAAAAGGCCCAGCATCGTCATCGCGATGGAGCCAATGGTCAGGGCGGTGGTCTTGATCCACGGAGGAAGGGACGCGCGAACGCGCCCCCTCCCGTTGTCCCCGGTCAGGGCCATTTACTTGGTGACCTGCCAATAAGCGGCGGAGGTCACAGCCTGGCCGGTGGACCAGTCGGTTACATTGTCCCGCAAGGCAGATTGTTCGATCTGCTGGAACATGATGACAAAGGGCGACGTTTCGCGGAATTCGGCCTGAATGTCCTGATACATCTGGATGCGGGTGTCTCGGTCATTCTCGACCACCGCAGCATCGACCTTTTCCGTCAGACCGCCAGTATCCCAGCTGTTGCGCCAGGCGAGCAGACCGGTTGCGTTGGCCTCGTCCGAGTTGTCAGGGTTGTAGGCAAACGTGCCCGCATTGGTCTGCGGATCCGGATAATCCGGCCCCCAAGCGCCCAGATAGACATCAAGTTCACGCGCCCGGTACCGCGCAAGGATCTGCTTGGCGGTGCCGACGGTGATGTTCACGGTGATACCGGCCTGCGCAGCTGCGTTCTGGAAACTCTGGCCAATCTCGATCCGCTCCTGCGCCTCGCGCACACCAATCTCGATCTCGAGGTCCTCAACACCTGCCGCAGCCAGCAGTTCTTTTGCCCTTTCTATGTTGTACGAGAACGGATTTTCCTCAGACGCGCCCAGATAGGTCGCCGGTAGGAAGTTCTGATGGATCGTGTATTGGCCCTTTAGAAAGCTGTCCCGCATACCCTCATAGTCAATCAGGTACTTGAAGGCCTGCCGCACTTCAGGCTTCGACAGCTCAGGGTGCTTCTGGTTGAGCGCAATGTACATCAGACGGCCCTTCAGCTCGTCTTCGATCTTCACGCCATCGGCTTGCGACGCACCTGCAATGTCTTCTGGGTTCAGGTTGCGCGCGATATCAATATCGCCGCGTTCCAGAAGCAGCCGCTGCGACGCGCTTTCAAGGACATGGCGCACGATGACACGCTCCATCGCCGGTGCACCGCCGTAGTAATCCGGGTTCGAAGACATCGTGACACTCTCATTGGGCTTCCAGCTGTCCAGCTTGTACGGGCCGGAGCCTGCGGAATTGGTCTGCAACCACGCATTGCCCATGTCGCCGTCAACCTCATTGGCCATGACGGTTTCCTTGTCCACGATGGCGCCGATGGTCGCCGTCAGACAGTTCAGCACAAAGGACGTCGCATAGCGCTTGTCCGTTGTGATCATCAGCGTGTTGCCTTCGGCGCGGATTGTCTCGGTCGCGTTTTCGGCGGTAAAGCCGAACTGCGTCAGGATAAACGCAGGCGTCTTGTTCAGGATGACCGCACGTTGCAACGAAAATGCTGCGTCCTCGGCGGTTACCGGATTGCCAGAATGGAACGTCACACCCTCGCGCATGGTAAAGGTGATGGTCTTCCCGTCTTCGGACACCTCCCAGCTTGTGGCGAGGTCGGGCTTGTACCCGGCGGCCAGGTCGTTGGGATCCAGGCTGACAAGGCGGCCATAGACATTGCGGCTGATGTCGGACCCCGCAAACTCGAAACTCTCGGCGGGATCAATCGTTGTGACGTCGTCAATCCGGTGTGCGATGACCAGCATGTTTGCCGGTGTTTCGGCCACCGCGGCGAACGATGTCACGCTCACGGCAACGCCGATCGCGGCACCGGTAAGCAATCGTGCAAATGTATTCATTTGATCTGTTCCTCTGTTGTCAGAAATCTGTTGTGGTTCTTGCGCCCGGGTTATGCCCCCCAGGTATTCTCGAGCACTCTAAGCCAGTTCCCCTGGCAGAGTTTCGTCATCAATGCGTCGTCGTAACCGTGTTGGCGCATGGTTGCCCGCAATTTCGGCAGCCCGGCGCAGGATGTCAGCGGTTCGGGCACAACCGCGCCATCGTAATCTGATCCGAACCCGACGCAATCCTCACCCATCGTTTCGATCAGATGATCAAGGTGGCGGATCATCTGCTCGATCGGCACGTCAGGAAGCATCTTTCCGTCCGCGCGCAGGAACGCGACCGCAAAGTTCAACCCTACCATACCACCACTTTCGGCAATTGCCGCAAGTTGCTTGTCCGTCAGGTTCCGCGAATGCGGGCAAATGGCGTGCGCGTTGGAATGGGTCGCAACCAGCGGTTTGCTCGAATGCCGGGCAACATCCCAAAACCCCGCTTCGTTGAGGTGTGACAGATCAACCATGATGCCAAGGTCGTTGCACCGTGTGACAAGGCGCAAGCCGTGATCCGTCAACCCTGGGCCCGTGTCCGGCGTGCTTGGATAGCGGAACGGGACACCGTGGCCAAAGATCGTCGGGCGGCTCCATACCGGTCCAAGAGATCGCAGCCCGGCCTGATACAGCACGTCGAGGGTATCCAGGTCCGGATCAATCGCTTCGGCCCCTTCGATATGAAAAACTGCCGCGATCTTACCGGCTGACAGGCACTTTCGAAGTTCGGCGGTTGTGCGGCACACAGTCAAGGCGCCTTGCTCTTCCAGCTCGAACAGGATCGCAGCCTGTGACATGACAACGGGAAACGCGTCTTCCCACGCAATGGGATCCGGCACCGGAAGATCGTATGCGTCCTTGGTCATCTCCTCGAACTTGTCGTCCAAGTCCATGGGAGACGGAATAAACACCGCGAAAAAGCCGCCGCCAAATCCGCCAGCCTTGGCGGACGGCAGCGTTATGGCACTGTCACCCCCGTTCACAAAGCTATCTTCAACAGATGTGCGCCCTGCCCGAAAAAGTTTCAGCAGGACATCATTATGACCGTCGAAAATGGGTGGGTGGGTTGAAGACCCCATGGGTGTCGTCCCGAAAACAATGGTAGCTGAGCCACTGTATGTCATAAATTCTCATGGGATACGGTTATGTATATGATAATACTTCATAGACTGATGATATTATCGCAGAGGATGTCATGGCAGGACGGACTTGGCACAGCTTGCCGGAATACGAGGCGCTGCGCGCACTCATGGAAAGCGGCACCACGTCCAAAGCGGCGCTGCGCCTTGGGCTCTCTCAGTCGGCGATCAGTCGATCCATCTCCTCATTGGAGGCGCGCCTGGGGCGTATCTTGTTCGAACGGGATGGGGGCCGTTTGCGGCCGACATTCGAAGCAACCCAGTTGAACCGCCGCCTTGACCCACTGTTCGAGGCACTGGACCGGATCGACGGCCCGATAGAGCCAACTCAGGAAACACTGCGCCTGACAGCGCCGCCCACATACGCGCATCGGTTTTTGGTTGGTCACATTGCAACGTTTTTGCAGGCAAACCCTCACTTTTTTATCAGCCTCGAAGTGAACTCATCAGAGGATGTGATCAGGCGCGTTCAGGAAGATCGGTCCGATCTGGGCGTGTCCGGCATCGATCTGACAAGACAAGGTGTAAAGCTTACACCCTACAGGCAATCAGCAGCCGCATGCGCGATGCCAAAGGACCACGACTTGGCACAGCTTGACACGATCCACCCAACACATCTCCACAACCAGCCTCTGATCGCGCTCAGTCGTCGACATTCAAGACGTGCCCAGTTGGAGAAGGTCCTGACAAACAGCCGGAGCGTTCCGAGGATCGTGGCGGAAGCCTCAACATCCTTTGCAGCAGTGGACCTGGCACAAACCGGGCTTGGCGTTACAGTGATCAATCCGTTCCCGGTTGTTCACTATCGGTCCGACGACGTCGTGTTTAGGAAGTTTGAATCACCAATCGAATATCGAACCTACTTTGTGACATCAGACAACAAACCAACTCCGGCGATAGCACGCGCATTTATTCGGCATCTACGGTTACATACAGTTCGTATGCAATTGACTGAACCGACGTAGTTTTTACACGGCGGTTTGAATTTCTCCTCATTCCACATGATCGAGATGGTTTTTCGCGCCGAAACTCGAAGATTTTCTGGTCAGCCAAGCGACCTGTCGCCCACAGCAGTATTTCCATGCTCGTTTTCAGCACCGGTGATCCAGCAAATTCTGCGGGCACACCCAAATAAAACAGGTGATCGAAAGACGTGGCAAATTGCACTCAGCATGTGACACGTCCCATGATACATACACCGACTGACTGCAGCAGCCTTTCGATCGCTCCCAACGCCTCGACGGCGGCGGCAAGAGCGGTCAGGCGGCACCTCACGCCGTGGAACTGAACCTGAACGTCAGGGGTTAGTGCAAGCGCGCCGACACAATCGGCGCACGCCCCTGACTTCGGAGCATCAGCATGACCCAGACCACCTTCCACAGCATCGTCATAGGCGGCGGATCCGGGGGCCTTTCGTTCGCCCGAACGGCGGCGGGACTAGGCGCAAAGATCCTGCTGGTGGAAAAGGAAGACCTGGGCGGCACCTGCGTGAACCGGGGCTGCGTTCCGAAAAAGATCCTGTGGTCTGCGGGACAGATGCAGCGCGCACTGGCAGCGGCGCACACGACCGGCATCTTCAGCCCGGCGTCGATGGATTTCCAGACACTGGCCAACCGCCGCGACACGCACATCGCGGGCATCCGGGACGGGTTCGAAGCGTCCCTGGCAGAGGACGGCGTGACCCTTGTGCGCGGCCAGGCGCAGGTTGATGGCACATGCGTGCGCGTCAACGATACGACCTACACCGCGGAACACGTGGTCATCGCCACCGGCGCACGCCCCACACCGCTGGACATCGAAGGGTCCGAACATCTGAGCGACAGTCGCGACGTCCTGTCCTGGACATCCCGGCCCGCGCGCATCCTGATCGTGGGGGCCGGGTATATCGGGTGCGAGTTCGCGGCGATCTTTGCCGCCATGGGCAGCGACATCACCCTTGTGCAGGACGGGACCACGATCCTTGATACCTTCCCCCCGGTGCTGGCCCAGCATGTGCAAGACATGTTCGAACACGACGGTGTCACCCTGCACCTGGGCTCGGGCCTGGCTGCGGTTCATCGCACGGATACGGGCCTGCGCTGCACGCTTGCCAGTGGCGCGCAGGTCGAGGCCGATGCCGTCATCGCGGCCGTGGGCCGCACGCCCAACATCGACACGCTCGGGCCGCTGTCTGATAATCTGGTCTGTGCCGACAGCGGGGCCGCGCAGGTGGATGACTGGCTTGCCACGAACGTGCCCGGGGTCCATGCCCTGGGCGATGCGGCGGACCGGATGCCGCTGACCCCGGTGGCCACGTCGGACGGGCGGCAACTGGCCCATATGCTGCACGGCGATGGCGGCGCCCTGATTGATCTGGACAACGTCACCACAACCGCCTTTGTCTACCCGCCTGCGGCCTTTGTCGGCACGGCGGACGGATCGCTCCGGACCGACACGTTCCGCACCCTGTCGGACAGTGTCCTGGGCCCGGCGGACGGCCCTGAGCCACAGATCTTCCGGCTCGGCTTTGACACGGGCGGCACCCTGACCGGGGCAGAGATCGTGGCCGACCATGCCGAGGATCTGATCGCCCTTCTGGCGTCCCTGCGCCGGTCTGGCGCCAAGGTCGGCGACCTGGATCGCATCGCGCCCATCCATCCGTCATTCGTCGAAGAGTTCACCGGCGGCTGACCCCTGCACGCGTCATCCCGGGGACACGGTCCGCAACAGCGCCAAGGCTGCACGTCACCGCGTTGCCACGGGCATCCGCTGCGACGTTCGGCGCCGTGTCCCGAAGACAGCACACCGCCGCCCGGTGGCATGGCGCGCCCGCTCAGGAACCGATTGGCCCCCCGAACGTTGATCGACCACACGCGCTGCAATCGCCCCGGCGGTGAACAGCGCCCGTCTTGAAAGGATGAAACCCATGAAACTCCAGATACTTGCCCTGTTCTCCGTGCTTGCCCTCGCAGCTTGCGAAACGGCAGAGGGCTTCGGTCAGGACGTCCAGGCCGGTGGTGAAGCCATTTCCGATGCCTCGAACGAGGTTCAGCAAGAGCTTTGACCGCGCGCCCGATATGATGCGATGCCCGTTCGCCGTGATGACACTGGCGGACGGGCCGACCGAACCCGCGTCACCGCGCGGGTTTCGACCTTTTCAGACCCCTCAGAAATTCCGGCAGCCTGACCTGCGCAAGCCGATCCTGCAGCATCAGCATCGCAGGTGACAGCACCAGCGTCAGCACCGTCGCAACCGTCAACCCGCCGACGATGGCGCTGGACAGTTCGGTCCACCACTGCGTCGACGGCGCGCCATAGACGACCTCGCGCGTGAAGAAATCCAGCTTCACCCCGATCACCATGGGCATCAGCCCCAGCGCTGTGGTTACGGATGTCAGCAGAACGGGCCGCAACCGCTGCGCGCCGGTGCGCAACGCCGCCTCCAGCGACTGCACCCCCTGCCGTTTCAGATCGTTGTAGGTGTCGATCAGCACGATGTTGTTGTTCACCACGATCCCCGCCAGCGCGATCACCCCGATGCCGCCCATCACGATGCCGAAGGGGCGGCCCGTGACCAGCAGGCCCAGCAGAACCCCGGCGATGGAGAAGATGATGGCGCTCATCACGATGGCGGCCTGAAAGAAGGAATTGAACTGGATCACGAGGATCAGGACCATCAGCACGAGGGCCGCGACAAAGGCGCTGCTCAGGAACTGCGCCGCGTCCTGCTGGTCCTGCGCCTCACCGGCAAAGGAATAGGTCACGCCGTCCGGCAGGTCGGCACCTTCAAGGGCGCCGCGCAGCGCGCTGATCTGCTCGGCCACAAGGACGCCCGGGGCCACGTCCGCCTCGATCGTGACGACGCGCGCCTCGTCGATGCGTCGGATGGTGCCCACGCGCTCGGACGGCTCGAATGTCACGAAGTTCGAGATCGGTACCAGCCCCGCGGGCGTCGGCACGCGCAACGTGTTCAACTCGGCCAGCGACCGCTCCTCGCGCGGGAAGCGGACGCGGATGTCCAGCTCTCCGTCCGTGTCGTCGGGGCGATAATCCGTGACGGTGATCCCTTGGGTCAGAAGCTGCACCGCCTGCCCCAGCAGGCTGACATCCGCGCCATAGCGCGCGGCCTCGGACCGATTGACCTGGATCGAAACCTCGACCCCCGGCAGGGGCCGCGTGTCGGTCACGTCCGTAAAGCCGCCGATCTCGTCCATCAGGGTCATCACGGTCTCGACCGCGGCGGCCTGCTTGTCGGGGCTGCGGGTCCGCAGTTGCAGGTTGATGGGCTTGCCCTGATTGGGGCCGTTGCTGGCGGTCTGCACCTCGATGTCGATGCCGGGGATGTCGCCCAGATCGGCGCGCAACTCCGCGCCCAGTTCCGCGGCGGTGCGCCGTTCGTCCCAGTCGATCAGGTCCAGTTGAATGACGCCAATCGTATCCTCGTCCTGCCGCCCCTCGGCCAGTTGCGCACGTGCATAGACAGTCTCGACCTCGTCATAGCCCTGCAAGCGCGCCTCGACCGCGCGCACCAGCGCATCGCGTTCCCAGATCGACAGGTTGTCGCGCGCGCGCAATTCCACACGCATGAACTCGGGCTCGATCTCAGGGAAAAACGACACGCCGCGCCCGAACTCGGCATACGCCGCAAAGGTCGCGACCAGCAGGCCAACGGCACACAGCAGAGTGGTGCCGGGGCGCAGGATCGCCCATTCCAGCACCCGCACATAGGCCCCCGTGGCCCCGCCGATGTCGCGCGGATCGCCCAGTTCGGCGGCGTGCAGCACCGCCTTGCCGCGCGCGCTTTGCGGTTGGCGCTTGCCGATCACACCGCCCACCACGGGGATAAAGATCAGCGCCATGAACAGCGACGCAAACAGCGTCAGGATCACGGTGATGGGCAGGAATTTCATGAATTCACCCGTCGTGCCCGTCCAGAACAGCAGCGGAAAGAACACCGACAGCGTGGTCGCGGTGGACGCGATGATGGGCCACGCCATGCGCTTTGCGCCAAAGGCATAGGCCGCGCGCCGGTCCATCCCCTCCTGCAACTTGCGGTCGGCCAGTTCGACCGTGACGATGGCCCCGTCCACCAGCATCCCCACGACAAGGATCAGGGCAAAGAGCACAATCACATTCATCGTGTAATCGAACGCCCACAGCGCGATGACGCCCGACAGGAACGCGCCGGGAATGGCCAGCCCCACAAGGATCGCCGGCCGCAGGCCAAGGGCAAAGACCACGACGACCATGACCAAAATGATGGCCGCGATGACATTCGCCTCAAGGTCCGACAACAGGGTTTCCACCTGTTCGCTCTGGTCCTGCAGATAGGTCACCTGCACCGCATCGGGCCAGTCCTGCGACAACGCGTCGATCCGCGCCTTCACCTGCGCGATGGTGTCGATGATGTTGGCGCCCGACCGCTTGGTCACTTCCAGCGACAGCGCAGGCTGGCCGTCGATCCGGGCAAAGCTGTCGGGGTCCTCGAACGTGCGGCGCACGGTGGCCACATCGCCAAAGGTCACGACCGCATCGCCGCGCACCTTGACAGGCATGTCCATCACATCCTCGACGTTCTGGATCAGGCCCGGCACCTTCAGCACGATGCGCCCGCCCCCCGTCTGGATCGCACCGGCCGCGATCAGGCGGTTGTTGCGCTGGATCTGGCCCACGATCTCGTCAAAGCTGAGGTTGTAGGTCTGGAACACCGTCGGGTCGATCAGCACCTCAAGGAACTCGTCCCGCTGCCCGCCAATGTCGATCTCCAGCACGCCGGGCAGCGCTTCCAGGTCTTCCTGCACGGTGTCGGCGATGTCGTTCAACGCCCGTTCCGGCAGCGGACCGGACAGCACGATGGTGATGATGGGAAAGAGGCTCGTGTTGATCTCGACAATCGTCAGGTCGCGCGCATCCTCGGGCAGTTCGCTTTCCACGCGGTCGGCGGCCTCGCGCACCTTGTCGAGCGCGTCGTCGATGTCGCCGCCTGCGGTAAACTCAAGCTGCACGTTGGCAAAGCCCTGCCCCGCCTGCGCCGTCATCTTTTCAAGGTTTTCGAGCGCGCCGAATTCGGTTTCCATCGGCTTGACCAGCAAGTCCTCGGCATCTGCGGGGCTGATGCCGTCAAGGCCGGTGGTGACAAAGACCAGCGGCAGCGGCACCTCGGGGTTCGCCTCTTTCGGGATCGCGACATAGGCATAGGCACCGACGGCCAAAATGGCGACAAGCGCCATGATCACCACGCGGGTGCGGGAAAAGGCGGCGTCGATCACCGCGTTCATCCGCTTGTGCCCTGCGCACCCGGTTCGGCCCGCGTGCGCACCGGCTCGCCATCCTGGACAAAGCCCTGCCCGATGGTGATCAGCTCCACCTCGTCGGGCAGGCCGGTGACCCACAGGCCGTCCACCTCAGCGCGCGCGATCTCGACCTTGTGGAACACGACCGCGCCGTCCGCGACCGTCTTGACCCCGATCTCTCCGGCGGCGTTCAGCGACACGATGGACGGTGCCACGAAATGCGCGCGTTCCTTGCCGGTGGGGATGCGGATCTCGGCAGAGATGCCAGCGGGAATGTCGCCACCTTCGTTGGGCACGACGACTTCGGCCAGAAAGGTGCGCGTCTCGGACGCGGCGGACGATCCGACAAAGGCCACCCGCCCGTCGCGTTCCTGTCCGGTAATGAACGTCACGCGCGCGGTCTGCGCGTCGCGCAGCCCGGCCAGCATCTGCTGCGGCACCTGAAGCGAGACGGTCAGCGGGCGGTTGTCGACGATGCGGCCCACCTCGGACCCGGCGGTGACATATTCGCCGGGATCGACGTTGAACTGTTCCAGCCGTCCGTCAAATGGGGCCTCGATCCGGGCGGCGTCCAGCGCCTCTTCGGCATTGGTGCGGGCGGCGCGGGCGGCGGCAAGCGTGGCGCGCGCCTGCGAGACGCGATCCACCGTGGCCACACCGCGGTCCAGCAATTCGACGGCATTGTTGAATTCGCGTTCGGCGCGGTCGAATTCCTCTTCCGCGCGGCTCAGATCGGCCTGCAACCGCGTCGTGGTCAGACGGGCAAGAACCTCGCCAGTGCTGACATCACTTCCCTTTTCAACCAGCACTTCGGCCACATCGCCAGAGATTTCGGCGCGGATCATCGTCTCGCGGTCGGGTTCGGCCTGCCCTTCGCCGCGAAAATACAGGGTGATATCCTCGGCCCGAGAGGTGCGTGTGGCGACGGACACCGCCTCGGCCTCGGTGTCTGAACTGGCGGTGTCGGACGTGTCGTCCGCGGGCCAGATGAAACCGCTGCCCATCCACGCGACCGCAACAAGCGTCATGCCCGCCGCGATCCAGCTTGAACGGCCGGACCCTCGGTCATCCTCGAATTCCAGCGATGTGCGATCTTCGCTCATGGATGGACGGGGGCGCGGGGACGGGCATGGGGAAATGACATGGCGGCGGCAATCCTTCTTGTGAAAGCGCAACGCGCATGCGGGGTGCAAGTTCCATGCACCGGAAAAAGCGAGGCACCCGCCGATGATGTCGGCGGGTGCCCGAACCGGTCTATTGCGCGGCGACGTTGCGCTGGTGTTCGCCCTCTTTCACCTCTTCCAGGATCTTGGCGACGAAGGCGTCGATGTCATCCGGATTGCGCGAGGTGATGATGCCGTTCGAGATGGCGACCTGCTTGTCGACCACGTTGGCCCCGGCATTGCGCAAATCGGTGCGGATGGACGGATAGGCGGTCATCTCGCGCCCTTCAACCACGCCCGCCTCGATCAGCAGCCATGGCGCGTGGCAGATGGCGGCCACGATCTTGTTGCCGGCAACGAAGTCGCGCACCACCTGCACGGCGGTGTCGTCGGTGCGCAGGATATCGGGGTTGATCTGGCCGCCCGGCAGGACCAGCGCGATGTAGTCATCGACGGTCACGTCGGAGATTTTCAAATCGGCCTCGATCGTGTCGCCCCAATCGCCACCGTCCCAGCCGGTGATCGCCTCGCCGTCGGGCGTTGCGACATGGACCGTGGCCCCGGCATCGCCAAGTTGCTGTTTCGGCCCCATCAGTTCGGACTGTTCGAACCCGTTGGTGGCCATGATCAGGATCTTCGCGTTCTCTACGGCAGGCATCATATGCTCCTTTTTCGGTGTCTACCGGGTCAACGGACGCGTGGCGCATGGGGTTCCACCGGCGGCGCGCATAACATGGTCGGATCGGCGGCAATATGCTGCGCCGCACGCCAACGCCTGTCGCAACACCTGCGCCCGGATCAGGAACCGCGTCCTACAAGCTGTGCAAGCGGACGCGCATCTGTGCGCGCAGGCCAGTGACGGGTGCGGCGTGCAGGCGTGCCGCGATGGCCCTGCGCAGGCGTTGCCCGTTGGCAACGCAATGCAACGCGTTGTAATCAATGCTGTTCATGTCGCGCCGGGTTACGCAATCCGGGGCTTTTCGGCCCAATAGGCCGGTATGCCGCCGCAATAGCTGGGCACGTTCACGCTGTCCTCGATGGCGGCATACATCAGCGCGTCGGCATAGGCGAAACGTTCCATGTCGCCGTCGCGCGGCATGTGCCGCCCGGTATAAAGCGCCTTGAGCACCGTCTTGGTCACCTCATCAGCGGCAGCGCCTTGCCCATCCGCAAAGGCGGTGGCCTGCATGTCGTCCAACACGCTGCGCGCGCCCGTCAGAAGGCTGCGCGGCACCGGGTCAAAGCCGGACATGGCGCGGGCGCGGGCGGCGAAATCCTCGAATGTCGGCGCGCCTTGCGCCCATGCCTGGCCGGGGATCAAGGCGGCGGCGGACACGCCCGCCAGAAAGCTGCGGCGCGATGTGGCGTATGGGTCAACCATCGGTGTCGTCCTCCTGCGTCTGGTCAGTCTCCGGCCCCCAGGCGGCGTAGTAATCGGCCAGTTGGGACATCTCGTCCTCGGTCAGTTCGGCGGCATAGGCGCGCATCCGGCCCATCGGGTCAGAGCGGCGCGTGCCGTCGGCATAAGCGCGCAACTGACGGGCGATATAGGGCGCGGGGTGGCCGTGCAGACGCGGCGACAGGCGCGCGCGGTCATCGGGGTCCAGCGCGTGGCAACTGGCGCAGGATGGCAGTCCGCGCGACCAGTCGCCTTCCATGACCAGCGTTTCCGCATCGGCAAACGCACCGGGCGATGCGGTGAACGTCAGCTCCGGCGCAGGCGCATCGGCATACATGCGCGCCATGGCCCCTGCCCCGTCCCCCAGTGCGGTGGCCGTGGCCTGCATCTGCGGGTGCTGGCGCAGCCCTTCGCGATAGGCCCAAAGCTGGCGGTCGAGATAGCGCACCGATTGGCCGTTGAGGTTGGGATAGGGCGACGGCGCCCGCGCCACGTCGCCCGCGTTCCGGTCTGGCCCGACCGCGTGGCAGGCCGCGCAGTTCAGCAGCACGTCAGCCCCCTGCCCGCCCGCCTGGGGCGCGAGGGTCAGGGACAGGAGGGCGGCGGCGATCAGCGATACACGTCTCATGGCCGCGCCTCCGCCGCGATGCTTTCGCCGATGCGCAGGGCAAGGGCGGCGATGGTCAGGGTCACGTTCACGCTGGACACCGACGGAAAGGTCGACGAGGACGCGATCCACAGGTTCGGGTGATCATGGGTGCGGCAGTCAGCATCAACCACGCTGTCGGACGGGTCGTCGCCCATGATCGTGGCCCCGGTAATGTGGTTGTTGGGGGCGTAGCCGTCATTATGCGACACGCTGCCCGGTGCGGCCCCCATCGCCTCGGCAATCTTTTCGACGCGGGCACGCGTGTCGGCTGCGGCGCGGTGCACGTAGTCGTCGATGTTGTAGCGGATTTCAGGGCGCGGCAGGCCAAGCGCGTCGGTCAACCCTTCGGTCGAGGGGACGATGCGGTTGGCGGGGTCCGGCAGCTGTTCGTTGAAGCTGGTGATCACCTGCGCGCGGGCCGTGCGGTGGCGGATCGCGTCGCGCAATGCGGTCCCGGTCAGCCCTTCGTCGATGGCCTCTTCTGTCACACCGGCCACGGGGTTCATGTTCAGGATCATCAGCTTGCGTGCGGCCATGTCCGACCGCCACGGACCGTCGCGCAGGTTCGTGATGGCCGACAGCACGTTTGGCCCGCGCCCGGGCCAAAGCGGCTCGGCGCTTTGGAACGCGCTGGCTGTGCCTGGGTGGTCCATCAGGTTGCGGCCCACCATGTCGGACGTATTGGCGACCCCGTCGGGGGCATTTTCCTGTGTCGACATCAGCAGGATCTTCGGCCCCTCGATGCCGTTGGCGGCCAGAACGAAGCGTGACGCCTCGATACGGAATTCTGACCGGTCGGGTTTGAGGTAACGGGCGGCGGTGATGCGTCCTTCGGCGTCGACCTCAAGGTGGTGCACGACGGCATCGGTGATCAGGTCCGCCCCGGCGGCCTGCGCCTTTTCCACGGACATATTGCCGGAATACTGTGCCCCGATGGGACAGATCGGCATGCAATTGGCGTTGCCGCAGCAGGGTGGGCGGTCGTCATAGACCTGCTGGTTGTTGCGGGCTTGCGGGGCCTGAATGTGATCATAGCCCAGCGCCGACAGTTTTTCGTTGAACGCCCGGTCCATATAGGAAAACGGGGCCGGTCCCATCGGATACGGTTTGGACCTGGGGGCATCGTAGGGCGCGTTTTCCGGCCCGGCGACGCCCATTTCCTCTTCGGCCATCTGGTACCACTGTTCGATGTCGTCGTAGCTGATCGGCCAGTCGCGCCCGACGCCATAAAGGGTCTTCAGCTTCATGTCGTTGGGCAGATACCGCCATGTGGCGGCGGCCCAGTGCCAGGTCGTGCCACCCACGACGCGGATGTATTGCTGGTCGTAGGGGTATGGCCCCTTCTGGATCAGGTAGTCATCCGTGCGCACGGTCTGCGGTTGCGGCGCATGGGGCAAGACGGGATAGGGCGACATCATCGTCTGGTCCGGCGCGTTTCGAAACCGGTTGACCAGGTCGCCGCGCGCCACGACGGGACCGTCGCAGATGATGGTAACACGCAGACCAGCCTCGGCCGCGCGCTTGGCCACCAGACCGCCGGCCACGCCCGCACCAATGACCACGAGATCGGGGGTTTGGGGAAGTGTGGTGGTCATGGCGTCTCCGATGCTGGACGTGACATCAACGCAGGCGGCCGGTCGGTGGTTCCGCACGAATGTCCGGAACCGACCGCGCGCTTTGGCTGTTGATTTGTTGATCCCGCAAGGACGACAGCACAAAGGAACTCGTGCAATGGCAAAGGACCCGGCCCGCAAACCCCGCCCCAAGGCCGATCCGGTCGATCCGACGGATCATGCGCACAACCCCGACACCGAACATGGCACGCACCCCGCTGCCGCCCCGCTTGGCACGGATGAAGAGGCCGGGCGCCGCGCGCCGCGCCCAGGGGCGGGCATGCAGGGCGACACTGTCCAGGCCATCGACAGTCAGGGCGAAGTGCGTGCGGGCCCCGGCGATGCCGGCAGGCAAGATGCGCCCCGCGGGTTGGACGACCCGCATGACACGTCGCCGCGCAGTGGCATGGGCCTGTTCATCGCTGCATTGGTTGCGGGCCCGCTCTTTCTGTTCGTGTCGTGGATCCTTCTGTCGTAGCGGATTGCCTGACAGCATCCGCGCGTACCCCCGGTTCCGCGATGAGCGCCTTAAGCGTGAAATCCTCCACCGCCTCCGGGACGCCGGGATGGTGATGGACATTTGGTGTGTCCGTTACACCGCTGTCACGCCGCACATCTTTCTGCGATACCGCATTTCTGCCCCCGAAAGGGGCGTTAAGGTCGACCTAAAGGGCCGCGATTGACTGAAATTGAAACCTGACCGCCAAGACGGCAGGCCACGGCCATTGCGGAATCGCGCCTTCGCGATCAGATGTCGAATTTAACACCGTCGGTTTTGCGTGCCATCAAGGTCATGTGCTGGCCGCCCATTGCTAAGAATGTGCAGTTTTCGCTAGCAGCTGCCGGTTGTATGTTGCATGATAATCGTTAACCGTCTGTTATGCTGCCACAATGACATCTGTTGCCGATAAACAAAGCCTGACCTGGCAGGTGTCGCCTGACCTGCTGGGGATCGTCAATCAGTCGGGGGTTTTCGTGGAAACCAACCCGGCTTGGCAAGCTGTTCTCGGCTGGTCCGAAGTCGAAATTCGAAGCATGGTCTTTACCGATTTTCTTCATCCCGACGATATGGATCGGACGCTGGCGTTGTTTTCCACGATGAAAGAGGGCAAGCCTGCCCTGCATTTTGAGAACCGATACAGATGCAAGGATGGCGACTACCGATGGCTGTCATGGGTGGCCGTCCCCGAAGGCGACATCTTCGTGTGCAGTGCGCGCGATGTCACACGGGACAAGGCGAACGCCCGCGCCCTGCAATCCTCAGAGGACGAAGCCCTTTTGCGCGAGCAGTTCATTGTCATTCTGGGACATGATCTGCGCAACCCCCTGGCTGCCATCGGGTCGGCCGTCCGCATCGCTTCACGCCAACCCCATGACGAAAAAATCGCCGCGATGTTTGCAGCCATAGATGGAAGCGCAGATCGGATGGCGAAGCTGATCGACAGCATCATGGACTTTGCCAGGGCTCGTCTGGGGGGTGGCATCCCCGTTGATCTGAAGCGGATCGACGCTCTTCAAATGGGTTTCGAACGCGTGGTCGATGAGGTCCGGATGGCGCATCCCGAGCGACAGATCCAGACGTCGTTCAAGTTCGATGGCGCATTGCTGTGCGACGCGGCGCGACTGGATCAGCTGTTGTCGAACCTGGTGGCCAATGCCGTCACGCACGGGTCCCGGGATGAACCGATTTCTGTGGTGACGGAGGAGGTGGATGGCTTGTTCGTGCTATCGGTTGCCAACTCCGGACAGGCGATCCCGCAGGATGTTCTCGTGAATCTGTTCAAGCCGTTCGAGCGTGCCGACAAAAGCGCGTCTCTTCAGGGATTGGGGCTGGGGCTGTACATCGCGGATCAGATCGCAAAGGCGCATTCCGGTGCGATTGGCGTCACATCGAATGATGATCGCACTGTGTTTCGTCTGGCCATCCCTTTGGGCTGAGACAAAGATGCCCGAGGGCAGCGATGCCGGGCGCGATATACATCTACGTTGGCAAACACATCCCCGGGGTTGCGCCAGATTGCGAAGGATCAGATGTCGGTGCGACCGGTGTCCGCGATATGCTTGACGCTTACGGCGACATCCATCGACATCTGTGCATCGGTCGCACCGTGAAAACTTCCGGTCACCGGGGCCACCTGTTCGATCCTGCGCGCCACGGCGACGGGGATCAGGTTGGCGGCGCCAACCGACTGATTGGTCGGGTCGAACGGGATCCATCCGGCGCCAGGCACAAAGACCTCGACCCAGGCGTGGGTGGAGCCATCGCCCGCGGAACCGGTCAAGTCGGCGTTCGGATTTGAGAGATAGCCGGACACGATCCGCGCCCCGAAGCCCAGTGTCCTCGCTGCTTCGGCAAACAGAACCGCAAAATCGCGGCACGTGCCCCAGCCCCTGTCCAGTGTTTCGAGCGGTCCTTGCGTCCCTTCCGTCTCGCGGCTTTGATAGGCGACCTGCGCCGTCACGCCATTGGCGGCGTCCTTGAGCAGGGACAGCGTATCGGTCGGCCGCTGCATCACGAACCCTTCGACCCAGTCGGACAGCCGACCCGCGTCATCCTGATATTGCGGCGCGGCAAGTGGCCCGAGATCGGTCATTGCGTCATTCAAGTAGACAAACGGATAAGAGGCCGCGTCGGCCGAGATCGGGAAGACGGGCCAAACCGGCGCGGTCAGATCGACGAACATATGCGCCTTGATAGCAAGGGTATCGCTTGCCTCTTCGAAGGTTGCCTTTGCCACGGTGTTCCCGGCCACGTCGGTCGACCAGTCGATACGGGCGTCGGGCGACACATCCAGATCGAAACGCACCAGGCGCAAATCGCGTGTCTCGCGCGGGCGCAGCATCATCCGGTGCGGGCCCAAAGACACGGAACCTGCGTACCGGTACGTCGTTTCATGTTGGATTTCGATCCGGGACATAACCTACGCCCAGACCGCGCGGCCCAAGGACCGTTGATGGCACATGAAGGCGCGGCGCACATCATCGGCGCCCAAGGGTGTGAAGTGTCGGACAATCAGCCCCTTTTGCGGGCGCGCGCGGCGTTGATTCAGCAACGGCACCTTAGGCCACTTCCACAACGATCTTGCCCACCGCGTGCCCGTCTTTCAAAGCGCCGTAAGCCGCTGCCGTTTCCGCCATGCCGTAAGTGCTGTCGATGACGGTCCTGATCGTGCCGTTCCCGATCAGTGTGGCCAGCTGGCCCAGCATCTCGCCATCCGGTTCCATGAAAAACCACTCGAACCGGACGTCATGTTTTTCGGCCAGATTGTCGGTGTCTTGCCCCTTGATCGACACCAGCCTGCCGCCCTTTTTCAGCACCTTGAACGACCGGTTGAGCGTCTCGCCGCCCAGCATGTCGAAGACCATGTCGTAGTCGGAAAGCTCATCCTCGAACGCCTGGGTGTTGTAGTCGATCACGACGTCCGCGCCCAGACTGCGCACCAGGTCCGCATTGCGCGGGCTACAGGTGGTCGCCACGTGCGCGCCGATGTGTTTTGCAATCTGGATCGCCAATGTGCCGACGCCGCCCGAGCCTGCGTGGATCAGCACCTTTTCGCCCCGCTTCAGGTTCCCCTTGGTGATCAGTGCCTGCCAAGCCGTCAGCCCGGCCAGCGGAACGGAGGCGGCTTCGACATGGCTGATGTTTTCGGGTTTCAGCGCCATTTCGTCTGCTTTCAGCCGCGCGATTTCCGCGATGGCGCCCGCATCGTCCTGATTTGCGCGGGCAAAGACGGCATCGCCGACCTTGAACCCGCTCACCTTGCTGCCGACGCTGGTGATCACGCCGGATACGTCAAAGCCCATGACGTGGGGGAATTGCAGCGGGATGTTGTCCTTCATCACGCCGGACTGAAGGATGTAGTCAATCGGGTTCAGGCTGGCGGCGTGGACCGAAATCAGAACCGAGTCGTCCTGCAAGTCAGGCTCGCCAACCTCGTCGATTTCGATGTCTGTTTCGTAGTCACGGATGATGGCTGCTTTCATGGTGCAGGCTCCTTTTGTCGGTGAAAGTGGGCGAGGCGCGCTCAGGCGTAAGCGCCCGCCGAATAGGTCAACTCATAGCTGTGGCTGTAAATTTCAAAGACGATGCCGAACGGATCTTCGACATAGACCATCCGATATGGCTTTTTGTCGGGAAAATATTCGCGCACGGGCATCCGTTGCTTACCGCCGGCGGCCAGAATTCTGGCCAGCAACCCTTCAAGGTCGGGGTCCTGAATGGCAAAGTGGAACGTGCCATGCTTGCGGAACGCCAGATTGTCCTGTGGGGCCGAATTGCCGTCGAATTCGAACAGCTCCAGTCCGATCCGATCAGCCGTGGCCAAATGTGCAATCCGTAAATGCCCCCAGCCCGCGCCAAAGACATCGGTGCACATCACACCGATATCGCTGTCGTCCTCTGTGACGTCCGTCGGCGGCATGATCGTGTAGAACCCAAGGACCTCAGCATAGAATTTGACGGCGGCGTCAAGATCCGGAACGGAAAGACCGATATGTGAAAAACTGCGTGGCGTGGGCAACATGCGTCATCCTTTCAAAAGTCGGTGCAATCACACCCGTTGGTCTGCGCAATCGGCAGACAATGCTCAGGCCGACTGCATCAAAAGGGTCTTGCCGACCCACGCGTCGCTTGTGACGGCATCGGCCAGAACGCGCGCGACATCGCCGCGGGCGGCTTTGGCCTTTGGGTCAACATCGTCGCCGAACTTCATGTCGCCGCTGCCATCCTCGTCGGTCAGCGCGACGGGGCGCACGATGGCATAGGTCAGGCCAGATCCCTTGAGGTATTCGTCGGCGTCATGTTTCGCCTTCAGGTAATGGCCCATGTCGGTGCTGGGATCAGGATCATCCGCGCCGACGCTGCTGAGCATGACAAAGCGGGACACGCCCGACTTGGAGGCGTGGTCAATCAAGCTGATCGCGCCGTCGCGATCAATCTTGTCGGTCATGTCCGCGCTGGTGTCGCCACCTGATCCGGCGGCAAAGATCACCGCCTCACACCCGTCGCACACGCCGTCCTGAAGGTCCGCAAGGTCGGCCATGCGCGTCTCAGCCTGATCCGGCAGTTTGCTGGTGTCAGAGCTTTCGCGCACCAGGGCGATGGGGGCGTGCCCCTCTGATACGAGTGTGTTCATAAGGCGTGTACCGGTGGCGCCGGTGGCGCCTGCGACAAGAATTTTCATGACAAGGTCCTTTGTTGAATTTGAAGATGGGCCGCGCGCGTTTTGGGGCGGCTCAGAGATCGGGGGCCATCGGTCCGGCCACTTTTGTTGCGGCGATGTAGCCGTCCTGTTTTTGCAGGTCGTTCCAATAGGTTTCGATGCGGGGCGCGTCGGCCAGAAAGCCAGTCGCGGCGAGGTTTGCCAGAAGGTAGGACATCTGGATGTCTGCGAGGGACGCTTTTTCACCAAAGAGCAGGCCGTGATCAGGCAGGGTTTGCGCGATATAGCTCAGGTGCATCTGCAGGGTATCCCGCGCGTTTTCGGCGATGTCCTCGCCTTTCATGGCTGGCAGCAGCACGTTCATACAGGCTGCGGCGAACGAACTTTCGACGTAGTCCAGCATTTCTTCGTGCTGTGCATACGCAGCCGTCCCCGGGTCCGGCGCGTGGGTGTCATCGTCGAATTTTCCCGTGAGATACCGCAGGCAACTTGCTGACTCGGCCAGACGCAGATCGCCATCCTCGATGACCGGCGATTTTCCCAGCGGATGGACGTCGCGCAACGCTTGCGGTGCGCGAAAGGCATCGGTCCGTTCGTATCGGACCAGATCGTAGGGCTGGCCCAGATCCTCCATCAGCCAGATCAGCCGAATGGCGCGGGAGTAGGCGAGGCAATGGATGGTGATCACGGGGTCGGGTGTCCTTTTCGAGGGCGTTGGGCAACGGGCGACAACGGGGTCGTCCCGGCATCGGCAGGCAATGCCTCAGGGCATGTAGATCGCCTTGACGTTGACGAATTCCTTCATGCCAAAGCCGCCATGCTCGCGCCCGAAACCGGAGTCCTTCACCCCCCCGAAGGGCATGTTTGGGTCCGCCGCACCAAACGAGTTGATCCGCACCATGCCGGTGTCGAAATGATCGCGGGCCAGCTTGCGCGCCTTTTCTTCGTCGCGGGTAAAGATACCGCCGCCCAGCCCATAGCGGCTGTCGTTGGCGATGCGCATTGCGTCTTCATCGTCCTTGGCCTTGATGACCGCGGCGACGGGGCCAAAAATCTCGTCATCATGGGCCGGTGTTCCGGGCAGGCAATTCACCAGCACGGTCGCGGGATAGTACTGACCCGTCCGGTCAGGCGCTTCGCCGCCACACAGGATTTCCGCGCCACCTTTGACGCTTTCGGCGACCTGCTCACAGATCGTGTCGAACTGTTCCTCGCTCGAAAGCGGGCCCAGTTGCGTATCCTCGTCCTTTGGATCGCCAAGTTCGATCGCGCGCATCTGTTCGACAAAGGCACCGATGAAATCATCATACACCGCTTCGGTCACGACAAAGCGTTTGGCGGACACACAGGTTTCGCCATTGTTGAACAGACGGCCCTGGACGCAGGTTTTCACGGCCAATTCGATGTCGGCGTCTTCCAGGACGAGATAGGCGTCGTTGGATCCAAGCTCCAACACCGTCTTCTTGAGGTTCTTCGCGGCAACCTGACCGATATGGCGGCCGCCGCCGTCGCTGCCCGTCATGGTCACACCGCGGATCAGCTTGTGTTCGATGACCGCATCCGACGTGTCGTGATCAATGATCAGCACATCAAACAACCCTTCGGGCAGGCCAGCTTCGAGACAGATGTCGCGCAGCATGAGGCCACTGCCCGTGCAGATCGAGGCATGTTTCAGGATGACGCCGTTGCCCGCCATCAAGTTGGACGCAAGCACGCGGGTGGGCTGGTAGACCGGGAAATTCCACGGTTGTATGCTGTAGATCACCCCGATCGGGCAATAGGCCACGAACCCCTGCTTGCCGTCCGCGCCATGCTGACGTTCTTCATCGGCCAACATGTCGGGGCCATGCTCGGCCGTGTATTCGAAAATCTGCGCGCAGAGTTCCACCTCGGTCTTGCCGTCGCGCAACAGCTTGCCGGTTTCTTCGGTCATCAGGTTGGCGTATTCATCCGCCTTGCTGCGCAATACCTTTGCGATGTCGCGCAGATAGGGTGCGCGTTCGGTATGGCTTTTCTGTCGCCAGTCCAGAAACGCCGCGTGGCACTTTTGGATTTTGTCAAAGGCCGCATCGGGCGACATCAGGTCATAACCCGCCAGTTTGGTTTCAGTCGCAGGATTGATCGTCGAAAACGCCGTCATGTCGGGGGCTCACCTTTTTGGGATTCATGGGTCAACGCAGGATCGTGGGTTTCGTTCCGTTCCGTCGGCAGATGAAGACCCGCGCGTGCGGACGGTCCCGGGCCATCACCGGGCGCGCCACGGGCCAATGATCTCACGCTATGGCCTGTGGCGGAGTGCACACGCGCAGCCGCCGTCTGCCCTGCTGACCGGCTAGCGGTGACCGGCGCTTGTCTCACGCAGAAAGCGCCATGTCAGATGCGCGATCATCGCCATGAACAGGCCACCGCCCGCCACCCACATCAGCGCGCCCGCCAGTTGCTGATCGGCCAGCGCCGACAGGCCATAGGGCACCGTCGTCAGCGCGTGCCAACCGTGCCACGGGCTGGGCGACAGCGTCAGAAGGGCCGCGAACACCGTCAGTTGCGCCCCCGTCAGCGCAGCGGCCAGCACCGCCTTTTCCGGGGCGGCGCGCATCGTGGCGAACATCAGCGTTGCTGCGGCGAACAGGCTGATATGCATGGACCAGTAGACCAGGTCGCTTTCCAGCGTCGCCTGATATGGGCCGGGCGCGTGCCACATCCAGAAGAGCCCGGCAAAGGCCGCCGCCGCCCCGACGGGTGAAACCCGTGTCTTCGGCAGGGCCGCCGCCAGCAGCGGGGCCGCCACAAGCGTCAGCAGGATGTGTTGCGCCACGCGGGCGGAAAACAGCGCCATGGACGCGGCACATAGCGGCGAGACGAACAGGAACGCCACCAGCGCCCACGCCGTGGCAAACCGCCGTCTGTCGGGTGCCCATGCCAACCCCGCCCCCAACGCGACCAGCAGGCCCGCGATCAGCACCGGATCGAAGGTCCACCGCGTCAGCAGCTCGGTCGGGATCGGCGGTGTGCCGCAGAACGGGGTGTAGGGATCCATGTCGCTCTCCTTATCCGGTCAGCCCGCGCAGGTGGCCAGCACCGCCACGGGCCAGAGGTTTGCAAAGATGGCCAGCAGGGAAATCAGCGCCGACCAGATCACCGCCACGTTCAGCGGACGCTCCGGTGCATCCGCGTCCAGCATGCGCGCCGTGCGCAGGCCCAGCACCAGCCAGACCAGCAGCAGGATGGCGCAGCCTGCGGTGACGATGGCCGCAACACCGCGCATCATGTCCGGCTCGATCAGCCCGCGCGGCGCGCAGGCGGCCGAGATCAGCGCGTAGATCGCGATGAAGTGCAGCGACCACAGCGTGACGGGGCGCGCGATGCGGATCACCTGCCCGGTCATTGCGGCGACCCCGCGACCAGATAGGCCAGCGCCGTCATCGCCGCCATGGTCGCCGTTGCCTTGCCGAAGGATCCCAGCAGCAGATCGGGCAGTCCCTGACCGGGGCGCACCGCCCCCACCAGTTTGCGCAGCGCATTGAACAGCGACCAATAAAGCGTCACGGCCAGCAGCGCGCCCACGAATGCTCCAATCGCCCAACCGACGGCAGCAAAGGCCGTGCTGTAAGGATCGACCGGCAGCAGCGCGAGGAACAGGCACAGGCCCAAGCCCAGCACCGTCAGCGCCAGCAGCACATTCGCCACCAGCCCCAGCGCGCGCGGCCCCTGCAACAGTGCCGTGCGCCCGGCCATCCAGCTGAGCGCAAACATCACCACGGCAAGTCCGAAGGACAGCAGGGCGAAGGTTTGCGCAGGGCGCTGCGTGGCCTCGGCAAAGTTGGGTTTGACGTTCCACAGGTAGAGGCCCGCGAACAGGAGTGACGCGTAGAGTGCGAACAGGATCAGGATCGTGCCCACCGTCCCCACATGCAGGTGGCTGGACCGGCTGACGGCATTCACCGGCAGGCGCAGGCCGTCGCGGATACCGATATCACGGGTGACGCCGCTGTCCGACGGCTCCCACACCCAGCCGGTCAGACCCGCCAGGGCCACCAGCGCACCGATGGCCGACAGCCAATACAGCGAGGCCAGCGTGGCAGCGAAGAGGACGGCAAGACCAAAGGCGGACACCAGCGGCATCCATGTCGGATGCGGCAGGCGCAGGATTTGAATGGGCGCGCCACTGACGGGATCAGAGCCGATCGTCTCGCGCCGGTGATCGGGATAGGCGCGCAATGCGCCGTCGATCTGCGCCGGGTCGCCTTGCGTCAGTTCGGGTTGGTCCCAGAGCGGTTCGCGCGACCGGATCTCGGGGATGGCGCGGAAGTTGTAGCCGGGCGCATTTGTCGGGTAAAGCCATTCGAGCGTGGCCGCCCCCCACGGGTCGCGCCCCGCCGCGCGCCCCTTGCGCTGGTGGCGGAAGAAGTCCCAGATGAACACCGCAACCCCGGCGGCCAGGATGAAGGCGCCGATGGTGGACAGCATGTTCAGCCGGTCCCACCCAATCCCTTCGGGATAGGTCGCGATGCGCCGTGGCATCCCGCGCAGCCCCGTCAGGTGCATCATGAAGAAGGCAAGGTTGAAGCCCCCGAACATCAGCCAGAACGCCCATTTGCCTAACGTGTCGGACATCATGCGGCCCGTGAAATGCGGCACCCAATAGTAAAGCGCTGCGAACATCGGAAAGACAAAGCCGCCGATCAGCACGTAGTGCAGATGCGCCACGACAAAGTAACTGTCATGCGCCTGCAAGTTGAACGGCACCGCCGCCAGCATCACGCCCGTCAGGCCGCCCAGAACAAAGATGAACAGAAAGCCCAGGATGAACAGCATCGGCACCGTCAGCCGGGGCCGCGCCAATGACAGCGTCGCGATGAAGCAGAAGATCTGCACCCCCGTGGGCACCGCAACCATGGTGGATGCGGCAGAAAACAGCGACAGCGACATCACAGGCAGCCCGGTCGCGAACATGTGGTGCGCCCAGAGCCCGAAGCTGAGAAAACCCATCGTGACGACCGCCGCCACCGCAAAACCGTAGCCAAAAAGCGGCTTGCCCACGAACACCGGCAGCATCGTGGCGACCATCCCGGCGGCGGGCAGGAAGATGATGTAGACCTCGGGGTGGCCGAAGAGCCAAAAGAGGTGCTGCCACAGCAGCGGATCGCCCCCGACCGAGATGTCGAAGAACGGCAGGCCAAGCAGCCGCTCGGCCTCCAGCAGGATCGAGCCGATGATGAGGGGCGGAAAGCCGATGGCGATCATGAAGGCGGTGACCAGCAGATACCACATCAGGATCGGCATCTTCGTCAGGCTCATCCCCGGGGCGCGGGAACACAGGATGGCGGCGATGATTTCCACGGCGGCGGTGACGGACGCAATCTCGGCCAGGGTGATGCCGATCAGCCAGAAATCGGCGCTCAGCCCTTCGGTGTACTGGCTGGTGGACAGGGGCACATACATGAACCACCCGCCCGCCGGGGCCGCATCGAAGATGAAGGACGACAGCACGATGATGCCGCCGAAGAGGTAGCAGTAATATCCGAACGCACCAAGGCGGGGGAACACGAGGTCGCGCGCGCCGATCATCAGCGGGATCAGATAGACCGCGAACCCTTCGAGCATGGGGATCGCGAAGAGGAACATCATGATCGTGCCGTGCATGGTGAAGACCTGGTTGTAGGTCTCGCTGTCGAGAAAGGTGTTTTCAGGCACGATCAGCTGCAGGCGGACCAGCAGGGCCAACACGCCCGCGATCAGGAAAAAGATGAAGCCGGTGATCAGGAACCGCTTGCCCACGACGCGGTGGCTGACCGATGACAGCACGCGCGCGCCCGGTGGCGTGGCCCAGATCTCCTCGAAATCCTTGTCCGGCTCGCCCTTGGGGGCCACGTCATAGGCGTCGTTGCGCGGGGGCGGCACGGGGGTCGGATCAAACGGGGTGTCGGTCATTTCAGGCTCGCCAGATAGGCGGAGACGGCGCGCAGTTCCGGCCCGCTGAGGTGGTTGTAGCTGGGCATTTGCGCGCCCGGTTTCATGTCGCCCACATCGGCGATCCAGCCCGCGAGGTTGCCCTGGTTCATGCGCCACATGCCCGCGCCAAGCGCTGCGCGCCCGCCCACGCGCGTCAGGTCGGGGCCGAGACGCCCGCCCTCCGCCACGCCGCGAATTTCATGGCAGGCCGCACAGCCGTAGTCGATGAACACCTGTTTGCCGTCCAGCAGTTCCGGCTTGGCCGCGTCGCGCGCCTCGCCCTGCGTCTCGACCAGCCAGCGGTCGAAGTCGTCCGGTGCCAGTACGACTACCTCGAACGCCATGCGGGGGTGGCTGAGCCCGCAGAACTCGGCGCATTGGCCGCGGTAGCGTCCGGGCGTGTCCGGGCGGATCGTGAGCGTGTTCACGCGGCCCGGGATCATGTCCATTTTCCCTGAGATGCTGGGCACCCAGAACGAGTGGATCACATCGTTGGACCGCAGGCGCAGCGTCACGGCACGGCCCGCGGGCAGCACCAGTTCGTTGGCGTCGCGCAGGGCGATGCCGCCGGGGTCATAGACAATGTCCCACCAGAATTGATGGCCGGTGACGTCGATCACCAGCGCCCGGTCGTCGGCGCGGGTGCTGGCCACCAGGATCGCGGTCGAGGCGGTCATCAGGACAAGGATGGCTGCGATGGGCAGCACGATGCCGCCTGACCAGACCCACCAGCGGCCGGCAGGCCGGTCACGTCGCCAGGCCAGCCAGACGATGCCCATGACCCCGACAAAGACGATGCCGAAACCGATGGTCATCGCCACGGTCAAATCCAGTGTCAGGTCCGCGCCAAGGCCCACGGGGTTCAGCGCGGATTGCGAGCCGTACATATCGAGGGTCGACGGCGTGTGATCCTGCGGCTCCATTATCCGCCCCTAAGCGTGTAGAGATAGGCCGCCATGTCGCGCGCCTGGCGTTCGGTCACGCCAAGGTCGGGCATCGCGGTTTGCGGCGCGTGCACGGTGGGGTTCATCAGCCAGCGCACCAGTGATCCGGGGTCATTGGGCAGCACGCCCGCGACATAGGACCGGTGCCGCAGACCGGCGAGCGACGGACCGACCGTGCCGCGCGCACCGGACACGCCGGGGATGACGTGACACGACCCGCAGCCATGGGCGATCATCAGGTCAGGCCCGCGCGACGCATCGGCGCCCTGCAGGGCAAGGCTTGCCGCGTCCCAGTCCGGTTGGCGGTCTGCGGGACCGCTGCGATACCAGTCGCCGACATGGCGCAAGGCATCGCCCGCCGCCACCCATGTGCGGTGGCCGATGCCGTCACCGGGACGGACCGCAGCCCACCCCATCGCGGCACAGGACAAGGCCACCAGAACGGTCGCCACGACATATGTGCGCCTGCGCGACATGGGCGGTCAGTCGGCAATCGCAGGCGTGTCGACAGACCGTGGCGCGGTGTCGGCCATATGGTCGGTTGGACGCACGCGGGCGTAGTATTCGGACACGGCGCGCATGTCCTCGTCCGTCATCTTGGACGCGATGGAGGACATGACGTTCATGGAATCATTGTCGCGTACGCCGTCGCGCCACAGCTGAAGCTGGTAGGTCATGTAGCTGGCGTCTTGCCCGGCAAGATACGGCACCGAAGGTGGATTGCCGGTGCCCGACGGGCCGTGGCAGTTCACGCAGGCCGGAATGCCCTTTTCCGCCGACCCGGCAGCGCCCAGCTGGCCGCCCCATTGCAGCAGGGCCACGTCCACATTGCCCGCGGGTTCGTGATAGGGCGCGTCGATGGCCGCGTAATAGGCGCTGACGGCTTCCATCTCGCGTTCGGTCAGCCGTTGGGAGATGCCGGACATCACCTGATTGGGGCGCGCGCCCGAGGCGTAGTCGATCAGCTGCTTGTAAGTGTACCAGCCCGCCTGCCCCGCCAGCCGGGGAAAGGCGCCCGACCCGTCGCCCATACCGTTGGCCCCGTGGCAGGTGATGCAGGCCATGCCCGAACCGCCGCGTTCCGCGCCGCCCATGGCGACAAGGCGGCCCAGTTCCAGCAGATCGTCATCGACCGGTTCATTCACCGTCGCATTGAACAGAACGCGCTCGTCCTGGAGGTTCGCCTCAAGCGCGCCGATGCCCGGCTGCTCTGCCCGGTTCTGGGCGATGGCGACCAGCGGGGCGACAATCACGATCGAAAGCGCAGTGGCGACGCCGCCAGCGATATAGTGTCTTCGGGTCATCGGTGTCTCTCCTTCAGGCGTCCATCAGCGGGCGGGGGTTGGACAGGTAGTCGGTCTTCATGTGATCCAGCGTCCAATAGGCCAGCCCCATAAGCGGCCCCGTGGGGTTGTAGCCGGGGTTTTGCGGAAACAGGCACGCGCCAAAGACGAAAACATTGTGGTGATCCCACATCTGGCCAAAGCGGTTCACAACGCTGGTGGTCGGATCGGTGCCCATAACCGCCCCGCCCGCATTGTGCGTCGTCTGGTAGGGCACGATGGAATAATCCTTGCCCTTCGCCGCCATGTTGACGCTGGACACAGAGGTAACGTTATCCATTTCCTGCGCGATCTCGACCGCGCGGTTCATCACGTAATCGCCCATCTTCCGGTCGTTGTCGGGGAAGTTGAACGTCATCCGCAGCAGCGGCCTTCCATACGCATCCGTCCATGTCGGATCAAGGTCGAGGTAGTTTTCGTGCGTGGACACGGACGAGCCGTGAATGACCAGATCACCGTGATGGTTGTAATTCTCGCGCACCGCGCGTTTCCAGTCGCCCCCCCATGCGGGCGTCCCTTCGGGTGTGGGCTGGTAGCTGATGGGGCGACCGTTGTATTGCTTGCACGCGATATAGCCGCCCCCCAGAAATCCCAACTCGGCGTGGTCGAAATTGTCACCATTGAAATCGTCGACCACAACGCCCAGCGCACCGGCCCCCATGAATGGGTTGGTGATCACATCGGAGTCGAAAAACGCATCGACCGCCGCGACGGTTTGATAAGCGTAATTGCGCCCGACGACCCCTGTGCGCGTGGCGGGGTCGTATGGCTTGCCCAGGTCGGAGACGAGCATCAGATGCACGTTCCACAAGCCGTAGGCATTCAAGCAGACGGTGTCTGCGGGCTGGAATACCTCTACCCCGTCTTCGCCCAGATAGGTCACGCCGGTTGCGGTCTGTCCGTCTTCCGACTTCTCCACCCGCAGGACCTGTGCCTCGAACCGGATCTCGAAATTGTCGTGGTCCTTGATCCGGTCATAGACGCAAATGATCGGGTCGGCCTTGGCGAAATACCCGCAGCCAAAGCGTTCGCAGAACCCGCAATAGGTGCAGGGATGCAGCTGCGCGCCATAGGGGTTTTCATAGGCTTGCGTGACGTTGGCCGAAGGCATCGGAAACGGGTTGTACCCCAGCTTTTCCGCGGCCTTGCCGAACAGCGTGTTGGAAATGGGCTGTTTCATGGCCGGGTTCGGATAGTCGGCGCTGCGCTGGCCTTCGAACACGTTGCCGCCCGCTCGTGTCTCGCCGTTCAGGTTGCCCGCGTATCCGGCGGCGCCGCAGATCCGTTCGAAGAAATCCAGATGCGGTTCAAGTTCGTCATAGGTCACGCCCCAGTCCTGAATGGTCAGGTCGTCCGGGATGAACTGGCTGCCATACCGGTCTTCGTAATGGCTGCGCATTTCCAGGTCCGATGGCAGGGGCCGCCAGATCTGCCCGTTCCAGTGGATGCCCGCGCCGCCCAGGCCCGTGCCTGGCAGGAACGATCCCAACCGCCGCATCGGCAACGC
This sequence comes from Tateyamaria omphalii, assembly GCF_001969365.1. Lineage (NCBI taxonomy): Bacteria > Pseudomonadati > Pseudomonadota > Alphaproteobacteria > Rhodobacterales > Roseobacteraceae > Tateyamaria > Tateyamaria omphalii. The sequence goes on along the minus strand of NZ_CP019312.1, from coordinate 350,051 downwards.
CTGCTGATCGCGGTTGTTGCGGAAGGTCAGCGTTTCCTTCTTGAGGTCCTGCATATGGCCGTGACGCAGCGCATATTTCAATTCGTCATGTTCCTCGGGCCCGGCAAAGGACGTCGCCGTATGGCGGTTTTGCCCGCGTTCCAGCACGACGCAGCGTTGACCGGCATGGGCCAGTTCATAGGCCGCCGTCAGGCCGGTCCAGCCGCCGCCGACAATGACAACATCCGTTTTGGGAAGCGTGCGGGTGGCCATCGCTCAACCCTCCTGACTGATGGGACGGGGCGCGCGGTGGCCCAACTGGCCGTGCGCGATGCCCATGGGTGGTTGTTTGGTGGGGGCATTGTCGCCCACACGTTCGGTGAAATAGGCGTGCGCGCCGGGAAAACCGACCATGCGCCAGCCCGCGTAATCGTGATTGCCAAGGTAGATGGGATCGGCGAAGTACCCTTCTTTCGTCAGGCTGAGCAGTTCGCCAAAGAAGGTCTGCGCCGGTGCGTCTCCGATGGGATCCTCGCGTTTCGAAAACGCTTCGACCCATGTCAGCCGGTCGGTATCGGGCAGCGTGGCAAGGTCGGTCTCCTCACGCGCTGCGGCAATCCCGTTGCGGATCAGTTCGGCGGGGGTCACGGGCAGTTGCCAGCCTTGCTCGGGCGTGCCTTCGGGAAACGGCCCCTGAAGGTACAGTCCCTGCCCCTGCCCATAGCCGGTGGCCAGTTGCATGTCGATGTAGTCCACGACGCCGGCCTGGCTGGCGCTGGGATGGTCGTCTTCGGGAATGAAGATGTCCGCAATGGCCGCCAGCCACCGCGCTTCGTCATCGGTCAGAAACGCCCACGGTTCGGCGTCCATCTGTGCAAAGGCGTGCCGGACGGGCATGGATGCGGAAAGCGCCGCACCGCCCATGGACAGCAAGACGGCGCGTCGAGAAAAGCGGTGGTGCATGGATATCTCTCCGTTGATCGAATGGTAGACCAACGTCACGCAACCATGGCGGGTTCCATTGAAAATGGACGGTGACGTTCGGAGGTCATGTCAGGTCGGCACAGAAATTTGAACAAAGTGGCGTCCGCGCGCGTTCTCGGGCCATGCTGTCTTCGTTTTCCCTTTGGGCCTTGCTTGGCATCGGGGCGGTCGCCGCGACCGTGATCCTGTTTGCAGGCATGCGCATGACGGACCTTGCGGATCGGATCGCGGACCGGACCGGATTGGGCGAGGCGGTCGTGGGTGGCGTCCTTCTGGGGGCGGCCACGTCATTTTCCGGGACAATCGTATCGCTGACGGCGGCGCTGGACGGGCGCGCGTCGCTTGCCTTTTCCAACGGGATCGGCGGCATCGCGGCGCAGACGGCGTTCCTGGCCGTGGCGGATATACTCTACCGGCGCGCCAACCTTGAACATGCGGCTGCGGAATTGGCCAATGTCTTTCAATGCGGCGTGCTGCTGTTGTTGCTGAGCGTGCCGCTGGCCGCCTATGCCACGCCTGAGGTGGCCATATGGGGCGTGCACCCCGCGTCCCTGCTGCTGGTTTTGCTTTACGGTCTTGGCGTCGTCGCCACGTCGCGGCTGCGCGCGGAACCGATGTGGCGCCCGGTCGAAACCGAAGACACCCGCGCCGATACGCCGGACGACGGCGATGAACCGGGCCAGCGCGCGACCGGGCTGATTGTACAATTCGCGGTCTTGATGCTGTTTCTGGGTGCTGCCGGGTGGGCGATCGGCCAGGTCGGGGGTGAAATGACCGACCGCCTGAACCTGTCGGCATCGCTGGTCGGGGCCTTGATGACGGCCGTGGCGACGTCGCTGCCCGAACTGGTCACGACCATCGCCGCCGTCCGGCGGGGCGCATTGCAACTGGCCGTGGGCGGGATCATCGGCGGCAACACCTTTGACACCCTGTTCCTGACGATATCGGACGTGGGATATCGGGACGGCTCCATCTACCACGCGATCCAGACAAGCGACCTGTTCTGGCTGACCGTGGGGATGATCATGACGGCGATCCTGCTGCTTGGCCTGCTCTATCGCGAACGGCAGGGCCCGGGCGGGATCGGGCGCGAGAGCCTGGCCATTCTGGGCCTCTATGCCGGGGCCATCGCCGTGCAGGCCATCGCGCTGTAAAGGCGCGCACGTGCAAAAAATCACAATACGATCAAGGCCATCGCGGGGCATCTGGCATCAAAATGCATATCCCCCGAAACCGAAGCACGACGGACGGCGTTGACAGGTAGGACAGGTGGCAATGGCCGCTGCGTCCGACCCATTCAAAGAGGTTCGCCATGCTGCATTACCTGATCCAGTCCTTCCGCCGATTTTTCTTTCCAAGTTTTGAACGACGCGCACCTGTGCCGGTCCGCGCCATTTCCAGGCCGCACCGACCGATGCCGCCCATGCGCTGATTGCCCAAACGAAAACGTCCCGAGGCCGCGTTTCCGTTCCACCGCACATTCCCAGGCGGCCATCGGACGGCGCAAGATCCCGCCACCGGCCGACCACCGCGTACAGATGACAGAAGGCTATCATGGGTGACGCAAAGTTCGATCTTCATTGGATAGATTACGCGATTGTCGTCGTGTACTTCATCGGCGTTATCGCGCACGGCATCTATGTGTCGCGCAAATCCGGCGGCGGATCGGATGACTATTTCCTCGCCGGTCGGTCCCTGCCCTGGTACTTGATCGGCTTCTCGCTCTTTGCCTCGAACATGTCGGGGTCCAGCTTTGTCGGGCTGATGGGCGGTGCCTATTCCAACGGCGTTGTCATCTTCAACTATGAATGGACGGCGGCGCTTGTCCTGATCCTGTTCGCGATCTTCATCCTGCCCTCGTTCCTCAGGGCCAAGATCTCGACCGTTCCCGAATTCCTCGAAGCACGCTACGACGTCCGATCACGCCGGGCGTTTTCGCTGTTCACGATCCTGGCCATCCTGTTCATCGACACGGCTGGTGCGCTCTATGCCGGGGGCCTCGTGATCTCGAACGTCACCGGCTATCTGAACCTGTGGACCGCCGTCGCCGTGCTGGCGCTGGTGGCGGGCATCTACACCGTTCTGGGCGGGTTGTCGGCGGTGGTCGTGACCGACACGGTACAGGCCATCCTGCTGATCATCGGGGCCGCGGCCCTGTTCTGGATCGGGCTGGACGAGATCGGCGGCTGGAAAGAGCTGTTCGTCGACATCCCCGAGGAAAAGACCAAGCTGATCCTGCCGCCAAGCGACGATTTCCTGCCGTGGACGGGACTGTGGGGGGTGGTTCTGCTGGGGTTCTATTACTGGACCATCAACCAGTTTGTCGTGCAGCGCACGCTGGGCGCCAAGAACCTGAAGGAAGGGCAGATCGGTGCCCTGTTCGCCGGGTTCCTGAAACTGCCCAACCTGTTTCTGATGATCCTGCCGGGGCTGATCGCGCTGAAACTGTACCCAGACCTTGAAACGCCCGACCTGGCCTTTCCCACCCTCGCGTTCGAACTGATGCCCATCGGCCTGCGCGGGCTGATCATGGCGGCGCTGATCGCGGCGATCATGTCGTCGCTGGATTCTGCGATGAACTCGGCCTCGACCCTCGTGGTGAAGGATTTCGTCGAACCCATCTGGGACGTGAGCGAGGAGCGGCAGGTCTGGCTGGGCCGGGTCGTGACCGGTGTGGTCATGGTGTTCGGCGCACTCTATGCCCCGACCATCGCCGGGTTCGAAAGTCTGTTCAGCTATTTCCAGTCGTCGCTGTCCTACATCATCCCGACCATCGTGGTGGTCTATATCTTCGGCCTGTTCATCCCGTGGCTGAACGGGAACGGGGCCTTCTGGACGATTCTGCTGGGCCTTGTCGTGGGCATTCCGCTGTTCATCATGAAGGAGGTGACGGGCATCTGGGCCGATCTGGGCCTGCCCGAGATCCACTATACCATCATGTCCACCATCATGATGTGCCTTGGGATCGTCACGCATATGGGCATTTCCGCCCTGACCTCGCCCGACGACAAGGAAAACGTGGGCGATCTGGTCTGGTCAGGCAAGGAAGCGCGAGAGGTGTTCACAACCATCGAAACCCCCTTCTGGCAGGACCGCACCCTGTGGGCCGGGTTGCTGGTGATCTGTACCGCCGGCTTTGTGATCTGGTTCTGGTGACCGGAGATGGAACTGGACGATCTGCAACGCGCGGCACAGGATGCCATCACATGGGTCGAAGGGTTACCCGGCTTCCTGCTGCCCCTTGCAGCGGTCGGGCTTGCCATTCTGGGCGGGCTTCTGCTGCACTGGCTGACGTTTCGCGTGCTGACGCGGGTGTTCGGGGCCGATGTCGGGCTGGCCGGGTCCGCCGTGCGCCGGGCCCGCAGGCCCATGCGGCTTGCCTTTGTCCTGCTTGGTCTGATCGTCGTCCTGCCTGCGGTGCGCCTGCCGACATTCTGGAACGACGGGTTGCAGCACGCGGTGCTTATCCTTCTGATCGTCCTTGTGGGCTGGACCGCGATCCTGTTGGTCAATCACTTTGCCGAACGGTCGATGCGCAAGTACCGGTTCGACACGGACGACAACCTGGCCGCCCGCAAATACGTCACGCAGGTGCGCGTCTTGCGACGCACCGCCGTGATCGTGCTGGGCATCTTCACCGCCGCCGCCGTCCTGCTGACATTCGAGAGCGTGCAGCGCTACGGCGTCAGCTTGTTCGCCTCCGCCGGTGCGGCGGGGCTGATCCTGGGCCTGGCCGCGCGGCCCGTGCTGGCCAACCTGATCGCGGGCATCCAGATCGCCATCACGCAGCCCATCCGGCTGGACGACGTTGTCATCGTCGAAGGCGAATGGGGCTGGATCGAGGAGATCTTTGCCACCTATGTCGTCGTGCGCATCTGGGATTGGCGGCGCATGGTCGTGCCACTGTCCTATTTCATCGAACAGCCGTTCCAGAACTGGACCCGCGAAAGCGCGTCGATCATCGGCGCTGTGCACTGGTATCTGGACTATACCGTCCCCGTCAGTGCTGCGCGCGAAAAGCTGATGGAGTTGCTGAAAAACTCGCCCCATTGGGACGGACAGGTCGCGAACCTGCAAGTGACCGACACCGACAAGGATACCGTCACCTTGCGCGGTTTGATGAGTGCGCGCACCTCGCCGCAGGCATGGGACCTGCGCTGCGAAATTCGGGAAAAGATGATCGAATGGTTCCAGTCCGAGTACCCTCAGGCACTGCCGCGCCTGCGCGGAGAATTGGACACGCCCGCGCGCGACGACCGCGACACATCCAACGGCCGGGCGGCTTGATCTGATGGACCACGAACGCAACCACGATGCCCTGAACGAATTGCGACCCGAACTGCTGGTGTTTTGCGGGGCGGTCGGGGCGCTTGGCAACATCGCGCCCCTTGCCGCCATGCTGATGGCCATGGCGTTCGCCGAACATGATTTCATGGCCGACACGATCAGCGACCTGGGGCGCGGGCCGCACAAGTGGATCATGGACACCGGGTTCTATCTGGGCGCGACCGGGATGCTGGCGCTGTCCATCGGGACGGCACATTACCACATCGGGCGGTTCTGGTGGTCCTTGGGGGTGTTCGTACTGGCGCTGCTGGCCCTCGTGATCACGCTGCTGGGCCTTTGGGACGATTTGACGGCACAGGGTGACAACTGGACCGTACATGTCTGGCTGACCTTCTTGCTGGGCCCGCTCTACCTTGCCGGGCCGCTGGTCATGGCCGGAGCGATTGCGCGGATCAGCGCGGCGCTGCGCGGGGCCTTCATCGCATCCGCAATTCTGTGGATCGTCTTTGCCACGGGTTTCAAGCTGGCGCCCGACAGCTATGATGGGGCGCTGGAAAAGATCGCGGTCGCCGCGACCTTGATCTGGACCCTGCCGCTGGCGTGGATCCTGTGGCGACAAGGACGCAACAGCCTGTCCTGAGCCGGGAACCGAAGACCCGTTCGGGCGTTAAGCTGATGATCTTGAACGCATTGCACCGCCCGGGTGGCCCGTGGCACAGCCTGCCACACGGGAACCAGACACCATGGAAAACCAGATCGACGCCGACCTTGCCGTTCTCGATTACATCGTCATCGCGGGGTATCTGGGCATCGTGGTGGCCATCGGCGTCTGGGTCGCGCGCCAGACCAAGACGGGCGAGGACCTGTTTCTGGCGGGCCGGTCACTGGGCTGGGCCGCCATCGGCTTCTCGCTCTTTGCCTCGAACATCTCGACCTCGACGCTCGTGGGCCTCACCGGCAGCGCCTATTCCGGCGGGCTGGCGGTGTCGGCCTATGAATGGATGGCGGGCATCCCGCTTTTGCTGATGGCGTTCGTCTTTGCGCCCGTGTTCCTGAAATCCCGCATCTCGACCACGCCGGAATACCTGGAAAAACGGTACTCGCGCCGGGTGCGCCTGTATTTTTCCGGCCTGACCATCGTCTTTACCGTGATCGTGGACACCGCCGGGGGGCTTTATGCGGGGGCGGTGGTGATGCGCGTGTTCTTTCCGGGTGTCGACATCTGGATGTTCTGTGTCGGCATCGGCATCTTTGCGGGGATATATACCGCGCTTGGCGGTCTCAAGGCCGTGGTCTACACCGATATCCTGCAAGCCGTCGTGCTGCTTCTGGGCACCGCGTTGACGGCATTCCTGATGTTCCAGTCCGTCGACTTTTCATGGGCCACCGTGCAGGATCAGGTGCCCGACGGCAATCTGAGCATCGTGCAGCCCATCGACGACGACACGCTGCCGTGGCCCGGCCTCTTTACCGGCGTCTGGCTTCTGGGCTTCTGGTACTGGGTCACGAACCAGTACATCGTGCAGCGCGTGCTGGGCGCCAAGGATCTGAGCCGCGCGCAATGGGGCGCCATCCTTGGCGGTGTTCTCAAGATCCTGCCCACGTTCTTCATCATCCTGCCGGGTGTGATGGCCGTCGTCACCCTGCCGGACATCTCGGCACCCGATCAGGTGTTCCCCATCATCATCACCGAGGTGCTGCCCGCGGGCCTGACGGGCCTTGTCCTGGCCGGGCTGATCGCGGCCATCATGTCGTCGGTGGACAGCACGCTCAATTCGTCCTCGACCCTGCTGGTCAACGATTTCCTGACCAGGAAAGGGCGCGAACCCGAGCCGGAACAACAGAAGAAATGGGGCACGTGGGCGACGCTGGGCTTTATGGTCATTGCCATCATCTGGGCCCCGTTCATCCAGTATTTCGGCGGGCTTTGGGATTATATCCAACAGGCGTTTTCCGTGCTGGTGCCGCCCCTCGTCGTCTGCTTCACGCTGGGCGCGCTGTGGTCGCGTGGCACGGCCAGTGCAGCATTCTGGACGCTGATCGGCGGGCACCTGTTGGGCCTGTGCGTCTTTGTCGCCAACCAGTTCGGGATCTGGCCGCTGCATTTCACCATCAACGTGACGATCATGACGCTTGTGTCTGCGGCCATCTTTGTCGGTCTCAGCCTCATGGGCGACCGGGACGATGTGGACGAAGACGCGCTGTGGACCCGCGAGGCCGCCTTTGACACCGATGCGGCGAATGCTCCGTTCCTGAAGAATGTCAAAACCCATGCCTGGATCCTTGGCGCGCTGATGATCGGCACGCTGATCCTGTTCTGGTGACGGAACGGGACCGTCGCGCAGATCGGGCATTCGCCCGGCAAGCCATTCCCGCAACACGCGAAAGGTCACGTCATGGACTATGGATTGAACGGCAAGACGGCCCTGATCACCGGCGGCGCATCCGGCATCGGGCGCGCGACCGCACAGGCCCTGATCGAAGAAGGCGCGCATGTCATCCTCGTCGACCTGAAGGGCGACGCGGTGTCGGATGCCGCAACGAAACTGGGCGATGCCGCATCAGCCTTGCAGGCGGACCTGACCGATGCACGCCAGGTCGAGGGGCTGGCCGCCTCGGTCGAGGAACGCTTTACCATGCCCGATATTCTTGTCTGCGCCGCCGGCGTGACGGGGGCCAAGGGGCACCCGCTGGAAATGAAGGACAGCGACTGGCATCACGCCTGGGACACCGATTTCATGTCTGTCGTGCGCACGATGCGCGCCTTTGTCCCCCCGATGGAACGCAAGGGCTGGGGCCGCGCCGTCATCGTCTCAAGCGAGAACGCGGTACAACCCTATGCTGACGAGGCGGTGTATAACGTCGCCAAGGCGGGCCTTTTGAACTTTGCCAAGGGGCTCAGCCGGGTGACGGCCAGGAATGGCGTGCTGGTCAACACGGTGTCGCCCGCGTTCATCGAAACACCGATGACCGATGGCATGATGGACAAACGCGCCGAACAAGACGGCGTCAGCCGCGACGAGGCGGTGCGCAGCTTTCTGGACGAAGAGCGCCCGTATCTGGAACTGAAGCGACGCGGCAAGCCCGAGGAAGTGGCCGCAGCCATCGCATTCCTGTGCTCGGACAAGGCCAGCTTTGTCGTGGGGGCCAATTACCGCGTCGACGGTGGATCGGTCGCGACGATGGCGATCTGATGCGGTTCCGCGTTCCGTCTGGTCACGGGCGCGCGCGTCAGGTCTTGGTCAGGGAAGCGGTGAGCGGGGATGACCCGTCGATCCGGTCGGCAAGAATGACCACAAGCCGGTTCAGTTCGGCCGCCGCCTCGATCAGGCGCGGCAGGGCGGCACAATCCTCGTGTTCCGGGATCTGGTAGGCGGCGTGCTCGGCAAGATGCGCCGCGACCTCGACCCTGACGAGCGCCTTGATCTCACTGTCGAAGGGATCGAGCGTGGTGTCGAGAAGGTCCAGGATGTCGGCGGATATCTTGAGCATGCGGATGGACCCCTTGCACATCGTCTAACCGGGGACGCGATATGTGAACCAACAGGGATGCGTAAGTCACTCAGGTAAGTGACACCTGCGCGACGGTGCCTGTCGACAGGCTGGGGATCGCGCCCAGACGCAGCGCGATGATGACGGCGGACACCCGGTCGCTCACGCCCAACTTCTCAAAGCTGCGGCGGCACAGCGTGTTGACCGTATGGCGGGACACGCCAAGGATATCCGCGATGACGCTGTTGGACTTGCCATGGGCGATCCAGTGCAGCACCTCAATCTCGCGCTGGCTGAGGGCGACCCGGGCCACGCTGTTTCCATCGGGGCTGAGGTAACACAGCATGTTGTGCGCAGCCTGGCAGATCAATTGCACATGCGCCATCTCGCGCGCGGTTGCGTCGACGCCGTAACGCCCGTAGCCAAGTGCGAAATAGCCGTCGCGCCCGCTGGGGCCGGCCACATGCACACTGATGCCGTCGCCGATCCCCCGGGCGCGCAGCGTGTCGACAAATGCGACGTGCCGGTAGGACAGATCGGCCGACCTGGTGAATGCCGACCAACGCACCGGAAATGCGCATTGCCGTGATGCGACCGGAAAGGGGTCATTGATGTGACTTTCGGGGTCGTTGCGCGACCCCGCATACGACACCACGAAGTCGCGTGGAAAGCCGACCTGATCTATGAAGTGATAGTCGTTTCGGCCCAGCGCCGCGTGGATGTATGCGATCCGGCGGAACTGCAGTCCGCGAAACAGCCTGAACACGATGCGCCGCAGCATCGGGATGCTGCGCGCGGCAAAGATGCAGTCAGTGGCTGCGTTCAGGTCAATCATGTCTCACCCCATCGACTGGCCCCCTGCCGGTCCAGGCGTGCGACACTGGGAGGCGCGCAAAAACAGTCAGGGTCAAGGCCAAAACGCGTCGCAATGCCCGAAGTTCCACGATGCAGGGACCACGGCGGCTTATCCCGCAGGTGCCAAGCGACACGGACAGAACCGCGACGTACCGCGCGGCTGGCCCATGTTCCCGCAGGCGCGGCGCACGGTCGCACGCTGCACGCGCAATCGCCCGCGTCCCCGGCCCGTCTGCGTGGAACAGCCATTGTCCGGCAAGCGTTCCCCTGTTGAAGCGTCGCCGTTCACGGCAACGCACCAGAACTGGAGGCAAGCCAATGACAGATCGCGTCGCCGTCGTCGCAGGAGGCACAGCAGGAGTGGGCCGCGCCACAGTCGCGGCCCTGATCGACAAGGGGTATCGTGTGGGCATCCTGGCCCGTGGCCAGTCACGCCTGGACCAGTTGGAGACCGAATATGGCGACAAGGTCGTCTGCCGGACATGCGATGTGTCGGATGCCGACGCGGTCAGCCGCGCAGGCGCCGAGATCGAAGAGCGGCTCGGCCCGATTTCGGTCTGGGTCAACGCGGCGATGCAAACCAGCTTTTCGCCCTTCCCGGGCATGAAGCCGGACGAATTCCAGCGCATCGTCGACACCACGCTGATCGGCGTGGTGAACGGGACGCGCACCGCGCTGGCGCTGATGGAACAGCGCAACAGCGGGCGGATCGTCAATGTGGGCTCGGGCCTGTCCTACCGGTCGGTGCCCTATCAATCCGCCTATTGCGCGTCCAAGCATGGCATCAACGGGTTCACGGCCGCCATCCGGTCCGAGCTGATCCGCGAAGGGTCACACATCACCGTGTCGCTGGTGCAGCTGCCCGCGCTCAACACCCCGCAATTCGACTGGGCCCTGAACCGCCTGCCCAAGAAACCGCAACCCGCGCCGCCCATCTTCCAGCCAGAGGTGGCAGCCCGCGCCATCCTGCGCGCGGTGCGCGAGGGGCGACGCGAGTATTTCGTCGGCAGTTCGGTGCTGCAACTGGTGTTCGGCAACATGGTGCTGCCCGACTGGCTGGATCACAAACTGGCCGACAGCGGTGCGGAAATGCAGAAGTCCGACAGCGACGAACCCGGTGGCCGCCCCAACAACATCGAGGGGCCGGTGTCCGGCGTCGAGGCCACGGCCCGTGGCCGCTTTTCGCACCGCGCAAGCAACAGCGCCCTGATCATCGACGCGGATCGCGCGCGGCTGATCGCGCTAGGCGTGCCGCTGCTGCTGGTCCTGTGCCTGGGCCTTCTGATCGGTTAAATCACCACCCAGATCGTGCTGCGCGGCGCGATCTGGCCTTTATCCGTCTGTTCGGCACTGCTCAGCATCCTGTGCCCGTCGGGGGGCAGGTCCACCGCACGCGGCTGCTCGCCTGTATTTGCGTACAGGCTGACAGTCGCGTCTGCGGTCGTGATCCGCGCCACAAACAGCGTGTCGTCGGCCACCTGCACCGCGATCTGACCATCGGCAAGTCCCAGCGCGCGGCGCTGCGCAATCACGGTTTCATAAAAGCGCAGGACCGATCCGGGGTCTGCCCATTGGCGCGTGGCACCGCCGCCGGGCGGATGGATCACGGGCAGCCACGTATCGGATGCGGTGCTAAAGCCCCCTTGATCCGTCGTATCATCCCACACCATGGGGGTACGGGCCCCGTCGCGTCCCGGCGGATCGGGCCAATAGGCCAGGTCGAACGGATCGGTCAGCGCATCGCGCGGCAGATCGGGTTGGATCATGCCCAGCTCCTCGCCCTGATAAAGCAGCACAGGACCCGGCAGCGCGCAGAGAATGGCAATCATCATCCGCGCATCGCGCGCGCTGCCGTCCCCGGCGCGCGTCACCTGTCGCGGCTGGTCATGGGATGACAGCCACCACGCCATCGGGCCGGGCGCATCCAGCCGGTCCAGCACATCCTTGATAATGGTGCCCGACAGGCCCCGCTCCGGCAGGTCAATGGTGTATCCGGCATCCAGCCGGTCCGGGCCGGTGAACTTCGTCAGCACCTCGATCGATCCGGGGCCCTGATTGATCTCTCCCAATAAATACGTGTCGGACCCGCACCATTCGCGGATGTCGCGGGTAAAGGCCGCGCACTCCTTGGGCAGCATGTCATGGTCGTGTCGCTGCATGGTAAACGGGTTGTTGCGCGGGCCGGGAATAAGCGCGCGCGCCGCGTCATCCGCGGGCGGGTTGTCTGGAAAGTCGGGATCGAAGAAAACGCTGGTGATCGCGTCAAAGCGGAAGCCGTCCACGCCCCGCGCACGCCAGAACGACGTCGTTTCCTGCAACGCCGCGCGCACGGCATCGTCGCGATGGTTCAGACCCGGCTGGCACGGCAGGAACTGGTGCAGGCAATACTGCCCGCGCTGCGCGTGCCATTGCCATGCCGGATGCCCGAAATAGGCAATCCAGTTCGACGGCGGGCTGCCATCCGCGCGCGCATCGGCCCAGACATAGAAATCCTCGAACTCAGGGTCGCGGTCCAGTGACGCCTTGAACCACGGATGCTGGTCAGAGGTGTGGTTGAACACCTGATCAATCATCACCGACAGGCCCAGATCATGCGCCCGGCTGACCAGCGCATCAAAATCCGCCATCGTGCCAAAGCGGGGGTCGACTTCGACATGGTTGGCCACGTCATAGCCACCGTCGCACAAGGGCGAGGTGAAGAAGGGCGACAGCCAAATGCCATCCACGCCCAGCCGTGCCACATGGTCCAGACGCCGGGTGATACCCGGCAAGTCCCCCTCGCCCGTTCCAGCGCTGTCCTGAAAAGAGCGGGGGTAGATCTGGTAAATGACGGGATTGGCGGGCCAGTTGCCGCGCGGCGGACGTGCCTTAGCTGCCAACGATCATGCCACCGTTGGGATGCAGGGTCTGGCCCGAGAAATAGCTGCCGTCGTCACTGGCAAGAAACAGGTAGGATGTCGCCACCTCCCACGGCTGGCCCGGTCGGCCCATGGGCACCTGGGACCCGAAATCCTCGACCATGTCGGCGGGCATCGTGCCGGGAATGAAGGGCGTCCAGATCGGGCCGGGGGCCACGCAATTGACGCGAATGCCCTTGCCCACCAGTTGCTGCGCCATAGACCGCGAAAAGGCCGTGATTGCCCCGCGCGTCGAGGAGTAATCCACCAGCGACGCCATCCCGGCAAAGGCGTTGACGCTGGCCGTGTTCACGATCGCGCCGCCTTCGGGGATGTGGTCAAGTGCGGCCTGCGTGCAAAAGAAGTAGCCCATGACATTGCTGTCGAAGGTGCGGCGCAGATGCTCTTCGGTGATGTCACGCAGGTCGGTTTCCATGAATTGCTGTGCGGCATTGTTGATCAGGATGTCGATCCCGCCCAGCTTTTCACGCAGCGCGTCCATGGCGGCAAAGGCATCGTCGCGGTCGCCGATATCGGCCCTGTGGGCAAAGGCGGTCCCGCCCTCGTCCTCTTCGATGATGCGGCAGGTTTCCTTGGCGTCTTCGTCCTCGTTCAGATAGATGATGCCGACACGTGCGCCTTCGCGGGCAAACAGGATGGCCACGGCGCGGCCAATGCCGCTGTCACCGCCGGTGATGATGGCGCATTTGCCCCACAGCTTGCCCACACCGTTATGGCGTGGCTTCCAGTCGGGGGCGGGGTCCATCTTGTGTTCGTGCGCGGGCATTGACTCCTGCGCTTGGGCGGGGATCTTTTTCTGTTCGGCCATTGGGAAAACTCCAGGCTGGGTGTGCTCCGGAATCAACCCGAGCCGGACGCGCCGGTTCCATGCGCGACCTCGTTTTTCACCTGGCCCCACGCCAGCATTGTGAAAATGGCCGTGCCGCCCACGATGTTGCCTGCCAGCACGGGCAGGAAGAAATCGACAATGGCGGCGTAGGCACCCAACTGTCCCTGCCAGACCAGATATGCCATTTCGACGGACCCCGCGATGATGTGGGTCAGGTCCCCGGCTGCGATCATCCATGTAAAACCAAGGATGATGAAGAAGCCCCCGCTTTGCGATGATGGCATCATCCAAACGATAGAGGCGACCAGAACACCGGCCGGGATACCGCGCACAAACCCCTGCCACGCGCCCATGCCAACCGCATGTGACGACAGTTCCAGCAGGGATGCCTGCACCGCATCCGACACCACATCGGGCAGTGACAGAAAGAAGCCGGCGACAAACGCGCCCACGACATTGGCCAGAAGAACCAGGGTCCACAGACGCAGCATCGCCACCAGACAGGACCACGATTGCCGGTGCATCACCGGCAGGACGGTCGTGATGGTATTTTCGGTAAACAGCTGCATTCGGCCCAGGATCACGATCAGAAAGCCCAGCGAATAGCCAAGGTTTTCAACCAGAAAGGCATGCGGCGTGTCGGGCAGATACGTGCGCAGCACCGCCTCGCCCCAGACCGAGAAACTGATGACGATCCCGGCGGCCATGCCGGACCAGACAAGGGACGATGTCGGACGCTCCAGCTCTTCCTCGCCATCGCGGCGGATGACTTCGTAGATCAGGCGCGCGGACAGGCGCGTGGCCGTCTGGACCGACGCTTCGTCTTCCTCCGCGTTGGTGTGTTTCGGCTGGGGGTCGGATAGGGGCTGTTCGGTAATGTTCATATAGCGCAACGTCCCAGTCCGGGCATCGGTTCCGGCATCGGAGGGAACGATTCTGCACGACGCGCATTTTGCACATATGAAATCCGCCCTGAATCTTACGTGCCGAGACATCGCATGACGCGTGGCGATGCCGGCGAACTCGCGCGTCGAGGGCAGGCGGCGGCGTCCGTACGCGCGCGTCCCGCATTCGTGGGTCGCGCCGTGCTCAACCAGACGCCGGTGCTGGCCGTGTTGGTCGGCGCGCCCGGTCTGGCCGCCGCGATCGAAGGCGAATGGCCGCTGGCAGCCGCGCTGCTGGGGCCCACGGTCATTTTGGGCGCGCTTGGCGTCTGGTCACGGCAGTTCAAGACCGATGCGGACCTGCGCCGGATCGAGGCCGTCGCCACGCTGGCCCTGATCTTTGTCCTGTCGACGGTGCTGGCGGTGCCCGGCTTCATGGTGCTGGGCCTCGCCCCGCATGACGCGCTGTTCGAGGCGGCCTCCGGCATCACGACCACGGGTCTGTCCGTGGCACGGGATGCAGAAAGCTGGCCCGTGTCGGCCCATTTCTTGCGCGCCTGGATGCAGTGGTGCGGCGGTGTCGCCATTGCGGTGGCCGGTGTTGCGCTGCTGATGGACAGCGGGCGTGCGGCACAGGTGCTGGGCAAGCAATCGGTGGCGGGCACCGATTATCATGCCTCGACCCGGGCCAAGGCGCGTCTGGTGCTGATAGGCTATTCCGCCATCACCGCCGTCGGTGTCGTCCTCTCGATCCCCTTGTTTCCCGGGTGGTGGGAGGGGCCAATGGTCGCGCTGGCCGCCGTGTCCACGGGCGGGTTCACGCCCCGCGACAGCAGTCTTGCCGACTATTCCCGGCCCGCCCAGATCCTGACGCTGGCCCTGTGTGTGGCCACGTCGGTGTCGCTGTTGTTCTACGCGGTCGCGGTCAAGCTGGGCCCGCGGGCCGCCCTGCGCCGGGGCACGGTCCGCACCACGCTGGCCATCCTTCTGGTCGGCAGCGTGGCCTATGTGCTGGGGCACGGTGCCCTGCACGGCTGGGAACGCGAGGCGCTGGTCTCCGGTCTGCTCAACCAGCTGAGCGCACAGACCACGGCGGGGTTCTCGACCGCGCCGCTGATGCCGTTCAGCCCATTGATGCTTCTGTTGATCGTGCTGATGGCCCTTGGGGGCGATGTCGGGTCCACCACCGGGGGCATCAAGACCGCGCGCGCCAGCATGCTGTGGAGTATGGTGGCGCTGGTGTTCCTGCGCCTGCGCCTGCCGGAACGGGCGCTGTCGCATCTCAAGATCGGGGACAAGCGCGCCGATGCCGAAGCCATCCTGTTCGCGGCAGCGCTGCTGGCGCTCTATCTGGCCAGCGCCCTGCTCTTCTGGGCTGCGCTCTACGCCGCGGGCCACCCTGCCCTGCCCGCGCTGTTCGACGCGGTATCGGCCCTGTCGGGTGTGGGGCTGTCGGCGGGGGTGATCGGGCCCGATCTGGGCCCCGGCCTGAAGCTGCTGACAACATTCGCGATGCTCTTGGGGCGGCTCGAATTTTTCGTGCTGATCGCGCTCTTTCTCCCCTCGACCTGGATTTCACGGAGGTAACACATCATGCACATCACTGTTCTGGGGGCGTCGCGCTTTGGCGTGGCGCTGGTGCGACAACTGGTGGATGCGGATCACGAAGTCATCCTGATCGACATTGATCGGTCCCGGCTGGATGATCTGGCCGACGGGCTGGATTGCGCCATGGTCTGCGGCGACGGCACGCTGCCATCCACGCTGCGGGATGCCTATGGCGACGGGTCAGATGCTTTGGTTGCCCTGACAAACCAGGACGACGTAAACATCCTGGCGGCCATTGTCGGCCGGTCCGTCGGGTATGATCGGGTCATTCCGCAGATCGTGCGCGCCGAACTGATGTCGGTGGCCGAGGAATTGTCGCTCGACGATGTGGTGACACCGCATGAAAGCCTTGCCGCCTCGATCCTGTCGAACCTGACCGATCACAGCGAGATGGACACCGATATGGCGCTGCATCGGGACTTGCGCCTTGCCAACCACACGGTGCCGGACCGGATGGATGGATCCGCGATCAAGGATCTTGATCTGCCGGAAAACGCGCGCCCCATCGCCCATGCAGGCCGGGACAAGGAAACGTTCGCGGACCCCGACTCGACCCTGTCCGAAGGTGATCACGTGCTTTTCGTGGTGGCCAGCGAGGATGCTGAGGCGCTGACCAAGATCTTTGCGAAGGATCAGGCGTGACGCTCTGCGCCATGGCCGTCCGACGCGGGCGCGACTTTCCCGGCCCGCACGGCCAGGGCAATCTGCAACGCACCCAAAAGCACCAGGTCCACACCCAGCATGACACCGGGCACCCAGACCGCGCTGAAGGGCAGCCCGAAAAAGAGCAAGATGGCAAGGACAAGAGACAGCACGCCCGCCGCAACCATCCAACCGCCACCGTCGCGCACGGCGCGGGCACCATAGTAGACGCGAAGGGCCCCGCTCACCGCGAAATATGCGATCAGCAGCGTCGTCAACGCCAATAGACCGGCCCCTGGCAGGACCAGCGTCATCACACCCGCCAGGATCGACACGAGGGACAGCGCAAACGACGCGGCAAGCGACCACCCAGCGTCACGACGCACAGCGGTAACAAGACCAACCACGCCGCTTGCAATCAACACCCACCCCGCGAGCAGGGCCGCCGTCAGCGACGCCAGAAACGGCATCGCCAGGGCAATAACGCCCGCGACCACGGTCACGATACCGACCAGCCCAAGAAGCCAGCGGTTTTCCGCGGCACTCTTGCCCGCGCGAAAGGCATCTTCCCGCTCGGGCGCGGATGTATCGGTCGCGGTTTCGCTGGTCATCGCCGGTATCCTTTGCTCAACAACTGAATGATGTGGTGACGGGTCACTTGTCCGGGGCGTCCTTGGCCAGACGCGACTTGGGCGCATCATCGTCATTCATGCGTTGTTCTGTCTTCCGTTTGCTGACAAGGGCAAACACGATGACCATCACCAGGGTGGCGAGGGCAAGGACGGCAAGCAGGTTCGTGGCATCCATTTTCGATCTCCGGTTTCATGACTGCGTTGCGGGTGAAACGCGGCATCGGCAGCTGTGGTTCCCGCGCCTTGGCGTTTAGACCATCGCATCCGGCACACCGGGCAGAGGGCGCCCGAATTCGGTGGCGGGCGCACGATCGTGCGGCACCAGAAAGCCGGTGCGCGCCTCGGGCGCGCATTCGGCATTGCGGGAAATTATGTCCCGAAAGCCCGCAACGGCGCGCGCAGGGTCGTAACATGCAGGGTCCGCATCGGCGGACAGCCAATGGTCGAACACCCGGTGCCGCATCCCGCGGACGTCCTGCGCACGGTCCAGGACGACACCCGCCTCGGTGTCCCATTTCAGGCTGCGGGCGTTCAGATTGGCAGAGGACACGATGGCCCCGGCATCGTCAAAGACGGACACCTTGGCATGCACATAGATGATGGGCGACCCGCACAGGGTGTCGCGGCCGCGCCCCGCCACGCGCATCGGCTTGACAGGAGAGCAGAGCGCCAGCCGTGTCCCGAAGCCGTCGCTGATCCGGTCCAGCGCGCGCGCCTGCTGGTATTCGCCAAAGCGCGCGTCCGACCCGGTATTGCCGTCAAAGGCCACATCCTCGGGCGCGCCGGGCAGGATCAGGATCAGGCCCAGTTCCGGGGTCTTCTGCGCCGCCTCGGCCAACGCATCGGCGATGCGAACGTCCCGAAAGAACTGGGTTTCCAGATAGATCAACTGCCGCGCCTGCCGGATCATGTTGAAATGCGCGTCGGCCAGTTCGCAGACCAGGGGCCGCGGGCCCAGATGCGGCGCCTCCACCCGGCGTCGGCGCGACAACGTGCGCCGCAGGTGCGAGGTCTGCGGCACGTCACCGTCGCCCGCCACCGCATGCAGAAACGTCTCCAGATGCTCCTGCGCCTCCTGGACGACCGCGCCGCGACACATCAGCTGGATATCGTGCCAGGTTTCGTCTCGCGCGCGGTGGTGGCCCTTGTCGTCATAGCGCCGTTCGTCCAGGTCAAGCCCGCCCACACACAGGCGGGACCGGTCAAAGACGGCGATCTTCTGATGGTGTGTGCCCGGCACCAGCGGCGGGGGCCGCCACTTGCGGGCACTGAGGGTGCCACCCGTGCTTTCCTTCAACCAGGGCCGCAGGCCGGGGCTGCATTGCAGGCGCCGCGCACGCTGGTGGGATGGCATCGCGTTCAGTTTTCGGGCCAGCCGCGCGATCTCGCGCACCGTGCGGGGCCACAAAAGCATGCGGGGAATGATCCCCACCCGGCCGGAATGCGTGGCATTGACCACGTGCAGGTCCGCATCCGGTCCCGCCGCCTCGCCTGCGGCGATAAAGGCGCGGCGGGCCGTCCATGCGGCACAATGCAGCTTTGGCGCAAGGATCGGGTCAAAATCCGCCAGCACCATGTTGAGGCGCACGCCCCTGCGCAGCACGTGCACGATCAGGTCGAACCACGTCTCACCGATGGCGCGCCCCTCATCGCTGCGCAGCTTCGTCGCCAGATCGAACACGCGGTAGCTGGCCCAGATCTCACGCTCAGCGGCCAGAAAGGCGCGCTCCATCTCGGGGTAGGTTTCCGCCGCGGTGATGAGGATCTGTACATCGGACTGTGCGGGTGTTGTCGGCCGGGGCGCAGAGGGGTCCATATCGGTCTGATTGAAATCTGCCCGCATCATCGTCGCCCGCCCGCCGTTCCACTGCAAGGTCAAACGCGGCAGAAGCGCTCTTGTTCCCCTCAAGGCCGTCACAGTCGGTCAAAGACCAGTTCGACAATGTAACGGTCGCCTTCGCGGTCCTGCCGAAGGCTGCCGCCGACCTGCAAGGCGAAGGCCCGGATCAGCCGCGTCCCCAGACCGGACTCGCGTGGCTCCAACACATGCCCCGACAGCGAATTTTCGACGCGCAGGCGCATCTGCCGCCCGGTGTCGCCGCCCGTGCGCTTCATGGAAACGGCAACGAAAACAGGGGCATCCACGGAACCGCTGGCGTGTTTTATGGCATTTGTCAGCGCCTCGGTGACAAGCATGGCCAACGGGCCCGCCTGATCCGGCTCCAACGTGACCTTGTCCAGATCGAGCCGCAGGTCGATTTGTCGGTGCGCATCCGTGTTCAGGTTCACGTTCTGACGGGTCAGATCCTCCAACAGCTGATCGGCGCGCAGCTTGGACAGGGACGAGGTTTCATACAGGTCCTGGTGAAACTTGGCGAGGCTGGACAGCCGCTGCTGCACGCGGCGCAACGCATCCTCGGCCTCGGGGCCGACATCCTGACGGATCTGCATGTTGATGATCGAGGACATCAATTGCAGGTTGTTCTTGACCCGGTGGTGCACCTCGCGCAGCAGCAATTCACGCTCGTGCACCTTTTCTTCCAGATCGGCCTCGTCGCGCACCACCTTGTCGGCGACCTGTTCGAACGTCTCGCCGATCTCCTGCAACTCGCGCGGGGCGTTCGAGACGGAATTGGCCCGGAAGATGGCGCGCCCGTCGGCAAAGCTGCGCATACGCATCCGCAGGGCGCGCACTGGCCCGATGACCTGATGGCGCAGCGCCATGATGGCCACCGTCAGGCTGACCAGCCACATGAGCAACGGAAAGGACGCCGCCCGCAGGATCAGCGGCAGATCACCGGTATTCAGGCGTGGCACATCCCAGATCCCCAACGCGTAGGCGCGATCGGGGACAATCGGCGCAAGGGTGTAGTCGCGGCGCTGGCCGTCCACGCTGAGGGCGGAAAAGACGCGCTGACTGCTGCCGACAAGGGCGGTCAATCCGCCGTCGGCAGGCAACAGCGGGGCGACCCCCTCTCGGTCACCTCCGGTGGTCAACAGCTGACCCTGCCCGTCAAAGGTGACAAGGGTCAGGTTCGGGTCGGCATCGGCCGGGGCACGTGTTTCGGCCAGCGGCGTGGCCGGAAAGGACAGCGACACGAACCCGAAAAACGTGTCGTCGCGGCCGCGCACCGGCTGCCTGATGATCACCACCGCGTCGTTTGATACATTGCCCGACGGGTTGAAGGCGACATCCGGCAGGCGTGCGTCGAACAATTGATCAATTGCGGGATTGTCGGAGAAATCAAAGCGCTGCCCGGCGCTGTTGCACGTGGTCACCTGATCCATGTCGATGAAACCGGCAAAGGAGAACTTGTCGTTCTGCCTGACGGCATTCTGCATGGCCGCGACGCAGTCCTCCGAATCCTCCAGCAAGGCCGGAACCGCGTGGCTCAGCCCGCGGGCCAGGCCAAAGGCGCGCGTGATCGCCTCGGCCCCGGGCCGCGCGGCACGCAGGGTTTGCGCGGACAGGCTTTGACGGTAGCCGTCGCGCGCGGTGTTGATCGCTGACCATGATTGCAGGATGGCGATCACGCCGAGGGGCAACAGGGCCAGCGTCAGCAAGGCCCCGATGCGAAACGTCAGCGACGTGCGGTTCGCGTCCGCGGTGTCGTCACCCGAATTGTCTGCTGTCACTGGATTGCCTTCTATGTGCTTGAAGTATCATTGTGATCCTGTCGTTACTCAGGATGTCATGTCTGGCGTCCATGTCCATGAGGCCCGCCAATTTATTGTGCTCGTGGTTGACCCGGCCTTCGACGGTGTCGTGGGGCCCGTCGCACATGTTGGCCGCGTCCGCATCGTGGTATCCCGCGACACAGACCAGCAGCAGGGCCACGCGCTGATCCGCCGGACGCGTGCGCACAGCCGATAGAAGATCGTCACAGGCCAGCCGCTTTTCCTGCGCCGGTGGCGCGGTCCGCGTTGTGGCACCGTGCCCGTCGGCACCAAGACCCGCGCGCTCCGCGCTGCGCATCTGCGAACAGGGGGTGTTGCGCAGGATCGTGAACAGCCGGGCCATCATGTCGGACCCCGGTGGGACCCTAGGCAGCGCCTTCTCGACCGGTCTGTGGACCAGATCCACGACCCGCGCGGGGTCATCGGCAAGGCCCGAAGAAATGGCAAGTGCGGCGCCCATGCGTCTTTCGGGCTGAGAGTTTGCATGACGCACTCATTTCTCTGTCGCCGCGCCGGATGTCTTGCGCAGCGCATTGAGAAGGATGCCCAGCCGCTCGGGCCCCGAGTGCTCAGGCGCGCATGTGCCAAAGGCTTGTCGCAAGGACGCCCGGATCGCTGCCATGCGCCAGCGGTTGGTCTGACCGTTCAGGATCTGTGCCATGTTGCTTTGCCTCTGTGTTTTTTTGTCTGCCCGCTGGATCAAACCCTTCGCTCGCGCGTTTTGTTCCATGGGTGTCTCACACGGCGGACATGCGCAGAACGCACCGCCGGGGTGGATTGCGTGGCGATATGGGGCGCTGGTTGTCATACATGCCGACGGGGTCGGGCCACATGACCCCGTCCGCGCGCAGGGCAGCGCGGGCAAGGAGAGACAAGGGCATGATGCGTGACACCACATCTGATCCGGACACGGACGCACACGATCTGTTGCACCGCCTCGCGCAGCACCGCACTGGACTGGCCGCCGCATCCTTTGCCGAAAGCACGGTGGCCCCCATACCGCTTGAAACGGTCGTGGTGCCGCTGATGGTGGGGCACCCGCGCCGCGCCCTGACCATTGCGCTGGCCATCTGGCTGGGCTGCCTTGCAGGTGCTGCGTTGTTCTACGGGATCGGGCTGTGGCTGGCCGATCCGGTGGTGCGGCCCGCCCTCGCAGCCCTTGGGCTGGAACAGGACTTTGCAGAGATGACGGACCGGCTGGGGACCGATGGCCTGTTCTGGACCGTGTTCCTGGTGTCGTTCTCGCCCGTGCCGATGCAGTTGGCCACGCTGGGCGCCGGGGCGGCAGGCGGCAATGTCGTCAGCTTTCTGGCGGTCATCGCCCTGTCGCGCGGATTGCGATATTTCGGGCTGGCGATCCTTGCCCAGATCGTGGGGCCGCGCATCGCACGGGCCGGAGTGCCGAAACGCGTGCTGATCCCCGCGATGATCGGCCTGCTGGCCGTGGTCTGGGGGATATCCCGACTTGTCTAAGCCTGCGGGCCTCTGACACTGCAAAGAACGCCGTTACGCCTGCGCCGTGCTGCAACCAAAGCCGGTCCAGCGGCGTTCCACCCGTGAACCCACGCTGCTAAAAACGGAGCCTCGGCATGTCCTCCTCGAAATCACGCGACCAGATCTGGACCGAATGGCGGGAACAGGTCAACATGAGCCCGTCCGAGATCGAGGCGTGGCTGGACACGGACGAGAGCAAATCGGTCGGCGACACCGGCGACGCGCGTTCAACCGGGCGCGCATCCGCCAAGCGGATCGTCAAGATCAAGCGCACCAACAAAGACGATCTGACCGATGACCAATGGGACCACATGGCGACGGTCGTGGGCTACATCAATCGCCATTGCAGCCAGGGCGGGCCGGACGCGGATGTGGAACACAGCAAATGGCGCTACTCGCTGATGAACTGGGGGCATGATCCCCTCAAATCGGATGGCTGTTCGGACGCCGCATAAGGCGCAAAGCGGCTGCGCCGCCCCACCCCGCTGACGATCTGTTGACATCCGCCGCACAGCGGCACCACACAGGCCCTGACATGTCCCACACTGACACCCCCTTTGCACCGCTGCCCCGTCCGCAAGGGTCCGATGGCACCGACCGCCGCGTCGGTGTCGAGATTGAGTTTGCCGGACTGACCGAAGACGCCACCGCCACGCTGGTGCGCGCCGAATTGGGCGGCGACATCCACCGGGACGCGACCCATGACCTGCATGTCAGCGGAACGGAGCTGGGGACGGTCAAGATCGTCCTCGACACGGCGCTGCGCAGGCTGGGCGACGCCGGACCGGTCGACAAGGTGCTCGACGCCCTGCGCGGCCTGATCCCGGTCGAGATTGTCACCGATCCCCTGACCCGTGATCAGCTTGTCCGACTGGACACGTTTCGCGACACGCTGCGCCGGAACGGGGCCGTGGGGACGACGGACGGGGTGCTGTTGGGGTTCGGGGTGCATCTGAATGTATCCATCACGGACACACACGATCCTTTCACCTGGCAGACCGTGCTGGCATTCGCCCTGATGCAGGGGTGGCTGCGGCGGCGGATGCCCATCGACGGAACACGGCGGCTGATGCCCTTTGTCGCCCCCTGGCCGGATGCCTTCGTGACAGAGCTTGCGCATATCGGTCCGACACCCACGTGTGACGCGGTGCGCGACCTGTATGCGCAGCACTGCAACAGCCGGAACCATGCGCTGGATCTGCTGCCGATCTTCCGCCATGCCGATACAGAGGCTTTTGATCGCCTGTTCCCGAACCAGTCCAACACCAAGGGGCGCCCGGCCTTTCACTTTCGCCTGCCCGATTGCCGCATAGACGATGCCGCATGGTCGCTGAATCTGGAATGGCAGCGTTGGCGTCTGGTGGAGTTGTTGGCCGCGGATGCGGATGCGCTGTCCGCCCTGACGCGCAAGCGCCGCGCCTGGGCGGCTCAAACGGCTGCGGGCAGGCCCGGCTGGACAGATGTGGTGCAAGAGGTGCTTGGCACGGACTGGGCCGCGCTCACGCGCTGAGGCTTACTGTTTGTCGTCTTCGTCAACCAGACGGTCCACGTCACCCTCGGCCTTCGGCGCGGCAAATCCATATCTGGCATCAAGCAACTGCAACAATTGGCGACGCCCCTCCGGCGTGGTCTCAAGGGCGTTCATATCAAGGTCAGGATGCTCTTTGCGCAAGGATTTTTTCAAAGCGGGCCAGTGTTCTTGGATTTCATCCCAGTTCATGTCGATCTCCCATATCGTGAGACGAACGCGCGCCGGTGCAATCTGTTCCCGGGCGCAAGACCGCCCCGGGCACTGGCGCGTCACAAGGATCAGGTCATGTCGTTGCTGTCCGATTGCCCTGTTTCCGTATCGCCACCTGTTGCGTCCGCATCCCGGGCGCGTAGACGATCCAGCAATTTCAACAGGTGGTCGGGCACGGGTTCTTCCGCCACCTTTTCAAATGCCCGCTTGAGGTTGCGATCAATCTCGTCGTCGACCGTCCTGGAACCGCGACGCGTCATCCTATGCTCCTTGTCGATCCGTCGGATGAATTTATCGGCAAGATGCGGCAGGCGGTCAATGGGACGCACCGGCACGGCGGGGCCGATCCCGACATCGGGACCGCTGACGGTGCCACCGACAGGCCCAGGGCTGGGGCGACGTCGGCAAACCGAGGGGAAGCATGAAAAGCCATTGGGCATCGCTGCGCGCTTTGCCTCAGGCGCAGGACCGCTCCGGTCCTGCCCTCACCCCCTCGTGCCCGCCTTCGGTTGTGACCACCGCGCGGCGCGATGGAACCGTCTGCCCGACAGACAGGTTGTCCACGTGTCACTTCCAAAAAAAGGAGATCCCTCATGGTAGAGATATATGGCGTTGGCGGCTTCATCCTGCTGGTCCTGAACGTTTGGGCCATCGTCAGCATCATCGGTTCTGCCGCGTCCACCGGCGCCAAGGTCCTTTGGGTGCTCTTGATCCTCTTGCTGCCGGTTCTGGGCTTCATCGTCTGGTTGATCGCAGGACCCAAGGGCGCGCGCCGCACGGTGTGACCGGGCCGGTGGCACGATGCGGCGCGACAACGCGCAAGACCGCTGCGCTGTCGCGAAAAACCGTGGCGCGCATCCGATCCTCGCGCGCGATCAGCGGATGTACCGCGCCTGCACCCAGCCCCCCTGCCCGCGCCGTTCCGCGCGGCGGGGGCTTTGACATGAGGACGGCAAGCCATGACAGCGTGCAGACATCATGCGCAAGATATCCTGCCACGGCGCGCCCGACTGACGTCGGGCCGCGACGTTGAAATTCGAATGGTCAAGGCACAGGACAGCGCGCTGATCCGGGACGGTTTCGCGCACCTGTCAGAGCGTTCGCGCTTCATGCGCTTTCTTGCGACGCGCAGCGCACTGACCGACGCGGACCTGGCGCGCATCACGGATGCCAAGGATGAAGGGAACGTGGCCCTCGGGGCTGTCACCCGACCGGACAACACACCCGTCGGCCTGGGCCGCTTCATCCGTCTGGACCCGGAGGGCCCGGACGCAGAGATGGCGCTGACCGTGGTGGACGCATTTCAGGGACAAGGCGCGGGGCGACTGTTGCTGGGCACCTTGGCGCAGGTTGCGAAAGGGTGCGGCGTGACCACATTCATTGCGCTTGTACACCGCGATAACCGCGCGATGCTGGGCTTGCTGCGCAGCTATGGCGCGGTGGTGGAACAGGGCATAGAGGTCGATCTGGAATTGCGCCTGCCGCTGTCATCGGTGCCGGCCATCTGAGTAGCCCACGCGATCTTTATCACTCGTGCTATGCAGTATCGACCGGCGGCAGCGATACGTCCGGTGTCAGGGTCATGCCCTGCCCCCCCCCCCGCTCCCTGCCACATCAAGCGATGCGTCCAGATCGCTGACCCGCTGGCGCAGGATGCGTGCCATTCGGTTGCAGAGGCTCGTGTCGAGCAGATCACGCCTTTAGCCTTTGGCTTTGGTGCATGCTGCTCCGGCAGAGAACACAAAAAAGGGGGGCGTGACGCCCCCCTTCTCAGATGCTGAATGACCGTCAGTCAATCAGTTCCAGAAACCTTCATCGACGCCTTGCATCGCTTCCAGGTCTTCTTCGTTATACTTGGTCACATAGGCATAGGACATGTCATCCACGGCCACCAGGTTCAGGTCCGACACGGAAATGACGACGTGCTTGTCGCCGATGTCCAGAAAGCCGCCCACTTCGGCGACAATGCCTGTCACCTTGCCGTCGCTGGTCAGCACCAGGTCTTCAATCTCGCCGATCTGGTTCCAGTCGGCGCCGACCTCGTCGTAGTTCATTTCGGGGTTCCAGCCTTCGTCATTGGCTTGGTTCATCGTGTAGATGGCCCCACCGGTGATGTCGCGCGAGCGGATCAGCATGCCCTCGGACTGTGCCAGCTCTTCGCTCGACATGGCGGTTTTGGCAGTGTTGTTGTGCATCTCCCACCGGTTGTCCTTGGTCTCCATCTGCGCGAATGCGGCGGATGTGGACAGGGCCAGAACGGCGGCGGTGCTTGTGAGAATACGTGTCATCTTGGTTCTCCTTCGATTCCATCTAGGTTACGATTGAAGAACGCGCCGCAGCGAACGTCGGTTCCCGCCACGGCTGTATTCAAGGCACTTTTTTAAGCCTTCAGTGTCTTGGTCGATGAAAAGAACATCGCCTGGCTGATCGCGGTGCGCACCTGCGGTTCGCTAAAGGGCTTGGTGATCAGAAAGGCGGGTTCCGGCCGGTCGCCAGTCAACAATCGTTCAGGGAATGCGGTGATGAAAATCACCGGAATGTCGCCCAGATCCGCCAGAAGATCCCGGACGGCATCAATGCCGGACGAGTCGTCGGCCAGCTGAATGTCCGCCAGGATCAGGTCGGGCGGCGTCCGGCGCCCCAGATCGACGGCGGCGCTGCGCGTGCGGGCAATGCCCGTCACCTTGTGGCCGCATTCGGCCACCAGCGCCTCCAGATCCATGGCAATGATCGCCTCGTCCTCAATGATCATGACCTGTCCGGCGATGGCGTTGCCCATCTCGCTGTACGCGGTAGAGACCATCAGGTCTGCTTCCTGCCCGTTGATGCCCATGATCTGGGCGATCTCGGACACCGTGAAATCCTCGATCGTGGACAGCAACAGCGCCTCGCGGCTGTTCGGCGTCAACTTGTTAAGGTGCTTGCGCGCCGTGTCTTTCAGCCCGGTTTCGGACCCGGCATCAAGCGCTTCGCTGCGATGCCAGATCGTGTGAAAGACGCGAAACAGGGCCACCTTGTGCGACAGGGACCGGTCAAAGCTGGCTTCATCCCTGAGGATCGCCTCAAGCGTTTCGGCGGCGTATGCGTCACCGCTGGTTTGGCTGCCGGTCAGGGCGCGCGCATATCTGCGCAGATAGGGCAAGACCGGGCTGATCGCGTCCGCAAGCTCTGTCGAAGCGGCATTGGATGTCATGGAAGGGCGTCCTCTCAACAGTTTACGGAACTCAGCGTCCTACATAGGCATTAATCTGATATCCACCACAGGCGTTTATGTCTCTGGGCAAAAGGATCTTCGCAAGACGGAAAGGCAGCGAAACATGACAAGAAACAATAGAGCAGATACATCGCAGGCCCACATAACCGAGAACCTCAAGCGTGCATTTCAGGACACCTCGGACGAAGACGTCCCAGACAAGTTCCGGGTCATGCTCAATATGTTCAGGGATCAAAGCGGCCCCGTCGCGTTGAAACGCGGCACGCACTCCACCTAAGCGTCGGCGAAACATCCAGATGCTGCATCTGCGACATCTCTGGCAGGCAGCATAATCACCCCCGCGCACCGGGGACGTTGGCACCTGGCCGTTGCGCTGAAGCGCAACAGTCGTAATCCGTCGGCATCGCATACGTGCCGACCGCAGCGACCGTATCGCACCGATCACGCGAGCAGATATCGCGGAACCCTTCGGGCGCGGTTTTCGTTTCCCACATTGATACGCACCAAATTAGGAGGCCGCGCATGTCAGCCCCGAACACCAATATCGACCGTCAAAAGAAACGCCACCGTCCTGCACTTTGGGGTATGGCCGTTGTCGCCGTCTTTGCCGGTCTTGTCTTTTTTCTCAACGTGGCATTCTCGGTAGATGGCGACGGGCCTCTTGACGCGTTTTTCACCGACGACGCGCCCGTTCTGGAAAGCGATCCCGAAAACTGACGCAGGCCACCGAACGGTGCTGTCGCCGTTTGTCAATCATTGTCACGCACATCCGCAACCGCGCGCAGGTCGATCTGCGCGCGGTTTTTGCAGTGCAAAGGACATGACATGCCAAATGACTTCCAACTGATTGATCCCGCCCTGTGCCGCCTGTGGCCGGGCAATCCCCGCGCCGCCCGCACCCTGACCGATGACGCCTGCGCCGATCTGATCGACAGCCTGCGCACGCAGGGCCGTCAGGAACTGCCCGCCATCGTCCGACCCCTGCCCCAGGACGACACCCACAGCTACGAGATCATCTGCGGCGCCCGCCGCCACCACGCCGTCATGCATCTGCGCGCGGCGGGTATGGATATCGGATTTCTGGTCGAGCTGCGCGCGCTGTCGGACGAGGAAGCGTTCCGAGTGGCCGATGTGGAAAACCGGACGCGGGCGGACATCAGCGATTATGACCGGGCCAAATCCTATGCGGCGGCGCTGGACACCTATTACGACGGGGTGCAGGCGCACATGGCGGCACGGATGCAGGTCAGCACCGCCTGGCTGAGCCGGCACTTGCAACTGGCCCGTCTGCCGCAGGAGATCGTGGCTGCCTTTGCCGATCCCGGTGACATCCGCGAACGCCATGCCCGCCAGATCGGGCACCTGCTGGCCGACCCGGAGACCGCCCCCGATGTTCTGGCCGCTGCCGCCGCGATCACCGCAGACGGCACCGCGCTGCCTGCCCCGCAGGTTGTGTCGCGCTTGCGCGCCGCGGTGTGCACCGCACAGCGCCTGCCGCATGGCGCGCTCCAGTTTCGCCGGTCCATGCACGACGCGCCGATCACGATGCAGCGCCGGGGCAAGGAGGTCACGCTGCGCTTTTCCCCCACACTCGGGGAAAAGGCCCTGCGCGGGGCGTTCGAACGCTTTATCGCGCATACCTACGGCTAAGGGGCGGCGTTGCCCGTTGGCAATGCCGGTCAAGCCGTTGAAATCGAATATCTTTCCATGCAGGGACACGGGAACCTTTGTCCAGTTGGCGCGTTGCCAATTTGGACAAAGGAGACGCGGAATGACCAAGGATCATGGGCCATCCATCAAGGATGATGACACCTACGAAAGCCTGCGCGACAAGGGCTACGACAAGTCCAAGGCGGCGGCCATCGCCAACGCGCAGGCCAGCGACGACATGGACCCGTCCGCCAAGGGAGGGTCCGCCCCGCCCTACGAAGACTGGACCAAGGACGACTTGATGGACCGCGCCCGCGAGCTGGACATCGAGGGCCGGTCTGGCATGACCAAGGATGAATTGATTGACGCGCTCAGGGATTGAGTGAGGACCTCATGACACGTCCCTGCATTGCCGTCACCACCTCGACCCGGTCGGGCTGGCGCATCTTTCCACTGGTCAACCTGAACCTGTGGCTGGCCGGTGGGCGCGGCGTGCGTTGGGGCGCGGGCCGTCCCGCAGATCTTGACCGCGTCGATGGGCTGATCATCGGGGGCGGCGACGACATCTCGCCCGAGTTATACGACGGCGACGTGCGCCTGAGCGCCCGCATCGACGCGGCGCGCGACGCATTGGAACGGCGCCTTGCGGACGAGGCATTGGGCCAAAACATCCCCGTGCTGGGGATCTGCCGGGGCGCGCAGATGCTGAACGTCGCCCTTGGCGGGACGCTGCATCAGGACGCTTGGGATATCTATCCCGACGCCGATTTCGTGAAAACCATCCTGCCCCGTCGCGCGGTGCGCGTTGTGCCGGACAGCCACCTTGCCCGCCATGCAGGCACCGCGCCGATGCAGGTCAACGCGCTGCACACGCAGGCGGTAGACCGTCTGGGACGCGGTTTGCGCGTGTGTGCCCGCGACACCGCCGGAATGGTGCAGGGGGTCGAGCGGATGCAGGACCCGTTTGCCCTGGGCGTTCAGTGGCACCCCGAACACCTGTTTTACGCCCGCCGCCAACGCCGCATCTTCCGCGCGCTGGTCTTGGCGGCACGTGCCTATGCAAGGGGCCGCGATCAGGTCCACGCCGCCCGGACCGATCCGGCATAAAAAAAGCCGGCCCGAAGGCCGACCAAGGGAAATTGCCGCGACCCGAGGGAGGAAAAAGGGTCGCGGCGGTGGTGTATGTCTAGCTCGACATGCTGTCGAGTTCGCGTTCGGCTTCCTCTTTGGACTTGCCGTATTTCTTCTGGATCAGGCCCACCAGTTCTTCCTGGCTGCCTTTGGCCTGTTCCAGTTCGTCATCGGTCAACTCGCCATATTGCTGGCGCAGCTTGCCCTTTGTTTCGTTCCAGTTGCCTTTGATCTGGTCCCAATTCATCGCTGTCTCCTTTTCTCGTCTGTGTTCGCGGGGTCAACGCGCCGCGCGTCCGTCCGGTTCCACCGGTTCAGTCCGCGTCGGCCAGATCCCGCGCGAGGTGCTTTTCGATCTCGTCGATAGGGTGGTTTGTCAGCACCTTGGCGATGTCGAAGATCACCCGGTCCTGCACCTTCTGGTGCAGTTCCGCGCGCAACTGGCTGAGCACGACGCGGCTGGCGATCAGCACGATATGGTCGAACGCGCCCTTGTGCGCATATTTGTACAGCCGGTCCGCAAGGTCCGAGGCAAAGCGTTCCTTTTCCAGCTCGTGCCAGTCGGTGTCATCCACGGCAGAGCGCTGCACGGACGGGCCGTCGTTGAAGCGGCCGGGGCGGTTGGCGGCCCATTCGCGGGCCGGTGGATTGTCCTGTTCGTCCTTGCGGATGACGGTCAGGTCCATGTCCATCTTGTCGCCCTGGTTTTTCAGGAACAGCGCCTTTTCACCGTCGGCAACGATCACCCATGTGTTCTGGGGCAAGCCTGATTTACGCATCATTGTCTCCTGTCTTGTCTGATTTGGTGACGCGCGTCTGACCGGCGGGGCGCTCGGTCGCGCCCTTTTCTTCATCGCGGCTGGCGATGTCGCGTTGCAGCGTGCCGCCGCTGCGGCCCTGCTGGCCCACAGGGCCCGCTTCGCCCAGTATCTTGTCGCTGTCGCGGCTGCCGTCTTTCGATCTGTGTCTTTCTGCCATGTCTATGCCTCCTTTTCCGGTGTGTTCGTCCGGCGTGGCGCAGGCTGCGGTCGGCCCTCCCGCGCCTCGATCCGGGCCAGTTCGGCCTTCAGAACCTCGATGTTGCGGCGGTGCGACTTGAACGCGATGTCAAAGAGATCGCCCACAATCGGGATCGCCCCCACGGCCATGTCGATGCCGGTGTTGATCGCGATGCGGGTGCAGGCCCGGCGCCGCGCACCGATGCGCCGCGCTTCGTAGAACATGGCGGCACCGGGCAAGGCGGTGGCGATGTCGCCAACCCCGGGAATAAGCCCGAGAATGGAATCCCAGCCCACCGGAATGCCAAGGACGCGAAATCGCGCGTCCAGCTTGGTGGCCAGCCGGTCAAGGCGGGCGACCCGGTTGCGCCGCGCGGCACGCTCCTGCGTCGTGATGCGCGCGGCGCCGGGGTCATCTGCGTGCGATGATGTATATGGCATGTACGATCCCCGGAATGTAGCCCAGCAGGGTCAGCAGGATGTTGATCCAGAAATGCTTGCCGATGCCCACCTGGAGAAAGACGCCAAGCGGCGGCAGCAAGATGGCAATAATGATGCGGACAAGGTCCATGGCGGGGTCCAATCGGTCATGTGTCAGGTTGCCGGCTCAACGCGCAGGCGCGCCTGACTGTTCCGCATCCGCCCCATCATTCTGGTCGCGACGGGCACCCAGCGTGTCGGCCTTGACCGCGCCGCGTTCGCCCATGGGGCGGTCCGGTCCGACGGTCGTGTCCGTGGCGGTCTGCGCCTCAAGCTCGGCATCAAGCAGTGCGCCCAGCAGCACCACAAAGGCCGACAGCCACAGCCACGTCATCAGGATGATCACACCCGCCAGCGCGCCGAAGGTTTCGTTGTAGCTGGCAAAGGACTGGACATAGACGCTGAACCCGACGGTGCCCGCCACCCACAGCACGCAGCTGAACGCAGCACCTGGCGTCACCCAGCGCCAGCGCGGCGCGCGCCTGTCGGGACCGTGGCGATACAGAAAGGCGATGCCCAGCACGCCCAGCGCCAACATGATGGGCCAGCGCAGCATCAACGCGGCATCAATCAGGCCCTGCCCCGCGCCGACAAATGTCAGAGCCGCAGGAATGGCCGCCACCACAACCACCATCACCGCAAGCCCGAGAATGATGGCAAGCGTCAGTCCGATGACCAGCAACTTGGATTTGAGGAAACCACGTGTCTCGTCCTCT
Source organism: Tateyamaria omphalii (assembly GCF_001969365.1). Taxonomy (NCBI): domain Bacteria; kingdom Pseudomonadati; phylum Pseudomonadota; class Alphaproteobacteria; order Rhodobacterales; family Roseobacteraceae; genus Tateyamaria; species Tateyamaria omphalii. The sequence continues at coordinate 317,839 of NZ_CP019312.1, read as the reverse complement.
TCGTAGATCAGGTTCAGCCCTTCCACGAGACTGCCTGTCGCGCTTGACGCGGACCACAGCGCCAGCGCGATCGACACGATGGCCGCGAGGCCCAAGGCCCCTTGCCCGGCACCGGAGACGTCCGACAGTTGCCCGGTGATGACGTCACTTGCGGCCTGCGGCAGCATGTTCAAAAGCCAGCCCGCCTGGTCCACCAGTGACGCGGGGTCGTAGAACATGCCGGTGATCGCGACGCCTGCAGACAGTGCCGGAAACAGCGACAACAGGCCGTAGAATGCGACGCCCGCCGCCAGCAGGCCGATGTGCAGGTCGCCCATGCCCGACCAGACCCGTGCGGCAACATCAAACCATCCGGGGCGCGTCACGTGTCCGGGCGTGCGTGCGGTGCGTTCGCGGGTCATGGAAAATCCTCCGTTGGCGTACCGATGCAACGCCACGTGCCAGCCATTGTTCCGGGAACTTTCGTCGCCGCGACCGCGTTCAAGGAAGCAATCCACATATTTTGATGCAAGGAGAACGACATGGCCGAGACCTCCCAGAAGCCCTTGGTTAACAAGGTAAAGGACAGCGCCGCCAGTGCCGCGGCCGACATGTCCGATGCAGCAGCCGGAAAGGCCCGGAAGGAAGCGGAGGCGGCGCGCGACATGATGACGGACGAAGCGGAAAAGACCGCCGACGCAGCACAGGCCGCCGCCGATGAGTTCGACCCCGGTTCGATCCAGGCCAAGGCACTGGAAGAGGTGGCCCGCCAGGTCGATCACCTTGCCGATCAGATCCGCACCACCGATATCGACCGGCTGGCCCGCAGCGTGGGACAGGCCGCACAGCGCAACCCGCTCATGTTCGTGGCCGGTGCGGCCCTGGTCGGCTTCGCCGCGACACGCTTCATGCGGTCCCGAGACCCGGAGCGGCGCACGGCATATCGCGTCAACGACCCCCATGCGACCGGCGGCACCACGGACGGCAATGTCTGGCGCGTGAACGAGAACACCAGCGGAGGGGCGTGAGCGATGACGCAACACGCCGATATCAAGGACACGCCGTCGCTGATGGTGAAGGCGTTCCGCCAACTCAGCCAACTGATGCAGGACGAAGTGGCCCTGGCCAAGGCCGAGCTGTCACGCAACCTGTCGCGGGCTGGGGCCGGGCTGGCATTGCTGGGCGTGGCGGCCATCCTTGCGCTGACGGCGCTTGACGTGCTGGCCGGGGCGCTGGTGGCCTATCTTGCGACCACGGACATGAGCGTGGGCACCGCCGCGCTTATCGTGGGTGGCGCATGTCTTGTCGTCGCCCTTGTGCTGGCCTTTGTGGGCAAGTCACGCCTGTCGGCGGACGCCTTGTCGCCCGACCGCACGATTCACAACATATCCAAAGACCTTGATGCCATGAAGGAGGCGACCGATGCCTGACGGATCCTTGCCCGATATTGAACAGCGGGTCGCGCGCGACCGGGCCGAGCTTGCCCGCTCGCTCGACGTCTTGAGCAGCACGCTGGACCCCGACCGCCTCAAGCGCGAGGCGTCTGACTTCGTCGACAGCTACGGGTCCGATCTGGGCCGGCAGGCATGGACAGCCGCGCGGGAAAATCCGGCAGCGTTTGCGCTGGTCGGGGCCGGGCTGGCATTGCTGCTGAGCGGAACGGGCCGCCGCGATGAGGGTGATGCCGTGCCTGCAGCGGACCCGCCGGTGGCGGTTCCACCCGACGCGGCGATGGACGGTTTTGACGCCCGCGTCGCCGCTGCAGATGCACAGATGCGAAAACAGGAAGAGGCCGCGCACGCACCAGCGAGCGCCAGCCGCCTGCGGGCCGCACTGCACAGCGGCCTAGACACCTTGCCGCCCGAAGCGAAGGTGCGCATCCTGAACGCGCGAGAGGCCGCGATTTCCGCACAGGAGGCCGTGGAGCGACAGACCGCGAAAATGGCCGGTCAAGCGTACAGCATGGCCCGCCGCAACCCCATCGGTTGCGCCGCGGCAGCGTTTGGTGTGGGCGCCCTGGTTGCGGCCCTGTTGCCGTCCACCCGACGCGAGGATGAATTGCTGGGGGCACATCGCGACGCAATGATGGCCGAGGCACAGACCGTGTTGCAGGCAGAGGTGGCGCGCGCCCGCGACGCCGTGGCGGACGCAATCGCCGAAACCGACAAAGGGCAGCGCGACGCGGGCTTGCACGTTCCGTCGTGAACAAGCACCAGGCGCCGTCCGCGCCTGTGGGATCTTCACGCAGGGCCTTTCTGGATGTGTTGACGACGCCGCGCGCCCGGTCCGTCATGCTGTTCATCCTGACGATTTTCGCCGTCGGGGGCATCATGATGTGGGCGCGACCGGTGCTTGCCCCCATGACGTTCGCACTCGTGGTGGGGATCGTGGCATCGCCGCTCGCTGATCGGCTGCATGACTGGGGCGTGCCGCGGATTGCCGTCGCCGCCGCACTTCTTGTGTTGACCAGCGGCGCTCTGGTCCTGGGGTTCGTTCTGCTGGAGCCTCTTCTCAATTCGATGGCGGCCCGGCTGCCGGAGATCCGGGCCGAGATCGAAGGCTGGGTGCAGAGCGCCTCGGGTCTGGTCCGCGGGATCGAGACGATTTCAAACGAGATCGAACAGACCGTCGGCGCATCGGACGCGGATGGCGCGGCACCCGAGCTGCCCACCGTCATGGATGCGCTGTGGCTTGCGCCCGATCTGGGGGCGAGCGTGCTGATCTTTGCAGGAACCCTGTTTTTCTTCATGTTGACGCGCACCGACCTGTATGCCGCCGCTGGCCGGTTCAGCGGAACGTTGTTTCAAGCAGACCGCGCGGTGGCACGGTACTTTCTGGCGGTATCCATCGTGAACGTGGCACTGGGCGTTGCCGTAGCCGTTGTCATGTCCGTTATCGGGTTGAACAACGCGGTTTTGTGGGGGCTGGCCGCGGGCCTGCTGAATTTCATCCTGTATCTCGGGCCGCTGACCATCCTGTTCGGCCTTCTGATCGTCGGCATGGTTCAATTCAACGGCGCGTATTCCCTGCTGCCACCCTTTGCGTTTTTGTGCCTGAACCTGATCGAGGCGCAATTCGTGACGCCCGGTTTCGTCGGGCAGCGCCTGCGGATCAGCCCGCTGGCCGTATTCGTGGCCATCGTGATCGGGCTGTGGCTTTGGGGGCCGGTCGGCGCGATCGTCGCGCTGCCGCTGACATTGTGGCTGGCGGTCCTTCTGAATGCGCGCGGCCCGGCAGACAGGGCCACCTGAACACGCGGGGCACGCCCTGCCGATGTATCGGCGGCGGAACCGATCATGCCGCACCGCGTTAACCCTGCAAAGGTTCACCCCACGAAGGAGGCGCATTCAATGACCACATATCACCCCGACCCATCGACCGAAGCGACGAACGGCAATGGCAGCGACACGTTGGCCGACACGGCGCGCAAGGAATTTGAAACCCGCCGCGCACAGGCGAGCGACGCAATGGAAAACACGCGCCGCCAAGTCGCGGACACGGCGCAACGCACCTCCGATCAAGGGGCGCAATTCGTGCGTGACAATCCCGCCCTCGCCCTGGCGGGTGCTGCTGGGATCGGTTTCTTGCTGGGCCTTGCGTTTCGCGCGCGCGATTAAGCGGCAGACGTTTTCAACTTGTAAAAAAGGGGTGTCGCGGCGGACACCCCTTTTTTATGAGAACCTCTAGGCAAACAAAGGCTCATGCGTGTGTCAGACTTCGGGATCACCGGGCCGAGGGATCGCGTCTGTCCGGTCCTTGCGCGTTTCATCCCACGCAGGATCGTTACGCTTGATGCGGCGCGAGATGGCGTAGGCGACAGGCCATGACAGCGCAAAACCCAAGGCCGCGGACCACAGGATCGGCACCCAGCCATAATAACCAAGGCTGAGCGCGACAATGACGAACCCGCCGGTCAGCACCGCACCTGTCATCAGCGTCAGAAACATGCTTAGTCTATCCATTGGACACCTCCTGCTCGATGAACCAGCAAACCGGCATCCCGGTTCCGTCATCAACCATATGCGTGCCGGAACGGCGGAAGGCCCCCCGGAACAAATTCGACCGGGGCGGGTTGCAGATGGGACAGCACAACTGCAACCGGAGGATGCACCATGTCACTCAACTCCCTTCACGACGTATATATCGACCAGCTTCAGGACATCTACAGCGCCTGCAAACAGTCAGGTGGCGTGACCCGCAAGCTTGCCGATGCCGCCACGGATACATCGCTCAAGGACGCGCTGGAGCGTGGGGTCGAGGGCATCGAGCGCGGGATGGACACGCTTGGCGACATCATCAAGGGCCACGATGCCGACCCCGACGGGGAGCATTGCAAGGGCATGGAAGGCCTGGTCAACGAAGCCCGCGCGCACGGGCTGGAGCAGGACTTTGGCGACAGTGCCGCACAGGACGCGATGATCATCACGCAATACCAGCGCATGGCCCACTACGCGATTGCGGGATATGGCTGCTGCCTGGCGTTCGCCCGGCGCATGGACCACACCGAGGATGCGTCGAAACTGGAGGAGTGTCTGAACAAATCCTACGATGGCGACCGGGCGATGACAGATCTGGCGACCGGGAACATCAACAGGGATGCGGCCTGATACGCCCGGCATATGACGGCTGCCCCTTTGGCCCTTGGCACAGTGTCCTGCAGTGTGGATTGCATGTGACATCGCGGGACGCGCCGGGCTGGTTTTGTTGGTTTTTTGATCCAGCGGGCCGTGGCGTATGGCCTGTCGCGCGCGCAGGCCGGACGCGATATCGGATCACAAGATCAACTCAAGGTTGACGCAAAGCGCGTCGCAGGAAAAGCTGCGCTGTGGCTTTTTTGGCGGGAGCACGAGACCAGTGGCACATGGCATCCATGAGTGTAAGCTTTTCCTTACACCTGCACATTGGTTTTCGGGTGACTTCCGCTACGTTGCGGCATTGACGCTGTAACGAAATGTATTGCCTATGACACAGATCGACGCCCCCCAGGCCGAAACGCCCATCATCGGCATCGGCGCGTCCGCGGGCGGGCTGGAGGCCCTTAAAGGCGTCGTTGCGCACATTCCTGCAAATCTGGGCGCGTGTTTTGTCATCGTGCAGCACCTGTCGGCGGATCAGGACTCTATCCTGGACCAGTTGCTGCAGCCGGTGTGCCCCGTGCCTGTCACCCAGATCAAGGATGGAGAATTTCCGCGACCCAACCATGTCTACATGGTGCCGCCGGGTTCAACGCTGCAATTGTCGGACGGTCACTTCAAATTGACGAAGCGGTCGCAGGACCGCGGCGCGTTCCGGCCCATCGACATGTTCTTTCGGTCGCTGGCGGACACCATGGGGCGGGATGCGTATTGCGTGGTTCTGTCGGGCACCGGTACGGATGGATCCGAGGGGGTGCGCGCGATAAAGTCGGCCGGGGGGTTTGCGCTGGTGCAGGAAAGCACCGGCGCACGGTTTCCGGGCATGCCGGACAGTGCCGTGGCGACCGGACTGGTGGATTTCGTGCTGCCCGCGCGCCAGATACCCGCGCGTCTACACGAGATTATCACCCATCGCCGCCAGCTGATGGACGACACCGCGCAGGCCGACCTGCGCAGCTCTGTCGAGGCGCACCTGCCCCAGATCACCGCGCGCCTGGCGGATGTGGCAGGCAATGACTTTTCCCGATACAAGCCCGGCACGCTGGTGCGCCGGATCGAACGGCGCATGGCGCTTTTGCGGGTTCAGTCGGTCGAGCGGTTCATTGATGTGCTGACTCAGGACGACATGCAGGCCGAATTGCTGGCGCAGGAATTCCTGATCGGCGTGACGAAATTCTTCCGTGATCCCGAAACGTGGTCCGCGCTGCGCGCGCAGGTCGTGCGTCCGCTGCTGGCCCGTGACCAGACCCATATTCGCGTTTGGGTTCCGGGATGTTCCACGGGCGAAGAAGCCTACTCCATCGCGATGCTGTTCCTTGAAGAGATAGAGGCGCAGGGCGCGCAACACTCGCTGCAGGTGTTCGGGACCGATATCGACACCGCAGCGCTGTTCAATGCGCGCCATGGCGTGTTTGCGCCTGCGTCGATGGAGGCGTTGAGCGACGCGCAGCGCGAACGGTTCTTCGCCATCGAGAACGGGCAGTACCGGGCCCTGCCGGTCCTGCGCGATTGCTGCGTGTTTGCACCCCACAACCTGATACAGGATCCTCCATTTTCCCGGCTGGACCTGATTTCCTGTCGCAATCTGATGATCTACCTGTCCGCCGAATTGCAGGCGCGCGTTGTGCCGCGCCTGCATTTTGCATTGCGCGAGGGGGGGCATCTGCTGCTCGGGCCGTCCGAAGGCGTCGGTGATGAGGACAACCTGTTCCTTGAGGTCGACCGCACCCACAGGATCTTTGCCAAGAACGCCGAGGCGGTCACCAAATACTCCGCGCTGAGTGATCCCAAGCCCCGGGCGCGGGCCGCACAGCCGCGCCCGACCCAAGGCGATGTCGCGGCCCTGCCCGCTGCGCATACGGATGCGGCACGCCAGACAATCGCGGAGCGTGAATATCTGAGCCGGTTCGCGGCCCCCTATGCCCTGATCACGGGCAGCGGTGACATCGTCTTTCTGTCCGAAGGCATGACCGCGTTTGTCGCGCCCAAATCGGGGGTGCCGTCCAGCAATATCGACGCCTATCTGCGCCCCGAACTGCGCCTGCCCGTGCGCAACGCGTTAAAGCAAGCCCGCGCGCGCCGCGGCATCATAGAGGTGCAGGACGTGATGCTGGACGACGATGGGGTGACGTCGTTTGTCGATGTGCATCTGGGCGTGACGCGGCAGGACGACACGCTGTTTCTGGTCCGGCTGAACCGTGTGCGCAGCCTCGCCCAGGAGGCGGTCAGCGACGCCGTCGCCAGGCGCGAGACCACGGATCAGGACATGCTGGAGGCCGAGAATTTCAGCCTGCGCCGCCAGTTGACGGACGTTTTGCAGGAACATGAGGCATCCAGCCAGGAGCTGAAGAACACCAACGAGGAATTGCTGTCGATGAACGAGGAGCTGCAAAGCTCGAACGAGGAGCTTGAAACCTCGCGCGAGGAATTGCAGTCGATCAACGAAGAACTGGAAACCGTCAATGCCGAGTTGCAGGAAAACAACCGCCTGCTGACGCGCGTCAACAGCGACCTGAAAAACCTGTTCGAAAGCACGGACGTCGCCGTTTTGTTTCTGGATCGCAATTTCTGTGTACGGAATTTCACCCCGACGACCACGCGGTTGTTCGGCATCCGCAGGCGCGACATCGGGCGGCCCATTTCGGACCTGTCGTCGAAGATGGATTATCCCGGTCTGGCAGAGGACGCCGCAAAGGTTGACGACACCCTGCAACCGATTGAGCGCGAGATCGGCATTGATGCGTCGGGCGAGACGTACCTGCTGCGCATCAGGCCGTATCGGACAACCGAAAACCTGATCGACGGCTATGTGCTGTCCTTTTTCGACATCACGTCGCGCAAGCAGTACGAAGATACGTTGCAGCGCAACCAACAGGAGTTCACGCGGCAATATGCCGAGTTGGAAAACCTGTATGACACGACCCCCGTGGGCCTGGCACTGGTGGATACCGAATATCGCTGGATGCGCATCAACGAGAGCCTTGCCGCCATCAACGGGTATCCGGTGGATGCCCATATCGGAAAGTCGCAACGCGAGTTGCTGCCGGAAATTGCGGACGGTATCGAGGCGGCCTTTCAAAAGGTCATCGACACGCGTGAACCGGTGCTTGGCGTGGAAGTGACGGGCGAGACCAAAGCCGAACCCGGCGTCACCCGGCACTGGATTGCGGATTACTATCCCGTCTCGGCGGACGAGACGGTGTTCGCGGTCGGCGCATGTGTGCGCGAGGTGACGGACCAGAAACGGCTGCAGGCGGAATTGGAGGAAAGCCGCGCGCGGCTGCAACGGCTGTTTGATGCATCACCGGTGTATGTTGCGATCACCGAAGGGCCGAACCACGTCTTTACCTATTCCAATCCGCCCCATGACGCGATCTATGGGCATCGTCCGCTGATCGGCAAACCCGTGCTTGACGCCATTCCCGAACTTGAGGGCCAAGGCGTGATTGAGCGGTTCGATCAGGTGTACGACACTGGTGAAACGCTCAAGATCCCGGAATTCAAGGCCGTCTTCGACCGCCACGGCAATGGGGATCACGACGAAGGCTGGTTCGTGCAGACGCTGGAGCCGATCCGCGACGGCAATGGGGATGTCTCCGGCGTTGCATCGTTTACCTTTGAGATCAGCGACGCGATCGAGGCGCGCGACGCCGCCAAAGCCTCGGACGCGCAAAAGACCCTGCTGTTGGGAGAGTTGGAGCATCGGGTCAAGAACACCCTGGCCACGATCAGCGCGATTTCCAAGCTGCTGCTGAAGGGCACGGACACTGCCGCCGACTACCAAAAGCGGCTGTCCCAACGGTTGCAGGCCATCGGGCGGACACACAACCTGTTGACGGGCGTCGACTGGACCGGCGCATCGCTGGATCAGCTGGTTGCGGCAGAACTGGCGCCGTATGCATCCGACGGCCCGGCGCCGGTGTTTGAACGGCGGGGGCCCGATGTCGCGCTGGACAGTTCGGAGGCGCTTCCGCTCGGCATGGCGTTGCACGAATTGACAACAAATGCCGCGAAATACGGCGCGCTTTCGGTACCGAATGGCACAGTTGTCATTGCGTCGTGCATCGATGCGATGGAGGATGGTCAGGAAAGGGTCACGCTGACCTGGCAGGAGGAGAATGGCCCGAAAATCAAGAAGGCGCCGGACCGCAGTGGTTTCGGCTCACTCATTCTCGACAAAGTGCTGGCCCGCGATCTGTCTGCGGACGTAAACAGCGACTTTGCCCCGGATGGCCTGATCTTTGAAGTGAGTTTTGTTCGGGAGGTGCCCGCATGAACCAAAAAAACATTCTGATCCTCGAGGACGAGGCGATCATCGCGATGGACATGGAGATGATGCTGGAAGACAGCGGATTTTCCGTTCTGGGGCCGTGCAGTTCCGTTGAAGCGGCACGAGAGGCCATGGCGTCGCGGCGCCCCGACGTTGCGATCCTGGATGTCAACCTGGGCCGCGGGAAAACAAGCTTTGCCTTTGCCGAGGAAATCCACGCGTTGGGCGTGCCGTTTGTATTTCTGTCGGGATATTCGGAAAACAGTGTCCAAGCCCCCGAAGTGCTAAAAAGCGCATTGCGTTTGGCAAAGCCCGTGCAGGAAACCGACCTTTTGTCGGCGGTGAACCAATTGATGTCCGGACTTAGGTGAAGCACCTATTTTAGACCGGTTGCGATAACCGACTTGGATACGGTCCAATGCTATCCACGCGGTCCGGCAAGCTGGTTGCGCCGAAAATGTCCACCTTGTTCACGGCGTCCGGCACACGGCCGAGGGGGGATGACGCCTACTTTCGCCTGAGCGCTGCACCAACGACCAAGGCATCGACGACGGGTGTGGATTGAAGATGGCGGAGCCTCAATTGCGAACACCTGCGTGGATGATGACGGCGATCCATCCGTTTACGCGCGACGGAACGATTTCATCCGCTCAACTGTTGGACAACCGACGCGTTTGCCATTGTTGAGCGACGCACAGCTTTTGGAGCGGCCCAATGGATATCACGCAAGCGTTGGCACTGGACGGGACGTCTGACCGGGCAAAGCGCCTGCGGCAGGTCAATCCGGATGACCACCGATGGGCTGTCCCGTTCATGCGAGCGGGCTATGCCGGGCGCGCGCTGGTCTACCTTGTCGTGTCCGGATTTTCGCTTTGGTCGATCGCCCAAGGCGGTCAGGCCGAAGGAACGAAAGGCGTGACGGAACAATTGACCGGAAGCGGCTGGCCCGTGCTGGTGCTGATCGCACTTGGCATGGCGGCCTATGCCGTCTGGCGGCTGATTGACAGCATCGCCGATCTGGAAGCCTACGGTACAAACGCAAAGGGGTTGATCGCGCGTACGGGCATGATCGTGACCGGACTTGTCCACCTTGGCATCGGTTTTCTTGCGCTGTCCGCCCTGATCGGGTCGTCATCCGGTGACAGCGGCGGGCTTGTTGCGTCGCTGATGCAGATGCCCGGCGGGCGTTGGATCATCGGGATCGCGGGCGCGCTGACCGCATGTGCGTCGATCTACTACTTCCGCAAGGGGTTGAAGGAAGATTATCGCGGCAATCTGAAGGCCAACGCGTTTACGGCGCGCGCCAACATTGTCCTGAAATGCGGCGTGCTGGCGCAGGGGGCCGTGGTCGGGATCATCGGCGGTCTGATCGTCTATGCCGCGCTGCAGGCGGATTCGTCGCAAGCGGGTGGCATGGGCCAGGCGTTCGAGTGGCTGCGGGGTCAGACCTTTGGCCGCGTCCTTGTCGCTGTTTTGTGTGTCGGCCTTGTGGGCTTTGCGTTTTTCTGCGCTGTGAATGCGGTCTATCGCATTGTGCCCAAAGCCTATGATGGTGCTGGCGAAACGCTGGCCGCCAAGTTCAAATCTGCCATCAACTGACCGGACCGCAGCGGTCGCCCCGCTGCCGCTTTCGCGTGCTCAGTCGATTTCGCGGGCCATGACGTGTCGCGATTACGCTGACGTCATGCGCACCACGATGAAGCCCAGACCCGCATAGGGCAAGAGGGCGAGGATGAAGAACAGGCCATCGGCCGTCAGCATCGCAACCACCAGAAAGCACACGGCAATCGCGGCCGCCGATGCGGAGAAGGGAATGATTTCCAGAAAGGGCATCGCAAGACCGGTTGCCAGGCAAAGCGCTTGCGGAACCCAGAGAAGGGGACGGTGGAACAGGACCGACAGTCGGCGTTTCGTCCGCCGTTCGACCCAGTAGACGACGGGTTCGATCCGCGACAGCGCATCCGCCAGCTTGTCGGCGTCGATTGATCTGGATCGCATTTTCCGGGGGAGGCGTACCTTTCGAAACCCCAGCAGCAGTTCGAATGACAGGATCGCGATCATGATGCCGCAGAAGGCCGACAGGCCCGGAATGCCGGACAAGGGAGTGGCTGCGACAATCGCCGGGACCAGTATGATGGGCAAGAGCCCGCGTTCCTTCAACGCATCAATGATCTCGCCCACCGAAACCTGCCCGCCGGACGCGGCGGCACGAACATCGTCGAGCGATTGTGTCAGGGGTCCGGAGGGTTCAGGCATGGGCGGGACGACCGGTTTCATGGACAAGGGATGGTTGAACGGGCTTTGTCGTTTGTCCCCCGGCCCGATGGTCGGGCCGGGAGTGGAGTGATCAGGTCTTGGCCCGTTCGCTGGCAAGGCCGCGCCAGATGCACCAGCACATGAGCAACAGCACAACGGTAAACAGAAGCCCCGTAGAAATGACCATCGACTGAAGCGCGGCCAGCCCGCCCCCCACGAGAAGGGCGATGGCCACGGCGCCTTCGAAGATGCACCAGAACACCCGCTGCGGGAGCGGGGCGTCGATCTTGCCGCCTGCCGTGATCGTGTCGATCACCAATGACCCGGAATCGGACGACGTGACAAAGAACACGATCACCAGCACGATCCCGATGAAGGACGTGATCCCGGCAAGGGGCATCGGTTCGAGCATCTTGAACAGCTGCAGCGGAAGGTCCGCTTCCTGGGCGGCGGTATAGCCATCGGCCAGGACTTGGTTGATGGCCGTGCCGCCAAAGATCGCCATCCATGCCACACAGACGAAGGATGGGATGATCAGCACGCAGGTCACGAATTCGCGCACCGTGCGGCCCCGGCTGACCCGCGCGATGAACATGCCGACAAAGGGTGACCAGCTGATCCACCACGCCCAGTAGAACGCAGTCCAACCTTGGCTGAAGTTCACATCCTCTCGCCCGAACGGATTGGCGAGCGCGGGAAGGTAGGTGACATAGGCCACCAGGCTGTCCCAGAAGAAGGTCAGCAGGAACGCAGTCGGTCCGACAATCAGGACAAACAGCGCCAGTATCCCGGCAAGCCCCATGTTGATCTCGGACAGCACCTTTACACCGCCATCGAGCCCACGCAGGACAGAAATGAGCGCCACCGCCGTGATCAGGGTGATCAGGACAACCTCGGACGTCGTGCCCATGGGAATGCCAAACAGCGCATTCAGACCCGCCGTTGCCTGCGTGGCACCAAAGCCAAGCGATGTCGCAAGACCGAAGAGGGTCGCGAACACTGCGATGATGTCGATGATGTGCCCGGGCCACCCCCAGACACGCTCGCCCAGGATGGGATAGAACGCTGACCGGATCGTCAGCGGCAACCCCTTGTTGTAGCTAAAAAGCGCGAGGGCCAGGGCGACCGTCGCGTAGATGGCCCAAGGGTGCAGACCCCAGTGAAAGATCGTCGCGGCCATGCCCAGTCGAATGGCGGCCGCCTCATCCCCGCTGGCGGCCCCAAGCGGCGCCCAATCGGTGCGCAGGTCGTTTTCGGCAGCCGTCCCGCCGAAGGCCGTGGAAAAATGCGTCAGGGGTTCGGACACACCGTAGAACATCAGGCCAATGCCCATGCCTGCGGCAAACAACATGGCGAACCAGGCGGGATAGCTGTAGTCCGCAGTGGCGTCGGACCCGCCAAGGCGAACGGAGCCGAACGGCGTTACGATCAACAAGAGCGCAAAGATCACCACGAGGTCGGCCGCACCCAAAAGGAACCAATCGAAGTTCTTGGTCGTAAAGTCGAACATGGCAGAGAAAATTCCGCCCGCCTGCGTCGGAAAGACCAGTGTGAAAAACACGAATGCCACGACGGCCAGCCCCGAGATCACGAAGACCGGATTGTGGATATCGAGACCGAAGGGCCCCAGGCTTTTCTGGATGTTGTCCTGACCGACTTCGTAATTGGTTTCGATAATCTCACTTGCGCCATCTGGTTCGGGAATACCCGTTCCGGCGGTTGTATCTGACATATCAATGTCCCTTTCCGTGCGACAAACCGCGTTGTGTCCGAGCCTTGCACCCCGGAGGATCGCGGTATGCGACTGACGGCGCCCATATGGTGCGCACGCCTGATTTTCTTGATGTCAGGGCACCGGGTCACACGCATGTCGACGGGACGCAACCCGATGTCCGAGATCTCCTTGCAAACTCTTTCGTGATCAATTCGGTTCCGGCACCACAAGGACCGGGCACGGCGCTAATTTCGTGACATGCCTGTCCAACGCGGGATTAAACACCCCCTCCAGCCATGACCTATTGGGCGATCCAACGACGATCAAATCGGCCTTCCAAGTCTCGGCGTAGACAACGAGTTCATCCTCAATCGGTCCCGACCGGATTTCTATTTCAATGGTTTCACCGGTGCGGCAGGTGTCACAAAGTTCTGCCAGGAGCTTTTTCCGATCTGCGATGACCTCGGAATTGTCGACGCTGACGACCTGTGCCGTACCGGCCATCGGCAAGGCCGTTGCCGGACCGACTGCCTCAACATCAGATGGAACGACACTCAACAGCGACACGTCCCCACCGGACAGGTTCGCCAGGTCCAATGCATGATCCAACACGACACGGTTCAGGTCTTGGCTTGAGGTGGTCACGACAAGGATCCGCTTGAACCGCTGCGCGGTGTTCTGGATAGCGTCCTTCGAAAGCACAGCATTTTCCTTGGTTTTGCTGAGCTTTTCCAGTGCAAGGCGAAGGTCTTCGGCCTTGTAGGTCTGGTTTGGGCTTTCCATGCCTTCCGCGGTGGCATCGATCAACTGCTCCGCGTCAACCGCCATTGACTGAAGGACTTTCTCCTTTTCCTCCAACGACAGGTTATCGTCTTTCAAGACTTCGTCCGGCGCATCAAAGAAATACACGGGGTTTGCAATGCGTTGCTGTGCGTAACGGGTCATGGTGTGGTCGTGTTCTCCTTTTATATCTTCGTTTTCTCCAGGGTCGGCGATTGTCGTTGGATCAGGTCAAAGCCGGGTCCCCGTCATGCGCTGCGCTATCAATTCCCTGGCGGAGAATGCTTCTACGCATGTGGTCGGACTGAGCGTTGGATGCTGCGCGGTGTCGGCCGGCCCCGCAAATCTGGGGGAATTACAAATCGTCGCACACAGTTGTTTGTCCACGTCAGGTTTCCCCGAGCAACCGGGACGATGTACTTACTATGTTTTGCCGCGGTTTTGCCCGCCATTGTCGTGATCCAAAAAGCCGCGTGCTTCACCAACGTCCGGCATCGCAGGCGGTATCACCGATAGACTTTGTCGATAGGCACGCATCACTTTTGTGGGTGTAACTTGCGCGTCGTCGATAAGTTCCATTTGAGCCGCCATTGTTATCAGCGGCAGTTCTTTATCGAGGGATTAATGGCTATTCGTCCGAGCCAGCGTAAGGGGCATACTCCGCAGGCTGATGTTTTTATGATGACGTCTTGGCTCGCTTTGATATGCAAATTCTGAACTGGCTTTTCGTGAGGTTCTGCGCACACCGAACACGGTCGGGCGGACTTTGGACGGCGCGGCGGCGTTGGCTTGGGGCGGAATGCTCCAATGCGCTGCAGGACCTCCGCGCGATGTCGAAGGTCGATCCGCGCATCCTGGAAGCCGCGACCAGGCTGAAAGACCTGATGCCGCCGGAAATTCGGGAAAATATCTCGCTCGGACGGCACTCCGCGGAGTTGGCCAATAGGGCCAAGGCCATCCGCAAGACCGATCCCGAACGCGCCGGACTTATCCAGGCCACGGGCCTGCTTCTCCAATCCGCGCAACGCCTTCTCAGCGGATACGAACACCCTTCGTGCGCGTGTTGACCCATCTCCTCAAAAAGTTGCCCCACGGTTGCCCCGAGGCAAGAAACGCTGCAGAAGACTTCGACATGCCGCTTCGCAAACGGAAAAATGTGGATACACTTCAAACGCTTAAAGTGGTGCCCGGGGGCGGAATCGAACCACCGACACGAGGATTTTCAATCCACTGCTCTACCCCTGAGCTACCCGGGCATGGGTGAAGCCTGCGGCTTCGGGTGGAGGCGTGATAAGCGTATCCCAAAGGACTGTCCATAGGAAAATCGCAGCAAATTTCTAGTGCGTTACCGGGTCTTCGTCGCGAGGAAGATCGTCATTCTCTTCGCGTTGTGATGGCACTGTGTAGCGGCCGTTCATCCAGCCCGCGAGGTCAATGTCTGCACAACGGCGAGAACAGAACGGGCGGTACTTCTGCACTCTCTCTTTGGCGCAAATCGGGCAGCTCATGTCAGCACCTCTGCCAGGGGCTGGCGGGCACGTTTGCGTTGCAATTCAAAGTGACCCAGAGGCGTCCAACCGGCCATTACCGTGTCGATATCATCCCGGCGCAAAGCCGCCCGCAATGTGGCTTCGAATGTTGCGCGTTCCTTTTTTGGCATTGGCGCCAAGTCTATTGTGATCTGCCCGCCCAAGCCTTGCACGCGCAGAGCCGAGGGCAGCGCCCTCGCACACGCAAGGTTCGCCCGCAATCCTGAGGCAAAGGAGCCATCAGCGCCAGTGTTCACATCAACAGCCACCAAAGCGCGCGTGGTCTCAACATACATGCTGGCGTCGCCGTCGAGCGGGATGCGCCCCGCCCGGATAGCATCAATGGCGTCCAGAACGCCATGCGCTTCAAAACAACCGGTTTCTGTCACCACGTGCGCCGGTTCCACCCAATCTCTCCACGCCAGAACGTGAGGGCCGTCACCGTCAGTCAATGTTTCCGGTTCCGTGCCTATGTCTGACATGACTTGCTCGGCGAGCTCACGCATCGCGGCGATGTCCTCCAGCACTTCATCTGTATTTGCATCCGCGGCTGCGGACCGCAAAATGAGGCCCATATCGCTGCCCTCCATCCCGTCGTGGGCGAGCGCGAGCAGCGCATCGCGCACATCATCGTCGCGAATGCTGCGCGACAGGTTCAATCCGGGCGCCTCAGGCGTGACAATGGCGTAGCGGCTTTTGAAAAGAACCTTGTGAGAAACGGGAATGGCTTTGCCCGGTTCAGCATAGCCAGTGACCTGCACTTGCAGCACCTCGCCCTGCCCGATCCCTTTGACCCCCCGCAAGTAGGCAGACCCATCGGGGGTTTTGAGGAAAACACCGCCCTGGCTCTTGACCGGCCTGTCTGTGATCGCGCGATAGATTGTGCCGGGTCGCGGTGCATCTGAGGCAATCAGCAGATCATCAAGCCGACCATCGACCATAAGGGCTGCTGCCTCGCGGCCCTTGATGTGATCCAACAGGATTTCGCGACCCTTCATGCCCACACCTTCATGCCAGCAGCGCCGAGCAGTCCGGCGGTTTCCGCGAGCGGCAGGCCCACGATGCCCGTGAAAGACCCGGAAATCCATGGGATCAGCGCGCCAGCGGGCCCTTGGATCGCATACCCTCCCGCCTTGCCGCGCCAGTCTTCGGTTGCCAGATATCCGGCGATATCGGCCTGAGATAGAGCTTTCATACGCACTGTACTCACAACGTCCCGCTCCCAAATGCGATCACCTCTACGAACGGCCACCGCGGTGATCACACGATGTCGGCGACCGGACAGCATGGTCAGAAATTCGCGCGCCTCGCCTTCGTCCGCGGGCTTGCCCAGAATGCGCCGCCCGAGGGCAACGGTCGTATCGGCACAGAGCACGACGTCATTTTCGTCAGCCACGACAGCCGCAACCTTTTCGCGCGCAATTCTTGCGCAATAGGGGCGCGGCAACTCACCCGCCAGCGGGTCTTCGTCGATGTCAGGGGGCCGGACCGAGTCGGGCGCAATGCCCAACTGCCCGAGCAGCTCAAGCCGTCTCGGGCTTCCCGATCCCAGAATGAACGCCACGCGCGTGGCTTATTTGAAGCGGTAGTTGATCCGACCCTTGGTCAGATCGTAGGGGGTCATTTCGACCTGCACCTTGTCGCCTGCCAGAACACGAATGCGGTTCTTGCGCATTTTTCCTGCCGTATGTGCGATGATCTCATGGCCATTTTCTAGCTCGACCCGAAACGTCGCATTGGGCAGGAGTTCCTTCACGACACCGGGAAATTCGAGCGTATCTTCCTTGGCCATGGTCTCTCCTTCGTTACACAGCCCGCCAATTTGCGGACGCGCCACTAAATGCGCCTCCGCGTCCCATAATTCAAGGGCTAATCAGGCCAGTGTTACGACTGTGACAGGATCGGTACGACCGTCCTGCAGCGCCCAATCCCTGCGATTCAGAACAACACCGTCGGCACGCACCGCCGCAACGGCCGATACATCAACCTCGCCATAGACCCATCCGGGTTCGTTCAGCGGGCCCTGCGCGATGACGCCAGTGTCGGGAAAGCCCTTGTCCGGCGGGCCGTAGATACCGCCAGCCCCTACTGAGACGTCAACGGCCTCTGACCAGGGCGCCGCGCCGACAACGGAGGACATCACCGTCACGCACTGGTTTTCCAACGCCCGGGCTTGCGCGCCGATCCGGACACGGGAGTAACCCGAAAGCGCCTCTGTCACCGATGGGACCAACAAGATGTCGGCCTCGGCCAATGCCCTGCCGAGCAATGGAAATTCGCTGTCATAGCAGATCAGAACACCGATCTTGCCCAAGGCTGTGTCGAACAGGTGCAAGGGACCACCGGGTGCGACATTCCAAGTTTCCGCCTCAAAGCGGGTCATGATTTGCTTGTCTTGCCACCCTGTCGCACCGCCGGGTGCAAAGAACCGCGCCCGGTTGACCGGGCGCCGGGTGCCATCGGGCAGGTCGCGCGTTGCGGGTCCGGATGCCGCAAGGATGTGAACCCCGAATTGCGTGGCCAGATCCGCATGCAGCGCATCCGCCTCTTCCAAGCGGTCCGCCACTGCAAAGAGTGACGCCTCCAGATCTCCAGCGACATCGGAACCCGCCAGCGTTGCAAGTTCCATCGCGCCATACTCCGGAAACACGAGCAGCTGGCCACCCGCCTCTGCGGCCTCGGCCACCCATGAGGTCAGCTTGTCCTCATATGCGGCCCAGCTGGGCAAGACATCGAGGGGGTAGGAGGCGGTCGCGATTTTCATACCTCGTTGTGCCTCGGGCAGGGCACCAGGCGCAAGACTCGCGATGTGCCTTTCAATTTTTGAAACTTGAGGCGGGCCGAATGCACATTTTTCTTGACCAACTGGCTGTTCGCACATTCAAAGATCATGAAACTGCAATGGGGCGATACATGCTGAGCAAGGGAGTCACGCTGCGCGGCCTCGAAGTGTTCGAGGCATTGGCCGCCACCGGGTCCGTTGCGCAGGCAGCGGCCGTCACGGGTCTGAGCCAACCAGCGGTGAGCCAGCAGCTTCGCAATCTTGAAACGGCGCTTGCCACGGACCTTGTCGATCACGGTAAACGACCGATGCGGCTGACGCCAGCCGGCACCAGCTTTCTAGCGCGGGCCGAGGCCGCGCTCTCGCAATTGCGTCTGGCCCAATCGGAACTGACGGTCATGGACCTCGCCCACCTGTCGGCGCTGTCCATCGGGGTCATCGACGATTTTGAAAACGACTTGACGCCGCGGCTGGTGACAATCCTGGCTGATAGTCTGACCCGCTGCAAGTTCACGCTGGCCACGGCGCCGAGCCACGAAATCCTGCAGGCCATCGCAGACAAGAGCCTTCACATCGCCATCTCGGCCAGCGACGGGACGATGCGCGATGGCGTGCTGGAATATCCGCTGGCCCGCGATCCGTTCATCCTCGTTGCGCCGCGCGGTGTGGTGCGGAACAACGATCCGATGGCGATCCTGCCCGACCTGCCGTTCCTGCGCTACGAACGGGATCAGCTCATCTCTCGCCAGATCGAAGCGCATCTGGCACGCCAGAAGCTCAACTTCGCAGATCGGTTCGAGATCGGCAGCCACCTGGCCCTCATGGCCATGGTCGCGCGCCGGATCGGCTGGGCCGTGACCACACCGCTGGGCTACATGCGCGCCGGGCGCTTCCACGATCAGGTCGACGCGTTCCCCCTGCCCTTCAAACCTTTTTCTCGGACCATCTCGCTCTATGCCAGTGCCGACTGGGCAGGCGAAGTGCCGACGGATGTCGCCAACACCATGCGCAGACTGATCAAGACGCACATGATGGACCCGGCGCTGACCCAATTGCCGTGGCTGGCTGGCGAATTGCGCCTTTTGGACGCTTGACCGATGCGAAACAGACAAGGAGGTAAGGCATGTCCGCACCGTCTATCGTGATCCTGACCGGGGCAGGTATTTCCGCCGAAAGCGGGCTTGGCACCTTTCGCGAAGAGGGTGGATTATGGGCGCAGCACCGGATCGAAGATGTCGCCACGCCGGAAGGGTTCGCGCGCAACCCGCAACTGGTGGTGGACTTTTACAACGCCCGCAGAAAGCAGGCGGCGGAGGCCGTGCCCAACGCAGCACACGCCGCCCTCGCCCGACTGCAGGCAGAGCACAAGGGTCAGGTCACCCTGGTCACGCAAAATGTCGATGACCTGCACGAGAAGGGCGGCAGCAGCGACGTCATCCACATGCATGGCGCGTTGAACTCTGCGCTGTGCGCAAGCTGCGAACACCGCTGGCCTGCTCCCTTGGCGATGACCGTTGGTCACGGGTGTCCACGATGTGGCGCACCCTCCGCCCGACCGGACATCGTCTGGTTCGGCGAAATCCCGTACCACATGGAACGGATCGAGCGGGCGCTCGCAGAGGCGGACATCTTTGTTGCCATCGGCACCTCCGGCAACGTTTATCCTGCAGCCGGGTTCGTCCAAATGGCCCGCCATGTCGGTGCGCGCACGGTCGAGATGAACCTTGATCCTGGTGAGAATGTCAGCCTGTTCGATGATGTCCGCTCTGGCAAGGCATCAGACACAGTGCCCGTTTGGGTGAATGAGGTGTTGGCACAGTAAGGCGGATCAGGATCCGCCTTACGATTGATCAAGCGCGCAGGCGCCTAGTTGCCGTGATCGCCATGACCAGCATGACCATGCGCGCCCGCTTCGGGTTTGCGTTCGTTGTCGACAGGGATCGTGATGTTCACGTCCCCTGCGTTTTCAAAGACCAGTGTCACGTCGATCGTCCCATCCTGTTCAAGCGGGCCACTCAAGCCCATCAGCATCACGTGATCACCGCCGCGCATCATGTGGTGCATCTCACCGGCAGCAATCGCAAAGCCCTCTTCGACCTCCACCATTTGCATGATGCCGTCGCCGGTTTCGATGTGGGTGTGCAGTTCCACGCGGGCGGCGGCGTCCGTGCGGGCCGCAATCAGCCTGTCGTCTTGCCCGGTGTCATTATGGATTATCATGAATGCGGCACCGGACTGCGCCGACGGGCTTGCCGAGCGCGCGTAAGGATCCATGATCATGATGCCATCGGCCAGGGCCGGAACGGAAAGAAGGGTCGCCGCACATGCAGCGGCAAGGGTCGTGCGCAAGGACATATCGTCCTCCTGTTTTGGAACGTTGAGGTCGGGTTGAGTGAAGTCAGACCGAAACAGGGGGCGCACGTGCGGACGGGCTTGGGACGGCGTTGCCGTCGTGCGCCGCACCGGCAGGCCGTGCGACGTAGGTTGTCCCACGGAACAACGGCGTCGCGACAGCAGCGGGCGGTATGACAGCCGCCAGCAAATGCAAGGCGCAGTCAGGGCAAAGATGCGGTGCCGTCGTCGGTTGCCCATCGCTATCGACGAACACCGTGACAACGGTAGAGCCAGAGCAGATCACAATCTGATCCACTGCGGTGGCTGAGCCACGGGCCATAGCCGCGCTCTGGCTCGTCACCACCAGCACAAGGCTCAGGAAAATAGCGTAAAGGGCGCGCTTCATGCCATCCATCTAAAGCGACTGCTGCGCGGCCTCAACTGCGGCACAATCGCATATGCCATGGTTCGGGAACCGGAACGCAAAAACGTTAAAGCCCCGCGTACAAAGCACGCGGGGCTTTAACGTGGATCTTCTAAGCTCAAGCTGTTGCGGCTTGGGCTTTCGCGATCTCTTTCTTGACCTTCAAGGCACGGTCGGACAGTTCGACATCCTTGGCTTTGGCCAGGAACGCGTCCAGACCACCGCGGTGATCAACCGATCGCAGCGCCGCCGCCGAAATGCGCAGCTTCACGCCGCGGCCCAGTGTTTCGGACTGCAGGGTCACGTCGTTCAGGTTCGGCAGGAAACGCCGACGGGTCTTGTTGTTGGCGTGGCTGACATTGTTGCCAGTCATCGGGCCTTTACCGGTCAGTTCGCATACGCGCGACATGGGTTTATCCTCTTCTCCGCTGTGCCGCCTGGTCCGTTTTGCAAGGCCCGAAACGACATAGGCACCGCGCAGGTCCGGCGGCGCCATCGAAATTCGTTTGGTGGCTTTAGGGGGAATCAGGGACCGGGTCAACCCGGGCCGGGCCGAAATTGCCATCCAGCACGTCCAGCATCTGTGCTGCCGCCGCAGATGGCGCAAGTGCGCCCTCTGCCACACGCGATCCAAGCTGTTCCATAGCACGCTTTGCGGTGGCATCATCCAGCTTGGACAGCAAGGCCGACCGCACGTCTTCCTCGAACCAGTATCGCGCTTGCGCCGCGCGGGTCGCGTCGAAAAAGCCAGCCTCTCGACGCCAGGAAACAAGCGCCTGCATATCAGCCCAGGCGGTGTCCAAACCCTCTTCGGCCAGCGCCGATACCATCATCGCCTTGGGGTAACCGTCAGGGTCCTGGGGACGTTTGCGCAACAAGCGCAACGCGCCCGCATAGTCCGCACAGGTGCGCATGGCCGCTGGCTTCAGGTCCCCATCCGCCTTGTTGATCAGGATCATATCTGCCATCTCCATGATCCCGCGTTTCACACCCTGCAACTCATCGCCGCCCGCAGGCGCAAGCAAGAGCACAAACAGGTCAGACATCTGCGCCACCACAGTCTCGGACTGGCCGACACCCACGGTTTCGATCAGCACCACGTCAAAGCCCGCCCCCTCGCAGAGCGCCACAGCCTCGCGGGTGCGCCGCGCGACGCCGCCCAAGTGGGTCTGGCTGGGTGACGGGCGAATGAAGGCACCCGCCTCACGGCTCAGCCGGTCCATGCGTGTCTTGTCCCCAAGGATCGAGCCGCCTGACCGGGCCGAGGACGGATCAACGGCCAGAACGGCCACGCACAACCCAGCCTGAACAAGCGTCATGCCAAAGGCTTCGATGAAGGTGGACTTGCCAACACCCGGCGTGCCCGACAGGCCAATGCGCAGCGCTTGGCGGTCGCGCGGCAGGGCCGCCAGCACCTGCGTTGCCTGCGCCCTGTGATCTGCACGCCCGCTTTCGACAAGCGTGATACCGCGGGCCAGCGCGCGGCGTTCACCGGCGGCAATGCGTTGGGACAGGTCCTGAATATCCATTGCGGCTTTCTGCGGGCGCATCCCTGAAATGTCCAGTGTTGGCGCCCCCCGCGCCTTCGGCCATAAGGCACGCATGAGCCGCCTGCCCATTGACGATATCCTGCCCGACCTGATCGAGACCCTGCGCGCGCGGGGCCGTGCCGTGCTGCAAGCGCCGCCAGGCGCGGGCAAGACCACCCGCGTGCCCCTTGCGATGCTGGACGCGGGCGTGACCGAGGGACGTATTCTGATGCTTGAGCCGCGCCGCCTTGCCGCGCGGAACGCGGCCGAGCGCATGGCGCAGACGCTGGGCGAAAAAGCAGGGCAAACGGTCGGCTATCGCATCCGCGGCCAAAGCGCGGTCAGCAGAGGCACGCGGATCGAGGTTGTGACCGAAGGTATCCTGACCCGCATGTTGCAGGACGCCCCGGACTTGCCCGGCGTCGGCGCCGTCATTTTCGATGAATTTCACGAACGCTCGCTTAACGCCGATCTCGGCCTCGCGCTTTGTCTGGAAGTCTCCGAGGCGCTCAGGGACGACCTCATGCTCCTTGCCATGTCGGCCACGCTAGATGCAGGACCGGTTGCAGATGTGATGCAAGCTCCGATCCTCACATCCGAAGGGCGCAGTTTTCCCGTGACGCCGCACTGGCTGAAAACCCCTCTGCCCAAAGGCACGAAGTTCGAAACGGCGATGGCCGAGCTGATCCGCACGGCATACCAAGATGCGCCGGGCGGGCTGCTCGCCTTTCTGCCGGGCGAAGGTGAAATCAGACGCACGGCCGCGCTGCTGTCTGATCTGCCAAATGTACAACCGCTTTTTGGTGCGATGGACTTCAAGGCGCAGCGCGCCGCCGTGACCCCGTCCGACACGCGTAAAATCGTTCTGGCCACATCAATTGCCGAAACCTCGCTCACCATCCCGGACATCCGGATCGTGGTCGATGGCGGCCGGGCAAGGCGGGCGCAATTCCATCCGTCGTCTGGCATGTCGCGGCTGATCACCGAGCGTGTCACGCGGGCCGAAGCCACCCAGCGCGCGGGCCGCGCCGGGCGCGTGAGCCCGGGCGTCGCCTACAAGTTGTGGACCAAAGGAGAAGACGGCGCGCTGTCCGCCTTCCCTCCCCCCGAGATTACCGTTGGTGACCTGACCAGCTTCGCTTTGGAATTGGCGATCTGGGGCGCGGGCGAAACGGACCTGCGCTTTGTCACGCCACCCCACGCGGGCCGTCTTGAGGAAGCGCGCGGCGTCTTGCGCATGTTGGGTGCGCTCGACCCGCACAACCGCATTACGGCGCACGGCCGCGAACTGGCGCGCCAACCGCTGCATCCCCGCCTTGCCCACATGCTTGTGAAAGCAGGCGCAGGGGCCGCGCCGCTTGCCGCACTTCTGGCCGACCGGGATCCGTTGCGCGGTCGTGGAGTGGACATCGGCTTGCGTCTGCGCGCGCTGAAGTCGCCGCAGGACTTCGGGGATGCCGCGCATCGCGGCGCCATCGCGCGCATCCGGGACGAGGCAAAACGACTTGCTGCACGGCAAGATCAGGGGCCTGCCCTCAGCCCAGCGGCGATGGCCGCACTGGCCTACCCGGACCGGATCGGCAAACGTCGGCCCGGCGATGCGCCGCGCTATGTCCTCTCCGGCGGCAAAGGCGGGGTGATGCCGGATGGGGACGCCTTGGCTGGTCAAACGCTGATCGTCGCAACCGACCTCGACGGTAACCCGCGCGAGGCACGGATCCGGCAAGCTGTAGCGCTGTCTTTGTCCGAGCTGGAAGACCTGTTTCCAGACCAGATCACCTGGACCCATACCTGCACATGGTCCAAACGGGACGGTGCGGTGTTGGCACGCACACAGCGGCAGTTCGGTGCGCTGGTGCTGGAGGACCGCGCCTGGCACGACGCGCCCGATGACGCCATAGCATGCGCCATGCTCAGCGGGGTGCGGCAGCTCGGCCTCCTGCCCTCGAAAGGCGCAAAGCGGCTGCTGGCGCGCGCCGCGTTGATGGGTGGCGACTTTCCCGATCTTGGGCCCGACGCGCTGATGGACAGCTTGGAGGACTGGTTGCTGCCTCACCTGCCTGGTGTTCGGACTGCGGCGGATTGGAAAACCTTCGACATCCTGCCCGCGCTAGAGGCGCACCTTGGCTGGGACAATATGCAACGCTTGAACCGCGTGGTGCCCGGCCATTTCGAGACGCCGTTGGGCCGAAAAATCCCAATCGACTACGACGCGGGGACGCCCGGCATTTCCGTCAGACTGCAGGAGATGTTCGGCGTGACCGGCCATCCGATGGTCGGACAGGTGCCATTGCAGATTACCCTTCTGTCGCCGGCGCAGCGGCCCGTGCAGGTGACATCCGACCTGCCGGGCTTCTGGGCCAACTCCTACGCGGATGTGCGCAAGGACATGCGCGGGCAGTACCCGAAACATCCCTGGCCCGAAGACCCGACGCAAGCGGACCCAACGCTGCGGGCCAAGCCAAGGCGATGACTTCTACCGCCTGATCTGATCGGGTTTCAGGCCCGGCGAACCCTCGCCCGCCACCTCCGCTTCACGGATCAGGTGGCGCATCCGCGCGTTGAGCGGTGCTTGTCGCCCGTGGCGGTCTGCAAGCGCGATGATCGTGCCTTGCAGGGCGTCAATCTCGGTGCGTCGCCCGCGCTTCAGGTCCTCCCACATGGACGATCTGGCATGGGCGTCAATCGTCAGCATCTGTGCGGCGATCCGGCGAAAGACTGGTGTCGGCAGGCGCAGGATATGAGGGATGAGCTTGGGTGGAACGGCCGTGGTCTTGGCAGGCGATATGCCTGCGACGGCGAGGATCCGCAGCGCTTCGGCCATCTGGTCCGCCATCAGCCGACGCCACGCGCGGCTTTGCAATTGCGTGAGCAGGGGCAGATCGGACAAAGCGTTTATCGCGTTCCCCAGGTTGATGAGCAGCTTGCCCCACTGCACCGCTTCGATGTTGTTGACCTGGCGCCAAGTCAGTGTCGGCGTCGACATGTCCGGCAGCGGCCCAGCTTCGACCAAGATCTCTCCAGATGTCGCCCGATGATAATGCGCGGGCCCCTCGGCCACGACGTTGAACGGCACCATCGCTGCCCGGATATCTGCTGCGGGCAAGGCCGCGCGCAAGAGGCCCGCGTTCTCGACGCCGTTTTGCAGGCTGATCACCTGCGCCTCAGGGGCGTGCGCCGCAATCTCGGCTGCCATCGCGCCCGTGTCGCCCGACTTCACGCAGACCAGGATCATGTCCGCACCCGTCAAGGCGTCCGCCGATGTCTCGACCATGCATGGCGCGGCAACGTGTTCGGCATGACCGGCATAGTCCGTCAAGCTCAACCCGGCTTGAGCGCACGCCGTCACGACCCGCGGTCGCGCAAGGAACCGCACATCATGCCCGGCCGAGGCGAGCAGACCACCCACGTAGCAGCCGATGCTGCCCGCGCCTGCGACCGCTATGCGTGGGCCAGTCAAAGCGTCAGGTGCCCAGGCACCAGCGCATGATCGCCTTTTGCGCGTGCAAGCGGTTCTCGGCCTCGTCGAAGATGACGGAATGCGCGCCGTCCATCACTTCGGACGTCGCCTCGTCATCGCGGTGGGCGGGCAAGCAGTGCATGAATAGGCTGTCGGGCTTGGCGCGGGCCATCAGCTCCGCATTGACCTGATAGCCGCGCAACTGGTTGTGCCGCCGCTCGCGGGCCGATTGCGGGTCATGCATGCTGACCCATGTGTCGGTCACAATCAGATCCGCCCCCTGCACGGCAAGGTTTGGATCACGCTCAGTCGTATAAAGGCCATCAAGCGCAGGTTCGGGATCCAGCGGCTCGGGCCCGGTAAATGTCAGATGAAAGCCGAACTGCTTGGCCGCGTGCGCGAAACTGGCAAAGACGTTGTTGCCATCCCCCGACCACACGACCTTCTTGCCTTTGATCGGGCCGCGATGCTCCTCGAACGTCATCACATCGGCCATGATCTGGCAGGGATGGGTCCGGTTGGTCAGCCCATTGATGACGGGAACGGAAGCGTATTCCGCCATTTCGAGCAATGTCGCCTCTTCAAAGGTCCGGATCATGATCAGATCGACATAGCGGCTAAGCACGCGGGCCGTGTCGGCGATCGTCTCGCCGTGGCCCAATTGCATGTCACTGCCCGACAGCACCATCGTCTGGCCACCCATCTGGCGCACGCCCACGTCAAAGGACACGCGTGTCCGCGTGGACGGCTTTTCAAAGATCAGCGCGACCATGTGACCAGCGAGCGGTTGTTCGTCATCCGGCGCGCCCTTGGGCCGTCCGGCCCGCGCGGTTTTCATGGCCTG
This sequence comes from Tateyamaria omphalii, assembly GCF_001969365.1. Lineage (NCBI taxonomy): Bacteria > Pseudomonadati > Pseudomonadota > Alphaproteobacteria > Rhodobacterales > Roseobacteraceae > Tateyamaria > Tateyamaria omphalii. Next base: position 291,304 of record NZ_CP019312.1, on the reverse strand, counting down.
GGCGCTGTCGATGATCTTGCGCAGCTCGGGCCGGTCCGTGGTGTGAATATCTAGGAAATGCGTCATGTCATGTCTCTTGGTGGAGAGCGCCGGGGGCCAGCCCCCCGGACCCCCGGGATTTTTCTGAAACAGAGAAGATCAGGCAGCAACAGCCTGCGCTGCGGCATCGAGGCGCGTGATGGCCTCTCCAATCTCTTCATCCGTGATGTTCAACGGCGGCAAAAGGCGGACTGTGTTGTCAGCAGCAGGTACGGTGATGACATTGTGCGCGTAGCCGGCGGACACGACATCGCCGCACGTGGCCTTGCACTTGATACCCAGCATCAGACCAGCGCCGCGGACCTTTTCGAACACATCGGGATGGGCGGCAATCAACCCCTCGAGTTTCTGGCGCAGCCGACCCGCCTTACGGTTCACTTCCGCCAGAAACGCGGCGTCGCTGACGATGTCGAGCACGGCGCAGCCCACGGCACATCCCAGGGGGTTGCCGCCATAGGTGGAGCCGTGCGTGCCAGCAGTCATACCACTTGCCGCGTCTTCAGTCGCCAGAACAGCACCAAGGGGAAAACCGCCCCCGATGCCCTTTGCGACCATCATGATGTCCGGCTCGATCCCGGCCCATTCGTGCGCAAAGAGCTTGCCGGTCCGCCCAACGCCACATTGCACTTCGTCCAGGATCAGCAGAATCCCCTTTTCATCACAAAGGTCGCGCAATCCCTTCAGGCATTGATCGGGCACGGGGATGATCCCCCCTTCGCCCTGCACGGGTTCGATCAGGATGGCGGCGGTTTGATCCGTGATGGCGGGCGCAATCGCATCATGGTCGCCGAACGCCAGGTGGGTGAAGCCGGGCAATAGCGGTCCAAACCCCTTGGTCATCTTCTCGGATCCCGCGGCGGCGATCCCGGCGGAAGACCGGCCATGAAAGCTGCCCGAAAAGGTGATGATATCGACCTTGTCCGGGCGCCCTTTGTCATACCAGTACTTGCGGGCCATCTTGACGGCCAATTCGCAGGCCTCAGTGCCCGAATTGGTAAAGAACACGGTGTCGGCAAAGGTCGCATCGACCAGCTTGTCCGCCAGCGCCTGCTGCTGCGGGATGTGGTACAGGTTTGACGTGTGCCACAGCGCGCCCGCCTGGTCGGTCAGCGCCTGCGTGAGGGCAGGATGGGCATGGCCCAACGCGTTCACCGCAATGCCCGCCCCCAAATCCAGAAAACGTCGGCCATCCGCCTCGATCAGCCATGCACCTTCACCTTTGACAAAGGTCAAAGGGGCGCGGTTGTATGTTGGCAGAACGGACGTGATCATGAGGATCATCCTTTTTTGGAAAGCCAATGCGTCAGAGCACGTTGGTGCATGAGGCAAAAGGCGGGGTCAACAATTTTGAGGATAGGGGCGTACCATCACGGCACCAATGATCAGTCGCAGGCGTTAGCTGCGTCGCGCGGGTCGTCGAAGGGTGCTCAAACTGATCATGGCGCTCGTTTAGCGAAGCGACGCCCGACATACCAGCAAAATCACACTTGCGCTCGCCACCGCAGAAGCGCACGCATCCAACATGTTCGCGCCCAAGGTTCAAAACCCCGCGCTTGCGGCGCTGCTCATCGTGTGCGCCTGCGCATTCATTGCCGCCACCACGCTGTTTGCAAAGGCGCTGGGGACGGATCAATTTGGCACGCCACTTCACCCCTTCCAGATCAGCTTTGGGCGCTTCCTGTTCGCCTTACTGACCCTCGGTACAGTAGCACTGATCCTGCGCCCGACACTGCAGCGACCGCATCTTGGCCTGCATCTGGCACGAACAACAAGCGGTTGGGCGGGGGTCACACTGATGTTCGCATCGGTTGCCTATATCCCCCTGGCGGACGCAACCGCCATTTCCTTTCTGAACCCTGTCTTCGGCATGATCCTGGCGATCCCGCTTCTCGGAGAGCGGGTGGGAAAGTGGCGCTGGTTGGCGGCGGGCATCGCACTTGTCGGTGCGATGATCCTGCTGCGCCCAACGCCGGAGGGTTTCCAACCCGCAGCACTGCTGGCGTTGGGTGCCGCTGTGGCTCTGGGGCTGGAATTAAGCTTTATCAAAAAGCTGACCGGTCGCGAGGGGCCGTTTTCGATCCTTTTGGTCAACAATGCGATCGGTCTGTGCATCGCGGGATTTGCCGTGTCCTTTGTCTGGACCCAGCCCAGCGGGGCGCAATGGGCACTGATGGCGGGTGTTGGATGCGCAATGGCCGCCGCACAGGCCTGTTTTGTCAACGGAATGGCGCGTGCGGACGCCAGCTTTGTCGCACCCTTCAGCTACGCGACCCTGATATTCGCGGCGCTCTATGACGTTGCGTTTTACGGGGTGATCCCCGATGGCGTCACCGTCCTTGGGGCTGCGATCATCATCGGGGGCGCGCTGCTTTTGGCGCTCCGCGAAGGGGGCCGCGCGAAACCCACTGCAAAACGTCCTCCCTTGTAACTTCGACGCGCGTGATTAGAATAGGACGCTAACACCAAATGAGACACAAAGGCGGCCCCGTGTGAGGCCGCTTTTTAAATCGGAAAGCTGCTGATGTCCTGGACCGACGAACGCGTTGAACTCTTGAAGAAAATGTGGGGCGAAGGTCAATCGGCCAGTCAGATCGCCAAGGAGCTTGGCGGCGTCACGCGCAACGCAGTCATCGGAAAGGTGCACCGGTTGGGCCTGTCGAACCGCGCGGGCAGCGGTGGCAGCGCAACGACCGCGAAAGCAGACGCAAAGCCAAAGGCCGCTCCCAAGGCCAAGGCAGAGCCGAAACCGCAACTCAAGACGGAACCGGCGGTCAAACCTGCCCCCGCGCCGGAAACCAAGGCGGCCGTTCCGGCCCGCAAGCAAATCATCCCGGCAGGCCAGCCCCTGCCGCCGCAACCGTCGGCGAATGAAATCAGCCCCGAGGCGCTCGCCAAGGTCAATGAGATCGAGAAAAAGGCCAAAAAGATCAGCCTGATGGAACTGACCGAGCGGACCTGTAAGTGGCCCGTAGGTGATCCCGCAACAGACAATTTCTGGTTCTGCGGTCTGCCGGTGCAACAGGGCAAACCCTATTGCGAGGCACATGTGGGCGTGGCCTTCCAGCCCATGTCGTCGCGCCGCGACCGTCGGCGCTGATCCAAAGGCCGCCTGACGGCGACAGCATTGTTTTGGGGGCTCTGCCCCGTCGCTGGCGCGACCCCCCGAAGTATTTTCAGCCAGAAGAAGACAGCTTGTTCAGGATAGGGCAGTCCGGTCTGTCATCCCCTGCGCATGTCTGCACCAAGTGGCTCAGAGTGTCGCGCATCGCCGTCAGATCGGCAATTTTCGTCTCGATCGCCTGGAGATGCTCCTGGGCAATTTTTCGAACGTCTGCGCTGGCGCGGGCGCGGTCTTCCCACAATGCAAGAAGCGAACGGCAGTCTTCGACCGAGAACCCGAGCGCGCGGGCGCGTGCCAGGAATGTCAGTTGATGGATATGCGTGTCCGAGAATGACCGGTAGCCATTGGCGCCACGGTCAGGGCTGATCAGGCCGATGTCTTCGTAGTACCGGATTGTTTTGGCTGGCAGATGTGTCACTTCGGCGGCTTGCGAAATGTTCATGCCTCCCCCTTTCTGCGCAAGCGCAACGCGTTGGTCACGACGAACACGGACGACAGCGCCATGGCCAGTGCCGCAAGCGCGGGCGACAGTTGCGGTCCGCCAAACGGCACCAGCACCCCCGCCGCGACCGGGATGAGGGCAGTGTTATATACAAAAGCCCACCCGAGATTTTGCCAGATATTGCGCAAGGTCGCCGCACTTATGCGCAAGGCGCGCAGGACGGCAGCGGGATCCGGAGACATCAGCACCACGTCTGCCGCTTCGATGGCGGCATCTGTGGCCCCGTTCACGGCCAGGCCCACATCGGCGGAGGCCAGCGCGGGCGCATCGTTCAGCCCATCCCCGACAAAAGCCACCTTGCCATGCGCTGCCCGCAACTGTTCCAGGGCCTCCACTTTTTGATCCGGCTTCACGCCTGCCACGACCGTTTCGATCCCGAGTGTTCGGGCCACGTGTTTGGCTGCTGCGTCCGTATCGCCTGAAATCATTGCAACGACGCGCCCTTGCGCCTTGAGCGACGCGATGGCCCCTTTGGCGCCGTCCCGCACCGTGTCCCTGACGCAAAGCGCTGCAATATGTGTATTGCTGGCGGCAACGTGCACGACGGTTGCGCCCGTTTGCGCCCATTGGTCAGCCTCAGCAACAAGCGCCTGATCCAGAGAGATGTCTTCGCGGACCAAAAGGTCGACATTGCCAACGACAACGCGTTGCTGCTCAACATACGCAATGGCACCGGCCCCAAGAACAGCGTCAAACGCTGTCACATCTGTCGGTGTCCTCGGCGCCGCGCTGACAATGGCGCGCGCGATCGGGTGCTCGGACAGGCTTTCGACACCTGCGGCCAGGGCCAGAACCGTCTCAGCGCTCCAGCCATCTGCAACGGCCGTGTCGTGCACGCGCGGGGTGCCAAGGGTCAATGTTCCGGTCTTGTCAAAGGCAACGACAGCCGCGTCCTGCAGACGCTGTAGCGCGTCCCCCTTGTGAAACAGAACCCCAAGTTCCGCCGCCCGCCCCGTGCCAACCATGACCGACATCGGGGTGGCCAGCCCCATGGCACAGGGGCACGCGATGATCAGCACGGATACGGCGGCGACAACAGCTGGCGCTAATCCGGAAAGGGCCCACCACGTCACAAAAGTCACCATCGCAATAAAAAGAACCGCGGGAACAAACCACGCCGTGATGCGGTTGACCAACGCCTCGACCGGAAGCCGCGCGGCCTGGGCGTCCCGGGTGAGGGTCGTGATGCGCGCGAGGACGGTGTCTTCGCCCACATGCGTTGCCCGCAAGGTCAGGCTGCCAGTTGTTGCAACGGTGCCACCCGTGATCGGATCACCGGTCTGCTTCAGAACCGGCACCGGCTCGCCCGTCAACATGCTTTCGTCGACATGGCTGTGGCCTTCTTCAACAACGCCATCGACGGGCACACGACCACCTGGCCGCAGACGCAGCAGATCACCGACCATGATCTGCGCAAGCGGCACCTGCTCTGTTCCTCCGTCCACAACGCGCTCTGCGTGGTCCGGGCGCAGGGACAACAGACGACGCACCGCATCCCCTGTTCGCCCTTTCGCGCGCGCCTCCAGCCAGCGGCCCATCAGGATCAGCGTGACGATGACCGCCGCCGCTTCGAAATACACGCCGGATGGTGGCAGGATGCCCGGAGCAAGGACCGAGAATGCCGAAAACGCAAATGCCGCCCCCGCGCCAAGCGCCACCAGCGCATCCATATCCGGGCGCGCCTTGATCAGGTTTGGAAAACCGCGACGGAAAAACCCCGCGCCGGGCCCGGCCAGAACAATGGCGGTGAGAACCAGCTGGCACAGGTGGCTGTTTACGGTGCCAATGTTGCGCATCACCCAGTGGTGCAGCGGTGGAAAGGCATGCCCACCCATTTCGATCAGAAAGACAGGCAGCGTGAGCAGCCCGGCAATCACAAAGCGCCTGAAATCCTCCGCACCCGCGTCGGCCTTGTCCGGGGCGTCTGTGGGGTCCGCACGATCTGCCGGATAGCCGGCCGCCTCCAGGGCCGCGTACACTGCCGCATCCGGGCCAAGCGTTTCAAACACCACGGTTTTCGTAGGCAGGCGCGCGTCGGCGCGCACCACATCCGGCACCGATCGCATCGCGGCCTCGATCCGTCCGACGCAGGACGCACAGGACATGCCCGGCACATGGACCTCAGCCCGCTGTACCGCCGCAGGATAGCCCGCCGCGTCCATGACCCGCACCACATCGGGCGCCGAAACGCCGGACACGCGTGCGCTGTGGTCGGCCAGGTTCACGCGCGCCTCGCGCGCCCCCGGCATCCCGGCCAGCGCCGCCTCGGCCCGGCGCACGCACGAGGCGCAATGCAAACCGGACAATCCAAAGGTCAAAACGGTACTCATAGGACGCAGATAGGCCTTCCAGTGACTGGAAGGTCAAGCCCCACGGTGAAACAAACCATGGCGGAGGTGTGAGTTGTACGTCAGCCCCGACCATGACAGGAAGACGCGGTGCCAAACTCTGGAAGACGACCGATGAAAGACATCTCTCCCGCCTCACCCCGCGCAGCCGATGTTTTGGCAACACGCCTCCATGACGCCGGGTGCCGCTTTGCCTTTGGCATGCCGGGGGGCGAGGTGCTGACCATCGTCGATGCGCTGCAACGCGCGGGCATCCGGTTCATCCTGTGCAAGCACGAAAATGCCGCCGCCTTCATGGCCGAAGGGGCGTGGCACCGCACCGGAGCGCCCGGCATTCTGGTCGCCACAGTAGGGCCGGGCGCGCTGAACGGGGTGAATGCCGTTGCAAACGCCCATCAGGACCGCGTGCCGCTGATCGTACTCGCCGGGTGTGTCGATGCGGACGAGGCGCAAACCTACACCCACCAGGTTCTGGACCAAACGCAAGTGTTCCGCCCGATCACTAAGGCCACGTTCACCCTGAACACCGGCGCGGCGCACGTGATTGCGGACAAGGCCGTGGGCATCGCGCTCGAGGGACGACCCGGCCCGGTGCATATCGACGTGCCGATCAGCGTTGCGGTGACCCCAGTGACACCTGAAATTCCGGCACGGCGTTCGGCCGCGGAACCCGTTGTTCCAGCGCCCGCGACATTGGAAAAGATGCGCGCGGCCCTTGCCCTCGCCGAACGCCCCGTTCTGATTGTCGGCGTTGACGCCCTGAACCAGGGCTTCGACACCCGCCGCCAGGACATGTCGGCAGCGCTCAGGGATTTTGTCGAAACGTACAGTGTTCCCGTCATCACAACCTACAAGGCCAAGGGCCTGATGCCTGAGGATCACGCGCTCGCGCTGGGGGGGGCGGGCCTGTCACCCAAGGCTGACAAGATCCTGCTGCCGCTCGTACAGCGCGCCGATCTGATCATAGGGCTGGGTTATGACCCGATCGAGATGCGCACCGGATGGCGCGATTTCTACTACCCCGGCATCCAGACCATGATCGACATCACGGCAGAGCCGAACCACCACTACATGCACCAGGCGACGATGAACGTGATGGGCGACTGTGGCGCAACTCTTGCGGCGATGGCCGATGGCGTCGCACCCCGCGACACCTGGACGGCGGGCGAGATTGCAGCGGCTCAAACGGAGCTGGCCAAGGCATTCCCGAGCAACGACGAATGGGGCCCCGGCGCCATCATCGACACCTGCCGCGCGGCACTGCCCCGCGACGCGCTCGCCACCGCTGACAGCGGCGCGCACCGCATTCTGCTCAGCCAGATGTGGGAATGCTACGAACCCCGCGGCCTCATGCAATCGTCGGCCCTTTGCACAATGGGCTGCGCCATCCCGCTCGCCATGGGCGCGCAGGTGGCAGACACCGACCGCACGGTCGTCAGCTTTTCCGGCGACGCGGGTTTCCTCATGGTCGCGGGCGAATTGTCGACCGCGGCTGAACTGGGTTTGAAGACCATTTTCGTGGTGTTCGTGGACGCGTCACTCGCCCTGATCGAATTGAAACAGCGCCAAAGGCAACTGACCAACGCAGGCGTGGATTTTGCCAAGCATGATTTTGCCGCCATTGGCCGCGCTTTTGGTGGTGCGGGCCACACGGTCACGTCTCGGAGCGAGCTGCAAGAGGCGCTGACCGCCGCCCAATCGGCCGACACCTTCACCGTCATCGCCGCCGTCATCGACCGGGGGGCCTATGATGGTCGCATCTGAGACACCTGGCGCGCTCGACGGCCTCTTTGTCCTCGACCTGTCGCGCATCCTGGCCGGTCCAACAGCCACGCAACTGTTGGGCGATATGGGCGCCACGGTCATCAAGATCGAAAACCCCAAGACCGGCGGCGACGACACGCGTGCCTGGGGGCCGAACTACGCCCGCGACAACGATGGCAACGCGACGGATCTGTCGGCGTATTTCATGGCCGCAAACCGCAATAAGCATTCCGTCGCCGTCGATCTATCGACCGAGGACGGGCAGAACATCATCCGCAAACTCGCCGCCCGCGCCGATGTGGTGATCGAAAACTACAAACCGGGTGGGCTCGTCAAATACGGCCTCGACCACGACACCATGCGCAAGGCGCATCCGGGGCTGGTCTATTGCTCCATTTCAGGGTTTGGGCAGACGGGGCCAAACCGGGATAAGCCCGGCTACGACCTGATGGCACAGGGCTATGGCGGGATCATGTCGCTCACGGGCGACCCCGATGGCACACCGACCAAGGTGGGCGTGGGCATCGCGGACGTGATGTGCGGGATGTACGCCACCATCGGCATACTGGCCGCGCTCCGCCACCGCGACCGAACCGGCGAAGGGCAGCATATCGACCTGAGCCTTGTCGACGCGCAAATGGCGTGGCTGATCAATGAAGGCTGCAATTACCTGGTTTCGGGCGACGTGCCCGAACGGCGCGGCAATGCGCATCCGAACATTGTACCATACGACGCCTTCGCCACATCGGACGGGCACGTATTGGTGGCCGTCGGCAATGACAGCCAGTTCGTGCGCTTCTGCGACGCCATCGGCGCGCCGGAATTGGGGGCCGACCCGCGGTATGCGACCAACCTGAAGCGGATCGAAAACCGCGTCACGCTCACTCAGTCCCTCACGCCCATTCTGGCGCGCATGACCAAGGACGAACTGCTTGGCAAAATGCACTCTGTAAAGGTGCCCGGCGGCCCGATCCACGACGTGGCAGAGGCACTGAATTCGGACCAGGCGCAGGCCCGCGGCACCGTCGTGGCCGTGAACCGAGAAGGTGTGGCAGACGGATACGTCCGGCTCTTGGCGAATCCGCTCAAATTTTCGGCAACGCCGGTCACATATCGCCGCGCGCCCCCCCGCTTTGGGCAGGATACGGACGCGGTTCTTGCAACATTAGACCTTCAAAACACGCAAGAAAATCCTGACTGACCTGAGGTCTTTGGCCAGTTTTCGCCTGCTTTTGCCGAATGTGCTGACATTTTGCTCACGGAACCCCCTACGGCGTTTCACGGTTACGTGTGTCCACCCCTCATGACATGTCAAAGGGCCCCAGATGTTCTACACCAAAAACACGAACGCATACGGTATAAGGTAGCGCCCACATGATGCACGATATTTGCCAAGCGCCGGTCAGCCTCGATGACCCAGCTCTCGTTAAGGAGTGGAACGGGATGATCCACGCTTTCCTGGCCCACGGCACTGCCACACCCACGCATCTGGGCGCCGTGTTGTCCGGTGCGCCGCACTTCGCCATGGGCTTCGCGGCCAAGGGGCTGTTCTCGATCATGATGGGGCGCAAGGAGTTGTGGGATGTCGCGCACCAGGCGGGCAAGGACGCTGTGGCGGCACTGGCCGTCGCTGGTGGCAACACCCGCGAACGGCTGTGGGTCCGCGCGCTTGGTGAATGGCTTGATGGTCGCCCCTCCGGCGCCATCGCCGCGATGGAGCGTGTCTTGGCCGAACACCCGACCGACACCCTGTCGGCCAAGGTCAGCCACGCCATTCGCTTCATCCTGGGCGACGGCGTCGGTATGCGCCGCTCGATCGAAAACGTGCTCGACGCGCACAAGGGCCATGCGCTCGAAGGATATGTGCACGGCTGTCACGCCTTCACGCTTGAGGAAACAGGCGACTACGCCGCGGCCGAAGCGGCGGGGCTCAAGGGTCTGCAACTGGCAACCGACGATGCCTGGGGCTTGCATGCTGTTGCCCATGTCTATGACATGACCGCCCGGCCAGATGCCGGGATCGCGTTGATCGAAAACAACCTTTCCGCCTGGGATCACTGCAACAACTTCCGCTACCACGTCTGGTGGCACAAGGCGCTCTTGCACCTTGACCGGGGTGAAAATGACATCGTGCTGGCGCTCTACGACCAGCAGATCCGCGCGGACAAGACCGACGACTACCGCGACATCGCCAACGCCACGTCGCTCCTGATGCGGCTTGAGCTTGAGGGCACGCAAGTCGCTGACCGCTGGGACGAACTCGCCGACTTTGCACAGCACCGCACCGACGATGGCTGCCTCGTCTTTGCCGACCTGCACTACCAACTGGCACTGGGCGCGGCAGGGCGCGACGATGCGCAGGCCGACATGACGGCCCGCTTCGCCATCGACGCCGCCCGGCAGGGCGAGATGCCTGCACGGGTTGCCGATCCGGGCAAGTCGGCGCTCGCAGGCCTTAACGCCTTTGCCGAAGGGCGCTACGACGCGGCCTTCCGCGATCTCGCGTCCGCCCGGCCAGGCATGCAGACCATTGGCGGCAGCCACGCACAGCGCGACGTGTTCGAACGCATGACCATCGACGCAGGCCTGCGCGCAGGTCTGTATGACGCGACCGAAACCCTGATCGAGGACCGGATCGCCCGGCGCGCCGGGGCCATCGACCGGTTTGCCGCCACACGGCTCGCCTCAATCCAGGACGCCCGGCGCATCCCTGCACAGTGATGCGCAGGGATGGTGCCAGTTTGTAAGGTAAAGTAGACAGCGGCCATGACGTTCGCCGACCCCGCAAATACCCCAGCAGCCGCGCCCGCAGCGGCCCCAACCGCCAACCCGGTGCGGGTGCGCGACATCCGCCTGGATTTCTTCCGCGGCATCGCGATGTTCATCATCCTGTTCGCCCACACGCCGGGCAACTTCCTGACGCGCTGGATCCCTGCGCGCTGGGGGTTCTCTGACGCGACAGAGATGTTCGTCTTCTGCTCGGGCATGGCCTCGGCTATCGCGTTCGGCGCCACGTTCGACAGGGCCGGCTTCGCCCTTGGCACCGCCCGCGTCGGCTACCGCATCTGGCAGGTCTACTGGGCGCATGTGGGCCTCTTCTTTGCCACGGCGGCGCTGCTTGTCTACGTCACGGACCTTGAGATCACGACGCGCAACTACTGGGGGCAGATGAACCTCTGGATGCTCTTTGTCGAAAGCGAGCATTGGGAGAACGCCAACATCCTGTTCAGCTTCATGACGCTGCAATGGGTGCCCAACCTGTTTGATATCCTGCCGATGTACATGGTGATCCTCGCGATGATGCCACTGGTCATCGCGCTGTCACGCGTACACCTCGGCCTCGTTGCCGCGTTCTGCATCGCGATGTGGATCCTCGGCCAGCGCCGGTTCATGGAGGCGGCGGGCCTGCCCTACCTGAACTTCACAGCAGAACCCTGGGTTGGCAACGACGATTGGCAACGCCGCTGGTTTCTCAACCCGTTTGCCTGGCAGCTTGTCTTTTTCACCGGCTTCGCCTTCATGCGCGGTTGGTTGCCGAAACCGCCCGTCAACGCACTGCTGATCGGCGTCGCAACAGTTATCGTACTGGCAAACATCCCCTTCTCTAGTGTCGGCGTGCGCGAAAACGGCGGCCTCGGGCTCGACTGGGCGAGCGAATGGCGCAGCGAGAACCGGCAATGGATCTCCAAATCCGACTTCGGAATACTGCGCTATATCCAGTTCCTCGCGCTTGCCTACCTGGCGTGGGTGCTTGCGGGCGACAAGGGCGACCGCCTGCGCGTCACGGCAACGCACGCCGTGGCGCGCATATGGGACAGGGTGCTCAAGCTCATTCTGAAAGTCGGCCAACAATCGCTTGCCGTTTTTGTCGTGTCGATCTTTGTGGCGCGTTTCAACGGGTTCGCCATGGATGTGCTGGGCCGCGAGACAGGAACTGTTCTCGCCATCAACGCGTTTGGCTGCGGAGTCCTGATCCTGACCGCATATCTGGCGGGCTGGTTCAAATCGACCCCGTGGAAACCAAAGGTGCCCCGCTGATGATCCGACGCGAATTCCTCGCATCCCTGGCTGCGCTGGCCGCAGCCCCGCATGCCACATGGGCACAGGGCGAGCCCGGCCTGCAATTGGGCGACGCGACCCCGTTCACGCCTGCGGACGTCATCGACCGGGCGCGCGACATGGCATCGCGCCCTTACGCGCCCCGCCCGCTCATCCCTGAGGCGTGGCGGAACCTGACCTATGACCAATATCGCAAGATCTGGTTCGACGGCCGCAACGCCTTGTGGGAAGGCACAGACGCCCCCCAGCGCATTGATGTGCTCGCACCCGGTCTCTACTATCCGCAATCCATTCGAACCTATGTGGTCGAAGGCGATCAGGCGCGCCCGATCAAGTTTGATTTCGACGTGTTCGACACGACCGACAAGTTTCCGGCCGATATGCCCGTCGATGACACGCTGGGATATTCCGGCCTGCGGCTGCGCGCTGAACTGCGCCAGCCCGGTATCTTTCAGGAATACGCCGTCTTTCAGGGCGCCAGTTATTTCCGCGGCATCGGCACGGACGACATCTACGGGCTGTCCGCGCGCGGACTTGCGCTCAAAACCGGCGATCCGATGGGCGAAGAATTTCCAGACTTCACTCATTTCTGGATCGAACAGCCCAGCACGGGTGCGGCGCAAATCATCGTCCACGCTCTGCTCGACAGCCCCTCCTGCACCGGCGCCTACCGGTTCGAGATCATGCCAGGCCAACCCCTTGTCATGGAGGTGCAGGCAGAGGTCTTTGCACGCCAGACGCTCACCCATTTGGGCATCGCGCCACTGACCTCCATGTTCATGTTCGACGATATGGACACGCAGCGCTTTGACGACTTTCGCCCCGCTGTCCACGACAATGACGGGCTGATGATCCACAACGGCGCAGGCGAGGTGATCTGGCGCCCCCTCGCCAACCCCCGCACGCTTCAGATCAGCGCCTTTGGTGACAATAATCCACGCGGTTTCGGCCTCATGCAGCGGGCACGAAAATTCAGCTATTTCAATGACCTAGAGGCACTCTATCACCGCCGCCCCGGCCTTTGGGTGACACCGGGCGAGGGCTGGGGGCGCGGCTCGGTCGCGCTGGTCGAAATCCCGACCGAGAGCGAGATTTTCGACAACATCGTCGCCTATTGGCGCCCCTCTGCTGACATCCAGGCGGGCGCATCGCATCGCATGACCTACCGTCTGGACTGGGGTTCTGATCCCGCGCCCACGGCGGCCATGCCGCTGCGGGTCCTGAACACCGCTGCCGGTGGTCGGCCGGAAGGCGGGCGCATTTTTACCATTGATTTCGAGGACGCCCCGCACGTGCCCAAGGACCTTTCGAGGATCGACCGACTTGTGCGGTCTACCGCTGGTGACGTCACCGAAGGCATAATTCAGCGCAACCCCGAGACTGGTGGCCCCCGTCTGGCCTTCACATTCACTCCGGGGGACGCCCCTTGGGCCGAATTCCGCGCACAATTGCGCCTGGACGGACAAGCGTTGAGTGAAGTCTGGCTATATAGGTGGACGACATGAATCACGCTGCCATGCCCCCCCAAGCGCCGCTGGAAATGCCGGCCCAGGATTTCGCGAACGCACCCGTTGGCGTCGATGCCGGAACCGAGCGGCAAGACCCGATCTGGCGGATGGCCGTCTTCCTTCCGGCGCTCGCCATCACGGGCGGCGTGCTCTGGGGCCTCTACGGGCTCTTCGCCATGTCCGGCATGACCGGGTTCGAATACGTGCTTCTGACCCTGATCGGCCTGACCTTCATCTGGGTCACCATCGCCGTCTCGACCGTGGGCGTCGGGCTGGCCGGTCGGCTTGACCCGGCGCGCAAACCCGCGACGGGCGATCCGCTCGACGTGGCCCTGCTGGTCCCGGTCTACAATGAAGCGCCGTGGGACGTGTTCGGCAACGCCGCCGCCATGCTGGCCGATCTGACGCGGCAAAAGGGCGGGCACCGCTACAGCCTGTTCATCCTCAGCGACACGACCGATAACGCGATCGCCGCGCAGGAATGGGCCGCCTTTCAGGCGCTGCAAGCCCGCGCGCCGCTCCCGGTCCATTACCGCCGCCGTGCCCAGAACACGGACAAGAAAGTTGGCAACCTGGTCGACTGGATCACCGGCTGGGGCGCCGCCTACGAGGCAATGCTGGTGCTGGATGCCGACAGCCTGATGACGGGCCGCGCCATCGACCGGCTCTCGACCGAGCTGGCCGCCGACCCCAAGGCAGGCCTGATCCAGAGCTTCCCGCAACTCATCGGCGCCAACACCCTCTTTGCCCGGATGCAGCAGTTCTCCAACATCGCCTATGGCTGGCTCCTGGCCGAAGGGCTCGCGCATTGGGCCCGGACCGAAGGCAACTACTGGGGGCACAACGCGATCATCCGCACCCACGCCTTCGCCTCCTCCGCCGGTCTGCCCTACCTGCGCGGGCTCGCCGGGCGCCGCGATCTGATCCTGTCCCACGACTTTGTCGAGGCATCGCTTCTGCGCCGCGCAGGCTGGCGGGTGCGCTTTTTGCCCCGCATTTCCGGCAGTTTCGAAGAAACACCCGGCACGCTCATCGACTACGTGATCCGCGACCGGCGCTGGTGCCGCGGCAACCTGCAACACCTGCGGCTTCTGACAACGCGTGGCCTCCACCCGGTCAGCCGGTTCCACCTGTTCCAGGGGGCCGCCGCGTACCTGATGTCACCCGCGTGGTTCGTCCTGCTCGTCTTCTGGGCGCTTCTGGGCCGCGACGCCGACACCAACGTGATTTCCTACTTCAACGAAGCGAACCCGCTCTTCCCCAACTGGCCTCCAGCCATGACGCATATCAACAGCGCCATCTTCCTGGTGGTAATGTACGCGATGCTGCTCACGCCCAAGATCACATCGGCCCTGATCATCGCCGCAAATGGCAAGGCGGTGCGGCTTTTCGGCGGACGGCGCGTCTTTGCAGGCGCTGTCCTGACCGAACTGGCCCTATCCGTCGCCTACGCCCCGATCATGATGATCCAGCAAACCAAGGCGGTGATCGGTGGCCTGATCGGGCGCGGCGGCTGGACGCCGCAAAGCCGAACGGCCCAAGCTTATCCGATGGTGACGCTGATCAAATTCCACTGGATCGAATCCATCATCGGCGGGCTCCTCTTCCTGGGGCTGGGCATGGGGCTGGTGTCATGGTGGCTGATCCCCATCGCCGTCAGCCTGGCCTTCGCAGTGCCGCTGTCGGGGCTCAGCGCCTACCCCCTGGCCCAGATCGGCCTTGCGGGCCTGCGCCTCGACAACCCTCTGACCCTGCGCGAACCTGCCATCGTGGTCAGCGCGCGCACCCAACGCGCCGAAATGCGCGCCCGGATCGAAGCGCCAAAGATCGCAGCAGAGTAAACTTGGGCTTTGTCTCGGAGCCAGCGTCGCTTGATCGACGTGGGACAGAACGATGGCGCATTGCCAAGAAAAATCGCCGAGGGGCCCCGCCTGCGGGGATACGGCTATTTTTCTTGGGAAGGTGTCAGCGCTCTGTCACGCCAAAGATCATGCGGGGCTGGATCAGAGACAAAGGTTTTGTCTTGGTGGAGCAGAAGCCAAAACAAATAATGTCGTGCGCCGCTAGGCGCTCATCAGGATCAAGCAGGTTCCGGCGCCCACGCAACAACAGGCAGACCACGCTTCAACCAGCCAGGCCCGGCACCTGACCCCAACATACCCTCCGGCACATCAAGGATCGCAGTAAAGCCTGCGCCGGTCAGGCGCCGCGTCAACCCGCGCGACCGCACCCCACGCGCGCAGATCAGCGCCACCCGCACGTCTGTGCGACCGGACGTGCGCTTCAGCAAGACGTCCGTGAAATCCGTTCGCCGCATGTCGATGGGAACAGCCCCCTCACCAACACCGGTGCGCTGCCACTCGTCCGGGCGACGAATGTCGATGAGGATCACGGCGCCACTGACAGCCGCCGCATGCGCGTCAGGCACGCTCAACGTCCCATCGACCCCGGCCACGGCCGACACGTTGTACCACCGCGAGGCAAACACAGCGCCCCCGATGATCGTGCCACCCGCCACAAGGCCAAAGCCCCGGCGCGTCATCCGCACCGGGGCCGCCGCCCGAAGATCTGGTTCAGGCAGTTTATTCATCTCACGACTTTGGCGCCGCGCTCGAGAATTTGGGGATCGTGCGGTCTGATGCCGGATCGTCTTCAATACCCACCCAGTTGCTTTCCGACAGGGTGATGTTGCCCGGAATGTCCTCTTCCCAAAAGCCCACGACGGTCTCGGTGATGTTCAGGTACAGCTTGTCATCGACGATGCGCCACAGATACGGGTTGGCTGGCACCTTGCCGCCCTTGGCTACGCCATAGGCGCAGTGCCCATCATATTGCGGCGCATAGCGGGCCGGGTCAGCCACGAACTTGTCCCGGTTTTCTGCACTGGAAAACGCAAAGGTCGCACCGTTGTAGTCGGCAGTGAAATCGGCATTTCCGGCCACGGGCGCCGTCTGTGTCTGGCCAACAGGTTTCATCTCAAGATCGAAATAGGCCACGACATCATAGCCCGACACGGCAAAGCCGGTCTCGTCAACATATTGGTCACCGGCAAAGGCGGCGGTGCCAAGGGTCAAGGCGCTTGCAGCCGCAGCAACGGCCATCGTGAAACGGTTCATCATGTGGGACATCCTCTGTCAAACGGGGCCCGCCGCATTCAATCACGGCGAATGATGCGATACTACGACCGATTGGTCCAGAATTCAGCCCGCCTCGCGCCGTTGTGAGCCGGCGCGGGAATACGTGATCAAACGGGCTTCGCCCTCAGCGCAAACGCGGCGGGCGGTCCGGGTCCATCCCTGGCGCAGCCGCTTCCGGCGAGCGCGCAGGCGCAGGCTGCGGCAGGTCAAAGCGCAAGCCCACCCGCGCCAATCGCGCCGTCACCGGATCGCGCGCATCGAAAAACCCGACATCCATCGCTCCCGCCTCGATCCCGGAAAATGTCAGCGCCTCCGACGCGGCGCGCGCCAGCGCATCCTCGGCCCCGGGCGCCGCGCCCACAAACCCCAGCAAGTGGCCCTTCGACCCCGCGTCATCCGTCGTGCCCACCAGATACGCCGCCTGCGCCAACCCGGTCGCCGTCGCCAGTTTCGTGTCCAGCGCCGTGATCAATGCATCGGGCAATCCCGCGGGCGCCGACACCTCCGCCAAACGCGCCTCCACCTCGTCCGGGCCATGCCCCAGTGTCTGCGCCAGCCACCGCACACCGTCGGCATCCAGCAAGAACGACGATGGCGCCACATCCAGGTTCAACCCCAGCCCAAGGCTCTGCTCCGCCAACAGCCCCGCAATTATACGCCCCGACAGCGCCGCATAGGGCGCTTCCGCCCCAACGAAGGCCGCCAATCGCTCTTCCCGGTCAAACACCAGCACCAAGGGACCGGCACCCGGATCAAACACCAGCGGTGTCACCTGCTCCCCCTCGGCTTCTGCCTCCAGCAGCAAGAACAGCTCCGCATCGCCCAACCGTTCGAAAAAGCGCAAACGCACCGCGTCATCCTCTTGGGCCGCCTGCATCGCCGCATGCGCCTGATCCAAAACCGTTTCCATCACGCCAACACCTCTTTGACCCGCGCGCGCAGCACGGGCAGCACCTCATCCTCGAACCACGGGTTCTTCTTCAGCCACGCGGTATTGCGCCAGGACGGATGAGGCAAGGGAAAGGCCCGAGGCGCAAAGTCGCGCCAGGCGGCCACGGTATCGCGCACCGACATCCGCGAGCCCAAATGCCAGGACTGCGCATATCTGCCGATCAGCAGGACAAGCGGCACATCGCCCACATGCGCCATCACCGCATCCCGCCAAGTGGCGGCACACACCTTCGGCGGCGGCCGATCCGATCCTTTGGCGTCATAGCCCGGAAAGCAGAACGCCATGGGCACGATGGCCAGCTTGTCGCGATCATAAAATGTCGCCTCGTCCATCCCCAACCAATGCCGCAGCCGATCCCCAGACGGATCGGTAAAGGGTCTTCCGCTCTCATGCACCCGCGCTCCGGGCGCTTGCCCGGCCACCAGAATGCGCGCGCCGGGCTTGAACCAGACGACAGGTCGCGGGCTGTGCCCCGTCTCGGTTGCCGCGAAACGGTCAGCACACAGGGTGCAGGCGCGGATGTCATCGGTCAAAGCCATGGCAAAGACCTAAGCCGCGCCAAACACTTAGGCAATCATTTCGACATTTTCCGAAATAATACTTGCCGCAGGCATATAATTCGACAATTCTAGAAATATGAAAATGGATTCGCCCACCTCCCTCGACCTCACCCGCGCCGCTGCCGCCTTTGCGGCACTGGGCTCCGAACAACGCCTGTCCGTCCTGCGCACACTTGTGCGGGCCGGGCCCGATGGGCTCAGCATCGGCACGCTGGGGGATCGCACCGGCGTCACCGGCTCCACGCTCACCCACCACGTCAAAATCCTCGCCAGCGCGGGCCTTGTCACACAAGCCCGCCAGGGTCGGTCCATCATCTGCGCCGCCGTCGCCTTTGACGAGGTGCAGGACCTGGCCGACTTCCTGCTCACCGAATGCTGCGCCGACAGCACAGATACGGATCACACCCATGGCTGACACGACCTCCCAAACCGCCACCCCGTCGCTCTGGTCGCGCATCGACCGGGTCTGGCTCGCCTCCGGGCTTATCCTGCTGCTGGTCGCCATCATCGACCTGCCCCGCGTGGATGACGTCGCAGGCTTTGCCTTCCGCGCGCTGCTGGGCACCCTGCCCTTCATCGCTTTTGCCGTCTTCGCCATCGCCTATCTCAAGGCCACGGGCGCTGAAAACCTGCTGGCCAAGGCGTTCCAGGGCAACCCAACCCGCATGATCATCATGGCGGCCCTCCTCGGCGGCCTGTCGCCCTTCTGCTCGTGCGAGGTGATCCCCTTCATCGCCGCACTCCTCGCCGTCGGCGCGCCACTGGCCGCAGTCATGGCCTTCTGGCTGGCCTCGCCACTGATGGACCCAGCCATGTTCGCGATCACCACAGGCGCCATCACACTCGACTTCGCCATCGCCAAAACCTTCGCTGCCGTGGCACTCGGCCTCTTTGGCGGCTTCGGAACACTCTTGCTGTCTCGCACCCCGATCTTCACAGACCCGTTGCGCGAAAAACCCGCCGTCGGCGGTTGCTGCGGGGTCAAGGCGCCATTCAGCGCCACACCCGTCTGGACATTCTGGGACGTCCCCGAGCGCACACAAATCTTCCGCAACGCAGGACTCGAAAACGGCATTTTCCTGCTGAAATGGCTCACGCTGGCCTACGTGATCGAGGGGCTGATGGTCCACTACATGCCCGCCGACTTCATCGCCAACATCCTGGGCGGCGGTGGGCTGGGCACCATCCTGCTGGGCGCCTTCGTGGGCATGCCCGCCTATCTCAACGGCTATGCCGCGGCCCCACTGATCGGCGATTTGCTGGATCAAGGCATGGCACCGGGGGCGGCCATGTCCTTCATGATCGCGGGCGGGGTCAGCTCGATCCCGGCGGCCCTCGCGGTCTGGGCACTGGTCAAACCGCGCATCTTTGCGGCCTATCTCAGCTTCGCACTCGTCGGGTCCGTGCTCACCGGGATCGCGTGGCAAATGATCGCCTAACCGCCACACTCAGCCCCTAATCCACATCATCTCACCCGGCGGCGCACCCGCCGGGTTGCCCCATTGCAGCCACTTGCGCTAAGCCCCGACGAACAATGACACGGGTGGAGCGCACATGTATCGCGTCTGGAGCTTTCTAACCAATTATTCCCTGCTGCTGATCATCGGCGCGCTCACCGCCCTTGTCTGGGCCAATATCGACCCGCATTCCTACCACCACTTCGTGGAATTTCCGGTTCTCTTCAACGACTGGATCGGCGTCGACTACGACTATTGGAAAAAGCTCTACGGCGAAGGCTACGACAAATACGATGCCGGGGGTGCTGCCAAAGTGCTGTCAGCCCACTACATCGTCAACGACATGGCCATGGCGCTCTTCTTCGGCATCGCGGCCAAGGAAGTGTGGGAAGCCGTCGTGCTCAAGAACGGCTCGCTGCGCGGGAAAAAGGCGGCAACGCCCTTGTTTGCAACGCTGGGCGGCATGGTTGGCCCCATCTCGGTCTATCTTGGCCTCGCGGTCCTATTGGGCTCCGACACCTATGACGCCGTCGCCAATGGCTGGGCCATCCCAACCGCGACGGACATCGCATTCAGCTACCTTGTTGGCCGGATCGTCTTTGGCGCAGGCCACCCTGCGGTCCGGTTCCTCTTGCTGCTGGCCATCGCGGATGACGCCGCGGGCCTGATCATCCTCGCCATCTTTTACCCCTCGGGCGAGCTGGCGCTGGAATGGCTGCTCCTGTCGGTCTTTGCCGCCGTCGCCGTGTTCTTTATCTTCAACTGGCTGCCGCGCCGCATGGACCAGCACAAACAGGACCGCCCAAACTCGACCTGGATGCGCAAGACGCTTGGCTTCTGGCCCTACGCGGTTGCGGGCTGCGTCAGCTGGTACGGCTTCATGGCATCGGGCCTGCACCCGTCGCTGGGCCTTCTGCCCATCGTGCCAGCCATCCCTCACGCCGACCGCGCCTTCGGCATCTTCTCGGAGGCGGAAAAATATCTCACCGACCTGCTGAACCAGATCGAACACGCCCTGAAATCCCCGGTCGAGGTGGTGCTGTTCTTCTTCGGCCTCCTGAACGCAGGGGTCGAATTCAGCTCCATTGGTGACGCCACCTGGCTGGTGCTGGCGGGTCTGCTGATCGGCAAGCCGGTGGGCATCCTGATCTTCGGTTGGCTGGCGGCCAAACCCCTTGGCCTCGGCATCCCGGAAGGGATGCGGATCATCGACCTGGTGGTCATCGGCTGCGTCGCCGCGATTGGCTTTACGGTATCCCTGTTCTTCGCCTCTGCCGCCTTTGATGCGGGGCCAGTGCAGGACGCCGCCAAGATGGGCGCGCTCTTCAGTTTCATCGCCGCGGCCATCTCGATTGCCGTGGGTCGGATCACCCGGGTCGAAAAACAGGACGCCTGACAGATCACACCCCCGTCACAACTGCGTGGCGGGGGGGGCAAACTGTTTATTCCGCAGCGACAGTCCCCTCAAAACCTATACATTTGACAGCACTTTGGACATAATGTGGACAAAGTCGGTGATTAGACCGTTAAGACGCCTCTGGTAATGGGGACACGGGTCGCCCACCTGATGGTGCGGAGACAGAGCAGACGCCGCGGAGCAACCAGGGATGCTGGAGTTCGAAAACGTATCCAAGTCCTTCTGGACGGGCACACAGCGCAAGGTGATCCTTGACCGTGTGTCTTTCCGGGTGGAATTGGGCAACTCGTTCGGCGTTCTGGCCCCCAACGGCACGGGCAAGACGACGCTCATCAACATGATGGCCGGGCTTGAAAAGCCGGATGAGGGTGAGATACGGCGCGGCTGCAACATCTCGTTTCCGCTGGGCTTCATGGGGGGCGTCCTGCCCAAGATCTCGGCGCTCGAAAACTCGCGCTACATCGCGCGCCTCTACGGGCTCGACCCCGACTATGTCGAAAGCTTCTGCCGCTGGCTCTGCAACTTGGGCGAATATTTCGACCAGCCGCTCGGCACCTATTCCTCGGGCATGCGGGCGCGCTTTTCCTTTGCGCTCATGCTTGCGCTAGATTTCGACATTTATCTGATTGACGAGGGCATGCCCTCCTCCACCGACGTGGAATTCAACCGAAAGGCCGGTGAAGTGCTGCAGGAACGGCTGCGCACCACCACCATCATCATCGTGTCGCACCAGGCCCAGACGCTCGAGAAGTTCGCGCGCTCTGCCGCGGTTCTGCTTGACGGCAAACTGCACATGTTCGACACGCTCGAAGAGGCGAAACGGCTCTATGACTACGAAACCGAAAGCTAGAAAATTCCGCATCAAGCGGACAGCGCCCATGCCCGGAACGGCCGCCGCAAACGCGGCACGCACCGAGGCGACCGAAGCGCCAGAGCAACCGGCCCCGGACCCGCAGGCCGATCCGAAACCAACGCCCCCCGCCGCCAAAAGCGGAGAGGTCGCCTCGACCCAGCAGGTTCAAAGCGAAAACACCATCGACGCCATCCGGCAGGAGGGTCTGACAGGCCGTCAGCTGCGCATGGCACGCCGCGTCGCGCAGAAACACGGGCTGGCGCCGACCTCCGACTTCGACGCCGTGCGCCTTTTGCGCGCCAAGGGGATCGACCCGTTCCAACGCTCCAACATGCTCGAACTCGTGGTGCCGCAAGCGGGTGCCGAGCCGCACGAAGGCGGCGCCCCCGACGCCTTTGCCAACCTTCCCGCAACCACAGGCGGCGCAGGCTCGGGGCGCGCGCAACTGCCGCAAACAGTGCAAGTGGCCCGGCAACAGCTCCCCTCGACCGAGCTTAGCCCCGCGGAACGACGCACCCAGGAAATCCAGAACATCCAGCGCGACATCGCGCGCCGCCGCCGCACGAAAATGGGCCTCCTACTGGTACGGCTCGCCTTCTTCGTGATCCTGCCCACCTTCCTCGCCGGTTACTATTTCTACGCCATCGCAACACCGATGTACGCCACCAAATCCGAGTTTCTGATCATCCAGAACGAGGGATCGGGCGGCGCAGGCCCCTTGGGCGGCCTCCTGCCCACACAATTCGCGACCAACGCGGACAGCATCGCGGTGCAAGGCTTCCTGCAATCCAAGGACGCCATGCTGCGCCTCGACCGCGACGTGGGCTTCAAATCGCACTTCACCCAAGGCTGGATCGACCCGATCCAACGCCTCAGCGAGGATCCAACCAACGAAGAAGCCTACAAGACCTACCGCAAAAACGTGAAAATCGGCTACGACCCGACGGAGGGCATGATCCGGATGGAGGTCGCGGCCGCCAATCCGCAGGTCTCGGCCGAATTCTCGAACCAGTTGATCGACTATGCCGAACAGCGGGTGAACAACCTCTCGGCGCAAAAGCGCGACGACCAGATGCGCGACGCCCGCAGCGGCTTTGAACGGGCCGAAGCGGAACGCCGCGCGGCCCAGGAAAACCTGGTCCGCCTCCAGATCGAAGGCTCCACCCTCGACCCCGAAGGCGTGATCGCCAGCCTGCGCACCCAGATCGGCCAGCTTGAAACCCAGATCATCGAGAAAGAGATCGAACTGGCCAGCCTGCTCAACAACGCACGCCCCAACCAAAGCCGGGTGGACGGTGCGCGCGGCACGCTCGACATCCTCAAGGTCCAGCTCGCCGCCCTCAACAACAAGATGACGGATGTCAGCCAGGGCGAAAACTCGCTCGCCGAACTGGCCGCCCGCATCCAGATCGCCCAGGCCGACCTCGCCTCACGCGACATGATGCTGCAATCGGCCCTGCAACAGATGGAACAGGCCCGGGTCGAGGCGTCGCGCCAGGTCCGCTACCTCACCGTCGCGGTCGAGCCCATCGCACCCGAAGAACCGACCTATCCACGCGCCTTCGAAAACACGATCTTGGCATTCCTGGTCTTTGCAGGCATCTACCTGATGATCTCGCTCACCGCGTCGATCCTCAGAGAACAGGTAACAAGCTGACATGAAACACGTTGCCATCGCCGACCTCACAATCGGCAATGACCGGCCCCTGACCGTGATCGCGGGGCCCTG
This sequence comes from Tateyamaria omphalii, assembly GCF_001969365.1. NCBI lineage: Bacteria > Pseudomonadati > Pseudomonadota > Alphaproteobacteria > Rhodobacterales > Roseobacteraceae > Tateyamaria > Tateyamaria omphalii. Next base: position 267,858 of record NZ_CP019312.1, on the reverse strand, counting down.
CGCCCTCGAAAGCGTCGATCTGGGCCAGGAGGTCGCGGGCCGGATGAAGGAAATCTGCCAAGCGGCAGGCGCCCAATACGTGTTCAAGGCCAGCTACGACAAAGCCAACCGCACCTCGCTCAGCGGCGGGCGCGGCCTGGGCCTCGACGAAGGGCTCAAGGCGCTGCAATCGGTCAAGGATGCCATCGGCGTCCCCGTGCTGACGGATGTCCACACCGAAGCGCAATGCGCCCCCGTGGCGCAAGTGGCCGACATCCTGCAAATCCCCGCCTTCCTGTGCCGCCAGACCGACATGCTGCTGGCCGCAGGCGAAACCGGCGCCGTCGTGAACATCAAAAAGGGTCAGTTCCTCGCCCCGTGGGAAATGGGCAATATCGTCACGAAGGTCGAAAGCACCGGCAACACCCGCATCCTCCTGACCGAACGGGGCACGTCCTTTGGCTACAACACGCTGGTGGCCGACATGCGGTCGCTGCCGCAAATGGCGCAAACCGGCTACCCGGTGGTGATGGACGCCACCCACTCGGTCCAGCAACCTGGGGGCAAGGGCGGCTCGTCCGGCGGGCAACGCGAATTCGCACCCGTCATGGCACGGGCCGCTGTGGCCATCGGCGTCGGCGCGGTGTTTATCGAAACGCATCCCGACCCCGACACCGCCCCATCGGACGGGCCGAACATGATCTACCTCGACCAGATGCCCGCCCTTATCGACACGCTCATGCAGTTCGACGCGCTGGCCAAGGCGCGGCCCGTGTCCGTCTGACCGCACATGGTCAAACCGCTGACGACCGTCACACCAAACACCTGGGCCTTCCTGCGCGATCCAATGATCGCACCCACAGGATTTCGGGAATACGACGCGCGCTGGAAATACCCCGATCAAATCAACCTACCCGGCATCACGGCCCTCGGCCTCGGGCTTGGCACACAGATGCACCGGCGCGGGATCAGGCCGGACATCGTGGTCGGCAACGACTACCGCGACTACGCGCTACCCGTCAAAAACGCCCTGATCCTCGGGCTGATGCAGGCGGGCATCCGCGTGCACGACATCGGCCCGGCCCTGTCACCCATGGCGTATTTCGCGCAGTTCCACCTAGATATCCCTGCCGTCGCCATGGTCACCGCCTCCCACAATCCCAACGGCTGGACGGGGGTGAAAATGGGCTTCGAACGCCCCCTCACCCATGGCCCTGACGACATGGCAGAGTTGCGCGACATCGTCCTAGGCGGTGCCGGTGAGCCGCGCACACGCGGCGGTTATGCCTTTGTAGACGGCGTGCGCGAGGCCTATCTCGACGACCTCGCGCACGACTTCAAAATGACGCGCAAGCTCACGGTGGTCTGCGCCACCGGCAACGGGACGGCGGCGGCCTTTGCCCCCGACCTGCTGCGCCGCATCGGGGTGACGGTGGTCGAACGGCACGCCACGCTCGACTACAGCTTTCCGCACTACAACCCGAACCCAGAAGCCATGAAGATGCTGCACGACATGGCACACAGCGTCACAGCCTCCGGCGCCGACTTCGCCCTTGGCTTTGACGGCGATGGCGACCGCTGCGGGGTCGTGGATGACGAAGGCCATGAAATCTTTGCAGACAAGGTCGGCGTCATCATGGCGCGCGACCTGTCCAAGCTATATCCCAACGCCACCTTCGTGGCCGATGTCAAATCCACCGGCCTTTTCGCATCAGATCCCGAATTGCAGGCCAACGGCGCCGTGTCGGATTACTGGAAAACCGGCCACAGCCATATGAAACGCCGGGTGAAAGAAATCGGCGCGCTTGCCGGTTTCGAAAAATCCGGCCACTATTTTTTGGCTGAGCCTATTGGACGCGGCTATGATTGCGGAATGCGGGTCGCGGTTGAGCTTTGCAAGCTCATGGACAGAAACCCGGACCTTGCGATGTCGGACCTGCACAATGCACTGCCCAAGACGTGGTCGACCCCCACATTGTCGCCCTACGCCGCAGATACCCAGAAATACGCCATCCTCGATCGCATCATCGCCAGGTTCCAGGCGATGAGCGCACGCAAAACGCCCATAGCAGGCCGTAAAATCAAGGATATCGTGACCGTCAATGGCGCACGCGTGATCCTCGACAACGGCGCATGGGGCCTGGTGCGCGCGTCCTCGAACACGCCCAACCTCGTCGTGGTCTGCGAAAGCCCCGAAAGCGAGGATGAACTGCGCGCGATCTTCCGCGAATTCGACGCCGTGATCCGGACAGAACCAGATGTTGGGGACTACGACCAAACATTCTGAGACCAGGCGGCCTGACCGTCTGAGCCGCTAACCGCGCAACCGGATCAAGCAACCGACCACGCCCAAGCTGGTGTTCTGAATGCCGTTGGCCAGTGCTGAAATCGCGGCTGATTTGGGTGAGGCCAACCCGCATTTCGGGCACGTTCGGCGCTTTGACGCGGCGCACCCGGGGTCAATGCGCGTCACATGCGCAGGGGGTGCGATCACAACGCCGCCCGCCTTCGCGGTCAGTTTATCGGAAATCTGGTTAAATTTGGCCTAAGGCACCGGGCGCAGGTCTAAACCACTGATTTCGAATGAAACACAGAAACCCACTAAAAAACCGTAACGCCGGCGAACAGCTTGTCCCCGCGGGAACAGATCAGTCAAACAGCCCTCGAAGCCCCTTTTTGACCTCATCTTCCAGCTTCTGCCTGGCCGCATCGCCAAGGCTCTGACCCTCGTCGGTGACCCCAAGTTCCTCGGCCACTTTCTCGCGCACCTGCTGCTCGGCCTTGGCCTTCAACGCTTCCTTCTCGGCCTCCAGCTTTTCGTCCAGCCGCAGGTCAATCGCCGCATCTAGATCGGGCAGGATCTTCGGGTCCGCCCACGGCCCGCGGATGCGCACCGGGATCGCCAGGTCCGGCCCGTCCTCTCCTTTCAAAGCCGTCGGCGTGAACAGGTAGTCGATGTCTTGCTGACCCAGCCCGATCCGCCCATTTCCCCGCGCCTCGAAACTGCGCAGCACCACCAGCAGGTCGTCGTTAAAGAGGTTCCCGCCGTCCATCCGGTAGCTCGCGCTCATCGCGTCAAAGACGGTCGTCCGTCCATTCCCCCGCCCGAATTTCAAAAGGCCGTCCAGGTCGATCCCTTCAATGGTGCCCTGCGCCACGTTGAAGGATCCACCGCCCGACAGCGACCGCATGATCGCATCCACGGTCTGCCCGACGCCCAGAAAATTCAGGTCCATATTGGCCTGCCCCGTCAGCATCTCCAGATCCGCCGCATCCCGCAGGAACGGCTGCAGCGCCAGCCCGCGCATGTTCATTTTGCCCCCCACACTCAGGCCCGAGCGGTTGTTGACCACGAACTCTCCCACCAGCGTCCCGCCATAGGCCGCGACCTCGCGCAGTTCGAACACCATCCGGCTTCGGTCATTTCGCAGAAGCGTGCGGGTCTGGCCCAGCTTGAATTGCCCAAGGTCGATGGAGGACGCGGTCAACGCGATCTCTCCGTTAAAGGCCGCCAGACCGCTGGCATCAATCGGATCCTTCGGCCAGCCGCTGCCCGCCGGCGCAGGCGCCCCGCCACCAGCAGCCTCGCCGGATGGTGCTGAACCGGTCGCACCCCGTAAATCCAGCGCGCCCGCGTTGAACTGGGCATTCACAACAGGCGTGCCGTTCAAGCTGATATCAGCCGCCCCGCTGAGTGCGTTGCCCCCAAGGTCAGCCTGCAACTCGCGCAGCGACAAGCGCCGGTCGGCGGTGAGCGTGAGTTGCGTCGTCATCTCCACCGCCTGCCCCAACTTCGGCGGCAGCCCCAGCGCGGGCAAGCCCAACGCGGACATGAAGGCATCCGTGTTCGGCAGGTCGAGCCCAAGCGCGCCCGCGACATCGCCCGCCGTGCTGGCCCGGCCATCGAGCGTCACGCGCCCGCCGCCCGCCTCGACCGCGGCGTTCAGTGGCTGCACCTGCCCCGCGATGAAGCCCGCGAACCCGGCGATGGTGGCGTCCACCTGCACCTCTGTCCCCGCGGGGCGCAAGATGGCGGCGATGGTGGCGGGGCCCAGGCGCTCTGGCCAGTCGAGGGTGAGATCGACGCCGGAATAGGACACGAGGTCCGCCCCTTCTGCATCATAGATGAGCGTCGCATCCGTCACCTCGATCTTCTGGATCGACAAGGCTTGGGGTGTGCTGGCGGAGTTGGTCGGCGCAGGCGTTTCCGCCTCGATCTGGGCCGCGCCGGAGGCATCCGTAAAGACCCAGCTCGCCCGCCCGTCGGTGCGGCTTTCAAGCCGAATGGTGGGCCGGGTCGCCTCGACATTGGTGATACGGATCTCGCGGTCGCGGATGTAGGCCATCAAATCGACGCCGATGGCTGCGTTCTCTGCCGTGAGCATCGGGCCCTGTTCGGACCAGTCAGCATTGCTGACCTCAAGCCCGTCGGCGCGCACGCCCAGCACGGGCCAAAGCGTCATCGACACGCCGGTGATCGTCACGTCGCGGCCCGTGGCCTTGCGGATCTGGTCGGCGGCGATGGCGCCGATGCGGTCGGCGGGCAGGAGGAAGACCGAGCCCACCGCCACGATCAGAAGGACGAGGACAAACCCGATCATGCGGATGATCCATTTCATTGCGACTGCTCCCGTTCTGATGACGTGTTGAGATCAGCCTAACGCAGCGTGCGGTCCCATCCCAACCCTTTTCCCGCCTTTTCGTGGGGCCGGACTTCACATATGAGGCAAGGCATGAGCCAGAACCCACCTGATCTTCGCCCCGACCTTGCCCCCAAAGCCACGCTGGACGGCACGCGCCGTCCCGGCCAGCCGACCATCGGGATGGTGTCGCTGGGTTGTCCCAAGGCGCTGGTGGACAGTGAACGCATCCTGACGCGCCTTAGGGCCGAGGGCTATGGCGTGTCGCCCGACTACAGCGGTGCGGACGCGGTGATCGTGAACACCTGCGGGTTTCTCGACAGTGCCAAGGCGGAGAGCCTTGAGGCGATTGGCGAGGCGCTGGACGAGAACGGACGCGTGATCGTGACGGGCTGTCTGGGGGCGGAGCCGGACTACATCACCGGCGCACATCCGAAGGTGCTGGCCGTGACCGGGCCGCATCAATACGAGCAGGTGCTGGATGCGGTGCACGCGGCGGTGCCGCCCGACCCTGACCCATTTGTCGATCTGCTGCCCGCGCGCAGCGTCAGCCTGACGCCCCGGCACTTCAGTTACCTCAAGATTTCAGAGGGCTGTAATCACAAGTGCAAGTTCTGCATCATCCCCGACATGCGTGGACGGCTGCAATCCCGCCCCGCCCATGCGGTCGTGCGTGAGGCCGAAAGGCTGGTTGAGGCCGGGGTGAAGGAACTGCTCGTGATTTCGCAGGATACCTCGGCCTATGGCGTGGACATCAAACATGCCGAAGAGCGCGGGCACCGGGCGCATATCACCGACCTGGCGCGTGATCTTGGGTCTTTGGGCGCTTGGACAAGGCTGCACTATGTCTATCCTTATCCACATGTGCGGGAGCTTATTCCCTTGATCGCAGAGGAATTGGTCTTGCCATATCTCGACATTCCTTTCCAACATGCCCACACCGACACGTTGCGCCGGATGGCGCGACCCGCCGCCGCCGAGCGGACGCTGGACCGGATCGCGGAATGGCGGTCGATCTGTCCCGAGATCACTTTGCGCTCGACCTTTATCGTTGGATATCCGGGCGAAACGGAGGAGGAGTTCCAGACCCTGCTGGATTGGATGGATGAGGCGCAACTGGATCGAGTGGGCTGCTTTCAATACGAGAATGTGGAGGGTGCGCGGTCGAATGCCCTGCCGGATCATGTGGCAACAGAGGTCAAGCAGGAGCGTTGGGACCGGTTCATGGAGAAGGCGCAGGCCATTTCGGCGGCGAAGCTGGCGGCCAAGGTTGGCCAACGGATGGATGTAATCGTGGACGAGGTGGACGCCGAGGCCGCGACCTGCCGGACCAAAGCCGACGCCCCCGAGATTGATGGTAATCTCTTCGTTGACGAAGGGTTTGAGGATTTGCGCCCCGGCGATATCGTCACCGTCGAGGTGGACGAAGCTGGCGAATATGATCTGTGGGGTCGTTTGGTCAATTAGATCAGTGGCTTACCCGTCGCAATCTTGAAAGCGCAACCGCGTTTTTTGTGCAGGTGCAGTATGTATTGCGCGAAAATGCGCACCTCGGTACGGCGCGTTAACCAAAGTTTCCTGTGCAGCCGTCATGTCTGGACCCGATGGATGCGCTACGGCGCTGGAGGACGGAGGACCGGACGATGACCGCATTGCTGAAACTGATCGGAGCCGCCCATCTGGAGGTGGGCAAGGCCAAAGGCACCGGCTTGGGCGCTGTCCTGTTGTTTCTGCTGGGGGCCGGGCTGTTGGCTGTGATGGCGATGGGACTGTTGCAGGGGTCGGTCGACCCCCTCAAACCCCTGATTGCATTGGTGGACTCATCTCTGAACTGATGGGCCGGGCTGGTAGGGCTTGAAAATGTGTTAACGATGTTCTATTTTTGTTCTAAATGGTAGGAGAACAATCATGTCCATCCATCCCACCCTTCCCGGCCTGTTCGAGCCGGTGCAGACCGCCCTGCCCCTCGACGCGCAGCCCGCGACCGAGAAACAGATCGCTTATGCATGGACGCTTGCGGCAAAATCCGGGCGTGCGCTGCCGACGTCGCTGTTTGCCGACAAGGCCGGCCTGTCCGCGTGGATTGATGCAGCCAAGCCAAGGGCGTCCGACGGCCGTTTTGCAGCGTATCCCAGCGCCAAGCAGGTGCAGTTTGCCGAACGCATCGCGCGGCTGAAGCGGCGGCAAATCCCAGCGGAATGTTTCAAGGACAAGGTGATGATGTCGCGGTGGATTGATGGGAACAAACCGCGCTGAGTGCGGCGGTTTGTCTGTGGGGGCGCGTGTTTTGTGCCCTATTTTTGATGTATGACTGATAACACCAGAGTGCTTTACAACGCGGACTGCCCGGTCTGCAATTTCGAGATCAGCCACTATGCCAAGTATAGCGGTGATCTGGCCCTGCCCATTCGGTTCGAGGATTTGAACCAGGCCGAGATGGCCGATTGGGACATGGACCGGGATGCGGCGGCACGGCGGCTTTATGTCCTGAAGGACGGGCAGATGTATTCGGGAATTCCCGCGTTCATCGTGCTGTGGCAGGACATGCCCCGCTATCGCTGGTTGGCGCGGCTGGTCGCATTTCCCGGCGTGCATTGGGTGGCCTGCAAGACCTATGATCATGTGCTGGCGCCGCTCATCTATCGCTGGCACCTCCGCCGTCAAAGGGCCGCGACGTCAACCACTTCGTGAGGATTTGTGCATAGACGGGACGGGTCCGTTTGGTCAGGATGTGCCCATGCCTTATCCGTATTCCGTTCGTGAAACTGTGGCCGATGCGTCGGTGCATGCGCTGGGTCTGAGCGCTGGTGTGACCGGCGCTGCGATGCTGATCGTGCATGTGGCGCAGACGCAAGGCGCCGTGCAGATTGCCGCGACCAGCGTTTATGCAGGGTTTGCGGTGTTCGCGCTGCTGGCTTCTGCCCTTTATCATCTGCTCCCGTGGGAGGCGTCGCGCCCGGTGTTTCACCGGATTGATCACGCGGCCATTTACCTCAAGATTGCAGGAACTTACACACCTCTGGTCGTATTGATCGGATCAGCCTTTGCCTATGTGGTGCTGGCGGCGGTTTGGCTGGTGGCGTTGATTGGCGCGGTGGCGAAGCTGAGCTTTTGGGCCACGGATGCGCGGGGATCGCTGGCGCTGTACCTGGCGATGGGCTGGGCGAGCGTGCTGTTGATCTGGCCAATGTGGCAGGCGTTGCCCGGAGCGTCCACCGCCTTGATCGTGGCGGGCGGGGGCCTCTATTCACTGGGCACGGTGTTTTACGCGGCCAAGGCGCTGCGGTTTCAGAATGCGATTTGGCACAGCTTTGTGCTGGCCGCTTCGGCCTGTTTCTTCGGCGCGGTGGCGGTGGGCGTGTCAGTCTGAGGTCTTGGCCAATTCGGCGAAGGCATCGGCGTTGCGGCAATAGCTTGGGGTGTCCGAAACGGTGCCCTGCTGCGCTTGGAGCCATTGCGCGCAGGTGTCGGGCTTGGTGCAGCCGACGCAATTCAGAACGAGGTCCGAGATATCGACGGGGGTGAGATGGGCGCGCATTGCGGCCTCTTGCAGGTCGACGCCGCGGGCGGCAGCCATACGGTCGACAAGATCGGCGTGGGTCTTGAGGCGGGCGTCGGTCATTTGGGTCGTCCTCTCTGGTGATAAGGATGGCCCGACTGTGACCGGTGGGGGCGGTCCCCGACATTGATCCAGGTCAAATCTGGTCGAGATAGGCGCGTACGCAGCTTTGGACGTGGCGAAAGCGGTCGCCGCCCAGGTGTTTGCCGCCGTACCAGCGGGTGACGATGACCAGATGATCGCGCAGCCCTTCGCGGTCGAGCATGCGCAGGATGACCATGCCTGCACCCGCCTCGCCGTCGTCGCCCTTGATCGCGCCGCCATTCGTCAGCAGCGCGCCCCAGCTGTTGTGGGTCGCCTTGGCGTAAGCGCGGTCGCGTTTGAGGGTCTTGAGGGCCGCGTCGATGTCGGCGCGTGAGGTCACGGCACAGCCCGACACGGCGTATTTCGAGCCGCGGTCGGTCAGGATATGGCCCAGCTGCTTCAAGGTCGGGATTCCCGGACCCGACAGACGGGGCCGCATGTGCTAGTCCTTTCGCATTGATTAAAGACGAACGATTTCACACCGAGGTATTTTTCCATGACGATTTCGCTGTTGCCGCCCCTCGCGGTCTATGAGGTGATCGGCATATTGGGCTTTGCGCTTTATGTGACGAATTACAGCCTGTTGACCACCCGCTGCCTGAGCAGCGATTGCCTGGCCTATTTCACGATCAACCTCGTGGCGGCCAGTTGCGTCCTGATGGGGCTGATGGCGAGCTTCAATCTCGCATCGGCGATGCTGCAGATCTTTTGGGTGGCCATGTCGCTGGTGGGCATTCTGGTGCGGCTGCGCGCGCGGCACCAGACGCCTGTCTAAAGCCCGGCCGCCGTCCTGCGCACGATCTCGAGCCGTTGCGCGTTGGGCGGGTGCGTGCCGAGGAACCGGTCGCCCGGATCGGGGATGCGGTTGAAGAATTGCGAGCCGCGCACGGGGTCGTATCCGGCGCGCGCTGTGAGGACCGTGCCGAGCGCGTCGGCCTCAAGCTCGAAATCTTTGGAATAGGTCCGCGCGCCCACCTGCGCACCGATCCGCTGGGCCGCTTCGGCATCTCCGCCTGTCAGCGTCGCCAGTCCGCCAAAGATCACGGCGCCTGCGGCTGCATTCTCGCGCTGGCGGGCGATATGGCCCCGCACATGGTGTGCAGCTTCGTGGCCCATGACAAAGGCCAATTCGTCCACGTTGCGGGCGTCGTCGATCAGGGCCTGCGTGAACACGATGATCGGGCGGCCATTGTCATCCAGTGTCTGAAACGCATTGGACGGCGCACCGGCCCGGTCATCGACGAGTATCCTGAAATCGCAATTCACATTGCGGGTCCGCGCCTGACATTCACGTTCGGCCACCGGTTCAACCCGTTGCACGACCTGGGCAAAGGCGCGTGCGGATTGCTGCCGCGTGCGCAACTCATCCGGCACGTTGGCGGGCGTTACCGTCGCGGTGGGCGCAGACGTATTCGTCGGGGCCGAGGTCACGACCACGTCGTCACATGCGGCCACAAAGGCCAAAGCCGTCAGGGCGACCATAAGGCGAGAGATCAAACCGATGTCCTTTCGTTCCAAGACGCCACAGACTGTATCATGCGGCGGGGCGGCTTCCAGCCCTCTTCACGCAGCCGTGTGCTCTATGCAATGGTTTGCGCATGGAATAGGTTTCCAACATGTTTACGATCGAGCACGAATTTGACGCCTCTGTGATCACGCTGGTCGATGATGGCCCGGCGCCGTTGCAGGAAGATGTGGTGATCAACGCCTTTGCCGAGGTGATCACCGTCGAGCAATACGATCCGCGCAGCGACAGCGTGGTCAAGATCACCCTGTCCCCGGATCAGGCTCGCGACCTGGCGGCGGCGCTTGACCTGCCGGAGGGGGTTTATCAGTTGCGCAAAGAGCCGAGGTGAAAGGGTCTGGACCCTTAACCTGTCTCTGCTAGCCTGCAGCGCAGTCAGGGGAGGACCGAGATGGCAACCGGAACAAATGTGCGCACTTACTATGACGGTGCGTGGCATGATGCCGATGTGGCAGTCATGCGGGCGGCAGACCATGGCAGTTGGCTGGGCACCACCGTCTTTGACGGCGCGCGCTATGTGAACGGGTTGGCGCCGGACCTTGAGGCGCATTGCGCCCGCGTGAACCGGTCGGCCGAGGCGTTGATGATCACACCGACCGTCAGCACGGACGATATGGTCGCCACGGTCCGCGAGGGGCTGGAGGCCTATGGCCCGGACAGCGCCGTCTATATCCGGCCGATGTACTGGGCGCTGGACGGGGGCGACTTGGGCATTGTGCCCAAAGAAGGATCCACCGGTTTTGCCATCAGCCTCGAAGAGATCCCGATGGCGCCGGAAAGCGCGTCGACCACGCTGGCGCGCACGCGGTTTCGCCGTCCGGTGATGGAAGACAACGTGGTGAACGCCAAGGCCGGGTGCCTTTACCCCAACAACGCCCGGATGCTGGCCGAAGTGCGGGCGCGCGGGTTTGGTAATGCGCTGGTGGCCGATGCGATGGGCAATGTGGCCGAAACTGCCACCGCCAATGTGTTCATGGTCAAGGATGGCGTGGCCTTTACCCCGATCCCGAACGGTACTTTTCTGGCGGGCATCACCCGTGCGCGGCACATGGAGAACATGCGCGCCGACGGGATCGAGGTCGTGGAAAAGGTGCTGTCCTTTGCCGATTTCGAGGATGCGGACGAGGTGTTCATGTCGGGCAACATGATGAAGGTCACGCCCGTGTCGGCGTTCGAGGATACGTCGTATCAGGTTGGGCCGATCACCCGCCGGGTGCGTGAGATGTATTGGGATTGGGCGGCAAGCAATGGTTAAGCCTGTTGAATTTTGGTTCGAATTTGCCAGCACCTACAGCTATTTAAGCGCTGCGCGGGTGGAAGATGCCTGCGCCGAGGCGGGTGTGCCGCTGGTCTGGCGGTCGTTTCTGTTGGGGCCGGTCTTTGGCGCGCAGGGCATGAACGATTCACCGTTCAACATGTACCCGGTCAAGGGGGCCTATATGTGGACGGACATGGAACGGTGTTGTGCCGATCTGGGCCTGTCCTTTGTCAAACCGTCCTCCTTTCCCCGTGGCAGCCTGCTGGCGGCGCGGATTGCGGCGGCGCATGGCGATGCCCCTTGGGTGGGTGCCTTTGTGCGGGCTGTTTATCATGCGAATTTTGCGGATGACCGGGATATTGCGGATGATGCCGTGGTGGCCGCCATTGTTGACGAGATTGGGCAGGACAGTGCGGCTGTCATTGCGGCAGCCACGACGCCGGAAGGCAAGGCGGTGCTGCGCGGGGCCACGGAAGAGGCGTTGGAGCGGGGCCTGTTTGGTGCGCCCAGTTTTATCGTCGACGGAGCCATGTTTTGGGGCAATGACCGGTTGGAGCAGGCCTTGGCCCATGCCCGTGCGGCCTGAGATGGCCGGGATTGCGCCGGGCCGGACCTTGGGCCATTGTGCCGGGACTTAGGCGGAGGACCCGATGCGCAAATTTCTGGTGGTGCTGGATGACAGCCGAGAGTGCCTGAACGCGATGCGCTTTGCCGCGATGCGAGCGAGCCATACGGGCGGTGGCGTCGCCATCCTGTCGGTGATCCCGCCCGATGAGTTCAACCACTGGATCGGTGTGGGCAACGTGATGCGCGAGGAGTCGCGCGAGCGGATCCACGCCCATTTCGAGGTTTTTGCCAAGTGGATGCGCGACAAGCAGGGGATCGACCCCGAACTGGTCATTCGCGAGGGTCAGCCGGTGGACGAGATCATGGCGCAGGTCCATGAAGACGCCGAGATCGGTGTGCTGGTGCTGGGTGCGGGCACCGACAAGAAGGGCCCGGGCCCGCTGGTCACGCAGTTGAGCCGGAATGCGGGCGCTTTGCCCATTCCGATGACGATCGTGCCGGGCGATCTGAGCAAGGAAAAGCTGGAAGCCATCACCTAGCACGCGATGCGCAGGTCCCGCAGGTCCGGCGGCAGCCGTCCGAAGCGGGCGACCGGGTGTGCGGTGGGGCCGTAGGCTTTGTCGACGGTCGTTTCACGCAGGCCGGGCATCAGGCGGATCAGGTCGCGCGTTGCCTTTGGGCCGATGGACAGGAGGCCCCAGGGGCCGGGGTAGAAGCTTTCGCAGGCGACCCCCTCGGCGAGGATCAGGTCGTGGCTGTCCAGAAGCAGGTGATAGTAGGTGACGCTGCGCACCCCGTGCGCGATCCGAACGGTGCCCCCGTTCAGGCGCGCAAGATGTCCGGCCCGGACCAGCTGTGTGGTGCCAGCCGCGGTTTGGAGCGCGAGCGCGTGTTGTGCTGACAGGCGCAGCGGTGCGCTGTTGCCGAATGTGCCCGGCGCGATGTGGACGGGCCGCAGCATCGGGTTTGCTGCCAGGTCATGCCGGTCCACCGACCGCGTGCCGATCCAGCGGATGGGGCGCAAGCCGTTGTCCCGCGTCTGGACCCGGTCGCCGGGTTTGAGCGCCTCGACCGGGACCGGGCCATGCGCCGTGGCGATCCGCGTGCCTGCGGTGAAACAGGGGATGCCCGCCGCATTCAGTTGCTGCGCGGATGACATCTGCGCGGGCGACACGCCCTGCAACACAATCGTTTCGCCTTCGGGGAAGGTCAGTTTGGCGTTGCCGTTGCCGTCATCGGTGACCACCACATCGAAGGCGGTGACCGGACGCCCATCCAGCGTGCGCAGTTCGGAGACATCGAGCTGATCGTTGTAGGAGCCGTCACCATCAGTGTCGCTGATGTCAAAGTCGGTGACAGTCGTTGCGCCATCCTGCGACTGGACAAAGGTGTCGTCACCCGCGCCGCCCGTGACGGTGTCACTGCCAGTACCGCCGTCGATCCGGTCGTCGCCGGCACCGCCGTCGATGCGGTCATTCCCGGAGCCGCCATCAATGGTATCGTTGCCAGAGCCGCCTGACACCGTGTCGTTGCCCGCACCGCCATTGAGGGAGTCATTGCCTGCCCCTCCGTCGATGTAATCATCGCCACCGTCGCCATCCACGTGATCATCATCGTCGCCCGAAAAGGCGTAATCATCATAAGCGCCGCCATCAAAGCTGTTGGCATCATCGGGATCGTAGGTTGGATAGTGCAACTCGTCATAACGCGGCTGGTTGGCCGTCACGACATCATTGGGGCCGGAATAGTCGTAGGAAACACCAGGTACAATTTCGCCATCGGCGACCCAGCCGGAATGGGTGCCATTGCTTTCGACCTTGTACAGCGTGACCGTGTTGCCTTCGCCGTCGGTCAGCGTCCAGCTTTCTTCGAGGTAGACGTTCCCCTCGGCGACCAGATTGCCCTGGGCATCGTACTTATGGGCGTATTGATCGTTGTCCCCGATCTCATCCCCTTGGCCGCCGTCATCGCCATCGAACTTGACGCCGTTGTCATACTCCTCAATCTCCCAGCGATAGGCATCTTCGCTGGCGTCAAAATTCGGGTCGAGCATGACCTTGCCGTCTGACGTGACGAAAAACGCGTTCTGGGCGTAACCGCCCACGGTATAAAAGGAACTCATGCTGCTGCTCTTTTTGTTTGCCTCTGGCAGCGGTGTAGGCGCAGGGCCCCAATGATCGGTTAAACGGACAATTTTAGGGGTCTGGCTGTTTGCCGTCGAATAGATTAGAATCGTTCCAAACCTTGACACTCGGGCGGACGGTCCGCATATCCGAGTGGACCGCTCAGGAGTTGCCACATGTTCATCCAGACCGAATCCACACCCAACCCCGCCACGCTCAAGTTCCTGCCGGGTCAGACCGTGCTGGAGATGGGCACTGCTGATTTCCCCACATCAGAGGCCGCCGACAAGTCGCCGCTGGCCCAGCGCGTGTTCGCGGTCGAAGGGGTGACGGGCGTGTTTTTCGGCACCGATTTCGTGACCGTGACCAAGGCCGATGCGGTCGACTGGGATCACATCAAGCCCGCCCTTCTGGGTGCAATCATGGAGCATTTCCAGTCCGGCCAGCCGGTCATGAATGACGGCCACGCCCCAGCCTCCGGCCATGCCGAGCATGATGGCGAAGATGCCGCCGTGGTCGGTCAGATCAAGGAACTGCTCGACAGCCGGGTCCGCCCTGCCGTTGCGCAGGATGGCGGCGACATCACCTTTCACGGCTTTGACCGCGGCGTTGTCTACCTGCACATGCAGGGCGCATGCGCGGGCTGCCCGTCCTCGACCCTGACGCTGAAGATGGGGATCGAGAACCTGCTGCGCCACTACATTCCCGAAGTGACCGAGGTGCGCCCGGTTGCCGTCTGACGCGCTGACGGCGCGATGCTATTGCGGCGCGTCCCGACTGACGCTGGATAAGCCACCCCACACGGTGGCTTATTGTCATTGTGAGGATTGCAGGCGCTGGACCGGCGCGCCGGTCGCTGCCTTCGCCGCCTTTGATCGTTCGGATGTGATTGAACAGCTGCCCACGGCCTTTCGGGGCGCGCTGGGGGTGGAACGCTGGACATGTCCGACATGCCACGCGCCGCTGGCCGCGGCCTTCGACTATATCCCGGACCAGATATATGTGCCCGTCGGGATCATGGATCAGGCAGACACGCTGATCCCCGAATTGCACAGTCACGCGGGCAACGCGCTGCCATGGCTGCATATCGACGATGATTTGCCGCGCGCCGATGCGTCTGCGCGGGACGCGTTGAAAACGGTGGCAGAATGACGGCGCCGCTGATCCTTGGCTTTGACACATCCGCGGCGCATTGTGCGGCAGCACTTGTCCGTGGCGACACTGCGTTGGCGTCGGTTGGCGAGGACATGGCGCGCGGGCAGGCAGAGCGGTTGATGGGTTTGCTGGAGGAGGTGCTGTCGGACAACAGCGTGACGTGGGCCGATCTGGATGCGCTGGCCGTGGGGACCGGGCCCGGCAACTTCACCGGCATTCGTATTGGCGTGTCAGCCGCGCGCGGGCTGGCCTTGGGCCTGAATTGCCCCGCCTACGGCGTGACCGGGTTTGAAGCGCGCGCGCTTTTGGCACCTGCCGGGACCACCGTTGCCATCCCGGCCCCGCGCGACATGGCGTATTTCATGGATGGGCCCGGTCCAAGCCTCGTGCCAGCCTGTGACGTGGCCCATCCGGCGCCGCTCCCATCGCCTGCTGATTTGGCCGCAGCCATTGCGCACCGGGCCGCCGCACGCTGGCCGGAAACACCCCCGGCACCGGCCCCGTTTTACGTGCGTGCGCCCGATGCGGCCCCGGCGCGGGATGCGCCACCGCCGATCCTGGCATGACGCCGGACGCACTTGCGGCGCTGCACGCTGCCGCGTTTACCCAGGAACGGCCCTGGACAGCGGCGGAGTTCAGCGATTTGCTCGCGAATCCCCTGACCCATCTTGAGACGGCGGCCAATGGCTTTGCCCTGTGGCGCGGGATCGCCGAAGAGGCAGAGCTGCTGACCATTGCCGTGCATCCGGCGGCTCAGGCGCGCGGGATTGGCGCAAGATTGATGGCCGCGTGGATGCGAAGCGCGGCCGAAAACTGCACTGAGGCCTTTCTCGAAGTCGCCGCCGACAATGCCGCTGCGATCCACCTTTATGCCCGCTATGGCTTTGAAACTGCGGCGAAACGCACCGGATACTATCGCCGTCCAGACACCCGCGCCGACGCGTTGATCATGCGCGCGCGGCTCCCCTTCTCTGTTTCGGAAAAATCCACGGGCGCACGCCTCCCATAGGGCAGCAGAGGGACAGACAGCGCCCCTGCCCAGCCAAGCAGCATTGCGCAAGGTCAGCCCCGTTCACACTTGGCCAATTGGTCAAAAAGCGGTTGACGCTTCCCCGCCCCTGCGGCCTAATTCCCCATGATCTTTTGATCCCGGGCGTTCGGTGGTCCGCTGCCACCGCCCCAACCATGATAAACTGGGAGACCTGATATATGACCATGATGCAGAAATTCCTTGGCGCGACTGCGGCCCTGGCCCTGTCGGCAGGGGCTGCGCTGGCCGAACCTGCGCTGATCTTCGATCTGGGCGGCAAGTTCGACAAATCCTTCAACGAGGCCGCATTCAACGGTGCGAAACGCTGGGCGGACGAGACCGGCAACAGCTTCCGCGAGATCGAGCTGCAATCCGAAGCGCAGCGCGAGCAGGCCCTGCGCCGCTTTGCCGAATCCGGTGCCAACCCCATCGTTATGGCCGGCTTTGCATTCGCTGACGCATTGGGTCAGGTTGCGGCCGACTACCCCGACACCGCCTTTACCATCATCGACATGGTCGTGGACGCCCCCAACGTGCGTTCGGTCGTCTTCAACGAGCATGAAGGGTCGTATCTGGTGGGCATGATGGCCGCCAAGGCATCGGAGTCCGGCACCGTCGGATTCATCGGCGGCATGGACATCCCGCTGATCCGCAAGTTTGCCTGCGGGTACGCTCAGGGCGTGATGGCCGTGAACCCCGACGCCACCGTCATTGCCAACATGACCGGCACGACGCCTGCCGCCTGGAACGACCCGGTGAAAGGCTCAGAACTGACCAAGGCGCAGATTTCCCAGGGCGCTGACGTCGTCTATGCCGCCGCTGGGGGCACCGGTGTGGGTGTGCTGCAGACCGCCGCGGACGAAGACATCCTGTCCATCGGCGTCGACAGCAACCAGAACTACCTGCACTCGGGCAAGGTTTTGACCTCGATGATGAAGCGCGTGGACAACGCCGTCTATCAGGCCTTCACCGACGGGCCGGGCATGGAAACCGGGTTCAATGTCATGGGTCTGGCGAATGGCGGCGTGGGTTATGCGCTGGATGAGCACAACGAAGCACTGGTGTCTGCCGAAATGAAAACCGCCGTGGACGAAGCATCGGCTGCCATCGCCTCAGGCGACTTGGCCGTGCACGACTACATGTCGGACGACAGCTGCCCCGCGCTGAGCTTCTAAGCCGCGCTTTTGACTTTGGGGCCGTGCCACATGCCCGTGGCGCGGCCCCTTTTCCAACCGAAGGCCCGCCGCAAATGACCGCCCCCGCCATCGAACTCAAAGGCATTTCCAAAGCCTTCGGCCCCGTGCAGGCCAACAAGGACATCTCGATCCGGGTCATGCCCGGCACGATCCACGGGATCATCGGGGAGAATGGCGCGGGCAAGTCGACGCTGATGTCGATCCTCTATGGCTTTTACAAAGCCGACGCAGGCGAGATTTTCATTTCGGGGAACAAGACCGAGATCCCCGACAGCCAGGCCGCCATTTCCGCGGGCATCGGCATGGTGTTTCAGCATTTCAAGCTGGTCGAGAACTTTACCGTGCTGGAAAACATCATTCTGGGCGCAGAAGACGGTGGGCTGCTCCGGCCCTCGCTATCCAAGGCGCGCAAGACCCTGCTGGATTTGGAAAAAGAGTACGACCTGAAGGTCAATCCCGACGCCGTCATCGAAGAGATCGGCGTGGGCATGCAGCAGCGGGTCGAGATCCTGAAGGCGCTGTACCGGCAGGCCAATATCCTGATCCTTGACGAGCCTACGGGTGTGCTGACGCCAGCCGAGGCCGACCAGTTGTTCCGCATCCTTGGGCGGCTGAAGGAAGAGGGAAAGACGATCATCCTGATCACGCACAAGCTGCGCGAGATCATGGACATCACCGACACCGTCAGCGTCATGCGGCGGGGCGAGATGACGGCCACCGTCAAGACGGCAGAGACGAGCCCCGAAGAGCTGGCGGAACTGATGGTGGGCCGCAAGGTGCTGCTGCGCGTGGACAAGACGCCCGCCGCACCCAGTGAAGTTGTGTTGGATGTGAAAAACCTGAAAGTGGTAGATGATCAAGGCGTTACACGCCTGAAGGGCATCGACTTGCAGGTCCGCGCGGGCGAAATCCTGGGCATCGCTGGGGTCGCGGGCAACGGGCAGTCAGAACTCCTCGAGGTGCTGGGGGGATATGCGGATGCCACGGGCAGCGTCACACTGAATGGTACACAGATTGACTTGACCGGCAAGAACTCCGACGGGCGGTCGCGCCGGGACAGGGGCATCGCCCACGTGCCCGAAGACCGGCAGCGCGAGGGCCTTATCATGGACTTTGCCGCCTGGGAAAACACCGCATTTGGCTATCACCGCGACGGCGCCTATACCTCGGGCCTGCTGTCGAACAACGCGGCCATCAAGGCGGACACCGCCGACAAGATGGAACGCTTTGACGTGCGCCCGCCGCACCCGCACCTCGCGGCCAAGAACTTTTCCGGCGGCAACCAGCAAAAGATCGTCCTTGCGCGCGAGATCGAGCGGAACCCGGACCTGCTGCTGATCGGACAACCCACGCGCGGCGTGGACATTGGCGCCATCGAGTTCATCCATCAGCAAATCGTGGCGCTGCGCGATCAGGGCAAGGCCATCCTGCTGGTGTCGGTCGAGTTGGAGGAAATCCTCGGCCTGGCCGACCGTGTCGCCGTCATGTTCGACGGTCAGATCATGGGCGAACGCCAAACGGCCCAGACCGATGAAAAGGAACTGGGGCTGCTGATGGCGGGCATCACTGACACCGACAAACCGCATGACTTCGCCGAAATCGAAGCCAACCTCGCCCATGCCCACGGCGATGCGACGAAGGAGGCCTGAGATATGGATGTGATGCCCAAATGGGCCGAGGTGATCCTTGTCCCGCTGATTTCCCTGATCCTGGCCGCGATCCTGTCGGCGCTTGTCATCCTTGCCATCGGCGAGGACCCCGTGGCCGCCGTGAACCTGATGGTCACGGGCGCGCTGGGGTCAACTTATGGCTGGGGCTATACCCTCTATTACGCGACGAACTTCATGTTCACCGGGCTGGCCGTATCGGTCGCCTTTCACGCCGGGCTGTTCAATATCGGCGGTGAGGGGCAGGCCATGCTGGGCGGGCTTGGCGTGGCGTTGGTGTTGCTGTTCATTCCGTGGCCGCACTGGACCGTGGCCTTGCTGGCCGCGACGCTGGGGGCTGCGGTGTTCGGTGCGCTTTGGGCGGCGATCCCCGCCTATCTACAGGCCAAGCGGGGCAGCCATATCGTGATCACGACGATCATGTTCAATTTTATCGCCGCCGCTGTTCTGAACTACATGCTGGTGAACCAATTGCGCCCCCAAGGGGCAATGGACCCGGCCACCGCCCGCTTTGCCGAGACGGTGCATCTGCCGAACCTGCACCAGTTGCTGGCGCCGATCGGCATCAATTTCTCCAAGGCGGCGCCCGCGAACGTGTCGCTGGTCATCGCGATCATTGCGTGTGTCCTTGTTTGGCTGCTCATTTGGCGCACGCCTTTGGGGCTGGAAATCCGATCCTACGGCAAATCGGGCCGGGCCGCGAAGTATGCGGGCATCGGGGCGGTGCGCATCACGTTGGTGGCCATGCTGATCTCGGGCGCGTTGGCGGGCATGATGGCGATCAACAACGTGATGGGCGAGGCGGAACGGCTGGTTCTGAACGCGGTCGAAGGGGCCGGGTTTATCGGCATCGCGGTGGCGCTGATGGGGCGCAGCCATCCGTTTGGCGTGTTTCTGGCCGCGATCCTGTTTGGCTTTCTCTACCAGGGCGGGGCGGAACTGGCGCTGTGGACGTCGATCCCGCGCGAGTTGATCGTGGTGATCCAGGCGCTGGTGATCCTGTTCACAGGTGCGCTCGACAACATGGTGCGTATGCCGCTTGAGAAAGTGTTTCTGGCGGCGCGTACGGCACGCACGTCCAAATCGGTTGAGCCGGCGGAGTAAGCACGATGAATTTCCTCGCCCTTTTCGACCTTTCGGTTTTGGACTCAACCGTGCGTTTGGCGACGCCTTTGTTGCTGGCCTGTCTGGCGGGCCTGTTTTCGGAACGGGCTGGGATCTTTGACATCGGGCTTGAGGGCAAGATGCTGTTTGCCGCCTTCTTCTCCGCGGCAGTGGCGGCGATGACCGGGTCGGTTTGGATGGGCTTGTTGGCGGGCATCGCGGCGTCGATGGCGCTGTCAGGGATTCACGGGCTCGCGTCTATCACGTTCCGGGGCAATCAGTTGATATCGGGAGTGGCCATCAACTTCCTCGCCGCTGGTCTGACCGTTCTGATCGCGCAGGATTGGTTCCAGCAAGGTGGTCGCACGCCGTCCCTGATCGGGGGCGGGCGGTTCGAGCCGATCACCCTGCCCTTTGCCGAGGCCTTACGCGGTGTGCCGTTTGTCGGTCCGATCTATGCCGAGCTGATCTCGGGCCACTCCATCCTTGTCTACGTTGCGCTGCTGGCGGTGCCCGGAACGTGGTGGCTGTTGTTCCGCACGCGCTTTGGTCTGCGTCTGCGCGCCGTGGGTGAGAACCCGGCGGCGGTCGATACGGCGGGTGTGTCTGTCGTGGGCCTGCGGTTTGTGGCCGTGGGCATTTGCGGCATGTTGTGTGGGATTGCCGGGGCGTATCTGGCGACGGGTCTGCAGGCGGGGTTCGTCAAGGATATGACCGCGGGGCGCGGGTTTATTGCGCTGGCGGCGCTGATCTTTGCCAAGTGGCGGCCCTGGCACGCGCTATGGGCGACGCTGCTGTTTGGCTATCTGCAAGCCATCGCATTGCGGCCCGACATCATCGAGGGCGCCTTGGGTTTCCGGGTGCAGGTCCAGCTTTTGGATGCGCTGCCCTATATCCTGACGGTGGTGATCCTGGCCGGGTTCGTGGGCAAGGCCATTCCGCCCCGTGCGGGGGGCGAACCCTATGTGAAGGAACGCTAGAGCAGCGAGATTTGCCCACACCATCGTAAGGTGCAGGTCCCTCGTGCGCCCCGCGATAGGTCCAGATTCTTCACAAAATTAGCCCCAGATTGCTGCGCGGCGGCGAGACGTCTTGATTTCCCATCCGCCCCCGTCCTAACAGTGTTCATGCAAATCTACCTGCCCATCGCCGAGGTATCGGTCAACGCATTCCTGCTTTTGGGACTGGGCGGTATGGTGGGCGTGCTTTCGGGTATGTTTGGCGTGGGCGGCGGGTTTCTGATGACCCCGCTGTTGTTCTTTATCGGCATCCCGCCCGCTGTGGCCGTGGCGACCGAGGCGAACCAGATCGTCGCCTCGTCCTTCTCGGGCGTGCTGGCGCATCTCAGGCGCAAGACGGTGGACCTGAGGATGGGGACCGTGCTGCTGATTGGCGGCCTCATAGGCGCAGCACTGGGCGTGCTGCTGTTCAACTACCTCAAGTCGCTGGGCCAGGTCGATCTGCTGGTGCGCCTGTGCTACGTCGTCTTCCTTGGCGTGATCGGCGCGCTGATGTTCGTCGAAAGCCTGAACGCGATCCGCAAGACGGCCAAGGGCACGGCGATGCCCACCCGCAAGAAACACGGGTTGATCCACAAGCTGCCGTTCAAGATGCGGTTTCGGGTGTCGGGCCTCTATATCTCGGTCATTCCGCCGCTGCTGGTTGGGCTTTTGGTTGGTGTCCTTGCGGCCATCATGGGTGTGGGCGGCGGATTTATCATGGTGCCTGCTATGATCTATCTGCTGGGCATGCCGACCAAGGTGGTTGTGGGCACGTCGCTGTTCCAGATCATTTTTGTTACCGCCTTCACCACGATGTTGCATGCCACCACCAACTATACGGTGGATGTGGTGCTGGCGGTGCTGCTGCTGGTGGGCGGCGTGATTGGCGCGCAGATTGGCACACGCATCGGGGTGCGGATGAAGGCGGAGCAATTGCGCATCCTGCTGGCCATCATGGTGCTGGCCGTCTGTGGCAAGCTGGCCTTTGATCTGCTGGTGATGCCGTCCGAGCTGTACTCCATCGGCGCGTCGGAGGGGCATTGATGCTGCGCTGGCTGCTTATCGCGCTGCTCTTTGCTGTTCCCGCATGGGCCGAAGAGGTCGTGCTGGGTCTGAGCCAGGACGAAGTGGCCATCACCACCAGCTTTGACGGCTCGGAAATCCTGATCTTTGGCGCGGTGAAACGCGAAACGGCGATCCCGGAGGGCGAGTTGGGGGTCATCGTGACCATCGCCGGGCCGCCGGAGCCCATCACCGTCCGGCGCAAGGAGCGTCGCTTTGGGATTTGGGTCAATACGGATGCCGTGGAAATCGACGGCGCGCCCAGCTTTTACGCCGTCGCGACCAGCGCGCCGCTCGACGATGTGCTGGGCATTCGCGACAACCTGCAGCACAAGGTATCCGTCCCCAGCATGTTGCGCGGGGTCGACACGCCGAACACGGTGCTGGACGCCAGCGCCTATGTCGCCGCCCTGATCCGCATCAACACCTCTGTCGGCGCGTATCAGTTGCTTGAGGGTACAGTGATTGTGGATGAGGACACGCTGTTCCGCACCCGCATCAGCTTGCCTGCGGCGCTGACCGAAGGGGCATATGAGACACGGATCTTTCTGACGCGGGATGCGCAGGTCGTAGCGAGCTACGAGACGGCCATCGACGTGCGCAAGGTAGGTTTGGAGCGGTGGTTGTTCAGCTTGAGCCGCGAGAACCCGTTCTGGTACGGGATCATGTCACTGGCCATCGCCATTGCCGCAGGTTGGCTCGCCTCTGCCGCGTTTTCACTGCTGCGGAACTGACGTCCGGTGCGCACTGAATGCGCACCCTACACCTACACAGGGTCTTCGGGGGCCAGAGTAAGCGTTGCGGCGGGCACGCTGCGTAGATCGTCCACGCGCAGGGGTCCTGTTGGTTTCGACAACCGGTTGCGCACCACCCAGATCAGCCGATCCTGCGCGCGCGTGATGGCGACATAAGCGAGGCGTTTCCACAGCGGTTGCCCCGCCTCGGTCCGGTTCATTTTTGCCGCAACATAGAGGTCGGGGGCAAAGACCTGCACCGTATTCCACTGGCTGCCTTGCGCCTTGTGGATCGTTACCGCAGCACCGTGGAGAAATGTCGCGCCCATACGCGCCGCGTAGGGGATAAACGGCTCTTCCTCATCGGGTTTTTCTATCTTCACGATGGAGGCGGCAGAGACCTGCGGGTCCTCGGCTCCGATCACATGCAGCCGTGAGAAACCGGGCTTGCGCCCCTCGCCCAGATAGACAACTTGCGCGCCCTTGATCAGCCCGCGCGCTTCAAGATCGAGCCGCTTCTTGCGGTGTTTCAAGGGTAATTCCAGCCCGTCGCAGATCAGCGGTTCGCCTTCGATCAGCCGGTCATCTGGTGCTTCGTAGACGGCGCGGAAGGCGTTGATCAGCCGGATGCGCGTGGCGTTGCGCCAGACAAGGACGGGGCTGCGGGCCATCAGGTCCACCTCCACCCGTTGGCCCCAGACAACCCGCTCGTCCTTGGTCGCCGCCTCCTCAACCATCTTTTCGAAGCGGTAGAAGTCGACCTGCGGGTCGGCGAGCGCGTGGGCAAGGTCCAGGATCGGGTTGTCCGCCGCCTGCCGGTGGATGCGGCCGAGGTTCATCACCCGCTTTTCCGGCAGCTTGTCAAATACCATGGTGCCGGACTGGTTCACCGGGGCAAGCTGTGCCGGGTCGCCGAATAGGAGGAGCGTCGGGAAGATGTCCTTCAGGTCCTCGAACTGCTTGTCGTCGAGCATGGAGGCTTCGTCGATGAAACCGATGTCGAGCGGTTCCTCGCGCCGTTTCCAGCCGGTGATGAAGTCGCTGCCGCGCAGACCGGCGGCGGCCAGTGCGCCGGGGATCGACTTGTTGGTCTGGTAGAAGGCGTGGGCGCGGTCGAGCGCCTCGTCCGTCAGCCCCTCGACCTCGGGCCGGTCGCCATTGCCGGCCAGCCATTCCGCGATGCGTTCGTATTCGGGGTCATAGACGGGCGTGTAGAGGATGCGGTGGATCGTCGTGGCAGGCACGCCGCGAAAGCGCAAAACGCTGGCCGCCTTGTTTGTGGGTGCCAGGATGGCCAGCGTGCGGCGGTCTTTGCGTCTGCGGGATTCGTAGTCGCCCGACACGACCTCGACCCCTGCCGCTTCGAGCGCCTTGTAGAGTTCCGAGAGCAGGAGCGTCTTGCCCGACCCGGCTTTGCCCGTGATTGCCATGACGCTTGTGGCCGAGGATTTCGGCGGCATCAACAGCGCGTCATCCAGGTCAATCCCTGCGCCCCGCAGCATCTCGGTCACGGTGTCAAAGGCGGACGCCTGGTCGTCGGAAAGGGCAAGGGCGGTGGACATGCCGCGACCCTATATCCGGGGCGCGGCAGGTGCCAGCGGGATCAGGCCGTGCGGGCGAGTTCCCGGCGCGATGCGGTGCCAAAGGCAAGGTCGAACCACTGGCGCGAGCGTTCCATCGGGACGCCTGCGCGGTCGCCCACGGCTGCGGCGGCGGCCTCGTCGAAATGCCACAGGCCAACGCTGATGCGGTCGCGCCCCGTGCCTGCGCTGCCCAGCACGTCGGGCGATGAGCCGATCATGCGGTAGATGCGGACCATGCGCGCGTCGAACACACCCACGAAATGCTCGATCCCGAAGTTCTGCATGATCTCGCCCCCGCCCAGCATCAGGGCCGCCGCCACGTGGCTGCCTGCGCCGCGGGTCAGGCAAAAGCGGGTGCATTCCCAGATGACGGGGCTGGTGATCGGGCCTGAGATCAGGTCACCAAAATGCTCGTTCACCATGGTGCGGCCTGTCGTGGGCAAGAAGCGCATGGAGCCGCCGTGGGAGCCATCAGGTTCTTCCCAGATGACATAGAGCGGGTTCAGGTCGTCGTATTCGTCACGCTCATATCCGTCCTTGTCCACATGCACGTCCCAGCCGAGGCGGGTCTTGAACTGGTCCGCGCGGTCGCGGAACATGGTGCGGGCAAGTTTGGGGTGATCGCATAGATCGGAGGCGTAAACGTAGCGCAGCATCGGGGGTTCTCCTTGTCAGACCGGGGCAGGTATGACCAAAAGACTACCGATACGTGCGTTAACGTCTGTACATACACCCGAGCGTAGAGTTGTGCGCGTGAGCAACGGGCGATGTTACACCACGATCAAACCCCTGCTCATGGCCCGGGCAACGGCATGTGTCGTGTTCATCGCGCCCAGCTTGAACCGGGCGCTTTCGATGTAGACGCGCAGCGTGTGTTCCGAGATCGACAACGTGTCGGCGACCTGCGCGCGGCTGTATCCCATGGCCAGAAAGGTCATCGCATCAACCTCGCGCGGGCTGAGGGCCTGGGACTGTTCGGGCGCCCGGTCTGGTTCGAATTCAAGCGCCTTTTCGTTGAACGTGTGCGCGATCAGGATCAGGTCGCGGCGGTGCGCGTCCGTCCATGCGGCCCACGTGTCGTCGTCGCATGAGTGGCTGACCGTAAAGAGCGCGAACTGTCCGTTCGGTCCCCGGATCGGAACGGAAAACCCCTGGTTCCCGACCCCGTGAGCGATGGCTTCGGCCTGGAACGCGCGGGCGGGTTTGCTGCTCCAATCGAGCCGCTTCCAGTCGACCGGGTGAAACCGTTGAAAACACCCCAGGATAACCGGATCCACCCGCAGATAATTCTGCTCAAGATACCGGTCCCGCCAGACATCCGAATATGTGCCGCAACCGTATTGATCCCCGGCGGAATCGACCCAGTGATACACCACGTGATCGACGCCATAATGGTCGCGTATTTCTTCGGATGCCGACTGGAGGGCGGCGAGCCCGTCAGCTTGTTCCAAATCCTCCAAAATAGGTTCCAACGGCTGCCTCGCCGTCGTGACGCTGACCATCTTTGGTTTCCTTCATGGCGGCGATCTCGGCCATCGCGACGATTGCGGTGTCGTCCAACTGCTCGGCTAGGGCGGGCATGTCGTTGGCGCGGGCAAAGGTCTTCAGGTCCGTAAGAACGTCCAGTATCCAGTCACTTCTCATGGTCAGACTCACTCTCGAGTGGTTAATGAATAGTTAACACAACTATAGCATGTGTTAACTCCGCCTGAAAATTCACGTATTTCTACTCCCCAGAAATAGTGAGGCGGTAATTTGTAAGCCATTGATCCCGTTGCGGCTGGTTCAGAACACGAAAATGCCCGCGAAACCCAGAGGTGATTCGCGGGCATTTATACTCTGCTAAAGCGTGTGAGACGTTAACGGCGCGCGTCCAGCGCATCCTCAAGCGTGCGCAGGCCCGTCTTGGGCGCCTGCACCAGCACCGACATGTTGCCGGGCTTGTGTTCGTTGCGCAGCATTTTCATGTGCGCCTCGCGCAGGTCATCCCAGGCAAACACTTCGGACATGCAGGGATCAAGGCGACGCTCGACCATCAGGTTGTTGGCGGCGGCAGCCTGCTTGAGATGGGCAAAATGGCTGCCCTGCAGACGCTTCTGGTGCATCCACATGTAGCGGACGTCAAAGGTACAGTTGAAGCCGGTGGTGCCCGCGCAGATCACGACCATGCCGCCCTTTTTGCAGACCAGCGACGACACCGGGAATGTGCTTTCGCCCGGGTGCTCGAACACCATGTCCACGTTGACGCCCTTGCCGGTGATGTCCCAGATCGCCTTGCCGAACTTGCGCGCCTCTTTCAGCCATGTGCCGTATTCGGGCGTGTTGACCGTCGGCAGTTGACCCCAGCAGTTGAAGTCCTTGCGGTTGATGACGCCCTTTGCACCCAGGTCCATCACGAAGTCACGCTTGGTCTCGTCCGAGATGACGCCGATGGCGTTGGCACCCGCCGTGTTGATCAACTGGATCGCGTAGGAGCCCAGACCGCCCGACGCCCCCCAGACCAGAACGTTCTGTCCGGGCTTCAGGTCATGTGGCTCGTGACCGAAGAGCATACGGTACGCCGTGGCCAGCGTCAGCGTGTAGCAGGCGCTTTCTTCCCATGTCAGGTGCTTGGGGCGCGGCATGAGCTGTTGCGCCTGCACATTGGTGAACTGTGCAAAGGAGCCGTCAGGTGTCTCATACCCCCAGATGCGTTGGCTGTCCGAATACATCGGATCGCCGCCGTTGCAGTGCTCATCATCGCCGTCGTCCTGGTTGCAGTGGATCACCACCTCGTCGCCAACCTTCCAGCGTTTCACCTTGTCACCCACGGCCCACACAATGCCCGACGCGTCGGAACCTGCGATGTGGAATGGCTGGCCATGCCCGTCGAAGGGCGAGATCGGCTGACCAAGCGACGCCCAGACGCCGTTGTAGTTCACACCGGCGGCCATGACGAGCACCAGCACCTCGTGGCTGTCGAGCGTGGGTACATCGACCACTTCCAGCTGCATGGCCGTGTCCGGTTCACCATGACGTTCGCGGCGGATCGCCCATGCGTACATCTGTTTCGGGACATACCCCATGGGCGGGATTTCACCCATCTCGTAGAGGTCTTTTTCAGGTGCGTCGTAGGACGCGATGCTGGTGTCGAGTGCCATATCAGCCTCCGGGTTGAGAATTCTGTGCCGCAGCGCAGAATCGACTGCGTTCCGGTTCAATATGGCCCGCCACGCAATAAAGCAACCCATGCTTTGGCGATTTTGTAATTTTATGACTTTGCGCGCGCAGCATCGCCGATGGTGACGCTGTCGGGATATAGATCGCCGATGGAATTCGCGTAAAAGCGGAACAGCGCCGTTTCGTTCTGTTCCATGGTCCATCCGTCCGGGGACCGGCGCAGCATTCCGCGCTGCTCCATATCCGTGAGGGCCCGAGTGATCCGGGTGTTCAGATCTGCGTCGATCAAGGCGGGCCTTGTGCCGCGGGTCGAGGGCACAGCGGCCTTCACCTCGTGCATCATGTCATGTTCCGCGATTGGATCGGGGGACATCAGGAACAACCGGCACAGCAGCGGCACAAAGGGGACGGGCATCACGTCCTGGATACGGTCGCGCAATGTCTGGGCCAGATCGTCCAGTTCGACATCATCGCCAAGGGCCGCCAACGACACGGGCGGGCCGAACACAACCGACGCCGTGCCGAACTTGCGATAGCGGCGGGTCACCCATTGCCACAGCAGGCGCAGGATGGCGGCCATGACCACCGTGATGCTGACACCGAACCGCCGGTCGCCGCGCTTGTCGGCCGCGATCAGCACGCGGTCCTCGAGCACGCGGTCGTAATTGATGGCGACGGGGACAAAGACGACGTCGCGCTTGTGCGGTTCGGACCCGTCCACCACGTAGGACAGGAGCCCCTTTTTCAGCGGCATGAGGCGGCCGTTCACACTCAGCCCGCCTTCGGGGAAGATGGCCTGCGTCACCCCACCCTGGGTCGCCATGCGAACATAGCGCGCCAGAACCGCGCGGTAGAGCGCGCCGCGGGATTTGCGCCGGATGAAATAGGCGCCCATCGACTTGATCAGGCGGGACAGCGGCCAGACCCGCGCCCACTCCCCCACGGCATAGCTGAGGGCGGAGGCCTGCGCGGCGAGGTACGTGACAAGGACATAGTCCATGTTGCTGCGGTGGTTCATGACGAACACGACGGTGGCCTCGGAATCCGCGCTTTGAATCTGCTGATCGTTGTTGAGCCCGGTGCGCACATCATAGAGTGCGGTGGCCAGCCACCGTGCGACGCGGGCGCCGAAGCTGAAATAGGCGAAGGCGGAGAAGCTGGGCACGATTTCACGCGCATAGCGTCGCGCCTTTTCGAAGGCCACGTTTTCCGGGACATCGTTTTCATTGGCATGTGCGATAATGGCCTCGGACACTTCGGGGTCGTAGATCAGGCGCTGGATCATGTCGTGCCGCCGCGCCAGCTTGAACGGCTCGATGGGCCGGGTCAGGCGTTCGTTCAGTTGTGCCACCGCCCGTTCCAGCCTGCGCCGAAAGAACCAGCGGACGGAGGGGAACAGGAAGTGCGAGGCAAAGGTCACAGCCGCGAACAGCACGATCAGCACAAAGAGCCAAAGGGGGAGTTCAACGGTTGTCATCATCGCGCGAACCCTTGCAGGGCAATGGGACAGGGGCAAGGGAAATGGGCTGGTCTTTCCCTGCTGCGGCACCGAAAGTGGCGGCATGTATGAGGGGGATTCATTCCATACCCTGACCCTGTGGGGTCAGATTGGCCTTGTTGGCGTGTCGCTTGTCTTTGCCCTGCTTGCGCTTGGTCTGACGTGGGTTCTGGTGCAGTTGCGCCCGCTGATCATCCGCATCCCGGTTTGGCTGGTCGCGTTCATCACCTTTGTCTGGGCCTCGCCCCAAGGGTATTACATGTACTACCGCATGATCTTTGACGGGTTGCCCGCGCAATCGGTGATCCAGGCGCCGCCCCCGCCCGAAGACGTGCTCGCGCTGCTGACCTTCACCGGGCCAATGACCCTGTCGGCCCATAGCATCGGCGTTTTGGGATGGTTGATGTGTGTCGTCGCAGTCTGGCCGCAGCGCCGGAAATGCCGCAACGCAGCGGATTGACTGCGCCACATAATTACCTATACCTCCCATCAGACGAAATTTTGTTACCCGCCCGATTCACAGGAGATTGCCCATGTCGCAGCCTGCACAGAAAGACCGCCCCTGGTTGATCCGCACCTATGCGGGCCATTCGACCGCTGCCGCATCAAATGCGCTGTACCGGTCGAACCTGGCCAAGGGTCAGACGGGCCTGTCCGTTGCGTTCGACCTGCCCACGCAGACCGGGTATGACAGCGATCACATTCTGGCACGCGGTGAAGTCGGAAAGGTCGGCGTGCCCGTCGCGCATCTGGGCGATATGCGCACGCTTTTCTCAGATATTCCTTTAGAACAGATGAACACGTCGATGACGATCAATGCGACGGCCCCCTGGCTTTTGTCGCTGTACATCGCAGTGGCCGAGGAACAGGGCGCGGATGTGTCCAAGTTGCAGGGCACTGTTCAGAACGACCTGATCAAGGAATACCTGAGCCGGGGCACCTATATCTGCCCGCCGAAACCGTCGCTGAAGATGATCGCGGACGTGGCCGAATATTGCTATACGACCGTGCCGAAATGGAACCCGATGAACGTGTGTTCCTACCATCTGCAGGAAGCGGGCGCGACGCCGGAGCAGGAATTGGCATTTGCATTGGCGACGGCCACAGCCGTTCTGGACGAATTGAAACCGCGCATTGATCCTGCGGATTTTCCGGCCGTCGTGGGACGTATTTCCTTTTTCGTGAATGCGGGCATTCGATTTGTCACCGAAATGTGCAAGATGCGCGCCTTTGTCGATCTGTGGGACGAGATTTGCGAGACGCGCTATGGCGTGAGCGATCCGAAATTCCGCCGCTTCCGCTATGGCGTGCAGGTCAATTCGCTGGGCCTGACGGAACAGCAGCCCGAAAACAACGTCTACCGTATTCTCATTGAAATGCTGGCTGTGACGCTGTCCAAGAAAGCGCGCGCGCGGGCCGTGCAATTGCCCGCGTGGAACGAGGCGCTTGGCCTGCCGCGTCCATGGGATCAGCAATGGTCTATGCGGATGCAGCAGATCATGGCGTTTGAAACCGACCTTCTGGAATATGACGATTTGTTCGACGGAAATCCGGCGGTCGACGCCAAGGTCGAGGACCTCAAAGCCGGTGCGCGGCACGAGTTGGAAAACCTGGACGCCATGGGTGGGGCCATTGCGGCCATTGATTATATGAAGGCGCAATTGGTGCAATCCAATGCCGAGCGCCTGAACCGGATTGAAAAGGGCGAAACGGTCGTGGTCGGCGTGAACAAATATCAGGCAGGCGAAGCGTCGCCCCTGATGACCGGCGATGGTGGCATCATGGTGGTCGATCCCGCCGTGGAGCAGGAACAGATTGATCGGTTGAATGCCTGGCGGGCCGACCGTGATGCGGCTGCCGTTGCGTCTGCGCTGGCCGATCTGCGTGCGGCGGCGGAGGCTGGCG
This sequence comes from Tateyamaria omphalii, assembly GCF_001969365.1. Classification (NCBI taxonomy): domain Bacteria; kingdom Pseudomonadati; phylum Pseudomonadota; class Alphaproteobacteria; order Rhodobacterales; family Roseobacteraceae; genus Tateyamaria; species Tateyamaria omphalii. The sequence goes on along the minus strand of NZ_CP019312.1, from coordinate 237,029 downwards.
AGAACGTCATGCCAGCGTCGATCGTATGTGCCAGGGCGGGTGTGACGACCGGCGAATGGGCCGCACAGATGCGTGCGGTGCATGGCGAGTATCGCGGGCCCACGGGTGTATCGTCGGGCCGGTCGAACATGACCGAGGGCCTGGATGATTTGCGCGATGCGGTGGACGCCGTCAGCGACCGGCTGGGCCGCCGTTTGAAATTCCTTGTGGGCAAACCGGGGCTTGACGGCCATTCGAATGGCGCCGAGCAAATTGCCGTGCGCGCGCGCGACTGCGGGATGGAGATCGCCTATGAGGGCATCCGCCTGACACCCGAAGAGATCGTGGCCGCCGCGCGCGAGGACGAAGCGCATGTGGTTGGCCTGTCGATCCTGTCGGGCAGCCACATCCCCCTGGTCGAGGATCTGATGCAGCGCATGCAGGCCGAAGGTTTGAGCCACGTGCCGGTGATCGTGGGCGGTATCATTCCCGATGATGACGCGGACAGGCTGCGGGCCATGGGCGTCGCTCGCGTCTATACGCCCAAGGATTTTGAGTTGAACACCATCATGATGGATATCGTCACGCTCGCCGATCCGCAGGCTGTCGCCGCGGAATAGGCACGCGTACCGACAGCATTCTGCAATCGAACGGAGCCGTCCATTGGGCGGCTCTTTTTTTGCGCGACCCGGGCCTGCCACTGCCCTTGTGTTTTGGACACGGGAATCCCAGTTTAGACAGAACATGCAACCACAGAGGGAACTTGATAAAAATCAATTTCGCCTTCCACCGACGGTCGAAAGAAACGCGCATAACGAGCAGATTACCGCCGCTGACACAAAAAACGTACACGCAGCCTATTGATAGTTGGCGGGTTTTTCAGAATAGGGCTGTTACTTACACAAAGACTGGGAAAAACAAATGGCAATAAAACTCGACAAAATGAGCCGAAAAGAGCTGGAAGCGTTGCGTGCTGATGTCGACGAGGCGATTGTGCAAAAGCGAAAGTCGGAAAAGCAAGACGCCCTTGCTGCGGCACAAAAGGCAGCGGCAGAGTTTGGCTTTTCACTCGACGAACTGACCGGCAAAAAGGGTGGCCGCGGTGGTGCAAAAGCATCCAGCGCAGAACCCAAATACATGAACCCGGAAAACCCGACGCAAACCTGGACCGGCAAAGGCCGGCAACCGAATTGGTTCAAAGCAGCGGTTGAGGCGGGTGCCGCGCCGGAAAGCCTGGAAATCTAGGCAGGGTCGCGCACCCTCGTGAATCGTGCCCCCAAGTTTTGAGGGGCGCGATTCAATTGCAGCATACGGACACGTCCGGCGGTTTCATGCCGTATCGTTAAGTCCGCATTGGTGCCGCATAGACGTTCCTTTCGTCACTAGGTGTTTCGTAGTGAACGCGGCGCTTTGAGGCTGTCGTGCGCGCGATCTTTTGGTCAGGCACGCATCATGTCACGGTTGTTTTGACGTCCATTCCGGTTTTCGTTTCGCGATTTGGCCGACATGCTGTTCTCCTTTTCCTGAAAAAGCGTTAAGCGGGCGTCCTGTTTCAGAATAAGGAGTTGACCATGACCGTTCACATCGGTGCCGCCGAGGGCCAGATTGCCGAGACCGTTTTGATGCCGGGCGATCCTTATCGCGCCAAATGGGCGGCGGAGACGTTTCTGGACGGGGCCGAACTGGTCAACGAGGTCCGGGGCATGCTTGGGTTTACCGGTACGTGGAAGGGCAACCGGGTCACCATTCAGGGATCGGGCATGGGCATGCCGTCCCTGTCGATCTATGCCAATGAGCTGATCTCGACCTATGGGGCGCAGACGCTGATCCGGATCGGATCCTGCGGCGGGATGCAGGCGCATGTGGGTATTCGCGATGTGATCATCGCGATGACGGCCACGACGATCACGTCGCCGTCGTCCAGTTTTTTCAAGGAAATCAACTATGCGCCCTGTGCAGATTACGGGCTGCTGGCCGCGGCGGTGAAGGCGGCGGAGGCCAAGGGGACCACGACGCATGTCGGTGGGATCTACTCTTCGGACGTGTTCTATGCCGAACGGGCGGATCTGGATGAGCAGATGGTGCGGCACGGTATTCTGGGGGTCGAGATGGAGGCGGCGGAGCTGTACACGCTGGCGGCACGGCACGGGCGCCGGGCGCTGGCGGTGCTGACGGTGAGCGATCATCTGCAAACCGGTGAGGCGTTGCCATCCGAGGACCGCGAGCGCACGTTCGGGGATATGGTGGAGATTGCGCTGGAGGCGGCGTTTTCCTGAGTTTTTCTGTTTAAAATCAATGCCTTAAAGTAATACATTGGCGTGCACACTGCGTGCACTGTCCGTACACAACCTGTGCACCGCCCGTGCACCGAACCCGTGCGGTACGTTTACCCTTTATTGATCTTCCCGTTGATCTTCAGGGCTGCCGAAGGGTGCCTGTATCGGATTGACAAACCGTTAGACCATCGTCGCCGCGTCTTGCGATGGCGGGAGCCTCCGGCGGGGGGTTCTGAAACAGGGAGGGTGGATCGTGGCGCTGCATCACCGCCCGTGGCTGCGGTCGTAGCCGTTGGGTGGTGGGCTTTGCCAGCCGTCCAGCGTGCCGGGGGCCGGGGCGAAGACCTCGATCTTCAGCGGATGGCACGGCGCCACGTCCGAGCTGTGTTCCGACCCGCAATCGCCGCCCGGGCAGGCACTGAGTGCGCCGAGAAGGTCGATCTCTGCCAGAAAGTCGATGTAATCGCCGGGGCGGACGGGTGAGGCTTTCATGAAGTATTGGCCGGTGTCGCGGGTGAAGCCGGTGCACATGAACACGTTGAGGACATCGTGCACATGCCCTTCGGCCTCGGCCAGCGGCAGGCCCGCATGATCTGCGAGCGCGCGGGTCAGGTTCGAGTGGCAGCAGTGGTGGTAGTGCCCGCCCTGCAAAAGGTTGCCCGTGTAGGGGTCGCACCGCGTCCCGATCACGTCATGCACGCCACCGCCGAAATCGTCGATGCCGTACCAGCCGAGCGTGTCGTGGATGATGGTCGCCATCGGGCGCAGGGTGGGAAAGCTGCTCCACAGCCTGTCGCCGGTGTTCACGTGTGTCCCATGCAGCGCGCGGGTCTTGCCGGAGTAGAACCGTTCGCTGAGATCATTGGCATTCCAGAGATTGAGGTCGCCGACCTGCGGTCCCTCAATGGAGGAGATGCGGAAGATGTGGCCTGCGGGCACCTCGAACGTCGCCGCCTCGCGCGGGGGCGCGATCACTTCGGACAGCTTGGTCATGCCATCGCGGGCGGCGGCATAGGTGGCCATGTCCGGCTGTGGCAGGGTGTCTGTCGGATAGCAGATCACCGGCGGCAGGGCGCGGTGGGCGGCGGCGTGGTCGGGTGCATCGGTCATGCCCTGCACCGTAGCTGGCGCGCGGGCGGGTGCAAGCCTCAGCCGCGGTCCATGACTTCGACCGACAGGATGGTGGGCAGGTGGCGGGCAATCTCGTCCCATGTTTCGCCCGCGTCACGCGAGGCAAAGACCGACCCGGAGTTCGTGCCAAAGTAAACGCCCGCCTCTGGCCTTTGGTCGGTCGCCATGGCCTGCCGAAGCACGGTGAAGAAACATGTGTTTTGCGGCAGTCCGCTGCGTTTGTCGGACCAGCTGTGCCCGCCATCGTCAGACCGCCAGACGGCGGCGCTGGCATCGGGCGGATAGCGCCCCGCGCTGTCGCCATTCAGGGGGAGCGTCCAGATCATGTTCGGGTCATGCGGGTTGACCGCAATGGGAAAACCGAAGGTTGAAGGCAGGCCATCGGTGATGTCGTCCCAACTGCGCCCGTCATCCGAGGACCGCCAGACGCCGTGGTGGTTCTGCTGGTACAGCACGTCGCTGCTGGCGCGGACCATGTTGTGGACGCAATGCCCCGTCTCTCCGTCACGGGGGGCGGCGGGGTGCATGTGGTGGGCGCAGCTTTCGGCGTTGGAGAGGCGATTGCGCCGGTCCCAGGTTATGCCGCCATCTTCGGTGGCGAAGACACCGGCGGCAGAAATGCCGACCCATGCCTTGGCAGGGTCATTCGGGTCGCGGACGATCGTGTGCAGGACCAGCCCTGCCCCGCCCGGGTTCCAGGTGTCGCGGGTGTCGTGATCGCTGAGCGCGTCGTTGCGCGTCCAGCTTTCGCCGCCATCGGTGCTGTCATAGAGCCTGCCGGGGTTGCCGCCGGCCATCAGGCGACCGTGCGCCAGGGACAGCGACCAGATTGCCGTCACATCGCCGTCGAAGGCCGTGTCGGTGGGTTCCCAGTCGAAGAAGGCCGCCATGTCGGGATCGTTTGCGGCCCAATCGTCCATCTCGCCCTTGGACAGCTTGGCGAGCGTCCATGTCGCGCCCATATCGGTCGAGCGCCAGATCCCTGCGCCGTTGAAGGCATTGCCACCCCCGGCCCAGAGGGTGTCGGTGGCCGGATCACCGATTGCGTGGTTGATGGGCCAGCCATTGCAATGCGGGCCGGTCAGCCGCCATGTGTCGCGGGCACTGTTGCCATGGAGCAGAAACGCCCCCTTGGTGCTGCCGATCAAGATGGTGATGTCTGGCATATTCACGCTCCACCTGCGTGGGGAGCGTAGCACAATAGGCGCGATTTGTCGCCTAGCTGCGGGTCCGGTCGTGCCGCCGCCGCCATTCGCGGGCGTACACGGATTCCTCTGTATGTTTGCGATTGAGCGTTGCGGCGCGTGTTGCGGCCTCGTCTTCGGTCTCGGCCCGGATGGTCGCGGCGCGCATCTGGGCGCGGCGTTCGAAGGGGATGACCTGCACCATGGGCGACCCGGCGGGCAGGCGAATGTCCGGGCTGCGTCCGGTCCAGAAGAACGGCACGTTTACTGGCACGTCCAGCGCGTCGCAGTCCACCGTTCCGGCAAAGGCCGTGAACGGCAATTCGAAGTGGTTGACCGGGTGCAGGAAGGTCGCGGACCAGCCCGGCGACAGCTTGACCCGCCACGGGTTCATCAGCTTGAGCGGCATGGTGTTTTCAAAGGGCGGGTTCGGTGCGCCGATCTGCCCGGGGTGGTGCATGTCGATGGGAGTGAACGCGGCATCCGCATCCCAGTGGAACTGGATGGCCCCGGTGGCGGGATCCGGCGTGGTCCAGATATCGTAGGGCGTGGGGATGATCCAGCCTTGCGCCATGACATCAGCAACCGGCAGGCAGGCGCGCACGGTCAGGCCGGGCAGCCCGTGGGCGTCTTTCATCCCCATGTCGCGGTCGAGATTGCGGAACCAGTCCGGCAGGAACCGCGCGGCGGGTGCGGGTTCGGGGATCTTGCCCGCCAGGTCCGGCGGGCAGAGAAATTCTATGTCGGCCACTTTCCCCTCCTGGTCGCGTCACGGCACTGTGCCGCTGCGGCCGGAGGGGTGCAAGCGCGATCAGACGGTGCGTTCGACCATCATCTTCTTGATGTTGGCGATGGCTTCGGCCGGGTTCAGGCCCTTGGGGCAGGTCTTGGCGCAGTTCATGATCGTGTGGCAGCGGTAGAGCTTGAACGGATCTTCGAGATCGTCCAGACGCTCGCCCGTTGCCTCATCCCGGCTGTCGATGATCCAGCGGTAGGCGTGCAGGAGTGCTGCTGGCCCGAGGTAGCGGTCGCCGTTCCACCAGTAGCTGGGGCAGGAGGTCGAGCAGGAGGCGCACATGACGCATTCATACAAGCCATCGAGCTTCTTGCGGTCTTCGATGCTTTGCCTCCACTCTTTCGCGGGGCGGTTCGTTTTGGTTTCCAGCCACGGCATGATGCTGGCGTGCTGGGCGTAGAAGTGCGTGAGGTCGGGGATCAGGTCCTTGACCACCGGCATGTGCGGCAGGGGATAGATTTTCACGTCGCCCTTCACCTCGTCCATGCCGTAGATGCAGGCGAGCGTGTTGATGCCGTCGATGTTCATGGCACAGGAGCCACAGATGCCTTCGCGGCAGGAGCGGCGGAAGGTGAGCGTCGGGTCGATCTTGTTCTTGATGTAGATCAGCGCGTCCAGCATCATCGGGCCGCAATCGTCGAGGTCGACGAAATAGGTGTCGACCGACGGGTTTTTGCCGTCATCCGGGTTCCAGCGGTAGATGCTGAACTTGCGCAGGTTGGTGGCGCCTTCGGGTTTGGGCCACGTCTTGCCCGTGGTCATGCGGGAGTTCTTGGGAAGCGTCAGTTGGACCATTGCGGTTCTCCTTTCACGCGGTCAGGACGGAGAGGCCCGCCCCGACGATGCACTGTTGTGTGGCTGGCCGCTCGAGCACGGAACGCACGAGGGCAGCGGTTGTTTCGGAGACGCCGATGACGGCGTCCTTGGCAAATTCGCCGATCTCGCGGGCCGAGGCATTGTCGATCACGCAGTCGGTGAAGGGGTCACGGCCTGTTGTGGCACCGATGGAAAGCGGGTGACGAGGGTTTCGGCCACCGCCGCCTTGGCGCTGCGGCGCGCGACGTTGTCCACCGCTTGCGTGGTTTCGGCGCAGGCGGTGAGCGTGAGCGCGGCGATGAGGGCGGTGGCGCGGATCATGGCAGCACCACCTGTGCGCTGGCCGTGCGGCGCAATTGTTCGAGCCGCTTTGCATCGCCGGGGAAGTGATGCGCGAGTTTCGTCATAAAGCTGTCGTCCCGCGCGGCAGTCCAGAGCAGCATCCGGTATTCGTGATCCTCGGCCATCTGGGCGCTGCGTTGGTCGGTTTGCAGGTCGGACGCTTCGGTTGCGTCCTGAAACGATGACCCGCCCCCAAAACGCTGCACGCCACCCAGTGACAGGTCACAACCGGGCAGGTCAAGCCGGGCGAGCGCTTCTTTGCGGTAGCGTTCATCGGCGGTCCAATTGTCATAGCACAGCGGCACGACATCATCGTGCTGCATCCGGTCCAGCATGTCGGAATAGGTGCTGAGGGCGCGGCCCATGATCCGGTTCCGGTCAAGCGGGCCGAAGCCCACGTTGCCCTGAATCTTGCGCAGCAGGGAGGCCGTCCAGTGCAGGAAGCTGCGGTAGATGATCACCAGCGTCTCAGCCGCCGCGAAGAGCCGTTTGGGGGCCGCGGGCGGCACACGGTCTTCGTAGGAGATCGCGGTGAAAGGCTTGGCTCCGGCGCGGTCGATCCGCTTCCACTTGCCGCCCTGCCCCGTCTCTGTCCCGCTTTCGAACAACGACAGGCTGCTGCAGGTCAGGACCGGATCGCCCCCGTGGCGGCAGTCGTTTAGGAACAGGCCATTGCCGCCGGGCGCGTTGCGCATGATCCAGTTGATCAGCGCGTGGTTGCCCGACCGCCGCATGCCGTAGATGCGCAGCACACGTCCGGGGACGAGCCCTGCATCATCCGTGCTGTGCACTGCCTGATCCATGCGGGCTTTAGTACACCCGCGCTTTCGGCGCGATTTTCTTGAGGTCGATCCCGCCGTCATTGTGGCTGGTGAGCGGTTGCAGGTGCACGCCGCGGAAGCCAAGCGACGCCTCGTTGCCCTTGAACCAGACGAGGGAGTGCTTGCGCCAGGTCTCATCATCGCGGTTGGGGTAGTCCTCGTGCGCGTGGGCACCACGGCTTTCCTTGCGCGCGGCGGCTGCCGTGATCGTGGCAACCGCGTTGGGCATGAGGTTGGTCAGCTCCAGCGTCTCCATCAGGTCGGAGTTCCAGACGAGCGATGTATCGGTCACCTGCAAATCGCTTTGCTTGGCGGCGACGTCCTTCATCTTTTCCTCGCCCTCGGCCAGTGTCTTGTCGGTGCGGAAGACGGCGGCGTCCTGCTGCATGGTGCGCTGCATTTCCAGACGCAGCTCGGCCGTTGGCACGTGGCCCTTGGCATAGCGCAGACCGTCGAAGCGGCTGAACGCGGCCTCGATCGAGCGTTTGCTGGGTGTGGGTACGGGCGCTGCCGCGTCCACCACATCCTTGGCCCGGATGGCCGCCGCGCGGCCAAACACCACGAGGTCGATGAGCGAGTTGGACCCCAAACGGTTGGCCCCGTGGACCGACGCGCAGCCCGCTTCGCCCACGGCCATCAGGCCGGGCGAGACGTTGTCGGGGTTGTCCTTGGTCGGGGCCAGCACCTCGCCCCAGTAGTTCGTGGGGATACCGCCCATGTTGTAGTGCACCGTGGGCAGGACCGGGATCGGTTCCTTGGTCAGGTCGACGCCTGCGAAGATACGCGCGCTTTCCGAGATGCCCGGCAGCCGTTCGGCCAGCGTTTCGGGCGGCAGGTGGTTGAGGTGCAGGTGAATGTGATCACCATCGGCGCCCACGCCGCGCCCTTCGCGGATTTCCATGGTCATGCAGCGGCTGACCACGTCGCGGCTGGCGAGGTCCTTGTAGGTCGGCGCGTAGCGTTCCATGAACCGCTCGCCCTCGGAATTGGTGAGGTAGCCGCCTTCGCCCCGCGCCCCTTCGGTGATCAGGCAGCCCGAGCCGTAGATGCCGGTGGGGTGGAATTGCACGAATTCCATGTCCTGCAAGGGCAGACCGGCCCGCGCCGTCATGCCGCCACCGTCGCCGGTGCAGGTGTGGGCGGATGTGGCCGAGAAATAGGCGCGGCCATAGCCGCCGGTCGCCAGCACGACCATCTTGGCCGCAAAGAGGTGCATGGTGCCGTCATCCAGCTTCCAGCACAGCACGCCCTGACACACGCCGTCATCGGACATGATCAGGTCGATGGCGAAGTATTCGATGTAGAATTCCGCGTTGTTCTTGAGCGACTGGCCATAGAGCGTATGCAGGATCGCGTGGCCGGTCCGGTCGGCGGCGGCACAGGTACGCTGCACGGGGGGACCTTCACCAAATTCGGTGGTGTGGCCGCCGAAGGGGCGTTGGTAGATCTTGCCCTCTTCGGTGCGCGAGAAGGGGACGCCGTAGTGTTCAAGTTCATAGACCGCCTTGGGCGCTTCGCGTGCGAGGTATTCCATCGCGTCCGTGTCGCCGAGCCAGTCGGAGCCCTTGACCGTGTCGTACATGTGCCACTGCCAGTTGTCGGGGCCCATGTTGGACAGCGATGCGGCGATGCCGCCCTGTGCCGCGACGGTGTGCGAGCGGGTCGGGAACACCTTGGTCACGCAGGCGGTGCGCAGCCCCTGTTCCGCCATGCCCAGCGTGGCGCGCAGTCCCGCGCCCCCGGCACCGACGACCACGACGTCATATTCATGCGTCTCGTAATCATATGCAGCCATTTCGGCCTCCTGTTGGTTCAAAGCGGCGCTGGCGAGGCGCTGCTGGTCAGTTCTAAAGCGCGATGCGCGCGATCGCGAACAAGCCTGCCGCGATCATGGTGTAGGCAAATGCGGTGGTTGCGATCAGGGTCAACTTGCCCGCAGTGCCATGGATGTAATCCTCGATCGCGGCGTGGGCCTCGCGCATCAGGTGCTGCACGACGACAATCAGCGACAGGGCCATCAGGATGGCCGGGATCGGACGGCTGAAGAAGGCCAGCACCTCGGCATGGGTGCCGCCCAGCGCAGCGCCGAACAGGATAACGAGGATTGGCACCAGCGGCACCAAAAGGATCGAGCTGACCATCATCTGCCAGTGGTGGTGCGTGCCCTCGCGGCCTGACCCGAGGCCGGTGGCGCGTTTGCGGTCTGTTAGAAAGCGCATGTCGATCCCTCCTTAGACCACGACCAGAACAAATATGGTGAGCAGCGTGGCGCCGATGAACATGCCCTTGGCCATATCCTCGGACACGGGCACCTGCACGAGATAGCCAAAGTCCCACAGCACGTGCCGCAGCCGACCCAGCATGTGGTAGAAGATGCCCCACATCGCGAGGACCAGGATCAGGGTGCCCAGAATGCTGCGAAAGAGCCCGTCGATGGCGGTGAATGCGGCCTCGGACGAGGCGGCGGCGAGCAGCCAGGACACGACCAGCACAGAGGCCAGCAGACAGCCGATGCCGGTGATCCGGACCATGATGGAAGAGATCGACGTCCATTGCGGGCGGTAGATCTGGATGTGTGGCGAGAGCGGGCGATTGCCCCGATTGACGTCGGCCATGTTGCTTCCTTTATCCTCGGCTGCCTCTTGATACTCCTTTTTGCGCGTGAGTCACGCGCTGCAGCCCGCGAAGTGGCGCGGTTTTTTGGCGCATTTGCAGGATTCTGCTCAAACGTGATCACGCTTGAAATACGTGTGATCACAAGTTCGCCTAGTCTGCAAAATAAGTCACCTGTCGGATCGTCTCGCGCTGCAACTTTCGTTTGATTTGTTCGGGATAGTCCTCGAATCCCTGCGCTGTCACCACGAAGGCGCCCGGCCCGGTGATCACATTTTCAAAGAAATAGGCCGTCAGGTCCGTATCGTCGGTTTCGATGGCGATGGCATTTACCGTGATGTCGGCGGCATTCAACGCGGTGCGCTGGCCCGCCGGTTCCATGCCTTCGTTCGACACACCGTCGCCGGATACGTCGATGACCTTGCGCGTGCAATGCGCAACCTGTGCAAAGGCTGCATACGACACGGCAAGCGCCTCTCCGATCGCTGTTGAGTAGTTGCGCCAGATCCGCGGGTCGTTTTCGATCCGCTCGGCGAGTGCCGATACATCGCCGTAGGTGCCGATCTGCGTCCAGGGCACCGTCTGGCGTTGGCGCGTTGCACCGGTCCACTGCACCAGCGCGACCTGTGCTTCCTGTTCGATCAGGGCGTCGGCGACGATGCCGTCGCGCAGGGCGTGGGCCAGCCCGTCCATCTGAATGCGGTATTCGTCGCGATCCACTGACCCGGACACGTCCACGGCCAGAAGCAGTGCAAGCTGGCAGGCTTGGACCGGTGTGCTTGCCAGCAGAAAGAGGAGACATGCGCGCCACATGCGCAAAGCCTAGCCCGCGCCATGCGCAAACGCACCTCACAAATGTTCCGTCACTCGAACTGATCGTAGAGCGCGCGCAGATGGTCCTCGAACTCCGTGCACATGATGATCTCGGTTGTGCCGAGGTCGTAGAACGCGTTGGCCTCGCCGCAGGCTTCGACCCGGACGATCAGCGGTACGGGCAGGTCGAAGTCGTCGTTCAGCGCGGCGACTTCGGCGGCCATCACGTCGGTCGTGAGCAGGTTGTGCCCGCCGTCCTCAAACAGGATCGAGTTGCCGCGGCCGGTGATCTCGTCAAAGGCGGGGCCCCAGCTGTCGAGCGCCAGTTGAAACTCCTCGGGGCAGGTTTCCGCGCGCTCTTCGGGCAGGCCGAGGTCGATGGCAAAGTCCTCGCGCGCGTCGGGATTGCCGCCGTAGAAGAGGCACACCGTGTTGTAGAAACGCTGCTCGTCCGGGCCATGCACGTCCCAATAGGTGACGTCGCCTGCGAAATCCGCTTCGGCCAGAAAGCCGAAGGCCGTGTCATAGGCGAGCGCCTGGGCGGCGTCCTCTTCGTAGAAACCGTCGATCAGGAGGACGGAGGCGACGTCAGCGGCATCCTCCTCCTGTCCGAAGACCGGCAGCGCGAGAATGTCGATCAGCGCGTGGCCCAGTTCGTGATAGAAGATGCCCAGCAGGTTCGCCTCGACAAAGGCTTCGCGCTCGTCATTGGCGACCGCCGGACCGGCAAGCATCAGGAAGGGCAGAACATATCGCAACATCAGCGCGCTCCTTGCACCATGCGGGATGGCGGGTGGGGCGTCGTCGCAAGACGCGCGTCGCCCGTCGTCCTTTAGATTGGCATCAAGGCCCAGTAATCCAAGTCAAGCAAGACCTCTGGCAAGTATTTGCCATCTTCACCGCGCAACTTGAACGGCGCGCCGCCCTTGGTCGCCACCAGCCGCAGTCGGATCGCGCCCACGCCGGGGGCAGAGGTTTCGGCCTTGTCCAGCACCTCGGACCACGCCCGCACCGTATCCCCCGCAAGGCACGGATTGGCATGGGCGCCTGCGTTCAGGCCCACCACCATCTGCGCATTGGCCAGCCCGTTGAAAGAGAGCGCCCGCGCCATGGAAATCACATGCCCGCCATAGATCAGCCGTGTCCCGTCGGGCCGGGCCGACGTGTCGAAATGCACCTTGGCCGTGTTCTGCCAGAGCCGCGTGGCCATCATGTGCTCGGCCTCTTCGATCGTGACGCCATCGACGTGGTTGATCTGTTCCCCGATCTCGTAATCGCCCCAGCGGTGTGGCTCGCCCGCTTGGTCGAAGTCGTAGTTTTGGAAGGTCAGGCCCTCGGGTATCGCGAGTGTCCCCGCCGGGACAACTTTTGCCAAGTCCGGGATCACGGTCTCGGGCGCGGGCGCATCCAGGTTCCCTTTGCGCACCATGACCCAGCGGACATAGTCCAGAACCGCCTCGCCCTGCTGGTTCCGCCCGGTCGTGCGCACATAGACCACGCCGGATTTGCCGTTCGAGTTCTGCTTGACCCCGATCACCTCGGAGGCCGACGTCAGCGTGTCGCCGGGCCAGACCGGTTTCAGCCAGCGCCCTTCGGCGTAGCCCAGGTTTGCCACGGCATTCAGCGACACGTCCGGCACGGTTTTGCCAAAGACGGTGTGGAACGCGATCATGTCATCCAGCGGCGACGCAGCCAGTCCGCTGGCCTGTGCAAAGGTATCTGACGAATAAAGCGCGTGGCGGGCCGGGTAAAGCGCGTGATAGAGCGCGCGCTCCCCTGCCCCCACCGTGCGGGGCACGGCGTGGGTCAGCGTATCGCCGACGCTGTAATCTTCGAAAAACCGGCCTGCATTGGTCTTGGCCATCACTGCTCTCCTATTTTTGTCTCCGGGGTGTAGTCCCCCGGCACATCCTTTGTGACCGCCTGCCCGCAGCGCATGAGGCCTGCGGCATGGTCCCAGGTTTGCGTGGGCGAGCCGTGCAATTCCCAGCCCGCGTTCAGCGCCGCCGTCACCTTGTGGCAAAAGGCGGATGTGTCCTCTTCGGACAGAAAACGGTAGAGTTTCATGGGCTTATCCCGGGAACGGCCAGACGCCCAGCCAGTTGTGGATCCAGCCGATCACACCAAGCAGGATGACGGAGCCCGCCAAGAACATGGCATCCTTGGCCAGCGTCCCTTCGGGTCCGCGCTGCCAATTTGGTTCGGCGGTGTTGATGATGCGTGCCGTTGCGATGGCCCAGACCAGCAGACCGCCGAACAGGATGATCGAGGCCAGATCGCCGTTCACCAGAAGGTGCGCGATGGCCCAGAGCGAAAAGCCGGTCAGCATCGGGTGCCGCATGCCCGACACCAGCTTGCCGCGCTTGGGCGCAGGGCTGAGCAGGTATATGGCGATGAGCATTAGCAAATTGTTGATGTGGACCGTGAAACTGGGCGGGAACCAGACGTTGACGAAATCCGTGCCGCGGTAGCCAATCACCATCAAAACGATGGACAGGACCACCCCGATTGCCACGGCGCCCTTGCCCGGATCGCCCATTGCGGCCCGCCGTTCCGGCGCCACGCGTTTGAACAGATGCGCCGAACACCACAGGGCGACACCCGCAACCAGAATGATCCAATACATCGTCTATCCTTTTGCCATGGCTGCGATGGCGTCGGCCTTGGCCAACGTCTCGCGCGCGGTGACGATGTGCAGATTCTCGACGATACGTCCATCGACAACGGCAACGCCCTGCCCACTGGCCTCGACCTCTTCGAAGGCAGTGATCTGACGGCGGGCGAGGTCGATCTCGTCCTCGGAGGGGGAGAAGGCGGCGTTGGCGATGTCCACCTGAGCGGGGTGGATCAGTGTCTTGCCGTCAAAGCCCATGTCGCGGCCCTGGTCGCATTCGATCTTCAAGCCGTCTTCGTCCTTGAACGCGTTATAGACACCGTCCACGATCGCGCAGCCATGCGCCTTGGCCGCGAGCAGGCAAAGCCCGAGGCCCGTTTGCAGCGGCAGGCGGTCGGGGCGGAAGCGGGTTTGCAGTTCCTTGGCCAGATCATTGGTGCCCATCACCATGCCTTGCAGCTTGGCGTGCGCGGCGATGGCAGGCGCGTTGATCATCCCCAATGGTGTTTCCATCATCGCCCAGAGCGGCGTGTCGCCCGTGATCTCGGCCAGCGCGTCCAGATCGGCGGGGCTGTTCACCTTGGGCAACAGGATCGCATCGGCGCCCATATCCTTGGCCGCCTGCGCGTCGTCCCGCCCCCATTCCGTGTCGAACCCGTTGATGCGCACGATTTTCAGTCGGGGGCCGTACCCACCCTCGGCCAGCGCGTCGGCCAGCGTGGCGCGGGCGCTTTCCTTTTCCTCAAGCGATACGGCGTCTTCCAAGTCAAATATAACAGCATCAACCGGCAACCCGCGCGCCTTGTCCAGCGCCCGTGGTTTTGAGCCGGGGATATACAGAACGGAGCGGAGGGGACGGTCGAGGGCCATGGCGTGCGATCCTTGCAAGTCATAAAGTTGCGCGGAAAGGGCCATTTTTTGCCAGATAGTTCAAGCGCTATTTTGCTGCGTCGCAGAAAAGTCGTGCCGACTTTGGTCGGATTCAGCAGCCTTTCATCAAATTTTCACGACCCGCGCACGGTGCGTTAACCATTATTCAAGTCTCAGTTTGCACTCTGGCCCCACTCCGACCACGCGGGGAGGGCCGTTTCGGCAGGGCCGCCGAACACTTCACGGAACGCGCAATGGATCGGGTTTGAACCGGGGCCGCCCGGTCATCGCCGGAGTTCCGGCTGGGCCAGATGACCAGAGGTGACGCCTTCCATTGTGAAAGGCTGAACGTGATGACACGGATTATGAATGTGATGACAGCGGGTGTTCTGGCGCTCGCGGCGATGGTGAATGCGGCGCAGGCGCAGCAGCAGGCGCGCAATTGCGGGCCGCGCGATATCGTGGTGAGCCGGTTGGCCGAAGGGTATGGCGAGACGCGCCAGTCCATGGGTCTGGGCGCCAACAATTCGGTGATCGAGGTGTTTGCCTCGGACGAGAGCGGGACGTGGACGATCACGGTGACCACGCCCAACGGCGTGACCTGCCTTGTGGCCAGCGGTCAGGCGTTCGAGGCGCTGGCCGAAGCGCTGCCGGCGAAAGGCAGCGACGCATGAGCGGCAGGCGGACGACACGTGCGCCTGACGATTGGAATATACGGCAAAGGGCGCTCGATCGGGCGCCTTTTTCTTTGGGGGTGTCGCTGGATCGTAAGGCGGATCCTGATCCGCCTCTGTCAGCCCCGCACCGGCGCCCGGCGGATGGTCATGCCCCATTTCTCCTCCGCGCCGAAGCCAAGCGTTTCATAGAAGCCCCGCGCCTCTGCCGTCTGCCCGGTCAGGAGCATGATCTTGTAGCACTCCGCATCCCACGCGGCGTCGATCACGGCCTGCATGACCCGCCGTCCCTGCCCGGTGCCGCGATGGTTCCGGTGTGTGACAACGTTTTCGACCAGCGCATACGGCCTGCCGCCTTGGGTCATGTTCGGCAGGACATGGAGGGTGGCCATGGCGACCAGGCTGTCATCGGCGAAGGCACCGATGACAGATGTTCCGGGATGATCAACCACGCGGGCGAACGCATCCGCCGACGCGACCGGACCGTCACCGACAAGATGCTGATAGAGCACCAGCGCCCGTTCCGCGTCCCTGACCGTCAAGGGACGGGTTGTCATGTCAGCCCGTCCCAGATCAGTTTCGTGCCTGTCACGACCAGCAACACATAGGTGAGGCGGAAGAACAGTTTTTCAGGCACCATGTGGTGCGCCTTGACCCCCAGCCACGCACCCAGCAGCGCAAACGGGGCGAGGGCCAGATTGGCGACCGTCGTCTGCGTCGTGAACATGCCCAGAAAGGCATAGGGCACGAATTTGGCGATGTTGATCGCCCAGAAGGTCAGGACGGTGCTGGCCTGGTATTCGGTCTTGGTCAGTTTCAGCGACAAAAGATAGACGGCAGCGGGTGGGCCACCTGCGTGGCTGACGAAACTGGTGAAGCCTGCCACGACGCCTGCAAACGCGCCCACCCCCTTGGACAGCGCCACCTGCGAGGCGCGGATCCAGCCACGCGATTGCGCGATCTGCCAGGCGACGAAACCGATGGAAATGGCGCCGATCAGCACGCGGAACACATCGGCGTCCGCACGCGCGAACAGCAGCGCGCCCAGCGCGACACCGGGCAGACCCCCGAGGATCAAAAGCAGGGACGCGCGGGCGTTCCATTTGCCCCAATAGGGCCGCAAGGTCGCCAGGTCGATCAGCATCAGGAGCGGCAGCATCACCCCCAGCGCCAGCCCCGGCTCGACCACCAGCGCCAGAATCGATGCGGCGGCAAACGCCGCACCCGATCCGAAACCGCCCTTGGACACCCCGGCAAAGATCACGGCAGGCGCGGCGATGGCGAAAAACCAAAGATCAAGCGTCACGGGTGCGGTGCCCTTCGAAAAACGGCTTCTTTCCGATGCCTTAGCCTGCAAACCCGTCAAACGCCAGCGCGGCGGCATTACTCTGCTGCGGTGCAGCGCCCTTGCGCGACGCCCCGTCACGCGCTAGGCACCGCGCCAGCTAAAACCCCAAGTGCGGAGACTTTCACCCATGGCCAGACCCAAGATTGCCCTGATCGGCGCCGGTCAGATCGGCGGCACGCTTGCCCACCTCGCAGCTTTGAAAGAGCTGGGCGACGTGATCCTGTTCGACATCGCCGAAGGCACCCCCGAAGGCAAAGCCCTCGACATCGCGGAATCCGGCCCCTCCGAAGGGTTCGATGCCAAGCTGAAGGGCACGCAGTCCTATGCGGACATCGCCGGTGCCGATGTGTGCATCGTGACCGCTGGTGTGCCGCGCAAGCCGGGCATGAGCCGCGATGACCTCTTGGGCATCAACCTCAAGGTCATGAAATCCGTGGGCGAAGGCATTGCCGCCAACGCCCCCGACGCGTTTGTCATCTGCATCACCAACCCGCTCGATGCGATGGTCTGGGCGTTGCAGAAGTTTTCGGGCCTGCCCGCGAACAAGGTCTGCGGCATGGCCGGTGTGCTGGACAGCGCGCGTTTCCGCCACTTCCTGGCCGACGAGTTCGACGTGTCGATGAAGGACGTCACCGCCTTTGTTCTGGGCGGTCACGGCGACACGATGGTGCCGTCGGTGCGCTATTCGACCGTTGCAGGCATCCCCCTGCCCGACCTGATCGCCATGGGCTGGACCACGCAGGAAAAGATGGACGCGATTGTGCAGCGCACCCGTGATGGCGGTGCCGAGATCGTGGGCCTGCTGAAGACCGGCTCTGCTTTCTACGCCCCTGCCACCGCCGGGATCGAGATGGCCGAAGCCTATCTCAAGGACCAGAAGCGCGTTCTGCCCTGTGCCGCCCATTGTGATGGCGAGTTCGGCCTGAAGGGTATGTATGTGGGCGTGCCCACCGTGATCGGCGCAGGCGGGATCGAGCGGATCGTGAACATCAAGCTCAACAAGGAAGAGCAGGAGATGTTCGACACATCCGTCAAAGCGGTGCAGGGTCTGATGGAGGCCTGCAAGGGCATCGACGACAGCCTCGCGTAATCCTGCCACAGGCATGAAATTTGAGGGTCGGATGTCATCGCATCCGGCCCTTTTCATGTTTATATGGTTCACATGCCCGAGACGCGCCCCATAGAACGCAAGCTGACCACGGTTCTGGCCGCGGATGCTGCGAACTATTCCGGTCGGATGAGTCTGGATGAGGAGGGCACCGTGCGCGCCTTGCGCGGCACCCGTGCCATCATTGACGCTGCCATTTCCAGATGCGGGGGGCGGATTGCAAATACGTCCGGCGACGGGCTGATTGCGGACATCCCGTCGGTGGTGGGCGCCGTCCGCTGCGCCGTGGACATCCAGCGCACGATCAACAGCCGCCCCGATCTGCTGCCGTTTCGGTTGGGCATCCATCTTGGCGACGTGATCATCGAGGGCGATGACCTGCTCGGCGATGGCGTGAACCTTGCCGCACGCTTGCAGGAGATGGCGGATGTGGGTGGTATCCTGGTGTCGCAATACGTCTATGACACGGCGCGCAACAATCTGGGCACGGTCGAGATGCGGCCCCTGGGTCCGACAACGCCGAAACATCTGGCCGATGAGATTGGCGTTTACGCGGTCATTGCCGAGGGGGTCACCGCCCCGCGACTGCTGGACAATCTGGGGCCCAAAGTGACGCCGGGCGGGGCCCTGCCCCCCTCGGAGGAAGAGGCCGCGCCGCCCGCGTCCGCGGTCGAGGACAGCCCGGTCCGGACCAAGTTCAAAAAGGATCGCAACCGCATCCTTGGCGCTTTGGGATTTGTGGTTGTCGTGGATATCACGGCAGGTTTGCCGTTTCTGGCGACGGCCATTCCACAGATTGCATTGCTCTACCTGCTGTACGGCAAGTGGAAGGCGTACAAGGAGGCGACCGAGCCGGCGGCGCCGACCTAAGTGCTTACGACGCCTGCCAACGCCGGGTTGCGACGCATCAGATCGGCGTCAAAGCCGGCCATGTGCAGATCCGGGCAGTCCGGGCCAAGCACACGGGCCGGGTCGAAGGGGATGTCGCGCAACAGGCCGAAGCGTGTAAGCTGTGCGCGCCGTTCGGGGCTGAGGGCAAAGAGTGTGCGGTGCGCCGACCGCGCCTGTTCCAGATTGGTGGCGTTGTCCAACAGCCACTCGATTTGCGCGGCCCGATGCGGCTGCAGAATGGCGGCCTGCACATCGGGCGGGGTCTGGCGATAGCGCAGCCCTTTCATGAGCCAATGCAGCGGGGTCAGCCCGTCGAAATGCAGAAGCCGCGCGGTCGTCGAGACACGCTTGGCCGCGCGCCGCTGCCGTCCCTCGGACCCGGTGCGCGTCGCGTTGTGCACCCCAAGGCGCAGACCAGCCCCGACCTGCACACCGCTTTTTCCCGCGCCATGCGAATACTGACCCCGTTTCATGAACTGCGTGAACGGGGCAAAGGCGGCTTCGGCGTCGTCTTCCGTCAGGTCCGAACTGGCACGGTACGTGCCTTCGAACAGTGTCGACTGTGCGCCCGGGGGAAAGATGCGTTCCAACACCGGCAGGTTCAGTTCCGTCTGTGGATCGGTCTGCGCGGCCAGCTCTGCGGCCAAATCGTCGTCCTGCCAGATGAACTCGTCCGCGTCGATGTGAAAGAGCCAGTCCAGATCGCATCGGTTCTGTGCCCGGTTGGCGTTGATGGTCTGGCGGCGCATCTGCGATGCGGGCCGCCCCTTGTGCGGACGCCGTGCCCGCCAATAGGCATCGTCGCACAGCTGGACCGTGCAGTCCGTGATGTCCGACAGCGCCTCAGCCGCCGGGTCATCCGGGTCGTCCAGAAACACGAACATGGCCGATGCGCCGGTCGCAAGATGCCAGCGCACATTCGTCTCGACCAGCGCCAGGGGTTCGTTGGCTGTCAGGACCGCCCCCCAGCGCAGCCCGTTTTCCATTGATTTTATAGGAAATTGCGACACTGCCCGTCTGATTCCTTTACAATTCGTAATTTGTGATCACACGATTTCATGCAGTGATCACAAAATCACGATTTCACCCCTCAAAACCCCCGGTGCGACATATTTTCCGTTTACGCACTGTTCTGTGTTGGTCGAATAGGCCCCAACCTTGACGTATCTATACGGGATCAAACCGCCATGAACATCCATGAATACCAGGCCAAAGCCCTTCTGCGCAGCTACGGGGCCCCGGTCTCGGACGGGCGCGTTGTCCTGCGGGCCGAAGACGCAAAGACCGCAGCAGGCGCGTTGGATGGCCCGATGTGGGTGGTCAAGGCGCAGATCCACGCCGGTGGCCGCGGCAAGGGCAGCTTCAAGGAAGCGGATGCCGGGGAAAAAGGCGGCGTGCGCCTGACCAAGTCGGTCGAGGAAGCCGCCGAAGAGACCAAAAAGATGCTGGGTCGCACCCTCGTCACGCACCAGACAGGCCCCGCGGGCAAGCAGGTCAACCGCATATATATCGAGGACGGCTCGGGCATCGAGACAGAGATGTATCTGGCCCTGCTGGTCGACCGTGTGACCAGCCGCGTGTCCTTCGTCTGCTCGACCGAGGGCGGCATGGACATCGAAGAGGTCGCCGCCGAAACCCCCGAAAAGATCCTCAGCTTCAGCGTCGATCCCGCCACCGGCTACCAAGCCTATCATGGCCGCCGCATCGCCTTCATGCTGGGTCTGGAAGGCAAGCAGGTGAAGCAATGCGTGGGCCTGATGGGCCTCCTGTACAAAGCGTTCATCGAAAAAGACATGGAGATGCTTGAGATCAACCCGCTGATCGTGACCGACAGCGGCGATCTGAAGGTGCTGGACGCCAAAGTCAGCTTCGATGGCAATGCCATCTACCGCCATGCCGACATCAATGAGTTGCGCGACGAGACCGAGGAAGACCCCAAGGAACTTGCCGCCTCCAAATACGACCTGAACTACATCGCGCTGGATGGCGAGATCGGGTGCATGGTAAACGGCGCTGGCCTGGCGATGGCGACGATGGACATCATCAAGCTCTACGGTGCCGAGCCTGCCAACTTCCTAGACGTGGGCGGCGGTGCGACCAAGGAAAAGGTGACCGAAGCCTTCAAGATCATCACGTCCGACCCCAATGTCAAAGGCATCCTCGTCAACATCTTCGGCGGCATCATGCGCTGTGATGTGATTGCCGAGGGCGTGGTCGCAGCCGTGAAAGAGGTGGGCCTGCAAGTGCCGCTGGTCGTCCGCCTTGAGGGCACGAATGTGCAGCAGGGCAAGGACATCATCAACAATTCCGGCCTTGATGTGATTGCTGCCGACGACCTGAAGGACGGCGCGCAGAAGATTGTGAAGGCGGTCAAGGGCTAGGGCGATGCGACGCACCGGTCTGATCATCGCGGCCCTCTCTGTTCTGGCTGCCTGCAGTGCAAGCCGCCCCAACGTCCCCGTGCAGGAGAATTTCCCGCCCGTGGGCCTCGCCTCGACCGCCGTTTGGCTGGAACAGCGGCAGGCACTCAGTTCCGAAGCGCGACTCGGTGCTGCGCAGGCACAGGCGGCGACAGTGCCGGATGCGCGGCTGCAAAGCGCATCGTCCACCGTGTCGGTGCCCGAGCGCGCTCGCCCGAACACACGGCAGGCTCGCGCGGTCCAGGCTTTCCGCGATATCTGCGTGGCCTCGGTTTCGGACGTCAGCAGACTTCCGATGCGAATGCTTGCTGTCAATCTGCGGGATTTCGATGGCCCTGCGCGGAATCGAACCAATAGTACCGGCGGACAGGTTCTGGTCGGTGGCATACCAGACGGACCGATAAGAACGCAGACTGAGGTGAACACTGCGGGCGGTGACCGCGCATTGTGTGGCGTCTCGACGATCAGCGTGGGCTCGCGAGCTATTGCGCAGGAGAAAATCGGCACTCTGGCGGATGCCGGTTTCAGACTGGAACCCACACAAACGCGCGGCCGCGCACAACAAAGCTGGCAGATTGTTGGCGCGCCTGCCGGCACGACCCTCAATGTGCGAACAACCGGTTTGGGTGCCGGAGCTTGGATCGCATGGCGTTAAGGGCACTACATATCATTGGCCTGTTTCTTTGGTCCGGTTCTGCCATGGCGCATCCCGCGATTGATGCGTTCACCACCTGGTGCTTCAAGGCAGGCCAAACGCCTGCGCGGGCACTGGCCAACATGCAGGACACCGCAGGCACCCCCCTGCCCTTTGACCTGACCTTTTGGGATACGTCCCTCGAACCCGCGCCCGATGCTCCGGCCCATGCCGAGCGCCGATGCGAGGTGGCGTTCGATGGCGACCACGTGCGCGATGCCGTCAACGCCGTGCAGTCCAAGATGGCGACACCGCCCGTCTTCGGCACACCAATCCCCCTGCCCGCACCCTACGCGGCCGAACCCGGCACCGCCTATATCGAAGGCCGCGAATTGCTGCGCGGCCGCGTGGCGGTTGTGCATATCGGACGGCGCGGGGCGCGCACCTTTATCGGGGTGGACCGCCTGCCCGCCGGGATGGGGTTACCGGAATGACCCAGGTCTATTGCGAAATGATCAACCTGGCGCAGGCGCAATCACGGCGCGACCTGATGGCCCCGCAATTGCAGGCCGCACGCGTTGAACCCTACGTGCACCCTGCCTTTGACCACCGCCAAGACACGCGCGGCGACATCGACCGGCTGTCGCGCGCCTTCGGGGCCTGGGGTGTGTTCAAGCGGCAGGACCGCGCAATCACGATCAGCCATGCACAGGTGTGGCAACGCTTTGTCGACAGCGGTGCCAGCCATTGCCTCGTGATCGAGGATGACGTGTATCTCTCGCATGACCTGGGCCAATGGCTTTACGATCTGTGCTGGTGGCCGGAGAGCGCGCATATCGTCAAGCTGGAACGCTGGCGCAGCGGAACCCTCAAGGTGCTGATGCGCCCCGGCCACGAACATCTCGGTCGCGAAGTGCGCCAGGTCCTGTCCCGTCACACCGGGGCGGCCGGGTACATGCTGACCCGTCATGCGGCCAAAGTGTTGCTGGATCAGCAGCCGTACAAGCTGACGGTTGATCAATTGCTGTTCAACCTCAACGCCTCGCGCGTGGCCCGCAAGCTGGGTGTGGCCCAGGTCACGCCAGCGCTTGTCGTGCAGGGCAACGAACCGCATGACCACGCCGCGCACAACGACGTGCGCAGCCGCCCGACCGGGTGGCAGTTGCGTCGTCAGAAGCTGCACCGCGCCTATTATGAAATCGCCTATCCGCTTTCAACTTTCTTCGCCGTCGCGCGCGGGCATGCCCGCCTCGACCCCGTCCCCTTCGCCGAAACAACCCTCTCGCCGCAGACCCATGGCGTCTGCGCCTGACCAACCAAGGAAAAGCTTCATGGCCGTACTTATTGATGAAAACACCAAGGTGATTTGCCAGGGCCTCACCGGCTCGCAAGGCACGTTCCATACCGAACAGGCCATCGCCTATGGAACCAAGATGGTGGGCGGCGTGACCCCGGGCAAAGGCGGGATGACGCATCTGGACCTGCCCGTCTTCAACTCGGTGCACGAAGCCATGGACGTGACCGAAGCCAACGCCAGCGTGATCTACGTGCCGCCGCCCTTTGCCGCGGATTCGATCCTTGAGGCCATCGACGCCGAAATGCCCCTGATCGTCTGCATCACCGAAGGCATCCCGGTGCTCGACATGATGAAGGTGCAGCGCGCGCTGGAAAGCTCGTCCTCGCGCTTGATCGGTCCGAACTGCCCCGGTGTCATCACGCCTGATGCGTGCAAGATCGGCATCATGCCCGGCCACATCCACAAGCGCGGGTCCTGCGGTGTCGTGTCCCGTTCCGGCACGCTGACCTATGAAGCGGTCAAGCAGACCACCGATCTTGGCATTGGCCAATCAAGCGCCGTGGGCATCGGCGGCGACCCGATCAAAGGCACCGAACACATCGACGTGCTGGAAATGTTTCTGGCGGATGACGAAACGACAAGCATCATCATGATCGGAGAAATCGGCGGCTCTGCCGAAGAAGACGCCGCGCAGTTCCTGGCGGATGAGAAGAAGGCGGGCCGCTGGAAGCCCACCGCCGGTTTCATCGCAGGCCGCACCGCCCCTCCGGGCCGCCGCATGGGCCACGCGGGCGCCATTGTCGCTGGCGGCAAGGGCGGCGCCGAGGACAAGATCGAAGCCATGCGCGCCGCAGGCATCGTGGTGGCCGACAGCCCCGCGACGCTGGGCGAGGCCGTGATGGAGGCGATCAAGGGGTAAAAGGGTCGCCGCGCTGGCTTCGGCCAGCGCGACCATCATCCCCCTGCGACATCATGCTTATCAGTCACAGCCATAAGTTCATCTTCATCAAGTCACCGAAATCCGGTGGCACGTCGGTTGAACGGCTGCTGCAGCATTTGTGCGTCCCGCCCGGGCAGGTCGTAAAGAACAAGACACCCCCGATAGAAACCAATGCCGGTATCGTCGGCTTTCGCGGGCGCCTGGGCGACGAACCGGTGCCGCCGAAATGGTATCATCACCAAACCGGGCAAGAGATTTGCGACAAGGTCCCCACCGACCTTTGGCGCAGCTACTTCAAATTCTCGGTCGTGCGGAACCCGTTCGCGCGCATCGTGTCGCAGTTTCTGTTCCGCCTTCGCGTCACCAAGGAAAGCGAGCAGGGTTTCGACGCCCTATTGCAGGGCTTCGACGCTTTTCTGGATGACTTTCCGGTGCGCACGCAGGAAGCGATGTTCAAGGTCAACGGCGCCTGGTGCCTGGACTTCGCCATTCGGTTCGAGGATTTCAGGACCGGCGTCGAAACGGCCCTCGGCCGTATCGGGGTGCCAGAGCTATGCTCGGACCTCTCGCATCTGAAACCAGGCAATGACCGGCTCGCGGGCCGTCCCGTCGCCGACTTCTTCGACACCCGTCGAACGCGCAAGTTTCTCGACCTCGAGCGCGGCGCATTCGAGCAATTCGACTATTCCACCGATCCGGCCGACGCGGGCCTGATCGGACAGAACTCCAGCACAATTGGAGCCGCCTGATGCCATCTGACCTTCGCCCGTCCGCGCCCCCCAACACCTCACCGGAGTGATTGCAATGACCGACCAGTCCCCCAACGACCAGTTCCATGCCTCGTCCTTCATGCAGGGACACAATGCGGAATACCTCGAACAGATGTACGCCCGCTATGCCAATGACCCCGGCGCAGTCGACGAAAGTTGGCAGGCTTTTTTCAAGGCGATGGGGATGATGAGGTCTCCGTCAAACGCGAGGCGGAGGGGCCGTCCTGGGCGCGCGCCGATTGGCCGCCGCAACCCGGCGATGACCTGACCCAGGCCCTCACGGGCGAATGGGCCGCCCCGGCAGAGGTCAAAGGGGCCGGGGACAAGATCAAGGCCAAGGCCGCCGAGAAAGGCGTTGAGGTCTCCGACGACCAGATCAAGCGCGCCGTGCTCGACAGCATCCGCGCGCTCATGCTGATCCGGGCCTACCGCATCCGGGGTCACCTTGTGGCAGACCTCGATCCGCTGGGCATGCGCGACCAGACCCCGCACCCCGAACTTGATCCAAAATCCTACGGTTTCACCGAGGCCGACATGGACCGCCCGATCTTCATCGACAACGTGCTCGGCCTGCAAGTGGCGTCCATGCGCGAGATCGTGGCCATCGTGAAGCGCACCTATTGCGGCACCTTTGCCCTGCAATACATGCACATCTCCAACCCCGAAGAGGCCAGCTGGCTCAAGGAACGGATCGAAGGGTTCGGCAAGGAAATCCAGTTCACCCGCGAGGGGCGCAAGGCGATCCTGAACAAGATGGTCGAGGCCGAGGGGTTCGAGAAATTCCTGCACGTCAAATACATGGGCACCAAGCGCTTTGGCCTTGATGGCGGCGAAAGCCTGATCCCCGCGATGGAGCAGATCATCAAGCGCGGCGGCGCGCTGGGGGTCAAGGACATCGTGATCGGGATGCCCCACCGGGGGCGCCTGTCGGTCCTCGCCAACGTGATGGCGAAACCCTACAAGGCGATCTTCAACGAATTCCAGGGCGGCAGCTTCAAACCCGAAGAGGTCGATGGGTCCGGCGACGTGAAATACCACCTCGGCGCGTCCTCGGACCGCGAGTTTGATGGCAACGAAGTGCACCTGTCCCTGACCGCGAACCCCTCGCACCTCGAGGCGGTGAACCCCGTGGTGCTGGGCAAGGCGCGCGCCAAGCAGGACCAGAACAACGACCGCGAACGCACGACGGTGATGCCGATCCTGCTGCACGGCGACGCGGCCTTTGCCGGTCAGGGTGTCGTGGCCGAATGCTTTGCGCTGTCGGGCCTGCGCGGGCACCGCACGGGGGGCACCATGCACATCGTGGTCAACAACCAGATCGGCTTCACCACGGCCCCCCACTTCTCGCGCTCCTCCCCCTACCCCACCGACAACGCGCTGGTGGTCGAGGCGCCGATTTTCCACGTGAACGGCGACGACCCCGAGGCCGTCGTCCACGCGGCCAAGGTCGCGACCGAGTTCCGGCAGAAGTTCCACAAGGACGTGGTCATCGACATCTTCTGCTACCGCCGGTTCGGACATAACGAGGGCGACGAGCCCATGTTCACCAACCCGGTGATGTACAAGAAGATCAAGAAACACAAAACGACCCTCACGCTCTATACAGAGCGGCTGGTCAAGGACGGCCTGATCCCGGAAGGAGAGATCGAGGACATGAAAGCCGCCTTCCAGGCGCGCATGAATGACGAGTTCGAAGCGGGCAAGGACTACAAACCGAACAAGGCCGATTGGCTGGACGGCAAGTGGTCCCATCTCGACAAGAACAAGGACGATTACCAACGCGGCAAGACGGCCATCGCGCCCGAAACGCTGGCCGATGTGGGCAAGGCGCTGACCTTTTCGCCCGACGGATTCCCGATGCACAAGACCGTGGGCCGCCTGATCGACGCCAAGAAAAAGATGTTCGACAGCGGCGAAGGGTTCGACTGGGCCACGGGCGAGGCCATCGCCTTTGGCTCGCTTCTGACCGAAGGGTTCCCGGTGCGATTGTCTGGTCAGGACAGTACCCGCGGCACGTTCAGCCAGCGGCATTCGGGCTTCGTGAACCAGGAGACCGAGGAACGGTTCTACCCCCTCAACAACATCCGCGCCGGTCAGGCGCATTACGAAGTGATCGACTCGATGCTGTCGGAATACGCGGTGCTGGGGTTCGAGTATGGCTACTCGATGGCCGAACCCAACGCCCTGACACTGTGGGAGGCACAGTTCGGCGACTTCGCCAACGGCGCGCAGATCATGTTCGACCAGTTCATCAGTTCAGGTGAATCGAAGTGGCTTCGGATGTCCGGCCTGACGGTCCTGCTGCCCCACGGATTCGAAGGACAAGGGCCCGAACACTCTTCTGCCCGGCTGGAACGCTTCCTGCAGATGTGCGGCCAGGACAACTGGATCGTCGCCAACTGCACGACGCCTGCCAACTACTTCCACATCCTGCGCCGCCAGATCCACCGCGACTTCCGCAAGCCGCTGATCCTGATGACGCCCAAATCGCTCCTGCGGCACAAGCTGGCCGTGTCCAAGGCCGAGGAGTTCACGACCGGCTCCTCCTTCCACCGCGTGTTGTGGGACGACGCCGAACAGGGCATTTCGGACACCAAGCTGGCCAAGGATGACAAGATCAAGCGCGTCGTCATGTGTTCGGGCAAGGTCTACTACGACCTGCTCGAAGAACGGGACGCCCGCGGCATCGACGACGTCTACATCATGCGGATCGAACAGTTCTATCCGTTCCCGGCGATCTCTCTGGTCAAGGAACTGGAGCGGTTCAAAGGCGCCGAAATGGTCTGGTGCCAGGAAGAGCCCAAGAACCAGGGCGCCTGGACGTTCATCGAGCCCAACATCGAATGGGTCCTGACCCGGATCAAGGCCAAACATCAGCGCCCCATGTATGTCGGCCGCGCCACCTCCGCCAGCCCTGCCACGGGTCTGGCCAGCCAGCACAAAGCCCAACAAGCAGCCCTCGTAAACGAAGCGCTGACCATCGAAGGATAAGAATATGACCACCGAAGTCCGCGTGCCCACCCTGGGCGAAAGCGTCACCGAAGCC
The DNA here is from genome assembly GCF_001969365.1 of Tateyamaria omphalii. Lineage (NCBI taxonomy): Bacteria > Pseudomonadati > Pseudomonadota > Alphaproteobacteria > Rhodobacterales > Roseobacteraceae > Tateyamaria > Tateyamaria omphalii. Next base: position 209,646 of record NZ_CP019312.1, on the reverse strand, counting down.
ACCGTCGCCACCTGGTTCAAGAAACCCGGCGACGCTGTCGAGGTGGACGAGATGCTGTGCGAGTTGGAAACCGACAAGGTGACGGTCGAAGTGCCCAGCCCTGCCGCTGGCACCCTCGCCGACATCGTTGCCGCCGAAGGCGAGACCGTGGGCGTCGACGCGCTGCTGGCCAACATCGCCGAAGGGTCCACCGAAGGTAAGACCGACGACGCCCCCAAAGCCGAACCAAAGGCCGAGGAGGCACCCGCCAAAGACGCGCCCAGCGGTGACAGCGTCGACGTGATGGTCCCGACCCTGGGCGAAAGCGTGACCGAGGCGACGGTCAGCACATGGTTCAAGGCCGTGGGCGACAGCGTCGCGCAGGATGAAATGCTGTGTGAGTTGGAAACCGACAAGGTCAGCGTCGAAGTCCCCGCCCCGGCCTCCGGCGTGCTGGCCGAGATCACAGCCCCCGAAGGCACCACCGTGGACGCCTCTGCCAAACTGGCCGTCATCTCTTCCTCCGGCGCCGCCCCTGCCGCAACCGAAGGCAGCGCGGAACCCACCAGCGACTACCAGACCCCGCCCGCAGGCGACGGCGCTGGCCGCTCTGACGTGGAAAACGCCCCCTCCGCCCAAAAGGCCATGGCCGAAGCCGGGATCAGCGCCGACAAGGTCACCGGCACAGGCCGCGACGGCCGCGTGATGAAAGAGGACGTGGCCAAGGCCGTGGCCGCCGCCGCAAGCGCGCCCGCCCCGTCAGCCCCCGCCGCAGCCCCCCGCGCGCCCGTCGCCGCGGACGATGCCGCGCGCGAGGAACGGGTGAAGATGACCCGCCTGCGCCAAACCATCGCCAAGCGCCTGAAAGACAGCCAGAACACCGCCGCCATGCTCACCACCTATAACGAGGTGGACATGACCGAGGTCATGGCCCTGCGCAACGAATACAAGGACCTCTTCCTGAAGAAACACGGGGTCAAGCTGGGCTTTATGTCCTTCTTCACCAAGGCGTGCTGCCACGCCCTGAAAGAAGTGCCCGAAGTGAATGCCGAGATTGACGGCACCGACATCGTCTACAAGAACTTCGTCCACATGGGCATTGCCGCAGGCACGCCCACCGGCCTCGTCGTGCCGGTGATCCGCGACGCGGACGCCATGTCCTTCCATGCCATCGAACAGGCCATCGCCGAAAAAGGCGCCCGCGCCCGCGACGGCAAGCTGAGCATGGCCGAAATGCAGGGCGGCACCTTCACCATCTCGAACGGCGGCGTCTACGGCTCGCTCATGTCCTCGCCCATCCTGAACCCCCCGCAATCGGGCATCCTGGGGATGCACAAGATCCAGGACCGGCCCATGGCCATCGGTGGTCAGGTCGTGATCCGGCCTATGATGTACCTGGCGCTCAGCTACGACCACCGGATCGTCGACGGCAAGGGGGCGGTGACGTTCCTCGTCCGGGTCAAAGAAGCGTTGGAGGATCCGCGGCGGTTGTTGATGGATCTCTGACCCAATGTCCCTGCATCTCGCACTTCTGAAGATACCGGTGTCCGATCTGAAAAGGTCGGTTGCCTTCTATGAAGCGGTGCTTGGATGCAATGTGGACTTCGTAGCACAAGAGTTCGGCTGGGCGCAGTTTTCCCAACCCGCGCCCGGTTTGGCCCTCTACGTTCCCGGTGCCGGAGGTGGCAACAGGTCGCTGGGAGGGTCACTGGACTTTCACCTCTCCGCTCCCGATCTTGAGGCCACGCTCGAACGCGTGAGACACGTTGCCGAAACTGCCAAGATTTATGAAAACGCAGACGGTTCTGGCAGTCTCGAACTGGAAGACCCAGATGGAAACGTGCTCAAGATCATGGGAGCAGCACAATGACACCCGAACTCACCTACCTCACCTACGCCACCCTCCTCCTGATCGCCCATGTCCTGATCCAGGCGACCCTGTCGGACCTGTCCAAAGGCATCGGCTGGGCCCTCGGCCCGCAGGACGAAAAGCGCGATCAGAACGCCGTTGCCGGTCGTATCGAACGCGCCCTCTGGAACTACGTCACCTACTTTCCCGCCTTCGCCGCCGTCGCATTGGCGCTCACCGTCACCAACCTCAACACAGAAACCACAGCACTTGGGGCCGCCCTCTGGTTCTGGGCCCGCGTCGCCTACGTCCCCGCCTACGCCTCCGGCATTCCGCTCGTGCGCTCGTGCGCATGGATCGCTTCCATGGTCGGCCTCGTCATCATGGTGCTGGGCATGTTCGGCACGCCGCCCGACCCCGTATTGCTGCAACCTGCCACCGAATGACATTGACACAGGCATACCACCGCGCCATCGCAGCACGGCGTGCCTTCCGCCTGCCGGGCTATCCAACGCTGGCCGAGGCAGGGTTCGATGGCGACTATGTCTCGCCCATCCAGATGACCTCGGGCAACCTCACAGGCCCGCTTCTGATGTCAAAGGACTGGCTCGACGCGCCCTCGGCCCGCGCGCACCATAACCAACTCAAGCGCATCGGCTATCTGCCAAACATCCCCTACAACAAGGTCATTGACCGGGTTCTCAAACTCCTGAACCTCACGCGGGCCGATATTTACATCACCCCGATCTTTCACCTTCTGACCCCAAAACGGTCCAGCACGATCCCGCCCGCCCATGCGCGCGCCAGCTTTGACGCCATCGGCAGGCACGAATTGCTGGGCCGCCGCCCTGTCGCCCTCGGCACCGACAGCGCGCGGGTGCTGCGCCATTTCGGCATCGACCACGTCACCGCGCCGCACCCGTCGGCCCGCATCGGCAGCTATGACCACCGGGCCAACCTGATCGCACAGGCGGTGCAAGCCGCATGACACCCGAACTCACCGCCCTCGCCCTCGCCGCGCTGCTGCAAGTGATCCAGTTCTGCCTGATGGCCGTGCCCACGAACATCGAACTGTCACCGGGCAAGACGCTCTCGCCGCGCGACCGCACACGCCTCGGCGGCAGCATCCAGGACCAGGTGTCCGACAAGACCGCCCGCCTGATCCGCGCCTGGGAAAACCACTTCGAAAGCCTCGCGCTCTTCACGATCGCGGTCACCGTGGTGTCGCTCGCAAACGCAAACACGGCCTTCACTGCCACCTGCGCCTGGACCTACCTGATCGCCCGCACGCTTTACATCCCCGCCTACTATTTCGGCCTGACCCCGTGGCGGTCGCTGATCTGGATGGTGGGCTTTCTCGCCGCCCCTCTCATGCTCATCGCAACGCTCATCTGATCTTCTTCTGACCCAAAATACCACGGGGTCCGGGGCAGCGCCCCGGTCCGACCGCAAAACAAAAGGACCAAGACCATGGCTTCTTACGACGTAATCATCATCGGCTCCGGCCCCGGCGGCTATGTCTGCGCGATCCGCTGCGCGCAACTGGGGCTCAAAACAGCCTGCGTCGAAGGGCGCGAGACCCTGGGCGGCACCTGCCTGAACGTGGGCTGCATCCCCTCCAAGGCGCTCTTGCACGCCAGCCACATGCTGCACGAGGCCGAACACAACTTCGCCGCCATGGGCCTCAAGGGCAAAAGCCCCTCGGTCGACTGGAAACAGATGCTGGAATACAAGACCGACACGATTGGCCAGAACACCAAGGGCGTCGAGTTTCTGTTCAAGAAGAACAAGATCGACTGGCTCAAGGGCTGGGGCAGCATCCCCGAAGCGGGCAAGGTCAAGGTCGGGGACGAGGTGCACGAGGCGGGGAACATCATCATCGCCTCCGGCTCTGACGTGGCCACCCTGCCGGGTGTCGAGATTGACGAAAAAATCGTCGTCTCCTCCACCGGCGCGTTGGAGCTGGGCAAGATCCCCAAGAAAATGGTGGTGATCGGCGCAGGCGTCATCGGGCTTGAGCTGGGGTCGGTCTACAGCCGTCTGGGATCAGAGGTGCAGGTGATCGAATTCCTCGACGCCGTGACGCCGGGCATGGACGCCGAAGTGCAGCGCCAGTTCCAGAAGATCATGACCAAACAGGGCCTCAGCTTCACCATGGGCGCCGCCGTTCAATCCGTGGACGTGGCCAGGAACAAGGCCAAGGTCACCTACAAGCTGCGCAAGGATGACAGCGAGCATACGGTCGATGCAGACACCGTTCTGGTCGCCACCGGGCGCAAACCCTACACCGACGGCCTCGGCCTCGATGCGCTTGGGATCAAGATGACCGACCGCGGCCAGATCGCCGTGGACGCCCATTGGCAGACCAACGTGCCCGGCATCTACGCCATCGGCGACGTGATCGAAGGCCCGATGCTGGCCCACAAGGCCGAGGATGAGGGCATGGCCGCTGCCGAACAGGTCGCGGGCAAACATGGGCACGTGAACTACGGCGTAATCCCCGGCGTGATCTACACCCACCCGGAGGTTGCCAATGTCGGCGTCACCGAGGAGCAGTTGAAAAAGGACGGCCACAAGTACAAGGCGGGCAAATTCAGCTTCATGGGCAATGGCCGGGCCAAGGCGAACTTTGCCGCCGACGGCTTCGTCAAGATCCTCGCCGATGCCGAAACCGACCGTATCCTGGGTGCGCACATCATCGGGCCAAGCGCGGGCGACCTGATCCACGAGGTTTGCGTCGCGATGGAGTTCGGCGCCTCAGCCGAAGACCTCGCGCTGACCTGCCACGCCCACCCCACCTATTCCGAAGCGGTCCGCGAAGCGGCCCTCGCCTGCGGCTTGGGGCCGATCCATAGCTAAACACCGCACACAAAACTGCGCCACGACACGGCGCGCAGGACAAAACCACGTCTGACCAAGGCACGGTCCAAAACCGGCCCGCGCCTTGGTCGACCGATTACCCTTGTTGGAAGCTCACACCGCACCCTCTTTGCGTGCTGGCCGCTTCCAGCGCCTGCATCTCACCTTTCAGTCGGCCCAGCTCTGCCGCCGTTGCCTTGTCGCCCTTGATGAAGAATGCGGCCGGCCAAAACAGCACCAGGGCCACGGCCGTGGCAGTGGCGTCGCCCTTCGCCTTTTTGTCCTGTACGCCGGACACCTCGGACGCGCGCAGGCTGATGCGCGTCGCTTCCTGCCGCAATTGCGTGCAGTTGAGGCTTTGGAACTGAAGCGGTGACACATATGTGGCCGTGACATTCTCGGCCTTTTGGGCGCAGCCTGAAACGGCCAGGGCGAGGGTCAAAACAAGTGTACTGGTTACTTTGAACATTGAGGTTCCTTTCTATCGCGCAGGCACGGTACCGCGGGTATCTTGTGGACCTGTTAAACCGCGCCCACCGACTGAAACGCATTCGACACAAACTGTTTGGGCATGGCTCAACCAGGCCTCTGTGGCGGTCGCCCAAAGGGGCCATCCAGCCCAAACCGGCGCATTCCCGCCGGTCTGCGCCATACGCAGGGGAACATTTCTGCCGATTTGGACGTTTCACCGAAACGGGGGAGCAGCAGGCCATTGTTTTCGATGCCCTACCGCCCCTTTCATCACAACGAGGCCGCTTCCGGCCCCGGACGCATTTGAAAAGACAAGAGGACATCACCATGGATCGTCGTAGCACATTGAAACTGATCGGGGGCGGCGCCGCCCTTGTCACCCTTGCCGCCTGCGCGCAGCCGCAAGACCCCGACATCGTGGACGTCGCCGCGGGCGATCCGAATTTCTCGACCCTCGTGGCTGCGGTACAGGCCGCCGGTCTGGTCGACACGCTCAAGGGTCCCGGCCCGTTCACCGTCTTTGCGCCGACAAACGACGCCTTTGCCGCGCTGCCCCCCGGCACCGTCGACAGCCTGCTCTTGCCCGAAAACCAGGCCCAGCTGATCGACATCCTGACCTATCACGTGGTCCCCGGCCAAATCACGGCTGGCGACGTGCTGGGCACGCGCCAGAACGTGACGACGGTTCAGGGCGGCACGCTGGACGTGAACGGCATCGTGGGCAAGTTCGGCTCGGGCGTGACAGTGAACGGCGCCAATGTCATTCAGCCTGACATCTTTGCATCGAATGGCGTGATCCACGCCATTGATCAGGTGCTGCTGCCCTGATCAGAGCGATGTGTCCCATGATGGGACACATTATGTTAAATTACCACATGGTCCGGGCGGCACGCTCGGGCCATGCGTCGTCATAGGGCTTTCCGCCCTCTTCGCCCTTCGACACCTCAGCCAATATCTCGCCAGGCGTCGGCAGACCGTCCGCATCGTTGCGCGACCACAGCCCGGCCCGGATCAGGGCACGCGCGCACTGGGTGTAAACTTCGCCCAATGTGACAACGATCACGGTCGCCGGGTGGCGGCCTTTCTGTTCGAAGCGCGCGCGCAAGTCCTCATCCGCCGTGAGCCTGGCCACCCCGTTCACCCGCACAACCGTATTCGATCCCGGCACCATGAACATGAGCGACACGCGCCCGTCCGATACGATGTTGCGCAAGCTATCGAGCCGTTGGTTGCCACGCCAATCGGGCAAGGCCAGTGTCTTGGGATCAAGCTGCAAAACGACGGGGCCATCGTCGCCGCGCGGGCTGCCGTCGGTGCCGTCCGGGCCAACGGTGGTCAGCACGACAAAGCGGGATCTGTCGATCCAACTGGCATAAAGCGGCGTCAGGTGACCGGCCACCTTGCGCAGCGACGCCGCACCCGGTGTGCCGTACAACGCTTCAAGCGCTGCGATGTCTTCAATGAACTCCATCGGGTTCGAACCCTCCTTCGCGCATCAGCGCGTCTGACCGCGCCTCGACCGTCTCTTCCAGATGGACCAGAAAGTCCTCCTTGGACATCCCGTCGGGCATGGCAGGTAGAAACTCGACCACGGCGGTGCCCGGTTTGCGCAGGATACCCGTGCGCGGCCAGAACACACCGACATTGGTGGCCACGGGCACGCAAGGCTGGCCCAACTGCTCATACAGCACGGCGGTGCCCACCTTGTAAGGGCACTTGGCCCCCGGCGCGACTCGGGTGCCTTGGGAATAAATGATCAACTGGCCCGGCGTGGCGCGCCCGGCCTCGACATCCTCGACCATCTTGGCAATGGCCGCGCCGCGCTTGCCCCGGTCCACCGGCACACATTCCAGACGCTTGGCATACAGCCCGATGATGGGCGTCCACAGGATCGACCGTTTCATGATGAACTTGGCCGAGGGCAGCGCGGTGAAGATCATCATGATGTCGAGAAAGGACTGGTGCTTGGCTGCGATCAACACCTCGCCCGACGGCACCGTGCCCCGCACCTCGGCCCGGATCCCCACCATCCAGCGCATCGACCAGAACACATAGCGGCTGTAGCTTTTGCAGGCCGACCGGGCGCCATGTTTGCTGACGATGGCGTATGGTGCCCATAGCAACCCAACCACCAGCATCATGACATAGATGTGGCCCACAAAGACAAGCGAGCGGAGGTATTGGATCATGTAAGTGTCCTTAGGGCGCGGCTGGCGGCATAGGCCGTGGCGATGAGGGCGACCGCCGCGCAAACAAGCGGCAGCAAAAGTGGGACGAGCCAGCCTGCGCCCTGAAAGCCCAAACCGGTCAGAAAGCCCGGTGCCTCGCCCCCGGAAGGCATCAGCCAGACGGCCAGCACACCCAAGGCCACACCGGCGGCGGAGCCTGCCAGAGCGCGCAAGGTGAACCGGCGGACAAACGCGTTGGCGATGTAGCTGTCGGTGGCGCCCACAAGGCGCAGCACCGCGATGACCTGCGCATTGGCCGCAAGGGCCGCATTGGCCGCGAGCGTCACCATCGCCGCGACGGCGCCGACGATCAGCATCGCAACGGTCCAGCCCAGCAGACGCAATCGTTGGGCCGCTGAGACGAGAGGCGCGCGCCAGCGTCCATGATCGTCCAGCACAGCGCCCGGCACCTCGGCCGCCAGACGCAGGCGCAGGCCCGTTGCGTCAAAGCCCTGACCGGTTGCCTCGATCTCGATCAACCGGGGCACGGGCAGCGTATCAAGCGGCAGGTCCTGGCCGAACCACGGGGCAAGCAGGGCCTGTTGCTCTTCGTCGGTGAGCGCGCGGGCCTGCGCCACGCCCGGCGTTGTGGACAGCACTTGCAGCGCGGCGGTTGTCTGAATGGCACGTTGATCTTCGGGGGCCACGATACGGATGGTGGCGGTGCGCGCCAGCTCGTCCCCCCAACGGTCGGCCAACCGACCGGAGGCCAGCGACAGCGCAAGCGCAAAGACCGCCAGGAACGCCATGGCACCTGATACGAAAAGGGTCAGTTGCGCGGTGAAGCCCGTTGGCGGCACGACCCGGTCGGCATAGCGATCACCGGCCAGAAGGGCGCGCAGGGTCCGCATGTTGAATTTCAAAGGTCCGCCCCCGCCAGCTGCACCCGCCGGTTCGAAATGCGCAGCACGCGCGCCTGCACCTGCGCCTTGGCCGCGCGGATCAGCGACAGGTCGTGGGTGGCGATCAGGACCGTCTTGCCCATCTTGTTCAGCTCGACAAGCAGGGTGAGCAGGCGTTGGGACATGTCCCAATCGACGTTGCCGGTGGGTTCGTCCGCCAGCACCACATCGGGCGACATGATGACGGCGCGCGCCAGCGCCGCGCGTTGGCGTTCGCCGCCCGAAAGCTCTGGCGGCAGCGCATCTGCCCGCACGGTCAGGCCGACCCAGGTCATCAGCTCCGTCAGATCCCCGTTGGCCGCGTCCGCATGGCGGCCCGACACGGTCAGCGGCAGCGCCACGTTGTCCGACACCGGAAGGTGGTCGAGGAATTGCACATCCTGGTGCACCACGCCCACGCGCCGCCGCACCTTGGCGATGTCGTCGCGCTGCAGGCTGCGCACATCGCGGTCGAACAGGCGCACCTGGCCGGATGTCGGCAGAAGCGCGCCATAGCAGAGTTTCAAAAGCGTGGTCTTGCCCGCCCCCGACGGACCGGTCAGGAAATGGAATGACCCCGGGGCCAGCTTGACCGAAATGTCGGACAAAAGCTCACCCCCGCCATAGCTGTACGCCACATTTTCCAGCTCGATCACGTGCGCCCCCCGCCCCTTTGCGACCTGTTGTGCCTCAGCACCATGCCGGATTCAATGTGAATGCTTGGCCTGCGCCGCAGGCAGTTATGTCTTTTATGAACACGGCCTACAACATATGGTAACCTATAAAAATCGAGGCAGGATCTGAAATGCGGCTGATTTGTCCCAATTGCGATGCGCAATACGAAGTTGTGGATGACGTGATCCCGGCTGAGGGGCGCGACGTGCAGTGTTCGAACTGTGGCCAGACGTGGTTTCAGCACCACCCCAACCAGATGCCCGACGACCCGGATATCGAAGATGTGCCCGCCGATCTGGCGCCCGCAGACGACAGCCCGGCCGAAGACGAGGAGCCCGCCGACGCCCCCGCGCCAAAGCGCCGGGAGCTTGATCCATCCGTGGCCGACATCCTGCGCGAAGAGGCCGAGATGGAGAGCCAGGCGCGCGCAAGCGACGCTGAAACGCTGGAAAGCCAGCCTGAGCTTGGCCTGGACAGCGCCGAAACAGATGCTGATCGCCGTGGCCGTGAGGCCCGCGACCGCATGGCCCGTATGAGGGGCGAAGAGCCTGAGGCGCCTGCGCAAGTGACAGAAGCGGCGGCCACCGCTGCTGCCATCGGCTCGCGGCGCGATCTGTTGCCCGATATCGAAGAGATCAATTCCACGCTGCGATCAACGGGGGACCGTCAGTCGACACCCGGCGCAGAGGTGACAGCGGACCCCGCAGAGACGGTTCAGGACCGTTCCGGGTTCCGGCGGGGTTTCATGTTGGTGGTCCTGCTCGCCATTGTGTTGTTGGTGATCTACGTTTTCGCGCCCGACATCGCGCAAGCGGTTCCGCAGGTTGACCCATTGCTCAGCTCTTATGTGGCGCAGGTCGACAGCGCTCGGGTGTGGCTGGACGGGCAGGTTGCGGCCGGTCTGACATGGCTGGACAATCTGACGGCCAGCGAAGGGGAGTAACCCTCAGAAGCGGTCGAGAAGGCGTTTGAGATAGTCAAGTTCGACATCGGGACGCTCGCCCTCACCTGAGCGGCGGCGGATCTCGTCCAGCAGATCACGGGCGCGGCGGTACACGTCCTCGCCCTGCAACAGCCCCTCTTCGGTGCCGACCGACCCGTTTGATCCCGGCTCGCGGCCCAGAGGATCGCGCGCTTCGGCCCGGCGGTCGCTTTCAGATGTGCCCTGACCCTGCTGGGCGTCCTGCTGTTCCTGCTGCATGGCTTCGCCAAGGGCGCGCATACCCTCGCGCAGGGCCTCCATGGCCTGGCTTTGATTGTCGATGGCGTCGGCAAAGTCGCGTTGGCGCAGCGCCTCTTCGGCGCCGTCCATGGCGCGGCCCGCACGGTCCAGCGCGTCGCGGGCCGCCTCGCCCTCGGGTGTGCCGGAACCGGGCAGGCTGCCCTGCTGGCGGCGCAATTCGTCGCGCAGCGCCTGTTGGCGGTCGGCAAGCGCGCCTTCGCCCTGCGCTTCGCCATCGGCCTGTTCGTTGCCTTCGCCGCCTTGTTCGGTATCACCTTGCTGGCCCTGACCCTGACCGCCCTGGCTGTGCTCCTGACCACGGCCCTGACCGCCATCGCGGCCCTCGTTGCCCTGGCTTTCACCGGCCTGCGCGTTCGGGTTGAACTGTTCCTGAAGGTCGCGGAATGCCTGATCGCTCAGGCCCTGCTGTTCGCGCAGCGTTTCGGCCAGACCTTCCATGGCCTGCTCACCGGGGCTTTGGCCTTCGCCACCCTGGCCTTGGGTGACCTGCATGTTTTCCAGCATTTCCTGCAACTCGCGCAGGGCCTGCTCGGCCTCGGCCATGCGGCCCTGTTCCATCAACTCCTGAATGCGGTCCATCATGCGCTGGATGTCATCCTGCGTCATCTGCATCTGGTTTTCGGACTGCTGGTTGCGCGGATTTTCTTCGTTGTTCTGACGATCCAACTCGGCCTGGCGCGACAGCTGCTGCATGTAATCGTCGGTGGCGCGGCGCAACTCGCGCATCAGCTCTTCGATTTCCTCGGGGCTCGCCCCATCGCGCATGGCCTGTTCCAACCGCTCGCGCGCGCGACGCAGCCGCTCCAGCGCGTCCGCCAGATCCCCTTCCTCGATCCCAAGGGCAAGGTCCCACATATCGCGCGAGATGTCTTCCTGTTGCTCGTCGGTCAGACCATAGCTGGCAAAGGTTTCAAGTTTTGTGATCACGCGGCGCAGGCGCAGTTGGTCCACCTCGCGCCGGAACACGTCGTCGGGTCTGTGCGCCACGGCACGCAGGATCTGCGCGACGCGGGTGCTGTTGTCCTTCGACCACAGCAGATCGCGGCGCTGTTCGATGATGGAGGCGGCGAGCGGGTCGAAAAACCGCCGCCCCGGCAGGATCATCTGGAACGGTTCGGTCTCGGATTGCTGTTCGGCCGCATCAAGCGCGGTCATCACGACGGTCACCGGCAGATTGGCCCACGGGTGTTCCGAAAAATCCTCGACCAGCGCCTCTTCGAATTCGGTGCGATCACCGGTGAAGGGCATGGGCAAGGAAGCCGTGATCTCCGGGCGCGCCTCTGGCGCAATGGCCAACCCGTGGCGGCGGTCCACCTCGGGCAGATCAAGGGCAAAGCGTGCCTCGCCCGCTTCGACCCCGTAGTCGTCGGAAGCCGCGTAAGGCAAGGTCATCTCGCCCAGAGCAGTTGTCTCCGGTCCGTCAAGGACCTCAATGGTTGGGGCTGTGTCGGCCAGCACGGCGACGGTCCATGTCCGCCCACCGGGGCCATTGATTGCAATTTCACCCGACTGGTTGACGGTAAAGTCCTGCTCGGGCGCAGAGGCCGGGGGCACTTCGCCGATCCGCCCGGACACCGTTTCCGCGATGGTCAGCGCGCCAACCTCGCCATACAGGCGCAATGTGATCAGCGACCCGACAGGAACTTCAAGCGTGCCCTCCGGAATATCGTTCAGGTAGATGGTGGGCCGACCGGTGTAGCGCGGGCTTTCCGCCCACCCTTCCCAAACCGGCCCGGTGGCCAGACCGTCCGCACCGCCCGGCGTCATGTCGGCGACAGACCCGACGCGCCAGATGGAACCAAAAATCAGCGCCACGGCAAAGATCAGGACAGCCACGTAGCGCAGGGCATAGGGATCGCGCCGCGCGATGCGCAGATCAGCAGGCACCGGTTGTGCCCGTGCCGCGCGTTCGGCCATGCGCGCCTGGTGCGCCCGCCACACCGCGGTCGAGGCGGCATCGCCATCCCCCACAGCCTGTTCATCAAGCAGCGCCTGGATTGGACGGCCCGGCAGGGTTTCGTCCAACCGAACAAGGGCGGCCGCGCGGGTCGGGATGCGGAACGTGCGCAGCGCATAGACCAGGGCTCCGATAGCCGCTCCTGTCGCGACAACCGCCGCGAACCACACCAGTTCGACCATCACCGTGTCTTGCAGGCCCAGCATCAAAACGGCGAGCGCCGCCAGAACCACGGTTGCAAGTGGCCATGTGGCTTGCCAGAACGCTTCAGCAAACATGCCCGCACGCGTGAACGTCAGCGGCCAGCGCAGTGCTTTCAGCCCGCGCCGCGCGTCATGTTTGGAATAGTTGGCCATTCATCGCGTCCCTTGTCGGTGGCGCGGGCCACATCATAGCGCCCTCAGCCTCATGTAGGCGCTGAAAGGATCAGAGCCACCCTGGGATGGTATCGCGATTTATCATTTCGTCAAAGGTCGGGCGTGCGCGGATCACCGCGTATTGATCACCATTCACCAGAACTTCGGGAATAAGTGGTCGCGTGTTGTACTCACTGCTCATTACTGCGCCATATGCGCCCGCCGATCTGAACGCGACAAGGTCACCGGCGTTCAGCCGCGGCATCATCCGCTGCTTGGCAAACGTGTCCCCGGATTCGCAGACCGGCCCCACAATGTCATAGGGGGCCTGTTCCGCGCCGGGCGCAGGTTCGATGATGGGCACGATATCATGATAGGCCTCGTACATCGCGGGCCGGATCAGGTCGTTCATGGCGCCATCCAGGATCAGAAAATCGCGCCCCTCGCCCGATTTGACGTAGATGACCTCGGACACCATGATCCCGGCATTTCCCGAAATCAGGCGCCCCGGCTCGATCTCGATCTCGCAGCCCAGATGGCCGACGGTGCGCTTGATCAGCGCGCCATAGTCCGTTGGCAGCGGCGGCGCCTCGTTCGAGCGGGCGTAGGGAATGCCAAGGCCGCCCCCCAGATCAAGGCGGCGGATGTTGTGCCCGTCCTCGCGCAGTTGCACGGTCAGTTCGGCCACTTTTGCATAGGCCAACTCGAACGGCGCAAGCTCCGTCAATTGCGAGCCGATATGCACGTCGATGCCGATGACATCGAGGTTTTCCATCGCTCCGGCCATCGCATACACCTCGCGGGCGCGGGCGATGGGGATGCCGAACTTGTTCTCGGACTTGCCGGTGGCGATCTTGGCGTGCGTCTTGGCATCGACATCGGGGTTCACGCGGATGGTGATGGGGGCAACGGCGCCCACCTCGCCCGCGACGCGGTTCAGCACCTCCATCTCGGGTTCCGATTCCACGTTGAACTGGCGGATGCCACCGGTCAGCGCCATGCGGATTTCATCCGCCGTCTTGCCCACGCCGGAAAACACGATCTTGTCGCCCGGCACGCCCGCCGCCCTCGCCCGCGCGTATTCGCCGACCGACACCACGTCCATGCCTGCGCCCGCCTGGGCCAGTGTCTTGAGGATCGCCTGATTGCTCGCCGCCTTCATGGCGTAGCACACCAGGTGGTCCATGCCGTTCAGGGCGTCATCAAACAGCGTGAAGTGGCGCAGCAGCGTGGCGGTCGAGTAAACGTAGAATGGCGTACCGACGGCGGCGGCAATATCGGCCACCGGCACATCCTCGGCGTGCAGAACGCCATCGCGGTAGAGAAAATGATCCATGAGCGCCTGCCTAGATCAGCAGGCGCCCGGCTTCAATTGTTTAGCGCGGCAGATCACCCGCCTTTTTACGCGCTTTTTCCGTTTCGATGCGGCGCGACTTGATCGCCGCCGAACACGCGATGGCCGCGTCGAACTGCGGCATGTGACGCGCATTCAGCACGCCCTCGCCCGTGGCCAGCTGATACAGCATGTGAAACGGGTTGGCGTTGCACTCGATGACCAGCGGGCCACCCGCATCAATCGCGATGTCCCAACCGAACACGCCGAAGTCAGGAAACAGCATGTGGTTGTCCATCGCCAGCTTCTGCACGGCATCCCAATGCGGGATCTGCGCGCCGACAATGGGCTGCCCGCTCACCGGATGCGTGTCGATCCACTCGGCGGCAAGGCCCGTGCCGCGCTTGCAGCGGCTGACAACGCCATCGTCGCCCACCTGGGCCACCATCGACCCCGCCTGCCAGAAATTGTCGGACATGGCCGAGGGCGAGGGCAGTTTCCACAGCGAATAAAGCACCTTTGGGCCATGCTCGTCCCGCAGGGTCACGACGCGCAACGTGCCGACCGCCGGGCCGGTGATGGCGGTCATGTCGGGGTGCTGCTGCACCGCCGATTGCAGGATAAATCCTTCGGGATAATCCTCGACCAGCTCATGCGCGAAGCCTTGAAGGTCCACCTCGCGCCCGTTGCCCAGACGCAGCATGTCGCCCTCCAGCCCCGTGATCAGGGCCGAACCCACGCTTTTCGACCCTTCGCAGGGCTTGCCGAACAGCGGATATTCCGCGTCAGTCTTCAGAAACGCGACAACCGCCTGCGGGTCGCGCAGCACCGGGATGGTGCCACAGGTGCGGTTGGGATGCACCATGGCCTGCGTGTGCGTGGTCCGCGCGCCCAGACGTTCCAGAAGGGCGGCATACATCGCCTTGTCGCGGATGAACGCACGCATCGGCGTCAGATCCAGCGGCGACAGGCGATTGTTCAGCTTGAAGCTGCCCATCTCGCCGACAAAGGTCTTCTTCTCATCCATCGACAGCGCCGGGTCATACACACCCGATGTGTGATACTCATCCGCACGCATACGGCTCTGACCACGGCGCAGCGCCCACATCTCGCGCATCTGGCGGAACGGGCTGACGCCATGGGCGCGGGCCACATCGACAATCATCTGGGGGGCGGGGGGAATCGGATTGGCCGGGGCAGCCAAAAGGGCTTTGGGGGCTGTCTGTTCCATAAAATCTGTCCTCTGCTCGAACGCATTGTGCCTGCGGGCGAAACAATACCGAGGAATTGGGCGAAATTAGGGCCGCAAAAGGTCAGATTTTATTGAACCGGGCGCGACCGCAGGAACAGGTACAGCGGCAGGCCGCAACTGACACCGATGCAAAACGTGGCGGGGATGGCGACAAGGGCAGACCAGTTCCGCCGCACGGCAACCTCAGAGATGATCCAGACGGTCAACGCAAGCGCAGCAATCGTCAGGTCCCAGACCAGCCCGCTGGTGGCGGCATTCACATGCCACGCATCCACCATCGCCATGATGTCCCAGGTGTTCGCCTGAAACCAGCTGACGAAATAGTACATCGGGTGAATGGCACCCCAGATGGCCAGGGCCAGATAAATCATGCGCACCGGGGCCATGGATCAGAACAGACTCACGCCGACAGACAAGGGCCCGCGCCGCACGCCGACCGTACCGCCCGCATGAACGCCGTTCGACCCCACGCCGATGGTCACGCCACCCGTGGGCTGTACGGGCTCGCCATCGGCGCCACAGGCGGCGACAAACAACAGCGACAGGACACAAAGACTGCGGATCATGCGATCACCTCTCTCCACCGGGCGACCTGCGCGCGCACCTGAACGGGCGCAGTGCCTCCGTAACTTGTACGCGATGCGACGGAATTTTCCACGCTCAAAACGGTGAACACGTCTTCAGTGATGCCCTCATGCGCCGTTTTCATCTGCGCCAGCGTCAGATCGGGCAGGTCGCAGCCCTCGGATTCCGCCAGCGCGACAAGGCTGCCGGTGATGTGATGCGCATCCCGAAACGGCAGGCCCAGCACCCGCACCAGCCAGTCGGCCAGATCCGTCGCCGTGGAAAACCCGGACCCGGCGGCGGCGGCCAGGCTCTCGCGATTGGCGGTCATGTCGCGCACCATCCCATCCATCGCCGCCAGCGCCAGCATCCAGTTGTCGGCGGCGTCGAACACCTGTTCCTTGTCCTCCTGCATGTCCTTGGAATAGGCCAGCGGCAGCCCCTTCATCACCATCATCAGCGCCGTGTTCGCGCCAAAGATGCGACCCACCTTGGCCCGGATCAGCTCCGCGGCATCGGGGTTCTTCTTCTGCGGCATGATAGACGACCCGGTGGAAAACCGGTCCGACAACGTGACAAAGCGGAACTGGGCCGACGACCAGATCACCAATTCTTCGGCAAAGCGCGACAGGTGCATCGCGCAAATGCTGGCCGTGCCCAGAAACTCCAGCGCAAAATCCCGGTCACTCACCGCATCCAGCGAATTGGCCGCAGGCCGGTCAAAGCCCAGCGCCTCCGCCGTCATCTGCCGATCAATCGGGAATGACGTGCCGGCCAAGGCCGCAGCCCCCAGCGGGCTCTCATTCATCCGCGCCCGCCCATCGCGCACACGGGACAGGTCACGCCCGAACATCTCGACATAGGCCATCATGTGATGGCCCCAGGTCACCGGCTGGGCCGTCTGCAAATGGGTAAAGCCGGGCATGACCCAATCGGCCCCCGCCTCCGCCTGATCCAGCAACGCCGCGATCAGCGACAACAGCGCCCCTTCGGCGGCATCGAACTGGTCGCGCACCCACAGCTTGAAATCGGTCGCCACCTGATCGTTCCGGCTGCGCCCCGTATGCAACCGCCCCGCAGGCTCCCCGATCATCTCTTTCAGCCGCGCTTCCACATTCATATGGATGTCTTCCAAAGCTGTCGAAAACTGAAACGTCCCTGCTTCGATTTCTGACAAGACCGTGAGCAGCCCTTCCCGGATCGCCTCCACATCCTTATCACTCAGGATGCCGGTGGCGCCCAACATGGCGGCATGGGCCCGCGAGCCTGCTATGTCCTGGGACGCCATGCGCTGGTCAAACCCGATCGAGGCATTAATTGCCTCCATGATCGCATCGGGACCCGCTGCAAACCGGCCCCCCCACATCTGATTTGCGGTCTTGTCGGACATGAACGTGGCACCTTGAGGAAGATCATGAAAAAGCTTGTTACCGCAGCCCTCTACATGGCCCTGAGCGTGGGCGCAATTCCTGCACTCGCCGACACCTCGGCGGCAGAGGCCCTGCGCGAGGGAGACATGAAAAAGCTGATCTTCCACGGCACGCCCGAGGCGGTGTCCGGTCAGTCCTTCGATCTGGCCGACGGCGCGGGCCAGGGCTCGCTCGCGGACTACGAAGGCAAGCACATCCTTGTGAACTTCTGGGCGACCTGGTGCGCGCCCTGTCGGCACGAGATGCCGATGCTGTCCGAATTGCAGACCGAGTTCGGCGGCGACGAGTTTGAGGTGGTGACCATCGCCACGGGCCGCAACAACCCCGCGGCCATCGTCAAGTTCCTCGACGAGATCGGCGCCACCAACCTGCCCCGCCACCAGGATCCCAAGCAGAAGCTGGCGGCACAGATGGGGGTCTTCGGCCTGCCCATCACGGTGATCATCGACCCCGAGGGGCGCGAGATCGCGCGCCTGCGCGGTGATGCCGACTGGTCCTCCGACAGCGCCAAGGCCATCATCGCGTCCCTGATCGGTGCCGAAAGCAGCTAGCGTACGGTGCCGTAACTCAAATTTAACAAGCGTTAACAATGCGTTATGTTACCCACGGGTAACCGTTACCCATGCCGCGCCACCCAAGCTGACGCTACGCCACGCTTGACGATCCGCCCCCGTCCCCGCTGAACTATGCGCGGGAGGACTGGACCGTGCCGTTGCACATCCTGTTGATTTTGGTGGTTGGTGGCATCGCAGGCATCGCGCTTGCGCTGCACATGTTGGGCCTGTCCCGCGCCGCCCCCTTCACCGCCGACACGGCCCATGACGCATGGCACCGCGCGCATCCCGACGACACCATTGACGCGATCACGGTCACCAGCGACGGCCGCGCGGCGCGGATCACGACCGATCAGGGCCGGGGCGTTCTATGGCAAATGGGCGCCGACAGCTGCGCGCGCCGCCTGACCGGCCGTGAACGGCTGACGCGCGCCGGGGACACCTCCACCCTGCATCTCGATGATTATGCCGCGCCCAAAGTGCGGCTCACGCTCACGCCACAGGAACACAGCGCGTGGCAAGACTGGATGGCACACACATGATGGCAGACCTCACCTACCCCGACGTCGTTAACTTCGCCGTGCCCTTCTTCATCGCGGCCATCGCCATCGAACTGGCCTGGATCGTGATCAAGGGCCGCGGCGGACGGTACGAAACGCGCGATGCCGTGACCTCGCTGATCATGGGGGCAGGCAACGTCGCCTCGGGCATCCTGCTCGGTTTCATCGCCTGGGGGTTCTTCATGTGGCTCTGGGCCATCACTCCGCTTGATCTGGGCACCAGTCTCTGGGTCGTTCTGCTGTGCTTCGTGCTCGACGACTTCCGCTATTACTGGGTCCACCGCTTCGGACACCGCATCCGCTGGGTCTGGGCCAGCCATGTCAACCACCACTCCTCGCAACACTACAATCTGACGACAGCGCTCAGGCAAACCTGGACGGGCACGTTCACCTTCATGATGGTGGTGCGCGCGCCCCTGATCCTTCTGGGCTTTCACCCGGCGATGGTCCTGTTCGTGGGCGGGCTGAACCTGATCTACCAGTTCTGGATCCACACCGAAGCCATCGGCAAACTGCCGCGCTGGATCGAGGCGGTGATGAACACGCCCAGCCACCACCGGGTCCACCACGGCCGCAACGCCCGCTACCTCGACGCAAACTACGCCGGTGTCTTCATCATCTGGGACAGGATGTTCGGCACCTTCGTGCCCGAACTGGACAGCGAGAAGCCGGATTACGGACTGGTCCAGAACATCGGCACCTTCAATCCGATCCGGGTGGCCTTCCACGAATGGGTCGGCATCTGGAAAGACGTCACACAACGGGGCCTGAGCCTCAAGGACCGTCTGCGCTACGCCGTCGCCCCGCCGGGTTGGAGCCACGACGGATCACGCGACACCTCTGAACAGATCAAGGCCAAGCACCTGGTACGCACACCCCAGGACAAGGGAACCGCAGGGTTCACCTGACCCCCCATTTCTTCTGACCGAAAATACCACGGGGGAGTCCGAAGGACGGGGGCAGAGCCCCCTAAACACTGTCGTCGCGCACCGCGCGTCCTTTGGATCACGCCGCGTGGTTCAGGATCGCGGCCTCGCTCGCGCTCAGGTTCCGACGGGCATGGCTGCCGTAGCTGTGCGGATCCTCCGCGAGATCCGGCATCGCCCCGATCAAACGCGCGCGGTCGTCTTCCTTCAGCATCGACAGCGCGGCATTTGCGGGATGAAAGCTCTCCGTCTCCACACCGTTGGCGCGCAGCACTTCGTGGCGTGGCAACAGAAGATGCACATAGGTGGCGGAGCGTGCCTTGATGTCCACAGTGATGGTCGAGCCGTTCACCAGATCCTTGGCCGCCACCAGAACCTCGGGCGCGTTGAACAGATCCCGGGCCGCATCGCCCTTCAACAGCATCCGGTGGTCGGGCGACACCAACAGTTCCTGATCGGGCCGTTCGATGCCCAGCGCACCGGTCGCGATGCGGATCGGTCGCAAGTGGGGCATAGCAAAGAGCCGCGCGCCCGTCATATGACGGCTGCCGACCCACAGGATCTCTTGCGCGCCATTGTCCAGGGTCTGCACCTTGTCGCCTTCACGCAGGTCTTCGATCAAACGGGGGCCATCCGGCGTGTCGATCCGTGTGCCCGGGGTGAAACAGATCACGCGGCTCGGCAGATCCGAGGACGGCTCGGGCTTGGCAGGAGCAATCCTGTGATGCACCACCCAAAGATCCGTTTTGCGCGGAGGGATGGTGTCCACAAACATCAAGAGCGGCTGGGCGTCACGGCCAGCATCAATCACGGTGACCGTGTAGCTCTTGGCACCATCGGTCACAACGAAACTGTTGTCCGGCATCACCGTGTCCTGCTCTGCCATGTCAGGCGCGAGCGGTGTGTTGTCGAGTGCTGCACCCACCAGCCGATGCACCATGCGCGCAGCGCGCCTGCGGATGTCTTCTTCCCCGTTTGCCCTGTCCAGGCGCAACACGTCTTGCGGACCATCGACCTGCACGGGGTCTCCACGCCAGGCCCAGGCTGCCCCAACAGCCAACGATGCCAACGGCGCGGCCTCGAGGCCGTCCACTTCTGTTTGCGACCAGGAGATGACAAACGTGCCACGAAAGCCCGTTTTCATTGCCTGTATGCCTGCCTTGTCTTTTTTTATTGGTGGTAGAATAGCAACGTGGCTTTCATCTGTGAAGCCCGGATTCGTATCAGATTCCAGCGGCTTGCGGCCCGTACATGAAGTTACACGTCAATTTCTGTCCCGTGCGCCCCTCAGCAGCACACAAGGAACCCGCGACCAGATCGCATTCTTGGCGTGTCAATCACGACACGTTGAAATTCGCGCGGTACTCGGACGGCGATACGCCAAGCAGCCCGACAAATGCGCGACGCATCCTGTCTTCGTCCCGAAAACCGCATGATGCAGCGATTTGCTTGACCCCTTGCGCGGTGGTTTCAAGCAGCCCCTGCGCGCGTTCCAAACGCATGGCGGCAACGGCCTTGGCCGGTGTCATGCCCATCGTCCTGGCATATACACGCGCGAAGTTGCGTGGGCTCATCCCCGCGCGCGCGGCAAGCAATTCGACCGTCAGGTCTTCGCACAGGTTATGTGCGATCCAGGCGTGCAGCGCCTCGAACTGGCCCGCCTGGTCCCGCAATTGGCGGCTGAGGGCGGGGCTGAACTGTGACTGGCCACCAGAGCGGACCATTTGCGCCACCATGGAGCGCGCGACGGTAAAGGCGGCGGCGCGCCCAAGATCCTCGGCCACGATGGCGAGCGCCATGTCGATGCCCGCCGTGATCCCGGCGGAGGTCCAGACCGGGCCGTCCTTGATGAAAATCGGATCCAGCTCGACCCGCACTTCGGGAAATTCAGCGGCGAGCATGGCGCAGTCATCCCAATGCGTGACAGCCCGGCGACCGTTCAGCCACCCGGTTGCGGCAAGCACCAGTGCGCCGGAGCACACGGATGCGACGCGCTCTGCTCGACGCGCAAGCGTCTTGACCAGGCCGACAAGTTTCGCGTCCCGCATGCCTGGAATGGCGCCATCGCCGCCAACCACGATCAAAGTGTGAATGTCTTGGTCCGCCAGCGTTTCGGCCGCGACACTGGGGATCGACAGGACCGTGTTGGTCGTAGTCAACGCGCCATTCACCGACGCGACAACGCATTCATATCCCGGCGCATCCGTGGCCGGGTCCGGT
Organism: Tateyamaria omphalii; assembly: GCF_001969365.1. Lineage (NCBI taxonomy): Bacteria > Pseudomonadati > Pseudomonadota > Alphaproteobacteria > Rhodobacterales > Roseobacteraceae > Tateyamaria > Tateyamaria omphalii. Next base: position 188,309 of record NZ_CP019312.1, on the reverse strand, counting down.
GCGTGGGAAAAGACCTGCAGCGGCCCCACAAGATCCAGCAGCACGATGTTGTCATAGACAACGAACACGACCAATCGCCTGGCCACGGAGGTGCAAGAGGATTTGGCAGTTTTTGCTGTCATCTTGTCATTTCTGCCATCCAGAAACCCGGTAGTCTACCTCCAAACAACGCGGAGTGCCCGACATGCTGGCCCTGAAACCCAATTGCGAATGCTGCGACAAGGATTTGCCACCCGCAGCCACAGATGCCCGGATTTGCAGTTTCGAATGCACGTTCTGCGCCCAGTGTGCGGAAACACGGTTCGACCAAACCTGCCCCAATTGCGGTGGCGCCTTCGTACCCCGCCCGGTTCGTCCGGCCGCCAAGCTGATCAGGTTTCCCGCCTCAACCCAACGCGTGACCAAGGCCCATGCCGCTTGCGCGCACATGTCCGACTGACGCTGGAGAGACAGATGAACGACCTGCCTGATATCCTGAACTGGCGTCGTATCAACGCGCGCCTGACCACCTCTGGCCAGCCGACCGAGCGTCAGCTTGCCGACATCCGCGCCCTGGGCGTCACACATATCGTGAACCTGGGCCTGCATCACGTCGAGGGCGCCTTGCCGGACGAAGCCGGAACCGTGGCCGGGTTGGGCATGACGTATATCCATATTCCCGTGGATTTCGAGGCGCCAACGGATGAGGATTTCGCCGTATTTGATCAGGCGATCAAGGGGCATCCGAACGCGGTGATGCACGTGCACTGCATCTACAACGCACGCGTGAGCGCCTTTTTCTATCGCCATGCGCAGTCGGGCACGGAACTGTCCCCCGAAGACGCCTTGGCCAACATGGACAGCATCTGGCGGCCCGGCGAAGACTGGGCCGATTTCATCGGTGAACCCGCCGCAAAAGGTCAGCCAAACCGATATGCGGGCGAGGATTACGCGTAACCGAACGCCATCACGCGATCATTTTTTCATCGCACCGCCCCTTTTTTAGGCGTCATTCCGCCAATTCCGTCGCAGCCTGAACGATCCCACAGACGCGTGACTTTCTTTCCGTGGGGTAAACGCCATCCTCTGCGCTCACGTGATGCCAAAAAACAGGGGAGATGATTGTGATGTATAGATTTGCGCTGAGCGCGGCATTGGCCGCCGTGCCTTTGGCCGGGATGGCCGAGGAATTGACGCCGGTCACGTTCGGGACAAACTGGTTGGCCCAGGCGGAACATGGCGGTTTTTACCAATCCGTGGCTGACGGCACCTATGCCGCCTGCGGGCTGGACGTCACGATCGTTTCAGGCGGGCCGCAGGTGAACAACCGCGCCCTCCTGCTGGCGGACCGCATTCAGTACCATATGGGCGGTGACATGTTGCAGGCGTTCAACGCCGTGGCCGAGGACATCCCCGTTGTCGCGGTCGCCGCCATTTTTCAGAAACACCCGCAGGTCATCGTGGCCCACCCGGACGTCGAAAGCTGGGAGGACCTGAAGGACAAGACGCTGCTGATCGGCGACAATGGCTTTACCAGCTATTATCAGTGGATGATTGCCGAACATGGGTTCACCACCGAACAGCGCCAGCCCTACACCTTCAACCCGGCCCCCTTTATCGCCGACACCGAGCTGGCCATGCAGGGCTATCTGTCGTCCGAGCCTTACCTGGTCGAGAAGGAGGCCGGTTTCAAACCCAATGTGTTCCTGATCGCGGACAACGGCTATTCGTCCTATGCCACCACCATTGAGGTGATGCAGAGCACCATTGATGAAAGCCCCGAACAGGTGGAATGCTTTGTCGATGCGTCCCTGACAGGTTGGTACAATTACCTCTATGGCGACAGCGCCGCCGCCGACGCGATGATCCTGGAAGCGAACGCTGACATGAGCCAGGACAAGATCGACTTTGCCAAGAACATGATGCGCGACGAGGGTATCGTGGACAGTGGCAAGACGCTTGATCTGGGGATCGGCGCCATGTCGGACGAGGTGATCGGTGACTTCTATCAGAAGATGGTCGACGCCGGCGTGATCTCTGGCGATCTGGACTGGAAGGCGGCCTATACGCTGGACTTTACAAACAAGAAGGTTGGGATGGACATCAAACCCTGATCGCCGTTCTATAATTCAGGAAACAGAATGCCGAACGGGGTGTGGTGCGTACGTTCGGCATTTTCTACGATAAAGAGGGCCACATGGCGCAAATCGCTCCTTTTGCCGAGCGTGACGATTTGATGCGTGTCAACGCAGTGGACAAGGTGTTTCCGGGCAATGTGCAGGCGTTGCGCGCGATGTCATTGACCGTGCGCGAGGGCGACTTCATCTCGCTTCTGGGGCCGTCCGGCTGTGGCAAGTCGACGGCCCTGCGTTTGATCGCGGGACTGTCCGAACCGACCACAGGCCGCATCGAATGGGCCACGCCCCGCGCCCAAGGCGACCTGGGCGTGGTGTTTCAGGAACCGACGCTGATGCCCTGGGCCACGGTGGCGCAAAACGTGTACCTGCCCTTTCGGCTTGAGGGGAAAAGCTATGCTGCGGTCAAGGACGAGATCCTCGAGGCGCTGAAGCTGGTGGGGCTGGAGAAATTTCAGAACGCCTATCCCCGTGAATTGTCGGGCGGCATGAAGATGCGCGTGTCGATTGCCCGCGCGATGGTCACGCAGCCCAAGTTGATCCTGATGGACGAACCCTTTGCCGCGCTGGATGAGATCACGCGGTTCAAGTTGAACAATGATCTGCTTGAGATGCAGGCGCGCATCGGCTGCACTGTGATTTTTGTGACGCACTCCGTTTTTGAAAGCGTGTTCCTGTCCGACCGCATCGTGGTGATGGCCGCGCGTCCCGGACGTGTGATCGACGAGTTGCACGTGGACGAACCCTATCCACGCGGAGAGATGTTTCGTACGTCGTCAGAATATGTGGCGCATTGTCGGGCAGCATCCCAAGCGCTGGAACAGGCCATGGAGGCCGCGGCATGAGCGTGACCGACCTGGACCGTCCCGCCGCCCCCACGGTTGATGCAGAAGAAGCACGCCGCGCGCGCAGCCGCCGGATCGAAAGGACGGCGCGCTGGCTGCTGCCGCTCTTGGTCATGGCGCTGATGATCTGGGTCTGGGACCGGATCGTGGTCTGGAACGAGATACCCCACTTTATCCTGCCCAGCCCGGCGCGTGTCTGGGGCAGCCTGACCGGGGACTGGGCGATCTTGTGGGACAGCGCGCTCTTGACCGGGCGCATCACTCTGATGGCCCTTGCCATTGCTGTGGTCGGCGGTGCCGGCCTTGCCATCCTGTTCAATCAGAACAAGATGGTTGAGCTGTCGCTGTACCCCTACGCGGTGATCCTGCAGGTCACACCTGTGGTGGCCATCGCGCCGCTGATCTTCATCTATGTGGAAAGCAAGACGGTCGGCATGTTGCTTTGCGCGTGGCTTGTGGCGTTCTTTCCGGTGCTCAGTTCGACGACGCTGGGGCTCAATTCAGTCGATCACAATCTGCGCGATCTCTTCCGCATCTATGGGGCGACGCGGTGGCAACGGTTGTGGATGCTGCAATTGCCCTCTGCCCTTCCGTACTTTCTGGGCGGTTTGAAGATCGCCGGGGGTCTGTCGCTGATCGGGGCCGTCGTGGCGGAACTGGTGGCTGGCACGGGCGGTGTGGGAACTGGCCTTGCCTTCCGCATTCAGGAGGCGGGCTACCGGCTGAACATCGCGCGCATGTTTGCGGCCCTTGCCATCGTGGCGGCGATGGGCGTGTTCATCTTTGCGGCCCTGTCGCTGTTGTCTCACATGCTGCTGCGCAAGTGGCACGAAAGCGCCATCAAACGGGAGGGTTGATGGATTTTCGCGCCCTGCCCAGCGGACACATAACCCTTGCCGATGTTACCGTTCCTGCCTGCCTGACCGGGCAGGACGGCGACCTGATCACCACCGATCTGCACATTGACGATGGCAAGATCAGCGACACACCCGGCCAGCGCGTCGATATGGGTCGGGCGATGGTGCTTCCGTGTTTCACCGATATGCACGTGCATCTGGACAAGGGGCATATCTGGCCGCGGGCGTCGAACCCCGACGGGTCGTTCATGGGCGCGCTCACCACCGTGCGCGCCGATCATGCCAACTGGTCGGCGGACGATCTGCGCGCCCGGATGGAGTTCGGCCTCGCTTGCGCCTATGCCCATGGCAGCCGTGCGGTGCGCACGCATCTGGACAGTATCCCGCCGCAGCCGCAGATCACGTGGCCCGTGTTTTCCGAATTGCGCGAGGCGTGGGCCGGTCGGATCGACCTGCAGGGCGTGTGCCTGATCGGCTGCGATGGATTTTCCGAGGACGGCGATTTCAAGGTGACCGCCGATCTGGTGGCCGAGCACGGCGGGACGTTGGGCATGGTCACCTATCCGGTGCCCGATCTGCGCGACCGGCTTGAGGGGTTCTTTCGCCTCGCCACGGCGCGCGGCCTTGATGCTGATTTCCATGTGGACGAGACGATGGACGCATCCTCGGAAACCCTCCGCCTGATTGCCGAAGTGGCGCTGGAGGTCGGGTTCGGCGGGCGCATCGTGGTCGGCCATTGCTGTTCGCTGTCCACGCAGGACGACGCGCGGGCGATGGACACGCTGGATCTGGTCGCAAGGGCCGGGCTGCATGTGGTCAGCCTGCCGATGTGCAATCTGTATCTTCAGGACCGTACACCCGAAGGCACCGCGCGCACTCCGCGCGGGCGGGGTGTGACGCTGGTGCATGAGATGCGCGCGCGGGGCATTCCGGTGTCCTTTGCGTCCGACAACACACGCGATCCGTTCTATGCCTATGGCGATCTGGATATGCTGGAGGTGATGCGGCAGGCGACGCGCATTGCACATCTGGATCACGCGCGCACCGATTGGGTGACATCCTTTACCACACAACCTGCCGCAACGTGCGGGTTTGAGGCGCAGAGCCTTGCGCCCGGCGCGCCTGCTGACCTCGTCATTTTCAAAGCGCGGGAATGGACCGAGCTCTATGCCCGCCCGCAATCCGACCGTATCGTTCTGCGGAATGGCGCCGCCATCGACCGCACATTGCCCGACTATTCCACCCTTGACCATCTGTGGGAGACACCATGAACATCGACGCCGCCAAAGCCGCCCTCGCCCATCTGGACATCGACGAGAAAGAGGCCAGCATTCGCGCCTCATCCCGCGACTTCTTCTGGTACTCACCCGTGCTCAAGGACCGGCTGGACCATGTCGTTGCCGACTTCGTCGTGCGCCCGCGGAATGAAGCGGAGGTGATCGAGGTGCTCAAGGTTTGTTACCACCACGATGTGCCCGTCACGACGCGCGGCGCGGGGACCGGGAATTATGGGCAGGCGATGCCGCTGGAGGGCGGGTGCGTGATGCACCTGCGCTGGATGGACAAGGTGAAAGCGGTGCATCCGGGCCGTGTGATTGTCGAACCGGGATGTTTGCTGAAAGATCTGGATGCAGCCTGCAAGGAGCAGTCGGGGCAGGAAATCCGCATGTTTTCGAGCACATGGGCGACGGCCACGATCGGCGGATTTATCGCGGGTGGCTCGGGCGGTGTCGGGTCCTGCACATGGGGGTCGTTGCGCGATCTGGGCAACATTATCCGCCTGCGCGTTGTCACCATGGAGGAAGAGCCGCGCATTCTTGAGTTCCGGGGCGAGGAGCTGGCCCGCGTCAGCCATGCCTACGGCACCAACGGCATCATCACCGAGATCGAGATGCCCCTTGCGCCCGCCTATGACTGGGTGGAGATGTTCGTCACCTCCAAGGACTTTATGGCCGCCACCCGCTTTGCCCAGGACCTTGCAAACGAGGACGGCATTCTGATCAAGCTGGCCACCGTGTTCGAGGCGCCGGTGGCCAAGGATTACTTCCAGCGCGTGGCGCCGCATGTCGAGGCCGACGATACCCTGATCGGCCTGATGGTCGCGCCGCATTCGATGGACGGGTTTCAGACGCTGTTGGGCCGCAGTCCGGCGCTGAACCTGATCTACCGCAGCGATGATCACGATTGGGACCGGTCGCCGGGCACCGTCTTTGAATACGGCTGGAACCATACGACACTGCGCGCGCTCAAGGTCGATCCGTCGATCACGTATTTGCAGGTGCGCTTTGGCTATCCGAACCAATTGGACCTGATCGAAAAGATGCGCGAGGCGCTGTCGCCCGAGGTGCTGCATCACCTTGAGGTGCTCAAAGAAGGCGGCAAGGTCATGTTTGCGGGCCTGTCCCTTGTCAAATTCACGACCGAGGAGCGGCTGGACGAGATCGTCAAGATACACGAGGACGCGGGCGCCATGGTGTTCAACCCGCACCGCTACACGCTGGAGGAAGGCGGGCGGCAGACGGTCGATGACCGGCAGTTGAAGTTCAAGCGCGAGGCGGACCCCAAGGGCCTGCTCAACCCCGGCAAGATGATCGCCTGGGATGATCCGGACTTCGATTTTGCCGAGATGTATTCCTATCCCAAGATACAGGCTGCCGAATGACGCCAGCACCCACCGTCCCGTCCGAACCACAGCGCGCTTTGGTGCTGGCAGCGCACCCGGTGCCTGACAGCTTCAATGCAGCGTTGCATACGCAAGTGGTTCAGTCATTGTTGGGGCGTGGTTGGGACGTGGATGATTGCGACCTCTATGCCGAAGGCTTCGATCCCGTAATGTCGGAGGCCGACAGGCGCGGCTATCATGACGTGCCGGACAATGTTGAACCCGTGAAGGACTATGTCGACCGTTTGCGCGCGGCCGACGCACTGGTCATGGTCTTTCCGGTGTGGAATTTCGGATACCCGGCGATGCTCAAGGGCTTTCTCGACCGGGTGTTTTTGCCGGGCGTGTCTTTCCGGTTGGACGATGGCAAGGTCGTCCCGAACCTGACACGCATTCGGCGGCTGGCGGCTGTCACCACATATGGTGGCACGCGGCTGCGGGCCATGCTGTGCGGGGATCCCCCGCGCAAATGCATCACGCGCGCCGTTTGGCACGTGTGCAGGCCACGAACGACCAAATACCTTGCCCTTTATGACATGAACCGGGCAACGGACGCACAGCGGCGCCGCTTCCTGACCCATGTCGGAGAACAATTAAGGACGTTCTGATGCGTGCGCTCATCATTTTTTGCCATCCCAAGGAGGACAGCTTTAACGCCGCCGTGCTGGGCACGGTCACGACCCATCTGGAGAAAGCAGGCGTCGAATACCGCTTGCGCGACCTTTATCGGTCGAACTTCATGCCAGTGCTCACCGCCCATGAGCTGGATTGCTATCTGGACGAAAGCTGCAACGCCGATCCGGTGGCGCAGGATGTGGCGGATGTGCAATGGGCCGATGCGCTGATCTTTATCTATCCGACGTGGTGGTATGGCCTGCCCGCGATGCTGAAGGGCTGGCTCGACCGGGTGCTGTTGCCTGGTGTCGCGTTTATCATGCCCAAGGGCGAAGGGGACAACATCCAGCCCGGCCTGACCCACATCAAACGCTTGGGCGTTTTCACGACCTGCGGCGCATCTTGGTGGCTGACGACCCTGATTGGTGCGCCCGGTCGCAAGATGCTGACACGCGGCGTGCGCGCCATTTGTGCCAAGAGGTGTCGCACCGTTTTTGCGGCGCATTACCTGATGGACAGTTCCACCGATACGTCGCGGTCACAGTACCTTAGGAAAGTGGCCGAACGTATGGAAAGGCTGACGGCATGATCCCTGTCCTCGACTGGACCAAAGCACAAACAGACCGCGCGGCCTTTCGGTCCCAATTGGGCCCGGCGGTGCGCGAAACCGGGTTCTTCCTGCTGGCAAACCCGCAAGTGCCGCACACCCTGCGGGACGAGGTGTTCGCGCTGGCAGACACGTTCTTCAACCAACCGCGCGCCGAGAAGGCCAAACTGTCGATCCTGGACACGCCGCATTATCGCGGCTGGGCGAAGCCGGGGGACGAGTCCCTGGACGAAACGCGGCCCGAGGTGGACAGCAAGGAGACCTTCAACATCGGCTATGACCTTGCGCCAGATGATCCCCGCGTCTTGGCCGATGAACCCTTTCGCGGGGTGAACCGCTGGCCTGATATCCCCGGCTTTGCCGACACGATGCTGGCCTATTACGACGCGTGCCAGACACAAGCCTCGGCGCTTTTGAGCGTTATGGCCGAGGACCTTGGCCTGCCCGCCACGCATTTTGCCGATCTGTTTACCGAACCGTTGTCGGCCATGCGGCTGCTGCACTACCCGCCCGCCAGCGGTGCAGCGAATGAAATCGGCGCGGGCGCACATACAGATTATGGCGCGATCACGCTGCTGATGACGGACGGCGAGCCGGGGTTGCAGGTGCAGCCACGGGGTGGCGACTGGACAGATGTGCCCCACGTTCCCGGCGCTTATGTGGTCAATATCGGCGACTGCCTGATGCGGTGGACAAACGACATCTACGTCTCGACCCCGCACCGGGTGCTGCCACCCAAGCGCCAGCGGCGTTCGGTTGCCTTCTTCTGCGAAGCGAACCCGGATGCGCGGGTCGCGGCCCTGCCCGGCACAGGCGACGCCAAGTATCCACCCATCCGGGCCGCCGACTATCTGGCGTCGCGGCTGGCGGCGACCTATGCGCCGAAGGAAACCACATGAGCGCGCGCAACTGGGCCGATCTTCGCATGCCGGAGTTCGAGGCGCTGGATCCGGAGCGCACCATCGTCCTGCTACCCACGGCAGCCATCGAACAGCACGGCCCGCATTTGCCGGTGGGCACCGATACGCTGATTGCCGAAGGGATGCTGAACGCGGTGCACGCCACCTGCCCCGAGGACCTCGACCTGGTGATCCTGCCGGTGCAGGCCATCGGCAAGTCGAACGAACACCTATGGGCGGCTGGAACATGTACATTAACGGCAGAAACCGCTCTGCGCGCCTGGACGGAGATTGGACTGTCCGTCGCCCGTGCCGGGCTGAAAAAGCTGATGATCGTCAATTCGCATGGCGGCAATCTCGACCTGATCTCGATTCTGTCGCGCGAGTTGCGCGTGCAGGCGGGGATGCTGGCAGTCAAGACGCAATGGGGATCGTTTGGTGCGCCCGAGGGGCTGTTCAGCGACCAGGAAAACACGTTTGGCATCCACGGCGGGGACCGCGAAACATCTCTGATGCTCGCCTTTAAGCCCGAGACGGTTGACATGGATGTGGCACGGGACTTCCGGTCCAGCGCCGAGACATCCGAAATCCCGCCAATAGGACCCATATCCTTCGGCTGGATCGCATCGGATTTGTCGGATAGCGGCGTGGTGGGCGAGGCGCATCTAGCCACCGCAGGCAAGGGGCACGCTTTGGCGCAGCATCAAGCGTCGGGATGCATTGCGCTGGCGCGGCACATGGTGGACATGTCGGTGCCGGGCGCGCCCGCACTGCGCTGACCCCAGCCCTTGAACTGCGAAACGCAACTGCAAACCAGGATAGCACGCACATCTGCTGTCCGAGTGTGACGGCGCGGACGTTTGCCTTGCCCGTACGTCTGGTCGGCGTGGCCTGCCAGCGCGATACTCGGTCCCACCCCTAAACCACAACGACCGACGAGGCAGATGCGCATTGCAAATCAAATTCTTCTGGTCGCGCTGTTGCTGATCGCCAATATCTCTGAGGCACTGGCGGGCGCGGACGACGGCCACCAGTGCAAGGTCGGGGTTTTCTCGGGCTCCGAAAGCGGGTTCGTCGCTGTGACGCGGTCAGATACCGGGTTCAAATACACCTTTGATACCGGGCTGACAGGCGACGTGGGTGGGCCCGACGCGCCGGTCAGATGTCTTGAGAACGCCATAGACATTGTGGATGTGGGGGTATGGCCGCACATTGCGCACACGGTAACCTACACATCCTTTAAGTCTCGGGATGTGGACCTGGCAGGCCAGTTGATCGAACCGCCTGACCGGGCACCGGAAAGCCCTCTTGTCATATTTGCCCATGGATCGGAGGACAGCGGTTGGCTTGAACGGGCGCGGGATCCGTATCAGATGGTCGGGCGCGGGATATCTGTGTTCGTCTATGACAAACGGGGCACTGGACAATCCGGCGGTGCGTATACGCAAAATTTCGGGCTGCTGGCAGACGACCTGGTCGCGGCATCGCGTGAGGCAAAGCGCCTCGCGCGCGGTCGCTTCGGGCGCTTTGGCCTGATCGGCCTCAGCCAGGGTGGATGGGTGGCGCCGCTGGCAGCGCCGCGGGCAAACGCGGACTTCATCGCGGTCGGCTACGGGTTGGTCATGGACATTCGGGAAGAGGACGCGGCCCAAGTCGCCCTGGAGCTGCGCGCCGCCGGTTTCGGAGACAACGTGCAGGCCAAGGCGCGCCAGATCACGGACGCAACGGCACAGCTCGCGCGGCACCCGTCAGCGGCGTCGATCGCTGCATTCGATGAGGTGCGGAACCGTTTTGCAGATGCATTGTGGCTGCCGCATGTACGCGGCGACTACACCGGAATACTTCTTGATGCCTCGGTTGAAGAGATCGAAACTGTCATTCTGCCACTGTTCGAAAGCTATGATATCGACTGGAGCATCGACCCCGTCGACGCAGTTCGGGCCGTCAGAGTTCCACAATTGTGGGTCTTTGCGGGCAACGACCGCGCAGCACCACCGGGCATCAGCATCGGCCGATTGCGAGCCTTGGAAGATAACGGCCAAGACATCACGATCCGGGTTTTTCCACGCACCGATCACGGCATGTGGGACTACGTGCAAAATGACAATGGGACCCGGTCCCACACACGCATCACTGCCGGATACTACGACCTGATGGCCGATTGGGCGTCTGGCGCGCTGGCAGGTCGCCAAGGCGCTGCCCAGGCGCGCTGACTGCCTTCACGCCACCAGGCTCAGCTGTCCCGTCCTACCCGTCTGCACACCGCTCGCACCTGTCGTACCCGACAGGACGACGAGAGCACCCGAGTACGCCAAATGTATAGAACACGCATTTTGGCGTGGCGGGCCCTTGGGCTTTGTCCGAACGGATTTCAGGAGAAATGAATGGGACACAAATCACTTTACGGCATCGTCGCTCTGACATGTGCGTGCGCGCTTGCCGGCTGCTCCGGGTCTTCGACGGGCGGTTTTGGCGGCGGTTCGGGTAGCATTCCGCCCGGCCTGACGACGGACAGCAGGATTGTTACGCTGACCGCGAACGGCAATCTGCCAGATGTCGGCATCGTTGGGTCAATCGGGAATTCTTTTTCAAAGCAAAGCTTCTTGAACGGCAGCGGTTTTGCCTACCAACTTGGACGCGTGCGCGGAACTGACACATTTCTCGGCGTGGCGGGTATTCTGCCGAACAACCAGGTTGGCGGCGCGCCCACAGTGGCCACGGCAAGTTATGCGGGCGATTACAATTTATCCTACGCCGACAGCAACAGCTTTGAAACGAACGTGGCGGGCAAAATCACCCTGAACGCAGATTTCGGCCAAGGCACGCTGATCGGGCAGTCGGGCGGACTGGCTGTCAATGGTAACATTACCGGGCAAAATATCGGTGGTACGGCCAGCTACCGCGGGGTCGACGCACCGCTTGCCGGGCGCATCGGAAACGACCGCGCTGTCGGAGCATTTGCCGGACATACCAACCGAAAGGTGCTGGTCGGCGGGTTCATTGCAGAGCGGCCTAATCAGAACCCGTAGCGCCACAAAAGATCATGTTCGGATTGATGGAACAGCGCGCCCGCCTGTGTGCGGCCGTTTTGATTGTGCTGGGTGCGTTGAGCGTTTTGGCGCGCCCGGCTTTGGCAGTCTCTGACCGTATGCTTGTCACGTTGATCGCCAATGGGCAGGTTGAAGAAGCGCGTGCGCTTTTTGCATCGCAAGGGCCAACGGAAACCGACTGGCTTTTCTTTGAAGGGCGCGTCGCCAAGGCCGATGGCGATTTCGACCGCGCAATCCAGGTTTTCCGTGATGTCCTGTTGCGGGACCCGTCCTATTTGGCGGCGCGGCGCGAGTTGGCGCACAGCCTGCTTCTTGTCGGGGATTACAGGGCGTCGGCGCATCACTTCCGCACCCTTTTGCGCATTGATCCCTCCGAAGAGCTGCGGCGCGGATATGTCACCTTTCTTGATGAGATTGACCGCCTGCGCCCATTCTCGCTCAGCGGGCGGTTCGCCATCATTTCGTCAACCAATATCAACCGCGGCAGTTCCCAGGAGCGTTTCCAGCCTGGCGTGCCGAATGCGCCCTCATTCGATATCACGAGCCAGGCGGAACCGGGCACCGGCGTCGAACTTGGTCTTGCCGGGCGCCATCTGTGGCGCAGGGACAACGGGTTTCGCTGGACCCTGGATTGGGACCTGTCGACACGGCAATTCAGCGACAGCAGCCACAACAGCTTTTCCGCCTCTACACGGTTGCAATACGCGCGGCTCAGTGCGCAATCGCGTTGGTCGGTCGGACCGTTTGCGCATCGGCTCTGGACCGAGAACGAACAGGATGACCGGCTCGACCTCGGCGTCAGCTTCAGCACCGACCGACGGCTGAACGCGCGCAATACCCTCTTCTTGTCGGTCAGCGGCGAACAGCGGGACAACCTATCAGGTGACGCAAACGACGGCCCGCTTTACTGGATGCAGTTCGGGCTTGCACGGTCCGTGCAGGACGGCGTGTTGACTGTGGGTACACGGCTGATTGCGCACCGCCCGGAACGGGCTCATTTGCAATATGACGGACAAAGCGTCTTTGCCCACATTTCGCGGGCATGGTCCGGTGGACTGCAAGGCGGGATTGGCATTGAGCTTGGTCAACGCAGTTACGCGGCACTGTTTCCCCTTGCCGGCGTGGCGCGTGCGGATGACTACGCGCAAATCAACATATCAGCGCACCATGAGGCGATCCGGTTCGGGCGGTTCATGCCGACATTGCGCTGCACCTTCGGCAGGACCAGCAGCAATGTCGCCTTTTACGACCACGACATCGAGGAGTGCACGATTGGCGTCACCACACGGTTCTGAACATACGGATGAAGCACGCCTCAGGGACGCGCAGGCTGCCGTTCCTTCTTTAGATCCGCCGTCACCTGATGCACCTTGCCGTGCAAGGCACGGTGCTGAGTGGGCGTGTAACCGGTGTGCTTTTTGAACGCGGTGTAGAACGCAGACCGCGAATTGAAACCGACCTCATAGGCGATCGCCAAAATCGTTTCATCGCCGTTGACCAACAGCTGTTCCGCCTCCTTGATCCGCCACTGGTTTACGAAATCGAAAAATGGCTGTTCCAGGTGTTCGTTCAGAGTCTGGGACACATAATTCGGCGACGACCCGATATGCTGGGCGAGCTTTGTGAGGGACAGGTTGGCATCGCGATGTAGCAGATCATCTGCCATCGCAGCGGTCAGTTTGCGCGCGATCCGGGCCGCGTGTTCGCCTGCCAGCGCGCTTTTTGAATACTTCGGAGCGTCCTGATGCGTGACCGGCCCGGCGCTGTCCAGTGCGCGATAGAGCCCCGGCGCTTGTTGCAAGCCGCGAATTGCGACCAGCAAGATGAACAGCAAGGCGATGATGCTATGCTGGATCGGACCAACCGGATGACCTAACCCGGCATCCCGGACAAAATACGACATCAGCGCCTGCGCAACATAGGCCGCCATAACGGCAGCCAGAGCGAGCGTCCAAACTGTCTCGCAACTGTTGCCATTGGCAAAAACCGTGCGCATGTGCGTGCCATTGCGCCTTTGCCAGCGAAACAGGAGCCAGATGTATATGAGCACAAAGGCGTAACCTCCGAACTCAAGTCGCAGCAGAGTGCGTACGGTGAACGCCATCCAGGGCGCAACATCCGGCGAAGACAGGTCTGCTTTCAACACAGCCATGCTGTCGCTGGGAATGAACATCGTGACCAAGGCCAGCATGAACACGGTCACCGGCAAAGTCATGTGCACCGCCAGTTCATTGCGGGTGATTGGCTCTGGTACACGGGACAGCAATTTCAGATGAATGAAGAATGTGGGCAGCAAAAGGAATGCAGCGACATATGACACCATATGCACGCCATGATGCAGGACCGCGGGCAGACCCGGCCACAGCGTTTCGACGATATAGACAAGCTGGCTCGCGACAAAGGCCAGGAACATGAAGGATGACAGGCCGTACACGGGGCTGAGCTGGCGCTGCAACAAATAGACGGCACCAGCAACAAATCCGACCGTGATAATGGCGAGCCTGACGCCAAACACCGCCGCATCGTCGGGAGACATATGTCACTGTCCTTGCGTTGGGGTCATCAGTTTCCGATGACACGAAGCGCGCCTTAAATGCACCTCGCGCGTAAGCAATGTAGGCGCTTTGCCGCCCTCGCTCAACGCGGTGCCCTAAGGTCACGATGTCCTGTCGGGACGGGCAGGACAGCAGAAAGATGCAACAGGACGACAATGCGTTTCGGCGAGTTGAAGCGCAGGCGTTGCGCCGCGTGCGGCTCGTGGTAGATCACAAGACCTGCGGCGCGACGCGCAACAAATTCGCCGTTCCTGGTGCGAGCCGAGTGACACGGCCTTTCCTATGCGCGTAAGCCTTTGATTTTAACAGAGTGAAAATCATGGCAGAATACCAAAGCAGCACTCATCGTCGCAAAAAATGCCCTTTAGACAGGCGATGACGCAAATTCTGCTTTAAGGCCAGACCGGTCGAAGTTACGGAGCGGAGCGATCAGTAGTGTCAAAGACGAATACACATTTGCCAATCACAATGCCGCCCAGCGTCAGCTGCGGAAAGACGCATGTGAAACTGATCTCGACCGCAGGCGCTCCTTACCGTTCTGTATGCTGGGGTCCGCCTGCGAAGTGGTGTTTTGGAGATGACCAGAGACTACGAAAATGGATGTGAACAGGACCACTCGAAGCAGAGGGTCAAATCCTATGACCTGCTCCCCTTTGAGTCCGCGTTTATTGGTTAGCTCTGTTCAGGTTTTGGTCTTCCTTTGACCGGTTAGCATATTCGTTTGGCGTCAGGCCAGCGAGGCTGGAGTGAGGCCGATTGTTTGTCGGGACCTCGGCGACGGTCCGGCTGGCAGGTGATCCCAGCGTGTCGCTCTTGGCTGCCTTGTCTGCCAAAGCGAACGGCGGCGAGGCAGTGGCATTCCACCGGCTGGCCTCGCCGCCATTTTGGGAAAATCGACCTTAGTGGCGCAGCCCCTCAGTGCCGACCCAACGTCCCGAAAACCGGACGGTGAAATCCACTTCGGTCATGTGTGATTCAAGCTCTTGATGGTGTTTCTCCGCGGCGGCACGCCAGTCCCGACTGCGACCATGCGCAGCCTTGCCTCTCTTCAGCTCCTGAACCGTTGGCATAACAAGATGCCAGCACGACTCGACCCCTGTGTTCTGGAACCGCTTCAACAACCCATCAGGCGCGTCAAGGTCCCGCGTGTCGATGTCGCACGCGCCGATCACCATGCTCTGCAACGCATGCCGGTCCTTGCGAATTTTGGCCCCGCGCGCCGGATCGCGTCCGGGCACCATAAAGCGGGTGTTGGAGACTTGCGTCAGCCGCGCATGCGGGCTGAGACCTGCCGCGGCCAAACCAGGGAAACAGACGTTGATGCTCTGAATGACGCGGTCGTACTGTCCTGGATAAAAGACGTCGAACATCTCGTCCGTCAGTTGGAAATAGACCTCGCCTTGTCTGGTCAGTTCTTCCAGGGCCGAAACCTCTGTCCCGACCGCGGGCAACTCACTGAGCGGAAACCGAAGCTTGGTCGTTTGGCCCGCCTTTTCTGTCCCGGCCCGGATGTAGGCCATTTCGAGCCGTTCAATGTCCAAGGCGAGGCGATGGGGTGCATTGAACTTGTCGACGTCGCTGCCAAGGCTGGTTGTGCGCAAGAAGGTGGAGCCGTTGGTCAGCCCTGTCTCGTCTTGGTACAGGCTCACCAGCAATCTGCAGAATTCCTGGGTGGTCGCCCATTCCTCTGCATAAAGCGCTTCGAGGTCTTCACGGAAGGGCCTGTAGAACGTACTTCCGCCGAAAACGTTGTTCCAGGTATCAAGAAGGCCCTGCGCGCCCTCATGCTGTAACTCAAGCTCATCGCGCAGCTCCTTTTCCTTGGCTGCGACTTGGCGGGCTTTGGCCAGTTCTTCGCTGTCCAGCGTCACTTGCGCCGCTAGCTCGGCCGTCTTGCGCAAGAGGTCGGTCGCGTCGTTGAAAGTGTTGCTCAGCGCCTTTTTCTCGTCCTTCATGTTCCAGAAGTAGAGGAACTCCAGAACATCGCCGAGCATCATGGCATGTTCCGCCTGTTCGAGGTTCTGACCGCCGTTGGAAAATCCAAACGTGTTTGGCAGGGTGGATTTGAGCCCGGCTGAGATTTGCTTGCCAAGGACCTTGATCTTCTCGCGCGCGCCTTTGGCCGTGGCGACAGCCGTTTTCGTGGTTTGGACCCCGACCTCGGCCTGTTTGGCAAGTGTGCGCACCACATTGTTGGCCAGCGCAATCGAAGATTTCGCCAGCGCGGTCCGCTTTATCGTCACATCCATATCCGCGATGTCGATCGTGAAATCCTGCAGGTCAATCGCGCGATCCGACCGATTGACTGCGGCGTTCATGCGGTACTCCTCCAACACCGAGTCCGCCTCTTTCTCGCTCGCAGACTGAAGCCGTGCGCTGGTGGATTTGAGGTTGCCGATGTACCCCTTGGCGGATCGCAGGACATAGCCAAAATCAAGCGGGCTATCGAACCCATCGCCGTCCCCGGCGCTGTCCCTGTCGAGGCTGAGACGGGACTTCGCCGTCCGTTGAAGGACCTGCGGATCTATCGGCTGCGCCAATAGCGGCACGTTCAGCGGCTGACCGTTCAGGTCCAGCCAATGGCGCAAATTGAACAGGCGTGCCTCGAATGTGTCGTAAAGCCCCCGCAGCTCACCGTTGTAAGGCGGCAAGAAACCATCATACCCGTTTACAGCGGCCTCGCCCAAAGTCGGGTCCGTCCAGGGTGTGCTCGTCAGGCTGTCGAGCGTGTCAGAAAGATTGTCGGAAAACAATTGTTTGGCCGAAACGTAAAGCGCCTTGGCCCTTTGCAGGCTCTCCTGCGTTTGCTGTTCGTACTCGGCGTCGCCGAAATCAAGCAGCACTTCCAGCATGTTCCGGATTGTCGCTTGTTGGTAGTAGAACGGATAATCCCGCGCGATCCGGTCGGGATCGACAATGACGTCGCCTGTGTCAAAGGCCAGTCCGTCCGTCGGCTCAACCGCATCGACAAGCGGTGCCACCTGCCACGGATTGACAAGCTGCGGATCAAAGATCCGCCGCAGCCATTGCAAGGCCAGGTCAAACTGTCCGCTGCTGGCATAGCCCGCGGCAATAGCCGACGGGATATGATAGAAAACCTCCCAGCCATAGGCGCCATAGGCACTGTCGAAATCGAAGGTTCCGCTGGGCCAATGCGCGTCGGGTAAGCCGTCCTTGGCTCCGTCGCCGGCATAGAGCAGCTGCAACGTTTTCTGAAACTCGCCCCGGAACCCACCCATGTCTTCGGCCCGCGCAAAGTGGTTTTTCAAGGCGAACAGACTCTCGCAGCCGCCCGGTCGCGGCATGGATTTTGCCAGATCCGACATCACGGAGGAGGAGTTCATCAACACAAAGGTTTCGTCGAGTTCTCGGGTGGGGTTTTCGGCCAGATGCAGGAACGTGCGGTTGCCGTGCTGTCCGGTCTGGACCCAGCCGGTATTGTCCTTCCCCGCTGGCGGGCGCAGGATAAATTCGGCCACGGTCATTGTAGCCTTGTGCACCTTCGGATTCACAGGGTGAAGATCGTCTCTGACAGACTTCCCTGATGAATTTGGGTAATAGAAAGACCGGGAGTTATACTCGCGCTTGACCTCGGCGGATATCTTCATTCGCCCGTAAGATGCGCCGTCGAAGGTCCAGTCGGACGGGATGTCAAATACCGGTCGAACGGAATTGTAATAGTCGTGGATGTAGTCATGTCCGGGCAAAGGCTCACTGTCGGTGCTTGTCAGATCCCGCTCCGCGATCATGCCGTCGACGCGCTTTTCGAAACGTTTCCCCTCACTCGTGACGAATGAGTATACAAAATTGACGGTCGTTTTGCTCCAAGCGCTATGCCCGCTGGACCACCCCCCTCCGGGCGGCACATTGATGTGAAGCTCCTCAACCCCGAGAGTAAGGCTAGGCCTGATCCGACCGAGACTGCCGGAATGCTTGGTGCCTGGGTAAAAGTAGAAGTAGCCGCTGGTCGAGCCCGCCTTGTTCAGGGCTTTCGCGGTGCAGGCCTTGCCCTTGAAGTCGGCCACGAAATGGGTGAGATCCGGAAGCGGCGTCCGAACGCTGTTTTCGTCCGAAATGGCGTTGTATTCATCGACGGGTCGCGGATAGACGCTGGCATATCCTTTGGGCGCCGCGTCGTCGAAGGTCGTCACCAGCGCCCCGTCCCATTCGAGGATCGCGTCCGACCATTCATCCGACAACCGGATGTGGAGCGCGGTCATTTGCGCATCTTTGTTGCCAGCAATACCAAGGTCGATCCCGAAAGAGGCCATGAGCGTTTCGTTCGTAGCGGCGCGGCTGAATCCTTGTAGTTTGCCATAAACCAACCCGTCTTCGGCGCGGGTCGGGTGATAGGTGCCGTTCAGGACGGGTTTCTCACCCGTCCATTCGAACGCGCCGTCGATCGACAGATCGGGTGGGTTGTTTTCAAAGGGGCTGTCGATGAAAAGCCCAGGCGTCAGCATGGGACCAGACAGAGCATTTAGATCGCAGCGCATATAGCGCGGATGCAATCGCCAAAGTGACATATGCTGTCCGGGGCTATCGCCCCCGTCGACCGGCACGCGCCGTTCTTCCAATTCGAGCCAGAAAAAGTAGTAACGGTTTTTGAAAAAGCAGACCGTGACCTCCGAGAAAAGGTCGAATGTTGTGGGAACACTGACTTCTTGCCAATAGGTCCAGTCCATCGCCTTGAGAAACGGGCTACCCTCCTTCAGGTCGGCAATCGTCTCGTAGTCTGCGTCAAGCTTGCGGTAGAAGAACCGCCCCGGCTCCCACTTGGCTTTGGCAAGCAAATGGTAGGTGGCGTTTTCTATCCCGCCGTCACCGGCGTGACGTTCGGCGTGCATACTGCACAGGCTAAGATCACACACACCGGCAAGACCCTTCATGTAGCTGTTGACGGCCGCTTCGACGGCATTATCCGTGACGTCGCCCCCCGATACGGCCTGTTGCAGCGTGTCGAACTCGGGCGAGGTGATCTGGCGCAACTCGGGCTCGATGTAGTTTTGGGGGTAAAGCATGAGCTTTTGGTTGGCTTCCCACTGCCGGTAGTCCTTGTCGAGCTCCCACTGCGCGGCCAGCTCTTCGCGGCTGCCCACACCGTCGGCATTGGTAAAGCTCAAACCGCGCTCCAACCCGGCCAATGCGCGCGATATGAAAAGCTGCAGCGAGCTGATCGCCTCGACGATGCGGCTTGTGGGCACGGCGCTGGTGACGTTCACATCCAGCAGAAGGTAGGAATAAAGCTGTTCGCTGTTGGTGATCGCGGTTTTCAAATCCTCATCCCCGGCAATGCGGGTCTGCATGAACGCAGCGACCAGCGCGTCGCGTTCCAATTCGGCCAAACGGTGGCGGAAGCCCGGCATCTGGTTGCCATTGTCAAGGCGCGCGAGCCCCGCTTGCGCAGCCGCGGCCGCCGCGTTCCAATCCCCGCTGGTCGCGGAGTTGCTGACGCCCTTAAGCGCCAAAAGGTCCTTCGCGCTTAGGTGAAACTCCTCCGCTAACCGAACATGCTGCGCGAGCAGGTCGATTTGCGCGATATCGCGTGCCACTTCACCCGGTCCGATCAGCGCGTCCGCATAAATTCCCATGTCCTGTGTCGGGCAGTTCAACAGAAGCGCCAGTGTCTCCCGACTGCCCGCAACCCATTGCGCCCGCATCCCGTCAGGCATGTCGGATCCAGCGCCCTCCGCGTTGGTCAGCATCAAGTAACCCCGCAGCGCGGCATCGGTCGCAGGCGCGACCTGCAGCATCGCAAAGCGCTGCAACCAGACAAGTTGAGCCAGGTCTAACGGACGCGGCCCGCCCTGTGTGTCTGCCAGTTCGGGCGCAATCCATTGCGGGGTGAGCCCCAGCATCGCGAGCTCGACATCGCCAAGCTCAAAGGTCGAAACGACCGCAATATGGCGCCGGATTTCGGCCAGCCAATGGCGGGCCTCGCTGTCGCCTGGCCCCTTCCGGACCCTCCGAAGCAAATCAAGCGCTCCTGACTGCGCCCAGCACAGGAATGGAGGGACAGTGGCCGCGCTGATCCCTGCGTCGATCCCCGCAACCTGCGCTTCGATCATCTCCACCTGCCGATCCCGCAAAGTCTCCAGACGTTCCACGAGCGCAAGCAACAGAGCCGCGTTCCCCGCCAAACTTGGATCAATCCCTTGGCTCATGAGGCGGTCGTGGCAGCTTGCTTCGATCACGTCCCGTGTCACATCATTGAGAAAGACGCCGTCCCGGTCGCAGATCGGGCCATCGCCAGTCACATGCGCGAGCCATTTGTCGGCAGGAACTGACCCGCCGTCCCATGTTTCAAAGCCGGTAAAGGTTTCCGCGCTGATCGCCACCGACGTATAGGCAATTGCGACTTCGTCAAACCAAGCGATGTCCGCATCCGTTGCCGCCACGCCGCTCGCCGAGGGTGGGGTCAGCAGAGCAAGCAAGCTGTCCGGGCCGACGTCGGCCTCGGTCATCCAACGGGCCAGGTCCACCAGCCAGTCGATGGCGCTGCAGAGCGCATCTGTGTCCGTCTCGGTCTCATTGCGACGGGTGAGCGTCTCCCAGAGCGAAGGTGCATCGCCAAGCCCGTCACTGATCCGCTGCATCAACGCAATGCCCGAAAGGATCGGCCAGCCCAGCATCCGGCACAGCGTCACCATCCGGTAGAGCGCGCCCAGTCCCCGCATATCAACCCCGCTTGACAGGCCAAACCCGTCATCCAGAGCATCCACCAGCGTCTCAAGCTCAAGCGCCGACAGACCGAACCCGCGCGCAACGAGCGCGCCGAGCGTGTCGTCTGTGATCGACGTGCTGCCCTCAACGACCAACTGATGCAGATGCGGCGCGTCATCGTGAAAGAGAGATGCCATGAAGGATTGTTCGGTCTGTTCCAGCCCCGGTACGGCATTATCGTCTGCGATGGTCTGATCGGCCCGCCGATAGGGGCTGATTTCACCGAACAACGCGGCAAAGCCGGCAGGTGTCAGGTGAAACGCCTCCCGATAGAGCGGATAGCTCGCCAAAAGGCGCAGACCTGTGCCGGTCACCCTGCGCGACGGCTCAAAGTTGCTGGCAACTTTCCCGTCAACAAACGCCGCAGCACCCGGCAGGGTCAGAATGGTGTTCAGGTCGTGAAACTCGAGCCCTGTGCCATGGTGCAGCCGGGCGAGGTAATTGAGGACGCGCAACTGTGGCGCGGTCAACGCACTGTTCTCGACAGAAATCGCCTTGCCGTTTGTGGTCATGCGCAGCGTAACCGGTTCGTCATTCGCGAGAAACGCCGTCGCGAACGCGTTTTGCGGGACCGGCGCGCCGTTTTCCTGCGCGACGGAGTACAATCCGCAAAGCTGCGCAAGCCCGTCCGCATCAAGGCCAAGTGCCGCCGTAAGGGTGTCAATCAGGCACGCGTCTGCCGATGACTTCACCTTGTAAAGCTCGTGCAACGTCGCTGGGGTAGGGCTTGGGTCATTCACTCTGTCTTCGGAAACGAGCCTCAGCATGTTTCCCTCTGCAGCGTTCTTGTCCACCGGGCCGAGCAATCCGATCAATCCGGCAGTGTCCTGTGCCCAACGGTGATTGATGAAGGAGGTCAATCCGAACCGCTTTGTACGATGGGCAATGTCATTGAGCCACACCCCGCCAAGTGCCGTCATGGCCGACCGCGTCGTTGTCACAGCATGGTCATAAGGCAGCGCAACCGGAAAGGCTTGTATCCCCATGTCGAAGTCCGAGACCCCCGCCCGCAACACTTCGTTGACCAGTTGAATGGTGGGGACCTCGCGTTTCAAATTGGCTTCATTAAGCGCAAGCTCGGCAAGATCCGGGCGACGATTGACCAGCGCAAATGGGTTGTCCTCGTTGCCGAAAATGCCCGGTCCACACGCCTGTCCCGTCGCGATGCGATAAAGGTATCGTAGATAGGCGGCGGGTGACTGGTTGGACTGCAGGCTTGTCGGCTTTGCATAAGCCATCACCTGCGTGCTGCGGGCGGTTGAGCTATGCGCCGACCCGGATGACGTATGGCGAAGCGCTTGGTTCATCGGGTCATTGAGTGCCAGGTCGTGCCGCATAAGCCGGTAGCTGCGCAGTGCCTCGCGCCGAGACCGGCTGAGCAGGCGCCGCGCTTCAGCATCGTCGGCTTGTGCGCGCGTCCCGCTGCGGGCCATCCGCGACATCATCACCGGCACGGATTTGCAAGCCGCGATGTCGGCGGCGCTCTCAAACCCGTATCGGGTTATGTCCGCTGCGAGGTCCTTTGGACACGCCTCTCTGGCAATGCGCCGGTAGATCGGGTCTGCTGCCAGCGCCTCATAGGAGATCGGCCTCGGGTTCTTGGGCAGATTTCGGCGGTGCGCGGCCTTCACCGATAGCCGCTGTGGACGACCGGATTTGTACTGGCCTGGAATAGCGGTCGATGCCATGAAAGCTGATTTTGGTATGGCGCTTACAGGCAAGTTGGAACTGGTCATTTTGCGTCTCCGACGTTTCTGCATCTACGCGCCTTGGTCAGGCGTCAGCGATTGGTCGTCGTAAAACGGAAACTGGTTCAAATTACTTTCCGCAGTGTGCCGCATACAGTGCAAAGGCGAGGCGCCTGAAGATGGAAATCCGCAACATCAGAAGCTCAAAGCCCTGATGCAGAAATGCTTGGTCCACACTCCGGCCATGGTCAGAAGCCCAGACACAACTGTCAGCCACAGGCGTCTTGCTTTTGGCTTCAAAGGGTTTGAGGCGCCGGTAAATGACGGACTCCGTCGACCAATCGGAGCAAAGCGCATAGGAAATGGCGGTTGCGGCAAGACGATGTTTGGTATCTTCCGTTTTGTTTCGGCCATTGCCGGTGACCCGCGCTTTACCAGGATGACGTTGGGGTTATCTACGGCCATTTTTGAAAAACCTTTGGCTATCAGCGCGTTGGAGATCGTGAAGACCCAACGTCTCACCGGATCCGATATTTAGCAGCTCAAAGCCGCTGCACGGCGCGAATACGTCGCGATTCCATTTGGGGCGGGGTGGCACAACCTGCTAGCCCTTGAGGATGAAGCACCTTTCCCGCACCCACGCCCAGGCCGAGGCCGTTATTGACGCGCTGTCGGATATCCCCTGGCCCAGCACCGACGCTGGCGCACCCGCAGCTCTGTTGAGCCGCTGCCCGGTTGCTGCCCCTACGCCACTGGTGCAATCAGCAGAGCTTGCCAGGATGGCAGGAGTTGCCGAGGTAACGATCAAAGACGAACGCCCGCGCATGGGATTGGGCAGTTTCAAGGCGCTCGGGGCTGCCTATGTCATCGCTTGTGATGCCGCCGCAGGCAGCGCCGAGGGACAGACATATGTGACGGCAAGTGCTGGTAATCACGGGCTATCCGTCGCGGCGGGTGCGCAGGCCTTCGGCGCCACGTCCGTGATCTATCTTGCAGAGACCGTGCCCGAGACATTTGCGGACCGTTTGCGGGGTTTCGGAGCGGACGTGCGCCGCCACGGAGCCGTCTATGAGGACAGCATGGCCGAGGCCGCCCGCGTGGCAGAGGCGCAGGGTTGGGCACTGCTGTCCGACAGCTCGTGGCCCGGCTACACCGCAATACCGCATCGGCTGATGGAAGGGTATACTGTGCTGATGCAGGAAGTCGTGGATGCGATGCCCGCGCCCACCCACATTTTTCTGCAGGCTGGCGTGGGCGGATTGGCCGCCGCGTGTGCCGCGGTTGCGCGTGCGGCTTGGGGGGATGATCCGCGCATTGCCGTCGTGGAGCCCCATGTCGCCCCCGCCATCTTCGCATCGGTGGAGGCTGGGGGTCCGCAAGTGACCGCAGGACCAAGTTCGGATATGGGTCGCCTGGACTGCAAGGAACCCTCGCTGATTGCGCTCAAAGGGCTGGCCCGCGATGCAACCGACTTTGTTCTGATCACGGAAGCTGAGGGCGCGCATGGCAGTTCTGTCGCGGCAACGGTTGGTTTGCCCTCGACACCGTCCGGGGCGGCGGGTCTTGCCGCACTGCTGGCCAGTGCCGATCAGCGCCGCACATTGGGTTTGGGCGACACATCCCGCGTGCTGCTGATCTTAAGCGAGGACGCATCGGAATGACCGTACCGCCACGCGGTTTCCCGGACGCGGAGTTCGAGGCGCGGACGCTTAATGCGCAGGCCTTGATGGCAGAGGCGGGCCTGTCTGCCCTGTTGCTCACAACCGAACCGGAGATCCGCTACTACACCGGCTTTCTGACCCGGTTCTGGGAAAGCCCGACGCGTCCCTGGTATGTGGTTCTGCCCGCAAGCGGCCCGCCGATCGCCGTCATCCCGTCGATCGGAGCGCACCTGATGGGCCAGACATGGATCACCGATATCCGCACCTGGCAGGCACCGGACTACGGCGACGATGGCGTTGGGCTGCTGGCTGATACGCTGCGCGAGGTGACACCGCGGGACGGGGACATCGGGCTGGCCGACGCGATGGAAAGCCATGTCCGGATGCCACGCGCAGATCTTCAGGCGCTGGAAGTTGCGCTGGCCCTGCGCAAGCTGGTGTCAGATGCACAGATCACGCGGCGCCTGCGGATGATCAAATCCGAAGCCGAGATTGCCAAGATCCGAGCGGCGGCAAGTGTCGCCAACCGCGCCTTTGACCGCGTCGCCGAAATTGCCCAGACTGGCACGCCGCTCAGCGCAGTGTTTCGTAGCTTTCAGGCCCTGTGTCTGGCCGAATGCGCGGATTGGGTGCCGTATCTTGCGGGCGCATCAGATCACGATGGATATCGCGATGTCATCTCTCCTGCGACCGACGCGCCATTGGAACAGGGTCATGTCCTGATGCTCGACACCGGGTTGGTCCATGACGGATATTTCTGCGATTTTGACCGGAATTTCAGTGTCGGACCGCCCAGCGCGGCGGTCCAAAGCGCCCACGCCCGCCTGATCGACGCAACCGCGGCCGGGTTTGCCGCGGCCCGGCCCAGTGTGACCATTGCCGACCTGTTCCACGCGATGAACGCTGTCGCCAATCCCGGCAGGAGCGCAATGGAGGCCGGGCGCCTTGGCCATGGCTTGGGCATGCAATTGACTGAGTGGCCGTCGATCATCCCGGCAGATCACACCGAATTGGTCCCCGGCATGGTTTTGACACTTGAACCATCGGTCGCACTGGAAGGCGGACGCATCATGGTGCATGAGGAAAACATCGTGATCCGCGAAACGGGTGCGGAATGGCTATCGGCGCCGCAAGGGCGCGACATGCGTGTGCTGACGTGAACGTGCCCTACGACATCGACCCGCACCGCCCGAAACAGATTGGGCTGATCGCGCTACAGGCCGATGAAACCATCGAAGCGGACATGCGGCAGCTTTTGCCGCTTCATGTCGAATACATGGTCAGCCGCGTGCCATCAGGCACCTCTGTCACGCCCGAGACGCTGCAGGATATGGCAGGTCATCTGACCGGAGCTGCCCGTCTGATGCCGCGCGGGGCAGAGATGGCCTGCGTCGCATATGGCTGCACTTCGGGCACGGCAGAGATCGGGGCGGATCGGATCAGGGATCTGGTCCAAGCCGGTGTTGCAACACCGCATGTGACCGAGCCCGTGAGCGCCTTGATCGCGGCGTGCAGGCACCTTGGCATTACTCGGTTGGGCTTGCTCAGCCCCTATATCGCCAGCGTTTCGGACAGGTTTCGCGCTGTCCTCACCGCATCGGATATAGAAGTTGTTGCTTTTGCCAGTTTCAACGAACCGGTCGAGGAACGCGTTGTGCGGATCGCGGCACAGTCGGTCATCGCAGCGGCGCAGGACCTGGGGCGCGACGCACAGGTCGATGCGCTTTTCCTGTCCTGCACGAACCTGCGCACACTGCCAGCCATTCCGGTGATCGAAGCGGCACGTGGCATTCCGGTGCTGTCTAGCAACCTTGTCCTCGCCTGGCACATGGCGCAGTTGGCAGGCGAGACGCTGGCACCCGACCTACCCTTTCGCCTTGCTACTCGGGACGCCACTCTGGCCGCGTCATCCCGATAAACGTGTCGCCCGCCCCGCCATCCACATTCCGGTCGACCACGTCGCGCAGGGTTTGCGTTCGGTTGATGGCCCGCCAGCCGGGACCGGAAAAGGTCGACTGCTTGAACACATGCCGCGACAAGAGCGGGTTCGTCAGTGCCTGGCTGAATGCATCCAGGGCCACGAACTTCAGCACCAGATTGGGCAGCGGGCTGTTAGGCACACGATCTTCGCAAAAGAGGCCAACGTGGAAATCCACGTCGCGCGGGCGGTCATAGGCATTTCGCAGCATCCCTGCGACGTCAGGATCAGACGAGATCGCCTCGAAATTAACCGGTCTGCGCTGGCTCATGTAATCGCAATAGTCCGAGAAACTGGCAAGCGCGCAATCCCGGTCCTGTTCGATTGACGCAACCTCGATATGCAAAAGCGGCTCTGCTGTGTTCCGCGGCCCCAATTCCGCCGCTTGCGTCGCACTGATGCCCGCAAATGCCGAGAGCAGCCCGTTTTCGATCAGCGGCGCATTGTTCATGAATGTCGACGCCACGGGACGTGCCTGCCCGCCCCATGTCAGGGCATCGGGGATCAGCGCGTGCCAGCGGTAAAGCAAGCTAAATTCCGTCGTGATCCAGTTTGGCTTGTTCCAAACCGCGTTCCACGCCACGGAAGGGTCAGCGCGCAGATTGAACGGCAAGGGTGAGATGTGGTTGATGTAATCCTCGACTATGATCTTGATGAACATCACAATGACGCTGTTGCGGGCCGTCTCGAACACGCGGTCGTCGTCCCAAGCGGGGTGATCCGCCTCGATCTCTGCCGCAAGACGGTTATGCTCGCGCAGAAACAAGGTGTTCAGCATCGCCACCTGTGGAACCGAGTTCGCCCGGTCGCCGCCAAAGGCAAAGAGCGTTGCCCGTTGCTCTGCCGTCGTTTTGCTAAGCCCTAGCGGCGGGTCCAGCACATCAAAATGCGGTTTGACCTTGTCATCCTCGTAGAGAAACGGCGCGTATTCCTCACCGTCGATAAGTTGCGACGCAAGTCGTCCCTTCTGTCCGCCTGTCTCGGACCGGTGGCGCAGCGCAAGCGTTTGTTCGCGCGTACGGCCATAGAGCGGACACAGATCAATATCGTGGTTCGATGTATTGCGTTTAAGACGGTGCGTCGGGTCAGACCCCACCGGGAGCAGATCTTCGGACTCGGTACGGATAAAACCGTCTGTCAGATACTGGGCAAAGGCCGGAAACAGGCAGGTCGACTTTGGGCACATGCGCTGCGCGCCATCTTTGCGCCGAAACAGGTCGGCCAGTGCCTTGGGGTCCGGTGCGTTGTCGCGCGGGCGTGGCGGCAGGTGCCGACCGCTCCACCGCCTGTCGGTCAGACCACCCCACCAAACATAGTCGCGTTCAGTGTTTAGCGGATGCGGACGGGGGCGCGCGCGGTTCACGACACGGTTGATAGCCCACCGGTTGGCGAGGGCTGCAGCAGGTGGAATGGCTTCGATGACGGCGAAAAGCGCCCGTTGGACCGAATACGGCAGGATAGACATAATATGCTCAAACGATTGGCTATAGGAATGACCAAAGCATGGTCGATCACTGATGAAAATGCCAGAATAAGTTGAAATCGCAGTGCATAGGGCCGATACAATTAGGGTTAACAACGCAACCTCGGGCTTTGCTGGCACCTCTCCGAACAATTCAGGGTTTAAGTCCTGTCATCACAATTCCTGGTCCCCTGCGGTATAACGCCCATAGGTTCCATGATTCTACGCCGCCGCACAGATAGGACAGTTTCCATGAAGACTTTGGGATTTCACTGCTTTTTCATTTTGGCGCTGTTCGGCCTGGCGGCCTCGGCCCAACAAGGACCGCCGACCGTGACGGTCGCAAATCCGGTGGTCAAAACCATCGTAGAAGATGATGAATTCGTCGGCAGATTTGAAGCGCAATCCGAGGTAGTGGTCCGCGCGCGTGTCTCGGGTTACCTGGAAGAGGTGCACTTCCAAGACGGCGCTCTGGTCGAAGAAGGACAGCTTCTGTTCACCATTGATCAACGCCAGTTTATCACCGCCGTGCGACAGGCCCGCGCGCAGATCGACGTGGCCACCGCAACCTATGACTTTGCAGAGGAACAGCTTGAACGGGCACAGGCCCTGATCGGCAATGGCACGATCCCGCAAAGCGTCCTGGACGAACGGAGGGAAGGGTATCTGGCCGCGCAAGGTGCGTTAGAGCAGGCGCGTGCTGCCGTTGAACTGGCTGAGTTGGACCTGGAGTTTTCGGAAATCCGTGCGCCCATGGCCGGTCGGATCGACAGATCCTTGATCGACCCGGGCAACCTTGTGTCAGCCAACCAGACCGAATTGACCTCCATCGTGTCTAAAGATCCGATCTACTTCTTCTTCGACATCGACGAACGGTACTTCCTTGCCTATGCCCGCGATGCGCGGGCCCGCGGCAGCGCGCTGCAAGAGGGGGGTGGCGCGCTTGAGGTCAAGGTGACGCTGTCGGACACGCGTATCCCGGCACAGACAGGCACGCTCGACTTCTCGGAGAACCGCATCGACGCGGCCACCGGGACGATGCGCGTGCGCGCCATCCTGCCCAATCCGGATGAACTGCTGACGCCCGGCCTTTTCGGGCGGGTGAACGTCCCCGGATCGCTGCCATACGAGGGCATTCTGGTGCCGGATCGTGCGATCGTAGCGGACCAGAACCGCAGGCTTGTGATGACGGTGGGTGACGACGGGGTGGTCACCCCACTGCCCGTGCGCCCCGGTCCCCGCATCGACGGCTACCGCGTGATCCGCGAAGGCATGGATGGCAGCGAAACAATCGTGATCGACGGGTTAATCAGCGCACGCCCCGGCACAACGGTGAACCCCGACAGGGTTGACCTGCCGTTGATCGCGGAAAACTAGGATGGGGCGTTTCTTCGTCACCCGCCCGATCTTTGCCATCGTCGTATCGATCGTGATGACCATTGTCGGACTGATCTCGTATTTCCAGCTGCCGATCGAGCAATATCCTCAGATCGCGCCGCCTTCGATCGTTGTGCAGGCCAGCTACCCAGGCGCGGATGCGGAAACGATCGCCAACACCGTCGCGACGCCGTTGGAGCAGGAGATTAACGGCGTTGAGGGTATGTTGTACCTGTCCTCATACTCGACCGCCGACGGGTCGATGAGCCTGACAATCACGTTTGAGCTGGGCACTGATTTGGACACCGCACAGGTGCTGGTGCAGAACCGGGTCGCCATTGCCGAACCACGCCTGCCGCAAGAAGTACGCTCTTTGGGTGTAACCACAACGAAATCCTCCCCCGACCTGATGATGGTCGTCCACATGCTGTCGCCAGATGAAAGTTTCGACCAGCTTTACGTCTCCAACTATGCCCGCGCCCGCGTGCGTGATCGGCTTATACGGATCGACGGCGTGGGCAGCCTGCTGATCTTTGGCGAGCGTGAGTTTTCGGCCCGCGTCTGGCTGGATCCGGACAAGCTGACATCGCTGGGACTGACCGCAGGCGACGTGGTGGGCGCGTTGCGCGAACAAAACGTGCAAGTATCCGGCGGGTCGTTGGGCGCGCCGCCCAATGCCGCCGACAACGCGTTTCAGGTGTCGATCACCACGCAAGGGCGGCTCGAAGATCCGCGCGAATTTGGCAGGGTGATCGTCAAGGCGTCCGAAGATGGGCGCGTCGTACGCGTGCGTGATGTCGCCCGGGTCGAGATCGGAGCGCGATCCTACGTCACCAACTCATATCTCGATAACAGTCCGGCCGTGGCCCTCGGCGTTTTTCAAAGGCCCGGCTCGAACGCTCTGGACACTGCCGCCGAAGTGCGCGCCACCATGGACGAACTGGCCGAGGACTTTCCCAGAGGCCTCGAGTACCGCGTCGTCTACAACCCGACGGAATTCATCAGCGCTTCTATCGACGCGGTCTACACCACGCTGTTTGAAGCCGTACTGCTGGTCGTGATCGTGATCCTGGTGTTCCTGCAAAGCTGGCGGACGGCTATTATCCCTCTGCTTGCTGTGCCGGTGTCCCTGATCGCCACTTTCGCGGTGATGCTGGCCTTGGGCTACACGCTCAACCTGCTGACGCTGTTTGGCCTGATCCTGGCCATCGGGATCGTGGTGGACGACGCCATCGTCGTGGTTGAAAACGTCGAACGCAATATTCAGGACGGACTGTCCCCGCGCGAGGCATCCGCCCGCACAATGGACGAGGTGCAAAGCGCCATCATCGGCACGTCGCTGGTGCTGATTGCCGTCTTTGTGCCTGCCGCACTTGTTCCGGGCATCACCGGGCAGTTCTACAGGCAATTCGCTGTGACCATTGCGGTGGCGACCGTCATTTCCAGCATCAACTCGCTCAGCCTGTCGCCTGCGCTCGCCGCCTTATTGCTCAAACCCCACGACGCAAAACCATCCCGCAATCCGCTGGCGCGCGTGGGCAATTTTCTTGCCAGCGGCTTCAACCGCGGCTTTGAAGCGATGACACGCGGCTATGCCGCAATCGTGGGCGTGCTTGTTGGGACATGGGGTATGATTGCCGTCACCTTCCTCGCGTTCATCGCGCTTTTGGGCTCTGCCTGGTGGGTCAATGAACAGGTGCCCACAGGGTTCATTCCGGACGCCGACCAAGGCTACGCGATTGTCGTCGTCCAGTTGCCAGAGGGCGCGTCGCTGGACCGGACCGATGCGGTGATGCGGCAAGCGACCGAAATCGCTTTGGAAACGCCCGGCGTGACCAATGCGGTGGCCTTTGCCGGGTTCTCGGGCGCGACCTTTACCAATGCCAGCAACCAGGGCGTGATCTTTACCACCTTCGCACCGTTCGAGGAGCGGCTTGAAAGCGGGCTGAACGCCGACGCCATCGTGGGCCAGATCTTTGGCCGGATGCAGGCCATCCGCGAGGCATTCATCATCGCTATCGCCCCGCCCGCGGTCAGTGGTGTCGGCACCGGCGGCGGTTTCAAGATGCAGCTGCAGGATAACGAAAGCGCTGACATGACGCGCGTGCTGAACACAGCCTACGCGATCATGGGTGCGTCGCAGCAATCAGATACGGTGACGGGTGTCTTCACCACCTTCTCGGCCAGCTCTCCGCAAGTGTTCCTCGAGATTGACCGGGTGCGCGCACAAATGCTGAACGTGCCCATTGGCGAGATTTTCGAGACGCTTTCGATCAACCTCGGCTCGGCTTACGTGAACGACTTCAACGCCTTTGGCCGCCTGTTCCAGGTGCGCGCGCAGGCTGATCAGCAGTTCCGGCTGGAAGAGGAAGATATCCGGGCCTTGCGCGTCCGCACTGCGACCGGAGCGTTGGTCCCGCTCGGCACGCTGGTGTCGGTGGTTGATACCGCCGGACCGGCGCTTGTGCAGCGCTACAACCAGCTGGTGTCGGTGCCCATTCAGGGCAACACCGGGCCGGGCGTGTCCACCGGGGACGCCCTGATCGCGATGGAGGAGTTGGCAGAGCAACTGATGCCGCCTGGCGTGAGCTATGAATGGACGGAGCTTGCCTTGCAGGAACGCAACCAGGGCAACACGGCAACCTATATCTTTGCCTTCTCTGTGCTCTTCGCTTTCTTGTTTCTTGCCGCGCTTTACGAAAGCTGGGTCCTGCCGCTGGCCATCATCCTTGTCGTGCCGCTGGCCGTTCTCTCCGCACTCTCGGGCGTCATGCTGCGCGGCATGGACAACAACATCCTGACGCAAGTGGGCCTGATCGTGCTTGTGGGGTTATCGGCCAAGAACGCCATCCTGATCGTGGAGTTTGCCAAACAGGCGCAGGAGGAAAAGGGCATGTCGCCGGCAGAGGCGGCGGTGGATGCCTGCCGCTTGCGCCTGCGCCCCATTTTGATGACAGCGTTTGCCTTTATCCTTGGGGTCGTTCCCCTGATGATCGCGACCGGCCCCGGGGCTGAAATGCGCCAGGCTCTGGGCACCGCCGTCTTCTTCGGGATGTCTGGGGTGACCTTCCTTGGCCTGTTTTTCACACCGGTGTTCTACGTGGCCTTGCGCCGCATTTTCCCAGTGCGGTCGCCAGATGGTGACACCGCGCCGAAACCGGCCTGATCCTCGCCCCGGCGCATGGCGCTGGGGCTTTGACCGAAGGCCGTCCTGAACGCACGCGTCAGAGCGCTTGCATTGTCATATCCGCATCGACCTGCGATCTCGGACACGGACAGTTCACTGTCCAGAACCAGCCGCCGCGCCGCGTTCAATCGCTGCCTGCGATAGATCGCCGATGGGCTGGCGCGCAATGCGGCCTGCATGCGGTGCTGCAGCGTTTTCTGAGTGCAACCGACCCGGCGGGCCAATTCGGGGATCGAGAGCGGCGTTTCGATGTGGTCCTGCATGAGCGCAACCGCCCGATTGACCGTCCGCCGCGCAGGGATCGACCCCATGGCTGGCACCGCGTCACGCGACATAAACATTTGCGCCACGTCCAGAGCGACCCCCGCACCGTGGGCGGACCCGATCAGATCCGTCACCAGATCAAAGGCCGCCATAGCGCCCGAACACGTGACGCGGTCCCGGTCGATTACATGACGCGCGCGCACTGTATCGACGTCGGGAAACGCCTCGGCAAAGGCGTCCAGCATGTCCCAATGAATGGTCGCGCGATACCCGTCCAGCAAACCCGCGCGGGCCAGCAGCCACGCGCCGGTATCAAACCCTCCGACCAGATGCGCGCCACCGGCGGCACGCTTCACCGCGCGCACCACTTCGCTCCGGTCCATGACGCGGATGCCATAGGACGGTATCAACATCAGCGCTGTGCCATCGGCCCCGGTCAACGGCAGATCGGGCGCGATCTGCAAGCCACTGGAACTCTGCACGGGCGCCCCGTCCAGGGTCACGAACCGCCACCGGTAGTGCTGCCTTTGCAGAAAACCGTTCGTAGCGCGCAAAGGCTCCACAAGGTTGGCCAAGCAATGATTGGAAAACTGATCAAACAGCACGATGTCCACATGCTGCATCGCGTCATGGATTTTCGGCCAATTCTGCATGATCAACACCTAATACGGCACAGCGCATTTGCGCAAGTCGCCGTCAGATTGCGGAGTCACGAAAGGGGATGGACCCGCATGCAGTTTGGCCTGACCGAAGAGCAAGACATGATCGTCTCGACGGTGCGCAGCTTTGTCGAGAACGAGATCTATCCCCACGAGGCAGAAGTTGAGCGCACGGGTCAAGTCCCGCAAGCGCTGGGGGAAGAGATCAAGCGCAAAGTCATCGACATTGGCTTTTACGCCTGCAACTTCCCCGAAGAGGTTGGCGGCGCGGGTCTCAGTCACCTCGATTTCACCCTCGTCGAGCGCGAGTTGGGGCGCGGGTCGATGGCGTTGACCCATTTCTTTGGCCGCCCGCAGAACATCCTGATGGCCTGCAACGAGGACCAGCGCGACCGCTACCTGCTGCCTGCCGTGCGCGGCGAAAGGATGGACGCGCTGGCGATGACCGAACCCGATGCCGGATCGGACGTGCGCGGCATGAAATGCACCGCCGTGCGCGATGGCGGCGATTGGGTCATCAACGGGTCCAAGCACTTCATCTCGGGGGCCGAGCACGCGGATTTTTTCATCGTGTTCATCGCCACAGGCGTTGACGACACACCCAAGGGCCCGAAGAAACGGATCACAACCTTTCTTGTGGACCGCGGCACGCCGGGGTTCGAAGTGCGCGACGGATACAACTCGGTCAGCCACAAGGGATACAAGAACTTCATCCTTTACTTCGACGACTGTCGCCTGCCTGACGCGCAGGTTCTAGGTGAGGTCGACGGCGGGTTCGCCGTGATGAACGAATGGCTTTATGCCACCCGTTTGACCGTGGCGGCGTTTTCCGTCGGCCGCGCGCGCCGCTGTTTTGACTATGCGTTGAGCTACGCGGCAGAACGCAAGCAATTCGGCCAACCCATCGGCAAGTTCCAGGGCGTCGGCTTCCAGATCGCCGATATGATCACCGAGATTGACGCCGCCGACTGGCTCACGCTCGCCGCCGCCTGGCGGCTGGATCAGGGCCTGCCCGCGAACCGCGAAATCGCGTCGGCCAAGCTGTATGCCTCGGAAGCGTTGGCACGTGTGACCGATACGACCCTGCAGATCTATGGCGGTATGGGTCTGATGGACGACTTCCCCATCGAACGCTTTTGGCGGGACGCGCGGGTCGAACGCATTTGGGACGGCACAAGTGAGATCCAGCGTCACATCATCAGCCGTGATCTATTGCGACCATTCGGCGCCTAAGATGGTTTCGTGTACGTCAATTCCATACGATGAGAACGAGGGGCCAGCCCCTCGTGCTCCCCGAAGTATTTCCGGCCAGAAGAAAAGGCAATTGGCCCGTCTGTTGCGCCCCAAATCCATAGCTGTGGTTGGTGGCGGCGTGTGGTGTGCATCGGTGATTGCACAGGCCGAAGCCTTTGGGTTCGATGGGGCAATATGGCCTGTACACCCAGCGAAGGCGATGATTGGCGGGCACGGGGCGTTTCCGTCTGTCGATGACCTGCCATCTGCGCCCGATGCCGCATTTGTCGGTGTGAACAGGGCCGCAACTGTGGAGGTTGTTGGCGCCCTGGCAAGGATCGGCGCAGGCGGCGCGGTCTGTTTCGCCTCCGGCTTTTCCGAGGCGGAAGGCGAAGATACAGAGGGCGCGAGATTGCAGGACCGCTTGATCGCAGCGGCAGG
The DNA here is from genome assembly GCF_001969365.1 of Tateyamaria omphalii. Taxonomy (NCBI): domain Bacteria; kingdom Pseudomonadati; phylum Pseudomonadota; class Alphaproteobacteria; order Rhodobacterales; family Roseobacteraceae; genus Tateyamaria; species Tateyamaria omphalii. Next base: position 153,432 of record NZ_CP019312.1, on the reverse strand, counting down.
CGACATGCCGATACTCGGCCCCAACTGCTATGGCTTCATAAATGCAGTCGATCAGGCCCTGCTCTGGCCCGATCAACATGGCTGCACGCCCGTTGACCGGGGCGTGGCAATCCTGACACAAAGCTCGAACATCGCGATCAACCTGACGATGCAGCAGCGCGCGCTGCCCATTGCTTACGCGATCACCTGCGGGAACATGGCGCAAACCAGCCAGGCGGAGCTGGCGCTGGCGCTGTTGGACGACCCGCGCGTCACCGCCATCGGCCTGCATGTCGAAGGGTTCGGCGCGCTGCGGGAGTGGGAGGCATTGGCAGAACGGGCCCACGCGCGCGGCGTGCCGCTGGTGGCCCTCAAGGTCGGCGCGTCCGAACAGGCGCGGATTGCGACCATCTCGCACACCGCCTCACTCGCCGGGTCAGACACAGGCGCGCGGGCCTTTCTGGATCGGCTGGGCGTTGCGCGGGTTGACGCACTGCCGGATCTCTTGGAAACACTGAAACTGCTCCATCTGAACGGCCCGGTGCAGGCCCCCGGCATTGCCTCCATCAGCTGTTCGGGGGGTGAGGCGAGCCTTGTGGCGGACATGGCTCAAGAGATGAAGCTGTCTTTTCCGCAATTGACGCAAAGCCAAACAACAGCACTCCGCGACACCCTCGGTCCCATGGTCGCCTTGGCGAACCCATTGGATTATCATACCTATATTTGGCGTGACGCGGACCGGATGGCGCAGGCTTGGGCCGCAATGACAGGTGACGGAATCGGGATGACCCTGTCCATTGTCGACTACCCGACGACGGATGCCGCCGACTGGTCCTGTACGGTCGATGCGGCGATTGCAGCCCGGGCAATGTCCGGCGCGCCTTTCGGAGTTGTGGCGACATTGCCGGAGTTGATGCCGCCCGACACAGCAAAGCAACTGGCGGCAGGTGGGGTGGTTCCTTTCCACGGGTTGCGCGAGGCTCTGGCAGCCATTGCCGCCGCGCGGCAGACCAACGCACCAGATCCATCACCGGTCTGCCTGCCCGGCACAGCCGTGGCCGAAACGGTCCTGACAGAGGCGGAGGCAAAGGCGGTACTGTCGTCTTACGGGCTTGATATTCCACGGAATTGCGAAACGGCAAGCACCTGTGCCGACAAGGTGGGCCAGACATTGCCGGGGCCGTTCGCTGTGAAGGGCGTCGGCCTCGCGCATAAGACAGACGCGAACGCGGTGCGTCTCCATGTGCAGGCCGATGACCTGCTTGTTGTCGCGGCGGACATTGGTACGCTCACTGTCCTGGTCGAGGAGATGGTGGACGACGGCGTAGCCGAACTGCTGCTTGGCATCATACGTGATCCGGCGCATGGGTTTGTCCTGACCGTCGGGGCCGGTGGCGTGCTGACAGAGGTGATGCAGGACACCGCTCACTTGTTGCTGCCGGTCCGCGCAGCGGATATCGACACCGCATTGAACCGCCTGCGCAGCGCCCCTCTGCTGAATGGCTACCGCGGCAAACCGGCGGCAGACAGGCGGGCCATTGTGGATGCGGTTCTGGCACTCCAGAGCTACGTCCTTGCTCATGCCGAAACCGTCAGTGAGGTTGAGGTGAACCCGCTGATCTGCACCCCTACACGCGCGGTTGCCGTCGACGCGCTGATACGAAAGGCCTGAGCCATGAGCCCCATAAAAACAAGGCGCGAGGGCGCGATACTGGAAGTCACGCTGGACCGGCCAAAGGCCAATGCGATCGACCTTGCGACCAGTCGGGTCATGGGCGAAACCTTCATGGCGTTCCGGGACGATCCAGAGCTGCGCGTGGCGATTGTGACGGGCGCGGGCGAGAAATTCTTTTCCCCCGGTTGGGACCTGAAGGCGGCTGCGGATGGTGACGCGGTGGATGGCGATTATGGCGTCGGTGGCTTTGGTGGCTTGCAGGAATTGCGCGGGCTCAACAAGCCGGTGATTGCCGCCGTGAACGGGATTGCCTGCGGCGGTGGATTAGAGCTGGCGTTGAGTGCAGACATGATCCTCGCCGCCGATCACGCCACCTTTGCCCTGCCTGAAATACGGTCGGGTACGGTGGCCGATGCCGCCAGCATCAAATTGCCCAAGCGCATACCCTATCACATCGCGATGGAGCTTTTGTTGACCGGTCGCTGGTTCGATGCCGAGGAAGCGTATCGCTGGGGGCTGGTCAATGAAATCTTTCCAGCGCAAGGACTTATGGACCGAGCGTGGGAGCTTGCCCGGCTGATCGCCTCTGGTCCACCGCTGGTTTATGCAGCCATCAAAGAGGTGGTGCGCGATGCCGAGGATTCGAAGTTTCAGGATGCGATGAATCGCATCACCAACAGCCAACTGCCGACGGTCGAAAAACTGTATCGATCCGAAGATCAGTTGGAAGGCGCCCGCGCCTTCGCGGAAAAGCGCGATCCGGTGTGGAAAGGGCGCTAGGGCGTAAGGCGCGGATCGACCGGAAGACCGCTTGGGACGGACGCGGGAACGCCCAGCTTGTCCTCATGCGCTGAACGGCCGGTCAGGGCCTCCAGAAAAGCAACTATGGCGTCGATGCCTGCATCGCTCATCAGGTTGGGCTGCAACGTGATGGCGGCGCGTTGACGTGCGATTTCGCGGCTGTCTTGCCAGACCATGAAATCGACGTGCGCGAGCCACGGGACATCCGGCAGGGCGGCCATATCGGGTGTCCACGTCTCGAACCCGCGCGCCGGGTCTAGATGGTGGCGCACGATCCCTTCGAGCGTGGGATAAGCGCCGTTGTGTCCGTAAGGTGCTGTAAGAGCAACGTTTCTGAGCATCGGCGTCTTGAAGGCGTAGGCGTCTTCCAGCGCGTCGCTTTCGCCCATGCGGCCCACATCGCGCACCATTGGATCGAAGCGGCGCGTGCGGCCCGGACCGAATGGGGGCAATCCGATGGCGTGGAACTGCTGATCGGTCATCAACGGACCGGCGTGACAGGTGCTGCACTTGGCCTTGCCGTAGAACAGCGCCATGCCTGCCTTTTCCATGGATTCCAGCGCGGTTTCATCGCCTGCGAGATATGCGTCGAACGGGCTGTCGAAGCTGGTCCATTCCCAGATCATAAAGGCGCTGAGTGCGTTGGCGATGTCGGCGATGGTGATGTCTTCGGCGGTCATGATGTGGTCGTAGGCGCCCGCGAAGCCTTCGGCATAGGCCGGAATGTGACGGACGCGATCAGAGAGGATGGGCCACGCGTAGTCCATACGTTGGTGGATGGCGCCTGCAACTTCGTTTTCCTTGGGGTTTCCGGCCATCTCGAATTGGGCGACGAGGGGGAAAATTGCTTGTGCGGCCAATAGGTTATCCAGCCCTTCGGGCAGCCATTCCTCGGCCGGGGAATTGAAACCATTCTCATAGGTGTCAGCCACGCTGAGACGTCCATCGTGGAAGATCGTATGCAGATCGCGGGCGCCGAGGTTCCATAGGCCGGGCGCATTCCGGGGGATGCGTTTGCGGATGCGATTTTCGCCCGTGCCTGCCGTCCGCTCGGCCCCCAATCCTTCGCCCCCTTCCCCGATTCCAAGGCTCAGGCCGTCGGCAGTGCCAAGGTCAGGATGGTGGCAGGTGGAACAGGCGATATTGCGGTTGCCTGACAGGATGCGATCATAGAACAGCAGCTGGCCGAGTTTGGCTTGCGCGGGGTCGACGGCGATGAAATCATCAGGTGTCAAAGGACGCGGCAGATCATCGGCGAAGGCCGGTACCGCAGCGAGGAGGACCACATGCGCAAACTTGCCATAGCCCTTGTTTTTATGGCCTTTCCGGCATTTGCAGAGATCGAGGAAGCGCGCGATCTGATGGAGGCTGGCGACTACAAGGCGGCCTATGACGCGCTGTGGCCCGCGGCCCGGTCCGGCAACGCGGATGCCGAGGAACTGATCGGTGTCATGTACGCTTTGGGCCTGGGGGTTGAGCGCGACGATGAGCGTGCGTTTGAGTGGTATTTGCGGTCGTCGATGAAGGGGCATCCGGGCGCGCAATCCGGGGTCGGATGGTACTATGAGGTCGGGCGCGGGATGCCTGCGCCTGATCTTGTCCGGGCCTATATGTGGTACACCTTGAGCGCCATCGGCGGCGACCCGGATGCGGCGATTTCGCTGGAGGAAGTGGTCAAGAAAATGACCAAGGACGAGATTGATCGGGCGCATATTCTGGTCGCTGATTACAAGGTGTGGATGTATCCGTTTCGGTGAGTTTGGCAGCGGATGCGGGCCTTGGGAAGCCTTGTCGCCGTACGGATGCGTTAAGGGGGCGTACGGCGTCAAAATCAGTTCAAATTCGTAGAAATGTACATTTTGGACCCCAAACCGCGCATGTTGTCGTACCGCCACTGGCCAAAACTTGGTTCACATTTGGCCTGCGTTGCCGTTTGAACATCGCTGGTTACTTTTTTGTTAGGAAAAGGCGGGGGGAACCCCGCCCTAGCGCCTCAGCTGGCTGCTGCGGCGGTGTACCCCTCGGCCGCTTGCGTCATGGCGGTGGCGAAGGGGCCAGGACCGTAGCTGGCGCGGGCTACGCCGAGTGCTGCGACCTCTGACACTGATCCCAGCGCGCCGCGCATCATCACGTTGACAGGCAGATCTGTGGCGGTGCAGATTCGTTCGATCATGGCGTGATCGGTCAGGCCGGGGATGAAGAAGCCGCTGGCGCCCGCGTCAGCGTAAGCGGCGGCGCGGTCGGTCGCTTCGGCCACATGATCGGCGTGGGCGTCGGGTTTCGATTTCAGAAACAGGTCGGTGCGCGCGTTGATGAAGAGCGGGACTTTCGCAGCATCGGCAGCCGCACGCACGGCCTTGATGCGGGCAACCTGAGTGTCGATGGGGTGCAGACCTTCGCCGCCGACCACCTGATCTTCGAAATTCAGGCCGATGGCCCCGGTGCCGATCAGGGCGGCGATGTTGTGCGCCAGCGCTTCGGGTTCGACAGCATAGCCCCCCTCGAAGTCGATTGAGACCGGCACATCGACGCAATCCGCGATCCGCTGGGCGATGGGCAACAGCACGTCGAGCGGGATCTGTTCGCCATCGGGAAAGCCCTGCGCCTCGGCCACGGACCAACTGCCGGTTGCGATGGCCGCCGCCCCTGCCCCGGCGACCGCCTTGGCCGATCCTGCGTCCCAGATGTTGTAGATCACCACCGGCGTGCCGGGAACGTGAAGAGCGGCAAAGGCTGTGGCTTTGTCAGTTTGGGACATTGGTGGCACCTGTTTGGTTGATGTCTGTGGCAGCAGCATTGCGTGGCTGCACGGCGGGGGCAAGTGGGTGGCAGTATCTGTTGCGCTGTCCGATCCGCGCGTTGCCTTCGGTGTTTGTAGGGTCCGCCGGTGACGCGAAGCATACACCTACTGGGCGAATTCTGGCTCACGGTGGATGTCATTTCATGCGGCCCACTTGCGGTGTCATGGGGGCGATTTTACTTACCGCCATGGCCTGCCATCGGTGCCCTATCTCAAGGGCGAGACCCATTGTTGGCAGGCTATGTATTGGTAAAACCGCTTCAATCCTATTTTTCCAAAACTCCTCCCTCAAGGAAATCAACACATGAGCAGTTCGTCCTTCATGCAAGTGTTCGGGGCCGCAACAGCGCGTCTGTTCGCTTTGTCCGGTCTCGTCTTTTTCGCTTCGGGTGCGGTGGCTGACCCTATCGACGTGTCCGATACTGTCGCGGCGGCAGGCGTCCAGGTTACTGCGTCAACAATTGTGGTGCGTCGCCTGTCGGACAACCAGATGTGGGTGAGCAATGCGGACCGGTCCAACCAGCGCTATTCCCCCGCCTCGACGTCCAAGATCCCGCACACACTGATTGCCCTGCAAACAGGGGTCGCCCAGCCCGACACCGTGTTCGAATGGGACGGCAAGCGCCGCACATTTGACGGGTGGAACCGTGATCACAGCCTGAGTTCGGCGTTCCCGAATTCCGTTGTCTGGGTGTATCAGGAGATTGCTCGTCGCGTCGGATTGGCGGGCATGACCGAATGGCTTGGTCGTTTCGACTACGGCAATGCCGAGGCGGGAACCGAGGCGACACTGACGACCTACTGGTTGGATGACACGCTGCAGATTTCAGCTGTAGAGCAGACGGACTTCCTGAAACGGCTGTCAAGGCGCGACCTATCGCTGTCCGATGAAACCTACTCCGCTGCCGATACGATCATGCAATCGGATGCGGGCGACGGTTGGACCATGTACAGCAAGACAGGCTGGCGTTTTCGCAGAGATGGCATGGATATCGGGTGGTATGTTGGCTGGCTACGTTGCAGCGCGGAGACCTATCTTTTCGCGTTCAATTTGGACATGCCGGACCGCTCTTACGTCGACTTGCGACGCTCGACCTCATACGCGGTGCTGGAGGCCATGGGCGCATTCGACTGTCCGTGATCGGTTGTGCAGCGGCGCGGTAAGGACGTAGCCGATCGGACACGAAGAGCGTTTCCGAGTGGCCCTGCTCCGCTACCGCCGGGTTACGTTTTTTGGTAGGATCGTAGGCATGCATGACATTGAGCTGTCCACCTTTCTTGATGCGCCGCCGGACCGTGTGTGGGACGCACTACACACCCCGCGGCTTTTGTCCTTTGTGGCGCATCCGATCCTGCGCTTTGATCCCGTCGAGCCCGCGCAATTGCCCGAGCGATGGGTGGATGGCGACTATATCGTCAGGATGACGTGGCGCGGGGTCGTTCCGCTTGGTCGGCAGGTCATCCGCATTTCGCATCCCGAGGGCGCGGAGGGCGTGCGGTATATCCGGGACAACGGGTCAAGCGCGATCATCCGGCGGTGGGATCATCTGGTGTCCGTGGCACCGGAGGGTGCAGGCACCCGCTACACCGACCGGGTTACCATTGAGGCGGGTGTGCTGACGTGGGCTGTGGCGCGGTTTGCGCGGTCGTTTTACGCGCATCGGCAAAGGCGGTGGCGGCAGTTGGTGGCGCACGGGTTTGACTACGCGGCGGTGTGATGCAGTCAGGTGCTATTCGCATGAAAGAGGCCGCCCCGGATAGGACGGCCCAATCGTAAGGTGGATCTTGATCCGCCCTAGTTCAGGTCAGCGTCGCGCGCGGCGTTCACTTCTGCTTCGGCGGCGGCCACAGCCTCTTGCAGGGCGGCGAGGATTTCGTCGCCACGGGCCACGTTGGCCACGAACCAGTCGTTGACCGGGGCGGCTGCTTCGGCGAAGGCCGCTTTCTGTTCAGGCGTGGGCACATAGAGGTCACCGCCGCCAGCGACGAAGTCTTCATATGCCTGGATCGACTTGCGCTTGGGCGAGGCGAAGGTCGCCTGTTGCAGCGCATAGAAGCCGTCGACCACGACGCGGCGCATGTCTTCTGGCATAGCCATAAAGTTTTCGTTCGACATCCACCACAGTGCACCCATGTAGGCGTGGCCGTCGAGCGTGACGTATTGCAGGCCCGCATCAGGGAATTTCATGCCCATGATGTCGGTGATGCCGTTTTTCGACCCTTCAACAACGCCGGTCTGGAACGAGGTGAACAGTTCGGGCCACGGGATCGGGGTGGGCGATGCGCCCAGTGCCTTGACCAGTTCCTGCGGCAGGTCGGCGACCACAGTGCGGATTTTCAGCCCCTCCATGTCCGACGGTTCAGCCACGCGGCGTTGCGTGTTGGCGAAGTTGCGCCAGCCGCCGGTGTTGCCGATGGTCATCAGGCGGATTGCGCCACCGGAATCCTCAAGCGCCATGTCGCGCATTGTACGGGTGAAGTCGCCCGACAGGACATGTTCCGCGATGCGGTCATCGGCCATCAGGTACGGCAGATCGAGCACCTGAACGTACGGGAAGATGCCCGAAGCGCCGCCCGAAGTGGAAATGTAGACGTCGATCGAGCCGTCAGCCACGCCCTGCAGGCATTCCGCACCGTTCGAGCAAAGCTGTGTGCCGATGAACAACTCCACCGCGATGGCACCGTTCGAGGCCGCCTCAACATAGTTCTTGAAGACGACGAGGCCGTCATAGTCTTCGTCATTGGTGTTCGAATTGGCGGTGGCGCGGATCGTGTAGTCTTGCGCCGTCGCCATCATGGCCGAGCCTGCGACAAGCGCGGCTGCGGTCAGGGTTTTGAGGGTTGTTTTGAGCATGTGGTTTGGTCCTCCCGGTTCAAAGCTCTGGATTAGTTGGCAAACCCCGTCAGGCGGGGAATGGTCATGGAAATGGCGGGCACATAGGTGATCAGGAAGATCACCGCGATTTCGATTGCAAGGAACGGCAGGATCGCCTTGGCAATCGTTTCGACCTTTTCCCGGCTGACAGCAGCGGCGACGAACAGCACAAGCCCCATGGGCGGCGTTGCCAGCCCCACGGTCAGGTTCACCGACATGATGATGGCGAAATGGATCGGATCCACGCCAAGATCGACGAAAATGGGGCCAAGGATCGGGCCAAGGATGATGATCGCAGGCCCTGCATCGAGGAACATGCCGACGATGAACAGGAGCAGGTTGATCAGGAACAGCAGGACCAGCGGGTTTTCCGACAGCGTGAGGATGAAATCGGCGAGGATTTGAGGCGCGTAGCTGAGCGAGACAACCGTTTTGAACGCGAGCGCCGCGCCGACGAGCAGCAGCACGACGGCGGAGGTCAGACCCGCGCGGCTGAGGATGTCGGGAAGGTCCTTGAGCGACATGGTCCGCAGGACGAAGAAGGCGACAAAGACGGCGTAGGCCACTGCAACCGCGGCCGCTTCGGTTGGGGTAAAGACGCCGCCCAAGATGCCGCCTAGGATCAGGACCGGCGTTTGCAGCGGCACGATGGCGCGTTTGCAGATGGTGCGGAATTCGGATGAGACCTGCGTGCGCAGGGCCAGCATGAGGGCGTGGGCGACCAGCAGTGATGCGATGAAAGTGACCCATGTGAGAAGACCCGTCGTCTCCGGTAGAGGGGCGATGACCCAGATCAGGAGGCCGATATTGAGGCGGACCAGCGCAAAGCTGACCCATTTTTCGAGCGCCCCGAGTTCCACGCCATCAAACTCGACCCGCTTGGCGGCGGGCAGGTCATAGCGGTCCGCGGTGAGGCGGATCATCACCATAAGGCCAACGCCGACCAGGATGCCGGGGACGATACCTGCAAGGAAAAGGGCGGCGACCGATTCCCCCATCACATAGGCGTAGATGATCATGATGCCCGAGGGCGGGATGATCGGGCCGATGACCGAGGACGCGGCGGTGATGGCGGCGGCATAGCGGCGGGTGTAGCCCTCTTTCTCCATCGCGGGGACAAGCATGGAGCCGAGCGCGGAGGTGTCGGCCACGGCAGAGCCCGAGAGCCCTGCGAAGAGGATGGAGGACAGGACGTTCACTTGCGCAAGCCCGCCGCGCAGATGGCCCATGAGCGCTTGGGAGAACTGGACAAGCCGGATCGTGATCCCGCCCTTGTTCATCAACTCGCCCGCCAGCATGAAGAACGGGATCGCCATCAGCGGGAAGCTGTCCATGCCGTTGTAGACGTTGCGGTAGAGCAGCGTGATGTCACGCTCTTGCCCGTTGAGGTAAAGCAGGATGCCGGGGGCGGCGAGCAGGCCGAAGAAGACAGGCAGGCCGATCAGAAGGAACAGCAGAAAGAGCGGCAGGAACCAGATCAGCATATCACTCGCTCCCCGCTGCCATGTCGCCCAGATCGAGGTCGGGCAACTTGTCGCCGCCGCCCATAAGCTCGACCAGTTTGCGCAGGATCAACTCGACATTGACCAAAAGCAGAAGGACCACACCGACAAGAAGTGACAGCATCATCCAGCTGCGCGGCACACGGAACCAACCGTCGAGCGTGGGCAGGTAGAGCGACGCGGTGGCGAAGCGGCCTCCAAAGCCCGTGACCTCGGAAATACCGATGGGCAACGCCACCAGCAGGATCGCAATCGAGATCAGCAGCAGCACGAGACCCAAAATGGCCGCAATGGCGCGCGGCAGCACGCCAGAGATCATGTCGAGTGCCACGAACCCGCCGCGCCGAAAGGCGGTGGGCGCCATGAGCCCGGTCATCCAGAGCATGCAGAACCGTGCGGCCTCATCCGGCCAGGGCAGCGCGTTGTTGAACACATAACGGGCCACGACCTGGATCAGGATCGCAATCACCATGGCCGCAATCGCCACGATACCGATGGCGCGCCCGATCTTGAGCAGGGCGCCGTTCACCCAAGCCAGCGGTGCAAGCACCGTCAGTAACAGACCCATGAAGGGCCCTCCCTTTGTCGGTCGCCCGGCGGTTCGTCCCGCCGTGGCCCATTTTCCGCTTTCACCCCGCGGGCGGGTCGTTTTTCACGTCAGGACGTGACGGAGCCGAAATCGCCCCCGAAGAATGTGAGCGGCTGCCCATCGCGCATTTCGGTGCGCTGGACCTGGCCCACGATGATGACATGGTCTCCCGCGTCATGTGCCGCCACCCTGCGACATTCAAAGCGGGCAAGGCAATGATCAATCAGCGGAACGCCATCTGCGTTCAGCGTGTGGGGGTTATCGTCGAGGACATGCGCGTTGCGGGCTGCCTGTTTGCACAGGTCCCCTTGTTCTGCTGCGAGCACGTGAATGGCGTAGTGAGCGGCGGCTTCGAAATATGGGAAGCGGCGGGCGCTCCTGTCCACCGACCACAGCACAAGGGCGGGATCGAGCGAGACGGAAGAAAAGCTGTTGGCGACGATCGCGATGGGGCCGTCCGTGCTGGGGGCCGTAATCACGGTGACACCTGTTGCGAACTTGCCGAAGGCATCGCGCAACTGGCGGCTGGAATTGGCGTCGGGAGAAAACACTGTGGGTTGCTGTGGGCTTTGCATTGTCATCAGGCCACCTCATGTCCGAGCGCCGCCTCGTAGAGACGGAACCACGTGGGTCGGTCCAACGCAACCCTTGTTGCAGCGCCGATGTTTTTGATCCGGTCAAGATTGTTGGTGCCCATAACCGGAATGATGTTTGCGGGATGCGCCAGCAGGAAGGCTGTGGCGACTGCGGCGCGGTCGACGCCTTGGGCGCTTGCGATGTCGTCCATGACCTTGTGCAGCTTGTCGCTGCCCGTCATCAGACCGCCACCGCCCAGCGGCGACCATGCCATGGGCGGTTGACCGTGCTGCTGGTGAAAGGCGAGGTCGCCGTTCGTGAAGGGGGAGATTTCGCTCAGGCTGATTTCGATCTGGTTGGTGCGCAGTGGCGTTTTCATCGCGGATTGCAGGAGGGTCCAGTCCCAGGGCCGGAAGTTTGAAACGCCCACGGCGCCGACCTTGCCAGACGCCACGGCGTCGTCCAGCGCGGCGCCCGTTTCATGGTGGTCCATGAACGGGTCGGGGCGGTGGATCAGCAAGAGGTCGATGTGGTCGATGGCCATATCGCGCAACGAATTTTCGATGCTTTGCATGATGTGCGCGCGGGAGGTGTCGTAGTATTTGACCGGCGCATCAGCGTAGCGGCCCATGGGGGCGACGATGTCGCATTTGGTCACGATCTCCATCTTGCCGCGCAAGCCGGGGTCAGCCTTGAGCGACGCGCCCAGCACCGCCTCGGCCACATAGCCGCCGTAGATGTCGGCCTGGTCAAAAGTGGTGATCCCCTGATCAAGGCAGGCGTGGATTTTGGCCTGCACATGGGAGGTCGACGTGTCGCTGTCATCGGCCAGCCGCCACATGCCATAGACGATGCGCGAGACATTCAGGGTATCGGATAGGTGGACGCGGTCCATTAGCGGCGCTCTCCTGCGGCGAGTGGTGTTGCTGGCGCCTGTGCGGGCACCCGGCCATAAGCATGGGGCAAAGAACAGGTTTTCAAGTGCGGCATGACGCGGGCGCCGAAATGTTTTGCCTCTTCCAGATGCGGGTAGCCCGAGAAGATGAAGGCGCGAATGCCCATTTTCTGGTAGTCTTCGATCTTGGACATGACCTGATCGGTGGAGCCCACCAGCGCCGCGCCGCAGCCTGACCGCGCACGACCTACGCCGGTCCAAAGCCCCGGTTCGACATAGCCGAACTTGTCCGCAAGCTCGCGCGCCTTCGCCTGATGAGCAACGCCCAGCGATGTGCTGTCGAGTGCCCGGTCGCGGATCAGCTGGCCATACTCATCATCCAACTTGGACACGATGTAATCTGCATATTCGCGCGCTTCAGCTTCGGTGTCGCGCACGATCATGTGGACCCGCAGACCGTAGTCGAGCGTGCGGTCGTATTTCTCGGCCACTGCGTTCACGTCGCGCATGCGCTGCGCGATGTTGTCCTTGGGCTCCGGCCACATCAGGTAGACATCGCAATGCTGGCCGCAGAGTTCGAGCGCGGAAGGGCTATACCCCCCGAAATAGAGGAGCGGGCCGCCAGACTGGTAGGGGCGCACGGGGTCAGTGGTAAGGCCCTGGAAATTGTAAACCTCGCCCTCGTAATTGATCTCATCCCGGGTCCACGCCTGTTTCAGGATTTCGACCACTTCGCGCGAGCGTTGATACCGGTAGTCGCTATCGGCCTTTTCGCCGGGGAAGTCCGACGAGATGATATTCACCGTCAGGCGACCTTCGAGCATGTGATCGAGCGTGGCGATGGTGCGCGCCAGCATGACCGGCTGCATCTCGCCACAGCGCACGGCGGCCAAAAGGTTGATCTTGGAGGTGATCGGCGCGCAGCCCGCGACGAAGGACAGCGTATCCTGCCCCACTTGATACGACGATGGGCAGAGGATGTTGCGGAAGCCCTGCACCTCGGCCTCCTTAACGATATCAGAACAATGTGCCCAGCTTGACCGCAAGCCGCCGTCGGGTACGCCAAGGAACTGGTAGTCGTCCGAGCACAGCGCCGAAAACCAGGACACTTCTGCCGCGTCTAGGTCTGGGGATGTGATGGGGACGATAGTCATCGGCGCACTTTCCGCTTGGGTCAACTTGACACTTGCGTAACACTGTCATTGATGTAGATCAATGGTGTATCAATTTTAACATCCTGCCCGCACAAACATCACGTGACCAGCCCCCGCCAAACCCCGCATGCGCTGCCGATCTATGTGCAGATTGCCGAGCTTCTGACCCGCGACATTGTGGCGGGCCGCTTGATCGACGGCGAACGGCTGCCGCCCGAGAGGGACATGGCAGCCGAGTTGGGCGTGAGCGTCGGCACACTGCGCAAGGCCCTGCGCGACATGGGCGACAAGGGGCTGGTCGAGAGCGTTCAGGGGTCGGGCAACTACATCCGGGCGGGCGGCGACACGGGCACCGTCTATGCGATGTTCCGGCTGGAGCTGCTGGAGGGCGGCGGGTTACCACGGGCGCGGGTGCTGTCGATGGACCTCATGGACAAGCCCGTCGATCTGCCCGCCTTCGGAACCGCGCGGCAGGCCACACGCATCCGGCGGTTGCGGTCGCTGAATGACACAATCATGGCTGTGGAGGAAATTTGGCTCGATGCGGACGCGGGCCTCGTGTCCGAAGCGACGATGTCCGAATCCCTTTACGCCACCTATCGCAAGGAACTGGGTCTGTGGATTCGGCTGGCCGAGGACCGGGTGTCGCTTGGTCCCGTGCCGGACTGGGCACCTGACGCCTACGCTCCGCGCCCCGGAGATACGGTGGGGTATATCGAGCGATTGAGCTGGGCGGACGCAGCGGCACCCATTGAATTTTCCCGCACATGGTACGACCCCGCGCGGGCCGTTTATGTGCAACGAATGAAGTGAAGGAACGACGCTTGGAACAGGTACGCTACGGCATCATCGGATGCGGCATGATGGGGCAGGAACACATGCGCAATATCGCGCTGCTGCCCGAGACAAGCGTGGCCGCGTTCTATGAACCGGATGACGGGATGGCGGCGCGGGCGTCGGCGATTGCGCCTGCGGCAACGCGCGTGGGATCCGTGCAGGCGTTGCTGGCCGTGAAAGAGCTGGACTGCCTGCTGATCGTCAGCCCGAACCACTGCCATATTGCTCAGATGGAGGAGATCGCCGCCACACGCGCCCTGCCCCTGCTGGTCGAAAAGCCACTGTTCACGGACCCTGGGGATGCCGCAAAGCTGGCGGCGTTCCGCGACAGTTATCCCGCGCCGATCTGGGTGGCGATGGAGTATCGGTACATGCCGGTGATCGCGCAGTTTCTTGAAAAGGCTGCCGACGCAACCGGTGGGATCAAGCAACTCTCCGTGCGCGAGCACCGCTTTCCGTTTCTGGAGAAGGTCGGCGATTGGAACCGCTTCAACCGCTACACCGGCGGGACTTTCGTCGAAAAATGCTGCCACTTCTTTGACCTGATGCGGCTGGCGATGGGGGCGGAGCCGCTGCGCGTCATGGCCTCGGCCGCGCAGGCTGTGAACCATCTGGACGAAGATTACGACGGCGCGGTGCCAGACATCATCGACAGCGGATATGCCATCGTCGATTTCGACAACGGCACGCGCGCGATGCTCGAATTGTGCATGTTCGCCGAAGGCTCCGCCTATCAGGAAGAACTGTCTGCCGTCGGCCCCGCGGGCAAGATCGAGGCGTTTGTCCCCGGTCCGGGCCGTTTCTGGCCAGACCATCTGGGCGCTGCCCCGGTCGCCAAGCTGGTGACATCGCCGCGCCATCCGCAGGGACCGATGACACATGATATCCCGGTTGATCCGACGTTGCTTGAGGCGGGCGATCACAACGGGTCGACCTTTTACCAGCATCAACGCTTTGCCGCGGTCGTCCGGGGTCAGGGCACGCCGGAGGTTACGCTGGCCGATGGCTGGGCCGCCGTGGCAATGGGCATGGCCGCGCAGGAAAGCGCGCGCACAGGGCAGGCTGTCGATCCCCGGCAGTGGATGTAGGACAGCCCTTGCCATAGGCGCCGGTTTGACTGTCGGGCGCGCCGCACCGCATGGCAGCGATGAGCCCGAAATCGAGGAGATGCGCCCATGTCGAAAGTCGTTCTGATCACCGGGTGTTCCTCGGGCCTTGGGATTTCATTGGCGGTGCACGCGGCGCAGGCCGGGCACCGCGTCTACGCCACCATGCGCAATCTGTCCAAACGCGGGGCACCGGATGACGCAGCGAAGGCGGCCCGGGTCACTGTGAACGTCTCGCAGCTCGACGTGCAGGACAGCGCCTCGGTCGCAGCTTGTGTGGATGAGGTGATACGGGCCGAAGGGCAGGTCGATGTTTTGATCAATAATGCAGGTGCCGGGTTTGTCCGTTCGACCGAACAGGCGAGCGAAGACGACATCAACTGGGTCATGGACGTGAATTTCATGGGCGTTGTGCGCTGCACCAAGGCGCTGATCGCCCAATTCCGCGAGCGGCGGGCCGGGCATGTCATCACAATCTCGTCTGCTGGCCGACTGGTCGGCCAGCTGTTCAACGAGATTTACTGTGCCGCCAAGTTTGCCGTCGAGGGGTACATGGAGGCGATGTCATCCTATATCTCACCCCATTTCGGGATCAACTTCACGGTTGTGGAGCCAGGTGGCATCGCGTCGGACTTTGCCGCCAACGTGATGAATCACGTGGAAGAGACCGGCGGGATGCTGGATGACGAATATCTGCCGATCCTGCAGAAATACGTGAGCGGCGCGCAGGAACGGGCCGCTGGTGGCGACATCTACCAGACTGCGGATGAGGTGGCCGCCATCGTGATGGAGTGCATGGCCTCCGATGGCCCGCCCCTTCGGACGCGCACATCAAAATGGGGCGAGGCGTTTTGCGCGCTGAAGACTGACTTGGACCCGGACGGGAAGAAATTGCAGCAGCACGTGGTGGACACGTTTCTGAGCTAGGTCAGGATTTCCTTGAACGCATGCCATGATGCTTTGGGCGTGCGGTCCAGCGTTTCGAAATCGACGTGGACCATGCCGAAGCGTTTTTCGTAGCCAAGCGCCCATTCAAAATTGTCCATGAGTGACCAGGCCATGTAGCCCTGGACCGGCACGCCCTTCGCGATGGCGTCGCGCACCGCTTGTAGATGGCTTTGGAAATAGGCGATACGCGCGTCGTCCTGCACGGCGCCCTTCGTGAGCGTATCGGCATTGGCCATTCCGTTTTCTGTGACATAAAGCGGCAGATCGCCGGTATATTCCGCTGCTGTCCGCACAAGGAAATCGTGCAGACCTTGCGGGTAGACCTCCCACCCCATTTGCGTTTTTTCCAGCGGCCCCTCGACGCTGTGATGGTGGGGCCATGGGCCGTCGTTCGGCGCGAGGATCGAACGGGTGTAGTAGTTGATCCCGGCCCAGTCTAGCGGGACCTTGATGGTGGCCATATCTTCTTGCCAGCGGTCGGGGAAGTGGGGCCCAAGCGCTGCGACAAGGCGGTCGGGATACGTCCCCTTGAACGCGCCCGAGACGAAGAAGTGGTTGTAGTAGTCGTCGTAAAGGGCGGCCGCCTCTGCCGCTTGCGGGCTGTCATCGGCGGGCGCGGCCCATTCCATGTTGAAGACGGCGCCGAGGTTGCCGACCCCCATGCCGCGCATCCGTTCGATGGACGTACCGTGCGCCAGCAGCACGTGGTGCATGGCGCGGGCCGTGGCGCGGATGTCGCGCAGGCCGGGCGCATGGTGGCCGGCGAAGTGGGACAGCCACGACACGCACCAGAATTCGTTGATCGTGGCGACCGAATAGGTGCGATCGCCAATGCGGGCCATCACGGCCTCGGTGAAGTCGCCGAACCAGTGCGCGATATCGCGGTTGCGCCAGCCGCCAAGGTCGGCGAGCGCCGAGGGCAGTTCCCAATGGTAAAGCGTGGCACAGGGTTTGAGGTTGCGTTCCAGCATGGCATCGACAAGCCGGTCGTAGAATTCGAGCCCTTCGCCGTTCACCTTGCGACCGTCCGGCATGACCCTCGCCCAGCTTGTGGAGAAACGGTAGGCGTCGAAACCGCCGTCACGCAGCAGGTCAAGGTCGCTTTCATACCGATGATAATGGTCGCAGGCGCGCGCGCCATCTTCGGCCCGGACCACGTTGCCGGGCGTGGCGGCGAAGTCGTCCCACATCGCGCGCCCTGCGCCACCGTATGCGTGTCCTTCGATCTGGTAGGCAGAGGTTGCGGCCCCGAAGAGAAACCCCTCGGGAAAGTCGGAGCGTTTGTGCGTGAACATGGTCAGTCCTTGGATTTGCCCGGCGCGGGGCCGGTAGAGGTGCCTTCGACAAAGGCGGCCTCCCACAATTCGGTTTCGTGGGGGGCGTGCGGGTCGCGGATGCGGTCAATAAGCATTTGGGCGAGCGTCGCGCCAGCCGTGCGGACAGAAGATTGCCAGGCGGTGAAGACGGGCGTGTCGCCGCCATTGCCGAAATAGCTCAGACAGTCGTCGAAGGTGACGATGGACACGTCCCTGCCCGGGCGTAGGCCCTTTTCATCCAGCGCGCGGCGGATACCCGCGGCACAGATGATCGACGCGACAAGGAAGGCCGTAGGCGGCATGTCGAGGGCCAGCATCTCGTTCGCCTGGCTGTGGCCATAGGCTTCGGTCATCTCGCCCGTGCTCATCAGTGCAGGATCAATATGAAGACCCGCAAAGCGCAGCGAGGATTCGTAACCCGAACGCCGCCGCAGGGCAAAGTCCATGCTTTCCTGCCCGTTGATCAGGGCGATGCGCGTGTGTCCGAGGCTGACAAGATACGAGGTCGCCTCGGAAAAGGCGCGGGTGTTGTTCACGTCGAGCCAGGAATAGGGCGTCGTGACACCAGTGGATCGGCCATGGACGACATAAGGCAGCCCGATCTTGTCCAAGAGCGCCATGCGCGGATCGTTGCGGCGGGGGGCGTGGACCACGATGCCGTCCACAGCGCCGCGTGCGTTGAGATTGAGGTACGTGTCCGCCTCGTCTTCCGCTCCGACGCGCGTGACCATCATGTCATAGCCGTGCGCGGCATATGTCTCGCCCGCACCCGCCATGAAGTCGCCGAAGATGGGGTTCACCATTTCCGCCGAATCGCTGACCGAAATGACGTGGCCGATACACCTGGAGTGTCCGGTGGCGAGACCCTGCGCCCGCGTATTGGGGCTGTAGGCATGGGCCTCGGCTGCCTTTATCACGCGGGCTCGGGTCTTTTCCGATACCTCTGGGTAGCCGTTGAGCGCGCGGCTCACCGTCGTCTGGCTGAGCCCGAGCAGAGATGACAGTTCCTTAAGATTCACAGGGCGATCCGTTCCAAAGCGCTTTCAAAGCTGCACGCTAGCGGCTGGTTGCGCTAACGTCAAAACATCTGAAGGCTCTCGTCAAACGTGTTAAACTATTTTGCAGTGGCGCGCCGAGACCGTTTGACAGAATGAGAAAATTCAGCGACGGTCGCGCCATTCCAAAGCGCTTTGACTACTTTGACAGCGCGCATGATCCGGACAAAAGCCGGGTCGGACTTGGACACGAATGGGAGGACGACAAGAATGACAAACAAACTTCTGGCCAGCGCCGCGGCGTTGGCTATCACGGCTGCATCGGCACATGCCGACGGCCACCTGACCTTTGCACCGGGCGAAGGTCCTTTCAGCTGGGACAGCTACAATGCATGGGCCGAAGGGGCCCCTGACCTGAGCGGTCAAACCATCACAGTGTTCGGCCCCTGGCTGACGCCCGAGGATGGCTATCTGAACAACGCACTGGCCTATTTCGAAGAAGCAACGGGCGCCGACGTCGTCTATACCGGGTCGGACAGCTTCGAACAGCAGATCGTGATTGATGCCGAGGCCGGTTCAGCCCCGAACATTGCCGTGTTCCCGCAACCGGGTCTCGCCGCCGTGATGGCCGGCAAGGGCCAGCTGCATCCCCTGCCCGAAGGCATGGGCGACTGGGTCCGCGACAACTATGCCGCCGGTCAGTCCTGGGTTGATCTGGGCACCTACGCCGATGCCGATGGCAACGACCAGGTGTTCGGCTTTTTCTACAACGTGAACGTCAAGTCGCTGGTCTGGTACAACCCCGAGAACTTCGAGGATGCCGAATACGACATCCCCGAAACGATGGAAGACCTGAAGGCACTGACCGAACAGATCGTCGCCGATGGCGAAACGCCCTGGTGCATCGGTCTGGGATCAGGTGCAGCCACCGGCTGGCCCGCGACCGACTGGGTCGAGGACATGATGCTGCGCACGGTTGAACCCGACGTCTACGACCAGTGGACCAGCAACGAGATCCCGTTTGATGACGAACGCGTCGTGGCCGCGATCGAAGAGTTTGGCTGGTTCGCCCGTGACGATGCCAAGGTCGCCGGTGGGTCCGGCGCCGTCGCATCGACCGACTTCCGCGACAGCCCCAAGGGTCTCTTCACCTCGCCGCCGCAGTGCTACATGCACCGCCAGGCGTCGTTCGTGCCCGCCTTCTTCCCGGAGGACGTGGAATTCGGTGTCGACACCAACTTCTTCTACTTCCCCTCCTATGCCGAAAAAGATCTGGGCGACCCGGTTCTGGGTGGCGGTACGCTGATGGCGATCACCAACCCGTCTGATGGCGCAAACGCCCTGATGGAGTTCTTCCAGGAGCCGATCAGCCACGAGATCATGATGGCACAGACCGGTTTCCTTACGCCCCACAACGGTGTGAATCTGGACGCCTACAAGGACGACACGCTGCGCGCGCTGGGTGAAGTTCTGTTGGGTGCAACGACCTTCCGCTTTGACGGGTCGGATTTGATGCCCGGTGGTGTTGGCGCCGGTACGTTCTGGACCGGGATGGTGGACTACGCTGGTGGCAAGGACGCCGCCACGGTGGCCAGCGAAATCCAGTCCAGCTGGGACGCGCTGAAGTAAGCCCCCAACATCTTGCAAGTCAGATCAGCCCGCCTCGCGCGGGCTGATCACACCGCCGGCCATATGCCGGTCGCGCCGGACCCTGCACAAAAGCCGGGCCGCGCCATAGGGAGGAAGCCAGATGAACCCTGCATTCTTGGGATTGATAACCATTGCGCTCGGTGTAGGCGGATGCGTTCTGTACTTCTGGGGATCGAACCAGATCCTCGACAAGGTGATTTTCCCTGCCAAGGGGCCGCAAGCCGGACAGAACATCAACCGCGCCAATATGGTACGCCCCTGGCTGTTCCTGTTCCCGGCGATTTTCGCACTGGGGCTGTACCTTGCCTATCCTGTCTTCGAAACGCTGCGCCTGTCCCTCACGGACCGTGACGCCGGTGGCGCCTTTGTCGGCCTTGCCAACTACAACCAAATGATGGCCGAGCCCAAATTCTGGGAAGCGCTGCGCAACAACCTGCTGTGGCTGATCGTCGTGCCCGCTGCCTCCACCGCCTTCGGCCTCTTGGCCGCGCAATTGACGGACCGCATCAAATGGGGGTCGGTGGCGAAATCCCTGATCTTCATGCCGATGGCCATTTCGTTCGTCGGCGCTGGCGTGATCTTCAAACTGGTGTATGAGGCGCGGCCCGCCGACCAAAACCAGATCGGCATCCTGAATTCCGTCTGGCTGCAATTCGAGGGCGGCATCGGATCGTTCCTGTTCCTGCAGGCCCTGCCCGCGCTCATGCTTTTGGCCTTTGCCGCGATTGTCGCCTATGTCGGCTGGATTTTCGTGCGCCCCATTGCCGAGAGCAAGGAACGCGGCGGCGGCAAGGGCTATGTCCCGCTGCGCCTGTTTGTGGGGGCCGCGGCGCTCTACCTCGTCTATCTGTCGCTGACGTCGCTGGTGGGTGTGTTCACCTTTGACTACCCCTACGGCGAGCCGCAGACTTGGCTGACCATCCCCTTCTGGAACAGCTTCCTGCTGATGGTCGTCCTGATCTGGATCCAGACCGGCTTTGCCATGGTGATCCTGTCGGCGGCCCTGCGCGGCATTCCCGAAGAAACGGTGGAGGCGGCGATCATCGATGGCGCCAACCCGTTCCAGATCTTCTTCAAGATCAAGGTGCCTCAGATCATGGGCACCATCGTCGTGGTCTGGACCACGATCACAATCGTCGTGCTCAAGGTTTTTGACATCGTGTTTGCGATGACCAACGGCCAGTGGGAAACGCAGGTGCTGGCCAATTACATGTTCGACAAGATGTTCCGCGCCAACGATTGGGGCGTCGGGTCGGCTTCGGCCATCGTCATCATGCTCTTGGTGACGCCGATCCTGGTCTGGAACGTCTACAACGCCCGTAAGGAGATGAAATGATGGCCCGCGATCGTCAGGAGCAAAATCATGGATAGTATTGCTGGTTCCAAATCGTCCCTTGGCTGGGCCGTCAACATCTCGGTCGTGCTGCTTGTGGCGCTGTGGGTGTTCCCGACGTTCGGACTTCTTGTGTCCTCCTTCCGTACCGCCGACCAGATCGTCGGCTCGGGCTGGTGGGCGTCGATGTTCCCGTCTGAGCAAACCGAACGCTTCCGCGCCTCGGACCCCGATGAAAACCGCGTGCAGCGCGGCGACCTGTTCGTCGTCGAAGGCAACATCTTCGAAGAAAACGGCGGCGGCGGCGACATCCAAAGCTGGGGCACCTCATCCCGTGCGGTGGACGCCTATCAGCCCGGCGATGTGGCCGATCTGGGCGATGGCGAGACATTCACCGTAGACGCCGACGGCAATTACGCATGGTCCGGAAATGACGAGCAGATCAGCGGACGGGGCCAGCGTGCCTTTGTGACAGCCATATCGCCGCCGGAATTCACGACCGAAAACTACGTGAACATCATGACCAGCGGCAATGACACCGACAACATGGCCAAGGCGTTCTTCAACACGCTGACAGTGACCATTCCGGCCACGATCATTCCCATAGTGGTGGCCGCCTTTGCCGCCTATGCACTGGCCTGGATGGACTTTCCGGGCCGGGCGATCCTGATCGCCTGTGTCGTGGGCCTGTTGGTGGTGCCGCTGCAATTGGCGTTGATCCCGCTCCTGAAACTGCATGTGGGCGTGGGCATCGGCAAAGGGTATCTGGGTGTTTGGCTGGCGCATACCGGCTTTGGCCTTCCATTGGCGATATACCTCTTGCGAAATTACATGGTTGGCCTACCCCGCGACATCATCGAAAACGCCAAGGTGGACGGCGCGACGGATTTCCAGATCTTTACCAAGATCATCCTCCCACTGTCGTTCCCCGCCTTGGCGTCCTTTGCGATCTTCCAGTTCCTGTGGACCTGGAACGACCTCTTGGTGGCCAAGGTGTTCCTGATTGACGCCACGGGGCAGACGACGGTGATGACCGACCAGATTGTGAATTTGCTGGGCACCCGCGGGGGCAATTGGGAGATCCTTGCCACGGCGGCTTTCGTGTCGATTGCGGTGCCGCTGTGCGTCTTCTTCGCAATGCAGAAATACCTGGTGCGCGGCCTGCTGGCCGGATCGGTGAAATAGGACCTCTTACATGAACAAGAAAGCGGAATTCGACATGGCGGCGGTGCGGACCCTTGTGACGGACACGGACTGGTGGCGCGGCGCGGTGATCTACCAGATCTATCCGCGCAGCTTTCAGGACAGCAATGGCGACGGCATCGGCGACCTGAACGGGATAACCAGCCGCCTGCCCTACGTGGCCTCGCTGGGCGTCGATGCGATCTGGATCTCGCCCTTCTTCACCTCCCCGATGAAGGATTTCGGCTATGATGTCAGCGACTATTGCGGCGTCGACCCGATGTTCGGCACCATGGCCGATTTCGACGCACTGGTCGAAACAGCGCATGCGCTTGGGTTGCGGGTGATGATCGACCTTGTGCTCAGCCACACCAGCGATGAACACCCCTGGTTCCAAGATTGCGCCCACAGCCGCGACAACGAGAAATGCGACTGGTACGTCTGGTCCGATCCCAAACCCGACGGCACGCCACCCAACAACTGGCTGTCGATCTTTGGCGGTCCGGCCTGGACGTGGGAGCCGCGGCGCGAGCAATACTACCTACACAACTTCCTGAAAACGCAGCCCGACCTGAACTTCCACAACCCGGATGTGCAGGATGCGCTGCTCGACGTGACCCGGTTCTGGCTGGATCGCGGCGTGGATGGTTTCCGCCTCGACACGATCAACTTCTACTACGCCGACAAGGACTTGCGCGACAATCCGGCCCTGCCGCCGGAACAGCGCAACGCCAACATCGCGCCCTCGGTGAACCCCTATAACCACCAGGAGCACCTCTATTCCAAGAACCGGCCAGAGAATCTCGAGTTCCTCGCCCGCTTCCGCGCGCTCCTCGATGAGTACCCAGGCGCCGCTGCCGTGGGCGAAGTGGGCGACGCGCAGCGCGGGCTCGAGATCATGGGCGAATACACCGCAGGCGACGACCGGGTACAGATGTGCTACGCTTTCGAATTCCTGGCGAAGGACCCGCTGACCGCCGACCGCGTGGTGGAGGTGCTGACCAAGGTCGACGACGTGGCCGCCGATGGCTGGGCCTGTTGGGCGTTCTCAAACCACGACGTCATCCGCCATGCCAGCCGTTGGGACCTGCCCGACGCCGCGATGCGCGCCTATGCGACGCTGATTCTGTGCCTGCGCGGGTCGGTCTGCCTCTACCAGGGCGAAGAGCTGGGGCTGCACGAGGCCGATGTCGCCTTCGAGGACCTTCAAGACCCCTATGGCATTGAATTCTGGCCCGAGTTCAAGGGCCGCGACGGCTGCCGCACCCCCATGGTGTGGGAGCCATCCAACAGCCATGGGGGCTTTACCACGGGCGATCCGTGGCTGCCCGTCAGCCGTGACCACCTGCACAACGCCGTCACCTCGCAAGAGGACGACCCAAGCGCCCTGCTGCACCACTACCGCAAGGCCATCGCCCTGCGCCACGCCCACACGGCGCTGGCCAAGGGCACCCATGACGGGGTGCAGGCCACGGGCAACGTGGTGCATTTCACGCGGCATCACGACGACCAGACCGTGTTCTGCGCCATCAACCTGAGCGACGAGCCGTCCACGCTGGACTTGCCCGCCGGCACATGGGTCACCATCGGGTCGGAACTGGGCAGCACGGCGCCAAGCCCCGATGGCCATGTCCATCTGGGGCCCTGGCAAGTGGCCATCGCGCTGAAGACATAACCGAGGAGAATGGGGGGCGGGCCACCGCCATCCCGAAGGGAGGGACCAACCATGGCCGATTTGAAACTGACAGATGTCGAAAAGACATATGGCGGCACGGTCAACGTGCTCAACAACATCAACCTCGACATCGAAAAGGGCGAGTTGATCGTCTTTGTCGGCCCCTCGGGCTGCGGCAAGTCCACCCTGCTACGCATGATCGCGGGGCTGGAAAAGATCACCGGCGGAACACTGGAAATCGACGGCACGGTCGTCAACGACGTGCCCCCCGCCCAACGCGGTATCGCCATGGTGTTCCAGTCCTACGCGCTTTATCCGCACATGACGGTGCGCGACAACATGACCTTTGCCCTGAAACTGGCGAAGAAATCTCAGTCAGAGATTGATGAGGCCGTCGCACGCGCTGCCCGCATCTTGCAGCTTGAACCCTATCTCGACCGACTGCCCAAGGCGCTATCCGGCGGTCAGCGGCAGCGCGTCGCCATTGGCCGGTCCATCGTGCGCGACCCCAAGGTCTATCTCTTTGACGAACCCCTTTCGAACCTCGACGCCGCCCTGCGCGTCGCCACACGGATCGAGATCGCGCAGCTCAAGGAATCAATGCCCGACAGCACCATGATCTATGTGACCCACGACCAGGTGGAGGCGATGACGCTCGCCACCCGCATCGTCGTGCTGGCAAACAAGGGCATCGCGCAGGTGGGCTCGCCCCTCGAACTCTATGAACGCCCCGAGAACGAGTTTGTCGCGCAATTCATCGGCTCACCTTCTATGAACCTGCTGCCGGGCGAGATTGTTGAGACCGGTGCGCAGACCAAAGTGAAGATGAAAAGCGGGTCCGTCATCACATCCGCAGTGCCGACGCAGGACAGCGACATGGGTCTACAGGTCAATGTTGGCGTCCGCCCCGAGGATATGGTCGAAACCGATGGCGACGCCGTGTTCGAAGGCAAGGTCGATTTCACCGAAGCCCTGGGCGAGGTCACGATCCTCTACTTCGAAGCGCCCGAAGGCGAACAGGCTGTGCTGGCCAAGATGCCAGGCATCCACAAGGATCTGCGCGGCAAATCCGTCAAGGTGACGGCCGCGCCGGAAAAGGTGCAAATATTCTCTAACGGGCAGTCGCTCTACTACCGCTAGGGCTGCTCGAACATGGCCGCCGAGCGGTCGAGCAGGAATTGCCCGATGATCGGGCTTGTGGCAGCGCCTATGCCACGGGCATTCGCCCCGATCTGCCCCTCCGCCATCTGGGGCCGAAAGAGCCCACGCATGTCCTTTGTCTCAAGCGCGGCGGCCGTGATCTCGACCAGACGCGCGCGGATCGAAGGTGGCATCGCCCCGTCAATCACTACGGCCTCTACGTCGATCACAGCGCAACTGGCGACGCAGGCGATGGCCAGCGCGTCCGCCGTCTGTTCCAACCATGGCACAACGAACCGTTCCAGATGCGACCAGTCCTGCGGCTGCCGCCACAGTTGACGCGGGGCCTCTCCCGCCTCGATCAACCGCGTTTCAAGTGTCCAGATCGACGCCAGATCGATCAGGTGCCCCGGTTTGCCCTGCAAGTCGGCCACCGGCATTGTCCCGAATGCGCCCGCGTTCTTTTGGTTCCCTTCGAACACCGTGTGATCCAACACCACGCCGCCGCCAACAAAGGCACCCAGGAAGAAATAGATATAGTCCCGATATTCCCGCCCGATCCCGAACACGTGTTCCGCCCGACAGGCGGCTGTTGCGTCGTTGACCAGGCGCACAGGCAGGTCGGTGATCCGCGCCACTTCCGCTACAAAATCCGCGTCCTTCCACGCCGCGAAATCCTCGGGCGGGGCGTCGAGCAGCTCGTGCCAACTCCACAACTCAAACGGGGCTGCAATGCCCACACCGCACAGACGCGCGCGCATCACATCGTCCATCTGGTCCATCAGTTCGGCAAACCCGTCGCGCAGAAAGCCAAAGACATGACCCGGCAGCGGGTAGTCATAGGTGTGGCGCAACTGGTGACGCACCTGCCCCGTCGCATCCAGCACCAGCAGGTCCGCACTGCGCCGCCCGATCTTCAGACCGACCGAAAAAATCCCGTCAGGGTTCAAAACATACGGAACGGACGGCTTTCCCACCTTGCCCTTGACCGGCGCGCCCTTCAACAACAAGCCATCCTGTTCCAGCTTGCGCAGGATCACCGATGCTGTCTGCGGCGACAGCCCCGTCCGCCGCGCAAGATCGCTGCCCGGCAGCCCGCCATTGCGCTGCAGGATCGACAGGATCAGCCGTTCATTATAGGCACGCACGCCCGTCTGGTTGATGCCGCCAGACAGCGTCCGCACGTGGTCCAGTGTCATCAGACCGCTCCTCCCTTTCACAACTTTGCGCGCGTCAATTAATAAATCAAGTTGATTTATTAATTGACAGGATCGCAGAATCGCGTTTCCCTCGGGTCAGTTCGGGCCGCCAATTTGCGGTCCGGCAAGTTCTGGGAGGACACCATGAAAAAACTACTGCTGGGCACAGCCTGTGCCCTGACCACGATGGCGGGTGCGGCACTGGCCGACGGGCATGCTACCTCGGCCTGTCTGATCACCAAGACGGACACCAACCCGTTCTTCGTGAAGATGCGCGAAGGTGCGACCGCTAAGGCCGAAGAGCTGGGCATCAACCTCAGCTCCTTCGCGGGCAAGGTGGATGGCGACCACGAGACCCAGGTGCAGGCAATCGAGACCTGCATCGCCAACGGCGCCAAGGGTATCCTGCTGACCGCCTCCGACACCGCCAGCATCGTGCCGGTGGTGCAGCAGGCACGCGACGCGGGCCTTCTGGTCATCGCGCTCGACACCCCGCTTGAACCCATTGACGCGGCTGACATGACCTTCGCCACCGACAACTTCCTAGCCGGTGAACTGATCGGCGCCTGGGCCGCCGCCACCCTTGGCGACGCCGCCGCTGATGCCAAGATCGGTATGCTTGACCTCGCGATCAGCCAACCCACCGTGGGCGTGCTGCGCGACCAGGGCTTCCTGACCGGCTTCGGCATCGACATCGGCGACCCGAACAAGTGGGGGGATGAGACCGACGCCCGCATCGTCGGCAATGACGTCACCGCCGGCAACGAAGAAGGCGGGCGCCGCGCGATGGAGAACCTGCTGGCCAAGGATCCCTTCATCAACGTGGTCTACACCATCAACGAACCCGCCGCTGCCGGTGCCTATGAGGCGCTCAAAGCCATTGGCCGCGAAAACGACGTGCTGATCGTGTCCGTCGATGGTGGCTGTCCCGGCGTGCAGAACGTGGCCGACGGCGTGATCGGCGCCACCTCGCAGCAATACCCGCTGCTGATGGCGTCGCTTGGGATCGAGGCGATCGCCGCCTGGGCCAAGGACGGCACGAAACCGGAAGCGACCGAAGGCAAGGCGTTCTTCGACACCGGTGTCGCGCTGGTCACGGACCAGCCCGCCGACGGGGTGGAAAGCATTTCGGTCGAAGAGGGCAAGAACCTCTGTTGGGGCTGATCCGCTGATGCGGATCACGCGACGGCCGGTTTCTGCCGTCGCCAACCACTGCACCTGATCGGGGCAGGCCACGCGCCTGCCCCCTTCCCCACCCCAAGGATGGGACACCATGAGCAAATCCGACAATTACGAAGCCGCCGTCTCCTCTGCTGACGCCACCGTCGCCGAGTTCGAAGACCACCGCCGCGGCATCGTCGGCCGCATCCAGCACACGCTGCACCAGACGCCCTCACTGGTGCCGCTGATCGTGCTGATCTTTTCCATCGCGCTCTTCGGCATCTTGCTGGGTCAGCGCTTCTTCTCGCCCTTCGCCCTGACGCTGATCTTGCAACAGGTGCAGATCGTGGGGGTACTGGCCGCCGCCCAAACGCTGATCATCCTGACGGCAGGGATCGACCTGAGCGTCGGCGCCATCGCCGTGCTGTGCACGGTTGTCATGGGCAAGGCATCCTTCCAATACGGCATCCCCCCCGCCGTCTCTGTCGCAATCGGCCTCACAGTTGGCACTGCACTCGGCGCGATCTCCGGCTGGCTGGTCAGTCGCATGAAACTGCCCCCCTTCATCGTGACGCTGGGCATGTGGCAGATCGTGCTGGCCGCCAACTACCTCTATTCCGCCAATGAAACGATCCGCTCGCAGGATATCGAGGCGGAGGCAGGTTTCCTCCAGTTCCTTGGCACCAAGATCCAGTTTGGCGGGGCC
The DNA here is from genome assembly GCF_001969365.1 of Tateyamaria omphalii. Classification (NCBI taxonomy): domain Bacteria; kingdom Pseudomonadati; phylum Pseudomonadota; class Alphaproteobacteria; order Rhodobacterales; family Roseobacteraceae; genus Tateyamaria; species Tateyamaria omphalii. The sequence goes on along the minus strand of NZ_CP019312.1, from coordinate 125,338 downwards.
ACCTTGACGCTCGGGGTGTTGGGTATGATCGGGCTCTTCGTGGTGCTCGCCTATGCGCTCAGGTCTACCGCATGGGGCAGGCATGTCTACGCGGTGGGCGACGACCCCGAAGCCGCTGAACTGTCCGGCGTCGACGTCCACAAAACCTACATGTCCGTCTACATGGCCGCCGGGTTCATCTGCGCGCTCGCTGGCTGGGTCATGATCGGACGCTTCGGCTCGATCTCTCCCTCGGCCACAACGGGCGTGATCGGCAATATCCAGTCCATCACCGCCGTTGTGATCGGCGGCATCTCCCTCTTCGGCGGACGCGGCTCCGTCGCGGGCGCACTCTTCGGTGCCCTCATCGTGGGTGTGTTCGAATTGGGTCTGCGTATGGCCGGGGCCGACCCGCAATGGACCTTCATGCTGATCGGCATGCTCATCATTGCCGCCGTCGCAGTCGATCAATGGATCAGAAAGGTCGCCGCATGACCGAGGTACAATTCGCAATGCAGCGCATAGCACGAACGCGCCAGTGCCCTCTCGGCGATGCAAGCATCGCCTGCCGGGTCCGCAGCAAAGCCGCTGAGATCAGAAAGGTCGCCGCATGACCGAACCCATTCTCAAAGCCCGCAACTTGGTCAAACGCTACGGCAAGGTCACAGCGCTCGACCACGCAGACTTCGACCTGATGCCGGGCGAAATCCTTGCCGTGATCGGCGACAACGGCGCAGGCAAATCGTCAATGATCAAGGCGGTGTCGGGCGCCGTCGTCCCGGACGAGGGCCAAGTCTGGCTCGAAGGGCGGGAAATCAGGTTCCGATCGCCCATCGAAGCGCGCGAGGAAGGGATCGAGACCGTCTACCAACAGCTTGCCATGTCCCCGGCCCTCTCCATCGCCGACAACATGTTCATGGGGCGCGAGCTGCGCAAACCGGGGATCATGGGAAAACTGTTCCGCCAACTTGACAAGCCCGCGATGGAGAAGTTCGCCCGCGAAAAGCTGAGCGAACTGGGCCTCGCCACGATCCAGAACATCAACCAGGCGGTTGAGTCCCTGTCCGGCGGCCAGCGCCAGGGCGTCGCCGTGGCCCGCGCCGCGGCATTTGGGTCCAAGGTGGTGATCCTGGACGAACCCACCGCCGCCCTCGGGGTCAAGGAAAGCCGCAAGGTGCTGGAACTGATCCAGGACGTGCGGTCGCGCGGCATCCCGATCATCCTGATCAGCCACAACATGCCCCACGTCTTTGAAGTGGCTGACCGCATCCACGTGCACCGCTTGGGCAAGCGGCTGTGCGTCATCGACCCCAAGAATCATTCGATGTCCGACGCCGTCGCCTACATGACAGGCGCGGCGGTGCCGGAGATGGCGGCCTAGCATGACCCTCGACCAGATCTGCGCGCAGATCCTTGACCGACCGCGCACGCCCCACCGGCGGCTGGTGGCGGTCGTTGGGCCACCGGCCAGCGGCAAGAGCACGCTGGCGCAGGGGCTGGCCGCACGGTTCACGGATAGCGGAGAGGCGGCAGCAGTGGTCCCGATGGACGGCTTTCACCTCGATGACCGGCTTTTGGATATCGACGGCACCCAAGCGCGCAAGGGCGCGCCGCACACGTTCGATGCAGACGGATTCGTACGTTTGATCGACGCCCTGCAATCAACCGACCCGGTTGTCTTTCCCCTCTTCGACCGTGCGCGCGAGATTGCGATCGCGGGCGCGGGCCGCGTCGACGCCACCTGCCGCACAGTTCTTGTCGAAGGGAACTACCTGCTGCACACACAACCGCCATGGTCCACGCTGCACGACCTCTGGACATTTTCCATCGCACTGCATCCCCCAATGAACCTCCTGACGGAGCGGCTCAGAACCCGATGGGCCGATCACGGCAAGCCGGATGCGCAGACATGGATTGACAACAACGACGTGCCGAATATCACCACGGTCCTGACCCAATCGGCCCCCGCCGACATCACTTTATCGGAGACCCCCGAATGATCCTTTGCGCGGGCGAGGCCCTGATCGACATGATCCCGAACGACAGCGGCGCCTATGTCCCGCATGTGGGCGGCGCGGTGCTGAACACCGCCGTGGCCCTCGGACGGCTGGGAGAGGACGTGGCGCTGATCACCGGCCTGTCCTCGGATCCGTTTGGCGCGATGATCAAGGATCACCTGACCGCCAGCCACGTCTCCACCGCCCAAGCCGTACGCAGCGGCCGAAACACCACGCTCGCCTTTGTCCACCTCGAAAACGGCAACGCCACCTACACGTTCTACGACGCCGAAACGGCGACCCGGGACATCCAACCCATTGATATCGCTTCTGTCCCCGCGGGGACAAATGCCATGTTCTTCGGCGGCATCTCGCTGTGCAACCCGCCCGTGGCCGACACATTGCTCGACCTCGCCCTTTCACAACCCGCCGACCGGCTGGTCATGGCAGACCCGAACATACGCCCCGGTTTCGTGTCGGACCAGGATGGCTACCGCGCGCGGCTGACCAAACTGATCCGGCGGGCGGACATCGTGAAACTGTCAGATGATGATATCGGCTGGCTGTTGCCGGACGGCGATCTGAGCGCAAAGGCGCATGCCATCCTGAACATGGGGGCAAAGATGCTCCTGCTGACCGAAGGCGGGGACGGCGCAACCGCACATCTTGCCAACGGCACCAAGGTCCGCGTCGCTGCCGAAAAGGCGCAGGTGATCGACACGGTCGGCGCAGGCGATACGTTCAACGCCGGCTGCCTCGCCGCACTGCGCCGCGCCGATGCCTTATCGCCCGCCGCCATCGACGCACTTGACGAGACCACGATCACTGACATGCTCACCCTCGCCGCCCGTACCGCGGCCATCACCGTATCCCGCGCAGGCGCCAACCCGCCCTGGCAAAGCGAACTGGAGTGATCCCATGAAACGATCCCGCGTGAATGACATCCTGGCGAACGGCGCCGACTTCTTTGCCAGGCACGGCTGGACCGTGCCCCCGTTCGGCACCTGGACCCCGGACGAGATGCGCAGCGACAAGGCCGCCCATATCCGGGATCGCGGCCTGGGCTGGGACATCACCGACTATGGGCAGGGCCGGTTCGACGAGATGGGCCTGTTCCTCTTCACCATGCGCAACGGCGACCTGACCGAGATGGGGCAACAGGGCGCGATGCTTTACGCCGAAAAGCTGATGATCTCGCGCGAGGACCAGCTGTCACCCATGCACCGCCACGTGCTCAAGACAGAGGACATCATCAACCGCGGCGGTGCCACGCTGGTGCTGGAACTCTTCACCTGCGATGCCGAGGGCCAGATCGACCGCAACACCGACGTACACGTGCTGACCGACGGCGTGCCTGTCACCCTGCCCGCAGGCGGTCACCTGAAGCTACCCGTGGGCGCGTCCGTGACGCTGACCCCGACCACCTGGCATGCCTTCTGGGGCGAAGGCGGCGACTGCCTGATCCACGAGGTCTCGACCGTCAACGACGACCTGACCGACAACATCTTTGCCGACCCCATCGGGCGCTTCTCCGAAATAGACGAAGACGTGGCACCGACGCACCTTCTTGTCAGCGACTACTAGCCCGCTCAAGCGCTGCGTCCGCCTGCGGCTTCAACCGGGCAACCGCCTCTGCCTTGACCGGACCAAACCCCCGGAACTCAAGCGGCGCGGCCAGAAACGCCGTCGCCGCCCCGGCATCCTTCACACCGTGCGACAGCTGCTCAAGCCCCGCCACATACCACGCCACCAGCGCCCGCTCCTCGCGCCGCTCCACCATGTAACCAAAGGGATCAGCCCACGTGCCGCGCAGCCATTTGCCACGCGCAAGCACCCGCATGGCGCCCTGTATCCATGGCCCAAACGCCCGCTTCACAGGCCTCCCGCGCGCATCATTGCGCCATGACACAAGCGGCGGGGCCAGGTGGTGGCGGACCGCAAAATCGCCGTCGAACTGCCTTGCCAAACTGTCATAAAAACCACTTTCGGCATGCAGCCGCGCGACCTCATACTCATCCTTGTAAGCCATCAGCTTGTAAAGCGCGCGCGCGGCCAAGCTCCGATCCGCTTCGCTGAACCCGCGCGTATACTGCGCAAGCGTGTCCCGATACCGCGCGGCATAGGCAGCATCCTGATAAGCCACCAAAAGACCCGCGCGATGGGCAACAATCTCCTCAGCCGTCTCCGGCACCTGGGGCCCGTCGACAGGCGCCAGCACCGACGGATCATGCGCCCAGATCCGCCCCAGATCAAAGGCGCGGGCGTTCTGCTCAACCGCCACACCGTTCAACGCAATCGCCTGCTTCAATGCCGCGTCACTGACCGGCACCAAACCCTTCTGCCACGCCGCACCCAGCAGCATCACATTGGCAAACACACTGTCGCCCAGATACCGCTCGGCCAGCGCGTTCGCATCCACGGCCCACAGGTTCCCCGCCCCGATCACTTCGGCAATCGCCGCCTCGCGCGCGTCCACGCGCAGGCTGGCATCACGGTGCAACACCAGATCACCGGTCGGCATCTCGGCACGGTTCAAGACCATCCGCGTGCCCGAATGGTAATGCGCCGACGCCTTCGGGGCCGAGGATACGACGACATCACACCCGATCACTGCATCGGCGGCCGCCGCCTCGATCCGCACCTGATGCAGCGCATCGGGGTCACGGCCCAGACGGATGTAACTCAGCACCGTCCCGAATTTCTGCGCAAACCCGGTAAAATCCAGCACCGACGCCCCACGCCCCTCCAGATGCGCGGCCATCGTCACCAGCGCGCCCACGGTCACAACGCCCGTGCCACCGACGCCGGTCACAAGCAGGTCATAAGGCGCATCAAGCCCGGGCAGGTCGGGGTGCGGCACGTCCTGCAGCGCCGCCGCCACATCGAACAATGCAGGCTCCGGCGCCTTGCGCATCGCCCCTTCGACGGTGACGAAACTGGGACAAAACCCCTTGAGACAGGACATGTCGGCGTTGCAGGTCGATTGGTTGATGCGGCGTTTCCGGCCCAATGGCGTCTCCAACGGCTCAACGCTCAAACAATTGCTTTCAATCGAACAATCGCCGCAGCCCTCGCACACCTCCGGGTTGATGACGGCAAAGCTCTTGACCGGCGGCAGGCTACTGCGCTTGCGGCGGCGGCGCTTTTCAGTGGCGCAGGCTTGCTCATAGATCAGGACCGTGACGCCCGGGATCTCGCGCAATTCGCGCTGCACGGCATCCAGCGCTTCGCGGCCATGAAAAGATGTGCAGGGGGGAAAGTCGCCGCGCTCGAACTTGCCAATGTCGTCCGACACCAGCGCAATCCGGTCCACCCCCTCGGCCCGACTGGACCAGGCGATGGCCGCCACGCTCACCGGGCCATCCACCGGCTGCCCGCCGGTCATGGCGACGGCATCGTTGTAAAGCACCTTGTAAGTGATGTTCGTGCCCGCCGCGACGGCCTGCCGGATAGCAAGAGACCCGGAATGATACCATGTCCCCTCACCGAGGTTCTGGAAGATATGCTTGCCCCCGTTGAACTTTGATGCGGCGACCCAGGGCACCCCTTCGCCCCCCATCTGGGCATAACCGCCCGTCTCGCGGTCCATCCACGACGCCATGACATGGCATCCGATGCCCGAGGCGGCCTTGGACCCCTCCGGCACCTTGGTCGACGTGTTGTGGGGACAACCCGAGCAGAAATAGGGGGTCCGCGTGGCGCCCGTGACATTCAACAGTTTCGGCGGTATCTGCAGCGCCTGCGCCCGTGCGGGCAGATCGAGATCAGGGACAAAGGGATGCAACCGCCTTGCGATCAGCGGCGCCAGCAGCTTGGGGCTCAGCTCCCCGGTCCACGGCACCAACGCCGCGCCGGTCTCGTCATGCTTGCCGACCATACGCTCCGGTATATCGCGCGGCAGGTCATAGAACGCCTCCTTGAACTGGCTTTCGATGATCCCGCGCTTTTCCTCGATCACCATCACCTCGCGCTTGCCCCGGACAAAACCGCGCGCATCGCGCAGAGCCAGGGGCCAGACCATGCCCACCTTGTAGATGTCGATGCCGCGCGCCCGGCAGGTCGCCGCGTCCAGCCCCAGCAGCCGCAGCGCCTCCATCGTGTCGAGATGCGCCTTGCCCGTCGTCACAAACCCGAACCTCGCGCGGGGCACGTCATAGATGCGCCGGTCAATCGGGTTCGCCGCGGCAAAGGCCTGCACGGCGTCCAACTTGTCGCCGATGCGCACCTCGATCTCGGGACTGGGCAGGTCCGAGGGACGGATGTGCAGCCCACCCGGTGGCGCGGTGTAGTCGGGCTGCGCAAACATCGGATCGGGGGGCAGGATCACGGACGCCCCGCTCTCAACGGTTTCCGAGATCGCCTTGAACCCCACCCAGGTGCCCGAAAACCGGCTGAGCGCGATGCCCCAGGCGCCAAACTCCAGATACTCGGCCACCGACGCAGGATTCAGCGTCGGCATGAACCACGCCATGAAAGCGACATCGGACTGATGCGGCATTGACGACGATACACAGCCATGATCATCGCCCGCCACAACCAGCACACCGCCCAAGGGCGACGATCCATAGGCATTGCCATGCTTCAGCGCATCGCCCGACCGGTCCACGCCCGGCCCCTTTCCGTACCACATGGAAAAAATGCCCTCGTGGGTGCAGTTCGGGTCAAGCACCGCCTGCTGCGCGCCCAGAACGGCGGTCGCGCCCAGATCTTCGTTCACGGCGGGCATGAATGTGATGTCAGCCGCCTGCGTCCGCGCCCGCGCGCGCCACAGCTCCAGATCAAGACCGCCCAGGGGCGAGCCGCGATAGCCTGAAACAAAACCTGCGGTCCTGCGCCCTACGGCTCGGTCCCGGCGGGCCTGGTCAAGCATGATACGCACGAGCGCCTGCGTGCCGGTCAGAAACACGCGGCCTTCGCTGCGGTCGTAGCGGTCGGACAGGGCGTAAGTGTCGAAGCGGTGGCTCGGGTCTGACATGATATCCTCCTGCAACCAGTATGGACGCGTGAGGATGGGACACTATTTCATTTTTCCGTTTGAACTGCCCGGTCACGAAATGCTTTGTCAAAAATCAGCTAAAAGATGGTAAGACTACCCGCATGCAGCTCGATCACCGCGACCACGCCCTTCTGCGCCACCTCCAAGCAGACAGCCGCATATCGAACGCCGATCTTGCAGAGGCGGCGGGCATGTCACCCTCGGCCTGCTGGCGCCGCATCAAGGCACTGGAAGAGGTAGGCATCATCGACCGCTATGGCGCGATCCTGAACCCAAAGGCGGCCGGCCTGCATTTCCAGGCCATCGTGCACGTTCAACTGGCCCGCCATTCCGAGGATGACCTGACCGCCTTCATCCGCGCCATCACGACCCGGCGCGAGGTGGTCGAATGCTATGCGACGACCGGGCAGTCGGACTACCAGATGCGCGTGCTCTGCGCCGATCTGGACGCCTACAACGCCTTTCTCGAAACCTTCCTGTTCCGCCTGCCCGCGGTGGCCAGCGCCCAGACCAACCTCGTGCTCAGAGACATCAAGCGAAACACCGGCATCGCGCTTTAGGGCAAACGGGATGGCCTCATCCGACGCACATCCATTGGGCAAAAATAGGCCATACCCCAACCCCTTCTTCTTTTTGAAAATACGGCGGGGAGTTTGAGGGGTGGAACCCCTCATTCACAAAAATGAATCGCGTGCGGCAAAGCCGCTCAATGTAGGGACAGCCGATGACGATCCCCGCGCCCGAGCTTTACCCGCCTTTCAACATCGTGCGGCTGAGCCATGTGGAATATCGGGTGACGAACCTCGCGGCCTCCCGCACCTTCTACGTGGACACGCTGGGTCTGCAGGTCACACATGAAGATGACCAGACCATTCACCTCCGCGCGATGGAAGAACGCGGCCACCACTGCATGATGCTGACGCAAGCGGACACCCGGACTGTGGCGCGCCTCGGCTTCAAACTTTACGACCAACCGGACCTCGAAAAGGCGGCCAAATGGTTCTCGGATCACGGGCGTCCGGTCACCTGGACCGCTCGCCTGTTCATGGCTCGCGTGGATGCACAGCAAGGGCGGTGTGCATGACGCGGCATGCACCAACGGCGCCGGTCCGCGCCTGCACCCCACCGCCTTCTGGGTGCCCACCCCGCTCAACATCATCGACCTGCTCGATCTGATGAGCACCACGGGCGACCGCGACAACATCAAACGGGGGCCGGGCCGCCACGGCATCTCAAACGCCTTCTTCCTCTACATCCGCGACCCCGACGGACACCGGATCGAGATTTACTGTTCCGACTACCAAACCGTTGATCCGGATCACGAGCCAATCAAGTGGGACCTAAAGGACCCCGCCAGACAAACGCTGTGGGGCGCCCCCGCCCCCCGAAGCTGGTTCGAAGAGGGCAGCCTGTTCGATGGTATCGACACCACCGAACCCCTTCTCAAAGCCCAGCGCATCGTGGCACCCTGAGCATGGCGGAGGACACCTCCGCCTTACAACACCCGTAAGGCGCATCTTGATGCGCCCGATCCAAAGGACACGCCATGAGCTGGGACGACTTTGCCAAACACGCCAAGGAAGCCGCGAACTGGGGTGCGGACTATCACAAGACCATCCGAGACCGTCCGGTGCGGGCTCAAACCGCGCAGGGGGACATCGCAAAGCAATTGGCGGACAGCCCCCCCGAAGATGGCACGAACCTTACCGCCATCATGGCCGATTTCGAACGTATCGTGATGCCCGGCATCACCCACTGGCAGCATCCCCGCTTCTTCGCCTATTTCAATTCCAACGCCGCCCCCGCCTCGGTGCTGGCCGAATTCCTCGTCTCGATCATCGCCCCACAATGCATGCTCTGGCAGACCTCTCCGGCCGCGACAGAGATGGAAACACGGATGATGGATTGGCTGCGGCAGGGCCTCGGCCTGCCGGGCACGTATCAGGGTGTCATCCAGGACAGCGCCTCGTCAGCCACGCTTGCCGCAGTGCTGACCATGCGCGAACGCGTGCTCGAATTTCGTGGCAATATCGAAGGGCTGCACGGCCAGCCGCAACTGCGCATCTATTGCTCGGACCAGGTCCATAGCTCCATCGACCGCGCCATCTGGGTCGCCGGCATCGGACAGGACAACCTGGTCAAGGTCCGTACCACCGGCGATCTGCGCCACATGGACCCCATCGATCTGGAAGCCGCCATTGCCGAGGACCGACAGGCGGGCCGCATCCCCGCAGGCGTCATCGCGGCGACAGGCGCCACCGGTATGGGCGCATGCGACGATCTGGAATCTGTCGCCGCCGTGGCCGAAGAACATGGGCTTTATTCCCATCTTGACGCCGCCTGGGCAGGCACTGCTATGATCTGCCCCGAGTTCCGCGCGCTCTGGACCGGGGCCGACCGTTTCGACAGCATCGTCTTCAATCCGCACAAATGGCTGGGCGCGCAATTCGACTGCGCCGCTCACTTCCTGCGCGACCCCGACCAGCTGCGCCAAACCCTCGCGATCCGACCCGAATATCTGAAAACCCACGGGGCCGAGGACGTCATCGACTATTCCGAATGGTCGATCCCGCTCGGCCGCCGCTTCCGCGCACTCAAACTGTGGTTCCTGATGCGCCACTACGGGATGGAGGGTTTGCGCACCCGCATCCGAAACCATGTGACATGGTCCCAAGCCCTCTGTGACCGCTTGCGTGCCGAAGATGACTTCGAGATCGTCACCGAACCCATCCTGTCGCTTTGGACCTTCAAAGCGAAGAACGCCAGCGATGAGCAGACGCAAGCCTTGGTCGACAAGATCAACGATGACGGTCGGATTTACCTGACCCAAACCATCGTCGACGGGCGAAAGGTCATTCGCTTTCAAGCCGGGCAGTTCGACTGCGAAGAACGCGACTTCGACACCGCCTTTGAAACGATCACCGAGATTGCGAGACGCCCGTGAAATTTGCGACCTACACCACGGATGGCGCCACTTACTATGGAGCCGTGACGGAGGGCGGGATGATCACCCTCTCGCCCAATTTCCAAAACTGGCCGACCCTGCGCGACGTGATTGCTGCGGATGGGATGCATGATCTCGCCAAGGCTGCCCAGGGGCGTATCGCGACCCATACCGACGTGACCTATGAGATTCCCGTCCCAACCCGGAAAAGAACATCTGCGTCGGCGTCAACTTCCCAGACCGCAACGCGGAATACAAAGACGGGCAAGACGCACCGCCCAATATGTCCCTCTTCCCCCGCTTCCCGCGCAGTTTCACCGGGCATGACCAACCCGTCATCCGCCCGCCAGAACGCGAAAAACTGGACTACGACGGCGAGATCGCCATTGTCATCGGCAAGGGCGGTCGCCGCATCGCCGAGGAAGACGCCTACGACCACATCGCCGCCCTCACCCTCTGCAACGAAGGCACAAGCTGCGATTGGGTCCGCCACGCCAAATTCAACGTGACCCGAGGCAAGAACTGGGACGCATCCGGCGCAATAGGCCCCTGGCTGGTGCCCTTCACCCATGCCGCCCAACTCGACGATATCCGCCTGACGACCCATGTGAACGGCGCGTTACGCCAGGACGACCGGACATCCCGGATGCTGTTGCCGATCCGTCGCCAGATCGCCTATGTCTCGACCTTCACCACGCTCGTGCCCGGCGACATTATCGTCACCGGCACGCCCGCCGGCGCAGGCGCGCGGTTTGACCCACCGAAATTCCTGAAACCCGGCGACGTTGTGGACGTCACCGCCGAAGGCATCGGCACCCTTCGCAGCGAAGTCGCGGATGAAACCTGAACAGCATTAGATAGCCGCGCAGCCGCTTGTTGCCGCCGAGAAACCGGTGAGCGAGTTGACCTCCTCTCCGTTGCATACCCCCGCATCACCATGGACGACGCCGACGCCATCCAGGACCAGTTCGTCGCAACCAAGGTCGCCTCAGGCCAGCCACGTAAGGTCTTCGACACAATCGCCGACAACGCCGCAAATGCGGGCATTGTCATGGGCATCGAACGGCACCCGCCCGACGACCCGCGCTGGGTCGGCGCCATCGTCAGCCGCAACGGCACGGTCGAGGAAACGCGGCTGGGCGCAGGCGTCCTGAACGATCCGGTAGAAAGCGTCATCTGGCTCGCGCGGCGCATAGCCATTTACGGCAACACCATCAAGGCAGGTCAGGTGCTCCTATCGGGCAGCTTCATCCGGCCCATCGAATGCCCGCCCGGCACAGACATCCACGCCGACTGCGGCCCGTTCGGACAGGTCGGTCTGCGTTTTAACTGACGCGCGCCAACAGCCGCGCCGCACACCCGCCCAAGGCCACGGTGTCCGACACGAACAGAAACGCCGGAATACGAGCGAACTGCCCGTCAAAGCTGTCGTCCGCACGCAACGGCGCCAGCACCCGTGCGCGGCGCTCGGGCGCCATCAGGAACTTGGCAAGCGAGCCGTTGAAATAGAAACCGGCACGCGGGAAATAGGAATACGCCAACTCACGCACCATCAGGGCAAAGGCCTCGGTGCAGGCATCCAGCGCCTCCAACGCGCGAGGATCATCGGACTTGGCCAACTCCTCGGCACTGTCCACATCCACACCGATCACATGAGCCAGCCGCAACAGACCCACACCGGAAAACAGGTTCTCAACTGAGTCAAATCGGGACGTGTCCGGAATACGCGCCTGCAGGATCGACATCACGCTCGATGGCAGGCTCGCGTGGCCTTGCTCGGACGTAAATACCGTCCCGCTTTCCATATTCACGGCGGACACGTTGAACCCAGTACCAAGCCCAACAACCAGCGCCTGACCACTGCCGCCCAGTTCCGCACCGTTGTGCAATGGCTCAACCGCATCCAGCGGCACGGTCGGCACCGCCTGCCCCAACGCCTCAAGGTCGTTCATCAGAACGACCTCCTCCGCCCCGAAGGCAGCTGCCAAAGCACCGGCATCGAAATCCCAGTTCCGGTTGGTCAGCTTGGCGCGGTCGCCAGCGACGGGCCCGGCCACGGCAATCACCACATGCGCGGGCACGGGCCGCTCGTCCAGGTAGTTTGTCGCAAGATCAAGAAAGCTGCCAAAGTCGGCGTTCGGACATTTCACCACGGTGTCCGCGATGACGCCATCGCGGCCCACAAACGCCATGCGCGTGTTTGTTCCGCCCACATCCGCGACCAGGCCAATGGCCTGATCCAGCTTCCCACTGTCTTGCATTACGCCTCGCCCGGCTGCTTGCCCAAGATGATCATTCCGAGCAGGTCATCGTCCGTCACGTCGGCAACGTCAACCGTCCCCACCAGCTTTCCGTTCTTCATCACGGAGGCGCGGTCACACAACTGCATCACATCATGGATATCGTGGCTGATCAGGAAGATACCGATGCCTTCGGCCTTCAACTGCTGGATCAGTTCCGACACCATCTGTGTCTCATGCGGGCCAAGGGCGGCGGTGGGTTCGTCCATGATCAGGATACGCGCGTTGAAATACACCGCACGCGCAATGGCCACTGACTGACGCTGACCGCCCGACAGGGCACTGACCGGATCCTTGAACTTTTTGAAATTCGGGTTCAGGCGCGCCATGATCTTGCGCGTTTCGGCCTCCATCGCGTCATCATCGACAAAGCCCATGCCGCTGACCAGCTCGCGCCCCAGAAACAGGTTCGACGCGGCATCAAGGTTATCGGCCAGTGCCAGCGTCTGGTAGATTGTCTCGATGTTGTAGGAGCGCGCATCGCGGGGGTTGTTGATGGTCGCCTTTTCGCCATTGATCCGGATCTCGCCCGTGTCCATGGCATAGGCGCCCGACAGGATCTTGATCAGCGTGGACTTGCCCGCGCCGTTGTGGCCCAAGAGGCCCACGACTTCACCGGGTTTCAGGTCGACCGACACGTGGTCCACCGCCTTGATCCCGCCAAAGCTGATCGAGATGTCCTTCATTTCGACAAGAGGTGTCGTCATATCAAAGTCCTCCCTCAGACGCCGGCGCGGCGGCGGTAAACGATGTCGATCCACACGGCGAGGACGAGCACAAAGCCCACGACGATGTTCTGCAAAGGCGCATCGACCCCGACCGAGGCCATGCCAGATTGCAGCGATTGCATGATCAACGCACCGATCACGGCGCCATAGATCGTACCCGCGCCACCGGACAGAGCCGTGCCCCCGATGACGGCGGCAGCAATCACGCGCAACTCGTCCAGCGTGCCCAGCCCTACGTCTACGGCGTTCAGACGGGCCGATGCGATAATCGACGCGATGCCGGTCAGGGCACCCATCAGGGCAAAGACCTTGACCGTCAGCAGGCGCGTGTCGATGCCCGACAGCGATGCCGCTTCCGGATTGCCGCCGGTGGCATAGACGTAGCGGCCAAAGCGGGTGCGGGTGGCGATGATGGTCATCACGATGGTGACGGCCAGCAGGATCACGACCGGAATGGCGACGCCGTGGTTCCAGACCATACCGTCATTATACTCGATACCACGCGCTTCAGTCATGCGGCGCATGGCGCCCCTCGGGATCGGATAGCTGTTCATGATCCAGACAAAGGCAATAATCAGACCGGCCGCCATGGCCATCAGGATGCCCTCGGCCCACATTGGCTTGACGGTGAAGCCGTGTGTCGACTTGCGGCGGCGGCTCAGCAGCATGATGCCAACGGCAACTAGCGCGGCGATGGTGCCGAACACCCAGCTCAGCGTTTCACCCAGCGTGCCCTCGGCCCCGCCACCGAGTAGGCGGAAGACCGGGTCCAGTGGCGCTTGAGTCTGGCCCTTGGTGACCCACCACATCGCACCACGATAGACGAGGAAGCCGCCCAGCGTCACGATAAAGGCAGGCACGGTCAAATAGCCGATGACCCACCCCTGCATCGCGCCCAAGACGGCGCCCATCAAGACTGCAGCGATCACGGCGATGACCCAGATCATCGGGTGACCGAGACCCAGCATGGATGGCAGCCATTGCACTTGCAAGGCAGCGACCGTCATGCCGATGAAGCCCAAGAGCGAGCCAACGGACAGGTCGATATTGCGTGTGACGATCACGAACACCATGCCCGTTGCCATCACGGCAACGGATGCTGTCTGAACGCTCACGTTGAAAAAATTGCGCGGGGACAGAAAGCGCCAGTCGGTAAAGAAACCGAACACGAGCCAGATGACCACAAGCGCCCCGATCATCCCCAAAAGCCGAGCGTCAAGGCCCAGCTTGTCCATCATTGATTTGGCCTGGTCGTCCATGTCCCCTGCCCTTTTATCCTGTTGCGGTGGCACACCTCGCCTGTCGGCTGGCACGTGCCGCCGTCAGATGTGCCTGCATGTCTGGTGAGTTTTGGTATGGTCCGCCCCGGCATACGGATGCGCCGGGGCGGGAAATTATGCGGCCTTACTGGCAAACCGCCAGTGACGAGCCTGCGCACAGCGCGTCTTTTTCGATCCAGCCTGCGTCCAGCACGACGTTCAGATTGTCCGCTGTCACCGGAACCGGCTCCAAGAAGATCGACGTCATGGTGGTGCCGCCGGGCGACGTCCAGTCGGCTGCGCCGTCCACGTCTTCGCCCTTGGCCAGCGACACGGCGATCTCGCCCGCTGCTGCACCCAGTGCGCGCGCATCTTTCCAGACAGACACGGTTTGCGTGCCAGTGGCGACGCGGTTCAAAGCGGCGTGGTCACCATCCTGGCCCGAGACCGGAATGCCTTCCATGCCCTGAGCTGTCAGCGCGGCCACAACACCACCCGCTGTGCCGTCGTTCGAGGCCACAACTGCGTCAACATTGTTGTCGGCGGCGGTCAGGATCTGCTCCATGTTGCGCTGCGCGTTCGCAGGCACCCAGCCGTCGGTATAGGCTTCGCCAACGATGGTGATGTCACCGGCGTCGATGGCCGCTTGCAGCACTTCTTGCTGACCGCCACGCAGGAAGTCGGCGTTGGGGTCGGTGGGCGAGCCCTTGATCATCACGTAGTTGCCCTTGGGCATCGCTTCGAGCACCGCGCGGGCTTGCATACGGCCCACTTCGACGTTGTCGAATGTCAGGTAGAAGGCGCGGTTGTCTTCGATCAGACGGTCATAGGCGACGACCGGAATCTCTTCATCGGCGGCGGCCTGCACGGCCGGGCCGATCGACGACGCGTCTTGCGCCAGAATGATCAGCGCGTCGGCGCCCTGCGCGATCAGGCTTTCGATGTCAGCGAGTTGCTTGGCCGAGGACGACTGCGCGTCGGCGGAAATATAGGTGGCGCCGGCGGCGTCCAGTGCGGCCTTGATGGCGGCCTCGTCAGTTTTCCAGCGCTCTTCCTGGAAGTTCGACCAGCTTACACCCACGGTCACCGCGTGACCGTCGGCCAGAACCGGCGAAGTAAGCATGGTGGCAGCCGCAAGGGCGCCCAAAAGCGTGCGTCGTTTCATGAAGTGTCCTCCCAAAGACATGCCCGCCATCGTACCTTTTGCAGCGGGTGTCCCATTGTTAGACACTTAAATTCGAAAAGCAAATTAAATTGGACAGCTTCCGAAAAAACCGTCATCATCTTAACTGGAGGTCGCAGGCTTTGGCGCGCGGCGGGAGGAAAAAAGAGAACAAAATCATGCCATTCGGTCACCAGAAGGTCGAAAGCAGACGGCTCCTGCTGCGCGAGATCTCGCAGCACGGACCGGTGCCGCGCATTGATCTGGCAGAGCATACCGGGATCAGCCGGGCGACCGTGACGTCGGTCACGGCAGACCTTTTGCGCGGCGGATTGATCGAGGAAGTGCCCCGCGAATCACGCAGCGACGAATCGGCCCGCGGACGGCCACGGGTCGATCTGAAGATCGCGGGCGGCGCCCACCTGATCGCCGGTCTGAAAGTATCGAACGCGTCGATCTCGCTCGTATTGCTGGACTTCGACGGTGTGGATGTGATGGACCATGAGTGCGTGATCCCGATGGGGCGACTGGCGCCAGACGCGCTTGCCGGGCACATCAGGTCAGGGCTGGCAGACCTTGCCGACAAGGCCGGGCGCAGGCTGTCCGACATCTCCGCAGTGGGCGTGGGCCTTGCCGGTGTTGTCGATGCGGAGCACGGGTTGGTCTATTGGTCGCCCTCGCTCAACCAGCGCAACGTGCCGTTCGGCGACGTGTTGCGGGAGGCCCTGGGCGTTTCGGTCTATGTGGACAACGACGCGAACCTTGTCGCCATGGCCGAACTGACCTTTGGCCTGGGCAAATCGCATTCCGATTTCATCGTGATCACCATCGAAAGCGGCGTGGGCATGGGCATGGTGCTGGGGGGGCAGCTTTATCGCGGCACGCGGGGCTGCGGCGCGGAGTTTGGCCATACCAAGGTGCATCTGGACGGCGCGCTGTGCCGGTGCGGGCAACGCGGGTGTCTGGAGGCGTATGTGGCGGATTACGCGCTGGTCCGGGAAGCGTCCAGCGTGGGCGGAATGAGCCTGACGACGCCGACCAACCAGGCCGTTGCGACCGTTCTGAGGGCGGCCAAGAATGGCGACCCGACGGCCCGGACCGTCGTGGACCGGGCCAGCAAGATGTTCGCTATGGGCTTGGCAAACCTGGTAAATATCTTTGACCCGGAGCTGGTGATCCTGGCAGGCGAGCAGATGCAGTTCGACCATCTTTACGCCGACACGGTGATCGAGGAGATGCGCAAGAGCATCGTGGAGATCGACAAGCCCGCACCCGAGGTTGTCGTGCACAAATGGGACAACCTGATGTGGGCGCGCGGGGCAGCGGCCTATGCGCTGGAGTTTGTGCAGGACACCGCGGTCGAGGCATTGGAAGATGCGTAAGCCGTTCAGATTTCAGAAAAAATCCGACGTGGCTCGTGGCCTCGTCGCTGTGTTCCTCGGGGTGACGCAACCGGCATTTGCAGGGGAGCCCGCGTTTGTTCCGGTGGATGTGCCCGCGCATGTCTATGACGGCGGGTGGGAGCATTTCGTCGGTGGGGGTTTGGCGGTTTTTGATTGCGATGGCGACGCGCGGCCTGATCTGGTGGCGGCGGGTGGCAACAACAAGCCAGTGGTTTTGCGCAATATTTCGGACGGCGCTGTCGCGTTTCAGACGGTAATCGGATCCGGCCTGGACATGACTGGCACCACTGGCGCCTACCCCTTGGACATCGACAATGACGGGCGGCTTGATCTGGTCGTGTTGCGCGTTGGACCGGACGTGATCCTGCGCGGGCGTGGGGACTGCACATTCGCGCCGATGGCCTTTCAATTCGAGGATCGCTGGAGCACGGCGTTCTCTGCCACGTGGGAGGCAGGACAGGCGGCCCCCACCTTGGCCTTTGGCCATTACGTGGATCGCAGCGATCCCGATGGACCGTTTGAAGCCTGTGATATCAATCACTTATGGCGTCCAGATGGGGACACTTATGCCGTGACGGACCTGACGCCGGGCTATTGTGCGCTGTCGATGTTGTTCACCGATTGGGCCCGCACGGGCCGGGCCGATCTGCGGGTGTCGAATGACCGGCATTACTATGTCCGCGAGGGTGAGGAACAGATGTGGGCGATGGACGCCTCACCGCGCCTTTACACCGAGGCGGACGGCTGGGCGCGGCACAAGCTGTGGGGGATGGGCATTGCCGCCCGTGACCTCGACCGCGATGGGCGGGACGAAGTGTATTTGTCGTCGATGGGCGATCAGCGCCTGATGCGGCAGGTCGGTGACGGGCCGGGGTTCGAGGACGTGCCGTTCGAGACGGGAACGGCGGCGCACCGGCCCTATGTGGGCGGCGATGGGCGCCCTTCGACCGGGTGGCACATTGCCTTTGGCGACGTGAACAATGACGGGCGCGATGATGCGTTCATCGCCAAGGGCAATGTGCAGGAGATGCCGGGGCTGGCGATGGAAGACCCCAATAACCTGTTGATTGCGCTGGAGAATGGCACCTTCTCTGAGGCCGGAGATGTGGCTGGCGTTGCCTCCATGCACCGGGGGCGTGGGGCGGCGCTGGTGGATTTCGACGGTGACGGGCGTCTTGATCTGGCGGTCGTCAACCGGCGGGCGCCGCTGGAACTATGGCAAAACGTAACTGCTGATGTTGGCAACTGGTTGAGCGTTTCTGTGAGCCAGGCAGGCACCAACACGCAGGCGGTTGGGGCCTGGATCGAGGTCGATGACGGGACGGCCATTCAGGCCCGTGAGGTGACAGTCGGCGGCGGACACGCAGGAGGTGTGGCGGGGCCGCAGCATTTCGGGGTGGGCGCCGTCGAGACGGTGCGTTTGCGGATTCGCTGGCCCCATGGTGGGTGGTCTGAGTGGGTCGAGACGCCTGTGAACCGGGACATCGCGTTGCGCCGTTAACCTTTGCCCGATCGTGTGGCGCCTTCCCTTGTTTTCATAGGTCTTAACGCTCAAAACGCGGTGCACAGCGCGTACACACCCTGTGCACAGACCGTGCACCGTGCGTATGACCTGCGGCGGAGGTTAACGGACCGTACGATGATCCGAAGGACGCGTGCCGCGACGCGATTCATTTTTACTGATGAGGGGCGCTGCCCCTCAAACTCCCCGCCGTATTTTTCAAAGAGAAGAAGGGGCCTTTCAAAGTGCGCTATTGGTCTACGGGCAATCCGCTGGGGACCGTGGCGGGAATGCCCAAAGCGCCGCGCAGGCTTTGCGGGTCGGTGAGGGCATGGAGGAAGGCGAGGATGTCGTTCACTTCGCCATCCGTCAGCCGGATCGGTGTCAGGTCGTTGGCGGCGGCGATGCGCTCCATCTCGGCGCTGTCGGACAGCACGCGCATGTCGTCGGCGTCGAAGCCGGGCATGACGGCCTGGCTTATGTCATAGTGGTGCAGGCTGGTTACCGGATCGAGGTGGTGGCGCACCACCCCTTCGAGCGTGGCATAGGCGCCGCTGTGACCATAGGGCGCCGTATGCGCCACGTTGCGCAGGGGCGGCGTGCGGAAGGCGTAGGCGTCCTTTGGATCGCCCGTCACGCGCATCCGCCCTGTGTCCTGTGCGTGGCGTTCAAACCGCGCGGCCTTGCCCGGTCCGATTTGCGGCATGGCGATGGCGTGGAAGTCGTGGTCGGTCTGGAAGCGGCCCGAGTGGCAATCGGCGCACTGCGCCTTGCTGTAGAACAGGTCCATGCCGCGCATGGCCGCCGGGTCCATCTTGGTTCCGTTGCGCAGGTAGAGGTCGAAGGGGCTGGCCACGCCACGCCATTCGAAATCGAGGAAGGCGGCGAGCGCATCGGAGATGTCGGTGAAGTGGATGGGTTGATCCCCGATCACCGTGTCAAAGCGCGCGCGGTAGTCCGGGATGTTTTCGATCCTTTGCGACAGGAGATCCCACGCGCCACTGGGGCCGGTGATCAGGCCCTGGCGCACCGCCTGTGCAATCTCGTTTTCGCTGTAATGCCCGGCCATTTCATCCGGTGACAGGACGGGGAACATGGACTGCGCGGACAGGGCAGAGGCGAAGCCCGCCTCCATCTCCGCGCCCAGCGGCGTGCGGATGCCGGAGGGGCGGGTTGCGTCCTCCTCCAGTCGTCCATCGTGGAAGAACACGGTGAATTCGGTGGCGCCCAGGTTGAAGAGCGGCGGCGCGTTGCGGGGGATGCGCTGTTCCGGCAGGTTGTCTGGGTCGGCCATGCGGTCGGGGCCAAGGCCCGCCGCCCCGTCCCCCAGACCCAGCGACACGCCGTCGCCTGTGGCGAATTTCGGGTGGTGGCAGGTGGCACAGCTGACCGTCTTTGACCCGGACAGGATGGGATCGTAGAACAGGAGCTGCCCCAATTGGATCTGCGCGCTGTCCACCGCTGGAAACACAGGCTCGTCATAGGGCAGGTCGGCGGCCCAGAGCGGGACCGCCATCACCGCAAGCACAAGCGCCTTAGACGAAACGCGAAACATAGTTCTCCAAAATCTCCTGCCGTCCGGAATGGGGCTGCGGTTCGATGCCTTCGGCGATGACGCGGTCGGAGATGGAGGCCAGATCGCTGCCCAGCATCGCTTGCGCCTCGGGCGTGTCCCATGCGGCGTAGCGGGTGTTCAATGCCTCGTCCAACCCGCCATCCGCGATCATTGCAGCAGCCGCTTTGAGCCCCCGTGCACAGATGTCCATGGCGCCCACATGGGCGGCGATCAGGTCCTCTGCATCCAGGGACTGACGCCGCAGCTTGGCGTCAAAGTTCGTGCCGCCCTGCCCCAACCCGCCAGCCTTGAGGATGTGGTAGTAGACCAGCGCCACCTCGGGCACGTTGTTCGGGAACTGGTCGGTGTCCCAACCGGATTGGTAGTCGTTGCGGTTCATGTCGATGGAACCCAACATGCCGTCGGTTGCGGCCACGGCAATCTCATGTTCGAACGAGTGCCCGGCGAGGATGGCGTGGCCCTGTTCGAGGTTCAGCTTTACCTCATCCTCCAGCCCGTATTTGCGCAGGAAGCCGATGCAGGTGGCGGCGTCGAAATCATACTGGTGCTTTGACGGCTCCTGCGGCTTTGGCTCCACCAGGATCTGGCCCTTGAAGCCGATCTTGTGCTTGTATTCGACCACCATGTTGAGGAAGCGGCCCATATGGTCCAATTCCTGGCCCATGTCGGTGTTGAGCAGCGTCTCGTACCCCTCGCGCCCGCCCCAGAGGACGTAGTTCTGGCCGCCCAGCTTGAGGGTCGCGTCCATGCACCCCTTTACCGTCGCCGCCGCATAGGCGAACACATCCGGGTCCGGGTTGGTCGACGCACCAGACATCCAGCGGCGGTGGCTGAACATGTTGGCCGTGCCCCAAAGGCAGCCTACGCCGGTCTCTTCCATCTTGGGGCCGAAATAGTCGGTGATCTGGTTCAGCCGGTCGAGGCTTTCGGCGAATGTTGCCCCTTCGGGCCGGATATCAGCGTCGTGCCAGCAGAAATAGGGTACGCCGAGGCGGGCAAACATCTCGAACGCGACATCGGCCTTCATCTTGGCGCGGCCCATGTCGTCCTGCGGGTGCCAGGGGCGGATAAAGGTCTGGCCGCCGAACGGATCGCCCCCCTCCCATGCGAAGGAGTGCCAGTATGCGACGGCAAAGCGCAGGTGGTCCGCCATGCGCTTGCCCATCACCACCTCGTCCGGGTTGTAGTGGCGGAAGGCCATCGGGTTGGTGCTGTCTGGCCCTTCGAAGGTCGCAGGCGGGACGGCGTCAAAAAATCCAGTGGTCATGGCATGGCTTTCAGTTTGGGGTAGGCGCCTGCAAAGGCGGAATAGGCGTCGTCATAGGCGGACACGAGGGCGGCATCCGGGTGGATCACGTCGGCGATGGGCGGCTTGGTCATGACGCTGGCGGGGTCGGCGCCCGTGTCACCGCACATCGCGATCCGCGCGGCGCCCAGGGCTGCGCCGAACGCGCCTTCGTCCGGGCGTTCGAGCGGGATGTTGAGGGTCGTGGCCAGCATCCGGGTCCAGTGGTCGGACCGGCTGCCGCCCCCGATGGCGAGGGCCGAGGGCAGGTTTGCACCCGTTGCCTTGAGCGCTTCAAAGCTGTCGCGCAGGGCAAAACTGACGCCGGTCATCACGGCGCGGGTCAGGTCCTGCGGGCCCGAGGCGATGTCGAGATGTGTGAAGCCGCCCCGCACCTGCGCGTCGTTATGCGGTGTCCGTTCGCCGGAGAGGTACGGGTAAAACCTGACCGGGCCGGGCGGCGTCAGCGTGTCACCGAGGGCAGCGGACAAGTCCGCAGCACTTTGCCCTGTGATCCGGCTTAGCCAGTTCAGGCTGTCGGTCGCGGCCAGCACGACACCCATCTGATACCAGCGCCCGGGCACCGCGTGGCAAAACGTGTGCACGGCGGTGTCCGCATCAGGCGCATAGCGGTCGCGCCCGGCCAGCACCACGCCCGAAGTGCCGAGAGAAACAAACCCGTCCCCGTCCCCCAGCGCGCCCACACCGCAGGCGGCGACGGCGTTGTCCGCCCCACCGGCCACGACCTTGCAGGTAGGAGGCAGGGCCAGATCGGCGCGTGCGGTCTGCACCTCGCCCACCACATCGGTGCCTTCCAAAAGGTCGGGCATCTGGTCGCGGGACATGCCGCCAAGGGCCAGCAAATCGTCCGACCAGGCGCGCGCGCCGACATCCAGCCAGGCGGTGCCTGCCGCATCGGACATCTCGGTTGCATAGCGGCCCGTCAGCCACCACAGCAGGTAATCCTTGGGCAACATGACGCGGGCCACGCGGGCAAAGATGTCGGGCTCGTTCTGCGCGACCCAGGCCAGCTTGGGCGCGGTAAAGCCGGGAAACACGACATTGCCGCTGACGACGCGTGCGACGGGGTCGGCATCCATCGCGGCCGCCTCGATATGGCTGCGCGTGTCGTTCCACAGGATACAGGGGCGCAGCACAGAACCGGCCGCATCCACCATCACGGCCCCGTGCATGTGACCCGAGAAAGAGAGCGCCCGGATCGCACCATACGCCTGAGGATGCGCGTTGCGCAAAGCGGCAAGTGCGGCGCCCACACCGCGCACCCAATCGCCCGGGTCCTGCTCGCTCCACCCCGGCGCGGGGTGCGACACGTCATATGTGGCGTCGGCACTGCCAACGGCATACCCGTCGTCATCGACAAGCAACGCCTTCACGCCCGACGTGCCCAGATCAAGTCCGAGATACATCGATATCCTCCCTAGGCCGCCACCATGGCCGATCATTAATTCACTTGTCAAACTAAATATGATGTACGCCCCTCAGGAGCCATTTACTTTCAAAAAAGCTGCGTGCATCCCGCCAAGCGTCGGCACATTCGACGCCCAACCGGCGCGCCTGTCTAGCGCCATGCGGCAGCATAATGGACCAGAGCGCGTGAAAAACCGCTCCGGGGCTCCGCCCATTCGGACCTCAAACGCCGCCCCGCGGCGTTTGCAGCTGCGCGGAGCGGTCCGATTTCTCTGGTTCAAAAAATCCTCCCCGAAGGGCCCCTTTCCACCGGGCCGCCGGGCGGATATATCGCCCCCAACCCTATCACGAGGCCCCCATGACCTTCGACCGCTCGATCAAGATCGCACCCTCCATCCTCGCTGCCGATTTCGCGAATTTCGGTGCCGAATGCGCCGCCGTGGAAGCACAGGGCGCCGACTGGATCCACGTGGACGTCATGGACGGACACTTCGTGCCCAACATCACCTTCGGCCCCGCAACCTGCGCCGCCATCCGCCCGCATATCACGGGCGTGATGGACGTCCACCTGATGATCGCGCCGGTCGATCCCTATATCGACGCTTTCGCACAGGCGGGCGCCGATGTGCTGACGGCCCATGTGGAGGCTGGCCCCCACATCCACCGCACCCTCCAAGCCATTCGCGGCGCAGGCATGAAGGCAGGTGTCGCGCTCAACCCCGGCACGCCCGCTTCGGCGGTGGCAGAGCTGATGGACATGGTCGATCTTGTCTGTGTGATGACGGTGAACCCGGGCTTTGGCGGTCAGAAATTCATCGACATGACGGCAAAGATCAGCGCCTTGCGCGACATGATCGGCGACCGGCCCGTACACATCGAAATCGACGGCGGTGTGGACCCGACCACGGCCCCGCTTGTCGCCAAGGCCGGGGCGGATGTGCTGGTTGCGGGGTCAGCCGTCTTTCGAGGTGGCTCCGTTCAAAATCCGGACCCGTATGGAGAGAACATCCGCAACATCCGCGCTGCGGCGGAAGGGGTCTGGACGTAACCGCTTTCTTTGCAAGAAAGCGGTGCGGACACCGTGTCGTTTTCCGGCGGCGCTCAGGTTAACTGATCCGCGAAAGTCTCGATCAGACGATGCTTGAGAACCTTGCCTGTCGGCGCGGCGGGCAAGTGTGACGCCAACACATACCGCGCGGGCCGTTTGTACCCCGCCAACCTATCCCGGACAAAATCCCGCAACTCCCGCTCAGTCAGTACGCTTCCGTCTGGAACCTGAACAAAGGCCAGCACCTCTTCATCGCCGTCCTTGGAACGTCCAACAACCGCCGCCTGCACAACGCCAGGATGGTCGTTCAGCGCGGCCTCGACCTCGGGCGGGAACACGTTGAAGCCGCCGTGGATGATCAACTCCTTGGCCCGCCCCAGGATATGCAGCTTGCCCTCCGCATCAATCTGTCCGAGGTCGCCCGTGCGCAACCACCCGTGATCGTCCAGCACCTTGGCCGTCTCGCCGGGATTGCGGAAATACCCTTTCATCACATGCGGCCCGCGGGTCAGCACCTCGCCTCCGGGCACCGCCTCATCAATGGCGATCTCGATCCCCGGCAGCGCGGGGCCGACCGACGTATCGGGATCGCCGATCTGATTGCGCGTCGCCGCCGTTCCCGCCGTGCTTTCGGTCATGCCGTAGCCATTCTGGATCGCGACGCCGTAAAACGCCTCGGCCTCGCGTTTCCATGTTGGATCGAGAGGCGCCGCGCCGGACGAGACGTAGCGGAGCGTCTTGGACCCCAGTGCGGTGTCGCCCAATGCCTTGGCATGCGCCATCAGGAGCGCGTGCATTTGGGGCACGGCGGAGAAGAGCGTGATGCCGTCGCGCAGGGCGTCGAAGACGTCCGCGACGACGAAGCGGGGGACGAGGCGGACGGGGGCGCCTGCGTGGATGGCCGCGACGACGACGGAGCAGAGGCCGAAGACGTGGGTTGTCGGCAGGACGCCGTAGATCAGGTCGTTGTGGTGCATCCCGCGCAGTTCGGCGCTGGTTTTGCCGCCGAAGCGGACGTTGGCGTGGGTGAGCATGACGCCCTTGGGCTCGCCTGTCGTGCCGGTCGTGTAGAGGAGGACGGCGACGTCGCGGTCGCCGGGGAAACTGTCCCCGCGGGGACAGTGTAGGGATAGGGTTCCGTATGCGCCGGATATGGTGCCGGTATCTATATCTGCGACTTTTTTCTGTGCGGTGGCGCTGTGCTTTTCCGCATCTGGCGAGATCTGTGTGGTGAAGAACACCGCTTTGGGCTCCGCATGGGCGTCGACGCGGGCGATTTCTGCGGCGGTTTGGCGTGCGTTGATTGGGACGGCGATGGCCCCGAGCCGCCATATGGCGAAGAGGGCGGCGACCTTGGCGGCGCAGTTTTCCGAGACGATCATCACGCGGTCGCCCGGGCCGATGCCTTTGCCGTTCAGCACCTCCGCAATCTCGTCTGCGGCTGCGCTGAGTTGTGCATAGGTCAGGCGCGCGCCGGTGACATCTTCCAAGGCCAGAGCATCGGGCCGTGTCGCCACCTGATGGGCGAGTAGGTCGTGGACGCTAGGCACCCTTGACCCGCTTGTAGACGCCTGTGGAGGTGGCGAGGACGGTGCCGTTTTCGTCTTCCAGACGCCCTTCGGTGAAGATGGTGCTGCGTCCGCCGCCCGCGACTTCGCCGGTTGCGACCACAACGCCGGTGCTGGCGGGGGCGAGGTAGTTGGTGGTCATGGTCAGGGTCGCCACCTTGGTGCTGCCGTCGTTGTTGCCGGTCCGTGCCGCGGCAAAGCCCATGGCGTTGTCGAGCATGGCCGACATGATGCCGCCGTGCAGACCACCGTGGCGGTTGCCGTGCTGCGCGCCGATGTCGAGCCAGCAGCGAGAGATGCCGTCTGATTCCCGGATGTCCACGACGTAACCGAGCAGCGTTTGCGCACCCGTTTCGTCGCGGATGATCCCCGGCCCGTCAGGCGGCAGAGAGGGCAATGAACCGCTCCAGATGATAGTCCGTGTCGCCGAACCGGTGGTCGGCCATGACGATGCGTTTGGCGATATGGGCCAGTTCGTATTCCTGCGTCATGGCAATGCCGCCGTGCATCTGGATCGCTTCTTCAGCCACGAGACGGCCGATGCGGCCGATCAGGTTTTTGGAGGCGGAGAGGTGCATGTCGGCGTGTTTGTCTTCGATGTAACCGGCGGCGTTGATGACGGCGGAGCGGGCCTGTTCCAGCTCGATCAGCAGGTCGGACATGCGGTGCGCGAGCGCCTGGAACGTGCCGATGGGCCGCCCGAATTGCTTGCGCGTCATCAGGTAGTCCTTGGTCAGTGCCGTGGCGGTTTCCATGGCCCCCAACGCTTCGGCGCATTGGGCGATAAGGGCGAGGCGGTTGGCGGCTTCATAGTCTTCGAGCGTCAGGCCGAGCGGATCGCCGGGCGTGTTGTCGAGCGTGACTTCGGCGGCGCGGCCTCCGGCGAGGAGCGGGTAGCCCTGGATGTCCAGCCCCTGCGCGCCTTTGTCCACGAGGTAGAGCGCGATGGTGTCGCCGTCCTTGGCCGAGACGATCATGTGGTCGGCGGCTTCGGCGTTCATGACGACGGCCTTGCGGCCTGTGAGTTTGCCATCGGTGGCCGTGGTGTTCACGTGGTCGAGGTCATAGCGACCGTCGGGTTCGCCGTGGGCGACGGCGAGGTGCAGCGCGCCGCCAATCACCTGTTCCACGAAGTCCGTCTTGCCCGCCGCCGCGAGGAGGCGACCGCCGAGGAGGGCACTGTCGAGGATGGGTTCGACGACGCCTGCGCGGCCCAGTTCCTCGAACACTACGGCGATATCGAAGCCAGCGCCGCCGAAGCCGCCCATGTCTTCGGTAAAGAGCGCGCCGAGCACGCCGAGGTCCGCCAGTTCCGCCCAGATGTCTGCAGAGAAGCCAGTGTCGGACGCGAGGATATCATTGCGCCGTGCGGTTCCGTATTGTTCACGAAGGTAGCGCCGCAGCGTGTCCTGCAGCATCTGCCGTTCTTCGGTGAGGTTGAAGTCCATCAGGCGCCTCCGCTCATAGTCACCTTGGCGATGATGCCGCGTTGGATTTCGTTGGAGCCGCCGAAGATCGACAGTTTACGGTTGTTGAAATATTGCCCTGCGACAGGCCCCGCATCGAGCGGGTCGGGGATGCGGTCATTGGCGCCTTCGACCGCTTCGGAGGCGAAGGGCATCGCGTAGGGGCCAACGGCGCGGCGCGCCAAGTCGTTGATTTCCTGCCGGATAATCGACCCTTTGACCTTGAGCATGGACGCTTCCAGCCCCGGTGCCTCGCCCGCCGCAGCCTGCGAGATGATGCGCAAGTTGGTGGTGGCCATGGCGTGCAGGTCAATTTCCACCTGCGCCACGCGCGCGGCGAAGTGGGGGTTTTGGATCAGCGGTTTGCCGTTGTGATTGGCCGCCTTGGCGATGCGTTTGACAGCCTTGAGCCCCGCTTGGGAGAAGCCGACGCCGCCAAGCCCCGTGCGTTCGTGGGTGAGCAGGTACTTAGCGTAGGTCCAGCCCTTGTTTTCCTCGCCGACGAGGTTTTCCACGGGCACTTTGACATCGGTGAACCAGACCTCATTCACCTCATGCGTACCGTCGAGCAGGATGATGGGACGCACTTCAACGCCGGGGGTTTCCATGTCGATGAGCAGGAAGCTGATCCCCTCCTGCTGCTTTGCATCCGGATCCGTACGGACGAGGCAAAAGATCATGTTGGCGAATTGGCCCAGTGTCGTCCATGTCTTCTGGCCGTTGACGATATAGTGGTCGCCGTCCCGCACCGCTTTGGTTTTGAGCGAGGCAAGGTCGGAGCCTGCGCCCGGTTCTGAATAGCCCTGACACCACCAGTCGGTGCCGTCGAGGATGCGGGGCAGCCAGTGGTCCTGTTGGTCCTTGGAGCCGAATTTTTGCAGGACGGGGCCAAGCATCGAGAGGCCAAAGGGGACAATGCGGGGGGCGTTGGCGTCGGCGGCTTCCGTGTCGTAGATGTGGCGCTGGACGGCGGACCATTCAGCGCCGCCGTATTCCTGGGGCCAGTTCTGCGCCAGCCAGCCGCGATTGTTCAGGATCGCGTGCCAGCGTTCCATATCATCCTTGGTCAGGTCGGTGTCGAGCCGGACCTTTTCGGCAATGTCTTGCGGCAGGTCGTCGGCCAGGAATTGACGCACTTGCGTCTGGAAGGCTTGTTCGTCGGGGGAGTAGCTCAGGTCCATATCTCAGCCCTTTTTGTTCAGGTCATCGAAGGTTTTGTTTTCTGCCACCAATTGTTCCAAAAGGGGCGCAGGCGCCCAGAAGTCGGGGTCGGCGGCGGCGTAGGATTTGATGTCGTTCAGGAGCGGTTCGAGGCCAACGATGTCGGCCCATTTGAGCGGGCCGCCCCGATAGCGCGGGAAGCCATAGCCGAAGAGCAGTGTCATATCGACGTCGAGCGGGCGGCGGGCGATGCCTTCGCCGACGACCTTGGCGGCCTCGTTGACCATGGCGGCCATGTAGCGGCGGGTGATCTCTTCGTGGTTGAAGTCGCGAGGGGTGATGCCCAGCCTTGCGCGGTCGGCTTCGATCATCGGCAGGACGTCAGGGTTGGGCACGCGCGCCTTGGGGCCGGCGGCATAGTCATAGTAACCTTTGCCGGTTTTCTGGCCAAAATGGCCGTCTTCGCAGAGTTTATCGGCGTAGGTGGCATCGCGTGTGGGCGCGTGCCCTTCGGCCCGTTTGCGTTTGCGCACGGCCCAGCCGATGTCGAGACCGGCAAGGTCGGCGACGGCGAAGGGGCCCATGGCGAACCCGAACTCTTCGAGGGCCGCGTCGATGTCGTAGGGGGACGCGCCGTCGAGGATCATCTGGTCGGCGGCGGTGCGGTAGGTGGCGAGGATACGGTTGCCGATAAAGCCGTCGCAGACGCCCGCGCGGACAGAGATTTTGTTCAGCCGCTTGCCCAGCGCGAAGCCGGTGGCGGTGACTTCGGGTGCGGTTTTGTCTCCGACGACCACCTCAAGCAGTTTCATAACATGGGCGGGAGAGAAGAAATGGAGGCCAAGGACGTCTGCGGGGCGGGAAGTCGTGGCAGCGATTTCGTTGATGTCGAGATAGGAGGTGTTGGAGGCGAGGATGGCGCCGGGTTTGCAGACGCGGTCAAGTTCGGCGAAGACCTGTTTCTTGACGTCCATGTCCTCGAACACCGCTTCGATGACCAGATCGACCTCGGCGAGCGTGTCGTAGCTGGTGACGATCTGCAGGGCCTGGGTCAGGATGGCCTCGTGCTGGTCGGCGGTGATCTTGCCGCGTTTTAGCGCGCCCGCGAGGTTGCCTTCGATCCGGCCACGGGCGGCTTCGCCTGCCTCGGGCGACATTTCCAGCAGATGCACCCGGAGGCCAGAGAGCAGGGCCGCCGTGGCGATGCCAGCGCCCATCGTACCGCCACCGATCACGGCGATGTGGTGCACGGCCCGGGGCTCGACCCCTTTCAACTCGGGCAGGTTGCTGACCGCGCGTTCGGAGAAAAAGGCGTGGATCATGCCCTGCCGCTGGTCGGTCTGCATGAGATCGTAGAAGATCTGGCGCTCGGCCTTCAGCCCTTCGGCAAAGGGTTTCTCGACCGACGCCTGCACGGCGCGCACACACCAGGCGGGGGAAATCTGGCCGCGGCCCTTGGCGAGGATCGCGTCAAAGGCGGCGTCCCAGTCGATGGGATCCGGTGGCGGCATGGCAGAAACCGGGCGCGGGCCTGCGCCCTCATCCAGCAGCCTTTGCGCATAGGCGATGCCGTTGTCCTTGGGGTCGCCGTCTTGGACCACGTCGATAATGCCCAGCGCATGGGCCTTGTCCGCGCCGATATGGCGACCGGTTGTCATCACATCCAGCCCCGCCTCGACCCCCGTCAGGCGCGGCAGGCGTTGGGTGCCACCGGCACCGGGGAGCAGCCCCAGATGCACCTCCGGCAGGCCGACCTTGGCCGAGGGCACGGCGATGCGGTAGTGACAGCCCAGCGCGACCTCGAGCCCGCCCCCGAGCGACACGCCGTGCATCGACGCCACGACCAGCAGCGGCGAGGCTTCGATACGGTTGACCAGATCGGGCAGGTGAGGCGCGAGCGGGGGCTTGCCGAATTCAGTGATGTCGGCACCGGCAAAAAACGCGCGCCCCTCGCCGACGATCAGAACGGCGCGCACGCCCGCGTCCGCCTCGGCCCGGTCCATGCCATCGGACAGGCCCTGCCGCACGGCTTGGGACAATGCGTTCACCGGCGGGTTCCGGACCGTCAGGATGGCGATGTCGCCCTGTCTTGAATAGGCAATCTTGTCGCTCATGGTCCCTCCGCTGACAGTGAATGCGCGCGGGTCCTCCACCCGGTGCATGGTTCAGCCTAGGCGTGCACAGAAAAAGGGCAAGCGTTTCGCAAAACGCCGCAACGTCACTTCGGCGTGCCTTTGCTCCTTCATCTTGCCAGAAAAACTCTCCCCGACGGGCCGGTTTCTGCCGGGCAGATGGTTTGCCTAGCTGTTGCGTCGGTAAATGAAACAGCGGCCTTGCACCGCACCGTCGGGCAAAGGCTGTTCGACCAGAGTATCAAAATACATCCTGTCGGAGGACACCATCAACCCGCCAACAGCGAGCAGCGGCTCGATCACAGGCGACACCTTTTGTGCAAAAAGATCGTTCTTTTTCCGGTTGTGCCCGCCCAGATCGGCGTGGATCAGCGCCGCCGTCGGCCCAAATCGGGCCAGCGCGTCCGGCAGCGTGTCAAAGACGTCGCCCAGAAGGACCATGTCGTCGGGCGGTGTGCTGTCGGGATGCGATGCGATGGCCCGTTCGAACACATAGATGTCACGCGCGGGCATGATGTGGCGCATGTGGTGATAGGTCCGCCCGTTGCCCAGGCCAAGTTCAAAGACGGGCCCGTCCATATCCGCAATGACCGATGCCGCGTGGTCCAGACAGGCCCGTTGGGACACCATGCGGTCAACAAACAGGTCAAGGCGGCTTTGCGGCATGATCATTTCCTTTGCTTTTACCCTAGATGGGGCAAAAAGTGATGGAACGACAGCACATTTCCGCGACTTACCCGTGTATGGACGTAAACGATGGAATCAGTTTCACTGGTTCAGGCCCTGTGTGCGCTAACGAAGGACCTTGAATGGCCCCGCTACTGGACGTGAAAAACCTGTCGATCGGATTCGGCGCGGCGCCACCGGTCGTCGCCGGGGTGAATTTTTCCGTCTCTGCTGGCGAGACGCTGGCGCTGGTCGGTGAAAGCGGGTCGGGCAAGACGCTGACCTGTCGGTCCGTGCTGCGCATCCTGCCAAAGTCCGCGCAATTGCGGCAGGGCGAGGTGACGTTCGGCAGCGGCGCGTCCCGTTCCAACCTGCTCAAACTGTCCCAGCGCGACATCCGCGCCATTCGCGGCAATCGCATCTCGATGATCTTTCAGGAGCCCATGCGGTCGCTGTCGCCCCTGCACCGCATCGGCAACCAGGTGACCGAGGTGCTGACCCTGCACCGCGACATGACCGCCGAAGAGGCCAAGCGCGACGTGATTGCCACCTTTGAACGGGTGGGTTTTGCTGACCCTGAACGCGCGTTTCGCGCCTATCCGTTCGAGATGTCGGGCGGGATGCGTCAGCGCGCCATGATCGCCATGGCCATCGTCGCCAAGCCCGATCTGCTGATCGCGGACGAGCCGACCACGGCGCTGGACGTGACCACGCAGGCGCAGGTGCTGGGCCTGATGAAGGATCTGCAGCGCGACACCGGGATGGCGATGATCCTGGTCACCCACGATCTGGGGGTCGTCGCCAACATGGCAGACAGCGTTGTCGTGATGAACAAGGGCCACGTCATGGAAAGCGGCCCCGCCCCTGCCGTGCTGAGCGCGCCCGGCCATGGCTATACCCAAAAGCTGTTTGCCGCCGCCCCGATGATCCCCAAGGATCCGACACCTGCCGACCCGTTGCCCCAGAATGATCTGATCCTTGAGCTGAACAACGTGTCCAAGACATACACCGTGCGCGCGGGCGGCTGGCGTGAAAAGAAGAAGGTGCATGCGTGTGTCGATGTGAACCTGAAGCTGCCCCGTGGCAAGACGCTGGCCGTGGTGGGCGAAAGCGGGTCGGGCAAGACTACATGCGCCCGCATTGCTCTGGGCGCCGAGGTGCCGGACGAGGGTGCGGAAGTGCTGTTTCGGGCCGAGACGGGCGGCGCACCCGTTTGCATCAACCAGCTTAGCCGCGCCGACAAGGTCGCCTTTCAGCGTCAGGCGCAGATGGTGTTTCAGGACCCTTATTCATCACTCTCCCCCCGGATGCGCGTGCAGGAGGCGCTGACCGAGCCGATGGAAATCCACCGCATCGGCACCAAGGTGGCCCGCCGCGACAAGGCGGCGGAGATGCTGCGCTGGGTGGGGCTGGATCCGGACATGCTGGCCCGTTATCCCCATGCCTTCTCCGGCGGGCAGCGGCAGCGGCTGTCCATCGCGCGTGCGCTGACGTTGGACCCTGTGTTGCTGGTCTGTGATGAACCCACGTCCGCCCTGGATGTGTCCGTGCAGGAGCAGATCCTGAGCCTTTTGGAGCGCATACGCGACGGTATGGGGCTGAGCTATCTTTTCATAAGCCATGACCTGGCCGTGGTGGCCCGCATTGCCGACGAAGTTGCGGTCATGCGTCAGGGTGTTGTGGTCGAGCAGGCCCCGCCAGAGACCTTGTTCTACAACCCGCGCCACCCATATACCAAAGCCCTGATCGCGGCCCAGCCGGAACCGGATGTGCGCCGCCCCATTGATCTGGCAGAGGTCGCCCTCGGCGCGGGTTCGCCCGGTTCTTGGCCGGACATGTACCGGTTCGAGGGCGTGGATGCCCCCGACCTGATCCAGATTGACCCCGGACACAAGGTGCGTTGCCATGTTTGACCGTTTGACTGCCATTCTGATCGCGGGGGTCATCGCCCTGCCTTCCTTTGCCAAGCCCGTCGTGCAGGAAAGTAAGTTCTGGGCCCCGGAGGTGAAGAAGGGGCTGATGGACGCGGCGGTTGACCGTATTCCCGATGTGCCGCTGATCGTCGATCTGGAGGCGAAGGGGCGCCAGTACGGCACCCAGGGCGGTACGCTGCGCACCATGGTCACCCGCACCAAGGATGTGCGCCAGATGGTGGTCTACGGCTATGCGCGCCTAGTGGGCTACACCCACGAGTACGAGCTGAAGCCCGACATTCTGCGCGATGTCGAGGTGGATGAGGGCCGCATCTTTACCCTGCATCTGCGTCCGGGCCATCGCTGGTCAGATGGTGCGCCGTTCACATCCGCCGATTTTCAATACTGGTGGGATCATGTGGCCAACAATGCGGAGCTGAGCCCCAACGGCCCGCCCGAGGTCATGCGCATGGGTGATGATGTCGCCACGATGAGTTTTCCCGATGATGTGACGGTTGTTGTGGAATTTCCGCGCCCCAATCCGAACTTTTTGCAGTCGCTCGCGCAGGCCAGCCCGCCCTTCATTTACCGCCCGTCACACTACCTGAAACAGTTCCACGTTGCCTTCAACACCAAGGAAGCGATGGAGGAGATGATCGACAAAAAGCGGGTGCGCGGTTGGGCGCCGCTGCACAACAAGCTCGACAATATGTACAAGTTCGACAACCACGAACTGCCCACGTTGCAGCCATGGAAGCCGGCCTCGACCGGGGCGGCGATGCGGCATCTGTTTGTGCGCAATCCCTATTTCCACCGCGTGGACGCGCGCGGCACGCAGTTGCCGTATATCGACGTGGTCGAGATGGATATCGTCGGCTCCGGCCTTGTAGCGGCCAAGTCCAATGCGGGCGAAAGCGATCTGCAGGCTCGTGGGCTGGATTTCCGCGATACCTCCATCCTGAAGAAGGGTGAGGCGGACGGCGCGCCCTATCGCACCTTCCTGTGGTCGAACGGGGCCGCGAGCCAGATCGCGATCTATCCCAATCTGAACTTCGCCGACCCTGTCTGGCGCGAGGTGATGCGGGATGCCCGGTTCCGGCGCGCTCTGTCGCTGGGCATAGACCGGCGTATGATCAACCGCGCGCTGTACTTTGGCCTTGGCAAGGAGGGGGGTATGACGGCGCTGGCCAAAAGCCCGCTGTTCGATCCGGCGAACCTGACGCAATGGGCGATCTACGACCCCGACACCGCCAACCTGCTGCTGGACCAGATGGGCCTGAACCA
This sequence comes from Tateyamaria omphalii, assembly GCF_001969365.1. Lineage (NCBI taxonomy): Bacteria > Pseudomonadati > Pseudomonadota > Alphaproteobacteria > Rhodobacterales > Roseobacteraceae > Tateyamaria > Tateyamaria omphalii. The sequence goes on along the minus strand of NZ_CP019312.1, from coordinate 91,542 downwards.
GCGCACGCCCGCTGGCATTCGCCTGCTGCCCGACGGTCGGCCCATGGAGTTCGTGATCGAAACCGCAGGCGAGCGGCAGGAGGTCGAAAACGCGCTGGCGATCATCACCGACACATGGCGCGACATCGGTATCCAGCTGATCATGCGCCCGCTGGACCGCGACATCCTGCGCAACCGGGTCTTTTCCGGCGTGACCATGGCATCGGTCTGGTTCGGCTGGGACAATGGCCTGCCGCAGCCCGATACGCCGCCCAGCTATCTGGCGCCGACGGATCAGGTGTTCTTTGCCTGGCCGAAATGGGGGCAATTCTACCAGACGCACGGTGCCGCGGGCGAGCCTGTGGACCTCGCACCGGCGAAGCGCCTGATGGAATTGAGCGAAGCCTGGCAGCAAACCGACGACCCGCAGGCGCGCACCAATATCTGGAAGGAAATGCTCAAGATCCATGCCGACAATCAGTTCGGCATCGGCATCCTGAGCGAGGCGCCACAGCCCGTCATCGTGTCGGACCGCCTGCGCAATGTGCCGGAGCAGGGCAAGTGGGCCTGGGACCCCGGTGCGCATTTCGGGGTCCACCGGATCGACGAGTTCTTTTTCTCGGATGACGAACGGATCGCACAGGTGCGCGAATGATGTTCATCCGCTATGCAGCCTACCGGCTGCTGACGATGATCCTGACGTTGATCGTGGTGTCGATTCTGATCTTCATCATCATCAACCTGCCTCCGGGAGATTACCTGTCGAACCAGATCGCCGAATTGCGCGCCACCGGTCAGGCCGAGGGCGTGGCCAAGGCCGAATTTCTGCGCACAGAATACGCGCTCGACCGTCCCTTGTGGGAGCAATACCTGATCTGGGTGGGCGTGGCCCCCGGCCCGCAGGGGTTTTCGGGGCTGTTGCAGGGGGATTTCGGCTGGTCCTTTGAATTTGATGCGCCGGTGGCCGATATCGTGGGCGATGCGCTGTGGCTGACGGTTCTGGTGAACCTCGCCGCCGTTCTGTTTGTCTACATGGTCGCCCTGCCCCTTGGCGTGCTGGCCGCCGCCCGGTCGGCCACTTGGGTTGACTACACGACCGCCTTTATCGGGTATCTGGGCCTAGCCACGCCAAACTTTCTGCTGGCGCTGATGCTGTTCTATTACGGCAACAAATATCTTGGCCTGCCCATCGGTGGCCTGATGGCCCCCGAGTTTGAGGGCGAGCCGATGAGCCTGGCCAAGGTGCAGAGCGTGCTGGTCCACCTGATCGTGCCCACCTTTGTCATCGGCACATCCGGAGCGGCCGCCATGATGCAACGTTTGCGCGCGAACATGCTGGATGAGCTGTCGAAACCCTATGTCGAGACGGGCATGGCCAAGGGGCTGGCGCCGTCGAAGCTGCTGACCAAGTATCCGCTGCGCATGGCGTTCAACCCGTTTGTCGCCGATATCGGCAACCTGCTGCCCGCCATGGTGTCGGGGTCGGTGTTGGTGTCGGTGGTGCTGGGCCTGCAGACTATCGGACCTGCGCTGCTGACGGCGCTGAAGTCGCAGGACCAGTTTTTGGCCGCCTTTGTCCTGATGTTCGTGGCGCTGCTGACGCTGATCGGGACGATGGTATCGGATCTGCTGCTGGTTTTGTTGGATCCGCGCATCCGCTACGGCGCACGGGAAGGATAAAGAGATGAGCACCCTGCCCGACGGCCGCTATATCGACGACGCGCCTTATGATCCCAACGTGGACCTGTCGGCGCCCGAGCGGTCCGACATGGACGCCCCCAACTGGGTGCTGGTCTGGCGCAAGTTTCGCAAGCACAAGCTGGGCCTGATCTCGGGCATCTTTTTGTTTCTGGCATATATGGCGATCCCCTTTGCCGGTTTCATCTCGCCCTACACGCCCAACGAGCGCAGCGCCGATCACCTCTATCATCCCCCGCAGGCGATCAACTTCTGGCATGAGGGCGATTTCATAGGCCCCTTCGTCTATCCAACGACCGGGCGTGCGGATCTGGAGAATTTCCAGTGGGTGTATGAAACCGATACGTCCCGTCCGATGCCGTTGCAGTTCTTTTGCGAGCGGACGGAATACAAGCTGTTCTTCCTGATCCCGGCTGACCGCCACCTGTTCTGCGCGCCCGAGGGGGCGACGGTGTTCATCTTCGGCTCGGACCGGTTGGGGCGGGACGTGTTTTCGCGCATCTCCTACGGCGCGCAATTGTCTCTGACCGTGGGGCTGATCGGGATCACGGTGTCCTTCATCCTTGGCATCGGGTTCGGGGCGATTGCGGGCTATTTCGGTGGCTGGATCGACTGGGTTGTGAACCGGGCCATCGAGATTTTGCGGTCCTTGCCCGAACTGCCGTTGTGGCTGGCGCTGTCGGCGGCGGTGCCGTCGAATTGGGGGCCGGTATCCGTCTTTTTCATCATATCCATCATCCTCGGCCTGCTGGATTGGCCGGGGCTGGCACGGGCAGTCCGAAGTAAATTCCTCTCGCTGAGAGAGGAGGAATATGTGCGCGCGGCAGAGATGATGGGGGCCAAGCCCAGCCGCGTGATCCGGCGTCACCTGCTGCCGAATTTCATGTCGCACCTGATCGCGTCGGCCACCCTGTCGATCCCGGCGATGATCCTGGGCGAGACGGCACTTTCTTTCCTGGGCCTTGGCCTGCGCGCGCCTGCGGTGTCCTGGGGCGTGATGCTGAATGATGCGCAGAACCTGGCCAGCATCGAGATCTATCCGTGGACGGCGATCCCCATGCTGCCGATCATCATCGTGGTGCTGGCGTTCAACTTCCTGGGCGACGGGCTGCGCGACAGTCTGGATCCGTACAGCGATTAGTGGCTTGGGCGGATCGGGATCCGCCTTACGATTTGCGCCGGGGCGGTTGCGTGCCACCTTGGGTGGCTGCGCGGCGCGCCTTGTTCTTTTTGCTGTTGAACTTGCCGACCTTGGGGCTGCCGCCCGTCGGCTTGCCCTTGCCGGTTGCCTTGTGGCGCGGCTTTTTCGGGGTCGTGACGCTGCCGTCCTTGATCGCCTTTTCAAGCTGTGTGGCCGCTTTGGGTGCGCGCGGTGTGCCGGTGGGTTTGGCGCCCGGCTTGGGTTTACGCGGGCGCGGGGCCGGATCGTCGTTCCACTCGGTGGGGGCCGCATCGGCCCTGGGCTTGCGTTTGGGTGTCGTGGGGCGGGTGTCGTCCCACACGCGCTTGCCCGCCGGTTTCGGCTTGGGCGCAAAGCGCGGCTTGGGTTGGCTGGCTGCGTCCGGCACACCGTTCAGCCGGGTAACGGTTGCGCCGCCTTCGACCTGCATGGACGGGCCGAGCGCTTGGATGAAGCCATCCGCGCTGTCGGCTTTCAACTCGACATAAGAGGTGTCGGCGGTGATGCGGATGGCGCCGATGTCGTCCTTGGTGATGTCGCCCGCGTTGCACAGGATCGGCAGAAGCCGACGCACCTCGACCCCGTCATCCTGCCCGCCGGTGACGGAGAACCAGACGCTGGGTCCAAACGGCGCGCGTTGCTTGGGCGCCTTGTCGCCCGTGACGGCAGACAGATGTTCGGGAGCGGAGTGGCGTTGGCCCTGGATGCGCAGAAGCGCGACGGCCAGTTGTTCGGCGGAGAAGCCAGCCGCCAGCTTGGCGACCATGTCCGCCTCGCCCTCTGTCACCGGGTCGCTCCACATGGGATCGCTGAAGAGCCGCACCTCATCCTGCGCGCGGACGGCATCGGCAGAGGGGGCGTCGACCCAGTCGGCTTCCAGCTTGGCACCCTTGAGAACGCGCAGGGCCTTGGACCGGACCTTGGGCGTGACGATCAGGGCGCTCGTCCCCTTGCGTCCCGCCCGCCCGGTGCGACCCGAACGGTGCAGCAAGGTTTCGAAATTCGAGGGCAGTTCGGCATGGACCACCAGGTCGAGATTGGGCAGGTCAATGCCACGGGCCGCAACATCGGTGGCCACGCAGACCCGCGCCCGCCCGTCGCGCATGGATTGCAGCGCGTTGGTGCGTTCCGATTGCGTCAACTCGCCCGACAGCGCCACGACAGGAAAGCCGCGGTTCGACAGGCGCGTCGTCACCCGGTTGACCATGGCCCGCGTGTTGCAGAACACGATGGCATTGGGCGCTTCGTGATAGCGCAGGATGTTGATGATCGCGTTTTCGGCGTCGTGGTTGGCGACCATCATCGCCTGATAGGAGATGTCGGCGTGCTGGCGTTCGCCCGTGGTGGTGGCAACGCGCACGGCGTCTTTCTGATAGGTTTGGGCCAGCCGCGCAATCTGGGCCGGCACGGTGGCCGAAAACAGAAGCGTCCGTCGCGTGTCGGGGCATTCGCCCAGGATGAACTCCAGATCCTCGCGAAAGCCAAGGTCCAGCATCTCGTCCGCTTCGTCGAGCACCACGCCCCGGATCGCCGTCAGGTCGATGGACCCGCGCATGATGTGGTCGCGCAGGCGGCCCGGCGTGGCCACGACGAAATGCGCCCCACGGGCCAGCGCGCGCCGTTCGTCGCGCATGTCCATGCCACCCACGCAGGACGCCATGACGGCACCCGTTTCGCCGTAGAGCCAGCCGAGTTCGCGTTTGACCTGCAGCGCCAGTTCCCGTGTGGGCGCAATCACGAGAGCAAGCGGCGCCGACGCCAGTTCAAAGAGCGGCTCGTCCCCCAGCAATGTCGGCCCCAGGGCAAGCCCGAAACCGACCGTCTTGCCCGACCCGGTCTGGGCCGAGACCAACAGATCGGCCTCCACCAACGCGGGATCAGTTACGGCGGTTTGGACGGGTGTCAGGTCGGTATAGCCGCGCGCGGTCAGCGCAGCTTGAAGGGGAGCGATCACGGGGTGTGTCCTGTGCAAAGGGCGGTTCAGTCACCAAGCCTGCGCGCCTATGCCCTTTCGCGCCCGGTGTCGAGAGGCTTTATCTGTCGTCACCCGTTTCGGCGGCGTCTTCCATAAGCTCTTCTTCAATCGAGGCCTGCGCCGCTGCCGTGATCGCCTTGCGGTCATCCTCGCTCAGCTCTTCTGCCTTGCCATCGGCCAGCCGCACGGTCACTTCGCGGTGAGCGAACTTGATGCCTTCGCGTTCGAACAGGGCGCGGATGTCCTCGTACACCTTCTTGCGCACAAGCCACTGGTCGCCAGGCTTGGTCATGAACTTGACCCGTATGATCATGGCGCTGTCCTGCATCTCGATCACGCCCTGGGATTTCAGCGGCTGGATGAAATTGTCGCCGATGACCGGATCATCCAGCAGTTCCACGCCCAGCTTCTTGATCAGCTTGCGGACGAGTTCCACATCCGTGTCATAGGTCACGCGCAGGGGCAGTTTCATGATCACCCAGTCGCGCGAATAATTGGTCAGCACCTGGATTTCGCCAAAGGGGATGGTGTGCAGCGCGCCCAAGTGGTGGCGCAATTGGAAGCTGCGCACGCTGATGTTTTCGACCGTGCCCTTGACCCCGCCCACGTCGATGTATTCGCCCTTGCGAAACGCGTCGTCGAACAGAAAGAACGCGCCGGAAAAGATGTCGCGCACCAGCGATTGCGAGCCAAAGCCGATGGCCACGCCGACGATGCCCGCGCCCGCAAAGAGCGGACCGACATTCACACCCATCTCCATCAGCGCGATCAGCAGGATCGACAGGATGATGACGATCAGGACGACATTGCGAAAGAGCGGCAGCAAGGTGGCCAGACGCGTGGCCGACGACCCGCCGCCTTCGTCGCCAAGCTCGGCTTCCTGTATGTCGCCCTGCTCCTCGCGGATCTTGCCGTCGATCCAGATGCGGAACGCATTGTAGGTAATGTAGCCGATGAACAGGACCACGATGATGTCGAGCAGCCGGTCGGTCCATCTGTCGCCCATCATGTTGGTGTCGGGGCTCCAGATCGTAACAAAGGCATAGATGCCCGCAACAAAGGCGAGGATGCCGGCGACCCGTTGGGACAGCTCCTCGAACGTGGTCAGGCGGGGGGCTCCGGCGGCGGCAGAGACGTGGTGGTCGGGCATCGGCGCGACCTCGGCCCGAACATTGTATTCCCGAGCCTGCCGGGCACGGGCAAAGCTGCGCTCGATAAAGAAATTGATGACGCCGTACACCACAAGGATCGTGGTCAGAATGCCCCAGGCCGCCGCCAGAAGCGGTACGCCCAGCGGATCGCCGATCACCAGGTGGTAGGTCTGATCGCCCCATGCAAACAGGAAATACAGAACCGCCATGGGCGCCCAGACCCGCGCCAGCGTGCGCAGGACCCAAGTGGCATCTGCGGGGGCCTTGCCATTCAGGATCGCGCCGGTGATCGCCCGACCGTTGGCCGCGACAAGGGCGATGTTCAGAACCATCACCAGCAGGCTCAGAAGCGAGAAAAGAAAGACGTGGACCTCACTGTTGAGGCCCAACTCCTCGATCCAGATGCCAAAGAGGATGGCAAAGAACCCGAAAGCCGTGACGGCCGATAGCCAAAGATGCAGCTTGCGCGCGTCGTGATCATTGAACAGCGGAATGCGGTATTGGGGCAGGTATGGCGACAGGATCATCCGCCATAGCCCGGCGACGACCCGTGCCAGGAAGTACCCGATATTGATCAGCGTGACCGTGAACTGCATCGCCGCATCTTCGAGCGCGCCAAAGATCAGGCCGCCCAGGATGTAAGCCACCGCCATCGACACCAGCGTGCCCACCACCCCCATGAAGAAGCGAAAGACCAGGAACGGCATCTTTTCGACATAGCCGTCGGGCTGTGCCGCGATGCGCGCCACGACAAAGCGTTTCACGATACGTTTTCCGAACACCTGCGACTCGAACACCATGCCGACTGCAAAGAGCGCGAGGCTGATCAGCAGCGCCCGGACATAGGCGAATATTGTCCCATCCGGGCTGGTGAAACGCAGGATGTAAATGACTTCGTTGAATGCGACGGGCAGGTTCAGAAGCCTGTCGACAAGGACGGATCGAAAGGCCACCGCGTCATCCTGAATGGCCATCAGGGTCGTGCCGCTGCCCGGTGTCTCGTTCGGCGCCGGTGCCGACCCGCCTTGGGTCACAACCCGCCCATCACTGTCGATCACGATTACGCTGACACCGTTTTCCGCTGCCGTTTCAATTGCCTCGGACAAATCCGTGCTGGCCTTGTCGGCGGACCCGGCGCCGGGCAACAGGCTACCAAGCCCCTGCGCCGACGCCATATGTGCGCTTGCCAGCGTGACCATCAGCAAAACCAGCGCGAGAACCCGAAGAAAAAGATGTGTCATAAGGAAATGCCGTCGCACTGTCAGAGTGCGCAAACGCTACGCGACCGCACCGCCGGTGACAATTGGCCTACTCAGAGTTGAACACACGCGATCCCTGATCTGCAGCAATGCGGTGCACACTGCGCTATATTTGCGATAGCGCATCACACGTTGCGCGATTGCGACCGGAATTGACCTTTGTGACCTTGGTCAACCGATACACTGTGCTATACGGCTCAGAACGACTCTGGGCGCGGGATATGGCATCGTCTGCGCTGGGATGGGAAATGACGACGACAATGGGCCAATCCAATTCCTCAATCATGATGGCGGGCGGCGGCTGTACGGGCCGTGTGGTGCTGTACAGCCATGACACGTTCGGCCTGGGCCATTTGCGGCGCAGCCGTGCGCTTGCCTCGGCCCTGACCCAGTCTGGTGTGGCTGAAAGCGCGATCATCCTCACTGGCAGCCCGGTGGCCGGGCGCTTTACCTTTCCCCCGGCGGTGGACCATGTGCGCCTGCCCGGCGTCAAGAAATTGGCCGACGGAACCTATGCCAGCCAGACCGAGGGGATGGATATCGAGGCGACAACCGCCCTGCGCTCTGCCCTGATCACCTCGACCATCGAACAGTACGAGCCCGATCTGCTGATCGTTGACAAGGAACCCACCGGATTTCGCGGTGAGCTGACCGACACGCTGGACCGGCTGCGCCAGAACCGTCGGACCAGGATCGTACTGGGCTTGCGCGATGTTCTGGACGAACCCGACGTGTTGGCCGCCGAATGGGAGCGGAAAGGGGCCGTGACCGCCGCAGAGGCGTATTATGACGAGATCTGGGTTTACGGCATGCGGTCGGTCTATGACCCTACGCAAGGCCTGCCCTTGTCGGACGCGGCGCGGGCGCGGACCGTCTGGACCGGCTATTTACGCCGCAGCATCGTGGATGCGGCCGAGGTGCCCGACACGCCCTATATCCTGGTGACGCCGGGCGGCGGTGGCGACGGAGCGGCGATGGTCGATCTGGTGCTGTCCGCCTACGAGCAGGATCCCGACCTTGGCCCCCACGCGGTACTTGTCTACGGCCCGTTCCTGACCGGCGAGGTGCGCGAGCGGTTCGAGGCGCGCGTGGACGCGCTGGGGGGGCGTGTCACCTCGACCGGGTTCGACAGCAAGATCGAGCCGCTTTTTGCAGCCGCGCAGGGCGTGATCTGCATGGGGGGGTACAACACCTTCTGTGAACTTCTGTCCTTCGATCAGCGCGCGGTGATCGTGCCGCGCACGCGCCCGCGGCTGGAACAGTGGATCCGGGCCCACCGGGCCGAGGAGTTGGGCCTGGTCCGCAACCTCGACCGGTTCCGCGAGGGTTTGACGACGACGGCTATGGTCGATGCCATTCGCGCCCTGCCCAGCCAGAAACGCCCATCCGAGGCGGGCGCCGACGGGCTGCTCGACGGGCTGGAGGTCGTGATTGCCCGTGCCCAGGCGCTGATGCAGCAACCGCTGAACGACGCCGCCGAATGACCCGAACGTCCCCTCGCCTTGCCATTGCGGTCAAGGGCTGGCCGCGTCTGTCCGAGACCTTTATCGCTCAGGAGCTGGTCGCCCTGGAGGAGGCGGGCATCGACTTTGCCATCTGGTCGCTGCGCCATCCGACAGACACCAAGACGCATCCCCTGCACGACCGCTTGAACGCCCGGGTGCATTATCTGCCCGAATACCTGCATCAAGAGCCTGTTCGCGTCCTGCGCGCTATCTTTGCTGCGTTGGGCACACGCACGTTCTGGCCCGCGCTGGCGCAATTCCTGCGCGACCTGAAGCGCGACCGCAATCGCAACCGCGTGCGCCGTTTCGGTCAAGCCTGCGTCATGGCGCGGGAACTGCCCGAGGGGACGGCGGCGCTTTACGCCCATTTCCTGCACACGCCTGCGTCAGTTACACGTTACACATCCATGCTGCGCGGCGTGCCGTGGTCGTTTTCGGCCCATGCCAAGGACATCTGGACCTCGCCCGAATGGGAGCTGCGCGAAAAGCTGTCGCCGGAGACCGCCGGGGCGCATTTCGGCGCGACCTGCACCGCCTTTGGCGCCGAACACCTGAACGACCTGTCCTCTGGCACACCTGTGGACCTTGTGTATCACGGGCTGGACCTGTCTCGTTTCCCTGACCCACCTGCGCGCGCCGCACGCGCGCCCGGCGATCCGTTTCGGATGGTGTCCGTGGGCCGTCTGGTTGAGAAGAAGGGCTTTGACCGGCTGCTTGAGGCACTGGCCCTGCTGCCGCAGGATCTGGACTGGCATTGGGTTCATATCGGCGGCGGCGCCCTGAAACGGGAGATGGAAGGGCATGCCGAGCGGCTGGGACTGACCGGGCGCATCACCTGGCGCGGGGCCTGCGACCAGCCCGAGGTGATCGACGCGATGCGCGCCGCCGACCTTTTTGTCTTGCCCAGCCGTGTGGCTGCGGACGGCGACCGCGATGGCCTGCCCAACGTGTTGATGGAGGCGGCGAGCCAGAAACTGCCGATCCTCAGCACGCCCGTTTCGGCCATCCCCGAGTTCATCGACACCGGTGTGCACGGGATCCTGAGCGACGACGCCCCGGCGGCCCTGGCCCAAGCGATCGGGGACGTTGCAACCGATCCGGCCCTGGGTCCTAGGTTGGCTGATGCGGCCCATGCCCGGCTGCACGCCGAATTCACCATGCAGCCCGGCATCAACCATCTGGCCAAGCGGTTGCGCGCCTTGATGGAGACGGTGTGAGCATCGCCTTTTATGCGCCGCTCAAGGCGCCGGACCACCCCGTACCCTCGGGCGATCGCACCATGGCGCGGGCCTTGATTCACGCTTTGAAACATGCCGGATACGGTACCGCCATGCCATCCAGCTTGCGCATCTACGATGGGCGCGGCGACAGCGTTGTGCAGGCCGATCTGGCACAGCAGGCAGAGGCCGAAGTCGCGCGTATTCTGGCACTGGCAGAGGCAGGCACGTGGCGCTGCTGGCTGACCTATCACAACTATTACAAGGCGCCTGATCTGATCGGGCCCGCCGTGACGCGCGCCCTGGGCATTCCCTACCTTCAGGTGGAAAGCACGCGCGCGCGCAAACGGTTATCTGGCCCTTGGGCGGAATTTGCGGCAGCGGCAGAGGCCGCCAGTGACCATGCACATACGATTTTCTATGTGACGCGGCGCGATGCCGAAACCTTGCGCCGCGATGCCCCGGCGGGTCAGTCGCTGATCCACCTGCCGCCCTTCCTGCCATTTGACACACTGCCTGACCGATCGGATCAAAGCGGGCCGATGTTAAGCGTCGGCATGATGCGTATCGGGGACAAGCTGTCGTCCTATCGCTTGATCGCGGACACGCTGAGCCTGCTCGACCCTGACCTGGACTGGCACCTGGACATCGCCGGTGACGGCCCCGCGCAGGCGGAGGTTTTGCATCTGATGGCGCCGTTTGGTGCCCGGGTTCGGATGCTTGGTGCCCTGTCCGCGGACGCGTTGCAGCGGAACTATGCAAGGGCACGCCTGCTGTTCTGGCCTGGCGTGAATGAGGCGTTCGGCTACGCCTATCTCGAGGCGCAAGCGGCTGGGGTTCCCGTGGTGGCCCAGGATCGGCCCGGCGTGCGGGATGTGGTGGCCGGGACACAGCCCGCACTGTCGGATGGCCCGGATGCGATGGCGGCCCGCGTGACACAGTTGCTGACGCGGCCGGACCTGCACGCGGCTGCGACGGCAGAGGCACGCGGCAAGGTGCAGGCGGATCACCTTCTGCCCGCCGCCGCGCGCACCCTGCGCATCGGGATCGAGGCCACGATATGATCCGGCTTGCCCTGCTGCGCCACGGTCACACCGCATGGAACCGCGAGGGTCGGCTGCAGGGGCGCAGCGACATCCCATTGGATGATGTGGCACGGGCGGAACTGGGCGCGCTCGCTCTGCCCTCCGCCTGGCAATCCGCCGACCTGAAGTCGAGCCCTCTGGCCCGCGCGGTTGAGACGGCACGCCTGCTGGCCGGACGCCAACCGCACATCGAACCCAGCCTGATCGAGATGAATTGGGGCACGCTGGAAGGCCAGCATGGGGCAGAACTGGCCAAGGATCCGGAGAGCGGTTTTCGGCACATCGAGGATTGGGGCTGGAACTATTGCCCGCCCGGGGGCGAGCCGCCAAGCGCCCTGCGCGCGCGCTTGATACCCTGGGTTGCCAGTCTGGAACGGGACACGGTTGCCATCTGCCATATCGGCACAATGCGCGTTCTGCTGGCCCTCGCCACCGGGTGGACGTTTCACGGCAACGCCCCCTTTCGCATCAAACGCAACCGCTTGTTTGTTCTTCATGTTCAGGGGGATAAGCTGACGCTCGCCCCCGAAGTCGAACGGTTGGAGCGGCGCTGATGCAGGTCACACTCGTCGTCACGCACCTGTTGGGCACGGGCCATCTGGCCCGCGCGCTGACGCTTGGGCGTGCCTTTGCCGCCGCCGGTGATACGGTTACGGTAATCAGTGGCGGGCGGTCCGTGCCGCATTTTGATACCACCGGTATCACCCTCGTGCAGTTGCCCCCCCTGCATTCGGACGGCACGGATTTTTCCAACCTTCTGACCGACGGCAACGTCACGGCAGACGCACCTTACCTGGAGGCGCGCAAGGACGCGCTGCTGGCCCACATCCGTGCGACGCCCCCCGACGTTCTGATCACCGAGCTGTTTCCCTTTGGCCGACGCGGCCTGAAGCGCGAGTTTCAGGCCTTGCTCGACACGGCGCAGGCGCTGCAAACCCCACCGCTGATCCTGTCTTCGGTCCGCGATATCCTCGCCCCTCCATCCAAGGCGGAGAAGGTCACATTTGCCAATGATCTTGTCAGCGACGCCTATGACGGCGTGCTGGTCCATTCCGATGAGAATGTCGTGGCCCTGCAGGAAAGCTGGCCGGTCTCCGCGGCGCTGCAAGACAAGCTGCACTATACTGGCTTTGTCGCACCGTCCGCACCGACCGAAGTCGCGGACACTGCGGGTGACATCATCGTCAGTGCCGGTGGCGGTGCCGTGGGCGATACCCTGTTTTCCGCGGCCCTCGCGTCAGCACGACGCGCGCCCGCCCGGTCCTGGCATCTGCTGGTCGGGGGGAACGCCGCGCGGCGCAGCGCCTTGTCCCAAGCGGCGCCCGCCAATGTCACCATCGAAGGGCCGCGCCCCGACTTCCGCGAGCTGCTGATGGGGGCAGACATCTCAGTCTCCATGTGCGGCTACAACACGGCGCTGGACGTGCTGCAAACCGGTGTACGCGCCGTCCTTGTGCCCTTTGACGACGGGGGCGAGGTGGAACAGACCTTGCGCGCCAGGGCGTTGAGCAAGCTGCCCGGCATCGCCGTGATCCGGCAAGCGGACCTGTTGGGCGATGCCCTTTTGCGTGCGATCGCGAAGGCAGAGGGCGGACCGGATCGGCCCCGCCAAACCGCCGGTATGAACGGCGCCGCGTGCACCGTGGACATCGTGCATGATCTGCACCGGCGGAGGGCGCATGAAGGTTGATTGGACCCCTTTGCGGCAGGAGTTGAGCGCCTGTCGCCGCGGTGGCCTTGCCCTACCCTTCTGGTGGCGCGACGACGATGCGATTGCGCCGACGGCGGCGCTGGACAGGCTTGCAGACCTGTCACAATCCACCGGGCTTGCCGTCCATCTGGCCATCATCCCGGCGCACGCAGCGCCCGCCCTGGCAGAGTACACCAAGGCCCGGCGCATCATCCCCCTGGTCCACGGCTGGGCGCATCACGATCACAGCATTCCCGGTGAAAAGAAGAACGAGTTTCTGACGGATCGTCCGGGGCTGGCCGACGACAGCGCGCGTGGATTGGCGAGGATGCAGCAGCTCTTTGGCTTGTGCCTGCGCCCCGCATTCGTGCCGCCGTGGAACCGGGTGAAAGACACGCACCTGCCGGTTCTGGCGCAACAGGGCTATACCATATTGTCCACGTTTGGTGCGCGAAAGGGGCATGAAGCTGCCCCCGGTTTGACGCAGATCAACACCCATATCGACCCGATCTGGTGGAAAGGCACACGAGATCTTGTGGAACCCGACATGTTGGTCCAAAGCACCGTCGCCCATCTGCGGGCGCGCAGGCAGCGGGCTGAGGACGCGGCGGAGCCGTTTGGCCTTTTGACCCACCACCTGGTCCACACCCAAGCGATCTGGGATTTCACCAGCGCGTTCATACACGAAATGCTGTCCGGAGGCGCCACCCCCTGGACGATGGAGACGACTTGACATGAGCAGACTGGAATCGATGCGGCGACGCCTGACCGCGCAGATCGACGGCATCAACTGGGCGGCCGAACGCATCGCCGACATGGACGGCGACGTTCTGGAGATGGGCCTTGGCAATGGGCGGACCTACGATCACTTGCGCCAGGAATTGCCCGACCGCCGGATCTGGGTGATCGACCGCATGTTGAAATGCCACCCCAGTTGCGTGCCGCCCGAAGCGGACTTTCTGGAAGGCGAGGCCGAGCCGATGCTGACCCGCCTGGCGCAAGAGGGGCGTCGGATGGTGATGGCGCATTACGATTTTGGTTATGGCATCAAGGACAAGGACGTCGAGGAAGGCGCCCGCCTGAGCCCGCGGATTGCCGCCGTCATGGTCCCTGGCGGGCTGATCCTGTCGCAGCAACCGCTTGTCGGGTTCGAACAGATCTGTGGACCGGACACGATTGCCCCGGATCGGTATCTTTTCTACCGACGCGTGTAGTTTTGCCAAAGTTTCGTGACGTTTAGCCCCACCCCTGTTGTCATCGGCTGGCAACGGCTTTTAAGTTTCCCGGGATTTAAGGCCGCGCCAACAGCGGTCGGGACCAACGGGAGATCATGATGAAGATGTTGAAGACGGCCGCCTTGACACTCGGCCTCGTTTCCATGGCGGGCGCTTGCCTGGCCGCACCGCTCGAATTGACACCCGCAGATCCGCAACCAAGCGACCTGCAGCAGGGTTTGGCCGTCGTCTACAATCTCGATGCCAATCCCAGGACTCTGGACGACGCGGTCGATGCGCTCGACGGCGCGCGGCCCGGCAAGCCGCTCCTTGGCATGGACTACCGCGATACCGAGGATGGCACGGAAACGTTGACAAGCGGCACACCCTACAAGGTCGTGGCAGGTATTTCCGGCTATGTGCGCTTTGACGAAGCGGGCACATACCTTGTTGATTTCATGAGCAATGATGGGCTTCAGATGTCGATTGGCGGCCAGGAAGTCGCCTATTTCGACGGGGTGCATCCCTGCGAAGCCACCGAAACGGTCGAGGTCGAGGTGCCCGAGGCCGGGTGGTACGAGATGGAAGGCGTGTATTTCCAGCGCAAGGGGACGGCCTGCCTGCTGATGCGCGCCGGCATTGGCGAACCCGTGTGGATGGAAAACGAAAGCTTCGGCTTCGTGGAATAACGGCGGCGCATTTGAGGACAAGCGGCGCGGCGGCAATGATGCCCTCGCGCGCTTTTTTGTGTGCCTCGCGCTGCGCTTGTCAGCCCAGGCCGGTGATCCGCTTTTGCACGATCCACGTCACGGGGAAGGCCGCGACGAACCCGATGGCCGCCGCAATCAGGATCGGCCCGACGGTGCCAAAGCCCAGGGACAGCGCGGCGATCACGCCCGTGCCCGCCAGGCTGGCGCCGATGAAAATGTGCAGGACAAAGAACAGCATGAAACGCTGCATGTGGAGCCTCCGGTCATATGGGTTGGGCGGAGTGTGCATGGGGGTGCGGTGGGATGCATTGATGTTGGTCAAATGTGGGCGTGTTTATCGGGGATTGGCACCGGTCCGGGCACAGCCAAGCGATTGATCCGGGGGATCAATTGAGGTGGCAACGGGCGGAGCCCCCGCGACCAAGGCGCGGTTTGCGCGGAGCATTCGCGATGCCGTTAGGGTGGGGTTCCAACCCACCGAGGCAAAACGGTTTGGGCATGCGGTGGAACCCCACCCTACAGCGTTCGGCAAGCAAGATCGCGAAGGGGGATGCGGGGGTTTGGCAGAGGCGGTTCCGGGAGTGAGACCCGGTTCGCGCAGCGACACACCGTCCGGGGGACGGTTTGAGGGTCGAACGGGCCGAGCCCGGTATTCGGGGTGAGGCCGATTACCGCGTGCAGGTGCAGTATTGGTGGAGTGAGCGGCGTCTTGGAAACGGTCCGGTGGACCGTCTCAGCCGCAATCGGGCGGAGCCCCCCGGTGAAGCACGGATTTGTTGAACGGCCCGAGGATTGGGCCTTTTCGAGGGTGCATTGGGATGCGCGGTTTCGAGTGGGGGTGGGTTTGGTTATGCGGGGTGCGTGATCAATCCGGTTTCTCAGGTAGTTTTGGGAGTATTGGAAATCGCTCTCTAAGAGATTCATATTTCCCGCGAATAGTGCCAGGGGCAATGGTCTCCATAAGAGTTACAACACCAGCAATGCTTCCGACAACCTCACCGGCACCAACCGCAACAATCAATGCTCCAAAGAAAACAAACCGACCAACGTAGATGGAACCACTTTTAAATGCTTCGACTTTGCGACGTTGTAAGATTGACCTTCTAGTAAGGTCCATCGTAAATGCAATCGCTTCGGTGAGGTCGCGCATTTCGTTGGCAATGTCACGCAAAAGCGTCGATATTGACCTGCTTACAAGAGGAGCACCGCTGTCGCCCTTGGCTTGCTCCAAAATATCAGCAACTTCATTAAACTGCGATCCGTCATCTAATTCAGCATCGGCATCTATCTCAGTAGCCTCCACCTCCTGTGCCTTCGCTAACGCTTCACGGAAGTACAACCGCATCAACTCAAGGTGATCGTTTCTGAACCCTTGAAGCGCCTCTTGATCAATCGTTGACAACGCCGATAGCGTGTCTTCCTCATTCGCAGCCCGAATGAGTGTCTGCCCAAACCTATTTAGCAGTCTTGGGTTAACTTCATCCTCTTTTGTAGCTTGAAGATACCTATCGAAACCTCGCCTCAACTTATCAGTTGGAACGTTTGCGCCATGATCCAACTCTTCGAGAATAGCATTTGCTTGCGCCTCAAGAGATTCAATCAAATTTCTTTTGTCTTTGTCGAATTCTTCAGCTGCCTGATCTTGAGTATCTGCGCCAAAGGCAATTGGTATAATTTGCTTACCGTCTTCCGCCAACTCAAAGTCAGTCAGCGCGGCAGTTAGAATAGAGTTTCGAAGTTGCCGATCTGTCTTGACGGGGTCAAACAGCGTACCAACGTGTCTTAAGCTATCGGTTGCATGTTCCTCAAAATGATCTCTCAACGAGACGGCGGCTCGCCGTAGATTCGCGCGATAGTAGCCCTGTGGAGACGTATCACCTCGTTCCCAGTTTCCGATTGTTCCTTGTGATACATTCGCAGCAGTAGCCCAATCCCACTGACTATATGACGAGTGGCGAAGGACCTTAAACCTACGTCGATCAAACCTTGCAGGCATTGCTTCAATAAACTCATCGAACATTTCCAATACTTCTCTAACGTGTTCGATATCGCTCCGCGCAGTCAGATCGTTCATTCGAATTCCCTTCATCCATCTACGAAGATAGGTTGCAATCTGGGGAATTGAAAGTACTGGCCATCCTCCGCTTTCTAAGAAATTCTCTTCTGAAAAAGATTACTCCTGCCGGTCAGAGGCACAGCTCGGCAAAGGAGTAGTTCTGCCTAAAAACCCTACCGGGTGCCGCTACGCGCATCGCTGCGCGATACGACTTTCGCGCACTGCTTTCATTTGCGCCCGATATGGACGGCTTAGCCGTCCATCTTGAGGGCGGAAATGAAAGCTTCTTGCGGAATATCCACCTTCCCGAACTGACGCATCTTCTTCTTCCCGGCCTTCTGCTTGTCCAGCAGCTTGCGCTTCCGCGTCGCATCCCCGCCGTAGCATTTCGCCGTCACGTCCTTGCGCATCGCGGACAGCGTCTCGCGCGCGATGACCTTGCCGCCGATCGCCGCCTGGATCGGGATTTTGAACATGTGGCGGGGGATCAGGTCCTTGAGCTTCTCCACCATCGCGCGCCCGCGCATCTCAGCCCGGTCGCGGTGAACCATGATCGACAGGGCGTCCACCGGCTCGTCATTCACGAGGATCGACATTTTGACCAGGTTGTCCTCGCGGTAGCCCGTCAGTTGGTAGTCGAAGCTGGCGTAACCTTTCGTTACCGACTTGAGCCTATCGTAAAAGTCGAACACCACCTCGTTCAGCGGCAGGTCGTAGACGACCATGGCGCGGGTGCCGGCGTAGGTCAGATCCTCTTGTATCCCGCGGCGGTCCTGGCACAGCTTGAGCACGTCGCCGAGGTAGTCGTCAGGGACGAGGATCGTGGCCTTGATCCGCGGTTCTTCCATGTGGTCCACGACCGACAGGTCGGGCATGTCGGCGGGGTTGTGCAGTTCGGTCATCGTGCCGTCCTTCATATGGACGTGGTAGATGACCGACGGGGCCGTGGTGATCAGTTCGATGCCGTACTCGCGTTCGATCCGGTCGCGGATCACTTCGAGGTGGAGCAGGCCGAGGAAACCGCATCGGAAGCCGAAGCCGAGGGCGGCGGAGGTTTCCATCTCAAAAGAGAACGAGGCGTCGTTGAGGGCCAGCTTGTCGATGGCGTCGCGGAGGTCTTCGAATTCGGCACTGTCCACGGGGAAAAGACCACAGAAAACAACCGGTTGCGCGGGCTTGAAGCCAGGGAGCGGTTCGACCTCTTTGCGTTCGTGGGTGATCGTGTCGCCGACGCGGGTGTCGCGGACCTGTTTGATGGAGGCGGTGAGGAAGCCGATCTCGCCGGGACCGAGGCTGTCGACCATTTCCATCTGCGGCCGGAAGACGCCGACACGGTCCACGTGGTGGACGGTATCATTCGATAAGAACTTGATTTTCTGGCCTTTTTTCAGCCGCCCGTCGATGACGCGGATCAGGACGATGACGCCGAGATAGCTGTCGTACCAGCTGTCGACCAGCATGGCCTTGAGGTCGGCGTCGGGGTTCCCCTTGGGTGCGGGCAGCAGGGTGACGATGGCTTCGAGCGTCTCAGTGATCCCCTCGCCCGTCTTGGCGGACACTGCGATGGCGCCCGAGGCGTCGATGCCGATCACATCCTCGACCTGTTCGGCGACGCGGTCGATGTCCGATGCAGGCAGGTCGATCTTGTTGAACACGGGGACGATTTCGTGGTCGGCGTCGATGGCCTGATAGACGTTGGCCAGCGTCTGCGCCTCGACCCCCTGCGTTGAATCCACCACCAGAAGCGAGCCTTCGACGGCGCGCATGGACCGGCTGACCTCGTAGGCGAAGTCGACGTGGCCGGGTGTATCTATCAGATTCAAAACGTATTTTTCGCCGTTCTGCGCGGTGTAGTCGATGCGGACGGTGTTGGCCTTGATCGTGATCCCCCGCTCGCGTTCGATATCCATACTGTCGAGAAGCTGTTCCTTCATGTCCCGGTCGGCCACGGTGTTGGTGGACTGGATCAGCCGGTCGGCGAGGGTCGATTTCCCGTGGTCGATATGGGCGACGATGGAGAAATTGCGGATATGTGAAAGCGGTGTCATGGACCGGATATGTCCCGGAATAGGGGGCTGGTCAATGGCCCTGGATGCCGCGGCGCGCAACGGATCATGGGGTGTTGCAGCGCGGGATGGTGAATCGTGGGTTAACGCCTTTGTTTTATGGAAAATCGGTATGCACAGGGCGTGCACAGCCCGTGCACCATCCGTACACCGATTGTGCACGGGAGACCGGGTTAACGGTGCGTGCGGTGGGGTTTGTTAAAAAGCGGTTAATCGAAGCGTACCTGACCTGATGCAAGCGTTCACCCACCTCGGCAGCGGGTTTCATCAGACAGGCGGCGGGGTCCTTGGGGCATCACGTTGCGTGATTGGCACCGGCGATGATCGAGCGCTTGCGGACACGCGGGACGAGGCGCCGTCGTCAGAACTTGCAAGGGTTTTGCCGTGCGCCGCTTACATATCGCGCCACCCGTGAACAGGACTGTTGCGGGACACAATCACGCCACAAAAATTTCACGGCACATCACGGGTTTGGCCTTTTAATACCACCATAACCGTCTACTGGTGCGCCAAAGGTGTTGGGACAATTGCAGCATGCCTGACTATGATATCTATGTTCTGGACAAGTCGGACGTCACAGTGGTGGGCGGCCAGCTTGACGGCGTGGATCAAGGCAGTGGCGTGCATTTGCAGGGATTGCAGCTGACGCTGGATTCCAACGGCTGGCAGCCGATTTCAGTCAGGGACAATGACGACAATTTCGAGGACAGCGATAGCTCGCAACGGCTGGACGGCGCGCAGGACGTAAATGGCACCATCTACGCCGACAACACGGTGGTCGAGGCCGAGTATTCCTTTGTCGTCACGGACGGTACATCGTCCTGGACGCTGGTTGCGTTCAACGTAAACAACTCGTCGCCTGCCTACGGCACCATCGAGGGGCTCGCGTTTATCGGTGGTCCGGGTGGGTTCCCGCCTGTGGGGGTCCAACTGACCGTCACCAGCACGCAAGAAGGTCCGTCGTTTGCGGCCAGTGACTATGCGACACCGATCTGCCTGGCCAGTGGCACGCGGGTCGACACCCCGGATGGCCCACGGCCCATCGAGGAGCTTGAGGTCGGCGACCTGGTTACAACAGCGTCCGGCATTGCCATGCCAATCCGCTGGCACGGCGCGCGCGCGGCCGTGCGCCGGGGCGCGTTTGCATCAGTGGTGTTTGCACCCGGTGCGTTGGGCAACACGGTCCCGCTGGAAACATCGCAACAGCATCGGATTCAATTGTCAGGTTGGAAAGCCGAGCTTTTGTTCGGCGCACCGGACGTTCTGGCAGCTGCCGTTCACCTGGTGAACGACCATGACATCCGTCTGCGCAGCGGCGGAATTGTGACCTATCATCACCTGCTTCTCGACACCCATCAGCTTATCCGTGCAGAGGGCGTGTGGACCGAAACACTGTTTCCGGGCCCAGGCGCGCTGAGCAGCTTGCCCAAGACAGCCCAGCACGAGTTGATGACCCTATTTCCCGAGCTTGACACCCCCGACGGCGCAAACCGCTACGATCAAACCGTTCTGCCCGTTCTGAAAGCGCACGAGGCGCGGTCGTGGATTTTGTGAACAGGCATTGATGGCTGCGGGTTGGCTTATGACTTATGACCTGTGAACGGGTGACTTTATGCCTGCCGGGTGGATGTTCCATCCGAGCGTTGCGCCTGTATCGACCCATTGCCAGTCCGGGCGCGGCCTGACCTCTCTCGGCAAAATCGCCTGCCCGACAGTGGATTGCACCCCTCTCGCGCATCCTGCGGCCTTGATCCCGCGCTCGGGTGCGCGGGAAAACGGTTGGATCGCATTAATAGAAAGATAGCGGGCCGAAGCCCGCCCTACGGCCACATCCGCCGCGCGGGTCAGCGTTTCGGCGTTGATTGACAGCGTTGCGGTGCGCAGTGAATGCGCACCCTACGGCCTGAGCGTTGGGGCGCGGCCCTTAAATCGCCCGGTCCACTGCATCCGCCGCACGGGTGATGTCGCGGCCAAAACCCTTGGCCGTTTCGCAGGCGGCAAGCGCTGTGGCGGCGACGATGGCCAACAGGATCAGGCGGGTGCGGGTCATGTCTGCTCTCCGGTTCTTTTGCCCTTCACATAACCAGACGGGTGAGTTCGGTCAAATCAAGGGCGCGTGCGTCGGCGGGGTTTTTCCGTAAAAAGCCGTGGACCCAGCCTGGCCATGCCACGCGGGTGTGAATTGCCCTTGCAATCCGCTTGCGGCATAGTTTGATCCATCCAGAGCGGGACAACCCGCCAAAGCAGACACGAGCAGAACCATGAGATTCTCGATCACGATCCTGGCGGGTGCCGCCATGTTGGGCCTGAGCGCATGTGGCGGCGGCTCTTCCTATTCCAGCACGCGCGCCGTGCCGGGCAATGCCGTCCTGTTTGCCACTGGCCCGATCTATGCCGCCTGCCGCAGCGGGGGACGGAGCCAGGCCAGCCGCGCGCGATGCGGCTGTGTGCAGGCCGTGGCCAACCAGTCCTTGCGCGGGGATGAGCAGCGCCGGGGTGCCGGGTTCTTCAGCAATCCGCAGCAGGCCCAGGAGGTGCGCCAGTCCGACAGGCCCACGGACGAGCGGTTCTGGACCCGCTGGAAGGCCTATGGCGACAGTGCCGCGCGGCAGTGCACCTGACCTACAGGTCCTTGATCCAGAACTGCAGGGGCTTGTCCGTCTCGACCGGCTGATCGACGTCTTTCCAGGGGAAATGGGCGATCACGCCGGGCATCCGGGTGTAGCCGCGCCCTTCCCAGAACGGCTCGAGCGAGCGGTAGGCGGCGGGTTTCAGCGGGTGGTCCGGGGGGCGCACCACCGAGGCAAAGCACATCTGACGGTAGCCTTTGGCCAGCGCATGGCCCTCGCGCACATCAAAGAAGGCGTGCCCGTAGCCCTGTCCCCGGAACCGGGGCAGGAGGACGCTTTCGCCGCAGTAAAAGCAGGTGTCGATGTTGATGGTGGTCCCGGCGAACGCCTCGAAGAACGCGTCCGCATGTTCCGTGAGCGGGGCCGCCGTCGCTGCGCCCACCATCCAGTCGCCATCGTACAGGGCCACGACCACGGCCCGGTTGCTTTGTTCATAGACCTCGAGGTAGCGGCGTTCGTAGGTGAAGTCGCCCTCGTAGAGATAGGGCCAGTCCCGGAACACGGCCAGCCGCAGCCGGGCCACATCATCAAGCGCGTCGGCGATGTCGGGCCCGGTGAGCGTTTTGACCCTCATGCCCCGACCTGTCGGATCCAGTCGGCGAGATTGTAGTAGGTGGTGACGCGGGCGATCTGGCCTGCGCGCAGGTCAAAGAACGACCCGGCAGGCAGGCGGTAGATCTGGCCCTTTGCCGCGGGCAGGCCGGCGTCGGTGTGCAGATAGGTGCCGTTGACGATGTACTCCGCCGCCGCCCGCGTGCCGTCGGGGGTGGCGAAGACAACCATGTCCGTCAACTGTTCGGCGTAGCAGCGGCTCATGTGCTGGCAGAAGTCGCGGAACAGTCCCTTGCCGGTGCGCACCTGCCCTTCGTTCACGTGATGGGCGATGTCGTCGGTCAGGCAGTCGAGCATGGCGTCGATGTCGCCTGTGTTGAACGCGTCGAAATAGCGGTGCACCACGTCCATCAGGTATCCTCCCTTGCGCCGCCCCACCGGTCGGTGAGCCGCTTTATAATCTGGTCACGCGCCGCACGGTAGCTTTCCAGCTTGGCCTCGCGCGTTTCGCCCAGGCCTGTGGGGTCGAGGATGGGCCAGTATTCGACCTCGAGGTGAAAATAGCGCGTCAACTCGAGCGCGCGGCGCTGGCTGGCCGGGCTGAGCGCCACCACGAGATCAAAGGAACTGAGGTCGTCGCCCCACTCCTCCATCTCGTCAAAGCTGCGCGAGCGGTGGCGGCTCAGCTCGACACCCAGTTCCTGGCAGACCGCGATGGAAAAGCCGTCGATCTCCATGTCGTTCTTGACGCCCACGGACTGGACATAGGTGCCCGTGCCGTAGAATTTCTTCATGATGCCCTCGGCCATGGGAGAGCGGACCGCGTTGTGGTCGCAGCAAAACAGGATGGATTGCGGCAGGGTTTCGGTCATCTATCCGCCGAAATGCAGCACGCAGATCAGGGTAAAGAGGCGGCGGGCGGTGTCGGTGTCGACCTCGGCCTTGCCCTCGAGCCGCTCCTGCAGCACCCGGCTGCCCTCGTTGTGGATGCCGCGGCGGGCCATGTCGATGGTCTCGATCTGGCTGGGGGGCAGCTTCTTGACCGCCTCGAAATAGCTTTCGCAGATCTGGAAGTAATCCTTCACGACCTGACGGAAGGGGCCAAGGGACAGGTGGAACTCCGCGGCGCGCTCATCGGCTTCGGTCAGCACATCGAACACAAGGCGCTTGTCGCGGATCGACAGGCCCACATGGTAGGGGCCTGCGGGCACGTCCCGGCCGTCGCGGCCCGGCAGGACAAAGGTGTTGTCCTCCAACAGGTCGAACATGGCCACCTTGCGCTCCTGCTCGATCTCGGGCGTGGGGGGCGGCAGGTTGGCATCATCGAGGGTAATGCGGGCAATACGGGTCATCGCACCGGGCCTTTGGCAAACGAAACAATCTTTCGCAATGCTTAGGGTCTGGGCGCGGGCAACACAATGGCACAGGCTTCATTTCCCAAGCGCCAATATGCCCCTTCTTCTGGCTGAAAATACTTCGGGGTCTGGGGCAGAGCCCCAGTCCTAACCGTTCAACTTGCGCAGACGGGCCGTGACCGAGAGCCCATGCGCCTCAAGGCTCTCGGACGCCGCCAGCCGCGCGGCCCCCGGACCGATGGCGCGCAGGGCATCGGGCGTCATCTGCGCCAACGTCGTGCGCTTGACGAAATCCATCACCGACAGGCCGGAGGAGAAGCGCGCCGAACGGGCGGTGGGCAACACGTGGTTAGGGCCACCGATATAGTCGCCGATGGCCTCGGGCGTCCACTGGCCGAGGAAGATGGCGCCGGCATGGGTGATCTTGTCCGACAAGGCGACCGGGTCAGCCACGCACAGCTCGAGATGTTCGGGGGCGATGCGGTCAGACAGGGCGACAGCGGTGTCGAGGTCTGGCACGGTGAGGATCGCGCCAAAATCGCGCCAGCTCGCGCCTGCAATCGCGCGACGCTCAAGCGTTTCGAGCCGGGTGTTCACGGCGTCCGCCACGGCGCGGCCAAAATCTGCATCGGTCGTGATCAAAAGCGATTGCGCGCTTTCGTCGTGTTCGGCCTGGCTGAGCAGATCAAGGGCGATCCAGTCGGGATCATTGTCGCCATCTGCGATGACAAGAATCTCCGACGGACCCGCGATCATGTCGATGCCGACCTTGCCGAAGACGCGCCGCTTGGCGGCGGCGACAAAGGCGTTTCCGGGGCCGGTGATCTTGTCCACCGGCGCGATGGTGTCGGTGCCATAGGCAAGGGCCGCGACGGCTTGCGCGCCGCCGATGCGGTAGATCTCGTCCACGCCCGCAAGCTGGGCCGCGAGCAGCACGAGCGGGTTGATCACGCCGTCTGGCGTCGGCACGGTGATGGCGAGCCGCCCGACGCCTGCGACCTTGGCCGGGATCGCGTTCATCAGAACCGAGGACGGGTAGCTGGCCAGCCCGCCCGGCACGTAAAGCCCCGCCGCCGACACCGGCGTCCAGCGCCAGCCGAGCGTGGCGCCTGCCGCGTCTGTCCATTGGGCGTCTTCGGGCATCTGCCGGGCGTGGTAGGCGCGGATGCGGTCCGCGGCCAGTTCCAGGGCGGCGCGGTCTTCGGCGCTAACTTCTTCGATGGCCTGCGCCACCTCATCGGCGCTGATGCGCAAGGTGTCCGGCGTCAGGGTGATCCGGTCGAATTTTTGCGTCAACGCGATCACCGCCGCGTCACCGCGCGCGCGCACATCCGCGATGATATCGGCCACGGTGGCGTCCACATCCGGGCTGTCCTCGCGCTTGGCAGTGAGCAGCGCGGTGAAGCGCGTTTCAAAATCGGGATCCGCGTGGTCGAGAAACTGGGGCATGCGCGTCCTTTCCGGGTTCCCGGGGGGACATAGCGGGGGCATTGGGCAGGCTCAAGGGCGGGCGGCCAATCGTAAGGCGCACGTGCCCGTGCGCCCGGCGGATCGGGATCCGCCTTACGACAGGTCGCGCAGCAGGATCAGGTCGGTTTCGGCCACGCCGTCGCTGAGGGTTGCGTTGGGGATGCGCCCGACTTCGACAAAGCCTGCGCGGGTGTAGAAGGCGATGGCGCGCGCGTTGCTGGCGGCCACGAACAACTCCATCTGGCGGATGCCCAGATCGGCGGCGCTTGCGGCGATGCCGTCAAGCAGCGCCATCGCCGCCCCGCTGCCTTGCGCCCCGGGCTGGACAAAGAACGCGCCCAGTTCCGCCCGGTGTCTGGTTTGCGCCTTTGTCTGGGGGATCAGACTGCCGATGCCCACCAGAGCGGAGCCGACGAACACGCCATAGCTGTGGCCCGTCTGAAGTCGCTCCGCGATGGTATCCATCGGCACCGCCGCCGCCTCGTCATGGGTGGTCAGGAAGGCTTGCGGATAGGTCGCCAGCGCTTCGAGCCGGAGCGCGCGCCACTCCGCCGCATCCGCGCCGGTGAGCCGGCGCACGACCGGGTCAGTCATCGTGCGTGGGCACGGATTTCGACGGCGCCTTGTAGGGTCTGGTCACGTCCTTGAGCGTCGCCTCGATCGCCTCGACCGTCAGGCGGATCGCGCCGTCCCCGGCCAGCGTCAGGAGGATGTCGCCGCCGCCGTCCTCGCCCGCCTCGAATGTGACAGACAGGAGCGACAGGATCACGTCCTTGTCCGACCGGTCCACGCCCTGGCTTGCCACCCGCAGGACCGTGTCGAAGGCCAGCACGGATTGCACCCGTTCGGGCGCGTGTCGCGCCGTGCCGGCATCTTCCCACCGGAACCGGTTGAGCAGTAGGCCGAAGCGGTGCGCCTTGCGGTCCCAGGTCATTTCCGTGACCGGAAACACAGCATCCTGCGCCAGCGACGAGATGACCCGTAGGTCGTCCACATCCAGCGCACCAAGGTTCAGGGGCGCCTCGCGCCCGTCTTCAAACCGTGCGTCCTGCATCAGTCCCCCGCGATCCGTTCGATATTGGCGCCCACGCCCGACAGTTTGCGCACGACATGTTCATAGCCGCGATCGAGGTGATAGACCCGCGCGACCTTTGTTTCGCCTTCGGCCGCAAGCCCGGCGAGGATCAGGCTGACGCTCGCCCGCAGGTCCGTCGCCATCACTGGCGCGCCCTTGAGCTTGTCCACGCCCGTGACCGTGGCCGTGCCGCCCTGCACGTCGATGTCGGCGCCCATGCGCACCAGTTCGGGCGCGTGCATGAACCGGTTTTCAAAGATCCTTTCCTCGAGCACCGAGGTCCCTTCGGCGGTGCACAGAAGCGCCATCATCTGCGCCTGCAGGTCCGTCGGGAAGCCGGGAAAGGGTTCGGTTGTCACGTCCACGGCGCGGATGCGCCCGTTCTTGCGCGCGACTTTCAGGCCCTTGTCCGTCTCTTCGACGTTGATCCCTGCCGCGTCCAGCTTTTCACAGAAGGCGCCCACGAGGTCGATCTTGCCGCCCAAAAGCTCCACCTCGCCGCCGCACATCGCCGGCGCCAGCATATAGGTGCCCAGTTCGATCCGGTCCGTCACCACGCGGTGGGTGGCGCCGTGCAGCCTGTCGACCCCTTCGATGGTGATCGTCGACGTGCCGTCCCCGTCGATCTGCGCGCCCATGGCCCGCAGGCAGGTAGCGAGATCCACAATCTCCGGCTCGCGCGCGGCGTTGTTGATCACTGTCGTGCCCTTGGCGAGCGTTGCGGCCATCATGATGTTTTCGGTGGCGCCCACCGAGGCGAAGGGGAAGTCGATCACAGCCCCTTTGAGCTTGCCGCCGTCCGCCTTGGCGTGGAGGTAGCCGTCGCGCAGGTCGATCTCGGCCCCCATCTTCGTCAGGCCGTCGGTGTGGATGTCCATGGGCCGCGCGCCGATGGCGCAACCGCCGGGCAGCGACACTTCGGCGTGCCCCTCGCGGGCCAGAAGTGGGCCGAGCACAAGGTTGGACGCCCGCATCTTGCGCACGATGTCATATTCCGCGCGGGTGTTGATATCGCCATGGGTGGACATGGCCAGCACCTTGCCGTCCTGCAGCGAGGTGACCTCGGCCCCCAGAGACACGAGCAGTTGGGTCATCGTCTTGATGTCGCTGAGCCGCGGCGCGTTGGTCAGTGTCAGCGGCTCGTCACTGAGCAATGTGGCGGGCATCAGCGTCAGGCAGGCGTTCTTGGCCCCCGCGATGGGGATCTGCCCGTTGAGGGCGCCGCCGCCCTTGACCAAAATGCTATCCATTGTCCTGCTCCTGCTTTTTGCCTGCCTCTGCCCGCGCCCGTGCCTGCGCCTTGCGCTTGGCCATGTTGGCCTTGAGCGCCTGTTTGAGCCGCGCGTCGCGGTCATCCTGCGCCTTGGGCTTGGGAGGGGATTTATCTGCCATGCCGCTTCTGTACCGCAGGGGGCATTTGGCGTCCAGAATGGGCTTGCATGGGTGTGCATTTGGGTCTATCCCGCCGCGCACGATGCTGCTGTAGCTCAGAGGTAGAGCACTCCCTTGGTAAGGGAGAGGTCGAGAGTTCAATTCTCTCCAGCAGCACCACGGTTCCTCTGCCCGATGACATGCTTGCCCAGATTGGCCAATGCCAGGTCTCGACTTACGCGCATCCCCTTCGGGCTGCGCTGAGTGCAGGGGTCCTCTCGTGCATCGACTGCGTCGATACCCTGCCGGACCGACGCGCGCCGCTTTGCGGCACGCTGGTTCAATTCTCTCCAGCAGCACCACGGTTCCTCTGCCCGATGACATGCTTGCCCAGATTGGCCAATGCCTGCTCGCGACTCATGCGCATTGGCTGGCGCAGCCACGCTGAGTGCGGGGTCCTCTCGTGCATCGACTGCGTCGATACCCTGTCGGACCGACGCGCGCCGCTTTGCGGCACGCTGGTTCAATTCTCTCCAGCAGCACCATCCCTATCAATTCCCGCACGCAACCGCGCTGTTCTTTCGCCAGTGCACTGTTTCGCAGCGCCACTGCGGGACGCGTCTGGTGACCTCGACGGGCTGCGGCTTTTGTGACCGCAATTTGAGGCAGTCCGCCCTTTCCAAGCAGCAGCCCGCCGATCTTTGCGTCGCTCGAAATGTCGGCCAGTCAGGCCGCGTCCCCCTTGATTTACCCGGCCATACACGCCATGCGGGAGGCGCTGGCCCGCCGCGTGGCGTCGTCACAAAATCTTCGCATAACTGATACATTTCCGAATCCAATCCACCCGATACCCGCCCCGTGCAAGCCGGGGGATGGAATGCTCAGGATCGAAGAACTGACCAAGGCATTTGGCCAGAATGTTGCCGTGGATGCGGCCAGCATTGAGGTGGCCGAACCGCAGATGATCGGCATCATTGGCCGGTCGGGTGCGGGTAAATCGACCCTGCTGCGGATGCTGAACCGGCTGACCGATCACACATCGGGCGCGATCCATTTCGACGGGCAGGAGATCACCGCCCTGAAAGGATCGGCCAAGCGCGCGTGGCAAAGCCAGTGCGCCATGATTTTCCAGCAGTTCAACCTTGTCCCGCGCATGGATGTGGTGTCGAACGTGCTGCACGGAACGCTCAATCGCCGCTCGACGCTAGCGACGCTGTTCAACCTGTATCCGACCGAAGACATCCACCGCGCCATCGACATCCTGGACCGGCTGGGCATTGCCGAACACGCGCCCAAGCGGGCCGAGGCCCTGTCCGGCGGCCAGCAACAGCGCGTGGCCATAGCCCGTGCGCTGATGCAGGACCCCAAGATCATTCTGGCGGACGAGCCCATCGCATCGCTCGACCCGATGAATGCGCAGGTCGTCATGCAGGCCCTGCGCCGCATTCATGAGGAAGATGGCCGCATGGTCATCGCCAACCTGCACACCCTAGATACCGCCCGTCGCTATTGCGACCGGGTCATCGGAATGCGCGCCGGGCGCATCGTGTTCGACGCGACACCCGACAAGCTGACAACAGACATGGCCCGCGAGATTTATGGCGCGGGCGAAGAGTTTTCCGAAAGCGCCACCTCGACAGAGATCGAGACACTGGACGCCCAGGAAAAAGCCAAGATGGAGGCCGAGGCCTACGTCTGACCTTCACCCTCGATGCGCACCCGCGTCGGGGCTTTTTCGTTCCAACGGAGAGACACATGAAAAAGATCATCGCTGCCGCTTTGGCAACAACCGCGCTGACCACTGCCGCCATGGCGGACGGCCACGCGATCACCGAGTTCCGCATCGGCCTGCTGGGTGGGGAAAACGCCCAGGACCGCCTGAACTCGAACGAGTGCCTGCGCGCCTACACCGAGGAAGCGCTGGGTGTTGAAACCAAGCTGTTCGCCCCTGCCGACTATGCCGGTGTGATCCAGGGCCTGGTGGGCGGCACGCTGGACATGGCGTGGCTGGGTGCGTCGTCCTATGCGGCGACCTATCTGCAAAACCCCGACGCGGTTGAGCCCGTGCTGGTCAAGATCAACCTGGATGGCTCCTACGGCTACCACTCGATCGGCTTTGCCCGCGCCGACAGCGGCATCACCAACCTGGACGAGATGGAAGGCAAGGTGTTCGGCTTTGGCGACCCCAACTCGACCTCCGGCTACCTGATCCCGTCCATTGAGATCCCGCAGGAAGCAGCCGAGATCACCATGGAATCCGGTGACTATTTCGGCGAAGTCAAATTCACCGGCGGCCACGAACAGACCATCGTTGCGGTCAACAACGGCGACATCGACGCCGGCGTGACCTGGGCCGACGGCCAGGGCGCATGGGAAGACGGCTACAACTCCGGCGCGCTGCGCAAGGCTGTGGACGCGGGTCTGATCGACATGAACGACCTGGTTGAGATCTGGAAGTCCAAGCCCATCCCCGAGGGCCCCATCGTTCTGCGCAAGGACCTGCCCGAGGACGTCAAGGCAACCATGATCGCGCTGGTCGACAACATGTTCGACACTGACAAGGACTGCACATACTCCATCTCGGCCGGTGAGAGCCTGGGCTTCGACCCGATCACCCACGAGGCGTATGTGTCCGTGATTGAAGCACGTAAAGCCAAGTCCAACTAATTTAAGAACGCTTCTGCCGGGTCCTCAGCTTCTGGGGGCCCGGTAATTTATTGGGGATATGGGTATGACAGAGACGACCGCAAGCGCGCGCGATCTGGGCGGCATTCACGACCAGTATATGGCGCTGACGCGCCAGAAGCGTCTGTATTCCCTTGTTCTGCTGTTGATTTTCATTGCGCTGATGGTCGCCGGGTTTTCCGTGGCGGGCGGGCGCAATGCCGGGTCGTTCTGGGGCGGCATCGACAATTTCTTTGACTACCCATCCGAGCTGGTGATCGAAGCCAGCGGCAAGCTGGCCGAATTTCCCGGCCATTTCGTGACCTTCTTTCCTGCGCTGGTCGAGACGGTGAACATCGCCGCCGCCGCCACGCTGCTGGGTGCGTTGGCCGCCATTTTCCTGTCCCTGCTGGCGACCCGAGGCATGGCCCGGTTTCCTGTCCTGATCCCCGTCTTTCGCCGCATCATGGACATCAGCCGCGCCATCCCCGAGATCGTGGTAGCGCTGGTTTTGATCTTTATCCTGGGCGGTGGCCCGGTGCCTGCGATGATTGCCATTGCGATCCACACTGCCGGTGCGTTGGGCAAGCTGTTTTCAGAAGTGAACGAGAACGCCGATCTGAAACCCCTCGACGGCCTCGCCTCCGTCGGGGCTACATGGGGCCAGAAGATGGCCTTGGGCGTGGTGCCGCAGGTGGCGCCGAACTGGCTGAGCTATGCGCTCTTGCGGTTCGAGATCAACGTGCGCGCGTCGGCCATCCTGGGCTTCGTCGGGGCCGGTGGCCTGGGTTACGAGCTGAAGAACGCCATCTCCTGGGGCCAGGGCCGCTATGACGAGGCGGCGGCCATCTTTGTTCTCTTGTTCCTGACCATCGTGGTGATCGACCAGACGTCGAGCCACTACCGTGACCGCCTGACCCACGGGTCCAAATCGGAGCGCCGCTGATGACCATGCTGGACACCGCCGACCTGAAAGGGTCCGCCGACCGCGTGATGGCGCGCAAGCGGATGGCTGCATTCGCCCTGCCCGCGCTGGTGCTGGCATATCTGACATACGTGTTCTTTGCCTTCGGCGTGCCGGAGTTGCTGCAAAAGGCGAGCGGGGCCAATGCCCGCGCGCTGGTGGCCGACACCTACAGCCACAAGGTCCACGTCACCCGCGACAACCGGTCGGGCGATGTGCGTGTCGCCATCGAGGGCGAGAACAAGGGCGCCTATCCCGATGGGGAGGCCCCCGATTGGGTCACCTTGGGCGAAGAGACAATCATTGATCTGGGCGACGGCCACATCATCACCTACCTGCCCGACAACAATGGCGTGACCTATGATGTGCCGGGCTATGGCCTGATGACCTTTGAAGTGTCGCGGTCGCAGGGCGTGATCCAGAATTACCCCACGGACGAGATCCCCGATTGGATCAACGCATCGAAGAACCGCGTGGCCGTCACGACCGAGGCCGGGCGCCTGTCGGTCACCCGCAACCGCACCGAAGTGTTCCGCTATTTCGTCGGCTGGGAGCTGTTCTTTTTCACCCTCGACAGCCCCTATCACGGGATGGGCTTTGGCGAGGTTGTTGGCCGCGCGTTCAGCGGTGAGGCAAATGCGATTGCGAGCGACTTCTGGAACAACAACATGTGGCGCCACGGCGATGTGGCCTGGGCGATTTTCGAGACGATCCTGATGGCCTTCCTCGGCACGATGGGGGGTGCGATCCTGGCCTTGCCGCTGGCCTTTTTGGCGGCGCGCAACTTTGCGCCGCTGGTGGCGGTGCGCATGGCGACGCGGCGGCTCTTTGACTTTATCCGCGGGGTCGATGCGCTGATCTGGACGATCATCCTGAGCCGCGCCTTTGGCCTCGGGCCGCTGACCGGCGCGCTGGCGATCCTGATCACGGACACGGGCACCTTCGGCAAGCTGTTTTCCGAAGCGCTGGAGAATGTGGACAAGAAGCAGATCGAGGGCGTGCAGTCGACCGGCGCCAAGCCGATCCAGCGTTACCGCTTCGGGGTGATCCCGCAGATCACGCCGGTACTGATCAGTCAGATCCTGTATTTCCTGGAATCCAACACCCGTTCGGCCACGGTGATCGGGGCCATCACGGGCGGCGGCATTGGCCTCTTGCTGACGCAGGCGATCATCACCCAGAAGGACTGGGAAGAGGTCAGCTATTACATCATGCTGATCATCGTGATGGTGGTGTTCATGGACTGGTTGTCGGGTATGCTGCGGCGCAAGCTGATCAAGGGCGACGAAGGCGGCCACTGAATGCCCAGACTGACCGAAGCGCCGTTTCTGCATGACGATGTGGATGCGGTGAACACAACGCTTGGACCCTATACCGAGATCGGCAAGGGGACGCGGCTGGCGCAAGTCGAGATGGGCGATTACAGCTATTGCGACCGGTTTTGCGATCTGGCCAACGTGACGGTCGGCAAGTTTGCCAACATCGCCAGTTTCGTCCGCATCGGCGCCACGGACCATCCGCTGGAGCGCGCGTCGCTGCACCATTTCATGTACCGGTCCGCAAGTTATTGGGACGATGCCAAGGACGACGCCAGCTGGTTTCAGCACCGCGCGTCCCGCCGCTCCTTTGTGGGGCATGACACGTGGATCGGCCACAATGCCCAGATCAAGCCCGACATCACCATAGGCCACGGCGCGGTTGTCGCGTCAGGCGCCATCGTGACCAAGGATGTCGCGCCCTACACCATCGTGGGCGGTGTGACGGCCACCAAGATCCGCGACCGCTATGCGCCCGGCGTGGCCGACCGGATGATGGCGCTGGCGTGGTGGGACTGGGACCACGCGACCTTGCGCGCGCGGCTGGATGACTTTCGCAGCCTGAGCGCCGAGGCGTTTCTGGACACATACGCGTAAGCCGGGCGGATCAGGATCCGCCTTACCGGGCGCAGTCGTAAGGCGGATCCTGATCCGCCCTATTCGGCGGCCACTGACAAAAGCGTCGGCGTCTCGGTGATCCGGCTGGCAACCTCACCACACAAATGCGTCCAGCGCCCGCCCGTCATTGTCGCTTCGATCTGGCGCGTGTCCGCGTTGATGATGGTCAGGTCGGCACGCTTGCCACTGTCGAGCGTGCCCCGGTCATCCAACCCCATGATGGCGGCAGGTCGGGTCGAGATCATCTCCCACGCCTTGGCCAGCGGCATGAGCCCGTTGTCCGACAGTTTGAACGCCGCCTGGGACAGAGCGGGATAGTAGTAGTCCGACACGAGCGCATCGCACGCGCCCTCGGCAATCAGGACTGCGGCGGAGATGTTACCAGACTGGCTGCCGCCCCGCACCACATTGGGCGCCCCCATCAGGATCGGGTCACCCCAGGTCCGCGCCACGACCGCCGCTTTCATCGAGGTCGGAAACTCGCAGATCTTGGCCCCGATCATCGAGTAGCGTTCGCGGGTGGCGGCATCTTGGTCATCGTGGCTGCCATAGGTGACGCCCATCCGGTCAAAGGCCGCCGCAAGGTTGCACAGATAGCGCGGTACATCCTTGTCCCGTTCGCGCGCGGCATTGACGCGCGCCATGTGTTCGTCTGCCGTGCGCCCGGATTTGCGCGCCCAGTACACGATCTCTTCGGGTTTGGTTTCGGCCAGCGCAACCGCTTCATCCAGGTGGTTGTTGAAGATCACATAGTCGACGCCGTGGTCACGGATGGCCGCGATCAGGCGGTCCTGTTGATCTACGGTATGCGTCTCGCACCGGATCTGGATCCGCAGGTCCGTCTGCATCCGGCGGCGGTAGGCGGCGTGGGCCTTCAGGAAATCCTCGGCATAGTCGGGGCCGCGATGGCCGCCTTCCCAGCTCCAGCTTTGGGCCATCCAGGCGGTGGTCACGCCGTTTGCGGCGGCATCCCGGTCGGTGCCCGTCAGCCCGGTCAGAAAGGGGAATGGTGCGGACGGGCGCGGCGCCATGTGGTGTTCGAACGCGTCCCCGTGCAGGTCAATGATGCCGGGCAGGATCATGTAGCCCGACAGGTCAATCTGGCGTGGCGCCGTGTCAACCAGCCGCCCCTCTGCCACGCTGAGCGGCGCGTCGATCAGCGCCCCGTCGTGCAGGATGCGCGCGCCGGTCAGAGAGAAGGCGGGAAGGGGTCTGGGCATAAGTCGGCTCAATCAAAAAAGGCGGAAAATCGTGATGTTCGCCTGAGATAGCCTGTGGATATGTCAGCCAAGTGACATCTCGCGGTCTTTACCCGTCATCGGCCAATGTCAGCGTGACCCGGTCGCCCGCGAACCATGTGCGCCCCAGTTCGACGGGCCGCCCGCCCGTGTCGATATTCAGGCCCACGCTGCGCAGGATGGGCGCGCCTTCGGCGATGCGCAGATGCAGGGCCTGGGTGGCGGTCGCCGACTTGGCCGTCAGGCGCGTCCAGGCGCGGGTGTAGTCCGTGACGCCCGCGGCCCGCAAAGCCGCGGTGACGGATCCCGACGCCGCAAGCGCGTCGGGAAGCTGCGGGAAGGGTGCGGCGGGAAAGACGGATCGGAAAAGCGCGATGGGCTGTTCGTCGGCGAGGCTGAGGCCCTCGTAGGCGTGCACGTAATCCTGGTCGCCCAGCCCCAAGGCCTCGCGCTCGGTCGCGTTGGCAAGCCGGGTGGCAACCGACAGCACTTCCTTGGCTGGGGTCCGTCCGGCAGCGCGCAGGTTCTGGTGAAAACGCACCCGCTTGCCGATGGGATAGTCGGTGGGCGTCTGCGTCACGAAGGCGCCTGCCCCGCGCCGCGTGTGGATCGTGCCCGCCTCGACCAGCGCAGACAGCGCGTGCCGCACCGTGTGCCGGTTCACGCCAAAGCGCGCCGCCATCTCGGCCTCCGTCGGGAGCTTGTCGCCGGGGCGGTATTCACCGTCTGCAATCTCGGCCGACAGGGTGGCGGCGATGGACCGCCAGATCGGTGTGCGCGCCATCGGCGGACCCTTTCGTGTCACGAAACTTTCACAACAAGCGGATGGACCATACAGGCCGACTCGCCTATGATTTGTCTAGTTGTATAGTAGTCTCGACAACTTCGCAAGGTGTATAGATGGACGGATCAGGCGACCCGAATGCGGCCCGCAAGGCATGGCTGTCCGTGCTGGCCAAGGCGGACGCGGCCACTGTCGCAGCCCTGTGGGCGAAGGCCGGTTACGAGCCCGCCCATGAGGTGCTGCGCGCGCCCGAGATCGGCGCCGTGATGGTGCGTGGCCGCGCCGGGGCCGTGGGCGCACCCTTCAACCTTGGCGAAATGACCGTGACGCGCTGTTCGGTGCGGCTGGCCTCGGGCGAGGTGGGGCATGGGTACGTGCAGGGGCGCGCGAAGGATCATGCTGTGCAGGCGGCGCTGACGGATGCGCTGATGCAGACCGCCGAGGCCCCGTCTGTCGAGGCAGCGATTGTTGCGCCCTTGCGGGACGCCGCAGAGGCGCGGCGCGCAACCCGCGCGGCCAAGGCGGCGGCGACCAAGGTCGATTTCTTTACCATGGTACGGGGGGAGGATTGATGGATCACGCGAGCCTGTCCGGTGGATTTACGGACCCGCCCCAGCAAAGCGCCGTCGCCTTTCGCGGCATCATGCAGGCCATGGCGCGGCCCGGCATGATCTGCGACGTGGCGGGGGCGGTGCCGCCCGCGCCGCTGTCCATCGCTGCGGGCACCGCCCTGCTGACCCTGTGCGACCCGGACACGGGCGTGCATCTGGCGGGACACTGCGACGCGCAGGCGGTGCGGGACTGGATCACCTTTCAGACAGGCGCACCGCTGGTTGCGGCAGAAGAGGCGCAGTTTGTGGTGGGCGCGTGGAGCGACATCGACCTGTCGTGCTTGCAGATCGGCACGCCCGAGTACCCCGACCGTTCTGCCACGGTGATCGTCGCGATGACCGAGTTGCGCGCGGAAGGGGCGACGCTGACCGGGCCGGGCATCAAGGACCGTGCGGCCCTCAACCTGCCGGATGTCGTCGCATTCCAACGCAATGCGGCGCTGTTCCCGCTGGGGCTGGATTTCATGTTCACATGCGGGGCGCAGATGGCCGCCCTGCCCCGCAGCACAAAGGTGATCTGATGTATGTCGCGGTCAAAGGTGGCGAAAAGGCGATTGATGCGGCCCATGCCTGGCTGGCCGAGGAACGGCGCGGCCCGGCGGATGTGGCCGAACTGTCCGTGGACCAGATCAAGGGGCAGCTGAAGCTGGCCGTGAACCGGGTAATGGCCGAAGGGTCGCTTTACGATCCCGACCTGGCCGCGCTTGCCATCAAGCAGGCGCGCGGTGATCTGATCGAGGCGATTTTCCTGATCCGTGCCTATCGCACGACGCTGCCCCGGTTTGGCGGCTCTGCGCCGGTGGACACCGGTGCCATGGACTGTGACCGGCGCGTATCGGCGACGTTCAAGGATGCGCCGGGCGGTCAGGTGCTGGGGCCGACCTTTGACTACACGCACCGCCTGCTGGATTTCAAACTGGCTGCTGACGGAGGCGCGCCGGAGGCCCCGGAACGGACAGACGCCCCTGCACCGAAGCCGCATATCATGTCCTTTCTCGATCGCGAGGATCTGATCCAACCCGAACCCGAGGGCGCGGAGACCCCGCCGGACCTGACCCGCGAACCGCTGGAATTGCCTGCCGAACGCCCCTTGCGCCTGCAATCGCTGACGCGCGGGGATGAGGGGTTTGTCCTTGGGATGGCCTATTCCACCCAGCGCGGTTACGCCCGCAACCACGCCTTTGTGGCCGAGTTGCGCATCGGCACATGCGCGGTCGAGATGGACATTCCCGAGTTGGGCTTTGCCATCGAGCTGGGCGAGGTCGAGTTGACCGAATGCGAGACCGTGAACCAGTTTCAGGGGTCCAAGACCGAGCCGCCGCAGTTTACCCGCGGCTATGGCCTCGTGTTCGGCATGTGCGAGCGTAAGGCGATTTCCATGGCGCTGGTCGATCGGGCATTGCGGTGGAAAGAGCTGGGTGAGGACAATGTCGGCGCGCCGGCGCAGGACGAGGAATTCGTGCTGTATCACGCCGACAACATTCAGGCGACCGGCTTTCTGGAGCATATCAAGCTGCCGCACTACGTCGACTTCCAGGCCGAATTGGAACTGATCCGCAAACTGCGGCGCGAGGCGATGGGTGCGGATGTGCATCAGGAGGCGGCGGAATGACCCTAGTCGCCACCATCCCCGCCGTCGCAGTCCCAGAAGCCCCCGTCGCCACCGCCACCGGAGCTGCCGTTGTCGCGGTGCAGGATCTGGTTGAGCCAGTGCGATGCAGGCAGGCACGAGGCCGCCACTTCGCGCAACACAACCAAGACGATGATCATGCCAATCATGCAATAGGCAAAGAGTTGGTTCGGTTCGCTCATGGGCGGCAGCCGTATACGAATAATGAGGCAAGACCATGACCGACTACAACTTTGCCTATCTCGACGAACAGACCAAACGGATGATCCGGCGCGCGATCCTCAAGGGGCTGGCCATTCCGGGCTACCAGGTGCCCTTTGCCAGCCGCGAGATGCCGATGCCCTATGGCTGGGGCACGGGCGGGGTGCAGGTGTCGGCGGCAGTGATGACCGCCGATGACGTGTTCAAGGTGATTGATCAGGGCGCGGATGATACGACCAACGCCGTGTCCATCCGCCGCTTTTTCGAACGCACGGCGGGGGTCGAGACGACCGAGGCGACGCGCGCGGCATCAGTCATCCAGACCCGCCACCGCATTCCCGAAGAGCCGCTGACCGAGGACCAGATCCTTGTCTACCAGGTGCCGATCCCGGAGCCTTTGCGCTTTCTCGAACCGTCAGAGGTGGAGACCCGCAAGATGCACGCGCTGGAGGACTACGGCCTGATGCATGTGAAGCTGTACGAAGACATCAGCGCGCATGGGGCCATCGCCACCTCCTATGCCTATCCGGTGGAGGTCGAGGGGCGCTATGTCATGGACCCGTCGCCCATTCCGAAATTCGACAATACAAAGCTGACCATGTCCGCGATCCAGCTGTTCGGGGCGGGGCGTGAGCAGCGAATCTATGCCCTGCCGCCCTACACGCGGGTCGTCAGCCTGGATTTCGAGGACTATCCGTTCGAGGCGACCAAGGCCGACCACGCCTGCGGGCTGTGCGGGGCGACGGACAGCTATCTGGACGAGTTGATCGTCGATGACGCGGGCGGGCGCATGTTCATGTGTTCCGACACCGATTACTGCCAGTCCCGCCGCGCGGCAGGTCATGTGGGCGCGCAAGGAACCCCGCTCGAGGAGGACGCGGCATGATCAACCAATTGCGCATTTACGAGGTGCCGCCCGGCAATCGCGGGCCGTTTCTGGACCGTTTTCGCGATCATGCGGCGCGGTTGATGGGCGCGCATGGCTTTCGCATTCAGGCGATGTGGACCGACGAGCGTGAGGGGCGGGTGCGCTTTGTCTACCTATTGGCGTGGGCTGATGAAGCTGAAATGGGAGACAAGTGGGCCGCGTTCATGGCCGACGACGAATGGACGCGGATCAAGGCCGAAACCTCTGCCCAGCATGGTGAGTTCGTGTTGGGGATCGAGGACATGGTTTTGATCCCGACCGATTTCAGTGCCGCCATCGGAGACGCGACATGAGCCCGCTGTTGAAGGTCGAGGGTCTGTCGAAGTTCTACGGGCAGCGCATCGGCTGCGCCGATGTCTCTTTTGATCTGTATCCCGGCGAAGTCATGGGCATCGTCGGCGAAAGCGGGTCGGGCAAGTCCACGCTGCTGAACTGCATGGCCGGGCACCTGCCCCCCGACGCGGGCCGCGTGCTGTTCGACACGCGCGCGGACGGCATGCGCGACACCGTCACCATGAGCGAGCCGGAGCGGCGGATGCTGGGGCGGACCGACTGGGCCTTTGTCCACCAGCACGCGCGCGACGGGCTGCGCATGAACGTGAGCGCAGGCGGCAATGTGGGCGAGCGGTTGATGGCCGTGGGGGCGCGGCATTACGGCGACATTCGGGACCAGGCCATTGACTGGCTGGGCCGGGTCGAGATTGCCGAAGATCGTATCGACGACCGCCCGCGCCAGTTTTCGGGTGGGATGCAGCAGCGGTTGCAGATCGCGCGCAACCTGGTCACCGGGCCGCGGCTGGTGTTCATGGATGAACCCACGGGTGGTTTGGACGTGTCGGTGCAGGCCCGCCTTCTGGATCTGTTGCGCGGGCTGGTCCGCGAGATGGGGCTGAGCGCCATCATCGTGACCCACGATCTCGCCGTTGTCCGCCTGCTTGCGGATCGGTTGATGGTGATGAAGGACGGGCATGTGGTTGAGACGGGGCTGACCGATCAGGTGCTCGATGATCCGCAGCACGCTTATTCCCAATTGCTGGTGTCGAGTGTGTTGCAGGTGTGACGACCGGGGCTCTGCCCCGGACCCCGTGGTATTTTTAGTCAGAAGAAGATCTGATCATGATTGAAGTCAGTGGTGTTGCGAAATCCTTTGTTCTGCACAATCAGGGCAGTGCGGTGATCCCTGTGATGCAGGGGGCCGATCTGGCCGTGGCACCGGGCGAGTGTGTGGCGCTTGTGGGCGCGTCCGGCGCGGGCAAGTCGACGCTGATGCGGATGATTTACGGCAACTACACTGCGCAGGCCGGTCGGATCATGGTCGGGGATGTCGATGTGGCATCGGCCCCGCCGCGCGATGTGCTGGCGTTGCGCCGCGAGACGCTGGGCTATGTCAGCCAGTTCCTGCGCGTGGTGCCGCGTGTGCCGACGATTGAGGTCGTGGCGGAACCGCTGCGCGCTGTCGGCGTCGATGCAAAGCAGGCAGAGGCGCGGGCCAAGGAGTTGCTCGCGATGCTCAATATCCCCGAACGGCTGTGGTCGCTGAGCCCCACCACGTTTTCGGGCGGTGAGCAGCAGCGCGTGAATATCGCGCGCGGGTTTGCCCATGACTATCCCGCGCTTTTGCTGGACGAGCCAACGGCGAGCCTGGATGCCAAGAACCGCTCTGTCGTGCTTGAACTGATCGACCGCGCGAAGGCGCGCGGCGCGGCCATCGTCGGCATTTTCCATGACGAGGCCGCGCGCGCGCAGGTCTGTGACCGCGAGGTGGATGTCAGCGCGTTTACGCCGGAGCGTGCCGCGTGACCGGTCGGTTGATCGCAGTTGTCGGCCCGTCGGGCGTCGGCAAGGACACGGTGATGGAGGCGATGGCGCAGGCCGAGCCGCGCGTTGGGCTTGTCCGCCGAGTGATCACCCGCCCAACAACCGCGGGTGGAGAGGTGTTTGACGGGGTTACCGTTCCTGTCTTCCAGGGAATGGAGCGTCAGGGCGCATTCGCCCTGTCCTGGGCCGCGCACGGTCTGCACTACGGCATTCCGGAGGACGTGGATGTGGCCCTTGGCGCCGGGCGAGATATGCTGGCCAACCTGTCGCGGGGCGTGCTGATCAAGGCCCGCGCCCGCTTTCCCGGCTTGCGCGTCATTGCGCTGACTGCTGATCCTGAGACGCTGGCGCATCGTCTTGGCGCCCGGGGGCGCGAGACGGACGCAGATATTGCAAAACGCCTGTCGCGCGCGGGCACTGGCCTGCCTGCGGGGATCGAGGCGACGGTCATCGACAATTCAGGCGCCTTGGAGGCCACCGTGCGCGCGGCGCTTGCAGCGCTCTATCCGGTGAGGGCGTAGCGTTGGATTTGGTGGAACATGCCCGCATCGTCCTCGCCCAGCAGGGTCAGGCCGGTGATGTGGTAGGGCGACAGATCGAGCGGCGCCAGCAGGGGGATCAGCGCGGCCTCGGTCCGGTCCATGGTGTCCTCGTCCAGCCTGCCGCTGAGCGTGAGGTGGAACCGGAATTCATCCATCACGTAAGGGTAGCCCCACCGCACCAGATGCGCGTCCTGTGCGGGCGTCAGCCGTGCGGCGCGGCGCTTGGCCAGTTCTGCGTCGGTGGGCGGCGCGCGAAAGCGGTCGAGCTCTTGCACCGCCCGCGCTGCGAGCGTGGCGAGGGGTGTGGCATCGCCCTGCGGCACGAGGGCCAGAAAGCGGCCCAGTCGCGCCAGGTCCAGCCCCTGAAGGGTCACGGGCGCGGCACTGGCGCAGAGCGCTGCAAGGGCCGCCTGCAAACCGTCCGCGGTCTGTCCTTCGGCCAACCGGAAGGGCGGTTTGATCGTGCCGTGGAAGCCGTATTTGCGGGGCGTCCCGGTCACCGCAGCGACATCAATCGCTGCGACCGGCGGATGCGTCTCGGCGCGGCCTGCGACGCTGTCCCAACCCAGCCATGCGGCGCCGAATGCGGCAAGCGGCGTGTCCACCTCGGGCGTGTAATAGACAGCGTATCGCGTGAACATGACCAACCCCATTCCAGTTCGAGATGACAGGCACATGACACAAGACACGATCCTCGCCAACGCCCGGCTTGTTCTGCCGGATGAGGTGATCACCGGCCATGTCGTGCTGCGCGACGGGCTGATTGCCGAGATCGGCACGGGGGCGGCCGTGCCTGCCGATGCGCTGGACTGCGAGGGCGATTTCATCGCCCCGGGCCTGATCGAGTTGCACACCGATAACCTGGAACGCCATATGTCGCCCCGGCCCAAGGTGTCATGGCCGCACGCCCCGGCGATCCTGGCCCATGACCGCGAATTGGCAGGCACCGGGATCACCACAGTATTTGACGCCATGCGGGTTGGGTCGATCCCAACGGGCAAAGGGCGGTATCTGAAATATGCGCGCGAGCTATCATCCGAGATGCTGGCCTTGCGCGCGCAAGGGGTGCTGAAGATCAGCCATTTCCTGCACCTGAGGGCCGAGATCTGTTCCGAGACGCTGACCGAAGAGCTTGCCGAGTTCACGGCAGACGACCGCGTCGGCATCGTGAGCCTGATGGACCACACGCCCGGCCAGCGGCAGTTCCGCGATATCGACAAGATGAAGGCCTATGTCATGGGCAAGAACAACCTGACCGAAAACGAGTTCGCGCAGCATGTGGCCAAGCTGCAGGGGCTGCAGAATCGGCTGGGCGCGCAGCATGAGGCGGCGGCGGTGGCAGAGGCCGGGCGGCTGGGCGCCGTGCTTGCCAGCCACGACGACACGACATCCGACCAGGTGGGCGTGTCGGCCGCTCACGGGGTCGTGGTGGCGGAGTTCCCCACCACGGTCGAGGCCGCAGAGGCGTGCCGCGACAAGGGCATCGCCATCATCATGGGCGCGCCCAACCTCGTGCGGGGCGGGTCGCATTCCGGCAACGTCGCGGCCAGCGACCTGGCCGAGCGTGACTTGCTGGACATCCTGTCGTCAGACTACGTGCCTGCCGCGCTTTTGTTGTCCGCCGTGCAGTTGGGCGAGATGTGGGGCGACATGGCGCGCGGGATCGCCACGGTCACCCGAACGCCCGCGCGGTCTGTCGGATTGAAGGACCGCGGGGATATTGCCGTGGGTCAACGCGCGGACCTTGTGCGTTTTGCGCGGATTGATGGGATGGCCGCGGCGCGCGAGGTGTTCAGCCAGGGCCGTCAGGTGGCGTGATACGCCAACAAGGAAAGCGGCCGCGCGCGTGGCACGGCCGCTCATTCTGTTTTGTGACGCTCTGGTTCAGAACAGGAAGTCGTCGGCGCTCAGCGCGTGAGCGGCAACACCTGCGAGCGTGACGGTTGCGTGGCCGAAGGTGATGACGGCCCCGTCTTTGCCCGACGATACCAGGTCCATCACATCGCGGCTGCCAAAGAAGCCCCGCAATTGAATGGCATCCTCGCCCGCAGTGAAGTCGGTGATGAGGTCGTCACCGTCGCGCCGGCCAAAGACGAAAACGTCTTCGCCCTCTCCGCCGGTCAGCACGTCGTTGGCGCGCCCACCGAACAGCCTGTCATCTCCATCGCCGCCATCCAGCGTATCATGGTTGCGCCCACCGAGAAGGACATCGTCGCCGTCACCGCCATTCAACGTGTCACGGCCCCGGCCTCCGAGAATGATGTCGTCGCCGTCGCCGCCGAGGCCCACGTCGTGGCCCGCGCCCAGCCCGATCAGATCATCGCCACCTTTGCCGAAGACAAAATCGTCATTCCTGCCGGTGAAGATTATGGACCCGCCGTCATCGTCAATGATGAAATCGACGCGCCCCGGTCCGTTGTCGGGCAGCACATCAATCGGCAGCAACACACCGTCGATCACGTGCGCGATCCCGTTCGTCGCGTCCAGATTGGTCTGGATGATGTTCGGATCTGGCACGTCGGGGTCATTGTCGACAAGGCTGGTGCCATCCACGCCGATGGTCGCGCCCAGAAGGGTGTCCAACGTGGTGGATCCCAGCACGGCATCGGCATCCTGTGCGCCCGGCGACACGTGATACAGAAGGATGTCGGTGAGCAGCGCGATGGGGTCACCGCCCGCGCTCAGCAGTGTCAGTGCGTCGACGATATAGGCAAATGCCTCGCCCTCGTCCGACCCGCCAAAGCCCAGGGTCTGCGCGAGACCGACAAATGCCGCGTCATTCGGCGCAAAAACGGTCAGGTCCGCCTCGGGATCGTCCAGCGCCCCTGCCAGCCCGGCCGCCTGCACCGCATTGAGCAGGATGTCGAAATCCGTGCCGTCCGCATCAAAGACACCGCCGCTCGCCGCGACAAGGCCCGTGAGCGTGAGCTCCGGTCCCGGCTCGGGCGTGTTGCCGGGGATATCCAGCGGCAACAGAACCCGGTCGATGGCCTGGATGGTGCCATTGGTCGCCTCGATATCGGGAATGACGATATTCGGATTGTCGATGTCCGGCTCTGCGTCGATGAGTTCGGTCCCGTCCGTCCCGAAGGACGCGCCAGA
The DNA here is from genome assembly GCF_001969365.1 of Tateyamaria omphalii. Classification (NCBI taxonomy): domain Bacteria; kingdom Pseudomonadati; phylum Pseudomonadota; class Alphaproteobacteria; order Rhodobacterales; family Roseobacteraceae; genus Tateyamaria; species Tateyamaria omphalii. The sequence continues at coordinate 47,888 of NZ_CP019312.1, read as the reverse complement.
CAGAAGCGTATCGACGCTGCCCGCCGCTGCAATTTCATCGGCGGTCAGCGCACTGGAGGACACGTGATACAAGAGAATGTCCGTGAGCAGTGGGATTGGATCACCATCCGGTGCCAGTGCGGTAAGGGCATCTGCGATTGCGCCAAAGACGGCGTTTTCGTCAGACGTATCGCCTTCAAAGCCCAGATCGACGGCCAGTTGGGTAAAGGCCGCGTCTGTTGGGGCAAAAACGGTGATGTCGTCGAGGTTCTGGACCGTTTCGACGAGGCCCGCAGCCGTCAGCGCCTGCACCAGAATGTTGAAGTCATCCGACCCCGCGGCGATTGCAACGATGTTTTGCGTTGTCGCCCCTGCCCCAAGATCGGCGTAGGGAACGTGAAGAACATTCTGCACGCCTGTCACGGTCAACTGGGTGCCCGCGGGTGGCACCGCGCCGCGGTAGGTGAAGAAGTCGGTGTGGTTGTGTTCCTGTTCAAGCTCGACAAGCACGTATTCGTTGCCGTCAGAGCCTGTGACGTGAAACACACGCTCGGCATAGAGCCGTGCGCCCGTTCCCACATCCTCTCCACCCGAGAGGATGGAGGCGTGTTGGCCGCTTCGATCGAGCGAAAGATCATGAAAATCGCCGCTCAGGTTGGTGTCGTTGTCGATCACTTCGAATTCAAGTGTCGCGACATCAGGCTGGGTGAAAGTGGACCCGTGACCCAGGTTGCCCTGGGTCAGGTCGCTTTCAGCAAAACCGGTGAAGTTAAATGTCGTGGCTGGCACGGTTCAGTCTCCTTCCGGGTTGGAGTGTTCAGGGGATAAGGACCTTGTCGATCACGTGGATCACGCCGTTCGAGGCCAGGATGTCGGCCTGGATCACGTTGGATTGTTCGACTTTGACGCCGTTGCGCCCGTCGATATGGACGTTGGCGCCGTTCACAGTCGCCACGCTCAGACGCTGACCGGCCAGATCAGAGGACAGCGTTTGGCCCGGCAGCACGTGATAGGTCAGGATGCTGACCAGCTGGTCCTTGTTTTCCGGCTTGAGCAGGTTTTCAACCGTGCCTGCGGGCAGCGCGGCAAAGGCGTCGTCCGTGGGGGCAAAGACGGTGAAGGGGCCGGGGCTTTTCAGCGTGTCGACCAGATCGGCGGCCTGCACGGCAGCCACCAGTGTGGTAAAGGACCCGGCGGCAATCGCGGTGTCGACGATGTCGGGCTGCGTGTTCATCTCGGCGCAGGCGCCAAGGGTGGCAAGGGCAGCGCCGATGGCGGTCATTTTCATAAAGGAACGGCGTTTCATGTGTGTTCTCCTCGTGGTGGCGCGGGGCCTGTCGTTTCTGTGGGAATATTTCCCACGGACGACGAAGTGACGCAGCCCCCGCAGATTTCAAGGATTTGCGTGGAAAATTTTTCCACGCACGATATTCTCGGGTAATGGCAAGACGCGAGCAAACCAGCGCATCAGACGCATTCATGCGTGTTCTCAGGGGGTTACTTCGCCCACTGGTGCGGACGATGATTGCGCGCGGCCTGACGGCTCCCGTGGTCTACGGCCTGCTTAAACGGGTCTATGTCGAAGTGGCGGAGGAATCCTTTCGCCTGGATGACAAGCCATTGACCGACAGCCGCATCGCGCTGCTCACCGGAGTACACCGCAAGGACATCCGCACGATCAAGGCCGAAGGACCGGATGAGACGGGCCAGAGCCGCCGTAAAAGCGCGCTGCTGGCCACCGTCATCGGCCAATGGATGTCGGCCCCGGAGTTCATCACCGATGGCACCCCGCGCCTGCTCCCCCGGCAGGCCGATGACGCCGCCGATTTCGAAACGCTTGTCCGGTCGGTCAATCGCGATGTCCGGCCCCGCACTGTCCTCGATGAGTTGATGAATGCCGGTCTGGTCAGCGAAACCGCCGACGGCCTGCTTGAATTGCAGACAGAGGCGGTGGTCGGCACCGGCTCGGCGCGGGACAAGGAGGCGTTCTTTGCCGCCAATGTGGGCGATCATCTGGCCGCCGCGACCGAGAACCTGCTGGCCGACACGCCGCCGTTTTTCGAACGCGCGGTGTTCTACAACCAGTTGCCGCCCGACGCCATTGATGAAGTGGAGGCTGCCGCACGGGCCAAGGCGCAGGAGCTGCTGGAGGATCTCAACCGTCAGTCCAGCGCCCTGCACCGCGCGGCGCAAGACGCAGAGGGCCCTCGACAACGCTACCGGCTGGGCATTTACTTGTACCGCGAAGACGCCGCAGCTGCGGACACAGACGAAAAGGCCCCGGATCCGTGACACAGCTGACCAGACGGCACATGCTTGGGCTTATGGGGGGCACAGCATTCAGCGCCTGTTCGCCTGCCATTCCAGTGGCCCAACTCGGTGATGACCCGTTCGAGGGCGGCATTGGCGGCACCGGGATCGTGGGCCTGATGACCGGCACCGGCAGCGTGTTGGTCAATGGTCTGCGGGTCGAGGTGACCCCGAACACGCGCATCTTTGCGGCCAACAGGCGCGCCAGCGACAGCCTGCTGGTGCCGGGGCGCACGCTGACCCTGCTCGCCCGTGCCCGCTTGGGCCGGTTCGAGGCGCAGCGGATCGACATCGACGACCCGCTGACGGGGATCCTGCTGCGTCAGGGAGAGGGCTTTGCCGTCAACAGCACGCCGGTGCGCGGCATTGCAGGGCTGGCCGCCCGGATGGGCGAACGCGTCACCGTCGGGGGCATCTGGCAACAGGACGGCGCCGTTCAGGCGAGCCTGCTGCAGGCGGCACCTCAAGGCGATGACATCGTCTCCGGCGTGCTCGAAGGGTCCGCCGGAGGCGGGTGGCGCATCGGCCAGACGCCGCTGGCCCCGCCGCGCGGCCAAAGCCTGATCGCCGGGCAGTTCGTCGTGGCCAGGGGCCAATTCACCCACGGCCGCCTTGACGCCTCATCGTTGCGCTTTGGCCGCTTCCGCGAACGGGGCGACACGCTTCGGCAATTGTCGGTCGAGGGGTATCTGGAACAGGTCGCCACGGCCCCCGGTTTCCGCCTGGCCGGACTGGGGCACAGCTTTGACCAGCGCCTGCAACTGGGTGGGTTCGCCAACAGCCGCGCGGTCTATTTCGGCCCCTATACGGGCCGTTTCGTCGCCCGCCGCGCCGTTCTGCTGCCCGAGGCGGCGGGACAGCGCGCATCGCTTCTGCGCCCCGCCGACGGCACAACACGCGCCGATGCTCTGTCTGGCGACCGCGCGCGCACGGTGCCGACGCGTTAGCGCACAACCCGCAGCATCCTGCCGACGCGCCCCTTCACTCCGGGCAAGACCCTGCACACCCGCACCACCCCCCTTGCCGCAATGTGCGATGCGCTGCCGGGCACATGGCGCGATGTCGCCCAAATCATTAACGAATTACACTTTACCGTGTGGCGCGATGGCCCTGTCGCCAATTCCTGTCATGTGTAGGTGTCATCGTCGCCGCACATCCCGATCACAGGACACGCTCTGCATGACCGCTCTTACCGCTCCGCTCGCACCACCGCAGGCCATCGACCTCTTTGAACGCACACGCGCCCGCACCGATGCCCTCGCCGCACCACTCAGCCCCGAAGACACGATGCTGCAAAGCATGGAAGACGCCTCGCCCGTCAAATGGCACCTCGCCCACACCACCTGGTTTTTCGAAGAGTTCATCCTGAAACCGCGCCTGCCGGGATACACGTCACCCGACGACCGTTTCGCGTTCCTGTTCAACTCCTACTACACACAGGCCGGGCCGCGCCACGCGCGCGACAAGCGCGGGTTGGTCTCGCGCCCCGGCGGCGATGCGGTGCGGTCCTACCGCGCCCATGTCGAGGACAGCCTGGCCACCTTGCTGAACGCGGGCCGCGACGATGGCGACGACATTGCGGCACTGGTCGAACTGGGCTGCCATCACGAGATGCAGCACCAGGAATTGCTGGTCACCGACCTGCTGCACGGGCTCAGCTTCAATCCGCTGCTTCCAACCTACAAGGACCCCGCACCGCTGCCCGTCACCACCGAGGTCTCCCAGACCTTCACCCGTCACGCAGGCGGGCTGGTCGAGATCGGGCATGACGGGCCCGGTTTCGCCTATGATTGCGAGGGACCGCGGCACAAGACCTACCTCGCCCCGTTCGAGATCGCGGACCGGACCGTCACCAACCGTGACTGGATCGCGTTCATGCAGGACGGCGGCTATGACGACGCCCGCCACTGGCTGATGGAAGGGCACGCTTTTGCCCAGCGCGAGGGGTGGGAACATCCGCTCTACTGGTGGCAGCAGGACGGCGTGTGGTGGACCTTTACCCTGCGCGGCCCCCAACCCGTCGCACGCGACGCACCGGTCGTTCACGTCAGTTACTACGAGGCGGACGCCTTTGCCCGCTGGGCAGGCGCACGTCTGCCAACCGAGGCAGAGCACGAGACCGCATTTCGGGACACACCAATCGCGGGCAACCTCATGGGGGATGCGGGCGCCATCGGCGCGCTGCGCCCCCTGCCCGGCGCGGGCGTCTGGGGCGATGTCTGGGAATGGACGGCGTCGGACTTTGCGCCCTACCCCGGTTTCCGCGCGCCCGAAGGTGCGCTGGGGGAATACAACGGCAAGTTCATGGTCAACCAGCGCGTCCTGCGCGGCGGGTCCTGCGCGACCCCGCGCAAACAGATGCGCGCGACCTACCGCACATTCTTTTACCCACACCAACGCTGGCAGATGATGGGCCTGCGGCTTGCGCGGGATGCGGCATGATGGACGGCTCAACCCAGCTTGAAGCGCGCGACGACGCGTTGATCGCCGACGCTCTGACCGGGCTGAGGGCGGACGCCAAGACGCTCAGCCCCAAATGGCTCTACGATCACCGCGGCAGCGCCCTGTTCGAAGAGATCACGCGCCTGCCCGAATACTACCCCACCCGGACCGAGGCGGGCATCCTGCGCGACAACGCAACCGCGCTGGCAAGGCTGGTGCCCCCCGGTGGCGCCCTGATTGAACTGGGCTCCGGTGCGTCGATCAAGACGCGGACCCTCCTGGATGCGGGCAATCATATCGGCGCATATGGTCCCATCGACATCTCGCGCGATTTCCTTTTCGAAACCGCAGATGGGTTGAGAAATGCCTATCCCGCAATTGACATTGTGCCGGTTGTCGCGGACTTCACCGCGCCTGTCACCCTGCCCGATAGGCTCGCTGCTCTGCCGAAGGTGGCGTTCTTTCCCGGCTCAACCATCGGCAACCTGACCCCTGCCCGGGCGCACGCGCTTTTGTCCGGTATCCGCGCGTGGCCGGGGATCAAGGCCTTCATCCTCGGCGCGGACATGGTGAAGGACACGCGCACACTGGTGGCGGCCTATGACGATGCGCAGGGCGTGACCGCGAAATTCATTGGCAACATCCTGATCCGGTTGAACCGCGAAGCGGATGCTGATTTTGACCCGGCAGGCTTCGACCACAAAGCGACCTGGAACGCAGCCCGCGCCCGGATCGACATGCACCTGCTGTCCAACCGTGATCAGCACGTCACGCTGGACGGCCACGTCATTGAGTTCGCCAAAGGCGAGCCGATCCATGTCAGCGCTGCACGCAAATTCACGGTCGACAGCTTGGTCGCTCTTGCGGCGGACGCGGGTTGGGACGTGCGGCAACGCCATGTGGATGACGGGGCGCGCTTCTCTGTCGCGGTGCTGACGCCTGTGCGGTAGCGGATCACCGCCCGAACAGAACGCGGTCGCGATACCCGTATCTGACACGGCTCCGGCGCATGGCGCGCGGGCCGTGGTCCGATTCATGTTGCTGCCAAGCACACCTCCCCTATTTTGAGGTCATGAAAGACGCCGCGCCCCCCGAGCTAGACACGCTGATCGCGTGCCCCAAATGCGACGCGCTCTATCGCGTCGGCGTGGTGAACAAGGGCGACCGGGCCCGGTGCGAGCGGTGCCACACCCGTCTGTTCACCCGCAGGCGGGACGCCGGGCTGGTGATCATCACGACCGCCTTTGCCTCGGCCGTTCTGGTCATCGCCGCCCTGTTCCTGCCCTTTATCGAGATCAGGCGTCTGGGCTTCAGCAACGCCGCCACCATCGTCGATGCGGCGCTGGCCTTTTACGGCGGCCCGCTCTTTGGCCTGTCCCTTGCCGTTATCGCGCTGATCATCGCGCTGCCCCTGACGCGGTTGGTGCTGACCATCTACACCCTGACGCCGCTGGTACTGGACCGCAAACCGTGGCCCGGCGCCAAACGCGCCTTTCGCTTCAGCGAGGCGATGCGCCCCTGGTCGATGGCAGAAATCTTCGTCGTGGGCTGCGCCGTGTCGCTGATCAAACTGACGGACCTTGCACGGGTCGAGATCGGCCCGGCCTTTTGGATGTTTGTCGCCGTCGTGGTGCTGATGGCGGTCCAGAACATGGTGATGTGCCGCTGGTCGGTCTGGAAGGCGCTGGACCGATGACAGTGACGGCACGCGACAAGGGGCTGGTGGCCTGCCGTGAATGCGCGCGGGTCTGGCCCGTGGGTCACGCCCAATGCGGCGTCTGCGGCAACGCCCTTCGGTCGCGGGACACGCAAAGCCTGCAAAAGGTATGGGCCTGGTGGATTGCGGGCATCATCGCCTACATCCCCGCCAACCTCTACCCGATGCTCACGACGCGCACGCTGTTCCACACGTCAGAGGACACGATCATCGCAGGCGCGCTCGATCTTGCGGCCCACGGGTCCTTCGGCATCGCAGCGATCATCCTGATCGCGTCCGTGGTGATCCCCTTGGGCAAGTTCTTTGCCATCGCCTATCTCGCGCTGGCCGTCCGGCAGGGCGCCAGATGGCCACCGGGGAGGCAGTACGTCCTCTACGAAGTGGTCGAATATATCGGGCGCTGGTCCATGATCGACGTCTTTGTCGTGGCTATCCTCTGCTCTTTGGTGCAATTGAACGTAGCAGCCTCGATCACACCCGGGATTGCCGCGCTGACATTTGCACTTTCGGTGATTTTCACCATGCTGTCGGCACAAAGCCTGGACCCAAGGCTGATCTGGGACCGGATCGAGACCCAAGACACGAAAGACCCCGCGTGACCTCAGATATCCCCGACATCCCCCAGAGCGGGCGCGACCGGCGCGGTCTTTTCGCCGGGGCGCACTGGGTCTGGCTGGTGCCCATCGCGGCGGTCCTGACCGCGGTTTGGGTCGCCTTGCAGACCTATAACGACCAGGGGCCGCTGGTGCAGATTGTCTTTGACGACGCCGCGGGCATCCTCCCGAACGAGACGGAATTGCGCTTTCGCAACGTGCCCGTCGGCATCGTCGAGGACGTGCAGTTCAACGACGACCTGTCGCGCGTGCTGGTGGACGTGCGGCTGGACAAGACCGTGGCCCCATTCGTGGACGCAGAGGCGGTGTTCTGGATCGTCCGCCCCCAAGTCACGACCAGCGGTGTCACCGGGCTCGAGACGGTGTTGTCCGGCGTCTATATCGAAGGAACATGGGACAGCGTCCCGGGCGGGCTGGCCAGCGTCCACGAAGCCAATGAACGCGCGCCCCTGATCACCACCTTCCAGCAAGGCACGGTGATCGAGCTGCGGTCGACCCGCGCGGCGGGCCTGTCCGAAAACACCCCGATCCTGTTCAAGGGGATCGAAGTGGGCCGGTTGGGCAAGCCCGCAATTTCCGTCAACGGGCAATGGGTCTCGGCGCCCGCCATCATCTACGACCCCCACGACCAGTTGGTCACCACAGCCACACGGTTCTGGGACACGTCAGGCTTCAGCCTGTCCGTGGGTCCCTCCGGCGCATCGCTCGACTTTTCATCGGTCGCCTCGCTGATCTCGGGCGGCATCACCTTCGGCACTTTGGTGTCGGGGGGTGAGCCGCTGCGCGCGGGGCTCGTCTACGAGGTGCACCCGAACGAGGCTGCCGCCCGCAATTCGGTGTTCGAAGGCAGCAGCGGCGCCGTGGTGCGCCTCACCCTCATCTTTGACGACAATGTCAGCGGCCTCACTGCGGACGCGGCGGTCGAGTGGCGGGGCCTGCGCATCGGGCGGGTGGCCAACGTGTCGGGCATCGTGGACCCGGACCGCTTTGGCGACTCGCGCGTGCGCCTCCTCTCCACGGTCGAAATCAACACCTCCCGCTTTGGCATCGACGCCGACCTCAGCCGCACCGAAGCCATCGAATTTCTCGAAGAGCGCGTAGCCGAAGGTCTGCGGGCCCGGCTGGTGAATGCGTCCCTTCTGGCCGGTGGCCTCAAGGTCGAACTGATCACCGAACCCGACGCTCCGCCCGCCACCATAGATCAGGATGGTGACCCCTTCCCCGTCTTCCCGGTGACCGAAAGCGAAGTGTCCGACATGGCCCTGTCAGCCGAAGGCGTGCTGGAGCGTGTGAACGCCCTGCCCGTCGAGGAATTGCTCGACAGCGCGATCCGCTTTCTGGACAATGCCGCGGCCCTTGTCGCCAGCGACGAAATCCGCGAAACCCCCGGCGAAATCCTCGGGCTCTTGTCGGATGCCCGCGGCGTGATCGGCTCGGACGAGGTGCAGGCACTGCCCGAAGACCTGCGGGTGCTGATGAGCGACCTGCAGGCGGCCAGTGCCGATGTGCGCGGCCTGCTTGCGGATGTGCGCGACGCGCAGGCGGTGGACCGTCTGCTGGCCGCCGTCGATCAGGTGGGCCTTGCCGCCGCCAGCGCCGAAACGGCCCTGGACGAGGTGCCGGAACTGACGGACCGGATCGCGACCTTCATCGACGGTGCGAACGCCTTGCCGCTCGATGATCTGGTCACGCAAGCCACGGACTTCGCCCGCGAGGCGCAAACCCTGCTCAGTTCCGACGACATACGCGCCGCACCGGGCGCGGTCGTCCAGGCCTTTGACGAGCTTTCGGTCGTTCTGAACGACATCACCGAGGCCGACACCGCCGACCAACTCAGCGCCGCGCTCACCGACGCCAGCGACGCCGCCACCGCCGTCGAAGAGGCGGTCGCGGGCCTGCCGTCCGTGGTCGAGAGGTTGGACCGCATCGCCGCAGGCGCAGAAGAGGTCGAGCTGGACACGCTGGCGACCGAGCTTGAAGCCGTGCTGGCCACCGCAAGCCGCCTTTTCGGCGATGCCAGCGACGCGGATCTGCCCGATGCGCTCGCCGGGGCGCTGGCGGAGGCCGAGGCCGCACTGGCCGAATTACGCGCAGGCGGGCTGATCGACAGCGCCAACGCCACCATGACGTCGGCCCGCGAGGCCGCCGCCGCCATCGAAACGGCCGCCGACGAACTGCCCGCCCTTGCCAATCGCCTGAACAGCACGTTGGCGCAGGCACAAGGCACCCTGCGCGGCTACGAGAAAGGCTCCGCCTTCTCGCGCGAAACGCTGCGCGCGCTGAACGAGATCGAACGGGCCGCCAAGGCGCTGACCGATCTGGCGCGCACCATTGAACGCAATCCCAACTCCCTGATCCTCGGACGGTAACTCATGCGAAATGTCATCGGCTTTATTGCCCTTTCCCTTGCCGTCGCCTGCGGCAGCCCGGATCAGTTCGTGGCCTCGCCCAAGCTGGTCGCCCAAGAGCGTATCGCCTCGCGCTTTGCCAGCATCGAAGTCGCTGATATCTCGCTGCCCGCCTACGCCGCGCGGGACGAGATCACGGCGAACGACGGTGATCTCCTGGTCCTGTCCGACACGCTTTGGGCGGATGAACCGACGCGCGCCATGACCCTTGCCCTGACCCGGCACCTGGCCGAGATCACGGGGCGGCGCGTGGCGTCCGAACCCTGGCCCTTTGACGGCTTCGCGTCCGGTCGGGTCGAGGTGCGGGTGGAAGACCTGAGTGTCGTGGCCGACCGGCTGCGCATCTCCGGGCAATACTACGTGGTCGATCTTGATGGGCGGGGCCGCGACCATGCCCATCTCTTCGAGCTGTCGACCCCGGTCGCAGACGGCGCACCGGCCTCGGTCGCGCAGGCCCGCGCGCAGCTGCTGGTCGATCTTGCCACACGGATCGCCAGGGACGGTCTCTGACGGCCCGCATTTTTCACTTGGACAACACGGGCATCCTCCCTATCTCCAACTCATAGCCAGGGGCGCCGCAAGGCTGAGACGTACCCTTCGAACCTGAACCAGATAATGCTGGCGGAGGGAGGTTGAACCGGTGCCCAGCGCCCCGGTGCGTCCTGTCCGCCAAGTGAAGTGGACCGACGCGATGACACCAAACGCCGCCCTTGACGCCCTGCGCACGCAGGCCCCCCTCGTGCACTGCATGACCAACTACGTGGCCATGAACATCGCCGCCAATGTAATGCTGGCGGCGGGCGCCTCACCCGCGATGATCCATGCGGAAGAAGAGGTCGCGGATTTCACGCCCATCTGCGGCGCTCTGACCATCAACATCGGTACGCTTTCTCCCCCGTGGCTCACGGCCATGCTCAAGGCCGCGGGTTCGGCAAACACCGCGTCTGTGCCCTGGGTTCTGGACCCGGTCGCACATTTTGCGACGCCCTATCGCGGCGACGCAGCCCGCCAGTTGCTGGGGTTCAAGCCCACGATCCTGCGCGGCAACGCCTCTGAAATCATGGCCCTGTCCGGCGCGGGCGGCGCGGGGAAAGGGGCCGACAGCGGGGATGAGGTCGCAGCCGCCAAGGACAGCGCAATCACGCTTGCCACCACGCACGGATGCGTCGTTGCTATCACCGGGCCGGTGGACTTCGTCACGGACGGCACCCGGCAGGCTGAGATCACAGGCGGCGATGCCATGATGCCAAAGATCACCGCCCTGGGCTGCGCCCTGACCGCGCTCACCGGGGCCTACGCCGCCGTAACACCCCCGCTTGAGGCGACCGTGGCGGCCCTGACCCATTTCGCAGAAGCCGGGGAACAGGCGGGCAAGGTTGCGTCCGGCCCCGGCAGCTTCTCCCTCCACTTCCTCGATCACCTGCACTTGATCCAACCCGGTGATCTGGATGAAGGGCGTGTGACATGGTCCTAGATCCCAAATCACTCTCACTCTACCTCGTCACTGACCGCGCGCTCTGCGCCCACCACGGCCTGATCGAAACAGTGACCGCAGCCGTCCGCGGCGGTGTCAGCTTCGTCCAATTGCGCGACAAAACGGCCACCACCGCAGACCGCACCGCCCTCGCCCGAGCGCTGAAACACGCGCTCAGGGACACGCCCGTGCCGCTGGTCATCAATGACGACCTCGATGCGGCCATCGCTGCAGACGTGGACGGCGTGCATATCGGCCAAGGCGACGTCTCACCCACCGACGCCCGTGCCCGGCTCGGACCGGACAAGCTGGTGGGGCTGTCCTGCGATACCGCCAACCACGTCCGGGCCGCCGACCCGGCGCTGGTGGACTACCTCGGCCTCGGCACCGTGTTCCCGACAGACACGAAAACAGACCACAAACCCGCCATCGGCTTCGACGGGCTGGCAACACTAACCGCCCTGTCGCCCTGCCCCACGGTCGCCATCGGTGGCCTGAAACGGGGGCACGCCGCCAATGTCCTGACCGCGGGTTGCAACGGCATCGCGGTGGTCTCCGCCATCTGCGGTCAACCAGATCCCGAAGCTGCCGCACGCACCCTGCGCACCGAACTGGAGGCACACACATGATCCCGAACGTCCTGTCCATCGCAGGCTCCGACCCCTCGGGCGGTGCCGGTATCCAAGCCGACCTCAAGGCGTTCGCCGCCAATGGCGCCTACGGCATGGCCGCGCTCACAGCCCTTACAGCGCAAAACACCCAAGGGGTCAGCGGCGTCGAAACCGTTCCCCCAACCTTCGTCGCGGCGCAGATCAAGGCCGTCTTCGACGATATCCGCGTCGACGCCATAAAGATCGGCATGATCGCCAGTGCCCAGATTGCCAGCGCCGTCGCCGACGCGCTTGCAGCACATCCAGAGGTGCCCGTCGTGCTGGACCCGGTGATGATCGCCAAGGGCGGCGCCCCGCTCCTGCACCCTGACGCCATGGACACCCTGCGCGACAGGCTCGTGCCCCGCGCCACGCTCATCACGCCGAACCTGCCCGAAGCGGCCCACTTGCTGGACCAACCCATCGCCACCAACCGCGACGAAATGGCCGCACAAGCCCAGGCGCTGACAGCGCTCGGGCCCAAGGCCGCGCTGGTCAAGGGCGGGCACTTGGAGAGCCCGGACAGCCCGGACGTGCTGTGTGCAGACGGCAACCTGCACTGGTTCGACGGCCCCCGCACGCCGGGCAAGAACACGCACGGCACCGGCTGCACACTGTCATCAGCGCTCGCCGCTCAGATCGGACACGGTACCCCGCTGCCGCAGGCGGTCGCGGCTGCCAAAACCTACGTCGCAGGCGCCATCGCCGCGGCGGACGCCCTGTCCGTGGGCCACGGGCACGGCCCCGTCCACCACTTTCACACCCTCTGGAAAGACCGCGCATGACCCTCCCCCTCGACCAGCAAACCGTCCTTGTCACCGGCGCAGGCCGCGGCCTCGGTGCGGCCATCGCCACCGCCTTCGCGCGCGAAGGGGCGCAGGTCATCCTCAACTACCGCAACAGCCGGACACAGGCCAAAACGCTCGCATCCAAGCTTGGCCCACGCGCGCAGGCGATCCAGGCAGACATCACGGACGCCGATCAGATCCGCACCATGATCGACACCGCCAAAGACACCTTCGGTCCGATCACAACGGTCGTGCACAACGCGCTCGCCGACTACAGCTTCAATGGCGACGCCCGCGACACGCTCTACACGCTTTCACCCAAGGCGCTTCTGGCACAGCACGACACCGCAGTGATCGGCGCGCTGAACGTGATCCAGGCTGCGGCACCGGCCATGGAGCAGGCCGGTTTCGGCCGGATCATCACCATCGGCACCAACTTGGTGCAAAACCCGGTGGTGCCCTACCATGACTACACCTCGGCCAAGGCAGCGCTTCTGGCGCTGACCCGCACCGCCGCGGCTGAACTGGGGCCAAAAGGCATCACGGTCAACATGGTCTCGGGCGGCCTGCTGCGCACGACGGACGCCAGTGCCGCAACGCCGGACGCCGTGTTCGACCTGATCGCAGGCAGCACACCGCTCCGGTCCGTGACCACCCCGGACGAGGCCGCAGATGCGGTCCTGTTTTTCGCCAGCCCGTGGGCGCGCGCCGTGACGGGGCAAAACCTGATCGTCGACGGCGGACTTGTCTTTGGTTGAATTGGTCTGGCCTTTGCCTGTCCAACCCGGTCACCAAATGACGGCACGCTGCCTTAGAACGGCGGGGCGTCCACAATCTGGCGCCACGGCGCGCGCCAGCCCGGCGCCGGGTAAGGATCCGGCCAATACTCCTTTTGGCGCAGGATCAGGCCGTCTTTAACGGTGTGAAACGTGACGGCGCGCGCTTCAACCGTGCCGTCCGTCACCTCGACATCCGACACAACAGCGTCGCCGTCAGCCACGATCGACCGCACCGCAAAGACCCACGTTCCTTCCGTCGGGTATGCGTCGTTCAACGCGGCAAACGCGGTACGGCCGCGCAAATATTCGCGGGTCTGGGGCATGTAATATTCAAACTCGGGGTGCAGCCACGTGCTTGCATGTGTGAAATCATTTGACGCCATCGCGTCCCAAAACCCGGCAATCAACCGCTTTGACATGGCCCACTCCACGATATGCAAACTGACATGGTCACCTGGCTGACACGCGGGGCGACCCATATCCCCAGCAAGAAAACGCAGAAGCGTGCGCAGATGAAGGATACCCCTCTGACAAGCAAATGAGTAGGACTCTGAAAGTACGCCACTTTTTCCACCACTCCAAGACGGCGGAAAACATGAAGCATGCGCAGCCAACCAGAAGCATGCGCAGAAAAAAAATTGAAAAAATCGAAAAAAGTTGGGAGCCCGCATCAAGAACGAAAAAACCCGCGCCGGGCGCGGGTTCTTGTCAAATCTAATCGGGGGCCGATTTAGGTGGTGAGGGAAGCGTGGAACGGTTGCTCCCTGCGGAACAATGTCGCGTAGTTATCATGTGTGAAGGGCGTAGCTGCCCTGTTCACATTTGTCTTCATGACCCACGCATCAACAAAGTGATCTTTCGTCAGATGCGGTGACTGTGCGACTAAGGCACGTTCGACTGCCTTGGTCGTGATCTCGCAGACAAGACCCCACCGAAACGCAGCCGCAGTGGTCAGGCGATGGATGAAGTCTCGCGTGTTCAGGTCATCTTCGACCTGAAGGCCGACCTTCATCGCATAACTTGTCACGATTTCCTGCACAGTGATCTCTTCCTTATCGTAGTCGATATCCTCGAAATGGATGTAGGTAACCTTTCGACAAAGCTGCTCGAACACGCGCACCGGTTCGTTGATCTCTGGTAGCCCAGACAGTATGAGCAGGAATGGCCAGCGTTTGGACTTCAGAATTGACTTGAAAGAGTCGAGTTCTGCCTCGAGCGCTTCTTCGCTCTTTTTGGCAAGAATATGCTGCATCTCATCGTAGTTGATCCCGATGACACCGTGCTCCGCTCCCTGTTGTACAACACGGGCCCAAGTTTCGGGCTGAGTAAGGCGTGCCCTATCGGACACTGGATAGCGCATGTTCGTGAGGGTCTTTTGTCCAAGTACCTTCCAATTATCCTTGCGGTTGAGTTCACAAGCAACCATGCGAACTGGCTGCCCGGTGGGCAGCATCGCACCACTTGTATTGAAGTTTTTAAGAAGATTCATGATCTCCGTAGATTTGCCGGCGCCACTTTTCCCCGTGACGACCAACACCTCGGACTCGAAGTAATCCCCTCCCCGCAAGTTTCCCAAGTGCCGGCTGAACATTTCAGCGAAAACTCTTTCAAGCTGCGCGGCACGCGGAAGAGGAAAGAGCTTTCCGTTAAATGTCTCAGCGGAATTCACGATTTCGGGGATGATGAACGAGCTCATAGTTTGCTTTCCGTGATAGGTTTCAACCGCCCGGAGACACCTGGATCCGTGCGATCTTTGTGCGCCTCTGTTCTCTCGATGGCGAAGGGCTTGGGCTTACGCCGCTTCGTAATCGTCCCTGGCGCCACAGCTTTCGAGTAGGACCGATCGGGCTCGAAGCCGACATGCGTAAGCGCCTCGGCCTTTTTCTCGAGTTGCGCCAAGGTCCGGTAGCTTTCTGGCAGATTAGGATCGGGCAGCATACCTGAAAGATCGACGCGATCGCGCCTTGCCTGTCTGACCATCTCGTCATTGATCCTGCGCCTATCCGGATTGCCTTGGGCCGCATCCGACATTACCTTGGCGGCCTCTTCGAATGTCAGGTCTTTCAATGCCGTCATGGAGAGTTCGGCTTTGATGATCTTCTTGCCGCGCACGGGCTGAACCGTGACTTCATCAATGAAATCTGGGTCAAGATAGACGTTGACCTTTTTTGGCGTATCATCATGAAACTTCAGCAGTTCATGAGAATTGTATGGTAAATGGCTGAACAGAACGCCTTCAGACGTCGTACTCACGGTCTTCTTGTAACCTAAATACAACCGCCGCGCTTCCGGGCTTGGAGGCTCTATCGGGCCGTAATCTTCAATTGTCTGCTCGAATTTTTCCCACGGAGTTGCCTTGAACATGCCTGTACCCCGGTGCTCCGTGTGAGCGTATTCATCCACCAGATATCGAGTAATTACCGCCATAACATCATTGGGTGTCAGACGGGCATCCGCGACGGGATCCGCGCCAGGAAGAGCGCCTGGTCGACCACCGACATAGCCCTTTTCGAAACGCAAGACGTCCCACTCGATCGAGCCAATCAGCCGTTCGATATGAGTATTGTCATTCGAATGGTGTGTACGACCTAGTTGCGCCACGGTGCCCATGCCCATCTGCGCGGCGTACACCGGTCCGTTGCGTGTCGCGCTCCCATTATCAGCAACGGTCATGAGAAGGCCAGCGGGCGGAGCGGCTTCTTGGCGGCACTTGTACTTCACCACCTCGCGAGACTTGTCGCGTGTCGCCATTCGCAACAGTGCCATGGATTGATCTGAATGGGCAGTTTCCGAAATGATCCAACCGAGCGGAAGCCTAGTCGCGACATCAATCATCACGTGCAACCAAATCCTGATCAGTTCGCCTTCCTCGAAAGCTTTAGATGCATCCTCTGCCTTGATGATCTTCGCTTTGATCTTACCGGTCGTGTCGACAAATATAGACAGATACGCCTGATCCATCGCTGCACGCTCGCCGAACATAAATGCTCTGATTTCAGTCGCGCCACCACCAGCCGTGTTCTTGGTGTGACGGAGCCCGTTGCGGCCGATTTGCTGAGCCAGCGAAGGAACACCAGCCAACCAATTTCGGACAGTGGTGATAGAGGGATGCCCAACATTTCGAACGGCTTCTTCTTCGGGCACCTGAAGCTTCGCGCAGGCAAGTCGATAAAGCCGTGCCAGGTCAATTTTGGAGGGAGACTGGAACGCACCGAGAATGTAGCGAACAACGCTCTTCTGCCATTCTGATAGCTTGCAGGCGCGCTCTGGATCGTGAACGCCCTTCTTGTTGTGACGATTAATCAGAACGACCGGGTTGCGGTTAAAACGAATGTATAGCTCTCGCAGCTTTGCCAAGGTCCGCCCCTTGGGAACTACCGTCTCCGGCTCGTCGCCACTTCGACGGGTAGGACCGATGTTCACGTCAGCGAACAAGCTCACGTCGCCCGAAATTTCAATTGCTGAACGGTAAAGGGCTTTGCGAACAGGAACCCGGTCGAGGTACCGGTGTGTGAGCTTCTGGCCCTCTTTTTCGAGGCGATCCATAGCCATAATCAATGCTTGGCGGGCGCGCGCGTTTCGTTGCTCAATGTCAGGAGTTTGATCGATGTTTCCAAAGCCACCAGTGAACTCTAGGAGCTGCCGTTGGTTCTCGGCCTCCTTCGGCGTGATGACTTCACACTTATTATTCTCGATCGCACGATCGACACGCTGGTAGCCAAGGGTGGTCTGTTCTCCATCTGCCCCAGATACAAGATATCCGTCACGGTCTTTCACCTCGACGCGCCATGTATGCCCGTCAAGTATCAAATCCGATCCGTCTGTCACCTTGTATTTGGGGCGATAGGTCATTCCGCCAGCCACACCCGAGAATGGCGATTGATAACCGCATCCCAATCGGCCTCCAAAACCCCCTGAGCGATGAGGCGCATACAGGACCTCCAAGCGTTCACTCGGGGAAGCGGACATTGATCAATGAGGTCTGACATGAGCCAAAACGACACTCTATGGGCAATCTCGGAAACGGCTTCGTCATCGCTCGGGTTTTTCAACCCGTGAAGGTACCACATTCGCCGCAGATTATCGCGACGGGCGCGCGAGTAATTGTCTGTATTCACGACAATGGTCTCGTCCGCGAAACGGTCATCGACACAAGAGAAAATAGCGTCAATCTCTTCCTGCACGCGCTCAGTTCGCAAACCCTTACCGTTCTTGACGTATGCGGCAATCCGGTAGCCGTCATTCATGGTGATCCGCAGATCGAAATAGTGATCGCGGTACCCCCGTTTGTTGTATCTCCATGGGTAACGGATGGGTGGTAGCAGAACCTCCAATCCATGAAAGTCAGGATCAAGCGACGCTTCCAGGGCAACAGAGAATTCACCCTCGGACTCAAAATGATAAATCTGCGGCTGCCCCTTTGTTGCGGGCGTCGACATGGCAAGGGAAACACGATGCGCGGCATTGCTCCGTGTCATGGGGTTTCGCGCGCCTCTGTACGGAAGAACACCGAGGGGAGCGGGCACCTTAAGCGGTGGCAACTTTTTTGTTTTTACTGGTGTTGGGTCCCAGTCCATTGGGTAGGGCATGACTTCTCCGTTTCCGAAAGATCACTCTTTCAGGTGTTTACTGTTACGTTCTGCGGAGCCGACATTGCGCTTGCCTGGACCATTTTTGGTCTCTACGCTGGCAAGGGTTATCGGGCATCAGCCCCGCCTTGTTCGGCGCGCCTTTTGGCGCGCCGTTTTTTGTTTCCGCACCTCTGCCGTGAAATCGACCATGTGAGATGCGGGGTCGCCGAGAAACGTTCATCGCGCGGCGTGTCGAGTCAATTCTTATTTTATATCAACAGGTTGAAACCCTTCCTCCTATTCAAATTCGCACGCCAAAGTGGCTTCTTTCTCATCCACAAACCGACGCCAAAGGACCCAGGTACTGAGTTTGGCATCGTTCTTTGAAGGGCAATTAGGACGAGGATTTGGCTTCCGGAAGAGCGATCGGCAAGTTCGCCAAACTAGGGTGTGGACGAGCTATCTACTTTACTCAATTCCGAGCATCTGCCAGCGACGTCTCTGTTGCACGGTGAGAAGCCAACGGAGGTAATCATCGGACGTAGGATCAATATCTTGTGGGAAATCGAGTTCATTTACGCAAATACAGCATCCGAGAAGTCCGCCATTCTCTAGCGACAGATCCTTGCGCACCAAATTACGTATCCTGAATGCAGTCGCATAGGCGATACCGTATCGTTCTTTGGTTCCATGCACAGTCGGCAAAGACCCGCGGGTTTTACTCTGGACGATTTGTTCTGCAAGGCAAAGGTACGTCTTCAATCCCAAACGCTGTCCGTGAAGAACGGTGCCTGAGGTGATTGAAAACTGCGTTTTGCATTCACGGCAAGAGTAAGGTTTTCGCGCCTTTATTCGAGCAAAGTTTTTTTTCGAACACGCGGGGCAAATCGGTCCATTTGGCCAACGGATCTCGTGGAGACGGTTTTCGCACGCCTCTTCCGAAGCGAAATACTCATTAACGCCCTCAACTGGCAGGCGTAACGACAACGAGAGCCAATGAGCGCGATCATCCATAATTGAGTTCCCTTGGCACAACGCCCACGCCACCACATCAGTTCGACATATGACGTCTTTTAGGGCCTTCTGATCTTCAGAACGCGATCACCAGTCCGTGCAGGCGGCAGAGTTGCAAAGTGAATTGCCCAGCATAGCTCTCGAAAATCTAGCCAACCGCTCGTAAGATTGATTCACCTTCAAGCCCGAACGGCCGTTTTCCTACCTGATGTGCCCGAGAAGAACCATGCTATTCAACCCCGCTACGTCACGACATCGTGAAACTCTGATTTCGCTCTTTTCACGCTCTGCATCGATGCACGGGCTGCCCTTCACAGTTTTTGCCAACGAAATGGGCCTTGGGGTTAGATCCATTGTGAATGCTGAAGATCGAGCTGTCAGGCGCATCCAAGAGCTTCACGGCCTGTCAGAAGATGCAGTTCGCGAGCTTGTCTCATGGAGTGGCAAGCCCATCGGCAAAGTTCGAATTCACTTTCGCGGCGCCGAGGTCGTATCACGTGCTTTGAGAAACCCAACCATTAGAGGTTGCCTTACCTGTCTGAAGGAGGACGCCGCGCTGACGCCGAAGTCGCCAGCGAACAGTATGGCACTGCGCGGCGACTGGCACCTACGCCATGTCGCGATTTGCCTACGGCACTCCAAGCCTCTCGAGCCACTTTGGACTGAAGGTCCGCTTTCCACGAGGTATGATCTGACAACACAGATGCAAAGATTGAATGAGCGACTGGCTACCGGCGATCTGACGAAGGAAAAAGTTGCGATCACAGAATATGACCGTTGGCTCGACAACCGCCTGGAAACCGGTGAAGACCCAACTTGGCTTCGCCAAACCAGTCTGGCGAATGCGGCTGCATTTGTACGTCTCCTGAGCTCAGAGTTACTCCGTCTTGAGGATCATGCTCCGCTTGCTGACGATAAAGTTCTTGAGGGGCGAAGCTTTGGATTTGATGCCGTCAAACATGATGAGGACGCTGCATCCAAGGCTCTGGTCCACTTGGTTGAGCTTGCAAATGGACATCTGGACGAACCCCAAAAAGCATTTGGAAAGCTTTATTCCTGGCTTGCGAGGGATACACTTGAGGACCCTGATTGCGATCTTTTTCGAAACATCATGCGAGAAGTCATTTTAGACAGATGGGCGGTCGCACCCGGTGACATTGTTCTTGGAAAGGCAATCTCCCAACGCCGAGTACATTCTGTGACGACAGCAGCTTCGAGCGTGGACCTCGGCACACGACTCACAAGGCGCCTGCTCTCAGCTAAGGGGCTCATAGAGGTTGATGATCCTCGCCCGTGTTCCCGCCTCACGTTTGATGCTCAAAGTGCGGTACCGGTCCTTGCGAAGATTTCACGCCTGGTGGGACCCATCGAAATGCGACGCCGCATGAACACAACTCGCAAGCAATTCGATGCGCTTGTCGAGGGCGGTCTGTTGACCCGGTTTGACGAAGCAGAGCCGCTGAAGTCGCCATGGGACCCGGAAGAGGGTCTTTCGCTAATTGCAGAACTTACTTCCGATGCAGAGGAAGTGAGCATCGACGAAACCGAATGGGAGCACATATATCAAGCCGCGCTGCGCGCACGTGTTCCCATCGAGCAAATCGTCGCCGCTATCCGTAAGGGAAAGATTAGAACGGGTCATTGCCCAGATCTTAGCGGTTACGCTTCTGTCTTCGTACGAAAGTCAGATATCGACGCGGCGGTTCGACCGGAGCGCCCCTCAGATCCAACGGTAGCCGAGTTCGCGCGCATGGTGGGGCTTCATCGCGATGGTGGTATGCGTGCGTTGGTCAAATGTGGCGCAACGCCCTCGACTCCAAAGTTCAATCCGCAAACGGCCACCGTCATCGAATATATCACGGAAGCCGACGCTCTCGAGTTCCACGGTAAGTTCACAACCCTTAAGCTCTTGGCCAATCGGATGGGTCAGCCGAGCCGCACACTGTCTGCCCGCCTCAGAAAAGCAGGCATCAGTCAGTTTCGTTCTGATGGTATCGCTTGCGGATCAGTTTTCCTGAAAAATGACCTAGACCGCTACGTTGAGTTTTCGCGCGACAATCCTGATCTCGAGGCCCTTCAGACCAAATGAGCCAAGGTGGTAGAATTCCCTGATGCGGGTCGACGTCGGCGCCCACATAAGGTGTTGGCTCAATCGAATTTCTCTCGGCTTTGCGCATCGTTGAAGAGAAGGGATGCATGAAAGCTGGACAACGCGATAAAAGAAATTCTCTTCAATTGTCCATGTATGCAGCGTTACTGACCAACTGATCGCCCCTCCCCTAGCTCACCAATCCTTAGGCCACCTACGCCTGACACCCGAAAGCTCCGCATCCGGCTCGTACATATTCGTTGTTGCCAATGGTAGGCCAAAGTCTTTGCGCCGCGATCTGGCAACGACGTCTTCGGCTCAAGCAGACATTGACCATCCCTCGGACATTCTACGATCGCAGCCTGCATAGCCGACATTAGCGGCAATCGCACTATCTGGGTCAGGTCGAACTCACACATCGCGGGACGAAGTTCCAATTGGCTGCGGCTGCGCCAAGGTCTGCTTTGCAGATGTTGACTCCGTCAAAAACGGTCGTTTTTGTCACAAGCGAGCCAGCGAACGAAATAGTTCAAGTATCTTGTGCCACAAACCTTTGGCGAAACTAAATTTGATTCTGTCACGTTTTTGGCAGATGCCAGATAAGCCGACGTTGGTCCACAGTGCAGCATCGGTCAAATTGGGCTCACACCCGCCATTAGATCGATCGCAGCATGTTCAAACCACAGGCGCACGGCCATCCGCAAGGACGGCCCATACCGGACATTCGACTTACCTTCGCAATGCTGCGGACGCAGCCCGCACTGCCGACATTCGCCGCGACAGCGAAACCTGATGCGGGTCAAACTCGCACAACGCGGACGAAACGCTCTTTCGCTGCGGCTGCGCCAATGTCTGCTTTTTGAATCCGCTTTCGGGACTGGATTGTCTAACGGCCATACAGAAGTGGGTTTTCAATGCGCGTTATGGCGAATCAAGCAAAACAAGCGGTTCAAAAATACCTGATGGAGCGTCAGTCGACTTTGAACTGGAACCTCTGTAGGTTTGGATGCTGTCGTCACCAATCCGTACAATTCGTTCTGTAGGATCGTAGACCAATTCGCATACCTTAAACGCCACAGCAGTTCCGACAGTCTCAGAGTAATTTAGCACCAAATCTGATGAACTCTCCATTCCAGCACTGACCTCAAATTGCGTCATAGAAGGCCCATGAGCTTCAATACCTGCTTCACTGGTTCGAATTTTCCGCACCTCGAAGCTGCTACAGAGCACCAAATCTGTAATAACAAAAGCCCGGCCACCTTTGATTGTCTCATAGTTTTCTCTGCCGAATTCTTTTGAAAAGCTCTCGCTCAATTCCCTCCTGAAAGAGATCCTATCGACAATTGACTCTGTTACCAAAGTCTTGAATTTGTAAATATATATCCATTGCACACCTAGGTTCCCTTTGATGCTTGCGCCATCAACCCCAGAAACCAAAGGCACCCCGGCGGTCGCTTTACCATCAAAGCCGTACTTGAATGTCGCGTCAGTCAATAGAACCTGACCGCCATCAGTGCTTGGGGGCACGCCGCCAGAGCTCGAAGGCAACAAAGCCCGTATGTCGGAGTGGACAACGGTTACAGGCTGACTCTTAAACAGATTTAAACCACTCCTTTTGCTTTTGGTCAAAAGTGCAAAGGGTTTCAGGGTTGGCTGAGGTACATTAAGCCATGAGTATCCATCTAGCATAGCGTTTGTCCTTCGTGGAATAAATTGAAGTTGAACTTACCCACATGTTCGAGGCTTAGACCTTGAAGCGATGTCCTTAAATCGAACTCAGACAGCACGGTTTTGCCCTGAACATCTTTGAGCAGTCTTTGAATAAGCGTCGGAGGGATCGTCTCGTGCAAAAGGCCTTCGAATCCGACTGCAAATCCACCCGCTTCAGATATCTTTCGCGCATACTCGGTCGAATTGCAGCAAAGCAACACGCTGAGCTTTGGCGCGAAGCCTGTCTCCCCGACAGCCTGAACGAACTCCTCTATTCCAATCGGAACGGCGCGTTGGTCAGGCTCTTCGCTAACCAACTCAAGAACATTGCTGCTGGTAATGTGCGCTGCCAAGACAGAAATCTCGGATCGGACACGCATAGCTGTCAACAATCTATTGTAAGAAAGTACAGGTACTGGTTCAAGAAAGTCAAAGGACGATTGAAAAAACTCGGTTAAAGTGCTGTGATTGTTAAATAACTTGTCTCTGTTGGAGGGCGATGAGTGACAATACTGTAAAGTAGGAGTCTTTGATAGGATAACTGACCGAAGGCCCTCCATGCCAGCACCAGAAGCAGGAACAACAGGCTCTGACGTTACCAAATTCAAAAGTGAATCGACTTCAACAGCACTGAGATAGACAGCACTGTCTTCCGCTAGGAGTTTCTTCCTTATACTTGTAGTTTTTAGGCTTTCTACTGGAATAGATAGACCAGCTCCACTTAGATCATAAAATTGATCGAGAGAAATGCCGACCGCTTGGTTAGAAGCATTGTAGTTGTTGTGCTGAGAAAACTGCTCCTTGTTCCATATAATCTCGTGAGTGCCTTCTTCAAAAACTGCCTCGAGGTTCTCAAAAAGTACTTCAGCGTCTGAGTATCGCTCCGAGTTCTGGTCACCTAATCCCCTTAGCTTCATTCGCTCCTGATCGATATCGACGAAATAAGTACGCTCAATGCGTCCAATGCCCCAAATCCTACAGCCCCTCTCTTCGTATGGATTTAACTCGTCGTCAAAAGTATAAGTAAACACAAGGTATTGCTCCTCGAAAAGGTACCGTCCACGAGGGCCTAATTGAATATATACCGGATATTTACCATGAGAGAGAATCGAGCTTGTCTTTCGTCCTTCAATGCGTCTCGGGTTGGACGACACAATCATCCCGTTTACTTGATCGTACGGCAGCTGCAAATGCTCTTCACTCAAACGTGCGCTTCGCCCCAAAGCATCACCCAGCAGAACTCGATCAATTTCTGCTCGGTCGAGATACTCAGCTTGTACACTTTCTGCCTTTAAGTACTGACTAATCGACCGCAACAAGTTGGTTGAGCGCTGGAAGTCGAGTACATAGGAAATTTTTCTTAAGTCGTAGTCCGAGTTAATGTGAGAAAGGTTACAAGTCAGCCTGCTCGAAGCTATTTCTGGCACACAGATTATGATCTCATCTCGATTAAACTTTGCCTTTGGGTTCGTTTGAAAATTCCTTACAGATACAGTAAAACCAAATCCGCTAAATTTCGTTCCATCGTCGCAAACAAAATCAACTTTGGTCTGCTCTAGTTTTTCGAAGCCAGGCATCACTTGAGTCAATATCCACTTTGCGCTTGCCATGTTGTCGTAAGGATCAAGTGAATAGATTTGTTCAACTTCCCTCGACAAATACACAGTGCTGTCCGTTAGCCTATGCTTTCGAGCGTGGCTGCCGTCCAAGCTGAACCCAAAGCGCACCATTTGAGAAATAATTTCCCCATTTAATTGACGATTGTTAAATACCTCTGAAACCAGCTTTTCGTAACCTCTCGCTTCCGCAAACCTCACGGCTTCCAGCAAAAGATCTTCGATACACTGCTCACGGAAACGGCTGTAGTCGGGGCTGTCTTTGATGGACTTGCTCAACTCATTATCCAAGATTGAAAGGTTCTTTATCTCGAGGTAAGGAGTGAAAGCTTTCTTGGTTAGAATCATCGAAGCCGCTAGCGAAATGGACTGCTTGTCCTCATCGTCGAGTAAGACAAACGCTCCATAGGCGATCCGTGCATAGTCGTCTTCTTTGAGGCCTGTTATTACGTTTCTAATCCAAGACTCATGATTTGGATACGCTTCGTTCCACAAACGAAGTTTTGCCAAGTTGTTGTTTAGCACCTTTTCATATTCGACGCCAGAATGCAGCCGCCGCACGAACATATAACGACCTGACATTAATCTTCCGATCGTCCTATCAGATAATACAAAAGCTTTTCCTAGCCAAATTTCTTCAGTGCATACTTGTAGTTATCCAGATTTGTTCGATCATTTAATTCTTTCATGCAATGTTGTTCCCGTACCCGCACTTTACAACCTTCGTACTTAAAGCCTTTTCCATTGGCGGCTTTTGTAATGCGGTTAGGTTCTTGCGTGATCACCACGCAGTCGTCGTTACCGCTTAGGACTCGAGTAATTTGCACAATTGCTGCTTCTGAAAATTCTTCTGTGGTCAGCACAAAGACCTTGTATGTTCTTGGCCACATGGACGATGCCTCTTCCGTAACTCTCCAAACCGCGGTTCGAGTAGCCTTACACGTCAAAACCTCGACTTGCTACTTCTTTTCTGTAGACCTCCACAGATTGTCTGCAGGCACAGTAAGGACTTGCACCTGTTGCCATTTGATATCCTTTCACCGCGCGTACCAAAAGCGGGCTTTGGTCCATGCCGCGGCATTGAGCAAAAAGGGCTGCTCGCGGCCATTAGGTCGTTCGCAGCATGTTAACATGACGGGGACGCCACCGCCTGCAACAGCGGCCCTTACCGGACTCTCAGCGCCAATGCCGGATGCTGCAGTCGCAGCCCGCAATGCGGACATTCGCCTAGGCAACCGCATTGGACCCAAATTCGAGCTTGTACGGCGACAAAATGTTCTTTCTCGCAGGGTTTCGGCACCTTAACGAAGCTCGTTGACGACAGGTTTGTCATCGCCCGAGACATGTCGGGCGCGTAGACAATTGCCCTACCAACCCATCAAGGCATCGGGCCATCCGAGAAAAGAAAGTGATGAAGCTTTGCGAGATAATCATAAAACTCAACATCGGTATCAAAGCTGATCTCTGTGCGATCCTCATATTCCGAAGCCGTAAGCTCTCTTTCAGCCAGGACATGATCAAAATTCGAACGGAAGCGCTCGGCCCACTCACCGCGCGCGTCGATCTCTTCTTTTAACTGTGGGGGACCATATACGTTGCCTCCGCCATAGATGAACATATCATCCAGCCATGCCTGGGTTCGAAGATCGACCATCATCTCACTCCTGTCGGGAACAACGTGACCAAAGAAGGCTCGCCCGTAGGCAAAAGCTCATATACAGCAGTGACTGTACCACCACCAAAATCAACCGTCTGTATTCCCGTTGGATTTTTAACACTACCTAGACGACGGATTCCCTCTACAGCGTTCTGGAAATCTCGCCCAAGAACATCTTCAATCGGCAACGATACCTCAAAGGTCGTTCTTGTCCGCAATCCAACCCTCGACATCGCCTCATCACGTGCCGCACGGTAGTCGGGTGACCTGCGAATTTGGGCTTCCGCCGCTACAAAGTCTGCTTCGTTGGTTATTCGCGTCGCGGTTCGGACCGTATTGTGTGTCCCCCCGGTGACCCCATCTGTCGTGGTGCCGGTCATTGGGTCAATGCCACGCAGAACCCGATCCGCCAGCATCTGGCGTGTCACCGCTCCTTCATGCCGTTGTGGCCCGTGCCCCTGAGTCTCCAGATCTGCAAAACGGCTCGCAACCAGCGCATCGACCTAGCGGCGACGCGTGTTGATCATATCGTCAAACCGAGTGCGACCAGCACGTAGAGCGTTCAGAACTGCTGTCGGACGCAGACGGGTCAGATTGATCCCCAGCTTTGCCGCACCCACCGTGAAGGCCGTTCCACCAAGAAGGACCGACGCATCGAGGTAAGCCACGTCTTCATAGGCGCGCAGCAAGGCTTCTTCACTGGTCAGGCCCAGGCGGTATTCAAGGTCAAGCAAGCGGAGCTCTGCGTGCTGCGCCTCGAAATAGGCAACCGCCTCCTCGGCGATCTGCTCGGCCGTTTCACGATCCAGATCTGCCAAGCGCTCCAGCGCATCAAGGATATTCTGCCGCGCGGTCAGCCGTTCCTGTTCTTCCTCGTCCGTGATGACACCGAACAGACGCCGATATCCGAGATAGGAAAAACGGAGCACATCGTAGATGCCAGTGACCGTGCCAACCAGCGCGTCCTCACCGGCTCGCGCAAGGCCCCTGCCTTGTGCATCCGATATGCGATCCGCCAGGTCCGGCGAAACCGGGCGACCTGTCAGAATGGTCTGTCCATTGAGAATAGCCGGTTCCGCATAGCACCGACAGTTGTGCGCTTCACCCGGCAACCCATCCGGAAAGCCGTGATCCCATGGAAATACACGGTCATCCCGCTCGGCATGGCTGGACCGGACCTTTGAATCGTCAGCAGATCGCCAGATGTAATGCGTGACACCCGCTGCCCGTTGCCGCGCCTCGTTCAGTTCGTTCTCAAATCGCCGCAACAACCAGGCTTCAGTCGCTTGGATGTCCACTTCAATCAGAGATACTATCCCGGCTCTGTCATGACCTTCACGCTCATAAACGGCCAACGTCGCGGTAAGGCGGGCCTCAAATTCATCATAAATACGCTGCTTCAAAGGTCCGGAGTTATAACCATCTGCATCGCCAAAGCTTTCAGACAGGAACGCGGCATTGCCCGCGTCAGCGTCTTCCAGAAGCTCCAGAAATCTCTGGAAATACGGTGCCAGATTGAAGGATGCATCCTTCCGCTCAGGCGCTCGGTTCAGCCGGTGCAAACTGACCGTAAATTCTGATTTACCGCCAGACCGAAGGAAGCGGACAAAAGGTGTATCAAGCGCCATAGCCAGCCTCTGAACGAAGTTGGCTTTATCCTTTCAATTTGCAGTTATTTTTTAGGAAACGGACCGAGCGGTACGGCCCGAACTGGCAACTAAGAGAAATTTTGCCTTTGATGTTAAGCTAAGCTGTCAGCATTGGGTTGTCGTTTGAGGAGGGCATGGCGGACCGGAGAATCAGTCATGGAAACACCAAACCTACCTGCAATTCGCGCCCTGCGGCCAGCCTGGAACAAGGGTCGCATTGTCGGCCAGAAACGACCGCTCAAACCAAAGCACGTCTGGGCGACCCGGGTGCGACTTGAACTGGCCGAGAACCATCGCGATCTCGCTCTGTTTAATATGGCGATCGACAGTAAGCTTCGCGGCTGTGATCTGGTGAAGATGAAAGTCGTTGACGTTATGGCGTCTGGTCAGATCAAAGAGCGCGCTTCCGTGCTGCAGAGCAAGACGCAGAAACCAGTCCGGTTTGAGATATCTGAAGGTACACGCGCTTCCGTCGAGAAGTGGATGAAAGACGAATTGATGGTCGGATCTGAGTATCTTTGGCCAGGCCGTTTTCATGAACGTCTTCACATTTCGACACGCCAATATGCACGGATTGTTAGGGACTGGGTCACGTCGATCGGACTGGAGGCCAGTGCGTACGGCACACACTCAATGCGACGAACGAAGGTTACCCAAATCTATAAAAAGACGGGAAATCTGCGCGCGGTGCAGCTACTGTTGGGTCACACAAAGATGGACAGTACTGTCCGATACCTTGGCGTCGAGCTTGAAGATGCGCTGGCCATTGCGGAAGCAATTGAAATCTAACATCACCGGGCCGTCGTCGCAGGCGGCCCTCGGCCCATAGCTGCCGCTCAAGTTGAAGCCAGATGCTGCGATGCAGCTTCCCCAAAGCGGACGTCAACCATTCGAGTCAAGTCACATCGGTTCCAGGAAATGGCAGTGGGTCCCATTTTCGTTACCTCGTAAGCGCGATCTCTCACTTACGTCACGCACAAGGCGTGTGCATGTTCGAAGAAGGTTGAATCAACGTTGGTTCTTCAAACATCGAGGTCAGACTTATCCGTTGTCGGTGATTGCGAGCTAGGACGTGCTGCTTTAGCGTGCGCGGACAGCAGTTGAGGAAGCGCAAATACAGTGTCGCGGCAGATCGAAACAGACAACTGGCATTGGATTTCATTTGGATCGGGTGTTGGCGCAGCAGCCCTTTTTGTTCTTTTGCTCTACGCCCCTAACGGGATGTGGAAGGTCGTCCTCATAATCATGCTCGCAGCGTCACTCGTTGTTCTGCTCGCCAATCCGCGCAATCGGATACTTGCTTTAGGAACAGCCACTTCTCTGGCGGCACTTGCTGGTTTCGTTTCCGATATCTCACTGAACCTATCAGCTACCTTTCCGGGAGGAGGCGTCTTACAGGGCGGCGTAGAGGGTGGAACTGACATTCCGCCAGTGTTCTTTCTTTTACTTCTCATTGTCGGGCTTTTAGCGATTACCATAGATGCCCTCGGCCGTGGTTGGATCTTTCCGTCTCTGCGCAAAAGGGATGCAACACGCCCAGAACTCTCCTTCGTTCTAAACGCCGCAGAAATCCCGCTTGGACAGGCGGTTTCAAACGATGGGCAAAAGCGATTCCATGTACGATTGCTGGTCTCAAAAGAAATAGGCGACGACGTGCGGCTGGCAAATATCGCAATCAAAGACGCCAGTGTTACTGAATTTGCAATTGGAGCCGGAGATGGAGTGCAAATCTCCCAAACAATTGAGGGAACCAGCGCGGCTGAGTTGAGCATTCTCGGCGGCTTCCCGGTGGCGAAACTGTCCCGTGGTCGCGCCAAACGAAAAATCGTCGTTGTGGACGAGTTCAATCGTCAATGGTTGGCTGGACAGGTGGTTTTTCAGGAGGCCAATTAGTCCACAGACAATCCGCGCATAAGCCGGAGCATCAATCCGTCATCCGTTTCTCGGCTTGAGTCTGGCAGAATGACCTTTACCTCCACCACGTCGAACTGAGTATCAAACTCATAGCCGACAGTCAGGCCGGCTACCTGAAGTCGATACCTCGGTAACTCGTTTGATATAGATATCGCGTCTGGTGGTATTGGGTTGGCGACAAGCGCACGGAGTTCGGGGATCAACGCGTCCTTTGACCGTTGATCTAGTCCGTTGAACACGCTGCGAGCTGTTGCGCGAAGAATTACTCGTCTTGAACTACTCAACGGACCGCAGAATGCCTTTTAGCTACCTTGCTCGGTAATGACGTCTTCTAAGTCATAGAATGTCTGGTCAGGGTTTCGATCTGCCTCATCCATCGCAGCGTTCACTCGTGCATTCTCCATCAAATGCACAAGTGCAACGGCAACTTTCGAATACTCAATGGGAAGAACAGTCGCGACTTCTTTGCCGTATGAGGTCAAAATCGCACCGGAAGCGTTGTGGCTAACGCGGCCAACGATCTCTCTTTGCTCCCGGCGAAACTCTTCAACACCCTTTCGCTCGAGAGAGCCACTCAAGCGCGACCAGATTTCATCCACCAACTCGGATGACAGGCCCTTTTCTCCTACTGGGAGGTCTGAAAAATCGAGTTTCATCCTTATCTCCTGCCTGATATCTTGAACCCAGAGGTCCTTGAAGACTGTGAGAACCTATAGCAACTATAGGATTTCTACGCTCAGGTGTCAAGTTGTAGGGCTTGCCAATTCCTTTTGAAGGTGCTCGATCGCGCGGATCTCCCATTCGCCAAAGCCCTTAGGGTTCTGCCAAAACTGTTCCCAGGCTTGGTTAAGACACAAGGCCACTCCGGAGACCTGATCGGCGCGCGCCCCTTTGAAACCTGCACGATCGAACGCGGAAATTGCATGTTCCGCGATCGATTTGAGAGCATTGTCCGGGTAACACTGTTTGTGGCTCATGTTGGCGGACAATCCCCAAAGCCGTAGCTGGTCTGCCCACATCGCCTCAATCGCCTTTGACTCAGACTCAAAACCTAGAGACCTCAATCCGTACAAAATGACAGTCATACGCGCGGCATCTGATGGATGCTTGCTCTGCTGCAACCTGGGGGTCTCGAACGGATCGCTTTCGAGTTTTAGGCAGAGATGACAATGGGACCAGCCATAGGCAGGACCAAGACAGAAGGTCGCGAAGAGATCACAGAAAAACTCGCGCATCCAATGATTGGTCCAGAAATCCGAGTAGGCGATAAACCGTCGCCGCTCTGCTTCCGACCCTTGCATCCGTTCATTTTCGACGATGGCATCGTTAAGGGCCGCCACCCGATCAAAGATAGCCAACGTATATTCAGTCTTCACCGACCTCAGGCTTAGCAAAGCGAGGTTCTCCTCAAGCAAGAGAGGATGACCCAGCTCATGATAGAGATCCGGCAAATGAAGCAGGAATTGGCCCTCCAGCGGGGGGACATAAAGAACATTGAACCACTGATCGATTTCGAAGTGCGACGGCGATGTTTCCGACACGACCGGCACCTGCACCAGGTACCCAATGTCGTCGCAAATCTGTTGTACCAACCTGCTCAGGAAAGGGTCATTTTCAGAGGAATGCACAAGTGCAAATACCCCCGCCCGTTCGATGAGCGAGATTTGCTCCACGAGATCGCGATAGTCATCGACGATGCTAGATGGGTTCGCTGTCCAGATATGCGGAAGCGCATCGAGCAACAGGTCCAGCCTTGCGTTGATGGACTTGAGGCTGTCAACGCACGAACCCTGGAGGCCGCGGAGATCTGCGCGACGGCACTTTAGCGCTGCCTCTTGAAGCGCGAGAACCCTTTTCTTTGCCAGAAAAATCGACCCTTTCACATGCTCGATTGCGATCGACCTACCCTCCGGAAATCCTTCCGGCCATCGCCGAACGCTCGCGGATCAGCGAGCGCGATATCTTTTCCAGAACATCGACCGACGATCCAAGGCTGTCACCCGTCTCGATTGCTGATCTCAAGGCCTCCAACTCGGCCTGTGAGACGCCGCAGCGCGATCTCAGAATTGTTTGGAACTCCAATGCATCGAGAGAAGCCGTTTCTCGTTCCTGGGGCGTCAAAAGGCGACAAAGCTCCAGGCAGGCATCCTTTCGCGATGACATGCTGGCGTCATCATCGCGGCGGGCCTTCTCCATCAACGCGCTGAAACCGTTCAGCCGCGTATAGGCGGCCAAGAGACCACTCACTGCGCTCAAAGTGCAGCCTCGTCAGCTTGCGCAGGCGCAAACCGAACGGCGTCCATATCGTAGGTTGCCGCCTCGTCAAACAGGGTGATGTCGCACAGCTTTATTGAGATCGGATCACGCATGCAGCCGTCCGGTTTCGGCCAGGTCAGGCAGCTCAATGCATAGATATCCGCGACACCATCCGACATTGGCATCAAGCCGGAGACGCGGCGTACGTGAAGCGGATCTGCAGTCCCTTGCCGCAATAAGGGTGCACCCGTCGTGCAGATATAGGCATCGTTCTCTCCCAGCTGGAACCAAGTGCCCACAATTGGATTGAAAACCCCATCCGGGTGTTTGTCGTTGGGGCGCCCCTGGCTGAACAAGCGCATCGGAGCGGGCGACGATTTAAGAAGTTCGAACACGCTGACTTCGACATTGCTCAACACCGGCCCTTCACCAGCCAGCGTGGCGAAGGCCACTTCGATCCCCTCGATTTCTTCAGGCCAGGCGCGCCCATCGCGATGTATCGCGACCGTGCGCACAGGCATCTCAAGATACTTCATCTCTTCTCGCAGCAGATGAAGCATTGCCTGCGTCACTTGTGCGGGCTTGAGCTTTTCCTTCTGTTGAGATTTGTCACGATGCACGCGCACCAGTCGGCCTCCCTCGCCCACGAGGGAGAAAACCGCCATGTTGTTTTTCACGTCCATCCCGATGATCATGTCTGCCGCAAGCGGATCCTTCAGGACAAACGGCCACCGGCCGTTTCCGAGGCAGATTTTGTTGAGCGCGACCCCCTTCAGGTAGCCGTCCATAGTAATGCGGTGATCATTCTTTTGCTCGTAGAAGGCCTCGCCATTTCGCGACTTCCGGACATAACCCCGTCTCGGCGTGTCGGAGTGCATGACTTGGACCCGTTTGTCGAAACGGCGGAAAAACTCATTGCAGACCATTGCCGCAAGTTGATCCTGCCGCCGTGCTGACCCAGGAACTCGGTTGAGCATCACAAGGACGTTGTCGACATTATTTTCAGCGAATGGATCGGTTTCCATTGCTGCGAGAAGTCCCTTCCATTGCCCGTCAAGCGCTCTGCCGAAGCTTGTGTCATCATAAACCACGATCTGAGGGTCATAGTTGCCTGCGGAGTAAAGCTTGAGCATGATTTTTTTGAGGTCCGTGAGGAGCGCGGGACCAAAGCTGCTCCAGACACTCTGAGGAACCATGAACCCTTGTGGCCGAAGAGCGCTATGCTTGAAAAAGCCACGCTTAGGGTCAAACATCGCCATTTGCCGCTCTTTTGAGTAGTGCCTTACGGCCGAAAGACGGGAGCCCGACCTTGTCTGAGCGACCGCGTTGTCCTGACCAAAGAGCAGCGTGGGGATCTCGAACGGGGTGCTCTCGAATGAATGCAACTCTGGCACAACATGAATGTCGACGCCGTTGAGCTGGAGCTTACTGAGGTATCTTCTGACGAACTTTTGCAGCCGCGCTTTGCGGGCCCCCGGTGCCAAAATGGTCTGGCTCTGCAAATGTCTGCCGCTTTTTCCGGACGTCTCTTCGATCAGATAGCAAAGTGCGGCCGGCGCGAACCGTTGTTGCCCGGAAGACGTGTAGTACGTCAGCACAGCCCCTTCCGGATCGAGATTGACAACGCTTTGTGGCGCTGCGTTGCCTGCGGATCGGACCAGATGCTGAAGCAACGTGCACTGGCCGGCGTCGCCAAAATCGAACTGGTCACCGACAAGGACATCGGCCACACCGTCGATGCGGAATTGGTACCAATTATCGTTCATCTTGTAGAGGCAACTTCTTCCCACCAGCGCGAGCAACTGGGCCTGGTCTGTCCGCGCACCAATTGGCTTGGTGCGCACAATCTTGCTGCGCGCGTCACACACAATGCCAAAGCCCCCGTCCGGATGCCGGCACGCGCGCACCGAAACGCCCTCAAAAATGTTGGCCTCGGTGCCTTTCGAATGGGGTCGTTTGAAAAAGAAGGGCTTACCCGCTCGCGGCTGCCAAAGCTCTCCGTTCTTGTAGAGCGGGTGT
Organism: Tateyamaria omphalii; assembly: GCF_001969365.1. Taxonomy (NCBI): domain Bacteria; kingdom Pseudomonadati; phylum Pseudomonadota; class Alphaproteobacteria; order Rhodobacterales; family Roseobacteraceae; genus Tateyamaria; species Tateyamaria omphalii. Next base: position 14,232 of record NZ_CP019312.1, on the reverse strand, counting down.
TGCAACATGAAGTCGAGGAAGCGAATGCGCACGTTTTCCAGTGAATCCGGAGGACCGTCGAATGACAGCTCCAAGGTCTCGTCGGACTTCTTGAGATTCACAAAACCGCCCACGACCGGATAGGTCTGCTCGAGTTGCTCCACACCTTCTGGAGCTGCCAAATAGAAGGTTCCCTCTCGTTGGATGCTCGTGAACGGTGCCTTCAGCGTAAACGACAGCCGACGCACCAACTCGTTGACCTTCTGGTGGTAGGACGACGAGCCCACTGCGCCCAACCCGCGTATCGCATAAAGCGTGTAGCGCGCGGTGAGCCCTCCTAAACCTTCAACTCGAAATACGGACGCTTCCGATGTCATTGCACGACCTCCGGACATAATGTTTGAAATTGACATGCCGCGCAGGTGAGCCCGCTATGGGCCAGTCTTAGGTCTCCGACATCGATGTCTTTGTAGGACTTCCCATCTGTCAGGCAGTCCATCTCGTAGGCACTGCCGTCCATGTATGCCGTGGTGGCAGCCACATCATCTTCAGACAAGCGATAATGCTTTGTCTGGTTCAGCAGCAGCTGAGCTTCTACGAGATCGACTTCCGTCGGCAGTGCATTCCAGTTATCGGGAAAATCCTTGTGCTGTTTGCCTCGGCTAAGCGCCACTGCATAGACAGCCAACTGGCGGCGGGCATCGTTGCCGACCTCTGCATGTACCTTCCAATCGACAATGGTGTGGGCTTTGGAGCGGTTGAATGCGATCAAATCCGGGATGGCAACAGCCTTGGTGCCGTTGACAAGTTCGAAATGGAGCGTGCGCGGCTGAGTGATCAATTGCTCTGCATCATAGATAATCTGCTGAATTTCCTCATTGCCCCAGAAATTCGAAAGTGCAGTTTCGATTTCGAGCCAAGCCCCATCAAGATCCTCTTGTGAGGGCCCATCGCCAAATTCATTCTCCATCAAGAGTGCGAACCGATCGCCGATGTCGCCGAACTTTACGTCAATTGTCGCGGCTTTGTTCTGCGCCGCATAGGCCAGTTGCTCGGTGAAGAGTCTGCGCGCGATACTCAGGGACCCCTGAAGCCCCATAGGCTCTTCGCGCGTGGGGTCTTCAAAGGACGGGACGATGTGCTTGGATATCACGGTATCGACCAGCTGACCTCGCCAAGCACTCACTGTGGTCAATGCGCTGAAAAAATGCGCTCTACGGCGGATTGGGTCGGCGGCGCGATGGTGGGCTGCCAGGTTATCCAAAAACCATTTGACCTGGCATTTCTGGAAAGTGCGCGATGCCGAATAGGACCAAGGCATGCGTTACTCCGCCCTCTGCTGACGAAGGAACTTCAAATAATCCGCTAATGCATCAGCTTCACTGGAGCTGACCTCACCGACCCGAGCGGCCAGACGTGAAACGGTCTCCGGAACTTGGCGGCTTTGCGACTGAGGGACCGGGTATCCGGCTTTCGCCATCAAGTCTTCGTAAGACCCTCCAAATAGTTGGGACAGTTTGAACAGCGTGTTGGGGGAAGGCGTCTTGATCTTTCCCGTCTCCAACTGGCTCAGGTAAGCGTTGGAGACGCCAATCGCGGCCTCTACCCTGCGAAGGGTCAGACCAGATGCTTTGCGCAAGCGCGTCAACTCCAAGCCAAGTTCTTCCATTTCATGCCTCCTGTGTGCTAAGTATATCAAGCATGCTAAGTCTGTCAAGCATGCGGCTTTGAGCTGCCCCGGACATGAGACTTCAGGTTCCGTGTCAGAAATCGGGGACATGAATGAACTCTGGTGTTCAGCTATCGGCGCGCAAGTTGTAGTTTATCTACTTAAAAGAGAGATCCATGACACATTGCGACTTACAGCGTTATTTGTGAAACAGCCCGATTGAGACTTCAAAATGCCATTTGACCCGGACACGCGCTATGCTAGGTTCACGCTTCGACCTGCTTCCAAAGACTTACCACAAGATCTCGCGAACATCATTGAGTACCGGAAATCGGGCCTCAGCCTAAATCACATCGTGGGGTGCCCGCTCGAATGTGCGTATTGCGTTCGCCATCTTTTCGACAACTATGGAATGAAGCGACCGCATTTGATCATTCCTGATGATCAGGCAGTCACGCAGCTCGTTGACCATCCGGCCTTTCGAGCGCATCAGACACCCTTACAAATTTTCAACAGAGCGACAGACCCGTTCCTTCCAAGGGTCAAGGAGCATCTACACCGATGTCTCGAACTGCTCGATGATCTTGGTTTGACAAACCACATGTTGGTGATCACCAGATGGCATGTCTTAGAGGAAGATGTGGCCCGCTTAGAGCGGCTCAAAAACCTTAAAGTGACAATATTGATCACCTGGTCAGGCATTTCAGACCCGCGGATTGAACCTATCGACAGTTCGATTGCTCAAGCTTCTCTGTCGACCCTCGCATCCAACGCCTCTCGAACCCGCAAGATCTTATATTGGCGCCCCATTGTCCTTGGTTTGAATGACACAGACGAGTTGATTGCAGAGGCTCATTCCATGAGCCAGCTCGCTGACGCCACGGTCTTCACCGGCCTCTTCCATCGGGAGAAGATCCGTGAATATCTTCGTTCTGTGAACGTACCAGACCTTTACAAGCTGGTACCTCGCAGGAAGATTCTCCCCAGAGAGGTTGAAGGCCGCATTCTTAGAGCTTTCGGAGGCACTCCAATTTTTCGCAAGACATCCTGCGGTGTCGCGTATGCGCATGGTGTCCGCGACTACAACGGACACTTCGGCATCAGACACATATGTGACATTTGCCCAGCTGAGCAGGTAAAAATCTGTGCCGCCGCCCACAAAGTGCCAACACAGTGGCAAGTGTTGGAATTTGCGCGAGAGGTTGGTCTTGAGATAGGAAAACTCGAGATTTTTCAGGGTCATATTGTCGTTGAAAACAGCACTGAGCAACAGCGATACTTCATTCAGCATGCGACTGGATTTCAAGTGCATGACCGCGCGCATCCCCACTTGCTGGGTCGTCATGGGCGCTCGGAGGAAGGATGGACGCAATGAATCGCATGTGGGCCGTGGATGTTGAGGGGAACGGTGCCAACCCTCCGGAAATTATCGAGTTGGGGATCGTTGAGATGGATGGTCTCCGGCTCACCGGGAATGTGAAGCATTGGCAGTTTCGGCCCGGTCGTGAAATCACGCCCGCCGTCAGTAGGATTCATGGAATTACAAACGACGATGTCGCCGGCGCCCCCCCAATTGAGGACGTTGTCGACGACATATTCCTCTGGCTGGAAGATTCACCCATTGTCGGCCACAACGTTCGGGTCGAACTGGAGGCCCTCTCCAGAGTTCTGCCAGATTGGAAACCTGTAGCGGCCTACGACAGTCTAAAGGTTGCGCGCGCCCTACTCCCGAATGAAGAAAAATTTGGATTGGAGCATCTCGGGGATGTGCTCGGACTTAAAGATGCGGCTTCTCAGGCGGTCGGCGGTGGCGCGGCACATTCCGGCCCATATGACGCTGCGATGTCGGCCATCTTGCTAGAGCAATTGCTGTCGCCTTTGCCACAGGCGGAACGAGACCGGATTTTGATGGATGCAGATATTCTCAATTCTAGACAAGGATCGCTGCTGTGACCCGTGCGACTAAAATCGCCGTTGCAGGCACTCATTCGACAGGGAAAACGACTTTTTTGAAGGGCTTGGAGGAACGCCTGATCAATGCCGGTCATGCCGTCGCCTATGTACATGGAAGTGCAGCAGAAGCGCAGGAACTGGGCTTTCCAATCCTGAAGAACCACACGTTTGAAAGCACGGCTTGGTTGGTCGGGCAGGCTATCCGTCTTGAGATGGCAGCGACGCTGACGGCCGATGTTATCCTCATTGACCGCCCCGTACCCGACGCTTTTGGGTATTTGATCGCTGCGCTGCGCATGACACATCGTTCCATCGACCAAGCACGCCTGGGACGCCTCGAAGACATCTGCAGAGCCTGGACAGAAGAATACGACCTGGTTTTTGCGACCCGACTGGACGAAAGCATTCCGATCGGCCCAGATCGCGATCGCGACGCTGCTTTTAGGGCCGCGGCAGACCAGGCGATTGGAGAGGTTTTGGCAAGGCTGGCCCCTGACCATCGCGTTCTCGCGCCACAAAACTTGAGACAGTCCACTGAGCTTGCCATGCGTGTTGCCACCGGAGTTTGAAGATGGCACCGCAAGATCATGCCGTGCAAAGAGCCTCTGTTGCAGGGCTTTTCCGCATCGGTATCGGCTGCATGGCTCTCACTGGGCTGTACGGAAGGATCGCCGCATCTGATGCACGTGACGTTTTAGCGAAAGCTATAGACCTTGGATTCCGTCTTTTTGATACGGCACCGTTATATGCCAACGGCCAAAACGAAGCATTGATTGGCGACGTTATTGGATCGACCGCTGGGACAACGGTGGCGACAAAGTTCGGCCTAGTTGAGACCAAGAATGGCAAACTGCTTCGTGATAGTCGTCCTGAGTCAATTCGCGCGTCTGTCGAGGCCTCACTTGCCCGATTACGCCGTGAACGCATTGATCTATTGATCCAACACCGCCCCGACCCAGCCGTGAATGATCAAGAGGTCGCTGGTGCCGTACAGGAACTCATAGACGCAGGCAAAGTTGCCGCATTTGGCCTTTCTGGCACATCAATTGATCGCATCAAGCCGATGTCAGAACGGTGTTACGTTACGGTGGTTCAGAATGAACTATCCGTCTTGAGCGACCCAGACACGTGGTCTGCGCCACAAAAAATCGGAGACATGGGTGCCTTCTTCATGGCCTATGCGCCGATTGCGCGAGGCCTATTGAGCCCAAATTCCGCGAAAACCAAACGGGATGCCGAGGATTACCGTTCGCAGATTGAAGCGTTCAAAAATCCGGATCAGTCCGTGTCCGAAATACTTCGCACCTGTCTCAAAGATATTGCTTCCGCTTATGGTGTCTCCGTGACAGCTCTTGTGTTGGCCTGGATAAAAACGCGTGGAGCGAACGTTGTACCCATTCCCGGCCCGCGTCGTCCGGAGCACCTGTCTGACTTTGTTGATGCCGCCAATCTTGAGGTCAATACAGCTCATATTTCGATCATTGAAGAGATCGCAAGCAGCCAAAGTGATGGATGACAGCCAATCAGGACAGTTCAGGAGCAGGTCCGACACCTATCGTCGTTTTCCATCCATCTTTGGTCGGGCTGATCATGAGATGATGGTCCGCTCTGTCCGGCGCTTCGGGTAGGGAGAGCTTGAGTGGATCGACATACTTCTCAATGACCTTGGTGTAGGAAGAGACCGCAAAGGATGAGTTCTCCATCGAGGGACCATCGACTAGGTTTGCAGAACCGCTGAAGACCTCACTTTGGCCACCGATGCCGATGTATACCTTTGCATGAAAATCCTGCTTCTTGTTGCCGGTCGCCACGATCTGATTTTCGAGACCATAGCTGACAAGAACGTCGTGATCCAAACCAGACTCCTGTAGAGCCGATTTGTAGCCAGACCATGTCGCAGAACGCGTCAAAAAGACAGTGCGTTTGGCATCCAACTGCTTCAGGAGGCGTTCCCAAATCTCAAGTTTTTCTGTCTTGGACTTCCACTGATGTCCTACGAAAGGTGCCGCGATAAGAATTTGATCCTTGTACAAACGCCATCTCACAATGAGTTTGTCCAACGCATCCATCAAGTATGACTTGGTATGTATCCCGCTCAGTACGTCATCCAGTTCAGTCCCCGAGATGTTTGCCAGTAAAAAATCATCCATTTCGAAAATGGCATTGGGGTCCAGCTGGAAAGGCCGATAGAACGTGGCCATGTGTTTTCGAGGGCACGAGCACGGAACCTTGATCGAGACGGCTAGGTGGTCAACCTCTGGCATTCGCCTTGCGAGATAATTGTTTAGGATGATCCCCCATTGCTCACGAATATCATTCATGGCTGCGCCAAGCTCCGATAGGGCGGGCTGTTCCAAACCTTCGCCAGTATCGGGACAGCAGTAGATTGGGTGACTACTGTAGTCGAATACTGGGTCTTCATCATTGATAGCAAGTTTATAAACGGCTGTGTCCGTCGCGTATTCGACAGATCCAGCATAGGGATTTTCCTCGTCATCATATCGCTCAAGAACCCTGCAATTGCCTGTCGGAGACTCAATGGGGTTCTTCAAATCTACAGCAAATGACTCCCCACAAGCATTGCACTTGATGACCCAAGTTCCTCGGTCGTTGACCACAGGAAACTTCAGTTCCGTATAGTGGTGCGGGTCACCGCAATGCGGGCATTTCGCGGCGTAATTTTTGCGCTTGGTCTCAAAAAAGTTTGAAAGGCTCAATATCGAACACCCATAAATTGGAATTTTCATACGTCGGAGACACACACTGTCACGGTTCAAGGTCTCAAGGTCATCTTACGCCAGCGAGTCATTGGAGGCACGCACATCGCTGCCTCTGGGTCTCTGAGTGTCTGCTTTTTACAGATCGCACCTGAGCGTTTGCATATGCAGCGTATGTCGGCTTCCCGCCCGTTCGTTGCGTGCGGCGGCAAAAATTTTGCACCAGGATAATGTTCCGAGCATTTCAAATTTTAAGACGCGCCGATGACGGCCATGATCGCGCAATCTGCCCGGCGGTTTCGATCAACTCGTCCCACGTTGTGTAGTCCCACGAGAGGTCGGCGCTGCGAAGGGCTTTATCGACAAACTGAGGCATGCCAAGCGCATCATGGGTCAGCGACACCGTGATGATGCGCCGTGCTCCGGCGGCCTTGAACTGCTGAAATGTCGCAAGCAACTCTGCGGTCGCGTCTTCGTCATCCAAGCTGTAGACAAGCGGCGCATATCCGGCGATCAACTTCTCAAGGCTCTTCACCCCGAAGCCCGCGAGCGGCATGAGCCCTTCGACGAGCAACACGGCGTCAAATAGGCATCGGCCGTGATCGTATAGAAGGTCTGAGTTCGATATTGATCCAATACCGAAATCCAGCGGCATCAGCACCGTATGCGCCATTTCTGCAGTGATGGGCGTATGCCCGCAGAATGCTGCGCTGCGACGGGTATGTGAGAGCTTGTCCAGCGTTGCCAGAGCGTCCTTCATGGAACACGCACGGACCCCGGCAGGCGGTTCGCCTTGGTGGTTCGGTTCGGTTATCCAAAGGCAGTCCCCCTCGGAGCACCAGAGGATGTCCGTCAAAGACTTTTGCAGCGCTATGCCAGGCGAGCGACCCTCTATTGGAAGGACCATCACCTGAGACCGCGGGCATTCATCGAAGCGTTGAGGAGCGTCGCGTGCGCCTTTCACCAGCACGACGAGGGGTAAACCCGTATCCAAGGCGGCCTTGGCTAGGGCATCCTCGAAGATCGTGACGACATCGTCGCTCGTCATCGCTCCGGTCGGCGTTCTGAAAGGATATTTGAGGTCCCCCTCCGAACATAGATCCAGCACGACCGCACCAGGCCGACTTTGCGGTTCATCGTGTCGGCTCATGCTTGCTTGCCTCCTGTTTTCACCGGACAACTGTCCCACTGACACGCCTCCCGCAGGTAGGAAATCGGCTCGTCGATCAGCTCTCCGGCATAGCCGACCGAGACATTCCGGATATCCGTCCCCTGGACCTGTGCGCGCAGGCGGCGATGGGAATGTCCGAAGAACCATGCTTCCGGCTGGTGGCGCTGTATCATGCTGCCGAGGTCGGAGTGGAAACTAGCCGTTAGCGCGTCGACCTTGCCGGCGACCGCCGGGTGCGGGCCGTGGTGGGTCACGACCACAGTGTGACCTGCAGCACCGATTGGATGCGGCGCGGCCAGTGCTGCTTCCAGCCATGCACGGTGATCGAGGTGGACGTTTAGGGTGTCGATGGGCCTGATGCGGCGCGGAGGTCGCATCGGACTGACATCTGCCAAGTAGGTGTCCGGGTCCGTCAGTGCGGTGATCAAATCGTAGTCCCGCATCGCGCGCTGTGCGGTCTGCATCGCGTCCGTCAGATCATGGGTCAGGTTGAAGTCGGTCCACAGCGTACAGCAGATCAGCCGCGTGTCGCCGTGCAACAGGACCTGCTTCTGCACGAAGTGCGCGCCTGCCCTCCTTGCCGCATCGGCGAGGTGCGGATCGTCGTCGAGGCTGCTGTGGTAGTAATCGTGGTTGCCGGGCAACGCGTAGATCTGCTCAGGTGGAATGAACTCGGACAAGTACTGGAACACGTTGGGCCAGTTGCGGGCCGGACCGTTGGTGAGGTCGGCCGCAAGGATCAGTGCGTCAGCGTTCCACAGGATGTCTTCGAGACCCCACATCTTGATCGGATCAATGGCATATCGGTCGTAGCTGTCGTGGTGAAGGTCCGAGAGGATCGCGACGGTGCCGCTTTGGAAAGGGATGGTCATCGGGGTCATGGCGCTCTCCTCAGTGCAGCATCGGCTGGTTGGCCAGAGTATCGGCGCGGTCGAGCATCCTAGCCACGGTGCGCAGACTCAGGCGCGTGTTTGAGATCGCGCCGTGGTCAAATACGCCGATGAGCGCGGCGATGGCTGCTTCCGGCAGGCTACGACGAGTGCCTTCGGCAAGAGCGAAGTCGCGAAGCTGAGCGATCGTCAGATCAGACAGATCAAGTACCACGCAGCGGCTCTGGAACGGTTCGGGCAGCCCTTGGCGAGAGTTGGCCGTCATGATCCAGTTGACCCAGGACATGTCGAACGCCACCTGAAAGTAGGGACATTGCCAGGTCGTGGCGGTCATGCGCTCCATCAGCGGCAGCAGCGCATCGGTCAGCGTATGCCGCGATCCTTTGGTGGAGTACACCTCATCGGCTTTCTCGACCTCGTCGACGATCACGAGTGGGCCAGCGTGGCGGTGTTCCAGCACCGTCGTCACCAACTTGCCCGCATGGGCACTGCCCCAACCCCGTTGCGATCCGGTCAATGCAAAGCTCGCGGGCTCGTTCGTGGCATCGAACTTCACCGTGGGCACTGCCAAATGGTGCGCCAGCCGCCGTGCCCAATAACTCTTGCCGATTCCGGCGGGACCGTTCAGCACAAGCGGGGTGAAGCGGACACCCGCAAGACCATCGCGGGCTGAAGCGCGGAGCCCATGCCAGACCTCTTCGGTGGCACGCCCCATCCAAGGCATCTCGGCGTGCAGCGCGGCAGCGATCTCATCAGCCTCATGTTCCGTCGCCACCCTCGCAACAGGCAGCCCGCCACGCAGAGCGGTTAGGCGGGTGCGGTTCTCCTCGCTGAGGTGAGACATACCGGTCGAGGCTTGCAGGCGATCGCGATAGGTCACCGCGCGTCGCCGGATACGGGTCCGATCCACCTCCTCGAGCATCTCAAAGCTCATCTTCAAATCATCCTCGGTGATCAGGCCCGCCTCATGTGCAGCGTCTTGGCTCTCCTTTCGAAGCTTGCGGAGATGCTTCTTCAACCGGTCCTCGACCTCCCGTACCGTGGGTACGTGGTCAATGAAGTCGAGGTCGTGAAACGGAATCATCGTGGTCGAACAGGTCATTGCGGAATCCTTTCAGGGCGCAAAACGGCGCTTGCGCGGCTGCCCTGCGCCGATCGGCCGTCAGGCTATGAAGTATGAAAGGTTCCGGAACCTCTTATCCCACAGGAAAGGCAGGTCGGAAATTTTGTCAAGTTGCCGGGATTCGGCACTTCTTCAAAGAAAGCCTGATCAGCACATGACAAATTAAGCTGCTGTAATTATTCAATTAGTTTTCAATCACAGTCACAATACGAAGGGTTTGCGCACGCTTCTCGTTTCTTTTGCGCACGCTTCTGGGTTTTCTTGCTCCCCCAGCCGAATGGCGATCCCTGAAGGACTCGAACCCTCAACCTGCTGATTAGAAGTCAGCTGCTCTATCCAGTTGAGCTAAGGGACCGCTGCGCCCGTCATGCCGCAGCCCGCCGCGCAGGGCAAGCACTCAGAGCGTGCGGGTCATGAAAACGCTCAGCGGGTCGAGCGTATAGGCGCCAAACGGCGGGCACTCCTCGAACCCATGCGCAGCATACAGCGCGCGGGCCGGGGCGAACACCTCGGCGGATCCGGTCTCAAGACTGACGCGGTCCAGCCCCTTCTGACGGGCCGCCTCCAAAAGCGCGGCAAGGATGGCGCGCGCAACGCCGCGCCCACGCGCTTCGGCGGCAGTGTGCATGGATTTCAGTTCGCCATGACCCGGGGCAATCACGGTCAACGCGCCAACACCCAAAACCTCGTCGCCGTCGCCATTGCGCGCCGCATATAACGTCGCGCCCGCCTCCAGCAGGGTTTCGGGCTCCATCACATGGCAGCTTTCGGCGGGGGACTGCGATCGCATCAGCGCAAAATGCCGCCCCAGCAACGCTTGCACATCCGGGGTCGCCGGTGTGTCAGGAGTAACGCTTAGTGCGTCCATGCCCCGCGCCGATGCGTGGCAAAGTTGTCACCGTAGCCGCCGGGCCGGATGTTGGCCTTGCGCTTGTTGGGCTCTTGCACCTGGGCGTCAATGCCATGTTCCTTGGCATAGTCCAGCGCCGCTTCCTTGGTGTCGAACGACATCTTCACCTGCGCCTGCGTGTCCGACGATGACGTCCAGCCCATCAGCGGATCCACCGACCGGGCCGAGGCCGGGGCAAATTCCAGCACCCAATGCTTGGTCTTGGCAGTGCCCGACGACATCGCCGTCTTGGCAGGTTGATAGATGCGTGCGCGCATGGCTCGGCTCCTGAACTGGCTGACAAACATATCGGGAATTCCGACAGCCGCTGCAAGATGCGAATTGTCTCAGATACAAACAGGATCATATACAAATGATGCATGACGCAGGCCCATTCATCGACTGGATCCTGACCAAGGGGCGCCACGAAGGCCTCCAAACTCTGACGGACGCGCTCGGCCCGCGCTTGCGGGCGGCTGGCATCCCATTGATGCGGCTGCGCATGGGGATGCGTACAACCCACCCGCTGATCGCGGCGGTCAGTCATATCTGGGACCCCGGCGGCAACGACGCCGAGGACAAGGCGCAGTTGCGCGCGCCGCACGGGATCGAGACGCGCGCCACCTATATCGGCAGCCCGATGGAGATCATCTCGACCACCCACGGCCCCTACCGCCGCCGACTGGACGATACGCTCGGCCCGGACGACCACCTCATCCTGCATGAACTCAAGGCGCGCGGCGCGTCCGACTGGTATGGCCGCCCGATCCACTTTGCGACAGGCACCTACGGGATCATCATCTTTGTCGCCGATGGCGCGGGGTTCAGCACCGAAGACATCGCCCTTCTCGACACCATATCCGAAGTGCTGGCCCCCGTGGTCGAAGCACGGCGCCACGACCACATCGCCAACGCCATCGCCACCAGCTACCTTGGCCCCCGCACCGGCCAGCGTGTGCTGGACGGCCAGATCACCCGCGGCGACATCGAACAGATCGAGGCGGCGATCCTTTTTTCCGACATCCGCGGCTGGACCGCCCTGAACGCAACAGAGCCCGCCGAAACCGTCCTCGACATCGCCAACCGGTATTTCGAGGTGATGTCAGACGCCATCGACAACAACGGCGGCGAGATCCTGAAATTCACGGGCGACGGTGTGCTGGCGCTGTTCCCCTCCGACGGCAGCGATGCGGGTCAGGTCAACGCCTGCCGCCAGGCCCTCAGCGCCGCCCACGCCGCGCTCGGCATCGCGGCGCTTGCGGACCTGCCCGTCCCCTTCGGCACCGGCATCCACTACGGCGAACTGCTCTACGGCAATGTCGGTGCCCGCGAACGGCTGGACTTCACCGTGCTGGGCCAGTCCGTCAACATCGCGTCCCGGGTCGAAGCGTTCTGCGGCAGGCTGGGCGAACCCGTGCTCCTCTCGGACACAGTGGCCCAACTCACCGGCATGCCCACCCGCCACGTCAGCACCGAAACGCTCAAGGGGCTGGACACGCCCATGCCGCTGCACGCGCCCGCCGGGGGGGGCGCTCCTGCCAATTCCTGACAGCAAAGCGCCGCACCCACTTGCGCCGCGCGCCCTTTGCGCCAAGTAACGGTCATGGCCTACGCACACACCGATTCCTCCGATCCCGTCACCTACCTCGCCAACCCGGCTGAGGATGTCCGCACCCGCCTCAAGCTGGAAGGCGGCAAGCAGCTGGTGATGAACACAGAATTCAAACCCGCAGGCGACCAGCCCACCGCGATCAAGGAACTCAGCGCCGGCGTGATGTCAGGCGACCGCGACCAGGTCCTGCTGGGCGCGACGGGCACGGGCAAAACCTACACCATGGCCAAGGTGATCGAGGAAACGCAGCGCCCCGCCATCATCCTCGCCCCAAACAAAACGCTTGCGGCCCAGCTCTATGGCGAATTCAAAGGGTTCTTCCCCGACAACGCCGTCGAATACTTCGTCAGCTACTACGATTACTACCAGCCCGAAGCCTATGTCGCCCGCTCCGACACCTACATAGAAAAAGAATCCCAGATCAACGAACAGATCGACCGCATGCGCCACTCCGCCACGCGGGCGCTTCTGGAACGTGATGACGTGATCATCGTGGCCTCCGTCTCGTGCATCTACGGCATCGGGTCTGTCGAAACCTACGGCGCCATGACGCAGGACCTCAAGGTCGGCACGGAATACGACCAGCGCCAGGTCATGGCCGACCTCATCGCCCAGCAATACCGCCGCAACGACCAGGCCTTCCAACGCGGCAGCTTCCGCGTGCGCGGCGACTCCCTCGAAATCTTCCCCGCCCACCTCGAAGACCGGGCATGGAAGTTGTCTTTCTTCGGCGAAGAACTGGAAAGCATCACCGAGTTTGACCCGCTGACCGGCGAAAAAGCAGCATCGCTAGAACATATCCGCGTCTACGCCAACTCGCACTACGTGACCCCAAAACCGACGATGAACCAGGCCATCATCGGCATCAAAAAGGAACTCAAGATCCGGCTCGACCAACTGGTGGGCGAGGGCAAACTGCTCGAAGCGCAACGGCTCGAACAGCGCACGAACTTCGATCTGGAAATGCTCGAAGCCACCGGCGTCTGCAACGGCATCGAAAACTATTCCCGCTACCTCACGGGCCGCGCCCCGGGTGAACCGCCCCCCACGCTGTTCGAATTCATCCCCGACAACGCCATCGTGTTTGCCGACGAATCCCACGTCTCTGTCCCCCAGATCGGCGGCATGTACAAAGGCGACTACCGGCGCAAGTTCACGCTGGCCGAACACGGCTTCCGCCTGCCGTCCTGCATGGACAACCGCCCCCTCAAGTTCGAGGAATGGGACGCCATGCGCCCCCAATCCGTCTTCGTCTCGGCCACCCCCGCGGCATGGGAGATCGAACAAACAGGCGGCGTCTTCACCGAACAGGTCATCCGCCCCACCGGCCTTCTAGACCCGCCCGTCGAAATCCGACCGGTCGAGATGCAGGTCGACGACCTGCTGGACGAGGTCCAGAAAGTGGCCAAGCAAGGCATGCGCACCCTCTGCACCACGCTGACCAAGCGCATGGCCGAGGATCTGACGGAATACATGCACGAACAGGGCATTCGCGTCCGCTACATGCACTCCGACATCGACACGCTGGAACGGATCGAAATCCTGCGCGACCTGCGCTTGGGCGCCTTCGACGTGCTGATCGGCATCAACTTGCTGCGCGAGGGGCTCGACATCCCCGAATGCGGCCTTGTCGCGATCCTCGACGCGGATAAGGAAGGGTTCCTGCGGTCCGAGACATCCCTCGTCCAGACCATCGGACGGGCGGCAAGAAACGCCGACGGCCGCGTGATCATGTACGCCGACAAGATCACAGGCTCGATGGAACGGGCGCTCGCCGAAACCAACCGCCGCCGCGCCAAGCAGATGGCCTATAACGAAGAACACGGGATCACGCCCGAGACGGTAAAAAAGAACGTCGAAGACGTGCTGGCAGGCCTCTACCAGGGCGACACCGACCAATCCCGCGTCACGGCCAAGATCGACGCGCCATTGGCGGGTGGCAACCTGCAAGCCGTGCTCGACGGGTTGCGCGCCGACATGCGCAAAGCGGCAGAGAACCTAGAATTCGAAGAGGCAGCGCGGCTGCGGGACGAGGTCAAACGGCTCGAAACGGTCGATCTGGTTGTGGCGGATGATCCCTTGGCGCGTCAGTATGCCGTGGAGAAGGCAGTGGACGACGCGCAGAAGGCATCCGGGCGTTCGACGGCTGGGCGTGCTGGGCAAAGGGGTGGGAATGTGAAGCGGCGGAAGCGGTAAGCCATGAACTTGGACAGTCTCGTTGACCCGCTG